>NZ_JACCFE010000002.1:3080000-5480000 GCF_014256275.1 Rhodococcus sp. 4CII
CCGACTGAGCTAAGGCAGCGGTGCCTTTCGGCGGTGGCGAGTCTAGCGCCTCAACCCCCAGTATGCGAAAACGGCTCCCTGAACGCGTCCCCGAGACTTGCCACCATGGCGTCGACCGCCCACTGCGGTTTGACGTTGACGGTGATCGCCTCGCGACACTCGAGCACCGCTTCGATGCACTTCAGAAGGCCTTCCGGGGTGGTTCGCGAGGCCAGGTCCGCGGCTCGATCAGCCATGTCCGGATGGTTCGCGGCCGCGGTCGACTTCCATGCGACGGCGAGCGCGTCGCGGTAGAGGCCGGCCAGATCGACCAGTGCGCGATCGAGCGCATCACGCCCCGTGCGGGTGGCTCGCGACTTCTGCCGCTTCTCGAGATCCTTCAGTACCCCGGCCGAGCCACGAAGGGCTCCTGCCGCACCCTTGCCGGTGCCGCCCCCACCCAGCGCAGTGCGCAACTCCTCGGTCTCCTGCTCGTCCCGAGCAGCGCTCATCTCCTTGGCCTCGGCGTCCGCGGACCGCACCAGATCCTCCGCTGCGGCGAATGCGGTTGCCGGTCGCAGTGCCGCGACGGCGAGGTCCAGAGCGTCCTTGCGACGCACCTTGGCGTTCAGATCCGTCGCAAGTCGCCTGGCCCGTCCGACGTGTCCGCCGCTGATCGAGGCCGCCAATTGTGCGTCGGCGGGATCGAGACCATCCCGCTCACGGAGCACCGTCGCGATGGAATCGGCCGACGGCGTCACGAGATGGATGTGCCGGCAGCGCGATCGCAACGTCACCGAGATGTCCTGCGGGTCGACCGAGGGCGCACACAACAGGAAGACGGTGCGGTCCGGCGGCTCCTCGACCACCTTCAGAAGAGCGTTGGCCGCGCCCTCGGTGAGCCGGTCCGCGTCCTCGACGACGACGATCTGCCAGCGTCCGGTACTCGGCCGGCGGGAGGCGGTCTGGACGATGGCACGCATTTCCTTGACGCTGATGCTCAGGCCTTCGGGGACGACCTGCCGGACGTCGCCGTGCGTGCCGGCCATCGCTGTGGTGCAGGCATGGCATACGCCGCAGCCGGGAGTGCCGTCACTCGTGCACTGCAGGGCAGCGGCGAAACACAGTGCGGCCACCGACCTACCCGATCCGGGCGGGCCCGTGAACAGCCACGAATGCGTCATCGCGGAGCCCATCGCACCGACTCCACGACGGGCCGCGGTGGCCGCGGCCGTCAGTTCGGTCTCGACGTCCGCCTGGCCCACCAACCGGTCGAATACCGTCACGGCGCCAGCCTAACCGGCTCGTGCGACATCCCGGCCGGCCCGCGGTACCGGCTCACGCCTTCTTGTCCGCAGCCTTCTTCGCGGCCGCCTTCTTGGCGGGCGCCTTCTTCGCAGCGGTCTTCTTCGCCGCCTTCTTGGCAGGCGCCTTCTTCGCGGCGGCCTTCTTCTTCACCGGGCCACGGGCACGACGATCCGCGAGCAGTTCCGAGGCGCGGGCGTCGGTGATGGACTCCACCTCGTCGCCCTTGCGGAGGCTGGCGTTGGTTTCGCCGTCCGTCACGTACGGCCCGAATCGGCCGTCCTTGATCACCATCGGCTTCTCGCTGACCGAGTCGACACCCAGCTCACGCAACGGCGGGGTGGCGGCGGCTTGGCGTCCGCGCCGCTTGGGCTCCGCATAGATCTTCAGGGCCTCGTCGAGGGTCACCGTGAACATCTGGTCCTCGGTGGCGAGGGACCGCGAATCCGTTCCCTTCTTCAGGTACGGGCCGTAGCGTCCGTTCTGCGCGGTGATCTCTTCCTTGGACTCCGGATCGACACCCACCACGCGGGGCAGCGACAGCAGCTTGAGCGCGTCGTCGAGGGTCACCGTGGCCAGGTCCATCGATTTGAGCAGCGAACCCGTCCGCGGCTTGGGACCGGCGGCCTTCTTCGCTGCCTTCTTCGCCGGCGCCTTCTTGGCGGCCGTCTTCGTCTTGGTCGTACCGTCGGCCGATTCGTCGGTCACCGGCACCACGGCCGGTTCGGGCTCCGGTTCCGGCTCGGGCAGGATCTCGGTGACGTACGGGCCGAAGCGGCCCTCCTTCGCGACGATCTCGTGGCCGGTCAGTGGGTCGACGCCCAGCTTGCGCCCCTCCTGCGGCGTCGAGAACAGCTTGTCCGCATACTCGGGCGTCAGCTCGTCCGGCGGGAGGTCGTCGGGCAGGTTGGCCCGCTGCGAGATGAGGTCGCCCTCGGGGTCGTCTGGGTTCTGGACCATCCGCTCGAGGTACGGACCGAATCGTCCGACGCGGACGTGGACCTCCCGGCCCTCGGCGTCGTCGAACAGCCGGATCGAGTTGACCTCGCGGGCGTCGATCTCCTCGAGATTGACGCCGACCATCTTCTTCAGCCCACCCTCACGGGCAACCGACCCCTCGGCTCCGTGATCGCCGCCGAAGTAGAAGCTGCTGAGCCAATTGCCCCGCTGTTCCCGGCCACCGGCGATCGCGTCGAGATCGTCCTCCATGCCGGCGGTGAAGTCGAAGTCGACCAACCGTCCGAAGTGCATCTCGAGCAGCCCGATGACGGCGAACGCCACCCAGGACGGGACGAGGGCGCTGCCGCGCTTGTAGACGTATCCGCGATCGAGGATGGTCTTGATGATCGACGAGTACGTGGACGGACGGCCGATGCCCAGCTCTTCGAGGGTCTTGATCAGGCTCGCCTCGGTGTAGCGGGCAGGCGGGTTGGTGGTGTGACCGTCGGGATCGAGCTTCGTGGCGGTGACCGCCTGGCCCTCGACGAGCACCGGCAGCCGCGACTCGGCGTCGTCCGACTGACCGCCGGCCTCTTCGTCGACGCTCTCGACGTACGCCTTCAGGAATCCGGCGAACGTGATCGTTCGACCCGAGGAGGAGAACGTGCACTCCTCGCCGGTGCCCGCGGTCCCGGTGATCCGCAGGGTCAGCGTCGTGCCCCGTGCATCGGCCATCTGCGACGCCACGGTGCGCTGCCAGATCAGCTCGTACAGACGGAACTCGTCGGTGTCGAGGCGGGAATGCAGCTGACCGGGCGTCTGGAACACGTCGCCGGCGGGGCGGATGGCCTCGTGTGCCTCCTGCGCGTTCTTGACCTTGCGCGTGTACTGGCGCGGCGTGTCGTGAACGTACTCGGCGCCGTACAACTCCGTGGCCTGCGCGCGGGCGGCGGCGATCGCCGACGACGACAACGTCGTCGAGTCGGTACGCATGTAAGTGATGTAGCCGTTCTCGTACAGTCGCTGCGCGATCCGCATGGTCCGCTCGGACGTGAACCGGAGCTTGCGGCCCGCCTCCTGCTGCAGCGTCGACGTCATGAACGGCGCGTAGGGCTTGCGGGTGTACGGCTTGCTCTCCGCGGACGAGACCGTGAGATCGACGCCGGCGAGGGACTCGGCCAGGCGCCGCGCACGAGCCTCGTCGAGAACCGTGACGGTGCCGGTCTTCAGCTGACCGTCCGAACCGAAGTCGCGGCCCGTAGCCACTCGCGAGCCGTCGACGTTGACCAGACGCGCGCCGAAACTGCGGGGGCTGGCGTCGGCGCCGGCGTCCAGGGTGGCCGAGATGTCCCAGTAGGACGCCGAGCGGAACGCCATCCGCTCGCGCTCACGCTGGACGATGACCCGGGTGGCGACGGACTGCACGCGGCCAGCCGACAACCTCGGCATGACCTTCTTCCACAGCACCGGGCTCACTTCGTAGCCGTACAGACGGTCGAGGATGCGGCGGGTCTCCTGTGCGTCGACCAGGTCGTTGTCGAGTTCGCGGGTGTCCTCGGCCGCGGCACGGATGGCCGGCTCGGTGATCTCGTGGAAGACCATACGGCGAACCGGGATCTTCGGCTTGAGCGTCTCGAGGAGGTGCCAGGCGATCGCCTCGCCCTCGCGGTCGGGGTCGGTGGCGAGGAAGAGTTCGTCGGCGTCTTTGAGCAGGCTCTTCAGCTCCGTGACCTTGGACTTCTTCTCCGGGCTGACCACGTAGAGAGGTTCGAAATCCTGGTCGACGTTGACACCGAGCCGCGCCCAGGGCTCACCCTTGTACTTGGCCGGCACATCGGCGGCACCGCGCGGAAGGTCGCGGATGTGACCCACCGACGCCTCGACGACATAGTTCTTTCCGAGGTACGGGGCGATCTTGCGGGCCTTGGTCGGCGACTCGACGATCACGAGGCGGCGAGGCTGGCCGGACGCTCCCGCCGCACCCTGTGCACTGCCGTTGTCCCCTTTAGCCACCTGAAGCCCGAGCCTTCCTGAAGTCGATCGCTGCCACTCGACAGTTGTGCAGACAAACCCTTTTATACCCGGTTCGCCTATTACTAGAGTGACATACCCGGAACCCATCCTCGCAGATCAGTACCGTCTACGCGGCTCTACACGTGGGGCCAACCGGTACGGTCGTCCACATTTCCGGGAGCCTCGCCGATGCTCTCGACGAGTCTGCCGAGCCTACGCCGACCCGAGATCCGGAGTCCCGGACCGGACCCCCGAGTACCGATGAGAGTCGGCGCGATACCGGCCCGCATCAACGCCTGAGCCAACGGCGCGTGGGTATCCGGGGCATGCGGATCGAGTCCGAGGACGAACCGCTCGCCCTCCGCTTCCCCCCGCCCGGACGCGAGCGCCCACACCCTCAGTTGCCGCCCCGACGGCACCCACCCCGGGGGCACCGCCTTGACCGCTCCCCTCGTCCACTGGTCCGCGAGAGGCCGCAAATCGACCACGGACGCGGTCCGAACCAGCGGGCTGCCCTCGTCGCTGCGCGTGATCTCGACCTCGAGTCCGGCCTGCGCGATCAACTCCGCGATCGCCTCCGCACGCCACTGCGCGTCCACCACGATCGAGATGCGCGCACGTCCCGCCGACGTGACCACCTGACCCGTCGCTGCGAGAAGGCCACACAGGTCGGTGACTGCCGGGGGCATCGCCTCCGCGGAAAAGAAGGACAGTTGGCTCATCGAAGTACCCCCTTGGACACGGCACCGTTGCCGTGAAAACGATTCGTCCCCCACCGCCTCAGGCGATGGGGGACGAATCAGACGCGGCCACGAGGACCCCGCCTATCTGATTTACATGTTCACGAATGTGAACGGCAGAATCAGACTGCGCGAACGCCGGTAGCCTGGGGCCCCTTGGTACCCTGGCCGACCTCGAACTCCACGCGCTGGTTCTCCTCGAGGGTGCGGAAGCCGCTGCCCTGGATCTCGGAGTAGTGAACGAAGACGTCAGCGGAGCCGTCTTCGGGTGCGATGAAGCCGAAGCCCTTTTCCGCGTTGAACCACTTCACAGTGCCCTGTGCCATGCTTTTCCTTCTCTTTCTAACCACCGGATTCGGCGGACAGCACATACAGTCCACCGGGCCGGTTCCGACCGCTGTACTTCTTGATTTCCCCCTCAGGAAAAGCAGAGCACCGCGTTCGCAACATCGATCCTGCGAGCGTTCACTCTTTCAAGCCTACGAACACAGAAGCTGCGACCAGTTGTAGTCAACCATGAACTCCGCGTACGCAACAGTCGAAATCCTAACAATTCACACAAAAAGTTGATCTTGTAGCGAACAGCCCCGAAACAGCGGAATCGCCAGGTGATGGCCGTACCCCGGGCGACAACGCCGAAGGGGCACTCGTTATCATCAAATGCGCAGGTCGTGGCGGTGTGGAAGCTACTCGCCCGTCCCCTACGACAGCCCGGAGAGTTCAGTGAGTACACCGTTTTCACCACGGCACGACAGTGGAAATACGGGCGAAACATACGGTCGAGCGCTCCTGAACCGGGTCCTCGAGGGTGTTCCCCGAGACGAAAACCCGCTCACTTTCGCCGCGGAAATGCCGGCCCGGACTTCTTCCGTCTCCGAATGGCCCGCGTGGGCGCATCCCAGCGTCGTCCGGGCCATGCAGGAGAACGGGATCCCGCGCCCGTGGACCCATCAGGCCGTCGCCGCCGACCTGGCCCACGGCGGGACGAACGTCGTGGTGTCGACGGGCACCGCCTCGGGCAAGTCGCTGGCCTACCAGCTTCCGGTACTCACCACTCTGGCAACGGATCCGCGGGCGACCGCCCTCTACCTCTCCCCGACCAAGGCGCTCGGTGCTGACCAGCTGCGGTCCGTGACGTCGCTCATCGACTCGGATGTCCTCGACGCCGGCGACGATCTGCGCGGCGCGTGCCCGTGCCTCTTCGACGGCGACACCCCGCTCGAGGTGCGGCACTGGGCCCGGGAGAACTCGCGGTGGCTCTTCACGAACCCCGACATGCTGCACATCTCCCTCCTGCGCACCCATCAGCGGTGGGCGCACTTCTTCCGCAATCTGGCGTTCGTCGTGATCGACGAATGCCACTCCTATCGTGGCGTCTTCGGCTCGAATGTCGCGCTCGTACTGCGTCGGCTCCGGCGCATCGCCGCACGGTACGGCGCCGATCCCGTCTTCATCCTCGCGTCCGCCACCACTGCGGATCCGGGAGCGGCGGCGTCGCGGCTGATCGGGGCACCCTGCACCGAGGTCGTGGAAGACGGTTCCCCACACGGCCCCCGCACGGTCGCACTGTGGGAACCCCCGCTCATGCGGGAGGTGACCGGGGAGAACGGAAGCCCCGTCCGACGGCCTGCCGGTTCGGAAGCCGCCCGCATCATGGCGGATCTGATGGTCGAAGGGGCCCGCACCCTCACCTTCGTGCGCTCCCGCCGGGGCGCGGAGTTGACCGCGATGGCGACCAAACGCCTACTCGGGGAGATCGATCCCGAACTGTCGTCGCGGGTCGCGTCGTATCGTGCCGGTTACCTCGCCGAGGATCGCCGTGAGCTGGAAACGGCACTCGCCGACGGCACCCTGCTGGGGGCGGCGACGACGAACGCGCTGGAACTCGGCGTCGACATCGCCGGACTCGACGCCGTGGTGGTCGCAGGCTTCCCCGGGACGGTGGCGTCGTTCTGGCAGCAGGGAGGCCGATCCGGCCGACGAGGAGAAGGGTCCCTGGTGGTCCTCGTCGCGCGCGACGACCCCCTCGACACCTACCTCGTCCACCACCCGTCCGCACTACTCGACAAACCCGTCGAGGCGACCGTCACCGACCCGAGCAACCCGTACGTCCTCGGCCCGCAGTTACTCTGCGCCGCAATGGAACTACCGCTGTCCGACGCCGAGGCGGAGGCCTTCGGAGCACTCGACGTTCTCGCGAAACTCGCGGAGCAGGGCCTCATCCGACGACGCGCGCACGGCTGGTTCGTCACCGCCGGGACAAATCCTCATAGCGCACTGGATATCCGCGGCGGAATCGGCACCCAGGTGGCGATTGTGGTGTCCGAATCCGGACGAATGCTCGGGACCGTCGACACCGGACGGGCCCCGGCCACCGCGCATCCCGGCGCCGTGCACATCCACCAGGGCGAGTCGTACGTCGTCGATGAACTCGACCTCGACCAAGGTCTCGCCCTGGTGCACGCGGAAGACCCGGAGTGGACGACATCCGCCCGCGAAACCACCGAGATCACCGTTACGTCGGTGCTCGAGCAGAAGCAGTTCGGCGAGGTCGAGGTCGCGCTCGTCGAGGTCGAGGTGACCCACCAGGTGATCGGATACCTGCGACGCCTGTCTTCGGGCGAGGTTCTCGACGCAGTGGAACTGGACATGCCGAAACACACCCTCCCCACCCGCGCCGTGATGTACACCGTCACCCCGGAACTGCTGGAGCAGGCGGGTGTCGCGGCCGAACGCGTGCCGGGTTCGCTCCACGCCGCCGAGCATGCCGCGATCGGGCTCCTTCCCCTCGTCGCCACGTGCGATCGGGGCGACATCGGCGGCGTCTCGACGGCGTTGCACGCCGATACCGGACTCCCCACCGTCTTCGTCTACGACGGTCACGCCGGCGGAGCCGGATTCGCCGACCGCGGTCACGCCGAACTCTCCCGGTGGCTCGGCGCGACCCGTCAGGCCATCGAATCGTGCGAATGCACGTCCGGTTGCCCGTCCTGCGTGTACTCGCCGAAGTGCGGGAACGGCAACGACCCCCTCGACAAGGACGGGGCGATCCGTGTCCTGACGGCTGTGCTGGATTCGCTCGGGTGAGGGCCGCGGCTGAGACGCTCAGCGCAAATAGAGCCTGACCTTGTCGATCACATCCCGCAGCAGGTGAATCTCCTCGGCAGACGGCGGGGCGGTGACGGTGAGGTCGTCGGCCACCCTCAGCTCCCAGCCGGTCTGCGCCCGCACGTCGTCGACGGAGACACCCTCGTGCACGCTGACCAATTCGAGCTCGTCGAACGGGCCCTGCCGAGACAGGACCCCGAGGTTCGTGAACACCCTCGTCACCCCTCTACCCCGCGGCATGATTCCGTTGCCGGACTCTCGGGCCCGGACCGGACTCGGCGACGTGCAGAAGTCGAGTTCCGCCGGGAAGGCGCTCGGGTCGTGCCGGCGCATCACCACGAAGATCTCGCCGGCGTTGGGCATGATCTCCACTGCGCCACCGGCGCCGGGCAACCGGACCGTCGGCTTGTCCCACTCCCCGATGATGCTCGTGTTCAGGCTGCCGTACCTGTCGATCTGAGCCGCGCCGAGGAATCCGACGTCGACGTTGCCGCCCTGCAGCACGTAACCGAACAACGCCGACATCGACACCACCGACTCCGCGCCCGACACCACGACCGAGTCCGCGATCCCCTCGGCCATCGCGGCGGGGTGGGCGCCGCACACGCCCGACTCGTAGATCAATTCGACGTCCGGGTTGCTGGTCCGCTTGGCGAGATCGACGGCGAGTGTCGGCAGGCCGACACCGGCGAAGACACGCCCCTTTCCGGCGAGTTCGCGGGCGGCGACGGACACGATGACCTCCGTCGCCGAGATCGCTCCGGCTGATGCTGTCGTCATTTCCTGCTCCCGTAATCGACCGGTTCGGACAATCGAGGCGCGACGGCGAGGTCGTCCCAGTAGTTGCCGCCGAGTTTGTCGAGGTATTCGTCATGATTCGCGGTGCCGTGGACCCATTCCTTGAGCCAGGCCTGCAGCAATCCGGAGTCCTTGCTGATCGCGGTCCATCGCCGGTAGAAAGCGCAGTCACGGTCGTAATAGCCCTGCACGTAGGACGGATGAGCCCCACGAGGGCACACGACGACGGCGTCGACCGCGTGGGACGGGATCAACGTGCGGTTGGGGTCGGAGCGAACGACGTCGTCGTCGACGATCTCCTCGACCACCACGATCGCCTTCTTCGCGGCGTACACCGCCTCCTGCTGGACGCCGGATATGCCCCAGATCTGCACGTTGCCATGACGGTCGGCCCGCTGCGCGTGGACGATGGTGACGTCCGGATTCAGCGGGGGTACCACATACACCGTGCCGTCCCCGTAGGGATCGTCGACGAGGCGGATCCGGGGGTTGAGCCGCGGAAGGTCGCTGCCTGCGTAGGACCGCAGCGGAAAGAACGGAAGGCCGGCGGCGCCCGCCTGATAACGGCAGACCATCCCGTAGTGGCTGTACTCCTCCACCTCGAGCGCCACCGGGTCGTGGTGCTCGATCCGGCGCCTCAGTTCGTGTAACGAGCCGGCCGAACCGCTGGCGAAGAACGAGGCCACGAGCTTGGTCACGCAGCCGGCGGCGACGAGTTGATCCGACACGATGTCCGGCGTCATCCGGCACAGCGTGAGATTCTGCCGCCCCTGCCGGATGATCTCGTGCGCGGCTGCGAACGAGATGAGATGCGAGAAGCCCTCGAGGCACACGGTCATGCCGTCTTCCACATACATCCCGACGGCGTCCGCCATGCTGACCACTTTGCTCATCGTCGTGCCCTTTCGGCCCGGATTACACTCACCGCACTCACTGGTGTTGACAGCTCTGTTGCTCGGACTGCAATAGTTCTGTCGTGGAGATTTCTCAGATCACTGCCTTTCTCGCGGTCGCCGAGGAGTTGCACTTCGGACGGGCCGCCCAGCGCCTGCACTCGGCGCAGCCCCCGCTGAGCAGAACGATCCGGCAATTGGAAAAGCAGCTCGGGGCAACCCTTTTCGAGAGGAATACGCGGAACGTCCGACTCACGCCCGCCGGCGAGGCCTTGCTCGGTCCGGCCCGCGAGATTCTGGATGCCTGCCGGCTCGCGGAGATCGCCGTGGCCGCCGCCGGGCGCGGGCAGGTCGGCCGAGTGCGCATCGGATTCGCCGGAGTGTCGTCCCACCTCCTCATCGGACGTTGGGCCAAGCTTGTCCGGCACACCCACCCTGGAATCGAATTCGTCTTGGACAGTTCCGCTTTCGCGAGCGAAGCGCTGAACAAACTCCTCGACGGCACCCTGGACATCGGCTTGGTCCGGTGGATCTTCACACCCCCGGGCATCGCGTCCCGCGTCATCCTCAACGAGGACTTCGTGGTGGCGTTGCCTGCCGACCACCCGCTCGCGGCCAGGGACGACATCCGCATCGAGGAGCTGGCGAGCGAGCCCTGGGTGACGCTGCCCGCCGATCCCGGATCGGCACTGCGCGACTCCCTGCAGAGGGCAGCCCACGATGCCGGTTTCACGCCGCGGATCGTGCAGAGCGCGCCGGACTCGATGGCGCTGATGGCGCTGGTGTCGGCGGAGGTCGGCTGCGCGCTGACCGTCTCCTCCGTCGCCGAGAACGTGAACAACCCGGACGTGGTGTTCCTGCCCCTGACCGGAGGTCCGAGCACCCTGCAACTGCGGATCGCCTGGCGTGCGGACGATGACAGCGCCGCGCTGCGGGAGGTCCTCAGATTGTCCGAGGAGGCGTTGCCCACCCCGGAATGACATTCGCTGGTCAGGTGTGGGCTGTCGCACGCGCCTGCCCTTCGCTCGGGGCGTCGCCCACCTCGTCGTCCTGGTCGGTGTCGAATCGCAGTTCGTCCGCGTCGGACTGCTCGGCGGTCGACAACCGTCGCGCGTCGAATCCGGTCCGATTCAGCAACAACAGCGTGCAGATCAGGGAGACCGCCGCATACCCGGCCGAGACGAAGGCGACACCGACGATGTTTCCGGACGAATTGAGCATCCACTGCGCCAGCACCGGGGTGCCGCCGCCGACCACCAGCGAACACAGCTGGTACGCGAGCGAGAGGCCGGTGTAGCGGATGTTGGCCGGGAAGGCACGGGCGAGCACACCGGCGATGGCGCCGTAGAACATCGAGTGCGGAATGGTGGCGAGACACATGGCGACCACGGCGATCGTGAAGTTTTCGGTGCGGATCGCGAAGAACATCGCCGGCATCAGGACGAACTCGGGAATAACCATGATGCACATGGCCTTCCGCATGTCTATCCGCGACACGAGGACGGCGCCGAACGGCTGGACGATGAACTGGACCACGAGGGCGATCGCGATGGCGCCGAGGAACGTGCCTCTGTCGTAGCCGAGCTCACTCGTGGCCCACGACAACGCGAAGGTGTTCTTGAAGTACGTCACCTGTGCCAGGGGAAGTGCGCCCGCGCCGAGGAGAACGAGGACCCAGTGCTTGCGCAGCACCTCGCCGATCGGCAGTGCCACGGTCTTCTTCTGCTTCAGTACGGTCTTCATGGCGTCCGACTCTTCGAGCTTGAGACGGATGATCATGCCGACGATCACCAGCGCCGCGGAGATCAGGAACGGGATACGCCACCCGTAGAGCACGAAGTCGGGGGTGGGCATGGCGGAGAGCAGGAAGAACGCCATCGTGGCCAGCAGATTCCCGGCGGGCGATCCTTGCTGGGCGAAGGCCGAGTACAGAATCCCCTTCCCCTTGGGCGCGTTCTCGCTGGCGATCAGCACCGCACCGCCCCACTCGCCGCCGACCGCCACGCCCTGGACGACGCGGAGGAAGACCAGTCCGGCCGGTGCCCACACCCCGATCTGCGCGTAGGAGGGCAGGAGGCCGATACCTACGGTGGCGGTGCCCATCATCATGAGGGTGATGACGAGGGTCGTCTTCCGGCCGATCTTGTCTCCGAGGTGCCCGAAGACGATGCCGCCGATCGGGCGGGCGAGGAACCCGGCCCACAGAGTGACGAAAGCGAGCAGAGTGCCCATTCCCGCCGGCAGCGTGTCGGAGAAGAACACCTGACCGAAGACCAGGGCCGACGCCGTGCCGTAGATGTAGAAGTCGTACCACTCGATGGTGGTGCCGATGAACGAGGCGATGCCCGCTCTCCGCGCCTTCGCCTCGGCGTCGGTCCGCTTCGGTGGTGCCGTGGTCATGTAGTGCCCTCTCTCGCCAAAGGGGAGCGATTTCGACGGAAACCGGCTCGCTCCAGTGAGACTCGCATCACAAGATCCATGCCGTCCAATACTTCCTGAGTGGGTAATTGATACGGATCTGGTCATAATTCCGGGAAACCATTCCCAGGCTGCGGTGATGCGGCCACCGGCCCTCCGCCCCGGGCCTCACTCCACGGGACCTGCCCGCGCGACCGCCCGGGCATCCCGCACACCGAGCGACGACAGGAGCACCGGGGCGGTGACCGTGACCTCGACATCCCAACTCTCGACCGCGCAGGACACCAGTCGGGTGTGCATTCGGCCCGCGATCTCCTGGGCCGCAGCGCACGCCGCGGCGGTGCCACGGTCGAGCCCGACCGCGGCGGCGAGAGCAGCCAGATCCGCCGCCGACTGCGCGCGATGCCGCACGGACACCGCGGAGCCGATGTGGACCAGCATCGCCGTGACCACCACCAGCGCCGCGAGCGCACAACATGCCAGCACCGTCGCAGCACCGCGCTCGTCGGACATCCCCGACCTCACCGCCCACCCCCACTCCACCCCGGCACCGTCGGCTCCAGGGCGGCCACCGCTTCCGCGGAGATGTTCACGAGAGGAAGGAGAGGGCTGTGCACCCGCACGGTGGCGACGACGAACTCCCCCTCGGTCCGGATCTCCACATCGGCGCCGCCGGGGGCAACCTTCGCCGCCGTGGAGACCGCCGACTCGCGATCTCCACGCGCGGCGAGCCGAGCGGCCTCACGAGCCGAATCGACACACCGGACGTGCAAGGTGGCCGCGGTGATCGCGCCGACACACAGCACGATCACCGCCACGATCGACGCGATCGCAATCGCCGCCTCCACGGTGACGCCGCCGGCCTCGGACCGGCGCAGGTCCCTGGCGGAACTCATCACACCGCGGTGTTCAACGCTTTGTCGATGATGTTCGTGAGGGCCGTGACGATGCTGTCGCCGGTGACGACCGAATACAGCACGGCCCCGAATGCCGCGGCCGCGATGGTGCCGATGGCGTATTCGGCGGTCGACATGCCGTCCTCGTCCACCGCGAGCAGCGTCACGCGGTTGGTCAGTTCCCGAATTCCCGCCAAGGCCCGGATTCCGTGCTTCATGATGTTCCCCCTTCTCAAGTGCCGGAGCAGCGGTTCTGCGCCGGAAGTGTCGACTTGTCACAACAGCCCGCCGTCGAGCACGCGCGAGGCCAGCCCGACCACGACCGGGATGATCCCCAGACAGATGAACGCGGGCAGGAAGCACAGCCCGAGCGGACCGCTGATGAGCACGCCCGCTCGTTCGGCCGACGCCGCCGCGAGGTGCTCGACCTGGATGCGACCGTCGGCGGCGAGTTCCGTCATGGAGCCCGCGAGCGACGAACCCGAACGGGCCGAGCGGCGCGCCATGCGGGCGAGCGATTCGGTGGCCGGGTCCGACGCGGCCGCCTCCCACGCGGTCGGGGCGTCCGCTCCCAGCGACAGCAGGTCCGCGGCGCGGCGGAGTGATTCCGACAGCGGCGCCGGTGCCGATGGCGACACCGCCAGCGCCGCGGTCGCCACCGGAAGTCCCGCGCGCAGACAGGCCGCCAGCAGATCGAACGTGGCCGCGACGGCGAGCGGGTCTGCGCGGCCCGTGCCGTCGTCCACCACGGTTCCGGTATCACCCGGGACCGCGTAGCTATCGCGCAACCGCTGCGCCGGCGATCGCGGTCCGGGAAGGACGAGCACGGCGCAGGCGAGAAGGAGTACCGCACACCAGATCATCCGGTCACGCGTCCGGTGATCCGGTCGGTCCACAACAGTCCCGCACACACCAGACCTGCCCCGAGGAGCAGCAGGATTCCGCCCAGCCCGCCGCCGAACAGCACGTCCAGCGGGGACGCACCCATCATCTGCCCGAGTCCGACACCGAGGAGCGGCAGCCCGGCCAGAACCGTCGCGGTCGCCCTCGCGCCGGCCAGCGCCGCCTCGGTTCGCTGGCGGAAGCGACTGCGTCCCAGCAGGTCCGCGCGGGCTGCCTCGAGCAGTTCGGCCAGCGCGAGACCGTGCGCCTCGGCGACCGCCCAGATGTCGGCGATCCGCCCCAGCTCGGTGCCGACCCGGGAGTCCGCGATCCGGAACCCCTCGGCCGCCGATCCTCCGAGGCGTGAGCGCGCCGACGCGGCGCGGAACGCCGCCGACACACTGCCCGCCGATTCGTCGGCCGCCGTCTCGCATGCCGCGGCCGGGTGGGCGCCGACGCGGAGTTCCGCCGTCACCACCTCGAGACTCGCGAGGACGACCCGCAACTCGGCGTCCTTGGCGCGCCCCGTACTGCGCTGCGACACCCTGAATCTCGCTGTCGCGCAGACGATCACGGCGGCGGCAACAGCGTACGGTCCGCCCACGCCGTAGACCACCGGGATGCCGGCGAGCGCCGCCGGAACCGCCCACTGCACGCGTAACCGCCTGCGCCCTCCGTCGCTGCCCGTGATCGCGAGCAACCGAGGCCGCGACCTCGACGACGGCACCGCCAGCACCGCGCAGGCGAGCACCACCAGAGCTGCGATCACGACGGTCCCCCCTCCTCCGCGTCCACCGGTCCACGCCGAGTGCACAACTCGCGGAGTCGGTCCACCGCCGGACCCGCACCCGAGTCCGAACTCCAGGCGGGAACGATGGTGACGTGCCCGTGCGCGTCGCGCGTGACGACGCCGATCTGCGTCAGCCGCCGCGAGCCTCCCGAGGACCGGTGGACGTGCAGGATCACCTGCACCGCCGCGGCCAGCTGACTGTGCAGCGCCGCCCGATCCATTCCGCCCAGCGCCGCAAGCGCTTCGAGCCTGGCCGGGACCTCCTCCGGTGAATTGGCGTGCACCGTTCCGGCCCCGCCGTCGTGACCCGTGTTGAGCGCCGTCAGCAGGTCGACCACCTCGGCGCCCCGCACCTCACCCACGACGATCCGGTCGGGGCGCATCCGCAGGGATTGACGGACGAGGTCCCGGACGGTCACCTCACCCACGCCCTCGACGTTGGGGGCCCGGGCCACCAGCCGGACCACGTGCGGGTGCGTCGGCGCCAACTCGGCGGCATCCTCCACGCACACGATCCGTTCCGCGGGATCGACCGCCCCGAGCAGTGCGGCCAGCAGCGTGGTCTTGCCCGCGCCGGTGCCCCCGGTGACCAGGAAGGCGAGCCGTGCGTGCACGATCGACGCCAGCAGTTCGTGGGCGGCCTCGGTGACGGCACCGCCCGCGACGAGCGCCCCGAGCCCCTGGGTGGCCGGGCGCAGCACTCGCAGCGACAGACAGGTGCCACCTTGAGCCACCGGAGCGAGAACCGCGTGCAGCCGCACTCCGAACGAACCGTTTCCGACGCCCCGCAGCCTTCCGTCGACCCACGGTTGTGCGTCGTCGAGGCGGCGTCCCGCGGACAACGCGAGGCGTTGCGCGAGGCGGCGCACCGCGGCCTCGTCGGCGAATCGGACAGCGGTGCGCTCGAGCCCACGGCCCCGATCGACCCACACTTGATCGGGCGCGGTGACGAGTACGTCCGCGACACCGGATTCGGTCAGCAACGACTCGAGGGGGCCCGCACCGGTGAGTTCGGTCATGAGCACCCGCAGCGCACCCAGCAGGTCCGTGTCGCCGAGCACGCCACCCGACTCCGTGCGGATGGCCGCCGCGACCGTCGCCGGCGTCGGTTCGCCCGACGTCTGCGTGAGACGTTCGCGGACCCGGTCGAGAAGATCGGGCGTGACGAGCGAACTCATGCCGCCCACTCCCGCGACCGCGGCCTGTTGCCGAGCGTGTCGAGGACGGCGTCGGCCGCGGCCCCCAGCGGCGACCGCCGACCCGGCCTCAGCCCACCGTGTTCGAGCATTCCGGTGAGTGTGCGCTCCGCCCGCATCGACGCGATCAGCGGCAGGTCGAGTACTGCCGCGACATCGACGCCGCGGAGTCCGCCCGGCGCCGGTCCGCGAACCACCAATCCCTGGTTGGGGTTTCGCTCGGTGATCCACTGCGACACCTTGCCCGCGGCGATGCAGGCGCGGACGGTGGCGGGCACGAGGAGAACCACCAGATCCGCGATGTCGACGATTGTTTCCGTAACAGGTCCGGGAAATCGCGACACGTCGCACACGACCAGATCGCCGGCGTGGCGGCCCGCGTCGGCGACCGCACGCACCGCGGCCGCCGTGGGGCCCGCGCCGCCGGTGCCCTTCCTGCTGCAGGCGAGAACCCGCACGTGCTCGCCGTGCGCGGGGAGTGCATCCCTGAGCGCGCCGGAAGAGATTCGGCCGCCCTCGATCGACAGACCCGACCACCGCAGTCCGGGCGCGTCTTCGATTCCCAGCAGGACGTCGAGGCCGGAACCCCAGGCGTCGGTCTCGACCAGCAGCGTGGACTGCGGTCGTGACGCGCCGGCGAGTGCCGTCGCGGCCGCCAGTGTGGACGTTCCCGCACCGCCGCATCCGCCCACGACCGCGAGGACGGTGCCGTCCGCGTCGGGCCGCTGGGGTTGCTCTCCGAGAACGGCGACGAGCGCCGACTCGTCGTCGGGCACCGCCAGCACGTGCTCCGCTCCGACAGCGGTGGCGATTCGCCACTCGTCGATGCCGGGCGGTCCGTCGCACAGCAGGACCACCCCGCGTCGGCGGGGAAGCCGGTTGCGGCACGCCGCGGCCGCCCGGGCGTCGAGTACGACGATCGGGGCGGTGCCCCATACGGGCCGGGCGCCGGCGACGTCGACTTCGTCGACCGCTCGGTCTGCCGCCGCGGCCACGCGCCTGATGCTGTGCAGCAGCGCCGGATCGTCGACCAGAACCAGCACTTCGCCCCCGCCTTCTGCGTCCATGCAGTGAGCGTGCCTGCCGCGGAGGTCCGCTGGACGCGCCCGGCACGATCTGTGGACAACTTCTGGGCTGTGGATAGAAACTGGTACGGACGCACCAATTCGCGAACAGTGAGGATCGCGGCGCAAATAACCTGCCGCACACAGAGGACGACCCTCGCCAGGGGGGGAGGAGGCGAGGGTCGTCAGTGTTCAGCCCCGGGGGGTCGGGCTGAACATCGTCCGGATCAAATCCGGACATCAGCAATACTACACCTCCCCAGATCAGTATTTGCAAGTTCAACTGTTCAAGGGTTTTACCGTGTCGAGGGCACCGGAAACTGCGCACCCGCGCCCTTCGCTCGAACACCCGCCCAGGGCCGAAGTCCGCATATCCTTGGGAATTGTGACCGCGAAGCCACAGAGAAGTGCCAAGACAGGTCGACACACCGAGACGGGTCGGGTTGCCGCATTCTTCGACCTCGACAAGACGATCATCGCGAAATCCAGCACGCTCGCCTTCAGCAAACCGTTCTTCGACCAGGGGCTGATCAACCGGCGATCGGTCCTCAAGAGCAGCTACGCGCAATTCCTCTTCCTGCTGTCGGGCGCCGACCACGATCAGATGGAGCGGATGCGCGCCTACCTCACGAGCATGTGCGCGGGCTGGAACGTGGAACAGGTGCGATCGGTAGTCGCCGAGACTCTCCACGACATCGTGGACCCCCTGGTGTTCGCCGAGGCGGCAGATCTCATCGCGGACCACAAGCTGCGGGGTCATGACGTCATCGTGGTCTCCGCGTCGGGCGAGGAGGTGGTGTCGCCGATCGCCGACGCGCTGGGGGCGACGCACAGCACCGCCACCCGGATGGCGGTCGCGGACGGGCTGTACACGGGCGAGGTGGAGTTCTACTGCTACGGCGAGGGCAAAGTGGAAGCGATACAGGAAATCGCCGACGAATACCACTACGACCTGTCCGCATGCTACGCCTACTCCGATTCGGTGACCGACCTCCCCATGCTGACGGCTGTCGGACACCCGACGGCGGTCAATCCGGACCGCGCCCTCCGGAAGGCGGCAGCCGGAAACGGTTGGCCCATATTGACTTTCTCGAATCCGGTGTCCCTCCGGGCCCGCCTCCAGTCGCCGTCCGCCGCCACCGTGGCAACCACGGCGGCGGTGAGCGTCGGGGCGCTGGTCGCGGGCGCTTTCACTTATGGAGTGTTGCGCCGCAAGCGCTGAATGCCGCAACCCGCGACACGGTCACAAACCGAATTTGATACTTGCTGTGAGGGGGGTCACGGGGTACAAAGGAGTTACGGAAGAACGGAAGGCCAAGGTCGACCCAGAAGAGAAGGATCGATCTCCCGACCAGGATTCCCAGCACGGGCACTAGGTACCCACGCGAAGCATAAGCCACTATAAGGGCAGAAGCGTTGTGGGCCTGCGAGACTCGAGTCTTCACCGGCAAGGACCCTGCACAGGTTGCAAGGACGACCCGACGATATTCGGACTCTCGCCGAGGCCACCCACACAACCCACCTTTGCACGCTTGGTAACCGGTTGTCCGTGCTAGCGGGCGGCGAAGTCGACAGCAGTCGGCAGCGCCGCCCGTTTCACATGTTCGGGGTTCCGTTGCGGCGCAATGGATTCGAGCTAACCGGCCGCGGCGTCCGCGATGGACATGGCCTCGCGCGCTCCCGCCTCGAGTGCGCCGCAGCAGAGGATCACCCAGCTCCCGACCCCCGCCGGCTCACCCGACGCGAATGCGGCAGCCCCGTTGCGGTACGCCTGCTGCCGGCGCAACCAACTGACCTCCGGGACCCCGAGATTGTGGGGATCGAGCCCGCTCGACACCGCAACCAGACGCGACGCGGCGCGGGCGACGATGCCGTCGCCGACCCCGAACGGCCTCAGCGTCAACAGTTCCCCGTGCACCACGGCCGCCAGGACCGGTGCGGGCGCATCCGTTCCGCCCGTCACGAGCTGGGCGAGACCGTCGAGCCGCTCTCCCACGCCGGACGCGGCACGCGGCCTTCCCAGCAATTCCTGATCGTCCACCAGGTCGGCCGCGGCCAGCAGGTGCAACCGCGCGAGCGCCTGCAGGGGAGCCCGCTGCCACGTGGACTGCAGCAGGGTGAGTGCGTCACCATCGAGGGCCTGCCCGACTCGGAGTGCCCCCGACAGAATCGGGTCGCCGGCCACTCCGGGAGCGGGCAGTTCGGTGCTCCCCCCGTCCAGCGACGCCGAGGCGCGGGCCGCACGGACCGCCGCCTCGGCCGCGGTGGTCGGCCAGCCGCGGCGGTTGGTCTTGTGCCGGTGAACCGCGCCGAGCGCGTCGCGCGCACGGTCCGCGGCGTCGCGGACACCGAGAAGGTCGACGAGGGGCTGCAACGGGTCGCTCACGTATCGGAACGCTACCCGGCGCCGTCCCGGGTCAGGCGCCGAGCCGGATCGATCCGCCCGGGATCGCGTCCAGCAACTTCCGCGTGTAGTCCTCCTGCGGGGAGTCGAACACCTCGTCCGTCGTGGCCTTCTCCACGATCGCACCCGCGGACATGACGAGCACGTCGTCGGCGATCTGCCGGACCACGGCCAGGTCATGGGTGATGAACAGGTAGGTCAGCCCCAGCTCCGCCTGAAGGTCGTTCAGCAGGGTGAGGATCTGGTCCTGGACCAGCACGTCGAGCGCCGACACCGCCTCGTCGCACACCACCATCTCCGGTTGCAGCGCCAGCGCCCGCGCGATCGCCACCCGCTGTCGCTGTCCGCCCGACAGCTCGTTCGGGAACCTCCGCATCACCGACGGCGGCAGTGCGACCTTGTCCAGCAGGTCCCGGACCCGCGCCTCCCGCTCCGCCTTGCTCCCCACCTTGTGGGTGCGCAGCGGCTCCTCGACGGTGCGGAAGATCGAGTACATCGGGTCGAGGGTGCCGTACGGATTCTGGAAGATCGGCTGAACCCGGCGCCGGAACGCCAGCGTCTCGCGACGATCCAGCGTCGCGACGTCCGTGCCGTCGAACACGACATTCCCCGACGTGGGAGCGAGAAGGCCGAGGACCATCTGCGCGACCGTCGACTTGCCGGACCCCGACTCGCCGACGATGGCCGTGGTCGTCCCGCGCCGGACCGCGAAGGAGACGTCGTCGACGGCGGTGAAGTCGGTGGACTTGCGCAGCCCGTGGCGGATCTTGAACACCTTGGTCAGTCCGGTGGCCACGACCACGTCGTCGGTGGCCTTGCCGAACTCGACGCCGATCTCGCCGTGTTGTTCGGCCTCCCCCACCACCTCGAGGGCATGCTCCCGGATGTCCGCTCGGGCCAGTGCGGAACTCCGGCGCTGCGACGCGAGCGACGGAGCGGCCGCCACCAGCTTCCGGGTGTACGGGTGGCGCGGGCGCTGCAGGATCTCCAGCGCCGGACCCGCCTCGACGACCCGTCCCTTGCTCATGACGATCAGGTGCTCGGCGCGTTCGGCGGCGAGCCCGAGGTCGTGGGTGATGAGCAGCACCGCGGTGCCGAGTTCGTTGGTGAGACCGTCGAGATGGTCGAGGATCTGACGTTGGACCGTGACGTCGAGCGCCGACGTGGGCTCGTCCGCGATCAGCAACTGCGGCCGGGCCGAGAGCCCGATCGCGATGAGCGCCCGCTGCCGCATGCCCCCGGAGAACTCATGTGGATACTGGCCGAGGCGGCTCTCGGCGTCGGCCAGCCCCGCCTCCTCGAGCAGCTCGGCGGCGCGCGCCTTCGCGGCCTTGCCCTTCGCGATCCCGTTGGCTTCCAACGCCTCCTCGATCTGGAACCCGACCTTCCACACCGGGTTGAGGTTCGACATCGGATCCTGCGGGACGAGCCCGATCTTCCGTCCTCGCAAGGCGACGAAGTCGCGCTCGGGCGCCTCCGCCAGATCCTGACCCGCGAAGAGAATCCGCCCGCCGGTCACCTGTCCCGTCCCCGGCAGCAGGTTGATGATCGCGTGCGCGGTGGTCGACTTGCCCGACCCGGATTCACCGACGATCGCCACCGTCTGCCCCGGATACACCGTGAGGCTGACACCGCGCACCGCGGGCACGAGCCCGGAATGGGAGCGGAACGACACCTCCAGGTCCTGGATCTCGAGCAGGGGAATTTCTTCGGACGAACTCTGCGGCCGGGCCGAATCGTTCGTCGACATCGCGCTCACCTCTTCCTCGCCTTGGGATCGAGCGCGTCCCGGAGCGCGTCGCCCATCATGATGAAACCGAGCACCGTGACGGCCAGCGCGGTTGCCGGGTAGAACAGGATCGGCGAACCCTGACGCAGCGTGACCTGCGCGGTGCTGATGTCGCCGCCCCACGAGATCTCCGTGGACGGCAGACCGATGCCGAGGAACGACAGCGTCGCCTCCGCCACGATGTAGATGCCGAGCGAGATGGTCGCGATCACGATGATCGGGGCCAGCGAGTTCGGCAGCACGTGCCGGACGAGAGTGCGCACATTCGAGACTCCCAGCGCCCGCGACGCCATCACGTAGTCGTTGTTCTTCGCCGAGATCACCGCGCCGCGAGCAATTCTCGCCATCTGCGGCCAGCCGAACAGGGCGAGAACGACGATCAACGTCCAGATGGTGCGATGGGCGAACAGCTGCATCAGAACGATCGCAGCCAGGATGAGCGGGATGCCGAAGAAGATGTCGGCCACCCGCGACAGCAGCGAGTCCGCCCAGCCGCCGTAGAACCCCGCGACCGCACCGAACACCACACCCACGACGAGCACCATGGACGTGACACCGACACCCACCAGCACCGACGCCCTGGCCCCGTAGATCGTGCGGGAATAGATGTCGCAGCCCTGCTTGTCGAACCCGAACCAGTGGCCCGCCGACGGTCCCTGCATGCTGAACTCCAGGTCGCAGAACCTGGGGTCCGTGCTGGTGAACAGGGACGGAAAAGCGGCCACGACGATCACCACGACGATGATCACGGTGGCCACCAGGAACAGCGGGCGTTTCCGAAGGTCCCGCCACGCATCCGACCATATGCTCGTCGGCGGCTGGTCGATGTGAACGGCGTCGACCTCCCCCGGCGCCGCCACTTCTTCGGGCGCGACGAAATGTGCCTGACGCGTCTTCCGGTCGCCCCGCGAGGCGGACTCGTCCCTCTCCAATTTCTCAGACATAGCGGATCCTCGGGTCGAGCGCGGCGTACAGGAGGTCGACGACCAGGTTGGCGATCAGATAAATGACGATCAGCACCGTCACGAACGACACGACCGTCGGCGCCTCACCGCGGGTGACCGCCTGATAGATCGTGCCGCCCACCCCGTTGATGTTGAAGATGCCCTCGGTGACGATCGCGCCGCCCATCAGGGTGGCGAGATCCGCGCCGAGGAACGTGACCACCGGGATCAGCGAGTTGCGCAGCACGTGCACCTGCACGACGCGACGACGTGAAAGCCCCTTGGCGGTCGCAGTTCTCACGTAGTCCGCCGTCAGGTTCTCCGCAACCGACGTCCGGGTGAGCCGGAGAACGTACGCGAACGACACCGAACCCAGCACGAAGGCCGGCAACAGCAGATTCTTGAAACTCGTGTTGCCGCCGACCGTCGGCGGCACCCACCCCCATTTCACGCCGATGAAGAATTGGGCGAGGAAACCGATGACGAAGATCGGGATGGCGATGATCACCAGGCTGACGAGGAGGACGGAACTGTCGAAGATGCCACCCTTGCGGAGCCCGGCGAACAGTCCGAAGCCGATCCCGAAGATCCCCTCGATCGCGAGCGCCATCAGCGACAGCTTGATGGTGATCGGAAAGGCCTGCGCCAAAACTTCACTGACGGGCCGACCTGAGAAGGACACGCCGAAGTCGAGGGTGAAGATGCCCTTCAAATACAGGAGATACTGCGTCAGGAAGGGCTCGTCGAGGTGGTACCGGGCACGCAGCTGTGCCGCCACCGCGGGGCTGAGCGCCTTGTCGCCGGCCAGCGCGGCGATCGGGTCGCCGGGCAGTAGGAACACCATCGCGTAGATCAGGAACGTGGCACCGAGAAACACGGGGATCATCTGGAGCAACCGGCGACCGACGTACCAGAGCATCGGATCACCTCCTCTTCGTCGCAGAGAACTCCTGCGCGTCAGTTCTTCTCGATGTCGGAGTACATCGGGATGCCCTTCCAGTCGATGGTCACGTTCGAGACGTTCTCCGACCAGCCGCTGGCGGCGTTGCGATACCACATCGGGACGGCGGGCAGATCGCGCAGCAGAACCTCCTGTGCCTGATTCAACAGGTCCTGCGCCTTGCCGGGATCCACCTCACCCGCGGAGGCGCGTAGCAGCCGATCGAATTCGGGGTTCGAGTAGTCGCCGTCGTTGGAACTGCCGCCGGTCTGGTAGTTCTGCGCGAGGAAACCGTACTGCTGCGGGTAGTCGCCCTGCCATCCCGAACGGAATGCGCTGGGGATGGTCCGGTTGGTGGCCTCGGTGCGGATCTGCGCGAACGTGGGGTACTCCTTGCCCTTCGCGTCGATACCGAGCGTGTTGCGAATGTTGTTGGCGGTGGCGTCCACCCATTCCTTGTGCCCGCCGTCGCCGTTGTACGCGATCTCGAAACTGCCCGACCACGGGGCGATGGCGTCGGCCTGCGCCCACAGCCGCTTCGCCGCCTCCGGGTCGTACTTCAGGTTGCCGTTGCCGGCCAGCGAATCCGACCAGCCCTCGATCGCGGGACTGGTGAAGTCGAGGGCCGGGGTGCGGGTGTTGTTGTAGATCTGCCGGGTGATCTGGTCGCGGTTGATCGACATGGAGATGGCCTGGCGGCGCAGCGTGCCCTCCTCGCCGCTGAAGTGCGGCAGACGGCCCGGGATCGTGAACGTCTCGATGGTCGCGGACGGCTGGTTCACGGTGCGGCCCGGCAGGTCGGTCTCGAACGTGGTGACCGCGCTCGGCGGCACCTGATCGAGGACGTCGACGTTGCCCGCGAGCAGATCCGTGTAGGCGGTGTCGAGGCTGTTGTACATGACGAAGTCGACGCCGGCGTTCTTCGGTTTGCGGTTGCCGGTGTAGTCGGGGTTCGCGACCGTGTCGATCCGGACGTTGTGCTGCCAGGCATCGGGGCCGGACATCATGTACGGGCCGTTGCCGACCGGATTTTTCCCGAACGCGGCCATGTCCTTGTACGCCACCGCCGGCAGCGGGTAGTAGGCGGCGAACCCGAGACGGTCCGGGAACGCCGCCTCGGGTTGCTTGAGTTCGATGGTGAACGTGGAGTCGTCGACCACCTTCAGGCCCGACATGGTTTGCGCGGTCGGGTTCTCGGCCGCCACCTCGTCGTAGCCCTGGATCGGGTCGAAGAAGGATGCCTGGATCTGTGCGTTCGTCGACAACGCGCCGTAGTTCCAGGCGTCGACGAAGGAGGCGGCGGTGACCGGGGTGCCGTCGGTGAACGTCCAGCCGTCCTTCAGCTTCACGGTGAAGTTCTTGCCGTCGGTGGTCTCGATGGACTCGGCGACCTCGTTCTCGACCCCGCCGTCGGCGTTGTAGGAAACGAGACCCGCGAACACGGAATCGACGACGCGGCCACCCTGATTCTCGCTGGTATTGGTGGGAACCAACGGGTTCTGCGGCTCACTCGCCCATGCGTTGACAATGCCGCTGCCACCGCCGCTCGTGGAATCGCCGGACGAGCAGGCGGACAGCATCCCTGCCGCCAGGCCCACCGCCAGAACGGCGGTGGCCACACGTGTGATGCGCAAAGCGATCCTCCCAGATCTGCGTGGTTCCGAGCAGTGGCAGGCACAGCCCGGACCAGCGCCTCCGTCGAAGGGCGACGGGGCGGACGAGGCGACCGTCAAGCGGATGATCAACCTCCCGAGCCCGGCCGGATAATGGGTTGACGATAAGTCAGGGTTCCGATCCGTGTAGCCCGTCGGAGGAAACTCGTCCAATCGGCATCCGATCGAAACATCGCGGGACCTGAGCTTCCCGCTCGTCGCCTCCGACAGCCGTCCGTCGCGCCTATTCGACCGATCGTCGCAGAACAGGGGCATGCAACCCTGTGCAACGGTGCGCACCGCAGCCCTTGTGACTACCCTCACACGTGCTAGAAGTGCCGAATTCGAGACTGGAAAGAAGGCCGGGCGACAATGACCAGTGCAGCACAGGCGAGCGGAGCGACGGAGAAGTCGGAACAGTCTGACGCCGTCCCGCAGGTGTACCCGCCGAGCCCGGCGTTCACCGAGACCGCCAACGCCGGCCCCGAACTCCAGGCCGCCGCCGACGAGGACCGCCTCGCGTTCTGGGCGGCGCAGGCCGAACGCCTGCACTGGCACACCCCGTTCTCCGAGGTACTCGACTGGTCCGACGCCCCCGTGGCGAAATGGTTCGTCGGCGGCGAACTCAACGTCGCCTACAACTGCGTCGACCGCCACGTCCTCGCCGGCAACGGCGACCGCGTCGCCATCCACTTCGAAGGCGAACCGGGCGACACCCGCGACCTCACCTACAACGACCTGCTCACCGAAGTCAGCAAGGCCGCCAACACCTTCACCGACCTCGGACTCGTCGCCGGCGACCGCGTCGCCATCTACATGCCGATGATCCCCGAGGCCATCGTCACCATGCTCGCCTGCGCCCGCCTCGGCCTGACCCACTCCGTGGTCTTCGCCGGATTCTCCGCCAGCGCACTGCGCTCCCGCATCGACGACGCCGAAGCCAAACTCGTCGTCACCGTCGACGGCCAGTGGCGCCGCGGCCAGGCCGCACCCCTCAAGCCCGCCGTCGACGAGGCGGTGGACGGGGCGAAGTCCGTCGAGCACGTGCTCGTCGTCAAACGCACCGGCATCGACGTCGACACCGCCGACGGCCGGGACCTGTGGTGGCACGAGACCGTCGAGAAGGCGTCCGGCACCCACACCGCGGCCCCGTTCGACGCCGAGCACCCACTGTTCATCCTCTACACCTCCGGCACCACCGGAAAGCCCAAGGGCATCATCCACACCTCCGGCGGTTACCTCACCCAGGCCTCGTACACCCACCACAACGTCTTCGACCACAAGGCGGGCCAGGACGTGTACTGGTGCACCGCCGACATCGGCTGGGTCACCGGCCACTCCTACATCGTCTACGGGCCGCTGTCCAACGGTGTCACCCAGGTGGTCTACGAGGGCACCCCCAACTCCCCCGACGAGCACCGCCACTTCCAGATCATCGAGAAGTACGGCGTCAGCATCTACTACACCGCACCCACCCTGGTGCGCACGTTCATGAAGTGGGGCCGCGAGATCCCCGACGCCCACGACCTGTCCTCGATCCGGCTCCTCGGCTCCGTCGGCGAACCGATCAACCCCGAGGCCTGGAAGTGGTTCCGCGAGGTGATCGGCGGAAACCAGGCCCCGATCGTCGACACCTGGTGGCAGACCGAGACCGGCGCGATCATGATCTCCCCGCTGCCCGGCATCACCGCCACCAAACCCGGCTCCGCGATGGCCCCGCTGCCCGGCATCTCCGCGAAGATCGTCGACGACGACGCCACCGAACTCGGCGCCGGCGGCTCCGGCTACCTCGTGCTCGACAAGCCGTGGCCGGCGATGCTCCGCGGCATCTGGGGCGACATGGACCGCTACCGCGAGACCTACTGGTCGCGCTACCCCGAGCAGGGCTGGTACTTCGCCGGCGACGGCGCCAAATACGACGACGACGGCGCCCTCTGGGTCCTCGGCCGCGTCGACGACGTCATGAACGTCTCCGGGCACCGCATCTCCACCTCCGAGGTCGAATCCGCCCTCGTCGGACACCACGGCGTCGCCGAGGCCGCCGTCGTCGGCGCCGCCGACGAGACCACCGGCCAGGGCATCGTCGCGTTCGTCATCCTCCGCGAAGGCGTCGAAAACACCGGCGACACCCTCATCGCCGAACTCAAGGCCGAGGTGTCCCGGGAGATCAGCCCGATCGCCAAGCCCCGCCAGATCACCATCGTCCCCGAACTCCCCAAGACCCGCTCCGGCAAGATCATGCGGCGCCTGCTCAAGGACATCGCCGAAGGCCGCGACCTCGGCGACACCTCCACCCTCGTCGACCCCAAGGTCTTCGACGCCATCCGCGGCAAGTAGGTCGCTCCGCCCCCGTGAGTGGTTGACGAGTCCTTGCACCCCTCATCCACTCACGGGCGGCGCAGCCGCCACAGCGTCTGCTCCTCGTCGATCCCCTTCAGACCTGCAGTGAACACGTCGCACCGGTAGTCCGACACCGCGAGCAGGGCACCCACCTCAGGGTCGTCGTGCACGGCCCGCGACAGAACGATGTCGCCGCCGTTCGCACACCCCTGCACCCGCGCTGCGAGATTGACGGTCGCGCCGAAATAGTCGACGCTGCCGTCGTTGTCGATCATCACCGCAGGCCCCTGGTGCAGCCCGACCTTCAGCGCCACCGAGTGGTCCGCACCCAGGTGCTCGCGGCGGAAGTCGTCCCAGCCGGACTGCATCGAGGAGGCCGCCGCCCAGGCCTCCGTCGCGGCCGCGAACGTCGCCATGACCGCGTCGCCCATCTGCTTCACGACGCCGCCGTTCGCCCGCACCACCGCCTCCCGCAGGTACCGGAAATGGCTCTGCACGAACGCGAACGCCCGGACGTCGCCGATGCGCTCGTACAAGGCGGTCGAACCACTCAGATCCGTGAACAGCACCGCCAGGTTCGCGATCCCGATCTCGTCGCCGGGGGCCACCCCCTGATCCGGGAACAGGTCCTGGAAACCCTCCAGCGACGTGACGAGCGCACCGGTTGCCGCGGCATCCCTCCACCGCTCCCGCTCGACCACCACCAGCGCCTCACCGGGGAGCCGGTTGGCGACCTCCAGGCGGATCGACCCGCCGGTGTCGGGTGAACTCCGCACCCGGAGTTCACCGGGCCCGCACTCGACCCGCACCGTTCCACCGGAAGAGCCGACGTCGCAGTCCACCGGGGCGCCCACCTGATAGCACCGGAGCCGCAACCACCCCGCGTCGAGGTCGAGCCGCTCGGACCACCGCTCCCCCGGCTCGAGCCGCAACTGAGCCACCGCCGACGGTGAATTCGCCGGACCACCGATGCAGTAGCGCGCCCGCTCCGCCCGGCGGACGGCCGGGTTGACGTCGAAGCGGATCTCCACCGACCTCGCGAGGTCCGTGTCGAAGGCGATGTCACAGGTGTCGCAGTGGACGCGGCTCGGCAACTGTCGAATTCGGCCGGCGTCCTCGCGGGCGGTCCGGCAGACCGGGCACAGCACACTCCAGCTCAGGTCCAGCAGACCGCAGTCCGCGGCGTGGAGGAAGACGTACAGCACCTGCATGCGGTCGGCACCCCAGCGGTCCGCCAACTCGAACGGGCGCATGCCCGTCACCTCCAGATCGGAGGCGGTCCGCAAGTGGGACTCCAAGTGCCCGATCAGGTTCCGACCGTCGTGCGATCGAGACAACTGCGCCGTCCGGGCCTCCAACCGGCCCAGGTCCAGCCGCTCCGGGGGCGGCAGGGCGGGGACGGGGTGCGCCTGCGGATCGCGGTCGTGGAGTTCCAACGCGCGTGCGAGCGCCACCGTCTTCCGTAAACCCGTGCGCGCCAGCAGCGTTCTCGCCACAATCGCACCGAACCACGTCCGCGGAACGATCCGCGCGAACACCTCGACCTCGGTGTCGTCGGCGGCCGGATGCAGCCGGACACCGGTGGAGATCTCCGTCAGCGGTCCGCCCGAGAATCGGCGGAGGACCTGATAGAAGCGGCCCTCGATCCACTCGAACGGAAACTCCTCGTACCGCACCCGCCGCCCGTACGAGCGGGTCTCCGCCGAAAAGTGTCCCTTGCGGCGTCGATCCAATGTCGGCGCGAACTGCACCGGCGACAGATCGATGTTGCGATTGAGCCGGTCGGTATCGGCGAGAAACGACCACAGATCCTGCGTCGGCAGCCGGATCCGGGCCCTTCGGGACAGCAGCACGGCTTTCGCCATGCAAGAACTATAGGCCCTTCGGGCTCGTGCGCCTTTCTGGTAGCTGGAGCAACCAGAAAGGCGCACGGGGGCTACGCCCCTACGTCGTCGAGCGACTGGTCGCGGGTCTCCCGCATGACGAGGAGAGCGACGAACGTGAGCGCGGCGGCGATCAGCAGGTAGATCCCCACCCAGCCGACGCCGTAGGTGGTGGCCAGCCAAGTGGCGATGAACGGGGCCACGGCGGCGCCCAGGATGCTGGCGGTGTTGTAGGCGATCCCCGAACCGGTGTACCGCACGTTGGTCGGGAAAAGCTCGGGCAGGACCGCGCTCATCGGGCCGAAGGTCATGCCCATCAACAACATTCCGATGGCGAGGAATGCCAGCATGCGGGCGTTGCCCATCCCTTCCTGGTTCAGCATCACACCGAACGTGAGGCCGAACACCATGATCAGTGCGGTGATCGTCAGCAGCGTGATGCGGCGACCGTAGCGGTCGGCCAGCCACCCCGACACGGGGACGGCGCCCGCGAAGAACAGGACAGCGACGAGCTGGAGCACCAGGAAGTCGGCGTACTGGAACCCGGCTCCGGTGCCGCCCTGGGCGGGGGTCTTGCCGGTGCCGTAGCTGAGCACCCAGGTGGTCATGATGTAGAACAGCGTGTACGTGGCGAGCATGACGAACGTGCCGATGACCAGTTGACGCCAGCTGGTCTTGAACACCTCGGCCAGCGGGGTCTTCACCTTCTCGCCCCGCTCCACGGCGCGGGCGAACACCGGTGTCTCCTCGAGTTTCAGGCGCACGTACAGACCGATCATCACCATGATCGCGCTGAGCAGGAACGGGATACGCCAGCCCCAGGTGAGGAACGCGCCGTCCAGGTCGGGGCTGCCGTTGTCGTGGTCGAGGAACAGCGTGATGATCAGGAACAGGCCGTTGGCGAGGAAGAACCCGATGGGCGCGCCGAGTTGCGGCCACATCGCCGCCCAGGCCCGCTTGCCCTTCTGCGCGGTCTCGGTCGCGAGCAACGCCGCACCGCTCCACTCGCCGCCGAGGCCGAGCCCCTGGCAGAACCGCATCAACGCCAGCAGGGCGGGCGCCACGATGCCGATCTGGTGGTACGTCGGCAATAGGCCGATCACGAACGTGGCGATGCCCATCGTGAGGAGTGAGCCGACGAGCGTCGTCTTGCGCCCGATGCGGTCACCGAAGTGGCCGAACAGGATCGACCCGAGCGGGCGGGCGACGAAGGCGAGGCCGAACGTGGCGAGGGACGCCAGCAGGGCGGTGGTGCCGTTTCCCTTGGGGAAGAACAGGTGTGGGAACACGGACACTGCCGCGGTGGCATAGATGTAGAAGTCGTAGAACTCGATGGACGTCCCCACCATGCTCGCGACGACGATCCGGCTTCTGGGTACGCCGGCGACGGTGGTCCCGTCGTCCGGTTCTGGCTTCGACGTATCGACGGCACTGCTCACTCGACTTACTCCTGCACGATGCTATTTCAACTATTGGGACGAGAGTCCATTCCTTAGGAATTGAACACCTCATGTCTTTCGCTTGGCAAATTGGATAAGCTCTCCTCGGTGCGCCGGGAAGTCTGGTCGGCAGAGCATTTGCCGTACCCGGACGACAACTCGAAAGCGAGCGATCCTCGTGACCCAGCCCCTTCGCTCCGAACTCTCCCGCTACCTCCGCACCGAGACCGTCGGCGGGTCGATCCTGCTCGCCGCCGCGGCCGTCGCCCTCGTGTGGGCGAATTCCCCCGTCTCGGAGTCGTACTTCGCGCTCCGCGACTGGCAGATCGGGCCCGCGGCACTCCACCTGCACCTGACGGTCGGGACGTGGGCGCAGGACGGACTGCTCGCGATCTTCTTCTTCGTCGCCGGCCTGGAACTGAAGCGGGAACTGGTGGTGGGCGAACTCGCCGACCGCAAGCGAGCCCTGCTCCCGATCATCGCGGCCTGCGGCGGTGTGGTGGTGCCCGCGATCATCGCCGCGACGATCGGCGCAGGCACTCCCGGCATGGATCGGGGCTGGGCGATCCCCGTCGCCACCGACATCGCGTTCGCACTGGGAGTGCTCGCACTGACCGGTTCGCGCATCCCGGCGAGCGCCCGGGTGTTCCTGCTCAGCCTGGCCGTCGTCGACGACCTTCTCGCGATCGTGCTGATCGCGGTGCTGTTCACCACCTCGATCGCCCTGCTGTGGCTGCTCGGCGCCGCCCTCTGCCTGGCCGTCTACGCGTTCGCCCAGCACCGGCGCATCACCACGCCGCTGCTCTACGTCCCCCTCGCACTGCTCACCTGGTACTGCATGCACGATGCCGGGATCCACGCGACGCTGGCCGGCGTCGCCCTCGGCCTCCTCACCCGCGTGCGACGCGACCCCGGGGAGAACGAGGCCCCCGGCGCACGGCTCGAGCACCGCATCCAGCCCCTGTCGGCCGGCGTCTGCGTCCCCCTGTTTGCCCTCTTCGCGTCCGGGGTGGCCCTGAACAGCGAACTCCTCGGGCAACTATTCACCAACCCCGTCTCCCAGGCCGTGATCGCAGGACTTCTCGTCGGCAAGACCGTCGGGATCTTCGGGATCTCGTGGCTCGCGATCCGCCTGGGCATCGCGAAGAAACCGCGGGCACTGGGGTTCCGCGACATGTTTGCCCTCTCAGTGCTCGGCGCGATCGGGTTCACCGTTAGCCTTCTCGTAGCGGATCTCGCGCTCGAGGGGATCGGTGACGGCAGCGCGGCCGAGATAGCTAAGGTCGCGGTGCTCGTGACATCGTTGACAGCGTCGCTGATCGGATCAGCGTTACTGTGGCGACGCGGTCGGGTCCATGCGGCCCGAAATGATGACTCGGAAGAGCAAGAGCTACCTGGAGGGGTCGACAAGTGAGCATCACTCACGGCAAGGGAGACAGCCCGCGTTACACGGGAGACGGGGTGCCGAACACGGTGTCGTCGATCCCGCTGACGGACGTGGACGCCCAGACGCCCGGCGAGGCGAGCCTCGGCACTCTGGTCAAGCACGCGACCGCGCAGGTGTCCACCCTGGTTCGCGCCGAAGTCGAGCTCGCCAAGGCCGAGGTCACCGGCGAGGTCAAGAAGGGCCTGCAGGGCAGCCTGTTCTTCATCCTCGCGTTCACCGTGCTGCTGTTCAGCTCGTTCTTCTTCTTCTTCTTCCTCGCCGAACTCCTGGACGTGTGGATCGCCCGCTGGCTCGCGTTCCTGATCGTCTTCCTGATCATGGTCGTGGTGACGGCGATACTCGCCCTCCTCGGCTACCTGCGGGTGCGGAAGCTACGCGCCCCCGAGAAGACCATCGACTCCCTGAAGCAGGCCAAGACCGTGCTTCCGTCGTCGTACTCGGATGCGGAAGCCCATCTCGCATCGTCCAGCGGACGTCACGCGCGGTAATTCGCTCCGGTGGCACCACCAGATCCGTCTACCGTCCGTTTCGACGGCCCCTGGATTCATCGCGACATCCATGCCAACGGAATCCGATTCCACACCGTCGAGGTCGGCGCATCCGCACCGGATGCGCCGCTCGTCGTCCTGCTGCACGGTTTCGCGGATTTCTGGTGGTCATGGCGCCACCAGCTGACCGCGCTGTCGGACAAGGGGTACAGGGCCGTCGCCGTCGACCTCCGCGGCTATGGCGATTCCGACAAACCGCCGCGCGGCTACGACGGGTGGACACTGGCCGGTGACATCGCGGGCCTGATCCGGGCGATGGGCTACGGCGACGCGACCCTCGTCGGGCACGCCGACGGCGGCCTCGTCTGCTGGGCCACCGCCGTGCTCCACTCCCGGCTCGTCCGGTCGATCGCCCTGGTGAGCTCGCCGCATCCTCTCGCGCTCAAGCAGGCCGTCCTCCACGACCGGTACCAGCGCAAGGCCCTGCTGCCCTCCTTCGTGTCCTGCCAGGTGCCGTGGCGACCGGAGCGGCGCCTCACCCGGGACGACGGGTCGGAGGTCGAGCGGTTGATCCGCGCGCGCTCGGGCCCGTCGTGGACGGCGAACCCCGAGTTCGACGTGGTGATGTCGCGGATGCGGTCCGCGATCCAGATTCCCGGCACGGCGCACTGCACCCTGGAGTATCAGCGGTGGGCGTTCCGCAGCCAGTTCCGGCCGGACGGCAGCCGGTTCATGGCGTCGATGGATCAGACGCTGCGGATCCCAGTCCTGCACATCCACGGCGACCTCGACCCGTACGTGCTCGCGGAGACGGTGCGCCGCAGCCACCGCTTCGCGCCCACCCAGCAGATGCACACCGTCACCGGTGTCGGCCACTACGCGCACTGGGAGGCCCCGGAACGCGTGAACGCCGCACTGCTCGACCTCGTCGCGCCGCGCACGGCCTGACGCTCAGAGAATGCACGCCCCCGTGTCGACGGCGGCGGACGCCCTGGACGCCGCCTGCAGCTGACGCGAGACCTCGGCGGCGGTGAGCACGAACCCGGTGTCGCTGTTGTCGACGGCCGCGCCGAACACCACCCCGAGCACCTGCCCGTCACTGTCCACGAGTGGTCCGCCGGAGTTGCCCTGCCGGATCGAACCGCGCACCGTGTACACCTCACGCTGGACGGTGCCGGCCCGGTAGATGTCAGGACCGCTCAGGTCCAGGATCTCCCGGATCCGCGCGGCGCTGGCCGTGTACGGTCCGCCGCCCGGGTATCCGAGCACCAGCGCGTTGTCGCCGGTCCGCGCCGGTTCGGGCGCGAAGTTCAGCACCGGGGCATCCAATCCGGGCACCTCGAGAATCGCGACGTCGGCGGACGGATCGAACAACACGACCTCGGCGTCCATCGGCCCGTTCGCGGTGTCGACGACGATTCCCGCCGTTCCCGCGACCACGTGCGCGTTGGTCATCACCCGGTCGGGCGCGACGACGAACCCGGAGCCCTCCAGAGCCCGCTGGCAACTCGGGGCCACACCCCGGATCCGCAGCACGCTCGACTGCAGCGAGGACGCCACGGGGCTCTGCAGCACGCTGGCGTCCGGCGGGTCGACGGTCGTGATGGGAGTGCGCCCGAACGGCCCGATGACGTCGGGAAGCCCCGACGTGTCGAGCAGGGCCGTGAACTCGGTGGGCAGTTGCCGCATCCAGGCGGGTGCGATGTTGTCGACCGTCTCGAGAACGCTCGACCCACGCACCGCGGCAGCCAGCTGGGGTTGGGACGACGACGTCAGCGGGATCGCCAGCAGCCAGGCCGCGATGAACACCGCGACGGCCTGCACACAGGCCCCGATCACGCTGTCGACTGAACGGGCGACCGGGCTGTGCATGCTTCCGCGGGCGGCGCGGCCCAGCACCATGCCCGCCACCTCGCCGATGATCACCAGGACGACGATCAGGGCGATGCCTACCAGTACGCGACCGCGGCCCTCGTCCACGTGCACGAGCACGTGCGGGGCGATCAGGATGCCCGCCACCGCGCCGAGCACAACCCCGATGAACGCGAGCACCGATGCCACGGCACCCTGACGCCAACCGGAGGTCGCGGCGACGAACGCGATCAGCACGATCGCCAGGTCGATCCAGCGCGACCCGGTCATCGCTCGACCGCCGGTCGGCCGGGACCGTGCGTCAGGTGGTCGTCGTCGAGATCGTTGTCGAGTTCCGCGAGGACGGTGTCGAGGTCGCGGATGTCGCGGCGGTCCCACTCCTGTTCCCAACCGGAGATCGCGAACAGGGCGGCCAGGATTCCGGCCGTGAACCCCCACACGAGCATGCCGTCGGCGGCGAACGCCGGACCCTGGTATCCGGCGGGATGCCGCACCTGGAATCGGTTCCGGGGATCGATCAGGGTGTGCACGGGAACCCGGGCGACGCGCTCCGCCTCCGCCGGGTCGACCACGCCGACCTCGCTCGGCTTCTCCCAGTACGCGAGGACCGGGGTGACGTCGAATCCGGACGGGGGGATGAAGATCTCCTCGAGCACGGCGAGGGGACGGACCCCGGACGGGTCGAGACCGGTTTCCTCCTGGGCCTCTCGCAGCGCCGTGGCGATCGGGCCCTCGTCGCCGGGGTCGCTGGCACCACCGGGGAACGCCACCTGGCCACTGTGCTGACGCATCGTGGACGCCCGCTGGGTCAGCAGGACGTCGGCGCCGGCGGGCAGGCCGCCCGACATCAGGGGGTCGGCCTCCGCGGGCCCGCCGAACAGCACCAGCACAGCCGCCTCACGGGTGGCCGTGCCCGTGGGCGCGCGCCGGTCGAGGACAGGGTTGATCCGGTGCGGGTCGGCCGGAGTCCGCTGCACGACCCGGCGCAGCCAGGACGGGACGACGACGCCGTCCATCGAGAACGTCATGCCGCGACCCCCAAGTTCTGTTCGACGGCAGCCGCGATGTCGTCGACGCTGTGGAACGGCTGCGGCAGGACCTTCGCCACCGTGCCGTCGGGCCGGATCAGCACCGAGACGGGCAGCACCGGCGGGGCTCCGACCACCCCGCGGACTCGTCCGTCGCCGTCCTGCACACCGGGCAGGGTGACGGAGTAGTCGATCAGTCTGGAGAGCGCGCTGGACTCGTTGGGATCGGTGTGCACCGTAAGCACGGTAACCGCGTCCCCGGCACGATCGGAAAACTGCTGCATATAGGGCAGCTCCTCGGCGCAGGGGCCGCACCAGTACGCCCAGAGATTCAGCAGCGCCGGCCGGCCTCCGAGCGCGGCCGCCAGATCGACCGGGGTGCCGTCGCCGACGCATTCGAGCGCGATGCCGGAGAGGACCGCGCCGGCCGACGGCTCCCCGGTGGACGCCGGAGCGGGACACGGTGCCAGATCCGCTTGCGCCCGCAGCGCCGCGAGCGCGTCCGGGTCGGTGTTCACCGATGTGGGGGTACTGCTCCCCGAACCGAACCGGTCCTCGTACGACGGCGCCCCGGCATCGTCACCTCGGGGCCAGATTGCGACCACCAGCGCCACCACGACAACGAGAGCGGCCAGACTCCACCGCGCTGCACTAGACACTCGTCTCTACCCTCACCTGCCGGCCAGACGCAGCAGATGCTCCGTCTCCGGTCCTCGAACCAGTTCTGCCGCGACGTCGGGGTCGACGGGGCCCAACCCGTACGACGGACAATCCTTCGCGAGCACACACACCCCACATGCAGGCTTGCGGGCGTGGCAGACGCGTCTGCCGTGGAAGATCACCCGGTGCGACAGGAGCGTCCACTCCTTGCGCTCGATGAGGGCGCCGATCGCGTGCTCCACCTTGACCGGGTCTTCCTCCTCCGTCCACTTCCAGCGCCGGACGAGCCTCCCGAAGTGGGTGTCGACCGTGATGCCGGGCACGTCGAACGCGTTTCCGAGGATCACGTTGGCCGTCTTCCGGCCGATCCCCGGCAGCGTCACGAGGTCCTTCAGATTGCCCGGGACCTCGCCGTCGAAGCGCTCCAGCAGTGCCTGCCCGAGCCCGATCAGCGAGTTCGTCTTGTTGCGGTAGAAGCCGGTGGACCGGATGTACTCCTCGAGTTCGGTCCGTTCGGCCTCCGCGTACGCCTTGGCATCGGGGTAGCGGGCGAACAGCGCCGGCGTCACCATGTTCACCCGCACGTCCGTGCACTGCGCGGAGAGGATCGTCGCGACGGCGAGGTCGAGGGGTGTGGTGAAGTCGAGTTCGCAGTAGACATGAGGGAAGGCCTCCGCGAGCCGACGGTTCATTCTGCGGGCACGCCGGACGAGACCGAGCCGGGTTTCTTCCTGCTTCGCCGCCCGCGAACGGGTGCGTCCACGCACTTCGGAGCCGTCGCTGGGGGTCGCATGCACGCGATCAACTCTACGGATACCCGACCGATCCGAATCGCCGCTGTGTCGCTTCTGAGACATTTGCAGTGTTTACTTCCCGGTATGCAAGGTCTCGCTGTGGTCCTCTTCCCAGTGCTGCTGATGCTGTTTGCGCTGGCCATGGAGCGGGTGGAGTTCAGACTCCGCCGGCTCACGGTTCGTCAGCAAGAGGTGGAGGAGTTCCTCGACCAGGCAAGTCACGACGAAGTGGCCACCCTGGCCCACGAAGGATTCCCCCACGCATTGGCACGCTTCCATCGTCGTCGCAAGGGTCGTGCAGACTTCGAAACCGACGACGCCGCGATCACCGAAGTGGGCTCGCGGCGCGCCAGCTGACCCCCGCGAAGTACCCGCAACGACACACCGCAGGACGCATTCCCCGGTTAACTTTTGCGACTTCCGTGGTATCGGTCACTCAGACCGAGCCGTCTCAACGTAGACTTCAGAGCCGTACCTGTTGCACAGCGACACGCCGCGGATAACCGGGGCATCGTCGACATGCAGCAAATCGCGCACAATATGCATACAGACGAACAATATTCCCAAGGAGCGCACGTGGACGACGTCCTGGCAAGAGCCGGCATCTTCCAAGGAGTCGAGCCCTCAGCGGTAGCGGCGCTGACCAAGCAGCTGCAGCCTGTCGACTTCCCCCGCGGACATGTCATCTTCAACGAAGGTGAGCCCGGTGACCGCCTGTACATCATCGTGTCCGGCAAGGTGAAGATCGGTCGCCGCTCGCCGGACGGCCGGGAGAACCTGCTGACGATCATGGGCCCGTCCGACATGTTCGGCGAGCTGTCCATCTTCGACCCCGGACCGCGTACGTCCACCGCCACGACGGTCACCGAGGTCCGCGCGGTCAGCATGGACCGCGAAGCGCTCAAGGCGTGGATCGACCACCGCCCCGAGATCGCCGAACAGCTCCTGCGGGTGCTCGCGCGCCGTCTGCGTCGCACCAACAACAACCTGGCCGACCTGATCTTCACGGACGTTCCCGGCCGTGTCGCCAAGGCGCTGCTGCAGCTCGCGCAGCGGTTCGGCACGCAGGAGGCGGGTTCGCTGCGGGTCACGCACGACCTCACGCAGGAAGAGATCGCCCAGCTCGTCGGTGCGTCCCGCGAGACCGTCAACAAGGCGCTCGCCGATTTCGCTCACCGAGGATGGCTGCGCCTCGAAGGCAAGAGCGTGCTGATCTCCGACTCCGAGCGCCTGGCACGCCGCGCGCGGTAGTTCTCGCACCTGACGAATTCGGCCACCCCCTCCGCAGGGAGGGGGTGGCCGACGTCGTTCGGTGGCTAGGCGCGACTGCGCAGGTAGGCGAGTTGCACGGTGACGGATTTCTCGGCGACCGGCCACAACTTCGGGTCGACGTCCGAGTAGACGTGCTCGACCACCTCCCGGACGGTCGGGGTGCCGCCGAGCGCGTCGAGCGCGGCCCGCACCTGGTCGAGCCGCTCCTCCCGATGATCGAGATACTGCTGCGCGATCGCGTTCAGGTCGGGAAGCTCGGGTCCGTGACCGGGCATGACCTGGCGGCCGGAGCCGAGGTCCAGCAGGCGGCGCAGCGACGACAGGTAGTCGCCGAGGTCGCCGTCCGTGTCGTCGAGCACCGTGGTGCCGCGGCCGAGGATCGTGTCGCCGGTGAGGACGGTGCCCTCGCCCTCCACGGCGAAGGACACCGAGTCCTTCGTGTGCCCGGGTGTGGCGATCACCGTGAGGGTGAGTCCAGCGACGTCGATGGTCTCGCCGTCGACGAGGACGGCGCCCCCGCCGCGGAGGAACTCGGGATCCACCGAACGCACGGGCGCGCCGGTGAGTTCGAAGAACCTCTGCACTCCGCCGGTGTGATCGAAGTGACGGTGCGTGATCAGCGTCAACGCGACCGGACCGAGTGCCGCGACGCGGGAGAGGTGCTCCTCGTCGGCGTCACCCGGGTCGACCACCACACACTCGTCCCGGCCCGGCGCACGCAGAATCCACGTATTGGTTCCGTCGAGTGTCATCATGCCGGGATTGTTCTCGAGCATCACCGAGACGGTCGGGGTGACCGCCCGCACCTGGGCGTACGCCGGATGGGCAAGCGTCATGGCGTTACGACTCCGGCCGCACTTCGGCGATCAGCTCCACCTCGACGGGGGCGCCGAGGGGCAACTCCGCGACCCCGACGGCCGAGCGCGCGTGGGCGCCGGCGTCCCCGAACACCTCACCGAGAAATTCGGATGCACCGTTCACGACGCCGGGCTGCCCGGTGAATCCCTCGGCGGAGGCGACGAATCCGACGACCTTGACGATCCGCACCACCGAGTCGATGCCCACGAGGGCGTCGACCGCTGCCAGCGCGTTGAGTGCGCACGCCCGGGCCGCCGCCTTCGCGTCCTCGTCCGACACGTCTGCGCCGAGTTTGCCGGCGATCGTCAGGGTGCCCTCGACGATCGGCAACTGCCCGGACGTGTACACGTAGTTGCCGGTGCGCACGGCGGGCACGTACGCGGCCACCGGCGGGACGACGGACGGCAGCGTGATGCCGAGCTCGGCCAGGCGAGCGGACCAGTTCTGTGTCTCTGCCACGGCCTTCAGCCCTTCGGACGCTTCAGGTACGCGACATGCTGCTCACCGGTGGGTCCGGGGAGAACCGTCACCAGTTCCCAGCCGTCGGTGCCCCACTGATCGAGGATCTGCTTGGTCGCATGTGTGAGCAGCGGAACGGTGGCGTACTCCCAGGAAGTCAATTCACTCATGCCGGTGAGCCTATCCCCCGCACATCCCGCCTCCCAGACTTATAGGCTCGACCCGTGGTTGCATCCCCAGACCAGCTCACCCCCGCGTGGCCCGAGAAGGCTGCACGGGCCCGGCTGCACTTCGTCTCCGGAAAGGGCGGCACCGGAAAGTCCACGGTGGCCGCCGCGTTGGCGCTCGCCCTGGCCGAAGGCGGGCGTCGCGTGCTGCTGGTGGAGGTCGAGGGCAGGCAGGGAATCGCCCAGCTCTTCGACGTGCCCCCGCTCCCACCGCAGGAGACGAAGGTCGCGGCCGCCGAGGGGGGTGGTGAGGTGATGGCGCTGGCCATCGACATCGAGACCGCCTTCCTCGAATACCTCGAGATGTTCTACAACCTCGGTTTCGCCGGCCGCGCGATGCGCAAGTTCGGTGCCATCGAGTTCGCCACCACCATCGCGCCCGGCCTCCGGGACGTGCTGCTGACCGGCAAGATCAAGGAATGCGTGGTGCGCAGTGACAAGTCCGGCAAGCGGGTGTACGACGCCGTCGTCGTCGATGCGCCGCCTACCGGGCGGATCGGCAACTTCCTCGACGTGACGAAGGCGATGGCCGACCTCGCGAAGGGTGGTCCGGTGCGCTCGCAGAGTGAAGGCGTGGTGCGTCTGCTGCATTCCGACGAGACCGTCGTCCACCTCGTGACCCTGCTCGAGGCGCTGCCGGTGCAGGAGACCACCGACGCCGCAGTGGAACTGGCGCACGCCGACCTGAGGCTCGGCACCATCGTCGTCAACCGCACCAGCCCGCAGTTCCTGCCCGCCGAGACGTTGGCCGACGCCGCGAAGGGCCGGATCGACGCCGACGCCATCCGCGCCGGGCTGCGCACGAGCGGGATCACCCTCGACGAGGACGATTTCGCGGGGCTGCTCACCGAGACGATCGAGCACGCGTCGGTCCTCGAGGCGCAGGAGGAGAGTGCGGGACAGCTCGCCGAAGTGGACGGGGCGCGACTGCATCTGCCGTCGCTCGCCGATGGCGTGGACCTGGGCGGGCTGTACGAGCTCGCGGAGTATCTGACGGAACAGGGTGTCCGATGACGCAGACTGCTGAACACGAGCGCCGCCGCACCGCCGCCGCACTGGATGTGGCGGGAATTCTGGAGAACCGGGCCACGCGGATCGTCGTGTGCTGCGGTGCCGGTGGCGTCGGCAAGACCACCACTGCCGCGTCGCTGGCGCTGCGCGCGGCGGAACAGGGGCGGAAGGTGGTCGTGCTGACCATCGACCCGGCGCGCCGACTCGCGCAGGCCCTCGGCGTCGCGGAACTCGACAACTCGCCGCAACCGGTGCAGCTGGGACCGGGCGCCACGGGCGAACTGCACGCCATGATGCTGAACATGCGCCGCACGTTCGACGAGATGGTGATCGAGCACTCCACCCCGGAGAAGGCGGAGCAGATTCTCGCGAATCCCTTCTATCAGACCGTCGCCACCTCGTTCTCGGGAACGCAGGAGTACATGGCGATGGAGAAGCTGGGGCAGCTCGCCTCCAGCGACGAATGGGATCTGGTGATCGTCGACACGCCGCCGTCCCGTAACGCCCTGGACTTTCTCGACGCACCCCAGCGCCTGGGCGCCTTCCTCGACGGTCGCATGATCAGGTTGCTCACCGCACCCGGCCGCGGCCTCACCCGGCTCGTCACCGGCGCGATGGGGCTCGCGCTGCGCGGCGTCTCCACGATCGTGGGAAGTCAGATGCTGTCGGACGCCTCGAGTTTCGTGCAGTCACTGGACTCGATGTTCGGCGGATTCCGCGAAAGAGCCACGCGCACTTACGAGTTGCTCCGACAGTCGGGAACCAAGTTCCTGGTGATCGCAGCGGCCGAACCGGATGCCCTGCGGGAGGCGGCGTTTTTCGTCGACCGGCTCGCGGGCGACGAGATGCCGCTCGCGGGCCTCGTCCTGAATCGGACGCACCCCACTCTCAGTTCCCTGTCTGCCGATCACGCGGTCACTGCCGCTGACAAACTCGGGGACCGAGACCCCCTCACCGCCGCCGTGCTGCGGATCCACGCCCATCGGGCGGTGATCGCCAAGCGTGAGGTCCAACTGCTGAGCCGGTTCACGGCCGCCCACCCTCGGGTGCCGATCGTCGGCGTGCCCTCGCTGCCGTTCGAGGTGTCGGACCTCGAGGCCTTGAGAGCGGTGGGCGACCAGCTCACCCGCACGAGCTGATCCGCTCGCTGCCGGAGAACCGGTCACCCGTCTGGTGCTTACCTGCCTGTGAGTCAGTGTCCGAATGTCAGACGGCGGACTGGTGCTGCCGCTGAGCCTCGAAGAAATCGGACCATGATTCCACCTCTGGGTGCTGCTTGAGCAACGCCCTGCGCTGACGTTCCGTCATGCCACCCCACACACCGAACTCGACCCGATTGTCGAGTGCATCGGCTCCGCACTGCATCAGTACCGGGCAATGCCGGCAAATGGTTGCGGCCTTGCGCTGTGCTGCGCCGCGTACAAAGAGTTGATCGGGATCGACTTCCCGGCAACGGGCCTGAGTGACCCAGGCGATTCGCGCTTCTGCTTGCTCGACGTCCAGACGGCTGGTTGGGGTGGTCATATGCATTCGTTTCCCCTTTTCGAGTCTGCGCAGCCAGCGCTTATCACGCCGAGGCTGCACCACATAAGCGATGGAGTGTTATCTCCATCACACTGTTCCAACAATTTAGGTAAAGAAACCGCAACGCGCAAGACGAAGAACACGCTTTTTTGGTACGCCCGTCCATACCCCGTGCTCAGGGCATTTTCCTGGCCGAATTCTGCGCCCAACCAGCGCACCCGCAGACCCCACGTAGTCTGTAGATCGTGTCGATTGCAAAAACAGTGGGGAAGCTCGCAGGATCCTCCGCCCTGGCTGGTGTTCTCCTCGCCGGCGTGATGTTTCCGCTCGCCGGCGGGTTCGGTTACGCCTCCAACCGGGCGGCTGACACCGTCGACAACGTGTCCGCCGAACTCGTCGAAGGAACGGTTCCCGCGGTCTCGACGATGGTCGACTCGGCGGGCAATCCCATCGCGTGGCTGTACGACCAGCGGCGGTTCGAAGTCCCGAGCGACAAGATCTCGAACGAGATGAAGCTCGCCATCGTCTCAGTCGAGGACCGCCGGTTCCCCGAGCACAAGGGCGTCGACTGGCAGGGCACCATGCGCGCCTTCCTGACCAACACCACGAGCGGTGAGGTCCAGCAGGGTGCATCCACGCTCGACCAGCAGTATGTGAAGAACTACCAGCTGCTCGTCGTCGCCAAGACCGACGCCGAACGCCGCGCGGCGATCGAGACGACGCCCGCCCGCAAGATCCGCGAGATCCGGATGGCGCTGACGCTCGACAAGGAACTCACCAAGGACGAGATCCTCACCCGCTATCTGAACCTGGTTCCGTTCGGCAACGCCTCGTTCGGCATCCAGGACGCCGCTCAGACCTACTTCGGCATCGACGCGTCCGCGCTGAACACCCAGCAGTCCGCGATGCTCGCCGGGATGGTGCAGTCGAGCTCGGCGCTGAACCCGTACACCAATCCGGAGGGCGTCCTCGAGCGCCGCAACGTGGTTCTCGACACGATGATTTCGAGCATCCCGGAGCGGGCCGCCGAGCTGCGGCAGCTCAAGGAGACACCCCTCGGCGTGCTGCCGGAGCCCAACCGGCTGCCCCGCGGGTGCATCGCCGCCGGCGATCGCGGGTTCTTCTGCGACTACGCCCTGCAGTACCTGGCCAACGCCGGCATCAGCCGCGAGCAGATCGACAAGGGCGGCTACCTGATCAAGACGACACTCGACCCCGCGGTCCAGGCGTCCACCAAGGCGGCGCTCAGCGCGAAGGCGGACCCGAACCTCGACGGCATCGCGAATGTCATGAACGTGGTCCAGCCCGGTCAGGATTCGCACCGCATTCTCGCGATGGGCAGCAGTCGCACCTACGGCCTCGACGCGAACGCCAACGAGACCGTCCAGGCTCAGCCGTACTCACTGGCCGGGCACGGCGCCGGGTCGATCTTCAAGATCTTCACCACAGCCGCGGCCATGGAGAAGGGTCTCGGCACCAACGCCATCCTGGACGTCCCCGGGCGGTTCGAGGCCAAAGGCATGGGTAGCGGTGGCGCGCGGGGCTGCCCGGCGTCCACGTACTGCGTCGAGAACGCGGGCAAGTACCCGGCTTCGCTCTCGGTGACGGACGCGCTCGCACAGTCGCCGAACACCGCGTTCGTCAAGCTCATCCAGGCCACCGGCGTCACTCCGACCGTCGACATGGCCGTGCGGCTGGGTCTGCGCTCGTACGCGGAACCCGGCACGTCCGGATTCGACGACCGCAGCATGGCCGACTTCCAGAAGGATCAGAACCTCGGTTCGTTCACCCTCGGGCCCACCTGGGTCAACCCCCTGGAACTGTCGAATGTCGCCGCGACGCTGGCATCGCACGGCAAGTGGTGTCCGCCCACCCCGATCGACTCGGTCTTCGACCGGGAAGGCAAACCCGTCTCGGTCACGCAGCAGGCCTGCGAGCAGGTGGTCGAGCCCGGCCTCGCGGACACCCTCGCCAACGCCATGAGCAAGGACGACAAGCCCGGCGGCACGTCCGCCGGCGCGGCGGGCAGCGCAGGCTGGACGCTCCCGATGTCCGGCAAGACGGGTACCACCGAGGCCCACATGTCCTCGGGCTTCCTCGGGTTCACCAACAACTTCGCCGCCGCCGTCTACGTGTTCGGCGACTCCCCGACGCCCGGTGAGATCTGCTCGGGCCCCCTGCGGCCCTGCGGTGACGGAAATCTCTACGGCGGTAACGAGCCCGCCCAGACGTGGTTCGCCGCGTTGAATCCGGTCGCCAACAACTTCGGACCGACGACGCTGCCGCCGCTCGATCAGAAGTATGTGCGCGGTTCGCAGAACGGCCAGGTTCCGGACGTCACCGGGCTGAGCCAGTCGGCCGCGACGTCCCGTCTGCAGGGAGCAGGGTTCACCGTGAACGCCGTCACCACCGAATCGCAGGCGACCAAGGGCACGGTCACGGGCGCGTCGCCGTCCGGTTCCGCCATTCCGGGGTCGACCATCACGATCTACGTCAGCGACGGATCGGTGAAGGCCGCTCCCCCGCAGGCGCCGGCTCAGGGCATCCCCGTTCCGCCCATCCAGCTGCCCGGTCTGCCGCCGATCCAGCTGCCGCCCATACCTCGATAACCCCACGTGAGTGGGAAAGCGTGCGGGGGCACACTTTCCCACTCACTGCGGGTCAGAGGCGGGACTTCACCGCGTGCGACAGCCGCGAACCGTCGGCCTTGCCGCCCGCGAGTGCGCCGGCGGCCTTCATGACCTGACCCATCTGACGCATACCGGGACGCTCACCGATCTCCTCGGCCACCTGCGCGATGGCGGTGTCCACGACGTCGACGAGTTCCGCGTCGGTCAGCGGGGTCGGGAGGTATTCGTCGATGATCTGGGCCTCGGCGCGCTCCTGCGCGGCCAGCTCGCCCCGACCGTTCTCGGTGTAGATCTCGGCGGACTCGCCGCGCTTCTTCGACTCCTTCGCGAGGACCTTGAGCACCTCGTCGTCGGTGAGTTCGCGAGCTTCCTTGCCGGAAACCTCTTCGGTCTGCACGGCGGCCATCAACATGCGGATGGTGGCGGTGCGCAGCGAATCCTTGGCCTTCATGGCGGCCGTCATGTCGGAGCGCAGTCTTGCTTTCAGTGAATCTGGCATGGGCGAAACGCTACGCGCCCCGATTCGGACACTGCACCTCGATTGCGCCCACCAGTATCCTGGAAGGGTGTCTGACGAGTTCCGTGCCAACCTGACCCGCGCCGCCCTGGGTACGGCGGGTGCCGCCGCCCTCGGCATCGGCTACGCCTCGCTCATCGAACGCAACGCGTTCGCGCTGCGTGAAGTCACGATGCCGGTGCTCGAACCCGGGTCGTCGACGCTGCGGGTGCTGCACATCAGCGACCTGCACATGATGCCCGGACAGCGGCTGAAGCAGAACTGGCTGCGCGAACTGGACAACCTCGACCCCGACCTCGTCGTGAACACCGGCGACAACCTGTCGCACCAGCGGGCGGTGCCCGCGGTGGTCCAGGCGATGGGCAATCTGCTCGCGCGGCCCGGACTGTTCGTCTTCGGCAGCAACGACTACTTCGCGCCGAAGCCGAAGAACCCGCTCAAGTATTTCCGGAAGGAACACAAGCGTGTCCTCGGCGAGCCGCTGCCGTGGGGCGACCTGCGTGCCGCGTTCACCGAGCGCGGCTGGTTCGACGTCACGCACGTCCGCCGCGATCTCGAGGTGTCGGGGGTGCGGATCGCGTCGGCTGGCGTGGACGACCCACACCTCAAGCGCGACCGGTACGACACGATCGCCGGTCCGCCCAACCCGCTGGCCGACCTCCGCCTGGGCATCACCCACTCCCCCGAACCGCGGGTGCTCGACCGGTTCGCGGACGACGGATACGACCTCGTGCTGGCGGGTCACACTCACGGCGGTCAGTTGTGCCTGCCGTTCTACGGCGCGCTCGTCACCAACTGCGACATCGACCGCTCGCGGGTGAAGGGCCCGTCGAAGTGGGGTGCTCACACCCAACTGCACGTGTCCGCCGGGATCGGGACGTCCCCGTGGGCGCCTGCCAGGTTCTGCTGCCGCCCCGAGGCGACGCTCCTGACGCTCGTTCCGGCCCAGCGTGGCGGCTCGGACACTGACGCCACCCGCGGTCGCACGGAGTCGTCGGAGAGCACCGTAATGCGCAACTGACCAGGGGATTTAATGGTGACTGGCTACGTAATGTAAGCTAGCCGAGGTTCAACACGGGGTGTGGCGCAGCTTGGTAGCGCGCTTCGTTCGGGACGAAGAGGTCGTGGGTTCAAATCCCGCCACCCCGACAGTGTGAGACACCAGAAGAGGCCCCGACCGGTTCGCCGGTCGGGGCCTCTTCTGCATGGTGGGGGCCGTCCCGTTGCACGGACCCCGCACCCACCCGTCCAACAGCTCAGGCTAGCCTCACCTCATGTCTTCGAGACTCTACGTACGCGCCTGGCTGGTTGCCCTGGCCACTGCCCTTCTCGCCGCCTGCGGCACCACCGACACCGGTTCGTCCGCCGGCAACACCGACGTCGCCACCGGCGGTCGGCTGTTCGCCACGGCGGACGCCGAGACCGCCAAACTCGGCACCGACGCCGAACCCGGCACCTTCCCCCGGACCATCACCCACGCGCTGGGCGAGACCGTCATCGAGAAGAAGCCCGAACGCGTGATCGTGCTCGACGGCGGCGAACTCGACGACGTGCTCTCCCTGGGGATCACGCCCGTCGGACTGGCCAGCCCGGAGAGCGCCGCAGGGCAGCCCTCCTACCTCGCCGACAAGCTGGCCGGAGTGCCGGACGTCGGGACCACCAACAACCTGAACCTCGAGGCGATCTCCGCGCTGCATCCCGACCTGATCCTGGGCAGCAAACTGCGCGCCGACAAGCTGTACCCGCAGCTGTCGTCCATCGCTCCGACCGTGTTCGGCATCCGTCCCGGCTTCCCGTGGAAGGAGAACTTCCTGCTCGTCGCGGATGCGCTCGGTGAGGAGACCAAGGCGCAGGACGTGCTCAACGCCTACCAGTCCCGGGCCGACGAGGTCCGGGAGTCGATCACGGGTGCACCGACGATCTCGCTGGTGCGGTTCATGTCCGGCAAGATCCGCCTGTACGGCAACCTGTCGTTCATCGGCGTCATCCTGAACGACGTCGGGCTGCCGCGTCCGACGGTGCAGAACGTCGACGAACTCGCCGTCGAGGTGAGCCAGGAGACGATCGGGGAGGCCGACGCCGACCGGATCTTCTACTCCAGCTACGGCGCGCCCGACACCACCGACGAGTCGACCGTGGTCGGCGGCCCGCTGTGGAATCAGATGCAGGCAGTGAAGGACGGCAAATCCGTGCACGTCAGCGACGAGACCTGGTTCCTCGCCCTCGGCCCCACCGGCGCGATGCTCGTCCTGGACGACCTCGAGAGCATGCTCGCAGCCTGAAGCACCGAGTCGCTGACTTACTGGGGGGCGGGCATGAACGCGTCGTAGATTGCCTGCGGCGCACCGTCGATGGCCCAGATGACCATGAGCCCGACGGCCACGGTGAGGGCGGGCCCGAGCACGATCTTCTCGAAGGGCCCGCCCGCCCGGATGGACAGGAACGACGGAAGCCGGAACTCCCACCACCGTTCCTTGCCGAGCGTGAGGAACGGGGCGAGGAAGGGGACGCCTTCCTTGGTGATGGCGTCCCCGAGACAGTGCGTGACGCAGCCGAGCGCCACCGCGACACCGAGTCCGGTGGAGCCTGCCTCGGTCGGATACGACTGCCAGGTGAGGGCGGACAGCACGGCAGCGACCACCGAAACTGCCAGCCAGCCTTTTTCTTTGGCCAGCTCTCCGGCCAGCCCGCGAAGCGCGAGCCCGAGGCAGACGAACAACGTTCCGATGATGGCCGGTTTGCCGAACTGGACGACCAGCGCGGAGACGCCCGCCCCGATACCCGCCGCGAACAACGCGGTGTGGGTGAGCGTGCGGTGCCCGCCGCGCCGCTTACCGTCGCGCCTGCCCTTGGTGACGGTGTAGAAACCCAGCGACACCGCGTCGACACCCTTCGCGACGACGCTGCTGACCGGACCGAACGACCGCGAGACGGTGGACTGGCTCGTGTCGAGATCCGGGAGCAGCGCCGCGCCGGCACACACCGCAGCGAACGTGAACGTCTCGGCCGTCGAGGTGGGCCCACCCCAGTCGAGCGGCAGAAGATCTGCCACCGCCAGACCGACAGCCGCACCGGACATTGCGTGGGTAGGACCCATCACCATGGAAGACAGCACCTTTCGACCCCGACTCGGGACACGGTCATCCGAGCCGGTGTCCTGACACCGCCTAACCTAGCAACAACATCCGACACATCCGTCACACCCCTGTGAGGTGCGAAGCGCATGGTGGATGATGGAACTGTCCGACTGCGTGCAGTCGGGCGAAGGGAGGGTCGAAAATGGAAACTGTGGTCGTGTTCGTTCTCGCCTGTCTGATCTATTGGTGGGGCCTGCTCTGACGCCTGCCCCACCACCGTGTCAGCCCCGGCTCTGCCCTTCCCGGACACCGATTTCCACTCGCTTGCCGAGGTCGGGGTCGACGTTCTTCCAGTATTCGAAGACGCGTAGCAGGACCGGCTCGCTGACACCGCCGAGTGCGTGACCGACGATGTTGCTCACGAGGCGGTCGCGTTCGTCGTCGTCCAGGACCTCGCGGACGAGCGTGCCCGCCTGCGTGAAGTCGCCGTCCTCGGCGTGCTCGACGTAGCCGGCGCGTACCGACTCACCGTCGAACGCCCAGAGACCCTCGTCGCCCGCGAGTGACGCGTCGGCGTGCGGGCCGCCGTAGGAGTTCGGCGCGTACACCGGGGTCTCGGGCGAGTTGGTGGCGTACCGCATCGCGCCGTCCTGTGAGTACGAGTTCACCTGGTTCTTCGGCGCGTTGACCGGCAGTTGCGTGTAGTTGGCGCCGATGCGGTACCGGTGTGCGTCCGCGTACGAGAAGACGCGGCCCAGCAACATCTTGTCGGGTGAGAAGCCGATTCCCGGAACGACATTCGACGGCTCGAACGACGCCTGCTCGATCTGGGCGAAGAAGTTGTCGGGGTTGCGGTTGAGGGTCCACTTGCCGACCTCGATCAGCGGGTAGTCCTTCTGCGACCACACCTTCGTCAGGTCGAACGGGTTGAACCGGTACCCCTCTGCCTCGTCGACGGGCATGACCTGGACCTTCAGCGTCCAGCTGGGGAACTCGCCGCGGGCGATCGTGTCGTACAGGTCGGCGCGGTGATGGTCGGGGTCGTTGCCGGCGAGGGTGTCGGCCTCGTCCTGCGTGAGGAACTCGATGCCCTGGTCGGTCTTGAAGTGGTACTTCACCCAGAAACGTTCACCCTCGGCGTTGACCCACTGGTACGTGTGCGAGCCGAATCCGTCCATGTGCCGCCAGGTCTTCGGGATTCCGCGGTCGCCCATCAGCCAGGTCACCTGATGCGCGGACTCGGGCCGCAGCGTCCAGAAGTCCCACTGCATGTTGTGGTCGCGCAGACCGGATGCCGGCAGACGCTTCTGAGAGTGGATGAAGTCGGGGAACTTGATCGGATCCTTGATGAAGAAGACCGGGGTGTTGTTGCCGACGAGGTCGTAGTTGCCGTCCTCGGTGTAGAACTTCACGGCGAATCCGCGCGGGTCGCGCCAGGTGTCGGGGCTGCCCTGCTCGCCGGCGACGGTGGAGAAGCGCACCAGCGATTCGGTCTTCGCACCGGGCTGGAACAGCTTGGCCTTCGTGAACCGGCTCACGTCGTGGGTCACCACCAGTTCGCCGAATGCGCCGCCGCCCTTGGCGTGAACGACGCGCTCCGGGACGCGCTCGCGGTTGAACTGCGCGAGCTTCTCGACGAGGTAGTGGTCGTGCAGGAGGATGGGACCCTGAGGCCCGGCGGTGAGCGATTCGTTGTCGCTGGCGACGGGAATTCCGGCGTTGGTGGTGGTCGCGCGCTGTGTTTCAGGCATGGCAAAGCCTCCAGGTTGCATCGGATGAGGGTGTAGCGGTGGGGACGGAGGGACGGGTCAGGACAGGGCTGCTGCCGACCCGGTTCCGCTCTGCGCGCCGGTCTGACGCTGCGAGCTCTGCGCGCCGGTCTGACGCTGCGAGCTCTGCGCGCCGGTCTGACACTGCGAACAGAGCCCCCAGAAGACGACCTCGGCCTCGTCGATCTCGAAACCGTGGGACTGCGAGGGGTCGAGGCACGGTGCCTCGCCGACTGCGCAATCCACGTCCACGACGGTCCCGCAGCTGCGGCACACGAGGTGGTGGTGGTTGTCTCCGGTACGGGTCTCGAACCGTGCGGGCGAACCCGCGGGCTCGATTCGGCGGAGCAGGCCGGCGGCGGTGCACGCCTTGAGGACGTCGTACACCGCCTGGGTGGAGACCGAACCCAGCTCGCCGCGAACTACGGCCGCGATGTCGTCGACGTCGGAATGTGGCTGTACGGCAACCGCATTCAGCACTGCAACTCGCGGGGCAGTGACACGCAGGCCCGCGGCGCGCAGTTGCGCTCGGGGATCCGTGTCGTGTCGCATGTGTTCCAGTATCTCCGTTATTTGGAATTAGTCAAGAAAAGGATTCACCTTGACGTGTCGGAAACTTCCGACATATTGTCGTGTCGTGCCCGACGACGACGTCTTCCTCGCCCTCGCGAACCCCGTGCGCCGTCGTCTGCTGGAAATCCTGGCCGACGGACCCCGGACGGCAGGCGACCTCGCCGGTCGTTTCGACCTCAGCCGTCCCGCCGTCGCCGAGCACCTCCAGGTGCTGCGCAAGGCGGGGCTGGTCCGCGACGAACCCTCGGGACGGCAACGGCACTACCACCTGACCGCACAGCCACTCGCCGACGTGGGCGACTGGCTGCACCCGTTCGAGCGGTTCTGGCGCGGCCGCTTGCGCACACTCGCCGACATCCTCGAGGAGGACTCGTGACCGACCGCACCACCACCGTGATCTCCGTCGACCAGTTCATCGCCGCGCCGCCCGCCGCGGTGTGGCGGGCTCTGACCGAGCCGGAACTGCTGGCGCGATGGTGGGCCGCGGGCGACATCGCCGCGGCGGTCGGGCATCGGTTCCACCTGGACATGCCCGGCTGGGGTTCCGTGCCCTGCGAGGTGGTCGAGGTCGAACCCGAACGGCGCTTCGTCTACACATTCACCGAGAACTGGACGCTGACCTGGACAGTGACACCCGAGGGCACCGGCACCCGCCTGTTCCTCGAACATTCCGGCTTCGACCTCGACGACAAGCGCAGTCGCGACGCGTTCGAGCGGATGGGTCCGGGCTGGCGCGACACGGTGCTGCCGCGCCTCGCCGGCGTCGCCGCGGAGATCGAGTAGCGCGCCGAGCTGTCAGCGCCTACGCGCGGGACCGGTGGTCATCCGGCCGTCCGTGATCACGATGCCGTGGTGGACGCCGGGCCTCAGCCACGCGGCCAGGGTCGGACCTTCGGCTCGCACGTCGACGCGGGCGTACCGGAAATGCCCGCGCAGCCGCGCCGACGCCGTCACCAGCCCCTGCCCGTCCTCGGCCGGTTGCGCGAATCCGAGTGCCCCGGCGATCGGTAGCCGCGGCCCGCGGGGCCGAGTGCTCGTCGTGACGCGCCACGACTCGCCCGTCGCCGAGAAGGCGCCGTGCACGTCGCCGCCGAACTCGGCCTGGACCTTCGGCAGTCCCCAGTGGACGCGTCCGCCGTGCACGGACGGTTCCGAGTCGACCGCGATGAACGGCACCGCCATTCGCGGCAGGTAGCCGGTGCGACGACCCGGCGCCCGCAGCACCGGGCTGCCCAGGATCTCGCGGTAGGGCCCGACGGGTGAGTCCAGGTAGTCGACCACCATCACCAGGGTCAGTGGCACGGTCGCGCCGTCGGGCCCGAGTACCCGAGCGGTGTCGGTGCTGCGGTGCCACCAGAGCGTCGCGCGCACCCCCGCCGGCCACGGGGGCGGTGAGCTCGCGGGCCAGTCCGCGCGATCGGTGTGTGATTCAGGCACGCTCCACATCGACTGTCTCCTTTCGCGTGACCACCGTCAGGGGGAGCCGCAGTGCGCCCGGGGCGTCGGCGGGGACCACCGGATTCCGGGGCGAAGTGGGTTCGATACGTACGTACGGCTTGCCCGGCGCGGGCCGGGGGTCGGGCTCTTCCTTGTTGGGCCACAGCGCGAATGCACGCTCGGCCTGGGCGGTGATGGTGAGCGACGGATTGACCCCCAGGTTCGCGCTCACCACCGACCCGTCGGCCACGTGGAGGCCGTCGTGTCCGTACGCCCGCAGGTAGGGGTCGACGACACCCGTGTCCGGTGAGTCCCCGATGGCGCAGCCCCCGAGGAAGTGCGCGGTCATCGGAATGTTCACGACGTCGGCGACCGAACCACCGGGGTCTCCCCCGATCCGGTCGGCCACCTTGCGGATGGCCGTGTGGCCCTGCGGAATCCATTCGGGCGGCGGATCACCGGGCCCGGGCCGGCTGGTGACCGCGCGACCGAGGCGGCCCTTCCCCTTCGCGAGTTCGAGCGAATTGTCGTCGGTCTGCATCACGAGCGCGATCACGGTGCGCTCCGACCAGTGCCGCACCGACAGGCTGCGCAGGAACGCCCCGGGTCGACGCAACGCGACGCCGACCGTCTTCAGCAACCGCGGTGTTCTGCCGCCGCCGTCGCTGAGGACGGTCTGCAGCAGCCCGATCGCGTTGCTGCCCTTGCCGTACCGCACGGGTTCGATGTGGGTGTGGTCGTCGGGGTGGAACGAGGACGTGATGGCCACGCCCTGGGTGAAGTCGGTGGCGCGGTTCTTCGCCGTGGCGGCGAGGACCGCCTCCGAATTGGTGCGCACCACCGACCCCAACCGCGGCGACAATCGCGGCAGCGCGCCGGATTCCTTCATCGCCAGCAACAGCCGCGCGGTGCCGTACGTGCCGGCCGCGACCACCACCTGGTCGGCGGTGAACGTGTACTCCCGCTTGCGAATCCCGTCGGTGCGGCGGGTCCGCAGTGTGTAACCACCGCCCGGCCGGGGCCGCAGTTCCGTCACGGTCGTCAGCGGATGAACCCGTGCACCGGCCTTCTCGGCGAGGTGGAGGTAGTTCTTCACGAGCGTGTTCTTCGCGCCGACACGGCAGCCGGTCATGCAGCCCCCGCACTCGGTGCATCCCGTGCGGTCGGGCCCCGCTCCTCCGAAGAACGGGTCGGCGACCGTCGCTCCCGGCTCGCCGAAGAACACGCCGACCGGTGTGGACGTGAACGTCGCGCCGGCGCCCATCTCCTCGGCCACCTCGCGCATGACGGCGTCGGCGGGGGTGAACGACGGGTTGGTCGTCACGCCCAGCATCCGCTTCGCCTGCTCGTAATACGGGGCCAGCTCGGACTGCCAGTCGGTGATGTGCGCCCACTGCCTGTCCTCGAAGAAGCGGGGTGACGGCTGGTACAGCGTGTTGGCGTAGTTCAACGATCCGCCGCCGACCCCGGCCCCGGCCATGACCAGGACATCGGGCAGGAGGTGGATCCGTTGCACGCCATAGCAGCCCAGCCGGGGCGCCCAGAGGTAACGGCGCAACCGCCAGCTCGTCTCCGGCAGCTCGTCGTCCGCGAAGCGCCTGCCCGCCTCGAGGACGCCGACCCGGTACCCCTTCTCCGTGAGCCTCAGTGCCGCGACGCTGCCGCCGAACCCGGAGCCGACCACGACCACGTCGTAATGCGTCATGCGACGGTCTCCCGCGCGGCCCCGCGTCGTGACACGTAGTTCTCCTGGTCGAAACGCTGCAGTTGCGAGCGGAATCTCCAGGTGAAGGTCGGCCACTGCACCGAGTTCCGGCCCTCGGAGTCGTAGTACCAGCTCGAGCAGCCGCCCTTGTTCCAGACGGTGGTCCGCAGGTCGGACTGGATGCGGGCGTTGTACCGGCGCTGCGCCTCCTCGGTGACCTCGAAAGCGGCGATCCCGCTGCGACGCATCACCTTCAGCGCGTCGGCCACGTACTCGGACTGCGACTCGAGCATGTAGACGATGGAGCTGTGACCGAGATTGGTGTTGGGACCGTACATCAGGAACAGGTTGGGGAACCCGGCGACAGTGGTCCCCTTGTACGCGCTCGGGCTGCCGCCCCAGTGCTCGGCGAGAGTGCGGCCGTCGACGCCACGCAATGCGTGCGCCACAGGCGGTTCCGTCGGGGTGAAGCCGGTCGCGAAGACGATGGTGTCGACCTTGTGCTCGCGTCCGGTCGCGTCGACGACGCCGTCCCGCGTGACTCCGGCGAGTCCCGCGTCGACCAGCGTGACGTCGGGGCGGTCGAGGGTCCGGAGCCAGTCGTTCGACAACAGCATCCGCTTGCAGCCGATCGTGAAGTTGGGCGTGAGCTTGCGGCGTAATTCGGGATCCCGTACCTGTCTGCGGAGGTGCACCCGGGCCACCATCTCGAAGACGGGCAGCAACCCAGTGGCATGTGCGAGCACCCCACCCAGAGCTTCCCGGAAGCTGTACACGGACGCTCGGACGGCCTTCTGCACCAGCGGAAGTCGCCGGTACAGTTTCTTCTCGGCCCCCGACAGCTCGCGGTCGAGGCGCGGGATCACCCAGGCGGGGGTGCGCTGGAACACGGTCACGTGCCCGGCCACGGGGGCGATCTCCGGGACGAACTGCACGGCCGACGCGCCGGTGCCGATGACGGCGACCCGCTCCCCCGCGAGGTCGTGGTCGTGGTTCCACGTCGCCGAGTGGAACGTGGTGCCGCCGAAGGTCTCGAGCCCCGGCATGTCCGGCACGCTGGGCGTCGAGAGCGCGCCGGTCGCGGCAACCACGACGTTCGCGGTCACCGTTCCACGACTGGTCCGGACGGTCCAGAGGGCCTCGGCGTCGTCCCAGTGAGCTTCCTGCAGTTCGCAGTCGGTCACCACGCGAGATCCGACGCCGGTGTCGACGGCCACCTTCTTCAGGTAGCGGTGAATCTCGGGCTGGCGGGCGAACGTGTGACTCCAGTCGGCGCTGGGCGCGAACGAGAACGAGTACAACGACGTCGGGACGTCGCAGGCACAGCCCGGGTAGGTGTTGTCGCGCCACGTCCCGCCGACATCCTGCCCGCGCTCGATGATCAGGACGTCGGCGTCCGGCTGCATCTGCAGAATGCGTGCGGCCAGCCCCATGCCGGCGAAACCCGCCCCCACGATCAGGGTGTGCACATGCTGTGGAAGATTCACGACTTCTCCATCTTCGATTCCCACACGGGCAGTAGCCGCGCGCGGAGCGACTGCTCGGCCTCGGCGGTGCGGAACAGCGCCGACACCGCGAGACCGCGAACCAATTCGATGCTGAGCTCGATGGTGTCGGCGTCGAAGCGATCGCCGAACACCTCCGCCGACCCGTGGCGCAGCGCGTCGTTGACCTTCCGCTCGAGCGGAACCGTCGCCTCGTACAGCACCGGGTCGGTCCGGGCGGCCACCCACAACTCGAGCGCGGCGTAGAACAGCGGACCGGAGAAGGCGTCGGCGAGCACTTCGACGCCGCGGCCGGCGTCCACCTCGGCGGCGAGGATCTCCTCCATCCGCTTGTCCACGAGATGTTCGACCGCGGCCACGACCAGCGACTCCTTGGTCGGGAAGTGGTGCAGCTGGGCGCCGCGCGACACTCCCGCCCGCCGGGCGATGCCCTGCGTGGTGGTGCGGGCGTACCCGAACTCCACCAGGGAGTCGACGGCCGCGTCGAGCAGCTTCGTGCGCATCGCCGCAGTTCGCTCGGCCTGCGTGCGGGTCGGTTTGGCTACTGCTGTGTCAGGTGTCACACCCAGCACTGTAGGTGGAAAAAAGAAAACAGTCCAGACTGACTTTAAGTTGCCGTGAGCACTTGTCAACGTCCCGCGGTTGAACAAGTACTCACGGGCCTCAGGGCACCAGGCGGTACCGCAGCATCATGTCGTGGTCCTCGTGGTCGAGCATGTGGCAGTGCCACACGTACCCCTGCAAGGGATGCGCACCCGACCCGTGGTCGTGCCCGCCCATGTCCCCCGACATCCCGAACGTCGCGTCGGGGTCGAACCCGAGCTCGTCCGCGGTCGGGAACCGGACGATGATCCGGGTGATCGAATTCGCGTCCGCGATCACGGTGTCCTTGAACCCCGACTCCCATACCTGCGGCGCCAGGTTCGGCCCGACGACGAACGGGTCCGCCGACGGCGTCCACCGCATCCCGATCGCGGGGACCGGAACCGCCTGCATCAGCGCGTTCGTGTCGATCGCCTGCCGTCCGATCACCCGGAACGTCACCAGATGCAGGTGGATCGGGTGCGGTTCGGGCGTGACGTTGACGATGTTCCACTGTTCGACGGTCCCCTGCCGGGGCATCTCGATGTCCTCGGTCGTGTAGCGAAGATTGTTCAACGACATCAGCGGGGACGGCTGGCCCGGTCCGTCCGCGAGCTGCATCACCGACACGTTGCGCACGACCGACGGTTGCGCGGGCGGCGAGAGCGCGGCGGGACCGCGGCTTCCGCCCCGCAGGGTCTCCGGCACACCGCCGGTGAACCCTGCGGCGGTCCCCACCCGGAACCGGCAGAACCGCGGCATGATCTGCACACCGCGTTGCGCGACCTGCGCCGGAATCGGCTCGTCGTTGCGCAGTTCCACCGTCGTACCGGGTGCGAGAGCACCGAAGTCGACGAGGAGGTCCACCCGCTCCCCCGGTCCGAGGCGGACGTGGTCGGTGGCGACGGGCGCGTCGAGCAGCCCGCCCTCGGCGCCGATCACCCAGAACCTCATCCGGTTCTCGAAGAACAGATTCCACACGCTGAACGACGCCGCGTTGACCATCCGCAGGCGGTACAGGCCCCGCGCCACCGACATTTCCGGCCACACCTTGCCGTTCACGACGCCGACGTCGCCGGGAGTGGCGGCCTCCCAGCTGCCCTGCGGATTCAGCGGATTGGAGCGGACGCTCTGCTTTCCGTCGTCGGTGAAGTTCTTGTCCTGCAGCACCAGCGGGAGCTCGAACTCACCCGCGGGCAGGCCGAGCGGGTTGCCGGCCCGACCGGTGTCGTACTCGTCGCGCAGGAGGTACAGGCCGGCCAGCCCGGCGTAGATGTTGAGCCGGGTGACGCCCATCGCGTGGTCGTGGTACCAGAGCGCACGGGCGTCCTGCCGGTTCGGGAATTCGTGAACCATCTGCTGCCCCGGCCGCATGATGTCCTCGGGATGGCCGTCGAACTCGGGGGGCGTGCGACCGCCGTGCAGGTGCAGCGACGTCGGCACCTGAGTGCGGTCCTGGTCGGTGACGCCGTGGATCCTCGCGTCGACGTCGGCGGCCATGGGGTTGCTCGTGATGTCGTTGCGGTAGGTGAGCGACGTCCGCTGTCCGACGTGGGCTTCGATCGTCGGACCCAGGTAATCCATGCCGCCGTATCCGAGGGCCGGGGAGGCAGGCAGGTCGGGGTGGAACACGTGAGTCGTGCTGGTCGCGTGCACCTCGACGGCGCTCCCGCCCAGCATGGGCAGCGGCGGCAACTGTTCCCGGAACGGCTGCAGCGGCGGCGACGAGAAGACGAGCGGCCGCAACGGATCGATCCCGAACGGGTAGGCGCTCGCCGACCCCACCCCGACGGCGCCGAGACCGGCTGTCAGCGCGAGTCCACGAACGAACGACCTACGCGGAATTCGTCCATCCATTCGGCGGAGCCCCCTGCACGATGCGGCCAACGTTGCGACTCGAGTAGCCGACGGTACCCCAACCGTCGCCGCTCGCATCGGGTTTACGGGGCGTCCCGCCGCACGGCGACCGCCGTCGTGCGAGTCTGACCTCATGACTCGTGCAGTGCCGAAGAACATGGCATGGATCCCCGGGGGCACGTCCTGGATGGGTTCGGAGGACTTCTACCCCGAGGAACGCCCAGCCCACCAGGTGACGGTCGACGGATTCTGGATGGACTCGCACCAGGTCACCGTCGCCGAATTCCGGCGCTTCGTGAAAGCCACCGGCCACGTCACCACCGCCGAGATCGCCCCCGACCCCGCCCAGTACCCGGGCGCCGATCCCACGCTGCTCGTACCCGGTTCGCTGGTCTTCACCCCGCCGCCCGGACCGGTGCCCCTCGACGACGTCACCCGATGGTGGTCGTTCACGCCGGGCGCCGACTGGCGGCACCCGGAAGGTCCGGGCAGCAACGTCGGCGGACGTGAACGCCATCCCGTCACGCACGTGTCGTGGTTCGACGCGCAGGCGTACGCCGAGTGGGCGGGCAAGGACCTGCCCACCGAGGCGGAATGGGAGTTCGCCGCGCGAGGCGGACTGGACCGGAAACCGTTCGTGTGGGGCGACGAGCACGAACCGGGCGGGCGGCCCGGCGGCAACGTCTGGCAGGGACGGTTCCCGTGGGAGAACCTCCTCGAGGACGGCTTCGCGGGAACGTCGCCGGTCGGCAGTTTCCGGCCCAACGGTTACGAACTCAGCGACATGGCCGGCAACGTGTGGGAATGGACCACCGACTACTTCACCGCGGATCACTCCGCGAGCGGAAAGAATGTCGCACCTGCCAGTTCCTGCTGCATTCCCACAAACCCGCGCATCGACACGGCACGCGTCGAGCACCCGGACGAACCGTACGCGCGCCGGGTGATCAAGGGCGGCTCGCACCTCTGCGCACCCAACTACTGCCTCCGCTACCGGCCCTCGGCCCGGCAGGGTGACACCGAGGAGACGTCGACGTGCCACATCGGGTTCCGGTGCATCATCCGCCCCTGACAGCCGTTCTCACCTCACGGGGATGAAGACACGCGGGCCCGATCGGTGTTCGCTCGACATGTGCGACCCACCAAATTATCTGTGGCGCTGGCCCGGGAAGCGCTGATCGCGCGAACCGAAACGGCCAACGGCTGGTTGCAGGGCACACCTCCGGGCCGGACGGTTCGACGCGTCATCGACGGGCTGATCGAAATCGAACTCGTCGACCGGTCGATGACGCTCGCCGCGAGGATCTTCACGTCGGTCCTCCCCGTAATGATTGCCGCCTCGACGCTCAGCAGTTGGAACGTGACCGCCCGCACCATCAAGACCCAGTTCGGCTTCGACCCCTCGCAGTTGTCGCCGGCGTCCGGCGCCGTGGACACCACCGACCCCTCCTTCGCGGCATTCGGTGTGGTGGGTCTGCTGATGATCGCGATCAGCGGCACGTCGTTCGCCCGGGCCCTCGCCCGCATCTACGGCAAGATCTGGAACATACCGTCGATCACCATCCGGGACGCCTGGCGGTGGCTGGTGGTTCTGTTCACCGTCGCGATGTCGGGAACCGCGATCGGCCTGACAGGCGAGCTCACGAACGTCCGGTTCATCGGCCCACCTCTCGCACTCGCCGGGGAATTCGCGGTGTGGATGGTCGTGTGGACGCTCAGCCCCTACCTGCTGACGATGGGCACCCTCAGGGGTCGCGTGCTCTGGGCCACGGGGGCGCTGACCGCCGCCGCCTTGACCATCCTCCACACCGCCGGGCGGCTCGTCCTGCCCCGGATCACCGCCGCCGCGCAACACCAGTTCGGGTCGCTCGGCCTCGTGTTCACCGCGATCAGCTGGCTGTTCGTCCTGTCCGTCGTGATCGTGGGGTCCGCGGTGATCGTGAAGGCCGTCGCGCTCGACGAGGGTTACGTCGGACGCTACCTCCGCGGTCCCGGCGCGGTCGCGTCAGAACAAGCCGCCGAATCCCTTGCCCAGGACGACGGCCCCGATCACGAGTAACAGCACGCTCATCACCGCGGCATTGTTGGCCTGCAACCACACCTTGAGGGTGTCCAGGGTGCCACGCATCCTGTCGGCGGCCACCGCGTAGGCGAGGACCGGGACCAGCACCGTCGACCCGGCCAGCAGCGTGTAGACGACGAGGGCCACCACCTGTTCGCCGCCGCTCACTTTCGCGGTGCCGATGACGACTCCCGCCGACACGCAGAGCAGCAGATTCTTCGGGTTGATCGCGGCCAGAGCGAATCCGAGCCCCGTCGACTTCATGAAGTTCAACTCGTCGATGGCCTGCATCCACTTCGGCGGTTCCGCGTTCGCGTTGCGGCTTCGCCACTGCCTCGCCGCGAGCAGGAGCAGCAGCACACCGAGCACCACCTTCACCCATGACACCGTCGCGGAGGGGTCGTCGGAGTCGGCCTTGTCGATGCCACCGGACAGGAGCAGGAAGATGCCTGTCGCGACGAGGATGCCGACGATCCAGCCGACACCGAATCCCGCGCTCGCACCGCCCGCGCGTTTGGACAGCAACATGAGGATGACGGCGATGATCGGGATGGGCGAGATCGCGACACCCACGGCAAGCGGTAACACATCTCCGATGACTGAGCCCATGTCCGAACCGTAGGGCCGGGACGCCGGCCCCGCCTCGCACGTGCCGGGTGAACCCCACGTGAGTGACAATGTGTGCGCGAGGACATGTGTGCGCGAGGACTCTTTGCCACTCACCTGGCGGTCAGCACGCGCGCCGCGAACTCCAGGGACTCCGGCATGGACGCCATCAGCGATTCGCGATGGTCCTCGTCGGTCAGTTGCTGATATTCGACGTTCACCCCGTGCTGCTGCATCTCGGCGAGTTGCGCCCACGTCAACGGAATCGGCACGGACGTGTCGGACAGACTGTGCACTACCCGCAGCGGACCGTCGAACCCGTCGACGGGCACCTGCTGCATCTCCCGGAACAGGTCCCGGAACTGCTCGGTCCACAGAGGCGCCACGAACAGGTCCCCGACCGAAGTGGGATGGGCGAGCAGGTACCGGCCGATTTCCCGGCTGCACGTCACCTTCGCCAGTTCCATCAATTCGATCCCCTTCGGCGACAGGTACCGCCGAATGCCGACCTCGGGACGCTGGTCGTCGATACCGGCGAGAGTCAGCAACGCGTAGTTCACGATTCCGCTGGTCGGCAGGGCGGGAATCGCGGGGCCCGCGGCCGGGAAGAGCTGTTCCAGGTGCGTCGGCGCGGCCACGGCGACGGCGCCTCGAAAGTCGAGTGCGGGCGCCCGGGTGGTCGCCTCGTGGGCGGCGAAGTAGGTCGCCTGCCCGCCCTGCGACAGTCCCGTGACGATCCACCGGTCGCCGAGAAGGTCGCCGTACACTTCGTGTGCGGCCAGGACGATGTCGACGGCGTTCGCTCCGGCCGCGCGACCGTCGAGGTAGGCATTGACACCGCTGGTGCCGATTCCCGCGTAATCCGTTGCGGCGACGGCATACCCGGCCGCAAGCCACTGCTCGATCGCGGGTAGTTCGACGTAGTTGAACCCGGCGACGGAAGGTGCGCACTGGTCGGCGACCCCGACCGTGCCGTGGGCGTAGGACACCACGGGCCAGCCGCCGTCCGGGGGTTCGCCCCGGGGAAGGAAGATCGATCCGGTGGACTCACCGGTCACAGTCGCGGTACGCAGCGTCGAGTACCGGACCCGCACGCTCTCGCCCGCGTGGGACGGAACGACGGCGGGCGGCAGTTCTTCCTGCGACAGCAGGGTTCTCGGCTGCGCCGACACCTCGGTCGCGCCGGTGAGCAGCACCAGGACCGCCATCAGCGCGACCCCGACCACTCTCATCGGCCCAGTATCCACCCGCAACCGACGTGAGCGGCAAAGCGTGCGGGAGCACACTTTGCCACTCACGTGGGGAGATCAGACGAGCAGTTCGGCGATCTGAATGGTGTTGAGGGCGGCACCCTTCCGCAGGTTGTCACCCGACACGAACAGCGCCAGCCCGCGGCCCTCCGGCACGCCCGGATCCTGGCGGATGCGGCCGACCAGCGACGGGTCGCTGCCCGCGGCTTGGAGCGGGGTGGGGACGTCCACCAGCTTCACACCGGGAGCCTTCGACAGGATCTCCTGTGCCCGCTCCACCGAAAGCGGTCGCTCGAACTCGGCGTTGATCGACAGCGAGTGACCGGTGATCACGGGGACGCGTACGCACGTGCCCGACACCAGCAGGTCCGGGAGACCGAGGATCTTGCGGCTCTCGTTGCGGAGCTTCTGGTCCTCGTCCGTCTCGCCGCTGCCGTCGTCGACGAGCGAGCCGGCGAGCGGCAGCACGTTGAACGCGATCGGCGCGACGTACTTGTTCGGAGCCGGGAAGTCGACGGCGCCGCCGTCGTGGACCAGCTTCTCCGCGTCGCCGATGACGGCGCGAGCCTGGCCCACGAGTTCCTCGACGCCGGCGATGCCGCTGCCGGACACGGCCTGGTAGCTCGACACGATGAGACGCTGCAGCCCTGCCTCGTCGTGGAGAACCTTCAGCACCGGCATCGCGGCCATCGTGGTGCAGTTGGGGTTGGCGATGATGCCCTTCGGCGGGTTCTTCGCCTGCTCCGGGTTGACCTCGCTGACGACCAGCGGGACCTCGGGGTCCTTGCGGAACGCCGACGAGTTGTCCACGACCGTGGCGCCGGCCGCCGCGAAACGCGGCGCCTGTTCACGGGACAGCGTCGCACCCGCCGAGAACAGGGCGATGTCGATGCCCTTCAGGTCCTCGTCGGACGTCGCGGACGCGTCCTCGACGACGATCTCCTCGCCACGGAACGGCAGCTTCTTGCCCGCCGACCGCGCGGAGGCGAAGAACCGCACCTTGTCCGCGGGAAAATTGCGTTCCTCGAGGAGGGTGCGCATGACGATGCCGACCTGTCCGGTCGCACCGACGACAGCGATGGTGGTCATGATCTACCGTCCCGTTCCTGCGTGCACGACGGCTTCTTCGTCGCCGCCGAGCTCGAATGCATCGTGGATCGCCTTCACGGCCTTGTCCAGCTCGACGTCCTTGACGAGCACCGAGATGCGGATCTCCGACGTGGAGATGAGGTCGATGTTGACCCCGGCCTTCGCGAGCGCCTCACAGAACGTCGCGGTGACGCCCGGGTGGCTCTTCATTCCCGCACCGACGAGCGATACCTTGCCGATGTGGTCGTCGAACAGCACCTGGGTGAATCCGATGTCGCCCTGCAGCTTGGTCAGCTTCTCGACGGCGCGGGGGCCGTCGGCGGTCGGCAGGGTGAACGTGATGTCCGTCTTCCCCGTCTCGACCTTCGAGATGTTCTGCAGCACCATGTCGATGTTGATCTCCGCCTCGGCCACCGCGCGGAAGACCTGCGCGGCGTAACCCGGGGTGTCGGGCAGGCCGACGACGGTGATCTTGGACTCGCCGCGATCGTGCGCGACTCCGGTGATGATTGCCTCTTCCACGGGGATGTCCTCCATCGATCCGGACACGATGGTGCCCGGCTTGGTCGTGTATGACGAACGGACGTGCACAGGCACGTTGTATCGGCGGGCGTACTCGACGCAGCGGAGCATGAGCACCTTCGCGCCGCACGCCGCGAGCTCGAGCATCTCTTCGAACGACACCGTCTCGAGACGCTGCGCGTCGGGAACGATGCGCGGGTCGGCGGTGAAGATGCCGTCGACGTCGGTGTAGATCTCGCAGACGTCGGCCTCGAGGGCTGCTGCGAGGGCCACCGCGGTGGTGTCCGAACCGCCACGCCCGAGGGTCGTCACGTCCTTGCTGTCCTGGCTGACGCCCTGGAACCCGGCGACGAGGACGATCGAGCCCTTGTCGAGCGCATCCCGGACGCGGCCCGGAGTGACGTCGATGATCTTGGCGTTGCCGTGAGCACCGGTGGTGATGACGCCCGCCTGCGAACCCGTGAACGAACGGGCCTCCGCACCGAGCGAATGAATTGCCATTGCGACGAGAGAATTGGAGATGCGCTCACCGGAGGTCAGCAGCATGTCCATTTCGCGGGCGGGTGGGGCTGGGCACACCTGCTGAGCCAGATCGAGCAGCTCATCAGTGGTGTCCCCCATCGCTGAAACCACGACGACGACATCGTTGCCGGCCTTCTTGGTCTCGACGATCCGTTCAGCCACTCGTCGGATTCTCTCGGCGGTTGCCACCGAGGATCCGCCGTACTTCTGGACGACGAGAGCCACGCGTTTCTACCTCCAGGTCGATGAATCTGTACTGGTCCAGCTGTCGAGCTTACCGGCGGAGTCCAATCTGATCCCGGGTGAGTCCGTTCGGGCGCCTATCCGAATGCCGTGCTCGCGGCGTCCGCGACCCTCGCCACGGCCGCGCAGTTCGGGCCGTGAACAGTGACGACTGCGCCCGCGTGACCGAGCCTGCGGGTGAACTCGTCGACGCCCGCCCCGGGCCGTGTGATGTCGATCGGATCGCCCATCGGACTCGTCCAACGGCAGCGGTCACCGACCGTCTCCGGCTCGGCGGGAACGGGTGGTCGGTTTTCCTTGACGGGGGACATCGTGAACGACACGGTCACCTCGCTCCCGGGCACCCGATTCGGGTTCGGGAACAGGACGCAGTCGAACGGGGTGGGCGGCGCCGCCGGATCGACGACGCGCCCACCCGCCGCGCTCCCCAGCACGTCGAGCACCTCGCACGGGTCGCGGACCGCGAGCCCCACCTGATCCGCGGACGCGGCGGCGCGGACGGGCAGCCCGGACCGCATCCTGTCGATCGCCGCCTCCAGCACCGCGTCGGCAAGCGGGCACGCGTCCTCCCCGGCCACGGTCCCGGTGCGGACGGTCGCGAGTTGCGGTGCCACCCGGTCCTGGAGTGTTCCGAGGTTCAGCCGGAAGGCCCGCTCGCACGTCCCGCGGGCGAGGTCGGGGCCCGCGCCGCGGTAGACGGTCACGCCGTCGACCGTGTCCTGCCCGGTCAGTGCTGTGCCGGGCAGCATCGACGGCAGCAGGGACATCTCCACGTAGGTGGTCGCACCGCCGGGCCGGGCCATCAGGGCCGAACACACCGGCAACTGCACCGCCGACCCGAACTGCCAGACCGCCCCGGCCCTCCGCACGACCACCTCGTCGACGAGCCCGCACGGATCGGCGGCGCGCAGGACGTCCTCGACGTCGACGTGGCGTTGCTGTTCCGGCGTCAGCACCTCCAGCGGCGAAGCCCCCGCGGTTCCCGACACGCTGTGCGCGCATCCGGACGTGATCGCGGCGCACAGGAGCGCCGCGGCAACTGTCTTCACTCGATCCCCCCTCGAATCGGCCCGAACACTACCGCCGACCCGCCGACGAGGTTCGGTCACACGCGGGCGAGCAGTCCCCGCAACATTCGAGCAGGAGCACGCAGGCGATGACGGCGGCGGGCGTGATGACCAGACCGATCATCTCGGGGACCAGCAACCAGATCTCCTCGCTCCCGTGTGCCCCCTGATCAGGTGGTCCGGACGAACGGCGGGATCTCGAAGGTCCCGTCGAACACCTGCGGCTTCGGGCTGTACATCCGCAGCAGCGGCCGAAATCCGCCGTCCGGTGTGGGCAACCAGTTGGCGCGGGCGGCGGGATCGGCCGGGGCGGCGGCACCGAGGGTGATCGTCAGCGAACCGTCGTCGGCGAACACCAACCCCGGCGTGCGGTCGCCGATCGAATAGCGGTCGAGGGGATTGTCCACGAGGAAGAAGTCCGGGAGGTCGTACATGGTGATCGACCAGAACGCGTCGACGGGCGGCGTCTGCGCGAACGTGAGTGTGTACGTGTGTTCGCCGGACAGTTCGTTGCCGTCGCTGTCGTGGTAGACCGGCGCGTACGCGGCCTCGTATCCGTGGTTTCCCCATAGGCCCGCCCTCGCCGCGCCGGCCCGCATGCCCAGCGCCCGCGACCGATCCGCGATTCGCCACTCGGGTGAGTCGAGGGTGCCGACCTCGAAGAAGTCGTCGTTGTAGTCGAAGGCGTGGTACATCGGCTGCCAGCCATTGACCACCGTTCCGCCGGCTCCCGATTTCAGTGCGGTGTCGAGCGATCGATGCCCGGCCTCGGCTCCGGCCGTCAGCATCGATGCGAGGTCCGGCGGCGCCTCGAGATACGGCGACGACCCGGTCTCGAGCAGTCCGAGTGGGGCGAACGCCTGCTGCACGACGAGGTCCCGAGGTGCCGGCGGGTACGCCTGCGAGTACACCCGCAGCTTCTCCCAGAATCGAAGTTCGTCGGGGACGTTCGGGTCGGGCGCGGGCAGTCCCTCCGCCGGGTCCTGGTCGCCGACGGGTTCCAGCGTCAGCGCCGACTGCAGTTGCCGCACCCGCCCCAGGTCGTCCTCGCCGTCGCACGCCCACCGGCCGACGATGGTGGCCGCCGCAGTCGGACACGCGATCCGCGTCGCACCGGCCGGGACCTCGCCGGACCATTCGGGGCAGGTGAGCAGGTAGCGCCCGGCCCCCGTTCCCGTCGCACGTTTGCCGACGTACGCGAAATTGTTCGTCCACGCATCGACGAACTGCAGCACGTAATACGCGCCGCCGCTGTCGGGCACTCGCAGCAACTGCGGTCCGTGGGCGAGGTCGAGCTGAGCGATCGAATAGATGGTGTCGTTGTTGACCGAGACGAAGGTGTCCTGCGGCCCGGCGAGTGTGCGGGCGTGGCTGAACGTGTTGAACGGTGCAGCGTCGAGACTCCCCATCCCCTCCGCCACGAACCGGTTCACCTGATCCAGGTCGAACACCAACGGGAAGCCGTACACCCACGCCTTGGCGGCGAGTTCCTGCAATTCAGCGCTCACGACTCTCTCCTGTCCCGCGGTCTCTCGTGTGAGGCGGCTCCGCCGGCTCCTACTGCCGGTCCGGTCCGGCGAGAGCCTCCCGTACGGTCGGATACAGGCCGACAGGTGTCGCGCCCGAACCCGAGCGTCGTATCGTGTCCCGGAACTGTCCGATGTCCCGCGCCACGCGCAGTTCGATTCGCCGGCGTGCGAGCGCATCCCGCAACTGCACGAGCATCTGCGCGGCACTGACATCGATGAACGGCGACGTCTCGGCGTCGAGGACCACGATGCGCGTGTCGTCGGTGCACAGCGCCTCGATGCCGTCCTTGACGTGGTCGGAGTTGGCGAAGAACAGTCCCGCCTCGACGCGCACCACGACCACGTGCGGTGTGGTTGTGAGGTCGGGGTGACGCTCGGCGTCGACCCACCGCGACCCGTCCTTCGCCAGGGCCGCGACGTGGGGACGCGACACCCGGTAGAGCAGCAGCAGCATGGACACGCCGATGCCGATGACCAGTCCGGGCAGGGTGTCGAACAGGAGCACGCCCATCATCGCGGCGAGCGCGGCCGCGAAATCGGCCCGGGCGGCGTATCCGTAGATGCTGCCGAGCCTTTCGGTCCACACCCCGTACAGCCGGCGCAGCGCGGAAATGTCGACGAGTTCGATGACGGCGGCAATCACCACCGCCGCAAGCGTTGCCTCGGGCAGCTTCTCGAACAGACCGGTGAGGAACAGCAGCGTGACCACGGTGAGCGCGGCGACGACGAGACCGCTGACCTGCGATTTGGCGCCCGCTCCGCCGTTGACCGCCGTCTTGGAGAGGCTGCCGTTGACCACCATTCCCGAGCACAGCCCGGAACCGAGGTTGGCCGCGCCGAGGCCGAGAAGTTCCCGGTTCGCGTCGACGTCGTAGCCCTCTCTGGCGGCATACGTCTTCGCGGCCCCGAGCCCCTCGGCGAATCCGATCAGCAGCACACCGACCGCCGGGCCCAGCAGGTCCACGTAGTCGTCGAACCCGACACCGCCGGGCAATCCGACCGTGGGCAGACCCGAGTCGATGTGACCGACGATGTCGACCCCCTTGCCGTCCAGCCCGAACAGCGTCACCGCCGCGATCCCGAGGAGCACCGCGAGCAGGGATCCCGGGACGAGTGGCAGCCACCGTTTGAATCCGAGCACCACCACCAGGCTGACGACGCCGACGGCGAGTGTGCCCCCGTCGGTGTCCCCGAGGTGGGTGATCACCCCCCAGGCCTGTTCGAAGAAATTGCCCTTCGACTTCTCCACACCGAAGAGCGCGGGCACCTGCCCGACGATGATGGTGAGGGCGAGGCCGACGATGAACCCCTTCAGCACCGGTTCGGAAATGAACGACGCGACGAATCCGAGACGCAGCAGACCGGCGACCAACCCCACGATGCCGGTGGCGATCGCGAGGACGGCGGACAGGGCCGCATACTTTCCGCCGTCCGCACCCGCCAGCGGCGCGACGATGGCCGCCGACAGGGCGGCGGTCGCCGACATCGGTCCCACGACGAGATGCCGCGAACTGCCGGCCGCCGCGTACAGGATCAGGGCAGGCACCGCCGCATAGAGGCCGACGACGGGGGGCACTCCCGCGATGGTGGCGTAGGCGAGTGCTTCGGGCACGAGCACGGCCCACACGGTCAGGCCCGCAATCACATCGGGCCTGACCCACCCCCGCCGGTAGTCCTGCAGCGAGTCGAACACCGGCCAGACGCCGGTAGCCGACCTCACCACGTCGTCACCGCCCTAGTCCCTGGCGGTGTCCCACGTGGTGACGGCCCAGATCACGACGACGTCGAGTGCGATGATCAGGATCGACCACAGCGGGTAGTACGGCAGCCACAGGAAGTTCGCGAGGATCGACAGCGCGGCAATGCAGACCGCGACGACGCGAGCCCACGTGGCACCCGTCATCAGTCCGATCGCGCTGATGACCAGGACGACGCCCAGCACGATGTGAATCCATCCCCACGCGGTGGTGTCCCACTGGTAGGTGTACTCGACGCCGACGACCAGCAGGTTGTCGGATGCGACTGCGGCGATGCCCTGGAAGAAGGAAATCACGCCGACGGTCAGCAGCAATATCGCCGCTGCCAGCGACGTTCCCGCGGCAAAACCCTGTTTGACAGGGCTGTTCGTTCTGTACTCCGGAGTTGTCGTCATGTCCATGCCCTTCTCGAAAGGATGTGCTCGAACAGTGGAATCGTGCGGCTTCGCGGCAGTGTCGGCATCATCCGCGCCGGGTGATCCTCATCTGCAACGGATGATGTGCCGCCGCCGTCCGGGTGCGAGAGTCGCGTATGGGCATCCCGGTTGGCCGATTGTTGCGAAAGGACACGCGATGACCGATCCGCAGGACGTTGCCGGCGCGGCGCCGGATTCTCGGTGGTCGATGCCCCGGGGCCTGATCGTGATTCTCGGTCTGGCCGCGCTCGTCGTCACCGTGGCCGGGATCCAGGTGGCCGCGGCGATAGTCGGCCCGATCTTTCTCGCTCTCATGCTGACCGTCGCGGTCCACCCCCTCCCCGAATGGCTTCACCGAAAAGGGGTCCCGCCCTGGCTCGCCACGATCGCGGCGATCCTGGTCGTCAACGGGATCCTCGTCGTCCTCGTGCTGTCGCTGGCCCTGTCGGTCGCCCAGCTCGCGACGCTCCTGCCGGAGTACGCGGACGACTTCGGCGCCCTCATCGACAGCGCCCAGAGTTTTCTGAACAGCGTCGGCGTGAACTCGGCCGACGCCCAGACCCTGCTCTCCCAGGTGGATTACAACAAGGTCTTCGGCCTCGTCGACGGGATCCTGCAAGCGATGCTGGGGATCTTCTCGAACCTGCTGTTCCTGCTCGCACTACTGCTGTTCATGGCCGTCGACGGAAGCTCGTACGGTTCGCGGATGCGCATCGTCACGCAGATGCGCCCCGAGATCGCCACCGCCCTCTCCTCCTTTTCGGTCGGCACCCGCAAGTACCTGATCGTGACCACGGTCTTCGGGCTGATCGTCGCGGTCATCGACACCGGAGCGCTGTGGGCGCTGGGCATCCCGCTGCCGGTCCTGTGGGGACTGCTGTCGTTCATCACCAACTACATTCCGAACGTCGGCTTCGTCCTCGGACTCGTTCCGCCGGCGATCCTCGCACTGCTGCAGGGCGGCCCGGGACTGATGCTGACGGTCATCGTCCTGTACAGCGTCATCAACGTCATCATCCAGTCCGTGATCCAGCCGAAGTTCGTCGGAGACGCGGTGGGTCTGTCCGTGACGTTCACGTTCCTGTCGCTGGTGTTCTGGACGTGGATCCTCGGTCCCCTCGGCGCGATCCTGGCCATCCCGCTGACGCTGATGACGAAGGCGCTGCTCATCGACATCGACCCGTCCACGCGGTGGGTGAACACGATTCTCAGCAGCGCTCCCTCTCCCCCCGCACCGATCGCCGCCCCTGCCAAACCTCGACACGAGAAGGACGAATCATGACACCCGATTTCTCCGACACCACCGATTTCGAGGACGCCGACCGTGGTTTCGTCGACCGCCTCGACCCCTGCACCGTTCCGGACGGGGACGGCCGCGTCGTGTGGGACATGCAGGAGTATTCGTTCCTCTCCGGGGACTGTCCGGACACTGCCCATCCGAGTCTCTGGCGTCAGTCGCAACTGTGCGCGAAGGACGGTCTGTACGAGGTCACCGAGGGCATCTACCAGCTACGCGGAATCGACCTGTCCAACATGACGATCGTCGAGGGCGAGACGGGCATCCTGGTGATCGACCCGCTGATCTCGCAGGAAACCGCGGCCGCCGCGCTCGCGCTGTACCGGAAGTACCGTGGCGACCGGCCCGTCACCGGGGTGATCTACACCCACTCCCACATCGACCACTTCGGTGGTGTCGTCGGCGTACTCCCGGACGGTCGCGGCAACGTCCCGATCCTCGCACCCGAGGGGTTCCTCGAGCACGCCGTCTCCGAGAACATCTATGCCGGAACGGCAATGGGCCGGCGTGCCACCTACATGTACGGGCCGCTGCTTCCCAAGGGCCCGCGCGGACACCTCGGTGCGGGGCTCGGCACGAACACGTCGACGGGGCGACCCGGTCTGATTCCGCCGACCGTCGACATCACCCACACCGGTCAGGAGGAGACCGTCGACGGCATCCGGATCCTCTTCCAGGTGACGCCGGGAACCGAGGCGCCTGCCGAGATGAACTTCCTGTTCCCCGACCACCGGGCACTGTGCATGGCCGAGAACGCCACCCACAATCTGCACAATCTCCTCACGTTGCGGGGCGCGCTGGTCCGGGATCCTCGCGCCTGGTCGCGATATCTCGACCAGGCGATCGAGATGTTCGACGGCGGCTACGACGTCGCGTTCGCCTCCCACCACTGGCCGACGTGGGGACGCGACCGGGTGGTGACATTCCTGTCGCAGCAGCGCGACCTGTACCAGTACCTGCACGACCAGACCCTGCGGATGCTCAACGCGGGCATGACCGGCATCGAGATCGCCGAGGACTTCCCGCTGCCACCCGCCCTCGAATCCGCCTGGCACGCACGCGGATACTACGGATCGGTCAGCCACAACGTGAAGGCGATCTACCAGCGGTACATGGGCTGGTTCGACGGCAACCCGACGTCGCTGTGGCAGCATCCACCCGAAAATCTGGCGACGCGTTACGTCGAGTGCATGGGTGGCCAGGACGAGGTCCGGTCGAAGGCGGCCCAATACCTCGAGCAGGGAGATCTGCGGTTCGCCGCCGAACTGCTCAAGCACGCCGTGTTCGCCGACCCCTCCGACGACGCAGCCAAGGACCTCCTCGCCCGCACGTACGAACAACTCGGGTTCGGCGCGGAGAACGCGACATGGCGCAACTTCTACCTCACGGGTGCACTCGAACTGCGCAGCGGCATCACCGCCCCACCGCTCAGCGACCTCGGCGCAGACATGCTGAGCGCCCTGACGATCGAGCAGATCTTCGACTCCGTCGCCCTCCGCATCAACGGCCCCCGCGCCTGGGACAAGACCCTCGTCGCGGAGTGGCATTTCACCGATCCTGAAGCGCACTACCGGACGACGCTGTCCAACGGGGCGCTCATCCAGACGCTCGCGCCGAGGACCACGACGCAACCGGACGTGTCGTTGACCCTGACGAAGATGCAATTGCTCGCCCTGTTTGCCGGCCAGGGACTCGAAGGCATCGAGGTGACGGGCGACCCGTCGAAGCTCCTCGCGCTCACCGAACTACTCGACCCACCCGACAACGCGTTCCCGATCGTCACGCCGTAGGCGCTCCGCGCCCGTGCGCCTTTTTGGTAGCTGGAACAACCAGAACGGCGCACGAGCGGCGAAGCCGCCTACGGAAAGTCGACGATCGCGAGGTTGGTCGGAAGTTGGTCGGTCCGCGGCTCACCGGTGGGCAGTTTGCCCTGCAGGAATTGCCCCGACAGGTAGTCGTCGGCGTCGAGGATCTGCTGCGGCGCCACCTGCCCCTCGTACTCGAAGCTGTCGAACACGTACGGCAGTGAGTCGGCGTACAGCAGGCTCGGGCCGTTCATCAACTGGAAGTGCAGGTGCGACGCGTTGGCGTTGCCGGTGTTCCCGAGTTGCGCGATCTTGTCGCCCTTCTTCACCTGGTCACCCGGCTTCACCACCAGCGACCCCTCGATGAAGTGCGCGTACATCGCGTACACACCGCCCCCGAGGTCCAGGACGACGTGGTTGCCGTCGACGTTCTCCACGGTGAGCTTCGCGGCGAGTTCCGGCACCTCGGCGGGCAGGGTGCCCGGGGCGTTGGCGGGCACGTTGTCCAGCGTCGCCACGACCGTTCCGTCGGCGACGGCGTACACGTCGGAACCGTAGTCGACGTAGCTCTCGTTCTTCGTGCGGTCGCCGGTGTAGAACTCGCCCTGGTCATTGGTCCGTTTCCAGTCGATCGCGAACCGCTGACTGTTGTTGATCTTGCCGTCGACCGGCAGGGGCGACGTGCGGTGCGGGAACCCGGGCAGGCAGCAGCCGTTGAGCGCGATCCAGTTGTCGCCCTTCAGCGGCGGCGAGATGACGCGCGGCGTCCCGGCGTCGATGTCGAGCGCCGTCACCAGATAGTCGACGGGCGACGGTTCCTTCGCCGCCGGAGCCGCGGCGGCGCTGCCGTACAGATGGTGGAGCACCGTCTTCGGGGCATGGTCGAGCGAATCGAAGGTGTAGTCGACGAACAGGATGCGGGTCTCCTGTGGCGGGATCGCTGTCGACGTCGCGGGTGGTGCGGTGAGCATCCGCAGCCGGTTGCAGTCACCGTACGGACAATTCGGTTCGACGAGCGCCGCACCGGAGAACGACGCGATCACCGTCGACGGGTCGGTCCCGTCGACGACGTCCAACTTGTCGAGGGTCGCCGGGACCGGTGTCGCGTTCGTCAACTGGAGGTCGTACGCGACGTGGTATTTCCCGTCGGTGCCCAGGAACGGAAAGGTCGGATCACCGATCGGGATCAGGGTCAGTCCGGTGTACGCGTCGGGGACGGTGACCGACCCCGTCCCACCTGCCGCAGTCGACGACGGGCCCGCCTCCGACGTGTCGTCGCCGGACGAACACCCCGCAACCGTGCACACCACCGACATCACCAGCGCAGCAGCGAAAACTTTCATGCTCACTCCTCTCGGGCGCTTCGCGCTCGTGCGCCTTTCTGGCTGTTCCCGCTACCAAAAAGGCGCACAGGCGCGAAGCGCCTGATGTGGTTCCCGGCAATCGTCCGCCGATTCAATCGCGACGGACTCACCCGTCGCGTGTGATTCCCGATGAACTTGGGGTGGCCGTCGGATTGCAGAAAAAACGTTCAGCCACACAAAACAACCCGTTCTCGCTAAAATCATCACACCGGCCCACGGCGTCGAAGCAGCACCGGCCCACGGCGTCGGAGACGCACGGGCTCTCCGCGTCGGAGATTGGCGTTTGTCGAAGGTCGTTTCTCGGGGCAGCGAGATTTGGGGGTCGGCGTGACGGCAGCACCACTGGGGGAATTTCATCTGAGCACTCGAATACCGTCGCGTGCAGGGGGTCGAACGGTCACCCGAACCCGCCTGCACACCATGCTCACCGAGGCGCTCACCGACGAGGCCCGCCCCTACCCGGTCGCACTGGTCTGCGCGCCGGCCGGGTCGGGGAAGACGCGCGCCGTGGCGGACTGGGCGCGGGAGTTGCTCGCCGCCGACGACGCTCCGACCATTGCCTGGTTCACCATCGAGGAGCGGCACAACGACCTCGACGTCGTCCACCGGGCGATCCTCCGCGCACTCGCCGACACCGGGAATCCTCGACTGCAGTCGGCGTGCGCCGGGCTCGATTCCGAGTCACCGGGCCTCGGCGCGAAGTTGTCGGCCGCGTTGCACGACCTCGGCGAGAACGTCTGGATGATCATCGACGACGCGCATCTCCTCCGGGACACCGACGTGCTCACCGACCTCGAGTCGTTCATGCGCTGGCAGCCTCCGATGCTGCGAACGGTCATCATCGGACGGTTCGAGCCGCCGCTCGCTCTGCAACGACTTCGCCTGGACGGCAAGCTGTTCACGCTCACCGCAACGGATCTCGCGTTCACGTCCGACGAGGCGGCCGCGATGCTCGACGAGCACGGTGTGGTGCTGCGCCCGGACGACCTCGACGCCCTCATGGATCGCACGGAGGGCTGGGCCGCCGGAATCCGCCTGGCGGGAATGTCTTTGGAAGGGCATCCGGATCCGAGCGGCTTGATCGCCGAGTTCACGGGCGACCGCCGGGCCGTCGCCGACTATCTCATCGAGGAGGTTCTCGCCGGCCAGACCGACGAGATGCGCGAATTCCTGCTGCGGACGTCCGTACCCGCCTCCTTCACGGTCGAACTCGCCGAGAAGCTCACCGGCTGCCCGGACGCGCACGGAAACATCGACTGGCTCGAACACCACAATTTCCTGATCAGCCGCATCACCGAGAACCCCACGCAGTATCGCTACCACCCGCTGCTGCGGAGTTATCTACGCGCCGAGATCAGCCGGATCGGCCACGTGGAGGTCGAGCATCTCGAATTGACGGCGGCCCACTGGCACGACGAATTCGGTGACGCACTGCCCGCACTCGAGCACGCGGTGAATTCCGGCGATCACGACGAGATCGTGGCGCTGCTGGCCCGGACGTCGATGGCCCTGATCGTCGGGGGTCATGGCCAGGCCGTCGACCGGCTTCTGACGCGGGCGCCCCGGGCGTCGCAGGATCACCCGTCGGCTCGACTTCTCCGCGCTGCCGCGGCGCTCGCATCGGGCAACGTTCAGGTTGCCGCGTCCACCCTCGACCTTCTCGACCGCAGGCGGTCGGGTCTGCTGGTGGACGGCGCCGCCGAATCGCGCGTTCACCTGTTGCTCCGCGAATCGCTGCGGGTGCAGACCGCGATCCGCATCGGCGACATCGACACCGCCCTGACCCGGCTGCGGAGGGTGGGCGCCGGATCGAGTGGCGATCCCGACCTCGACGCGTTCGTGCTGCTCCAGGAGGGGCGCGCGCTGCTCTTCCTCGGACGACACGACGAGTCGGAGATCGTGCTCCGAAAGTCGCTCGCGCACGCGCGGCTCGGCGACACGCCACTGAGCGTCATGTACTGCCTCGGAACGCTCGGCGCCGTCACGATGTCGCGGGGAGAGGTGCTGGGCACGTCCGAACTGGTGGACGAGGCACTCGCGATCGGCCGCGCGCAGTCGGCGACGAGCGATCCGACGTTCCTCATGACGAAGCTCATCGACTCCTGGTGCCGCTACATCCGGATGGACCCCGATGCCGCGCGGATCGCCGCAGAATCGGCCGAGGCGCTGCGGCGCACAGATACCGCTGCCGCGGGTTTCGCCGACGGTGCCGCGGCCCTGTTCGGTCTCGACGAGGCCGAGCACCGGCACAACTCGGTGACGACGGTGCACGCGGACAGTCCCGTGTCGGCCTCGCTGCCGGTGCCGCCGGGTATCCGGGCGGTCCTGCTGCCTGCCATCCAGTACGCGTACCTGTCCGCCGGGGAGATCGGGTGGGCACACGAGCTGGCCACCGAGACACCTGCCGTCCTCGGGCCCACCGGCGACACGCCCCTCGTGGAGGCGATCATCCATCTACACCTGCACCGCCTCGACCTGGCCCGCAAAACGCTCCAGCCCGTCCTGGACGGCGAACAGGACTGCGCGGCGGGCACCAGCTTGATCGCGGCATGGCTCGTCGACGCGTCGATCGCGCTTGCCCGCAAACATGATTCACGTGCCCACAGCGCACTCACCGAGGCGCTGCGACTCGCGGAGCCGCAGTCGGTGCTGCGCCCGTTCCACGACTGCGGACCACAGATCAGAGACCTCCTCGTGCGAAGCACCGGCCGCTTCGGCGTGCTCGAACCCTTCGCGGAGAGGCTCCGCGCATCGTTCCCGAGGTCGGAGAGCGCCGCATCCGACATGCTCACACCGCGCGAGCTGGAACTCCTCGTGGAGCTTCCGTCGTGGCGCACCGCCGAACAGATCGCGGCAGATCTGTGCGTGTCGGTGAACACCGTCAAGACCCACCTGCGCGGGATCTACCGCAAACTCGGCGTCACGTCCCGCCGCGACGCCATCGCCGCCGCGCAACACAACGGCTTGCTCTGAGGCGGTTCACCACTTGCGGGTGAGGCGCATCGCCGTTCTGTCGGTCACCCTGAAATCTACGGCTGACCGTGTTCTGGAATGACGATGTAATCGAAGGAGCCCGCCGTGGTGCGTCCTGAATCGAACTGGCCCGGCAAGGTCAGGTATGCCTTCCTGATCAGCGGTGCCCTGTCCGATCGGGTGCTGGCCGCCTTCCCCGAGTTGGACGTCTCGGACGTCACGACCGGCGACACCACGCTCTACGGCCCCGTCCACGACCCGACGGATCTCCGCGGCCTGCTGGCCCGCTTCGATGCTTTGGGACTGACCGTCATCGAGATGCGCAGGCTACCGGACTGACCTGGCGTCGGGGTTCAATGGTGAAGGGTCCCGGGAGGCGGTGAAGCCGATGTGAGCGGCGAGTTCGAACCGGGCACGGTGTTTGCCGGCTACACGATCGAACGGGTTCTGGGACGAGGCGGCATGGGTACCGTCTACCTCGCCCAGCATCCCAATCTGCCACGCAAGGTCGCCCTCAAACTGCTGGACTCGGCGTGGGCGAGCGACGAGTACGTCCGTTCGCGCTTCGAGTCGGAGGCCGACCACGCCGCAAAGCTCGAACATCCCAACATCGTGACCGTCCACGACCGCGGCCGTGAGCGAGGCCGGTTGTGGATCGCGATGCAGTACGTGCCCGGCGTCGACGCGCGGAAGGCGCTCGCGTCCGGCGGACTGGACGTCGCGCGGGCCGTGCGGATCGTCGCCGAAACCGGGAACGCCCTCGACCATGCGCACCGGTCCGGAATCCTGCATCGCGACGTGAAGCCGGCGAACATCCTGCTCGCCGAGGGTGACCCGGAGCGAGTGCTGCTCGCCGACTTCGGCACCGCGAAGGCGCTGGACGAAACACATCAGCTGACCCGGACGGGGATGCTCGTCGCCACGTTGCACTACGCCGCACCCGAGCAGATCGAGGGTGAGACGCTCGATCACCGAGTCGACATCTACGCGCTGGGATGCACGTTCTTTCACTTGCTGACCAACGAACCGCCGTATCCCGGCACCACCGCATCCGCGGTTATGCACGGGCACCTCAACGGTCCGATTCCGAAACCGAGCACGCTGCGGCCGGACCTTCCGGCCGGATTCGACGACGTCGTCGCGCGGGCCATGGCCAAGGACCGGGACGACCGCTATTCGAGTTGCCGGGAGTTCAGCGCTGCGATCGACGCGGCGTCACGCACTGCACCCGCCCGCGACCCGGGTCCGTCCCGGCCGGTCGATCCCGCGGCAACCACCCGGGTGAGCGGCGGGACCCTCACCGAGACGGTCGAGGAACCGAAACGACGGCGGTGGTGGCGCACACCGGTGGCGGCGGCCGCGGCCCTGGCCGGGGCGGTGATCCTGGCGGGCGTCGCCTACGTCGCGTGGCCCGGCGATCAGCCGTCGAGCCCGCAGGTGGTCCTGCCGATCACCGGCCTGGCGAGTCCCGCCGGGATCGCGGTCAGCGCCGCCGGGGACCTGTACGTCGCGGACAGCTCGGCCAAGCAGGTGGTGCGGGTGCGGGCCGATTCCGGCGAGCAGACCGTCCTTCCCTTCACCGGACTCGAGGTGCCGCAGGGTGTCGCAATCAACGCTGCCGGCGACGTGTACGTCTCCGATCTCGTGGCAAACACGGTGACGATGCTGCACGACGGCATCACGCTGCCACTGCCGCTGCCGGGACTCGACCAGCCGTTCGGCGTCGCGGTGGGGCCGGACGGAACCGTCTACGTCGCCGACACGCTGAACAACCGGGTGGTGTCGCTGCACGACGTCACGGCGAGCCCTGTCGACGTCCCGCTGACGGTGATCGGCCCGTTCACCGTGGCCGTCGACAAGCAGGGCGACCTCTATGTGGGCACTCCGAACAAGGTTCTCGTGTGGAACGCGGCGACCCGCGCGCAGAGCTTCCTGCCCCTGACGGACCTGCAGAGCGTGGGCGGGGTGGCCGTCGACGACCACGGCACCGTGTACGCGATCGACCAGAACCACCACCGTGTGCTGCGACTGCAGGCGGGCTCGGACGAACAGGAGGTTCTCCCGTTCACCGGTCTCAGCGCGCCCGAGGGCATCGCCGTGTCGAGCCGCGGCGACGTGTACGTCGCGGACACCGACAACGGCCGGGTGCTCATGCTCCCTGCCGGTAGCTGACGCTCAGGCGTGGCGGGCCAGATCGAAACCGAACGATTCGGCGACGGCGTCGCCCACCCTGCCCTCGTGGTTGGCGAGGAGTTCTTCTCGTTCGGCCGCGGAGAGCCCGCCCCAGATTCCGTACGGTTCCCCGACACTGAGCGCGTGTTCGCGGCATTGGACCAGCACCGGGCAGCTGTGGCAGATCATCTTGGCCCGGAAGTCGCGCATCTCGCGCGCCCGGCCGCGTTCCCGGTCGGGATGGAAGAAGGTGGACGACTCGAAGCCGCGGCATGCGGCCTCTCGCTGCCAGTCCCACACCTCGGCGACCGGAATGGGAAGACTCAGCCGATTGGACATTGCACTCCTCCAGATACTCGTGAGCCGTCATGTGCGAGCCCGAGCATGTGCTCCCGGGCCAGATCGGCGGCGCCGACGATGCCGACGTTCGCGCCGAGTTCAGCCAGTCGCACTTCGGCGACCGGGCGGTGTGCGCGTCCGGTGAGGCGGTTCTCGAACGCGGCGGCGGCGGGGGCGCGCAGCAGTTCGCCTGCCTCGCACACACCTCCGCCGATGATGAAGAGGTCGGGGTCGAAGAACGCGGCGATGTCGGCCATGCCGTGCCCCAGCCAGGAGCCGATCACCCGGAAACACTCGAGTGCGGCGGGGTCGCCGTCCTGCGCCGCCGCGGTGATGTGCAGACCGGTGATGGCGTCGGCCCGTCCGCCCGCGCGGTCGAGGAGATCGACGGCGAAACCTGGCGAGACGTTGGCGAGGTCCTGCGCCTCGCGCACGAGCGCCCGCCCGCTGGCGTATCGCTCCCAGCAGCCGTGGTTGCCACAGCCGCAGCGACGGCCGTGCGGTTCGACGTTGAGGTGACCGAATTCCGCTGCCACGCCGAAGCGTCCGCGGTGCAGCACCCCGTCCACGACGATGCCGCCGCCGATTCCGGTTCCGACCGTGAGCACGACGACGGTGCGTCCGGTGCGTCCGGCCCCGAAGCGCGCCTCACCCCAGGCGGCGGCGTTGGCATCGTTTTCGACGACCGTCGGCAATCCGCAGGCGGCGTGGACGACGTCGCCGAGGGGTTCGTTGCGCCAGGCCAGGTTCGGAGCGAAGAGCACGGTGCTGAGATCGGCGGCCACGAACCCGGCCGCGCCGATACCGACCGCTTGCACGGGGTGCGTGGCCGCCAGTTCGCGAACGAGTTCGGCGATGGCGTTCTCCACCCCCCGCGCGTCATGGGACGGGGTTTCCCGGCGCTCCATCCGATGGATGACGCCGTCGGCGTCCACGACTCCGGCCGCGATCTTCGTGCCACCCACGTCGACGCCAATCGTCAGGGCCATGTTTCGTGTCCTCTTCAAGTCTTCGAGTGAGCGGTGTCACGCTGACACTAGAGGACCTTTGGCGCGTTATCAATACGTACTTTGGTTTTTTTGAGAACAAAGTGGTGGCGCAGTCGGCGAGCGCCCTGGAGAAAGGGACGCCCGTTCGATCTGACGCGACGAGCGTCCCGTTCGTCCGAAAAGAGGGCCTGAGTGGACAAGACATGTGATCTGGGCCATAGTTCTTCTCCGTCGGCACCTGCCGATGCACCCCTGACACTCGGATCGTCCGGCACGTTCCTGCCGGTGGAGGGATTCATTTCTCATGGCAACAATCACCTACGAGGGCGCGACCAGGCTCTTTCCCGGCTCGGACGTCCCCGCTGTCGATCAACTCGACCTGCACATCGAGGACGGCGAATTCCTCGTCCTCGTCGGCCCGTCGGGCTGCGGCAAGTCCACGTCACTGCGGATGCTCGCCGGCCTCGAGGAGGTCGACGGCGGGCGGATCCTGATCGGCGGCCGCGACGTCACGCACTCCGAACCCAAGGACCGCGACATCGCGATGGTCTTCCAGAACTACGCGCTCTACCCGCACATGACCGTCGCGGAGAACATGGGCTTCGCCCTCAAGCTCGCGGGCACCGACAAGTCCGAAATCCGCAAGCGCGTAGGGGAAGCCGCCGACATGCTCGACCTCGGCGCCTACCTCGACCGCAAACCCAAGGCGCTGTCGGGCGGGCAGCGGCAGCGAGTTGCCATGGGGCGGGCCATCGTCCGGCAACCGCAGGTGTTCCTCATGGACGAACCGCTGTCCAACCTGGACGCGAAGCTGCGGGTGCAGACCCGGACGCAGATCGCCCAGCTTCAGCGCCGCCTCGGCACCACCACCGTCTACGTCACGCACGACCAGGTGGAGGCCATGACGATGGGCGACCGCGTGGCCGTCCTCAAGGGCGGCGTGCTGCAGCAGTGCGCCTCCCCCCGCGAGCTGTACCGCCGGCCGGCGAACGTCTTCGTCGCCGGTTTCATGGGTTCCCCGTCGATGAACCTGTTCACCGTCCCGGTGACCGAGGGCGGCGTGCAGGTCGGCGACCAGCTGGTTCCCGTTCCCCGCGACGCTCTCACCGCCGCGGGCGGCGAGGTGATCTTCGGGATCCGGCCCGAGCACGTCGAGATCGCCGACTCGGGCGGACTGAAACTCGAGATCGACGTCGTCGAGGAACTCGGCTCGGAGGCATTCGTGTTCGGCCGCACCACGGTCAACGGACAGACCGAGAGCCTGGTCGCCCGGGTCGACTGGCGCAATCCGCCCGAGAAGGGGCAGGTCGTGCACGTCCGCGTCGACGAGGCCCACGCCCACCTCTTCGCGACGGACGCGGCGGGCGAGCGTCTGGTGCGCTGACCTCAGAGTTCCGGAGGCCGGGCGGTCGAGCCCCGAACCACGAGGTGGGTCGGGAGCACGACCGCCCGTTCTGCCGGTTCCCGGCCGCCGAGCAGGTCCACCACCGCCCGGCCGGCCGCCGCTCCCTGCTCGACGACCGGCTGCCGGACCGTCGTCAGGTCGGCCAGCTCGGCGGTCGGATGGTCGTCGATGCCGATCACCGACATCCCGGCCGGGACGGGGATCCCCGCACGTCGCAGCGTGCGCAGGGCCCCGACCGCGACCTCGTCGGAATGGCAGAACACCGCGGTGGGCACGTCGGCACGGCTGAGCAGCAGTTCCATGCCACGCTCGCCGCCCTCGATCCCCCAGGGAACGCTGACGGTGCAGTCGTCGTCGAGTCCGGCGCCCGTGAGAGCCGCGTGAAAACCCGCCACCCGGGCGATGTCACCCTCCCAGGAGCGACCTTCCGGGTCCACGGTGCGGATCATTCCGATCCTCGTGTGGCCGATCCTGATCAGGTGCCCGACGGCCTGGCGGGCGGCGAGTTCGTCGTCGATCCGGACCGACGGGAACTCACCGGCGTGCGCGCCGACCACGACCACGGTCACGTCCATCTCCTCGAGTCGCGCCCGCTCCGTCGCGGTGAGTGGAAACGCCACCGCGATGACCGCATCGACCTTGCGGCGCAACGGAAGCCGTTCGAAGAACGACTCTCGCTGCGACGACTCCTCGAGGCAGTACAGCATCACGTCCAGGTCGGCGGCGCGGAGTTCGTGTTCGACGCCGGCGAGGATCGCCGAGTAGAACCAGGCATCGATCCACGGCACCACGACGGCCACCCGGCCCGTCGCGCCGCCCGACAGCTTCGATGCCTCGGGTGAGATGACGTATGCCAACTCGTCGGCGACCCGCTGGATGCGCAGTCGCGTCGCTTCGGACACGCCCCGTTCGCCCCGCAGTGCGCGGGAGACGGTGGCGATCGAGACTCCGGTCCGACGTGCAACGTCGGCCATGTTGACGGACTGCTTGGGGATCACGTTTTCACAGTAGGCGAACTACGCAAATATTTGCGTAGATTTCTCGCACCATCCACGCCTCTGTGGTGCGAAAAAAGAATCTCCGGCTTCGAGTTGACAGCGCCCTGTGATGTGCCTCACGCTCTTTACGCAAACGTTTACGCATCACATTCCCCCATCCCGTCCCCGCACCGAGGAGATTCGATGACCCAGTCCGTGGAGTCGACCGCCACCACCGTCGCGAGCCGGCACCCCGAAGCCTGGTGGAAGACCGCCGTCGTCTACCAGGTCTACATCCGCAGCTTCGCCGACGGGAACGGTGACGGCATCGGCGATCTCACCGGATTGCGATCCAAGCTGCCCTACCTCGCCGACCTCGGCGTCGACGCCGTGTGGATCAACCCCTGGTACCCGTCGCCGATGGCCGACGCCGGCTACGACGTGGCCGACTTCCGCGACATCGAGCCGTCCTACGGCACGCTCGCCGAGGGGGAGGCGTTCATCGCCGAGGCCCACGAGTTCGGGATCCGCGTGATCCTCGACATCGTGCCCAACCACACCTCCAATGAGCACCGCTGGTTCGAGGCGGCGCTGCGCGACGAGCCCGGAGCCCGCGACCGCTACATCTTCCGGCCGGGTCGCGGTCCGGCCGGTGACGAGCCGCCCAACGACTGGCAGAGCGCGTTCGGCGGTCCCGCGTGGAGCCGCCTCGACACCGGCGAGTGGTACCTGCACCTGTTCGCTCCCGCGCAGCCCGACCTGAACTGGGACCACCCGGAGGTCCGGGCGGAGTTCGAGGACATCCTGCGCTTCTGGTTCGACAAGGGCGTCGACGGCTTCCGGATCGACGTCGCCCACGGCCTGGCCAAGGATCCCGCACTCCCCGATGCCGGTGAGCGCCTTCCCGGTTCGCAGCACACCGATCCCCACCCCGCGTGGGACCAGGATGCCGTCCACGAGGTGTACCGGGGCTGGCGGGCCGTCGCCGACGCGTACGCCGACCGCGTCTTCGTCGCCGAGGCCTGGGTGCCCGGCAACGACCGCCTGGCCCGCTACCTGCGCCCCGACGAACTGCACACCGCGTTCCAGTTCGACTTCCTGCGCGCCCCCTGGCGTTCGGCGAGCATCCGCGCGGTGATCGACGACGCGCTGGAGCAGGCGGCCACCGTCGGCGCCCCGGCCACGTGGGTGCTGTCCAACCACGACGTGCCCCGCACCGTCACCCGCTACGCACGCTCCCAGCCCGACCACCTGGTGGAGACCGACTGGGAACGCGCCCGCTGGGCGCGTGAGGAGCCGAACCACGAATTGGGCAGGCGCCGCGCCCGCGCGGCCGCGCTGCTGCAACTGGCGTTGCCGGGCACCGCTTACATCTATCAGGGTGAGGAACTCGGACTGGAAGAGGTCGAGGACCTTCCCGACGACGTCCGGCAGGACCCGACGTGGTTCCAGACCGGGTTCACCGACTGCGGCCGCGACGGCTGCCGGGTGCCGATCCCGTGGTCGAACGACGCAGTGCCGTACGGATTCTCGCCGTTCGACGCGGAGGAGGACACCTGGCTCCCGCAGCCCGGACACTGGGCCCCGCACACGGCGGAGGCGCAGGCCGGTCACCCCGAGTCGTTCCTCACGCTGTACCGCGAGGCACTGGAGCTGCGACGCGAGTTCTTCGACACCGCGCACGGCGTCGCGTGGCTCGACTCGCCGCGGGACGTGCTGGCCTTCGCGCGCGGCGCAGTCCAGTGCTGGGTGAACACCGGCACCGAACCGATCGCCCTTCCCGCCGGGTCGACCGTGATTCTCGGTTCCGTCGCCGGCATCACCGGCGGAGTCCTCCCGTCCGACGCCGCAGTGTGGCTGTCGGAACCGGGCACGGGTGAATCACGATGAAGCGCTTTGCCGCCGCCGCGGTGGCCGTCGGTGTCCTGTTCGCGGCGACGTCCTGCGCCGATCAGGGCATCGACGCGGCCGCGCAGGCGGAGAAGCAGAACCTCGACGGTCGCGGGCCCATCACCTACGTGCAGGGCAAGGACAACTCGAACGTCGTCCGGCCGCTGATCGACGAGTGGAACGCCACCCACCCCGGCGAGGAGGTGACGTTCAAGGAGCAGTCCGACCAGGCCGACCAGCAGCACGAGGACCTGGTGCAGCACTTCCAGTCGCGTGACTCCGGATACGACGTCGCGGTCGTCGACGTCGTGTGGACCGCCGAGTTCGCGGCCCGCGGGTGGTTGCAACCTCTCGAGGGGCCGATGGCGATCGACACGTCCGGCCTGCTCCCGGCGACGGTCGCGGGGGCCACGTACGGCGACGTCCTGTACGCGGCACCGCAGACCAGCGACGGCGCCCTGCTCTACTACCGCACCGACCTGACGGACCGTCCGCCCGCCACCTGGGACGAGCTGATCGGCTCGTGCGGGACGGCGCAGCACGCCGGAATCGGTTGCTACGCCGGGCAGTACGCCAAGTACGAGGGGCTCACCGTCAACACGTCCGAGGCCGTCAACACGGCCGGCGGATCGATCCTCGGCCCGGACGGCGTGACCCCCACGATGACCGCCCCGGAGGCGAAGGCCGGCCTGCAGTCGCTCGTCGACGCCTACCGTTCCGGTGCCATCCCCCGCGAATCCGTGACGTTCCAGGAAGAGCAGGCCCGGCAGGCGTTCCAGAGCGGCAACCTGATGTTCATGCGTAACTGGCCGTACGCATACAGCCTGATGGACGGTCAGGGTGGTTCCGCGGTGTCGGGCAAGTTCGCGGTGGCACCGCTGCCGGGGAAGAACGGGCCCGGCCACTCGACGCTCGGCGGGCACAGTGCCGCGATCAACGTCTACTCGGAACACAAGGCCACCGCCTCCGATTTCCTGAAGTTCTTCCTCGAGAGGAAATCTCAGGCATTCTTCCTCTCTCAGGGATCGCTCGCCCCCGTCCGCGCCGACGTCTATGACGACCCGGAACTGATCGCGCAGTATCCCTACCTCCCCACGTTGAAGACGTCGATCGAGAATGCCGTGACCCGGCCGGTCACCCCCTTCTACCCCGCGGTCACCCGGGCCGTGCAGAACAACGCCTACGCCGCGATCAAAGGCGAGAAGACGGTGGACCAGGCCGCCGCCGACATCCAGTCCGCGATCGCCGCGGCCGGGTCCTAGAGGAGTCAAGACGATGACCGTTTCCGAACTCTCGGAACAGACAACCAAATCTGTCCCACAACAAGATTCGTACGACACGCCTCCACGGCCCCGGAAGGGACGCAGCACGGCAGCGATGCTCCTGATCCTGCCGACCATGATCCTGCTGGGCATCGTCGTCCTGTACCCGGTGCTCAGCGCGATGGTGATGTCGCTGTTCAAGGACCCGACGATCGACCCCGCCACCGGCAAGTTCGTCGACCAGGGTTTCGCGGGGTTGTCGAACTACACGCACTGGCTGTTCCAGCGGTGCACCGACACGACCGGCGCCTCCGTGTCCTGCCCCGGCGGCACGCTGGGATCGCTTTTCTGGCAGTCGATGTGGGTCACCGTGTTCTTCACCGTCGTCACGGTTGCCATCGAGGTGGCGCTGGGGTTGTGGTTCGCCACCATCATGAACCGGGCGTTCCGCGGTCGGGCACTGCTGCGCACCAGCATCCTCGTGGCCTGGGCCATCCCGACCGCCGTCACCGCGAAGTTGTGGTACTTCGTCTTCGCCTACGACGGCATCGCCAATAAACTGCTCGGCACGGAGATCCTGTGGACGGGTGACACGTGGCCGGCCCGGTTCGCCGTCGTCATCGCCGACGCCTGGAAGACCACACCGTTCGTGGCGTTGCTGATCCTCGCCGGACTGCAGATGGTGCCCGCCGAGGTGTACGAGGCGGCGCGCATGGACGGCGCCGGCGCGTGGCAGCGGTTCCGGTCGATCACGCTGCCCCTCATCAAGCCGGCCATCCTCGTGGCAGTCCTGTTCCGCGTGCTCGACGTCCTGCGGATCTACGACCTCCCGGCGATCCTCACCGGCGGTGGTGGCGGCGACGGCACCGCCACCACCACACTGTCGATCCTGGTGATCGACCAGATGCGCCAGGGTTTCAACAGCGCGTCCGCCCTCTCCACGATCACATTCCTGTTCATCTTCGCCGTCGCGTACGCACTGGTGAAGGTGATGGGCGTCAACGTGATCGACACCCAAGAGCAGCAGCGAAAGGCCTGACCCATGTCCACAGCAGTCGTCACACCGGGGATGCCCCGGCCCACGGTGGCACGCCGGCGCCGGGGACCGTCGCTCGCATCCCTCCGCAACTACCTGGGCCTGGCGGTGATCGTCGTCTGGGGTCTGGCCCCCGTCTACTGGATGGTCGTCACCGCCTTCCGGCACTCCGACTACACGTTCGACACCACCCCGTGGCCCACCCACGTCACGCTGGAGAACTTCGCGAGCGTGTTCTCCACGGACGTGGGCAACCACTTCGGCAGAGCGCTCGTCAACAGCACGATCATCGGCGCCGTCACCACACTGATCGGCCTCGTGGTCGGCATCGGCACCGCGTACGCGCTGGCGCGGTTGCAGTTCCGGGGCAAGCACGTCGTCCTCGGAATCATCCTGGCCGCGTCGATGTTCCCCGGTGTCGCCGTCCTGACACCGCTGTTCCAGCTGTTCACGTCCCTGGGCTGGTTCGGCACGTACCAGGCGCTGATCGTCCCGAACATCTCGTTCGTGCTGCCCCTCACCATCTACACCCTCACGGCCTTCTTCAAGGAGTTGCCGTGGGAACTCGAGGAGGCCGCCCGGATCGACGGGGCCAGCAGGCGCCAGGCATTCCGAATGGTGTTGCTGCCCTTGGCCGCACCTGGACTGTTCACCACCGCGATTCTCGCGTTCATCGCGTCGTGGAACGAATACCTGATCTCCAGTCAGCTGTCCAACGACATCACCCAGCCGGCCACCGTCGCCATCGCACAATTCGCCGGAAGCAAACCGCACGAGGAACCCTTCACGTCCGTGATGGCCGCGGGCACCGTCGTCACCATCCCCCTCGTCATCATCGTCCTGCTGCTCCAGCGGCGCATCGTGTCCGGCCTCACCGCCGGCGGCGTCAAGTAGTGCGGCTCCGCCACCCGTGAGTACTCGTCAACCGCCCGACGTCAACAAGTACTCACGGGCCGACTTCCCTGCGCCGCCCTCCGGTGGCAGCATTCTCCCTGTGACCTTCGCCCATCGTTTGCGTCCCCGCCTCGTCGAAGAACGAGCGTCGGTGTCGCCGCTCGAGCTGTTCTTCGACCTCGTCTTCGTCTTCGCTCTGACCCGCGTCACCGATCTGATGGCCGACGATCCCACCGGGGTCAATCTGCTGCGCGGCGCACTCGTGATGGCCGTGCTGTGGTGGAGCTGGGTGGGGTACGCCTGGCTCTGCAACCTCGTGCGCGCCGACGAGGGCATCGTGCGGGTGGTGATGTTCGGTGCGATGGGCGCCATGTTCGTCACCGCGTTGACGATCCCGGAGGCGTTCGACGACCTGCCGGGCGGACTCGACGGTCCCGTCATCTTCGCGCTCGGCTACTTCGTGGTCCGGTTGCTGCACCTGGTGATGTTCTGGGTCATCAGCCGCACCGACCCGCAACTGCGCGGCCAGGTGCTGCGCTTCGCACCGAGCATGGTCACCGGCACCGTGTTCCTGCTCGTCGCGTCGCAACTGTCGGGGACGGCGCAGACAGTGATGTGGATCCTGGCTCTCGCCGGCGACTACATCGGCACCCTCGTCGGCGGCACCGACTGGCGGTTGCGATCGGTGAGTCACTTCGCCGAACGGCACGGGCTCATCGTCATCGTCGCGCTGGGTGAGTCGATCGTGTCGATCGGCATCGGCGTCGCCAGCCTGCCGATCTCCTGGGCGATCATCGTCGCCTCGTTGCTGGGTCTCGCGATTTCGGGACTGTTGTGGTGGTCGTACTTCGACGTCACGTCGTTGGCCGTGGAACACGCGTTCGAGGAGGCAACCGGTGCGCGTCAGATCAAGATCGCCCGCAACTGCTACAGCTTCCTGCACCTGCCGATGGTGATCGGGATCGTCATGCTGTCGTTGGGGCTGAAGAAGATCCTGTCCTACGTCGGTGACGGCAACCATCACCGGCTCACCGACCCGCTGTACGGCTGGCCGCTGGTCGCGCTGTTCGGCGGCGCGGCGCTGTACCTGCTGGCGCTGGTCGCCTTCAAGGCGTACGCGACGAGGTCGGTCACCGTGCCGCGGGTCGTGACGGCGATCGTGCTGATCGCGTTGATACCCGTCGTCTGGCACATCCCGGCCCTCGCCACCCTCGGGGTGCTCACCGCGGTCCTGTTCGCGATGATCGGATACGAGATGGTGCGCTACGACCAGCCCCGGGACGAGATCCGGCACGGCCATCCGTGAGTACTTGTCGACGCCCGGCGGTTGACAAGTACTCACGGGCGAAGCAGTCCGGCGCCCAGGCTGCACCGAATTACCTCTGAGGCTCGAGACGATCGAGCCGGAGGGATTGATACATCATGACCGACCACTCTCGCGGCCCCCGGCTCCGCAGTCCGTTGCGCGGACCGTGGCTGACCTCGGTGTTCGGCCTCGTCCTGCTGATCGGTCTGCCCGTCGTCATCGTCACGGGCCTGCTGTCGTACGTCGCGTACGGACCGCAGTTCGGGCAGGCCCGGCCGGGCGACGTCGGATGGCTACACCTTCCGTACTTCGCCTGGCCCACCCGGCCGTCGTGGCTGTACCGGCTGACGCAGGGGTTGCACGTCGGTCTGGGACTGGTCCTGATCCCGATCGTGCTCGCCAAGCTGTGGTCGGTGATCCCCAAACTGTTCGTGTTCCCGCCGGTGCGGTCGGCGGCCCAGGCTCTCGAGCGGCTGTCGTTGATCGCCCTGGTCGGCGGTGCACTGTTCGAGATCATCACCGGCGTACTGAACATCCAGTACGACTACATCTTCGGCTTCGACTTCTACACCGCCCACTACTGGGGCGCCTGGGTGTTCATTGCCGGCTTCGTGACGCACACCGTGCTGAAGGTGCCGTTGATGGTGCGGTCGCTGCGGTCGCGTTCGTTCCGCGCCGTGCTGCGCACGTCCCGCGCAGACACACTGCCCGAACCGCCGGACGAGAACGGTCTCGTCGCCGACGATCCGACCCCGCCGACGATGAGCCGACGCGGCGCCCTCGCCCTGGTCGGCGGCGGCGCCGTCCTCGTCGCCGTCCTGTCGGCCGGGCAGACCACCGGCGGATTCCTGCGCAACGCCGCGCTGCTGCTCCCCCGAGGCCGCTCGTACGGCAACGGTCCCAATGACTTTCAGATCAACCGCACCGCAGCGGCCGCGCAGATCACCCCGGAGCAGACGGGCGACACCTGGCGGCTGTCGGTGACGGGTGGTGCGGAACCGGTGCAGCTGAGCCGGAATCAACTGCACGCGATGACACTGCACAGCGCGTCGCTCCCCATCGCGTGTGTCGAGGGATGGTCCACCACGGAGACGTGGACCGGCGTCCGGCTCCGCGATCTCGCGGCGGCCGCCGGGGTGACGACGATCGGTTCGGCGAAGGTGACGTCGCTGGAACGGTCCGGCGCATTCAACCAGGCGGTGCTCACCGCGGATCAGGTGCGGGACGCCGACGCGCTTCTCGCCCTCGCCGTCAACGGCGCGGAACTGTCCCTCGACCACGGCTATCCCGCCCGCATCATCGTCCCCGCCCTGCCCGGCGTCCACAACACCAAGTGGGTGCAGGCCATCGAATTCCGGGAGGCGTGAGATGAATCGGTTCGCCCGGTTCTACGGCGCCAACCCTCTGCACCTGTTGGCCGTGCTGTTCAGTTTCGCACTCGCGGGTTACGCGGTCGTGGTGGTGGGCCCGGACACGCTGTGGAATCCGGACGCGTGGTGGAAGTCGATCGCCGTGTGGTTTCTCGGCGCGGTGATCGCCCACGACCTCGTGCTGTTTCCGCTGTACGCGCTCGCCGACCGATCCCTGAGCGCCGGCCTCGACGCGATGCGGGGTCGCAGACGCCCGCGACCCCGGTCGGTTCCGGCGTTGAACTACATTCGCATTCCGGCGCTCGCGTCCGGGCTCACGCTGCTGCTGTTCCTGCCGGGGATCATCGGGCAGGGCGCCGACTCGTATGTCGCGGCGACGGGGTTGACGCAGGAACCGTTCCAGGGCCGCTGGCTTCTGCTCACCGCCGCATTCTTCGCGGTGTCCGCCGTGGCGTATGCCGTCCGACTCGCGCTGTCCCGCACCACCGGTGACGGGGTGCGGGGATCGTGAGGAGACCCGACGTCTCCACGGACCTTCTGCTGCGACGGGCGTCGGCGGGGCTGCCGTGCTGGGTGCGTGATGCGCGGGGAACGCGCCGGGCCCTGCCGCTCGACCGGTGGATGGGCGGCGACGCGTCCTCCCTCTCCGACCGGATCGCCGACCGGATCATGCTCACCGGGTGTCGCGGCCCCACCGTCGATCTGGGGTGCGGTCCGGGCCGGCTCACCGCGGCGCTCGTGGCCGCCGGTGTCACGGCGCTGGGTGTCGACTCCTCGTTCACTGCAGTCCAATTGACGATCCGACGCGGAGGTCTCGCGTTGCATCGGGACATCTTCGCGCCGCTGCCGCGCTCCGGCCACTGGGACAGGGTGCTCCTCGCCGACGGCAACATCGGCATCGGCGGAGAACCGGTCCGGGTGCTTCGCCGCGCGCGAGAACTGCTGCAACCACACGGAATTGTGATCGCGGAGGTGGATCCGCCGACCATCCCCGACGTCCGCTACGACCTCCTGCGGTGGGAGACGGAACATCTCGTCGGGGAGTGGTTCGCCTGGGCGAGCGTCGGGGTCACGGCCATGGCCGCGGTCGCACGTGCGGCCGGACTTCGCGTGATCGACGTTCTCGACCACGCGAATCGGTATTTCGTGCGGATGGAACGGGCGTAGGGCACTCTCTCCCATCCGATGTGGGAGTTGCGTCGAATACCTAGTGAACATCCACCCGAAACCCCTTCCGCAGGAAAGGTTGTTTGATCATCATGTCGAACTATCGAAATGCACTCGTCACCGCGGCCATCGGCGCACTGGCATTCGCCCCGCTGGCCGCATGTTCGAGCAACGATTCGAGTACGTCCGCGGCCACCAGCGCAGCAGCGACTTCCACACAGCCCGAACCCGCCGCACAGGTCGACAACCTGACCGGCGTCAGTACCGCCGTCGCACTCGATCCCGGATTCACCGGCGCGCTGACGACCCTCGGTCTCACACCCGGGGTGGTGGGAACGGCAACCCTCGCCGACGGGTCGGTCAGCTTCCCCATCACGGGCGGCAACGTGAAGTATTGGGAGCCGGGCACGGTCGACCCCTACGTTCAGGGCGAAATCATGCACGACGGCAGCGGATTGTCGCTCGCCGCACCGGGAACCACGGTCGAGCTGACCGATTTCACGATCGACCCCGGCACCTCACTCCTCACCGGTGACGTGAGCGTCAACGGTGCCTCGGCCGCCACCGATGTGGTGTTGTTCGATCTCAACGGTCGCACGTTGAAGCCCCTGCAGACGGGTCCGAACGACACCGCGATCCTGCAGGGAACCGAGGTGAAGATGTCGGCGGATGCGGCCGGTCTGCTCAACCAGACGTTCAAGACGGATGCCGTGACGCCGGGCCTGCTCGTCGGTGTCGCCACCATCACGATCGCCACCAAGTGATCGCCGGCCCGCGAAATGGCAACTCGGACGCGCCGGTCGTCACCAGTTGGTGAACACCAGATGGTTGACGGCCAGCGCCCCGAGAGCCTGCACCGCAAGCCAGAACCGATGGCTGCCCCTCGGCAGGAGTGCGGGGGCGGCCAGGAGCCACATCTCGAACGGCAGCCAGATCCGCTCGGTCTCGGCCTTGCTCAACGCGCTCAGGTCGGCGATCACCACCGCCAGGAGCGCCGACAGCACGAGGACGGGGACCGGCGACAGCGCCCGGATCCGCGACCACGCGAACGCCCGGGGCAGCGCGGCGGGCACCGCCAGGCCGACGGCGCAGACGAGGGAGGCGAAGTTCGCCCATCCCCAGTACGCGAACGGGCGATCCGATGCGATGCCCTGGTAGTAACGTTCCTGGACCAGGTTGTAGCCGTCGAACCACCAGAATCCGTACGCCGTGAAGACGGCCGCCACCGCGACTGCCCCGACCAGCGCTCCCGCCAGCGGTCGGGCGGTGCGGGCGATCACCAGGACCGCGACGGCCGGTATCGCCATCAGACCGAGTCCGTAACTGAGGTAGACGCCGAACCCGAGCAGCACGCCGGCAGCGACGGCGACCGCACCGGGGTGCCGGACGGCGCGCCCCGCCGACAGCGCGAGCAGGGCGACCCCCCACGCCACGACCCCGGCGAACAGCGCGTCCGCCGACACGGCCACCCAGATCGCGGCCGGAGCGAGGGCGAGGAACGGCGCCGCCCGGCGAGCCGTCACCTCGTCACCGAGCGCGCGGACGGCGACGATCACGGCGGCGCCGGCACTCGACCCGACCGCCACGCACAACGCGGACGCCCACACCCCGCCGCCGAGCCCGATCCGGTCGAGCCACACGAACGTCAGCAGCGCACCGGGCGGATGCCCGGACACGTGCGTGGTCCACGAATCGGGCTGGTGGTCCAGGATCCGATCCGCGAAGCCCCGCAGAGTCGCCGGGATGTCGGTGATGCCCGGGACCTCGTGCAGATACTCGTCGGTGGAGGTCAGGCGGCCGACGAACCCCCGCTGCCAGCCGTCGACCAGCGCGAGCGCCATCGCCCACGCCGCGGACACGAACCACACGCCGACGGTGAGAGGGCGCCACGACAGCGTCTGCGCCAGCCCGGGCCCCCATACGACGACCGCCACCGCGAGGGCGATCGCGACGGGCGTCCCCCACCCCACGTGGACGTCGCGGAATCCGAACAGCGGCGCCGCGTCCGCGAAGTCCCGCACACTCTTCGCCGTGCGGTGGACGATGGGGGTGATCGTCTCGTTTCCGAGGCGGGGAACGACGAACGCGACCACCACGAGTACCAGGGCGAGCCCGGCGCCGGCGAAGTCGCGGTAGAGAAAGTTCCGCTCCTCGGCGCGTGGTGGAGATCCGATGACGTCATCTCCTTTCGGCGAAAGTCGCACTCGCGCCCAGCATAACGACGGAGGATGGAGCGTATGACCGCAACGAGTTCACCCGGCACGCCCCGCGCGGACGTCGCCGTGATCGGAGGGAGCGGCTTCTACTCGTTCTTCGACGAGGGAGCCGCGGAAGTCACGATCGACACGCCGTACGGCAGCCCCAGCGCCCCGATCACGGTGGGAGACGTCGAGGGCAGACGGGTCGCGTTCCTTCCCCGGCACGGCGTGCAGCACGAATTCGCACCCCACACGATCCCCTACCGCGCGAACCTGTGGGCGCTGCGGATGCTGGGCGTGCGGCAGGTGTTCGCACCGTGCGCCGCCGGCAGCCTCACCCCCGACCTCGGTCCGGGGGCGATGGTCGTACCCGACCAACTGGTCGATCGCACCAGCGGTCGCGCGCAGACGTATTTCGACGGCGGCGGTGTGCACGTCCAATTCGCCGACCCGTACTGCGACGACCTGCGCAAGGCCGCCTCCCGGCCGGGCACCGTGGAGGGCGGAGTGCTGGTGGTGGTGGAGGGACCGCGATTCTCCACCCGCGCGGAGAGCGTCTGGTTCGCCCGGCAGGGCTGGACGCTGGTCAACATGACGGGCCACCCCGAGGCGGTTCTCGCTCGCGAACTCGAGATGTGTTACGCCACCGTCGCTCTGGTCACCGATCTGGATGCGGGCATCGAGGCGGGGGCCGGGGTGCGCGCGGTCGACGTGTTCGCCGAGTTCGAGCGCAACCTGGGGTCGCTGAAGACGCTGGTGCGGTCGGCGATCGCCGCGGCCCCCGAGGGGCCCTGCGAAGCCTGCCGCGCCCATGAGGACGTGACCCTGCCGATCGAGTTGCCGTGACCTGTGCGCGGGTACTGCTTACGGGCGCAGCCGGATTCATCGGCGGGCACGTTCGCGGTGCGCTGAGCGACGCCGGTTTCGACGTCGTGCCCGTCGACGCACTGCTGCCTTCCGCGCACGGGGCCGACGCCGAACCACCGGACGGGGTCCGGCGCGCCGACGTCCGCGACCTTCCCGCGCTGACGGCGCTGCTGCGGGGCGTCGACGTGGTGTGCCATCAGGCCGCAGTCGTCGGGGCCGGGGTGGATGCCGGCGACGCACCTGCCTACGCCAGCCACAACGATTTCGGTACGGCGACACTGCTGGCGGCGATGCACGAATCCGGTTGCAATAGATTGGTACTCGCCTCGTCCATGGTCGTGTACGGGGAGGGGCGGTACCGCAACGCACGGGGCGAGTTGGTGACTCCCGCGCCCCGCAGGCGCGCGGACCTCGACGCGGGAATCTTCGACGATGCGGACCCGGAGACCGGTGAGCCGCTCGATTGGGCACTGGTGGAGGAAGATTCGCCGCTGCGGCCACGTAGCCTCTACGCCGCCAGCAAGGTCGCGCAGGAAAACTATGCCCTCGCGTGGTCGCTGGCCACCGGCGGTTCGGTGACGGCGCTGCGGTACCACAACGTATACGGCGACCACATGCCGCGCAACACCCCGTACTCCGGTGTCGCCGCGATGTTCCGGTCCTCCCTCGAAGCCGGCGAACCACCGCGCGTATTCGAGGACGGCCGGCAGACGCGGGACTTCGTGCACGTCCGCGACGTCGCGGCGGCGAACGTGGCCGCGGTCGACCGCGCACTGCCGGGGTTCTCGGCGTTCAATGTGTGCTCGGGACAACCGATCACAATCGGCGAGGTGGCCGCCACCCTCGCTCGAGCCTGCGGCGGCCCCGCGCCCCTCGTCACCAGCGAGTACCGTCCCGGCGACGTGCGGCACATCGTCGCCAATCCCCGTTCGGCCAGAGAGAAACTGGGGTTCCGGGCACGCATCATGCCCGCCGAGGGAATCGCGGCGTTCGCGCACGCACCCCTGCGGAACGCGGCGGCGGCAGGACCTCCCTGTGTCTGAGCGTGCCCCGATCACTCCGCCGGACGTCACCGTGGTGATCCCGTGCATGAACGAGGCCGGATCCCTGCCCGGGGTGCTGGCAGCGGTACCCCACGACTATCGGACGATGGTGGTGGACAACAACTCCACCGACGGAACCGCCGCCGTCGCGCGCGACCACGGTGCGTCGGTCGTCCGGGAGCAGGTCCCCGGCTACGGTGCGGCCGTGCACGCCGGGGTGCTCGCGGCCCGCACGACCGCGGTCTGTGTGCTGGACGGGGACGGTTCGATGGACCCCGGCGATCTCCCGGAACTGGTGGCAGCACTGAACTCTGGCGCCGATCTCGCGGTGGGACGGCGGCGGGCCGACCGGCGCGGAACCTGGCCGCTGCACAGCAGAATCGGCAACGCCGTCCTCGCCGCACGCCTTCGGCGCCGGTACGGGCTGCCCATTCACGACATCGGGGCCATGCGAGCCGTGCGCAGGCAGGACCTCCTCGACCTGGGTGTCACCGACCGCAGGTCCGGCTATCCCCTGCAACTCCTCGTCCTCGCAGGCCGCGCCCACTGGCGGGTCGCGGAACGCGACATCACCTACCGTCCGCGCACCGCGGGCACGTCGAAGGTGTCGGGTTCGCTGAAGGGCACCGTCGTCGCCGTCCACGACTTCTGGAAGGTGATCGGGTGAGTCTCGACGTCGCCGTACTCGTGGTCGCGAAGGCGCCGGTTCCCGGTTTCGCGAAGACGCGGCTCGCCCGGGAGGTCGGCGACGTCCGGGCCGCCGACCTGGCCGCCGCCTCGCTGCTGGACACCCTCGACGCCGTCCTCGACGCCCGCGTCGCACAGCGGGTGGTGGCGATCACCGGCGACCTCGACCGAGCCGTCCAAAGTCCCGACATCACTGCCGCGCTGGGACGTTTCACGGTCGTGCCGCAGCGGGGTGACGACTTCGCCGAACGACTGGTCAACGCCCACGCCGACGCGTTCGCCGCGTTCGGCCTGCCCGTCCTCCAGATCGGGATGGACACACCGCAGGTGACCGCGGGTCTGCTGGCGGACTCGGCGGGTCTGCTCACCGAGAGGCCGGGCCGATGCGTCCTCGGGCTCGCGGAAGACGGCGGGTGGTGGATCCTCGGCGTCCCCGACGCGGACGCCGCGGAGGCGATACGCCCGGTTCCCACGTCGAGTCCCGACACCGGCCGGCTCACCCGGGACGCGCTGCTCGCCGCCGGCGCCGAGGTGCTGTCGCTGCCGACACTCCGCGACGTCGACTACGCGACCGACGTCGCGCCGGTGGCCGCCCTGTGTCGCGAGTCCAGCCGCTTCCGCCGTGAGTACTTGTCAACCGCCCGCGGTTGACAAGTACTCACGGGTCGTTGATGCACGAATGTCCTACTGCTGTAACGCGCCGTCACTTCCACCCCACTCGACGACTCGGCTCCCGCGCGTACCATCGGAGTAGATGTCGGAGAGAATGACACGCCATCCGTCCACCGTGGCCGACTGGAGCAACGACCGCCGCAAGGCGCGTCTCCACGCGACGCGGCTCGGGCACCACTGGCAGAAATTCGGTCGCACCCGGCGCTTCCTCACCGCAGTCGCGCTCGGGACCGTTCCCCTGCTCCTGGCCGGCGGCCAGTACTGGGTGCACGACGTGCAACCCGAACGCGAACGCCTCGCGCTGACCCAGCCCCAGATCTCCGAGGTGTACGACGCGCACTCCCCCGCCGACCACGACACCGCGGTCGTCGACCTGGTCGGGCTGGGCAACAAGGACGCCACCGAGACCGCTCGAACGCTGTCCGCGTACGACCGCATCGGGCGGGTGTGGGCGGTCCGGTACGACAACGGCGGCATCGACACCAAGGTCATCAGCGAACTCATCGCCACCCGCGCCGCCGAGGAGGGCATCGACAACATCGTCCTGTCCGGCCACAGCATGGGCGGCGTCGTCGCGTTGGAGGTCGCGCAGCACATCTACGAGGACACGGATGCCGACCTCCTCGGTGTCGTGCTGGACTGCACGCCCGTCGACCTGCACGCCGTCCGCGCAGGCAGCCGCGACAGCGGCGAGGACATGCTGCGCTGGATCGGCTGGCTGCCCGGTGCCCGGGAGAGCAGGACGATGCGCCTGGTGGTGGAGACCGCGGCGCGTCAGAGCCGGTTCCTGGACACCGAGTCGGATTGGTACCCGCACATCGACGTCGCCGAGTTCCGGGACGTCCTCGACGAGGTCCTCACCGAGAAGGTGTTGTCGCACGACGTGGCGAGCAACGGGCTGATCGAATCGCAGTTCAAGACCATCGTCGCGTCCGGCGCGATCGACAACCTGAAGTCGCTGGCCGTGGAGACGGACGACAAACCGCGGCCCGGAATCGTCTTCGTGCGCCCCCGCGCGGGATGGAAGGACCCGGTGGTCGACGTCGACTACACGCAGAAGATCCTCGTCGAGCAGTCCGGCGGCGCCGACGGGACACTGCTCGTCGCGAAACTCGACGGCACCGGCCACGCCAACCCGAACCAGCAGCCCGTCGCCTACAACAACGCGATCACCGACCGGATCCTGCCGTTCCTCCGCCCCGTACAGCTCCGCCGCCCGTGAGTACTTGTCAACCGCCCGCGGTTAACAAGTACTTGCGGGTGCAGCATCCCCGTGCCGTCCGGCCCCGGCGGCGAAGCGTGCGGCACCCTCGACCATTCCGTTGGCCAGCGAGATCGCGCCGTGCCGAAATTCGTTGAGCAGCGCCTGATCCTCGGTGAGCCCGCTCTGCTCGAGCAGCGACAACCGGTCCTGCCGCATGCACACCTGGGGCAGGTCGGCGATCTCGGCGGCGAGCTGCTGGGCCGCGGCGAGGGCGCCGCCCGCCGCGACCTTCCGGTTGATCAGCCCGATGCTCAGGGCTTCGTCGGCGTCGACGGCCCGGCCGGTGAGGACGAGGTCCAGCGCGCGACTCTCCCCGATCAGCCGCGGCAGGCGGACGGTGCCGCCGTCGATGAGGGGTACGCCCCAGCGGCGGCAGAACACTCCGAGGACGGCGTCGTCACCCGCGACCCTCAGGTCGGCCCACAGCGCCAGTTCGAGCCCGCCGGCCACCGCGTGTCCGTCGATCGCGGCGATCACCGGTTTGGACAGCCGCAGCCGCGAGATGCCCATCGGTGCGTCGCCGTCGGGAGCCACCCGGTTTCCGTTGCCGGACGCGATGGCCTTGAGATCGGCTCCGGCGCAGAATGTTCCGCCCTCGCCGTGGAGCACGGCGACGGACGCGTCGGCGTCCGCGTCGAATGCGCGGAATGCGGCGGTGAGCGCCTCGGCGGTGGGCCGGTCGACGGCGTTGCGCACCTCGGGCCGGTTCAGGCTGATCGTCGTGACCGGGCCGTCGGTGCGGACGAGTACCACGTCGGAAGTCATCGAGTGCGCCTTTCCTCACTGGTACGAGCGACGGTAGCACTCTTGACGGAAGAACGGAACCGGTGTTCACTTCTTGGGTATGGCCTATCGGCGCACGCCCGCAGTCCAGGAACGACTGGACGCTCTCCGCACCACGCTCATCGATTCCGCGATCGGGCTGATCGCCCGCCACGGCTACGGCGGGTGCTCGATCTCCGCTGTCGCAGCCGAGGCGGGAGTGGGGACCGGCACCGTCTACCGGCACTTCGCGAACAAGGGTGAACTGTTCGCCGAGGTCTTCCGCATCGTCTGCAGCCGCGAGGTGAGCGCGGCCGTCGAATCCGGCAACTGCGCCCTCACCGCGGAAGGCGACAGGGTGGCGGCGGTGACCGCATCGGTCCGCACATTCGCCGAACGTGCGTTGCGCGCACCAACATTGGCGTACGCGCTGCTCGTCGAACCCGTCGACCCACAGGTCGACACGGAACGCCTGCTGTTCCGTGAATCGTTCCGCGACGCCCTCGCCGTCGCGATCGCCGCCGCCGTCGAGGCCGGGGAGATCCCGGAACAGGACGCCTCTGTGACCGCGGCCTGCCTCGTCGGCGCCATCGGCGAAGCGCTCGTTCTGCCCCTCGCGCGCGGCGCCGCCGACGCCGCGATCATCCCCGCACTGCTCACCTTCACCCTTCGATCTCTCGGGAGTCCGACATGAGTGCCACACACGAGGTCTTCAACCAGGTGCCGCCGCTGACCGACTTCGACGCGTCCGACTACCCCCCGATCCTCGAAGCGCTGCAACGCGAAGGCGCACACGACGCGCTCGAGGAACTGCACGACGTCGGACGCCTCGCGGGCAGCGCGGAGGCCCAGCGCTGGGGCGACCTCGCCGAGGCGCACCCGCCCGTCCTCCGCACCCACGACCGCTACGGAAACCGCATCGACGAGGTCGACTACGACCCCGCCTACCACCTGCTGATGACCACCGCCGTCGAGATGGGCCTGCACGGCGCGCCGTGGGCCGACCCGAATCCGCACGCCCACCTGATCCGCGCCGCGAAGATGGCAGTGTGGGGCCAGGTCGACGCCGGCCACGGCTGTCCGATCTCGATGACGTACGCCGTCGTCCCCGCCCTGCGGCACAATCGTGAACTGGCGGAACAGTACGAACCCCTGCTCACCGCGCGGGTGTACGACCCGGCGCTGCATCCGCCGCTGACGAAGGCGGGCCTGATCGCCGGGATGTCGATGACGGAGAAGCAGGGCGGCTCCGACGTCCGCGCGGGCACCACCCGCGCCGTTCCGCAGTCCGACGGCAGCTACCTTCTCACCGGGCACAAGTGGTTCACGTCGGCGCCGATGTCCGACGTGTTCCTCGTACTGGCCCAGGCACCGGGCGGGCTGTCGTGCTTCTTCCTGCCCCGGGTGCTGCCGGACGGCACCCGCAACCGGATGCACCTGCAGCGCCTCAAGGACAAACTCGGCAACCATTCCAACGCCAGCAGCGAAGTCGAGTACGACGAGTCGGTGGCCTGGCTGGTCGGCGAGGAAGGTCGCGGCGTTCCGACCATCATCGAGATGGTCAACATGACCCGCCTCGACTGCACCCTCGGCACCGCCACCGGCATGCGCGTCGGTACGGCTCAGGCCGCCCACCACGCCGTGCACCGCAGTGCGTTCGGCGCCCACCTTGTGGATCAGCCGCTGATGCGGAACGTGCTCGCCGACCTCGCCGTCGAGTCGGAGGCCTCCACCACCGTCGCCCTGTGGCTGGCCGCACTCACCGACCGGGCGACCGCGGGCGACGAGCACGCGAACACGTTGCGGCGGATCACGCTGGCGGTCAGCAAATATTTCGTGTGCAAACGCGGGCCGATCCACGCCGCCGAGGCCCTGGAATGTCTGGGTGGCAACGGGTACGTGGAGGAGTCGCGGATGCCGCGGCTGTATCGGGAGGCTCCCCTGCTGTCCGTGTGGGAGGGCTCCGGCAACGTCGCCGCCCTCGACACCCTGCGCGCGATCGCGAAACAGCCGGAGACACTTCAGGTGTTCTTCGACGAACTCGATTCCACCGCCGGTGTCGACGCGCGACTCGACGCCGCGGTCGCCGACCTGAAAGCTGGATTCGGCGACATCGACACGCTCCAGCACCGGGCCCGTCGCGTCGTCGGCGACATGGCGCTCGCCCTCCAGGGTTCGCTGCTGATCCGCCACGGCCACCCCGCGGTGGCCGACGCGTTCTGCGTCAGCAGGCTGTCCGGCGACTGGGGCACCGTGTTCGGCACACTGCCGACCGGCGTCGACACCGCCGCCATCATCGACCGCGCCACACCCAAGGTGGGATCGTGACCGGCCACGACGACCACGCGGGCACCCGTCCGGCCGCGTGGCGCGACGGCTGGGACGAGGGCGGCGACTCCCTGTTCGCGGATCGTGCACCGGCTCGCGGAGACGACAACTCGGGGTACCGGACCCTCACCTACGAGGTGACCGGCCGGATCGCCCGAATCACATTCGATCGACCGGAACACGGCAACGCGATCACCGGCGACACGCCCTTCGAGATCGCCGACGCCGTCGAACGCGCCGACCTCGACCCCCGCGTCCACGTCATCCTGGTGTCGGGACGCGGGAAGGGATTCTGCGGCGGATACGACCTGAATGTCTTCGCCGAACACGGCGGCGCTCCCGGCGAGGCACCGGACCGTACGGCGGGAACCGTCCTCGACCCGGTGGTCCAGGCGCGCAACCACAATCCGTTCGGCAACTGGGATCCGATGGCCGACTACGCGATGATGAGCCGGTTCAACCGCGGCTTCGCGAGTCTGCTCCACGCGAACAAGCCGACGGTCGCGAAGATCCACGGTTTCTGTGTGGCCGGCGGCACCGACATCGCGCTGTACTGCGACCAGATCATCGCCGCGGACGACACGAAGATCGGTTATCCCCCGACCCGGGTGTGGGGTGTTCCTGCAGCCGGCATGTGGGCGCATCGCCTCGGCGACCAGCGGGCGAAGCGGTTGCTCCTCACCGGTGACTGCATCACGGGCCGGCAGGCGGCTGAATGGGGACTCGCGGTGGAATCCGCGCCCGTCGACGAACTCGACGAGCGGACGGAGCACCTCGTCGGACGGATCGCGCAAATGCCGATCAACCAGCTGATGATGGTCAAACTCGCCCTCAACAGCGCGCTGCTCACCCAGGGCGTCACCAACTCGGCCATGGTCAGCACCGTCTTCGACGGCGTCTCCCGGCACACCCGCGAAGGGTATGCGTTCCAACTGCGCTCGGCCACCGCCGGATTCCGTGAGGCCGTCCGGGAACGCGACGAACCGTTCGGCGACCACAAGCACCCGTGAGGGGGGATTGCAACACGATGCAACGCTTGTTACCGACCGCGAGGAGGGGTGTGCTGTGAGTCACAACGACAACGAAGGAGAGGCTCATGACACAGACCGTCCAGCCGCCCACGCTGCAGACGTCCTCGACGCCTCAGGAGCGGGTCGACCTGTGGTTGGCGAATTTCGAAGGCGCACTCGCCTCGCGTGACATCGACCGCGCAGCGGGGATGTTCGCGGTCGACGGTTTCTGGCGGGATCTGGTGGCGTTCACCTGGAACCTCAAGACAGTCGAGGGCCGGGACGCGGTCGCCGCAATGCTGCACGCACGGCTGGAGGACACCGATCCCGCGAACTTCCGCACCAGCGAGACCCCCGACGAGGCCGACGGCGTCACGTCCGCGTGGATCGAATTCGAGACGGCGACGGGCCGCGGCAAGGGGCATCTGCGCCTGAAGGGCGACGAGGCCTGGACTTTCCTCACCACCATGCAGGAGTTGAAGGGCCACGAGGAACGCCGGGGACGGAACCGGGTCAAGGGCGCCGTCCACGGCTCCGGCGGCGACACCCTCAGCTGGGCGGAGAAGCGCGAGATCGAGGAGAAAGAACTCGGTTACACCCAACAGCCGTACGTGCTCGTGATCGGTGGAGGTCAGGGCGGTATCGCCCTCGGGGCGCGGCTGCGTCAACTCGGGGTCCCCGCCATCGTCGTCGACAAGAACGAGCGGCCCGGCGACCAGTGGCGCAATCGGTACAAGTCGCTGTGCCTGCACGACCCGGTCTGGTACGACCACCTGCCCTACATGCCGTTCCCCGACAACTGGCCGGTGTTCGCGCCGAAGGACAAGATCGGCGACTGGCTCGAGATGTACACCAAGGTGATGGAAATTCCGTACTGGTCGTCCACCACCTGCACGTCCGCGACGTTCGACGACGACACGAAGGAGTGGACCGTCGTCCTCGATCGAGACGGCGAGGACGTGGTGTTGCACCCGAAGCAGTTGGTGCTCGCGACGGGCATGTCGGGCAAACCGAATGTTCCCACGTTCCCGGGCCAGGACGTCTTCAAGGGCGAGCAGCACCATTCGAGCCGGCACCCCGGTCCGGACGCGTATGCGGGCAAGCGCGTCGTCGTCGTCGGGGCCAACAACTCCGCGCACGACATCTGCAAGGCGCTGTTCGAGACCGGTGCCGACGTGACGATGCTGCAGCGGTCGTCCACGCACATCGTGAAGTCGGATTCCCTGATGGATCTCGGCCTCGGCGACCTCTACTCGGAGCGCGCCCTCGCGGCGGGCATGACGACGGAGAAGGCGGATCTCACGTTCGCGTCGCTGCCGTACAAGATCATGCACGAATTTCAGATCCCGGTTTATCAAAAGATCGCCGAACGAGACCGGGACTTCTACGATCGGCTCGAAAAGGCCGGGTTCAAGCTCGATTTCGGTGACGACGGGTCTGGTCTGTTCATGAAGTACCTGCGCCGCGGTTCGGGCTACTACATCGACGTCGGCGCGTCCGAGCTCGTCGCCGACGGCAGCATCCACCTCGTGTCCGGACAGGTCGATCGGCTGACCGAGGACGCGGTGGTACTCACCGACGGCACGGAACTGCCCGCCGACCTGGTCGTCTACGCGACGGGCTACGGCTCGATGAACGGCTGGGCGGCCGATCTCATGGGTCAGGACGTGGCCGACAAGGTCGGCAAGTGCTGGGGCCTCGGCTCCGACACCACCAAGGATCCCGGCCCCTGGGAGGGCGAGCAACGGAACATGTGGAAGCCCACCCAGCAGGAAGCCCTGTGGTTCCACGGCGGCAATCTGCACCAGTCGCGGCACTACTCGCTGTACCTCGCCCTGCAGCTCAAGGCCCGGCACGAGGAGATCCCGACGCCGGTCTACGGGTTGCAGGAGGTGCATCACCTCAGCTGATCGGTACCGGCACGGCAGCGGCGCCCCCCATCGTGCGGGGGCGCCGCTGCCGTGCTCCGGTTCACCCGGCCGACGTCGACGCGCCGACTGCGGCCGCCAGGGAATCGAACTGCGCCCGGATGAGCGCCACGTAGTGCTCGGGGTCGTCCATCATGTTCGGATCCGCGAGCACCGAGATGGTCAGGGAGTTGCCGAGCGAATGGACCGCGTGCGTCAGACCCTGCCGCTCCGACAGTGCCGCGGCACCGTACGTCGACACCGCCTGCGCGTCCCGCAACCACAGGTCTTCGCCACCGCGTGCGACGTTGGTCGTCCCCACGTTGAAGTACGGAACGGACGAGGACGGGGACGGTAGCCGGGATGCGATCCAGCTGATCGGCCGCACGATGAAACCCGGAGTCACGTCGACCAGCGACTCGGAACGCAGCACCTCGGCGCGCTGTTTGCGGTCCCGCTCCGCGGCTGCGGAGGCGTGGATCGCCCGAAGACGCTCCACGGGGTCGGCGATGTCGGTGTGGAGGTCGACCTGCAGGACCGTGAGCTGGTTCGCCGACTCCAGGTGTCCGAGCGACCGGATCGACATGGGAACTTTCGCTCCCAGCGACTGTTCGGGTTCTTCGCCGATCTCCCGCAGGTAGTCGCGAAGGGCGCCGGCCACCAGCGTCAAGGCCAAGTCGTTGACGGTCACATCTCCGGCGGCGGACCGGATCGCCCGGGCGTCGTCCAGCAGGAACGACGCGGCATCGAACGTCCGCTCCGGGCTCACGCTCCCGTTGAACCGGGTGGCCGGCCGCATCCGCGGCGGCACCCGCACGGCCCCACTGTCGACCGCGGCCTTCACTTCCTTGCCCGCGGTCGAGACGTGCCGGATGCCTCGCACGAACGTCCGCAGCTGCCGGGAAACGGTCGGAAGCGCCTGCATGACCGATCGCGGGCCGACAGGCTTCTGCGGCCCCGTCCCCGGCTGTCGCTCCACCCGACCGGAGAAGAGTCGGCGGGTCATGTCCAGGGTGACCGCGCCGTCGCCTACCGCGTGGTGGAACTTCAGCAGCACTGCGGACACCTCCGCGGCACCGTCGATGTCAGTCAACCCGGTGACGACCCTCATCTCCCAGGGCGGACGCTGCAGATCCAGCCCGCTGCCGACGAACTCCGAGGCGATGCGACGGAACTCGCCCCACCCTCCGCCGCGCGCATCGATGACCTCGAGATGGTTGTCGATGTCGAAGTCGTGGTCCGGGACCCAGCTCGGGTGGTCGAGGTCGAGAGGAACCCGTCGCAGCCGGCGTGTGAACACGTCGACCGCCTGCACTCGTTCCGCCACGAACGCCCTGACCTCGGCCGACGTCATCGCACCTCGTGGATCCGTCGACGTGTCGAAGACGTACATCGCGATGCTGAGCAGCGGGGTGTTCGCCTGCTCCAGATACACCCATGCGGCGTCGCGGGGGTACAGCTTCACTTCTTCGGGCTCCTTCTGGTTGGACGACGATCGATCGACTCGGGGCCGCGCGTCCGACGAGCGCTAGCACAAGAGCCACCGAAAGCGCGAGTCCCTCGCGACGACGTTCGCCGATCCGCGAGCGAATAGTGATTGAACAAGCGACCAGTGTCGGCGGCAGACCACCGATTGCCCAGGTTCGCGAAACTCGTGGGTGACACCGGCGGACAGCCACGCGAACAGAACGGGACATACTTGTAAATTACTCGCGGGTAACATAATTCGAGCTGGCGAGCGCTCGCCCGATACCGCACCCTCGCGGGCGGACCATCGCCGCGAATTTCGTCACCACCTCCGCCTCGCACATCGCTGTTCGAGTCCGCCGAGCACCCCCTCCGCACTGTAACAAACTGGAAAGTATGTGAAGATTCTCAGGGAAATCACAGGCTCCTACCTCTACACCAAAGGATCGAGCGCGATGACGCAGCCCTCCGCCCCCGGGGAGCAGTCGGCCCCCCGGCCGACCGCACACCCCACCGCGCCAATGCTGACCGTGGTCATACCGGCCTACAACGAAGAGGCCACCATCGGCCGAGCGCTCGACGCGCTCGTCGCGCAGGCCGACCAGATCGACGAGATCATCGTGGTCGACAACAACTGCACCGACGACACCGTGGCCGTGGCCCAGGCCCACGAAGCCGCAGGCAAGATCCGCATCATCACCGAGGAACTGCCCGGTCTGATCCCCGCCCGCAACGCGGGCATCGCGGCGGCGAAGACACCGATCGTCGCGCGCATCGACGCCGATACCATCGTGCAGCCCGGCTGGGCGCAGGCGATCCGCGAATTCTTCGCCACCGCCGACGCGGGATTCGGGGCCGCACTCGGTCCGTTCGAGCAATATGACATGCCCCTGCAGGGCGTCCAGCGATTCATGGTTCGCGTGGCATCCGACACGAAGAAGGACGCCGGCATCCAAGAAGCTCGCGGCGTGTACGGCGCGAACATGGCGGTGCGCAAGACCGCATGGGAAACCATCCTGCCCGCACTACACGAGGGCCGCGGTATCTGGGAAGACTCCGACATCTCGCTTTCGCTCCATGGTGCGGGGATCAAGATCGCGATGCTGCCCGGCATGAAGGTGCAGGTGTCCGGCCGGCGGATGCTGTCGTCTCGCAAGTCGTACTTCGAGTACACCGCATCGCTTCCCCGTACGCTGCGCGCCCACGGGCTGACGAAGCAGGCGCGCGTCTCGTGGATCGGCGTGTGGCTGGTTCGGACGATGTATTTCATCTTCTGGATCCCCACCCGCAGTTTCGACCCTGTTACCCGCAAATACAGTGTGCGACGCATCTTCTCGGATCACGAAGACCGGATCATTCCCTGATCCGCACAGGTCGAAGCGTGAGGGCGTTCGCCTTGCTCACCTCGCCTCGAGGACCCCGGTCAACTGCTTGACGGTCTTGGCCGCCAGTACCTCGAATGCCAGGCGCGCGACGGGGTCGGCGAATCGCGCCAGGCCGGTGAACCGGAGCCGGGCGCGGTAGGTGATCGACGTCGAGTTGTCGTCTACTTTTTGGAAGGCCAAGTCGTCCGACGTGGCGGCCCTCTTGTTGCGCCCCTCGAACACGACGTGATCGGGGTCGTCGCGGGTCATGCGATAGGTGAGTTCGGTGGTCCGCCCGAAGAACGAGGACACGTTGTGCCATTCCGTGCCCACCGCCACCGGACCGGGGGTGGTCTGCTCGCACCGTTCGGTCCCGGGATCCCAGGCGGTGGTGTTCGCGAAGTCCCGTAGGTACGCGACGACCTTCTCGAGCGGTGCGGCGACGGTGAACGTTCGACGGACTTCGGCCACTCCGGCCTCCTATGCGCAGTCGCGGCAGATCAGCTGTCCGCCCTCTTCGGACGCGAGGCGCGACCGATGATGGACCAAGAAGCAACTGCTGCAAGTGAATTCGTCGGCCCTCTTCGGAACGACGCGGACCGTGAGTTCCTCACCGGACAGGTCGGCGCCGGGCAGTTCGAAGGACTCCGCCGTGTCGGTCTCCTCGACGTCGACGACGGACGACTGCGAGTCGTTCCTCCGTGTCTTCAATTCTTCGAGCGAGTCCGCGGCGAGTTCGTCGTCGACGGTAACCCGTGGTGCGTCGTAGTCGGTTGCCATGACTTCCTCCCTTTGGCTCATGTTCCCCGTGTAGTGAAAATCTCCACTTGCGGGGCATGGTTGCTAGACAACGCATCGATCCCGCATTTTGTTCCCGAGTGACGGCGACTCGCCCGGTGATTGCGGGATGCCCGTTCCGGGTACGCCTCAATCACCCGATAATCACCCGATCGGAAGGTGGTCAGTTGATGGCGAGTGCCCACGACGAGCCCGGCAATCCCTCGCCGAATCCGGAGCCTGTGCCGCCGGAGCCGGGTCCTCCACCTGTGCCGCCGACGCCGACGCCGCCCCACCCGTTTCCGCCCGAGCCCGGCCCCGAACCCGCACCTCCCGAGCCCGGACCTCAGCCGGGGCCGCCTGGACCGCCTCAGCCGCCCACGCCACCGATTCCCGACCCGACACCTCCGTTTCCGCCGCAAATGCGCAGTTCGAACCCTTCCCGGTAGGTTAGGCTCACCTACGGTACGTTGAAGCGAACGCACGACCGTCTCGAGTTCCTGACTGTGCGTGCCGGCTCGACCTGGCGGGGGTCAGACACGAGACGGGCACGACCGCAGTCCCGAACGACCCGCAGAGGGGGCCCGGGACACACTCGACGCCTCCGGCAGACTCGCCTGACGCACACTCACTTCGACTGGTCTTCGAGCCGGGTGAGCGCGACGAGGGTCCGGACCCCGTGAATCAGGGCGCGCTCGTCGAGATCGAACCCCGGCTGGTGCAGTTCCTGACGGGGTCCGGTTCCGTTCCACACCCCGAGCCGCGCCATCGCACCCGGAACCCGCTCGAGGTACCACGCGAAATCCTCGCCTCCGCTGGACTGCTGGGCCTCGTCCAGATGATCGAATCCGACCACCGATTCGATCGCTTCCCGCAGGTCCGCGGTGCAGTCGGGATCGTTGACGACGGGCGGGACGCCCTGCAGATAGGACAGCTCGTACCGCACGTCGTACGGGGCGAGCAGGTGGCAGATCGTCTCCGTGACCAGCGGTTCGAGCGAGGCCCACGTCTCGCGGGAGGCGCTGCGCAGCGTGCCGACCAGCTCGCCCGACTCGGGTACCGAATTCGCGACCTGCCCGGCGGCCACCTTGCCCCAGGTCAGGACGGTCGCGGTGCGGGCGTCGACGCGGCGGTCGAGGACCGACGCGAGTCCCGTCACCAGGACCGCGGCGGCGTGGATAAGATCGCCGGTCAGGTGCGGTCGAGCGGTGTGTCCGCCCGCCGACCACAACCGCACCGTGACGGAATCGTTGGACGACGTGATCGGCCCCGTCCGGGTCGAGAGCTTGCCGACCTCGAGGTGCGGGTCGCAGTGCAGCGCAAAGATTTTCGAGACCCCGTCGAGTGCGCCGGCGGCGATCGTGTCGACGGAGCCGCCCGGTGTGGTCTCCTCCGCGGGCTGGAAGATCAGTCGGACCGGGGACGGCGGCGGGTATTTCACGAGCACGGATGCCGCCCCCATCAGCATCGTCGTGTGGGCGTCGTGGCCGCACGCATGCGACACGCTGGGGACCGTCGACTCGAACGGCAGGCCGGTCGTCTCGGCGACCGGCAGCGCGTCGAGGTCGGCACGTAGCGCGACACGATCGCCCGTCTCCGGCCCGAGGTCGCACCACAGACCGGTTCCGCCGGGTAACAGGACAGGTTCGAGGCCGAGACCGACGAGGTGGTCCCGCACCACCTTCGTGGTGCGGCGTTCCTCGAACGACAGTTCCGGATGCGCGTGCAGGTCGCGGCGCCACTCGATCAGCTTCTTCTCGTCGAGTTCCGTCGACTCCGTCCACGTCATGTCGGCGGTGCCGCCGCGGTCCCAGAGCCGGGCGCTCCAATACCGCCGGGTCCGCCCGGCGCCGGTCGACGTCGGGCCGGGCGCAATCGGCGCCCGCGGTGGCTCCACCTCGGGGAGGTGCTCGGTGCGGCCCGCCGTCTCCGCGAGCAGCAGATCGACCACGTCCGTGAGCCGACCGCGGCGCCCGAGCGCGTGACGTTGCCGGGCTGCGGAACTCCCGTGGGCCGTCGCGTCCGCGGTCAGCGCCACCACATTGTTCCAGTCGCCCGACTCCTCGAGTTGAGGACGCAGCGAGTTCACGAAGTCGTCCACGAGTTCCGACGCCGGCCGCGCCCGCGGAACCGTCATGTCGACGAGGTCCGACTCCAGGCCCGACCGAGCGGCCCGCCACAGCGCCGCACGGGTCAGCGTCGGCACGACGTCAATCCCCTTCGTCCCGGCGTGCAGCCCCGCCACCTCGCGCTCCACGAGCGCGCGGAACAGCGCGGCGATGAGCACGACCGTGTCGAGTCGGGGACAGCTGTCGCACACCCGCAGTTCGAGAGTCGGCAGTTTCACCGACGGACGGACGTCGAAATAGGCCATGCCGGGATCGCTGATCACTCCGCTTGCGACGAGGGCGTCGATCAGGGCGTCGTACTCGGCGGCCGTGGCGACGGGCGCGGCCGGTCCCGTGCTCGGCCAGCGCAACCACAGCAGCGTCCTCGCGCTGGCGTAGCCGGTGTCCGTGCCGTCCGACCGGAACGGGGAACTCGCGCTCAGCGCCAGCAGCACGGGCATGTACGGGGCCACCCGGTGGGCGACCTGCACGGCGTCGTCGCGATCGGGCAGGTCGACGTGAAACTGGGTGCCGCAGATCAGCTGTTCCCGGGCGAGCATCTGATAGTCCGCGAGCATGCGCCGGTAACGCCGCGACCCGGTCACGTGCATTTCGGCGGGCAGGGCCAACGGCATCGAGCCCGCCGCCGCCACGCCGATGCCGATCCCCTCCGCCGCGGCGATGAGCAGCGCCCGGTGCTTGTCCAGGTCGCCGCGCAACTCGCCGAGGTCGGTGTACGCGCCACTGTTCACTTCGACGACGCACTGCTGCAGTTCGTCGACGTACGCGTCGTCGGGAAGTCGTGCCAGCAACTCCGGCGCGCGGGTGGTCAGGCGCCGGGTCTTCAGATCGATGAGGTGGAATTCCTCCTCGACACCCACTTTGCGTGGGCCGCTGGCGTGCACGATGCGTCTCTATCGCTCCGTGGCACCCTCGGTGTCGTCGAAGAACGCCCAGGTGCCGTCCTCGTCGACCTCCATCCGCCAGCCGAGTTCGGAATTATCTGCGCGGACGTCGACGAACCACGCGTGCGCGTCGCCGGCGCTCGGAATCTCCTTCGTGTCGACGACGCTGCCCTGCGGATCGATCACTCGATATTTCGCCATGGTCGTCGGGTTCCCCGCCCGCCGGGGTCTGAATCATCGAACCGGCTATCCCGTGCCGTCACCCATCACGGCGCCCTCCCGTCGCGGGTCCGCGCCGCCGACCCACCCCGAGTCCCGGCGCTGCAGCGCACTGAGCCCACTGGACTGCGGGGCGACCGACACCTGGTGTCCCATCGCCCGGAGTTGCGCGACCAGCGGGTCGCCGGCACCGTCGTCGACCGCATCGATGTTCGGATGCTCACCGCCGACACCGGTGACCGGGGTGTTCGCTGCCCCGAAGTCGACCGCCGACACGGCCTGCTGCGGGTTCAGACCCCAATCCAGCATTCCCACGAGCGTTTTCACGACGAACTGGATGATCACCGAACCGCCCGGGGAACCCGTCACGTACTGGACGTCTCCGCGCGAACCGTCGCTGCCGCGGTCGAAGACGAGCGTCGGCGCCATCGAACTCCGCGGACGCTTACCCGGTTCGACCCGGTTCGCGAGCGGTGCGCCGTCCGGTCCGACCGGCTGAGCCGAGAAGTCGGTGAGCTGATTGTTGAGCACGAAGCCGTCCGTCATGTGGAACGACCCGAACGCCGATTCCACCGTCGTCGTCATCGACGCCACGTTGCCGTACTTGTCGGCGATCGAGATGTGGCTGGTGCCGTGTTCCTTGTCCTGCGGTTGCACGCCCAGCGGAACGGGCCCGAAGTTGCCGGGTTGCGCGGTGCCCATGCTCTTGCCAGGGTCGATGAGGGCGGCCCGCTGCTTCAGGTAGTCCTCGTTCAGCAGCGTGTCGACGGAATTGCCGGGCATCGGAACGAAATCCGAGTCCGCAACGTATTTGTCCCGGTCTGCGTACGCCAGGCGCTCCGCCTCCGAGATGAGATGGACTGCCTCCGCCGTCGGCTTTCCGCCGTTGTCGTCGAGGTTCGCCGGACCGTACTGCGACAGGTCGAAGTGCGACAGGATGCCCAGCGTCGCCGCGACCGCCGTGCCACCGGACGAGGGGTTCGGCATGCCGCAGATCTCGTGGTCCCGGTACGGCGTGCACAGCGGTGTCCGCTTCTTCGCCTGGTACGCGGCGAGGTCGTCGAGGGTCATCTGGCCGGGGGTGCGACCGCCCGTCGCCGTGGCCGTCGCATCGACGATGCCCTGGGCAATGGCACCGGTGTAGAAGGCGTCGGCGCCGCCCGCCGCGATCGCCCCGAGGGTCTTGGCCAGGGCGGGGTTCGTCAGCTTGGTCCCGGCCGGCTTCGGACTGCCGTCCGGATTGAGGAAGTACGCCTTCGACGCCTCGTCGACGGCCAGGTCGGGCGCGGACTCGGCGATCTGCCCGGCCATCCGGGGGCTGATCTCCAGGCCCTGGTCGGCGATTGCGATGGCCGGGTCGAACAGGTCCCGCCACTGGTCCCGTCCGTGTTCGCGGTGTGCCATCTCGAGCATCCGCACCACGCCCGGAACTCCGATGGACCGTCCGCTCGCGCGGGCGTCGGGCCTGGGCTCGGTGCGGTCGGTGTCGCTGATCCAGCGCAGGTAGTTCTCCGTCGCCGCCATCGGCGCGACCTCGCGCCCGTCGTACGCCTCGACACTGTCCTGCCCGGCGTCGTAGTACAGCAGGAACGCCCCGCCGCCGATCCCGGAGGACTGCGGTTCGACGAGACCGAGCACCGTCTGGGCCACGATCAGCGCGTCCGCGGCCGTTCCCCCGTCCCGCAGCACCTCGCACGCGGCCTGCGTCGACACCGGGTTGGCCGTCGACACCGCGTACGACGCCGTATCGACGGGCGTCATCCCGGAGCGGTACACCGTCGCGATCTCGGGGTTGGTCGCGAGATTCTGGGTGGCCGGCGCCGGACCCGGCGGCGGCGCCGCGGTGATCGGGGTGCCGTTGGGAACGTCCGCGCACGTGGCCGCGGGGTCGCTCTGCGGCTCCTCGTCCGACGCGCACGCGGCCAGCATGCCGACGCACAGGGCGGCGGCCAACGAGGCCCGAATTGCTGTTCCGATACCCGTCACAGGACCCATCGATGAACCCTAACAGCGGGGATCCGGCGAATACCGGCTAAAGACGAGGTCCGAAGTGCCGGGTGAGGATTCGGTAGCCCAGTTCGTGAAGGTGGTGGTGCTCGGGCCAGCGGGTGCGGGTCCAGACCGGATCGGTGTGGGCGGCGATGATCGCGGCCGTCGTGGACGCGTGCAGATCGAACTCCAGATCGCGGCCGAGTTCGGCGACGGCAACCGGGTCGCGGGCGTCGCCGATCCGCCCGATCGCGGTGGCGACCTGTTCGTCCGCGTCCCGCAGGATCCGGCGGTACGAACCCGGAAGCACTGCCCACAGCACCGCAATCGCCACCGCCACGCCGAGCACGGTTTCGAGAAGCCGGTCCCGGGTGACGACCATGAGGTCGACGTGGGTCCCGAGGCCGCCGAGCACGAGAGCGAGCGGGGTGATGAACATCATCGCCAGCCCGTAGTTGCGGACGAGGAACGCCTCGATCCCCGCCATCAGAACCGCCACGACGAGCACCAGCGCGGCCGCCGACAGATCGAGCGACGCCAGCGCCGCGAAGAGAACCAGACCGAGCACCGTTCCGACGAACCGGTGCAGCCCGCGATACGTTCCGAGCACACGGTCCGGACCCTGATGCAGGATCATCGCCGCGGTGATCACCGCCCAGTCGGGCCGTCCGACACCCAGCCCCAGCGCCAGGAGACCGGCCGCCGGGCACGCAACCAGCAGTCGCGCGACGATGGTCCAGGACCGCCCCCGCAGATGGGCCGCCCGCGCGAGCCGGTAGCGGATGGACGACCGCGCCAGCGGCACCTGCGGTCGGAGGTCGTCGACAGGCGAGGCGTGATCGGATTCGCGGCCGGTCACTGCGGCCGCGAAGCGCAGATGCGCCGACCGCAACGAGCGAGTCAGCGGGTGGTCACGGCCGACGAGGGCGGCGTCGTGGAGGCACTGCCACGCGGCGTGCAGCGACCGCACCGCGTCCCGGCGGGCCGTCGGCGACCGCGTGCCGGAGAGCGCGGCGTCGACGGCAGCGACCGCGGTCCCGACAGCGACACGCTCGGGGGTGCGCGGACGCACCACCGCACCCGCCATCGACACGATCAACGCCGACGCCGCCCCCACCGCCGACCAGGCCAGCACCTCCGTCACGGCGACACCGAGCGCGGGCAGCGCGGACGAGATCTCCACGGTGAGCAGGGGAAGGAAGGCACCCGGCGCCCCGAGTCGCAGTCCGTCGACGACGAAAGCACAGACCGCGACGACGACGGTCATCGCCAGGACCAGCGCCATCCACCACAGCGCGGAGCCGCCCGCCGCTGTCGCGTCGTGCACGAAAGCGCCGACCGCGGCGCCCACACCGGCCAGCAGCACCATCACCGCGGCCGCGATCGACACCACACGCCACCGCACCCGGTAGGCACGGCCCTCGCCGTAGACGACGGCGAACGCACCCAACGTCGCGGTCGCGGCGACCGCCGGATGTCCGAGCGCGACTCCGGCGAGCGCCGGCAACGCGACGGCCACCCCGGCACGCACCACACCCGGCCACCGGCGCCCCTGCCGGGGCACCCCGAGAAGCAACGATCGTGCCGGGGCCGGCGCAGGGATCGGCACACCGGGGTCCCGCGACCCGGTTCCTCGATCCTGCGCACCTACCGACACGAGCACACAGAATACGAGGGGGCGGGTCCCTCCAGACAGGCGATGAGGTGCATCTCACGTCCTGCCCACGTGAGTGGCAACGAGTGCTCCGTGACGCTTTGCCACTCACCTGGGGTTGGTGCCGACGACGACGGTGGCGCCCATCTCGTCCGAACTCTCGACCCGGGTCGTCAACCCCGCATCCGCGAATGCCGCGGCGGTGCGCGGCGCCTGCCTCTCGCTGGTCTCGATGAGGAGATGCCCGCCGGGCGCGAGCCAACTCCGCGCCCCGGCGGTCACCCGGCGCTGGATGTCGAGGCCGTCCGTGCCGCCGTCGAGCGAGACCCGCGGTTCGTGGAGCCGCGCCTCCGGCGGCATCAACCGGATCGCCTCGGTGGGGACGTACGGCGCGTTGGCGACCAGGATGTCGACGCGTCCCGTCAACGAGGTCGGCAACGGCGCGTACAGATCGCCCTCGAAGACCCGGCCGGGGTCCGGAACGTTGCGCCGTGCGCACCGAACGGCGACGGGGTCGATGTCGACCGCATACAACTCCATCCGATCGAGGGCGTCGGCCAGCGCGGCCCCGACCGCCCCCGAACCGCAGCACAGGTCGACCACGACAGCGTTCGGCGGCGCGAGGGCGGCGGCCTGCTCGACGAGGAACGCGGTGCGGCGGCGGGGCACGAACACCCGCGGATCCACCTCGATCCGCAGCCCGCAGAACTCGGCCCAGCCGAGGACGTGCTCGAGGGGCACGCCGGCGACGCGACGGTCCAGCATCGAGGAAAGTTCGTCCGACGTCCGGGCGGCCGAGACGATCAACCGGGCCTCGTCCTCGGCGAACACACAACCGGCGGCGCGCAGCCTCGTGACGAGGACGAATTCGAGGGACGGTGACAGAGACACTGACATGGGAGAGCCTTTCGGAATGCCGATGGGCGCTCTCCCGGTCACCTTATGTCGGTAAGACCGCGCGGTCGCGGAGTGAGAGCACCCGACCTGGACGAACGGACACGGGTCTCACCTCCTCGATTGGGATCCTGCTCGGACTGGCCACACTACCGGCACCCACCGCCGCCGGGCAGCGGAATTACCGGGTCACCCCCGGTTGCTCGCCGCCGGGACCCGCGGCCGCGCGGACGATACGATCGTCGCCGTCACAGGCCTCGAAAGGAATCTCACGCCCCATGCGCCGCACCCTTGCTCTGACCGCCCTCACCGTCTGCTCCGCGGCGATCCTCACCGCGTGCGGTGGCGACACCGACACCGCAGCATCCGAGACGACCTCCGCTTCCGCCTCCGTGGCGGCGCGGACCACCGCTGCGACGGCCCCCGGAAGCCGCGTGTTCGCCGTCGCCGACGACCCGCAGACCGCCGCCGACTACCTGACCTACCTGCGCGCGAACGGCCAGACCGTCACCGACGACGACCTGGCGGTGCATCAGGCCGGCGAGATCTGCACTGCGCTCGACGCGGGCAAGACCCTCGACCAGGTGCGTGAGGAGTGGGTGCCGATGCTCACCAACGACGGCGTCTACCCGTACATCATCGGCGCGATCACCCGGTACTGCCCCGATCACGAGAACGTCCTCAACTAGTAGGCGCTTCGCGCCCGTGCGCCTTTCTGGTTGCTGCCGCTACCAAAAAGGCGCACGGGAATTTATTTCCCGAGCGGGTGTTACACACCATGAAGTAGTTGAAGAATCAATTACCTGAGTACGAGGAGACACCCCATGCCTGCCGTGACGGTCGACAACATCCTTGCCCTGCCGCGTATCGACGCACCTGCCCCCGGCGCCGTCGACCGCCCGATCCGGTCGCTCACCACAGCACCGGTCGGATACGAGGGCGAGGGCTTCCCGGTGCGCCGCGCGTTCGCCGGCATCGACCTGTCCGCCCTCGACCCGTTCATCCACATGGACCAGATGGGTGAGGTCGACTACGCACCCGGCGAACCCAAGGGCACGCCGTGGCATCCGCACCGCGGCTTCGAGACCGTCACCTACATGATCGACGGGATCATGGAACACCAGGATTCCAACGGCGGCGGCGGGACCATCGGCGGCGGCGACACGCAGTGGATGACCGCGGGTGGCGGCATCCTGCACATCGAGACCCCGCCCGAGCACCTGGTGCTGAGCGGCGGCCTGTTCCACGGCGTCCAACTGTGGGTCAACCTGCCGCGCGACAACAAGATGGCCGCGCCCCGCTACCAGGACATCACGGGGCAGAAGGTGGCCCTGCTGTCGTCGGCGGACGGCGGCGCTCTCGTTCGCGTGATCGCCGGTGACGTCGACGGCCACCATGGTCCCGGGTCCACGTACACGCCGATCAGTCTCGTCCACGCGACGGTCGCGCCGGGCGCGAGCCTGAAGCTGCCGTGGAACCCCGAATTCAACGCGCTCGCTTACGTTCTCGCGGGCGAGGGACTCGTCGGCCCGGAGCGCAGGCCGATCCGGATGGGCCAGACCGCGGTCTACGGGCGCGGCGACACCCTGACGATCGCCGCGGCCGACACCCAGGACTCGCGGACCGAGTCGTTCGAGGTATTCGTCCTCGGCGGCAAGCCGATCCGGGAGCCAGTCGCGATGGCCGGACCGTTCGTCATGAACACCCGGGCCGAGGTGATGCAGGCGTTCGAGGACTTCCAGGCCGGGCGGTTGGGTTCCGTTCCCGCGGCGCACGAAACGCTGAGCTGACGCCAGGTGAGTGGCAATGCGTGCCGGAGCACACAGTGCCACTCACGTGCGGAGGTGGATTCTCGCGTCGATGCGGTGGATTCGCAGATCGTCCGGGGGAATCCGGAACGTCTCGACAACCCGGACCGTGACGAGGGTGCGGCCGAACAGTCCGGCATCGAGGAGGTAGTCGGCGGTGACGTCGTCGCCGTCGACCGACCACACGCAGTCGCGGATCGCCCGGATCAGCCGGTACTGGGGGCCGCCGGACAGGCTTCGGCGCAGGTGATTTCCGGAGAATGCCGTCTTCAGGCCCACCTCGTACCGGACCGCCCGCGGTTCGATGGGCACCGCGTTTCCGTCGTGGCTGAGCAACGCGTCCAGGTAGGCCCGGGCGACATCGACCTGTGTGTTCATGTCAGTAGTCGAACATCTCGGCCGACGCGAGCACCAGGGTTTCCGCGTCGCCGCAGCTGGGCGCGGACGCCGCGACCGACGCCGTGAGCCGATTGCTGCGTTTGTCCCGTTCACCGACCGGGCTCGACGGCAGGTTGGTGTCGAACACGGCACCCGGATAGAAGTAGTAGTGGCACGAGAGCGCGTCCCGGAAGAAGGTGAACGGCTTGCCGTCGAGTTCGACCGCCTCGGGTCCGCCGATGCGTGGCGGTTCCGGCGACAACGCCAGTTGCACGGACGCGTCGGTGCCGCCTCGGAGTGTCAGCAGGCATTCGTAGGGGCGGCTGCCCGGCGCGAACGTCTCGATGCCCCGCTCGGACATCTTCTCGACCACGCGGCACGGATCCTGCTGCGCGAGAGGGATATCCGAGCCTGTTCGGGCCGGGGAACGCAGTCGGTCCGTCACGGATCCGAGCACCGTGCGCGCCTCGGCGCAGTCGTCGCCGGCGGCGGAATCACCCGTCCCGCCCGCCCCGTCGAGATACGACACATGGCCCCAGCGCGCCGCGACACCGACCTGCGGTCCCGGCACCGTGGGCAGCGAGAAGTAGAGGGTGCACGTCCCCGGGAGCGCGCCGACCGCGGGCCGCACCTCGATGCCGTCCGTCGCCGTCCCGGCTCCGGTGCGCTCGGTGGGTTCGCGCTCGCCCACCGTCACCTCCACCCAGACGGGGTTGGCGGGGGTGCCACGCGGAGGCACCAACTCGGCGTGGCACGTCGAGAGGTCGCCGACGAGCCCGAAGGCGGTGACCTGTCCGAACGACCCCACCAGATCCTCGTCGAGCAGCCCGCACGGCGCGATCCCGCGGGCCGCGGCGGCGACGGCCAGTTCCGCCCGGGTGTGTTCGCTGACCGGCCTGCCGTAGATCGGCTCACCGACTCCGACGACGCCCGGCGACCCCTCGACCGTGCCGGAACACGCCACCAGGAGTACCACAAAAAGGGCGATGACCAGCGGAGATACCACCGTCGCGCTGCGGCCCACCGGTCTCTCCTCACTCGTACTTCGAACCCCGGCACGCGAACGACGACGCCCGGAGTACAGTGCTGAGTATGCAGCGCGCACTCCTCCTTGGTTGCCGCGACGGGGTCTGATCCAGACTGGCTTCCCGTCGCGGGGTTTTTCGTGCGCCGGTCGACACAGCCGTTGGACTCAGAAAGTCCACATCGAACCTGGAGATCAATCCCATGTCCCCCGCTGACGCCTTTACCTCCGGAACGCGCACCATCACGCCGCCTTCCAAGCCTGCTCCCTCCGATCAGCCGGAATGGAACACGCAGAAGAATTCGTCGATGCCGACGTTCCGCTACCGCTCCTTCTCCGAGGAAGTGGAGCCGGTGTCGCTGCCGGATCGCACGTGGCCCGACAAGGTCATCGACCGCGCCCCGCAGTGGTGCGCCGTCGACCTCCGCGACGGCAATCAGGCGCTGATCGACCCGATGAGCCCCGCCCGCAAGCGCCGCATGTTCGAACTGCTGGTGCGGATGGGCTACAAGGAGATCGAGGTCGGGTTCCCGTCCGCGAGTCAGACGGACTTCGACTTCGTCCGCGAGATCATCGAAGACGGAGCGATCCCCGACGACGTCACCATCCAGGTGCTGACGCAGTCCCGGCCGGAGCTGATCAAGCGCACGTTCGAGGCCTGCGAGGGCGCCAACAAGGTGATCGTCCACTTCTACAATTCGACGTCCATCCTGCAGCGCCGGGTGGTGTTCAAGGCCGAGCGCGACGTAATCAAGAAGATCGCGACCGACGCGGCGACCCTGGCCCTCGAAGAGGCGAAGAAGTACCCGGACACGCAGTGGCGCTGGGAGTACTCCCCCGAGTCGTACACGGGCACCGAACTGGAGTACGCCAAGGAGGTGTGCGACGCCGTCACGGAGGTGCTGCAGCCGACGCCGCAGAACCCGGTGATCCTCAACCTGCCCGCCACCGTCGAGATGGCGACGCCGAACGTGTACGCCGACTCCATCGAGTGGATGCACCGCAACCTGGCGCGTCGCGACTCGGTCATCCTGTCGCTGCACCCCCACAACGACCGCGGCACGGGCGTGGCCGCAGCCGAACTCGGCTACCAGGCCGGCGCCGACCGCATCGAGGGCTGCCTGTTCGGCAACGGTGAGCGCACCGGCAACGTGTGCCTGGTCACGCTCGGGCTCAACATGTTCACCCGGGGCGTCGACCCGCAGATCGACTTCTCCAACATCGACGAGATCCGCCGCACCGTCGAGTACTGCAACCAGCTGCCCGTCCACGAGCGTCACCCGTACGGCGGCGACCTCGTGTACACCGCGTTCTCCGGCAGCCACCAGGACGCGATCAACAAGGGCCTCGACGCGATGAAGTTCGACGCCGACTCCCAGGACGCCGACGTCGACGACATCCTGTGGGCGGTTCCGTACCTGCCGATCGACCCGAAGGACGTGGGCCGCACGTACGAGGCCGTCATCCGCGTCAACTCGCAGTCCGGCAAGGGCGGCGTCGCGTACATCATGAAGGCCGATCACGGGCTGGTGCTGCCGCGCCGCCTGCAGATCGAGTTCTCGCAGGCCGTCCAGCGGATCACGGACGGCGAGGGCGGCGAGGTGTCGCCCAAGGAGATGTGGGACGTCTTCCACGAGGAGTACCTGGCGCCGATCACTCCGCTCGAGCGGATGAAGCAGAAGGTCACGGCGGCCGAGGAGGACGGCGGCACCGACTCCATCACCGCGACGGTGAAGGTGAACGGCAAGGAGCACGAGATCTCGGGTTCGGGTAACGGCCCGCTCGCCGCGTTCGTCGACGCCCTCGCGACGATCGACTTCGACGTGCGTGTGCTCGACTACTCCGAGCACGCCATGTCGGCCGGCGACGATGCCCAGGCGGCCGCTTACGTCGAGTGCGCCGTGACCGCTCCCGACGGACGGAACACCGTGGTCTGGGGTGTCGGCATCGCGACGTCGATCACCACCGCGTCGCTGCGCGCCGTCGTCTCGGCGGTCAACCGGGCGCACTGACCGCTCTCGCTCCCCCGCTGCCGCAGGCGCGCACCCCGCGCACCTGCGGCAGCGTCGTATCCGGCCCGGAAAAAGGCTCCTTCTCCGGCTCCGGGTGACTACCCTGGTAACGGAGTCCACACCGGACCCGAACCGCCTCGGACCCTTCGGGGGGCGTCGTGAATCTGGCAATTCCACAGCATCTCCCGGTCCGTCCGTATCCGGCCCGGCGCCGCCGCAAGGGTGGCTTCTTCTACAAGATGATCACGACGACGGACCCCAAGGACCTGGGCATTCTGTACCTGATCACGTCGTTCGCGTTCTTCATGGCCGGTGGCTTGATGGCCCTGCTGATCCGCGGCGAACTCGCGGTCCCGGGGCTGCAATTCCTGTCGAACGAGCAGTACAACCAGTTGTTCACGATGCACGGCACGATCATGCTGCTGCTGTATGCGACGCCGATCGTGTTCGGGTTCGCCAACTACATCCTGCCGCTGCAGATCGGCGCCCCCGACGTGGCGTTTCCCCGCCTCAACGCGTTCAGCTACTGGGCGTTCCTGTTCGGCGGCACCATCGCGATCGCCGGGTTCATCACGCCGGGTGGCGCCGCGGACTTCGGCTGGACGGCGTACTCGCCGCTGACGAGCACATTGCATTCGCCGGGTGTCGGCGCCGACCTCTGGATCATGGGGCTGGCACTGTCCGGTCTCGGCACCATCCTCGGCGGCGTCAACATGATCACCACCGTCATCTGCCTGCGCGCCCCGGGCATGATCATGTTCCGGATGCCGATCTTCACGTGGAACATCTTCATCACCAGCATCCTCATCCTGGTGGCGTTCCCCATCCTCACTGCAGCGCTGATGGGCCTGTTCGTCGACCGTCACCTCGGCGCCAACCTTTACGACCCGGCGACGGGTGGTGTGTTGCTGTGGCAGCATCTGTTCTGGTTCTTCGGCCACCCGGAGGTGTACATCGTCGCGCTGCCGTTCTTCGGCATCGTGTCGGAGATCTTCCCGGTGTTCAGCCGCAAGCCGCTGTTCGGGTACAGCGGTCTCGTCTACGCTACGATCGCCATCGCGGCCCTGTCGATCGCGGTGTGGGCGCACCACATGTACGCCACCGGCGCGGTCCTGTTGCCGTTCTTCTCGTTCATGACGTTCCTGATCGCCGTCCCGACGGGTGTGAAGATCTTCAACTGGATCGGCACCATGTGGAAGGGGCAGCTGACGTTCGAGACGCCCATGCTGTTCTCGCTCGGCTTCCTGATCACATTCATCTTCGGCGGCCTCACCGGCGTCATCCTCGCGAGCCCGCCGCTGGACTTCCACGTCACGGACAGCTACTTCGTGATCGCCCACTTCCACTACGTCCTGTTCGGGACGATCGTGTTCGCCACCTACGCCGGCATCTACTTCTGGTTCCCGAAGATGACCGGGCGAATGCTGGACGAACGGCTCGGCAAGTGGCACTTCTGGACCACGTTCACCGGTTTCCACGGCACGTTCCTCGTCCAGCACTGGCTCGGCGCCGAGGGGATGCCCCGTCGCTACGCCGACTACCTGCCCTCGGACGGGTTCACCGTCCTCAACTCGGTCTCGACGGTGTTCGCGTTCGTCCTGGGCGCGTCGACGGTGCCGTTCGTCTGGAACGTCTTCAAGAGCTACCGGTACGGCGAGGTGGTCACGGTGGACGACCCGTGGGGTTTCGGCAACTCGCTCGAGTGGGCAACCAGCTGCCCGCCGCCGCGGCACAACTTCACCGAGTTGCCGCGCATCCGCTCCGAGCGTCCGGCGTTCGAACTGCACTACCCGCACATGGTCGACCGGATGCACCGCGAAGCGCACGTGGGCGTGCGGGGCGCGGTGGCGCACGCAACCGAACCGGCGTCCGCGGACCCGAAGGTAAACCGCCAGTAACTTCTGCGTGAAAGTTCGCTTCCCCGAGAACATCTCGACAAACCGGACGAAAGCGACTCTGTGACAACGGGTTGCAGACACCTCGTCGGCGGACGCCCAGCTCGACGGAAATTCAGCCTTCTTACTCTCTCGTAGGGTCGACACGCAAGTCCTTGAAGACTTGACAAGCCGATCGGGGCCTCGCGGAAGTTACGCGCGGGTACAAATTTTCGACGTTATGCTCGCATTCCCCGAGCATCGGTCCTGCAATGACGCAGGTTCGACGATCGCGTTCGGGGCGCCCCTGGTGTTAGTTCGAGTGGGTTGTGCAGGGGTGCACGTGTCCGCGAAGGCGGCACCCAGTCCTCGGCGGACATGGCCTTGGCCATCGAAACACTCTGCGGATCAATGAGTTTTACGGAAACGGAGCGATAACAGATGTTCAAGCGAATAGCGATAGTCAACCGCGGCGAGGCGGCGGTCCGCCTGATTCGTGCCGTGCGCGAATTGAACGCCGAACACAACTACGGCATCCGGACGATCGCCCTTCACACCGAGGCAGAACGCCGCGCGATGTTCGTTCGCCAAGCCGACGAAGGTGTGTGCTTGCGCACAGTCAAGACCGGCACCGCCTACCTCGATCACGCCGAGCTGGCCCGCGCGCTGCGCGAGAGCAAGGCCGACGCCGTGTGGGTGGGCTGGGGCTTCGTCGCCGAGGACCCCGCGTTCGTCGAGGTGTGCGAGCAGCTGGGCATCACGTTCATCGGCCCGCCCGCCGAGGCGATGCGCCTGCTGGGCGACAAGGTCGAGGCCAAGCTCCTCGCCGAGAAGGTGGACGTCCCGGTCGCACCGTGGAGCGGTGGCCCCGTCTCCACGCGCGCCGACGCCCGCCGCCACGCCCAGGCCATCGGCTACCCGCTCATCATCAAGGCCCGCTCCGGTGGCGGCGGCCGCGGCATCCGCAAGGTCTGGTCCGAGGACGAACTCGAAGTCGCGCTCGAGCGCACCCAGGGTGAGGCCCAGCGGTCCTTCGGCGACCCGGTCGTGTTCATCGAACGTCTGGTCACCGACGCACGCCACGTCGAGGTACAGGTGATCGCCGACAACTTCGGCAACGTCTGGGCTCCCGGTGTTCGCGACTGCTCCATCCAGCGCAAGAACCAGAAGGTCATCGAGGAGTCGAGCTCGCCGCTCCTCACCGCCGACCAGTCGAACCACCTGCGTGCCGTCTCCGCCGAGCTCGTGCGCGCCGCCGGTTACCGCGGCGCGGGCACCGTCGAGTACCTGTACCAGCCCGAGCAGAAGACGTTCACGTTCCTCGAGGTCAACACCCGCCTCCAGGTCGAACACCCCATCACCGAGGCCACCACGGGCATCGACCTGGTGAAGCTGCAGATCCTCGTCGCCAGCGGTGAGCCGCTCGTCGGCGACTGCCCGCCCGAGTTCGGTCACGCCGTCGAAGCCCGCCTCAACGCGGAGGACGCCGCCAACGGCTTCGCCCCCGCGCCCGGCGCCGTGCAACTGCTCAAGTTCCCCCTCGGCAGCGGACTCCGCGTCGACACCGGCATCGCCCAGGGCGACGTCATCCCGCCCGACTACGACTCGATGGTCGCCAAGGTCATCGCCTGGGGACGCGACCGCTCCGAGGCGCTCGCGCGTCTGCGCACCGCTCTCCGCGAGACCACCGTCGTGCTGCAGGGCGGCACCACCACCAAGTCGTTCCTGCTGGACCTGCTGGACCGCGAAGAGGTCATCTCCGCGTCTGCGGACACCGGCTGGCTGGACCGCACCGACGCCGGCACCTCGAACGTCCCGACCCGGACCGCGGACGTCGCCCTGATCGCCGCCGCCATCGACGTCTACGACGCCGAGGAGAAACTCGAGCGGGAGGCGTTCCTCTCGTCCGCTCGCGGTGGACGCCCCCGCGCGGGTCACGCCATCGGCCGCAAGGTGGAGCTCAGCTACCAGGGTCAGGCCTACGGCCTCACCGTCACGCAGGTCGGCGCCCACAGCTACCGCGTCGACGGGGACGCCCCCGAGACCGAGGTCGAGGTCGACCGGCTCAGCGAGTTCGAGAGCCGCCTGGTGATCGCCGACCGCCGTCACCACGTCGTCTCCGTCGCAGGCCGCGCCCAGTACCTCGTCGAGGTCGACGGCATCAGCCACCAGATCAGCCAGGACGAGGCCGGTGTCGTCCGCGCCCCCGCTCCCGCAGTCGTGGTCGCGGTGCCCGTGTCCGTCGGCGACGAGGTCGAGGTCGGCGCCACGCTGGTCGTGCTCGAAAGCATGAAGATGGAGACCGCGGTCCGCGCCCCCGTCGCAGGCCGGGTGCGGGAAGTTCTCGCCATGGTCAACTCCCAGGTCGACGCCGGTACCGCGCTGCTGCGCGTCGAGGAGAGCTCCGAGGAGTCCACCGCTCCGAAGGCGCCCCGCGTCCAGTTCGAGCTCGGCGCACCCGCGTCGCACGGCAACACCCGGGCCGACGCCCTCGAGCAGATCGACGCGCTCGCCGCGCTGCTCACCGGTTACGACGTCAGCGCGAAGCGGGCCGGAGTGCTCCTCGCCGATTACGAGAAGCTGCGCGCCGAGATCGCGGGCGACCCGGACCTCGTGCAGGCGGAACTCGCCCTGCTGAACACGTTCGCGGACATCTGCGAGATCGGACGTAACCGCCCCACCGCAGCCGAGGAGGACGGTGACGAGCGCGTCCACAGCCCGCGCGAGCACTTCCACACCTACCTCCACACCCTCGACGTCGAACTCGAGGGCCTGCCGGAGTCGTTCACGACTCGGTTGTCGCGGGCGCTGCGTCACTACGACGTCACCGACCTCGAGCGCACCGCCGAGCTGGAAGAGGCGGTCTACCGCCTGTTCCTCGCGCAGCAGCGCATGGACAACCAGGTTCCCGTCATCGCCGCCCTGCTCGACCGGTGGCTGAACGACGGCAACGCTTCGGTCCGCGCACCCAGCGGACTCGGCGAGGTTCTGGACCGGCTCATCATCGCCACCCAGGTCCGTTACCCGGTGATCGGCAACGTCGCCCGCAACGTACGGTTCCGGTACTTCGACGAGCCGCAGATCCGCAAGGCCCGCGAGCAGGTGTACGACGGTGTCCGCGGCAGCCTCGAGTACCTCGCCGAGAACCCCGGCGCCCCGGACTACCAGGAACGTCTCGAGGCCCTGGTCGCCACCCCGCAGTCGCTGACCGAACTCCTCGGACAGCGGATCGCGCGCAAGAGCAACACCGTCGGGCCGCTGCTCGAGGTCGTCACCCGCCGCTACTACGACATCCGCACGCTCGAGGACGTCACGTCCTTCGACCGCGACGGACGCCGTTTCGTCACCGGCAACTTCGACCTGCGCGGGGAGCGTCTGAACCTCGTCTCCGCCGTCGCCGACTACGCCGAGCTGCCCGGTGCACTCGACGAGATCAACGCTGTCGCCGCGGTGAACCCGGAGAACCTCGTCCTCGACCTGTACCTGTCGTGGACGGCACCGCCCGCCGACCCGGACACCATGTCCGCCGACCTGCGGAAGGCCCTGGCGTCCCTGCCGCTGGCCGCCACCTGCCGCCGCGTCACGGTCTCCGTCTTCGGCGGCACCGACGTCGATGTCCGCAAGTTCACATTCCGTCCGGACGCGGGTGTCCTGGCGGAGGAAACGCTGATCCGGGACATGCACCCGCTCACCGGCCAGCGACTCGACCTGTGGCGCCTGAAGAACTTCGACGGCACCCGCCTCCCCGCGGTCGCCGAGACGTTCCTGTTCAACCTGGTCTCGCGCGACAACCCCACCGACGAACGCCTCATCGCGCTCGCCGAGGTCCGCGACATCACGCCGGTCCGCAACGAGGACGGCCAGGTCGTCGGTGTTCCCGCCGCGGAACGCGTGCTGCAGTCGTGCCTCGACGGCATCCGCCGGGCGCAGGCCACCCGCGGCAGCAAGCGCAAGCTCGACGCCAACCGCGTCGTGCTGTACGTGTGGCCGAAGATCGACGTCCCGGTCGAGGACCTCGAGGCGTTCGCCCGGGTCGCGGCACCGCTCACCGCGGGCGCCGGCCTCGAGGAGATCACCGTCATCGCCCGGCTCCAGGGTGAGCCCGGCACGGAGTCGCGGGAGAAGGCTCTCCGCTTCTCCTACCGCACCGGCGCGGGCGTGGTCGTCAAGGTCACCGAACCGCCGACCGAGCCGCTGCAGCCGCTCGACGCGTACACCCAGAAGGTCCGCAGCTCCCGTGCTCGCGGCACCGTCTACCCGTACGAGCTGATCCCGCTGCTCACCGGCCGCGACGGCAGCTTCGTCGAGCACGACCTGGACGAGTCGGGCCAGTTGGTACCCGTCGAGCGTCCGTACGGGCAGAACAAGGCCGGCCTCGTCGTCGGTCTGGTCACCGCCCGCACCGACCGGCACCCCGAGGGCATGACCCGCGTCGCACTGTTCGGTGACCCGACGAAGGCCCTCGGCACCGTCGCGGAAGCCGAGTGCGCCCGCCTCGTCGCCGGTGTCGACCTGGCCGAGAAGCTGGGTGTCCCGGTCGAGTGGTTCGCGCTGTCTTCCGGCGCGACGATCTCCATGGACAGCGGCACCGAGAACATGGACTGGGTGTCCCGCGGTCTGCGTCGCCTCATCACGTTCACGCAGGACGGTGGCGAGGTCAACGTGATCGTGGCCGGCATCAACGTCGGTGCGCAGCCCTACTGGAACGCCGAAGCCACGATGCTGATGCACACCAAGGGCATCCTGGTGATGACGCCGGACAGCGCCATGGTGCTCACCGGCAAGAATTCGCTCGACTACTCGGGTGGCGTCTCGGCCGAGGACAACTTCGGCATCGGTGGTTACGACCGCGTGATGGGCCCCAACGGTGAGGCGCAGTACTGGGCGCCGAACCTGCCCGCCGCGTGCGAGATCCTGTTCGCGCACTACGACCACGCGTACGTCGTTGCCGGGGAACGCTTCCCGCGCCGGGCGCAGACCAGCGACCCGATCGGGCGCGACGTGCGGTCCTTCCCGCACGTCCACCCGTCCAGCGACTTCACCACGGTCGGCGACATCTTCTCCTCGGAGACGAACCCGGAACGCAAGAAGCCGTTCGACATTCGCACGGTGATGCGTTCGCTCGTCGACCAGGACCACGCGGTGCTGGAGCGGTGGGCCGACATGGCGGACGCCGACACGTCCGTCGTGTTCGACGCACACCTCGGCGGCTACCCGGTGAGCGTCATCGGCATCGAGTCGCGGGCCATCGCCCGCAAGGGATGGTCGCCGGCCAACGGTCCCGACCAGTGGACCGCGGGCACCCTGTTCCCGCAGTCGTCGAAGAAGACGGCCCGGGCGATCAACGCCGCCAGCGGAAGCCGTCCGCTCGTGGTGCTGGCCAACCTGTCCGGCTTCGACGGGTCCCCGGACTCGCTCCGCCACATCCAGCTCGAGTACGGTGCCGAAATCGGCCGCGCCATCGTCAATTTCGACGGCCCGATCGTGTTCTGCGTCGTCTCCCGCTACCACGGTGGCGCGTTCGTGGTGTTCTCCGGAGCACTGAACGACAACATGGAGGTCCTCGCGGTCGAGGGCTCGTTCGCGTCCGTCCTCGGTGGTGCCCCCGCCGCGGCCGTCGTGTTCACCCGTGAGGTCAACTCGCGAGTGGCAGCCGACCCGTCGATCCGGGAGCTCGAGGCCAACCTGGCGGGCGCCCAGAACGACGCCCAGCAGGCTCACCTGCGGGTCGAGCTGGCAGCCCAGCAGGCTGCGGTGCGCAACGAGAAGCTCGGTGAGGTCGCGGCCGAGTTCGAGGCCGTGCACAACATCCAGCGGGCACAGCGGGTCGGTTCCGTCGACGCCGTCATCCCTGCCGTGGAGCTGCGTCCGTACATCATCGGTGCGGTCGAGCGCGGCATGCGCCGGGCGGTCGAAGCCGGCAAGTAGTCCCCACCCGAACGGCCGCGGCACCTACCGGTGTCGCGGCCGTTCGGTGTTTCGCGGGGGTGTGTTGCGGGGTGTGGCCCAATGTCACCGCGGTCTGGTCACGCTGCACCGATGTCACATCGGTCGCCGCATTTCACCTGTTTCGGATGACGCGGGCCGCGGCAGCCGGTGCGATAGTCAGCGCAGAGTGAATTCGACTGTGAATGGAGCGCTGCAATGGACTCTTTCTGGGACTTTCTCTGGGTGATCATCGTCACCTTCGGCTTCGTGGCCTACCTGATCCTGTTGTTCTCCATCATCACCGACCTGTTCCGCGACCATACGACGTCGGGCTGGGTGAAGGCCATCTGGATCGTCTTCCTGTTCTTCGTCCCGCTGCTGACCGCGCTCGTGTATCTCATCACCCGGAGCAAGGGCATGGCCGAGCGGTCGATGGCCGCCGCACAGGAGGCGAAGCAGGCGCAGGACAGCTACATCCGCTCCGTCGCGGGCAAGTCCTCGGCCGAGCAGATCGCCGACGCGAAGGCACTCCTCGATTCCGGCACCATCACGCAGGCGGAGTACGAGACGCTGAAGGCGAAGGCACTGAGCAGCTGAGCACCCGTTTCCCCGGAAGGCCCGCCCACCCGGCGGGCCTTCTTCCGTGTGCGGCCCGTTCAGTCCCCGATGCGGGCCGCGACGTCCCGGAACGCCTGCAGCACCGTGGCGACGGCGGGAACGTCGTCGGCGGCGGGTCGCCGGGCCAGCTCGTAGATCCGGGCCGCGCGCACCCCGGCCAGCGGCAGCTGCACCACCGCGCGGCTGGTCACCGCATGCCGGGCCAGCAGGGCCACGCCGTGACCGCCGGCGACGAGTTCCTCGATGACGCGGAAGTCGTTGATGCGCATCGCCACGTGCGGTTGCACACCGGTCGCGGCGGCCACCGACATCAGCACGTCGTCGACGGGAAATCCGCCGCGCACGCTGATCCACCGCTCGTCCGCCAACTGGTCCGGCCGGACCGCATCCTGTCCGGCGAGCGGATGACCGGGCGGCAGGATCAGGTCGATGGGTTCGCGCATCAGCGGTTCCGCCGTCACCCTGGGCGACGACGTGTCCGGGGCCCGTTCGTCGCGATGGGTCAGGACGACGTCGTAATCGGCGAGCAGGGCAGGCACCGCGGCGGCCGGGAGATCCTCGTCGCGCGCCTGCACGTCCACTCCGCTGCCCGCGAGCGCGTCCAGCAGTCCCGGCAGCAGCAGCGCGGCACCGGACGGGAACAGCGCCACCCGCACCCGGCCGCGCGGCGAACCGCGGTAGGCGGTCATCTCCGCCGCCGCGCGGTCGAGGGCGGCCACGACGTCGTCGGCGCGGACGACGAGGGCCTGACCGGCATCGGTGAGCCGCAGCCGTCGGCCGGCGGGTTCGAGCAGCGTCACCCCAGCCTCCCGCGAGAGGATCTTGAGCTGCTGCGACACCGCCGACGGCGTCATCGACAACGCCCGCGCGGTCGCCGCCACCGTCCCGCGGTCCGCCAGCTCGCGCAGGACGCGTAACCGGGTGGCATCCATGTAGCAAAACTACATCGATGATGCACTTTTATGTGCTTGTCCTGATTGTTTCCGGCCCTCACGATGGAAGGCATGACCTCACGTGACCGGATGCTCGGACTCACCGTCGTCGTCCTGTGGGGGCTCAACTTCCTCGCCATTCGCGCGGGCCTCGATCACTTCCCGCCGTTCTTCTTCGCCGCGCTGCGGTTCTTCGTCATCGCAATCCCGGTGATCCTGTTCGTCCCCCGGCCGCAGGTGCCGCTGAAATGGCTGCTGGTGTACGGCCTCGGGTTCGGGGTCGGCCAGTTCGCGTTCCTGTTCTGGGGCATGCACGTGGGGATGCCGACCGGACTGGCGTCGCTGGTACTGCAGTCGTCGGCACCGTTCACCGTGGTCCTCGGCGCGGTCCTGCTGCGGGAGCGCCTCCGGCCCACGCAGGTGGGCGGACTGCTCGTGGCGATGGCCGGGATGGCGCTCATCGGCTGGGACCGCGCCCAGCACGCCGCCCTGCTGCCGGTGGCCCTGACATTGCTCGCGGGACTGTCGTGGGCGGTGGGCAACATCGGCAATCGCAAGGCCGCGTCGGATCAGCCGATGCGCCTGATGCTGTGGATGTGCGTCATTCCGCCGCTGCCGATGCTGGCGCTGTCCTTCGTCGTGGAGGGCCCGACCGCGGGGTGGACTTCCCTGACCTCGTCGCTGAACGGCAACGGCCCGCTCGCCCTCGCGGGCCTCGCCTACATCGTGATCCTCGGCACCATCGCCGGCTCCGGGCTGTGGACGGCACTGCTCAGCCGCTACCCCGCCGGCATGGTCGCGCCGTTCTCCTTGCTGGTTCCCATCGTCGGGATCGGGGCGTCCTGGCTGGTGCTGCACGAGGAGCCGAGCGTCCTGTCGCTGATCGGCGGGGCCGTGGTCATCGCCGGTGCCGCCGCCACCCAGGTGAGTGGCAATGTGCGTCCGCGCACACTTCCGCACCCACCTGCCCCCGCGCGAGTCGGCGTCTGACCGGAGCCTGTGCAAAACTCGCGGAGTGAGTACTGGAACTGGGATCACGACGCGCGGCAAGGTCGCCCTGCGCGCGGCGGCCGCGGCCTCCTGGGCGTCGCAGAAGGCAGGCCGCGGCAAGGGCTCGATGATCGGCGGATTGATCGCCCTGAAGATCGACCCGACACTGATGGAGCAGCTCGGCGCCAACCGACGCACCGCGGTGATCACCGGCACCAACGGCAAGTCCACTACCACCCGGATGACCGCGGCGGCGCTCTCCACCCTCGGTGAGGTCGCGACGCAGGCGGACGGCGCCAACATGGATGCCGGCATCGTCGCGGCGCTGAGCACCCGCGTGCACGCGCCCCTCGCCGCGCTCGAGGTCGACGAACTGCACGTCCCGCACGTCAGCGACGCCGTCAACCCCGAAGCCCTGGTTCTGCTCAACCTCAGCCGCGACCAACTCGACCGGGTCGGCGAAATCAACATGATCGAACGCAAACTCCGCGCCTGCGTCGCCGCGCACCCGGAGTCCGTCGTCATCGCCAACTGTGACGACGTGCTCGTCACCTCCGTGGCCTACGACGCGAAGAACGTCGTCTGGGTCGCCGCCGGCGGCGGGTGGGCCAGCGACGCCGCCAGCTGTCCGCGCACCGGTGAACCCATCGTGTGGGAGGGCTCGCACTGGCGCAGCACCGGTTCCGACTTCGCGCGGCCGACCCCCGACTGGTGGCTGGACGACGAAAACCTGTACGGGCCCGACGGCCTGAAGATCCCGATGACCCTCGCCCTGCCCGGACGCGCCAACCGCGGTAACGCCGCGCAGGCCGTCGCGGCGGCCGTCGCGATGGGCGCGAAGGCGGAGGACGCGGTCGCCGCCGCGGCCACCGTCCAGGAGGTCGCGGGTCGCTACAGCACCGTGGAGGTCGGGTCGCACTCCGTGCACATGCTGCTCGCAAAGAATCCCGCCGGCTGGCAGGAGGCGCTGTCGATGATCGACCCCACCGTCGACGGACTCGTGATCGCCGTCAACGGGCAGGTCCCCGACGGCGAGGACCTGTCCTGGCTGTGGGACGTCCGGTTCGAGCATTTCGAGGGCGTCAAGGTGGTGGCGGCAGGTGAACGCGGCACCGACCTGGCCGTGCGCCTCACCTACGCCGGCGTCGAGCACACGCTCGACCCGAACCCGTTGCGGGCCATCGCGTCCTGCCCGCCCGGACGCGTCGAGGTGCTCGCCAACTACACCGCCTTCCGCGACCTGAACACCGCCATCGCGAAGGAGGCCCGCAATGCCTGAGTCGACCGTCCGCATCGGCCTGGTGCTGCCCGACGTGATGGGCACCTACGGCGACGGCGGCAACGCCCTCATCCTCCGGCAGCGGCTGCGCATGCGCGGGTACGACGCGGAGATCGTCGAGATCACCCTGAACGACCCGGTTCCCGATTCCCTCGACGTGTATACGCTCGGCGGCGCGGAGGACTCGGCGCAGCGGCTCGCGACCCGCCACCTCACCCAGTACCCGGGACTGCAGAAGGCCGCCGAACGCGGCGCCCCCGTCCTCGCGATCTGTGCCGCGATCCAGGTGCTCGGCAACTGGTACGAGACGTCCAGTGGCGAACGCGTCGACGGCGTGTCGATGCTCGACGTCACCACGTCCCCGCAGGCGACGCGATCCATCGGCGAGGTCGTCACCACCCCTCTGATCGACGGGTTGACGCAGCCGCTGTCGGGATTCGAAAACCACCGTGGCGGAACCACACTCGGCGCCGACGCCCGCGGCCTCGCCCGGGTCACGCACGGCGTCGGCAACGGTGTCGGGGACGGGCTCGAAGGCGTCGTCCAGGGTTCCGTGATCGGCACGTACATGCACGGACCCGTCCTCGCCCGCAACCCCGAACTCGCCGACCTGCTGCTGATGCGGGCGCTGGGCGTCGACGAACTCGCCCCCCTCGACCTCCCGGAGGTCGATCAGCTGCGCCGGGAGCGCCTGCGCGTCTAGGTACTGCTGCCCGTCGAGCCGGACGATCAGCGGGACACCGGTCGGGCTGCAGTCGACGTCCTCGTACAGAATCCGGCCGCGGCGGAGAGCGTTGCCGGCCGCTATGCATAACCCAGGTGAGTCGAAAGGCGTCCTCGGGCACGCTTTCGCACTCACGCATCAGTGCAACCAGGGGGTTGCAGAAACTCGACGAGAGTGCAACCATGAAGTTGCACATCAATCGTCGTCGAGAAGGTGGCCCACCATGGACGCATCGAGCAGCATCACCCGGACCGTTGTCGTGAATGCCCCGAGATCGGCGGTGTGGGCGGCGATCACGGATCCCGACAAGATCAGCCAGTGGTTCGGACAGCGCACGTCCCTCGACCTCAGCGTGGGCGGCAAGGCGGCCTTCACGTGGGACGAGCACGGCACCGCCCGCGCCGTGGTCACGGAGGTCGACGAACCGAACGCGTTCGGTTTCCGCTGGGCGGCCGACATCGACGCCGACCCAGTGATCGGCAACTCCACCCTGGTGCGGTTCACGCTGTCGGAGCACGACTCCGGCACCGAATTGACCGTCGTCGAGACCGGATTCGACACCCTCGACCGCGACGTCGCCGACCAGAAGCGGGCCCGCGAGGGCAACATCCAGGGCTGGCATGCCGAACTGGACGAACTGGTCGCCTACCTGCACGGCGTGAAGGCATGAGCACCCACTCCGAACTGGCCTCGGTGTTCGCGGCCCTGTCGGACGAGACCCGCTGGGAGATTCTCACCGAACTCGGCCGGGCCGACCAGTCGGCGTCGTCGCTGGCCACCCGACTTCCGGTGTCGCGGCAGGCCATCGCGAAGCACCTGAACGCACTGCAGGCGTGCGGCCTGGTGGAGTCGGTGAAGGTGGGCCGCGAGGTTCGCTACCGCGCGCTGGGCGCGGAACTCAACAAGACGGCGCGGACGCTGGAGCGGATCGGCGCCGAATGGGATCGGCGACTGTCGGCCATCAAGGAGATCGCGGAATCGATGGAGAAGTGACTACCCCCAGACAGGGGTTCGGCCGGGAATGCTTCTGCATTCTCGGCCGGATCTCTGCTTCTCGAGTTTTCTCTGCTCACAGGTACATTTCCTCGATCCGCATCACTGACTATACGCACGAGTGATCTACGTCACAAGAGGTTCCGCGGAATTTTTCCCGGCGTTCGCGCTGCCCGGGCAGCGCGAGTGATACGACGAACACCAGCACCGCCAGCGCCGCGCACACCCCGTAGGCGATCGAGAATCCGGCGGCCGAGGCGACCCCGCCGACCATGCTCGCCGCCAGTACGGTTGCGACCACCGCGCTGCACATCGTCGTGCCCATCGTCCTGAGCAGCACGTTGACGCCGTTGGCCGCGGCCATCTGCGTGGACGGCACGGCCCGGACGATCAGCATCGGCAGCGTGCTGTACACCAGCGCGGTGCCGATCGCAGCGACGCCGAGGGCCGCGATCACCATCCACAGTTCCTTGTGCGGCACGGTGTGCAGCGCGTAGCCGAGGACGAGGCAGATCGCGCCCGACAGGATCGTCACCTTCGACCCGTAGCGTTCGGACACCCGGGCACCGACCTGCGCGAAAACGATCATCGACAGGCTCGTCGGCAGCTGGCACACCGCGGCCTGGAGGATCGTGAGGCCGTAGCCGGCGTCGCCGCGGGGCGCCTGCAGTAGTTGCGTGGTGATGAGGGCGTTCCCGTAGAACGCGAAACCGACGAGCAGCGCCGTGACATGGGGCAGCAGCACGGACCGTCGCGCCGACACCCGCAGGTCCACGAGCGGATTGACGTTGCGCAGCTGCTGGTAACCCCACAGCGCGAACAGGAACAGCGAGGACGCGAACATCCCCAGCACCGCTGGACTTCCCCACCCCCAGGAGCTGCCCTGTGTGATCGGGACGAGCAGGCAGACGAGGGCCGCGGTGAGGCCGACGGCGCCGACCCCGTCGAACCGTCCGCCGGACCGCACCTCGGACTCGCGGATGAACAGCGCCGCGGCCGTGGTGACGGCGAGGCCGATTCCCGCGATGACCCAGAAGAGGACGTGCCAGTTGGAGTACTCGGCGACGGAGGCCGCGAACGGCAGCCCGAGGGCGGTGCCGATTCCGAGCGTCGAGCTCATCATGGCGATGGCACCGTGGACCTTCTCGCGCGGCAATTCGTCACGGAGGATCGAGATTCCGACCGGGATGACGGCGGCGCCGGCCCCCTGCAGTCCGCGCGCGAAGATCAGGAACGCGATGTCGGACGTCACGGCGCAGATCAGCGCGCCGACCGTCATGAAGACGAACGCGACGAGAAGCATCCGCTTCTTGCCGAACATGTCGGCGAGGCGGCCGAAGATCGGGGTGACGACCGCGCCGACCAGGAGGGTGGTGGTGATCAGCCAGGACACGGACGTCTGGCTCGCGCCGGTGAACGTCGGCATGCTGGGCAGAAGGGGCACCATGACCGTCTGCAACACGGCCTGGAACACGCCCGCGAACGCGAGAATCGGGAAGAGGTAACGCGATCCGCCGGCCGAGTCCGGCGGTGCGACCGGCTGATCCGCGAGCGCCGACAGTGGGCGCGGCAACGAAATCGTCAAGCGTCACCCCTCGCGCAACTGGTAAATGGTTGTTCACCACATTAGGTGAACAACCATTTACCCCGCAAGCCGGACGATTCGCCCTCAGCCGTCGAGCAACTCCTGCACCAGCGGGGCGTACTGCGCCACCACCTCGTCCGGGGTGCCCGTCGCGTGCTCCTGCATCATCTTGCGGCGCATGACGGCGAGACCCGTCAGCATCGACATCACCAGTTCCGCGCGCAGCCGGCCGCCCGGCCCGGGCAGTCGTTCGGCCAGCGTGTCGATCATCTGCGTCGAATAGTTGGCACGCAGCTTCCGGCTGGCCTCCTCGCTCGGCCCGCTCATGAACAGAATGCTCAACGACAACGGCTTGTACGGTTCGAGCGGCCGCGCGAACATCGACACCATCCGCTCCCCGAGGCCGTCCAGCGGGCCGCTGAACAGCACCTCCGCGGCGGACCGGAAATCGACGAGCGCGTCGAACAGCTGCTCCTTCGACCCGAAGTACTTGATGATCAGCGGTGCGCTGACCCCGGCGTCCTCGGCGATGTCCTTGAGCGTGATCTCCCGGTAGGGGCGCGTCGCGAATGCCCGGCCGGCCGCGTCGACGATCAGCGACCGCGACTGTTCGGCCGTCCGCTTCACCGGCGCGGCCGTGCCCGGCTCCGACGTCACAGCGTGCGTCTCCCCGACAACGCCCGGCCCAGGGTGAGCTCGTCGGCGAACTCGAGGTCGCCGCCCATCGGCAGACCCGACGCGAGCCGGCTCACCGTCAGCCCGGGAAAGTCCCGCAGCATGCGCACCAGATACGTCGCGGTGGCCTCCCCCTCCGTGTTGGGGTCGGTCGCGATGATCACCTCGGAGACGTCGACGCCGTCCTCCTGATTGCCGATGCGCGCGAGCAACTCCCGGATGCGGAGCTGATCGGGCCCCACCCCGGACAACGGATCCAGCGCGCCGCCGAGGACGTGATAGCGGCCCTTGAACTCACGGGTGCGTTCCACGGCCTGGACGTCTTTCGGCTCCTCGACCACACAGATCACCGTGCGGTCGCGGCGCGGATCGGCGCAGATGCGGCAATGCTCCTTGTCGGAGACGGTGCCGCACACCACGCAGAACTGGACCCCGTCACGCACCCGCTGCAGCGCATTCTTGAGCCGGTCGATCTCCGGCGGTTCGACACTCAGCAGGTGGAACGCGATGCGCTGAGCGCTCTTCGGCCCGACGCCGGGCAGCTTGCCGAGTTCGTCGATCAGATCCTGAACCGGACCTTCGTACACGCCGTGCCTCTAGAAACCGGGGAGACCGGGCAGGCCTCCCCCACCGAATCCACCCGCGAGCGGACCCAGCTTCTGCGCCGCGATGTCCTGCGCCTTGCTCGACGCGTCCTCGATCGCACCGATCACGAGGTCCTGCAGAGTCTCGACGTCGTCCGGATCGACGACCTTCGGATCGATCTTCAGACCGACCACTTCACCTGTCCCCTTGACCGTCGCGATCACGAGTCCGCCACCGGCCTGCCCGGTGACCTCGGCCTCGGCCATCTCCTGCTGGGCGGCCATCAGCTGCTGCTGCATCTGCTGAGCCTGCGCGAGGAGCTGCGACATGTCGGGTTGTCCACCTGGTTGCACTGACGTGGTCCTTTCTGCTGTTTCCCCTGCCAGCGTAGACCGTGACCGTCGGTGCGGTCCGGCGCCGACGCCGCCACCGAGTGGTCACGTCGACGACGCCGGAGCGGAGCCGGTTGCGTCAGGCCAGTTCGCGCTCGAGGTTCGCCAGAACCTGCCCCTGAATCTTCTTGAGACCCAGCGGGGCGAACGTCTTCTCGAAGAAGCCGCCGATTCCGCCGGCGCCCTTCCATTCGGTGGTCGTGGTGACCGTCGAACCGCTGCCGCTCGGGGCGACGACCCACGTGGTGACGAGCGACGAATTCGCGTCCGTCTCCGTGATCGTGTTGCCCGCCACGGTGACCGTGGCCTTGATGTCACGGGACCGCTTCTCGGTGGCCTTCAGCGTCCACTGCGCGACGGTGCCGCCGCCCTGCCCGCCCTCGAGGACTCGGTAGTCCAGGTACTGCTCCGAGAGAATGCGCGGGCGCACCGTCTCGTAGTCCGCCAACGCCGCGAGCGTCTTCTCCGGTGTGGCTGCGACGGTGATCGAACTGCTCGCGCTGACCTGGCCCACTGTTCTGACTCCTCTTGTACGATTTGTACGAAACTGCTTCCACCTCCCATCCTGCCTGCCGTGCGCGAGTCCGGGCGACGACGTGGCAATCCATTGTGAGGTAGGTCACCTCACGGTGGTCGCGACCCGCGGATTGATGAGACATTTGTGTGAATCTTCGGATGAGCGGGCCGATATGCGTGGCTTGAACCCCGGGAGAGGGATAGCGTCAAGGTGTGGCTGCCTCTTCGGTTGAACTACTGAAAAGCATGCGGGAGGGTGGACGCCCCTTCCGTGCGCATCGCACTCTGCCCGTCACGGGGACCGACGCTCACCGCGCCGGCGTCGAACGGCTCCTCGCGTCCTACCGGGCAATTCCCGCGGACGCGACCGTGCGCCTCGCGAAGAAGACGTCCAACCTGTTCCGCGCGCGGGCCCAGACCACCGCACCCGGCCTCGACGTCTCCGGACTCGGCGGCGTCATCTCCGTCGACCCGCAGGCCCGGACCGCGGACGTCGCCGGAATGTGCACGTACGAGGACCTCGTCGACGCCACCCTGCCGTACGGGCTGGCGCCGCTGGTGGTTCCGCAGCTCAAGACGATCACCCTCGGCGGCGCGGTCACCGGTCTCGGCATCGAGTCGACGTCGTTCCGCAGCGGACTCCCCCACGAGTCGGTGCTCGAGATCGACGTCCTCACGGGCAGCGGCGACATCGTCACCGCAACACCGGAAGGCGAGAACTCCGACCTGTTCTGGGGTTTCCCCAACTCCTACGGCACTCTCGGCTACTCCACCCGCCTGCGCATCCAACTCGAACCCGTCAAACGGTATGTGGCACTGCGTCACCTGCGGTTCGACTCCCTCGACGACCTGCAGTCGGCGATGGATCGCATCGTCACCGAGCGCCAGCACGACGGCATTCCCGTCGACTACCTGGACGGCGTCGTCTTCACCGAATCCGAGAGCTACCTCACGCTGGGCCACCAGACCGACGAGGGCGGCCCCGTCAGCGACTACACCGGATCGAACATCTTCTACCGGTCGATCCAGCACGCATCGGTAAACCATCCCAAAACGGACAAACTCACCATTCGAGACTACCTGTGGCGCTGGGACACCGACTGGTTCTGGTGCTCACGCGCGTTCGGCGCCCAGAACCCCACCATCCGCCGAATGTGGCCCAAGAGCCTCCTCCGCAGCAGCTTCTACTGGAAGCTCATCGCCCTCGACCACAAATACGACATCGGCGACCGGATCGAGAAGCGCAAGGGCAACCCGCCGCGCGAACGCGTCGTCCAGGACGTCGAGGTGCCCATCGAGCGCACCGCCGACTTCGTCCGCTGGTTCCTCGACGAGATCCCGATCGAGCCGCTGTGGCTGTGCCCGTTGCGGTTGCGGGAACCCGCCCCCGCGGGCGCGTCGTCGCAGCGCCCGTGGCCCCTGTACCCCCTCGAACCGAAACGCACGTACGTGAACATCGGATTCTGGTCGTCGGTACCCATCGTTCCGGGCCGGCCCGAGGGGGCGGCGAATCGGCTGATCGAGGACAAGGTCAGCGACTTCGACGGACACAAGTCCCTCTACTCGGATTCGTACTATTCACGAGAAGACTTCGAGCGCCTCTACTACGGCGGCGATCGATATACGGAACTGAAAAAACGCTACGACCCTAAATCACGATTACTGGACCTTTTCTCCAAGGCGGTGCAACGTCGATGACGACCCTGAAAGCTTCACGCTCCCAAGACCACAAGCTCACCATCGCAGAGATTCTCGAAACTCTGTCCGATGGCATGCTCCCCCTGCGGTTCTCCGCCTACGACGGCAGCGCCGCAGGCCCGGAGGACGCCCCCTACGGACTCCACCTCAAGACGACCCGCGGCACCACCTATCTGGCGACCGCCCCCGGCGACCTCGGCATGGCCCGCGCCTACGTGTCCGGCGACCTCGAGGCGAAGGGTGTGCACCCCGGCGACCCCTACGAGATCCTCCGGGTCATGGGCGACGAACTGCACTTCCGTCGTCCGTCCGCGCTCACCCTCGCCGCCATCACGCGCTCGCTCGGCTGGGACCTGCTGCGTCCCATCGCCCCTCCCCCGCAGGAACACCTTCCGCGGTGGCGGCGGGTCGCGGAAGGGTTGCGGCACTCCAAGTCCCGCGACGCCGAGGTGATCCACCACCACTACGACGTCTCGAACACGTTCTACGAGTACGTCCTCGGCCCCTCCATGACCTACACGTGCGCCTGCTACGAGAACACCGAACAGACCCTCGAGGAGGCGCAGGACAACAAATACCGCCTCGTCTTCGAGAAGCTCGGCCTCCAGCCCGGCGACCGACTCCTCGACATCGGTTGCGGCTGGGGATCGATGGTCCGGTACGCCGCCCGCCGCGGCGTCAAGGTCATCGGCGCCACCCTGTCCCGCGAGCAGGCCGAATGGGCGCAGAAGGCCATCGCCGACGAGGGACTGTCCGACCTCGCCGAGGTCCGGTTCTCCGACTACCGCGACGTCCCCGAAACCGGATTCGACGCCATCTCCTCGATCGGCCTCACCGAGCACATCGGCGTCGGCAACTACCCCGCCTACTTCGGTCTGCTGCAGAGCAAACTCCGAGAAGGCGGCCGGCTGCTCAACCACTGCATCACCCGCCCCGACAATCAGAGCCAGGCCCGAGCCGGCGGCTTCATCGACCGGTACGTCTTCCCCGACGGCGAACTCACGGGCTCCGGACGCATCATCAGCGAGATCCAGAACGTGGGCCTCGAAGTCCGGCACGAAGAGAACCTGCGCGAGCACTACGCGCTCACCCTCGCCGGGTGGTGCCAGAACCTCGTCGACAACTGGGACGCCTGCGTCGAAGAGGTCGGCGAGGGAACCGCCCGCGTGTGGGGCCTCTACATGGCCGGATCGCGACTCGGCTTCGAACGCAACGTCGTTCAGCTGCACCAGGTCCTCGCCGTCAAGCTCGGACCCAAGGGCGAGGCGCATGTCCCGCTCCGGCCGTGGTGGCAGTAGGCGCTTCGCGCCCGTGCGCCTTTTTGGTAGCTAGGACGACCAGAAAGGCGCACAGGCCGGGCACGGCCTCTCACCGAGCCTGATCCAGCCCTCCCGCACCAGCACGGCCTCCACTTCACGGGCCACCTCACAGGGATTCTTCGTCACCTCGTCGAATCCGTAGACCAGTCGCGGCCGCCCCTGCAGTTCCGCGGCGTTGTCGCGTCGACGGTCCCGGAATGCAACCTCCGCCATGACATGCGCGCGGCGACCGTCGAGTCGCACGATGAGCGGTACACCGCGATCGGAGTAGTCGCAGTCCTCGAAGAGGGTGCGTCCGTCCACGACCACGGGTGACTGGCGGCGCGCCCGTGGGAGTCCGTGCGCGTCCTCGACATCGACGGCGTAGCGGTATTCGAGCACCGACTGCACTCCGTCGGCCAGCATTCGTACCGCGTCCATGAGCACCTTCCGGTATCGACGCGGGCGTCGCTCCTCCATACGCCGCCGGATGTCACGCAGTGGGATCCGGGCGTTGGTCACGAGAGCGATGAGCCGGGTGTAGGCGTCCCGCGCCGTCGGCTCGGCGATCGCGAGGTCGAGTGCGGTGTCGGCTCGCGACGTGCGGGGCGGATCGGTGTCGACGGCAATGTATTCGTGTGCCCTGGATCGATGTACGACGACGCCGGGATGCAGCGGAGTGGACAAAGCGATCGGATTGCCCGGCTTACGTGACGGACGCATGCCCGTAGCGCTCTGGCACCGTGACGACTTCCCGTACGGCACCGTGATGTGGATCGACTCGCCGTCTCGGGGAACAACCATCCCCCATTCCTCAGCGGCTGTGATGTGGCTGAGCATCGAATGCCCGCCACCGTAGAGAAGAGCCGCGGAAAGGATCATGTCGCGCGTCAACGGGCCGTTGGTGACGGCGTAGACGCCTTGGAGAACACGGCGCCACTGCCCCGAGTCCAGGAGATGACGAACCCTGCTCCGAGAGAAGCCGAAGGGCTCGAGTTGGGACTGCGTGACGATCCCGAACTGGCTGTCGACGAGGCGCTGGAAGTCGGGGAGATCGATATCGGTCATACGGCGGATCGTGCGATGCGCATCCGACTCCGAAACCGACAAAAACGCGGTTATCCACTTTGCCTGTGGATAACCGCGAAGTTGTGGATAACTCGCCCCGTGCGCCTTTTTGGCTGTTGCAGCTACCAAAAAGGCGCACGGGCGGCGGAGCCGCCTACGACTTCAGCGACGCCGGCGGGGTGAAGCGCTCACCGTACTTGGCGGCGAGTTCTTCGGCGCGCTTGACGAAGCCGGCCTGGCCGCCTTCGTAGCCCTTGATGTACTGCGACACACCGCCGGTCCAGGCGGGGAAGCCGATTCCCATGATGGAGCCGATGTTGGCGTCGGCGGTGGTGAGGAGCACGCCCTCGTCGAAGCATTTCTGCGTCTCGATGGCCTCGATGAACAGCATGCGTTCGATGAGGTCCTGGAACGGGACTTCGAGTTCCTTGGAACCGAAGTTCTCCCGCAGCCCGGACCACAGGCCGGTGCGCTTGCCGTCGGCGTAGTCGTAGAAGCCGGCGCCGCCGAGTTTGCCCTTGCGGTCGAACTTGTCGACCATGGTGTTGATGACGTCGCCTGCCGGATCGGCGGGCAGTTCCTTACCTTCGGCCTTCGCAGCTTCCGCGGTTTCCTTGCGGATCTTCTGCATCAGCGTCAGGTTCAGCTCGTCCGACAGCTGCAGCGGTGCCGCCGGGTAACCGGCCTGCATGCCTGCCTGCTCGATGGTGGCGGGCTCGATGCCCTCCGCGAGCATGGCGATGGCCTCGTTGATGAACGTGCCGATGACGCGGGAGGTGAAGAAGCCGCGCGAGTCGTTGACGACGATCGGCGTCTTGCGGATGGCCTGCACGTAGTCGAAGACGCGGGCGAGGGCCTCGTCGGACGTCTTCTCGCCGCGGATGATCTCGACGAGCGGCATCTTGTCGACGGGCGAGAAGAAGTGAATTCCGATGAAGTCCTCTTGGCGCTTCACACCGGTCGCGAGGCCGGTGATCGGCAGGGTCGACGTGTTGGAACCGAGCAGGGCCTGCGGGTCGACGATGTCCTCGATCTCCTGGAACACCTTGTGCTTGAGGTCCTGCGACTCGAACACGGCCTCGATGACAAAGTCGACTCCGGCGAAATCAGCGGGGTCGGCGGTCGGCGTGATGCGGTCGAGCAGCGCCTTCGACTTCTCCTCGGTGGTCTTGCCCCGCGAAAGTGCCTTGGCCTCGATGCCCTCGGAGTAGGCCTTGCCCTTGTTCGCGGCCTCGATGGTGACGTCCTTGAGGACGACGTCGAAGCCGGCCTTCGCGGACACGTAGGCGATACCTGCGCCCATCATGCCGGCGCCGAGCACACCGACCTTGGTGATGGGGGTCTTTTCGATGCCCTCGGGACGGGAGGCCCCGGAGTTGATGGCCTGCAGGTCGAAGAAGAACGCCTGGATCATGTTCTTCGCGACCTGGCCGGTGACCAGCGACGTGAAGTAGCGGGCCTCGATGACGAGCGCGTTGTCGATGTCGACCTGCGAGCCCTCGACGGCGGCGGCCATGATGGCGCGCGGCGCCGGCATCGGGGCGCCCTTGAGCTGCTTGCGCAGGTTCGCGGGGAACGCAGGCAGGTTGGCGGCGAATGCCGGGGTGGAGGGGGTGCCGCCGGGAATCCGGTAGCCCTTCTTGTCCCACGGCTGGACGCCGCCCTCGGGGTTGGCCTTGATCCACGCCTTCGCGGCGGGCACGAGCTCCTCGACGGAGGACACGACCTCGTCGACGAGCCCGACCTCCTTGGCCTGCACCGGTCCCCGCTGCTGACCCTGGAGCAGCACCTGCATGAGCGCGTTCTGCAGGCCGAGCATGCGGACGGTGCGGACGACGCCACCACCGCCGGGCAGCAGGCCGAGCGTGACCTCGGGCAGACCGATCTTGACGCCCTTCACGTCCGCGGCGACGCGGTGATGCGTGGCGAGGGCGATCTCGAGTCCGCCGCCGAGCGCGGCTCCGTTGATGGCGGCGACGACCGGCTTGCCGAGCGTCTCGAGGCGGCGCAGGTCCGACTTGATCGCGACGCTGTGGCTGTAGATCTCGTCGGCGTTCTCCGGGCCGACCTTGATCATGTTCTTCAGGTCACCGCCGGCGAAGAACGTCTTCTTGCCGGACGTGATGACGACACCGGTGATGGACTCCTTCTCGTCGACGAGGCGGTCGACGGTCGCCTTCATCGAGGAGATATAGGCGTCGTTCATGGTGTTCGCGCCCTGGTTGGGATCGTCGATGGTGAGCACGACGATGCCCTCGGCGTCCTGCTCCCAGTTGATGATGTTCTGCTCGCTCACTGCTTCAAGTCTCCTGATGGTCCGGGCGGTCAGACGCGCTCGATGATGGTGGCGACGCCCATACCGCCGCCGATGCACAGGGTGATGAGGGCGTACCGGGCGTTACGACGCTCGAGCTCGTCGATCATGGTGCCGGTGATCATGGCGCCGGTGGCTCCGAGCGGGTGACCCATCGCGATGGCACCGCCGTTGACGTTGAGCTTCTCGTCGGGGATGTTCAGGTCCTTCTGGAACTTGAGCACCACGGACGCGAACGCCTCGTTGATCTCGAACAGGTCGATGTCGTCGACGGTCAGACCGGCGGCGGCGAGCACCTTCTTCGACGCCGGCGTCGGGCCGGTGAGCATGATCGTGGAGTCGGCGCCGCTGGTGGCCGTCGCGACGACGCGGGCGCGGGGGGTCAGGCTCATGTCCTTGCCGGCCTGCTCGGATCCGACGAGAACCAGTGCGGCGCCGTCGACGATGCCGGAGCTGTTGCCGCCGTGGTGGACGTGGTTGATCTTCTCGACCCAGTGGTACTTCTGCAGCGAGACGGCGTCGAAGCCGCCCATCTCGCCGACACCGGCGAAGGACGGGTTGAGGCCCGCGAGGTTCTCGAGGGTGGTGCCGGGACGCATGTGCTCGTCCTGGTCGAGGACGGTGAGGCCGTTGATGTCCTTCACCGGGACGACGGACTTGGCGAAGTAGCCGCCGGTCCATGCCTTCGCGGCGAGGTCCTGCGAGCGGACGGCGTACGCGTCGACGTCCTCGCGGGAGAAGCCCTCGATGGTGGCGATCAGGTCGGCGCCCACACCCTGCGGAACGAAGTAGTTGTCGTAGTTGGTGGCCGGGTCAAGCGCCCACGGTCCGCCGTCGGAGCCCATCGGCACGCGGGACATCGACTCGACGCCACCGGCGATGACGAGTTCGTCCCAGCCGGAGCGCACTTTCTGCGCTGCGGTGTTGACGGCCTCGAGGCCGGACGCACAGAAACGGTTGAGCTGGACGCCGCCGACGGTGTCGGGCAGTCCGGCGTCGTTGACCGCGACGCGGGCGATGTCCATGCCCTGGTCGCCGACGGGGGTGACGACACCGAGGATCAGGTCCGAGATGCGATCTTCGTCGAGGTCGGGGAAGCGGGCGCGGAGCTCGTCGATCAGGCCGGTGACCAGCGAGATCGGCTTGACCGAGTGCAGCGAACCGGTCTTCTTTCCGCGGCCACGCGGGGTGCGGATGGCTTCATAAATGAATGCCTCTGTGGTCACTGTGAAGTGTTCCTTCCTTATTTGCGTCGACGCCGACCGTGCACACGGCGCTCTGCACGGGGCATACCCCGGCACGTCCACCTTAGAACGTGTTGCAAAACCAGAGGAAGGACCGAAGCGATCCTGGATCGTGACCCAGGCGATCACGACCGGCGGATCTCACTGTGATCCCCGGCCGTCCCGATGCTGCGGGACCGGCGAAGCTGCGCCTGAGTTCAGCCCTCGAGCTTTTTGGCCCCGAGCATGTCCTTGAGCAGTTCGAACGCCACATCTTCCGGGTCGCGGCGGGTGGCGGGGTCGACGGGCTCGGCCGCCTCGGCGAACATCTCTTCCTCGTCCTCCGGTGTGGAGACGGGCGGCGTCGACGACACGGCCTCGTAATCGACGGGACCGGGATCGTCCGGGTAGTCGGGTGCTTCCGGCGGCGGGATGTCGTCGTCGGGCTCGGACGACGGACGAGCCTGCGCCGCGCCCGAATCGGAGGGTCGCGTGTCGGACTGCTCCTGCGTCGGGCGCTGCGCCGCCCTCTCCTGACTGGGCCGGGAGAACCGGGGGGCGCCGGCTGGTTTCGTCGGTGCCGCGGCGACCTTCGCCACCGGCGGGGGCGGCGCCGACGGAGCACCGGCCTGATACTCCACTTCCCAGGAGCCGCCGAACATCTCGGACAGGACCTCGGCGATCACCCGGGCATTGTGCGGCGAAGCGATGCGCGCGCCCAGATTGGGAACGGGGTGCGCCAGGATCAGGCGGTTGCCCTGCACGTCGTGCACCGTCGCGGCAGACAACATCGCAGGCAGGATCTTGTTCCGCTGACTCACCTTCTCGCGCAGCGAATTCCAGGACTCCCGCAAGGCGGTCGCGTCGGGGCCGGCCGATGCGGCAGCATCCATGTGTTCCGATGCGGCAGCATCCATGTGTTCCGATGCGGCAGCATCCATGTGTTCCGATGCGGCAGGCTCCGCGTCGACCTCGGGGGCGAGCGGCGGTTCCGGCTCGGGTTCGGGCGTCGGCACAGGCTGCGGCGTCGGCTCCGGGACGGGAACAGGCGCCGGCTCGGGCTCGGGCGCGGGTACAGGCGTCGGCTCCGGTTCGGGAGTCGGCACAGGCTCGGGCGTCGGCTCGGGTTCCGGGGCGGGCCGCGGCATCGGTTCGGGTTCCGGCTCGGGCGGCGGGGGCATGGTGGCGGCCGCGGCCTGGCGCATCGACGGGCGCTGGAACTTCGCTTCCGGTTCCGGCTCCGCGGGACGTTCGGGCGCACGAGTCGGCGCCACAGCGGGACGGGCCCCGTCGACGGCCGGCGCTGCGCCGGCGGGCGGAAGTCCGCGTTCGACGCGTTCGATTCGCTGCAACACGGCGGACTCCGCATCGGACGCCGAGGGCAGCAGCATCCGGGCGCACATCACCTCGAGCAGGAGCCGGGGAGCGGTGGCGCCGCGCATCTCGCCCAGACCCGCGTGCATCACCTCGGCGTAGCGGGTGAGCGTGGCGGGACCGATCCGCTGAACCTGCGCCCTCATGTGCTCGAGCACGTCGCCGGGTGCGTCGACCAGGCCGCGTTCGGCGGCGTCGGGCACCGCCTGCATCAGGATGAGGTCGCGCAACCGCTCGAGCAGGTCGACGGCGAAGCGGCGTGGGTCGTGCCCGGCGTCCATCACCCGGTCGACCGTCCCGAACAGCGCTGCGCCGTCGCCGGCGGCCAGCGCGTCCACGGCGTCGTCGATCAGTGCGACGTCGGTGACACCGAGCAGCGCGAGCGCGCGGGGGTAGGTGACACCCTCGTCTCCGGCACCGGCGAGGAGCTGGTCGAGGATGCTCAGCGAGTCACGCGGCGAACCGCCACCCGCGCGGATGACCAGCGGATATACCGGGTCCGCGACCGGAACGCTCTCCTGCCGGCAGATCTTCTCCAGCAGTCCCCGCATGGTCGCCGGGGCCAGTAGGCGGAACGGGTAGTGATGGGTGCGCGAACGGATGGTCGGCAGCACCTTTTCGGGTTCGGTGGTGGCGAAGATGAAGATGAGGTGTTCCGGCGGCTCCTCCACGATCTTGAGGAGAGCGTTGAACCCGGCCGTGGTGACCATGTGCGCCTCGTCGACGATGAACACCCGGTACCGCGACTCGGCGGGCGCGTAGAACGCGCGGTCACGCAGCTCACGGGTGTCGTCGACGCCACCGTGGCTGGCCGCGTCGAGTTCGGTGACGTCGAGGTTGCCCGACCCGCCGGGGCCGAGCGCCACACACGAGGGGCACTGGCCGCAGGGCGTCGAGGTGGGACCTTCCACACAGTTCAGCGATCGGGCGAGGATGCGGGCAGACGACGTCTTGCCACAGCCGCGGGGACCGGAGAACAGATACGCGTGGTTGATCCGTCCGGCGTCGAGGGCGGTGCTCAGTGGTTCGGTGACGTGCTCCTGCCCCACCACCTCGGCGAAGGATGCGGGTCGGTACTTCCGGTACAGGGCCACGCGGAAAGACTACCGGCGGGCCCCGACAGCTCGGTCCCGGTGGTCGAAGCACCCGGTCGGGCCGCTACTCACAGGCAGAAATCCGGCCTGATCGAATTGCGTAACACGTTCGCAACGCATCGGCATCACAGTGGAAACCGCCCGCGGTCATCGTGATTTTCCGCGCCTGGTTTCGTCCGGGTGTGTGAGGAGAATGTCGTGCCTGCAATCGATGCCGGAGCTACCGCCTGGCTTCTGATCAGTACCGCGCTGGTCCTGCTGATGACCCCGGGGCTCGCTCTGTTCTACGGCGGGATGGTCCGTTCCACCGGCGTACTGAACATGATCATGATGAGCTTCGTGTCGATCGCGTTGGTCACGGTCGCCTGGCTGGTGGCCGGGTACTCACTCATCTTCGGCCAAGACATCGGCGGCGGCCTGATCGGAGGGCTGGAGCACCTGGGGATGGCGGGCATCGACCCGACCACCGTCCACGGGCAGGTCCCCGAGATCCTGTTCGCCACGTTCCAGCTGACGTTCGCGATCATCACGGCCGCGCTGATCAGCGGCGCGATCGCCGACCGCGCCAAATTCTCGGCCTGGATGATCTTCGTACCCGTCTGGGCACTCGTCGTCTACGCACCAGTCGCGCACTGGGTGTGGAACCCGCAGGGCTGGATCGCGCAGTTCGGCGCCCTCGACTACGCGGGCGGGCTGGTCGTCGAGATCGTCTCGGGTGCGTCCGGCCTGGCCTTGGCGCTGGTCCTGGGCCCGCGGCTCGGATTCAAATCCGAGTCGATGCGCCCCCACAACCTGCCGCTGGTGCTGCTGGGCGTCGGCCTGCTGTGGTTCGGCTGGTTCGGTTTCAACGCGGGCTCCGCGCTCGCCGCCGACGGAACCGCCGCCGCGATCTTCCTGAACACCCTCGTCGCGGGATGCACCGGCCTGCTCGGCTGGCTGCTCGTCGAGCAGAAGCGCGACGGCCATCCCACCACGTTCGGCGCGGCGTCCGGTGTCGTCGCGGGCCTGGTCGCGATCACCCCGTCCTGCGGCACCGTGAGCATGGTCGGCGCGGTGGTCGTCGGTGCGGTGGCCGGTGTGGTCTGCTCGTTCGCGGTCGGCTGGAAGTTCCGCCTCGGGTACGACGACTCGCTCGACGTCGTGGGTGTCCACCTCATGGGCGGCATCGTCGGCACGATCCTGATCGGCCTGCTGGCCACCGAGGTGATGACCGGCGGACCGGAAGGCCTGCTGTACGGGGGCGGGTTCGCCCAGCTCGGCAAGCAGTTACTCGCCGTGGTGGTCGTCGCCCTGTACGCGTTCGGCGTGACGTTCGCGCTGGGCAAACTGATCGACCGCACCTTCGGTTTCCGGGTGAGCCGGGAGGACGAGTCCTCCGGCATCGACCTCGCGCTGCACGCCGAATCGGCCTACGAACACGGCGTGCTCGGGCACGGCCCCCACGGCGGCGGCCAGGGCAACAGCGTGTTTCCGTGGATGCACGAGGCCGAACGCCGGCGACAACTCGACGCCGAACAGAAGCAGAAGCCGTCCGATCCCGAGTAGCGGGTCTTCGGCGCTGCCGTAGACCCGCTACTTCTTCTTCGCTGCCGCGGCCTTCTTCGCCTCGGCCTTCGCGGCCTTCTTGAACTCACGGACCTCGTGGAGACTCTTGTCGTCGACGACGTCCGCGATCGACCGACGGGATCCCTCGGTGCCGTAGTCGCCGGCGGCCTCCCGCCAGCCCTTCGGCTCCACCCCGATCTGCTTGCCGAGCAGCGCCAGGAAGATCCGGGCCTTCTGATCGCCGTACCCTGGCAGCGCCTTCAGGCGCTTCAGTACCTCTTTGCCGTCGGGGTCGCCGCTCGTCCACACCGCCTCGACGCTGCCGTCGTAGTTCTCGACGAGGAACGCGCACAACGACTGGATGCGGGTGGCCATCGATCCGGGGAATCGGTGCACGGCGGGGGTCTGCGAGCAGACGGCGGCGAACTCCTCCGGATCCATCTCGGCGATGCGGTGCACCTCGAGCCCGCCGAGCCGGTCATCCAGCTTCTTCGGGCCCGCGAACGCCGTCTCCATCGGAACCTGCTGATCGAGCACATCCCGATGAGCAGCGCCAGCGGATCATTCGCCAGGAGTGCGTCGGCGTCCGGGTCCCCTACCAGATTCAGCGTGCGTGCCATGGGCTCGATCCTGCCATCCCGCGATCGGGCGGGTGCTCCCTTCACCTCGACGCGCGGTTTATTCACAGAGTTATCAACATCACTGCATTACCGGTCGGTACGCTCCCGGTTCCCGCAACACCGCCGCGTCCGACCAGAGCTGGCCGCGTACCGTCGCCGACCTGATCGACCGCGTCACAAGCGCAGTGCGATAGCGCGTACCCGGTGTCGGCGCGGCCGATACCGGGTACGCGACTACGGTCAAGGGACTCCGGTCCATCGCACGACCCGAAGGACACCCGATGGCCCAGAACGAAGCCAACCGAGCCAGCGGTATCAGCGGAGCCGTGGATCGTGCAACCGACAGCACCACCTTCGAACGGGTAGCCCGCGCCGGGCACGTAATGAGCGGGTTCGTACATCTGCTGATCGCGTACATCATCATCCAGCTGGCGTTCGGCAGCGGTGGCAACGCCGACCAGTCCGGGGCGCTGGGCACGCTGGCCTCCAAACCCGGTGGCCGATTCGCGTTGTGGGTGGCGGCGATCGCGTTCGTCGCGATGGCGCTGTGGCGGCTCGCCGAGACGATCGTCGGGCCGCACCCCTCCGAACAGTCCGACACGAAGAACGACGGAACGTCGGCGATGGACCGCGTCAAGGCGTTCAGCCTGGCCGTCGTCTACTTCGCGTTCGCGTTCTCGGCCGTCCAGTTCGCACGCGGCGGCGGCAAGTCCAGCGGCGAGCAGAACGCCGGGCTCAGCGCCCGGCTGATGCAGTCCGGCGGCGGAAAATTCGTCTTGATCGTCGTCGCCCTGGTCGCCATCGGCGTCGGCATCTACCACATCTACAAGGGGGCGGCGAAGAACTTCCTGGACGACCTGAAGGGCACCCCGTCGAGGTTCGTCGAACCCCTCGGCGTGGTCGGGTACGTGGCCAAGGGGCTCGTCATCGCCGGCGCGGGTGTGCTGGTCATCGTGGCGGTCTTCAACTCCGACCCGTCCAAGGCCACCGGCATCGACGGCGCCGTGAAGACCCTGGGCTCGGCGCCGTTCGGGCAGTTCCTGCTGGTCCTCGCCGGACTGGGCGTCGCCGCGTACGGGCTGTACAGCTTCGTGATGGCCCGCTACGCCCGGATGTAGAGACACGTCCGGCCGCCCACCCGATGGTGAGCGGCCGGACGGCGACGCTAGGACTTCGGAAGATCCAGGCGCGATTCGGTGGCCGCGAGCAGCACGCACGTCGCGACACCGTTCATCGACTTGTCCAAATCGTCCATCGAGGGGAAGCTCGGCGCGAGCCGGATGTTCTTGTCCTCCGGGTCGATTCCGTACGGGAACGCCGATCCGGCGGCAGTGAGCGCGATCCCAGCCTCCTTCGCCAGAGCGATGACGCGCTTCGCGGTGCCCTCGACGACGTCCAGGCTGATGAAGTATCCGCCCTTCGGCTCCGTCCACGACGCCACCTTGGACGCCCCGAGACGGTCCTCGAGGATCTTCAGGACGAGCGCGAACTTGGGCGCCAGGATCTCGCGGTGCTTCTCCATGTGGGCGCGCACGCCATCGGCGTCACCGAAGAACCGCAGGTGCCGCAGCTGGTTCAGCTTGTCGGGACCGATGCTCTTCTTGCCGAGGAACTTCTGGTACCAGGCCAGGTTCGCGGTCGAGGAACCGAAGAAGCTGACGCCCGCACCGGCGAACGTGATCTTCGACGTCGACGCGAACACGAGCGGCCGGTTGGGGTGCCCCGCCTCCGCCGCCATCCCGAGGATGTCCAGCGACGGCGCCGTCTCACCAACCAGCGGGTGGACGGCGTAGGCGTTGTCCCAGAACAGCCGGAAGTCGGGGGCGGCGGTCGGCATCGACGCCAGTGCCCGCGTGACCTCTTCCGAGTACACCGCGCCCGTGGGGTTGGAGTAGTTGGGGACGGCCCACAGACCCTTGATCTGCGGATCGTTCGCCACCAGCTCGGCGATGACGGCGACGTCGGGGCCGTCGGGGCGCATCGGCACCGGAATCATCTCGATGCCGTAGGTCTCGGTGATCCCGAAGTGGCGGTCGTAGCCGGGCGCCGGGCACAGGAACTTGACCTTCTCCTCCTGCGACCAGGGGCGCGAGGAGTCGGGGGTGCCGTGCAGCAGTGCGAACACGACGTTGTCGTGCATGATCTCGAGGCTGGCGTTGTTGCCGGCGAGCAGGTTCTCGACGGGGATGCCGAGCAGTTCACCGAAGATGGCGCGCAGTTCCGGCAGACCGGCGAGCCCGCCGTAGTTGCGGGTGTCGGTGCCGTTGCCGTCACGGAAGTCGCCGTCACCGGGCAAGGACAACAGCGCCGCCGACAGATCCAGCTGCTCGGGCGAGGGCTTGCCGCGGGTGAGGTCGAGCGTGAGCTTCTCGGTCTTCAGCTGCGCGTAACTCGCAGTCTGGCGCTCGTGCTCCGAAAGTAGTTCCTCATGGCTCATCAACCCGATCTGGGTCTGGTTGGTCATCAGGAGCGGCCTCTCACCGACATCGTGGGTCGGGTATGCGAAAGATAGGGGACCCCGCGCACCCGGCAGAGCCCGTTGACCCTTGCTGCCTTCCGGCCCTGGGGGAGTTCACAGGATGCGCGCCGCGCGGGATCCACCACAGAGTGTAGACGGCCCCGGGCCGCGGCTGGGATCCACCCCGGGTCGCGGCCGACGCCGAGCGTCTGACCACGGCCAGTGCTACGGTCGCCCCCGCATTCGGCCACCGTCGGCAAAGGATCGGGATGAAACTGAGAAGGACAGCACACGCGGCGGTACTCGCCGTCGCCGTGGCGGCACTGTCGGCCTGCGGCGGAGGCGACGACACCTCGGCCGCCTCGGCCGCGGTGAGCTGGGACGCGGCCGAGCCGTGCACGCTCGCGGACGATGCGACGCTCGCGCCGCTCCTGACGGCGGGCGCCGGCGAAGGCACCGCCACCGACAGTCCCGAACGTCGAGCGTGCACGTGGGGCAAACCCGAGGCCCTGAACACGGTGACCGTCACCACGACGAGCGCGCCGGAACCGGTCGACCCGTTGCGCACCATCACCGTCGGCGGACTCGAGGGCCGGGCCCTCGCCGAGAGCAAGTACCAGTGCATCCTCGAGGTCAGCACCGACGCCGGCACCCTGTCGATCGAGACGAAGTTCGGACTCGACGCCACCGCGAACCCGGACACGTCCTGCGACCGTTCCGTGCCCCTCGCCGAGTACGCCGTCGACCAGCTGAAGTGGTCGTAGAACTGGCGACTACCTGGCCGTTTAACGGTGAGCAGCCGTCGTTGGGTATGCTCCTCCACGGAGGATTCGCCTAGTGGCCTATGGCGCTCGCCTGGAACGCGGGTTGGGTTAACGCCCTCAGGGGTTCAAATCCCCTATCCTCCGCCACAGGAAGCCCCTGTGAACTGCCGAGAAGCGGTTCGCAGGGGCTTCTTTCGTCGTGAACGCAAACCCCTCTGCAGCGGAAGACCAGGCCACAGCAGGCGCAATCCGTTATCTCCCTGTTATCGTCTTCGGTGCAGCGTTCGCTGTGCTGTGTGCCGATTCGAGATAAAAGGACATTGGTATGGCGATTCGTCGCACCCGCGCGCTGATCGTGGGCCTCGTCGCAGTATTGGCATCGGGCCTCGTGTCCGTCTTGGCCGGAACCGGCATCGCGCATGCCGACTCGGCCGTGATCTCGGTGTATTCACCGTCGATGAACAAGAACATTCCGGTCAAGGTGCTGAAGGCGGCCGGCGGCGGTCCTGCGCCGACCCTGTACCTGCTCGACGGCCTGCGCGCACCGGACGACAACAACGGCTGGCTGATCGAGACCGACGTGGAGAATTTCTTCGCCGGCAAGCACGTCAACGTTGCCATCCCGTTCGGCGGCGGCGGCACGTTCTACTCGGATTGGCTTCGCGACGACCCCAAGCTCGGCCGGGTCAAGTGGGAGACCTTTTTGACCCAGGAACTGCCCCCGGTGATGGCGTCGCAGTTCGGCAGCGACGGAGTGAACAACGCGGTCGCCGGGCTGTCGATGAGCGGCACCTCGGCGCTGAACCTCGCCACCCACCACCCCGACTTCTACAAGGCCGTCGCCTCCTACAGCGGGTACCCGACGGCCAGCTCGCCCGGCTTCGCCCAGGGCATCCAGGTCTCGGTCGCCCAGATGGGCGGCGACGCGCTGAACATGTGGGGCTTCTGGCCGTCGGCCACGTGGCTGCGCAACGACCCGCTGCTCAACGTCGGCGCACTGCGCGGCAAGTCCGTCTACATCTCGTCCGGTGCGGGTTCGGCGGCAGGCGATCCCACCGTCGACCCGGACAGCAAATCGTTCGACCCGGTCAAGTTCTCGCAGACGGTTCCCCTCGAGACCGCCTCGGGTCTGAGCAGTAGGACGTTCGTCCCGGCGGCGAAGGCCGCAGGCGCCAACCTGCAGACGCACATCGCCGACGAGGGCCTCCACACGTGGAACTACTGGCAGGACCGGCTGCACGAATCCTGGGCCAGCACCCTCGCCCCCGCGCTCGGCACCTCCTAGCAAGAGCTCACCCCGGTACACCGACAGTGGCCCCCGATCTTCGGATCGGGGGCCACTGTCGTTCGCCGCGGTGTTTGATGTGGGGGTGCCGATCGACGACAGCAGGCGGATGCTCGTCCTGGCGGTGGTGCTGTCCACGCTGGCCGGGTACGTCGACGCGCTGGGGTTCATCACGCTCGGCGGGTTCTTCGTCGCCTTCATGAGCGGCAACCTCACCCGGTTCAGCGTCGACTTCGCGGACGCCGGATGGGCGCCCGCCCTGACGGCAGCGACGGTGATCGGCACGTTCGTGCTCGGGTGCGTCCTGGGTGCCGTGGTCGTGCACCTGTCCGACCGACGGGGCCTGCCCGTCCGGACGACGGTGCTCGCGGTGGTGTCGGGACTGCTGATCGCCGGCTCGGTGGCGGCGACGTTCGGTGCGAGCATCGTGGCCGTCGGCGCGATGCTGCTCGCGATGGGCGCCGAGAACTCGTTCTTCCAGCGCGACGGCGAGGTCACCGTCGGCCTCACCTACATGACGGGTGCCCTCGTGAAGATGGGACACCGGCTGGCCGGCGCACTGTTCGGCGGGTCGCGGTGGGCGTGGCTGCGGCACTTCGCGTTGTGGGCAGGCCTCGTGGTGGGGGCGGTGACGGGCACACTCGCGCACCGCTGGATCGGGCTGGACGCCCTGTGGTTCGCTGCAGCGCTGTCGGCGGCGCTGACCGCCACCGTCCACCGGAGAGTCGACCGGCCTACTCGCCGCCCGCAGTTGTCGTGACCGGGTTGCCGGCGGAGTCGAGGGTCCACCACACGCTGCCGACCGCCTGCCCGTACGCGTCGCCCGGTTTGTTGTCGTCCTTGTAGCGGTACACGGGACGGCCGTTCACGGTGAGCTGATGGGTGCCGTCCGCGGCGGGGATGGTGTCGATGACGACTTCCTGCAGTCCCTGCACCGTCGGGTTGTCGGTGACCGAGGTGACCGGCGGCCACGACTGCAGGCACGTGTCGCGGCACGAACTGGCGCCGGAACCCACCTCGTCCTTGTCGTACACGTAGACGGTCATGCCCCCGTTGTCGACCATCACGTCGCCGAGTGTGGTCGACCCCATCTTGAGCACCGGCGTGCCGGGCGCGACGGGCGGGGATGTCGGTGTCGGCGACACCGGGGCGTTTCCTCCCGTGTCGCCGGAGTCGGTGCGGTCGTAGGCGCAACTCGAGAAGGTCAGGCTGACGGCGACGATCGCTGCCAGCGCCCATGTTCGTCTCATGGAGTCCTCGTTCTCTGTGACGGCGAAGTGGCGGGCCTCCGGGGAACCTCTGCGGACCCGTGCATACAGTTCACCTCGAGTTGCGTGCTGGTGCGGGCACTTCGGGTGATGTGCCCGGACCGCACGTGTCGGTATCGGTGATTACGCTCCATGACATGGGCTGGTACGCGCCGACCTCGCCGTCGTCCGACCTCACCGACACCCTCGTGTGCGGATGGTCGGCGCGCGCGGAGGGCGAACATCTGCTGGTGCCTGACGCGTGCATGGACATTCTGTGGATCCGGGGAGTAGGGATCCGGGTGTGCGGTCCCGAAACCGCGGCCTGGTCGTTCACGCTGCCTCCGGGTACCGACTCCGTCGGTGTCCGTTTCCGTCCCGGCGCCGGCGCGCCGCTGCTGCGCACGTCGGCCGCCGAGGTCCGCAACATCCGGGTCGGGCTGGGGGACGTCCTGGGGTCCACGTGGGAACGGACCCTGACCGACCGTCTCGACAACGCGTCCGGCTGTGCGGAACGCGTCGCCCTGTTCGAGAACGCCGTGCGGGTGTGGCGGGATCGCGGGCCCGAGGCCGACCCGCTGATCGGCAACGTCCGGCAGGCCCTCGCCCGGCACTCCTGGAACGTCGGTGCCCTCGCCGACGCCGCCTCGGTCACCGAGCGGCAACTGCAGAGGCGGTGCAACGCCGCGTTCGGGTACGGGCCCGCGACACTGCGCGGCATCCTGCGACTGCAGCGGTTCATGGCGCTGGCGCAATCCGGGACGCGGACCGGACTCGCCGAACTCGCCGCCACCGCCGGGTACAGCGACCAGGCACACCTGTCGCGGGAATGCCGCCGGATCTCGTCGCTGACCCCGTCCGCGCTCCTCGCCGGCGAGGCACCCGACTGGCACGGGACGGATTCCGTCGTCGATGTCGGAAATGTTCAAGCGCCCGGGCAGTGGACGGGAGAAGAATCGGCAGCATGACCTCGACAACCGAAACCCCCGCCGCCCATTACCGCGATCTCGCCGCCAAGTTCACGAACCGGGTCGATTCCGTGCCCGCCGATCGCTGGGACGACGCGTCCCCGTGCGATGGCTGGACGGCCCGCGACGTCGTGCGGCACGTGATCGACACGCAGCGCTACATCGTCACCGTCGTGGATCTCGAACTGCCGGAAGGCCCGTCCGTCGACGACGATCCGGCTGCCGCGTGGGCGTCCACCCGCGATGAGATGCAGAAGATCCTGGACGATCCCGCTCTCGCCGGCCGCGAATACGACGGGCACTTCGGCCGCACCGAACTCGGAAAGACGGTCGACAGCTTCCACTGCTTCGATCTGGTGGTCCACGGCTGGGACCTGGCCCGGGCCACCGGTCTCGACGAAACCATTCCCGCCGACGACCTGACCTGGGTCGGCGGCGTCGCCGAGCAGTTGGGCGACAGCATCCGCACGGCCGGCGTGTGCGGCCCGGCCGTGGACGTGCCCGCGGACGCCGACGAGCAGACCCGGGTCCTGGCCTTCCTCGGCCGCAAGGCCTGACGGTCGGCACCGCCCCGGCCGCGCTTGTAACCTCGGATCATGAGCGTGCCGGGACGGTTTGCCGCACTCGCTGCGGTGACGCTCGCCGCGGCGCTGCTCGGGGGCGACATGGTCGCCCTCGCCGATCCCGCGCCCCGCGGCGCGTCGGGACTGCCGGCCTGCGGCCTCACCACCTCGGTGCCGCTCACGTCGGCGGTGATGTTCGCCGGGACCACCGGCGAGGCCACCCCCTCGCAGCGGATTCCGGGCGACGAGTCGGACGGCACGTCGGCCACCAGCCGCGACTTCGACGAGTACCCCTACATGCGATACGAGATCCGGTTTTCTGCGGACACCTCCGGGGCCGACGTGACGTGGCAGGGCCGGTCGCTGAATCTGGACGACCTCGCGATGCACGTGTGGGACGAAGACCGGCAGCGCTGGGGTGAGCCTGTCGCGACGGCGCAGCCGTCCGCCCCGGGCGGCCCGGTCACGCTGACCACGACGATCGAGGATGCGGACTCCGCGCAGATCCTCGTCGTCGACGGTCCCCGGCGGGACCGGAGTTTTCGCGAGGCCAACAGAACGGCCGATCAGCAGTTCGCCGACCCGAGCACGTACGACTTCGCGCTGCAGCACATCTCGGACACCCAGTACGTGTCACGCGATCGGCCCGAGGTGTATTTCGACATGACCCGGTGGACCGCCGACAACGCCGGCGCACGCAAGATCGCCTACTCCATGCACACCGGCGACCTCGTCCAGAGCTGGATCCGCCCGGGAGCACCCGACTCCCGGGCCCGGTCCGAGTTCGAGGTCGCGGACAAGGCGATGGCCACACTCGAGGACGCCGGCATTCCCTATGGTGTGCTGCCCGGCAACCACGACAATCTGTGGAACGCCGGCGGACGGCTCATCCCGGGCGAGCACGAGAAGAACCACGCCCTCTACAACGAGTTCTTCGGGCCGTGGCGGTTCCGCGATCAGCCGTACTGGGGCGAATCCGTCACGGACACGGACAATTCGGCGCACTACGATCTGCTCGACATCGCCGGCGCGAAATTCCTGCTGCTCTACATCGGTTACAACCCACCCGAGCACGTCCTGAAGTGGGCCGAGAATGTGCTCGCCGACCATCCGAACCGCAACGTGGTGATCGGCAGCCACTACTACCTGGACGAGGACGGCTCGCTGCGGATGAGCGGGTTCGGTGACATCGGGGGCAGTGCGGGACAGCAGATCTGGAACCGGCTCGTCGTTCCGTTCGAGACGGTGTTCCTGGTGCTCGCCGGGCATGTCGACGGGCAGACCACGGTCACCGACCGGAAGGTGGGCGACACGGACCGGAAGGTTGTGGAACTGCTGGCCGACTACCAGTACTTCGCCGTCGACGGCCGCCGCGAGACCGGTTTTCAGCGGCTCCTGCAGTTCGACCTGGACGGCGGGGCGCTCGCGGTCACCACGCACTCCCCCACGTTGGGCAGCTTCCGGGTGGAGGACTTCGATCCGCAGCGACGCTACGAGCCCGGCGACGGGGACTTCGTCACCGACGTGGAGTTGCGGGCCGACCTGCCGCGCGCCGTCATCCCTGTGCCCTGAGATGTAGCTCGATCAGTTGTGCGGCGAAGCTGTCTTGCTGCCGCGGACGGCGTACGTGGACGACTACGCGCTCAGGCGTCCGGCATAGCGAGGGCGCGCGTCACGAGATCGGCGATGAGAGCGTCGGGGAGCCCCGAGTCGAGAGGAAACCCGATGCCGCGCTCCAGATTCTCGGAGATCGTGCGGGTCACCGTGGCCCGCAACTCGGACGCCGGACCGCCTCGAGGCGCAACTCGTGCAGCGCGAGGTATCCCGACCGGTCGCGGGTGATCCTGCCGAACAGTCCCTGCATGTACTCGATCACGAGTGCCAGGTTCTGCGGTCGACGAACGGTGTCCTCGAGTACCGCGGGTCGGGCCCCATGCGTTCGTGAATCCGCCTGCCACGTGGTCGAACAGGTCGTCGCGGTTGGTGAAGTAGTTGGATGCCGTCCCCTTCGGTACCTCGGCCTCCGCGTCGACCGCGCGGAAGGTGAGCCCGCGGGAGGACTCAACCCCGTCGCGATCGGCACCGGCGTTCCCCTGTTCGACGGCGAATTCGCACCCCAGCGGTTCCGGCTCGCGGACAGCCGGGCCTTCGAGAGCGGGGTGATTTTCCTGACGTACGTCCGCCGATAACCGGAAACACACCCGTCACTCGAGCGACACGGGCATCTGACGCACGTATTGAATCAATACGTAAGTAATGTTCGGGGCATGCGCGAACGCCGATACTCGTCCACCAGCCCCGAGCACCTGGCCGCAGCCCTGTTCGACGTCGCGGCCGAGTCCGGTCTCGAGGGTGCCAGCGTACGTGAGGTCGCCAAGAGGGCGGGTGTGTCCATCGGTGCCGTCCAGCACCACTTCTCCACGAAGGACGAGATGTTCGCGTTCGCGCTGCGCACTCTCGTCGACACCGTGCTCACCCGGCTGTCGGAGATCGACCGCGGCGGCGATCCCGCGCCGGCCCTGTTCGCGGCGATGTCCCAGCTCCTGCCGCTGGACGAGGCGAGGTCGCGGGAGGCCCACGTACTGGCGGCTTTCGCCGTCCGGGCCGCGACCTCCCCGTCGCTCGCCGAGATCCGACGCCAGACGTTGTTCACCATCCGCACCGGACTGTCCGCCGTGCTGATCGGGATCGGCACACCCGAAGCGGAAACCCGTGCGGCGCTTCTGCTCGCCACCGTCGACGGCCTGGCCCTCGACGCCCTCGGCAGTCCGGCGCTGTACCCACCGGAGTACCTCGAGCACGCGCTCGACATCCAGATCGGCATGATTCTGCAGGGCGCCGACGCCGCGCCGTCGTCGTCGATCGAACTGGCCAGCTGAACCCGTCGCCCGATGTCACATCCGTCTCGTCAGAGTGAACCGCTGTCACATTCGGCGGAGGGTGCGGGACGGTTCGCCCCCAGTCCGTCCGGCGACCTGCACCTCGGCAACCTGCGGACGGCCGTGCTGGCATGGCTGTTCGCGCGGTCGACCGGCCGACGGTTCCTGCTGCGCGTCGAAGACCTCGACCGCGTCCGCGAGGGCGCCCGGGACCAGCAGTTGGCCGACCTGACCGAACTCGGCCTCGACTGGGACGGCGACGTCGTGTCGCAGTCGCACCGGATCCCGCGATACGCGGATGCCATCGCGCACCTCCACGACGCCGGTCTCACCTACGAATGCTTCTGCACGAGAAGGGAAATCCAGAAGGCGGCCTCGGCCCCGCACGCCCCCCAGGGCGCCTACCCGGGGACCTGCCGCAACCTGACACCGGACGAACGCGCGGACCGGCTCGCCGGCGGACGCCCACCCGCACTGCGACTGCGCGCCGACGTCACGTCGTTCACGATCGACGACGTCCTGCACGGAAGCTATTCCGGCACGGTGGACGACCTCGTGCTGCGCCGCGGAGACGGAACGCCCGCCTACAACCTGGCCGTGGTGGTCGACGACGCCGCCCAGGGAATCGATCAGGTGGTGCGCGGCGACGACCTGCTGTCGTCCGCGCCCCGCCAGGCGTACCTCGCGGGACTGCTCGGGTCGACCGCCCCCACCTACGCGCACGTCGCGCTCGCACTCAACGAGGACGGCAAGCGGCTCGCGAAACGCGACGGCGCCGTCACCCTCACCGACCTGAAAGCGTTGGGACGCACCCCCGGCGACGTCCTCGGTCTGCTGGCGACATCGCTCGGCCTCGCGGCACCGGGCGAGGTCGTGGATCTCGGCAGCCTCCTCGACCGCTTCGAGCCCGCCCGTCTGCCGCGCGAACCGTGGGTGGTCAGGCCCCCGACGCCGCCGCGATCAACATGATGACAAAGAACAGGATCCAGCCGACGACGTAGGCACCGCCGATGGCGATTCCGGCGATTGCGAGGCCGCGGCCCTCCTGCCCGGACTGCTTGATCTGGCCCAGCGCAACGATGCCGAGAATGATGCCGACGATGGAGCCGACCCCGTAGAAGCACCCGCCGACGATCGACGTGATCAGCGACGCGATCGCGAGACCGTTCGTCCCACGCGACTGCGGGTAGGGCGCGCCGTACGGATTCGGGGCGCCGTACTGCGGACCGGGACCGCCGTACTGTCCCTGCGCCCCGTACTGGGTCGGTGCGCCGTACTGGTCGCCGCCGTACTGATTCGGCGCCGCATACGGATTCGGGGGAGTTCCGTACGCGCCCGGCTGCTGGTAGTCGGGGTACTTCTCGGTGGGCGCCGAATAGGTGGGATAACCGGATTCGTCGACCCCGTAACCGTCACGTGGCAATCCCGGCACCTCACCGTAACTCGGTGGTGTCTGCCCGTTGTACGGATTCGAATCGTCCGATCCCCCAGAATTAGTCACGATAACCAGCGTAAAGCATCAAAACCGCAGGAGAAGAAGCAGACCAAAGGGAGGCGAGTAAAGGATTGTCCACGTAGTGTTTATTCGCACTGTCACGCGCGAGCGCTCAACTCTTGCTGAGGGGATCACATGACGACTGGTGGATACGACCCGAACGACAAACCCCAAGGCGGTGACCAGGGCGGATACCCCCCGCAGGGCAACCCTCCCCCGCCGCCCGGTGGTTATCCGCCGCCGCCGGGGAATTACCCTCCGCCGCCGCAGGGTCCACCGCCCGGCGGATATCCCCCGCCGCCCGGCGGTAACTATCCGCCGCCGCCCGGCAATTACCCGCCCCCGCCGCAAGGACCCCCGCCCGGCGGAAATTATCCGCCGCAGGGTAATTACCCGCCCCCGCCGCAGGGTCCACCGCCCGGCGGATATCCGCCGCCCCCGCCGATGTCGAATTACGGCGCCCCCGGGCAGACGCCGGGACAGTTCTCGGTCGGCGACGCGATCGGCTACGGCTGGAACAAGTTCAAGGACAACGCCCTCATCTGGATCGGCATTCTCCTGATCGCCGTCGTCATCGAGGTGGTGTTGAACCTCGTCTTCGGTGGGTTCAGCACGTCGTCCGACATGAGTGCGGCGTTCTCGGTGTGGCGCATCATCGGCACGATCGTCACCACCATCGTCGGCTACCTGATCAACGCCGCACTCGTCCGCGGCGCGTTGCACGAGGTGGACGGCAACAAGCCGGCATTCGGTTCGTTCTTCCAGTTCACCAACGTCGGGGCGATCATCATCGCCAGCGTCATCATCGGTGTGGCCTCCACCATCGGTTTCGTCCTGCTCATCATCCCCGGTCTCATCGTGATCTTCCTGACCTGGTGGACGCTGCAGTTCGTCATCGACCAGAACGAGGACGCGATCACCGGCATCAAGTCGAGTTTCCGCGTGATCTCGCAGAACGTCGGCCCGGTGCTGCTGCTGGCCCTGGCCCTCGTCGGCATCAACATCGTCGGTGCAGTCCTCTGCGGTGTCGGACTTCTCGTCTCGATCCCGATCACGATCATCGCGTCGACCTACGCCTACCGCGTGCTCACCGGTCGTTACGTCGCGGCCTGACCGTTCGCGCCCCACGGGTGGGCGTGCTCCTGTCCTCGGGGACGGAAGCACGCCCACCCGTTTTGCTACTCCCGTCACTCGAGTCACTCCCACCCCTTGCGTATTGTGCTCAGGCGTCATCCGAGACATTCAGGACTCGCGATTCGAGGGGGAACACATGACTTCTGGCGGATTCGATCCCAACCAGGGACAACAGCCGTTCGGTGGGCAGCAGTACGGGCAGCCGCACTACAACGGGGCGGGACAGCAGCAGTTCGGCGCACAGCCGCAGTTCGATTCGGCGCAGGAGTTCGGCACCCAGCCGTTCACTCAGCCCGACTTCGGGTTCGACCCGTCCCGGCCCGGCGACCTCCTTCCGCGCCTCGGGGCGCGGGTGATCGACGGCCTGATCGTCGGCATTCCGCTGGCCGTGGTCACCACCGTCATCTCGCTGGTGCTCGGCACGTTCCTCGGCAGCGTTCTCGGGGCGATCCTCACCGCGGCCGCCGCGGTGGGTTACTTCGTGTTCTTCGAGACGACGCGGGGTCAGACCCTCGGCAAGCAGCTCCTGGGCCTGCGCGTCGAGGGCCCGAACGGCGGACTGCCCACCCAGCAGCAGTCGCTGACCCGGAACGGCTTCTACGTGCTGTGCGCGCTCGGCGGGTTCCCGTTCCTCGGGTTCCTGTTCGGTCTGCTCGGTGTCGTCGCCGCCGTCGTCATCGGCGTGACGATCAACGGCAGCCCCACCAAGCAGGGCAAGCACGACGAACTGGCCGGCGGCACGCGCGTCGTCCAGGGCTAGTCCGAACTCTGCGGGTGAACGTACCTTTCGTCGCGTCAGATCGGACAAAAGGTACGTTCACCCGTTCTTGATTCGCGCCCCTCCACCTGCAGGTGCTTGGATTGCGGCGTGACAGCCTCAGATCAGCAGACCAAACCAGACGACCACGCGACGTTCGCGCACGTCAGCCGCGGGTACTACCCCACGTTCGTCGCGCTCTTCACCGCGACGCTGCTCATCTCGAATATCTGCGCGACGAAAGGCGTCGCATTCTTCGCCGACTCGTCGCTGACGCTCGGGCCGCTGCAGATCCTGCCGATCATCACGGACGGCGGGTTCTTCCTGTTCCCGCTGGCCTACATCCTCGGCGACGTCCTCAGCGAGGTGTACGGGTTCAAGTCGACGCGTCGCGCGATCTACCTGGGCTTCGGCGCCCTGATCCTGGCCGCGTTCTGCTTCTGGCTCCTCATCGAACTGCCGTCCGCCGACTTCTACGAGAACCAGGAAGCGCTGCGGACCGTCGTCGGCGTGTACCCGCGGCTGCTGATCGCCGGGCTGTCCGGTTACCTCGTCGGGCAGATGCTGAACTCGGTGACGCTGGTACTGATCAAGGAGCGCACCAAGGAAAAGCACCTGTGGGCGCGGCTCATCGGCTCGACGATCGTCGGCGAGTTCGCCGACACCCTGATCTTCTGCTCCATCGCCGCCGGCGCGATCGGCATCGACACGTGGAGCGATTTCGTCAACTACGTAATCGTCGGATTCCTGTGGAAGACCCTGGTGGAGGTGCTGGTCATGCCGATCACCTACCGCGTCATCGCCTATGTGAAGAAGCGCGAGCCCACCTACCAGCTCTGACCCCACGTGAGTTGGGAATGTGTCCCCGAGGACGCATTCCCACTCACGTGCGGTAGAAGCGGCCCAACGTGTCGGCCTTGAAGTCGTCGAAGTAGCCGCCGTCGATGCTCTCGCGGATCTGATCGACCAACCGCACGGTGAAGCGCTCGTTGTGGATGGTGCACAGCGTCGACGCCAGCATCTCCTTGGCCTTGAACAGATGGTGGATGTACGCGCTGGTGTAATTCGCGCACGTGTAGCAGTCGCAGTTCTCGTCGATCGGTGTGAAATCACGACGGAAGCGGCTGGTGTTGATGTTGAACCGGCCGCCCGGGTGATAGATCGCCGCGTTGCGCGCCACGCGTGACGGATTGACGCAGTCGAACGTGTCGGCGCCGTTCTCGATGGCCACGAAGAAGTCGTCCGGCTCGCTGATGCCGAGCATGTGCCGCGGCTTGTGCTCGGGCAGTTCCTCGTTGCACCAGCGGACGATGGTGCCCAGGTTTTGCTTCTCCAGCGCCCCGCCGATGCCGTACCCGTCGAAACCGCGGCCGCTCTCGCCCGTGATCGACTCCAGACCCCGGCACGCCTGCCGCCGCAGGTCCTCGTACTGCGCGCCCTGGACCACCCCGAACAGCGCCTGATACGGGCGGTGCGAGCGTTCCGCGGTGAGCTTCTCGTGCTCGGCGACGCAGCGCACCGCCCACGCCTGGGTCCGCTCCACCGACTGCTCCTGGTAGCCGCGGGTGTTCAACAGGGTGGTGAGCTCGTCGAACGCGAACATGATGTCGGCGCCGAGTTGGTGCTGGATCTGCATCGACACCTCGGGGGTGAACCGGTGCCGCGACCCGTCCAGGTGCGATTTGAAGGTGACGCCGTCGTCGTCGACGGTCGCGAGCCGTTCCTTGCCCTTGGCGATGACGTCGTCGGAGCGCACCCCGACCGCTTCCATCGCGAGGACCTTCTTGAATCCGACACCCAGCGACATCACCTGGAATCCGCCGCTGTCGGTGAACGTCGGGCCGTCCCAGTTCATGAACTTGCCGAGGCCGCCCGCCTCGTCCACGATGTCCGGGCCCGGCTGCAGGTACAGGTGGTACGCGTTGGCGAGCAGCGACTGCGCGCCCAGTTCCTTCATGCTCTCCGGCAGCACGGCCTTGACGGTGGCCTTGGTGCCGACGGCCACGAACGACGGCGTCGCGATGTCGCCGTGCGGGGTGTGAATGGTCCCGGTGCGCCCCAGCCGGCCGTCGAGTCGGGTGCCGACGGTGAAGAACGGATCGGGCGGGGTCGGGACTACGGCATTCACGGGTGTATCCAATCACGCGCGACATTTCCGTCGACACATCACTACTTCGTTCGAAAGTGGGTACAGAGAGTGAGACGATCCATCCCTTCGACCGGAGGAACCGCCATGACCGACGAGAAGTCAGGACATCGGATCGACAGGCGAACGTTTCTCTCGGGTGCGGCGGTCGCGGGTGGGGTGACTGTGATGTCGGGTCTCTTCGACCGCCGAGCGGACGCGTCGGAGACGCCGCTGCGCCGCCAGCCGAACAATTACGTGCAGCCCAACATCGTGTTCATCGTCGTCGACGAGATGCGGTTTCCCCAGGTCTTTCCGGCCGGGATCAGCACCGCGGACCAGTTCCTGCAGCGGTTCATGCCGAACCTCCACAGGCTGTGGGCGCCCGGGGTGAAGTTCACGCAGCACTATACGGCCGGGGTGGCGTGCAGTCCGGGCCGCGCATGCTTCGTCACCGGGCTGTATCCGCTACAGAACTGGATGTTGCAGACGCGGACCGGTAATCGGGCCTCCCCCGTTCCGTCGCCCGCGATGGGACGCGACTTTCCGACGTACGGCAAGTTGCTGCGGCAGGCCGGGTACGTCACGCCGTACGTCGGCAAATGGCATCTGTCGCCGTCGCCCGACGAGGACTCGGGGCTCGCCCCCGGCTATCTGGAGGAGTACGGGTTCGACGGACTGACCATGCCCGACATCATCGGATTGAACGGTGAGGGTTTCGAATTCGACGGGCACATCGCCGACCAGGCGGCGGCCTGGTTGTCGACGCGAAAACCCGGCGACGGGCCGTTCTGTCTCACAGCGAGCTTCGTCAACCCCCATGATCAGCAGTTCTTCTGGGCCGGAACGGAAGCCGAACGCTACCAGTCGCTGTACGCGAACAACGTTCCCCCGCTCAGCCCCGCCCGGGCCTGGTCGGTGACCACCGGCGAGAGCGATCCCCCGCGCCTGGGATTTCCGTCGGTGCCGCCGAACTGGGAACCCGAGAGGGCGCTGCAGTCGAAACCGAGCACCCAGGTTTTCGCGCGGGAATTCCAGGCCCTGGTGTGGGGTGGCGTCACGGACGACGTCCAGAATCTGTCGAACTACTATCTCCAGCCCTACGGTCAGGGCACCGATCCCGACCGGCACATCGCGTTCGCGCCCTACACGTACTGGGAGCGGGCCCTGGACAGTTACACCAACGTGCTGTCGATGGTCGATCATCACATCGGCACGGTGATCAACTCGCTGCCGGCAGACGTCGCGGCGAACACGGTGTTCGTCATGACTTCCGATCACGGCGAGTACGCCGGGGCGCACGGCTTCGTGGCAGGCAAGCTGTCCACCGCCTACGACGAGGCGTTCCACATCCCTCTGATCGTCGCCGACCCGACCGGACGATTCACCGGCGACACCGACACCCCGCGCGCCCAGCTCACGTCGAGCGTCGACGTGGTGCCACTGCTTGCGACGCTCGGTCACGGCGACCGGAACTGGATGTCCGGGGACCTGTTCGCCACCTACGCCGAACGCGTCGACCTCCTGCCGCTGCTGCGGAGCAACGCCGCGGCCGGCCGCGACCACGTCGTCCTCGCCACCAACGAGCACGCACCGCAGGGGGTCAACTGGAACAACTCCCCCACCCACATCTACGTGCTCCGCACCCCCGAGGCGAAGGTCGCGGTGTATTCGAAGTGGTTGGGGCCCAAATCCTTCCTCGACCCCGCGTCGTTCCAGTACGAGTTCTACGACTACGCGACCGAGCGCGGCCGGGCGGAACTCGACAACACCTTCGATCACGACCCGCGTGGCCCCGCGATGGCCGCCCAGCTGATGACGCAGTATCTGCCGAGCCAGCTGGCCGCTCCCTTACCGCCGGCGTTCGCTCAGCAGAGTGCCGACGCGATGGCGCGTTACCTCGCCTACATCCAGCTGATCAACCGCTACACTCCGGGCGAGATCGACCGTGAGGGTATCGAGAAGCTGACCGCTTTCGGTGAGGTGTTCTGACCACCATGGCAGGGAAAGTCGTTGCCGCCGTGTGTCTCCTGCTGCTGTGGACGGGCGCGGGGTCGGTCGCATCTGCGGCGCCCGCTCCGACGGCGCCGTGCGCGTGGCAGTTCATGTCCAACTCGACCGTGCTCAACGTGGCCTTCCCGGACGCCAACGCGACGTACTGGGTGCTGCCCTACGCCCTGGGGCCCGGCGACACCATCGAACTGAACGGCACCTACCCGGCAGCCCGCTACTTCTCGCTCAACACATACGGGACGAACTTCGACACCGTCGACACGTTGCGCGACAACCAGATCGGGCCCGACCCGGGCAACGGAAACCCGTTCACCGACGCGGCCGCCGGTTCCCTACCCAACGCGCAGAAGCGGTGGCACGCGACGGTCGTGACCGGACCGGCCGATCACGCGCGCAACCAGATTCAGGCCCTCCCGGCCGGAGTCGATGCGCAGTCGGTGCCCGTCGGCTTCCTCATCATCCGGGTGTACGTGCCCGACGACCCGGCATCGCCGTCGGGCGGCGTCCCACTGCCCGACGTGACACTGACGTCCGCGGGCCGAACGTCGCCGGTGCCGACCTGCGGGACCGAATTCGACCCCACCGCCTCCGACAACGGCCCCCTCGGACAGATCGCGGAAGCCGGATTCGATCAGATCATCGCCGGCGCCGCGTCCGACGCATTTCCCGGCAACGTCCCCGAGGCGACGTTCGTGAACCCCGCGAGCACGTCGGGCCTGTTCCCGAACGGCGACAACAAGTACGTCGGGGCAGGCCTGACGTACCGGCCCGGACGTATCGTCGTCGTGCAGGGCCGGGCGCCCACCTTCCCCGATACCCGTGCCGGCCAACCCGTCACGACGCCCGGCCGCCAGGTGCGGTACTGGTCGATGTGCCAGAACGACCAGGCGACGCCATATCCCGTCGTCGCCTGCGCCGCCGACTTCCAGACCCGCACCGACAGCGACGGCAACTACACCTACGTCGTTGCCGCCCCACAGGACATCCCCACCCGCGCCGCGGCCGACCCCACCGTCACCGTCATCCCCTGGGGTTCCACCGACGTCGCGAAGAAGGTCCTCTTCCTGCGGTACATGCTGCCGTCCGACGCCTTCTACCCGCAGTCGGTCCAGGCGTCGCAGAACAATCACACCGACCCCGCCAGCACGATGGGTCCGTACTATCCGCGCTCCGCCTACTGCGACAGCGCCACCTTCGAAGCCGGAGGCAGCACTGCGTGCCTGTGAGTACTTGTTCAACGTCCCGCGGTCAACAAGTACTCACGGATAGTCACGCACTGACGAACTGACTGTTGTACAGACGGTAGTACGCGCCGCGGGTGAGGAGCAGGTCCTCGTGGCTGCCCTGCTCGACGATGCGGCCGTCTTCCATGACGACGATGAGGTCGGCGTCCCGGATGGTCGACAACCGGTGTGCGATCACGAAACTCGTGCGATCGCTGCGCAAGACCGCGGTCGCGTGCTGCACCAGCAACTCGGTGCGGGTGTCGACGGAACTGGTCGCCTCGTCGAGGATCAGGATCGAGGGCTGCGAGATGAACGCGCGAGCGATGGTGATCAGCTGCTTCTCACCGGCACTGATGTTGCTGCCCTCTTCGTCGATGACGGTGTCGTAGCCGTCGGGCAGCGAGTGGACGAACCGGTCGACGTAGCTGATCCGGGCGGCCGCCTGGATCTCCTCCTCGGTGGCGTCGGGACGTCCGTACGCGATGTTGTCGCGGATGGTGCCGCCGAACAGCCACGCGTCCTGCAGCACCATCCCGATGCGGGACCGCAGGTCGTCGCGCGACATCTCGGCGATGTCGACGCCGTCGAGGAGGATCCTGCCGCCGTCGAGTTCGTAGAACCGCAGGATCAGGTTGACGAGGGTGGTCTTGCCCGCGCCGGTGGGTCCGACGATGGCGACCATCTGCCCGGGTTCCGCGACCAGCGACAGGTTCTCGATCAGCGGCTGCTCCGGCGAGTAGCCGAAGGACACGTCGGCGAACTCCACCCGCCCCATCGGGTTCGCCGGGGTCGGCGTTTCCGTGAGGTCGGGCTCCTCCTCGTCCTCGTCGAGGATGGCGAACACCCGCTCGGCGGACGCCACGCCCGACTGCATGAGATTGACCATGGCCCCGATCTGGGTGAGGGGCTGGGTGAACTGGCGTGAGTACTGGATGAACGCCTGCACGTCGCCGAGGCTCATGGTGCCGGACGCCACCCGCATCCCGCCGAGAACGGCGATGGCCACGAAGTTGAGGTTTCCGAGGAACATGATCGCCGGCATGATCAGGCCGGAGATGAACTGGGCCCGGTAACTGGCCTGGTAGAGCGACTCGTTCTGCTCCTCGAACCGCTCCTCCACCTCGCGGCTGCGGCCGAACACGGTGACCAGTTCGTGGCCCGTATACGCCTCTTCCACGTGCGAGTTGAGCGCTCCGGTCGACTTCCACTGCGACACGAAGTGGGTCTTGGACCGCTTCGCGATCTGCGCCGTCACCAGGATCGACAGCGGCACCGTCAGCACCGCGATCAACGCGAGCAGCGGCGAGATGACGATCATCATCACGAGGATGCCGATCACCGTCATCGCCGACACGATCAGCTGACTCATCGTCTGCTGCAGCGACTGCGAGACGTTGTCGATGTCGTTGGTGACGCGACTCAGCAGGTCGCCGCGGGAGTGGGAATCGAAGTAGCGCAGCGGAAGTCGGTGGATCTTTCGCTCGACCTCGGCGCGCAGGTTCTTGACGACGCCCTGCACGATGATGTTCAGCAGGAAACCCGACACCCACATGAACACCGCCGACCCCAGGTACAGGGCCAGCACGATCGCCAGCACCCGGCCGAGCGCGCTGAAGTCGATACCGACACCGGGCACGACGGCCATGCCGGACACCATGTCGGCGAACGTGTTCTGACCGTCGGCCCGCAGCGCGGCGACGGCCTGGTCCTTCGACATCCCGGCGGGCAACTGGGCGCCGATGATGCCGTCGAAGATCAGGTTCGTGCCCTGACCGAGCATGCGCGGCGCGATTGAGGTGAGCACCACCGAGATGGCAGCGACGAGAAAGACGACGCCGACGGCGATGCGGTGGGGTCGCAGCCGCCGCAGCAGCCGCTTCATGGACGGCCACAGGTCGTTCGGCTTGGACCCCGGGGCACCCGGAGCGACCGGTCCCGGAATGCGCGGGCCGGCGGGCCTTTCGGCGGTGGTGGTAGTTGCGCGATCGCTCATAGTGCTTCCTGGACCGATCGTTGGGACTCGACGATCTCGACGTAACACGGACACGTCTCGAGCAGTTGGTCGTGCGTTCCGATTCCGACGACCGCGCCGTCCTCGAGGACCACGATCTGCTCGGCCTCCACGATGGTCGAGACCCGCTGGGCGACGACGATGACGCACGCGTCCGACGTCTCGGGTTTCAGCGCCGCGCGCAGCCGGGCGTCGGTGGTGAGATCGAGGGCGGAGAAGGAGTCGTCGAACAGGTAGATCGACGGCCGACGGACCAGCGCCCGCGCAATGGCGAGCCGCTGCCGCTGACCGCCGGAGACGGTGGTGCCGCCCTGCGCGATCGGGGTGTCCAGACCCTCTGGCATGGCGCGGACGAAATCGGCGGCCTGCGCGATCTCCAGGGCCCGCCACAGTTCGTCGTCGGTGGCGTCGGGTTTGCCGTACCGGAGGTTGGTGGCGACGGTGCCCGAGAACAGGTAGGGCCGCTGCGGAACGAGTCCGATGCCGGCCCGCAGGACGTCGAGGTCGATGCCGCGCACATCCGTGTCGGACACGGTGACCGCACCCGATGTCGCGTCGATGAGGCGCGGGATCAGCGACAGCAGCGTCGTCTTGCCGGAACCGGTGCCGCCGATGATCGCGGTCGTCTTGCCCGGTTCGGCGCGGAAGCTGATGTCGCGCAACACGGGTTCGTCGGCGCCGGGGAATTTGAACCCGGCGTCGCGCAGTTCCACCACGCCGGGGTTCTCCAGCACGGTGATCGCGTCGGTCGGCGGGACCACGGTGGAATCGGTGTCGAGTACCTCGCCGATGCGTTCGGCACAGACGGTGGCGCGGGGCGCCATCATCGCGATGAACGAAGCCATCATCACCGACATCAGGATCTGCATGATGTAGCTGAGCATCGCGGTGAGCGAGCCGACCTGCATCGTGCCGCTGTTGATCTCGTGACCACCGAACCAGATGACGGCGACGCTGGTGATGTTCGCGATGACCATCACGAGGGGGAACATCACGGCAGTCAGCCTGCCGACCCGCAGGGCGGTCTGGGTGAGCTGCTCGTTCGCGTCGCCGAACCGCTGCATCTCGGAGCGTTCGCGGACGAACGCCCGCACCACCCGGATACCGGTGATCTGCTCACGGAGCACCCGGTTGACCCCGTCGATGCGGGTCTGCATCTCCCGGAACGCGGGCACCATCCGTGAGATCACGAAACCCATGGACAGCGCGAGTACCGGCACGGTGACCGCCAGGATCCAGGCGAGCCCGGCGTCCTCCCGGATCGACATCACGACACCGCCGACGCACATGATCGGCGCCATCACGAGGATCGTGCAGCTCATGACGACGAGCATCTGTACCTGCTGCACGTCGTTCGTGTTGCGGGTGATCAGGGACGGCGCGCCGAAGCGGCCGAACTCACGGGACGAGAAGCTCCCGACCTGATGCATGACGGCGCGGCGCACGTCGCGCCCGAAACCCATTGCGGCGCGGGCGCCGAAGAACACCGAACCGATCGAGCAGATGATCTGCACGACGGTGACGAGCAGCATCGTGAGACCGGTCGACAGGATGTACGCGGTGTCGCCCTTGGTGACACCGTTGTCGATGAGATCGGCGTTCAGGCTCGGCAGGTACAGGGCAGCGGCGGTGGCGACCAACTGGAACAGGACGACCGCGGTGAGCTCCCGCTTGTACGGACGGAGATACGTGGTGAGCAGGGCATTCAACATGGGCAGCGATCCTGGCGGGTCATCATTATGTCCGAAGGTTACTACGGCCCTGTGCGCCTTTCTGGTTACAGCCACTACCAAAAAGGCGCACGGGCGCGGAGCGCCTATCGGACGGGTTGCAGCGGCTCGTCCGCGTCGTCCAGCACCTTTTTCAGCTTCTCGCCCTCGATGTCGACGTTGGGCAGGATCTTGTCCAGCCACGTCGGCAGCCACCAGGCCTTGTCGCCGAGCAGTGCCATCACGGACGGGATGATGACCATGCGGACAACGAAAGCGTCAAAGAATACGGCCGCTGCCAGAGCGAAGCCGATCGACTTGATGAACGAGTTCGGTTCGGCGATGAAGGCCGCGAACACCGAGATCATGATGACGGCGGCGGCACTGACCACCCGGGCGCCGTGGTTGAAGCCGACGGTGACGGCCTGCTTCGCGGTGGCGCCGTGGACGTATTCCTCCCGCATCCGGGTCACCAGGAACACCTGGTAGTCCATCGCGAGACCGAACACGACACCGATCAGGAAGATCGGCATGAAGCTGACGATCGGCTGCGGGTTGGAGATGATGCCGCCCCAGCCTTCCTGGAACACGGCGACAGTGGCGCCGAAGGTGGCCGCGACGCTGAGGAGGAAGCCGAGCGTGGCGGTCAGCGGCACGAGCAGCGAGCGGAACACCAGCAGGAGCAGGAGGAACGCCAGGCCCACGACCACCGCGAGGTACGGGATCAGCGCGTCCTGCAGGGTCTCGGACACGTCGCCTTCGAGCGCGGTCTGCCCGGTGACGCCGTAATTGACGCCGATCGAGTCGTGGAGGGCGCCCTCGGCCCCGCGGATGTTGTCGACGAGGTCCATGGTTGCGGGATCGCTCGGGGCACTGCTCGGCGTCACCAGGATCTGCGCGGTGTCGCCGGCCTTGTTCATGCCGACGACCTGGGCGTTGGCCACGTCGTCCTGCGCGGTGATGGTCTTCACGACCTCACCGAACGCCTCCGACGGCGTTCCGGTGGTGATGTCCCTGGCGTCGACGACGACGAGCAGCGGGCCGTTCTTGCCGGGGCCGAAGCCGTCGCTCACCAGGTCGTACGCCTGCCGGGAGCTGGTGGCGGGGTCGCCGGTGCCCTCGCTCGGCAGGGCCAGGCTCAGGCCGGCGGCGGGGACGGCGAGCGCGCCGAGCACGACGACTCCGGCGATCAGCGGGATCGCGGGCCTGCGGACCACGGCGCTGATGAAGCGCAGCGCGAGGCTCGGCTTGCCCTCGTCGTCCTCGAGGTCCCGACTGCTGAGGAACGGGATCTTGCCGGCGAACGCCTTCTTCCCGAACAGCCCGAGGATCGCGGGCAGCAGGGTCAGCGCGATGGACACGGCGATGAACACCGTGAACGCGGCGGCCGCGCCCATGTCGGAGAGGAACGGGATCCCGACGACGCGCAGGGCGATCAGCGCGATGATGACGGTGAGACCGGCGAACACCACGGCGGATCCTGCGGTTCCGACGGCACGTCCGGCCGCTTCGGAGCGGTCGTCCGTGAGGGTGAGTTCGTGCCGGAACCGGGACACGATGAACAGGGAGTAGTCGATGGCGACGGCCAGGCCGATCATGATGGCCAGCGTGGGTGTCATCGAGCTGAGATCGGTGAATCCGGTGGCGACGGTGATGCCGAGGCTGCCGATCATGATGCCGATGATCGCGGTGATCAGGGGCAGACCCGCGGCGACGAGCGAACCGAACGTCAGCGCGAGGACGACAGCGGCCACGCCGATGCCGACGAGTTCGGTGGCGCCGCCCGGCGGTGCTGCTTCGTTGACGACGGAACCGCTGATCTCGACGGTGAGACCCGCATTGCGGCCGGCGTCGGCCGCGGAGGCGATCTGGTCGCGCAGCGCCTGGTCGACGTCAGCCACGGTGCCCGTGAACGGCACTTCGACGTAGCCGACGGTCTTGTCCGCGTTGAGCGGAGACAGCGCCTGCGCGTTCGCGACGGCCGTCTGCTCGCTGATGCCCTTGTCGGCCGCGGTGGACTTCGCCATCTCGACGAGCTGGTCGTTCGCGGTGACGGGGTTGACCAGCGCCTTCGTGGCGTCGGCGCCCGATGCGGTGGCGGGATCCACCTTGGCCGCGTCCTGGACCTGCTCGATGCCACGGACCTTGGTGAGAACGGCGTCCATCGCCTGCCGACTCTGCTCGCTCGCGAGAGTCTGCCCCTCGGGTGCGGCGAACACGTAGCGCGCGCTGACCGCGTTCATCGGATCGCTGCCCGCGGCTTCGGGGAAGCGTTCGGCCATGAGGTCCTGCGCTTGCTGCGCGGGAGTGCCCGGGATGGAGAACGAGTCCTTGGTGGGTCCGGACAGCGTGGCCGCCCCGACGCCCATGAGGACCAGGATCACCAGCCAGACGCTGAGGACCGCGCCTTTTCGCCGGTAGGCGAATCGGCCGATCCGATAGAGATAGGTGGCCACGGGAGGCTCCTTGTGAGTCAGTGGGAACGAGGGTGGTTCTGGGCAGCCGGCTACGGCTGCGGGATTCCTTGCCGGAGTTGGCGCATGGCGTCGCGGACCAGTTCTTCGGGTCCGCTCGCGCCGGTCTTGCCGCTGCGCCACAGGTCGATCGACGCCTTGCACGCCGATCCGACCGCCATGTGCAGCAGGTTGGGGTAGAGGTCGGTGTCGATGTTCGTGCCGGTGCGTTCGGCGATGACTTCGCCGATGAGGCGCGTCACCCGGAGGTGCACTTCGAGCTTCTTCGCGAGCAGCGCGGGACTGGACTCGACGAGTTCCATCATCACGGCGGTCTCTTCGAGCGGCTTCCCGGGAGCGGTGACGATCTGGACCACCACGTGCTCGAGGGAATCCCAGATCGGCTCGTCCTCGGGGCGCGCGCGGAGGAGGTTCACCCAGTCGTGGACGGACTCCTCGAAGTGGGCCAGTACCGCCTCCTCCTTGCTGGAGAAGTAGTTGTGGAACGTCCGAGTCGAGACCCCCGCCTCGGATGCGATGGCGTCGGCGGTGACGCATTCGATGCCCAGCGCCCGGGCCAGGCGTGCGGCGGCACCGCTGAGGGCCGCGCGCGTGGCGGCTTTCTTGCGGTCCCGCAGTCCGATTTCCGAAATCACTACACCGACGGTACAGAACTTGCGCAGCTCTGCAAATTTGCGCGAGTGTGCAATTTTCATGTCCTTGCCCACAGTTCCCGCAACACTGTGGCGGGAGTCACCGGGCGGCTACGGTGGAAGCATGTCCGATCCGACGGCGCCGCTGTCGTTCCGGGCGGACGAGATCGACCGCGCCGCACTGGACCAACTCGCCTCCGTTCTCGACCTGCAGGCCGCGCGCCCGGGCATCCGGCGACTGCGCGAGTGGTCGCACGCCGCACTGCAGGTGCAGCCGGGCGACAGCGCCCTCGACATCGGTTCGGGCACCGGATCGGAGACACGAGCCCTCGCCGCGGCGGTCACCGCGTCGGGTCGCGCGATCGGACTCGACCCGAACCCCGGGATGGCGCTCCTCGCCCGTGAGCGGACCGAGGAGGAGGGCTCGACCGCGCAGTTCGTCGTCGGCGACGCCTACGCGCTGCCCTTCCCCGACGAACGCCTCGACGTGGCCCGGAGCGAGCGCGTCTTCCAGCACCTGAGCGAACCGGAGCGTGCAGCGGGGGAAGTGGCACGGGTCCTCCGGCGGGGCGGCCGGGCTGTCATCGTCGACAGCGACTGGGGGACGGCGATCATGCACCCCGGCGAACCGGAGATGCTGCACCGGATCATGGGCGTGATGCTCTCGCACACCGCGAACCCGCACTCCGGACGCCGGCTCCCGGGGCAGCTCACGGCCGCCGGACTCGTCGTCGAGGACGTCGGCACGGAGGCGCTGATCCAGGACCCGGACGATGCGACCGGCCCGCTCGTCCAGATTATGACCGCCGCCGCCGTCGCGGAGGGTGCAATCACCGAGGCGGAGCGCGTCGAGTTGCTCGAGCGGCTGACCGCCGCCGCCCGCATCGGCGACTTCCACATGTCGGTGACGATGTTCGCCTACCTCGTACGCAAACCCTGACAAACCCTTCCGGCATTCGGAAACCAAGTGCGGTGGATCACCTCCGGTGGCGCACAGTGGTGGAGACGACGCAGATGCCCCACCGCGTCCCGCGTCACGAATTCCGCCGCAGCCCAGCACATTCCGGAGGCCTCATGTCCACGATCGCCCGCAACCAGTGGTACGTCGCAGCGTACGGCCGCGAGGTCGGACGCGACCTGCTCTCGCGCACCATCTGCGAGGAGCCGATCCTGTTCTGGCGCACCGAGGCCGGCGAGGCCGTCGCGATGAGCGACCGGTGCGTGCACCGCCGCTACCCGCTGTCCGAGGCGCCGAGCCGGCTCGACGGCGACACCGTGGTCTGCGGCTATCACGGGTTCACCTACGGCAGCGACGGCGGCTGCGTGTTCGTCCCGGGCCAGAAACGCGTCCCCCGCACCGCCCGGCTGAAGCAGTACCAGGTGGTCGAGCAGGACTCGTTCATGTGGGTCTGGATCGCCGACCCGGAGAACCCCGAACAGGGCGACCCCACCCGCATCCCCCGCGCGCCGTGGATGGACTCCCCCGACTACACCGTCGTGTCCGGGATGGAACCGATCGACTGCAACTACGGCCTGCTCGTCGACAATCTGATGGACCTGTCGCACGAGACGTACCTGCACGGCGGCTACATCGGCACCCCCGAGGTGGCCGAAACCCCGATCACCACCGAGGTCGACGAGGACCGGAACGTCATCTACGTGTCCCGGCACATGGACGACGCCGAGTGCCCGCCGTTCTACTCGACGTCCACCGGCATCGAGGGACGCATCACCCGCTGGCAGGACATCGAGTACACGCCGCCGTGCCTGTACCTGCTGCACAGCCGCATCGCCCCGATCGGGGCACCGCTGCCCGGCGAAAACGGCATTGACCCGCACGCCTTCCACAGCGAGATCGTCTACGCGATCACCCCATCCACCGAGAATTCCACCCTCGACTTCTGGGCCGTGGCCCGCGACTTCGCGCTCGGCGACGACGACGTCACCACGTTCCTCGCCGAGAACAACCGGACCGTCGTGATGCAGGACGTCGTGGCGCTCAACGTTCTGCAGCGGGCACTCGACACCGAGCAGGCCGGCTACCAGGAGTTGTCGATCAACATCGACGCCGGCGGCCTCGGCGCACGCCGGCTGCTGAAGAAGCTGGTGGACAACTCCCGCACGACGGTGCCCGCGTCATGACCGTGGAACCGACGCGCATGCTCCGCGGCGCGAATGTTCTGCGGATCGTCTGGCTGCCGGGCACCGACCGGCTGCGCGGGGTCTGCCACTGCGGAGCGGCACACGAGGCCGACAACCCCGCCGCCCTGTGGGAGTGGCTCCTCGCCCACCCGGTCGGGCACCGTGCCGTCGACTCACCCGCACCCGACGACGCCGCACCGCCCCTCGCCGCCGTTCCCGTCTGATCCGGAGAGACCGTCATGCCACCCGAACCCGTACTCGAGCTGCAACTGACCGCCAGGACCACCGGCGCCGACGGCGTCGTCGTCCTCGAATTCCGCGACCCGTCCGGCGCCGACCTGCCGGCGTGGACGCCCGGCGCGCACATCGATCTGCTGCTCACCCCCGAGCTCACCCGCCAGTACTCGCTGTGCGGCAACCCGGCCGACACCGGCACGTGGCGGGTCGCGGTGCTGCGGGAGGCGATGGGCCGCGGCGGTTCCCAGTTCGTGCACGACAAGCTGACCGTGGGCGACACTGTCACCGTCCGCGGGCCGCGCAATCATTTCGAACTCGAGCCGTCACCGCGGTACCTGTTCATCGCGGGCGGCATCGGGATCACCCCGATCCTCACCATGGCGCAGGCGGCGGACGACGCCGGCGCCGACTGGACCCTCGTCTACGGCGGACGCAGCCGCGGTTCGATGGCGTTCGCCGACACGCTCGCCGCGCGCTTCGGCGACCGACTCGTGGTCTACCCCGAGGACGAACACGGCCTGATCGACCTGCCCGGGTTGCTCGGCGAGGTTCGCGAGAACACGCTCGTGTACTGCTGCGGGCCCGCGCCGCTGCTCGACGCCGTCACCGGTCACTGCGACGGCTGGCCCTCCGGCGCCCTGCACCTCGAGCGCTTCGCGGCCAAGGACCTCGACGCGCCGGTTCGGTCGGAGGGGTTCGAGGTGGAGTTGACGCTCAGCGGCAAGACGGTCGCCGTCGCCCCCGATCAGACGATCCTGCAGGCCGTCACGGCCGCCGGCGTGCAGGTGCTCTCGTCCTGCGAGGAAGGGACCTGCGGAACCTGCGAGACGGCCGTCCTCGGCGGCACCGTCGAGCACCGGGATTCCCTGCTCACCGCGGACGAGCAGGCCGCCGACGACACTATGATGATCTGCGTCTCGCGGGCGACCTGCCCGCGCCTGATCCTGGAACTGTGAGATGGAGAACGAGCCATGGCGATCACCGGATCGGTGACCATCCGCTCGCTGCGTCTCCTCGAACTGTTCACCCCGTCGGCTCCGCGGCTGACCCTCAGCGACCTGTCGCGGAAGTCCGGGTACCCGCTGAGCACCGTGCACCGGCTGACCAGCGACCTCATCGAATGGGGCGCCCTCGAGCGGGACAGCAGCGGGCGCTTCACCGTCGGACTCAAGCTGTGGGAGATCGCCTCGCTCGCACCGCGCGGCACGATGCTCCGCGAGCTGGCGATGCCGGTCATGGAGGACCTCTCGCAGATCACCCGCGAGAACGTCCAACTCGGAATCTGTGAGGGCACGGAGGTCGTGTTCGTCGAACGCATCGCCGGGCAGAAGGCCGTCCCCGTGCACACCCGCGTCGGCGGCAGGTTCCCGCTGACGGCGTCCGGCATCGGCCTCGCCCTGCTCGCGTACATGCCCGCCGACGTGCAGGAGCAGGTGCTGGCCGGGCCGATCGAGAAGTTCACCGACCGGACCGTCACCGACCCCGTCGTCCTGCGGCGGACGCTCGCCGAGATCCGCCGGTCCGAAGTCGCGATCAGCGATCGTCAGGTGACCCTGGACGCCGTCTCCGTCGCCGCACCGATCTTCGAACGCCCCGGAACCGCCGTCGCGGCCGTGTCGCTGGTGGTGTCGGCGGAGACCGCCTCGGTGAATGCACTGGTCCCGCTGGTGCGCGCCGCAGGCCGGACCATCAGCCGCGCGCTGCGGCCTCGTCCGCCGTCGTAGCCGGCGGGGTCCGACGCTCCCAGGCGCCCGGGTCGGACGTCAGCGTGGAGAGGAAGTCCGGCAGCTGCTCGTTCGCCACATCCGCCAGGCTCACGTTCTCGAGCACGGCACGCAGGTTCACCCGCACCGCGATCCACACGTCCTGCAGTTTGGCGGCCGGACCGCTGTAGTCGACGTCCTCGGGCCGCTCACCCCGGACCGACGCCAGCGGACCCTCGACGGTCCGGATCACGTCGGCGATCGTGATGTCCTCGGCGGGACGGGCGAGCCAGTAGCCGCCGTCGGGTCCGCGCCGGCTGTTCACCAGACCCCCACGCCGGAGGTCGGCGAGCACGGCCTCGAGGAACTTGTGCGGGATGGTCTGCGACTGTGCCAGGAACTCGGCCTTGGACGGGGACGGCCCGGCAGCGGCCAGTTCGATCAGCGTCCGCACGGCGTAGTCCACCTTGGCGGTGATGTGCACACCGAATTCCTACCATCTGAGTATGAAAACGGGCAACTCAGTGATACCCGTCACGTCGAGGTACATTGACCTGGACGCTCGTCTTGCCGTGGAGGACGCAATGTGGGACACCGTGACGTCGGCCTGGAACTCGGCGCTGCTGACGCCCCTGCACGAACCGGTGACGCTGGCCATCCCGGCGTTCGTCCTGTTCCTGGTCATCGAATGGTGCGCGGCGCGGCACCTCGAGGATGCGGCCACCGACCCCGACGGCCGGTCCCTCCCCGTCCGGGGCGGTTACGAACGTCGTGACGCGCGAGCCAGCGTCGCAATGGGCGCCGTGTCGATCCTGACGACCACGTTCTGGAAACTTCTCGCCCTGATCGGATACTCCGCCATCTGGGTGTACCTCGCGCCGTGGCATCTGCCCGCCGACGCCTGGTACACGTGGGTGATCCTCATCCTCGGCGTCGACGTGCTGTTCTACACCTACCACCGGATGTCGCACCGCATCCGGCTGATCTGGGCCACCCACCAGGCCCACCACTCGAGCGAGTACTTCAACTTCTCCACCGCGCTGCGGCAGAAGTGGAACAACAGCGCCGAGATCCTGATGTGGATTCCCCTGCCGCTGATCGGCATTCCCCCGTGGATGGTGTTCATCGGGTTCTCCGTGAACCTCGTCTACCAATTCTTCGTCCACACCGAGCGCATCGACAAGCTGCCCCGGCCCGTCGAATTCGTGTTCAACACGCCCTCGCACCACCGCGTCCACCACGGCTGCGACCCCGAATACCTCGACCGCAACTACGCGGGCATCCTCATCGTGTGGGACCGGATGTTCGGCACGTTCCAACCCGAAACCCACCGCCCCACCTACGGACTCACCACGCCCGTCGGCACCTACAACATCTGGACGCTGCAAATCCACGAGTACGCCGCCATCGCGCGGGACTGGCGCCGGGCACCGTCGTGGCGCGACAAACTGGGGTACGCCTTCGGGCCGCCCGGGTGGGCGCCGTCAGGACCGCGAAAGGCTCACCAGGAAGTCGACCGTGCCGTTGCCGTCCACGGTCACGAAGCCCAGTGACGGCGGCGTCACACCGAAATCCGTCCAGGTGACCGGGATACTGCCCGACGTAATGAGGTCGTCGCCGGAGCGCAGCACGTCGATGTCGACGGACACCGGTCGCGACTGCCCCTTGAGGGTCAGCGTGCCCTGAGCGGTGACCGTTCCCACCGAACCGTCCGCCGGCAGCGCCGACAGGTCGACCGGGGCGTCGACGGTGAACGTGGCGGTCGGGAACGTGGCGGTGTCCATGACGTTGCCGCGGAACTGGCCGTCGCGGCGAGACTGATCGGTTGCGATGGTCGCCACCTGCACCGTCACCTCACCTGCGGTGAGTTTCTCGTCCTCGACGGTCGCGGTGCCGGTGACGTCGCCGGTCGACCCGACCACGGTGACGCTCGCGCCGTTGAGGATCTCGTGGACGGTGTACCCCGCCGCGGTCTGGTTGGACCCCTCACCCGGTGTGACGGTCCACTGCCCGTCGACCGACCCGGTGGCCGCCTGCGCGCCCTCGGTGGACACCGAGGCCGCCGGAGCGTCGTCCTCTGCGATGAACTGGCCGTAGAACCACGGTCCCACCAGCACCGCGACCACCACAACGACAACTGCGCCGACCAACCACCACAGTTTCTTCATGAGCTCAGGCTAGTTGCAGCTTCAATTGCTGTCACTCGCTACGACCTGGGAGTGCGCTGGGAACAAAAAAGCTCCCCACCTGCGGGTGCAGGTGGGGAGCTTTGGCGGTGGCGGAGGGATTTGAACCCTCGGACGGGGGTTACCCGTCACACGCTTTCGAGGCGTGCTCCTTAGGCCGCTCGGACACGCCACCGCCGGTGACTTTACCGGATGTGGCGCCCGAGCCCGAAATCGCCAGGTGAACCCGCGTTACGTGAGCTTGTCCTTGAGGTTCTTGGCGGCGTCCTTGACCTTCTCGCCGGCATCCTTCACCGCCGACGAGGCCTGATCTGCTTTGCCTTCGTCGCGCAGGTCCGGATCGCCCGTCGCCTTGCCCGTGGCTTCCTTGGCCTGGCCCTTCAGATCTTCTGCCTTGTTCGAAGCTTTGTCTGCGATTCCCACGAGATACCTCCGTGAATCCGTTTTCGGACCCGGCCTCGGGTCCGGCGGCGCCTATTCGGCACCTTTCTCCAGAGAAGCACGGGTCATGCGGACCCGGCCACAAACTGTCGAGTACCCCACGAACGGGTTTGAAACCGGTCAGCGGCGTTCACGGAAGAAATCTTCGAGGATCCCGGCGCATTCGTCCTCGAGAACACCGCCCCTGACCTGCGGACGGTGCGTGAGCCGGCGATCGCGGACCACATCCCACAGCGAGCCCACCGCACCCGTCTTCGGCTCCCACGCCCCGAACACCACCCGGGAGATCCGGGCCAGGACGAGCGCGCCCGCGCACATCGTGCACGGCTCCAGCGTCACCGCCAGCGTCGCCCCTTCGAGGCGCCAGCCGTCGCCGTACACCCGCGCGGCCGCCCGCAACGCGATGATCTCCGCGTGCGCCGTCGGATCCGACATCGCCTCGCGCGAATTCACGGCCCGCGACACCTCGACCCCCTCGGCGTCGAACACCACCGCACCCACCGGCACGTCCGCGTCGGTGGCGGCGCGGGCGGCCTCGATCGCCGAGCGGATCATCCGCTCGTCGTCCTGCAGTGTCACGGCGCGCGAAGCTACCGGGGAAGCTTGTCGAGGACGCCGGCCAGCTCCGAGGTGAACCCGAGCCGCTGCGCGATCATCCCGAGCTGCTCGTCCGGGTAGAGGTCCGTCTCGGACGTGATGACGGCCAGCACGGGTTCGGGCAGACCTAGGTCGGACAGCAGCGACAGGTCGCCCTCCTCCCAGGGGTCGATGTCGTCGAGTTCGTCCGGATCGATGTCCGGGACCTCGACGTTGAGCGCCTCGAGGACGTCGGCGGCGATGTCGTAGTCGATGGCGGCGGTGGCGTCGGACAGCAGCAGACGCGTTCCCGACGGCGCCGGCCGGAGCACGACGAAGAATTCGTCGTCCACGTCCAGCAGACCGAAGAACGCGCCCGCGCTACGGAGGGCCCGAAGCTCCTCCTCCGCGACGCTCAGACTGGTCAGAGCAGCCGACGTGAGGGCCTTGACCTTCCACCGGCCGTCCTCGTGTACTACCGCGACACCGAAGCCCTCCAGATCCTCTGCCCGATCCGAGGAGGCGCTGTTGTTTTCCGCGCGCTGTGCACCCATGAGCGCAACGGTAGCCCGCGGGGTGCCGGTAAATGAAGTCCGCACGGGAATGTGCCAACCTGTTCGGGTGTCTGATACCGCTTCCGCACCTCCGGTGTGCGTGCTCGGCCTGGGATTGATCGGCGGTTCACTGCTGCGTGCGGCGGTCCGGGCGGGCCGCGAAGCGTGGGGCCACAACCGATCCGCGCCGTCCGTCGACGCCGCCCGCGCCGACGGCTTCGACGCCGACACCGATCTCGTCGCGGTGCTCCAGCGCGCGTCGGCGGAGTCGGCGCTGATCGTGATCGCCGTTCCCGTCCCCGCAGTCGCCGCGACCCTCACCGCAATCGCCCTGTACGCGCCGAACTGTTCGATCACCGACGTCGTCAGCGTCAAGGCGGAGGTCGCCGCGGCGGCGGCCCGTCAGGGGCTCGCCGACCGCTACGTGGGCGGGCACCCGATGGCCGGAACGTCGGCGTCGGGGTGGAGCGTCGGCAGCGCCGACCTGTTCCGCGAGGCCGTGTGGGTGGTCGGCACCGACGACGGCGTCGACCCCGGCATCTGGACGCAGGTCGCACAGCTCGCCTTGGACTGCGGTTCCGTCGTCGTGCCCGCCGAGTCCGGCGAACACGACCGTGCCGTCGCACGCATCTCGCACCTACCGCACCTGCTCGCCGAGACCCTCGCGATCACCGGCGCCCGGGGCGGACCGCTGGCACTCGGTCTGGCGGCAGGATCGTTCCGCGACGGCACCCGGGTCGCAGGCAGCGCGCCCGGACTCGTCCGGGCCATGTGCGAGGGCAACCGGGACGCCCTTCTGATCGCCCTCGACGAGGCGTTGGTACTGCTGCAGAACGCGCGGACCGAACTGTCGGAGCAGGCGTCGACGGCGGCGCTCGTCGAGGACGGTCACGCCGCCCGCCTGACGTACGACAACCAGGAGACGTGGGAGATCACCGGCATCGTCCCCGGCCGCGACGGCTGGATCGAGGAGATGCGGGACGCGGGTCGGCGGGGAGGGCGGCTCCGCCGCCTGTGAGCCTTTCTGGTTGCTGGGGCTACCAAAAAGGCGCACGGGCGCGCAGCGCCTAAATCCGCTCGGCCAGGCCCGGGTAGTCGACGATGAACCCGTCTCGATCGGCGGTCACCGAGGAACTCGACACAGGCGACAGCACGTGGATGCCGTCCGGGCCGCTGCTGTAGGTGAGGATCGCACCCTCGACCCGAAGGTCCAGGAGGTTCACGTACACGACGGGAACCTCGACGTCCTCCGATCCGAGGTGCAGGCCGTACCGCCGGATGGGCAGGGCGTTGAAGAAGGGGCTGAGCACCATGTCGACGTCGAGGGCACCGTCGAACGTGGATCGCTGGTGGTTGGCGCCGTGTTCCACCATCCACGTGCCCTCTTCGTCCCGGCTGATCGACATCTGCCGTTCACCGGCCGCGACGGACGTCCGCAGCGACAGCCGGCGGGTGACACCGCTCTCGTCGGTGACGAGGTCGTAGGACGCGCTGAACGCGGGATGCTCGGCGCACTCGCCGCCGATGATCCGCCCGGCGGCCTTGATGCGGTCGCCATTGAGCTGGACGCGCACCGATTCCATTCGGGGTGCGTTGTCCGCCCGCCACGTCAGTACTGCGGGCCAGGTCGAGGCACCGGAGGCTTGGATGCTCACCTGTCTACGGTAAGCGACGACGGCTCCCGGGGTGGCAACGGGCCGAGTTTCGTTGCAGCAGAGTTGTCGAGCGCCAGTGCCCGCGCGCGTTCCGTGATCGCGATGCGCGACGAGAAGACGACGAGGGCGCCGAGTCCGACGGCCACGTTCAGCAGCGCTCCGAATTCCTGCGCGACGAAGTCGAACACCTCGGTGAGCAGGACGGTGACCAGCGCGGCGGCCCGCAGGAACTGCAGCGGCCACAGCTTGCCGTTCCGCAGTCGCACGATGGCCGCCCAGCACAGCACGAAAGCGATGGCGGATCCGATGAGCTGCCCGATGGTGGTGATATCGGTTCCCTCGTCGCCGCGAAGGTCGTCGCCGAGCGTGATCACCGCACTGAGCAGTCCCAGGGTGGAGAACAGGGTGAGCAGCACGGCCGCGGTCCAGAGCATGCCGGGACCCTTGGCGAAGTCGGGGGTCGCGCGCCGGGCCAGCTCCCGTGCCGTGGGCAGGGTCCGGCCGGCGCGGTCGGGGCAGCGACCGAGCAGATCCCGGACGGACGTGAGCGTCGCGTCGTCGGCGCCGGCCGCCGCGGCCCGGCGCAGCTGCGCCAGCGCCTGCTCCCGCCGCCCGCGGTCCAGTCCGCGGTCGAGTCCGCCGAGTGCGATCGCGGCGGCATTGGCGACGTCTTCCGTCGGGGTCGGCGGGCGCACGTCGTGCAAAGACCGGTTGACCAGCAGCAACACCACGATCACCACATACATGATCGCGATGGACGGCCGGTAGAAGTAGTCGTTGGTCTTGGTGACGAACTTGCCGATCTCGTCGAGGAACAACCCGAACCCGACGCCGCCGACCACGACGCCCAGGACCCGCGGTTTCATCCCGAGGAACGAGAACACGGTCACGAGGGCCACGACCATGCCGAGTCCGCCCCACAGGACGTGTGCGATGTGCAGCGACGAACCCCCGACCTGCGGATATCCGGTGAGGTGGAGGTAGGCACGGGTGAGCAGGATCGTGACGATGCCGATGATGACGAACGCTTCGACCAGGCCGCTGCCCTGAGCGTCGCGCAAGAGATGCGACCGGTGCCGGAAACCCGAGATCATGGCGCCTCCCTGTGTTCCCACCCACGAAAAGTCTAGATGCCTCCGGCCCGTGAGTAGTTGTACTCACGGGTGGTTGGTCATCACAGGCGCAGATCTCGAGTAACGTTCTCGGGTGACTGGTTCGTGAGGAAGGGTGCCGTGACGTCAACCGGGAGCATGGTGGGCCTGTTCGCCGGTATCGGCGGGCTCGAGTTGGGTCTGAGAGAGCACGGCTGGAACACCGAACTGCTCTGTGAGATCGACCCGGGCGCCCAGGCGGTGCTGCGTACCCGATTCACGGACGTCCCAGTGCATTCGGACGTCACCAAGTTGCGTTCCCTCCCCCAGGACATCGAATTGGTGGCCGCCGGTTTCCCCTGCCAGGACCTCTCCCAGGCCGGCCGGACCGCCGGCATCACGGGCTCGCGGTCCGGGCTCGTCGACGAGGTGTTCCGATTGGTGAAGCGGAAGAGGGGTCCGCGCTGGCTGCTGATCGAGAACGTTCCGTTCATGCTGCAGTTGGGCCGGGGGGCTGCTATGAGGCACATCACGGACGCTCTGGAGGACCTCGGCTACACGTGGGCGTACCGGGTGGTGGATGCGCGCGCGTTCGGCCTCCCCCAGCGCCGGCAGCGGGTCCTGATGCTCGCCTCGCGGACGGAGGATCCGCGGGCGGTCCTGTTCGGTGAGGACGCCGGGGAGCGCCCGGTCGACGATCCCGCCGACTTCCCGTGCGGCTTCTACTGGACCGAGGGCACCCGCGGACTCGGGTGGGCCGTCAACGCGGTCCCGACGCTCAAGGGTGGTTCGTCCGTCGGTATCGCGAGCCCGCCCGCGGTGCGGCTGCCGTCGGGCGAGATCGTGACCCCCGGACTGGTGGATGCCGAGCGGTTGCAGGGTTTCGACCCCGATTGGACGGCGCCGGCCGCGCTGGTGCCCGGTCTGCGGAACAGCCATCGGTGGAAGCTCGTCGGCAACGCGGTGAGTGTGCGGATGGCGGCGTGGGTCGGCCGGCGGCTGCTCGAGCCGGCGGACTACGAGCGCGGCGTCGAGACGCCGATGAAGCCCGGCGACGCGTGGCCGGCGGCGGCGTGGGGCAGCAACCGTCAGGCGTTCCGAGTGCACACGTCGACGTGGCCCGTGCAGGAACCGTACGAGGATCTCAGCGGATTCCTCGAGGACACCCGGCTGCTGTCGGCACGTGCGACCGCGGGGTTCCTGAAGCGGGCGCGGATGGGGAATCTGCGGTTCGTTCCCGGGTTCATCGACGACGTCGAGAGCCACCTCGACCGGATGGGCGGCTTTCCCGAGGCCGCCGCGTAGGCGGACGGACCCGCGATGCCCGCCACCGATCCCGCGACCAGTGCCCGGATGCGGGCGCAGCGGCGGCGCGACACCGCACCCGAGCTTGCACTGCGCCGCGAACTGCATCGGCGTGGGATCCGGTACTTCGTGGACCGGGCCCCGATGAAGGGCGTCCGCCGCCGCGCCGACCTGGTGTTTCCGCGGCGGAAGGTGGCCGTGTACGTGGACGGCTGCTTCTGGCACAGCTGCCCGCAGCACGCCACGTTCCCGAAGAACAACGCCCAGTGGTGGGCGGAGAAACTCGCCGGGAACGTCACACGCGACCGCGACACCGACACGAGACTGACGGACGCCGGCTGGACGGTGGTGCGGATCTGGGAGCACGAGAATCCGGTGGCGGCCGCGGACAGGGTCGAGCGCGTTCTGGACGACGGGGACGCCGGGCCGCGCTGAGGGTGACGGTGGAGGTGTCGTAATTTCCACCCTAGGGGTATGGTCGCGCGCCCCCGATCGGTGCAGGATGGTGTGACACCCACTACTCGAACCATCCTCGGAGGAGCATGATGATCCGCCGTATCGTCGCGGCGGCCTCCATTGCGATTGCAGTAGCGGCCGTCCCACTCGTGCCGGCCGTTGCCGCGGCTGCACCGGGCGACGCCTACATCAGCAATCCCCCGGCCAACCCGACCGACCAGAGTTTCTGCGACGATCAAGCCGCGCTCGCCAACAATCTCGCCGCCAAAGGCGACTACGTGCGGGCCGACGGCGTCGTGTCGGCGGCGAACATGAGCGGTTGCCGCATCTTCACGTTCCACAGCCCGTAGACCGCTCGGCGTCGCCGTCCCGTGAGGTTCGATCAGCTCCCAGTGCCGAGACGAGGACGCCGTGACCGACCTGTTCGTGAAAGCTCTTCAGCTCCATCAGTTCGTCTACGAGCGCAGCCGCGGATGGGTGGGGCACCGGTTGCTGTTCGGGATGCCGACTCTGCTGTTACACAGCGTCGGCCGAAGGTCGGGGGAACCGCGCACGTCCGCCCTGACGTACGGCCGGGACGGCGCCGCGTTCCTGGTCGTCGCGTCGAAGGGCGGTGCGCCCACGTCGCCGGCGTGGATGCACAACGTGCTGGCCGCCCCCACCTGCGAGATCCAGGTGGGCCGCGAGCACATCACCGTGGCGGCGCGGAAAGTTCTACCGGGCGACCCGGACTACGACCGGATGTGGGCGACGATGAACGACGTCAACGGCGGCCGGTACCGCGAGTACCAGAAGAAGACGGACCGGCCGATACCGGTCATCGCGCTCACCCCGAACCGCTGAGACCTCCCGGACACTCACGTGGGGTTCAGCTGGTCGGCGGGGCGGAGGTCGTCGTTGTCGCCGGTGTCTCCGAGGGTGTCGGCGTCGCCGGGGTGGACGCCTCGGGATTCTGCGCTCCGGGGCGCAGGTGATAGACGTGCTCCGGTGAGATGATCTCGGTGACGGCCCCCGCCAGCGCGGTACTCGGTTCGCTGTCCTGATAGGCGACGTCGGTGTTGATCATGATCGCGAGGGTCGTCTGCTGCTCGGGGAGGTAGACGCAGACCGTCTGGTAACCGGGCAGGCTGCCGTTGTGCCCGATCCAGCCGGCGACGTCGAAGATGCCGAGCCCGTAGCCGACGTCGGGCGCCAGCCCCGGGGCGTTCACCGTCTCGAGCCGTTGTGCCTGGGTGGCCGGCTGCAGCAGGGTTCCGGTGGCCAGCGCGGGAGCCCAGATGTGCAGGTCGTCGAGGGTCGAGATCATGGCGCCCGCCGACCATCCCCAGGACGGATTCCAGTCGGTGGCCGTGGCTTCCTTGCCGTCCGAGGTCTGCTCCGTGTAGCCCTGCGCGTGCGGTTCGGGGAAGGCGTTGGTGGTCGGGAAGCTCGTGTCCGCCATCTTCAGCGGCTCGATGATCTTCTGCGTCACGTACTCCGGGAGCGGCATTCCGCTGACCTTCTCGATGACGAGACCCAGCAGGATCGTGTTCGTGTTGGAGTATTCGAATCCCTGCCCGGGCGGGAAGGACGCCGGCTGCGCGAACGCGTAGTCGAGCAACTGTTGCGGGGTGAAGTCCGCCTGCGGATCGGCGAGCAGGGCCTTCTGGAAGTCCTCGTTGGCCGAATAGTTGGGCAGCCCACTCTGCATGCGGGCGAGTTCGCGCAGGGTGATCTGATCGCCCAGCGGCACGCCCTCGACGTACTTGGCGATCGGATCGTCGAGCGCGACCTTGTCCTCGTCGACCAGCTGCAGAACCCCGGTGACCGTGAACGTCTTTGTCACACTGCCGATTCTGTGGAAGAAGTCGGTCTCCATCGGCGCCCCCGACGTCTTGTCGGAAACACCGAAGGCCTTGATGTAGTTGCCGTCGGGCCCCCACACGCCCACGATCGCGCCGGGGATCGACGCCATCGACATCGTCTTGTCGATCGCCTCGTCGAGCCGGGCCGCGACACCGGAGTCGATCTGCGCGTCCGCCCCGGTGCTCGGCGACCCCGACCGTTCCGTCGTCGAGGTTGCGGAAGCACCCGTGGAAGACGAGTCGTCCGAGCACGCGACGGGCGCCACCAGCAGCAATGCTGCTGCGGCCGCCCCGAGGAGTCGGCGCCGATTCGTCTTGGTCACGACCTGAGCTGTCATCGTGCGGTCCCGTCGTCGAGGTGCCCCTGCCGGAAATTTACTCCGGCACCGTGGGGCGAATGTGCCTTTCGACGCTTCCGCCGCGACGAGCGGTACATTCGCCCTACTCCGTTCTCTCGGTCGCATACTCGGCCAGCAACCGCTTCTCCTCGTCCCGGCGCGGGAAGAAGAAGAACACCACCACGGCACCGGCGCACACCAGGAGGATTGCGGCGAGGTACGCCCGGTCGTCGCCGTCGAGGAAGGCGTTGCGGGCGGCGGTGATGATCTGTTCCGCGTACTGCGGGTACCGCTCGGCGAGTACCTCGGCGCTGGAGAACGACTTGGTCAGTGCCGCTTGGGTTTCCGGCGACACCTGGTCGGCGGCGGGCGACGCCGCGATCGTCGCCGACAGCGACTTCGCGTAGCCCGCGGTGAGCACGGCCCCGAGGATCGACTGCATGATCGCGCCACCGAGGTCGCGTTGCAGGTCGGACGTGCCGGACGCCATGCCCGCGCGGGACACCGGCACCGACCCCGTCAGCGAACGGGACGCGGGGGTGCCCGCGAACCCGACGCCGATGCCGACGAACGCGTACGCGAGCGCCACCCACCAGAACGTCGCATCCTCGTCCCACCACACCAGCGCGACCACCAGCCCGATCACGACGAACAGGTAACCGACCAGCAGGGTGAACCGGGCGCCGTGCGATTCGACGAGTTTTGCGGACCGGGGCGCGACGACGACCATCGCGACGGCGGCCGGGATGATCGCCGATCCGGCGGCGAGCGTGGAGTACTCGAGGACGTTCTGCAGGAACTGCTGCCCGATGAACATCGCTCCCATCAACGCACCGAACACGATCACCCCGCCGACGGCGGCCACCCAGAACGTCGGCCGGGCGGCGACGTGCAGATCGAACAGCGGGTGCGCCGCGCGACGTTGCTGCAGGAAGAACGCGGCGCCCGACGCGAGGGCGATCACCCCGAGCCCGAGGGCGGTCGCGCCCGCGCCGTCGACGGGTGCGAAGTTGATCGCGAGGATGAGCGAGGCGACGAAGACGACGGAGATGATGCCGCCGAGATTGTCGACGGGATCGGTCGTCTCGTTGACGTGGGCGGGCACCCACACCATGGCGGCGACGAGGGCGATGCCGGCGAGCGGGAGGGTCACGAAGAACACCGAGCCCCAGTGGAACTGCTCGAGCAGCGCACCCGACACGATGGGCCCGAGCGAGGAGATGGCGCCACCGAGGGCCGACCACAGGGCGATGGCCTTGGTCCGCGCCGGCCCCGCCCACAGTGCGGTGATGATCGCCAGGGTGGTGGGGTACGCAAGTCCGGCCGAGATTCCACCGAGAACGCGTGCGAGGAACAGTATTTCGAAGTTTCCCGCGAAACCCGCGATCGCCGACGCGGGCAGCGACAGCGCCATGCCCAGCACCAGCATCTGTTTGCGCCCGTAGCGGTCGCCGAGCGCCCCGAGATACAGGACGGACGCGGCGAGCCCGAGGGAGTACGCCACCGCAATGAGGTTGAGTTGCGTCTGACTTGCGTCGAATGCGCGGCCGATGTCGGGCAGCGCGACGTTCGCGACCGACAGGTTCAGGTTGGCGACGGCGGCCACGAGGATGAGGGTCGCGAGGATGATCGTCGGCCGGGCCGGGGCCTGTGTGGATTCGGTGCGGGTCATGGTCTGCTCCCGGGAGTCGTGTCGCCGCCCGGCGCCTGGCCGGCCGTGTCTGCCGCCGGTTCGGGGGTCGATGCGAGCAGGGTCGCCCCGAGCGGGAAGAGGAGAACCGTGATCGCGCCGGCGGCGACGAGCACGGACGCGTTGGCGGACGTCATGTCGCCCGAGTCGACGGCTACCCCGGTGACGGCGACGATCAGCGGCAGACCCGTCCCCGCATACAGCGCCAGCTGGGTGCGTTCGCGGACGGTGAAGGGCGGGTCCGAGCCTTCCGCTCCCCGGTCGAATCTGCCCGCGACGTAGACCGGGCCGGCCCGCACCAGCAGGATCAGGAGGACGAACGCGATCAGGACGCCGGGTGCGGAGGCCACCGCGGCCACGTCGATGGCCATGCCCGACGTGACGAAGAAGATCGGGATCAGGAAACCGAACGCCAGACCGTCGAGCTTGGTCTCCAGGGTCTCGTCGCCTTCGGGGGTGGCCCGCCGCAGGATGAATCCGGCGGCGAACGCGCCGAGGATGGTGTCGAGGCCGAACGACGCGGCCAGCACGGTGAGCGCGACGAGGAGCAGCATGGTCAGCCGAACCGTCGTCTGCGACGTCGTCTCCGATCCCGACCTGATGATCGCGGTGATGCGCGACCCCTCGCGCCGCACCCGGGCGGGTATGAACGCGACGAGTACCGCTGCGGCGGTGAACAGTCCGAGCACGACGATCGACGCCACCGACCCGCGGGAGCCGAGTAGCACCGCCATCGCCACGACGGGTCCGAGTTCGCCGAACGCACCGTGGTTGAGGATGGTCCGGCCCAGCCGGGTGTCGAGTGCGCCGGCGTCCCGCAGGATCGGCAGCAGCGTCCCGAGCGCCGTCGACGTCATCGCGATCGCCACCGCGGTGCCCGCATCGACCACGTGGACGAGGCTGAGCAGCGACACCACCGCAAACGCCGCGACCAGCGACACGAGCCACGTCACGAGGGCGCGGCGCCCGCCGCGGCCGGTGATCTCGGCAGTGTCGATCTCGTACCCGGCGAGCAGGAAAAGCAGTCCCAGCCCGAGGTCGCGCAACAGCGCGATCTCGCTCCCCTCGACCGCCAGGTCGAAGACGTGGGGCCCGATCATGATCCCGGCGACGAGGAGCAGCACGACCTCGGGTACCAGCTTCCGGGGAAACAGCCCGGCGAGCAGCGGGGCCACCACCGCGCACGCCACGATCCAGAACAGTGAGGCTCCCAGGGAAGGCATGCGTCACCCCGTCTCTCGATCCACCGCAAACAGCACTGGGCTCGAGCCTCACAGAGCCCGGATCGGGAGACATCATCCGTAGCGGATGAACGCCACCAACCGGAATCACCCGTCGTGGATGATGCGCGGCTCCCGGCCGGTGGCGATCATCGACACCAGGGCACCCCAGCGCAGGGAGAAAAGATGTCGAGTTCAGCTGAAGATGTCGGGCCGGTCGCGTTCCTCTTTCTCACCTTCCCGGGCGAGCAGGCCGATCCCGAGGTGGTCGAGACCTTCCGAGACGCAGTCGAACAGGGGCTGGTCACGATCCTCGACCTCGTGTTCATTTCGAAGGGAACGGACGGAACGATGCGTCAGGTCGAGGTGGACGAGGACCTCGACAGCATCGGTCTCGCCGCCCTGTCGCTCGAGGCCAAGGAACTGATCAGCGACGAGGACCTCGAGGTGGTGCGGGAATCGCTGGAGCCGGGCTCGTCCGCCGTCGCGATCGTCTACGAGCAGACGTGGGCGCGCAAGGTCGCGGCCGCCTCCCGCAAGGCCGGCGGCGAGGTGGCCCTCCACCTGCACATCCCGCGCGAGGTGGTCGAGGCGGCCATCGCCGCGGCAACCTGACCCGCACGCACAGAAACGGAGAACGACATGGTTTTCAGAGGTCCACGCCGCGTGGGACGTCCGGGACTGCTCGGCACGGTGGCCCGGACCGCGGTGATCACCGGCACCGCACGGGCAACGTCCAACGCGATGAACAGGCGCGCCGCCAACAAGGATGCGGAGGCTCAGGCCCGGGCAGACCAGGCCGCCCAGCAGCAGTACGCAGAGCAGCAGGCGGCGCAGCAACAGGCCGCCCCGCCACCACCCGCACCCGCACCGGCGGGCGGCGACGACCTGGTGTCCCGACTCCAGGAACTCGCCCGCCTGAAGGAGGCGGGAGTGCTCACGGACGACGAGTTCGCGGCGGCGAAGGCCAAGCTGCTCGGATCCTGAGCGTCCTCCGAATCCTCAGTAGAACTCGACGGTGTCCACCGGTTGATCAGCTCCTCGCCGTCGAGGAAGCGAGTGGCGTTGCGCGCGCACAGTTCCGCGATCAGCCGGTCCTCTGCGGGGTTCAGGGCTGCAGTGTGTGGGCTGACCAGCACGTTCGGGTGAGTCCACAGCGGTGTGAGGAACTACCGGGCCGGGTCGGTCTGCAGTTCCCCGAAGGAGCGGCGGGTGTGCCGGACGAGTTCGCGCAGCGCGGGGCCGCCGCGACCCTTCCAGACCAGCGCGAGCACGGCCGGGATGTCGACGTCGTCGAGCGGGACCGCCGTCAGCCGGCCCCGGTAGTCGGTCGCCATCGACTCGCTCAGGATCGCGACCCCCAGTCCGCGGATGGCGAGGTCGGCGACCGCATCCGGCGCACTCGCCTGCAGGGCGATCTCGGGGCGGAGGCCGGCGGCCGCACACGCCTGATCGAACACCGTCCGGATGCCCGTTCCGGTCGGCATACAGACGATCGTATGGTCGGCGAGTTCGGCCAGCGCGACGCGGGATCGCCGCGCCAGCGGATGACCTGGGGCCACCGCAGCGACCAGCCCCTCGCTGATGATCGGGAAGGCGTCCAGCCCGTCCGGTGGCGCGGACGCGGTGGCGACGAGAGCCAGATCGGTCCCGCCGGAACGGACGCGGTCGACGAGTCGGTCGGAATTGTCCTCGATCAGCGTGATCTCGATACCCGGGTGCGCGAGATGGAACGCGGACAGAGCGTCGAACAGGGGTTTCACGGTGCAGGCGGTGACCATCCCGACGACGAGGCGACCGCGGACCAGCTGGTTCTCGTCGTCCACGGCCTGTCGGACCGCCTCGGCCGAGGCGAGGGCCGCGCGGGCGTGCACGAGTGCCGCTTCCCCCGCGGATGTGAGTGTGGCGGTCCGGCTCGACCGGTCGATCAGCGTCGCGCCGAGGTCGTGCTCGAGCTGCCGGATCTGCGCGCTGATCCCCGACTGGCTGATGTGGACCCGTTCCGCGGCTCGGGTGAAGTTCGCTTCCTCCGCGACCGCGACGAAGTACTCGAGCTGCCGGAGTTCCATAACCAAAAATTCTAGTATCAAGCACAACTATCTGTTGGACTTCCGATTCTGCGGGCCCCATCCTGGGAGATGACAGCAGATCACCGATGAGAGGATGCGCATTGTCCGAGCACGAGAAGGCCCTGAAGCCCGAAGACCTCACCCGCCTGTTCGTCGAGCGGAGCAACGCCGGCGACGCCGCCGGGGTCGCTGCCCTGTACGAGGAGAACGCCGTCATGGCATATCCGCCCGGCAGCCGGACGGTCGGACGGGAAGCCATCCGGGCACTGTGGGAATCGGTACTCGCGAACGCCCCGCACTTCGAACTCGAAACCCCGCTCCCCACGCTGATCAGTGACGACATCGCCCTCACCTCCACCCCACCCAAGGACGGATCCGGCGCGCGGGCGCAGGTGGTCCGCAGGCAACCGGACGGAACGTGGCTGCGGCTTCTCGACCAGCCGGAGTTCGTCCCGCCCACCCGCTGAGGTCGCGGCTGCGCCGGCCGATACACGGCATGAACTTCGTTGTCCACCATTGCATCTGCATTCGGATCGGTGGGAACATAGGGGTATGCGCAGACCGCGTTGGCCGGCAGTAGCGCCACCCACCACCGGGGGACACCAGGTCCACGGCCCCCTGCTTCTCACGACGGAAGAACACCTCACCCTCGAACTCTTCGAAGTCGTGGCGTTCGCGGACGGTCTCCACCTCCGGATGGCCCTGACCGCGACGGGCAGACCCGCGGAACTGGCGCAGTACGAAACACGGTCGCTGTCCGATCCCGACGATCCCTCGACCCGATGGTCCTATCTGTCCGTGCGCGCACGCGTCGACGACGTCGAGGGCGAGGCCGACCCCTACCATCCGGCGTCGGCGTCCAAATCGGCGCAGAGCGGGCCACCCGAGTACCGGACCGAACCGCACTACTGGCTGGACGCGATACCCGCCTCCGGGTTCATCGCGGTCACCGCCGGCTGGCCACGAATCGGTCTCGGTTCGACCACCACGACGATCGGTCTCGAATCGAGCACGCGAACGTCGTGACCATCCGGCCGACCACAACGAGAAGCCCCCGCCGCCTGCATCATTGCAGTTGACGGGGGCTTCGTGGTGCGCCCGAAGGGATTCGAACCCCTAACCTCTTGATCCGTAGTCAAGTGCTCTATCCGTTGAGCTACGGGCGCATGTTCTTCAGTTGTCTAGCTTGCACCGGCCGTCTAGGCCCGGTGTGGCGGAGGCGAGAGGATTTGAACCTCCGGTCCCTCGCAAAAGGGACAACTCATTAGCAGTGAGTCCCATTCGGCCGCTCTGGCACGCCTCCCTGGGGTGGTTCCGATCCCTTCGGACCGCCGGTGCGAAAGATTACACACCTTTCCACCACAAAGGCAAAACGGCTGGTCAGAGCGCAAGGATGGCCGCTCTACCGCAGGTAGCCGTCGAACCAGTCGAAGATCCGGCGCTGTGCGTCGACGATGGCTTCCACCCCCGGGTCGTCGTCGCGGCCGTCGGGAACCTGAGGCGGTTCGTCGGCCCGGTGCGCGAGCCCGGCATAGCTCACCACGAGCCCCGCGACGTCGGATCTGGCGGTGGCGTCGCGCAGCAGCTCGACCTGATCGGGCGGCGTCGACGGATCGTCCTCCCCGTACAGACCGAGCCACGGCGCCTTCAGGTCGGGGGCGGCGTGCACCAGCGCGGGCGCGTCGTCCGACAGCGGTTCGACGATCCCGCGGGCGGCGACGCTCACGGCGGCACCGACGGGACGCGTCGTCGCGACGAGCAGGGCCGCGGTCCCGGCGTCGTCGAATCCCAGCACTCCTACGCAGTCGGCGTAGATGCCCCGCGCGATGAGCCAGTCGAATGTGGCGTCGAAGTCGGCGAACAGCGTTTCGCCGAACACCTCGATATCGCTGGGCGCCGGTTCGCGGTGGAAGAGGTGCGGCGCGACCGTCACCCACCCTTCCATCGCGAGCGCGCGCATCAGATCGAGGAGAGCTTCGCTGAAGGTTCGTGACTCGTGCAGGACCACGATGCCGCCCCGCGCCGGACCGTCCGGTTCCACCGCGGTGAGCGGAACTCGCAGCTGAGGACCTTCCGGCGCGTCTCCGGACGTCCGCAGGGCTGCACTGTCCCTGAAGAATCCCGACATGTCCCTACCTTGGCACGAAGGGGGCGTCGGCGCAGAGGATCGGGAGGCGCATAATCGCCTGGTGACTCCGCGAACCAGGGCAGACCTCGACACGATTCCGGCCTACGTCCCCGGCAAGAATTTTCCGGGCGCGATCAAGCTGGCGAGCAACGAGACCACGCTGGGCCCGTTGCCGAGTGTGCGGGACGCCATCGCCGACGCCGTCGGGAACGCCAACCGGTACCCGGACAACGGTCACGTCGCCCTGATCGCGGCGCTCGCCGACCACCTCGGGGTGGCCACCGAGAACATCGCCGCGGGCTGCGGTTCGGTCAGCCTGTGCCAGGAACTGGTGCAGGCCACGTGCAACGACGGCGACGAGGTCGTCTTCGCGTGGCGGTCGTTCGAGGCCTACCCCGTGGTCACCCGGGTGGGCGGGGCGACGCCGGTCAAGGTTCCGCTCACCGCGGACCACGGTCACGACCTCGACGCCATGGCCGCCGCGGTCACCGACCGCACCCGGCTGATCTTCGTCTGCAACCCGAACAACCCCACCGGCAACGCCCTCACCAAGGCCGAACTCGAGCGTTTCCTCGACGCCGTTCCCGCGCACGTCCTGGTCGCCCTGGACGAGGCCTATTTCGAATACAACCGGTCCGACGCCGACGGCATCGAACTGTTCCGCGGACGCCCCAACGTGGTGGTGCTGCGCACGTTCTCCAAGGCCTACGGTCTCGCGGGCATCCGGGTGGGATACGCGGTCGCCGACCCTGCGGTCGTCACCGCTCTGAGCAAGGTGCACATCGCGTTCGCGGTCAATGCCGTCGCGCAGGCCGCCGCCATCGCGTCGTTGGCCGCGTCCGCCGAGCTGCTCGCGCGCACGGACGGCGTCATCGCCGAGCGGAACCGGGTGCGCGACGCCCTGCTCGCCGCCGGCTACGAGGTGCCCGAATCGGCCGCCAACTTCGTCTACCTGCCGCTGGGAACGCACTCCGGACCGTTCGCGGCCGCCAGCGCAGAAGCCGGTGTGCTGCTGCGCCCCTACGGCGACGACGGGGTGCGGATCACGATCGGCGATCCGGCGGAGAACGACGCCTTCCTCGCTTTCGCCACAGGCACCGAGGCCCGGTCGATCGCGAACGTCGCGGTGCGGGCGTAACGCTCGAGACGTAAACGTTACCCACGGGTATAACGCCCGTGACTCCTTCTTGGCAGACTCAGTGAGGTTTTGCCGAAGGGAGCCCCCACATGCGTCGCCGCGCCGCGCTCCGCACCGCCGCGCTGGCGGCCGGACTGTCGACGGCGCTGACGGTGTCGGTGACGTCGGGGCTGTCCGCGGCGCAGGCGCAGGACACGACCGTGTCGGTCCGGCTGCTCGCGTTCAACGACCTCCACGGCAGCCTCGAACCACCGCTGGGCATCCGCAGTCAGGTGAAGCGCGCCGACGGTTCGCTGGCCCCGGCCGGCGGCGCCGCCTACCTGGCCGCCTACGTCGACCAGTTGCGCGGCCAGGCGACCCATTCGCTGCTGTACTCGGTGGGTGACAACTGGGGGTCGTCGGCACTCGAATCCGCGATGTTCCACGACGAACCGACCGTGCAACTGCTCAACCGGATGGGCGTCGACGCGTCCGCGATCGGCAATCACGAACTCGACGAGGGGTACACGGAATTCCGGCGGATGCAGACCGGCGGTTGCCATCCCGTCGACGGCTGCCGCTTCGGGGACACGTTCGAGGGCGCCCGGTTCCCGCTCCTCGCCGCGAACATGGAGTTCGAGAACGGCGCGCCGGCAACGCTTCCCTTCACCGTCGACTACGTCGAGGGAATCCCGGTTGGCGTGATCGCGACCATGCCCGCCGACACCGCGAGGATGGTGACGTCCGAGGGTGTGGGAGGGCTGCGTTTCACGGACGAACTCGCGGCCGTCGACCGGACGGCCGATCTCCTCGACTTCTTCGGGGTGCGGGCCATCGCCTTGCTGATGCACAGGGGCGCCGAACCCGTCGCTGACAACGGCCCCAACTCGTGCGAGGTGACGTCCGGACCCGCACGCGACCTCGCACTGCGGGCGTCCCCGAAGGTCGACGTCATCTTCACCGCCGACAGCCACCAGCAGTACAACTGCTCGTTCCCCGACCCGATGGGGAACCCGCGGGTGACGATGCAGGGCGCGTCGCACGGGCGGATCATCTCGGTGGTCGACGTGACGATCGACCGCACCACCCGGGACATCCTGCGCGACCGCGCGTCCTCGTTCAATCAGGTGGTCACCCACGACATCCCGTCCGACCCCGGCATCCAGGCGCTCGCCGACGACGCCGCCCGCCAGGCCTCCGAGGTCGGCGGGGCGCGGGTCGCGTCGCTGACGGGCGACCTCACCCGCGACGCGACCGGCAGCGGCGAATCCACCCTCGGAAACGTCGTCGCGGACGCCCAGCTGGCCACCGGTTCCGGGCACGGCGCCCAGGTGGCACTCACCAACCCGGGCGGGCTCCGGGACGACCTGCTGCGGGGCCCGGACGGCGCCGTCACCTACGGACAGGCCTACGCCGCTCAGCCGTTCGGCAACACCCTCGAAGTCCTCACGGTCACCGGCGCGACGCTGAAGTCCGCGTTGGAGCAGCAGTTCCAGCCGCGCGGCGACGGCACGATCACCGAGCGCATCCTCGCCCCGTCGAGTTCACTGACCTACGCGATGAACCGCTCGGCAATTGTCGGCGAACGCATCTCGGACCTGCGGGTGAACGGCGCACCGGTCACTTCCGAGAATTCGTACCGGGTGGCGGTCAACAAGTTCCTCGCCGACGGCGGCGACGGCTTCGACGCCTTCCGCACCCGCACCGAGGCCGTGCACGTGGGCTGCGACCTGGACGCCTTCACGGCCTATCTGGGGGCGCAATCACCCGTGGCGCTGCCGACCACCGACCGGATCACGGTGATCGGCGGACAGTGAGCGCGATCAGACGCCGAGCGCGCTCCTCAGGACCGGCCACGACGTCCGCAGCTCGTCCTGCCAGTACGGCCACGAATGCGTGCCGAAGTTCCGGTAGATGAACGTCGCCGGGATCGCGAGCTGGGTCAGGCGCTGCTGGAACGTCCGCGTGCACAGGTTCGCCGCCGCCTCCAGCGGACCACCCACCGCGATCGTCGAGGCGATGTCTCCCCCGATCTCGTACGGTCCGGGGAGACCGTTGCCTGTGGAGATGTAGATCTGCTTGCCGCGCAAGGCTTCGGCATTCACCGAGGGATCGTGAGCGGTCCAGGCCGGATCGGTGTCGGGCCCCCACATGTTGGCCGGATTTCCGCCCTTGAACGCCACCGTTCCGCGGACCGAATCGCGCGAGCTGGGATTCGAGTTGTCGAGGCATCCGCTGTAGGCGGCCATTCCGCGGTAGAGCTGCGGGTGCCGGGTGATGAGATTGGCGGCACCCATCGCGCCCATCGACACACCCGCGACGGCGTTGACGCCGTTCCCGCTGAAGTTCCGGTCGATGATCGGCGGGAGTTCGTTGGCCAGGAACGTCTCCCACTTGTTGACGCCCAGCGTGGGGTCGGGTTGCAGCCAGTCGGTGTAGTAGCTGGCGGTGCCGCCAACTGGGAGCACCACGTTGACCTTCTTGTCGGCGAAGAACTGGACGACGTCCGTCTTCTGCGTCCAGGTGCTCTCCTGGAAGTTCGACTCGGCGCCGGCGCTGACGCCGTCCAGCAGATACAGCGACGGCCTCGCCCCACCCCCAGCAGGATGCAGGACCTGCACCTGCACGACCCGGCCCATGGCGGGAGAATTGATGAAGACGGCACTACGGGTGTCGGTGAGCGGAACGATCTTGTCGACGCTGGCGACGCCGTTGTTCTGGGGCGCGGCCGGAGCAGGCGCCGGGTCGGCGACTGCAGTGAACGCCGGCCCCAGGAGGGTCAGTGACACTGCCAGACCGACAGCAGCCAATGCTTCGCGACGCATACAGAAATCCCTCTTCCCCGACTGTGTGGACCCCGATTGCACAGTACAAAATGCGTCCGGTCAACAAGAGCTTAGAGGTTTTGTGACAGCTGTGTGCCCCGGCCCGATCACGTTGTAGTCACCGCGGTCCACACCTCGACAGACGCACCCGTTTCACGCGGGTCCGTTACTTCGAGAGGGCGGACTTCAGCTGGCCGAGACCGTCGCCACCGAGTTCGCCGAGGGCGGCGCTGCGACCCGTCATCGCCAGGACGAGTGCGAGCATCGGACCGGAGACCTCCGGCCCCGATCCCGTGGTCCAGTCGGTGTCGGTGGCTCGCAGCGTCAGGCCCGCGACCCGGGACTTCGAGCCGATGAGCAGGTTGGAATTCTTGTAGAAGTCGGCGACGCGGACGACGGCGTCCATCGGGTAGTCGTGCGCGATGCCGAGTGGGCGGCGGATGTCCTCGCCGTGGACGATCATCTCGCCGAGCATGGCGTCGATGGGGCCGGGCGGATGCGTGGAGTCGCCCATGTGTGCCCGGAATTCGTCGAGCGCCTCGGCCGGTGTTCCTTCTTCTTCGCGGGCGATGTCCTTCTCGAACATGGTGTTGATGCGGAATCCCGATCCGACGAGTTTTCCGACGAACTTCGGCGGCGTCATCTTCTCCGTCGCCGTCATGTGCGCGAACACGTCCCGCACTGTCCACCGCTCGCAGAGCGACGGCGTCGACCACTGCTCTTCGGTCAGCGGTTCGAGGTCGTCCACCAGGGCGCGGCGTTCGTCGTGAATCGTGGGCCAGGGGCTTGACGTTGTCATTTTTCACTCCCTCGTCGATTACGAATTCTTCCACCTCACCGGTCCGTCGGCGAGACCCATTGCACAACGTGTTAGTCACGACTAACGTATTGCTCGTGCTCGATCAGTTGGAAGTCGCAGCTGAGCCCACCCGGAGACGCCTCATGCAACTGCTGACATCTGGTGAACAGACCGTCAACAACCTCGCCGCACACTTCCCCGCGAGCCGGTCGGCGATATCGCAACATCTCAGGGTGCTCACCGAGGCGGGACTGGTCACTGCGCGCAAGGACGGACGCTTCAGGTATTACCGGCTCGACCCACAGGGACTCGTGCAACTCCGCGCGTTGTTCGACTCCTTCTGGATCGACGAACTCGACCGGCTCGTCGCGGACGCCACCGAGGAAGCAGCTTCCAAAGGAGACAGTTGATGCCTTTCGACAAAACCGTCGTCGTCCCGCTGGACCCGGACGCGACATTCGACCTCGTCACCCGACCGGAACGCTTGCGGCGGTGGCAGACCGTCGCCGCCCGCGTCGACCTGCAGGCGGGCGGCGAGTACCGATGGACCGTCGTCCCCGGACACTCCGCCACCGGCACGTTCCACGAGATCGTCCCCGGCAAGCGGGTGGTGTTCACCTGGGGATGGGAAGGCGACGACGAACTCCCGCCGGGCACGTCCACCGTGACGGTGACACTCACCCCCACAGCCGGCGGAACCGAGGTGCGCCTCGTGCACGACGGACTCACCGACGCCCAGGCCGCACGCCACGCGGAAGGCTGGAACCATTACCTGGATCGTCTCGTCGCCGCCGCGCAGAACAGCGACGCCGGCCCCGACGAGTGGGCCGCCGCACCCGACCCGCTCGACGAACTGTCCAGTGCCGAAGCCACACTGGCCGTCGTCCAACGGGTCCTGCGCGACGTCACGGCGGACGACATGTCTGCGCAGACGGCATGCACCGAGTTCACCGTCTCCCAGCTCGCCGATCACCTGGTCGGCTCGATCACCGCCCTCGGCGGCGCGGCGGGCGCGCAGTTCGACGACGACCCCACCGCACCCGTCGAGATCAGAATCGCCGACCTCGCTCAGCCCGCACTGGAGGCGTGGCGCGGGCGTGGCCTGGACGGCACGGTGACAATCGGTCCGAACGACATCCCCGCCACCGTCGCCGCAGGGATCCTCTCGATCGAATTCCTGGTCCACGCCTGGGATTTCGCGGCCGCGACCGGGCGGCCGGCGGCCATCCCGGAACCTCTCGCCGAATACGTGCTGACGTTGGCACACAAGATCATCTCGCCCGAGGGCAGGAAGGCCGTCGGCTTCGACGACCCCGTACCCGCCCCGCACACCAGCGACGCGGTGACCCGGCTCGTCGCCTACACCGGCCGTCACCCCTCCCCGGCAGCCTGACACCACAACGGAAAGGAATCGTCATGCCCATCAAATCGGAATACACCCAGGGGACACCGAACTGGGTCGACCTCCAAGCCCGCGATCAGGACGCGGCCAAGAAGTTCTATTCCGAACTGTTCGGCTGGGAGTACGACGACCGGCCGATGCCCGAAGGTCCCGTCTACTCCATGGCCACCCTGCGCGGCGAGAACGTCGCCGCCATCGCGCCACTGCAACCCGACGCGGCCGCGGCCGGGGCGCCCGCGAATTGGAACACCTACATCGCGGTCGACGACGTCGATGCGACCGTCGGGAAGGTCCCCGCCGCCGGCGGCCAGGTTCTGATGCCGGCGTTCGACGTGGGGGAAGCCGGCCGCATGACCTTCGTCACCGACCCCACCGGAGCGGCCGTCGGATTGTGGCAGGCGAACAAGCACATCGGCGCCTCCCTCGTCGGCGACCCCGGCGCCTGCGTCTGGAACGAACTGAACACCGGCGACGTCGACGCGGCAGTTGCGTTCTACACCAGCGTCTTCGGGATCACGACGTCGCAGATGTCCATGGGTCCGGAATACACCTACACGCTGTTCGAGGTGGGCGGAGACCAGGTGTGTGGGTGTGGGCAGCCGCTGACGGCAGGCACACCGAACCACTGGCGCGTCTACTTCGCGGTCGAGGACGTCGACGCCAGCGCCGCGAAGGTCGTGGCACTCGGCGGCAAGATCGTCGAAGAGGCGATGGACATCCCCACCGTAGGCCGGATGGCCGGCGTCGCCGACCCGGAGGGCGCAGTCTTCAGCATCATGACGCCCGCGGAACGTCAGGAATCCTGAACCGTGAAGATGCCGAAACCCTCCGAGGAGGACAAACAGTTCTTCCGGTCGTTGATCCCCGACACCCCCGGCGTCGAGGTGAAACCGATGTTCGGCAACCTCGGCGCCTTCGTCAACGGGAACATGTTCGCCGGACTTCTCGGGCCGAGCGTCGGGATCCGGCTCCTCACCGAGCAGGCGAAGGACGAACTGGCGTCCGCCGACGGCGTCGGCCCGTTCGGTCCGGGAGAGAAGCCGATGCGCGAATACCTGGCCCTGCCGGACCAGTGGCGGAACACCCCGGACCTCGCCACACCCTGGGTCGAACGCGCGCTCGCCGAGATCGCCGAACTGCCGCCGAAACAACCGAAGTCCGGGAAGAAGTAGAGACGACAGCAGCCCCGATCTGGCGAGATATCAGATCAGGGCTGCCGGTCGTTGGCGGAAGCGGAGGGATTTGAACCCCCGGTCGCTTTCACGACGCTCGCTTTCAAGGCGAGTGCATTCGGCCGCTCTGCCACGCTTCCGTGGGCGATCTTATCGGTACGGAGACGGCATCGGGCAACCGGTCAGCGGTCGCCGATGGCCTTGTCGACGCGTTCGAACACCTCGGCGAGAACTTTCAGCTGCGACTTGGTGAGCAGATCGACGAGGTTGCTGCGCACCCCGGCTACATGAGTGGGCGCCGCGGCGGCGAGCCGGGCGCGACCTTCGTCGGTGATGACGGCCAGCACCCCACGACCGTCCTCGACGCACGTGTCGCGGCCGACCATGCCCTGCGCCTCCATCCGCCGGATCTGGTGGGTGAGGCGGCTGCGGGAGGAGAGGACGCCGTCCGCGAGATCGCTCATGCGCAGCGAACCGTCCGGAGACTCGGACAGCAGTACCAAAATCCGGTAGTCCGCCAGGGAGAGATCGTGTTTCTCCTGCAGATCCCGGTTCAGGATATCCATCAGCCGCTGGTTGCCGTCCATGTACCCGCGCCATGCGCGCATCTCGGCAGGGGTCAACCAATTGGTCGCTGCTGCGGCGTCGGAGGTTTCTGCTGTCACAGGTTCACATTCTAGTAGTGCGACATTACTTTCCAGTAGCGTGCGGTACCGGATGAGGCCGAGCGGTCGCTCGGACAGTCGCGGGCACAGGAGACGGGCTCGTTTCGCTAGCGTCGTTCCCATGTATGCGATCACGATCGACCAACCGGGCGGCCCCGAAGTCATGAAGTGGGCCGAGCAGCCGGACCCGGAAATCCCACCCGGACACGTCCTACTCGACGTCGCCGCGACAGCCGTCAACCGCGCCGACCTGCTGCAGCGGCAGGGGTTCTACCCGCCGCCGCCCGGAGCCAGCGACATCCTCGGGCTCGAATGTTCCGGCACGATCGCCGAACTCGGTGACGGCGTGTCGGGGTGGTCCGTCGGCGACCAGGTGTGCGCGCTGCTGTCCGGCGGCGGCTACGCGGAGAAGGTCGCCGTCCCGGCGTCGCAACTGCTCCCGCTGCCGGAGGGCGTGGACCTGCGCGTCGCCGCATCGCTGCCGGAGGTCGCGTGCACGGTGTGGTCGAACGTCGTGATGGGCGCCGGACTGTCCCGCGGCGACGTACTGCTGGTGCACGGCGGTGGCGGCGGCATCGGCACCCACGCCATCCAGGTGGGTGTCGCGCTGGGGGCCCGCGTGGCCGTCACCGCCGGGTCCGAAGAGAAGCTCGCGCGCTGCCGCGAACTCGGCGCCGACATCCTCGTCAACTACCGCGAGGCCGACTTCGTCGACGAGATCCGCAAGGCGACCGACGGTCACGGCGCCGACGTCATCCTCGACAACATGGGCGGCGCCTACCTCGACCGCAACGTGGACGTGCTCGCCGCCGACGGCCGGCTCGTCGTCATCGGCATGCAGGGCGGCCGCAAGGGCGAACTCGATCTGGGCAAGCTGCTCGGCAAACGCGGCCACGTGACGGCCGCCGGACTACGGGGACGCCCCGAGACGGGACGCGAGGGCAAGGCCGACATCGTCGCCGACGTCCGCAAGCGGCTGTGGCCGCTGATCGCGGAGGGCGCGGTGCAACCGATCGTCTCGGCCGAACTGCCCATCACCGAGGCGCCGCGCGGACACGAGCTGCTCGATTCGGCGGACACCGTCGGCAAGGTGATCCTCACGATCCCGCGGAACTGACACGTCCCGTCGTCGCCCAATGTGACATTCGTCCAGTCCAACGGAACGAATGTCACATTGGGCGCGGCGGTGGACCGGGGCGCGGCAGTGGGCCGGGGACTCGCTCAGCCCAGGGTGGCGAGCTCGTTGACGAGCTGGTCGATCTCGTAGCGGGTGGTGTACGGCGCGAGACCGATGGTGACGGCGCCGCCCTCGTCGTTGACGCCGAGTGCGTCGAGCAGCCGGGAGCCGCCGTGGACGCCGCTGACGGTGGCGATGCGCTTGTCGGCGAGGTGCGACGCCACCTTGTCGGCCGAGACTCCCGCGACGGTGAAGCTGAGCGTCGGAACCCGGCTGGGCGAGCGCCCGATGACCATGACCTGCGGTAGCCGCTTCAGCGACGCCATGAGGTGGTCGAACAGGGTGTCCTGGTAGTTCTGCAGCGAGCTGATGGACGCCTCGAGCTTCTCGCGCCGGGAACCGGTGGCCGACTCGTCGAGGTTCGCGAGGAAGTCGATGGACGTGGTGAGACCGGCGAGGAGTGCGAACTGGTGCCCGCCGACCTCGAGACGTTCGACACCCCGCGCATACGGGTTGAGGGACACCGCCGGAATGCGGTCGAGGAGCGAGGGGTCGCGGAACACGAGTGCCCCGACCTGCGGTCCGCCCCAGGACGTGGCACCCACGGCGACGACGTCGGCGCCGAGTTCGTTGATGTCGACGTGCGCGTAGGGGGCGGCGCCGATCGCGTCGACGACCATGAGTCCGCCGACCTCGTGGACGCGGTCCGACGCGACGCGGACGTCGGGCGCCGAGCCCACGATCGGGGAGGCGGCGGTGAGTGCGACGAGACGCGTCGTGGTGGTGATGAGGTCCTGGAACTGCCAGCTGGGGAGCTCACAGGTCTCGATCTCGACTTCCGCCCACCGCACCTGGGCGCCGTAGCGGCTGGCGACGCGCAGCCAGGGCGCGACATTCGCTTCTTCGTCGAGGCGGGAGAGCACCAGGCCGGTTCCGAGACCGAGGCGGGTGCTGAGGGATTCCGCGAGCCAGGCGAGGAGAACGGATCGGTCGGGGCCGAGGACGACCCCGGCGGGATCGCCTCCGACCAGGTCGGCGACGGCTGCTCGGGCCGCATCGAGTACCGCCGCACTGCGCCGGCTGGACACATGCCGTCCGGTCGACGAAGAGGCAGAGGCCCGGAAGGCTGTCGAGACAGTGCGTGACACCGCATCCGGAATCTGCATGCCGGCCTGCGGATCGAGATGGATCCAACCGTCGCCGAGTGAGGGGATGAGTCCCCGAACGCGGGCAACGTCGTAAGCCATGCCCGACACTCTAAGACCCCAAGTCAATACGGTCGAAGCCAGCCATCAATTGTTGCGATAAGCAACAAAATGGAATGGCCCCAAATCGGACGCACCTTCGCGCCGCCGAGCAGGAACAGACAAGATGGAGGCATGACGAACTCGGAGAATGAACACGTAGTCGTGATCGGCCCCGACGGTCAACCCATGGCGATCCCCGTCGCCGAGGCCGCGAGCAAATCCGAAGACCCCGAAACCGCCGGAGACACGAACGGGAACGGCACCGAATCGGTGGCCGACATGGTGGAGCAGCCGGCCAAGGTCATGCGCATCGGCACCATGATCAAGCAGCTCCTCGAAGAAGTGCGCGCCGCGCCGCTCGACGACGCCAGCCGCAACCGGTTGCGGCAGATCCACGAGTCGTCGATCCACGAGCTCGAACAGGGCCTCGCCCCCGAACTGCGCGACGAACTCGAACGCCTCACGCTTCCCTTCACCGACGACACCGTCCCGACCGACGCCGAACTCCGCATCGCGCAGGCGCAGCTGGTCGGGTGGCTCGAAGGACTGTTCCACGGCATCCAGACGGCCCTGTTCGCCCAGCAGATGGCGGCCCGCTCCCAGCTCGAGCAGATGCGTCAGGGCGCGCTGCCTCCGGGCCTCAGCATGGGCAACCCGCACGGGCAGCACAACCACGAGTCGGGGTCGCAGTCGAGCGGTACGGGCCAGTACCTGTAGCAACGGGCAAAACAGCATGGAACTCGACTCCCGGTAGGCTCGGTGCCCGTGTCAGCATCCGCTATCGAAACCGAGGCCGCAGGCGGCCCGCTCCCGGCGTCCGATTCGCAGACCTTCCGTCGCGCGTTCAAGGACCTCAGGGACGGCTTCGCTCAGCGCGAGCTGTGGCTGAGCCTCGGCTGGCAGGACATCAAGCAGCGCTACCGCCGGTCGGTGATCGGTCCGTTCTGGATCACGATCGCGACCGGCGTGCAGGCTGCGGCGATGGGCATCCTGTACTCCGCCCTGCTGGACATCCCGCTGGACGAGTTCCTGCCGTACGTCACCGTGGGGCTGATCGTCTGGAACCTGATCAGCGCGAGCATCCTCGAGGGGTCCGAGGTGTTCATCGCCAACGAAGGGCTGATCAAACAGCTGCCGTCGGCGCTGAGCGTCCACGTGTACCGGCTGGTGTGGCGGCAACTGCTGCTGTTCGCCCACAACCTCGTGATCTACGTGATCATGCTGTTCGTGTTCGGGGTGTGGCGGCACCTGACCTGGATGTCGCTGGCCGCGATCCCCGCGATCGGGCTGATCGTCGTCAACGCCGCGTGGGTGTCGATCATGTTCGGCATCTTCTCCACCCGGTACCGGGACATCGCGCCGATCCTCGGCAGCATGACACTGCTGCTGTTCGTGCTGACGCCGATCATGTGGACCACGCAGAGCCTCGAGGCGCAGGGCGGTCAGGCCGCCGAGCGCGTCAAGCTCGCAGAGCTGAACCCGCTGTTCCACTACCTCGACATCGTGCGCGCACCCATGATCGGGCAGGACCAGCAGGCGTACCACTGGTACATCGTGCTGGCCATCACCGCCGTCGGGTGGACCGCCGCCATCCTCGCGCTTCGCAAGTACCGGGCCCGCGTGCCCTACTGGGTTTAGGGGTCACCATGACAGAGCATGTGAGCATCGAGACGCGGGACGCCTGCGTCGACTTTCCGATCTTCGACGCCAAGTCCCGGTCGCTGAAGAAGGCGTTCCTCGGCAAGGCCGGCGGTTCCATCGGGCGCAACAATTCGGACGTCGTGGTGGTCGAGGCCCTGCGCGACATCAACCTGTCGCTGAAGGAAGGCGACCGGATCGGCCTGGTCGGCCACAACGGCGCGGGCAAGTCGACGCTGCTGCGGCTGCTGTCCGGCATCTACGAGCCCACCCGCGGCAGCGCGAGCATCCGCGGCCGGGTGGCCCCCGTCTTCGATCTCGGCGTGGGCATGGACCCCGAGATCTCCGGCTACGAGAACATCATCATCCGCGGCCTGTTCCTGGGGCAGACCCGTAAGCAGATGCTCGCGAAGATGGACGAGATCGCCGAGTTCACCGAGCTGGGCGAGTACCTGTCGATGCCGCTGCGCACGTACTCCACCGGTATGCGGGTGCGCGTCGCGATGGGCGTGGTCACCAGCATCGACCCGGAGATTCTGCTGCTCGACGAGGGCATCGGCGCCGTCGACGCGGAGTTCATGAAGAAGGCGCGCGTGCGTCTGCAGGCCCTCGTGGAACGCTCCGGCATCCTGGTATTCGCCAGCCACTCCAACGAGTTCCTCGCCCAGCTGTGCGACACGGCCATGTGGATCGATCACGGCCGGATCCGGCAGCAGGGCGGCATCGAGGACGTCGTCCGCGCGTACGAGGGTGACGACGCCGCCGACCACGTCCGGCACGTCATCTACGAGATGGACCGGGAGAAGTCCGGGCTCGGCTCCTCGGCCGGACGGGACGCCCGTACGACCGCGGAAGCCGAGGCGGAGTCCGCGTGAGCGCTCCTGCCGAGCGGATCGTCGGCGTCGTCGTCACCCACAAACGCCGCGAACTGCTGGCGGAATCGCTGAAGGTGCTCGGCTCCCAGTCGCGTCCGCTGGACCATCTGGTGGTCGTCGACAACGCCGCCGAGGACGATGTGCGCGCGCTCGTCGAATCGTCCGGGATTCCCGTCAGCTATCTCGGTTCGCAGCACAACCTCGGCGGGGCGGGCGGCTTCGCCCTGGGGATTCTGTATGCCCTCTCGCTCGGCGCCGACTGGGTGTGGCTCGCCGACGACGACGGCAGACCCGAGGGACCGAAGGTCCTGGAGACGCTGCTCGACTGCGCGCAGCGGCACGGGCTGGCGGAAGTCTCCCCCGTGGTCTGCGACATCGACGACCCCGACCGTCTCGCGTTCCCACTGCGCCGCGGTGTGGAGTGGCGACGACTGCGCTCCGAACTGTTCGCCGACGGTGACGACTCCGCCGACCTGCTCCCGGGCATCGCGTCCCTGTTCAACGGCGCCCTGTTCCGGGCGTCGGCGATCGACACGGTCGGCGTCCCCGACCTGCGGCTGTTCGTCCGCGGCGACGAGGTGGAGGTGCATCGCCGGCTGGTGCGTTCGGGGCTGCCGTTCGGTACCTGCCTGCAGACGGCGTACGTGCATCCGAATGGTGCGGAGGAGTTCAAGCCGATCCTCGGTGGCCGCATGCACACGCAGTACCCGGACAACGAGACGAAACGCTTCTTCACCTACCGCAACCGGGGTTATCTGCTGTCCCAGCCGGGCATGCGGAAACTGCTGCCGCAGGAATGGGTGCGGTTCGGGTGGTATTTCCTCGTCACGCGGCGTGATCCGCAGGGTCTGCGGGAGTGGATACGACTGCGCAAGCTGGGCCGCCAGGAGAGGTTCGAGCGGCCGTAATTCGGTTGCGCCCGGGTTCCGCCCGGTGGGAGCATCGGGGAGTTCCGATCGAATGATCCCTCGGTGTCTCGATCCCGATGTGTGTGAAGGAGTGAGTGTCCGATGACGGTCTCGTCGGCCGACGCCGTGTGCGTCCGCTCCCCCTTCCCCCTCGCCTGACCGAACCCGCGCAGTGGTCCGGTCGGCGCTCATCGACCCGAGGATCACATCCACCATGTTCGACCCCGGACCACTCCTGCCCTACGGCTGGAACGACACAATTTCCGACTCCTTCGACAAATACCCGACCGACGGTCGCGAACCCGGGCGGGTGATCCGTGTGGACCGCGGCCGGTGCGACGTCGCCGCCCCCAGCGGTCTCGTCCGCGCTCTCGCCGGCGAGCACACCCTGTGCACGGGCGACTGGGTGACGCTCCACCGTCTCGGCGACGAGATCGCCGTTGCCGATCTGCTCCCCCGGCGCAGCGCGATCGTCCGGTCGTCCGCGTCGGGGCGGTCCGAGGGCCAGGTGCTCGCGGCCAACGTCGACACGGTGGTGATCGCCGCCGCACTCGACACCGCCCTCGATCTCGGGCGCATCGAACGCCTGCTGGCCCTGGCCTGGGAGAGCGGCGCCCAGCCGGTGGTCGCTCTCACCAAATCCGATACCGTGCACTACGATTCCCTCGCGACCGCGGAGGTGGCAGCGGTGGCGCCGGGCGCGACCGTGCTCGCGGTGAGCGCCGAAACCGGGGACGGCATCGACGTCCTCACCGCCGTGACCGACGGGACGGTCGCCCTCATCGGACCGTCGGGCGCGGGCAAGTCGACGCTCGCGAACGCGTTGCTCGGCGAAGACCGGCTGGCCACCGGACGCGTCCGCGACGGCGACCACAAGGGACGTCACACGACGGCGCACCGTGAACTGCTGCCGCTGCCCGGCGGCGGCACCCTGATCGACACACCGGGGCTGCGGGGTGTCGGCATGTGGGACGCGGCCGACGGGATCGACAAGGCGTTCCCCGAGATCGACGAATTCGCGCGGCAGTGCCGGTTCGCGGACTGTTCGCACGACACCGAACCCGGGTGCGCGGTCCTCGACGCGGTGGCACGCGGCGAGTTACCCGAGCGCAGGCTTGCCAGCTACCGCAAGCTGATTCGCGAGAACGGGTGGATCGCGTCGCGCTCCGACGCGCGGCTGAGGGCCGAACGCGAGCGGGAATGGAAGACCATCAGCCGCTGGCAACGGCAGATGTACCGCAGCCGCGGCCACTGACCGGACCGCCTGCCCGCATCCCGGTTCACTCCCTGAGCCGGGATGCGGCTGGCACGATGGAATCATGTTCGATCTTCGGAGAAAGGCCCGTCTCAAGCTGCAACGTGCCATGTCCGAGGTGGTAGCCGAGTCGGATCGGCGGTCCCGCGAACTCACCGAGAACCAGCACGACCAGACGCTGGCCGAGCTGAGTGCGACCAACCAGGAACTCGCGCGGGTGCTGTCCGAACTGTCGGATGCCCGCATGGAGATCTCCGACGTCCAGCAGCGGCTCGGCGAACTCGAGCAGCAGGCCCGCCGCGACATCACCCAGGCCCTCGACGTGCGGGCCACCAATCAGGCCGCCGCGTTCGTGCTCGAGCACATGCCGAAGGCGCCCGTGTTCTGGCATCCGCAGGACACGCTGCGGTACGGCCTGTCCCAGGTGGAGGTCGAGGGGCTGGCCCTCGAATTCGGGGTGGCGGCGGGCGCGACACTCCGCATCATCGTCGAGGAGTTGAAGGACGCCGGGCACGAGGTGTTCGGATTCGATGTGTTCTCGGGTCTGCCGCAGACGTGGCGCACCGGATTCCCGGCCGGCGAGTTCGCGCAGGACAACCTGCCGCAGGTGCGCGGCGCCCAACTGGTCCCCGGGCTGTTCGAGGACACGCTGTCGGGTTTCCTCGACGAGCACCCGGGCCCGGTGTCGTTCGTGCACCTCGACGCGGACCTGTACTCGTCCACGAAATCGGTGCTCGATCGGATCGGGCACCGGCTGGTCGCGGGCACGGTGATCGTGTTCGACGAGTTCTTCAACTTCCCCGGGTGGCAGGAGCACGAGTACCGGGCGTGGACGGAATTCGTCGACCGCACCGGGATCGGCTACGAGTACCTGAGCTACACCGCCAACCACGAACAGGTGGTGGTCCGGATCACCGCACCAGCTTCACGGCCTGAGTGACGTTGAACGTGCGGCGTTCGTCGATCCGCAGCCCCGACCGGGTGAGCGCCGCGAACGCCTCGGTGTCCTCGAAGTGGTACGGCGGCAGCGTCCACACCTCGTTGGACGTGTGCCGGATGATCCGCTCGGTGTCGCGTTCGTAGTCGGTGAAGTACCAGACCACCGAGCACGAGCCGAGTGCGCCCGCGACATCCGGGACGGCGAGCTGGTCGTCCCACAGCGACCCCCGGCTCGCGGCCGTGGTCCCGAGTCCGATGTCGCGGGTGCCGTCGAAGGCCTCCGGCCGGACGTTCTTCACCAGCCGCAGCGACGTGGGGATCCAGGCCGGGGTGTCGAACAGCACGCAGTCGCCGGTGTGGAGGTGCTCGCCGGCGAAACCGTTGACGGTGCTGAAGTCCATGCCGCTGGGTTTCGCCCACTGCGCACGCTGCGCGACGTAGGCCGGCGACGCCACCACGGCGAACACCGCCAGCACCGTGGCGGTCTGCCACCACTTCCGGGTCAGGGCGGCCAGGCACAGTCCGCCGACGAGGGCCACCGCGGGCGTGGTGAACGTGAAGTAGCGCGGGAGGTACACCGGGCTGCGCAGGAGCGAGTACGCGAGCAGCGCCGCCATCGGCACCGCGACCCACGGCAGCGCGACGGACAGCGCCGGCGGCGGCCGGCGGCCGCGCACCAGCGCCACCGACCCGGCGACGACGAGCACGGCGAACAGCACGGCGAACCACGGTGCACCGACGAACCACTGGTACTCGGCCACGGCCCGCGGCAGGTGGTCGCCGAGCGGCGGGATCCAGGCCACCTGGACGGATTCCCGGCGCACCAACGCCACGAACGGCGCCGCGGCCACCACACCCGCGGCCGTGGCCGACGTCCAGCCGAGCCAGGACCGCCGGGCCTCGCGCAGCAGCAGAATCGTCAGCAGGTGCGCGGGAGCGAGGGTGATCAGGTAGACGAACAACACGATCGACACGGCCAGGCCGACGGCGTACAGCGACCACAACCACCAGCGCCGGAACCGCAGGGCGGCAAGGAGAATCACGGTCAGCCAGACCGCGGCCGCCGCGGTGGCCGCGTATCCACGGGCCTCGACCGCCGCCCACGTGACGCTGGGCAGCAGCACGAACAGGGTGCCCGACAGCACCGCCACCGGCCGGGTGGCGATCATCGCACCGAGCACCACCACCCCGGCCCCCGCCGCGCCCGCAGCCAGGGCGCTCGGGAACCGCGCCGAGAACTCCGACGCCCCGAACAGCTCGAACCAGTACCGCATCCCGACGTAATACAGGCCGTGCACGGCATCGATGTGGCCGAGAAGATTCGACAGGTCCGGCCGGGACCTCTGACTCGAATACAGCGTCGCGACCTCGTCGTACCAGAACGACGGCCGCCAGCTCCACGCCGCCCCGAGCACCACACCGAGCGCGAAGACTAGGGACGAATCCCGGAGCAGCCCACGCGCATCGCGGACAGGAAGCGGTCCGGTCACCGTCACTTACCGTAGAGGCGGGCCCAGTTCTCTCGACTGGTGAGCTGCGGCAACGCGTCCCGGTACCGGCGCTGCGTCGATGCCGCGTCGTCGCGGAACCGCTTCATCAGCTTGGCCGTCCGTGCCGTGAGTTCGCGGGCGGTCTCCTTGTCGCGGCGGCGCACCCGTACTCCCGACTGGGAGGCGTCGGTGATGACGGCGGTGTCGAACAGCGACACATGCCACCAGTGCGCCTCGGCCACAGGGATACTCGCCACACCGTGCTGGGTGCGGCCGAGCCACTGATAGGCGGCGCGCTTGGCGAGGACCAGGTCGATCTTGCTCTTGTCCGGCTGGAAACCCGCGTGCCGGGTGACGAGGTCGGAGTTCCGGATACCGGGGATGTTCGTCGCCGGGTGCTTGACGGTTTCCGGGAACCGCTTGCGCTCTTCCCGGATCGACGCGAGCACGGCCTGACCGCCGTCCTCGAGAACCTCCGGCCCCTCGAGGAAGTCCTCGATGCCGCGAATCATGGTGTACGCCAACCCGTACTGCATCGACACCAGGTACTGCGTGATCTCCCGCGTCATCAACTTGCTCAGCGACTTGGCGTCGAAGTCGCTGTGCAGCGCGGCCGCGATCAGCGAGTTGCGGATGCTGAAGTACTTGGCCCAGTCGTCGCGGTCCTTCCAATGGAAGTCCGCGTGCCACACGCCGGCGTTGGGCAGGGTGACCGTGACGAATCCGGCTGCGCGGGCACGGATGCCGTACTCGATGTCGTCCCACTGGAAGAACATCGGCAGCGGGAGCCCGATCTGCGCGACCACCTCGGCGGGGATCAGGCACGACCACCACGCGTTGTAGCCGGCGTCGACGCGCTTGTGCTGCTTCTTCTTGAGCAGGTTGATGTCGTGCCGCGATCCGGCCGCCCAGCGGCCCGCCTTCAGCTTCGACAGGTCCGCTTCCTCGGCGCTGACGTGCAGGTGCTCCGGGTTCATCAGGTACAGCATCTGCGCGCCCACGAGCGTCGGCTCGGAGGTGACGTTGGCGAACGCGTTCATCCGCAGGATCGACTCCGGCTCGCACAGGATGTCGTCGTCCATCAGGATCAGGTTGGCGTGCTCGTTGATGCCCGACACCTCGTACATCCCGCGGGTGAATCCGCCGGCACCGCCGAGATTCGGCTGTCGCAGGTACACCAGTTTGTCGCCCAGGATCTCGGCGACGTCGGTGAACCGCTCCCGGTCCGATACGTGGTCGCTGCCCTGGTCGACGACGTACACGGCGTCGATGCCCGCGGCCATCGTCGGATCGTTCGCGATGGCGGCGACGGTCTCGGCGCAGTCGTCGGCGCGGTTGAACGTGCAGATCGCGATGGCGGCGGGACGGATCACCGACGGTGCGGCGACGGTCCATTCCAGTTCACTCACGTCGAGGGGGCCGTCGACTGCGGTGAACTCGACCCACAGGGAGCCGCCGTCGAGGTAGGCGTCGAGCTTCGCGGACAGTGTCGCCGTGCCGGAGCCGTCGATCTCCGTCGTGCTCAGGATGCGGGAGTTGCCGCCCGAATCCGAGCCCCGGAGCGCCACCACGGCGCGACCGTCGGCCTCGTGGCGGAACGCGACCGTCACGTCGGTGACCGTCGTCCACCGCTGGTAGTAGCTGGCGGCGAACCGGCCGAAGTAGGTGTCGGTGTCGACCGTCGCGCCCTTCTCGAGGTGCACGACGTGGCGCTCGCGGTGCGCGCGACCCTTGACGATCCTGGCGTACAGATCGTCCTTGACCCGGGTGGTCGGTCCCGTGAAGAGACCTCGCGCCACCACGAGCCGATCAGGTGCGCGATGCTCGGTGAGAGCACTCCGGACCGCGGCCGTGCTCCCGTCCACAGGTGCTACCGACGCAGACTCGTTCATAGTGCTCCTACTGTTCCCCGCGAGAGGTGGGCTGGACCGCACCACGGCGACGGCACGATCCTCTTCTCGGTTCGCAGGGTATCAACCTCGCGACGCGCTCCCCGACCGTGCGAGGCGACCCCCGTCCCGGTGACGGGCCCGCAACCGGAACAGCCCCACCCCCATCGCCAGCACATCGGCCCTGGATATGCGGGTTTCGTGGCTGTCGTGGTCGTCGCTCAGACGCACCGGAACTTCGACCGGCACGATGCCGGACCGCTCCGCCAGGTAGACGAGTTCGGTGGTGAACAGGAACCCGGGCTCGACGAGGCCGGGAACCAGTTCGCGGATCAGGTCGCCGTCCATGAGGACGGTGCCCTGCGGGTCGCCGGTGCGCATCCCGAGGACGACCCGCCGCATCGCGGAGAATCCCCAGGTGAGAGTTCCTCGGAGGGCACCGCGCCGCACCTGTGAGTCGGGGTGGGCCTTGGACCCGATCACGACCCGGGGCAGCCGGCCGTCGGAGGCGAGTCGCTCGGCGCCGTCGAGGTCGTCGAATCCGAACGGCAGGTCGTCGGCGGTCAGCAGCACGTGCGCGCCGCGACTCGCCTCTGCTCCGGCCCGCAACGCGTTGCCCATCCCCTTCTCGCTCTGCAGGACGGTGAGCGTGACCGGCCCGGCCGCCCACCCGGCGGCGAGGCGGGCGCAGAGGTCCGCGGTGCCGTCGGTGGAGCCGTTCTCCACGACAATGATCTCGACGTCGTCTCCGGCGAGGCGGTCGGCCACCCGGCGGACGGTCTGCTCGATGACCGCGGCGGAGTTGTAGGCGGGGATGACGACGGAGAGCGCCTTCGGCGCCCGTGCGCCGTTCTGGTCGTGGGAACAACCGAAAAGGCGCACGGGCGCAGCCTAACTCGTAGGCTCGGAACCCGTGGCACCCTCCGCGTCCGTGTCCTCGACCGTCACCCGATCGATACGCGGCGTTCCCGAGTGGACGGTGGCACTGGCCGTCGCGGTGGCCGCCGCGGCCATTGCGACGATTCCCCGGATCGTGGACAACCGCTTCTACTACGCCGGCGACATGCTGGAGTCGTTCGTGCCGTCCTGGCACCGGATCGGGACGGAACTCCTGGCCGGGCGGTGGCTCGCCGTCAACCCGGACGCGTGGATCGGCGGCAACTACGCCGGCGAGGCGGCCTACGGTCTCTACAACCCCGTCAACCTCGCCAATTACACGCTGACCGCGAAATTCGAGGACCTGTCCGTCGCCGCATTCGTGATCATGACCGAATTCCTCGCGCTGTTCGCCCTCGCGACCTACCTGCTGTGCCGTGAATACGGTGCCCGCCGCGGTCCCGCGATCCTCGCCGGACTGACGATCCCGTTCAGCGGTTTCACCCTGTTCTACGAGGCGGGCGGCTGGCCGTCCGGGATGATGGCGGTCGCGTGGGTGACGCTGTTCTGGTGGTCGGCGCTGCGCCTGTCCCGCGGTCGCACGCCCGCGCTGGTCACGTTCCTGATCGGCGCGCTGACGGTGAGCATGGGCAACCCGTACGCCGCGCTCGGCGCCGTGGTGGTGCTGCTGGGACTCGGGATCGGTCTCCTCGTCCAGCGGGAGTTCTTCCGCCTGCTCGTGCTGGTGATCACCGGCGCGTGCGCGGGCACCGCCGCGCTCGTGACGTATCTGCCGCTGTTCCTCAGCGTCGACGTGACCACCCGCGCCGGCAGCACCGGCATCTTCAACGACACGTTCCTGCAGCCGCAACTCGGCGGACTCGCGGCGATGAGCAGCCCGTCCTACCTCCCGGTGATCATGACGTTCGGCGGCCCCGTCGAGGTCATCCCGTCGCTCTACCTCGCCTGGTTCGTGCTGCCGCTGCTGCCGTGGCTGCCGTGGGGGCGGATCCGCGCCCTGTTCGCGTCGCCGGGGTTCCGCCGCACGCACGGGCGGCAGCTGATCAGCCTCGGTGTGATCACCGTCGTCTACTTTCTCTTCACGTTCGGACCGTCGAATGTCGGGATGTTCCGGTGGCCGATCCGGTTGGTCGAGTACCTGTACCTCTGCGTGCTGATCGGCCTGTCCCTGGCGCTGTCGCTGGGCGTGGCCCGCGACCGGGTGTGTCGCCGGGCGACGGCGTCGGCGGTGCTGATCGCGCTGGGCTTCTATCTGGCGTTCTCGTCCTCACCGGCGCTGACCGGTCGGCACGCGCTGTTCGCGCTCCTCATCGCCGCGCTGTGCGCGATCGCATACTTCGCCGGGCGCGCAGGCCGGAGCGGTCTCGTCGCCGCCCTCGTTCTGGGAACGGCGGCGGTGACCGCCGCGCAGGTGTGGTCCCTCACCCACGACGTCGAGACCGGCAGCCGCGCCGACCCGTCCAGTACGTCCCGGCTGTCCGCGCAGACGGACCGCTATCAGGGCACCGTCCTGCAACTCGCCGCACTGGACGCCACCCCGGCGGGCGACATCACGGCCGGCCGGATCCTGTTCGGCAACGAGATCATGGCGTCGACCGCAGCGGGCAGCGTCAACGCGTACACCGGAATCGGGTTCACCGAATTCCAGGAAGCACTGTGCATGGACTACCGCGGCGCCGTCTGCCCGGGTGTCTACGGGGCGTTGTGGCAGCCGGTGAACGCGGCCATCCCGATCCCACTGATCGACTACCTGCGGGTGTCGACGCTGGTGGTACAGCATGCGCTGCTGCCCGAGGTCGAGACGGCGCCGCCCCCGCCCGGCTGGCACGTCACCGAACGGAGCGATACCCGGACGGTGCTGCAGCGCGACCGGCCGCTGACCCTGCCCGGGCGGGTGTCGTTCGCGTCCGACGGCGTCCGGGTGGTCTCGTCCGAGTCGAGCCCGGCCACGGAAACGGTGCGGGTGACGGGCAGCGGCGGCACCGTCTCGCTCGCCCGACTCGCGTGGCCCGGCTACTCGGCCACCGTCGACGGCGAACCGGTGCCCGCGACCGCGGGATGGCACGGTCTGCTCGAGGTGACGGTGCCGCCGGGTGACCACGAGGTGGTCGTGACGTTCCGGCCGCCCCGGCAGAATTTGTCGGTCGCCGCGTTCGGCGCCGCGACGGTCGTGGTGCTGATCCTCACCGTCGCCGATGTGGTGGTGCGCAGGCGGAAGCTCAGCGCGGCGACCACTCGGAGGGCGTGAACGCCGACGCCTCGGTGGCTCCGGACTGCCCGACCGCTGCGGACGACAGCGCGTCCGCGATCCGTTGGTGCCCGCTCTGGTTCGGGTGATCGCCGTCGTCCGCCAGCAGTCCGGTGGGGTCGCCGTCACCCCACGCCCCCTTGAATACCCCGAACAGGTCGACGTAGGTGGCCCCCTCCGCCCCCGCGACCTCCGAGATGACGTCGTTGGCGCGCAACGTCAGCGCGGAACTGTCCCGGAGGAATTGCGGGCCGAACAGTCCGCGGGCCACGTCGCCGTCCGGGAAGACGTCCCAGTACCCGGTGACCAGTACCGCGGTCGGCTGTCCGTCGCGCAGTTCGGTGATGCGGTCGAGCACGGACGTCAGCGTTGTCTGCAGCTGCGGAAGCACCGGCGCGAAACAGCCGAGCCCGTCGTCGCCGCCGCAATCGCCGTCCAGGTAGTCGTCGAGTTCGGCGTAGAAGTCGTTGGCGCCGATCGTGACGGTGACGACGTCGGCGTCCCGGACGGCGTCGGCGTCGTACGCGCCGGATTCGAGGGAGTCCAGCAGGTCGGTGCTGGTCCAGCCCCCCACCCCCAGGTTCGCCACCTGCACGGGCAGGGCGTCACCGCCGGAGAGTTCGTCGCCGAACAATTCGACGAACGGCGTGCATCCGGGACAGCCGTCACCGGCGGGAATCGAGTCCCCCAAACCCACCAGGGTCGCGACCGTCGGCGGGGACTGCTGCTCGGGTTGCGGCTGCGCCGCGGGCGACGTCGAGGTGGTGGAGCAGCCGGCGACGAGCGGGAGCACGACCGCCACGGGAACAGCGAGAATCCAGCGTCTCACGGGGCCTCCCCATCACGTCCTGCGCCTCGGAGGAGCGCTGGTCACCGGTCCGCACGAATTCTACCGACGGCGGTCGTCGGCCGCCGCTCCCCGAGGGACGGTCCGCACGTGCGCCCGCTCACCCTGCGGCCCGAACAGGCTGAGGATTTCGACGGGCTGCGGTCCGGGGTTGCCGAACCAGTGCGGGACGTGGGTGTCGAACTCGGCGACCTCCCCCGGGGTCAGGATCACGTCGTGCTCACCGAGCAGCAGCCGCAACCGGCCGGACAGCACGTACAGCCATTCGTACCCCTCGTGGACCTGCAGTTGCGGTTCGACGTTCGGATCGCCCGGCGGGATCACGTGTTTGAACGCCTGAATTCCGCCCGGTCTGCGGGTGAGCGGGATGATGGTCGTCCCGTTGCGCTCGAGGGGTCGCAGGTGCACGCGCGGGTCGCCGGTGGCGGGCGCGTCGACGAGTTCGTCGAGGGGCAACTGGTGGGCGCGGGCCAGCAGCAGCATCAGTTCGAGAGTGGGTTTGCGCTGACCGGATTCGAGCCGCGACAGGGTGCTCACCGAGATCCCGGTGGATTCGGAGAGCTGGGCGAGGGTCGCGCCGCGTTCCTGGCGGAGCGCTTTGAGCCGCGGCCCCACGGCGTCGAGGACGCCGTCGAGATCGGGTACGTCTTCGTTCACACCCCCATATTGCCACAGCAGCAAATGCACTTGCCAGATCCGCCGGGAGGGACGGACAGTGTCACCACACGAGGTCGACGAACGAAGGAGAACGCGGTGAAAGACAGCTATGACGTAGTGGTCGTCGGTGGCGGCGCGGCCGGGCTCAGCGGAGCCCTGGCCCTGTCTCGGGCCCGCCGCTCGGTGCTCGTGATCGATGCGGGCGAACCACGCAACGCACCGGCCGGGCACATCCACAACTACCTGGGCCGCGAGGGCACCCCGCCCGGCGAACTGCTGGCCGCGGGACGCGCGGAGGTCGCCGGGTACGGCGGGGAGATCGTGACCGGCACCGTCACGTCGGCCGACAAGGGCGGGGACGGGGACTTCCGGGTGACGCTCGCCGACGGCCGGACCGTCGGGGCGCGGAGACTGCTCGTCACCACCGGCCTCGTCGACGTCCTCCCCGAGGTTCCGGGGGTGGCCGAGCGGTGGGGTCGCGACGTTCTGCACTGCCCGTACTGCCACGGCTGGGAGGTGCGCGACCAGCCGGTCGGCGTCCTGGCGGGCAGCCCGCTGGCGGTGCACCAGGCGCTGATGTGGCGGCAGTGGACCGAGAACGTGACGCTGTTCCTGAACGACGCGAACGAGCCCACCGGCGAGGAGTACGAGCAACTCGCCGCGCGGGGTGTGGCCGTGATCGACGGCGCGGTGGCAGGACTCGACGTCCAGGACGACCGGCTGACGGGCGTCCGGTTGCGCACGGGTCAGGTCTTCCCCCTTGCTGCCGTGGTGGTTCCCCCGCTGTTCCGGGCGCGCGCCGGCTTCCTCGACAGCCTCGGACTGGCCACCACCGAGATGGAAATGGGCGGGCACGTGATCGGCACCGCCGTCGCCGCCGATCAGACCGGCGCCACCGCGGTACCGGGGGTGTGGGTGGCCGGCAACGTCGCGGACCCGAAGGCGCAGGTGATCGTCGCCGCCGGAGCTGGTCTGAACGCCGCCGCGGCCCTCAACGCCGACCTCATCGCGGAAGACACCCGGCTGGCGGTCGCCGGGGCGCTCAGCCGGTAGCCGACACGGTTGCCTCGTGGACCACGCGATGCGCGGGCAGGATCGAGTCGCGTTCCGCGTCGGCATCCCCCTCGCCGCCGATCAGTCCGATGTAATGAGCGAGCTGGGCGGCGAGGGGTTCCTCGCTGTAGCGGAGGGTGGGGATCTCGATCACCGTCTGCTGCTTGTAGCCGTCCCGGTCGGGGGGCAGGTCGTCGTCGATGTGCTTGTGGATGGTGATGTCGCGGCGCAGGAGGTCGATCTCGATCAGGCGGTCCGGCTCCAGCAACGACAGTTGCCGGACCTTGCGGTGACTCACCCGGCTGGCCGAGATGGTGGCCACCGCACCGGATTCGAAACGTAGCACCGCCTCCGCGCAGTCCTCGGCCTCGTTGCGTCGCGAACTGTCGTGGAAGTAGCCGAATTCGGCTTTCACCCCGACGGGCGGTGATCCGACGAATCCGATTGCGAGGTCGACGTCGTGGATCAGCAGGTCGGTCGCGACGCCCGTGGGGATGCGGGAGACGAACGGCGAGTGCCGGATTCCGTTGACCTGCCACACGTCACCGGCGAACTCGCGGGCCGTGCGGACCGCCGGGTTGAACCGCTCGAGCAGGCCGCACATCAGCGGCATCCCGGTCGCGGCGGCGCGTTTCACCAGATCGGTGCTCTCGTCGTACGTTGCGGCGAGCGGCTTTTCGACGAGCAGCGGCTTGCCGAGGTCGAGGACGCGGCCCGCCAACTCGTAGTGGGCTTGTGTCGCCGCCGCGACGACGACGGCGTCGATGCCGTCCAGGTCGTCGAAATCCGGCGCCCATCCGGTGTCGAACCGCGCGGCAATCTCCCGGCCGTGTTCCGCACGCGGTTCCACGAGCAGGGCCAGTTCGCACAGCGGCGACTGCGCGAGGACGCGGGCGTGCAGCGAACCCATCTTGCCGGATCCGATGAGCGCGATCCGCGGTCGCGTCGTCGTCATCACATCTCCATCGCCTCGCGGACCGCGGCGACGATCCGGTCGACCTCGTCCGCGGAGAGCGCGGCGTGGACGGGGATGCTGAGGCACCGGCGGGCAACGGATGTCGCGACCGGCGTGGGCGATGTGATCACCCGGGGGTGCTCGCGGTAGCAGTCGTACTCGCAGACGGTTCTCGGGTAGTAGACGCCGCTGCCGACTCCGCGCTCGCCCAGTCGCTGCGCGAGGGTGTCGCGGTCGATCGGCGCGTCCGGCGCGAGGATCACGGTGAACTGGTGCCACACGTGCCCGCGGCCCGCGAGTTCGGCGGGCAGCACGAGTCCTTCGACGTCCTTCAGTCCGGTCCGCAGGGCCTCGGCGTTGCGGCGGCGCGACTCCACCTGCTGCAGATAGGAACCCAGTTGCGGCAACCCGAGACTGGCCTGCAGGTCGGTCATCCGGAAGTTCTGGCCCGCCATCTCGTATTCGTACCGGCGTCGCATGCCCTGGTTGCGCAGCACCCGCAACCGATCGGCCACCGCGTCGTCGTCGGTGGTGATCATGCCGCCCTCGGCGGTGGTGAGATTCTTCGTGGCGTAGAAGGAGAAGCAGCCGAGCCCGAAACTGCCCGCACCCTTGCCGTCGAACGTGGCGCCGTGCGCCTGGGCCGCGTCCTCGACCACGGCGAGTCCCCGGGACTCGGCCAGCGGCATCAGCGCACCCATGTCGGCGGTCTGCCCGTACAGGTGGACCGGCATCAGCACCCGGGTGCGGTCGTTGACACTCTGCGCCACGACGTCGGGGTCGAGCGCGAAATCGGACTCCCCGATGTCGGCGAACCGCGCGGTCGCGCCGGCGTCGAGAATCGCGTTCAGCGTGGCCACGAACGTGAACGGGGTGGTGAGCACCTCGTCACCGGGCGCGAGATCCAGTACCCGCAGCGCCGCGATCAGTGCGGTGGTGCCGCTGTTGACGGCCACCGCGTGCCGGGTGCCGACGAGGTCGGCGAACCCCTCCTCGAACCTCGCGACCTTCGGCCCCTGGGCGACCATCCCGGATCGGAGGGTGTCGAGAACCTCGCGCTCGACATCCTCGCCGAAGGAGATACTCGAGATCGCGATCACGGTTCCTCCGATAGATTGACGTGCAGTTCACACCGTCTTCACAGATTGCAACCACTTGAAGGTTCCCACGGTCTGCACGGCTCCTGGAAGGAATCGGCAACTTTCATGACCATCGGTGAAAACTGCGAGATCCACCCGACCGTCGTGTTGGGCGACGGCGTCACCGTCGGCGCCGGGGTGAGCATCGGCCCGTACGCCGTCCTCACCGGGCCGCTCGACATCGGCGACGGCTGCTGGATCGGTGCCCACGTCACGCTCGGGGCGCCGCCGGAGTGGATCGGGAAGACGCATCCCCGCAGCTGGACGGAGGTGAGCCCGCATCGGGGGGTCGTGATCGGCGCGGGCACCGTGATCCGGGAGATGAGCGCCGTGCAGCAGGGCGCCGAGCGGCCGACGACCGTCGGCCGCGGCGGATTCGTCATGAACCACACGTCCGTCGAGCACGACGTCCAGGTCGGCGAGAGCTGTGTCCTCTCGCCGTCCTGCACCCTCGGCGGCCACGTGACCCTCGGCGACGGTGTCAACATCGGCATGAGCGCGGTGGTGCATCAGCGCCGGGTGATCGGTGCGCGCGCGATGGTCGGTATGGGATCGGTCGTCGCCAAGGACATTCCGCCGTTCGCCACGGTGTTCGGCAACCCCGCCGCCCTGCGCGGCACCAACCGGGTGGGCATGGACCGCGCCGGGATCCCCGAAGAGGACATCGCCGCCGTCGAGGCGCTGTACGCGCCGGGGCGACTCGACGCCGATGCGGAACTCCCCCGTTCGCTCGCCGACGCGTTCGCCTGGTGGCGGGAACTGGCAGTGAAACCGCTCGTTTCCTGATCCGGCGCGCTCCGATTGCTATCGTCGGAACCGAACGCTGCACTGCCGCAGCGCACTGCCTTGAGGGGGTGGTTCTCGTGGACACCGATCCCGAGATCGTCCCGGACCGCGGCGGTCGCGCCGTCCTGATGAACGCGCTGCGGATCCTCGTCACCCTCGCGATCGTCGTGGCCATCGTGTTCGCCGTGAAATCGCAGTGGGCCGAGGTCCGGGACACGATCATCCAACTCGACTGGTGGGCGCTCGCCCTCTCCGCGGTGTTCGTGTTCCTCGGCATGGCCGCCGCGGTCCGTGCGTGGCAGCACGCCCTCGGCGCCCTCGAGCATCCGATTCCCGCGTTCGACGCCGCGCGCTGCTACCTCGTCGGTCAGCTCGGCAAGTACCTCCCGGGCAGTGTGTGGGCGTTCGTCCTGCAGACCGAACTCGTCCGCCGGGCCGGGGTGTCGCGGGCCAACGGGTTCGTCGCCGTCCTCGTCACCGTCGGCCTGAGCATCACATCGGCGCTGGTCGTGGGGCTGCTGGCGCTGCCCGCCCTGTTCCACATCAGCACCGTCGCGGCGGTCGCGGTGATCGTTCTCGTCCCGATCGCGCTCGTCTGCTGCTACCCACCGGTCCTCACCCGGCTGGTGAACCTGGCCCTGCGGATCCTGCGCCGCGCCCCGCTCCAGCGGCAGCTGACCATGCACAAGATCGGACGGGCCCTCGGCTGGTGCGCCGTCAGCTGGGTCCTCTACGGCGTGCACCTCTGGCTCCTCGCGTCGAGCACGGCGGGATTCACGGCCGGCACCCTGGTGCAGTGCATCGGCGCGATCGCCCTCGGCATGTGCGCCGGCGTGCTCGTCGTCGTCGCGCCGTCCGGGATCGGGGTGAGGGAGGCCGTCGTCGTCGCCGCACTGTCCCCGTTCATGGACAGCGGGGTCGCCCTCGGGCTGGCCCTCGCCTCACGCCTGGTGTTCACGCTCTGCGAGGTGCTCGCCGGTTTCGTCGCCGCGATCGCCGGGTCGCGGTCGCTCCGCAACGCACTCGTCCACGAGGATTCGCGGGTACCGCAGCCGTCGTGAGGAGACCGCGATGACCGCGCGAGCGTGGGCGTTCAGCGGGACCGTCAGCCGATGACGGACTCGGTGGCCGCATACGCCTTCTCCGCCGATGCCTTCTGCGCTCGCCACCACGATTCGTTGTCGCGGTACCACCGCACGGTCGCCTCGAGGCCGCTGCGGAAATCCTCGTACTGCGGCGTCCAGCCCAGTTCGGTGCGCAACCGCGTCGAATCGATCGCGTAGCGCAGGTCGTGGCCGGGGCGGTCGGTGACGAAGTCGAGGTCGTTCGTGTCGCGGCCGAACAGTTCGAGCAGCGTTCCGACGACGGTCCGGTTGTCGACCTCGCCGTCCGCGCCGATCAGGTACGTCTGACCGAGAGTCCCCTTCTCCAGGATCGTCCACACGGCGGAGTTGTGATCGTCGACGTGAATCCAGTCGCGCACGTTCTTCCCGCTGCCGTACAGCCGGGGACGAACCCCGTCGATCAGATTGGTGATCTGCCGCGGAATGAACTTCTCGACGTGCTGGTACGGACCGTAGTTGTTGGAACAGTTCGACAGGGTGGCCCGCACCCCGAACGACCGCGCCCACGCCCGCACCAGCAGATCGCTCGACGCCTTGGTCGCCGAGTACGGACTCGACGGGTTGTAGGGGGTCGACTCGGTGAAGCGCTCGGGGTCGTCCAACTCGAGGTCGCCGTACACCTCGTCGGTGGAGATGTGGTGGTAGCGGACGTCGTGGGTGCGGACGGCCTGCAACAGCGAGAACGTCCCCACCACGTTCGTCTGCACGAACGGTGACGGATCGGCCAGCGAGTTGTCGTTGTGCGATTCCGCGGCGAAGTGGACCACCGCGTCCGCATCCGCGACCAACCGGTCCACCAGCGCGAAATCCGCCACATCGCCGTGCACGAACTCGATGCGGTCGGCCACCGCGTCGAGTGACCGCCGGTTGCCGGCATACGTCAACGCGTCGAGCACCGTCACCTGCACGTCCGGCCGCTCGGCCACCGTCTGGTGCACGAAATTCGCACCGATGAACCCGGCGCCGCCGGTCACGAGAAGCCTCATGTGCACATACCCTAGTGTCGAGCCCGAGTTTCTATCCGACGCGAACACTGGAACACTGCGCACATGCGCGGAATCATCCTGGCAGGGGGCACGGGGTCCCGGTTGCACCCGATCACTCTCGGAGTGAGCAAGCAACTGGTCCCGGTCTACGACAAGCCGATGATCTACTACCCGCTCTCCACCCTGATGCTGGCCAACATCCGGGACATCCTCGTCATCACCACCCCGCACGACGCCGAGCAGTTCCGCCGGCTTCTCGGCGACGGCTCCCAGTTCGGGGTGAACCTCACGTACAAGGTGCAGGCGGAACCGAACGGCCTCGCGCAGGCGTTCGTCCTCGGCGCCGATCACATCGGCAACGAGGCCGTGTCCCTCGTGCTCGGCGACAACATCTTCTACGGCCCCGGCCTCGGTTCCCGGCTGAACCGCTTCGAGAACATCGACGGCGGCGCCGTGTTCGCCTACTGGGTGTCCGATCCCAGCTCCTACGGTGTCGTCGAATTCGACGACCGGGGCAGAGCCATCTCGATCGAGGAAAAACCCGCCACCCCGAAGTCGAACTTCTCGGTCCCCGGGCTCTACTTCTACGACAACGACGTCGTCTCCATCGCGCGCGACCTCAAGCCGTCGGACCGCGGCGAATACGAGATCACCGACGTCAACCAGGCCTACCTGCAGGCCGGACGCCTGCAGGTCGAGGTACTGCCCCGCGGAACCGCCTGGCTCGACACGGGCACCGTCGATTCGCTGCTCGAGGCGGCGAACTTCGTCCGCACGCTCGAACACCGGCAGGGACTGAAGATCGGCGTCCCGGAAGAGGTCGCGTGGCGCCGCGGGTTCATCACCGACGACGAATTGTCCGCCCGCGCCGACACTCTCGGCAAGTCGGGGTACGGCGACTATCTCCTCGAACTCCTCGAGCGCGGCAAGGACTGGTGACGTGGAATATCGCGAACTGAAGGTCCCGGGCGCCTGGGAGATCACCCCGCGACAGTTCGGCGACGACCGCGGCGTCTTCCTCGAATGGTTCAAGGGCTCGGAGTTCGAGGCCGCCGTCGGGCACAGCCTCGAACTCTCGCAGGCCAACTGCTCGGTGTCCGCCGCCGGTGTGCTGCGCGGCATCCACTACACCGACAACCCGCCCGGGCAGGCGAAATACGTCACCTGCGTCAAGGGCGCGTTCCTCGACGTCATCGTCGACCTGCGGGTCGGGTCACCGATGTTCGGGCAGTGGGATTCGGTGCTCATCGACGACGTCGACCGCCGCGCCGTTTACCTGCCTGCGGGAGTCGGCCACGCAATCCTGTCCCTCGAGAACGCGTCCACGGTGATGTACCTGTGCTCGATCGAGTACGCCCCGGCGCTCGACCACGACCTCCATCCGCTCGATCCCGAACTGGGAATCGACTGGCCCACGACCGGCAGGGACGGCACCCCGCTGACGTTCCAGCTGTCCGAGAAGGATTCGGCCGCGCCGTCCCTGCAGCAGGCGCTGGACGCCGGAGTGCTCCCCACCTTCCCCAGGATGCGGGCATGACGACTGACATCAGCGAACGGCTGGAGGTCCGGCGGGCTGTCGCCGCGGACCCGGCAACGATCTTCGGACTCCTCTGCGACCCCGAGGGACATGTGGCGATCGACAGCTCCGGGATGCTGATGTCCGCGGAGGGCGACCGCGTCACGGCGGCGGGCGACACGTTCGTCGTGCACATGGACCGCGACGCGTTGAACGACTTCGACCTCGGGTTGTACGACGTGACCGTGACCATCGAGACGTTCGTACCCGACCGGGAAATCTCCTGGAAGGTGCTCGGCCAGATCCGCCCGCAGATCGGGCACGTCTTCGGCTACCGGCTCGAGCCGATCGACGAGGGGACGATGGTGACGTCGTTCTACGACTGGTCGTCCATCGATCCGGTGTGGCGCGAGGCGGGGATCTTCCCGGTGATCTCCGAGAATGCCCTGCGCGCGACGCTCGGCATCCTCGCGCGGACGGTCGCCCCCGGACGTCCGCGACCGCAAATCGATCCACAGAATTGGAACGTGTTCTAGTATCGGAGGCGTGAACTTCGTCGTCGTCGACCACCCCCGGCCGGGCATCGCCCTGGTGACGCTCAACCGCCCGGAACGCATGAATGCGATGGCGTTCGACGTGATGATCCCATTCCGCGACGCGCTCGAGGAGGTCAGCAACGACAACTCGGTGCGCGCGGTGGTGATCACCGGGGCGGGCCGCGGTTTCTGCTCCGGCGCCGACCAGCGGTCCGCGGGCACGCTCCCCCACGTCGACGGACTCACCCCGCCGACCGTCGCGCTGCGGGCCATGGAGATGCTCGACAACGTGGTGCTGTCGCTGCGCCGGATGCATCAGCCGGTGATCAGCGCGATCAACGGTGCCGCCATCGGCGGTGGGCTGTGCCTGGCACTCGCCTCCGACATCCGGATCGCGGCGGAGGACGCCTACTTCCGCGCGGCGGGCATCAACAACGGACTGACCGCGAGTGAGCTGGGCCTGAGCTACCTGCTGCCGCGGGCGATCGGTTCGTCCCGGGCGTTCGAGATCATGCTGTCCGGGCGGGACGTGCACGCCGACGAGGCCGAGCGGATCGGACTCGTGTCGCGGAGCGTGCCCGGTGAGGACCTCCTGGACGAATGCTTCGACCTCGCCGAGCGCATGTCACGGTTCTCCCGGCCGGGCCTGGAGTTGACCAAGCGCACGCTGTGGTCCGGCCTCGACGCCGCCTCCCTCGAGGCCCACATCCACCAGGAAGGTCTCGGACAGCTGCTGGTGCGACTACTCACCGACAATTTCGAGGAGGCCACCGCCGCGCGGAAGGACAAGCGCGAACCGCAGTTCCGGGACCGACGTTAGGGAGTATCTTTCGGACATGTCGAAGCCACCCCTGACACCGAAGGCCGCCGAGATGTTCGCTCGGCCCAACTACGCCACCATCGCCTGCGTCCGACCCGACGGGCAGCCCGTGTCCGTGGCCACCTGGTATCTGTACGAGGACGGCAGGGTACTGGTCAACATGGACGCCGAGCGCAAACGCCTCGACTACCTGCGGAACGACCCGCGCGTGAGCCTCACCGCGATGGATCCCGCCGACTGGATCACCCACGTCAGCATCCAGGGCCGGGTGACGGAGTTCGTCGACGACGAAGATCTCGCCGACATCGACCGCCTCGCGAAGCACTACAGCGGAAACCCCTACCCCGTGCGCGACCGGAAACGGGTCAGCGCGTGGATCGAGATCGACACCTGGCACGGCTGGGGTTCGCTGAAACAGTCCTGACCGAATCCGCGCCGACGACGACACCCGGGCATGACGACGCCCCGCGCCGCAACGGTCCTCGCCGTGGCCGCGGCGGTGATCGGCAGTCTGCTGCTGAGCGCACCGCCGGTCCGCGAGGCGGGACCGCCCGCGGTGACGGTGGCCCAGCCCGCCGCACCGCCCCCACCGCCGCCGGTCGTTCTCGCCCCGGAGGAGGTCGAAGCCCGGGTGATCCCCGCGATCGTCACCCTCGTCTCGGATTCGGGTCTCGCCCAGACCGCGGGAACGGGAATCGTGCTCACCCCCGACGGCGTCGTCCTCACCAACCATCACGTGATCGACGGCGCCCTCGACATCAGCGCGGTCACGCTCGGCACCGGCGCCGAGTACGACGCGGTCGTCCTCGGTTACGACAGTTCCCGCGACATCGCGGTACTCCAGTTGCAGGGTGCCGCCGACCTTCCTGCCGCGACCCTCGCGAAAGACGCGACCGCCCGGATCGGAGACCCGGTGACCGCGGTGGGCAACGCGGAGGGTGGCGGAGTCCCGGTGGCGGCCCGCGGTTTCGTGACCGATCTCGGGCAGACGATTACCGCCCGCAGTTCCACCGACGGCTCCCGAAATCGGTTGAACGGGTTGGTCCAGGTGGACGCGGCGGTCCGCCCCGGCGACTCCGGTGGCCCCCTCGTCGATGCCGGCGCCGCGGTGATCGGCGTCAACACCGCAGGCAACGCCGACTCCGACCCGTCGAAACCCGCTCCTGCACAACCGCGGTCGTATGCGGTGCCCATCGAGACCGCCATGACGGTCGTCGATCAGGTGCGCGCCGGACGAACGTCCGCGACCGTGCACGTCGGCGATACCGCCCTGCTCGGCATCAGCGTCACCGACGACGACCGCGGGGCGGAGGTGCTGTGGGTCAGCATCGGCACCCCCGCCGACGAGGCCGGCATCGACATCGGCGACGTGGTCACCGAATTCGACGGAACCGCCGTCCGCTCGTCCGCCGATCTCAGCGAACAGATGATCGCCCGGCACCCCGGTGACGCGGTCGCGCTGCGCTGGCTCGACGACAGCGGACAACAGCGCTCGGCGACGATCGTCCTCGACGAGGGACCGCCCCGCTAATGCGTCATGCCGACTTGTCCCGGGCCACACCGTCGTCCGACCGCATCCGCGTCGCCACGAAACGGGCGATACGGCGCAGCACCGCACGGCTTTCCGGCAGACCCGGCCACAGCGCCGGGAACGCATGCACCTGACCGTCCCAGATCTGCAATGTCGTCGGCACACCCGCAGCGCTCAGCCGATGGGCCATCAACTCCGAATCCGACCGCAGCACTTCACCTTCCGCGGCGATCAGCAACGACGGCGGCAGCCCCTCCAGGACGCCGTTCACCGGTGACAGCGCGGGGTCGAGCACACCGTCCACCTCACCACCGAGCCTGCCGATGGTGACGAGCGCCTCCACGGGGGCGAAGACGTCGCGGGCGGCGTTGGCGTGCACCAGTTTGTCGGCGCAGTCCAGGTCCAGCAGCGGCGACAGTCCGACCAGGCCCGCCGGCAGGTCGACACCCTCCTCCCGCGCCTTCAACGCCGTCGCGAACACGAGGAACCCGCCCGCGGAATCACCGGCGAACACCGTTCCGCCCGCGCGGGCCCCGTTCTCCAGCAACCACTTGTACGCCGTCAGACAGTCGTCGACCGAACCGCTGATGTTCGTGTCGGGCAGTTGGCGGTAGCCCACGTGCATCACCGGCAATTGGGTCAGTTTCGCGATCGTCGCGACCACCGGCCGGTGCGTGTTCAGTCCGCAGCACAGGAATCCGCCGCCGTGCAGATACAGAACGACGCCGTCCCCCAGATCCGGTGACACCCCCGGTGCGCGCACGATCTCAGCGTCGAAACCCGGCAGTCGGACCTTCTGTCGGCGAATGCCGGAGGCGGGACGAAATCCCGCCGCCATGTCCAGCAGCGCCGCCCGGCGGATGGCCGACTCGTTGAGCGGAGCCATCCGCACCACGGGTCGGAGGAACCATCTGCACGCCTGGTAGAGAACCTGGGATTCGATACTCGGGCCCGCGAGCCGTGCCCCGGAACGGTATTGGACAGTCGGATTGCCGGTCCGCTGCTGCGCAGCCGGATTGCGGTCGTTCGGCACAGATTTCATGCCTTCTCCCCTGGTCGCCGATACCCGTCGCCGTTGACGGATACGTAACTTCAACCTTGGAGTACCCGCTGCGGTCATGTGTCACTCATGCGCGCTTCGGCTCCAAGTCGTTATGACGACTGCCCGAATCGTTATCGGCGCGGCCGTCTCACCCGAAATCGAGGTCGTCGAGCTCCTCGACCACGGTGACCTTCCGTTTGCGGCCCCCCATCATCCGGCCGAGACCGCGGCGTCCGCCCGTGTCCGCGTTGCCCGACGGCAGGATGCGCTGCGGCGCCACCCGGGGCTTCGCCACGGGCACGGGAGGCAGCGCTACGGCCGGGGGCTCGACGGGGTCGGGAGTTGCGACGGGCGCACGGGGCGGAAGCGGGGCCTCCACGCGCTGGGGAGCTGCGACGGGTGCACGTGGCGGAAGCGGGGCCGGCTCGGTGCGTACCGGCCGCGGGGCGACGGACCGGACGGTCCGGTCGAGGCGGGGAACGACCGATTCACCCAGATCCACGTCGTCGAGGTCGACGACCCAGCGCAATCGGTGCCCCAGCCCACGCTCCTGCAGCTCGGCCCAGATCTCGTCGTGCCACACCGAGGGCTCACCGCTACCGAACGCCCGCGAGTTGGCGCTGACCCACACCACGTCCTCGGACGGGCGACGGTCGGCGATGTCGAGGACCGTCAGCCAGTTCACCGTGGCGAGGTAGCCGTGCCGCTTCTTGTCCACGTACGGGCGTCGGCGCTGCAACTCGCGCCCGGCGACCTCGAGGTGCGAGGCATGCGCCGGTTCGATCACGTCGCAACCCATCGCCTCCAACTGCCGGGCCAGCGAATCGACGTACCCGTCGGCCTTGGCCCGCGCGGCGTCGACGAACACCGACAGGTCGTCGCGCAGACCGAGCCGGTCGTACATTCGCGCCTGCACGGTGAGGGCGTCGATCATCGCAACCGATTCCCGCTGGTAACGGTGTGCGACCTCGACGAGGACGAGGCGAGGGATCAGCACCCGGCTGCCCCGGTCCAGTGCGTCGCGGACGAACGTCTCGAAGCGCGCGTCCCGGGTGACGGCCGAGGTGTCGAGAACAATCAGCATTGATCGATTCTCACCGAACGCGACTGCCGCGCCAGAGAAGTTGCTGAGTCGTTACCGAAATACCGCGGCCGGGCGTATCGCCCCACCGGCCAGGGCGTTGCCGCGCAGTTGCCCGCCGGCGCTAGTGAATCTTGAAGATCACCGCGCGCTGCACGACGAAATTGATGACCGTCGCCGTGCCCTGCGCGATGACGAACGCGAGCGGCAGACGCCACCATGTGTCGGGGAATGCGTGGTACATCACCCAGTTGAGACCCACCTGGACCGCGAACGTGACCGCGTAGAGGACCACGACGGCGACGAAGCGGGCCCGGCTCGGTTCGGCCTTGAACGTCCACCGGCGGTTGATCAGATACGCGGTGGTGGTGCCCGCGATGAAACTGATCGACTTCGCCACGTTCACGGGGAGGCCGACCACCTGGAACAGCAGGAAGTACAGGCCGAAGTCGACGATCGCGGACAGTCCACCGGTCAGGACGAAACGGACGATCTGCGTCTTCAGGTCCAGGGCGTCGTCCGCGATGTTCTCGGTGACGGGGATCTCGACGGGGAGCGGAACGTGAGGTTCGTGCTCGTGACTCGGCTGGGTATCAGACACGACGACGAGGCTAGCGCCCTGTGAGTACTTCTTAACCGCCCGCGGCTGACAAATACTCACAAGCGGTAGCCTCTACCTCGATGTCCACGACAGCAGAAGAGCAGCCCACCCAGGCGCTCCCCACACAGACCCGCACCCTCACCGGCTGGGGACGCACCGCGCCCACCACCGCGCAGGTGCTGTCCACACCCGACGTGGAAGTGATCGCGCGTGCGGTCGCCCAGGTCGCGGAGCAGAACGAGTCGAAGCCCTCTCACCTGCAGCGCGGGGTGATCGCCCGTGGCCTCGGCCGCTCCTACGGCGACCCGGCGCAGAACGCCGGTGGCCTGGTCGTCGACATGAATGCGCTGAGCAAGATCCACCGCATCGACCGCGACACCCACCTCGTGGAGGTCGAGGCCGGCGTCAACCTGGACCAGCTGATGAAGGCGGCCCTGCCGTTCGGACTGTGGGTCCCGGTGCTGCCGGGCACCCGGCAGGTCACCATCGGCGGCGCCATCGGCTCCGACATCCATGGCAAGAACCATCACAGCGCCGGCAGCTTCGGCAACCACGTGGTCTCGCTGGACCTGCTCACCGCGGACGGCACGGTGCGGACGCTGACACCGAAGGGCGGCCGCAACGACCCCAAGGGCGCACTGTTCTGGGCGACGATCGGCGGCATGGGGCTGACGGGCATCATCCTCAAGGCCACGATCAAGATGACGCCGACCGAGACGGCGTACTTCATCGCCGACGGCGACGTCACGGGCAGCCTCGACGAGACGATCGCGTTCCACAGCGACGGCTCCGAGGCGAACTACGAGTACTCGAGCGCCTGGTTCGACGCCATCGCCGCACCGCCGAAGCTGGGCCGCGCCGCGATCTCCCGCGGATCGCTGGCCAAGCTCGACCAGTTGCCGCCCAAGCTGCAGAAGAACCCGCTCGCCTTCGACGCGCCGCAGCTGTTGACGTTCCCGGACGTCTTCCCGAACGGCCTGGCCAACAAATACACGTTCGGTCCGATCGGTGAACTCTGGTACCGCAAGTCCGGCACGTACCGCGACAAGGTCCAGAACTTGACGCAGTTCTACCATCCGCTCGACATGTTCGGGGAATGGAACCGCGCCTACGGCTCGAACGGCTTCCTGCAGTACCAGTTCGTGGTGCCGACCAACGCCGTCGACGAGTTCAAGGCCATCATCCGCGACATCCAGAAGTCGGGGCACTACTCATTCCTCAACGTGTTCAAGCTGTTCGGCGAGGGCAACCAGGCGCCGCTGAGCTTCCCGATCCCGGGCTGGAACGTGTGCGTCGACTTCCCGATCAAGGCCGGCCTGAACGAGTTCGTCACCGAACTCGACCAGCGCGTGCTGAAGTTCGGCGGCCGCCTCTACACGGCCAAGGACTCGCGGACCACCGCCGAGACGTTCCACGCGATGTACCCGCGGATCGACGAGTGGATCGCCACCCGCCGCAAGTACGACCCCACCAATGTCTTCGCCTCCGATATGTCCAGAAGGTTGGAACTCTAGTGATCAACGCTGTCGGGAACCCCCAGACCCTCCTGCTGCTCGGTGGCACGTCCGAGATCGGTCTCGCCATCTGCGAGGAGTACTTGAAGAAGGCGCCGATGCGGGTGATCCTCGCCGCACTGCCCGGCGACCCGGGCCGTGACGCCGCAGTCGCACAGTTGAAGTCGGCCGGCGCCAACGCCGTCGACGTCATCGACTTCGACGCCGTCGACACCGAGAGCCACCCGAAAGTCATCGACGACGCCTGGGCGAAGGGCGACGTCGATGTCGCGATCGTCGCGTTCGGCCTCCTCGGCGACGCCGAGGAACTGTGGCAGAACCAGCGCAAGGCCGTCCAGATCGCCGAGGTCAACTACACGGCCGCGGTGTCGGTCGGTGTTCTGGTGGGCGAGAAGATGAAGGCGCAGGGCTACGGCCAGATCATCGCCATGTCGTCCGCCGCCGGCGAGCGCGTGCGCCGCTCCAATTTCGTGTACGGCTCCACCAAGGCCGGCCTCGACGGCTTCTACCTCGGACTCGGTGAGGCGCTGCGCGAGTTCGGCCCGCGCGTCCTCGTCATCCGTCCCGGCCAGGTCCGCACCCGGATGTCCGCGGACGTGAAAGAAGCTCCGCTCACCGTGAACAAGGAGGACGTGGCCAAGCTCGCGGTCACCTCCGCGGAGAAGGGCAAGGACCTCGTCTGGGCGCCCGGCGCATTCCGGTACGTGATGATGATCCTGCGCCACATCCCGCGACCGATCTTCAAGAAGCTGCCCATCTAAGCTTCCCCCTCGTGACGGAAGCAGACGTAGCACCGGCCCGACGGTCCCTGTCGACAGCTGTCGAAATGCTGCTGGGGGCCGTCGTGGCCGCAGTGGTGGCGGCCGTCGGACTGTTCGCATTCGCGCGCGTGCAGTGGCCGGCGTTCAACTCGTCCAACGTGACCCAGGCCGTCACGACGGTCGGGCAGGTGGCGGCCATCGCCGGTATCGCGGTGTCCGTCCTGCTCGTGCGACTGCACCGGGCCCCGCGGTTCGCCCGGCTGCTGTCGTGGGTGAGCCTGTCCGGGTTCGTGACCGTCACCCTGGGCCTGCCCCTCGCCGCGACCAAGCTCTACCTGCACGGCGTCTCCGTCGACCAGGAATTCCGCACCGAATATCTCACGCGCCTGACCGACTCGGCGGCCCTGCACGACATGACGTACGCCGACCTGCCGCCCTACTATCCGGCGGGCTGGTTCTGGGTGGGCGGCCGCGTCGCGAACCTCCTCGGCATGGACGGCTGGGAAGCGTTCAAGCCGTACGCCATCGGGTCGCTCGCCGTCGCGGCCGTCGTCGCACTCGTGCTGTGGAGCAACCTGATCCGGCACGACCTGGCGATCGTCGTGTCCGTCGCGACCTCGGCACTCGTCCTGGCCTACGGATCGCCGGAGCCGTACGGCGCCGTCATCACCCTCCTGATCGGACCCGCACTCGTCCTCGCCTGGGGCGGCCTCAACCGGGTGGACGGACGCGGAGGGTGGGGTGCCGTGATCGGCACCGGCCTGTTCCTCGGTCTGGCCGCCACGTTCTACACCCTCTACCTCGGACTCGCCGCCTTCGCCATCACCCTGCTCGCACTGCTGGCCGCGGCCCTGCGGATCCGCGAGCAGAAGTCGTGGCGGGCGGCGCTCGACCCGCTGGTCCGGCTGATCGTGATCGCCGCGGTGTCCGGACTCCTCGCACTCACCGTCTGGCTGCCGTATCTGCTGACGGTCGTCGGGGGATCACCGGCGGCCTCGGGAACCGCGCTGCACTATCTTCCCGAGGCGGGAGCACATCTGCCGCTCCCGATGATCCACTTCTCCCTCACCGGCGCACTGTGCCTCCTCGGCACCGTCTGGCTCGTGGCCCGGGCGTCCTCGTCACGACGAGCCCAGGCCCTCGGCGTCGGAGTGGTGGCAATCTACCTGTGGTCGCTGCTGTCGATGGCGGTCACCGTACTCGGGAGCACCCTTCTCTCCTTCCGGCTCGAGCCCGTGCTGATCGTCCTGCTCGGCGCGGCGGGCGTCTTCGGATTCGTCGAATTCGCAGGCTGGCTCGTGCTCGCGACCAGCGACAACCCGCGCGTCAAGTGGTCGGTCCTCGTGATCGGCGTGCTGGGCGCGCTCTCGTTCGTCCAGAACATCCCGAAGTTCCTCGACTCCGACATCGCCGTCGCCTACACCGACACCGACGGCAACGGCGAACGCGCCGACCAGCGCCCGCCCGGCGCCGCCGCCCACTACGCGGCAGTCGACGAACTGATCCAGGCGCAGGTCCCCCGCGACCGCGACGACACCGTGGTCCTGACCGCCGACACGAGCTTCCTCAGCTTCTACCCCTACCTCGGATTCCAGGCGCTGACATCGCATTACTCGAATCCCCTGGCGGACTTCGCCGGCCGCGCGCAAACCATCGCCGACTGGAGCGAACTCGAGACCCCCGACCAACTGGTGGCCGCACTCGACTCCGCGGCATGGCGGGCACCCGACGCATTCGTATTCCGTCAGGGTCCGGACGGCTACACGCTGCGCCTCGCCGAGGACGTGTATCCCAACGATCCCAACGTCCGCCGGTACACCGTCACGTTCCCGAAGGAACTGTTCGACGACCCCCGATTCACGGTGTCGGAGACCGGGCCGTTCGTGGTCGTCACAAGAAACTGATCGGTCTGTTCACGTTTACGTCGCCGTGCCCGCGGGAACACCGCACCCAATCAGGGCGGCGGGTATTTTCCGTCCCCCGAGGGGAATTGTCGGGACGTCGCGAGGAGCAGTCATGCCGGATGTTGTGGAGCCTCGACGTGCCGGTAGCGGTGCCGAAGACTTTCTTCTCGGCACCGCCGACGGTGAGGTGGTCGTGCATGCCGGACTCGCCGTGACGATCGGAGCGATCGTCGGTGTCTACGTCGGGCACTGGGCGCTTTTCGTGCTCGCCTTGCTCGGTGCCGCCGTGTGGATCGCGGGCGACGTCGTCGTCCACATCAGTCGACAGAGGTCGCCGGACATCAGTCCGGCGACCCCTGTCAGGCACCCTGTCGGGCGGGCTGCCTAGTTGAGCTTCTGCGGCACACCGTAAGTCATGACGGTGTCACCGTTCTCCGTTACCGCCATCGCGTACGGACGGATGGTCACCGCACCGAGCGCACCGGAGATGGAACCATGAACTCCCTGCATCTTCACCACAGCCGACGGTCCGTCGAACGACTGATTCTCCAGGAGCGGGACGGTGGTGATTCCACCTGGCTCCAGATCGATGTCGAGTTCCTGCGACGGGATGATGTCACCGACAAGGTCGGCGTGGTTATCCGCGTGCAGTCCGATCTGATCCCCCGGCATAAACGGAAGTGCGAGGTCGATGCCGTTGCTCGTGCCGATCGCAAACCCGAGTCCGGGCGAGTTGAGAACGATCGTGGCTCCGGCCAACGCGATCGGGTAACCGATCTGATAGCCGACGGTGAGCTTAGTTCCCTTGAACTCGGCCGCGTTCGGTCCGGTGATGTTGACTCCGGCGTAACCGTTGTGGAAGAACTCCACGCTGGTGGGCACGCCGTCGAGCGGCGGCACCACCTGATACGAAGTGTCGCCCTGCAAAACTTCGATCCGATTGCCTCTCGAATCGACAACAGAGCTGGAATTGTCCACACCGGCCGAGGCCGTGCCATTTCCCATGACCATGGCAAGCACTGCGATACCTGCGACTGCTACCGAGCGCGTAAACCGTTTGTACCCAAATCGAGATGTGCTGATGTCCGTCATGCCGACCCCATTCAGAGTGCACTGCAACCGATACGAAAAAGCATGCTGAGCGTAACCAGTGGGGCAGGAGAATATCCCTGTATTGATCAGAAGTTCACAAATCAACTTGATGTGATACACGCAACAATTACCCGATCGCAACCCGGAAAGCTCTCAGCGATCTCCGGTACCCTCGGTCGATTGACATCGACCCGAGAACCGGAGGCGCTGCTGCGTGACTGAGATACTCACCCAGGTCGAGACCACTCGGCCGGCAGAGACCACCAGCACCACCGCTCGCCCTCTCCGCTCCCGTCTCCGGCCGCACCCGGCCGATGCCGCGGCGGTCGTCTTCTACGCCGGCCTGGCTGCATTCGTGTTGGCCCGCCAATGGAAACACCTCGGCACCGGCTACCTGGTCCGTAGCGGCCAGGACCAGACGATGTGGGAATGGTTCTTCGCCGTCGCCGCACGATCGCTGGTCCACCTGGAGAATCCGCTGTCCAGTGACCTCCAGAACTACCCGCTCGGCGTCAACCTGATGGGCAATACCGCGATGTTCGGCATCAGCATCCCGCTGGCGCCCGTCACACTGCTGTTCGGACCGACCGTCACGTTCACGCTCGCGCTCACACTTGGCTTGTCGGGCACCGCAATTGCCTGGTACTGGGTGTTCTCCCGGCACGTGGTGTCGTCACGCTTCGCGGCCGCCGTCGGCGGTGGCCTGTGCGGTTTCGCTCCGGCCCTGATCTCGCACACGAATGGGCACCCCAATTTCGTCGCGTTGTTCCTGCTGCCGTTCATCGCACTGGCCGTGATCCGGCTCGGCAGCGGCGTGCGCCCGGTCCGCAACGGCATCGTCCTCGGCCTGCTGATCGCCTATCAGATCTTCCTCGGCGAAGAACCCCTCCTGATCTACGCATTGGCGTTCGCAGTCTTCGGTTTCGCCTTCGCGGCGTCCCGGCCACGGACGGCGCTCTCGGCAGCCAAACACAGCATCAAGGGCTTCGCGGTGGCGGGCTGTGTCGCACTGGCCATCGCCGCGATACCCCTGTGGTGGCAGTTCTTCGGGCCCGACAGCTACCGGGCGATCGAGCACGGACCCGTCGGCAACGACACCGAAGCGTTCACGAGTTTCCCGACGTCTTCGCTGGCAGGCGAGCCGGGTTCGGCCGAATTCAGCATGAACGCCACCGAGGAGAACGCCTACTTCGGCTGGCCTCTGCTAATCCTCCTCGGCCTGTCGGCACTGTGGTTGTGGCGCATGCCGTTGGCCCGCGCCGCGGCCGCGACGGTCGCCGCAATGGGTGTGCTCTCACTCGGAACGTCGTTGACCATCGGCGGCTGGGACTCCGGAATTCCGTTGCCGTGGAAGCTAATTTCCCATCTGCCCCTCCTCGAATCCGTGCTCGAGTCGCGGTTCGCGATGGGCTGCCTTCCCGCCGCCGCACTGCTGCTCGCGCTGGGCACCGACCGCGCGCTGGCGTCCGCCCGCGAAGGCCAGCGGACCACCACTCTGCTGTGGGTGGGGTGGCTCGCCGTGGCACTGCTTCCGCTGGCCCCCACACCTCTCGCGGTCGTCCAGCGCGACACCGCACCGAACTTCTTCGCCGACGGCACGTGGCGGGAGTACGTCACCGACGGTTCGGTCGTCACCGTGCCGCTCCCCTCCCCGGAGAACGCGCGAATGCTGCGGTGGCAGACCGAACAGGATCTCGCATTCCCCATCGCCGGTGGATATTTCGTCGGCCCGGCCGGCAGCGAGCAGCGGGGGAAGTACGGTCCCGACGACCGTCCGACCGCTCTGCTCCTCGCCTCCGCCCAGTCGTCCGGTCAGGTGCCCGCCGTCGACGACGCGGCGAGGGCCCAGGCGCTGGCGGATCTGAAGTTCTGGAACGCGGACGTCCTGGTTCTGCCGCACACCCAGAACGATCGCGTGCTGCGCGAGACGGTCCGTCAGCTCATCGGTTTTCCCGCGAAACCCGTCGACGGCGTGTGGGTGTGGGACGTGCGGGCATTGCCTTCGGCCCCGTAAGTACTTATCAACCGCCGGACGGCAATAAGTACTCACGGGTGACTAACATCGTGCTGTGCCGCCCCAACCACCGCTGCCCGACGTACGGAGCATTCGTACTTCCCGGCTCGTCGCGATCGTCACCGGTCTGATCGGTTTCGTACTCGCCCTGGCCACCCCGTTCCTGCCGGTGAAGCAGGACGTCGCGTCCATCGACTGGCCGCAGGGCGGCGACCTGAACAGTGTCGAGGCGCCGCTCGTCTCGTACACACCGCTGGACATGCAGGTCAGCGTCCCCTGCTCGGTATTCGCCCAACTCGGGTCCGCCGGCGGCACCGTCGTCTCCACCCTCCCGAACCGGGCGCCCGACTTCGAGAAGAACGGCCTCGTGGTCAAGGCCGGCGCCGACGGCACGGTCGACGTGACGATTCGCGGCACGTCCCTGATCTCGGCGAGCGCCGCGGATCTCCAGGGCTGCACCGCCCTCACCGTCACCTCCGACCACCAGCGGACGTCCGCCGAGGTCACGGGCACCGCACAGCCGCTGACCGGCTCCGTCGAGGGCGACCAGCGACCGCAGATGGTCGGCCTGTTCACCGACCTGCACGGGACGGCACCGGCCGGGTTGAGCGTGCACGTCAGCCCCGACTCCCGATTCTCGTCCAGCCCGACCCTCCTCAAGTTGCTGGCGATGATCGTGTGCGTCCTCGCGACGTTGACGTCGCTGTACGCGCTGCACCGGGTGGACGGCATCGACGGCCGACGCGCCCGCCGGTTCCTGCCCGCGCACTGGTGGAGGTTCACCGGCGTCGACGCCGTCGTGATCGGGACGTTGCTGCTGTGGCACGTGGTCGGCGCCAACACCTCCGACGACGGCTATCTCCTCGGCATGGCCCGCGTCTCGGAACATTCCGGCTACATGGCCAATTACTTCCGCTGGTTCGGCGTCCCCGAGGCGCCGTTCGGGTGGTCGTACGAACTTCTCGCAGCGCTGGCGAAGGTGAGTACCGCGAGCATGTGGATGCGGCTGCCGACGCTGCTCGCCGCCCTGCTCTGCTGGATGGTGATCAGCCGCGAGGTCATACCCCGGCTCGGTGTGGCGGTGCGCCGCAACAGGACTGCCCTCTGGACCGGCGGGCTCGTCTTCCTCGCGTTCTGGTTGCCGTACGACAACGGGTTGCGCCCCGAGCCGGTCATCGCGCTCGGCGCCCTGCTGACGTGGTGTTCGATCGAACGCGCCATCGCCACCGGACGACTACTCCCCGGCGCCGTCGCCGTGCTCATCGCCGCGTTCTCGCTCGCGGCCGGACCCTCGGGGCTGATCTGTATCGCCGCGCTCATCGCGGGTGCCCGGCCGATCCTGCAGATCGTGATCGCGCGCGGCCACCGGGTCGGATTCGCCTCCCAGATCCTGCCGATCCTCGCCGCCGGAACGGTGGTGATGGTGGCCGTGTTCGCGGACCAGACGCTGGCCACGGTGCTCGAGTCGACCCGGGTGCGAACCGCCCTCGGCCCCAACGTCGCATGGTTCGACGAGCGGTTGCGCTGGGATTCGCTCATGGGGATCTCGCCGGACGGCTCGCTGGCCCGCCGGTTCGGGGTGTTCGTGATGCTGCTGTGCGTCGTGGTCTGCGTGATGCTGATCCTGCGCAAGGGGAAGGTGCCCGGGACCGCGATCGGACCGTCCCGCCGCATCCTCGGCATCGTGTTCGCGTCGCTGCTGCTGATGATGTTCACGCCCACCAAGTGGACCCACCACTTCGGTGTGTACGCGGGACTCGCGGGCTCGGTGGCGGTGCTCGCCGCGGTCGGTGTGGGCGCCGCGAGTATCCGGTCCAAACGCAACCGCACCCTGTTCGCGGCGGGCGTCCTCTTCATCCTCGCGGTCGCGTTCACCAGCTCCAACGGCTGGTGGTACGTGTCCAGCTACGGCGTCCCGTGGTGGGACAAGCCGCCGATGATCGCCGGCAAGGGCTTCTCCACCGTGTTCCTCGGCCTCACGGTGCTCACGCTGCTCCTCGCCGCCTGGTACCACGTCCGCGAACCGTACGAGCACGGCAAGAAGCCCAACGGCAAGCGCGCACGGATGCTCGCGCCGTCGCCGCTGACCGTGGCAGCCGGTGCCGTCGTCCTGTTCGAGGTGCTGTCGCTGCTCAAGGGCGCTGTCGCGCAGTACCCCGGGTACTCCATCGCGAAGGCCAACATCGAGTCGGTGACCGGTGGCACGTGCGCGCTCGCCGACGAGGTCCTCGTCGAAACCGATCCGACCGCGGCCCTGCTGCAGCCGATCGCCCCGGTCACCGACCCGAACGGCGCCGGCGCGTTCGGCGCGACCTCGGCGGAGGGTTTCACCCCCAACGGCATCGCCGACGACCTCACCGCCGACTCCGAGAAGATCGCCACCGGCGGCGCCAACACCGTCGACACCGAGACCGACGAGACGACGACGGGCACCAGCTCCGGCACCGGCGGCGGCACCGAGGCCACTGCCGGAGTCAACGGCAGCACCGTGACGCTGCCGTTCGGCCTCGACCCCGCCCGGACCCCTGTTCTCGGCAGCTACCAGCGGGGTGGGGAGCAGAAACCCGCCGCCCTCACCACCGGCTGGTACGGACTGCCCGAGCGCAGCGACGACGCACCGATCCTCACCATCTCGGCCGCCGGACGCATCCGGTTCGTCGACGCGGACGGTGTCGTCACCCCCGGGCAGATTCTGAAGGTCGAGTACGGCGTCACCGGCCCGGACGGCTCGGTGACCGCGCTCGGCACCGTCGACCCGATCGACATCGGGCCGTCGCCGTCGTGGCGCAACCTGCGGGTGCCGCTCGATCAGCTACCCGCCGACGCGAACACGGTCCGGCTGGTGGCCGACGACCCGGCCACCGACCCCGGCCAGTGGCTGGCGGTCACGCCGCCCCGGGTGCCGAAGATGCAGACGCTGCAGACCGTCGTCGGCTCCAGCGACCCGGTGCTCCTCGACTGGGCGGTCGGGCTCGCATTCCCCTGCCAGCGCCCCTTCGACCACCGCTACGGCGTCGCCGAGGTCCCGGACTGGCGCGTCCTGCCCGACCGCATCGGCGCCGAGTCCACGAACGCCTGGCAGGACAAGTTCGGCGGCGGACCACTGGGCTGGACCGACCAGCTCCTGTCGGCGAGCACCCTGGCCACGTACCTGTCGAACGACTGGGACCGCGACTGGGGCTCGCTCGAGCGGTACACGCCACTCGACGAGTCGGCGACGCCGGCGCAGGTGGAGTCCGAACAGGTGACCAGGTCGGGTACCTGGTCGCCCGGCCCGGTGCGCTACCAATAGGCGGAGCTCAACCCTCTGGTAGCCACGGATATGCCTCCTCAGGTTCCTGACATACCATCGACAACCGTGCCCGACGCCGTGACAACTTCCGTCTCCGAACCCGAAGCCCCTTCGCCGCCTGCTCGCCAGGACCGGCGGAGTGAGTACCGGACCGCTCGTCTGGTTGCCATCGTCACCGGCCTCATCGGGTTCGTGCTGGCAGTGGCCACCCCGTTCATGCCGGTCCAGCAGACCACCGCAGCCGTGAACTGGCCGCACAACGGCATCGTCGGCGATGTCGAGGCGCCGCTGATGTCGCAGGTACCCGTCGACCTGTCGGCGGCCATTCCGTGCTCCGCGGTGGCCCAGCTCCCGCCGCAGGGCGGCATCCTGCTGGCCACCGCACCCGCACAGGGTGAGGGTGCCGCGCTGAACGCGATGTTCGTCCGGGTGTCCGACAAGTCGGTGGACGTGCTCGATCGCAACGTGACGATCGCGACGGCACCCCGCGAACAGGTGCTGTCGGGCGCCTGCTCCGAGATCCGCATCACATCGAACATCGACGCGACGTCCGCCGAATTCGCCGGCCTCACCACGCCGGCCGGCGACCCCATAGCCGGTTCCCTCGTCGGAGACCTCCGCCCGCAGGTGGTGGGCGTGTTCAGCGACCTCCGCGACGGCGCGGCGCCTGCGGGCCTGTCGTTCACGATGAACGTGGACTCCCGGTTCTCGTCGAGCCCCACGCTCATCAAACTGGTCGCCATGATCGTGGCTCTCCTCGCCACGGCCATCGCCCTGGTCGCCCTCGGCCGCCTCGACGGCACCGACGGGCGCGGGCACCGCAACTTCCTGCCGTCGCACTGGTGGAAGTTCACCGGGCTCGACACGATCGTCGTGGGCACGCTGGTGCTGTGGCACTTCATCGGCGCCAATACCTCCGACGACGGCTACCTGCTCACCATGGCCCGCGTCTCCGACCACGCCGGATACATGGCCAACTACTTCCGCTGGTTCGGCGTCCCCGAGGCGCCGTTCGGCTGGTACTACGACGTCCTCGCGGCGATGGCCAAGATCTCGACGGCCAGCCCGTTCATGCGGCTGCCCGCGCTCGTCGCCGGCATCCTGTGCTGGATGGTGATCAGCCGGGAGGTTGCTCCGCGCCTCGGCCGGTCCGTCCGGCGCAACAAGGTCGCGCTGTGGACCGGCGGCCTCGTCTTCCTGTCGTTCTGGCTGCCGTTCAACAACGGCCTGCGGCCCGAGCCCATCGTGGCACTCGGCGCCCTGCTCACCTGGTGTTCCATCGAGCGTTCCATCGCCACCGGACGCCTCCTCCCCGCCGCTGTCGCGGTGCTGATCGGCGCATTCACGCTCGCCGCCGCGCCCACCGGCCTGATGTGTGTGGCCGCCCTGCTCGCCGGCGCCCGCCCGCTCGTCCGCATCGTCGTCAAGCGCCACCGCCAGGTGGGAACGCTGCCGCTGCTCGCCCCGATCGCGGCCGCAGGCACGATCGTCCTGGTGGTCGTGTTTGCCGACCAGACCCTGGCCACCGTGATGGAAGCCACCCGGGTCCGCACCCTGATCGGCCCGAACCTCGAGTGGTACAAGGATTTCCTGCGCTACTACTACCTGTTCGTCCCCACCGTTGACGGGTCTGTGGCGCGCCGCTTCGCATTCCTGACGATGATCCTGTGCCTGTTGACGACCCTGTTTATCCTGTTGCGCCGCAAGCGGATTCCCGGCGCCGCCACCGGACCGTCGTGGCGCCTGCTCGGCGTCGTGTTCGGCACGATTTTCTTCATGATGTTCAACCCCACCAAGTGGACCCACCACTTCGGGGCGTACGCGGGCATCGCCGGTTCACTGGCCGCGCTCACCGCCGTCGCGGTGTCGGCGTCGGCGCTGCGGTCGCGCCGCAACCGCACGATCTTCCTGGCCGGACTGCTGCTCATGCTGGCCCTGACGTTCGCAGGCATCAACGGATACTGGTACGTCTCGAGTTACGGCGTGCCGTGGTTCGACAAGCCCGTCTCCATCGGCGGGCGCCAGTCCAACACCTTCTTCCTCGTCCTGTTCGGTTTGGCCGTGGCACTGGCCGCCTGGCAGTACCTGCGGGAAGGATTCGCCGCGCCACCCGCCCGCGCGAACACCGAGAAGGGCAGACGGATCAGGAAATTCGCTGCCGCCCCCCTCACCGTCATCGCCGGCATCATGGTGCTGTTCGAAGTCCTCTCCCTCCTCAAGGGCGCCGTCTCCCAGTACCCGGCGTACTCGCTGGCCCGTTCCAACTTCGACTCCCTCACCGGCCAGACCTGCGGACTGGCCGAGGACGTCCTCGTCGAGGGCAACACCAACGGCGGAAACCTCACCCCCCTCGCCGACCCCGGGCAGCCTCTCGCGAACCCCGCCGACCCGCTCGGCGGTGCGAACCCCGTCGGCTTCTCCCCGAACGGGGTGCCGTCCGACCTGACCGCCGACTACGTCGAGGTCAAGCAGGGAATGGGCAACACCGACAACCAGAGCGTCGGCCCCAGCTTCGAGACCGGATCGAGCGCCGGAACCAGCGGCGGCACCGGACGCGTCGGCGTCAACGGCAGCGACGCCAAGCTGCCGTTCGGACTCGACCCCGGCACCACCCCCGTCATGGGCAGCTACCAGGAGGGCGTCCAGGAGCCCGCGAAGCTGTCGTCCAGCTGGTACGCACTCCCCGAACGCAGCGACGACACCCCGCTCATCGTCATGTCCGCCGCCGGACGCATCTGGTCGGTCGACCCGACCGGCGCCCTCACCTACGGCCAGTCGCTGCTCCTCGAATACGGCAAGCGCCAACCCGACGGCACCGTCCAGTCGCAAGGCACCTACCTGCCCAAGGACATCGGCCCGGCACCGTCGTGGCGCAACCTGCGCGTCCCGATCGACGAGCTGTCCCCCGACGCCGACGCCGTCCGGATCGTCGCCAACGACCCCAACCTCACCGGCGACCAGTGGCTCGCATTCACCCCGCCGCGCGTACCGAAACTCGAGACCCTCAACTCGACGATCGGCAGCTCACAACCGGTGCTGCTCGACTGGGCCGTGGGCCTGCAGTTCCCCTGCCAGCGCCCGTTCGACCACCAGTACGGGGTCGCGGAAATGCCGAACTACCGCATCCTCCCCGACCGCCCCCTGGCCGTCAGCTCCACCGACACCTGGCAGTCCGCGGAGAACGGCGGCCCCCTCGGCTTCACCGAACTCCTCGCCAGCGCCACCGCCATCCCCACCTACATGCGGGACGACTGGGGTCGCGACTGGGGCTCCCTCGAACGCTTCGACCGGTACTACCCGAACGCCACCGCGGCCACCGTGGACACCGACACCGCCACCCGCTCGGGACTCTGGAACCCCGGCACCCTGCGGGTGTACGACAGCCCGTAACGGCGTCCATTCGGCTTGCGTCGCCAGCTCGGCTTGCGTCGCTAGTCGGCTTGCGTCGCCCAATGTCACACGCGTTCCGTCTGGCTGAACGAATGTCACATCGGGCGCCGCTCCGGGCGGTCCGATACGACGGACACCCAGGTTTCGCGGTGACGTTATCCACAACGTCCCGCTCATCCACAGGGCAATTTCCGACGTGGGCTTAACCGCGGCGCGCCGATTCGCCCACGGCATGCTCGGACCCATGCGAAGAGGACGCTGGGCCGAAGACCTGTCAGCGATAGCCGCCGTCAGCCGGGACGGGGTGATCCGCGCCGCCACCCTGGAGCGACTCGGCGTCGCGAAGGGCACCATCTCTTCGCGCTGCAACGACGGCGGCCCGTGGCAGCGGATCCTCCCCGGCGTGGTCCTACTGCACAACGGGCCACCGACGACGCTGCAACGCAATCTCGCGGCCCTCGAGTACGGCGGCCCGGACGCCCTGCTGTCGGGGCATGCCGCCCTCGCTGCCCTCGGCTACACCGCGTCGGCGTCCAGGAACGACGTCCTGCTGCTCATCCCGTCCACGCGGCATCGGCGGGATTGGTCGTACGTGAAGGTCGAGCGCACCTGGCGCATGCCCGAACCGATCCACCGGGGGCTGCTGCGACTCGCACCACCGGTCCGCAGCCTCCTCGACGCCGGGCGTCGCACCGTCCAGGCAGACAGCTGCCGCGCACTCCTTGCCGGCGGCATCCAGCGCGGCGACGCGACGGTCGACGAACTAGCGCGTGAACTGTCGCAGGGCAGCGACCGCGGCAGCCGTCTGCCTCGGGCGGTCCTGCGGGATCTGAGCGACGACGCGCATTCCGTCGCCGAGGTCCACGCGCAGAAGCTGTATTCGACGAGCGGTCTCCCGCCGATGCGGCACAACGTGGTCGTGCTGTCGGCCGCCGGGCTGTGGATCGCGCGCCCCGACGGCTGGCTGGACGACGTCGCCGTCGCCTGGGAGATCGACTCGCTGAAGTACCACTTCTCGCCCGAACTCCACGAGGCGACGGTCCGGCGGCGGGCGCGGATGCAGCGCGAGGGAATCATCGTCGTAACCCACCTGCCGAAGCAGATTTCGGCAGACCCGTCGACGGTCCGCGCGGACCTGCGTGCCGCGTACTCGCTCGCGGCGTCACGACCCCGGCCTGCGGTGTTCGTGCACGTCGAACCGAACCTGCGGTCGGCATGAGTCACCGCGGCGCCCGATGCGACATCGGTGCAATCAGAGAGCACCGGTGCGACATCGGGCGAGCGAGTGAGGACGAATCAGAGGGGCATCAGGTCGTGCTTGCGCGGGTTGCGCTGTACCTTCTTGTCGCGCAGCATCGTCAGCGCCTTGCGGATCTCGAGGCGGGTGGTCGAGGGCTCGATCACCGCGTCGATATAGCCGCGCTCGGCGGCGATGTAGGGCGTCGCGATGTTCTCGTTGTAGAAGTTGATCAGCTGCCTGCGCACCGCGGGGGCGTTCTCGCCCGCGGCCTCGATCTGCCGGCGTCCGATGAGGTCCACCGCACCCTCGGCGCCCATCACCGCGATGCGGGCGGTGGGCCAGGCGAAGTTGATGTCGGCACCCAACTGCTTGGACCCCATGACGGCGTAGGCGCCGCCGTACGCCTTCCGGATCACGACCGTCACCTTCGGCACGGTCGCCGTCACGAACGCGAAGATGAACCGGCCACCGCGCTTGATGACGCCGATCCGCTCCTGCTCGAGTCCCGGGAGGAATCCCGGGGTGTCGACCGCGAACACCAGCGGGATGTCGAAGGCGTCGCAGATGCGGATGAAGTGCGCCGCCTTGTCCGACGCCTGGGCGTCGAGCGCCCCCGCCGCGACCAGCGGCTGGTTCGCGATGACTCCGACGGTGCGGCCGTCCACGCGGGCGAAGCCGGTGATGATGTTCAGCGCGACCTGTCCGCCGATCTCGTGGAACTCACCGTCGTCGAAGATCCTCAGCAGGATGTCGTGCATGTCGTAGCCGGCGTTGTCGGCGTCGGGAATGAACGTGTCCAGATCGCGGTCGGACGCCGTGATCTCCGGTTCGAGACCCGGGTTGACGATCGGCGGCTTCTCCATGCAGCTCGACGGCAGGAAGCTGAGGTACTCGCGCACCCACTGGAACGCGGCCTTCTCGTCCGGCGCGACGTGGTGCAGGTTGCCGTACTGCGCCTGGTTCCGGGCGCCACCGAGTTCCTCGAGGCTGACGTCCTCGCCCGTGATCTTCCGGACCACGTCGGGTCCGGTGACGAACATGTACGACTCCTCGGTGGCCACCAGCACGTCGGTGTTGATCGGCGCATACACCGCACCGCCCGCGCACTTGCCGAGGATCATCGAGATCTGCGGGCACATCCCGGACAGCGGCTCCTGCCGACGGCCGAGCTCCGCGTACCAGGCCAGCGAGGTCACCGCGTCCTGTACCCGGGCTCCGCCCGAGTCGTTGATGCCGACGCAGGGGCAGCCGATCTTCGCGGCGAACTCCATGATCGCGGCCACCTTACGTCCGAACATCTCACCGACGGAGCCACCGAACACGGTCTGGTCGTGCGAGAACACCGCGACGGGGCGTCCGTCGACGGTCCCGTGGCCGGTGACGACGCCGTCGCTGTAGAGGGCGTTCGGGTCGCCGGGCTGGCGCATCAGTCCGCCGACCTCGATGAAAGTTCCCGGGTCGAGCAGCATGTCGATGCGCTCGCGCGCGCTCGGGATGCCCTTCTTCGCGCGCTTGGCGACAGCCACGTCGCCCGCGGGTTCCTTCGCCAGCGCGAGCTTTTCGCGCAGTTCGGCAAGCTTCTCTGCGGTAGTGGTGGTCACTGATGCGCTCCGGTTCCGGCGGCCTGGATCGCCGCCAGCTTCTTGGTGAGGTCGGCACCGACCTTCGCGATGTACGGCTCGTCGACGATCTGGATGTGATCGCCGCCCACGTGGATGATCTCCAGGTTCTTCACCGCGTCACCCCAGCCGCCGTCCGGCTTGCGGGTCTTGAACGCAGGCTCCAGGTTCATCACGTCGTCGTGGTACCGGTCGGCCATGTACAGGACGACGTCGCCGTCGTACTGCTCCAGCTCGGCGGTCTGGATCGCTCGGTTGTCGAGCCACGACGTCCGCTGATGCTCGATGATCCCACCCGGAATCTTCGTGCCGCTCAGCTTGAGGAGTTCCGTGAGGATCTTGATCTGCTCTTCGTCACTCTCCGCCGCAGCGAGCTTGTCGTACGGCAGCGGGTAGTCCACGTTGTACGTCTTCTTCGCGAACGCGGCGTACCGCTGCCAGCGCTTACGGATCTCGTCGGGGGTGTCCTCGACCTTCTCCCCGGCCATTACCGTGTCGATCAGCCCGACGATCCGGACGTCTGCACCCGACTCGCGCAGCAGCTTCGCCACCGCATAGGCCAGCACACCGCCCAGCGACCAGCCGTACAGCACGTACGGTCCGTTGCCCTGGATCTCACGGATCAACGGCAGGTACTCGGCCGCCCGGACGTCGATCGGCCCCTCGGTGCGCTCGAACCCGTACATCGGCGTGCCCTCCGGCAGACGCTTCAGCAGCGGCTCGTACGCGACGGTCGAACCACCGGCCGGGTGGAACACGAACACGGGGACGGCGTCGGAGCCCTCCGGGCGGGGCCGCAGGGCGCGGACCAGACCGTCGATCTTGCCGGAATCCTCGAGGAATCCGCGCACCACGTTGGCCAGTTCCTCGATGGTCGTGGAATCGAGAACGTCGTCGAACGTGATCTCGCCGTTCGCGCGTTCCGACAGACGAGCCGCGAGCTTCTCCGCCTGCTCGTCGCCCAGGATCGGCAGCGTGTTGAAGATGCCCTTGGCGGACTCACCCGTGACGACGGCCCACGTCGCGAACGTCAGGCGCTCGGCGGCGTCGCGCGGTGGAACGTCACCGTCCGCCACCGGTGCCTGCGTGGTCTCCGGGGTCCCTGGCACCTCCGCGATCTCGGGCACCGGGGTGCCCGCGATGATCGCCTCAGCCTCCGCTTCCACCGACGTGTCCTCGGCGTCGAGCGCCGACCCGGAGACGTCCTCCGCGTCACGGTCGGCCTCCGCCGCCTCCGCGTCACGGTCGGCCTCCGCGGCCTCCGCCGCTTCCTTCTCCGCCTTCTGCTGATCGGCCAGCGCCTGCACCTCTTCGCGGTTCTCGACCGCGTAGCGCAGGTACTTGGCGACCTCCATCAGGTTGGCGTCCTTGACGGCCTGCAACTGCAGCTGCGGGATGTCGAACTCGTACTCGACGCGGTTCTTGATGCGAACGGCCATCAGCGAATCGAGGCCCAGTTCGATGAGCGGGATCTCGGCGGGCAGGTCTTCCGGGGCGTAGCCCATGGACTCGGCGACGATCAGTGCGAGCCGGTCTTCCAACGTCTGCGATCCGTTCGGATCCCACTTGTCGCCGATGTCCTCGACGACCTCCGGCAGTTCCTCCACCGGCGACGTCGCCTGCACCGGCGCCGCGAGAACCGGTTCGGGCAGCGCCTCACCGGACGTGACGGCGGCGTCGAACAGCAGTGTGAAACTCGCGCCGCTCTTCGCGTGCACCTGCAGCGACGCACCACCCGGATGCGGGTTGAGTGTGGTGGTGAGCGTTCCCTCCGCCGGAGCGTGCGCGTGCAGGACCGACGCGGCGAGCGTCACGTCCGACAGCACCTGGGACGCAGCGGCGGTGACCAGAGCGGGCAGGTCGGTGACCGCACCGGCCTGGACCTCCCACACGTGGCGACCGTCCGGCAGCGACACGTGCGCGCCCGGGACACGGGTGTTGCCGCTCGAATCGATCCGGGTCTCCACCCAGTACGGCTTGCGGATCCATGCGGTCCGCGGCACGGCCGCGAAGTCGCCGCCCGGCAGCAGCGACGACAGGTCGACGGCATGCCCGTGCACGTACAGCTGCGCGAGCGCGGCGAGGACACCGAGCGGCTCGTCCTCCTTGCGCTTGAGCGTCTGGATGAGTTGCATGTCGTGCAGACCGGCGTCGAATGCGGTGGCCGCCACGGACATCAGGGCCACCGGGTTGGGTGCCAGCTCCACGAAAGTGGTGTGCCCGCTACCCACGGCGAGGCGGACCGCGTTGGTGAAGTACACGCTGTGGCGCAGACCCTTGGTCCAGTACTCCTCGCGGTGGATCGGCTCGTGGCCGGCGCGGTAGTAGGTGTCCTGGTCGACCGACGAGTACACACCCAGCTTCAGCTTGGTCGGCTCGATGCCGGCCAGCTCCGCGGCCAGTTCACCCAGCAACGGATCGACCTGCGAGGTGTGGCTGGCGCCCTTCGTCTTCAGGACGCGGGCCATCTTCTCTTCGCCCTCGGCGCGCGCCACGATTGCGTTGACCTCGGGTTCCGGGCCACCGATCACGGTGTGTGTCGGGGCCGCGTACACGCAGACCTCGAGGTGGGGGAAGTCGGTGAGGACGGTCTCGATCTCGGACGCGCTGTATTCGACGAGCGCCATCAGACGGATGTCGTCGCCCTCGAGCGTGGCCTCGGCCTCACCCATCAGGCGGGACCGAGCGCAGATCACCCGCACGGCGTCCTCGAGCGGCAGACCGCCCGAGATGTACGCCGCCGCGGCCTCACCCATCGAGTGCCCGACGACGGCTTCCGGCTCGGCGCCGTGGTGACGCAGCAGGGCCGCCAGACCGATCTGGATGGTGAAGATGCCGACCTGCGAGGTCTCGACGTCGTAATCGATCGCGTCGTCGAGAAACTTCTCCTTCATGGAGTAGCCGGCCTCGTCCTCGATGAGCGCGTCGACCTCGTCGATGGCCGCGGCGAAGACCGGGTTCTCCAGATAGAGCTGCTTGGCCATCTTGCGGTGCTGCGAACCGAAGCCCGACAGCACCCAGACGGCCCCCTTCGACGACGGCGAGTCCGCGGTGAACACACCCTGACCGGGCTTGCCTGCGGCGACGGCGCGCAGACCGGTGATGGCCTCGGCGCGGGTTTTCGCGAGTACCGCGGCACGCGAGCGGCCGTGGTTGCGGCGTGCGAGAGCGCGGGCGACGTCGGTGAGCGCGGTGGTGCTGCCCTCTTCCGTCTCCAGCCAGTCGGCCAGATCCGCGGCGGCACGGCGGCGACGCGACGGCAGCGCACCCGACACCGCGAGAACGACCGTCGGCTCGACGGCCTCGGACACCGATGTTTCGGTGGGAACGGCGGGGGCCGGAGCGGCCGGCTCGGCCGCCTCGTCCACAGCCGGCCCGGTGTACTCGCGCACGACGACATGCGCGTTGGTTCCACCGAAACCGAACCCGGACACACCGGCGACGGCGGAGCCGGTGTAGCGCGGCCACGCTGCGCCCTCGGGGATGACCTGCAGGTGTGCCTTGTCGAAGGCGATGTACGGGTTGGGTCCGGCGAAGTTCAGCGTCGGCGGCAGGGTGTCTTCCTGCATCGACAACACGACCTTGATCAGACCCGCGGCGCCCGCGGCCGCCTCCAGATGACCGAAGTTGGTCTTCGCCGAACCGAGCAGCGCCGGCTTGTCGTCGGCGCGCCCACGACCGACGACGCGCCCGAGCGCATCCGCCTCGATGGGATCGCCGAGGATGGTGCCGGTGCCGTGCGCCTCGATGTAGTCGACGCCGGCCGGGTTGATACCCGCGTCGCGGTAGGCGTGCCGCAGCACGTCGGCCTGCGCGTCGGGATTCGGTGCCGCGAGACCGTTCGAGCGGCCGTCCTGGTTGACCGCGCTGCCGGCGATGACGGCGAGGATCTCGTCGCCGTCCCGCTCGGCGTCCTCGAGACGCTTCAGGACGACGAGACCGCCGCCCTCGGCGCGGATCATGCCGTCGGCGTCGGAGGAGAACGCCTTGATACGGCCGTTGGGGGCCATCACACCCAGCTGGTCGAAGCCCAGCGTCGCGGGCGGGGCCACGAGCATGTTTACGCCGCCGGCAAGCGCGAGATCCGACTCACCGGACCGCAGCGAGCGCACCGCCTGGTGCACCGCCACCAGCGACGACGAGCACGCCGTGTCGAGTGCGATGGACGGTCCGCGGAAGTCGTAGAAGTACGAGACACGGTTCGCGACGATGGACGTCGACGTACCGGTCAGCGCGTACGGATGCGCATGGACGGGATCGCTGACCGCGAGCAACTGGTAGTCGTTGGCCGAGCTGCCGATGAACACACCGACCTGCTCGCCCTTGAGGTCGCTGGCCGGGATACGGGCATGCTCGAGCGCCTCCCACGTCAGTTCCATCGCCAGACGCTGCTGTGGATCGACGTTCGCGACCTCCAGCGGGGACATCGCGAAGAACTCCGCATCGAACGTCTTCACGTCGTCGAGGTAGCCGCCCTGCGTGTTGGCCTTCTCGACGGCGGCCTTGATCTGCGGGTCGGAGGTGAACTCCTCCCAGCGGCCCTCGGGCAGGTCGGAGATGCCGTCGCGACCCTCCGCCAGCATCCGCCACATCTCGGCGGGAGTCGTTCCCGCCCCAGGGAACCGCGAGGCCAGGCCGACGATCGCGATGTCGTGCGCGTCCGACGTCGCCGCCGACGTGTAGTACGCGGCGTCCGTCGAGTCGTCGGGCTGCTCGGGTTCGCCCTCGATGATGCGGGTGGCCAGCGACGCGATGGTGGGGTGCTGGTACGCGACTGTCGCCGTGAGCGTGACGCCGACCAGTTCCTCGATCTCGCCACTGAGTGCGACGGCGTCGCGAGACGACAGACCGAACTCCTCCATCGGGCGGTCGTCGGTGATCTGACCGACCGGTTGCCCGGTTGCGTCGGCAATCCAGTTGCGCAGCCAGTCACGCAGCTGCGCGACCGTCATGTCACCTGTGTTGCCAGTGACCTTCCCCGTCGCTTCGCTCGCCCCGACCACATTCCCCGTCGCTTCGCTCGCCCCGGTCCGGTCGTCATCTTTTTCAGCCATCAACTCACCAAGCTACCCGTCAGGAAGTGGACTATTCGGAAACGCTATCGGGGAAGGCCGTCTGCGTGTATCCGCCGCGCAGGGTGCCCTCGATGTAGCTCGCCTTGCACGCGCGGCGGGCGATCTTGCCGCTCGACGTACGAGGAATCGAGCCCGCGGGCACCAGCAGGATGTCGCGCGCGGTGACCCCGTGCCTGGTCGACAACGCGGCCCGCACGGTGTCGGCGACGGGCTGCGGGTCGGCCTTGCCCGCACCCGGTGCGCGCTCGGCCACGATCACGAGTTGCTCGGCCGAATCGTCCGCGTCGTAGTTCAGACCCGACTGCGTGTTCTCGAACACGACGGCGGGCAGCTGGTTGGCCGGGACCGCGAACGCGGCGACGAAGCCGGGACGCAGCGCGGTGCTGGCCTCCTGCGCCGAGAACTCGAGGTCCTGCGGGTAGTGGTTGCGGCCGTCGACGATCACGAGGTCCTTGACGCGGCCCGTGATGAACAGCTCACCGTCGATGTACACGCCGTAGTCGCCGGTGCGCATCCAGTTGGCGTCCTCGGGCGTGCCCTCCGCGTGGCTGCCCTCGGCGAGCCGGTTGGTGAGCTTGTTGTGGAACGTCTCGGCGGTCTCGTCGGTACGACCCCAGTACCCGATGCCGATGTTCTCGCCGTGCAACCAGATCTCCCCGACCCGGTCGTCGGGCTGCTCGATGCGCGACTCCGGGTCGACGATGGCAGCCCACTGGCTGCGCGCGACGTACCCGCAGGACACCTGCGGAATGGCGTTCTCGGCGTCCTGGTCCACCTTCACGACGCGGCCGGCGTTGAGCTCGTCACGATCGACGTAGATGACGCGGGCCTCGTCCGAGTGCCGGGTGGAGGACACGAACAGGGTGGCCTCGGCCATGCCGTACGACGGCTTGATCGCCGTCTTCGGCAGCCCGTACGGCGCGAACGCCTCGTTGAACTTGCGCATCGACGACGTGGTCACCGGCTCGCTGCCGTTGATCAGGCCGATGACGTTGCTCAGGTCGAGGCTCTCGCCGTTCTTCGGCAGACCGCGGGCGGCCGCGTGCTCGAACGCGAAGTTGGGTGCGGCCGCGAACGTGCCCGCACCGTCGGACACCGCTGCCAGCTCCTTGATCCACCGATACGGCCGCTGCACGAACGCGCGCGGACTCATGATGGTGATGTACTTGCCGCCCAGGGCGGGCAGGATGACCGTCAGCAGCCCCATGTCGTGGAACAGCGGCAACCAGGTGACGCCACGCGAGTTCTCGTTGAGCTCGATGGAGTCGACCATCTGCAGCGCGTTGGTGCCCACCGCGCGGTGCGTGATCTCCACACCGGCGGGCACGCGGGTCGAGCCGGACGTGTACTGCAGGTAGGCGATGTCGTCGAGGTCGATCTCGGGGCGCACCCAGGATTCGCCGACGCTGTCGGGGATGGCGTCGACGGCGATGATCCGGGGACGCTCGGCCGCCGGGAGGGACCGGAAGAACTGCCGAACACCCGCGGCGGAGGAGGTGGCCGTGAGGATGGCGGCAGGCTTGCAGTCACCGAGGACAGCGTGCAGGCGGTCGGTGTGGCCGGGCTCGTCCGGGTCGAACAGGGGCACCGAGATGGTTCCGGCGTGGATCGCGGCGAAGAAGGAGATGACGTAGTCGAGACCCTGCGGCGCCAGGACTGCGACTCGGTCGCCGGGCTTGGTGACCTGCTGGAGGCGAGCCGCGACGGCCCGCAACCGGTGACCGAACTGTTCCCAGGTCAGCTCCTGCGCTTCGCCGTCTCGGTCGCGCGAATAATCGATGTAGCGGTATGCCAGCTCGTCCGAGTTCTCCCGGGTGTGCCGCTGGACGTAATCGACCAGCGTGCTTCCCGAGTCGAGCCTGATATGGCCCGTCTCGTCGATAAAATCATCGAACTTCGCGTTCATTCCATCTCCTCCGAAGCGATCACACAGGCATGCCACCGGCATGACTGCGCCCCAGACTTCCTTCGCCGAATCGGATCTTGTACAACTCGCGGGGAATGCCGTAACACGCCACTCACCCGAATAAGTTCATCGAGTCCAAACCATCGATATGTTACAGATTGGCATCGCCGCCCTCGGTACGCTGCGTCTACTCGCCCTTCAATTGCGAGATGATCGGCGCGAACGCTTCCATCTGTGTGGGGAACACACCGACGTAAGACATTGTCGTCTTTTCTCGCACCATACGGATCTGATCGGCGATCTCCTCGAAGCTTCCGATCGCGAGATAAGGCGAGCTCAGGATGTCTTCGACGGACAGCTTGGTGTCGACCTCGATGTTCGGCGGGAAGCCCTGGTCGAGGGCGGCGAGCGCCATCTCGGCGGTCTGCTCCCGGTCGTCGGTGATGACGATCGTGGTGATGGTCCAGTTCAGTTCGATGTCGTCGAATCGGTCTCCGGCGGCCTCACGGATCCGGTCGACTCGTTCCATCGTTTTGTCGAGCGTGACCCCCGACAGCAGCAGCTTGCCTTCCTTGCTGGTCGGCGTGGCCACGGAGATGATGTCGGCGTACTTGGCGGCGAGGGCCAGCATCTTCGGGCCGCCACCACCGACAGCGATGGGGGGGCGCGGACCCTGCCGCGGCCGTGGGCTGCCCGTCAGTCCCTTGATCTGGTAGTACTTGCCGTCGAAGTTGCACTCCTGGCCGCGCAGCAGCACGTCGAGGATTTGCAGGGACTCCTCGAGCTTGGCGATCCGGACGCCCGGGCGTTCGTACTCGATGCCGCCCTTGTCGAACTCTTCCTTCATCCAGCCCGCGCCGATGCCCAGTTCGAGGCGGCCGCCCGACAGCACGTCGATGGTGGCGGCGTCCTTGGCGAGAATCGCCGGGTGCCGGAAGCCGTTGGCGAGGACGGCGGTGCCGAGGCGGATCTTGTCGGTGGCGACCGCGAGCGCCCCGAGCGCAGCGATCGGTCCGACCTGGTTGCCCAGGTGATCGGGGATCATGAAGCTGTCGAATCCGAGTTCCTCGGCCTTCTGCGCGAGCTTGACGAACCGACGCGCGCCGCCCTCGTCTGCGTTGCCCTCTCCGCCTGCCGCGAATCGGAACTTACGCAACGAGCTGGCGTCGGAACTCATGAATAGCTTCTCCTGTGGTGAAACGCCCCCGTTTCAGGACGTGAACATCGGTGGGTCGGGCACCGGTGGTACCGCAACAGTGCAGCACTCTACCGGTGCCGGGAAACGCACACTACCGGCCAGTACACGTCTCGTCTCTCTGTTTGGGACGTTTCACGGCTCACCGGCCACGGTGAACTCATCCGCCACAAAATCAACTGTGGGCCGGGGTCGGGGCGGCCTCGATCTTCTCGGCGGCCCAACCGGCGATCCACTGCGTCGCGGTGGTGCCGGAGTCGTCCACCACGTACGAGTTGTACATCGCATGGACGGGGTTGTTGTTGTACTCGAGAAGTCGCAGCCCGCTGCCGATCCAATTGCTCGGCTTCAGCGCCTGCGCCGGGGCGTCGCAGATTCCGTCCGACGGGGCACAGATCTCGACTGCCCGATCGGTGAGATCCCCGAAACCGCCTGGCCGGGCACCGGTCATCGTGATGCCGGGGATCTGCAGTCCGGCCAGCGACAGTTCGGCGCCGACGCCGGCGACCGGCTGCCCGACGTTCGTCGCGGCGGCCGGGTCGCGGCGACCATCCGCGATGAGCCCGACACCCAGCACCAGATCCGCCGGAACGGGCCCGTTACCAGCGCCGATGCTCGACGCAACGTCACCGGCGATGACCGCGCCCTGGGAGAATCCGGTGAGCAGGAAGCTGGTGAGGGGGCACTCGGCGTGCCGGCGCACCAGGATGTCGTTGGTGGCGGCCGTACCGGCGCCGCGGCTGTTGTTGTACGACTGCTGCCCGTCCGGCGGGAACGCGACCGGGTTCGAGAACTGAGCGACGTACGGAACGGTGTACACGTCGGCGCGCGACGACGGGAACTGCTCCTGCAGGGGTCGCGACACGTTGAGCATCAGCGACGCCGGATTGGCCGTGGGGTTGTACGGATCGTCCGTGGCGCTGGACTCCCAGGTGCCCGGGACGACCACCACCTGGACGTCGGGACAGCTCGCCGGCTGGGCGTTGGGACGTTCGGGACCGGGCGGGGTCGGGATCGGCTTGGGCAGCCTCCCGGCGAGGAGATACCAGAGCGCGATCACTGCGACGAGAATCACCAGCAGGATCACGATCAGCACCGTCAGCTTGCGCAGGAGGCTGCTCTTCTTCTTCTGCGTTCCGCGCCCGGTCGACGTCATCGGCGTCTACTTGCAGTAGGTCGCGTGGGCGACATCCATGTACGTCTGTGCGTTGGCCGTGGCCTGCTCCTGGGTCAGTTCCTGACCCGCAGCGGACGCTTCGGTGCCGACCATCGCTGTGACGAACACCATCGTGTCGGCGTCGCTCTTGCCTTCGGCCTTGGCCTGGCAGATGAAGTCGGCGGTGCTCACGGCCATCGTGCCGTCGGCGGCCGGCGCGATGCCCTTGCTCTTCAGCGCGTCGAGGAACTTCTGGCCGTCGGCGCTGACCGGGACCTCACTGGGGCCGGGGAAATCGTTCGGAACCGCTTCGGGCTGCTTCGGCGGCGCCGTCGCCGCCTCGCCGGGGCTCGTCACCGGCGCCGAGGCCGAAGCCGACGCCGACGCCGACGCCGAAGCCGAAGCGCTGGGCGCGGCGGACGCCGAACTCTCGGCGGTGCTGGACGCAGCAGCGGATGTCGTTGCGCTGGTGGACGGATTGGACGTCGCCGTGGAGTCGTCGCTACCGCACCCGACCAACAATCCGCTCGCTGCGACGGCGAGCGCGCCTACCGCGATCGCCCGTCGGAAGGTGGTGCTGATACGTGAGTGCTGCGGCATCTATTTCCGTCCTTGCTTTCCAAGTCGTTGTCTCTCGACAGGGTACAGACGCAGATCGGGCGGAACCCTGGTCTACCGAACCCGGCTCCGCCCGCTGCGCGTGAGATTTCTAGTGTTGCCGGGCCATCAGTGAATCTCGGCTTTGTTGTCGATCACTGTGACGTAACCGGTCTGGAAGTTCTGCTGGACACCGCCGGGAATGGCGAACTTGTCGCTGATCGGGAATCCGAGCCGGCCGCCCTCGTAGCCCGCGCTCTTCCAGGCGTCGAAGATCGGTCCGTTCTCGACGGCCCAGGCGCCCGACCGCGGACTCCAGTAGATGTTGCCGTTCTCGAACTGGTTGAACCTGCCGCCGTCCTTGACGGCGATCTCGCTGGTCTTCGGGAATCCGAGCCAGCCGCCCTCGTAGCCGAGTTCGGCGTACTTGCCCATGATCATTCCCTGCACGCCGTGGGTGCCGTTCGTGGGACTGAAGTACATGGCGCCGATCTCGAAGCCCTGCACCGCACCGTCCTTGCCGGGGGTGGGAACTTCCTCGGCCACCGGGTACCCGAGGGGTCCACCCTCCCAGCCCTGGCGCGCCCACTCGTCGCGGATCGCGCCGCGGACGGCGTGCGCGCCGGTCTGCGGCGTCCAGTAGATGGAACCGTGCTCGAAGTGGTTGAAGCGACCGCGGCCGTCGGGGGTGCCCAGCTCCGGCGTCGTCGGGTAGCCGAGCGGCCCGCCGGGACCACCGGTCGCCTGGTAGACGCCGCCGATGGCACCGGCTACCGGCTGGGCGCCGGTGTCGGACTTCGCGAAGATCCGGCCGTTGCGGAAGTCCTGGACCGTTCCGCCCGCGAGGCTGTACTCGGGGGTGAGGCAGTCACCGATCCACGGGTTGGCGCCCGCAACCCCGGCGATGGAACCACCGGTGGTGCAGGCCGGCTTCTCGGGTTCGACGTCGACGGCGCCGGCAAGCTGCGGCCACAGCTGGTGCAGTTCGAACTGCCAGTACGGCCACGAGTGGGTACCGGACGGCCGGTAGTTGACCTGTGCCGGGATGCCCAGCTTGTTGAGCTTGGTCGCGAAGGTCTGGGAGGTGAGGCGAGAGAGGATCTCGAGCCCCATACCCGCGTAGTTGGTGCTGACACCGGGGATCCCGGACGGCTGATCGTACGGCCCGGTGGTTCCGCTGCCGCTGGAGATGTAGAGGCTGACGCCCTTGAGCTTGTCGGCAAGCAGATAGGGGTCGTGCTCCTCCCACGCCGAGCTGGTCGGGGGACCCCACATCGCGTTCGCATCGAATCCGCCCGCGTCGCTCATCGCGTACGCGACGGCCTGCGGCATGCCGAGCGCGGTGGTGGTGAGCATGCCCGACAACGAGGCGGCGAACTTGAAGAATCCGTGGTTGCGGGCCGCGAGGAACATCGCGGACGTGCCGCCCATCGAGAGACCGACCACGCCGCGGGTCTGGGTGGTGCGCCAGTCGCTCTCGAGGATCGGGGGCAGTTCCTTCGTGAGGAACGTCTCCCACTGGTAATTCTGGCCGTTGTCCTGGGCCACCCAGTCGGAGTAGAAGCTGGACTGCCCGCCCACCGGGAGGACGACGTTGATGTTCTTGTCGGCGAAGAACGATTGGGCGTCGGTCTCGAGAGTCCAGCCGTTCTCGTTGTCCTGCGCGCGGAGACCGTCGAGCATGTAGACGGACGGGAACTTCTCCGTCGGCTTCGAGTTCCAGTCGCGCGCCAGCAGCATCTGCACCTGGATCGGCACCCCCATCGACGGGGAGTTGATCCAGATCGCGACGCGACGGTCGGAGAGCCAGTCGACGTGATGGATCGTCGCGCCGGTGGGCGCCTGCGTTGTCACCGGCGCCTGCGCGGCGGCGGGTGCCGCGTGGACGACCGGGAGAGCCGACGCGGTGGCGGTCTGGGTGAACCCGACCGCCACCGGCACCACGAGCACGGCGGCAAGCGAGGCGAGCGTCCGCCTTCGAACATTTCCGGCCGACGAACGCTGACGTCCTGCCCTGAACAGGCCTACTCGCATGACGGTCACTCTCTCTCTGCGCGTCGAGGCCGGAGCACGGAGCACGGCCTCGCGTTCCGGTTCTTTCTACACGCAAACAACAGACGAGTGGGGGTGCCGCGCTGTTACAGCTGGTGCAATTGTTACGTCCCAGCTACCCGATCGTGTTGCCGAGGTCGCCGGCCAGATCGTGGATCTGCTGCTGCCAGTAACGCCACGTGTGGATGCCGCGGGGCGGGAAGCTGTAGGTGACGTTCTGCGCGCCGAGGGTCGCCATCTTGACCTGGAACGCACGGGTGTTCGCCAGCGACAAAGCCTCGAGGCTCGCACCGGTGGTGGCGTTGAACACGTCCAAACCGCTGGTCGGCGCCGGGCCACCGGGGGCAGGGATGCCGTTGGCGGCCGACACCCACAGGCGGGTGTTGTTGTCGCGGAGCTTGTTCGCGAACACGAACGGGTCGTTGCGCAGCCACGCCGGGTTCCACGGCGGGCCCCACATGGCGTCGACGTTGTAGCGCCCGGCGTCGAGCATCGCGACACGGATCGCCTCACGCATACCCGGGGCGGAGATGTTCAGGTACCCCGACAGCGATCCGGCGTAGTTGAACTGCTCCGGGTGGTAGGCGGCGAGGGTGAGCGCCGCGCTGCCGCCCATCGACAGGCCGATGACGCCGTTGCGGGTCGACTGGAAGCCCAGCCGGTTCGCCAGCGCGTCACGGAGCTCCTCGGTGAGGAACGTCTCCCACTTGTACGGCGTCTTCTGGCCGTTGAAGTTCGAGTTCGACAACCAGTCGGAGTAGAAGCTGGACTGCCCACCGACCGGCTGGACGACGTTGATGTTCTGCGAGGCGAGGAACGGACCCGCGTCGGTGTTGATCTCCCAGCCGCTCAGGTCGTCCTGCGCACGCAGACCGTCGAGCAGGTAGACGACGCGGTTGGTGTTGCCGTCGGCGGCACGCCAGATGCGGCTCTTGACCGGACCCATGCTGGAGTCGACCCAGACGTCCTGCGCGGCGGGGTCGAAGGCGGCGGATGCGGTTGCGCCGCCGCCCACCATGGTCACGCCCAGAGGCAGTGCGACCGCCAGAGCAATTGCGGCGGCAGTACGCCTGGCCCATCCGCTTGTTCTCGTCGAACCCCCAACTCGCATGAACTCGTCTTCCCTCCGCTTGATGCGTCTTGCGCCGCGGCCGCGGCAACCACTCGATAACTCTCGTGAAAATCTCACGTACAGACGCCACCCGCACAGCGATCACTGCGCGGGTGGCGTCTCGACGGAATCACCTTACTGACAAAACGTTCCGTTGTGCACTCCCGGGGGCGAACGGATTCCGAGGCATTCCTCTCACCCCTCCGATGTGGGACGGTGCACTTCAGAACGCACGAGTGCCGCCCCGCCGGTGAGGCGGGGCGGCAGTCGCCACGAACATGGTGGCGTCTAGATCACCAGGCGCCGAGCGTGTCCAGGATCTGGCCACGAGCCTTCCACAGCTCCGCACCCCAGTACGGCCACGAGTGCGTGCCGTTGGCCGGGAAGTCGAAGGTGGCCGGGACACCGAGGCTGGCCAGACGCACCTGGAAGGCGCGGGTGTTGGCCAGGGCGAGGGCTTCGAGACCCATGCCGTTCGCGGTGTTGTAGTAGTCGATCGGAGCGCTCGGGTGGTCGAATTCGCCGGGCAGACCGCTGGCGGCCGAGATGAACATCGACAGGCCGTTCAGGCGCGGAGCGAACACGAACGGGTCGTTGCGCAGCCACGCCGGGTTCCACGGCGGGCCCCACATCGAGTCGACGTTGAAGCGGCCGGCGTCGAGCATCGCCACACGGATCGCCTCACGCATACCGGGAGCCGAGATGTTCAGGTACCCGGACAGCGAACCGGCGAACTTGAACTGGTCGCGGTGGTACGCCGCGAGCGTGAGGGCGGCGCTGCCACCCATCGACAGGCCGAGGACGGCGTTGTTGGTGCGCGAGACGCCGTAGTTGGCCAGGAAGTCGGGCAGTTCCTGCGTCAGGAACGTCTCCCACTTGTAGGTGACGGGCTGTCCGTTGAAGTTGCTCGCCGAGTACCAGTCCGAGTAGAAGCTGGACTCGCCACCGACAGGCATGACCAGGGTCACGTTGTCGTTGCGGTACTGGTCGAATGCGTTGGTCTCGAAGCTCCACGCGTTGCGGTCGTTGCGGGCACGCAGGCCGTCGAGCAGGTACAGCGCGGAGCTACCGCCGCGGGCCGCCCACTGGACCTGGACCTTGATCGGACCCATGGAAGAGGGAACCCACAGTTCCTCGTAGCCACCGGCCGGCGCGGTCTTGGCGGGACCCGCGTGCGTCGGTGCTGCTGCGGCGACGGCTCCACCAGCGATTCCTGCGCCCACAGGCAGTACCAGTGCGACGGCACCGATGGCCATCGCACGCTGCTTGAGGCGCTGAGACAACCTCGGTCTGGCAAAACGCATGAATACTGCTCTCTCTCTTCGTCTGCGGACTCCGCCAACTGGGCGGCTCCGGCGGATTCCGTCGGGGAACAGGCGACCTGCCAACCCGGGCATGAAGCCAGGTCGGCAGCGGACCTCTTCCAAGTCACACTGCGCTTGGTGGACTGTATGTCACCCAAAGTTCCCTGACAAACGCTCGCAGAACGTTTTCCGGAGAACTTCCAGACCACCGTTACTGATGACTCATCATCGACGTACATCGTCGCCGACAGTTCCAGCGTTACACGAACGAGATCTGATGTTCCGACATCGAGATCTGCCCGGGACACCGCAGTGACACGGGCCCCGCCCGGTTCGCCCTATTTGGCCGGATCAGGGAACGGGGGTTCGAGATTGCACCGCTGAATTTCGTATGCGGGAACTCGCTCGATTCGATAACTCGCGAAATGCAGCGCGTCCTTGAAATTCTGCTTGAAACGCGGCCACGTCAGTTCCGAACGATACGACGTCAGCAGATCCTGGGTCTCGGGGCACGTGAGCGCGACCCGAGCCTCGGTCACCCAGTCCTCGTCGAGGAAGCCGGGCATCCACGGATGCTTGTCGATCATTCCCGTGTCGACCACGACCCAGTCGGGGTACAGGTTCTTGTCGTGCCCGATGCGTCCGTCGTCCATGCGGGCGGTGTGCGCGGCGAGCGGATACGCCAGACCCATCTGGTCCAGCACCCGCACGTCGAGGCCGACGTTCATGCTCGTCATGCCGAGGTTCAGGAAGTACACGGTGTGGCCTGCACCGCCGTCCGGGATCGGAAGGGGCGGTGGAACGACGAACCAGTACGTGTAGTCGGCGGAGGGGATGAGCAGGCCCCCGTCGGGGGTGTCCGCGATGGTCTGGACCATCGCCCGCATCCGCGGGTAGTCCAGGTAGTCGTCGGCACGGACCGGGTGCGCGTGTCCGGTGTTGAGAACGTAGAACGCGCGTTCGTCGACAATTCCGGAACGGCCGACAACGGCGCCTTCCGGCATTCCCGTGGTGTTGGCGGCGAAGAATGCCCACACCACGGTGCCGACCCACAGGAATGCCATTGCCAGGAAAATCGACGATTCCTTATTTCGCCCCCACGACGCACGGTCCGGAATTCGCACCGGAATAACCGCCACGGGAACGATGAAACAGAACAGGACGGGGAGGAGAACGCGGCCGTGCATGAAGTCGCCGCCCACCCGCAGCGAGTACAGACCGAGGATCAGACCGCCTCCGAGAATGAAGACGACGACGGCGTTCTGCGTGTGCAACCACCCGCGCAGGCGGGTCAGCGGATTCCCGTAGGTGTGACGAACACCATCACCGATGTGCTTGTCCCGGCCGCGCCAGGCGAGCACCGCGCCCGCGAGGAGGAACACCAGTGGCAGCCACAACAGGTAGGGGCCGAGCAGGTTCCACAGGTACGCGAAGCCCTGCGACCACTTGGCACCGCCGGCGTCCTTCGACACCGCGGTGTTGGGGTACGGGAGGGCGTAGTAGCCCATCCGCCAGATCTGGTAGCCGACCGGGACGATGCCGGCGACGAAGACCATGGCCACCCGCACCTTCCACGTCGGACCGGGCGCGAGGAAGATCATGGCCAGCGCCAGTACGCCGAGGATCGCCAGTTCCGGGCGCACGAGCGGGCCCATCCCCGCGGTGAACGCGAGGATCAGCACCGACGTGGTGGACGGGGTGGCCGCCTGGCTCCAGCGGATCAGCAACAGCCACAGCAGCGCGATCCAGAAGATGACGAGGCAGCTTTCGAGCCCCGACGTCGCGAAGTCGCGGGCCGGGGGTACCGCGATGTAGACGAGCACACCGGCGGGCATCAGGAACAACGTGCCGCCGGCGGCGAAGGACCCACCGCGGTACAGGCGGGCCGTGCCGAACATGGCCAGCACGATCGCCGCGGTCGACAGGATCAGCGCGATCGTCAGGACGACGTACTCGAGCCGGGCCTGGGAGAGCCAGCTGAACGCGTAGACGATGTACGTCCACGCGGTGCTGGTGTTGGCCTCGACACGCTCGCCCGCGTTGAAGACCGGACCGTTGCCTGCGAGCAGGTTCCGGACCGTGCGCAGCACGATCAGGCCGTCGTCGGCAATCCATCGCCGTTCCCAGGCACCCCAGAACATCAGGAGAGCCGAGATGGCCACACCCCCGAGGAAGACCACCCTCGAGAGGATGGCCTTCCGGTGGCGTTCGGTGGTCCGCTCCGCGGCGGCGTCCGAATCCTCGGCGCCTCCTACCAAGTCAGACGAGGTAGACAGCGACACCCACCACTCCGATCCAGGCAATCGCGAGGAGTTGGAGGACACGGTCGCCCAGCGCGATCTCCTCGGGCTCCCCCGCCTCGCCGCCGTCGACGTCGACGGCGTAACGCAGGATCGCGATGGTGAACGGCACCATGGAGATGGCGTACCAGTTGGTGCCCTTCAGGTCGTCCTGCTGGAACGCCCAGAGTCCGTAGCAGAGCACGACCGCGGTAGCGCTGAGTGTCCAGACGAAACGCAGGTACGTCGTGGTGTAGTTCTCGAGGGACTTGCGGATCTTGGCGCCGGTGCGTTCGGCGAGCTGCAGTTCCGCGTACCGTTTACCGGCCGCCATGAACAGCGAACCGAATGCCATGACCAGCAGGAACCACTGCGACAGAGCGATTTCGGCGGCCACACCACCGGCGATGGCGCGCAGCAGGAAGCCGGACGAGACGATGCAGATGTCGAGCACGGCCTGATGCTTGAGGCCGAAGCAGTACGCCAGCTGGATGCCGATGTAGACGGCCATCACCACCGCCAGCTGCCAGTTGGCGAGGAACGACAGCGCGAGCGATCCGCCGAGCAGTACGACCGCCATCGCGTACGCCAGGTTGACCGGCAGCACACCGGCGGCGATGGGACGGAACCGCTTGGTGGGGTGCGCGCGGTCCGCTTCGACGTCCATCGCGTCGTTGACGAGATAGATGCCGGACGCGGCCATGCAGAACACCACGAAGGCGAGCGCGACGGGAAGCAGGACGTCGGATTCCGTCGCCGTGCCCGCGGCGACGGGAGCTGCGAGGACCAGGACGTTCTTGACCCACTGACGCGGGCGGACGGCCTTGACGATGCCTGCCGCCAGGGACGTCGGGGGTCCGGTAACGACGGCCGGTTCCTCGCTCATTTCTCTCCAAACTTCTGCTCGGCCTTCAGCACCGCGACCGCGGAGGCGGCCCCCAGGGCAGATCCGGCGAGCACATCGGTCGGGTAATGCACTCCCAGAACGAGCCGGGAGAGCAGCATCGGCGGTACCAACAACGCAGGCAAGGGTAGCCCGGTGAGGCGGCCGAGCAGCACGGCAGCCGCGGTCGTGGACGTGGCGTGCGAGGACGGGAAGCTCAATTTGCTGGGCGTCGACACGTTGACCTGGATCGACGGGTCGTTCGGCCGGGGGCGGCGGACGACTCGCTTGATCACGATCGAGGCCGCGTGCGCGCCGACGGCACCCACCGCGACGCCCGCCCACTGACGGCGGCGGGGCTTGTCGACCGCGGCGCCGAGTCCGGCGACGGCCACCCACCCGAGGGCGTGCTCACCGAAGTGGGACATCCCGCGTGCGGTCGAGACGACGCCGGGTCGGCTCGCGATGGTCGACTGGATGGTCTGCAGGATCTGGACCTCACTTGATGCCGAAGACACGTTCCCACCTCTCCTTGCTGGTCAGGGCAGGAACCGCGTCCTGGTACTCACGCTTGAGTTCGGGGAACCGCTGCGCGAGTTCGCGGCGCAGCCGGATGGCTTCCTTCAGCAGTTCGAGTGCCTGCTTGGGGTTGCGCTTGCGGTAGACGACTCCTCGCCCGTCCGCGGTGGTGACGGTGACGCCGTCCACCTGCGACAGTAGGAACCATCGCGCGTCGAGGGTGGGGACGTTGAGCTGCGGGCGCTCGTGGTGCTCCTCGTGCGCCGGCTTCACGTTGTGGACCAGGCCCTTGCCGAGTCGCACGATCTTCGCGAGCGGGTTGCGGGGTTCCCCGACGGCGCCGACCTCGGCGCCCGAGGGCAGCGGCAGGCTCGTCGACGACGGCAGGACCACGGCGTCCGGATACTCCTTACGCATTGCGTGGACGTTGCCGAGCGCGGTGGGGAGCAGTTCGAAGATGTGCTCGGGGCCTTGCAGGAAGTCGGCGATGGCCTGGTTCTGGATCGCGACCGTCGAGTATTCCAGGCACAGGAGGTGCTTGATCGTGGCCTTGACGGTGTTGATCACGAGCCCGCGGCCGTTGCCCGGCATGTGCAGGGAGGCGACGACGAGCCGGTTCCTCAGGTGGAAGTACGCCTGCCAGTCGATGGCGTCGTCCTTGTCGCTCCACGCCATGTGCCAGATCGCGGCACCGGGCATGGTGACGGTCGGGTAGCCGGCGTTCCGGGCGCGCAGACCGTATTCGGCGTCGTCCCACTTGATGAACAGCGGCAGCGGCTGACCGAGTTCCTCGGCGGCCTGCCGCGGGATCATGCACATCCACCAGCCGTTGTAGTCGACGTCGATCCGGCGGTGCAGCAGGCGCGAGTTCTCGCGGTCGCTGAGCGGGTAACGGGAGAAGTCGTGGTCGTACTCGACGTTGGGTGCGGCCGTCCACATGAAGATGGACCGGTCGACCACCTCGCCCATCGAGTGCAGGTGGCTGCGCTCCTGGAGGTTCAGCATCTGCCCGCCGACGAGCATCGGCGTCTTCGCGAACCGGGACATGGCGAGCGCGCGCAGGATCGAGTCGGGCTCGATCTCGATGTCGTCGTCCATGAACAGGATGTGCTGGCAGTCGGTGGTCTTCAACGCCTCGTACATGATCCGGCTGTAGCCGCCGGACCCGCCGAGGTTCGCCTGGTCGTGGATGGCCAGCCGGTCACCGAGGGCGTCCGCCGCCTCCGCGAAGCCGGGCTCGTCCTTGACCTTTCGGGTGCCCTGATCCGGGATGATGACGGCCTTGACCACGTCCATGACGAGTTCGTCGGACGCCAGCGCCGTGAGTGCCTTGACGCAGTCGGTCGGTCGGTTGAACGTGGGGATGCCGACGGCGACGGTGGCCGCACCGGGAGCCTCGACCGGCGCGTACCAGCCGGCGCTCTCCAGCACCACCTCGGTGTCGGAGGTGATGTCGAACCAGATCCAGCCGCCGTCCTCGAATGGGGCGAGCTCGACCTCGAACTCCAGCGCGGCATCACTGTCCTGGAATTCGCGACCTTCGACGTGGATGCGCGACGAGTCGGCCTTCGACCGGTACACGTCGATGCGGCCGTGTCCCGACAGCTCGAGCCGCAGCACCACGGAGCTCAGCGTGCTCCACCGGCGCCAGTAGCTGGCCGGGAACGCGTTGAAGTAGGTGCAGAACGACGCCTCCGACTCGGCGCCCACCGACAGCGATGTCCGCGACAGCGAATGCGCGCGGCGGCTGTTGGTCTTCGCCTCCTCCAGATAGAGGGTGCGGACGTCGAGCGGCTCGCCGGCACGCGGCAGGATCACCCGCTGCAGCAGCGACTTGCCCAGTAACGGAGTGTCCTCGGTGACCTTCTCGGATTCGAGCAGATGCCGGGCGCTCATTCGGCATCCCCCACGAGGTCGGCACCCGATTCGAAATGCGGACGCAGGGAGTTGTCGAACATCGAGAGCGCACTGGCGATCGCCATGTGCATGTCCAGGTACTGGTAGGTGCCGAGACGGCCACCGAACAGGACCTTGTTCGTGGACATCTCTTCCTTGGCGCGGTCGCGGTAGGCGCCGAGCTTCGCGCGGTCGTCCGGGGTGTTGATCGGGTAGTACGGCTCGTCCTTGCTCTCGGCGAACCGGGAGAACTCCCGCATGATGACCGTCTTGTCCTTCGGGTAGTCCCGCTCCGGGTGGAAGTGGCGGAACTCGTGGATCCGGGTGAAGGGCACGTCGGCGTCGTTGTAGTTCATGACCGGGGTTCCCTGGAAGTCACCGGTGTCCAGCACCTCGGTCTCGAAGTCGAGGGTGCGCCAGCCCAGCTCGCCTTCGGAGTAGTCGAAGTAGCGATCGAGGGGTCCGGTGTAGACGACGGGGGCGCCGGGGCTCTCTGCGCGCAGGTCGTCGCGGACGTCGAACCAGTCGGTCTCGAGCCGGACCTCGATCTTCGGGTCCTTAGCCATGTTCTCGAGCCACGCGGTGTAGCCGTCGACGGGCAAGCCCTCGTACGTGTCGTTGAAGTAGCGGTTGTCGAACGTGTACCGCACCGGCAGCCGGGTGATGTTCCCCGCGGGCAGGTTCTTCGGGTCCGTCTGCCACTGCTTGGCCGTGTAGTCGCGCACGAACGCCTCGTACAGCGGACGACCGATCAGGGAGATCGCCTTCTCCTCCAGGTTGGACGCGGACGCGGAGTCGATCTCACTCGACTGCTCGGCGATCAGCTTCCGCGCCTCGTCCGGGGTGAAGTAGCGCCCGAAGAACTGCGACACCAGGCCCAGCCCCATCGGGAACTGGTACGCCTGCCCCTTGTGGAGTGCGAACACCCGGTGCTGGTAGTTCGTGAAATCGGTGAACTGGGTGACGTAGTCCCACACCCTCTTGTTCGAGGTGTGGAACAGGTGCGCTCCGTACTTGTGGATCTCGATTCCGGTCTCGGGCTCGGCCTCCGAATAGGCGTTTCCGCCCAGGTGGTGACGACGGTCGAGCACCAGCACACGCTTACCCAGCTGTGTTGCTGCACGCTCGGCGACGGTCAGTCCGAAAAATCCCGAGCCGACGACGATGAGGTCGTACCGGCCAGGGGCGGTTGTCTCTGGGGTTGCAGCGGTCACGATGAACCAGGGTAAGCGACTCCGCCGCCCGTGCGCGGCCAAGGGGTGCACGGACCCCTTCCGCACGCACGAGGAGTTCTCCCTGTATTCACCGGTTCTGCAGACCTCGTTGTTCCCTCCGACGCGGCGGTCGCGCTACATGGGCGGGTGCGCATCGTCCAGCTGGCGAACTTCTACGGACCGCGGTCGGGTGGACTCCGCACCGCCCTCCACAACTGGGGTCAGGGGTACGTCGGACGCGGACACGAGGTGATCCTCGTCGTCCCAGGTCAGCGCGACTGCGAGGAGCTGTTGCCGAGCGGGGTCCTGCGGATCACGCGCTCGGCTCCCACCATCCCGGCGACCGGGGGATATCGCGTCGTCAACCCGCGCCGGGTCGCCGATGTCGTGAGCGGTCTGCGTCCCGATGTCCTCGAGGTGTCCGACCGGCTCACGCTGCGAGGTTTCGGGGGCTGGGCCGGGGCCCGCGGGGTTCGCAGCGTGGTCGTGTCACACGAACGCCTCGACCGGTTGCTCGGCCAGGTCGTCCCCCGTCGGGTGGCTCGCAGCTGGGCCGACGTCGCGAACCGCCGGATGGCGCGGAACTACGACGCCGTGGTCTGCACGACCGACTTCGCCAGCGAGGAGTTCACCCGGATCGGTGCCCCCAACCTGTACCGGGTTCCGCTCGGTGTCGATCTCACGATGTTCCACCCCGGCAAACACGACCAGGTGATGCGCGACTCCTTCGCCGACCCGGCGCAGCGCTTCCTGTTGCACTGCGGCCGGTTGTCGGTGGAGAAGCAGGTGGAGCGGAGCATCGACGCGGTCCGGTTGCTGCGCCGCCAGGGTCACGACGCCCGGCTCGTCATCGCCGGCGACGGCCCCCGGCGCGAATCCCTGCAGTACCGGGCTCGGGGACTTCCCGTGCACTTCACCGGGTTCATCAGCGACAAGGGCCGCTTGGCGTCGCTGTTCGCGTCGGCGGACGTGTCGCTCGCGCCGGGACCGCACGAGACGTTCTGCCTGTCGGCGCTCGAGTCGCTGGCGGCGGGCACCCCGGTGGTCGCGTCACAGTCGTCGGCTCTCGCCGAGATCATCACACCGGGCTGCGGCGCGCTCGCCCGCGACCGCGGTCCGGCGTTCGCAGACGCGGTCAGCGGTGTTCTCGAGATCCCCTCGCGGACGCGCCGGGCGTCGGCGCGGCGGCGGGCCGAGGACTTCGGCTGGGCCGAATCCGTCGACGGAATGCTCGCCGTGCTCGAGGGAACCGGTCCGCCCTGCCCGGCCTAGCTACCGCCGGTCGGTAACCACTCGCGGAGCACACTGGCGTCGATCACCTGCGCGCCCAGTTTCTTCGTCCAGATGATGGTTCCGTTGGTGAACATCCGGAACTTCCCCGCCTCGGACGGCAGCATCATCTCCGGGCCGACGGGTGCTCCCAGCGTGCTGTTGACGCCGCCGAGTTCCTTGTACTTCTCCGCGATCGGCGAGCCCTCGGTGGTGCCGACGGTGTCGTGGTCCTCACCCGCGGACGCGAGGGTGGATTCGGGTACCTCGGGTGCGGCCGGGGGCGCGGGGACGCCGAGTCCGTCGCCGACGGCGAACCAGTCGGACTTGAGTTTCAGCTTGGCTCGCGCCTCGGCGCCCGTGGCCTCGGCGGTACCCGACGATCCGACCACTTTCACGCCGGTGACGCGTCCGCCGTCGACCCCGAAGTTGTTGCGGGTGATCACCTCGAACGATTCGAGGTCTCCCACATTGAACGCGGACGCGATGTCGCCCGCGGTCAGCGTCACCGTCCAGTCGTGGTTCGGCGACACCGTGTCGCCCTGGTCCTCGACGGCCGGGAACTCGCCGCCCGCGGTGTATCCGCCTGTGGACGAGGAGAACTCGGCCGCGACCGCCTTGTTGTCCTTCGTCAGGATCATGCCCTTGGTGGAGCGGACGGCGTCGGTGGTCCGCGGATCTTCCTTCGCGGACCCGCCGTACACCTGGCAGCTCTGGGTGTCGCAGGTCTTCGCGTACTCCTCACGATTCTCGGCGGCGGCATAGGAGCGGGCCGCGACGGCCTGCGCCCGAAGCGCCTCGGCCCCACCGGTATCGGCCCAGTCCGCTTTCGCCTCGGCGGGCACGACGCCCAGCAGGTAGTCGTCCATGTCGAGGACGTTGACTGTGCGCATGGCGGCGCCGTCGAGCGCGACGCCGAGGGCGCCGCGGTAGGGGGTGTCGCCGGCGCACAGCTTGAGGTGCTCGGTGACCGGACGGTCCGGGGCCAGGTCGATCGGGTCGACCCACGGGTGGTCGGTGGCGTCCTGCCACAGGACGTCGCCGGCGCATCCGCTGGTGACCACGACGTTGGCGCCGCCGTCGGCGGTGGGCGTCAGGTGGACGGCCTCCCCCGGTCCGACGGGTTTGCCGGCGACGACCGCGCCGGCATCGGAGTAGACGTCGAGCGGCTGATCGTCCCGCGCCTGCAGGCGGACGCTGATCTGGGCGTCGGCGAGGGTGCCGAGCGTGGTCCCGCCGTAGTAGTGGCCGAGGATGCGCTCGGCTGCCCAGCCCTGATCCTTCGCGTACCCGTAGGCGCCCCACTGGCCCATCCCGCGGCCGTGGCCGTTGCCGTGCCCGGACAGCGTGAACGGCGTGTCGGACGCAACGGTTTCCCGGACCTCCTGACCGGAGGAGCGCAGATGGACGACGACGCCGGTAACGGCGCCGACCACGAGGACGGGCGCGATGCCGAGAGCCGACGCGCGCAGGAGTTTGGCCCTGAATCCGCGCGGGGCGGGAGGGCCCGCGATGTACCGCCTCCTGCGGGTCCAGGCAGGTCTACCTGCACGAACCCCGAATTCGGTCTTCGCCATCACTGCACTCCTCATCGCTGAACAACGAGCGCCGAGACGGGCATGCGACTCGTCTCAGCGGGTCCGAGAAATTCGGGATAAAGTCTCAATGTAAGGTTGAGCGTTATGGACCTGTGTGACTAGTGTGGCAAGAGTGATTGGAGTTAGCAACAACAGTCGCTTCCGTCACATGAGCATTACGAGTTGCAGACACGCGAGGTCGCTCGCAGGAAACTACAACTGAGGAGAGTCCCCCTTGCCGCACCGTCGACCGAAGCCCTCGATCGTTCTCGGGGCTGTCGCCGCTCTGGCTGTCGCAAGTCCCGTCGCGGTCTACGGCATCAGTAGCGCACCCTCCGATGTCCGCTCCACGAACGAAACCTCCAACTCCGCAGTGTCCACCGAGATCGCGCAGGTCGTGCTGTCGCAGATCCCCGACATCGTGATTCCGCTGAAGGAACTGACCGGGCTGAACCTGCCCGACGTCAACATCGGCGACCTCCGCAACCTGAAGATCCCCCCGTACCTCCACATCCCGAGCAATCTGCAGCTGCCCGGGGGAATCCAGATCCCGAACCTGCAGATCCCGCTGAAGATCCCCGCCCCGGGCGACGTCTCCGATCCCGCGATCCTGCCGCCCGCCGATCAGCAGCCCGGCGCGATCGTCAAGGAACTGTCCCGTGACACCCCGTTCAGCATGGTGGCGCTCACCTCCGAGACGCTGGCGTCCGCGGAATCCAAGGTCCGCGCGCTGCAGGCCGACGGAACGTGGGGGCAGTGGGTCTCCCCTGACATGATCGACACCCGCCGCACCGACAAGACTGCGTCGGACGGCACGGTCGCGACCGAACCCGTGTACGTGGGGCTGACCAGGGCGATCCAAATCCTGACCCCCACCTCGGTGCCCGCGCCCGCCGGCGTGCCCGCACCCGCAGCGGCACCCGTCCCGGCCCCCGAGGCGCCCGCTCCCGCACCGGCGCCCGCCGGGGCCGCGCCGCTCGGCTACACCCCCGCCGCCGTCAACACCCCGCTGCGTCAGCAGCCGGCACAGACCGGTGCCGACGACGTCACCGCCGTGCTCATCGAACCCGGCAGCAGCCCGAGCGACTCCACCCTCAGCGACATCGCGAGCCCGCTCGACAGCGGCGGTCCCAAGGTCATCAGCCGCCAGCAGTGGGGTGCGGACGAGTCCATCCGCTGCCAGGACCCCGATTACGACGACTTCATCGGTGGTGCCACCGTGCACCACACCGCAGGCGCCAACGACTACTCGAAGGCCGAATCGGCCGAGATCGTCCGGGCAATCTACGCGTACCACGCGCAGACGCTCGGCTGGTGCGACATCGGCTACAACGCGCTGGTCGACAAATACGGCCAGATCTTCGAGGGTCGCGCCGGCGGTCTCGACCGTCCCGTCCAGGGCGCACACGCGGGCGGTTTCAACGAGAACACCACGGGCGTCGCGATGATGGGCGACTTCTCGACCGAGGATCCGCCGCAGGTCACCCTCGACGCCGTCGGCAAGTTCCTCGGCTGGAAGCTCGGCAAGGCCGGACTCGATCCGCTCGGCGAGACGACGATGTACTCCGAGGGCACCGAGTTCACCCCGTACGCGCAGGGTGAGGCCGTCGACCTGCCGGTGATCTTCGCGCACCGCGACGTCGGCAACACCTCCTGCCCGGGCGATGCCGCGTACTCACACATGGACGAGATCCGGCAGATCGCGGCGGCCAACCTCAGCGGCGGCAACGCCTCCCTCGCCTCCGACGCACCCGCCGGTGAGGCTCCGGCACCGTCCGGCGGTCCCGGCACCGATGCCAGTGGCCACCTCGGTGCGGGAATCCCGGCCCTGGTCAACGAGCTGTTGCGGCTCACCGACCCGTCGCCGGTCGCGCAGAAGTGGGTCGCGGAGGGCGGCGACACCGGCCGGCTCGGCCATGCCATCACCGGACTGCTGCAGGCCAAGGCGGGGAACTCGGGCGCAGAGTTCACCAACGGCGCCGTCTTCACCTCGCCCAACGGCGGTGTGTGGGCGGTCCTCGGTCAGATCTTCAAGACGTGGCAGAGTCTCGGCGCCGACAACGGCGAACTGGGTCTGCCGACCAGTGACGAGTACACGATCCCGGGCGGTCTGCGCACCGACTTCGAGAACGGTTCGCTGATCTTCAACGAGCTCACCGGCATCGTCACGAAGGTTCTGAAGACGTACAACGACACGTATGCGGAGACCTACAAGAACGGGGCCCGGGTGGATGCCGCGGCACCCGTCGCACCGCCCGCGGACCCGGCGCAGGTTCCGCCGGCTCCGGAACCCGCTCCCGCGCCTGCCCCGGAGCCCGCTCCGGTTCCGGCCGGCTGATCGAAGTTCACCCTTTCGGGCGCTGGTGGTCTCAGGACCACCAGCGCTCGAGTACTTTCGCGACCCCGTCGTCCCAGTTGGTGGCGGTGACCTCGTCGGCGACCGCCTTGGCGTCGGGATGCGCGTTCTCGACCGCGACACCTCGGCCCGCGAGGTTCAGCATCGGAATGTCGTTGGGCATGTCGCCGAACGCCACGATCTGCGACGCCGTGACGCCGAGCCGTTCCGCCACGAGCGCGAGACCCGACGCCTTCGTGATCCCCGACGCCGACAGTTCGATCAGCCCGTTGTCGGTGGAGAACGTGACGTCCGCGCGAGCCCCGATGTGTGGTGCCAGCGCGTCCACCATCGCCTGACTCGACATTCCCGGCACCCGGATCAGCAGCTTCACCGCCGGGGCCGCCACCACCTCGTCCTCCGACATCTCGGTGTTGTCGGGGTTGAGCCAGGCGTGCTGGTATCCGGGGGAACTCACGAACTGCGGTGTCGCCGCGTCGTGAGCGCTGACGCCCACCCGCTCCGCCGCGAGTCCGGCGCCGGGAAGCACGTCGAGCGCGAGCTCCGACAGCCACGTGAGGGTGTCCACGTCGAGGGTCTCGGCGCTGAGCACGCGGTCGCTGTCGCTGTCGTAGATGACGGCGCCGTTGGCGCAGACGGCGAGCGGCGCGTAACCGAGGCCCTCGACCACCGGATGGATCCAGCGCGGGGGCCGGCCGGTGGCCAGCACGAACGGGGTTCCCGACGCGACCACCGACGCGACGGCGTCCCGGGTGCGGGCGCTGACGCGCTCGTCCTCCCCGATAAGGGTGCCGTCGACATCGGACGCTACAAGGCTCGGTCGGTCTGGGCTCACCCGGCCATTCTGCCTGCCGAACCGGAGACCCCGCCGGGCGGCCGTTACCCCGCCCCGCGTTGCTCGGCCTCACGGCGGTCCATCTCGGTGGCCTCCTCGACGGTCGGCGCGGTGCCGCCGAGACGTCGGGGCACCCAGTAGGCGCCCGCCGGATGGTCGAATCCGTTCTGCACCCGGCGCAGGATCGCGTCCATGTGCCTGTGCAGGGTCTCGGTGAGGGCTTCGGCCGGTTCGTGCGGCGCGATCGGCGTGCCGACCTCGACGGTCACCGGGAACCGATGCCGCCCTAAATGTCTCGGCTGCCCCTTGGTGGCGATCCGCTGAGCACCCCACACGATGACGGGCACGATCGGCACCTGCGCGTCGATCGCCATGCGCGCCGCACCCGACTTCAGTTCCTTGATCTCGAAGCTGCGGCTGATGGTCGCCTCCGGATACACGCCCACCAATTCGCCCTCGCGCAGCCGCTCCACGGCGGCCAGGTACGCACCGGCGCCCGCCGTCCGGTCGACGGGGATCACCCCGCACCCGCGCATGAGAAACGCCACCACCTTGTTGTTCGCGAGTTCGGCCTTCGCCATCAGCCGCAGCTTGCGGTCGACCGCACCGACCGCGAGCGCCAACTGGACGAAGTCCAGGTACCCGGTGTGGTTGACCGCGAGCACCGCACCACCCTCGGCCGGGATGTTTTCCAGGCCGACCCGCGTGATCCGCAACCCCTGGAACAGGGACAACGCCCGAGCCGTCGACTCGACCGCCGTATAGACAGGCTCCACCGGCACCGACTAGCTACCGGTCTCCCGCGCCTTGCGGGACGCCGCCTTCGCCTCGGCGTCGGCGGCATCCATCTTGTTCGCTTCGTCCAACGTCGGTGCCGAGCCGCCCAGACGGGCGGGCACCCAGTACTCGCCGGCCGGGTGCTCGTACCCCTGCTGGAGGTCGGCGAGCATCGTCTTCATCGTGGCGTGCAATTTCTCCGTCAGCTCCGACGCCGGTCCGAACGGCTGGATCGGCTCCCCGACGGCGATCGAGATGGGAGTGTTCGTGCGGCCCAGCCGCTTCGGGAACCCCTTCGTCCACACCCGCTGCGCACCCCAGATGACCACCGGAACGATCGGCACGCCCGCCTCGATCGCCATGCGCGCGGCACCCGACTTGAAGTCCTTGATCTCGAAGCTCCGGCTGATGGTCGCCTCCGGGTACACACCCACCAGTTCACCGCGACGCAGGAAGTCGACAGCAGCCTTGTACGAATCCGCACCGGCGGCCCGGTCGACCGGAATGTGCTTGAGCGCGCGCATGATCGGGCCCGAGATCTTGTTGTCGAACACTTCCTTCTTCGCCATGAAGCGGACGTACCGCTTGACGCGGCGGGCCGGAAGTCCGGCATAGGTGAAGTCCATGTAGCCGGTGTGATTGATCGCGATCACCGCCCCACCCGTCGCCGGAATGTGCCGATCGCCCTTGACAGTGAACTTCAGCCCCTCGAGGGCGAATACGGTGCGGGCGATGCCGATGACGGTGCGATAGACGGGTTCCACAATCGGCTAGCGTAGCCGGGTATCCGCGATCTGGCCCGCCGTCGGGCACGGACATTCGGTGGGGAGTCGAGAGAAAGGGCGCGCTGGGGATGGGTGGCACGGGCAGGAGGGCGCTCCTCGCGCCGGTCGTCGCGGTGGTTCTCGCGGCGGGGGTGGCGTGCGACGCGCAGTCCGGAATCCCGACGGAGCAGGCCCCGGCCGACACCTCCTCCGCTCCACTGTCCGCGGTCGAGCCCGACACGACCACGCCGCCGCCTGCCCCGGTGCCGCAGGTGGTCGTGGGCGATGTTCCCGGCAACCCGGCGGCGGCGGACGCGGTCCGGGCCTGGGCCACCGACCTGGTCACCCGGCCCGCCACCGTCCCCGCGCGATGTTGGACGCTGCCGCCCGCCCAGGCCGCCGATCAGTACGCAGACACCGCGACGATCCTCGGTGCGCTCGGCCGACCAGGCGTCGAAGGCCAGTTCGCGGTGTCCTGGACCGGCGGCGGCACCACGGTCTCCGTCAAGCGCAGCGAGGTCGCGTCCGGTTACGCCTGCCCCCACGTCCACCCCGCCGGGACCGCCGACTTCTACACGCCCGCCGACGCCGAATACGCCGTCACCCGATTCCTGTCGCGGGAGTCGGGCGCGCCGGTGAACCGGGCCGACACCGAGACCGCGTACCCGTTGATCTGCCCCGGCTTCAGCCCCTGGGACCCGTCCGGCACCGGCACCGGCGGTCAGCCGCCCCTCAAGGCCGACCCCGACGTCCTGGCCGGCACCAGGGCGTTCGCCGCCGACGCGATGACCGCAACCCAGGGCCGCGGCGACTACCTCGACGTGTCCGTTCCGGTCACCGATGTGTCCGGGGCGACGGAGACCAAGCGGATCACCCTGTCCATCGGACCCGACGGTTATTGCCTCGGCGAAGTGACCTGACCGCACATGAGTGGCACGTGTGCTGGAGCGCGCATTGTCACTCGCCTGGGGGGAACGCCTACCCTGGAACAGTCGCTCAGCTCCCAGGAGGCAAACCAGTGCAGGTCACCAGCGTCGGACACGCCGGATTCCACATCCAGACCGAGGCAGGCTCGATCCTGTGCGACCCCTGGGTGAACCCCGCGTACTTCGGGTCCTGGTTCCCGTTCCCGGACAACACCCAGCTCGACTGGGACGCCCTCGGCAACTGCGACTACCTGTACGTGTCGCACCTGCACAAGGACCACTTCGACCCGGAGAACCTGAGCAAGCACGTCAACAAGGACGCGACGGTGCTGCTCCCCGACTACCCGGTGCCGGACCTCAGGCGCGAACTCGAGGCGCTGGGGTTCCACACGTTCTTCGAGACCGAGGACTCGGTCAAGCACACGGTGTCAGGCCCCAAGGGCGACCTGGACATCATGATCATCGCGCTGCGCGCCCCGGCAGACGGTCCGATCGGGGACTCGGGCCTGGTGGTGTCGGACGGTGAGACCACGTGTTTCAACATGAACGACGCCCGCCCCGTCGACATGGACGTGCTGCACGACGAGTTCGGCACGATCGACATCCACCTGCTGCAGTACTCGGGCGCCATCTGGTACCCGATGGTCTACGACATCCCCACCAAGACGAAGGCCAACTTCGGCAAGCAGAAGCGGCAGCGCGGCATGGACCGCTGCCGCAGCTACATCGAGCAGGTCGCGGCCACGTGGGTGGTCCCGTCCGCCGGACCGCCGGTGTTCCTCGACGACGCGCTGCGCTACCTCAACGACGACCGGGGCGACGAGGGCAACATCTTCCCCGACCAGATCACGTTCCTCGAGCAGATGCGGCTCCACGGCAACGATGGCGGCATCCTGATGATCCCGGGGTCCACCGCGGACCTGAAGGGCGGCGAGCTGACGCTGACACATCCGATCCCGGACGCCGAGGTCGACAAGATCTTCTCCGACAAGGCCGCGTACATCGAGGACATGGCGCAGCGCATGGCACCGGTCCTCGCCGCCGAGAAGGCCACGTGGGCGCCCGCGGAGGGTGAGCCGCTGCTGGAGGCGTTGAAGGCGAAGTTCGAGCCGATCATGAAGCAGTCCGACCTGATCTGCGACGGCATCGGCTACCCCGTCGGCCTGGTGATGGGCGACGAGACCGTCGTCCTCGACTTCCCGCAGCGCACCGTCCGACCGCGCGGCGAGAAGGACGGCAAATACCGCTACGGGTTCCGCATCGCGCCCGAGCTGGTGCGCACGGTGCTGCGCGACGACGAACCCGACTGGGTGAACACCATCTTCCTGTCCACCCGCTTCGAGGCGTGGCGCGTCGGCGGGTACAACGAGTTCCTGTACACGTTCTTCAAGTGCCTCACCGACGAGCGAATCGCGTACGCCGACGGCTGGTTCGCCGAGGCCCACGACGACTCTTCGTCGATCGAACTCGGCGGCTACGAGATCCAGCGGCGGTGCCCGCACCTCAAGGCGGACCTGTCGAAGTTCGGCGTCGTCGACGGCACAAGCCTCACCTGCAACCTGCACGGCTGGCAGTGGGACCTCGAGTCGGGCCGCTGCAAGACGTCGAAGGGTCACGAACTGCGGTCCGCCAAGCTCTGAGCCTGACGGACCTCTGAGCGCGGCGGCCGAATGTACTTTTCGGTGCCGCTGAGGCGCCGAAAGGTACGTTCACCCGGGTCTACCCGACGGTCGGCGGCTGATCGACGAGCTGGGCCATGTAGAGCTGGTCGCCCATCTTGTCCATCAGTTCGATCTGCGTCTCCAGGTAGTCGATGTGGTCTTCCTCCTCTTTGAGGATTCCCTCGAGGAGCTTGGCCGACGTGGCGTCGCCCTTCTCGCGGCACATCTGGATTCCCGGACGCAGCCGTTCGACCACCTCGACCTCGATGGAGAGGTCGGAGTGGAACTGCTCACGCAGGTCCTGTCCGATGCGCAGCGGCAGCAACTTCTGGTAGTTCGGCAGCGCCTCGAGGAACAGGATCCGGTCGGTCAGGATCTCGGCGTGCGTCATCTCTTCGATGGATTCAGCCCGAGTCTTGTCCGCGAGTTTGGTGAAACCCCAATTGGCCTGCATCTTCGAATGCAGGAAGTACTGATTGATCGCGGTCAGCTCGCTGGTCAACTGTTCGTTGAGAAGAGCAATGATCTCGTCGTCGCCACGCATGACTTCTCCGTTCGCCCAGGTTAGGGCGAACGTACCACCGGCCAATTCGCGGTGTGGCGGATCGCGGGATTCAGTTGTACTGCGGTGTCGTCACGCAGCCGTGCCGGCGACCACCGAGCGCTCGCCCAGAATCTCCTTCAACCGATCGACGCAGGTTCCACATCCCCAGCCGGCGCCGCAACGCTCACCGATCGCATCAGCGCTGTCGGCCCCGGCGGCGCAGTGCTCGTGCACTTCGTCTTCCGTCACGGCCTTGCAGATGCACACGAACATGTGGAGCTCCTTAACCAACCAACCAGATTAGGTAAGGGTTACATCATTCTCGCGTTTGCGCAAGGGTAGCCTTGCCACAACCTCGGTCGGACGGATCATGGTTTCAGAACATCGGTGCCGACGAACGGCACGAGCGCCTCGGGCACCCGGACGGTGCCGTCCGACTGCTGATGGTTCTCGAGAATCGCGACGATCCACCGCGTGGTGGCCAGCGTGCCGTTGAGGGTCGCGGCCGTCTGCGGCTTCCCATTCTCGTCGCGGTACCGCACACCGAGGCGTCGCGCCTGGAACGTCGTGCAGTTGGACGTCGAGGTGAGCTCCCGGTACGCCTGCTGCGTCGGCACCCACGCCTCGCAGTCGAACTTGCGGGCCGCCGACGACCCCAGGTCGCCGCCCGCGACGTCGATCACCCGGTAGGGCACCTCGATGGCGGCGAGCATGTCCCGCTCCCACCCGAGTAGCCGCTGGTGTTCGGCGTCCGCGTCCTCGGGCTTGCAGTAGGTGAACATCTCCACCTTGTCGAACTGGTGGACGCGGATGATGCCGCGGGTGTCCTTGCCGTAGCTGCCGGCCTCGCGGCGGAAGCACGTCGACCAGCCTGCGTACCGCTTGGGCCCGTCGGCGAGGTCGAGGATCTCCCCCGAGTGGTATCCGGCCAGCGGGACCTCGGACGTGCCGACGAGGTACAGGTCGTCGTCCGCGAGGTGGTAGATCTCGTCTGCGTGGGCACCGAGGAACCCGGTTCCCGCCATGATCTCGGGGCGCACCAGCACCGGCGGGATCATCATCTGGAAACCATTGGCCATCGCCTTCTGCGCCGCCAGCTGCAGCATTCCCAGTTGCAGCATGGCACCGAAGCCGGTGAGGAAGTAGAAGCGGGCGCCCGACACCTTGGCGCCGCGTTCCATGTCGATCAGGCCCAGCGATTCGCCCAGCTCGAGGTGGTCCTTGGGCTCGAAGTCGAACGTCGGAACGTCACCGACCGTCTCGAGGGTGATGAAGTCGTCCTCGCCGCCGGCGGGGGCACCCTCCTGGACGATGTTGGAGATCGCCCGGTGCGCGGCGTCGAGCGCGGCCTGCGCCTCGTGCTGCTCGGCCTCGGCCTGCTTCACCTTGGCTGCGAGTTCCTTGGAGCCCTCCAGCAGCGCCGGACGTTCCTCCGGGGACGCCTGCCCGACCTTCTTGCCGAAGGCCTTCTGCTCGGCGCGCAGGTTGTCGCCGGCGAGAACGGCGGCCCGGCGGGACGCGTCGGCCTCGAGCAGCGCGTCGACCAGGGCGGGATCTTCGCCGCGGGTGCGCTGCGACTCACGGACGGCGTCGGGGTTCTCGCGGAGGAACTTCAGGTCAATCACGGCTTCAAACCCTACCGGGCGCCGCCGGGCGGCTCACTCCGGTTTCGGTTCCAGGATGCTCAGGAGGTCCTCGCGGCCGAACATGCGGGCGGCGTCGACGGCGGTCGGATGCCCGGCGGTGCGTCCGCGCCGCCCGCCACGAGCGTGCGAACCACGGCGTCCTCACCCTTGAACAGGGCCCCTGCCAGCGGAGACTGCCCCTTGTCGTTGAGCCGGTCGACGTCGGCGCCTCGGTCGATCAGCACCTGAACGGCCTCCGCGTGCCCGTGGTAGGCGGCCAGCATCACCAGCGTGTCGCCGTTCTGATTGGCCAGGTTCACCGGGACGCCCGCGTCGACGTACGTGGCCAACGACACGGCGTCACCGGATCGTGCCGTGTCGAACACCCGTCCGGCCAGCTCCTGAATTTCGGGATCCACCTGCTCGGCGGACTGCCGAGGATCGTCGCTCATGGTCGTCGAAGTTACGCCAGGTTCCAGCCGATTGCGGGAGTTGTTCTGCTTCCACGAGCGGAACAGGCATTATGGAAATCGATGTCCTCAGATCAATCGAACGGCGCCGAGCCCCAGCCGGAGAATTCCGGGCGACCGGGGAAGGCTCCCCGCAGCATGTCCGCGACCACGACGCGTCGTGCGCTGGCGGCCGTCGCCGCAGGTGCCGTGGTGGCCGCGATCGCCACCTTCGCGATCGCGGGCGGTTTCAACCGCAGCGACAACCTCCCGACGCACTCGACCGGCCCCGGCCCGCAGGCGACCGGGACCGTGGCAGGCGACGCGTTCTCGTCGGCGGCCGCCGGCGACTGCCTCGACTGGACGCCGTCGAACGATCCCCAGGAGGACCGCAAGGACGTCGCGAAGGTCGGCTGCGCCGACGAGCACCGGTTCGAGGTGGCGGCACCACTGGACCTCAGCGTCTACCCGGGCGCCGAGTTCGGTCCGGGTTCGCGTTACCCGGGTGCACTGCGGTTCGCGTCGTTGCGGGACGAGCACTGCGTGCCCGCCGTCGACACCTACCTGGGCGCGAAGTTCGACCCGTACGGCAAGTTCAGTGTGGGCCTCATGTTCCCCAGCGAGTCCGGTTGGGCGTCGGGTGAGCGCACGCTGCGCTGCGGGCTCCAATTCTCCAGCACCGCAGGCACGTTGCTGCCGTTCACCGGGAAGGTCGCGGAGCAGGACCAGTCCAACATCTGGGATCCGGGCACGTGCATCGGAATCAACCAGAACGTGCCCACCGATCCCGTCGACTGCGCGCAGCCGCACGCCTTCGAAGTGATCTCCGTCGTCGACCTCGCCACCCAGTTCCCCGCCTCGATGCCGTCCGTCGAAGACCAGGACAAGTACCTCGAAGGCGTGTGCACGCAGGCCGCCAACGAGTACCTCGGTTCCGCGGACGCCCTGCGGGACAAGACGCTGACGTTGTTCTGGGACAACCTCGAACTCGACAGTTGGCTGGCGGGCAGCAGGCGGGTCAACTGCTCGGTGGGCAAGGAAACCGGCGCCGGCGGCTTCTCGACCCTCACCGGTTCGGCGAAGGGCGAGATCCTCATCAACGGCGCGGCACCCGTGGCGCCGCCGCCGGTCCCGGAGGGCCGGTCGGTACCGACCCCGCTTCCCGGCGCAGCGCCCGTTCCCGGGAACTGATGTGGCGGTGAGCATGACGCCCGGCCGATTCGAGGAATTGGTGGGCGACGCACTCGACCTGATCCCGCCGCAGCTCGCGGCCGCCATCGACAACGTCGTCGTCCTCGTCGACGACCGCAACGACGAGGACCCGCACCTCCTGGGCCTCTACCACGGGATTGCGCTGACGGAACGGGACAGTCATTACGGCGGATCCCTGCCCGATACGATCACCGTCTATCGCGACGCCCTCCTCGACATCTGCAGTTCGGAGGAGGAACTCGTGCACGAGGTGGCCGTCACCGTAATACACGAGGTTGCACACTACTTCGGGATAGAAGAAGATCGCTTGCACGAGCTCGGCTGGGGATGAACGGTTTTCCCGAGAAAGAAATTCTCGGGAGCGGGGGGAACCGAAGAGCGAGTTGCAGCGTCCAAGTGAGTAGGGACAGCTGCATCATGCAGTTCGTTTGCCGGGGGGCAACTGCCTTCCGCCTGCCTAGGTCAGAAGGAGTTCGACGCAATGCCGGATCTGCACGTCGCACCTGAAGCTCTCGTCGCCGCCGCCGTGGAACTCGACGCGCTCGCCGCGCGTCTCGAGGCATCGGTCGCGCTCAATTCCGCGGCCATCCGCGTGCTCCCGTCGGGGAGCGAAGAAGTGTCCCTGCACGCGGCCGGCTACTTCAACACCGTGGCCACCACGTTCACTCCGGCTGTCGCCCAGGGCATTCTCGAGATGCGCGAGACCGCGAACACGCTCCGTACCCAGGCCGCGCTGTATGTCGCCGAGGACCTCGCGCTCGGCGCGACCCTCGCTGCGGGCATGTGACCGCGGGCGCCTCGAGACCACCAGGAGATCAGACATGACCATGGGACTGACAGGTGTCATCTGGTTGCCCCGCGGGGCAACCGTCAACTCGACCACCCTCGTCGCGGGCGCCGGACCGGTGCCGCTCAGCGTGGCGAGTGCGGCGTGGACGGCGTTGTCCACCAGCTTCGTCGACGCCAACATCACGCTCGTCCGTGTGATGGCCGAACTCGCCGCCGGCTGGCAGGGCGTGTCCGCCGTCGCCGCTCTGGCCAAGATCACGCCGTTCACGGTGTGGACCGCCGAATGCGCCGAACTCGCAGCGGATACGGCAGCGAAGGCGGGGCTGGAGGCGGGGGCGTACACCACCGCCGCGCTGATCATGCCCAGCATTCCCGAGATCGTCGCGGTCAAGACCGCGAAGGCCGCCGCCTACTCGACGGGTGGCGCACTGAACGGCACCGCCGCGGCCGCGGAAGCCGCCGACCGCGCGATGGATATTCGTGCCGGGCTCGTGATGGAAGGCTATGAGGCCGCGTCGAACATCCTCGCGCTGCAGCGCACGTACAAGCAGCCGCCGCGCATCGTCACCAAGGCCGATTCGAAGGAGGTCGGAAGCTTCGACGAGATTCCGTCCGACGGCGAATTCGATCCGACGCGGGCGGCCGCGGCCGCGGTGATGGCCGCCGGCCAGAACCCCGCCGTCACCGCGGCCACATCGCAGGTCGGCAGCATCGCCGGCACCACCGTCTCCACCGCCACGTCGGCGGCGAGCAATATCGGCGGCGCGGCGCTGTCCGCGGTCACCGGCGGCGGCGTCACCCCGTTGACTGGTGCACCGATGATGTCGGGCGGATCGTACGGCGGTGGCTCCGCGTCGACCAGCGCTGCGGCGGCACGCACGTCGGTCGGTGCGATCGGTGCCGGCGGTGCGACGCTGCCCGAGGGCTGGGGCAAGGCGGACGGGCTCGGCCAGGGCGCCCGACCCGGCGCACCCGCGCCTGCACCCGGCGGTGTGATCGGGGAGGTCCGAGCCGACGTGACCCCGGCTGCGGCGGCGCGCGGTGCCGCAGGCAGCGGGCCGATGACGGTCGGACGCGGCGCCGCCGGCGCGGGCTCGCAGGACGACGAGGAGCGCGACACCCCCGACTACCTGAAGAACTTCGAGCACTTCTCCGACGGGCGCACCGTCATCCCGTCGGTCATCGGCGCGAACCCCGACCACCGGGAGTCCGGACGGTGATCGATCTGGGCACCCAGCCGGGCACCCCGACCCTCCCGGCGGTGACCCTGAGCCTCGACGAAATGGACTATCTCGTCGACACGCTCGCGCTCGACGTACTGCCGGTGGTGCTCGATGCCGGGCCGCGGTACGACAGCTACGACGCCCGGGACGCAGCGTTCCGCGGCGCCGTCGACACCCTCGCCGCCCGGGATCTGCTCCCGGGCGGTGGGGTTCACCCCGCACTCGCCGACCGGCTCCGGGTGCTCGCCCGACCGCGGTGGGAGATCGCCCTGCGCTGGTACGTCGACGGCAGCATTTCGCGTTTGTGCATCTCGCAGGGTGACACCGTCGCGGTGCTGGCATTGCGCGCCGGCGACACGTACGTCGTCCAGGACGCCGGCGCCGACATCTTCGCCCCCGTCATCGGAGCGCTCGGGACGGTCGACCCGCTGAGCTTCGGCGTCGTCAATGCACCCACGGTCCAGCTCGGCGAAGCCTTCGATCAGGGCGGCGACGGCAAGTCGCTCGCCGCGGCCCTCGCCGCACTCGGGGTGACCGCAGCCGACGCGGCCACCCTCGGCAACGCGATGGCCGGCTGCACCAGATACGCCGAGATCGTCGGAATCGCGTACGGCGACGGGCAATACGATCCGGTGGGCGGTCCCGTCACCGTGTTCGACACCCCGGGCGGACGCGTCGTCGGCACGTCCAGCGTCTCCGCGCACGGGGTCGCGTGGTCGTCGCTCAGCCCCGGCAGCCCGCAGCGTCTGCGGCAGGCGCTGGAATCGCTGGCCGACCGACTGACCTAGATCGGCTGCCGCTTCCACCACGCGCCGGTGTCGCGGCGTTCCTTCCAGGTGGTGAATTCGTACCGGTACATGCGCGCCCGCACATGCTTGGGCGGTTCATCCGGGAATGGGTTGTACTGCAACAGCTTCAACGTGTCGCGATCGTTCCGCAACAACCGCTCGACGAACCCCCGGAACCACGGTTCGGCGTACCCGGGCGAGATCGCCGTGAACCAGAACAGCCAGTCGAGTCGCAGATGATACGGCGCGAACTGGCGCGGTCGACGGCGCACGTCGCCCGGCTTTCCCTTGAAGCCGTACTCCTTCCACTCGGAGCGGAGGCTGACGTGTCCGTCGGCCGTCCCCTCCACGATCACCTCGTACCGCACCCGGGTGATGCTCCCGAACGCGCCGTACGTGTTGACGAAATGCCACTTGTTGAACGAGGCATTCATGCGCTGCCCGTGCGAGATCAGGTTCCGAATCGGCCAGTAGCTCAGCACGGCGACGAGCGCCGTCACCGCGACCACCGCCACCACGAAGGGCAGCGGCGCCGAATCGCTGCCTGCCGGTATGTCGAACGGCAGCACCGCCGCGTACACGCCGTCCGGGATGACGGACAGACCGAGCACGATCGTCGTCCAGTTCAACCACGAGAAGTTGCCGCTCGCCACCAGCCAGAGTTGGGTGACGATCATGACCGTCGCGGCGATCGCGGCCACCGGTTGCGGCGCGAACAGGCCGAACGGCACCACGAGTTGAGCGAAGTGGTTGCCGAGCACCTCCACCCGGTGCAGGGGCTTCGGCAGCCGGTGGAAGTACCAGCTGAACGGTCCGGGCATGGGCTGTGTCTCGTGGTGGTAGTACAGGCAGGTGAGGTTGCGCCAGCATCGATCGCCGCGCATCTTGATCAGTCCGGCACCGAATTCGAGACGGAACAACAGCCACCTCAGCACCAGCAGCACGAGAATCGGCGGCCCGACCGACGCGTTGCCCAGGAAGATCGCGAGGAACCCCGCCTCGAGCAGCAACGACTCCCAGCCGAAGCTGTACCAGAGCTGGGAGACGTTGACGATCGACAGGTACAGCACCCACAGCACGAACCACACGAGCATGCACGCCGTGAGCGGAATGATCTGCGTCAGACCGAGTAGCGCGGCGAGGGACAGGGCGGCGCCGGTCCAGCACACCGTCTCGAAGAACCGGTCCGAGTAGTGCAGGTGGAAGATACTCGGGGCGCGCCCGAACGTGACGCGGCGGAGGAAATCCGGGATGGGCAGCATCCCGGTGCTACCGACGAGGGGCCTGAACTGGTTTCTCGCCGCGACGAACGCGACGAGATAGATCGCGGCGAGTCCCTCGGTGACGAGCAGCCGACCGAGCCAATAGTCATCGCCAACGAACCATTCCACCGCCGTCACTCCTCGAGGACGGTTTCCTCCATCGTCGCGCAACCCCCGGGTGCGCGCAACGACATCACCCCATGGGGTCGTCGGCGCCGGGAACGATGCGATGCTCGAACGGCGGCTCGACGGTGCCCCAGCGCACGCACTCCCAGCCACCGCCTGCGAGCGGCGTCAACTCCACCGACTGCGTGTTGGCGAGGTGATTGTTGGCGGCGAAGAGTCCGGGCACACCCGCCAATTGGGCTGCCACGAGCCGGATGGCGGCGCCGTGGCTGACGAGCACGACGTCGCCCGAGGCCGCCGGGTCGTCGAGGTACTGCTCGCGCAGGGAGTCCACGACCGGGACGTACCGGCCGAGGATGTCGTGGGCGGATTCCCCGCCGGGTACCCGGGCGTCCAGTTCACCGGTGTGCCACAGGTGGAACGTCTTCATGAACAGCTTGTGCGATTCCTCGTCGCTGCGGTCCTCGAGTTCACCGGCCTGCGCCTCGTGCAGGCCCTCCCGCACCTGGACGGCGATGCCCGACGCCAGTTCCACGAATCGCGCCGTCTGTCGCGCGCGCAGTGCCTGCGAGGACACGAGGGCGGCCGTCGTCGCCGCGGCGGCGAGGTCGGCGCCCAGCCGTTCGGCCTGGGAGCGCCCTTCGGGTGTCAGCCGGGCGCCCGGCAGTCGGGTGTCGAGTCTGCGCTCGACGTTGGCCTCGGTCTGCCCGTGCCGGACCAGGATCAGCTTGCCGCTCACGATTCCCTTTCTCCCTGACGGATTCGTTCGATCCATTCTGCCGCGTCTCCGTCGGACGGCGGGGGCGGGCCGCTGGGGTTCGCCGCGGGCCAGGACCCGAGGAACCGCACGTGCGACTTTCGGTGCAGCGCCCGGAACGCTTCGTCCACGAGCGGGTCGTCGATGTGCCCGATGCAGTCGACGAAGAACCGGTAGGTGCCGGGGTTCGTGCGCACCGGGCGCGACTCGATGCGAATGAGATCGATTCCGCGGGTCGCGAACTCGGACAGCACGCCGACGAGGGAGCCGGGCGTGTTGTGGGGTTCGAGGACGGCCGACGTGCGGTCGCCGCCGGTGCGCGCGGGTACCGGGGCAGGCGCGGTGACGAGGACGAACCGGGTACGCGCGCTCTTCTCGTCCGCCACCCCGTCGGCGAGGCTGCGCAGACCGAGCCGTTCACCGGCGAGCGCTGTGGACACGGCGGCGTCGGCCAGACCGTTCGCCACGTCCTCGGCGGCGCCCGCGTTGGAGGATGCAGTCTGGAGTTCGGCCCCGGGGCAGTTCTCCTCCAGCCAGATTCGCACCTGCCCGGCCGCCACCGGGTAGGCCCGCACCGTGCGCACCTGGTCGAGCCGCTCCATGCCGGGCCGGCCGAGGATCGTGAACGCCACGTCGAGTTCCGTCTCGGCCACGATCTGCAGCCGATCGCCCAGTGCGAGCGAATCGAGCGTGGGCACCACGGCCCCCTCGACGGAACTCTCGATGGGGACGACGGCGCCGTCGACGACGCCGTCACGCACCTTCGCCAGGGTGGCGGGCGGACTGGTCGCCGGAACCCGCTCGACCGGCCCGTCGAAGGCGCCCGCCTCCTCGAGCTGCGCGAGCGCCATCTCCGTGAAGGTTCCCGAGGGTCCGAAATACGCGATCTTTGGCACGCCTACGAGATTACGCATCGCGCGTCGACGGCCCGGCGCATTGCCGGTGAATGTTTACCGCAGACCCGCATCCGAGAGTTCGCTGGCGACGAGCACCGGGTCGTGCACCTCGACGCCCAGCAGCACCTCCCGGACGGCCTCCGCGGCCTCGGGAATCAGTGCGGTGAGTGTCGCGGGGTCCGGCGCCGCGAGCGCAGCCCGCACGTCGTCGCCACGCAGCGACGCCACCGTGCCCGACAGGAGCGCCAGCACCTCGGCCGTGTCACGGACGCGCGCCACGTACCCGACGTCGGCGTGGGCGAGGACGGCGAGGAAGTCGGCGACCTCGCCGATGGAGTGTCCGCTCGCGAGCCCCGGGATGCGGCCGGCATCCGCGAGGTGCTGCGCGGTCTCCGCCAGTCCGAGCTCGTCGGAGTCGCCTCTGGTGACGAACACTGCGAGCGGCGACGGCAGCCGCAGGGTCACCGCGTCACCCAGCTGGTCGGCGGGGCAGTCGAGGTGGAATCGGACGGCCTCGTAGGACGCCTGCTCGCTGGTGCGCAGGCGCGCGGGGTCGACGTCGAGGCACACGATGACGCGACCGGCGTCGGTTCCGACGGCGCCGAGCAGCGCGGACGCCGGGACCACGCGCGGTCCGAGCGCGCCGCCGGCGGCCGGGTCCACGGCGCCGGTCCCGCTGAGCAGTTCCGCGATCAACGACTGAGGACCGCGGGAGCGGGGGACGCCGAGGGAGAGAGGTATTGCCACGTTCCCACCGTATGCCCGCCGGATCGGCCGGAATTCCGTCGGGGTCTTGCCATCGCCGGCAACACCACATTAGGTTAGGGTTACCTCAGTATCGCGGAACCCCGAAGGAGGCCCCATGCCCGTCACGACCACCGGTCCGTCCACCGCCGAGCGTGTGCGTAGCTCGTGCGCACGGACCCAGGGCGCGGTACTCGCCGTCGAGGGCAGCGCACCGACCGCCACCTCGGTGCACCACCTGCGGTCCAGTGGCGACGTCGTCGTCGCGGTCCCCACCGAGTCGGCGGCCGCCACGCTGTCCTGGCTCGCCGGTGGCGGCGGCATCCCCGCGGTCCTGGAACTCACCGACAACTCGCCGCTCCCGTTGCGCGAGCCGGTCCGGTCGCTCGTCTGGCTGCGCGGCACCCTCCACGCCCTGTGCGAGGCGCACACCCGCTCGCTGGCCGACGAGGTCGCGTCCGAGTTCCCCCACCCCGGACTTCTCGACGTCGGCCACGACGCGACGCTGCTGCAACTCCGCCTCGAATCGGCGGTGGTCGCCGATTCGAGCGGCGCCGAACCCGTCGCCGTCGCCGACCTGCTCGCCGCCCGGCCCGACCCGTTCTGGGAGATGGAAACCGCGTGGCTCCAGCATCTCGACGAGGACCACCGCGACATCATCGACATGCTGTCCCGCAAACTGCCGCCCCACATGCGGCGGGGACGCGTCCGCCCCCTGGGCATCGACCGTTACGGACTACGGTTGCGCGTCGAGAACGACCACGGCGACCGCGACATCTGGATGCCGTTCTCGGCCCCCGTCGACGACGCCGTCGCGCTGAGCAGGGCGATCCGGCTGCTGGTGGGATGCCCGTTCGTGAACGGCCTCCGCGCGCGCGGCTGATCGGCATTCCGGTTCGGTGCGCGCTAGCGTGGCCGCGTGATCTCGCGTGCAACGCTCACCTCCTGGATACGGCCCGCCCCACCCGAACCGGCAGCGCCGCCGGTCACGGGGAGTGAGCGGCGCGCTCTGTGGATCGAGATCACGATCGTCCTGCTCATCACGTTCGGGGCGAGCGGGCTGTCGGGACTGCTGTCGCTGTCCGAATCGCTGCTGACCCCGGGCCCCCTGGCCGATCAGTCCGTCGCCCTCAACGTCTCCCGCGCGGAGAACCAGGTCATCGACGTGGCCCGGCAGCTGCTGGGTGTGGTCCGGCTGTTCGCGTGGGCCGCGCTGGGGCTGTATCTCCTGTGGCGCAGCGGGCTCGGGCCGAGCCGCGTCGGGCTCGGCCGATTCCGGCGGCGCCCCGACGCGACGCAGGGCCTCGGGCTCGCCGCACTGGTCGGGCTGCCGGGGCTCGGCCTCTATCTCGTGGCCCGCGCGCTCGGAGCCAACCTCACCGTCGTCCCGAGCACGATCGGCGACCACTGGTGGCGGCTGCCCGCCCTGATCCTGTGGGCGATCGCCAACTCCGGCGCGGAGGAGGTGCTCGTCGTCGCGTATCTGATCACACGGCTGCGCCAACTCGGGTGGAGCGAGAATTCGTCGCTGCTCGCGTCGGCGGTCCTGCGCGGGACGTATCACCTCTACCAGGGGTTCGGCGGCGGACTGGGCAACGTCGCGATGGGTCTGGTGTTCGGCCGGTACTGGCAGAAGACTGGACGGTTGTGGCCTCTCGTGATCGCGCACGCCACCATCGATTCGGTCGCGTTCGTCGGCTACGCGGCCCTGCGCGGACACGTCGGCTGGATTCCGTAATCCGGCCGGACCAGTAAAGTCGTGCGGGTGACCGGCGACGCCCCCTACCCTCCGCTGCCGCCCCGTCCGCCCCGGCGGACGCAGGGCGGGCAGCCGGTGCCGCCGCCCCCGAACCGCCGAATTCCACGGCCTGACCAGCACGTTCCCCCGCAGACGCGGCGGGTGCCGCCGCAGGCGCCCCCGCAACAGGGGCCTCCTGCGCCCCACCCGCGACACCCCGCACCCCGGCAGGGACCACCCGCGCCGGAAGGCACCCAGGTGATCCGCCGGGACGGCCGGGGCGGTCCGCCGCCCCCGCAGCAGGCGTGGTCCCAGGCCCCCGAACCGCAGCTGTCGCGTTCGGCGCCGCCGCAGGGTCCGCGCGGTTACGCGCCCACCCAGACGCCGCAGCCCTACCGCGACGTCCCGCCACCGCCACCGCGGGTGCCCCCGCGCACACCTCCGCCGCCACCACCGCCCGCTCCGGCGCGGCCCGCGGACCCGCCGCAGCAACGGCGCCCCCGTCGACCCCGGCACTGGGGCCGGCGCATCGGCATCCTGTTCCTGGTGCTGATCCTGGCGCTCGCCGGCATGACGTACTACCTCGACAGTTCGCTGAATCGGGTCGACGCGCTGACCGACTACCCCGGCCGGATCGGCGACACCCCCGGCACCAATTGGCTCCTCGTCGGTTCGGACAGCCGCACGGGGCTGACGCCCGAGCAGGAACAGCAACTGTCGACCGGCGGCAACAGCGGCCCCGACCGCACCGACACCATCATCGTGGTGCACGTCCCCAGTGGTGGCGGGCCGGCGACGATGGTGAGCATCCCGCGCGACTCGTACGTGTCGATCCCCGGCTACGACCAGGACAAGATCAACGCGTCGTTCGCGTTCGGCGGGCCGCAACTGCTGACCCAGACGGTCGAGGAGGCGTCCGGTCTGCACATCGACCACTACGCGGAGATCGGGTTCGGCGGTTTCGCCGGCATCGTCGACGCGATCGGTGGGGTCGACATGTGCCTGGACACGGCCATCGACGACCCGCTCGCGGGGATCGACCTCGCGCCCGGCTGCCAGGAACTGTCGGGCTCGCAGGCCCTCGGCTTCGTCCGCAGCCGCGCCACCGCGCTCGCCGACATCGACCGGATGAATCATCAGCGAAAGTTCATGGCGGCGTTGATGTCGAAGGCCACGAGCCCCGCGACGTGGCTCAACCCGTTCCGCGTCTGGCCGCTGATCACCGACACCGCCGCATCGCTGCGCGTCGACGAGAGCGACCACATCTGGAACCTCGCCGCGCTCGCCTGGGCGGTCCGCGGCGACATGGTCACCACGACCGTCCCCGTCGGCGGGTTCGAGGACGTCGACGGATCCGGCAACGTGTTGCTGTGGGATCACGAACGGGCTTCCCAGTTCTTCGGCGCACTGGCCGACGACCGTCAGGTTCCGTCCGAATTGGTCACCACCGGACCGTGACCGACGCCCGTAAACTGACACCCATGTCTCACCCGGCGCCGAAGACCCCCACCGAGTTCCACGCCCTCCTGCTCGAGCAGGTCCGTCACGAGTTCACCGCCTCGCAGCAGTACATCGCAGTGGCCGTCTACTTCGATTCGCACGATCTCCCGCAGTTGGCCCACCGCTTCTATTCGCAGGCCGCCGAGGAACGCGGCCACGCGATGATGATGATCCAGTACCTGCTCGACAACAACCTCCGCGTGACGGTCCCCGGCATCGACGACGTCACCACCGAGTTCGAGTCGGTGCGCGCACCCGTCGCACTGGCGGTGGAGCAGGAGCGCGAGGTCACCGAGCAGATCACCGCGCTCGCCCGGACCGCTCGCGACAGCGGCGACTACCTCGGCGAACGGTTCATGCAGTGGTTCCTCGAAGAACAGGTCGAGGAGGTCGCGAGCATGCACACGCTGCTGACGATCGTCGATCGCGCAGACGACAACCTGTTCGACATCGAGGACTTCATCGCCCGCGAGATGAACGGCAGCACACCGGTCCGGCCTGGTGCGCCGAAGAGAGCGGGCGGCGGCGTCTGACCCTCGGATCTCAGCAGCGCGTGGGCGCCGGTTCGCCGCGGAACCGCGCCGCCACGTATTCGTATGCGTCGGGGAAACCCACCACTGCCGTCGTCATGTGCTCGGAGATCTCGTACGGGACGAACGTCAGCTTGGCCCCGGCTGCGCAATAGCGGTGCGCGGTTTCCGCGACCGAATCGAACGGAGTCAGTCCGTCGAGGGTGCCGTGCCACAGGTAGAGGGGTGCGGTCGGAATGCCCTCGTAGAACCGCAGACTGTTCTCGCGCAGCACCTGATGCGCGCCCGAACTCGCCATGAGGCTGGTGGAGGCGGCGAGTTGCCCGGCGCTGCGGAAGGCGCCGTGGAACAGAAGGAATCGACGGCATTCGTTCGACATCCATTCGCGCAGCCACAGCCCGGTCTCGTTCAGCTGCGAGGAGATCGGCAACTGCTCGGGGTACTCCCGCTCCAGGCCGATCGCGGCCGCGAACGCCAGCCCGAACCCCGGATGGGGGTTGAACCCCAGCCCCAGCGCCATCTGCTCGAGATCGGCGGGTATTCCGCCCGCGACCACCGCGTCGATCTTCAGTTCCGGTGCGTAACTGGGCGCGAGGGCCGCCGCCCACGCGCTGGCCATCCCTCCCCCGGAATAGCCGGCCAGCGCCACCGGGCTGTGCGTCAATCCCAGTTCGGCCACCCGTTGCACCGCGCGGACGCTGTCGAGAGTGATCATCCCGCCGAGTTTCGCGGCGCCGTACGCCCCGGTCGGCCCGAGGTGATCGGGCACGGAGACGGCCCACCCGCGCTGCAATCCGAGATACAGGCCCGGCGATTCCTGCAGTTCCAGGTTGAACAATGAGTGCGACGGTGCGCACTTGGTCCCGAGTGAATTCACGATGGCCTGGTACGACACCAGCGGTGGATTCGCGACGCCGCGGGGAAGCAGGACGGTCGTGACCGCCAGAATCGGATGTCCCGCGGAGTTCGTCGACCGAAACGCGATCTGCCAACCGTCGGAGTTCGCGTACATCCAGGTGTCGATCCGTCGTGTGCGCACGACGCCGCCGGGATGAAGGACGCCGAGATCGGCCGGAGCCGCATAGAACGGGTCGGGGTCGGGCCAGGGATACAACGGTTCGGCCTGCGCCGGGGCGGGCATTATCGCGCCCAGGAAGAGGGCACCGAGAATCAACGCTATCCATGCGGTGGGTCGTCTCAACATTGGCCTGCCCCTCCGGGCCGCGTCGTCAGATCGCTGTGATTTTATACGCGGATGCGAGCCCCCCGACGCGGATTGCGCCGTTCCGGCGCGGCGTCCGTCGCCAGTTCACGTGAGGAAAACGTCACCAGAATGGTGCCGAATTTAGGTTGACTTTAGTTTGGGAACGCTGCCCAAAATTAGGCACAGCTTGGATGACACGTGCTCTGACCAGCGATATTATCCGTTTCATGACTTCGGCTGACGCGCACAAGACGAAATTCCACGCCTTGCTCCACGACCAGATTCGCAACGAATTCAACGCGTCACATCAGTACATCGCGACTGCGGTTTATTTCGACAATGCGGACCTTCCGCAGTTGGCCAAGCACTTCTACAAGCAGGCCGTCGAAGAGCGCAACCACGCCATGATGATCGTCCAGTACTTCCTCGACCGCGACATCTCCGTCGAGCTGTCGGGCGTCGACGCCGCGAAGGGTCAGTTCGAGAACGCGCGTGAGCCGATCGCCCTCGCCCTGACCCAGGAGAAGACGGTCACCGAGCAGATCGTGCAACTGGCGAGCACCGCCCGCGAAGAAGGCGACTACCTCGGCGAGCAGTTCATGCAGTGGTTCCTCAAGGAGCAGGTCGAGGAGGTGGCGAGCATGACGACGCTGCTGACCATCGCCGACCGTGCGGGCAGCAACCTGTTCGATCTCGAGGAGTTCGTCGCACGGGAAATGAGCGGTGTCGCAGACACCTCCGGAGCACCGCACGCTGCCGGCGGCTCCATCTAGGCGGCTTCGCCGCTCGTGCGCCGTTCTGGTAGCTGGAGCTACCAGAACGGCGCACGAGCCCGGAGGGCCTATCGCAGGGTGACCTGCCGTCCGCGCAGGCCGTCGCGGGCGCGTCGTTCCTCGGTGTTGAGGGGCGCGTCGACGGCGAGGGCCTCGGCCAGCCGCTGACCGAGTTCGACGGTAGCCGCGGCCCATTCGTTCGCATGCTTCTCGCGATCCAGGTCGAACACCGGAACCAGCAGGCCGTGGGTGCGGAACGACCCGGCGTACCGGGAGCCCTCACCGAGGTGCAGGCCACCGGTCGCGTGCACGCGGGCGAGCGCGAGCATCAGATCGTCCTCGTTCTCCGGGCGCACCCAGCGGATGTGCGCCTTCTCGCCCGCGTCGACCCACCACGCCGCGACGACGCCCTCGGCCTCGACGCGCGCGGACGGCATGATCGCCGCGTTTGCGTGCTGGACCGTGGTCGCGACCTCGGGGGCCGGTTCCACGCCCTCGGGGAGCCACCAGTTGAAATCCTGGTGCACGGTGATGTCGAGCGGCGCGTCGGCGTCGATCACGTCGGCCAGCGCGGGGGTCTCCGGTCCCGGTTCGGCGGAGGCCAGCGACTCGCCTGGGGCGGCGTCCCGGACCCAGGCGACGGACGCGGCCAGGTCGGCACCGAGATCCGCAGAATGCGCCTGGACCTGCACACCGACGAAGCCGGTTGCACTGTCCCCCTCGTCGCGGACCAGTGCCGCGACGGCTCCGGGCAGCACGGTCGCGAGGGTCACCGGCCGGGACGAATCCTTGACGGGAAGCGGCGCGGTCGCCGACGGGACGAATTCGCGCAGCGCCACCAGATCGCATTCGGCGGCGAGGCCTTCGAACGGCCGGGTCACGGCCGCCGCGGCGCTGTCCCGTTCCGCCTGCCGCTGCGCGAGCTTCTCGGCGCGGGCGCTACCGGGCTTCGGACCACTGTTTCTCTTGCTCTTCTTTGCCACGACGCCAAAACCTACACGCCGTCGCCGGTCCGGTCAGGACGCCAGCCACTTCTTGGTGCGGCCGGGGTGGTTGGTGGCCACCCAGCTGACCCCGAGTTCGCGGCACAGTTCGACGTCGCTGCGGTTGTCGACGGTCCAGCAGTAGGTGGCGCGTCCCGCGGCGGCGGCCTTGTCGACGATGTCCGGGTGCTCGTGCAGCGTCTTCACCGACGGGCCGACCGCGGTGGCCCCGACGGTAGTCGCGGCTCCCCCGCCGAGGTACCGGGCGGATTCGCCGAGCAGGACGGTGGGGAGCATCGGCGCGGACCTGCGGATCCGCCACACCGCCCCGGCCGAGAACGACATCACGACGGCGCGGGAGTGGTCGGCGGACGGCGGCGCGGCGATGCCGAACCGTTGCAGTTCGGCGAGGACCTTGCTTTCGACGAGGCCGCCGAACCGCACCGGATGCTTGGTTTCGATGAAGAGTTTCACCGGGCGCGCCGACCAGTCGAGGGTGAGGGCGATGAGGGCGCTGAGTTCGAGGAGTTCGGCGGGCTCCTCTTCCGTGCCGTAGTTGAACTCGGCGAGTTCGTCGAGGGTCATCTCGCTGACGACGCCGGTTCCGGTGGACGTCCGGTCGACGGTGCGGTCGTGGACACACACGAGGTGTCCGTCGCGGGTGAGCCGCACATCGCATTCGAGGCCGTCCGCGCCCTCTTCGAGCGCCAGTTCGTAGGCTGCGAGCGTGTGTTCCGGCTTGGCTGCGGAGGCGCCGCGGTGCGCCACGACGAGGGGTCCGCGCCGGTCGGGGCTCACGAGGCGAGGGCTTCCCGGTCGGTGACCTCGGACTTCTTCTCCGCTTGCGGATCCGTGTCCTTCTGTCGCGGCGGTCCGGTGGCGACGACCCAGCGGGTGACGGGTTCCTTCGCTCCCTTCAGGGTCCGGCCCTCGAGTCGGCGGAGCACCATCAGGGTGAGGAAGGCGGTCGCCGCGGCGACCAGTGCCGTGAACGCGGAGAGCAGGACGCCGTCGGCCATGGCCTGCAACCCCGGCCGGGACCGCCAGAACCAATTGAAGACGATGAGCACGGCGCCGAACACCCACAGGCTCCACCACGCGCGGACCAGCAGGACGGCGCGGGGGTCGCGGCGGATCACCTCGAGCAGGAACACCCCCGGCATCACCAGGTTCAGGCCCGGCACCGCGCACCCGACGATCACGTCGGTGGACGTGCGCGGGTCGGACGTCCGAGCGTGGGCGAACGTGAGTCGGCGCATCCTCAGCAGCCAGCACACGCAACCGACACCTGACAGCAGCGCGAAGAGCATTCCGCCGGTCTGACCGACGAACACCGCGATGTCCGACAGGCCGAGGAGGGTGGGATCGATCAGCCGGGTCCGGTTGCGCACGAGGACGCCGTACCGACCCAGTTCGGCGAGCACGGCGAAGGCGTACAGGCCGGCGGTGACGGTGAGGAGGAAGGCCGCCTTGTCGGCGAGCAGTTCCGGCCAGTTGCGGCGCGTGGAGGGCGTCACGACCGGGTCGTGCAGGCCCCAGCGCGGGATCTCGGTGTAGTGCGGGGTGGGGCTGGGGGCGGACGGCTCGGCCGCGAGACCGCCTCGCCGCAGCGGGGACCGCGCGATCCAGCGGAAGCCCCGGGTTGCAGGCGGCTGATGATGGTCGGTCCGGATCGGCGCGAGCAGCACGCCGTGGCAGCGTGGGCACCACTGCGCCGGGCCGCCGACGACCGGCCACCGCGCGGCGCAGCGCGCGCATACCTGAACGACGACGCTCATCCCCTCCGCACCCACTTCACAGTGCCGATTCTGTCACGACCCGAGAGCGCGGGCAGCCCACGACCGAATCGTCCTTTTTGGGGAGTATGTGTGAGCTGCACCACGAGAAATCTCGAGTTATCCACAGTTTCCACAGGTTCATACACAGTTATGGACAGTGTGAGGAGTGCTCATACACAGGTCAGAGCGCGTGTGGATCCGCGATTGTTGACAGCTTCGGATGAACGGTCCACAACGGTGGATGAATTTGACACCGCAGCTCGGTGAACGATCGGAGTCGGTGACCGACGGCTCGGCCCGGAATTACCCCTCCAGTTCGGATCGCCCGCGAAGCGACCCGAGAACTCCGGACCGGCCGTCGTCTCCCCCACCTGTGCCGGGGCGTATTTGCCCCGACACTTGATCTGACGCAGCCCGGCGCGGTTTGGTTCCACCCGATCTGTAATCTCGGGAAACGATGACGGAAGACGTCGGTGCACGGTCGTGCGGGTCATGTGTTGGCGGATCGCGGTGGCACCTCCGGCCCGCCCGCGTCCTCCAGGTGGCCGCGGTGCTCGTCGCGATACAGCTGCTCGTCCGGACGTGGGTGGCCGCCCGCAGCGACTTCTACTGGGACGACCTGATCCTCGCCGGACGCGGGGGAAGCCTCCCGCTGCTGTCCGGCGACCTCCTGCTCTACGACCACGACGGTCACCTCATGCCCGGAGCCTTCGTGGTGGCGGGCATCGCGACGCGGCTTGCGCCGTATCAGTGGATCCTGCCGATGCTGACCGTGATCGCCTTGCAGGCGATGGCGTCGTACGCGGTCTTCCGGTTGCTGCGCACGCTTCTCGGGCTGCGGCCCGTGATGCTGGTTCCGCTGGCGCTCTACCTGTTCTCTCCGCTCACCGTGCCCGCGTTCGCGTGGTGGGCGGCGGCGCTCAACGCCCTGCCCCTGCAGATCGGGTTGGCGTGGGTGACGGGCGACGCCCTGAAGTTGTGCCGCACCGGGCGGCGGCGCTACGCGATCTCGGGCACGCTCGTACTGGTTGCGTCGCTGCTGTTCTTCGAGAAGTCCGTCGTGGTTCCGTTCGTCGCGTTCGCGACCGTGGCCCTGCTCGCGCACATCGCCGGGCGGCCGCGGCCGGTGCGATCGACGTTGAGCAGAGGCGCCGGCCTGTGGATTCCGTCGGCGGCGGTGCTCGCCGTGTGGGCCGCGATCTACTTCTCCACGGTGGCGTCGCGGTGGGAGTGGGCGGGCACGTCGCGCGCGGTCGAACTGCTGCACCACAGCACCTCGCTCGGACTTCTGCCCACATTCGTGGGCGGACCGTGGACGTGGGATCGGTGGATACCGAGCCCACCGTGGGCCACCCCGTCGACTGCGCTGGAGGTGGTCGGCTGGGTCGTCCTGGTCGCCGCCGTTGCCGCGACCGTCCGGCTGAAGCGCCGCATCGGCTGGGTGTGGATTCTCGCGGCCGCGTACTTCCTGCTGTCGGTGACCGCAATGGTCGTCACCCGGTGGGGCGCCGACACCACCTACGAACTCGCGCAGACGCTGCGGTACTTCACCGACACCGCGGTGATCCTCGCAATCGCGGTCGCACTGATCGCCCGTGCGCCGCGCCGCCGGGCCGACCCGGTCCGGGTGCGACCGCCGGTGGTCGTCGCGGTCGTGGTCGCGTTCGTCGCGAGCAGCCTGTGGTCGACGTTCACGTTCACGCGGAGCTGGGAGGAGAACCCGACCACCGACTATCTCGCGACCGCGCGAGCATCGCTCGCGGACCGCTCCGACGCGCCGATCCTCGAGCAACCCACGTCCTTCTGGGTGCTGCTCCCGGTGGCGTATCCGAACAACCTGGTGAGCCGCGTCCTCGCCCCGCTGCGCGACCGGCCCGCGTTCTCCGACAGCACCCCCGACCTCCGGATGATCGACGACGCGGGCAAGGTGGTCGATGCCCAGGTCACCTGGGTCCGATCGATCGAACCCGGCACAGTCCCGGACTGCGGGCACCTGGTGGACCGGCGCACTTTCGTACCGCTGCCCCTCGACGGCCCGCTGACCGGCTGGGAGTGGACGGTGCAACTCAACTACCTGGCGGACGCGGACGGCGAGATCGCCGTCGCGATGGAGGTCGGCAACCCGGTGCGGGTGCCGGTGCACCAGGGCCCGAATTCGGTGTTCGTCCGGCTCACCGGCGGCGGCCGGAATGTGCGGGTGAGCACCCTGACGCGCGATCTGTCGCTGTGCGTCGGCGTCGGCCCGGTCGGGGTCGTCGTCCCGAAGTAGTTACCGTCCCGAAACCGCTACCGGCCGTAGCGCGACCACGCGACGCGGGCGTGTGCGGCGCCGACGATCGCGGCGGCCGCCTCGTCCCACGAGGCGGCGGGCAAGCCGAGCTTCGCGAACAGGGAGCGGCGCGGCCCGGTCATCTCGAGGGTGGCGTCGGGGAACTTCTTCTCCACCACTTCGCGCAGTGTGCCGATGCCGTCGACGATGCCGAGTTCGGCGGCGCGGCGGCCCAGCCAGACGTCGCCGTTGAACAGGTCCGTGTCGCCTGCCGTCAATTTCTCCCCGCGGCGGCCGACCACCCAGTCGCGGAACTCGTCGTGGATGCCTTCCTGGATCTGCTCGAGCCATTGCACGTCCTCGGACTTCTCAGCGAAGAACGGGTCGAGGCGCGCCTTGGCCTCGCCGGCCGAATGCAGTCGCCGTTCGATGCCCAGGCGGTCGATCAGCTCGGAGAATCCGAAGCCCGCCGAGATGACACCGACGGAGCCGACCACGGACGTCGCGGTCGCGTAGATCTCGTCGGCGGCGCAGGCCAGCCAGTAGCCGCCGGACGCGGTGACGTCCTCGCAGAACGCGAGCACGGGCAGTTCGTGTTCGGTGGCGAGCTGACGGATGCGGGCGGCGATGTATTCACTCTGCGTCGGCGATCCGCCGGGGCTGTTGATCAGCAGCGCCACCGCTTTCGCGCCGTGCGCGGTGAACGCGCGATGCAGGGGTTCCTCGACGGATTCCGCGTTCAGCACCCGCCCGAACCCGGCACCGCCGGACGCGATCATCCCCTGCAGTCGCACGATCGGCACCACCCCGCCGCCGGAGCCTCCGAACGCGTCGGGCAGCCTGTCGGCCAGCGGTTTCGGCAGGGTCAGTGGGATCTTCGCCATGAAATCAGCGTATAGCGCACCGAGGGCCTTGCGGCAGGACCGGTCACCGATCGGGCAGAGTGGCTGTCATGGAGTTGCGAATCTTTACCGAACCCCAACAGGGTGCCACCTACGACGATCTTCTCGCGGTCGCGCAGGCCGCCGAACGCTTCGGCTACGGCGCGTTCTTCCGGTCTGATCACTACCTCGCGATGAACACCGAGGGCTTGCCCGGACCGACGGATGCGTGGATCACGCTGGCCGGTCTCGCCCGGGAGACGTCCACGATCCGGCTCGGCACGCTCGTCACGTCAGCGACGTTCCGGCACCCCGGTCCGCTGGCGATCTCGGTGGCGCAGGTCGACCAGATGAGCGGCGGCCGCGTCGATCTCGGCATCGGTGCCGGCTGGTACGAGGAGGAGCACCAGGCGTACGGCATTCCGTTCCCCCCGTTGAAGGAGCGGTTCGAGCGGCTCGAGGAATCGCTTGCCGTGATCACCGGGTTGTGGCGCACTCCGCTCGGCGAGACGTTCGCCTACGACGGCAGGCACTTCACGATCAAGGATTCGCCGGCGCTCCCGAAGCCGAAGCAGCCGCACGGACCGCCGATCCTGATCGGCGGCACGGGCAAGAAGAAGACGCCGGCGCTGGCGGCGAAGTACGCGAACGAGTTCAACGTCCCGTTCCAGTCCGTCGAGGAGACGCGGGACGTGTTCGAACGGGTCCGGGTCGCGTGCAAGGCGATCGATCGCGACCCCACCGAATTGGTGTACTCGAACGCGCTCGTCCTCTGCTGCGGGCGCACGGAGGAGGAGATCGCGACACGCGCCGCGCGCATCGGACGTGACGTGCACGAACTGCGGGAGAACGGCCTCGCCGGGTCACCCGCCGAACTGGTCGACAAGATCGGCCGCTACGCGGAGGCCGGGTCGCAGCGGATCTACCTGCAGACCCTCGACCTCGCTGACCTCGACCACCTGGAACTGGTCGCGAGTGACGTCGTTCCGCAGCTGAGCTAGGCGGAGGCGGGGCCGCCCGCGCGTCGCCGGGCGGTCCGGGCTCAGTGCCGGGTGGTCGAATCCAGGAACTGGCGCAGGTCGCGGTCCCACTGAGCGTCGCGGGAGCGGTTCAGGGAGGCGCGGCAGATGAGGAAGCCGGACAGCGCGATCATCATCACCGCGAACCAGGTGAACAGTCCGGCGATGACGCCGGCCACTCGTGCCGCGGACGGCGACATCGGTTCGGTGGTGAGGTTGCCGTCGGCATTGACCCAGATGTCTTCCTTGGTTCCCGACGGGGTGGCGGGGTCGACGGTGATGTCGGCGTGCCGGGTCTCGTCACCCCACGTCCACTTGGCGGGCGCGGTGTCGACGCCCGAGGGTGCGACGTCGGACGTCATGGAGACGCCGGTGGAGTCGGCGAGCGTCGTGGCCGAGACGGTGCGGTAATCCGTGACCTGCTTCTCCGCCAGCGACAGCTGACTGTCGATGGTCCGGGCACCGACCAGGATGGCGAGGGGCAGCATCGCGAATGCGAGCACCACGACTGCGAGGGTGAGCATGTTTTCGATCCGGTCCGAGCGCCGGACGAGAGGGTTGTGCCGCTGACGAGCCGACCGCTTGCGCAGCCTCCGTGATGGAGAGTTGTTCCACATTTCGGATCCGGTCCTCTCGCCGACAATTCCCTACGATCCAGGGTCGTACGCAAGGCAAACAAGATCAAGTGGATCTGGTGTGTCTTTGGGCACTGTGCCGTAATACACTCATCTGCTCCCCGCCATCTCACGATGCTCCTTGGGGCTCACCCCGCGCACGCGTTTGAACGCCGCACTCAGCGCGAATGCGCTGCCGTACCCCACCTGCTGCGCCACCGACGCGACCGTCGCGTCCGGTTCGCGGAGCAGGTCCGCGGCCAGCGACAGCCGCCACCCCGCGAGGAAGGTCATGGGCGGTTCGCCGACGAGTTCGGTGAAGCGGCGCGCGAGGGCGGCGCGCGACATGCCGGTTTCCGTGGCGAGCGACTCCACCGTCCACGGGTGCGCCGGGTTGTTCTGCAGGATGCGCATCGCCTTTCCCACCACCGGATCGCCCTGCGCCCGCACCCACGAGGGCGCCTCGGCGGCCGGTCGCGCGAACCACGCGCGCAGCACCGCCATCAGCAGGAGGTCGAGCAGCCGATCGAGCACCGCCTCCTGTCCGGGCTCGTCCCGCACCACCTCCTCGTGCATCAGGGTGACCAGCCGGGAGTCCCAGTCGGCGCGGCGCTGCACGACGAGTTCGGGGAGCGCGGACAGCAGCCGGCGGCTGATCTCGCCGGGGGTCTGGTAAGTCCCGGTCAGCATCACCGTGCGGCCGTCGGGGCTGTTTCCCCACGTGCGCACCCCGAGGTCCATCGCCTCGGCGAGCGGTTCCCCGCGGAGCGTCGTGCAGCTCTGGTCGGGGTTGATGATCACGTGCGGGGGCGTGTCCGGATGGTCGGCGACGACGTACCGCTCGGGTCCGCGGACGATCGCGACGTCGCCCTCGGTGAGCCGCACCGGTTCGCCGGTGTGCGGAAGGATCCACGCTTCGCCGCGGCCCATCGCGACGAGGCTGAGCGGCGCATGGTCGTCGATCTGCAGCGACCACGGCGGTTCCATTATCGAGCGGAGCACGAACGCGCCGGCGGCGCGGGGACCACTGATGAGACCGGCGAGGGGATCCACCCATCCAGCGTAGACGCTCGCGTATGGATCAGCGTGTTTCAACCATGGAAAGTCTTGCCACCGCCGTCTTGACTGAATGCATGACAACCATCCGACGCGATCGGCCTGCTCACGTACCTGTTCGGCGAAGTGCTGGACGGGCGCAACGCCTCGCTCACCGACGGGGGGAACGCGCACTCGGGCGCGCGCCCCGCGACTTCACCGACTACGTCCGCGCCGCAGCAGCGGCCGGGGTCTGGAGGGTCTGACCATGGAGCGCTATCTGACGGTTGTCACGGCGGTGAGCGCCGGCGTGGTGGGCGGCGTGATGTTCGCGTTCTCCACGTTCATCATGTCCGGGCTCGGTCGGCTGGAGCCGGCCCAGGGCATCGCGGCGATGCAGGCGATCAACCGGGAAGCGCCGAACTTCTGGTTCATGACGGCGCTGTTCGGTACGGCGTTGACGTCGATCGCGCTCGCCGTCGTCAGCGTGGTGCGGCACGACGGTTCGGCCGTCTACGCGGTGACCGCCTGCGCGCTGTACCTCGTGGGGATTGTCCTGACCATCGTCTACCACGTGCCGCACAACAACGCGCTGGACGCGCTCGATCCCACCGCGGCCGACTCGGCGGCGTACTGGCGCGACTATCTGTCGGGATGGACCGGATGGAACCACGTGCGCACCGTCAGCGCCATGGCGGCGTCCGCGGTGCTCACGTGGTCCGCCACCCGCAGCTGAGACCGCGACGTTACGACGGCGGCAGGATGTCGGTCTGCGCCGGGACCTCGTCCTGCTTCAGCAGCCCGACGGGGCAGCTGACCCCGGTGGCGTGCACGGGGCAGTACCCGCCGGGGTTCTTCGCGAGGTACTGCTGGTGGTAGTCCTCGGCGTAGTAGAACTGCGTGAGCGGGGCGATCTCCGTGGTGACCGCCCCGTACCCGGCTTCGGCGAGCCGCTTTTCGAAGGCCTCACCGGTGGCCTCTGCGATCTCCACCTGCTGTTCGTCGATCGTGTAGATGGCCGAACGGTACTGCGTTCCCTGGTCGTTGCCCTGCCGCATGCCCTGCGTGGGGTCGTGGTTCTCCCAGAACTCCTTGAGGATCTCGGCGTACGAGATCACCTTCGGATCGAAGACCACGAGGACCACCTCGGTGTGCCCGGTGCGACCGGAACAGGTCTCCTCGTAGGTGGGGTTGGGCGTGTAGCCGCCGGCGTATCCCACTGCGGTGGTGTAGACGCCGTCGAGTTGCCAGAACTCCTTCTCGGCGCCCCAGAAACATCCCATGCCCAGCACCGCGGTCTGCATTCCCTCGGGGAACGGGGGTTGCAGGGGATGGCCGTTGACATAGTGCGTTGCCGGAACCGGGATCGGTTGCTGCCGTCCGGGGAGCGCGTCCTCGGCGGTGACCATCACGGACTTAGCGGCTGCTCGACCCAGAAGCTCGTCGTACCAAGACATGATTCGATGCTACGCGCGGTGCCGGTGCGGACTCCGCCGCGAGCGCGGCCTGCGCGCGCATCCGCTCGCCGCGGGCGGCGACCCACCGCGTCGCCGGGACTTCCACCCACCGGTACAGCCCCTCCGCCACCAGCGCCGTCACCACGAGAAAGGCGACCACCGCGCCGGTCTCGCCGAACGCCCCGACCGTGTGCTCGTACACGCGGTACAGGATCAGGGTGTGCACGAGGTAGATCGCGTAACTGCGCGTCGCCGTCCACCGGACGACGGCCCAGTGCGCCGCGGGCCCGTCGTATCGGCCCACCAGCACGACGCACGCGGTGACGACGGCGAACGTCCACAGGTAGTGATCGCCCGCCCAGTAGACCCGGAAGTCGGTCGCGAGCCGGATGACCTCGACCTGTGCGAGTCCGGCGACGACGATCCACCGGCAGTCCGCCAGCCGCGCCCAGCCGAGGTAGATGATCTGCCCGAGGAACACTGCGGGCAGCGTCGCGGCGATCTTGGACAGCATCGGCACCGTGTACGGCTGCGGCGCGTACAGGTTGTACAGCAGGATCAGCGCGCAGACCGCGGCACCGGCCATCGGCATCGCGATGGGCAGGGTGCGCAGAACCGGGCGCGCCGCAACGCAGGCGAAGTAGAAGAAGATCTGCACGGCCAGGGTCCAGGTGACCCCGAGAACCGCGACCTCGGGTTTGAGGAAGAAGCCGCCGAGGAAGAAACTCAGGGCCGCGTCGACGTTGGACACCCCGTTCTGCCCGCTGAACATGCCGTTGATGCCCAGGCGCACCAGCACGATCGCGGCGAGAACGGCCACCCAGAATGCGGGCAGAATGCGTCCGAGCCGGTTGAACAGGAAATGCCCGGGTTCGGAACGAATGGCCGAACGCGTGATCAACACCCCGGTCAACATCATGAAGATGGCGACCCCGACAAAAGACAGATGCTGGTTGAGACCGCCCCGCTCGATGAATATCTGATAGACGACGTCGATGAACCACCATCCGGTTCCGAGATCGTCGATGAGATAGAACGAGATGTGCGAGTAAATGACGGCCAGAACTGCGAAGAAGCGGAGCAGATTCGCGCCCGTGAGTTCCACACGCGGCGCAGCCGCGTGTGAATCTGTAACAGGTGTCAGCGAAGGCATCGCGTCAGCTTAAGGTTCCGTTCACCCGCCGGACGAATTCTCACGACATTCAGTGTGGCCGCAGGAGAGTTTTTTCGGGTGCCCGAACTTTATCGTCCGGGAATCGCTCCGTGACCCCAACTGTTGCGCAGGGTGTACCAATGAGATTGGGTATATACCCGAGAACGATTTCGCCACAGGCGGGTGTCAGGCGCGTGCCCACGTGCCGTCGGCACCCGGACACACCAGGGCTCACAGCCCGTTGATGAAGGGACCCTCGTGTCTGTTTACACGCTGCCGGAACTCCCGTACGACTATGCAGCTCTCGAGCCGCACATCTCCGGCAAGATCATGGAACTGCACCACGACAAGCATCACGCCGCGTACGTGACCGGTGCCAACACGGCCCTCGACAAGCTCGCCGAGCTCCGCGAGTCCGACACCCTGCCGGCCGTGGTCAACCTGCACGAGAAGAACCTCGCCTTCCACTTGGGCGGCCACACCAACCACACCGTCTTCTGGAACAACCTGTCCCCGGACGGCGGCGACAAGCCGACCGGTGAGCTCGCGGCCGCGATCGACGACCAGTTCGGCGGCTTCGACGCGTTCCGCAACCACTTCTCGGCCAACGCCAACGCCATCCAGGGCTCCGGCTGGTCCATCCTGGCCTGGGATTCCATCGGCCAGCGCCTGCTCATCGTCCAGCTGTACGACCAGCAGGGCAACATCCCGATCGGCCTGACGCCGCTGCTGCTCCTCGATATGTGGGAGCACGCCTTCTACCTCGACTACCAGAACGTCAAGGGCGACTACGTCAAGGCATTCTGGAACATCGTCAACTGGGCGGATGTCGCCGCTCGCTTCGAGAAGGCACGCACCCAGACCGCGGGTCTGATCGTCTAGTTCTCCGGTTCTCGCAGCCTCGGGCGCCCGGAACACCGTCGAGTGTTCCGGGCGCCCGTGCTCGTTTCGGGACCGGAATTCGCGTCCGAGCAGGGCCGAGCGTCCAATAGGCTTCGGAAGTGACCGAGTCCAGCGACCCCACCCGGGACGACACCGTCGTCCACGCCTTCCGCGACGACGCGCTCGGCGACCTCGACGCCACCGGCCTCGCAGCCCGGATCGCCGCCGGGGAGGTGTCGGTCCGCGAGGTGACGGAGGCCGCGATCGCCCGCGCCGAGGCGGTCGGGCCCGCCCTGAACGGTGTGGCGTTCGCCGACTTCGACCGCGCGCTCGCGGCGGCGGACCGCCCGCACGACGGGGTGTTCGCGGGAGTGCCGACCGTCGTCAAGGACAATGTCGACGTCGCGGGCCTGCCCACGCAGCACGGCAGCGTCGCGTTCGTCGCGCGGCCTGCCGCCGCCGACAGCGACTTCGTCACCCAATACCTGTCCACGGGCCTGCTCTCGCTCGGGAAGAGCCGCCTCCCGGAGTTCGGGTTCAGTGCCTCCACCGAATTCATGGACGCCGAACCCGTGCACAACCCGTGGAATCCCGCGTACTCGCCGGGCGCGTCGTCCGGCGGTTCGGCCGCGCTCGTCGCCTCGGGTGTGGTGCCGATCGCGCACGCCAACGACGGCGGCGGGTCCATCCGCATTCCTGCTGCCGCCTGTGGGCTCGTCGGACTGAAACCGTCCCGCGGCCGGACGGTCCCCGACGCCATGGACAAGACGTTGCCGATCCGGATCATCGCGCAGGGCGCCGTCACCCGGTCGGTCCGGGACACCGCACAATGGATGGCGGCCGCCGAACGGTACTACCGCAATCCCGATCTGCCGCCCATCCGATTGGTCGAGGGGCCGGGCCGCACCCGGCTGAGGGTCGGGGTGGTCGTCGATTCGGTGACCGTGACCCGAACCGACGACGAGACCCGCAAATCGGTGCACGCGACCGCGGACCTGCTGGCGGATCTCGGGCACCACGTCGAGGAGTGCCCGATGCCGGTGGGGCCCTCGTTCGTCGAGGACTTCTGCATCTACTGGGGGTTCCTGTCGTTCGTCATCTCCAACAATGGAAAGCGGATGCTCGGACCGGACTTCGACCGGGACGCCACCGACAACCTGACGCGCGGACTCGCCGCGATGTACCGCAAGAAGATCGCGAAGACTCCGCGGGTGCTGTACCGGCTGCGCCGCACATACCGCGACTACGCGCAGATGTTCCAGAAGTACGACGTGATCCTGTCACCGACCCTGGCCCACACGACGCCGGAGCTCGGATACCTCTCGCCGACACAGAGTTTCGAGGAGTTGTTCGACAAGCTGATCGCGTACACGGCGTTCACGCCGCTCAACAATGCGTCGGGCGGGCCGGCCATCTCCCTCCCCATGCACGAGACCTCTCGCGGGCTGCCGCTGGCGTCGCACTTCTCCGCGGATCACGGCGACGAGCGGACCCTGCTCGAGTTGGCGTTCGAGCTCGAGCAGGCGACGCCGTGGCGTCGCATCCAGGACGCCGGCTGACGGTCAGGCCCTGCGCCGCAGACCCATCCACACGACGGCGCCCGCGAGCAGCACCGTGGTGATCCCGAACGCGACGGCGAGGTGCTCGGCGGTCAGTAGCGGTGCGGGCGCGGAGAGAGTGCGCGTCACCGCGACCGGTTCGGCGAGGACCGTCGCCAACTGGTTCTGCTGCGCCGGCGTGCGCACCGGCATCGCCGCGACCCCGTTGTTCAGGTCGGTGGACAGCTGCCCCGACAGCGCCTTCAGCTTCGCGAAGCCGTCGACGATCTGCGAGGTGGCGCCGTCGAGCATCGCCGGTGCCTGATCGGCGATCGGGACGATGCCGTCGTTCAGTTGCCGCGCTCCGCTGCTCAGCTGATTGCTGGCGTCGGTGAGCTGACCCATCGCGACCCGCACGAGTTCGCCGAGGTCCGTCTCCGGCCCGACCTGCCCACCCAGGAGACCGGGCACCGAGCCCAGCTGCGAGGAGAGCAGATCGAGGTCGGCGCCGACCTGCCTCAGGGACGGGACCACCTCCGGCGCAACGGGGGTGCCGTCGAGGATGCGGATCGCGTCGTCGATCCTGGTGCGCATCTGCGTGGCGCTGTCGTTCGCCTCGCCCAGCGTCAACCCCAGCGCACTCAACCGGTCCGCGAGGCCGTTGGCCGTCCCCGACGTCTCACCGACCACACCGGCCACCTGATCGGCCACGCCCAGCAGTTGCACCGACCCGGCGCGTGCCGTCTCGAGATACGGGAGCAGGGTGTCGGCGCCCTCGGTGAGCTGTTGCGCCGCATCGTCCGCCGCGGCCGTGCCCGCCGCGAGGAATCCGGCCGTCATTCCCGCCTGCTGGAACCGCGTCCGCGACGAAGACATGTTCGCCAGCAGATCCGTGATGCCGTCCGCGCCGATCTGCGACGACACCACCCCGGAGAGTTCCTCGGACGCGCCGGTGTCGGAACCCGCGACGTCGAGGTCGAGGGTGGCCTGCCGGGGCTTCGCGCCCCACACCGACGACACCGCGTCGCTGAAGTCCTCGGGCACGGTCACCGTGGCGAACCAGTCGCCACCCGCCGCCGTGTCCGCGTCGACCACCTGCCAGTCGAATGCCTCGTTCGCCTCGAGCTTCTCGATCAGTGTGTCGCTCGCACGCACCGGTTTTCCGTCCACGGTGGCACCGGCATCGGTGTTGACGATCGCCACGGTCCGGCCGCCGGCCCCGCGGTCGCCGAGGAACACGTATCCGAGTCCCGCCGCGGACGCGAGGACCAGACCCGCCATGGCGGCCGCGGCGACGCGCCGGGAACCGAGGACCTTTCGCGTCGACTCGGTTCGGGCGTGATTCGCGGAATTCCGTGCGCGCTCAGAGGTCATTCCGGTGAGGGTAGGGCGCTCTTCTAGCGGGAGAGTGTGGCGATTCTGAGGATTCTCTGAGATCTCCGTCCGCAAATGGTTAGCACTCCCATGCTCTTGTGTGCCAGGCACTGTCGGGCGCATTCTTCAAGTACCCAACGAGGTGTGCAGAACGAGTCGTGTTCGAAACGCGTCATCACACCGAGGAGGCAGAGATGAACAGGGACGGCTACATCGGCATCTCGCCCTTCCAGGCTGCGGGTACCTTGCGGGGATTTGTCATTTCCGGGCGCTGGCCCGACACCACCAAGGAATGGGCCCAGCTGCTGGCGCTCGCCGTGCGGGTGGCGTGCGTTCCGGGTCTGCTCCACACCACGACCGTCTTCGGCGCGCACGAGGACCTTCCCGAGGAGCCGGAGCCCGAGACCGTCGGACTCGTGGTGGCCGAGGGCACCGTGCTCGGGGAGTTCGCGCTCGCCCCCGGCCGCTTCGCGGATCACCAGCCGCCTGCGCTGATGATGCTGCATCCGCCGTCCGAGACCACCCCGTCGCTTCCGGAATGCGCGGGCGCCGCGTCCGGCTGCGTGCTCCTGCCGGGGCTCCCCCACCTGGGGCTGGAACACCGGGCGGCATGGGTGGAAGCGGAGGCGGACGGGACGGTGACGTCGATGGTCAGTCGGGTGGGTATCGACCCGATCAGCGACCCCGACACTGCCGTTTTGGCCATGCTGCTGGCCTCGTGAGGATACCCGAAGTTTCTCCGGTCGGTGTCCCAAACTTATTGCCGCCTTTGCCTTTTCATGTAAGCCGCGCTAACGTTGCGGACATCGAAGGGGAGTAGCCCCCAATCGCCTGTGTCGACATACTGGCTCGTTGCCTCACCGCACCGGACCCGGCCTGGCGAACCGTCGCCGAATCATCCGGTGCCGGTGGGCGAGACCTTCGGCCGGGCAGACGTACCCGCGTCTGCCAGGCCGGAGGAATCCACCTGTCATCCTCCGACCGACTACCTGGAGGAGGATGCTCGTGCTGACCGCCGCACTGCTGAGTTTCGGTGTGATCTTCGTCGCCGAACTGGGTGACAAATCTCAGCTCATGGCGATGACGTTCGCCCTGCGCTACCGCTGGTGGGTGGTGATCGCCGGCATCACCGTCGCCACCACCGTGGTCCACCTGGTGTCCGTGGCCGTCGGCCACTACCTCGGCGTCGCGCTCCCGACCGCGGCGATCAGCATCGTCGGCGGCGCCGCCTTCCTCGTCTTCGGCGCCTGGACGCTGCGCGGCGACAACCTCAGCGAAGACGAGCAACTCAAGGCGGGCCGGGCCACCCGCTCCGCGTTCCTGGCCGTCACGTCCGCGTTCTTCCTCGCCGAACTCGGCGACAAGACGATGCTCGCCACCATCACCCTCGCCACCGACCACGACACGGTCGGCGTGTGGATCGGCTCGACCGTCGGCATGGTGGCGGCCGACGCCCTGGCCATCGTCGTCGGCGCCGTACTGGGCAGGCACCTTCCCGAGAGCGTCATCCGCGTCGGCGCGGCCGTGCTGTTCTTCGCGTTCGGCATCTGGTTGCTGCTGGAGGGTCTGCTGCCCGGCAATCCCGTGGGCCCGATCGCCGGCGTCGCGGTCGTCGTGCTGGCACTCGCCGGGGCCGCGGGTCGCGCGGTCTGGTCGCGACGGCGCGGCGTCCCCGCGGAGAGCGCGCCGATGCAGCACCAGGACTGAATTCCGGTCGACAAAGGCGCGCCCCGGGGCAATACTCGGAGCCCAGGAGTACCTCGCAGTTCTGTACGGACGAGAGGGCGTGCGTGAACCATCCCGTAGCGAGCGGCAAGCCGGCGATCCTCACCGTCGACGACGATCCGGGGGTCTCCCGCGCCGTCGCCCGCGACCTTCGGCGCCGATACGGCGAGAGGTACCGCATCATCCGCGCCGAATCCGGCGAGTCGGCGCTCGATGCGATGAAGCAGATGAAGCTGCGGGGAGATCCCGTCGCCGCGATCCTCGCCGACTACCGCATGCCGGCGATGAGCGGAATCGAGTTCCTCGAGAAGGCCATGGATCTGTATCCGCGGGCGCGCCGGGTGCTGCTCACCGCGTACGCCGACACGGATGCGGCCATCGAGGCGATCAACGTCATCGACCTCGACCACTACCTGCTCAAACCGTGGGATCCGCCCGAGGAGAAGCTGTATCCGGTGGTCGACGCGCTGCTCGAGGCGTGGGCGTCGTCGGATCACCACCCCGCCGAGGAGACGAAGGTCGTGGGCCACCGCTGGGCGCCGCGGTCCTCGGAAGTGCGCGAGTTCCTGGCCCGCAACCAGTTGTCGTACCGCTGGTACATGTCGGACGAGGCGGAGGGCGGCCGGTTGCTCAGCGCCGCCGGGGAGGACGGCCGTCGCCTGCCGGTGGTGATCTGCGCCGACGGCGAATGCCTCGTGGAGCCGTCCGACACCGAACTGGGCAGGCGTCTCGGTCTCCGGACCGACCCGTCGGAGAACTTCTACGACCTCGTGGTCGTCGGTGGCGGACCGGCCGGTCTGGGCGCCGCCGTGTACGGCGCCTCGGAAGGACTGCGCACCGCCCTGATCGAGCGGACGGCGACCGGCGGGCAGGCGGGTCAGAGCTCACGGATCGAAAACTATCTCGGATTTCCCGACGGCGTGTCCGGCGCCCAGCTGGCCGAGCGGGCCCGCAGGCAGGCAACCCGGTTCGGGGCGGAACTGATCACCACCCGCGACGTCGTGGCGCTCGAGGTCAACGGCTCGGCGCGCACCGTCCGGTTCGCGGATGGCGACACCATCGACGCGCACACGGTCATCCTGGCGACCGGCGTCTCCTACCGGCGTCATCCGGCGCCCGGAGTCGACGACCTCACCGGGCGCGGCGTCTACTACGGCTCCGCCGTCACCGAGGCCGCCCGCTGCACCGACCAGGACGTGTACATCGTCGGCGGGGCCAACTCTGCTGGACAGGCGGCGGTGTACCTTTCGCGGGGCGCCCGCTCGGTCACCATCGTGGTGCGGGCGCAGTCGCTCGAGGATTCGATGTCGTACTACCTCGTCCAGCAGATCGAACGGAACCCGCGCATCCACGTCCGGCCGTGCACCGAGGTGATCGGCGTCGAGGGCGAGGGCCACCTCGAGAAGATCCGGCTGCGCAACAACGCAACCGGGGACGAGGACACCGTCGACGCCGGGTTCCTGTTCCTCTTCATCGGCGCCGCACCGCGCACCGAATGGCTCGACGGCGTCGTCGCGCGGGACGAGAACGGGTTCGTCGTGTCCGGGCCGGACCTGGTCGTCGACGGGAAGCCACCGAGCGGCTGGCCCCTCGACCGTCTCCCCCACCACCTCGAGACGAGCGTCCCGGGGATCTTCGCGGCCGGTGACGTGCGCGCCGAGTCGGCGAAGCGGGTGGCGTCAGCGGTCGGGGAAGGCGCCATGGCCGTGATGCTCGTCCACCGCTACATCGGCCAACCGTGATCGGGGGCAGACCATGACCCACATCCCGTGCAAACCGCCCGAGCTGAGGACGCTGTTCCTCTTCGAGCACCTCACCGACCACCAACTCGAGCAGCTCTGCGAGAACGGGCACATCGAGCTGATCGAACCCGGGCCGGTATACGCGGAGGGTGACATCGCGTCGTGCTTCTACGTGCTGATCGAGGGTGAGATCGTACTGAGCAAGCTGTCGGGCGGCGAGGAGATCGAGTTCAACCGGACATCCCAGCGCGGCGTGTACGCCGGTGCCTGGCAGTCGTACCTCGGTGACCGCGCCCCCCAGACGTACACCGCGTCGATGCGGGTCACCGCCCCGTCGAAGTTCTTCGTCCTCGACGCCGACCGGTTCGGACAGCTGATGCGCGAGTGGTTCCCGATGGCCGTGCACCTCCTGGAAGGGCTGTTCTTCGGCAACCAGAACGCGAAACAGGTCGTCGATCAGCGGGAACGTCTCCTCGCGCTGGGTTCGTTGTCCGCGGGGCTCACCCACGAACTCAACAACCCCGCGGCCGCCGCGGTCCGGGCGACGGCGTCGCTGCGCGACCGGGTATCGCACATGCGGCAGAAGCTCGGCGTCATCGCGTCGGGCGTATACGACCGGCAGGCGCTCGCCACGTTGATCCGGTTGCAGGAGGAGGCCGCCGAACTGGTGGCGAAGGCGCCGACGCTCACTCCCCTCGAGGCATCCGACCGCGAGGACGTACTCGGCGACTGGTTCGACGACCACGGCGTCTCGGGCGGCTGGGACCTGGCGCCCACGTTCGTACAGGCGGGTCTCGATGTGCCGTGGCTCGAGCGGATCGCGGCCTCCGTCGACGACGAGACGATGGTCGAGAGCGCGATCCGCTGGCTCAACTACACCCTCGAGACCGAACTGCTGATGAACGAGATCGCCGACTCCACCGCCCGCGTCTCCACGCTCGTGAACGCCGCCAAGCAGTACTCGCAGATGGACCGCGCCCCGTACCAGCGCGTCGACCTGCGGGAACTCCTCGACAGCTCCCTGGTGATGCTCGGCCGCAAGATCGGCGACTCGATCACGGTGGTGAAGGAGTACGACCCCACGCTGCCGCAGGTCCCCGCCTACGCCGCGGAACTCAACCAGGTGTGGACCAACCTCATCGACAACGCCGTCGCCGCGATGGACGGCCGCGGCACCCTCACCGTCCGCACGCGGCGCGACGACGACATGGCCCTCATCGAGATCGGCGACACCGGACCCGGAGTGCCCGAAGAGATCCGGTCGCGCATCTTCGAACCGTTCTTCACCACGAAACCCGTCGGCGAGGGAACGGGGCTCGGCCTCGACATCTCCTGGCGCATCGTCGTGAAGAAGCACCGCGGCGACCTGCGCGTCGAATCCGAACCGGGCGACACCCGGTTCCAGGTGCGCATTCCGATCGAACCCGAAGTCGTATCAGCAGAAGGAGTTTCAGATGGGTGAGCTGGACGGAATCGACCCGAGCGTGCCGCCGAGCGGTGACGGATGCGCCGACTGCGACAGCGCCGGCGGGTGGTGGGTGCATCTGCGCCGCTGCGCGCAGTGCGGGCACATCGGCTGCTGCGACTCCTCACCGGCACAGCACGCCACCAAGCATGCCGCCCAGACCGGGCACCCCGTGGTGCGGAGCTTCGAGCCCGGCGAGATCTGGTTCTGGAACTATGCCACCGAAATCGCCTTCGAAGGCCCGGAACTTGCGCCGCCGCAACACCATCCGCTCGATCAGACGGTCCCGGGACCCGCGGATCGCGTTCCGCCCGACTGGCAGGCGAAGATTCACTGAACTCGGAGTTGTCCGAGACGGTGTGCCGTCGCGGCGTCCTGCTCGTCGTACCGCGCCAGCACCGCTTCGAAATTCGCCTTCAGTTCCAGGGCGTAGCGTTCGTGCGCCGCGAACGTCCCGACCGCCGAATCCTCTTCCGCGACGCCCGGGCCACCGATCGCGGTCGCCCGGAACCGCGAAGCCAGGTCCGCCGCCGACCGCAGATGCGTCTCACCGAGACCGAAGTTCTCGGGCGCGAGTTCGCGACGCGCGCGCTCGCGCAGGTCCCTCATGTCCGCCGCCAGCACGTCGCACGCGGCAATGCACCGCACCAGCGCGTCGCGGTCCACCTCGAGCCGATCGCTCATCCGTCCCCCTACGGTCGTCGCTCCACCCGCGAGAGAAACTACCCGCTCCCCCGCCGGCAATGCTTCCCTCGCCTCTGCCGTCACGCCGAGCGAACGTTATGGTGCAGGTCACCAGGGTCGGCCAACGGAGGTCGCCGGGAGAGAAGGATGCGAACCGTGGAAATTCAGGGAACCGCCGCACTGGTCACCGGAGCCGCCTCGGGCCTCGGTGCCGCCACCGCCAAGCGCCTCGCCGACGCCGGTGCCACCGTGTTCGGACTCGATCTGCAGCAGTCCATCGAGCGCGCCGGCGACAACGTCCCGGACGGTGTCACCCTCCTCGCGACCGACGTCACCAGCGGCGACGAGGTCCAGGCCGCGATCGACAAGATCGTCGAGTCGGGGCTGCCGCTGCGCATCGTCGTCAACTGCGCCGGCGTCGGCTGGGCCGGGCGCATCCTGTCGAAGAAGGGCCCGCACGACCTCGAACTGTTCCGCACCGTCATCACCGTCAACCTGCTCGGCACGTTCAACGTCATGCGCCTGGCCGCCGACGCGATCGCGAAGACGGACACCGTCGACGAGTCGGGGCAGCGCGGCGTCGTCATCAACACCGCGTCCGTCGCCGCGTTCGAGGGCCAGATCGGCCAAATCGCCTACTCCGCGTCCAAGGGTGGCGTGCACGGCATGACCGTTCCCGCCGCCCGCGACCTCGCGCAGTTCGGGATCCGCGTCAACACCATCGCCCCCGGCATCATCGACACCCCGATGCTCGCCGGCGTCACTGACGAGTACCGCAAGGGCCTCGAAGCGGGTGTCCCGTTCCCCTCCCGTCTCGGGCAGCCCGCCGAGTACGCGCAACTCGCTCAGATGATCGTCGAACACGACTACCTCAACGGTGAGACCATTCGTATGGACGGTGCTCTGCGCATGGCGCCGCGGTAGGCGGCTCCGCCGCCCGTGCGCCTTTCTGGTTGCTCCAGCTACCGAAAGGGCGCACGGGGCGCGAAGCGCCCTGCGCTGGGAGGTGGGCATGGGTTTCTACTCTGACCAGGTCGTTCCGCGGCTCGTCAACGTCAGCTGCGGGGTGAAGTTCACGGAGCCGTCGCGGCGACGCGTCTGCGCCGGTCTGCAGGGCCGGGTGGTGGAGATCGGATTCGGATCGGGACTCAACGTCCCGTTCTACCCGGCCGCCGTCGAGTCGGTGACCGCGGTCGAACCCGCCGACCTCGGCTGGAAGCTGGCAGCCAAACGGGTGGCGGCGTCGACGACCCCGATCGAGAGGTCCGGCCTCGACGGTCAATCGCTCCCCTTCCCGGACAACAGTTTCGACACCGCACTGTCCACCTGGACGATGTGCACCATCCCCGACGCCGACGCCGCACTGCGGGAGATCCGGCGCGTTCTGAAACCCGGCGGCACACTGCATTTCGTCGAACACGGCCTCGCCCCGGATGAGAACGTCCGGCGCTGGCAGCACCGTCTCGAGCCCATCCAGAAAACTGTCGCCGGGGGTTGCCACCTCACCCGCGACATCCCCGCCCTGGTGACGAACGCCGGATTCGAAGTCCGGGACCTCGATCGCTTCTACGAGAAATCCACGCCGAAAATCGTCGGCGCCTTCTCCCTGGGGGTTGCGGCTTCGCCGCCCGTGCGCGGTTGAGGAGTCCAGGGACTCGTGGGGCATGCACGGGCGGTGGTTCGCGCGAGGGGGTAATGTTCGCCGTCGACACGACTGTGGGGGTCGTGGGGTCGCACCGGGGTGGGACGCGAGACGTTCGTGAGTTATCAAGGGGGGATTCATGTTCGACCGTGAGGGTCTGCGGGTGCGCGAGGACGAGCTGCAGGATCAGATCGATTCGCTGCTGGTCACGCTCGACCGGCAGACGAAGGATCTGCACGCCGCTCAGCAGCAGGTGGCGCAACTGCGGGTGAGTGGGACGTCCGACGACGGCCTGGCGCAGGTGGAGGTGAATTCGGTGGGCGGCGTGGTGAACGTGCACCTCGCACCGGACGCGTTCCGGCGGTCCACCCCCGAATCGCTGGGGCGTGCGATGACGGAAGCCGCTCGCCGCGCGGGCGAGGCAGCGCACGTAGAGTCGATGCGCATCATGGGATCGATCGTGGCCGCGACCGAGACGTTGCCGGATCTGCCCGACCTCGTTCCCGGCGCCCCGAGCCTGCGGGATTTCCTCCCGCCCCTCGAACCCGACGTCCGTGACCTCCCGGCCGATCCGGACCCGGATGATCCCGACGACGGGCAGTGGAACCGGCCGGTGCTGCGGGACGGGTGGCAGTGAGCGCGCAGTTGTGGGTGGACACCGCGCATCTGCGCAGCGTCGCACCCCGATTCGACGACCTGTCGCAGCGGATGGCCGAGGTCGCCGCCACCCTGACCTCGACCCTCGACAGCGAGGGTGAATGCTGGGGCGGCGACGAGACGGGGGCGGCGTTCGCGCGCGGGTACCTACCCTCCGCGGACGCGGCCGGCCGGTCTCTCGGGTTCGCTGTCGGGGCGCTGGCCGCGCTTGGGTCCAAGCTCAGGAGCACGGCCGATTCGTTCGATGACACCGACCGCGGCACCGCGTCCAGTCTGTCCGGGTTGTCCTGATGGGCATCGAGGTTCCGGGCGGTGTCCGGTGGCTGGCGGAGAGGGTGGTCGGGGCGGACTGGCCCGCCGCGGACGAAACGGCAATGGAGCGGCTCGGGCAAGGGTGGAAGGACGCCGGGGCATCGCTGGACGACATCCTCGAGGAGGCCGACGCCGCGATGCGGTCGGCGTTGTCCGGGGTCGGTGGTGACGTCGACGCGGCGATGGCGCAGCAGTGGGCGCGGATCGGTGCGGACGGCGCGCTACGCGAGTTGTCGGAGTTGTTCCACGAACTCGGCGACACCCTCGACTGGTCGGCCGACGACATCCGGGTCGCGAAACTGTCGATCATCGCGGCGCTGGTGGTGTTGGCGGCCGAACTCGTCGCGGTGGCGGCGGCCAGTGCGATGACGTTCGGTGCAGCGAGTCCCGCGGCGTTCGCGGCGGAGGCGGCCACGCAGGTCACCGTACGGATGATCATTCGGCAACTGATCATCTCGATCCTCAGACGCGCTGCGGTCGGCGCGGCCAAGGGAGCCGTATTCGGCGTCGGCACGCAGGCGGCCTTGGAGACTGCGGTGCAGGTGGATGAGAACATCCGAGGCCGACGCGACGGTTACGACCTCGGGAACATCGCCGAGGCGGGCGCGAAGGGCGCGGTGAGCGGGACCGTCAAGGGCGCGCTCAACGGTGTCGTCGGTATCGACAAGTGGAACGACCCGCGCAACGCCCTCACGGGGTTGGTCGGCAGCGGAGCACAAAGCGCGACGGTCGGCTCCAACCGGGCGAGCGGATTCATCGTGGATGAGGCACTGTCGCTGACAGGACTCGACAACACTCTGGCCGATCTCGGCGGCCGGCCGGGGGACGGGCAATCATGAGCGAAACCTGGAACCTCGACACGCGCACGCGGCACCCGATAGGCGGTCCGAGTTACCCGTCGCCACGACGGGTCCGTCGCGCGCTGGCCTTCGCGATCGATTTCGTCATCCATCTCGGCGTCGCCTATCTCGTCTACCGTGTCGGGAGCGCCGGATTTCCACCGGGGTCCCCCAAGCCGATTGCCGCCCCCGTCGTCACGTGGATCCTGGTGTCCTTCGTGCACCGCACCGTTGTGCAGTCGATCTACCACGCCACTCTGGGTAAGTGGCTGCTCGGGTTGTGCGTCGTCCGGCCCGTGGATGGTCGATGGCCCACCTTCGGCGCGCTGGTGTGGAGTTGGATCCTGGGATTCGTGGCGTTCATCCTGTTCCAGGACACTCCGACAGAGGGTAAGGACGGGTTTCCACTCGTGGTACGCCGCAGGGACGTTCGGCAGTAGGCGGCTTCGCCGCTTGTGCGCGGGAAGCGAGTTCCTGGACTCGTCAACCGCTTACAGGCGGCGCCGCCGCCGGTCGTCGACGTAGAACAGTACGAGGGCGATGCAGAGGAGGGCGGCGGGGATCCAGGCGGCGGGTCCGCCGAAGTAGCGGGTGGCGAACGCTCCGAGGACGGCGCCAGCGGCGAAGCTGCCGACGATGGCGGCGTACACCCGGGTGTGTTGGCGTGATTCGGGGATCTTCTCGATGTAGGCGGCGTACGCCGACTCGGTGAAGCGCATGAGGTTGCCGGTGGTGGCGACCGCGATGTACGACAGCTCCCCGATGGTGCGGAACAGCCCGAACTGCATGGCCGCCACGAAGGCGATGGAAACGGTGACCAGTGCGTTGGGGACGTCTGCGGGCACGAATCCGACCGCGGCGAGGACGACGATCTGCGCGACCAGGGCGACCCGGATCGGGTGGTCGAAGACGCTGTGGGCGAGTTCGCCCTTGAGCAGATGTGCGAATGCGACACCGACGATGAACGCGAGGATCGGCCACAGGTGTGCGCGCGCGGCGTGGAAGTGCCGCTCGGACAGGTCGATGGCCATGAGGATGACATTGCCGGTCTGGGCGTTCGCGAAGACACCGCCGCGGCTGATGTAGGTGTAAGCGTCGAGAAAGCCGCCGGCTGCGGTCAGAAGTAGAGCGAACCGCAGCGTCGTGGATGTCTTCGGCACCTCCACCTGACCACCCCTACCGAATCGGGCCTCATTGCAGCCTAGAGGTCGGAGGCGAGTGGGATCTCCTTCTCGGCCCGATCCGACATCCATTCGCGCAGTACTTTCGTGGCGATCACGTCGTCTTCGTTGTACTGCAGCAGTCGTTCGCGCTGGGTGAGGTCGGGTTCGCCGTCATAGCCGACTGCTTCGCGGTACCAGCTCATCGAAGCCTCACCGCCGGCGTCGGCGTCCCGCCACCGGAAGCCGGCGACGGGGGCGATCTTCTTGAGGCCCTTGCCGCCCGGGCAGATGAATTGGTCGCTGACGGCCTGGTAGATGTCGACCCACTGTGGGCTGTCGATGAATTCGCGGATCTCGGCTTCGGTGGGGATGCCGGGTGTCCCGGCGAATCGGCGGGCGGAGTCCAGCAGCCACTTGTCCTCCGCGGACCGTGAATAGCAGTACGCGGCGAAGGTTCTGCCGCTCAGCGCCGCCGCGGCACGCTCGGCCATGAGCCACGTCCAGAATTCGGCGAACGACCGCGCCTCGTCCTGGGTGGGCACCGGGTCCCAGCTGACGAACGGCCGGTACGCCGACACCCCGTCGACGTTGAGCAGTGTTCCCCACAGGTAGGCGCCGTGTTCCTGGTAGCTCTCCATGTCGACGTCGACCTCGACGTCCGCGCGTGTCACCCGGATCTCGGGGAAGCGTCGCACCAGCGGCACCCCCGCGAGCCACGCCTTGGCGGTGACGACGGCGTCCTCGAACGCCCCGTGCGGCCAGTCCTCGAGCGGTTCGCCGTCCCAGGCCGCGAGGTCGTCGATGGTGTGGCAGCCCGCGTCGCGGAGCATGTCGGCGCGCGAACCGGTGGCCACCAGGCTCACGTCGTGGGTCTGCGTCAGCTGCTCCTCACACCCGGGCCACCACGGGCACGAACGGCACTCGCCGATCCTCGACGGCACCGTCGCTGACTCCCCGCGGGCGACGGCCAGCCGGTCCGCGAAGCGTTCGTCGTAGTCGTCGAGGATGGTGGTGAGGTCGTGGACGTAGATGACGTCGGAGCCGTAGCCGATGGCGCCGGCCACCAGCGCCGGGCTCGCGTGCCCGTGCCTCTCGAGCATCCGGTACACCTGCGCGACGCGCATCTGGTCGCGGACCTGACTGCGCGGCTTCCGGGTCGAGTCCTCCCGCGGGTCCCACTCGAACATTCCCGACGTCACCGCGCCGCGGCCCGGATCGGTGACCTTGTGGTTGACGACGATCACCGGGATGTACCCACCGTGGTCCTCGTCGCGGACGAGGATCTCGCAGCGCGCCCTCCGTCCGGCGGCGCGGTCGAGTGGGAGCACGGCGCCCCAGATGCGGTCCGCTCCCGCCTCGCATGCGGCCAGGGTGTCCTCGGCGCGACGGCGCAGGCTCTGCTCGGCGTCGATCTGCACCCACCGTTCCGGGGCGTGCTCGGTGAGGGTCCGGCGGATGTCTTCACGTTTGGCGGCGGCGGCGTCCTGACGCTGCCGGACGCCCGGATCCTCGGGAGCCGCCGCGAGTTGTTCGGGGAACGCCGCGTCGAGGTGCACCCGGTGGCGGCACCGCGTCAGTGCGCTGGCATCGATCACCGTCCCCGACACCTTTCCGGGAGAGGTGTCGGGTTCTGATTGCTGACCGATATGGGAACACACGATGACGAAGATTATGTGCTCCCCTAGGCTGATCCCGAAGCACCGGATGCAGTTGGTAGCGTGGGCTCCGCTGAAACACCAGGAAAAGGGGTCTTTTCGATGGGGTTGTTCAAGAAACGTAAGTCCCGAGCCACCCGCAAGGCGGAAGCCAAGGCACTCAAGCACAAGGCTGGGGTGGAAGCGAGGCTGAGCGCGAGGAACGAACGCAAGCGCGACAAGCAGGCCGCCAAAGCCGGGCGCAAGCTCGAGGCCGCCGAACTGAAGTCGCAGAAGAAGGTCGAGAAGGCTCAGATCGCTGCGTTCAAGGCCCAGGAGAAGGCCGCCGCCCAGAAGGGTTTCACCGTCGCCGCCGTCCGCAAGTACCTCGGTGTCGCACGACTGCTGACGCCGGTGCTGCTGCCGATCGCCTACCGCGCCGCCACCGTCGTGCGCGGGCAGATCGATGCCCGTCGCGCCGACCGGATGGGCGTCGACGTCGACCAGCTCGCCAACTTCACCGGGCACGGCGCCAAGCTCAGCGCCCGAATCGCCGGCGCCGAAAGCTCCACCACCGAGATCCTCGGGCAGAAGCCGGACGACGCCGAGACGCAGAAGTTCGCCGCCGCCATCCGCGACCGCCTCGGCGATCTCAACACCGCCGTCCGTGCGGCCGAGCAGATGCCGCAGGCCCGCCGCAAGGCCGCCCATCACGCCATCTCGTCCGAACTCGACGGAGTCGAAGCCGATCTCCTCGCCCGCCTCGGCGTGCGCTGAACCCACCCGCACACTTCGATGCCCCCCGCCCGTGCCGCTGCGACCGCCACCCTTCGGGGCTCTGCGGTCGGCGCGCTCGTGGCGGGGCTCGCGGTCGCGGCGCACGGCATCGGTGGGGGTGGCCTTCCTGAATCCGCCGCCCTGACGCTGCTGCTCGTCACGTGCAGCGGGGTCGGCGCGATCACCGCGCAACTACCCGCCCGCGTCCACGGACAGCTCGCGCTCGTGGGTGCCCTCGGCGCCGGGCAGGTCGCGGCGCACTTCGCGCTCACGCTCACCACGCACATGCACTCGGCGGTCCCGTCGCTCCCGATGCTGGCCGCGCACGCCGCCGCCACCGTGGTCTGTGCCCTGCTGATCGCGAACGCGGAACGTCTCTACGGACCCCTCGTCCACGCCTGGCGGGTGGTTCTCCGCGGTGCCCCGCGGCCCGTATCGGCGGCGACGCCGCCGCACGTCCCGGTGCGCCCCGCGAATCCCGTGGACGCCCTGCTGCGCGCGAGTATTTCGCGTCGCGGCCCGCCGGTCCTGGTCTGATTCTCACCTCTTCTCCTTTCAGACCTCTCAAAGGACCTTCTTTCGATGAATTCCCTCGTTTCCCGTGCCCTTTTCACGGCCGGTGGTGCCGGTGGCGCCATGTTGCTCGCGGCCGGTTGGGCCGCTGCCCACGTGACGGTCGTCGCCCCCGGCGCCGAGCAGGGCGGCTACTCCGTCCTGACGTTCCGCGTTCCCACCGAGTCCGAGACGGCGTCCACCACCAAGCTGACGGTCACGCTCCCCGACCTGAAGTCGGCCCGCACCACACCGCTGCCGGGGTGGACGTCCGTCGTCGAGAAGGACTTGACGTCGCAGGTCGCGAAATCGGTGACGTGGACCGCCGACCCCGGCGTGGGGGTCGCGCCCGGTCAGTTCCAGCAGTTCGAACTGTCCGCGGGACCGCTGCCGGACAGCGACGAGGTGTCGTTCCCGGCCGTGCAGACGTACAGCGACGGCGAGGTCGTGAACTGGGATCAGGCCGCAGGGCCCGACGGCGCGGAACCCGACAAGCCGGCCCCCTCCCTCACCCTGGCCGCGTCGAGCGGTGAAGATCACAGCCACGACGCCGGTGGCTCCACCACGTCCGAGGAGACCGAGCCGACGGGGTCCGGCACCGACGACACCGCCCGTTGGCTCGGCGGTATCGGGCTTATTCTGGGCGCGCTCGGTGCGGCCCTCGGTCTCGGCGCGATGGTCCGGAGCCGGCGATGATGAGAAGACGCGCCACCCTCACCTCGGTGAAGGTGATCGCGGTCGGGCTGCTGACCATGCTGGGGAGCATGCTCGGCGTCGGCACCGCGTTCGCCCACTCCGTCGTGATCAGCTCGACCCCGGAGAACGGGGCCGAGATCGCGTCCGGGCCGGAACGGGTGAGCGTCATGTTCAACGAGGCGCTGCAGGAATCGTTCGCGTCCCTCACCGTCGTCGGACCCGACGGCAACCTGTGGAGCAAGGGCGACCCGGTCGTCGAGGGGCCCACCGTCAGTGCCGAACTCGGCGACCTCGGACCGACCGGGGTGTACACCATCGCGTTTCGCGTCACCTCCGCCGACGGGCACCCGGTGAGCGGAACCCGCACGTTCACCCTCACCCAGGAAGGGTCGGGCACGCCCGGTGCCGCAGCCGACAGCTCCGGTGAATCCGGCGGTGGCGGAGTTCCGCTGTGGCCGTTCATCGTTGCCGGCGTGGTCGTGTTCGGCGGCGGCTTGTGGTTCGCACTTCGCAAGCCTCGCGGCGAGAACTGAGCGAGGTGGGTACGGCGCGGCAATCGTGGCTGCTGTTCGCCGTACCCACGGCGCTCGTCGGCGTCGCGTGCGGTTGGGCGTTGGCGCAACCGGAAAGTCCCACGCCGTCGAGCGCCGTCCGCGCGCTGTGCCTGGTACTCGGTTCGGCGGTCCTCGGGCTCGCCGCACTGTGCTGGTGGAGTCGCGGTGACAGCCGGCCCCTCGGACGGGACGACCGACTGTGGCGGTTGTCGACCGCGATCGCCGGTGCGTGGATGCTCGCCGAGGCGGTACTGCTCGCGATGACGGCGTCCGAGGCCGACGCCCTGGCACTGTCGGAACTGTCGGTCGGGCGGTTCGGCGCCTACGTCACCGAGATCAGTGCGGGCCGCGTCGACGTCGCCGTTCTCGCGTGCACGGTCGCGGCCATCGGTTGGTCGGCGGTCGCGTTCCGTCGCAGTGAGGCCCGCATCCCGGTCCCGGTGCTGGTTCTCGCGGCGCTCGCCCTGGTGGCGCGGCCGATCACCGGACACATGTCGCAGCAGGTTCTCGGCTCGGTCCTCGACGTCGTCCATGCACTGGCCGCCGCCGTCTGGTTCGGGCTCCTCGCGGCCCTCGGCCTGATGCTCCGCTCGCGCGGCGACTGGTCGTCCTGGCTACCGCGGTATTCGAGTGTCGCGTGGCGGTGCGTGTGGCTGCTGACCGCGACCGGGGTCATCGATGCCGCGGTCCGGCTGGGCGGGGTGACGCCGCTGTTCGACACCGGCTACGGCCGCATCGTGCTCGCCAAGGCGGTCGCGCTGGCGGCACTCCTCGGGCTGGGCTGGTGGTGGCGTCGAACGTGGGTCGGGCAGGCGTCCGCGCACCGCATCAGCGCCGAGGCGTCACTGCGCCGCGCGATCTTCGAGGTGGTGGTGATGGCGGTCCCGTTCGGTCTCGCCGCCGCGCTGGCCACCACCGCCTGACCCGTGAGTACCTATTGACCGCGCGTGGTTGACAAGTACTCACGGGCGTCAGCGCATGAGGAGGATCTTCCCGCGGCTGCCGCCCTTCTCGCCGGCGCGCTGAGCGTCGGCGGCGTCGGTCAGCGGGAACGTGCGGGCCGGTGGGAGGGCCAGCGTGCCGGCTGCGGCGAGATCGCCCAGGCGACGCAGTGTCTCGGCGCTCCGGTCGTCGGCATTGCCCGACGAGAATGTGATGCCCAGCCCGAACGCGGCACCGTCCGACAGCGTCACGATTCGGTCGGTGCCCCCGCGCAGGTCCATTGCCGCCTCCAGCCCGCCGAAGCCTGCGTCGAGGACGGCGTCGACACCGTTCGGGGCGAGTTCGCGCACCCGGGCCGCGAGGCCGTCGCCGTAGGTCGTGGGGGTCACGCCCAGTTCGCGCAACGCATCGTGGTGTTTTTCGCTCGCCGTGCCGATCACGGTGACCCCCGCGTCCCGCGCCAGCTGCACCGCAAGGGTTCCCACCGCTCCCGACGCGCCGTTCACCAGCAGCGTCTCACCGGTCTTCAGCTTCAGGAGCCGGAGTCCGCGCGTGGCGGCCTCGCCGGCGACGGGAATGGTGGCCGCGTCCGTCCAGCTCAACCCTTTCGGCTTCGGCACGACGATCGAGGCGAGCGCGTATTCGGCGTAGCCACCGGTGTCGGACCAGCCGAACACCTCGTCGCCCACCAGCACACCGGTCGCGTCCGGCCCGACCGCGTCGACGACGCCGGCCACTTCGCTGCCGGGGATCTTCGGGAACTGCACCGACATCACCTCGGCCATCGACCCCGACCGCAGCTTCCAGTCGATCGGGTTGACGCCGGCCGCCCGGATGACGAGGCGCACCTGGTTTCCGGTGGGCTCGGGCACCGGCACGTCGAGGGTCTCGAGGACCTCCGGACCGCCGTAGGACGAGTAGGACACTGCCTTCATGGTTTGGTTCGCGTTCGAATTCGTCATGGGTTCAATCTCGTCCTCGACGGTCCGCCGCGCCACACATTCGGCGGGTTGATCGTCAGAGTGCGGCAGCGGCCGTTTTCAGGTCGGCGACGAGGCCGTCGAACGCGTGTTCCCGTTCGTCCGAGGGTCCACGAAGCACCGCGGACGGGTGGATCGTTACGAAGACGTCCGGATCCGCACCGGCGTCCACCTCTCCGTCGAGGTGCAGCAGTTCGCCGCGATGCTCGGTGAGGCGGAACGACGGGCCGAGCATCGCCTGTGCGGCGGTGGCTCCGAGGCACACCAGGACGTCGGGTTGCACCGCCGCCAGTTCGGCGATCAGCCACGGTCGGCACGCGACGATCTCGGTGCGGTTCGGCTTCTTGTGGATTCGACGCTTGCCGCGTTCGGCGGGGACGAACTTGAAGTGTTTGACCGCGTTGGTGACGTAGATGAGATTCCGGTCGATGCCCGCCGCGTCGAGCGCCTTGTTCAGGAGTTTCCCCGCGGGACCGACGAATGGTTCGCCGGCGCGGTCCTCCTGGTCGCCGGGTTGTTCGCCGACGAGCATCATCCGCGCGGTCCGCTTGCCTGCACCGAAGACGGTTTGCTCGGCGTCGCGGTAGAGATCGCAGCCATGGCACCCGTCCGCGGCGTGAGACAACGCGTCGAGGTCGACGGTGTCGGGCACGAAGGGCGCCGCCGAGGGCTTGTCCGCTTTCGGCATGCGGGCCGAGTACCCGTCGGCGGATGTTTCATTTCCGTGACACTGTCAATTAGTTTAGCGCTAAGATATAATTACGGGAGCAGCCCACCGAGAAAGCGAGACTCCATGTCCCTCACCGACGTCACCGCCCACCACCCCTACAGCCCGGCCGTGGTCGCGGGCGGCCTCGCGTTCGTCTCCGGTGCCCTCTCCGTCGATGCCGACGGCACTGCCGTCCCGGGCCGCACGGAGGCGCTCGACGCCGCCGTCGACCGCATGGTCGATCGTCTCGCCACCGTCGGCGGGAAGCTGCAGGACGTCGTCAAGCTCACCTACTACGTCACCGACCTGTCGTTGCGCGAGGAGGCGAACCGCCAGTTCGAGCGCATCTTCGACGAGCCGCGTCCCGCGCGCACGTTCCTCGAGGTGAGCAGCCTCCCCTACGGCGCGATCGCCGAGATCGACGCCGTCGCGGCGGTCGAGGGTCGCTGACGGCACACCCGTCCGGCGGCGCCGCGGGTCCCCGTTTCGAGAAATCGACGGGGACCCGCGGCGCGTCGCCGTCACCTATGCTCGTTCGATATCTTGGTACTAAACAGATAGACCCTCGAGGATTCCAGGAGGTGCGCCCGGTGACGCAACGCCCCGTTCCAGCTCGCGATGCCGTCGACGACATCGTCGACCAGTGGGCCCACCAATGGCCCACCCTGGACGTGAGTCCGTTGAAAGTGCTGGGTCGCCTGCATCGTTCGTACCTGCGCTACCAGACTTCATTGGCCGCCGTCTTCGAGGAGCACGGCATCAACATGGCGTCGTTCGACGTTCTGGCCGCCCTCCGGCGTTCGGGTCCGCCGTACCGGATGACATCCGGACAGCTGGCGGAGTCGGCCCTCGTCACCACCGGCGGAGTGACGCTGCGCGTCGACCGCCTGGAGAAGGCGGGACTCGTGCAGCGCGAGCGCGACGCCGAGGACCGGCGCATCGTGCACGCGCAACTCACCGACGAGGGCCTGCGGGTGATCGAGAAGGTCGCGGAGGCACACTTCGCCAACGAGTCACAGATCCTCAGCGGGATGTCGAAGGACGATCAAGCTGCCTTGGCGGAACTGCTCCGCAAACTCGAGCACTCGATCGTCGAGAACCAGGCCCCCCACACCTGACCCCCGGATTCAGCTGGCGGCGCGGGTGGTCAGATCGGCGACCTCGCCGAGACCGATGAACCGTTCGGACGCCGCCGTCATCTCCACGATGAAACGCCTCTGCTCGTCGGGCGACGCACCGATGAGGCGCGCCGCGCCCGTCCACTGCGCCTCGGCCAGTTTGCGGGCGAGCTGGGCGGGTTCGGCGCACGGTGTCGCGATTCCGGCCTGGTTGAGCCGTTCGATGAACCGGATGTACCGGCCGAGGATCCGGTTGTGTGCCGCCTCGAGTTGCTCCCCGATGACCGGGTCCACGGCGGCGCGGTCCTCGATCATCGTGAACAGGCGACCACTGCTGTAGACGGTCTCGATGAACGCCGCCGTGGCCGCGCGCAGGATGCTGCGCGGGTCGGCGTCCGGCGGGACGGGGATGCGTTGCGCCTCGACGAACGTGTCGAACACGTCGGCGGCGACGGCCCGGAAGGCGTCGTCCCGGGAGGCGAACCGGGCGGTGAATTCGTCCTGCGACACTCCGGCGGCGGCGGCGATGACCGCCTCGGTGGTGCGCTCGTATCCCAGCTCTGCGAAGCACCGCCCCGCCGCCTCCACCAGCGCGAGCCGACCTCGATCGTCACCGTTCGTAAGCACCGCACGCGCCTCCTCGTACCCCGGCCGGCGCCCGACGTGTCGGCCGTCACACATTCTTAGTTGACATTTCATTCAAGTCAACCCGCGCGACGCTACGCCCCCTGAAGCGCCTTCGCCTGAGCCTCGGCCTGCGCCCGGTACAGGCGGCGGAGCCGGATGACGCCGAGGTCGTGCTGGTACAGGTTCTCGGCCTGGTCCGCGTCGAATGCCATCGCCTCGAGCATGGTGCGGTCCTGCTCGAGCACCACCCAATGCCGCTCCTCGAGCTTGGTCCGATACAGGAACCGCCAGACGTCGCGCTCCCAGCCCTCGACGCGCCGGTAGCGCCAGAAGAACACGGCGGTGGTCTCGGCGTCGATCGGCGTTCCCATCCCGACGATGCCGAACGACCCGCCCGGACCCGCGGTCGGCGGGTACGGGATCTCGAGGTCCACCCAGTCGATGCCGGTCCGGCAGAATTCGACCCAGTCGAAGTTCACACCGCGCTGGTCGGTCTTCTCGAAGAAGAACCCGCGATCGGTTTCCCGGATCCGGAACTTCGCGGACGTCTCGCCGCCGAACATCGAGTGCGATTCGCGGTGCAGGAACGCCCCGTGCATCGGGTCGAGCAGGTTCTCCAGCGTGAACCGCCAGGGCGCCTTCCACTCCGCGTAGCAGAGGAAGTGCGAGATGCCGTCGTCGGTGAGGCGCTCGGGCAGTTCGAGCGGCGCGGGTTCGGCGTCCGGGTCGGTGCCGAACCAGGCGAGGACGGCACCGGCGACCTCCTGCACGGGGAGGCTGGTGACGAGCCGCTTGCCCTCGAGGGTGCAGCCGGGCATGCCCGGGACGGACACGACGGTGCCGCCGCCGTCCACCTGCACGCCGTGGTACTGGCAGGCGACGCGATCGCCGAGGTGCTGCCCCTGTGACAGCGGGGCGCCGCGGTGCGGGCACCGGTCGGCGAGCATGCGGAGGGTGCCGTCGGACTGACGGAACAGCAGCCAGTCCTCGCCGAGGCGGCGCACCTTCTTCATGTCGCCGCGCGCCACGAAGTCGGACGGGCACACCGCGTGCCACTGGTCGCGCATCCCGGTCGCGAAGATCTCTTCGCCGGTCAGTGCCGCCTTGTGCAGTCGGTTCACCATGGTCAGGCCCCCATCCGTCGGATCTCGTCCGTGAAAGTGTCGGTGGTCCAGGCGTCGCCGCCGGGACTGTGGATACCGAGGGCGTTGAGACCCTTCACCAACCCCTCGAGGTGATGCACACCGGTGCCGAAGACCTCTTCGATCGCACCGGCCAGCTTCCGCTCGTACGGGGTGGGTGCCGTGCCGGACTGGCGTGGTTGCAGATACAGGCTCATCGTTCTTCCCTTCTAGAGGTCCAGCACGAGCTCGTCGGAGCGGGCGCGGGAAACGCAGATCATGATGGTGGTGCCGGACTCCTGCTCGGAGCTGGAGAGCAGGGAGTCGCGGTGGTCGGGGGTGCCGGCGAGGACGCGGGTCTCGCAGGTTCCGCAGATGCCTTCGCGGCACGAGTTGGGGACGTCCACTCCGGCATCCTCGAGGGTGTCGAGGATGGTCCGGTCGGGGGCGACGGTGGCGGAGATGCCGGACCGTTCGCAGACGACGCGGACGGGACGGTCACCGGCGAGCGTGTCGGCGGGAATCTCCCTCGCCTTGAACCGCTCGAGCCGGATGGCGCCGTCCGGCCAGGAACCGGCGAACCCCTCGACCGCGCCGAGCAGCCCCTCGGGACCGCACGCGTAGACCAGGGTCTCCTCGCGGGCGGTGCCGAGGACGGCGGGGAGGTCGAGGATGCCGTCGGCCTCCTCGGTGACGACGTGCACGCGGTCGCCGTATGCGGACAGTTCGTCGAGGAACGCCATCGACGCGCGGGCTCGTCCGCCGTAGTGCAGTTCCCAGTCGGCGCCCATGCGCTCGGCTTCACCGACCATCGCGAGGATCGGCGTGATGCCGATGCCGCCGGCGATGAAGACGTAGCCCTTCGACGGCAGCAGTTCGAAGTTGTTGCGGGGCGCGCTCACCGACAGGCTGTCGCCGGGACGTAACGTCTCGTGGACGTGGCGGGAGCCACCGCGCCCGGTCACCTCGTGGAGGATCGCGATGCGATACCCCGTCTTGTCGTCGGGGTCTCCGCAGAGCGAGAACTGCCGGATTGTCCCGCGGTTCAGATGCAGGTCCAGGTGGGCGCCGGGCGTCCACCGGTCGACGGCGCCGCCGTCCTGCCGTTCGAGGCGGAGCGAGACGACGCCCGAGGACTCGACCCGCATCTGACGCACCATCATGGGGACGGTGTCTGCGTCTGTTGTCATCGCTCACTCCCAAGCTCAACCCGAAGGCATAGTTCCTTAGTGCTCAATAATTTAGCACTAAGATGTATCGTGCGCCACAGTCGAGGGGAAATTTCGCAGGGGCGGCTATTCGGCTTCGCGGTACCGCGCTGTCTCGGCCGCCAGCCGATCCTCGTACGCCGTCGCGAGGTCGTGCAGACTCTGCACGCAGTCACCGGCGAACACCGGCGCGTGCATCGGCGCCAGCACCAGCGGCTCCAGGGCGGCGAGGTCCCGGATCGTGGGCCCGAGAGCCGGTGTCAGACACGTCGCGCTGCCCATGTCCTCCGCCGCGATGGCCGGGCCGACGATCTCCTCCTCGGTGGTCGCGGGGTGACGGCCGAACGCGGTGAACAGGTCGCCGCTGAACAGCGTCTGCGTCGTCTCCTCGAACATCAGGCCGGCGTCCCACCCGTGGGGAACGTGCGGGGTGTCGAGGTGACGGACCCGCCGGGTGCCCGTCTCCAGCACGTCGCCGTACTGCAGCGGACGCGGCGTGCGATCCGCCAGGTCGTTGACCTGCACGAAGCACCCCATCGCCCCGTGTGCTACCTCGGCATTCGGCGCCGCCGCCAGCCACGAGTTCATCGCCCCGCACTCGTCGGCCTCGACGTGCCCGAACGTGATCCACCGCAGCCTGTCGAGGGGAATCAGCCGACCGACCGCCGCGGACACATCCGGGAACAGCGCACGCTGACCGGTATGGAACAGCAGCGCGTCCTCCCCGTCGACGAGGAACTGGTTCATGATCAGATTGGGCTCGTCCAGATACGTGGACAGCCGGTAGATGTCGGGAGCGATCTCGGTAATCGTGGTGTCCATCCGTGGCTCCGATCACGTCGCGGGGTCGTGAGCTCCACCCTTCTCGGGACAGCGACGGCGCGCAAGATCTGCGAAAGAGCTACCGTCGCTGCCCGACGCCGATCCGGACGAGATCGTGCCCGACCGGTCCGATGTGAGAGAGAACCACTTGGCGGACGTCCGCGTCCGTGTCGACGCGCCCGACGTCCTGCGCGGTGGTGTGCGATGCGCAACTCGTCGCGGCGACGGCGGTGGCGGCCGAACCCAGCAGGGCCAGTGCCCGCCGTCTCGACAGCGACTGCCGGCCAACGGGTTCCATCTACACGCCTGCTCGGACCGAAGCCAATTCCAACCGCACCTGCCAGGCGTCGTATTCATAGACCCAGTCGCCGTTGCCGGACACTTTGAGCCATTCGTTGGATCGTGAGCCGCGCTGAATCCGCGAGGTACGCTCCAGACGCGTCTGCTGGTAGGTCTGCAGCGCGACTACGGGGTCGTCGAACAGGCTCAGACAGCGGGCGAGGACGACGGCGTCTTCGATGGCCATGCCGGCTCCCTGCGCCATGAACGGCATCATCGGGTGCGCGGCGTCGCCGAGGAGCACCGACCGTCCGTCGGTCCACGACTCCAGCGGGTCACGCACGTAAAGAGCCGATTTCAGGACCTCGTCGCACGCGTCGAGGAGGGTGCGGGCCTCGGGGTGGAAGTCGCGGTAGAGGTCGCGCAGTTCGGTGACCGACCCCGGTGTCGTCCACGACTCCTCGGTCCACTCGTCCTGCGCGCAGGTCGCGAAGATGAAGATGTCCTTGCCCTGGTTGAGGGGGAACGTCACGATCTGGGTCGACGGGTCCGGTCCCCACCACTTGGTGAAGCAGTCGAGGTTCGGCAGGTCGCCGACGCGTTCGGTGGGGACCACCGCGCGGAACGCGACGACCCCGGTGAACGTCGGCTGTTCCCGGCCGAGGAGCGCGGTCCGGACCGCCGAGTGGATGCCGTCGGCACCGACGATCACGTCCGCGGAAGCCCCACTGCCGTCGGTGAATTCGATGCGTCCGTCCGCGACGCCACTGACGCGGCGGCCCATGTGGACGAGATTCGGCGGCAGCCGGTCCTCGAGGGCGGTCATGAGGTCGCCCCGGTGCATCGTCAACTGCGGTGCGCCGTACTGCTGTTCCGCGGTGTCACCCATCGGCAGTCGCGACGTCTCGACACCGGCGTCCCACGTGCGGCTGATCCGGAACTGCGGCCGGGCGGCCGATTCGCGGATCGCCGGTCCGACACCCAGTCCGTCGAGCGCCCGGACGGCGTTGGGGGTCAGGTTGATGTCGGCGCCGACGCGGGCGAACTGCCGGGTCTGCTCGTACACGGTGACGTCGAGGCCGAACTTCCGCAGCGCGAGGGCTGTGGCCAGGCCACCGATTCCACCGCCACACACGGCGATCGTCGTCATCGGGCATCCTTTCCGGGAACGGTCACGGGCGGGGTGAACGGTGCCGGCATCTCGCCGTAGGAGGCCAGATCGACCTCGACGATCACCGGTGCCTGCCGCGACACGGCATCGACGAGCACGTCGTGGGCCTCGCCGGCACCACCGATCCGCAGGTACGGCACGCCGATCGACTGCGCCAGCAGCGGGAAGTCGGGGGTGACGAGGTCGACGGCGTAGGTGTCCTCGCCGCCGCCCTTCTGCATGTTCCGCAGCACACCGTAACCGCCGTCGTTGAACACGAGCAGCACCAGCCACGGCTTTTCCTGTGCCATGGTGAGGATCTCGCCGAAGTGGACGGCCAGTCCGCCGTCGCCGACGAGGGCGAGGGTGGGGCGGGTCTCGTCGGCCAGTGCGGAACCGATGGCCATGCCCAGGCCCTGCCCGATGCCGCCGCCGCGGGGGAAGACGTTGGACTTGGGATCGAACATCGGCAGCAGCCGGTTGCCCCAGGAACTCGACGCGATGGTGACGTCGCGGGCGATCACGGAATCGTTCGGGAACGCGGCACGCACGGCGTCGCAGAGCACGGCGTGGTCGCCGAGCCCGGCGCGCTGCTTGCTGCGCACCAGTTCCCGGGTAGCGCGGGCCCGTTCGGTCCACGACGCGTCGACCGGGGCCAGTTCCGACAGGCTCGTCAGGAATGTGGCGACGTCGGCGGTCACCCCGGCCTGCGCGGGGTAGACGCGGCCGAGCGCCGCCGGGTCGAGGTCGACCTGCACGTGGACGTCCGGGACGGGCATCGAGTAGTCGCCGGTCTCGTTGGACCGGAAATGCGTTCCGAGCGACAGCAGCAGGTCGGCGTCCTGCAGGAGTTCCCGGCCGGCCGGGGTGTTGCCGTAGTTGCCGACGCACAGCGGGTGGTCCTCGGGCACGGCACCGCGGCCGGAGTTGCTGGTGAGCATCGGGACTCCCCACCGCTCCACCAGCGCGGTCAGCTCGGCACCCGCGGTCGCGACGCCGCCGCCGGCCCAGATCACCGGACGTTCCGCCGACCGCAGGAGGGCGAACGCGACGGCCAACTCGTCGGCGTCCGGCGTGCGCGGCGCCTCCGTGACCGGCTCGGCCACGTCGATGACGTGTTCCGCGTACTGGAGGTCGATCGGCCATTCGATGCTCGACGGGCCGCCGGGCGCGGCGAGGGCCGCGGCGACGCCTTCCCGCAACACCTTTCCCGCGCTGTCGGTGTCGAGGATGGTGGCGGCATGCTTCGACGTCGCGGTCAGCATGCCGAGCTGATCCTTGGTCTCGTGGATGAATCCGCGGCCCGAACCGAGGTAGCGGCTCTCGACGTTGCCGGTCACATGAAGCACCGACGTTCCGGCACTGAGGGATTCGATCAGCGAGCCCGCGGCATTGCCGGCTCCCGTGCCGGTGCTGGTGAGCGCGCAGCCGAGTCCACCGGTGGCCCGGGCGTATCCGTCGGCGGCGCTGACCGCGGTGGCCTCGTGCCGGACCGGCACGAACCGCAGGTGCTCGGCGACCGCCTGCACCAGGGGCTGATTGTGGACGCTGACGATTCCGAAGACGGTGTCGACACCGGCCTCCCGCAGCACCTGCACCAGCAGGTCGCCGCCGTTGCCAACAGACATGGTGTTCCTCTCAGACATAGCGCGCGACGCCTCCGCAGACGTCGAGGCTGGTACCCGTCACATACGACGAGCGGGGAGACAGCAGGGTCACGATCATGGCGGCCACCTCGTCGGCGCGGCCGAAGCGGCCGAGCCCGATGCCGCGGTCCTGGGCGATCTCCGCCTCCCAGTCCGCGAACGACGCGTCGGTTCCCGACTCTTCGTAACGGCGCCGCCACTGGCCGGTGTCGACCAGTCCGAGCGACACCGAGTTGACGCGGATGCCGTCGGCGGCGAGTTCGAGCGACAGCGACTTGCTGAGGTTCAGCAGGCCGGCCCGGGCTGCGCTGGTGGTGACCAGCCGCGGCTCCGGCTGCCGGGCGAGGACGGCCGAGATGTTGACGATGGCCGCCGCATCCGACTTCCGCAGCGCCGGCAGGGCGGCGTCGACGGTATTGAGGACACTGGAGAATTTCAGGTCGAGTTCGTCGCGCCAGTCGTCGAGGGTCGCCTCCCCGCGGGGCACCATCCGCGACTTGCCCGCGTTGTTGACGAGGCCGTCGAGGCCGCCGAAGCGATCGACGCCTGCGGCGACGAGACCGGCGACCGCGGCGGGGTCCCGCACGTCGCACGCGGCGGTGAGGACCCGCTCGCTGCCCGGCAGCGGCGCGATCACGGCGTCGAGCCGGTCGCGGTCGCGGGCACAGGTGACCACGTTGGCACCCTCCTCGAGCAGCATCGCGACGGTCGCGAGCCCGACGCCGGAACTTCCGCCGGTCACCAGGTGGGTGCGGTCTTTCAGTTGCAGGTCCACGCCGTGGTCCCCTTCTTCTAGTGCAGGACGAATCCGCCGTTGACGACGAGTTGCTGGCCGGTGATGTACGACGCCTCCGGCCCCATCAGGAATGCGACGGCGCCGACGAGGTCGTCGGGGCGCTGCGGCCGATCGAGCGCCCGGTTCAGTCGGTACAGCTCGTGCCGGTGCTCCGGAACCTGCTCCGCCGATTCGCTTTCCGTCAGACCGGGCGACACGGTGTTGACGGTGATGCCGTGCGGACCGAGGTCCCGCGACATCGCCCGGGTGAGGGCCGCGACCCCGCCCTTCGACGTGATGTAGTGCGCGAGGCGCGGCGAGCCGTACAGGGCGGCGTCGGAGCCGATGGTGACGACCCGACCGCCCCCGTTCCCGATGATGGCGGGAACGAGTGCCCTGCTCACGAGGAACGTGCCGCGCAGGTTGACGCCCAGCACGCGGTCCCACTCGTCGATGCCGAGTTCGTGAATCGGCTTGCCGCCCACCCCGTCCGCGAGCGCGGCGTTGTTGACGAGCCCGTACAGCGGTCCGCCCGCGGTGACCGTGGACGCCATGGCGTCCACCGACTCCGGGTCGCGGAGGTCGACGTGGACGAACTGCGCCTTCACCCCGTCCGCGCGCAGGCTCTCGGCGGCCGGCTCGCCCCAGTCGGCCCGGATGTCGGCGAGCCAGAGCGTTGCCCCGTCCGCACCGAGTCGGCGGGCGATGGCCAGGCCGAGGCCACGACCGGCACCGGTGACGACGATGTTCTTCCCGTCGAGAGTCACGGTCAGTCCCGCGTCACACCGTGCATGGCCGACGTCTCGGGGTACGTCGGGATCTGCGGCTTCTGCGCGCCGATGATGACGCAGAACAGGGCGTCGGTGGTGCCGTTGTTCTTCAGGCTGCGCGGCACTCCGGCCGGGACGACGATCATGTCGCGGTAGCCGAGGGTGCGCTTCTCCACCTGGCCGTCGCGGTGGACGCCGACCTCCACCTCGCCCTCGAGGACGAAGAACGCTTCCTCGGCGTCGTGGTGGGTGTGCTCCGGGCCCTCGGCGCCGGGAGGAAGCAGCATGTTGGAGAACGTGAATCCGCGCGAAACGATGGTCCGGTTGTCGTTCTCGTGGTTACCGGTCGCACCGGAACCGACGTAGCGAATCTGCGCGCGCTTGAACTGGTCGCCGGCCTTGGCCTGGAAGCCCAGGGTGTCCCAGTCCTCGTGGCGGGAGCCACGGGTGAGGATGAGCGAGTCGGTGAATTCCTTCAGGTCGGCGGTGCCGTATTCGAGTGTCATGTCGTGCTCCTTCTCTAGAGGTGGTTGCGCAGGCGTTCGGTGATGTGGATGAAGGATTCGACCCAGGCGTCGAACGCGTCCGGCCGCTCCTGGTTCGCGAGGTGTCCCGCACCCCGGATGGTGACGAACACGGCGCCCGGGATGCCCCCCGCGAGAACCTGACTCGCCGGGATTCCCGTCACCGAGTCCTCGTCCCCGCTGAGGACGAGCGTCGGGATGTCGATCTTCGGGAGGTCGGCGGTGTGATCGGTCGCGGCCATCGAGTCGGCGGCGTACCCGTAGCCGGGCAGCCGGATCGATGCGGCCATGATCGCGGTGGCCTTCGCCACCAGCTCGTCGTCGGCGGTGCCGGAGAGCAGTCGCGGGGCCCGGTCGGCGGCGAAGGCTTCCGCGCCCTCCCGTTCGAGCGTCGCGGCCCGGGAACGCATCCGGTCGGCGGCGTCGCCGTCTGCTCCCGAGCCGACGGTGGAACTGCCGAGCACCAGACTCCGCACGAGGCCGGGATGGCGCATCGCGAGACGGGTGGCGATCACGCCGCCCCACGACATGCCCAGGACGTGGGCGCCGGCGTCACCGCAGCGGTCGCGGATGACGTCCGCCGCGGCGTCGGCGTAGTCGTCGAGGTCGAACGGACGTCCGGGGTCTTCGCTGCGGCCGTAACCGGGGGCGTCCCAGGCCAGCAATCGCAGCGACGACGGCAGTTCGTCGAACTGCGGCGCGAAACTGTCGGCGCTGCCACCGATCCCGTGCAGCATGAGCAGCGCGGGGCCGGAACCGGATTCGACGACGTACGTCACGACGCCCGCCCGAGATCGAACCGCTCAAACGCGCCGGGGTCGGGGACGCCGGCCATGTGGTCGCGGACCTGCTTGGACGGCGGACCCGCGGTGCCCCACAGGTCGGACAGTTCCGGCACCCGGCGCCACACCTTGCACAGCCACCGGTCCTCGTCGACCTGCGCGATGCCGGACGTGTACTCGCACACCAGCCCCGCCGGGTCGGCGAAGTAGGAGAAGGTGTTGTCGCCGGGGCCGTGCTTGCCCGGACCCCACAACGGTGTCGTGCCGTGGTGGCGGAGCCGGCCGATGCCGCGCATGAAGTGGTCGACCGTGGGCATCTCGTAGGCGACGTGATTGACGGACGTCCACTCGGCCTGGTTGAACGCGATGCTGTGATGGTCGGTGTTGCAGCGCAGGAACGCCATCTGGTGCTCGGACCAGTCGGAGACCCGCATGCCCAGGACGTCGCAGTAGAACTGCACCGCGGCGTCGATGTCGACCGTGTTGAGGACGACGTGCGTGACGCCGACGGGCACGGCGTCGTCGCGGCCGAGTTTCGGGACGGCGAGCGCATCGGCGAGCAGTTCGACGATGCGGCCCTCCGGATCGACGAGGCTGACGCCGTAGCCGCCGCCGAGGTCGTCGACCGGCCCAGGGCCGCTGACGATCGGGACGCCGCGGAGTTCGAGCCGGCGGGCCGCCTCGTCCACCTCGGCGGGAGTCGCGACGGCGAAAGTGATGCGGCCGAGACCGTTCCGCTCCGCCTGGGTGAGCTGCAGCGCATGGTGGTGCTCACCGGTCCCCCGCAGCCAGGCGCCGTCCGTCCCCTGCTCGACCACGCGCAGCCCCCACACGTCCGAGTAGAACTCGGTGGATTCGACGCTGGCCTGCGTGCGCAGTTCGACGGAGCGCAGGCACCGCAGCCGGGCTATGGGTTGGTTCATCGCATGCCTCCAGTTGCTTAGGTCTCAATATCTTAGCGCTAAAGTATTGGGGCGTACAGAGCTGATCGAAATTTCTTTCCGTCCCGCTACCGCGCCGCCCGCTCCGCCGCCCCGTGCGCCGCCTTCGGTGCCGCCCTTTTCGGCGCCCAATGTGACATTGGTTCAGTCAGACTGCACCGGTGTGACATTGGCCGAAGCCACGGCAAGTCAGTCGGCCCAGGGATTCGGTTCCTCGTCGAGGCCCCAGTAGATGCTTTTCTGCCGGGAGTACGCGGCGATCCCCGCGCGGCCCTTCTCCACACCCAGCCCGCTTTCCTTCACGCCGCCGAAGGGGGTGGAGATGCTGAACTGTTTGTAGGTATTGATCCACACGGTGCCCGCCTGGAGTCGGCGGGCGAGTTTCCAGGCCCGGCGGTAGTCGGACGTCCAGATTCCCGATGCGAGACCGAACACCGAATCATTGGCCTGCGCAACGAGATCCGCTTCACCGTCGAACGGCAGCACCACGAGGACGGGTCCGAAGATTTCCTCCTGGCAGGTGCGTGAGCTGTTGGGCAGTCCGTCGATGACGGTGGGCGGGTAGTACGCGCCGTCGCGGAGTCGCTCGTCGTCGGGAATCGCTCCGCCGCACAGGACGCGTCCGCCTTCCTCGCGGGCGAGGTCGACGTACGCGGCGACGCTGTCGCGGTGCCTGCGGTGGACCATCGGTCCGATCTGGGTGTCGGGGTCGCGGCCGGGCCCGAGACGCAGTCGCTGCGTCTTGGCCACCAGTTTCTCGACGAACTCGTCGTAGATGCGGCGGTCGACGAACAGCCGGGAGCCGGCGATGCAGCTCTGCCCGGTGGACGAGAAGATTCCGTACATCACGCCGTTCACGGCGGCGTCGAGGTCGGCGTCGTCGAGGACGATGGTCGGCGACTTGCCGCCCAGCTCCAGCGACACGGGCATCAGCTTCTCGGCCGCCGCGTGGGCGATGGACCGTCCGGTGTTGGTGCCACCGGTGAACGTCACCTTCCCGACGTCGGGGTGGGTGACGATGGCGTCGCCGACGACGGAACCCTTGCCCGGCAGCACCGACAACAGCCCCTTCGGCAATCCCGTTTCGTCGATGAGCCGGGCCAGTTCCAGCGACACCAGCGGCGTCCACTCGGCGGGCTTGAGGACGACGGCGTTGCCCGCCGCGAGGGCCGGGGCGATCTTCTGGGCGTCGCTCGCGACCGGGGAGTTCCACGGCGCGATGGCACCGATGACGCCGATCGGTTCGTGGACGCTCATCGTGAGGAAGTTGCCGCGCGGGGCGGTGAGGTCGTCGTCCGCGGTTTCGAGGACGCCCGCGAAGTAGCGGAACGTGCCCGCGGCACTGCCGACGAGAGCCGTCGTCTCGGCGACGGTCTTGCCGGTGTTGTAGCTCTGCAGCAGCGCGAGCCGGGACGTGTTCGCCTCGATGGCGTCGGAGATGCGGTGCAGGTACTTCGCCCGCTGGTGCGGGAGCGGCGACCGCCACGCCGGGTCGTCGGCGGCGGCGCGGCCCTTCCGGACCGCTTCGTCGGCGTCGTCGGCGGTGGCCTGGTGGATCACCTGCAGGGTCTCGCCGTTCGACGGGTCCGTGACGGCGAAGGCGGGGCCGCTCGCCTGCCGCCACTCGCCGGCGACGAGGATCCGGTCGGCGACCGGGACGAACGGCAGCGTCCGGGGTGCGGTGTCGAGAATGGTCACTGGGAGATCTCCTCGAGTGTCTTTTCGCGGGTCTCGACGGCGAAGAAGCCGACGACGAGGGCGCCGACCAGCGCGACCGCGGAGAACATTCCGAACACGACCGTGAGCGTGCCGCCCCCGTCGAGGATGGCGCCGACGGCGAGGGGCCCGACGATGATGCCGAGGCGTCCGCTGGCTCCGCCGATCGCGCAGCCGATGGCCCGCATCCGGGTGGGATACAGCTCGGCGGTGTAGACGTAGAGCGCCATGTTGACGGCGAAGACGAACAGCGCGGATCCGGCCGACCAGAGCAGGACCTTCGTCGCGGTGTCGGCGCCGGATGCCGCGAGCAGGAAGAGCAGCGACGAGCACAGGACCATCGACGCGGTGATGCAGATGCGGCGACCGAGGTTGTCGATGAGGAAGGCGACGAGGACGCAGCCGATCAGTCCGGCGACGCTGGTGACGATGCTGTAGTGCAGGGCGGTGCCGACGCTGACGTGGAACGCGGATCGGTACAGCGTCGGCAGCCAGGACGCGATGCCGTAGTTGACGAAGTAGGCGCAGCCCCAGATGGCCGCGAGCATGAGGGTTCGGCGCAGGTAGATGCCCCGGAAGGCCTCCGCGAACGTTCCGCGTCGGGTGTCGACGGCGACGGCGGGCAGCGGCTGCGGAGCTGGGAGCGTCTTGCCGTACTTCTCGGTGATCTCGTTCTCGATGCGGGTCATCGCCTTGTGCGCGTCCTCGGCACGACCGCGGGACGCGAGCCAGCGCGGGGATTCGGGAAGGCGCCACAGCATCGGCAGCAGTACGACGGGCAGCGCGCCGAGCGCGAAGAGGATCTTGTAGCCGTAGTTGGGGACGATCCACGCCGATACGATCGCCGACATCACGAGGCCGATCGGGAAGATCACCTCGTAGAGCAGCACGAATCGTCCGCGCTTGTGCGCTTTGGTGATCTCGCCGATGTAGCTCGCGGCCACCGGGACCTCGGCGCCGAGGCCGATGCCCTGCACGAACCGGAAGACGAGGAAGAGCACCAGAGAGTCGGTGAACGCCATGCCGAGGCTCATCACGGCGTACAGCGCGAGCGAGGCGATGATGACGTTGAGCCGGCCGACGCGGTCGGCGAACCAGCCGCCGGCGAGCGCGCCGACGAGCATGCCGATGCCGCCGATGGCGATCACCCAGGCGATGTCGCCGGGAGTCAGGCCCCACTTGGGGGTGAGGACGGGAAGCGAGTACGCGATCATCAGCTGGTCGAAGCCGTCGAAGAACGTGACGGCGCCGACGATGACGCGTGCCTTGATGTGCCACCTGCTCATCGGCAGGCGTTCGAGTCGGGCGCTGATCATCTCAGCTGTGGCAGCCATGGCGGGCGATACCGTCGTCATGAGCATCCTCAGGGTCGGGTCGAGGCATTTACTTAAGCCCTCAAAGGCTTACCGCTAAGATGTAATCTCACGCACATGAGAAACGTCAACCCTTGACTTTGAAAAATACCTGTGAATACGTGTTAACCCGCGGTTGACAAGTACTCACAGGTGAGCGAGCCGTCGACAACACGGTGGACTGCATCCATTCTGCACAGATGCGTGCGGTCGTGTGTCACGAGCAGCGTCGCGACCTCACGCTCCCGGACGACACCGAGGATCAGGTCCATGATCGCGGCGCCCCGTTCCTGGTCGAGCGCGCTGGTCGGCTCGTCGACAACCAGCAGCGACGGGTCGTTCATCAGGGCCCGTGCCAGGTTGACCCGCTGCCGCTGCCCACCCGACAGCTGCGCCGGTCGTTTCCCCGCGTCGTCGGCCAGCCCGACCGCGTCGAGCAGGTCGCGAGCCTTCGCACGCCCCGCCCGCCGCGGCACGAACAACCGCTGCCCGAGATGTGTCATCACCTCGAGCTGTTCGAGGGCCGTCAGCGACGACACGAGATTGGACTGCTGGAACACGATGCCGATCCGATCGCGCCGCAGGGTCGACGCCTCACGCCGGCTCAACGCGGTGAGTTCCGTCGTCCCGAGGCGGACCGACCCCGAGTCGGGACGGATCAGTGTCGACGCCACCGCGAGGAGTGTCGACTTTCCGGAACCGGACGGACCGGTGATCGCGGCAATCTGTCCGCGGTCGACGGTCAGCGACACCGAGTCGAGGGCGGTGACGCGTCCCGCGCCGTCGGGGTATGTGAGCGTGACGTCGTCGAAGGTGAGGGCGGGGGTGGTCAACGTGTGCTCCCGAGGGCGGTGAGGGGGTCGGTGGTGACGAGGAAGCGGAGCGCGAAGGCGGCGCCGAGGAGGCCCAGCCCGACGAGGGCGGTGGCGGGCAGGACGGTGGTGGAGGCGTCGAGCACGAACGGGACCGCGTCGCCGATCATCGAACCGGCCACCGCTGCCACCCCGACACCGGCCCCCGCACCGGCGAGCAGGACGACGAGTGCCTGCCCGAGCGCGTCCCGCACGAGCGACCCGGTGGACGCGCCGAGCGCCTTCAACGTCGCGACATCGGGGGTGCGCTGCAAGGTCCACACAGTGAAGAACGCGCCGATCACCAGCGCGGAGATCGCGAACAGCATCACCGTCATCAACGTCAGCGACCCGTTCTCGGACGTGTAGGAGCCGATGGCCGACAGGGAATCGGCCACCGGACGCGAGGTCGTCCCCGCGACCGTGTCGGTGGCGTCCGCCCCGCCCGACACGGCCAGCACCGTCGCGGCCCCGCCGCGCGGGTTGGCGTGCTGCCAGTCGGCGAGTGTCATCCACACGACGGGGCTGTGGCTGTACCAGTCGTCGCCCCGGACGGCGGAGACGGTGAAACAGTCGCCGCCGATCGTCACCTCGTCGCCGGCGGCTACCCCGAGCGACCGCGCCGCACCCTCGCCGAGGATCACGCTGCCGGGCGTGCCCGGGGCGCGGTCGCCGACCCCGCCGTCGGCGCCGACGAACGCCACCGTCTTCGATGACCCGCCCGGGACGGACGCCGCGCCGCGAGCGATCCCGATCGGGTCGACCGCAGCGCCGCTGCCCTGCCACACCGCCACCTGCTCGGCCGTCAGCACGGACTCGTCGAACGACGGGCCGTCATCGGTATCGGCGAAGACCACCGACTCCGCGCCGAGGAGTTCCACAGCGGACACGTTCTGGTGGCGCAGTCCGGACGTGAGTCCGCTGAGGAAGGTCACGAGTAGCGCGATCAGCACCACGACGACGGATATCAGCGCGAATCGACCGCGCGCCGCGCGCAGGTCTCTCGATGCGACGAACACAGGTAGTCCTCTCCACGACCGCGCTCGCGGCCTCCGAACTCACGGTGCCCCGATCGCCGCACCGTTCCATCGCACGTCGGATGGACTTCCCGGCCGTCGAAGGTCGGGGTACCCGCTCCGACTTTCGATGGATGCCGGGCCATCAGACCTCGATAAGCTGGGCGAGGTGCACCGCTCCCCTCTCACCCCCGTGTTCGCGGGACTCCAACTCGGACTGCACGCGCTGATCGCGGCGCTCTCTGCAGTCGTGATCTTGCGCGCCGTCCTCCTGGACGCGCCGCATGCGCCGGCGATCGTGGTGCTGTCGGTGGCGTTCCTCGCGGTGTACGCGGCGGGAGCGACGCGCCGTCTGCGCGGGGCGTGGTGGCTCGCTGCCCTGACGGCACTGTGGGTGGCGCTGATGTTCCTCGCCCCCGACGCCGCCTATCTCGCGTTCGGACTGTTCTTCCTCTACCTGCATCTGCTGCCGCGACGCTGGGGAGTCCTGGCGGTCGCGGCCGCGACAGTGGTGGCGGTGGTGGGGACCGGAATGCACCGCGGCTGGAGCGTCGCGGGTGTCGTGGGGCCGGTGATCGGTGCATGCGTCGCGGTCGCCATCGGACTCGGCTACCGGGCCCTGTACCGGGAGGCGGTGGAGCGGCAGCGTCTCATCGACGAATTGACCAGCACCCGAGCCGAACTCGCCGAACAGGAGCGAGCGGCGGGTTCCCTGGCCGAACGTGAGCGGCTCGCGCGCGAAATCCACGACACCGTCGCGCAGGGCCTGTCGAGCATTCAGATGCTGCTCCACGCCGTCGAACGCGCGGCCCCCGGTCACCCCGCGGTCGACCGCATCCGGCTGGCCCGCGAGACGGCAGCCGACAGCCTCGCCGAAACCCGGCAGCTCATCGGCGATCTCACACCCGCCGTCCTCGACGGGCAGTCCCTCGCGGACGCGCTCGCGCGGATCTGCACGCAGGCGCGCAGCGACACCTTCGACACCATCGCCGTCGTCGTGGGCGATCCGGTGCGGTTGCCGATGCCCGTCGAGGCGGCGTTGGTGCGGATTGCCCAGGGTGCGGTGTCCAACGTGGTCCGCCACGCGCACGCGTCCCGGATGGCGGTCACCCTCACCTACTACGAGGACGCGGTCCGGTTGGACGTCGTCGACGACGGCATCGGATTCGATGTAACACTCCTCGACCGCGAACCGTCGAAAGCGTTCGGGTTGAATTCCATTCGACGCCGTGTCGAGCTGCTCGACGGGTCGATGTCGGTGGAATCGGAACCTGGCCTGACCGCGGTCGCGGTGTCGTTCCCGCTCGAGGTCGGCGCATGATCCGACTGCTGCTCGCCGACGACCATGCGATCGTCCGCGCGGGCCTGCGCGCCCTCCTCGAGCACGAGGACGACATCGAGGTGGTCGGCGAGGCGGCGACCGCAGAGGCGGCGGTGGCGTTCTGCGCGACGACTCCGGTCGACCTCGTGCTCATGGACCTCCGGTTCGGCTCGGGCACGTCCGGCGTGGACGCCACCCGAAGCCTGCGGTCCCAGCCGGACCCCCCGCACGTGCTGGTCGTCACCAACTACGACACCGACGCCGACATCCTCGACGCGGTCGCGGCGGGCGCCGCCGGATATCTCCTGAAGGACACGCCCCCAGTCGAACTGCTCGCCGCCGTCCGGGCGGCGTCGGCCGGCGACAGCGCCCTCTCTCCGGCTGTCGCGTCGAAACTGATGACGCGGGTCCGCCGGCCCGCGACCAGTCTCAGCCCCCGGGAGATCCAGGTGCTGACGCTCGTCGCCGCCGGGCGATCCAACCGCGAGATCGGCAAGGACCTCCTCCTCTCCGAGACCACCGTCAAATCTCATCTCGTGCACATCTTCGGCAAGCTCGGCGTGAAGTCGCGGACGTCCGCCGTCGCCCGGGCTCGCGAGCTGGGCACGATCCCGATCTGACTGGTTTACGCTGGGAAAATGGACCCACCGGCCGTCCGTTACGTGGAGCGGGACGGGCATGCGCTGGCGTATCAGGTGGTGGGGGCGGGGGCCGCGGACGTGGTGTGGCTGTTCGAGATCAACATGCACCTCGACCTGATGTGGACCGACCCGCAGATCCACTACCTGATGGAACGGGGCAGCACGTTCGCGCGCACGGTGTATTTCCAGCAGCGTGGGCTGGGACTGTCCGACCCGGTCGAGCACCTGCCGACGCTCGAGGAGCAGGCCGACGACCTCGTCGCGATCATGGACGAGGTCGGCATGCGGCGGGCCGTGCTGGTCGGAGTGGCGAGCGCGAGCGGCGCCGTCGCGCTCGTCGCCGCCCGGTCACCCGACCGGGTCTCCGGTCTCGTCCTCATCCAGCCGTTCGCCGAACGACTCCTCGGCGGTGGCCACGACCCCGAAGGCTGGACCGGCGCCGAGCGGGACGCGTTCGTGACGGGGTGGCGGGCCGCGGCGCAGAACTGGGGGTCGGGGGCGACGGTGCCGCTGTGGGATCCCCAGGAGGATTCCCCGTTCAACCGTCGACTGATGGCGATGCTCGAGCGCAGTTCCGCCACCCCAACCGTCGCGCAGGCGCACATGGAGTGGATCTTCCGGCTCGATTTTTCCGACACACTGTCGTCGGTCCAGTGTCCCGCACGGATAGTGCTCGTCCCCGGCAGCCCGGTGCCGGTGCCCGCCGCGCGGTACGTCGCCGACCACATCCCGCGCGGAAGTTTTCACCTGCTGCCGCCCTCGCCGCCCGGCGCGTCGCTGGGGGAGGCGTGGAAGCCGATCATCGACCACGTCGAGCAGATGGCCACCGGAGGGCACCCGGAGCCCGACGCCGGCCGGTTCCTAGCCTCGGTGCTGTTCACGGACGTCGTCGGATCCACCGAGGTGCTCGCGCGGATCGGCGACGGTGCCTACCGCGACCTCCGCGCGGCGCACGAGTGGCAGGTGCGGGACGAGGTCGAGAAGGCAGGAGGCCGGGTTCTCAACGTCGCCGGGGACGGCACGTTCAGCATCTTCGACGGCCCGGCGTCCGCTGTCCACTGCGCGCGATGCATCGTCGACGGCGCCGAGGAGCTCGGGCTCGAGGTGCGGGCCGGAGTCCACACCGGGCAGGTGGAGCGGAACGGTCCGGACGTCAGCGGGATGACCGTGCACGTCGGTGCCCGCATCGCCGCGACGGCCGGCCCAGGCGAGGTGCTGGTGTCGAGGACCGTCCGGGATCTGGTGGTCGGATCGGGACTGCGGTTCGCCGACGCCGGGGAGCACGACCTCAAGGGGGTGCCCGACCGCTGGACCCTGTACTCCCTCACCGACGCCGCCCACGCGCCCCGGACGCTTCCGCGCCGGGCGCCCAAGCTCGGCATGATCGACCAGGCCATCCTGCGGACGGCCAAACGCGCACCGCAGGCGCTCCGCGCGCTCGTCGGCGCCGCCAACGCAAGGCAGCGCCGACTGTCGCGCTGATCTCCGCTCGGCGCGAAGTGTCCTCTTTGGAGGACTACAAGATGTGCTTGCCGCCATAGCGTTTCACTCACTGTTGCCACTCACGTCACCTCACACCCTCACGGTGGCTTCCCGGGCAGGCGACTGCTGGACGTCCGGCGACGAGTACTTCCGGAGGATCGCGAGGAGGCAGAGCAGCCCGATCGCTGCGGCGCCGGCGAGGAAGGCACCGACCCGCCAGGCGTTGGACGCATCGCCGTTGATGAGCAGCACCATGACCATCGGTGAGAAGCCACCGATGATGGCGGAGATCTGGTAGCCGAGGGAGGCCCCGGAGAACCGGATCTCGGGCGGGAACAGTTCGGCGAACAGTGTTCCCTGCGTTCCGGTCTGGAACGACATGACGATCACCGCGCCGAAGACGGCGAGCGCGAACGGCCACAGGGTGCCCTGGCTCGCGTGTCCGATCATGAGCCACATGGGAATTCCCCATAGCAGCATCCCGGTCGTGCCAATTCCGAAGATCAGCTTCCGGCCGTATATGTCCGAGAGGTATCCGGCCAGCGGGACCAGCGGAATCATCAGAACGCAGGCGGCGAGGATGAATCCGAGGACGGTGGATCGTTCGATCCCGAGGTACGTGGTGGCGAACTGCACGGAGCCGGTGATCATCGTGTAGAAGAATATGACGCCGATCGCGTTCGCTCCGGCCGCGGTGAGGACTGCGCCGGGGTTCTTGCGCAGCACCTGCAGGATTGGGGACTTTCGTGCCACCGGCGCCTGGGCCAGCTTCTTCGACAGTTCCTGGAACTCGGGCGTCTCCTCCAGGTAGCGGTGGATGAGGAACGCGACCGGGAGCATCACGAGGCTGATCCAGAACGGGATGCGCCATGCCCAGGCGAGGAACGACTCGGAGTCGAACAGCGCTGTGATGACGAGGAACACGACGTTTCCGAGCACGACGCCGATGGGCACCCCCAACTGTGCGAAGCTGCCGTAGAACCCGCGGCGTCCGGCGGGGGCGTTCTCGGTGGCGAGGAGGACTGCGCCGCCCCACTGCGCCCCGACCGCTAGGCCCTGGCAGATGCGCAGGGTCACGAGAATCGTGGGTGCGAGCCAGACGAGCTGAGTGTTGGGAACGAGGCCGATCAGTGAGGTCGCGACGGCCATCATCACGATGGCAGCGACGAGAACCGGCTTGCGGCCCACCTTGTCGCCGAAGTGGCCGGCGAGAACTCCGCCGATGGGCCGGGCTATGAAGCCGACGGCCACAGTTGCGAACGAGTTGAGTGCGGCGACAACCTGACTGTCGGTCGCGAAGAAAGTGGTGTTGAAGACGAGTGCGGCCGCCGTGGCGTAGATGAAGAAGTCGTACCACTCGAGCGACGTCGAAATGGCGGCGGCGAAGGAGGCTCGCGCGGCCCGGGGCTTTCCGGCGCGGCGTGTGGCGGAATCGGTGGACATGGTGGTCTCCTGCTCAGTCTTGGGCAATGGAACCGAATGTGTCTCGGAGAACTCGCTTGAGGATCTTGCCGCTCGGGTTCTTCGGCAGGGAGTCGGTGATGACGACGTACTTGGGCACCTTGTATCCGGCGAGTCGTCCGCGGCAGTGCTCGACGACGTCCTTCTCGTCGAGTTCGACGCCGGCGGAGGGAACCACCACTGCGCACACCGCTTCGATCCACCGCGGGTGCGGCACCGCGAACACGGCGGCCTCACCGACGCCGTCGAGTTCGTAGAGCGTTTCCTCGACCTCACGGGTGGCCACGTTCTCGCCGCCGGACTTGATCATGTCCTTCTTGCGGTCGACCACCCAGAGGTAGCCGTCGTCGTCGAGGTAGCCGAGGTCGCCGGAGTGGAACCAGCCGCCCGCGAATGCTTCCGCGGTCTTCTCTGGTTGCCCGAGGTAGCCGACGGTGGCGTGCGGGCTACGGTGCACGATCTCGCCCACCTCGCCGGCCGGCAGCGGTCGCTCGAACTGGTCGACGATCCGCGTCTCGACGTTCAGCGCCGGCTTCCCCGCCGAACCACCTCGCGTCTCCTGGTCTTCCGGCCCGAGAGCCGTTGCGAGCGACGCCATTTCCGTCTGCCCGTAGAAGTTCCACAGCCGGATGCCCGGCAGGCGGCGGTTCATCTCGCGCAGGATCTCCACCGGCAGTGGGGAGGCCCCGTAATAGCCCTTGCGCAGCGACCTCAGGTCGGTGCCGGCGAAGTCCGGGGACTGGAGCAACGAGATCCACACCGTGGGCGGGCAGAACAGGTTGGTCACCTGCTCCGCCGCGATGGTGCGGAGCAGCACCTGCGGGTCGGGACCGTCGACGATGATGCTTGTCGCGCCGAGATAGATATCGGTGCTGAGGAAGTTGTCGAGCTGGGCGCAGTGGTACAGCGGCAGCGCGTGCACCTCCACGTCTTCGCTGCTCATGCCACCGGTGACGATGCAGCTGATGTACTGCCACATCAGCGACCGGCTGGTGAGCATCGCACCCTTGGGCCGCGACTCGGTCCCCGACGTGTACATGATGCGGATGACGTCGTCGTCGGCAACGAATATCTCCGGCGGCGAGTCGTATTCGCCGTCCGTCCAGTCGTCCACCGATCTCCAGCCGTCCGGGACGGCGCCGCCGCTCAGCGGGATCGCCGCCCGCAGCCGGACCGTTCCCGACGACTCCGCGAGCGCCTGCTCGGCAGCGAGGACCAGAGCGGCCTCGACGACGAATGCGTCGGCTGCGCAGTCGTCGAGGATGTACGTGATCTCCCCTCCGGTCAGCATGAAGTTGATCGGGACGAGGACCACACCGAGCCGGGCTGTCGCAAAGTTCAGCACCGGGTACTGCCAGCAGTTGTGCGACAGCAGTGCGAGCCGGTCACCCGCCCGCAGTCCCTCCGCGTGCAGCGCCGCCGCCACTCGATCGATGACGGCATCGAGCTCGGCGAATGTCAGCCGCACGTCGCGGTGCACAACGGCGAGCTTGCCGGGGAACCGCGCCGCCGACCGGCGCGGGATGTCGCCGATGCACTGCTGCCGGGCGCGCGTCATGTCCTCGTTCACCCGCGGACTTCTTTCAGTACCGGGGTGGCGGCGAACTCGGCGCAGGCCAGGGAGCGGCGGTGCACCTGGTCGGGACCGTCCGCGATCTGCAGGAACCGGGCCTGCGCATACAGCACCGGCAGGATGGTGTCCTCCGACAGTCCGGCGCCGCCGAAGATCTGCATCGCATCGTCGACGATCTGCTTGACCGTCAGCGGAACCATCACCTTGGCGGCGGCGATGTCGTGGCGGGCCGCCTTGGTGCCCTCGACGTCCATCCGCCAGGCGGCCTTGAGCACCAGCAGCCGGGCGGCGTCGAGGTGGATGCGCGCGTCGGCGACGGTGGCCTGCACGACGCCCTCGTCGGCGAGGGGTCTGCCGAACGCAACACGGGTGCGGGCGCGTTCGGTCATCAGCGCGATGGCCCGCTCGGCCATCCCGATCAGCCGCATGCAGTGGTGGATGCGGCCCGGTCCGAGGCGGGCCTGCGCGACCGCGAATCCTTTGCCGCGCGGTCCGAGCAGATTCGCCTTCGGGACGCGGACCTTGTCGAAGGCGATCTCGCCGTGTCCACCCTCGTGGCGGTCGGTGAAGCCGAGCACCCTGGTGGAGCGGACGATGTTCAATCCCGGTGTGTCCATGGGCACCAGGACGATGCTGTGCCGGTTGCCGACCGGAGCGTCGGGGTCGGTGACGCCCATGACCATCGCCACCCGGCAGTCGTCGCGCAGGGCCGCGGTGGACCACCACTTGCGGCCGGTCAGCACCCAGTGATCGCCGTCGTCGGCGATCTCGAGGCGCACGTTGTTCGCGTCGGAGCTCGCGACATCCGGTTCGGTCATCGAGAAGCACGACCGGAATTCACCCGCGAGAAGAGGTTCGAGCCATTCCGACTTCTGTTCGTCGGTGCCGTAGAGGTGCAACAGTTCCATGTTGCCGGTGTCGGGCGGGTTGCAGTTGACCGTCTCGGGTGCGATCAGCGGGCTCCAGCCGGTGAGTTCGGCGAGCGGCGCATATTCGAGGTTGGTCAGCCCCGCGCCTTCCCGGGCGGGCAGGAACAGATTCCACAGGCCCTCGCGTTTCGCGGCGGCCTTGAGGTCGGCGACGATCGGCGGCGCCCCCCAGTGATCCGGCTTGGACGCCAGCTGTTCCTCGGCGATCCGCTCGGCGGGCAGCACCCGCTCCTGCATGAATTTCGTCAGCTTCGCCTGCAGTTCCAGCACTTTCGGGCTGTACTCGAATTCCACTTCCGTGGCTCCAATCTGTTTCGGTGATGCCGCGGTCAGCGGCGAAGCTCGGACACGGCCGACGCCGCGGCGAGGTCGAGTGCGCGCTGCAACAGCGGTCCGACCATGTCGCCGACATCGTCGAAACCGCCACCGACGGTGCCGCCCTGCGCGTGCCGGGCGGTGATGCCCTCGAGGATGACGGCGATCTTGAAGTCGGCGAACACCGTGTACCAGTCGATGTCGGAGATGTCGATGCCGCGCTGCGCGGCGTAACGGTCGAGAAGCTCCGCGCGGGTGGGGAATCCGTCGAGTCGCGCGAGGCCCTTGGTCACCGGGTTGTCGACCTCGCCGGGCTGGTCCCAGAAGCTCAGCATGATCCCGACGTCCGCGAGGGTGTCGCCGAGGGTCGCCATCTCCCAGTCCAGGACCGCGACGATCGTCCCGGCGTCGTCGCGGGACGCGAGCACGTTGTCGAGTTTCACGTCTCCATGCACGATTCCGGGAAAGCGACTGGTGGGCAACGCCCGGCGGAGCTTGTCCAGCAGCACGCCCACCTCGGGGCGGTCGGTGGTGCGCGAGGCCTCCCATTGCCGGGACCAACGGTCGAGTTGCCGTTCCAGGTAGCCGTCGGGGCGGCCGAAGGAACCCAGCCCGACCGCGTGGGGATCCACACCGTGCAACTCCGCGAGGGTGTCGGCGAGGGCCAGTCCGAGCCGCCGCCGGTCGTCCGGGGTCAGCGCCGACGCCTGCTCGACCGTCCCGACAGACATCCCGTCCACCAGTTCCATGAGGTAGAACGGCGCGCCGAGCACGGACTTGTCCTCGCACAGCAGCACCGCTTCAGGTACCGGAACGGCGGTTCCCGCCAGTCCCCGGATCACGGTGAACTCGCGCTTCATGTCGTGGGCGCTCGGCAGGACGTGCCCGTACGGGGGCCGCCGCAGGACCCACGTCCGGTCGGCGTCGGCGACCCGGTAGGTGGGGTTCGAGCGGCCACCGCTGATCAGTCCCGCCGACAACTCTCCCTGTACACCCCCGTCGAGAGCGGTGTCGAGGTAGGCGGCGAGGGCGGTGAGATCGACTGCCGAATCCTCCCGGTCCGCGTCGGTGTCCGCTTCGGCGTGGGACGTCGTCATCCGCTGCGTCCTTTCGAAATCTGAAGTGCAGCCAAACGCTCGTTCGGTTGCTGCCCATCATCGAACGAACGGGAGCTCGAAGTCAATATCCCGATATCGTGCAGTTCACGGCGGCACCGCGGTGAGAGAGAACGTCCGATCGAACCACTTGCCAATCGATCGTTCGCTTGCCATGATCCATCCGAAGTGATGCACGTCTCATCCGCCTCCGAAAGGTCAGGACACCTATGACGGACCAGTTGACCGGGTCTGCAGCCACCACCGAATGGCGGGCCGAAGACCGCGTGCGGGCACGCCGCGCCGCGGTCGCGGGCGGAGTCGGCACCCTGATCGAGTACTACGACTTCAGCCTGTACGGCTACCTCGCGATCGTGATGGCGCCACTGTTCTTCCCCAGCAGCGACCCGGCCACGGCCCTGCTGTCCGCGCTCGCCGTGTTCGGCACCGCCTACCTCATGCGGCCGCTCGGCGGCATCGTGTTCGGGCACTTCGGCGACCGATTCGGACGGAAGAAGGCCCTCCTCGCGACGCTCGTCTGCATGGGCCTCGGCAGCATGGCGATGGGATTCCTGCCCACCCATGCGCAGGCGGGCATCTGGGCCACCGTGCTTCTCGTTTTCGTCCGGATGGTCCAGGGCTTCTCGGCCGGCGGCGAGGTCGGCGGTTCCGCCACGTTCATCTCCGAATCCGCGCCGCGGCACCTCGAGGCGACCTACGGCGCCTTCACCCCGCTCGGCTCCACGATGGGATTCGCGATGGCCGCCGCGGTCGCGGGTACCGTGTCCGCACTCACCACCGACGCGCAACTCGAGAGCTGGGGGTGGCGGGTCCCGTTCCTGCTCGCGTTGCCGCTCACCCTGCTCTGCCTGTGGGCCCGCACCCGGGTCGAGGAGACCCACGGCGACGACGACGAGCCCGGACCGGCCCAGGCGCCGGTCGTCGCCGTCTTCCGGCGCCAGCCGCTCGCCCTCGTGCAGTCGGTCGGAATCAGTTTGGCGTGCAACGGAACCGCCTACGTCGGCCTCACGTACATGAGCATCCACCTCATGAAGAGCCTCGGTTACGAACGCACCCCCGTCTACTGGATCGCCACCGCTGTCATCGGAATCGTTGCGCTCGCAATGCCACTCGGCGGGATCGTCGCCGACCGGATCGGGCGGTTGCGGTTCACGGTCATCGGCCTGGCCGGTTTCGCGATCGTCACCTACCCCGCGATGGCCGTCATGCACCACAGTGTGTGGATCGCGGCGATCGCCTACCTGCTGATCATGGTCAACACCATCGGCACCCAGGTCGGCTCGTACACCCTGCTGCCGTTGCTGTTCGACAAGGACGTCCGCTTCACCGGCGTGGCCATGGGCTGGAACCTCGGCGTCGTCATCGCGGGCGGGACCGCCCCCTTCGTCGCCGTCTGGCTCGTGGAGAAGACCGGAAACATCCTGTCGCCAGCGCTCTTCGTCACCGTCGCCGCCGTCATCGGACTGATCGCCGTCGCCGGCGTCGCCCGGAGATCGAAGGTCGCGCAGGAGCAACTCGGCTGAAGAGATTCAACACCCGCGAACCATCACGAATTGGAGTAACCATGTATCCCGGCGCGCATGCTGCCACCACCCCCGACAAGCCCGCCGTGATCATGGCCGGCACCGGGCAGACGGTCACCTTCGCCGAACTGGAGTCCCGCTCGATCCGCATCGCCCGGCACCTGAACGCGCTCGGCCTGCGCCCCGGTGACCACGTCGCGGTGCTGGCCACGAACACTGCCGCGATCTTCGACGTCTACTGGGCGGCCATGCGTTCCGGGCTCTATATCACGATGGTGAACTGGCATCTCACTCCGCCCGAGATCGCCTACATCGTCGAGGATTGCGGTGCCCGGGCCGTCATCGTCGATGCCGCACTCGATGCGGTGGCGCGCGAGCTCCCCGTCCTCACCCCCGGCACCGAGCACCGGCTCGCGTTCGGGGGAACGATTTCCGGCTACGCCTCGCTCGACGACGCCGCGGCCGCGGAGTCCGACGTCCCGCTCCCCGACCAGCCGCGCGGGGCGGACATGCTGTACTCCTCCGGCACCACCGGTCGTCCGAAGGGCATCAAACCGGAGTTGCCCGCACGGCAGATCCAGGACCCGGGCGACACCATGACCGGGATGAACGCGACGGTGTGGGGAGTCACGCCCGACACCGTCTACCTGTCACCCGCCCCGCTGTATCACGCGGCGCCACTCCGCACCTGCGCGTCGGTGCAGGCGCTGGGCGGCACCGTCGTCGTGATGGACCGCTTCGACGCCGAGACGGCGCTCGCGTGTATCGAAAAGTTCCGTGTCACCTACAGCCAGTGGGTTCCCACCATGTTCGTCCGCATGCTGAAGCTGCCCCGGGACGTGCGCGAGCGATATGACATCTCCAGTCTGCGCGTCGCCGTGCACGCCGCGGCCCCGTGCCCGGTGGAGGTGAAACGGCAGATGATCGAGTGGTGGGGTCCGATCCTGTCCGAGTACTACTCCTCCACCGAACTCAACGGCATGACCCTGGTGAACTCGGACGAATGGCTCCGCAAGCCCGGAACCGTCGGCCGGGCCGCCCTCGGGGTCGCGCACATCTGCGGCGACGACGGGGCCGACCTCGCACCCGGCGAGGTCGGCACCCTGTACTTCGAGCGGGACACCCTGCCGTTCGAATACCACAACGCGCCGGAGAAGACCCGGGACGCACAGCACCCGCAGCACCCGACCTGGACCACGACCGGCGACGTCGGATACCTCGACGAGGACGGGTACCTGTTCCTCACCGACCGGAAGTCGTTCATGATCATCTCCGGCGGCGTCAACATCTACCCGCAGGAGATCGAGAACACCCTCACCGAGCACCCGGCCGTCCTCGACGTCGCGGTGATCGGGGTCCCCGACGAGGAGATGGGCGAAACGGTGCTCGCAGTGGTCCAGACGGTTCCCGGCGTGGCCGGTGACGACGCGCTGGCCGCCGAACTGCTGGGTCACGTCCGGGAACGGCTCGCCCGTTTCAAGGTGCCGCGGAATCTCGTGTTCAGCGACGACCTGCCGCGCACCCCCACCGGGAAACTGGTCAAGGGCACTCTCCGCGAGCGTTACTCCGCGGGTGTGACGGCCTGAGCCGTCGTTCGCCTGCGGTCGAGGACGACCGCGATGGTGAGAACGATCAGCCCGGCGACGCCGAGGAGTGCCCCGACCGCGGCCGGGGCGGTGTAGCCGTACCCGGCCGCGATCACGACGCCTCCGATCCAGGCGCCACCGGCGTTGGCGAGGTTGAACGCCCCGTGGATCAGCGTCGACGCGAGCGTCTTCGCGTCGCCCGCCGCGTCCATCAGCCGCGACTGGACGGACGGGAAGATGGCGGTCACCGCCACACCGATGAAGAACAGCACGATCAGCGCCGTCACCGGATTGCGAGCGGCGACGACGAACAGCGCGAGGACCGCGATGAGGGCGATCATGCACCCGAACAGCCCGGGGACCACCGCGTTGTCCGCGATCCGTCCGCCGATGACGTTGCCGAGGATCATTCCCGAACCGAACAGCATCAACGCGACCGGCACCATCGTCTGCGGCAACCCGGACACCTCGGTGAGCGTCGAGCTGATGTAGGTGTACACGGCGAACGAGCCGCCGAATCCGACCGTCGCGAAGATCAATGTCATCCACACCTGCACCCGGCTCAGCGCCCCGAGTTCGGCCACCGGGTTGCTCACGTGCACCCCGGCCAGCGGCGGGACGAGACGTGCCAGTGCGGCCAGCGTCACGATGCCGATGATCACCACGAGCACGAACGCGGACCGCCAGCCGAGGATCTGACCGAAGAACGCCGTCGCCGGCACCCCGACCACGTTCGCGACCGACAGGCCCATCATCACCGTCGCGACCGCCTTCGCGCGTTTTCCCGGCTCGGCGAGGTGCGCGGCGACCAGCGCCGCGACGCCGAAGTACGCGCCGTGCGGCAGCCCGGCGAGGAACCGGGCCGCCAGCAGCGACTCGTATCCCGGTGCCAGGGCCGTCGCGAGATTGCCGATGACGAACGTGGCCATCAACGCGATGAGCAATGTGCGCCGCTCGACGCGGGCGGCCAGCGCCGCGATCGTGGGCGCGCCGACGACGACGCCGAGCGCATACGCCGACACGAAGTGCCCGGCCACCGGCTCCGACACCCCGGTGCCCGCCGCCATCGCCGGCAACAGTCCCATGGACGCGAATTCCGTTGTGCCAATGCCGAACCCGCCGAGCGCCAGCGCCAGCATCGCGCCCCGCCGACTCGGCGACGGAAACCGCGGACGCAGAGAAGGGCGAGTGGCGACCGCGGGTTCGGTGAGCGCAGCGGAGGGTGGCGTCATGGCAGCAGGACTCCCATCGGGGCTGATCGTTGGGGCGGCGAGCACGAGTCGTTGGACTCACCTGACGAAAATGCCGGGCCGAGATCGTGGCAAACCGGCTCGTCCCAGTATGGGTGAGGTCGCAAGTGAATTAACAATCGAGTCGGGCGTGATTCCACTCACCGACGCTCGGACGCGGGCATCCCCATGACGTGGGCCGACGCAGCGGAGCGGAGCGATCTACGTCACGTGATGTGCTGGAGAATCACCGTGTGGACGTGGTGGGCCTTGTCCATGCCGCGGAAGTCGGCCTCGTACGTGGTCTGGGCGACGTCGACGGCGATGCTGCTGGAGGAGAAGAACTGGCCGGCCCACGACTTGTTGCTGAGGAACGAGACGGACCGGATGTTCTTGTACGGAATGGACGTGATCGCGGTGCGCTTCCCGACGAAGCTCTTGTCCTGAATGACGACGCGCAGATTCGTGATGGCGAGGAAGCCGGTGCCCGCGCCGATGCAGTCGTACACGGCGATGATCGTCTCACCGGGAAGGATCCCCTGCTGCACCTGCTTCAGTTGTTCCGACTTGTCGAAGATCGGATCGGTCACGGCTCCTCCTTCGACGTCGGTGTGGTCTCGTCCATCGTCCCAGAAAGTTCGTCGAACGTGACGTGGATTCCCTCGTGCGGAACCGCGCGCTGCGCCTTCGCCTGGTCGGTGAACGTCCGCTTGTCGCCGTCCGCGAGTTCGGTGTTGTCGGTGAACGGCACGAGCAGCGCCCGCGGGTGCAGCCTGTCGACGCGGACGACGTTGATCTCCACGCACACCACGATCGCCGCGGCGGCGAGGAACAGGAACGCCAGCAGTCCGAGCACGACGGCGAACACCCCGTTCGTCACCGACGCCGTACTCACCACCTTGCTCACGTAGTACGCACCGAACGATTGGAGCACCTGCCACAACACGGCAGCCGCGACGGCGCCGGGCGCGACGTCGGCGACCGACAGCGGGCGGGCGGTGGCGAGTCGGAATGCGAGGACGAAGATCGCGGAATTGATCGTGATCGCGGCGAGCATCAGGATCACGGCGAACGATCCGGACAGATGCGTCGCGGCGCCGACCGCGGCGACGGCGGCCGTGCCGAGCACGGCGAGCCCGATCGTGCCGAGCAACAGCAGACCCCGCAACCGGCCGCGGATCGGGTCGGGCCGCATGTTCCGGGGAACCGACCACGCCGTGTTCATCGCGTTCTGGCAGGCCAGTGCCACGCCGAGGCCGCCGTAGAGAGCACCGACCAGCCCGATCACCAGGCCCGTCACGCCGCCGCCGATCCGGTGCGGGTCGGCCAGGTCGGCTCCGATCACCGGGAACTGGCTCAGCGCCGAGTCGATGATGTCCTGCTGCAGGTCGGGACGCCCGGACAGCACGAACCCGAGCACCGTGGACAGCAGAAGCAGCAGGGGGAACAGCGAGATGAACCCGTAATACGCGATCAACGCCGCGAGATACACGCCCTGATCGTCGAGGAACTTGTACGTGACGGCGATCGGGAATCCCATCGCCGGGTACTTCTGCTGGAGAGCGTCGAGTCTTCTGGCGAATTTCATTGTGATCGGGCGACCGGTTTCACCATCGCGAGGGCCAGGTCGGCGTAGCGCTCGGCGAGTTCCTCGGGGGTCATCGGTCCGTCTGCGTGCCACCACGTGCACACCGACTGGCCCATGTTGATGATGCCGCGGACGGCGTCCCTCGGGTATTCCGTCCCGAAGTCGCCCTCCTCGACGCCCCGCTCGATGACGTCGCGGAACAGGTGTTCCTGCTCGTCGCGAAGAGCCACGACGAGCCGACGGCCGGCGTCATCGAGGCTGCGGATCTCGGTGGCACCGACCATCGCGTCCCGTTGCCGGGTGGTGTGGAACATGACCCAGGCCCGCACCAGCGACTGCAGCTGGTCGGCGGGGACGCCCCCCGACCGCAGCAGCGCACCGCGGGTCATCGCGATGGCGTCGTGGAGCGCGCGCACCATGATGTCCTGCAGAATCTCCTGCTTCGACGCGAAGTGGTGGTAGATCGATGCGACGGTGATGTCGGCGCCGCGGGCGATGTCGCGCATGGAGGTGCCGTGATAGCCGCGTTCGTTCATGTTCGCGACCGCGGAATCGAGGATCACCTGCCGCCCGGTGCCCGTGCTCACCGCGGCCACCTTTGCAGCGCACATCCCTCGGTCTCCGTCCCCGCTTCACCCATCACACGATCGCTCCCAGCGTAGTGCGTCCCGTCACAAAACCCGCTCTAGCGATCGTTCGGTAACAATGTCATGCTGGGTCGGTGGAGCACATCGAACTCGACGTCGCCGACGGCATCGCGACGATCACCCTCAACCGCCCCGACCAGCTCAACGCCTTCACCACCACCATGGAGAACGAGCTGATCGCTGCCTACGACCGGTTCGACGCCGACGACGCCGTGCGGGCGATCGTCGTCACCGGAGCCGGACGAGCGTTCTGCGCGGGTGCCGACCTCACCGCGGGCGCCGACACGTTCGGACAGTGGCAGGACGAGCAGGGGGAGGACGAGAGCGCCGACGCCCGCCGCGACGGTGGCGGCCGCGTGGTGCTCCGGATGTTCGAATCCCGCAAACCGATCATCGCGGCCATCAATGGGCCGGCCGTCGGGGTCGGCATCACGATGACCCTCGCGGCCGACTTCCGGCTCGCCGCCGACGACGCCCGCATCGGATTCGTCTTCAACCGCCGCGGCATCGTCCCCGAATCCTGCTCCACCTGGTTCCTGCCGCGCCTCGTCCCGCTCCAGACCGCCCTCGACTGGGTGTACTCCGGCCGGGTGTTCCCCGCCGCGGAAGCTCTCGACGCAGGCCTCGTGTACAAGCTGTATCCCCGCGAGTCCCTGCTCGACGAGGCCTACGCCCTGGCCCGCAGCCTGACCGAACACTCCGCCCCCGTCTCCGTGGCGCTGTCCCGGCAAATGATGTGGCGGGCGCTCGGCGCCGAGCACCCGATGATCGCGCACCGCGTCGAGACCCGGGGGATCAACATCCGCGGCATCGGCCCCGATGCGAAGGAGGGCATCTCCGCCTTCCTCGAGAAGCGGCCCGCCGTCTTCCCCGACAGCGTGCGCGACGACCTGCCGGACGTGTTCGGCGACGACCTCCCGACCCCGGCGTTCCGCGGATGACCGCCACGACGCCGAGGCGTCCCGACGTCGTCGAAGCATGGCACCGCGTCGTCGACAACCGCGACCTCGCCGCCCTCGACGCCCTCGTGGCCGAAAACGCCGTCTTCTCCTCCCCCGCGGTCTTCACTCCGCAGGAAGGCAAGTCGAAGGTCCTGGCCTACCTCGGCGCCGCCCTGACCGTCTTCGACGGCACCGGCTTCCGGTACGTCGAGGAGTGGTACGGCGACCGTTCGGCGGTGCTGGAATTCGCCACCGAACTCGACGGCGTCCACGTCAACGGCGTCGATCTGATCCACTGGAACGACCGCGATCAGATCACGTCGTTCAAGGTGATGATTCGACCCGTGAAAGGCCTCCAGGCTCTCATTCCCCGGATGGCCGCCCAGCTTCCCCAGACGTAAAGCACTGCACCGTAATCAGATACCGCATCGAGGAGAGATTCGTGAGCCTGCCCCCCATTCTGCAAGACCGGCTTCGCCTGCCCGTGGTCGCGTCGCCGATGTTCATCGTCTCCGGACCCGATCTGGTGATCGCCCAGTCCACCGCCGGCATCGTCGGGTCCTTCCCCTCCCTCAACGCGCGACCGCAGCCCGTCCTGCGCGAGTGGCTCACCCGCATCACCGAAGAACTCGCCAAGCACGACGCCAACAACCCCGAGACCCCGTCCGCCCCTTACGCGGTCAACCTGATCGTGCACAAGAGCAACGACCGACTCGACGAAGACCTCGCCACCGTGGTCGAGTTCCAGGTGCCCATCGTCATCACCTCCCTCGGCGCCCGCACCGACGTCAACGACGCCGTCCACAGCTACGGCGGGATCGTCCTCCACGACGTCATCAACAACAAGTTCGCGAAGAAGGCCGTCGAGAAGGGCGCCGACGGGCTCATCGCCGTCGCCGCCGGTGCGGGCGGGCACGCAGGCACCCTGTCACCGTTCGCGTTGATCCAGGAGATCCGCGAATGGTTCGACGGCCCTCTCCTGCTGTCGGGCTCGATCGCCCACGGCCGCTCCGTCCTCGCCGCCCGGGCCGCAGGCGCCGACCTCGCCTACATCGGCTCCGCGTTCATCGCCACCGAAGAAGCCAACGCCGACGCCGGCTACAAGCAGATGATCGTCGACTCCACCGCCTCCGACATCGTCTACTCCAACCTGTTCACCGGCGTGCACGGCAACTACCTGCGCGGCAGCATCGAGGCCGCCGGACTCGACCCGCACAACCTCGCCGTCTCCGACCCGTCCGCCATGAACTTCGGCGTCGGTGAGGACGCCGATACCGCCGCGAAGTCGGAAGCCAAGCCGTGGCGCGACATCTGGGGCGCCGGGCAGGGCATCGGGGCCGTCGACGCGGTCGTCCCGGTCGCGGACATCGTCGAACGCCTCACCCGCGAGTACGCCGACGCGAGGGCGTCCCTGGGATAGGCGCTTCGCGCCCGTGCGCCTTTCTGGTTGTTCCAGCTACCAAAAAGGCGCACGGGCGGCGGAGCCGCCTACCCTGCCGCGATGTCGCGACCGATGATTTCCTTCATGATCTCGGTGGTTCCGCCGTAGATCGTCTGGATGCGGCTGTCGACGTAGGCGCGGCCGATGGGGTACTCCATCATGTAGCCGTAGCCGCCGTGCAACTGGACGCAGCGGTCGACGACGCGTTTCTGCAGCTCACTGGCCCACCACTTCGCCTTCGACGCGTCGACGGCGGTGAGTTCGTCTGCGTTCAGGGCGAGTACGCACCGGTCGATGTGCGATTCGGTCACCTCGATCTCGGTGAGCATCTCCGCCAGCGCGAACCGGGTGTTCTGCAGATCGCCGATCGGCTTCCCGAACGCCTTCCGCTCGAACACATAGTCCCGGGTCCACCGGTATGCGGCCTTCGCCGCGGCGATCGCGTTGACCGCAATCGAAATACGTTCGAGGGGCAGGTTCTCCATGAGATGGACGAAGCCTCGCCCCTCGGTGCCGAGCAGATTGGCCGCGGGCACCCGGACGTCCTCGAACACGAGTTCCGCGGTGTCCTGGCCGGCGAGACCGACCTTGTGCAGCTTGCGGCCCCGGCTGAAGCCCGGCATGCCCCGCTCCACGACGAAGAGCGAGAATCCCTTGGACCCGGCGTTCGGGTCGGTGCGCGCGACGACGATGATCAGGTCGGAGTGAATACCGTTGGTGATGAACGTCTTCTGACCGTTGATCACCCACTCTTCGCCGTCCCGCACCGCGGTGGTCTTGATGCCCTGCAGGTCGCTTCCGGTGCCGGGCTCGGTCATCGCGATCGCGCCGATCACCTCACCCGCGGCCATGCCGGGCAGCCACCGCTGCTTCTGCTCGGCGGTGCCGAGCCCCACGATGTACGGGATGACGATGTCGTCGTGCACGCTGAGCCCGGACCCGAACGACGTGGTCGCGGTGCGGGCGATCTCCTCGGCGGCGACATACCGGAATCGGTAGTCGGCGACGCCGGAGCCGCCGAACTCCTCCGGCACGGCGAGACCGACGATCCCGGACTTTCCGGCCGCCAGCCATGCCGAGCGGTCGATCAGCCGGTCGGACTCCCACTGTTCGTAGTTCGGTTCGATCTCGCGGGCCAGGAACTCGCGCACGGTCTCCCGATACGCTTCGTGATCCTTCTCGAAGATAGTGCGCTGCATGGTTTTTCTCCTACCGAAGGGTCACGCGCTGACGGGCACGGACAGGCCGGCGAGGCGTTCTGCGATCAGCGCCTCCGCCTCGTCGACGATGCGTTCGACGAGTTCACCGGCAGTGGGGATGTCGTGGATGAGGCCCTGGACGGTGCCGACGGTCCAGATGCCCGCGTCGGGGTCGCCGTTCTCGAACACCGTGCGCCCGCGGGCACCGGCGACGAGCTCACGGACGTCCTCGAACTTGCCGCCCCGATCGAGGATGTCCACCACCTCGCGGCTCACGGTGTTGCTCGCGACCCGCGCCGTGTTGCGCAGCGGCCGGAAGATCAACTCGGTGTCGGTCTCCGTGCCGGCGACGATGGCTTCCTTGATGTTCTGGTGAATCGGCGATTCGGCGGTGCACATGAAGCGGGTGCCCATGTTGATGCCGTCGGCGCCGAGCGCCAGCGCCGCGACCAGCCCGCGTCCGTCCGCGAACCCGCCCGACGCGACCATCGGGATGGTGATCTGTTCGGCGGCGGCCGCGATGAGCACCAGCCCGGGGATGTCGTCCTCGCCGGGGTGTCCGGCGCATTCGAAGCCGTCGATGCTGATGCCGTCGACGCCGCTGTCCTGGGCCTTGATCGCGTGCCGGACGCTGGTGCACTTGTGCAGCACCTTCACGCCGGCGGCGTGGAAGTCGGGCAGGTGCGGGGCGGGGTTGGAGCCGGCCGTCTCGACGATTTTGATGCCGGACTCGATGATGACCTGCCGGTACTCCTCGTACGGCGGCGGCGTGATCGCCGGCAGGATCGTCAGGTTCACGCCGAAGGGCTGGTCGGTGAGCTCGCGGGTGCGGGCGATCTCCTTGGCGAGGTCCTCGGGAGTGGGCTGAGTCAGTGCGGTGAGCAGGCCGAGCGCACCGGCGTTGGCGACGGCTGCGACGAGTTCGGCGCGACCGACCCACTGCATGCCGCCTTGCACGATCGGGTGGCGGACGCCGAAGGTCTGAGTGAACGCTGTGGAGAGCATGGGACGGCTCCTCTGGGGCAACAGTCAGTGAGCGGGTAGATACCCGACGGTGTGGAGGGCGATGTCGACGTAGCGCTCGGCGACCTGCGCGGGGGTCAGCGCCCCGCCGAGTTGGTACCACCGCGGAATCGACTGGAGCATCCCGAGGAGAGCGCGCACGGTCTCGGGGACGTTCCGGCTGTGGAACACGTCGCGGTGTACGCCGTCGCCGACGAGATCGATCATCATCAGTTCGAGACGCTTTCGGGTCGCGGCGTAGCGACTGCGGCTGTCGGCGGAGACGTGCCGCAACTCGGTGTCGAGAGAGACGTGCCGCACCCGGTGCGTCATGTACAGGACGATCGCCTCGACGACGTTGACGAATTGCGCCACCACGTCGTCGCCGGCGTCGCGGGCGGCCGCCTCGGCGCGCTCGTTCAGCTCGCGCATCTGCAGTTCGAACAGGGCCACGAGAACGGCTTCCTTGCTCTCGTGGTGGTAGTACAGGGCGGGGACGGTCACCCCGACACGACGGGCGATCTGACGCACCGTCGTGCCGTGGTAGCCGTTCTCGTTGAACAGTTCCAGCGCCTGCTCGAGGATGGGTGTCAGCGGCAGGGCCTCGAAATTCCGCCAGTCGGCGTATGCCGATTCCGCGGTCGTCGGCCCGTCCTCGTGCAGAGTCACAGGTCGCCGATCAGCGCGGTGCCATGCGGATGGCGCCGTCGAGGCGGATTGTCTCGCCGTTGAGCATCGGGTTCGACACGATGTGCGCGGCGAGTGCGCCGTACTCGGACGGGTCACCGAGACGCGAGGGGTGCGGCACCTGGCCACCGAGGGACTGCTGGGCGGCCTCCGGCAGGGAGCCGAGCAGCGGCGTCTTGAACAGGCCGGGCGCGATCGTGTTGACGCGGATCAGCAGCGACGCGAGGTCGCGGGCGATCGGCAGGGTCATGCCGACGACGCCGCCCTTGGACGCGGAGTACGCGGCCTGACCGATCTGGCCCTCGTAGGCGGCGACGGAGGCGGTGTTGATGATGACGCCGCGCTCGCCGTCGATCGGCTCGTTCTTCGAGATGCGCTCGGCAGCAAGGCGGATCACGTTGAACGTGCCGATCAGGTTGACGGTGACGATCTTGGTGAAGTCGGCCAGCGGGAACGCGCCGTTCTTGCTGACGGTTTTGATGGCGTTGCCGATGCCGGCGCAGTTCACGGCGACACGCAGCGGTCCGAGAGACTCCGCGACGTCGAGCGCGGCGGCCACGTCGGCCTCGCTGGTGACGTCGCCCGCGGCGAAGCGGACGCGGTCGCCGAGTTCCTTGGCGACCGTTTCACCGTTGGACGAGGGCAGGTCGACGATGACGACGCTGGCGCCGTCGGCGAGCAGGGCCTTGGTGGTGGCCAGGCCGAGGCCCGAGGCGCCACCGGTGACGAGGGCGACGCTGTCGTTGACGATCATGTGTATACCTTTCGAAGACAGTGTTTTTCGGGAGTGAGAGTCAGATGCGTTCGATGATGGTGGCGTTGGCCATGCCCGCGCCCTCGCACATCGTCTGCAGGCCGTAGCGTCCGCCGGTGGCCTCGAGGTTGTTGACCAGGGTGCTGAGCAGTCGGGTGCCCGACGAGCCGAGCGCGTGGCCGAGCGCGATGGCGCCGCCCCACGGGTTGAGCTTGGCCGGGTCGGCGCCGAACTCGTGCGCCCACGCCAGCGGCACCGGTGCGAACGCCTCGTTGACCTCGTAGGCGTCGATGTCGTCGATGCTCAGCCCCGACTTGGCAAGGATCTTCTTAGTCGCGGGGATCGGCGCGGTGAGCATGAAGACCGGGTCGTCACCGGCCACGGCGAACGAGTGGAAGCGGGCCCGCGGGGTCAGACCCAGCTTCGACGCCATCTCCTCGCTCATGATCAGCGCCGCGGACGCACCGTCGGTCAGCGGCGACGAGTTGCCCGGGGTGATGTGCCACTGCGCTTCCGGGAACCGGGCCGCGTACTTCTCGGAGTAGAACGAGGACTTCAGACCGGACAGTCCCTCGGCGGTGGTGGAGGCGCGCACCGTCTCGTCGACCGTGTGCGTGACCGTCTCACCGGCAGCGTTGGTGACCGAGATCGGGACGATCTCCTTGTCGAACAACCCCTTCGCCAGGGCGTCTGCGGCACGCTGATGCGACTGTGCGGAGAACGTGTCGAGGGTGTCGCGATCGAACTTCCACTTCGCGGCGATCAGTTCCGCCGAGATGCCCTGGTTGACAAGACCTTCGGGGTAGCGGGCCGCGATGCCCGGGCCGGACGCGTCCTGCCCGAGGGTGGTCGTGCCCATCGGGACGCGGGACATCGACTCCACACCGCAGGCGATGACCATGTCGTAGGCGCCGGCGATCACGCCCTGCGCGGCGAAGTGCGCCGCCTGCTGGCTCGAACCGCACTGGCGGTCGACGGTGGTGGCCGGCACAGACTCCGGGAACCCGGCCGACAACAGTGCCGTCCGGGAGATGTTGAGGGCCTGCTCGCCGGCCTGGCCGACACAGCCGCCGATGACGTCGTCGACCTGTGCGGGGTCGATACCGTTGCGTTCGACGATGGTGCGCAGCACGTGCGCGAGCAGTTCGACAGGATGCGTGCCGGACAGCGCACCGCCCGGCTTGCCCTTACCGGAGGCGAGGCGGACGACGTCCACGATGACAGCGTTGGTCATGATGTTCCCTTTCGATTGTGTGCGGCTGCGCCGCCCGTGGGTCAGCGGCCTTGCCAGACCGGTTGGCGCTTCTCGGCGAATGCCGTGGGCCCTTCTTTGGCGTCTGCGCTGGTGAAGATGGTCGCGATGGCGGCGGTGTTCGCCTCCCATGCACCGTTTTCCCAGTCGGGTTCGGTGGCGGTGCGGTGGATCATGGCCTTCGATTCACGCACCGACAGCGGGGCGTTCGCCGCGATCTGCTCCGCGAGTTCGAGTGCGACAGCCAGAGCGGTGCCGGACGGCGCGACCCGGTTGACGAGACCCAGTTCCTTGCCCTGCGCGGCCGTGATCGGCTCGCCGGTCAACGCGATCTCCAGCGCGACCTTCTTGGGGATCTGCTGTTGCAGGCGGATCACCCCGCCCGCGGCGGCGAAGAGTCCGCGCTTGACCTCGGGCAGCCCGAGTTTCGCCTCCTCGTCCACGACCGCGAGGTCGCTGGCGAGGACCAGTTCGGTGCCGCCGCCCAGGGCGAATCCGTTGACCGCGGCGATGGTCGGCTTACTGATCCAGTGCTGCGCGTAGCCGGCGAATCCCCATTCGGGGTGGCCCTCCGCAGCAATGTTTCCGCCCGTCGCGAGAGCCTTGAGGTCGGCGCCCGCGCAGAAGGCCCGGCCGGATCCGGTCACGACGACCACCCGCACGTCGGGGTCGTTCTCGGCCTGCTCGAGCAGAGTCCCGACTGCGGTCGACAACGCACCGTTCACCGCATTGAGCGCCTTGGGGCGGTTCAGCGTGATGATGCCGATGCCTCCACGCCGTTCCCACAGCGCGGCCGCCTCCGTCGTCTCGGTCTGTTCTGGCACGTCTCACCCTCCGCCTTCGACATGATTACTGATCGCTCGTTAAAGTTAGTACCACGGCGTCGCAGGCACGGTCAATGGCCGAGATTATCTAGCGCCCGTTCAGTTGGGTCTGGTATGGATATTCAGGGACCGACGGAGGAGATCACCACGTGTATGCCCAGCAATTGACCGCAGTATCCGGCCCCGCCGGAGTGCAACTCGTCGAGATCGACGAACCCGACGGAACCGGTCTCGTCGTCGTCGACCTCCACGCCGCCGGGGTGTCGTTCCCCGATCTGCTGCAGACCACCGGCAGCTACCAACTGGTCCGCGAACTGCCGTTCGTGCTGGGCGTCGAGGGCGCCGGAATCGTGCGCAGCGCACCCGCGGGCAGCGGCATCGACGCCGGCCAGCGGGTGGCCGTACTCGCGACGGACGGCGCATGGCAGCAGACCGTCGCGGTGAAACCCGACTCGGTGTTCCCGCTCCCCGACTCGGTGTCCCTCGAGGCCGGCGCCGGTTTCCTGATGAACTACCTCACCGTGCACTTCGCGCTCGACGAACGCGCCCGGTACCGCGCCGGTGAAACCGTGTTGGTGCACGGCGCCGCCGGCGGTGTCGGAGTCGCCGCGCTGCAGGTGGCCGCCGCGCTGGGACTCGAGACGATCGCCGTCGTCAGCACCGAGGAGAAGGCCGAGATCGCGAAGGCCCACCGCGCGACTCACGTCGTCCTCGTGGACGGCTGGAAGGACCGGGTCCGCGACCTCACCGGTGGCCGCGGGGTCGACATCATCCTCGACCCGGTGGGCGGCGATCGCTTCACCGACAGTCTTCGGAGCCTCGCACCCAACGGCCGGCTCGTGGTTCTCGGTTTCACCGGCGGTGAGATCCCCACCGTCAAGGTCAATCGGCTTCTCCTGCGTAACATCTCGGTCCTCGGCGCCGGCTGGGGCGAGTACGTGCGCACCAACCCCGGTTACACGGCCCGGCAGTGGTCGACCCTGGGGCCGCTCCTCGAGTCGGGCGCACTCCGGATCGCCGAACCGACCACCTACTCGTTCGAGCACGCCGGCGACGCACTGCGAACACTCGAAACCCGTTCCGCCACCGGCAAGATCGCCCTTTCCGTCCGCCCTTCCTGACAAAGGATCCCCATGAGCTCCGACATTCCCGGCGTGGACACGACCGTCGACGACGGCGTCCTGCGCGTCACGCTGAACCGTCCCGCCCGTATGAACGCGGTCACCACCGAAACCCTCGACGCCGTCGCCGACAGTTTCGACAAGTACGCGGGCGACGCCGCGGTCCGTGTCGCAATCCTCACCGGTACCGGCCGTGCCTTCTGCACGGGCGCGGACCTGGGTGGTGAGAACATTTCCGGGCCGCCGGACTCCGCGACCATCGATGCGGCGAATCGCACTGCCGCCGCGATTCGCGCGTTCCCTCGACCCGTGATCGGCGCGGTCAACGGTCCGGCCGCCGGTGTCGGCGTCTCCCTGGCGCTGGCCTGCGACCTCACCGTCGCCACCGAATCGAGCTACTTCCTGCTCGCGTTCGCGAAGGTGGGCCTGATGCCGGACGGCGGCGCCACCGCGCTCGTCGCGGCGTCGGTCGGTCGCGCCCGCGCGCTGCGGTTGGCGCTCCTGGCCGAACGACTCCCCGCACGTGAGGCACTCGCGTCCGGGTTGATCGCCGACGTGTTCCCCGACGACGAGTTCGCCGCATCCGTCACCGCCCTCACCCGCCGACTCGCCGACGGACCGTCGGAGGCGTTCCATCTCACCAAGGACGCCGTCAACGACGCGACCCTCATCGAACTCGACAACGCATTCGACCGTGAACGCACGGGGCAACTCGAACTCCTCGCCGCCGCGGACTACCGGGAGGGCGTCGCGGCGTTCCTGGAGAAGCGGCCCGCAGTGTTCGGCCGGGGATGAGCGCCCCGATGACGGCGGCGTCGCACGCGCAACCGTTCGCGTCCCGGCGTGCACACTGGGCCAATCATGTTGCCCGGCACGCCTTCGCGAAACCCGATGCGGTTGCGCTGCGATTCCGGGGCGCCTCCACCACCTGGCGTGAGCTCGAAGACCGCAGTGCCCGGACCGCCGCGGTCCTCGCCGCCCGCGGTGTCGGCCCCGGCGACCGCGTGGTGCTGCTGCTGACCAATCGCCCGGAGTTCCTCGAGGTGATGCTGGCCGCCAATCGCCTCGGCGCGATCGCCGTTCCGGTCAACTTCCGGCTCAGTCCCGGCGAAGTGCGGTTCATCGTCGCCGACAGCGACGCCACCGTGGTGGTCGTCGAGGATTCGCTCGCCGGCCTCGCCGCCGAGGTCGACGGCACGGTGCCCGTCCTGGTGGTCGGGGACGCCGCCGACGACGTCGCGCTCGACACACTGATGCGGGCCGCCGATCCTGGCCTTCCGATCGCGGACGTGGCGGAAGACTCCCCCGCCGCCATCATGTACACCTCCGGCACCACCGGACGCCCCAAGGGCGCGGTGCTGTCGCATCTCAATCTGCAGGCACAGGCGCTGACCCTCATCCGCGGGTGGCGACTGTTCGACACCGAGTCCGAGGTCAACCTCGTCTCGTCGCCGCTGTTCCACATCGCCGCCCTCGGCAGTGTGGGGCCGTTCCTGCTGATCGGCGCCACCGTCGTCATCCACCCGACGGGCGCGTTCGACGCGACCGACGTGCTCGACTCGCTCGAGCGGGAACGGGTGACCAGTGTGTTCATGGTGCCCACCCAGTGGCAGGCCATCCTCGACGGCGTCGGTGCGGGCGGCCGGGACCTCGCGCTGCGGGTACTGGGATGGGGCGCCGCGCCGGCCACCGCCACCCTGCTCGACCGCCTGTACGCCGCGTTCCCCGACGCCGCGATCGTCGCGTTCTTCGGCCAGACCGAGATGTCGCCCGTGACGTGCATGCTCGACGGCAAGGACGCCGTGCGCAAGATCGGGTCGGTCGGAAAACCGATCGACACCGTGGCGATGCGTGTGGTCGACGAGGCGATGAACGACGTGGCCCCGGGCGAGATCGGTGAGATCGTCTACCGCGGAACGGGACTCATGGAGGGATACTGGCGGAACCCGGAGGCCACCGCCGACGCGTTCGACGGTGGCTGGTTCCACTCCGGCGATCTCGTGCGGGTCGACTCCGAAGGCTTCGTGTACGTGGTGGATCGCAAGAAGGACATGATCATCTCGGGTGGGGAGAACATCTACTGCGCCGAGGTGGAGAATGCCCTGGCCGCCCACCCGGACATCGTCGACGTCGCCGTGATCGGGCGGTCCGATGAACGCTGGGGTGAGGTTCCCGTCGCCGTCGTCGTCCCACGGGCCGGGACGGTTCTCGACGTAGAGGTGCTCGAGAAGTGGCTCGACGGCCGGGTCGCCCGCTACAAGCGGCCCAAGTTCGTCGAGATTCTGCCGCAACTGCCCCGCAACGCCAGCGGAAAGGTGGTCAAAGGTGTTCTGCGCGAACAGTTCGGCACCGTGAGCCGCTAGAGCATCTCACGTGTCCTACGCGGTCGGCGAGGGAAGCAGGTCGCGCACGTAGAGACCGGGTGCGTCGCCCAGGACGGTGTGCTCGTCGCTGCCCAGGCGTGTACTCGCGGCGATTCGCTCACCGGCGCGCTCCGATACCCAGTCGGCCCACGGTTCCCACCAACTCCCGGTCTTCTTCGTCGCCGCGCCGAGCCACGCCTGCGGATCGGGTCCCGGCTCACCGCCTTCCCAGTAGTGAGACTTCGGGTTGCCGGGCGGGTTGACGAGGCTGGCGATGTGCCCGGAGAAGCTGAGCACGAACTTGCTGTCACCCGACAGCAACTGCGTTGTGCCGTAGCAATTCTTCCAGTTCGTGAGGTGGTCGGCGATCGCGCCGGACACGAAGGTGGGCAAGGTGATCCGGCCGAGGTCGACGGGCGTTCCCAGTACGGTCATCGCGTCCGGCGTCGCAAGGGTGTTGTCCTCGAAGATGTCGAGGAACTGGACGTGCAGCGCCCCGGGCAGGTTGGTGCCGTCGGCGTTCCAGGCGAGGATGTCGAAGGCCGGTGGCTTCCGCCCCATGAGGTAGTTGTTGACCAGGTAGTTGAAGACCAGATCGTTCGGCCGCATCCAGGTGAAGGCGCTGCCCATGTCGCGGGCGGAGATGATGCCGTTGCGCCGGGACCGGCCCTTGACCATCTTCAGCAGACCCGGTGCCGAGAACGCCGCGAGTCCCGCCGGTTCCGCGAAGTCGAGCATCGTCACGGCGTACGACATGCTGTGCACACGGGTGTCCCCGGTCGCGGCGAGGTGATTGAGCAGGGTGGTGGTGATGAGACCGCCGGCGCAGAACCCGATCACGTTGACGTCGTCGCTGCCGGTGATCTCCCGAACCTCGTCGATCGCGTCCGACACGCGTTGCGCATAGGTGTCGAGGTCCCAATCCCCCTGTTCTGCTCGAGGATTGCGCCACGCCAGCATGAACGTCCGCAGTCCGCGGGAGACGGCGTGCTCGACGAAGCTGCGTCCGGGGCGCAGGTCGAGGAAGTAGAAGCGGCCGATCGGCGGCGGCACCACGAGCACCGGCCGCTCGTACACCGTCTCCGTGGTCGGGGTGTACTGCAGCACCTCGGCGACCTCGTCGCGGGCGACGACGGCGCCCGGCGTCACGGCGAGATCGACACCGACGGTGGAGGCGTCGGGATCGACCATCTGCGGCATCCCGCCGTTGCGGCGCAGGTCGGACACGTAGTTGCGGGCGCCGCGCACCAGGCTCATGCCGCCGGTGTCGAAGGCCTCTTTCACGGCCGCCGGGTTGGTGAGCAAGTAGTTCGTCGGTGCGAGCGCGCTGGTGAGGACGGTCGACGCGAACGCCGCTTCCTGCGCGTGGCGGTGGTCGACCCGTCGGCCCCACTCCTCGACGACGCCGTCGATCGCGTCGACCGACGCGAGATAGGTTTGCTGCACGCGGCGGTAGAACGGATTGCCCGTCCACGCCTGGTCGGTGAATCGCCGATCGCCCTCGGCCGACGCCACATCCGAGCTGCCCACCGCGATCTTCGTCAGCTCGAGCCCGAGGCGGAGAGACTCGCGCAGGACCACCCGGCCCTGCCCGACGGCGCCCGTCAGTGCGCGCACCGCGTCCGTCGCGCCGAACCCGTCGGCGCGACCTTCCCCGTCGGGGGTGGCATCGGGTGTCACGAGTGCGATCTTCGTCTCCGCAGTCTTGGTCAACGGTTCTCCTCTGTCAGCACCTGGACCAGACACCCCCGTCGCGGGGATTCGTCCCTGTGTTGATCGGAGCATAAACACCGAGAATGGTTACTCGCGCGTAATAAATATTTCGATCAAGATCATTTTCGACAGCATGGGCGTCCGTGTCGAAAATGGAAACACGAGACGCATTTCTGATCGATATTCATTCAGCAGTAACTTTTTTCGGGTTGCGTGCCACTTGCATGCAACACCGTGACGTTCCGGAAAAGGGTGCGGAATCAATGCGCGCGAAGCACTTCCCCGACCGGTGCAGTGTGCGTTACTGTGCGATTTCCAAGGGTGATGACGGAAGAAATTCGCCCATCATCTCCATCATCGACGGGGGACCATGAACGCATCCAATTCGACGACAGGTGTCACCACCCACACACCGGCACGCAGTGTCACGATGGCGGAACTGCCGACGTTGGCCGGTACCCGGCTGGGCTCGTCCGGGACGTTCGTGGTCACGCAGGATCGCATCGACACCTTCGCCGAGGCCACCGACGATCGCCAGTGGATTCACGTCGACCGCGATCGTGCGCGGACCGGACCGTTCGGCACCACGATCGCGCACGGATACCTCACGCTCTCGCTCGCGGTTCCTCTGCTGTGGGAGATCTTCGAGGTCTCCGACTGCGACCAGGTCGTCAACTACGGGCTGAACAAGGTGCGGTTTCCGGCACCCGTTCCGGTGGATTCGGCGCTCAGCGCGGCCGCCGACCTCGTGGCGGTCGAACCGTGCACCGGCGGATATCAGGCCACCATCGCCCTCACCTTCGACGTGGTGGGCGGCAGCCGACCGGTCTGCGTCGCGGAGATACTGGTCCGATTCCTCACCGGTTAACCTGATGGAGTGGTCGACGAGGAAGCACGCTATCGCACCCTGGGGGAACTGATCCGGCGACAGCGGGAGCTGGCCGAGCTCCCGATGCGGCAGTTCGCCGCGATGGTCGGCATCTCCAATCCTTATCTCTCCCAGATCGAGCGCAACCTCCGGGAGCCGAGCGAACGCGTCCTCGACGCAATCGCCGAGCATCTGCAGATGTCGACCGACATGCTGCTCGGGCAGCTCCGGAACGAACCTCGAGCCGTGTCCGGGGTCGTCACCGCGATCGATCGGGACCCCGACCTGACGAACGCACAACGCAAGGCCCTCACGGAAATGTACGAGGCGTTCCGTGAGGTCACCCGCGGCAAACGCAAGCGGGGAAGGCCGGCAGCGGGCGACGACTCGAACGTCGACGACTGACCGGCCCTCCGGCATGCGGCTTACTTCAGCAGCTCACGGGCCGCCGAGGTCGCCGCGTCGCTCACCTTCCGCACCAGTGTGGCCTGAGCACCGGTGACGGTGCCGATCCACTCGAAGCTGCTGGCGTCGGCGAGGGTGGTGTGGAAGTCGAGGCTGCTGTCGAGGGCCTTCTCGTATACGTCGAGTGACAGGTTGCCCGCCTTCTTCGCGGCATCGACGAACTGCGAGCCGACGGACGGTGTCTCCGCCTTTGCGTTGGCGGACTTGGGATTCGGGGTGGGGGTGGTCATGACGGTCTCCTTCGCGACTGATTCGTTAGCAAAATAGCACAGTGATTGCTAACAGGCGAGGGTCGGCGACGGACCGCCCGTCGGCTAGCCCACCGGCGAACCGAGGTGGCGGACGAGAAATTCGGTCTCGTCCGCGACCACCCGCTCGAACAGGGCGCCGAAGTAGGGGTCGAAATGACCGCCCGGGTACAGGTGCACCTCGGCGCCGGGGGTCCTGGCCGCGGCCTTCTGCGCACTGCGGGTGAACGTGACGACGTCGTGATCGGTGATGGCGAAGAAGACCGGGCAGGCGATCTTCTTCACCGTCGTCGTCGGCCGGTACAGCGCAGCCTGCAACGCCACCCGTCCGGGGGTCTCGTTGCGCCACGTCGACCCGGGCGGGTCCATCCCGTGATATCCGGCCTCCGCGTCGGGCGTGGTCATGGCCGCGAACGATCCCGGCGGACCGACCACGGGGAACATGTACGGCGGACGACGGCGCAACTGGGCGTACCGGTCTCGCAGGTACGCGACCGCCATGCGGCCCAGTCCGGCCATTCCGAGTCGCGGAAGGTTCGTCAGACCGTCGACGTACGGCACCTGCGACACGACCGCGGCCACCCGCCGGTCCCGCGCGGCCGCCGTCAGTACCAGCCCGCCGGACAGCGACGTTCCCCAGAGCGCGACCCGGCCGGAGTCGAGGTCCGGACGGCTCCGGACGTAGGAAATCGCGCTCTGCCAGTCGTCGAGTTGACGGTCGATGTCGAGCAGTTGCCGGGGCTCTCCCCCGCTGGCGCCGAAGTAGCGGTAGTCGAACACCAGCGCCGCGATTCCCGCGGCGGCGAACCGCTCCGCGAACGCGTCCAGCCGCTGTTCGCGCACCCCGCTCCAGCCGTGGGCGAGCACCACACATGCTGTCGGCATGGGAGAGTCGGACGTCCGCCGGTACAACCAGGCTGCGAGTCGCTGTCGGCGGGAGGAGAACCAGACGTCTTCGCGGCGGACGTCGGGACACGACCGATCGGCTTCGACGGGTCTCGGCGAAGGATTCATGGGAGGCGCCTCCGAGAGGTGTGGGCACCGTCCAGTCTGGTGCCCTCGGCTCGGCGGCGGCAGCCACCCTAGGGTGACGAATCGTCACCCTAGGGGTGAAAATCAGCCCTCGAGAGCAACTTTCATGCGCTCGAGGGTCTGCCGCATTCCATTCTGCATGAGCTGGTCGCGGTTGCTGCCCAGAACCTTCGACTTCTGCACCAGCCGCACCCACCAGACAGGGGTCGCGTAGATCTCCCGGGTCTCCGTGACGCGGGTGCCGGTTCCGGAGGGTTCGAGGTGATACGTCCACCGCGCCTTCGGCTCGTCCGCCTCGAACGAAAACTTCTGTTCCGGAATCACGTCCACGACGGTGCAGTGGGTCTTCCAGCGCACCGGCCCGTGCCGGTTGGCGCCGACGAACCGCGCCCCCACCGTCGCCGGGGTGCCGGACCGCCACCGAGCCCCGGTGTTCTCGGGGCTGAAGCGGCCCATGCCTTCCACGTCGGTGACCACATCCCACACCGCCGCGGGCGGAACGTCGATCACGATGCTCGCCCTGTCCACGTCTACCGGCCCGGGATCCACTGCAGCGCCTTCACGAACGGCGGCATGATCTTGGCCCACACCTTCGGCGACAGTCCCCGGGGACCGCCGAGGTTGAGGATGCGGGTGGTGGCGATGGTCTGCGGTTCGGTGTACTTGAGCAGTCCGTCGTCGCCGTGGCGGCGACCGACGCCGGACACTCCCATGCCGCCCATCGGCGCGCCGGTGCTGCCCCACGCCGGGGCGTACCCCTCGTCGACGTTGACCGTGCCGGCGTGGATCCGCGCGGCGATGGCCTCGCCTTCTGCCTTGGTCCCGGCCCACACGCTGGCGTTCAGGCCGTATTCGGTGTCGTTGGCGCGGTCGATCGCCTCGTCCACGTCGGCGACGGGGTAGATCGAGACCAGCGGTCCGAACGTCTCGTCGCGGTAGCACTCGGCGTCCTCGGGGACACCGGTCAGGACGGTCGGCTCGTAGAACAGGGGCCCCAGGTCGGGGCGCGCCTTGCCGCCGGCGACCACCGTGGCCCCCTTGACGACGGCGTCGTCGACGTGGCTGGAGACGGCCTTGACCTGCGCCTCGGAGACGAGGCTGCCCATTTCGATGCCGAAGTCGTAGCCGGCGCCGAGCTTCATGTTGCGGACGCGTTCGCCGAACATGCGGGTGAACTCTGGGGCGATGGATTCCTCGACGTAGATCCGCTCGATCGAGATGCACAGCTGCCCGGAGTTGGAGTAGCAGGCGCGGACGGCGGCGTCGGTGACCTCGCGAAGGTTCGCTCCGGCGGTGACGATCATCGGGTTCTTGCCGCCGAGTTCCGCGGAGAAGCCGATGAGACGGCGTCCGGCCTGCTCGGCGAGCAGCTGACCGGTCGCGGAGGACCCGGTGAACATCAGGTATTCGGTGTTCTCGACGAGTGCCGTGCCGACCACCGAGCCCGGTCCGGGGACCACGGCGAAGAGGTCGCGGGGCAGACCTGCCTGGTACAGCAGGTCGACGCAGGCCAGGGCGCAGTACGGGGTCTGGCTGTCTGGCTTGAGGACGACGGCGTTGCCGGCGAGGAGCGCGGCGACGGCGTCGGACACCGCGAGGGTCATGGGGTAGTTCCACGGCGAGATGACGCCGACGACGCCCTTCGGCTGGTACCGCACCACCGTCTTGGTGAGGCCGGGGAGCATGCCGGAGATGCGGCGCGGACGCAGCAGCTTGGGGGCGACGCGCGCGTAGTGGCGGGCGGTCATCGAGATGTCGAGGACCTCCTCCTGCGCGGCGGCACGGGACTTGCCCGTCTCGGCCTGGGCCATGTCCATCAGCGCGTCGCGGTTCTCCAGCACCAGGTCGCGGTAGCGGTGGAAGATCGCGGCGCGTTCGGTGACCGGGCGCTTGGCCCATTCCTTCTGCGCCACCCGAGCACGGGCGATGGCATCCTTCGCGTCCTGGGCCGTGCCGACCGGGACGGTGGCCAGTTCCTTGCCCGTGAACGCCTCGACGACGGACCGCGTCGGGCGATCCGCCGCGTCCGGGATGGCTATGAGATCGGCGAGCCGCGCGAACGTGGCGGCGGTCGGAACAGGCATGTCGTACCCCTACTGGTTAGTAGTTTTTGCGGTTACACATAACTTACCTGTTCGGTGGGCTGTGTCACAGGGGTGGATGGATCAGTGCCATTCCTCGAGCAACACCACCAGCAGCAACGTGAACACGGCAGGGTCGAAGACCGAGCGCGGGTCCAGCGTCCGAGGCGGAGGTTTCAGCAGATCACGACATTCAGCGCGAGACCGCCCGTGGATGTCTCCTTGTATTTGGCGGACATGTCGAGGCCCGTCTGCCGCATCGTCTCGATGACGGTGTCGAGGGAGACGACTTGGTTGCCGTCGCTGCCCAGCGCCATCCGGGCCGCGCTCAGTGCCGTGACCGCCGCGATGCCGTTGCGCTCGATGCAGGGGATCTGCACGAGCCCGCCGACGGGATCGCACGTGAGCCCGAGGTGGTGTTCCATCGCGATCTCGGCGGCGTACTCCACTTGCGCCGGCCGCCCGCCGAGCACCGCGCACAGGGCCCCGGCCGCCATGGCGCACGCCGATCCGACCTCGCCCTGACAGCCCGCCTCCGCTCCCGAGATGGAGGCGTTCGCCTTGACCAGCGATCCGATCGCCGTGGCGGTGAGCAGGAACGCGCGGATGTCCGGTCTGCCGTCGGCGAGGAACTGCTCGTAGTACCGGCCGACGGCGGGGACGATCCCGGCGGCCCCGTTGGTGGGTGCGGTGACGACGCGTCCGCCGGCGGCGTTCTCCTCGTTGACGGCCATCGCGTACGTCTGCAGCCAGTCGATCGCATCGTGGCCCCCGGATCCGAGCCGCCGGAACAGGCCGGGAGCCCGCCTCGCGACGTCCAGTCCGCCCGGCAACCGGCCCTCGGTGGACACCCCGGCGTCGATGCACGACACCATGGCCGACCAGATGCGGTCGGCCGCCTCCGGAATCCGCGCGGCGCCGATCAGCGCTGCCTCGTTCGCGTCCGCGACGTCGGCGATGCTCATCCCGGTCTCGTCGCAGATCGTCAGCAGTTCACCCGCGGTCGTGAACGGGAACGGAACAGCGGGCCGGTCGTCGATCACGGGCTCGGCATCCTCCAGGACGACGAACCCGCCGCCGACCGAGTAGTACACCCGGTCGGCGACGGCACCACGGTCCGCGTCGAACGCCCGCAGCCGCAAGGCATTGGTGTGCAACGGCATCCGGGTCAGCGGCGCGAACACGACGTCGCGTTCCCGCACGACCACCGGGTGCCGCCCACCGAGAAGGACGGTGGCCCCGTCGCCGAGCCGTCGCCACGCGCCCCGGACCTCGGCGGGGTCGCACGTCTCCGGCCGGGCGCCGGCCCACCCGGCGACGACGGCATCAGGTGTTCCGTGGCCGATGCCGGTCGCCGCCAGGGCGCCGTAGAGAACGCATTCGACGCTGCCGACATGGCCGAGCCGACCGGACGCGTGCAGTCCGTCGACGAAATCCGCTACCGCGCGCATCGGGCCGACGGTGTGCGAACTGCTGGGACCGATGCCGAGCGAGAAGAGATCCGTCAGGGAGACGTACGCGCTCATGCCCAGTTCGCGGTCTGCGTGAATCCCGCGGGCCGTTCCGCTTGCAGGCGCAGCAGCTCACCGCGGACCTCGGGATCGAGCGCGACGTCGAGGACCGTCCACGCGAGGGCTGTCGCGCCGTCCAGGATCGCCGCGTCGGCCGCGGGAGTGGCCGCGGCGTCGGCGAAGTCGGCGTTGTGCGGGACGGCGGTGCTGCCGAGGACGGCGATCGCCGGATGGATGGCCGGCATCACCTGGGACACGTTGCCCATGTCGCTGGAACCGCCGCCCAGCGAGGCGGACGTCAGCTCGCGACCGGTGGCCTGCAGGTTCCGGTCCCAGATCGCCGCGAGCACCGGGTTCTGGACCATCGGCGCGTACGGCGGTTCCGTTGCCGCGTAGTCCCATTCGCAGCCGGTCGCGAGTGCGCCCGCCTCGAAGCAGGCGAGGACGCGTTCCTTCACCTCGCGCCATTCCTCGATCTCGGGTGCGCGCACCTCGACCTGCACGACAGTCCGGGCCGGGATGATGTTGGTGACCTCACCGCCGTGCGACACGAACGCGTTGACGCGTGTCTTCGCCCGGAACTGCTGACGGACCAGCCCGAGGGCGTTCAGTGCGATCGTCGCGGCGGCACCGGCGTTGATCCCGTGCTCGGGGGCGCCGGCGGCATGGGCGGCGCGGCCGGTGAACGTGACCTCGAACCGGTCGACCGCCTGCATCCACAGCGAGGCGCACGGCATGTCCGTTCCCGACGCCCCGTGGACCATCAGGGACAGCGTGGCATCCTCCCACGCACCGGCTTCGAGCATGGGGATCTTGCCGCCGCCGTGCTCCTCGGCGGGTGTGCCGAGGAGTTTGATCCGGAGACCGGCGTCGTCCGCGACCGCCGCGAGCGCGAGGGCCGCGCCGACACCGGCGGCGGCGATCATGTTGTGCCCGCACGCGTGTCCGACCTCGGGCAGCGCGTCGTACTCGGCGCAGATCGCGACGGTGAGGTCGCCGCTGCCGTAGATCGCTTCGACGGCCGTGTCGAGCCCGTACACCCCGACGGTGGTGTCGAAGCCGGCGTCTCGGAGTGCCTGGCCGACGAGCGCGGCGGCGCGATGCTCCTCGAACGCGATCTCGGGCGCGTCGTGGATGCGGTGGCTGAGTTCGAGCAGGCCGGCCTCGTGGTTCCGGAGTACCTGCGCCGCAGTCCCCTTCAGCGATTCGGTACGCGCGTCGGTGGTGTCGCCTGCGGAGGTGGCGAGAGTCATGGGTGGGTTCCTTCCTGGAAGTTGCGAACGACGATCACGGAGCGACGACTGCGCCGCGCAGGGGCGGGGCGACGATGTCACCGGGAAGCGGTGAGTCGTACGGGGTCTCGGAGATGCGGGTGGTGAACTCCTTGCGCGCCGAGGCCAGCAGTTCGGCGTCCGTCAAGAGGTCGACCGCGGTCGCGGCCATGAGCTTGGCGGCGTGGATCATCCCCTTGTGCGCGGCGGGAAGCTTGCCCTGAGCGACCATCTGCCACGAGTGGGCGGCGGTGCCGACACCGACGCACGCGGTGGCGCACTGCACGAGCGGCGTCACCCAGCTGACGTCGCCGAGGTCGCTGGAACCGGTCATCGTCGGCCGCGGCGTGCGCGCGTCGAACGTGGCGATCCCGGTGTGCAGAGCGCTGCCGTCGCCCTCGATTTCGCCGCCGAGCGTGCTCGCCGTGCGCCCCGACGCCGTCTTCGTGACGAACGCTTCCGCGGACGTGAGGTCGCCGGCGTCGAAGGGAACCGGCCCGAGTTCGCGGAGCCGCTCCTGCATCGAATCCTCGAGCACGACGTTGGGCAGGATGTCGGAGCAGCCGCCGTCGATCTCGATCTCGACGGACGTCTCGGTCATCAGCGCGGCACCCTCGGCGATCTTCGTCACCCGGGCGAACAACTCGCGCATGCCGGCCACGTCGGGCGACCGCACCAGGTAGTACGCCTCGGCGGTCGCCTGGACGACGTTGGGTGAGCGGCCGCCGGTGTCGAGGATCGCGTAGTGGATCCGGCAGTCCGACGGCATGTGCTCCCGCAGGAAGTTGGTGCCCACGTTCATCAGTTCGAGGGCGTCGAGTGCGCTGCGCCCCCGTTCGGGGGACACCCCGGCGTGCGCGGCGATGCCGGTGAACCGGACGTATGCCTGGATGTAGGCGAGCGTCCGGATTCGTTGCACGGTGGTGGTGTCACCGGGGTGCCACGACACCGCGGCGTCGACGTCGGCGAATCCACCCTCCTTGACCATGAACGTCTTTCCCGCTGCCGCCTCTTCCGCCGGACAGCCGTAGTAGCGGACGGTTCCGGGGAGCCCGTTCGCCTCGAGGTAACGCTTGACCGCGGTCGCGGCGAGGAGCGAACCGCCGCCCAGAAGGTGGTGCCCGCAGCCCTGCCCGTTTCCGGACTCGTTGCCGGGATCAGGTTCGGGCACCGCGCTTCCCGCCTTCTGGCTCAGTCCGGCGAGGGCGTCGTACTCGCCGACGATCGCGATCACCGGCGCTCCGCTGCCGGCCTCGGCGCTGAACGCGGTCGGGATACCGGCGACCGACCGGGTGATCGCGAAACCCTCGGATTCGGCGACGGCGATCTGCGCGTCGACGGAGGCGTGTTCTTCCCACCGCAATTCGGGGTTGTCCCAGATGGCGTCGCTCAGGGCGGCGTACCGCGGGCCGAGCTCGTCGATGGCAGCGAGGAGATGTGGATCGATTGACACGGGTGGTCCTTTCGTTCGGTGTAGAGGGGAATGTCAGGCGCGCACTTGCTCGTCGCCGGCAATCGGCGAGGTGCCGTTTTCGGTGACCGGCGTGGGTGTCCGCAGTTTCCGCGCCAGGAGGGCCGTGGCGACGCACAGCGCCGCGCACACTCCCCACACCACGTGATACGCACCCAGCGACGGGATCTGCTTGCCGCCGGCGGTCAGCGACGGGGTCACCATCGACGACATCAGGAGGGCGAACACGGCGCCGGCCACCGCGCCCGCGGCGGTCCGGGACGTGTTGTAGAGGCCGGACGCGATGCCGACCGAATCCGGCGGGGCCTGCTGCACGATGACGGTGGGCAGCACCCCGACCACCACGCCGCCGCCCAGTCCCGCGACGACCAGCCACAGGGCGAAGGTCACCGGGGTCCCCGGTACGAAGATCATCAGCACGTAGGCGACGGCCGCCAGGGCCGCGCCCAGTGCGAGGGATCCGGGCACGGTGAGCGCCGATCGGGCGAGCCGGTCGCTCGCCGCCGCGCCGACGAACATGGCGAGCGCGAACAGCGCCAGGATCAGACCGGTGATCGACGCGGTGACGCCCATCCCGTAGCCGTTGGTCACCGGGGTGGCACGGAGGAACAGGGCGCTGGGGGTCTGGACGCCGAACAACTGGGCGCCGAAGAGCAACGCCATCAACATCGGTATCCGCATCCCTCCTCCGATGACCTCGAGATCCACGAGGGGGTGCTGGACTCGTCGTTCCACGAACACCCACAGGACGAGAACCACGGTCCCGGCGCCGACGGCCGCCCACGTCAGGGCGCTCGTCCAACCCCAGGTGCTCGCGTTGGACACCCCGCCCAGCACGCCGAGCAGACCCACCGTGAGCAGAACCGCACCCGCCCAGTCGACGGTGCCCGCCTTGCGTACCGTCGTTTCCGGGACGAGGAAGTACACCACTGCCAGGCAGATCGTCATGAGGACGGCGGGAACGAGCAGCACGACCTTCACGTCGTCGATCACGGAGTCCAGCAGGAACCCGGACAGCAGACCGCCGACGGCAGCGCCCAGCGTCAGCGACCCGACGAGGCGGCCGATGCTCCGGCCCGCCGTGGCGGCGTTGCGGTCCCGCACGATCGCGAACTCGAGCGGAAGGAACGCCGCGAGGGGTGCCTGCAGGGCCCGGCCCACGAGCAGCCAGGCGAACGAGGGCGCCAGCGCCACGACGAACGAACCGAGCGCTACGGACGCGGTGGCGACGACGAGAAGACGCTTGTGCCCGAAGAGATCACCGAGTTTCGCGATCAGCGGGACGCAGGCAGCCGTTCCCAGTAGATACATCGCGCTCACCCAGTTCAAGGCTGCGGGCGACGCGTCGAAGCGTTCGCCGATGGCGGGGAGCAGCGGGGAGAACCACCCCTGCAACAGACCGCTGGCGAACTCCATGACCACGAGGAATCCGACCGCTGCCGTGGCAGCGTCGCCTCCCCGGATGTGGCGCGAAGAACTCATGTCGACTCCAAGAGGATGAGTGGAAAGTGACTGGTGGAAGAGTGACGCCCCCTGGATTCCGTCATGTAAATTTGCAGCATTATCGGCACTGAAGGACGGGACATGCAGGATTACGAGCCAGATGATGTCGATTTCGCACTCATGCATGCATTGCAGATCGAACCGCGGGCATCCTGGAAGGCGCTGGCACCGATCCTCGCCGTCGATCCGGTGACGCTGTCGCGGCGGTATCAACGGCTCCGTGACGCCGGTCTGATCTGGATCACCGGATACGACGCCGGGGTGCCGGGGCGCGGCGCCCTGATCGAAATCGACTGCGCACCCGGTCAATCCGTCGGCACCGCACAGGCGCTGGCGGACGATCCCCTGGTCTCCGGCATCGACTTCACCGCGGGTGGACGCGACCTCCTGCTCACGTTGATGGCGCAGGATTCAGCGGACACCTCGCGATTTCTGCTGCACCGGCTCGGGGAGTACCCGGCGATCCGGCGGGCCCGCACCCACCTCATCACCGAGGTGCTGTTCGAGGCCGGGAATTGGCGGTTGCGCACCCTGTCCCCGGCGCAGGCCGCGCAGGTTCCCGGTGCCAGAGCGCCGCGCCCCCGCGCCGCGCGGACGGTCTCCCCCGCCCTGAAACGCGTGATCCACCACGAACTCGGCCTCGACGGCCGCGCACCGGCCACGGCGATCGCCGAGCGCACCGGCGTCAGCAACCAGCGCATCACCGACGCGATCGCGACGATGCGGCGGGACGGTTCCCTCCGGCTGCGCACCGACATCGCCCGGGCGTACTCCGAGTGGCCGATCTACGCGTGGTACTTCATGCAGGTTCCCGCTCCGCTGGTCGAGCGGCTGCGAACCTCGCTCGGCAGGATCGAGGAGGTGCGATTGGCGGTGCTCGTGGCCAGCGAATACAACCTCATCATGGCGGTGTGGTTGCGCACCCTGAACGACGTCCACCGGTTCGAACTACTTCTCGAGAAGCTCCTGCCCGGAGCCCGGGTGGCGGATCGATCGGTGGTCATGCAGATCGGGAAACATCTGGGACACATCCTGGACGAGAAGGGCCGCGCCACGGGTCCTGTCGTGTCCATGACGCCGCCGACCGAGAGTTGACGGATTCTCAGACGGTCCTGGGGCGGACCACCCGCAGGACCGTCCGCCCCGTGTCGAGCCGGCGGATGTTGTCGGTGATGTCGCCGACCCGTCCGACGAACGTGTGGTCGGTGACGCCCGACGAGTGCGGCGTCATCAGGACGTTCGGCAGGTCGCGGAAGGGCAGCGCACTGGGCGCACCGGCCCCGCCGGCATCGGGGTACGAGTACCACACGTCGATGGCCGCGGCTGCGATGCCGCGCGCGGCCAGCGCGTCGAAGAGCGGCCGTTCCTGCACGAGCGGTCCGCGTCCGACGTTGATCAGGACGCCGTCGGGCCCGAGCGCCCGGAGTTCCGCGGCGCCGATCATGCCGTGGGTGTGGTCGTTGAGCGGTGCCGACACCACCACCACGTCGGATTCCGACATCAGGCGGGTGAGCGACGCGTTGTCCCCCGCCCACTCGATCCCCTCGGCGGCGGCGTCGACGGTGCCGCGACCGGTCACGGCGCAGCCGTCGGCACCGAAGGCGCGCAGCAGGTTCCACGCCCGACTGCCGATGTGGCCGAAGCCGACGAATCCGACGCGGGCACCGCGCATCGACCGGGACTGCGCGAGGCCGTCGTCGTACACCGAGGTGGCCCACCGGTCACCGCGCAGCGCACGATCCTGACTCAGGAACCCGCGGCGCAGCATCAGCGCCGCCGACACGATGTACTCGGCGATGGAATCCTCGTGGTGAAAAGTGTTGGCCACCACGGTGTCGGCGGGGAGGGCGGCGAATTCCACCTTGTCCGTGCCCGCGCCCGCCACGTGCAGGAGGCGGAGTTTCGGCGCGGCCGCGGCCATCGCGGCGGTGAACCGGCCGCCCACGTACACGTCGGCGTCGCTCAGGTCGGCGACGATCGCCGCCTCCTCGAACGTCCGATGCCAGGACACCGCGGCTCCGGACGGCAGCCCGGATTCGAACAGGTCGCGGTGCGGCAGCAGGTTCCGGTCGCCGACGACGACCTTCATCAGGCGCGCACCAGCGCGGGCTTCTTGCTGTCGAACGTCCAGTTCGGCACCAGGAACTGCATGCCGACCGAATCGTCGCGGGCGCCGAGCCCCTTCTGCCGATACAGTTCGTGGGCGGCCTCGACGCGGTCCATGTCGAGTTCCACACCGAGACCCGGCGTCGTCGGCACCGTGAGGTAGCCACCGTCGATCTCGTAGGGCGCCTTCGTGATCCGCTGACCGTCCTGCCAGATCCAGTGCGTGTCGATGGCGGTGATGTCGCCGGGCGCCGCGGCCGCGACGTGGGTGAACATGGCGAGGGACACGTCGAAGTGGTTGTTGGAATGCGAACCCCACGTGAGGCCCCACGCGTCGCACAGCTGCGCGACCCGGACGGATCCGTTCATCGTCCAGAAGTGCGGATCGGCGAGCGGGATGTCGACGGCGCCGGAGCGGATGGTGTGCCCCATCTCGCGCCAATCGGTGGCGATCATGTTGGTGGCCGTGGGCAGTCCGGTGGCGCGCTTGAACTCGCTCATCACCTCGCGGCCGGAGAAGCTGCCCTCGGGACCGACGGGGTCTTCGGCATAGGCGAGCACGTCTTTCAGGCCGCGGCACGTCTCGATGGCCTCGGACAGCAGCCAGCCGCCGTTCGGGTCGAGGGTGACCCGGGCGTCGGGGAACCGTTCGGCCAGTGCCGTGACCGCGGCCGCCTCGTCGCGGGGTGCGAGCACACCGCCCTTGAGCTTGAAGTCCGCGAATCCGTACCGGGCGTGCGCTGCCTCCGCGAGTCGTACGACGGCGTCGGGGGTGAGGGCCTCCTCGTGCCGCAGGCGCAGCCAGTCGTCCGACTCCCCTTCGCCCGACTGGTAGTCGAGGTCGGTCTTGTTGCGGTCGCCGACGAAGAACAGGTAGCCGAGTGCCTGCACCTTCTCACGCTGCTGTCCGTCGCCCAGGAGGGCCGCGACGGGGACGCCGAGGTGCTGCCCGAGAACATCGAGGAGCGCCGACTCGACCGCGGTGACCGCGTGGATCGCGATCCGGAGGTCGAACGTCTGGTTTCCGCGGCCGGCGGCGTCCCGGTCGGCGAACGCGCGGCGCAGGTCGGCGAGCACGCCGTTGTACTCGCCGATGCTGCGCCCGGTCACGATCGCGCGGGCGTCCTCGAGCGTGCGGCGGATCGGCTCACCGCCGGGCACCTCACCGACACCGGTGTTGCCGTCGGAGTCGGTGAGGATCACCAGGTTCCGGGTGAAGTAGGGGGCATGCGCGCCGGACAGGTTCAGGAGCATGCTGTCGTGGCCCGCGATCGGGATCACGCGCATGTCGGTGACCACCGGGGTGCTCGATGTACTCATTTTCCGAAGACCTTCCTTCACAGCGCAGCGCCGCCCGTGAGGCGCCTCACCACGAAAACTCTAAGTGGCTCGATCGATACATGTCCAAGACTTGTTGAGCATCGACCGATGCAGACTCTGCATCACAAAAGTTGTTGTCCGATCAGCATCACCGCGCCCACACAGGACACGGCGATGGACGCCCGGCGCAGGCGGGCCGCGTCCAGGTGGCGGTTCACGAACCGTGACGCCACGTAGCCGAGCACCGTCGCCGGGATCAGCATCAGGAACGCCACCGCCGACTCGCGATGCACCGACCCGGTGACGGCGAGAACGGCAACCGACAGCGACGAGCCCACCAGGAAGAAAGCGCTCATGTTGCCGCGCAGTTGGGCGCCCTTCGACCCCTGCATCACCAGCGCCATCGGCGGACCGCCGATCGACGTCGCCGTGCCCAGCAGACCCGACGCCGCGCCCGCGACCGCGAGGTTCCGGCGTCGGGGCGGCGGTGCCCAGCCCAGCCACGCGAACACCACCCCCGCCAGCACCACGGCCGCGAGCAGCAGCGACAGCCCGCGTTCCGGCAACGACACCAGGAGCAACGCCCCCGCGATCGTGCCCGGCACCCGGCCGGCGAGGGCCCACCCGGTGCCGGCCAGATCCAGCGCTTCGCGCTCCCGCCACACCACCATCACGGTGACGACCGTCGCCGTCATGATCAGCGTGCCCGGCAGCAGGCTCGGATCGACCAGCGCGACGACGGGTGCCGCGAGCATGCCCATCCCGAACCCGATCGACGCCTGCATGCAGGACGCGAGGAACACCGCCGACGCGATGATCGCGAACCCGGCCCCGCTCACCCGACCGTGGCCGGGACGCCGAGTGCGACCGGACGTCGTGGGTGGTGGCATTCGGCGACGTGGCCGTTCTCGCGCTCGTCGACCGCCGCCGGCGGAACGATGCTCGCGCAGATGTCCGAAACATGGGCGCAGCGGGTGCGGAACCGGCAACCCGACGGCGGGTTCAGCGGGGAGGGCACCTCACCGTCGAGGATGATGCGCCTGCCCCGGGATCCGGCGTCCAGTTTCGGCGCCGCCGACATCAACGCCTCGGTGTACGGATGGGCGGGGCGGTCGAACACGGCGTCCGTCGCACCCGTTTCCACGATCCGGCCGAGATACATCACGGCGACGCGGTCGGCGACGTGCCGGACCACGGACAGGTCGTGGGAGATGAACACGTACGAGATGCCGAGTTGTTTTTGCAGGTCGTTGAGCAGGTTGAGCACCTGCGCCTGAACCGACAGGTCGAGCGCCGACACGGGTTCGTCGCAGACGACGACGCTCGGGTTCAACGCCAGCGCGCGGGCGATGCCGAGACGCTGACGCTGGCCGCCGGAGAACTCCTGCGGGTACCGGTGCTCGTCGCTGGGCCGCAGACCCACCAGGTGCAAAAGTTCGCGCACCCGGGCCGCCCGGTCGCGGCTCGTCTTGTACATCGTCTTGTGGGTGCGCCACGGCTCGGCGATGATGTCGGCCGCCGACATCCGGGAGTTCAGCGACGCGTAAGGGTCCTGGAACACCATCTGCACCCGGCGGCGCAGGGCCAGCAGATCCTTGCCCTTCAGGGAGAACGGGTCGAGACCGTCCCACGTCACCGAACCGGAGTCGGGCCGCTCGAGCATCATCAGTGTGCGGGCGAGAGTGGACTTGCCACAACCCGATTCGCCGACGAGTCCGAGGGTCTCGCCGCGGGCCAGGTCGAGGTCGATGCCGTCGAGCGCGCGCAGCTGATTCTTGCCCGCCTTGTTCGCGGGCACCTTGAACGTCTTGGTGAGGTCCCGCACCTGCAGAATCGACTCGGACATGTCAGACCTCCTCGGGGAAGTGGCAGGCGGAGCGCCGGCCTGCGGCGACGTCGGCGAGCGGCGGCCGGGTGGTCTGGCACAGGTCGCGGGCCAGCGGGCAGCGCGCCTGGTAGACGCAGCCGGACGGGATGGAATGCAGATCGGGTGGGGTGCCGCCGATGGACTTCAGGTCTTCGCCGCGGACCGCGTGCACCGGAACCGAATCGAGCAGCCCCTTCGTGTACGGGTGCCGCGGCGAGGAGAAGACCTCGGCGACCGGTCCGGTTTCGACGACGTTGCCCGCGTACATGATCGCGACCCGGTCGGCCTCCTCCGCGACCAGCGCGAGGTCGTGGGTGATGAGGATGACGGCCATGTCGTGTTCGGTGCGGAGGTCCCGCAGCAACGACATGATCTGCGCCTGCACCGTGACGTCGAGTGCCGTCGTCGGCTCGTCGGCGAGCAGCACCGTGGGACTGAGCGCGACGGCCATCGCGATCAACAGTCGCTGCCGCATGCCGCCGGAGAACTGGTGCGGGTAGGAGTCGACCCGCGACTCGGGTTCGGGAATCCCGACCCGCTGCATCAACGAGACCGCTTCCCGGCGCGCTTCTTTCGACGACATGCCGCGGTGGATCCGGAACGGCTCGGCCAGTTGCTTGCCGACGGTGTAGACCGGGTTGAGCGCGGTGAGCGCGTCCTGGAACACGATGGCGAGTTCGGTGGCGGCGAGGGTGCGGCGGGTCCGGGCCTTCGCCGTCACCAGGTCGACGTCGCCGAGGTGGACCGAACCGTCGGTGACGTCGGCGATCGGTTCGAGCAGACCGGCCAGCGCCTGCGCGGTCATCGACTTGCCGCACCCCGACTCGCCGAGCAACGCGAGCGTCTCCCCGCGCCGGGCGGTGAACGACACGTGGTCGACGGCGCGGACGGTACCCGCGGAGGTGCGGAGGTCGACCGTCAGATCGGCGACCTCCAGTGCGACACGGTCGGTGTCGGCGATGCCGGGTGTGTCGACGGCCGGTGCAGGTGCACTCATGAGACGACCTTTCGGGTGGGGAACAGCCGGGAGCGACGCGACCGCGGGGCGGTGAGGCGCCAGCGCTGGGCGGGGTCGGTGGCGATCCGGGCCCACGCGGCGAGCACCGTGGCCGATACGGTGGTGACCACGATGGCGAGACCGGGGAAGAACGACAGCCACCACGCCGTCTGCAGGTAGGTGCGGCCCTGCGACACCATCAGGCCCCAGCTGATCTCGGGCGGCTGAATGCCGATGCCGAGGAAGCTGAGCGACGACTCGGCGAGCATCACGTAGCAGAAGTCGAGCGTCGCGACGGTGAGCAGGGTGGGCAGCAGGATCGGGAACACGTGCCTGCGGATCACCGCACCGCTGCGGGCGCCGAACGTGCGTGCGGCGTCGACGAACAACCGGCTCTGCAGTTCCGCCGATTCCGCGCGGGCGGTGCGCAGGTAGATCGGGATGCGGGTGATCGCAAGCACCAGAACGATGTTCGCGGCGCTGGGTGAGAACACGTACAGCACGACGACGGCCATGAGCAGCGACGGGAAACTCATGATCACGTCGGCGACCCGCATCGCCGTCGTCTCCCGCCAGCCGCGGTGGTAGCCGGCCCACATGCCGATGAGCGACCCGACGATGCAGGACAGCGCGACCGCGGGCAGCGCCACCAGGAGCGTGGTGCGGCACGCGACGATCAACCGGGCCAGCATGCTGCGGCCCAGCGGATCGGTGCCGAGGATGTTCATCCACCCGTTGGCCACGTCGAACGGTGCGAGGGTGGACCGGTCGAGGTTCTGATCGGTCGCGGCGTCGCCGACGAGCCACGGGCCGAAGACGGCCACGAGGAACACGAACACCAGGAGCGCGGCCGCCGTCGTGGCCATCCGGTCGCGCAGGAGCAGCCGCCACAGCGGGGTCTTGCTCCGCGGGGGCCGCGGCGGGACGGCGTCGTCGGCGGAAGCGGCGAGGTCCGGGGTCTCGCCGGGGCTCGTGAGGGCCTCGCCGGCCCCGCCGGCCCCGCCCAGGCGGGGAGCGTTGTCTATGGACATGTCGGCGGCCTCCTAGACCTTGGACTTCTCGCGCACACGCGCATCGAGAAGCGCGTAACCCGCGTCGATCAGGATGTTGAGAACGAAGATGCTGACCGCGGTGAGGAGCACCGCCGCCTGCAGGACCGCGAAATCGCGCTGCAGGATCGCGTCGATCATCAGTTTGCCGATGCCGGGCCACCCGAAGATCGCCTCGACGACGACGGCGCCGTTGACCAGGCCGACGGTGAGGTCGCCGGCCACGGTCAGCGCCGGTGCGGCGGCGTTGCGGAGCGCGTGATGCGTGACGACCCGCAGGTCGCCGGCGCCCTTGCTGCGGGCAAGACGTACGTATGGTGCCGACAGTGCCGACACCATCGCGCCGCGGACCACCTGGGTGAGCACGCCGAGCGGACGGATCAGCAGCGTCGCGATCGGCAGGATCCACGACAGCGCACTCCCGGTGCCGGACGTCGGGAGCACCCCGAGCACGACCGCGAAGATCCACACCCCGGTGATCGCGAACCAGAAGTCGGGGATGCTGGCCGCGGTCATCGACAACAGGCTGGAGATCCGGTCGGCGAGCGAATTCGGCCGGTACGCCGCCCAGCAGCCGATCACGACGGCGCCGATGATCGCGAGCAGCATCGTGAAGAACGCCAGTTGCAGGGTGGCGGGGAACGCGCGCAGGGCCATCGTCGCGGCGGATTCGCCCGTCCGCAGCGACTCCCCGAAGTCGAGGTGCGCGACCCCCGACAGATAGTCGGCCATCTGGCTCAGAACCGGCTTGTCGAGGCCGTTCTCGGCGGCGAACTCGGCTCGCTGGTCCGGCGTCGCGGACACCGGCAGGTAGAGGTTGGTCGGGTCGCCGGTGAGCCGGGCGAGCAGAAACACTCCGAAGAGCACGACGAGCAGGGGGACGAGGCTGGTATAGATCCGACGACGCAGGAAGGCGAACATCGCTCACCGCCTTCGGATCGGGTGCGGATGGGACATCATGGTTCCTCCGGGTGGGCTGGGAAGAGGGTGCTAACCGTTCGCGGGTGCGTCCGCGTGCGTCATCTCGCTCAGGCGCATCTCGTCGCCGGTCGCGGAGTTGGGGGTGTAGGCCACGGTCGGGGACTTCGCGAGCACACCGTTCATGTGAGCGATGTACGCGAACTGCCGAACGTCCTTCGGTTCGTTCGCCAGGACGTCGGCGAACGCGTTCTGCCGGGCTTCCCCCACAGCGTTTTCGGCCGCATCGATCTGCGCGTCGAAACCGGGAGTGCCGAAGTAACTCTGGTACCCGTCGCTGCGCATGTACTGGTCGACGGTGAACTGCGCGTCGCCGGCCTGGTTGCCGTGCTGGATCACCAGCATCACCGGCCCGCTCTGCGGGTACGGCCGCACCTGGTACTGCAACTGCGCGGCCGTGTCCATCATCTCGATCTTCACGTCGAGACCCGCCTTGCTCAGCGAATTCTGGATCACCTCGACGGTCTCGTTGATCTTGGGGAACTGCCCGGTGCGCCCGATCAGCCGGATCTGCCGGTCGACGGGCACACCGTCGGCCTTGGCCTCCGCCACCAGCCGCGCGGCGCGGTCGGGATCGTACTCCGTCGGTTCGAGGTCGGGATCGAACCCGACGATGCTGCTCCCGACGAGTTGCCCGGCCGGCTCACCGAGACCCTGGAACAGGGCCTTGACGATGCCGGGCCGGTTGACGGACAGATCGATGGCCTCCCGGACGCGGTAGTCGTCGAGCGGCGCCTGGGTGCCGTCGATGCGCAGCGCGGTGGTCTCGTTGTTGGGATACGCGGCGCCGAGGTCGCCGGCACCGTCCTCCGGGCCGAGGGACGTGGCGAGTTCGGCCTCGCCGTTCACCACCATCGCCGCCCGCACGCTGCCCTCGGTGCGCCACTGGTAGATCGCCCGCGCGTACTCGGGAGCCTCACCCCAGTAGGTGTCGTTGCGTACCAGGGACAGTCGCTGCCCGTGGTCCCAGTAGTCGACCTTGTAGGGACCGGTGCCGATCGGGTCGCGCACCTTGTCGTCGGAGCTCGTCGTCGTCGGCACCATCTCCACGAAGGAGATCCGCAGCGGCAGGATGGGATCGGCGGCCGGGGTCTCGACCGTCACCGTCATCGGGTCGACTGCCTTGACCACCAGTGCGTCGTCGCCGAAGACGTAACCGTCGACGTCGCAGCCGATCGACGAGTTGACCGTCCGATCGATGGAGAACGCGGCGTCCTCGGCGTCGAATGCGCTGCCGTCGCTGAACGTGACTCCCGGGTGGATCCGGAACGTCCACACGGTGGGCGAGGTCTGCTCCCACGAATCGGCGAGCTTGGGTTCGAGGTAGCCCGTGTCGGCGTTGCGCTCGACGAGCGGTTCGGTGATGTTCGAGCGCACCACGACGCCGGTGGACGTGAGGGACGCGTCGCACGGTTCGAGCGTGGGGGGCTCCTGCGGGAGCACGATGCGCAGGGTGTCGGGGCTGGCGGCATCGCTGTGGCTCGAGTTGGCCACCGAGCAACCGGTGACCAGAGCCGGCACCGTGATTGCGGCGGTGGCCGCGACGACGACGCGGTAACGGGTTCCCTGCTGCAGCGAACGTGCAGGGCTCATGGTGTCCTCCGTAGGGATGTGTCGGACTCGACGCGAGTGAAGAGGGCCCGCCTGTGACGGTAGACACACGCTATGAGCGGCCCGGAGAGGCGTCAACAGCGGAAAACGGCGCCCGACCGTCCGTGAGGGCAGTCACAGGCACGTTCCGGGGAGAGCGCGATCACTGCCGCACGTCTCTGACCGGCACGTTCGGGACCCTTCGGCATCTGCGCACGTCAGCAGGCCCGCAACCCATGCCGTTTGGGTATCGATCCATGTTATTTACGTGTTGGACAGCCATTCCGAGCGCCGCCTACCGTACGGGTAACCGGTGGTGCGTAGAGTCGTGCCACCACTCGTCAGGAGGCACGATGGTGACCGCAGAGGCGTCCGTGAAAGAAGCTGCCGTACAGACCGTTTCGGGCGGTCGCGTCCTGAAGGTCGGGCCACTGAAGCCGTCTCTCGCCGCAACGCTGTCGGAGAAGTACGACGCCCTCGACCTTCCCCTCGGCGACGGCCGCGCCGACTTCCTCGCCGAGCACGCCGATGCCGTCACCACCATCGTGACGTCCGGCCGCACCGGCGTCGACGCCGCGCTGATGACCGCCCTGCCGAACCTCGGCGCCATCATCCACTTCGGAGTCGGTTACGACACAACCGATGTCGCGCTCGCGGAGGAACTCGGCATCGGCGTGAGCAACACACCCGACGTTCTCACCGACTGCGTCGCCGACACCGCGGTCGGCTTGCTGATCGACACCCTCCGCGGATTCTCCGCCGCCGACCGCTTCGTGCGCGCAGGCCGGTGGCCCGCCGAGGGCAACTCCCCCCTCACCAGGAAGGTGAGCGGAACCCGCGTCGGCATCATCGGACTCGGCCGCATCGGCTCCGCCATCGCCGCCCGGCTCACCGGATTCGGGTGCACGATCTCCTACCACAATCGGCGCGAGGTGCCCGATTCCCCGTACGCGTACGTCGATTCGGCGGTGAAACTCGCGGCCCGGGTCGACGTGCTGATCGTCGCCGCCGCGGGAGGCAAGGGCACCGCGAAACTGGTCGACCGCAACGTCCTCGAGGCACTGGGCCCCGACGGTTACCTGATCAACGTGGCACGCGGAAGCGTCGTCGACGAGGACGCACTCGTCGAACTGCTCACCGAGCGCAAGCTGGCCGGCGCCGGACTGGACGTGTTCGCCCGGGAACCGCAGGTTCCCGAGGCACTCCTCGCACTCGACACCGTCGTCCTGCTTCCCCACGTCGGGAGCGGCACCACCCAGACCCGGGCCGCGATGGAGGCCCTCACCCTGCAGAACCTCGACGAGTACCTCGCCGACGGCACCCTCACCACCCCCGTACTCGAGCCGAGGTCACGATGAGCGTCATTCTCAGTTACGTTCCGACGGTCGAAGGTCGCGGGGCGCTGGCCTTCGGTTTCGCCGAAGCCCGCATGCGCGCAACAGATCTCGTCGTGATCGCCGACGGCGACAGCGCCTCGGCATCCGGGTTCGACACCGAATTGCATTCTGCCCGAGAAGAAGCGGACGCGGCCGGAGTCGACTTCTCCGTCGCACGAAACGAACCCGACCGCTCCCACGCCGACAACCTCATCGACGCGTCCTACGACTCCGCGGCCGAACTCCTCGTCCTCGGCATGCGGCGACGCTCCCCCGTCGGCAAACTCCTCATGGGCAGCGTCGCCCAGCGGGTCCTCCTCGAGGCGCAGTGCCCGGTGGTCGGGGTCAAGCCGCCCGTCGCGGCCGAGGTCTGAATCTCGAACGACGGCCGTCCGGGCCACCGGGTTCACGCTCGGTGCGTCCCCGGCAAACCTGGGCCGAGTTCTCCACCCGGGTGCAACTCCACCGCGACGACCCCCGCCCGCTCGGCGTGATGGACGAACTCGGCGCCCGGACCGAAGAACAACCGGGGGCGCACGGCGTCGAGGCCGAGCGGCCACAGCGTGCCGAAGTGGATCGGCACCGCCAGGCCCGCCTCCACCTGCCGCGCCACGTCCGCGGCCCGGGGCGGGTCGAGATGCCCCTTGCCGAGGGTCGGACCCCAGCCCCCGACCGGTAGCAGCGCGACGTCCACCGGGCCGACGTGATCGGCGAGGTCCGGGTACAGGTCGGTGTCGCCGGCGAAATAGGTCCGCCGGTCGCCCTCGACGACGTACCCGACCGCCGGCGCGACCTCCGGGCCGCGCCGCCACCGCCGGCCGTCGTGCCGCGCGGGCACCGCGCGCACGGTGACCGTGCCGATCCTCGTCTCCTCGCCGGGCCGCAGCAGCACCAGGCGGTCCGCGAACTGGCGCAGCGCGGGCAGTCCGTCGACCGCCCGCCACGGGGCGACGATCGGAACGTGCGGATCCAGCAGCCGCAACGACGGCAGGTGGGTGTGGTCGGCATGCAGGTGGGAGAGCAGGACGGCGTCCGGGTTACGCACGTGCGGCCCGATCGGCGAGGGCCCCCGGCGGCGGCGCAGGTGCGCCACGCGGTCGGTCAGCACCGGATCGGTGAGGACGACCGTCCCCCGGTCCGCGATCAGCGCGCTGGCATGTCCGAGCCAGCGCACACCGAATGCGGCGGCATTCGAACCCGGAGTCGCGCTCACCACCCTTACGATTCCAGACGAGGGAAGGGGGTGCGATGCGCACGGTGGGCGGCGTGGTGCGGGTGCTCGTCGAGTTCCTCGTGCTCTGGGGGGCGTCCGCACTCGCGCTCATCGTGCTCGACCGCATCCTCGGCGGCATCGAGCTGGACCGGTCGAGCTTCGCGCCGCTGCCGACGCTCCCGGCCGCGCTGGCGCTCGCGTTGGTGTTCGGCCTGCTCAACGCCGCGCTGTGGCCGGTGATGATGCGGTTCATGTCGTGGATCGGCCCGGTGCTGTTGTTCGTCGGGGTGTTCTTCGCCGGCGGGGTGATGATGCTGTTGACGCTCTACCTGGTGCCGGTCGCGTCGGTGGATCAGATGAGCGATGCGTTCGTCCTCGCGGCGCTGCTCTCGCTGTTCACCTCCGTCGTCTCGGGCGCGATCGCGTCCCGCTCCGACACCGCGTACCGACTGATGCAGGTGCGCCGACAGCGGTTCCGGTTGCGGCGCAACGCCGCGCTCGTGGACGCGCCCCCGGGGCTGTTGTGCATCCAGATCGACGGCCTCGGTTACGACGTGCTGCGTCGCGCGATCGCCGACGGCGTCACGCCCGGGCTGGCGAAGTTGGTGCGCGAGACCCACCGGTTGGTGCCGTGGCACACCGACTGGAGCAGTCAGACGGGTGCGACCCAGTTGGGCGTGCTGCACGGTTCCAATCACAACGTGCCTGCGTTCCGCTGGTACGACAAGACGACCGAGCGCATCTCGGTGTTCAGCAATCCCGCCGACAACGAAGAGCGTGAACTCGAACGATCCGACATTCCCGGACTGCTGGCACACGACGGTGCCAGTCGGGGCAACCTGTTCACCGGCGGCGCGCACGACAATGTGCTCGTCGTCAGCCGGATGCGCGGTGCCCGCCTCGGCGGCGGGGCCGGCTACAGCAGCTATTTCGCCGATCCGGCCAGCGCGTTGCGCACGTTCATCCGGATGGTCGCGGAACTGCAACGCGAACTACGCCAGTCACTGCGGCAGAAGCGCAAGGACGTCAGGCCGCGGGTGCCGCGGGGCGGGGTCTACCCCCTCGTGCGGGCGTTCGCGACCGTGCTCGCCACCGACGTGTCCGCGGCCGCGGTGGTCGGCGATCTGATCAAGGGGCGCAGCGTCGTCTACGCCGACCTGATCGGTTACGACGAGGTGTCGCACCACTCCGGCATCTCCCGGCCCGAAACGCTCGCGGTGCTCACCAAACTCGACGACGTCATCGAGATGCTGCTCGCCGTGGTGGATCAGGCCGATCGGACCTACCGCGTCGTCGTGCTGTCCGACCACGGGCAGAGTCAGGGCGCCACATTCCTGCAGCGCTACGGGGAAACGTTGGGGCAGTTGGTTGTCCGGCTCGCTGCGCGACGCGAACCGGCCGAGGTGAAGCGACATTGGTACGAGCGCGAATCCGGCATCTCACCACAACCCGGGGCGGAGGGGCGCGGTTACGCCGCGGCCAGCGTGCACTCACCGACCGCCGGCGAGGAGACGCATACCGTCGCGGGCGAGCCGATCGTGCTCGGCTCGGGCAACCTCGGCCTGGTCTACTTCCCCCGGTTGCCCGGACGCGCCGACGTGAACGCCATCGAGGCCGCCCACCCCGGTCTGCTCACCGGTCTGCGCGAGCATCCCGGGATCGGCTTCCTGCTCGTTACCGCCCCCGGCGGGTCGGTGGTGCTCGGGCCGCACGGGCAGGTCGACGTGACCACCGGCGAGGTCACCGGCCAGAACCCGCTCGCGGCGATGGGCCCCGACGCGCTGGCGAAAATCCGGCGCACCGACACCTTCGACAACGTCGCCGACATCATGGTCGGCGGCGCGTACTGGCCCGAGACCGACGAGGTCGCGGCGTTCGAGGAGCAGGTCGGCTCGCACGGCGGGATGGGCGGACCGCAGAGCACCCCGTTTCTCGTCTATCCCGCCGACCTGCCCGCACCCCCCGACCCGTTGCACGGCGCCGAGACCGTGCATCAGGTGCTCGTCGGCTGGCGAGATCTCTACGACACCGCGGCGGCCGTGACGAGGCAGGACACGACCACCCACGCGGACAACCCCTGACGACCCCCGTGCCGATTCCTGCGCGCACGGATACACCTTCTCCGTCAACAGGCCAAACGCAACATCTAGTGTGATCTGTGATCTAATCTGGTTGCCCTCGAAACTCGGTGGTTCGCCATCGGTTCGGACGACCGCGAAGGCCTACTTCGACAAGGAACACTCGATGACGACACACGCTCTCGACGACGCCCCGCTGTCGGCATTCCACAAGCGGCTTGCGTTCTCCGCTTCGGGCGGCCCATTCCTCGACGGTTACGTGCTGTCGATCATCGGGGTCGCAATGGTGCACATGTCCACCGAGTGGGGATTGACCACCGCCGCGCAAGGCGTGGTCGGCATCTCGTCGATGCTGGGCATCTTCGTCGGAGGCATCCTCGGTGGCCGTATCTCCGACCTATTCGGTCGAAGAATCCCGTTCACGGCGACCGTCGGCTCGATCGCTGCCCTTTCACTTCTCCAGTTCTTCGTGGACGAGCTCGTATGGCTGCTCATACTTCGGGTTCTCATCGGGGTAGCCATCGGGGCCGACTATCCGATCGCAACTTCGCTGTGGACCGAGTTCTCACCGAACAAGCATCGGGGGCCGATTCTCGGTTACTTCGTCGTCATGTGGTTCGTCGGCGCCGCTGCCGCGTACGTGTGCGGACAATTACTGACCCAACTCGGCGACGCCAACTGGCGCTGGATGCTCGTGAGCGCAGCCGCTCCTGCCGTGCTCTTCCTGCTTGCCCGAACTGGGACACCGGAATCTCCTCGTTGGCTCGCCGGCAAGGGCCGGGCCGACGGTGCGAACGACGCCCTGCGGAAAGCATTCGGACCCGATGTCACTGTCGAGGACCTTCCCGACGAGCAGTCGACGAACGTCGATCTTCGTGCCCTTCTGCGATCCGGATACGGCGGTCGGTTGCTGTTCGTCACGACATATTGGACCGCCTCGGTCGTTCCACTCTTCGCTGTCTATGCATTCGCTCCGGTGATCCTCGACGGTCTCGGTTTCGGGAACAGCATGAAGCAGATCGGGTCCGCGGTCATCACTGTGACATTCATGGTGGGATGCATTCTGGCTGCATACTTGGTGAACAAGATCGGACGTCGCCCACTCATGATTCACAGCTTTCTGTGGTCGGCGTTCGCGTTGTTGTTCCTCGGTCTGTTCCCGAACTCGTCAACGGTCACGGTCATGATCCTCTTCCTGGCGTACGCCATCTTCATCGGCGGGACTCAAATCATGCAGCTGGTCTATCCGAACGAGCTGTTTCCCACTGAAATTCGGAGCTCGGCCAATGGCCTGGCTACCTCGCTCAGCCGAATCGGCGCCGCAATCGGCACCTATCTGGTGCCAGTCTCGCTCACGTCGCTGGGAGTCGGTACGACCATGCTCCTCGGCGCCGCCATCACGGCCTTCGGTGCAGCGATCTCGGTCTTGTGGGCCCCCGAGACCCGAGGATTGACGTTGTCCGAGAGTGCGGGACTGTCCACCCTGCAACAGTCCGAGCCGGAACACGGTCCCGTCTGCGGCCTTTCGCATTCCGACGACTGATCGGTCGACGTCGGTTATCGTCCAGCGCCAGCGCACGAGCCGCCACGGTCAGGATGCTCGCGGCCCGGCCCGATTGTGGGCGGGGATGGGCGCGTTCCAGTCTCGTAATGACGGCGCGCACCGCATCAGTATTCGCAGACGGTCCGGATGCGGCGAGCAGCAATGCATTTCGGCACGCACCGAGCGCCTCTACCGGCAGCCCCTTGGGCGGCCTCTCACAGAATTTCATGACGAGCGCGGCATGCTCCGCCGAGATGTTGGTGCCATAGAATTCTTCCGCGATCTCCGGCTGGAGCCGCAAACCTCTGCCCAGCATCACGATTCGCCACGCCGCCCCCACCTCGAGCAACGTCTTGGCGGCCGGCCACATCTTGGCGTTCCGGAATCCCAGTACATCGACCGTGCAGCGATGGTAGATCCTAATTCGAACAATTGTTCGAGTCAATGGTGAAAGCGTGATCTTGCCCGGTCCCATCCGCAATCGTGACCGCGCCGAATACCTGCCGTGGGAATGCGGACCGACGGGACCGACGACGGTGCACAACTGGGCGGTCGCCTGCTGACTTTGGTGGGCGAACGAGACTTCCACGCGCTCGCCCCCGCAATCTCGCAGATCGCGCACGATGAAAGCGATCGATCGGCGTTTACCGCGGTGGTGACGTGGATGGTCACCACCATCGCCGACCTCATCGCGGATCCCACCGCCAGCGTCGACGACGCCGTGGACAGCTTCATCAGCGTCGTCCCCGTCGTGCACGACACCACCGAATTCGACGAGGAACTGCCCCCGCCGGCCGAGTGGTTGTTCACCGCCGTCGTGCGGCTCCTGCAGAGCAGGCACCGCACCGGATCCATCCTCCCGCCACCGGTACCGGCCGACTCCGCTCTCACCCGCACGCAGGCCCTCGTCGAAGCATTGCTGTGGCTGGACGCACTCCTCGATCGCGGTCACGGCTCGGTAGGCGACTTCGGGTAGTGGCGTGACCGATTTGGCCCCGACCGGTCGGACGTCCCCTCGTGGTGACGGCCGTCTCAATTCGGAATAGGCCCGGCCGTGTGCCTGTTGCCCCAGTGGTTCCCAACCCCGCGCGGCGACCCGGAGTACGGGCCCGCCGACAACGACCAAGAGAAAGTGCTCATGTCTGTAAATCTCTTCTCCCCCTTGACAGTCGGCGAACTGGAGCTGCCCAACCGGGTCGTGATGGCACCCCTGACCCGTGTTCGATCCGGGCGTGACGGTGTGCCCGGACCCCTGGTGGTGGAGCACTACCGGCAGCGCGCATCCCTCGGCCTGATAGTCGGCGAAGGCACGTACCCCAGCCTCGCCGGCCAGGGCTTCCCCGGCCAGCCGGGGCTGGTGACACCCGAGCAGGTCGCCGGGTGGACGAACGTCGCCGAGGCCGTCCATGCGGCCGGCGGGCGAATCGTCGCGCAGGTCATGCACGCCGGTCGCGTCACCCATGAGGGAACAACCGGCGGCCACGAGGTCGTCGCCCCCAGCGCGATCGCCATCGAGGGTGAGACCCGCACCTACGACGGGAAGGAGCCGTACCCGGTCCCGCGCGCATTGCGGACCGACGAGATTCCCGCCGTCGTCGAGGAGTTCGTCCAGGCGTCGAGGAACGCGGTGGCGGCCGGACTGGACGGCGTCGAGATCCACGCCGCCAACGGCTACCTGCTGCACGAATTCCTGTCGCCGGCGTCCAACCAGCGCGACGACGCATATGGCGGCTCACCCGCGAACCGGGCGCGCGTCGTGATCGAGGTGGTCCGGGCCGTTGCCGACGCGATCGGCGCAGGCCGGGTGGGTATCCGCATTTCGCCGGAACACAACATCCAGGACGCCCTGGAATCGGATCCCGACGACGTTCGCGCAACCTACGGCGCACTCGTCGATGCGATCGCACCGCTGAAGCCCGCGTACCTGAGCATTCTGCACAAGGACCCCGCCGGGCCCCTCGTCCAGGACCTGCGGACGCGCTTCGGCGGTCCCACACTGGTCAACAGCGGCTTCTCGGCCATCACCACCCGGGACGAGGCACTGACGCTGCTCGATGACGGCCACGCCGACGCCGTCGTCGTCGGACGACCCGCCATCGCGAACCCCGACCTGGTGCGGCGCTGGCAGGAAGACCTGCCGCTGAACACGCCGGATCCGCTGACCTTCTACTCCGAGGGCGCGAAGGGGTACACCGATTACCCGGTGTTGCAGCGCTGACCACGCCTGACGCGACCCCGTGTCGCACATGTCGGTCCCGACCCGTACGGTAAGTCGTAGTTGAGTACACAGCTACCGAGTTCACGGGACGTCCGACGTGTCCGTGCTCCGTCCTGGCGTAGCGCTCGCGCACAGTGCGCGAGGACGCCCCTTCAACCCGAACTTCTCGTGATCTGCCGGAAGTGGTTTCTTCCGGACCATTGATCTCCGGGGTGCCTGCATGATGAAGACCGCGGGCGGCGCGACGGTCACAACAGTCGAAAGGCACCGTTCATGCCACTCACCGAGCAGCACACCACCCGTTACGCCGACGCCCTGATGACCCTCGCGCTGGCGGCCCGCCGGCCGGCGACCGTCGTCAACACCGGCACCGGGTATGCAGTCCGGGTCGATTTCGAGCACAGCGTCCATCTGCTGGCCACCAATGCGCCGGGGGATCTCAGTTCCGATCCCGACGCGCAGCACCCGTGGACCGTGCGTTTCGTTCAGAGGCAGATCGAGGGCGAGGACACCCAGTTGGTCGAGGTGACCGGGGAGTGGCTCGTCGACGCCTTCGACCGCGCCCTCGCGGCCCTGCCGATCCCCGGAATCGGGGACGAGCCCGAGACAGAACCCTCGTCACCGGCCGGTTGCGTAGCGCCGGCCCCCGCCAGGTAGGCGGTCCGCAAGCCTGCCCAATCGCTCGACCGCGGGCAGTGCGTGCGCGATCTTCTCCGCGTCACGGGCGATGATCTCGGCGCTCCGGTCGATGCCCTTTGCGCTGGCGGCGAGGCCTTCGGCGGTCTCGGCGATCTGCTGGGCCGCGTCGAGCAGCTCGGACAGGTCGTCGAGCGCCGGTCCCAGGCGGTCGATCAGCACGCCGATCTGTCGGATCCGGAGCGCGACCGTCGTGACGGCGCGTTCCCACTCGCGCAGTTCGCCGGCACCGTAGACGACGAGACGTTCCGGCCAGGTCAGTGGATTCGAGACGTGCTGCAGGATCTTGATGAGACTCCCCTTTCGGTGCTCAGCGGCGATGCCTCCGAAGTGGGGTCCAATCTAACTGTTACTTTCGGTTGCGCGCACGGCGCCCGGGTCGTGCCCGGTGGCCGCACGGGCATAGGAATGAATGCTGGCGATCACCTCGCCGCGTGTCCGGCGTCCGGCCAGCACTTCCATCTGATAGCCGTCCTCCATGGCCACGAAGTTGGCGGCGAGCAGGCGCGGCGGGTCGGTGAGCACGAAATGACCCTGCGCCTGTCCGACGACGAGAAGGCCGGAGTAGACGGCGATTTGACGCTCGGTCAGGGAACTGTCCAGGGCGGCCGCCTTGGCGTCGCGCAGCGATCTCGGCCAGCATTCGAACAGGAGGCGGACCAGCTCGTCGTCCGGTCCGCTGGCAACGCCGTGGTCGATGCAGGCCCGGAGGCGGTCGCGCGCGTCGGGGAATTGCTCGGCGACGCGTTCGCGCTCCTGACTGAACCGCTCGATCGCCCGTTGATACGTGTCGTAGATCAGGGCATCCAGGTCGCCGTAGTAGAGCACCGCGGCGGGGGTGACGCCGGCCTGCTCCGCGATGTCGCGAAGACGCACCCCTTCCAGGCCGCGCGCGAGCACCGCACGCTGGACGGCCTCGCCGAGTTCGGCCCGGCGGGCCCCCTGATCCTTCTTCCGTGCCACTGCCGTCGCCCCTGTTCGCCCTGATTCTTATATGGAGATTTAGAGAATACCCGCCCAGCTGTTGACAGGTAGATCACACTTCTCTTAAATTTCCGTTTAACGAATCCGCTGCGAGCTCAGGAGCCCCCGTGCCAACCAATCCCACCGACGCCGAGACCAGCCTCGACCCACCACCCACCCCCACCGGAAAAGGACTCCGGGGAGGCTCCGTCGGCCTGCTCGCCGCGGTCGCACTCGGCCTGTCCTCGGTGGCGCCGGCCTACAGCATCGCGGTCACCCTCGGCTTCGTGACGATGGTCGTCGGCGACCTCGCGCCCGCCGCCCTGCTTCTCGGGTTCGTGCCGATCCTCCTGACGGCGTTCGCCTTTCGTGAGTTGAACCGGGAGATGCCGGACTGCGGCACCACATTCGTCTGGACGACGCGCGCGTTCGGACCGCACACGGGGTGGCTGTCCGGCGGGTGGGTGGTGCAGATCGCCACCCTCATCGCGATGACGGCACTCGCCCGCGTCGGAGCCGGCTACCTCCTGGCCCTGCTGGGCCTGGACTCGTTGGCTTCCAACGGTTTCGCCGTCGTCGTCACGGCCGTCCTGCTCGTCGCCGCCGTCACCACGATCGCCTACCGCGGTCTGCAACTCGCCGCATCCGTCCAGTACGTCCTGCTGGGATTGCAGTTGATCGCCCTGTTCGGTTTCGGTGCCGCGGCATTCGCCCGCGGCGGGGCCTCCGCACCGAGCCTGTCCTGGCTCAACCCGCTGGCGTTCGGCGGTTTCGGACCGTTCGCCGAGGCCGTGTTGCTGTGCCTGTTCATCTACTGGGGGTGGGACGCGCTGATCACCGTCAACGAGGAGACCCGCGACAGCGATCGCATCCCCGGCCAGGCCGCGGTGATCTCCACCGTCGTCCTGCTGGGGACGTACCTCTTCACCGGATTCGCCGCGATCAGCTTCGCCGGCACCGGCACCGACGGGCTCGGCCTGAGCAACGCCGACAACGCCGCCGACATCCTCGCCACGCTGGCACCGCCGGTGCTCGGCACGGGACTGTCGAAGGTGGTCGAACTCGCCATCTGCGTGTCCGCGATCTCGGCCCTGCTCACCTGCGTGATCGGTGGCTCGCGGGCCACCCTCTCCATGGGTGCGCACGGCGCTCTTCCCCGGGCCTTCACCCGGATTCACCCCAGCTACCGCACGCCCGCGTTCGGCACCGTGTTCTTCGGCGCGACCGCCGCCGTGCTGCTCACCGGGCTCACTCTCGTGTCGGGCAATTTCCTCGGCGACGCGATCCTGTCGATCGGCCTGCTGATCGCCTTCTATTACGGCGTCACCGGCCTCGCCTGCGTCTGGTACTTCCGCCACCGGTTGAACGACTCGCCGCGCGACCTGTTCCTCCGGGGCATCCTGCCCGCACTGGGCGCGGCGATCATGCTCGCCGCGTTCGCACGCAGCGCCCACGACATGCTCGACCCGGACTACGGGGCCACCTCGTTCCACGGCGTCGGCGGAGTGTTCCTGCTCGGTGTCGGTTCGATCGCCGTCGGCGCCGTGGTGACGGCGTTCGTCCGCACCCGCTTCCGCCGCTTCTTCCGGGACGGCCGCACCGCCGTCGCCGAACTGACCGTCACAGAGGACTGAACCATGCGCACACTGACCATCGCCGCGATCCAGACCGCCCCGATCCCGTTCGACGTGGAGGCCACCTGGCAGCGGTTCGCCGACCAGGTCCGCGCCGTGCGCGACACGTTCCCCCACGTCGAACTCGTCGTGGTCCCCGAACTCATGCTCGCCGCCGAGGCGCCGCTCCTGCAGGCCCGCGCGGACTGGATGGACGAGGTGGCGCAGCCGCTCACCGGCCCGCACCTCGACCGGATCTGTTCACTCGCCGAGGAGACCGGTTTGTGGCTCGTCCCGGGAAGCCTCTACGAGCGCGACGACGACAAGATCTACAACACCGCCGTCGCCGTGTCGCCGCTCGGCGAGGTCGTGGCCCGCTACCGCAAGATCTTCCCGTGGCAACCGTACGAACAGACGTCACCCGGCAACGAGTTCGTGGTCTTCGACATTCCCGGCACCGGCCGGATCGGTCTCGCCATCTGCTACGACGGCTCATTCCCCGAAACCGCCCGCCAATTGGCGTGGCTCGGCGCGGACGTCATCATCCAGCCCACCCTCACCACCACCCGCGACCGCGAGATGGAACTGGTCTGCTCCCGGGCCAACGCCTGGACCAACCAGGTCTACGTCGTCAACGTCAACGGCGCCGACCCGGCGGGTGTCGGTGCGAGTGTCGTCGTGGACCCGGAGGGCGTCATCCGCCAGCAGGCGGGGTCGGGCGAAGAAGTCCTCGTCGACACACTCGACCTCGACGCCGTGACCCGGGTCCGCACCTACGGCACGTTCGGCCTCAACCGTCCGTGGGATCAGCTCGCGCGGCACGGCGCACAGATACACCTCCCGATGTACGGCGCGGCCATTCGGACGCCGTCGTGGCACGGCGACACACTCGCGATCCCGGCGTCTCCCGCCCACTGACGGCTTGCCGGGAGGGGTGGTTGTCGAGAGACACACCCCTTCCGGGGCCGGGCCTGGATAATTGCCAGGGTGAGGCCCCTCGCTGCTTCGTCCGTCGACACCGTCCTGCAGGACTATCAGCCGCGCATCCTGCGCCGCTACCTGTGGATCACGTCCGCGGTGCACGTCGCAGGTTTCGCCTTGCCTCCCATGGTCGGTCTGCCGATCCGGCCGGAGACCGCCGCCGCACGCAGCGCGGGGGTTCTCCTCGGACTGTTCGCACTTGTCGTGCTGTATAGGGCCGGGCGAAGGCCGAGTCGTCGCGCCTACCAGGTCAGCACCACGGCCGCCCTGCTCGCCACACCCGTCGTGATGTCCGGACTCGTCCTCGCGGTGGCCCAGCTGCTCTGTGCGATCGCCGCGATGTTTCTCGCGATGTACTTCGTCGTGTTCTACCCGAAGCTCCAGGCGAGGCTCCTCGTCGGCGCGCTCACCGCGTTGATGGTGGTCGGCGTGGTGGTCGCGCCCACCGCCTTCACCCTGGTGCCGGTCGAGGTGAACACGGTGACCGTGAAGGCCGCCGTTCTCGTCGTGGGTGTGACGTGTGTGCTCGGCGCAGCCGAGATGTTCGGATCCCTGACCCGGACCCTGATCGAATCGGCCAGCACCGACGCGCTGACCGCCCTGCTCAATCGCGCCGGCTTCGAACTCGCGTTCCGGCACGCGCTGGAAGGGGCGGGATCCGGGCCGGTCTCCGTGGCGTTGGCGCTCATCGACGTCGACCAGTTCAAGTCGACGAACGATCAATACGGTCACGCCGCCGGCGACGCCGTGCTGGTCGATCTGGCGAACTACCTCTCCGCGAGCATGCCGCGCGGCGCCCTGCTCGCCCGCGTCGGCGGCGACGAATTCGTCAGCTGCGTGGTCGGCGAAGACCACGCCGAATTGCCCACCGTGATCGCGCGTCTCGCCCGGCGCAGCCCGACCCCGTTCAGCTTCGGAACCGCGTCGTGCAGCGGTGACTCCGACCCGCTCACCATGCTGTACCGGCATGCCGACCGCGCGCTGTACGCGGCGAAGCAGCGGCACCGGCCGCCCGAACCGCCGGCCGACGACCCGTGGTTGCGGACGCGGTGGAACGCGTGACCGAGGCGTCGCCGACATCGGAGCGTGATGCCTCCTCCTCGTCCGCCGTGGAAAACAAGGGGCCATAAGCCCTACACGTGCAGGCGTTTCGGTTGCACAATGGTGGTGGGCAATCACCGGAGGTGCGTGATGAGCCAGACGAATGCAGCACCGATACGCCTGTGGCGACTGGGGCCGTGGAGCCGGAACCCGCTCATGCGCGGGTGCGACCGGCTGCAGTCCGTGATGGTCATCCTGGGTGTGTTGTTCGTCCTCATGATGGTGCCGCTCGCCGCCGCCTACGGAACCGCGACGTACAGCCGGCTCGACCAGCAGACGCAGGCCGAACTCTCCAGCCGGCACGCGGTGCCCGCCACGCTCGTCGAGGATTCGCACAACGGAAACGCAAGCGAACCGCTGCCCGCCTCACCCCAGTACCAGGATCATGCGAAGGTGCAATGGTCGGTGGACGGGGTCACGCACACCGCCGACGTTCCGACCGCGTCGGGTACGAAGTCGGGTCAGACGGTCACCGTCTGGCTGGACGCGAGCGGCAGCGTCGTCGCCGCACCGGAGACCGGTTCGCAGAACGCCGCCACCGCGGTGAGCGTCGCGTGCGGGATCTGGGTGACGGCGGCCGGCGGCTACAGTCTCTTGTTCCTGATCGTCCATCTGATGGCCGCCCGCCACCACCAGGCTCAATTGACGCGCGAATGGAACGAACTCGACAGGCCACCCGGGTGGCACGTCAGCTGACGACGGCTACCGTCCGGGCGCGCCCATCGGCGGCTGTCCGCCGCCCCCGCCCGGACCGCTCGGCGCGGACTGTGTGTTCGCCGACTTCTCGGCGACGCCGACCGTGAGCGAGATCGTCATCCCGCTCGCCGGTTCACCCGACACCGTCGCCAATTCGGCGTCCCAGCCGTCACCGAACACGTTGTCGGAATCCAGGGACACCTGCGACAGGTTGCGGACGCTGTTCGCGTAGCCGCTGTCGTAGGCGAAGACGGTGGTGCACGCGTCCTGCGGCACGGCGATCTGCGACGTCAAGCGGGCGTCCTCGCCGGCCACCGCGGATTCCAGTGAGTCGAACACCTCGAAGTGGATGTGCGGCCACCGCCCCGAATAGCAGGCCGGGAAGATCGACGTGAACGACACCGTGCCGGTGGAGTCGGCCACCTGGACGCCGCGCAGGTAGTTCTGCTCCGTGAGGTCCTGGCCGTACAGCGAGTACTCGCCGTCCCGGTTGCAGTGCCACAGATAGACGGCCATGCCCTCACCGGCCGCGCAGTCCTTCGTCAGGTCCTGCAGCGTCAGTTCGATCGTCGTCGCGACCCCCTCCGCCGTCCCGGAGTACGCACCGAAGCTGCTGCGAATGTCTCGCCGGACGATGCCCGACTCGATCAGAACGTTCGGCCCGTTGGACCCGTCGCCGGGATACGGTCCCGCCGTTTCCTGCGGCGCCGCGGCCACGCACGTGCCGTCGGTCATCGTCTCCGCGGTAGCCGCCGCTGCCGCCTCTGTCGACGACGACGAGGCTGCTGTGGATCCCGCCGTCGAGCAGCCGGCGAGCGCGGTGGCACCCGCCGCGCCGAATACGAACAATGCTCGGCGACGCGACAGCATCGACTTCAGGTCGTGGCTGAGACCGCGGTCGTGCTCGTGTGCGTCTTCGGTGTGGTGACGCGGGCCGTTCGTCATGAGTTCTCTCCTTGGCTCTTCCGGTATTGCGTCCATACAAACGGTCGCCGGTACGAGGGCCCTGGAGAGTGGCTGTGGAGTCGCTGTGAGAGTAGATCTCACACGGATCCGGCATCAGCTGTGCCGGAACGTGTCTCGGTGTCGGAGAGTGTCGCGGTGTCGGAGTCGTGCGTGAAGGGGATGCCGAGGGCAGCGAGGAGCATCCGGCAATCGTCGGCGTCGATCGAGTGATGGGCGACGGTCCGTCGAGCCTTCCGGACGGACTCTTCGTCGAGGTCCCGTTCGCTCTCGAAGATAGAAGCATCCCTGTCGGACATGGCTCCCACCTTTCGTCGGGATTACCTGGATAACCCGAAGTGAGTCCGCCGAAACCGCCGCCCGCCGGCGCACGATCTGCAGCCCCGCACCGCGCAGTCACGCGGCGCGACGGCGGGGAGAATCAGCGGCTGTAGGTCGCGAACAGCCTGCTGAGGCTCTCGTCCCAGTACTGCTGGCGGCGACGTTCGACCGCGCGAGCGCAGAGCGCCCACACGGCGCCGAGCAGCAGCGCGCCCGCGCCGAGAGAGACGAGCACTCCCGCGACAGCGGAGCTCACGACGTCGGAGGTGGTGATCCGCGGGCCGGCCCAGTTTCCGTCCGCATCGACGACGATGCGCTTCTCGGTGCCCGCCGGCGTCCCCGACGGCACCTCGATGGTCTCGGTGTGGACCTCGGACTGCCACATCCACGTCGACTCCACCATCGGAGTGGTCCGGATGGACCCGCGGGGCGACATCGTGATCGGGGCATCCGCGCTGGTGACGGCCTCGACGACGGTCGTGGTGGCGTGTTGCTGCGCGACCCGCTCGCCGGCTTCCTGCCACTGCCAGGTGCCGACCACACCGGCGAGCACGATCAGGAGGCCTGCGCACGTGACGACGACGGTTCGCAGCGTGGCCGCGAAGCGATCGACCGGTCGCGCGAACGGGTTGGACGGTCGACCCGACACCGAGTACGTCACGGTTGCCTTCGAGCGACCCAACACCATTCACCTCATTATTTCGTTCACGTTAAAAGTCTGCATCAACAGTGTCACCGCTGATCAGGCCGCAGGGAAACCCAAAACGGCAAACTTGACGAGTCTCACACTCGTGCGACACGCCCGGGAACGAAGGTCAGGGCCGGTCCCGCACACCGCGGTGCGGGACCGACAACTTCGGCAACCCGAACGGAAGAACCGGATTCCGGCCCGTGTCACCCGGCGATTCGAGCGTGCATCTCCCACACGATGATCTCGGCGGCGGTGTCGGTGGTCAGCTGCTGACCGCCGCCACCGCTGAGCCGGACGGCGTCACCCTCGGCGAGGAGGCCGACCCCTTCCATCGACGCTTCGCCGCGCGCGACGAAAACGTGGAGGAACGGGGCGTCGGGCAGGGTGATCGGCGCCTGCCCCGGCTGCAGGCGGGCGACATGCATTGCGGCGTACTTGTTCTTGATCCGGATCGCCGAGTGGTCGGCGTGATCGGGGATGCCCGACGCGACGGGAACGAGCCCCCCGGCGAGCAATTCGTGGTCGATTTCCAGTTGCTCGTAGCCGGGAGTGATGCCGGCTTCGTCGGGAACGACCCACATCTGGATGAAGTGCACCGGATCGCTGTGCTCGTCCGCGTGCTCCCCGGTGACACCGTCCAGTCGCCACGAGTCGTTCTTCTCCGAGTGCAGGATTCCGGTTCCCGCGCTCATCCGCTGCGCCAGCCCCGGGTAGATGACGCCGGAGTGGCCCATCGAATCCTGGTGCACCAGTGAACCCTGGAGCACCCAGGTGACGATCTCCATGTCCTGGTGGGGGTGAGTGTCGAAGCCCCGGCCCGGGACGACGATGTCGTCGTTGTTGACCATGAGCACGCCGTGGTGGGTGTTGGCCGGATCGTAGTGGTTGCTGAACGAGAACGAGTGCTTGGAATCGAGCCAGCCCGCCCGAGTCTTGAAGCGGTCGTCGGCTCGGCGGACGTCGAAACGGGGCGCCGCGGTGGCAGCAGTCATGAGTGAGGCCTTTCCAGGGAGGTCACAGAACGTGTGAGCCGTACATTTCGCCGAGCGGGTCGGCGATGAGTTCGAGGCGAGCACCGTCGGGGTCGCGGAAGTACATCGACACCTCACTGTGTTCGACCAGTTCGACACCGGCGTCGATCAGCTTCGTGCGCAGGTGATTCCACCGCTCGGGTGCGACGCTGATCGCGATGTGGTGGAGTCCTCCGAGCACTTCCTGGTACGGGCCGACGTCGAGGCCCGGGAAGTCGAAGAATGCCAGCAGGTTGCCGTTGCCGATGTCGAAGAAGAAATGCGAAGATCCGGGGTAGTCCCGATTCTCGATCAGTTCGGTCAGCGGGAACTCGAGCAGATCCTGGTAGAACCGGACGGTGCGCTCGACGTCGCTGCTGACCAGCGCCGTGTGATGGAGTCCGCGGGCCGACGAAGCGGGCCTCGACGATACCGGCTTCAGATGCTCGGCGCGGATCCGGTCGCGCTGCTCCGTGAACCTCTGCGAACGCTCCTGCTCGTCTGCGGTGCCCATGTGTCCTGCCCCTCTCCGCGGAGCGCAGTAATTGCGCTTTCAACTAACTTCAGATTACACCAAGTCGTTGCGCTGTCAACTACTTGGGCTATGCTGGTCCCGTGGAACCGACCCGATGGCTCAGCGCCGAAGAACAGAACACCTGGCGTGCCTACCTGGACGCCACGCGCCTGCTCCTGCAGGCACTCGATCGACAGCTCACCCGCGACGCGGGCATCTCGTTCACGGACTTCGAACTCCTCGTGGTGCTATCGGAGGCGCCCGGGCGCCGATTGCGGATGCGTGAACTCGCCGACGCGGTCACCACCACCCGCAGCGGCGTGACCCGGGCCATCAGCCGCCTGGTCGATGCCGGCTGGGTGCGACGCGTCGAGTGCGAGGACGACAAGCGCGGAACACTCGCCGAACTGACCGACGCCGGCGCCGAGACGCTCGCGGCCGCCAGCCCCGGACACGTGGCCGAGGTGCGCCGAAGCATGTTCGACCTACTCAGCCCGCGTGACGTCGCCATCCTCGGGCACGACTTCAGCGAAATGCGCGCCCACCTGCTGGAAAACCTCTGAGACACCCCTCTAGCCACCCCCTGAGACGCCCACCGAAAGGCCCGTCATGAGCAGTACGTCAGCGGAGAACACCTACGTTCACATCGACAGGCAGATCCCCGCCGTCTACCAGGCGCAGATTGCCGTCGCCAAGGCCGTCCGGCACGCGACCACCGAGGCCGGGATGGACCGGAAGTTCGTCGAATTGATCAACGTGCGGGTGTCCCAGATCAACCGCTGCGCCTACTGCCTGGACGTCCACGGCGCCGCGGCACTCGCTGCCGGCGAGTCGCAGCAACGCCTCGCCGTTCTGCCCGCCTGGCGGGAGACGACACTGTTCTCCGACCGGGAGGTCGCGGCCCTCACGCTGGCCGAGTCGATCACCACGCTGCCGGACGCGCGCGCCCAGGAGTCCGACTACGCCTTCGCGCGGCGGTTCCTGTCCGAGCAGGACATTGCGACGGTGAGCTGGATCGCCGTCGCCATGAACGCCTTCAATCGGATCTCCATCGTCAGCCGTCATCCGGTGCGGCCGAAGCCGTAACACCGCAGCTCTCCGCCGTTGCCAAGTTTTAGTTGACTTCGCAACGACTTCGGTCTAAGTTAGTAGTTGCAGATTCAATTACTTCATTGTTTCGAAGCTCGCTCGTCAGCCCAAGGAGTTTTCATGACCACCGCCACCACCACCCTGCCCAACCTCACCGCCGGAACCTGGGCCATCGACTCGGTCCACTCCACCGTCGGCTTCTCCGTCCGCCACCTCATGGTCAGCAAGGTCCGCGGCACGTTCAACGACTTCACCGGCGCCATCACCGTCGCCGAGGACGGCACCCCCACCGTCACCGCCGAGATCCAGGTCGCGTCCATCGACACCAAGAACACCGACCGCGACGCCCACATCAAGTCCGCCGACTTCTTCGACGCCGAGCAGTACCCCACCGCCACCTTCACCTCCACCGCCGTCCGCGCCAAGGGCGACGACTACGTGGTCGAAGGCGAGTTCACCCTCCACGGCGTCACCCGCCCCGTCGAACTCGCCCTCGAATTCGGCGGCGTCAACCCCGGCATGGGCAACGGACCGGTCGCCGGCTTCGAAGCCACCACCGTCCTCAACCGCAAGGACTTCGGCATCACCATCGACATGCCCCTCGAAGGCGGCGGCGCCGTCGTCGGCGACAAGATCACCATCACCCTCGAGATCGAGGCCGGCCTGCAGGCCTGACCCATCCCGCACCACCCGCGCCCCGTCCTCCACCAGGAGAACGGGGCGCGGTCGTCGTCGACGTGATCCAGGTCATTGTGATCTCGGGCCGCCTCGAGTGACCCTGGCCCCTTCGACATCGGCGACTGTGAAACGAAGGTGACCACATGGGTAGCGACTCCGAACTCTCGTTCGCTCTCGACCTCACGCTGGACGAAGCGCGGCGGCGCAGCGCTGTCCTCGAAGCGATCGGCGAAGACTGGGATCCCGTCGCCGTGCTGGCGGAGGAAGAGCGGGCGTACGACATGCTCTACTCCGGGCTCGACCCCGAGCAGCAGCGCATCTACGACGAACTGGTGCAGGCGGGTGTACTCCCGGATCGGACGGTCGGCCGGGTCGCCGATTGATCCCAACAACCACGGCAACCGCTGGTTCAGCCGCGGCTCCGCGGCCGGTCGGCGAGTAGCTGGGTGAGCCGGTGCGCCTCGCGGAGGAGGAAGTCTCCCAGTTCGCGGCGTCGTTCCTCACGGAACCGACTCTCCACCCCGGTGATACTCAGCGCCCAGGCCGGTGATCCCTGGGTGTCGAAGACGGCGGCGCCCATCCCCCAACTACCCTCTACGAGCAGTTCCGGGTTGACGGTGTAGCCGTTGAGGCGGGTCTCCGCGATGCGCTCGGCGATCTTCTCCCGGCTGTGTTGCGGCCCCCATTCGCCGGTGACGTCCGAGCGTGCCAGGTACTCGTCGATCTCGCGGTCCGGCAGGTGCGACAGGATGACCATCCCCGCCGTCGCCACCCCGAGCGGAAATCGGATTCCGATGTGCAGCACGTGCGAGCGCAGCGGGAAGCTGCCCTCCTCGCTTGCGATACAGACCGTTTCGTCGCCGCGGCGAGCGGACAGGAACACGCTTTCGCCGGTCTCGCGGGCCAGATCGCGGAGGATGTCGCGGGAGCGGTCCGTGATGTCGTACCGGCTGGCCGCGAGCGAGCCGAGCAGGTACAGCTCGGGTCCGAGCGACCATTTGCCCGACTTCAGATCGCGGTCGACCAGCCCCTCCTCGGCCAGCGAGACGAGGAGGCGATGCGCGGTGGGGCGGGCGAGGCCTGTCTCACGCGCCAGGGCGGACGTCGAGCATCCCGAGGATTCGAGGGCCGCGACGGCCCGCAGGAGCGATCCCACCCGGTGGATGACCTGTGGCCGCTGCGACTCGTTCATGACCGGAGTATATGTCCACTCAGTGAACGCTCTTGTCCGCGACGTCCAGACCGCGAGCAACATGTCGGGACTCCTTGAAATGCATGAAAGGACCCTTTTTAGTGGAGCAGAGCCCGCCGCAGAGGTCGTCCACTGAATGGACGAGAAGTCGCGGGAAGGCGGTTTCGCCGGTTCGGCGGCCTGAAGAAAGGAAGCACATGGGATCGAGAGTGTTCGACACCCCGGAAGCAGCTGTCGCGGACGTGTCCGACGGCGCCACGATCGCCGTCGGCGGATTCGGCCTGTGCGGAATCCCCGACGCGCTGATCCGCGCGCTCGCCGACTCGGGTGTCGGCAACCTCGAGGTCTTCTCCAACAACTGCGGCGTGGACGACCACGGGCTCGGCATTCTGCTCGGATCCCGTCAGGTGCGCCGCGTCACCGCGTCGTACGTCGGCGAGAACAAGGAATTCGCCCGCCAGTACCTCGCCGGTGAACTCGAGGTGGAACTGACCCCGCAGGGCACCCTCGCCGAACGCCTCCGCGCCGGCGGCGCCGGCATCCCCGCCTTCTTCACCCCCGCCGGAGTCGGCAGCCCCGTCGCCGACGGCGGCCTGCCGTGGCGTTACGCCGCCGACGGTTCCGTCGCGCTCGCCTCCCCGCCGAAGGAAACCCGCGTCTTCGGCGACAAGCGCTACGTCCTCGAACTCGGCATCACCGCCGACTTCGCGCTCGTCCACGCACTGCGCGGCGACACCGCGGGCAACCTGGTGTTCGACAAGACGGCCCTGAACTTCAACCCCCTCGCCGCGATGGCCGGGAAGATCACCATCGCGCAGGTCGAGGAACTCGTACCCGCAGGCACCATCGACCCCGCGCAGGTACACCTGCCCGGAGTCTTCGTTCAGCGCATCGTCGAGACCGGCCCCCAGAACAAGCGGATCGAGAAGCGGACAGTCAGCAGCACGGAAGGAGCCACTCGATGACCGGCACCCACGGATGGACACGTGACCAGATGGCCGCCCGCGCGGCCGCGGAGATGGTCGACGGCGAATACGTCAACCTCGGCATCGGCCTGCCGACCCTCATCCCCGGGTTCCTCGGCACCGACGTGAACGTCACCCTCCACTCGGAGAACGGGATCCTCGGCACCGGCCCGTACCCCACCGAGGAAAACATCGACGCCGACCTGATCAACGCGGGCAAGGAAACGGTCACCGTCAACGCCGGCGCCGCGTTCTTCGATTCCGCACTGTCGTTCGGGATGATCCGCGGTGGCCACATCGACACCGCCGTCCTGGGCGGTATGCAGGTCTCCCGCACCGGCGACCTCGCCAACTGGATGGTCCCCGGAAAAATGGTCAAGGGCATGGGCGGCGCCATGGACCTGGTGCACGGCGCCAGCCGCGTCATCGTCCTCATGGAACACACCGACCGGGACGGCAACGCCAAGATCCTCGACACCTGCACCCTGCCGTTGACCGGCCAGGGCGTCGTCAACCGGATCATCACCAACCTCGCCGTCATCGACGTGGTCGGCGACGGCACCCTCGCCCTGCGTGAGCTCGCCCCCGGCGTCACCGTCGACGACGTCGTCGCGGCCACCGGAACCCCCCTCGACATCCGCGAATCCGTCCTCGTCTGAACGACATTCGCCACTACCTCAAGGACACACCCATGACTTCTTCCACCAGGTCCGTCATCGTCGCAGGCGCCCGGACTCCCGTCGGCCGCCTGACCGGTTCGCTCGCAACCCTGTCCGGTTCCGACCTCGGCGGCATCGCCATCAAGGGCGCTCTCGACAAGGCCGGGGTGGCACCGGAATTGGTGGAGTACGTGATCATGGGCCAGGTCCTCACCGCCGGGGCCGGTCAGATCCCGGCCCGGCAGGCGGCGGCCGCGGCGGGCATCCCGATGTCGGTGCCCGCCGTGACCGTCAACAAGGTGTGCCTGTCCGGTCTCGACGCCATCGCCCTCGCCGACCAGCTGATCCGCGCCGGTGAGTTCGACGTCGTCGTCGCCGGCGGACAGGAATCGATGTCGCAGGCACCGCACCTGCTGCCCGGCTCCCGCGGTGGTTTCAAGTACGGCGACACCACCCTCGTCGACCACCTCGCCTACGACGGCCTCTACGACATCTTCACCGACCAGGCGATGGGCGCCCTCACCGAGGACCGGAACGCGAACACCGACAAGATCGGTCGCGAGGAGCAGGACGCGTTCGCCGCTGCCTCACATCAGCGCGCCGCGGCCGCGTGGAAGAACGGACTCTTCGACGACGAGGTCGTTCCCGTGTCCATCCCGCAGCGCAAGGGCGATCCGCTCGTCGTCACCGAGGACGAGGGAATCCGCGCCGACACCACCGCCGAGTCGCTGTCGAAGCTGCGGCCCGCCTTCAGCAAGGACGGCACCGTCACCGCGGGATCCGCGTCGCAGATCTCCGACGGCGCTGCTGCCGTCGTGGTGATGAGCAAGGCCAAGGCCGAGGAACTCGGACTCGAATGGCTCGCCGAGATCGGCGCCCACGGCGTCGTCGCCGGACCGGACTCGACGCTCCAGCAGCAGCCCGCCAACGCCATCGACAAGGCCTGCGCCCGTGACGGTCTCGACCCCTCCGCCCTCGACCTCGTCGAGATCAACGAGGCCTTCGCCGCCGTCGGCATCGAGTCGACCCGGCAACTCGGGATCGACCCGTCGCGGGTCAATGTGAACGGCGGCGCCATCGCCATCGGACACCCGCTCGGCATGTCGGGCGCACGCGTGGTGCTGCACCTCGCGCTCGAGCTGAAGAGACGTGGCGGCGGCACCGGCGCCGCGGCTCTCTGCGGCGGCGGCGGACAGGGCGACGCCCTGATCCTGCACGTGCCGGGAGCCTGACGGACACACTCACACAACCGCTTTCACGTCATGATCGCCCCGCCGCGAGCGCGGTGACGACCGGAGCGAACATCGTCGCCTTGATGGCGCCGAGGGTTCCGGAGTCCTTGCCCGCGAGTGGGGCGATCAGGTCGACAGCGGCGCCGAGGACCGCACCTTCGGTTGCGGTTCCGTCGACCAGTCCGGTGGCCTGCGCTTCCGCGCCGCCGTAACGATGACCGGTGGTCATCGCGGTGATCGCGGTCTGCGGCGTCAGCTTGGCCTGGATCAGCGCCGCCATTCCCGGGGTGAACGGAATGTGGATGTCGACCTCCGGGAAGCAGTAGAACCCGCGGTCGGATCGCATCACCCGGTAGTCGTGGGCGATGCCCAGCATGGCACCGGCACCGAACGCGTGCCCGTTCACGGCGGCGACCGTCGGCAGCGGGAGCGTCAGAATACGGCTGAACAGTGCCTGGACGCGGCCCACGTACCAGTCGGCGCGGTCGCCGTTGGCCATCAGCCAGTCCAGGTCCAGGCCGTTGGAGTAGAACTTCCCCGTGGCCGTGGTGACGAGGGCCTGCGCGCCGTGTTCGTGGGCGTCGTCGAGGAGCCGGTCGACGGTGTCGAGCCAGTCCGGAGAGAAACGGTTCTCGTCGTCGCCGAAGTCGAGGACGGCGATCGTGTCCCGGTAGGTCAGGGTGGCGGTCATGAGGGGCCTTTCGTGTCGGTGTCGTGACGTTTCCGCGGAGGCGGGGGGTCGAGCGTGAGGACGGCCCGGACGGCCGTTTCGAGTCGTTGTCGCATCGCGGCGTCCGGTTTTCGCCGCGCCTGGAGTAGCAGTCCGGTCGGGAGTCCGACGACGCACGCCTCGATCACCTCGACGGCGCGTCCGTCCTTGCGTCCCCAGAGCGCACGCGCCAGTCGGACGAACAGTGCGACGAGGACGGAATCGAGCCGCGACAACTCGGCGTCGACGTCCTCGGGAATGTCCGATCCGAGCAGTTCGTCGCGACGCACGGCGAGAAGGAACCGGGACGACTGCGGAAACTTCTCGGCGAAGACCGCGGGGGTGTCGGCGGCCGCGACGACGGCGTCCACGGCACCACGCTCCAGTGCCCGCTCGACCGATGCCTGCTGCAGGTCGAGAAATCGGTGCGCCGCCCGGAGCCAGGCGCGTCCGACCAGACCTCCTCGGGAACCGAACGCGTGGTAAATGGCGCCGTTGGACATTTCGGTGGCGGCGGCGACCGCACGCACGGTCACCGCACTGGGTCCGCCCTCGACGGCCAGGCGCTCCACGACATCGAGCGCCTCGTCGAGATCGTGGACTCGTGGCCTGGGCATACGACGAACGATAACAGATCGTTCGCTCTATTACTCGTCGGTAGTAGGCGCGAGGTCGCGCCCTGAGAGTCACCCCGTGATGAGATATCCGTTGTGCGCCGAGTCACAATAGGTTAGCTTTGTTCGGACATAAACACATTACGTGTTCTGTACATGGAATACGTCGAGGAGATGTTCATGGCCAGCGATCTATCCCGAACTACCGCCCCGTCCCCGACTACCGACGCCCCCGGGCGGCACTCGCACAGACTCGGAATCATCGCCGTCGTCGCCACCTTCGGCGGCCTGCTCTTCGGATACGACACCGGAGTCATCAACGGCGCACTCGCACCGCTCGAGGAAGACCTCCACCTCACCTCGTTCACCGAGGGCCTCGTGGTGAGCATCCTGATCTTCGGCGCCGCGATCGGCGCCCTGGTCGGCGGACGGATGTCCGATCGATTCGGACGCCGGCACAACATCCTGGTTCTCGCGATCATCTTCATGATCGGGACGCTCGGCTGCGTGCTGTCCCCGACGTGGGAAATACTCGCACTGTTCCGCTTCGTCCTCGGCCTCGCGGTCGGCGGCGCGTCCGCAACGGTGCCCGTCTACCTCGCCGAAATGTCCCCCGCCGACCGCCGCGGCAGCGTGGTCTCCCGCAACGAGGTGATGATCGTCGTCGGGCAGTTCGCCGCCTTCGTGATCAACGCCGTCATCTTCAACATCTGGGGTGAGCACGAAAGCGTTTGGCGCTTCATGCTTCTGGTCGCCGTCACCCCCGCCATCGTCCTGTTCGCGGGAATGCTGCGGATGCCGGAGAGCCCGCGCTGGCTGATGTTGCAGGATCGGGACGACGAAGCGCTCGCCGTGCTGCTCCAGGTTCGGTCCCCGGAGCGGGCACGTGCCGAGATGGAGGAAGTCCGGGCGCTCGCCGAGGAAGAGAAGCTCGCGCAGACCGGCGGCGCCGCGGACCTGTCGGTGAAGTGGATCCGCCGCCTCATCTTCATCGGCGTCGGCCTTGGCGTGTTCCAGCAGGCCACCGGCATCAACTCGGTGATGTACTACGGCACGCAACTGCTCGGCGACGCCGGATTCTCCTCCAACGCCGCCATCGTCGCGAACACCCTCAACGGCCTGTTCAGCGTGCTCGGTGTCCTCACCGGCGTCGCCCTGATCAACCGGATCGACCGCCGCAAGATGCTCATCGGCGGCTTCACCCTCACCACCACCTTCCACGTGCTCGTCGGCCTGTCCGCGTTCCTGCTGCCCGACGGCACCCTCAAGGCGTATCTGATCCTGGTGTTCGTGGTGTTGTTCGTCTTCTCGATGCAGGGGACGATCGGCCCCCTGGTGTGGCTGATGCTGTCGGAGATCTTCCCGCTGAAGATCCGCAGCTTCGCCATCGGCGTCTGCATCTTCGCACTGTGGATCGCCAACGCCCTTGTCGCGCTGCTGTTCCCACCCGTCGTGGCCGCACTGGGAATCGGTGCGACCTTCTTCATATTCGCGGGCCTCGGCGTGCTGGCACTCGTCTTCATCAAGACCCAGGTTCCGGAAACCCGCGGCCGCTCGCTCGAGGAGCTCGAAGACCAGTTCCGGCGCGACTATTCGTGACAGCCGCACCGCCTCCCGTGAAAGGTTGATCTCATGACCGTGCTCGTAGCCGTGACCGATTCCTCCGAAGGGTCGCACGCTCTCCTCGCCGGCAAGCAGGAAGCCGCCATGCTGGGCGCCGACCTCCTGGTGGTGAACCTGTCTCTCACCGAACCCGAAGAGGTGCACACCCTCGCGGACGACGGCGTGACCGTCCTCGACCGGATCGGCCGCGGAGACCGCGATCCCGCGACCGCCGTGCTCGACCTGCTCGACGACCGGCCCGACATCCAACGTCTCGTCATCGGCGTCAAGCGCCGGAGCGCGGTCGGTAAGGCTCTACTCGGCAGCGTGAGCCAACGCCTCATCCTGCAATCACCGATACCGGTCCTCGCGGTCAAAACCCCACAGCAGTAACCGCTTCCGCCGTTCCACCGCGGTCATTCCCTCGCCGACAGGCCGGGCGCCGCGGTGGAGCGGCGGATGCTCAACGTCGGCGTGTGGAGATGGATGCGCTGCGACTGCGACGGCCGTTCCAGCCGCTGCAGGAGGAACTTGGCGGCCTGCGCGCCGACCGCGAAGTTGCCGTTGTTCACCGACGTCAACGACAGATGCCTGATGCGCGCGAGATACGTGTCGTCGTACCCGACCAGCGAGAGGTCGTCCGGAACCCGGAACCCGCGGTCGTCGGCCGCCGACAACGCCCCGACACACGTGACGTCGTTGAACGCGACGATCGCCGTCGGCCGCTGCTCCGCGTCGAGCACCCGGCCGGCCGCAACGTAGCCGCTCTCCTCGGTCATGCCGGCGAACTGCACCGACGCGAGGTCGCCGCACCCGGCCTCGGTCATCGCCGCGGCGAAGCCGTCGCGGCGCAGGGCGCCAACGACTCCCGGCCCCTGCAGGTAGGCGATCCGCCGATGACCCAGATCCAGCAGATGCCGGGTGGCCAACCGGGCCCCGGCGACGTCGTCGTCCGCGGCGATGTCGACGTTGGGAAGACTCGGTTCGTGGGTGCCCGCGAGGACGACGGGGACGAGGGCGGCGGCCCGTTCGATCGCGGCACCCGCATCGGTGGTGCCGACCACGACCAACCCGTCGATCCGCTGCGACAGCAGGGTCTCGACGGTGTCCCGTCCGACGCGCTGATCCATGTGGCTGTCGGCCAGGACGGGTGCGATGCCGACGGCGTCGAGGGTTGTCGTCATTCCCTCGAGCAATTCGACGAACCACGGGTTGCGCAGGTCGTTGAGCATCACCCCGACCGTGCCGCTGCGTGATTCGGAGAGACCGCGGGCGATGGTGTTCGTCCGGTAGTCGAGTTCCTTCATCGCCTGCGTGACCTGCTCGCGACGCGCGGCGCTGACATTCGCCTCGCCGCGGAGCACCCGGGACACCAGCGATTTGGACACACCCGCCCTCGCGGCCACGTCGCGGATCGTCGGTGGGCGAAACGACGGTGCGCCCGCACCCGTGCCGCGATCTGATTCGTTCACGGTGCACAGCATATGGAGCGGCACCCGTGTTACGCTCCTCACAACTGGGACCGGTCCACGTTTGTCCCTTTTCCGAAGGAGCCGAGTTGAGCAAGCACGGAAGCCTGCGACTGGTCGCGGGCATGGTCGGCGGCGGCGAGGGCGCCGACATCGGCAGGACCCACCGCTACGCGATGCGCCTCGACGACCGATACGACCTGCACGCGGGGGTCTTCGGACGGGACGGTGCGTCGTCGGCGCGGATCGCGGAGAGCCTCGGCGTACCGGCCCACCGCACCTACCGCGACTACCGGGAGATGGCCGAACGGGAATCCGCCCGCGAGGACGGCGTCGACGTGGTCGCGGTGACCACCCCGAACGACAGCCACTTCGACATCGCGCGCACGTTCCTCGAGGCGGGCATCTCGGTGGTGTGCGAGAAACCCCTCACCCGCGACTCGGAGTCGGCTGCCGAACTGGTCGCGATCGCCGAGTCCTCCGGCGCGATTCTCGCCGTCCCGCACTGCTATTCGGCATACGCGATGGTCCGGCACGCGGCCCGGATGGTCCGCGACGGCGACCTCGGGCGGATCCGGTTCGTGGCGGTGGAGCACGCGTCCGGATGGGCGGCGACGCCCCTCGAACTCGGCGAACACCGGCAGGCGCGGTGGCGCACCGACCCCGACGTCGCGGGCTTCCCCAGCGTCGTCGGCGACCTCGGCACCCACGCCTTCCAGCTCCTGCGCTACATCACCGGCCTCGAGGCCACCCGGGTGTCGGCCGAACTCGGCACCCTCGTCGCCGGCCGCCGGGTGTTCGACAACGCGACCGTCCGGCTCACCCTCTCCAACGGCGCCCCCGCGACCCTGTGGGCGAGCATGGCCGCCACCGGCAACGAGCACGGCCTGCGCATCCGGGTCTTCGGCGACACCGCGAGCGTCGAATGGCGGCACGAGGATCCCCACCACCTGACGGTGCGCGACCTCGACGGCACCGCGACGACCCTCACGCAGGGGATGCGCACGCTGTCCGAGGACGCCGGCCGGCTCACCCGCCCCGGTCTGGGGCACCCCGAGGGGTTCCTCGAGGCGTTCGCGAACTTCTACCGCGACCTCGCGGACGAGTTGCGCGCCCGCCGCGACGGCGAACCCACCACCATCCGCGATCTGTCCTTCCCCACCGGGCGCGACGGCCTGATCGGTGTCCAGTTCGTGGAGGCGACGGCCGCCTCCCACGCCGCGGACTCCGCCTGGTTCGTCCCCGCTTTCGCACAAGAAAAGGTCGGTATCTGACATGCAACGTTTCGCCCTCATCGGCGCCGGATTCATCGGCGGCGTGCACGGCGCCAACCTCGCCGCACACCCCGACGTCGACCTGGCCCTCGTCTTCGACATCGATCTCGCTCGCGCGACGGACCTCGCCAAGCAGCACGGGAGCCGCGCGACCACCGACCTCGCGGAGGTCTTCGACCCCACGGCAATCGACGCCGTCTTCATCGCATCGTCCACCGACACCCACGCCGAGCACCTCCGCAGCGCGGCGACCGCGGGAATCCCGGCGCTGTGCGAGAAGCCGATCGACCTCGACCTCGCGCGCGCCGTCGACATCGTCCGTTTCGCCGACACCCGGTCACTGCGGGCGATGGTCGACTTCAATCGCCGCTTCGATCGCGACTACGCCGAACTGCAGCGGGTTGTCGCGTCCGGTGAGATCGGTTCGGTGGAGCTGATCCAGATGACCAGCCGCGGTCCGGCGATGCCGCCGCTCGAGTACATCGCGGTCTCGGGCGGGCAGATGCGCGATCAGACCGTCCACTTCTTCGACCTGGCGCGATGGATCTCCGGGCTCGACCCCGAGTCCGTCTTCGCGACCGGGTCCACGCTCGCCGAACCCCGCCTCGCCGAGTACGACGACGTCGACACCTCCGCAGTCACGCTGCGCCTCCCCGGCGGCGCGCTCGTCCAGATCGACTCCACCCGGCGGATCGGGTACGGCTACGACGAACGCATCGAGGTGCTCGGCTCGACGGGGATGGTCGAGGCACGGCGCCAGCGCGCCGGGTCCGTGTCCCGGTACAGCGCGGGCCGCGTCGTCGACGACGGCTTGCATGCGGGATGGTTCGAGCGGATCCGCGCCAGCTACCGCACCGCACTCGACCACTTCGTCGACGCACTGGAGAACGGCACCGCCCTCGGTCCGACCCTGTCGGAAGCACTGAAAGCGCAGGCAATTGCCGAGGCCGCGACCCGCTCCCTCGCCAGCGGCCGGCTGGAGCCGATCGACTACCCGGCCTGAGTCACACGGGGTCGCCGAGGACGACGACGTCGGCGCGGGCCCGGCCGGGCGCGATCACCGCGGCGTTGTTCTCGTCGCTGTGCCGCACCCACTCCCGGGCCCGGTCCGCGGTCCGGCCGTACCGGATGTGGCGTTCGACGAGGCGCGACACCCGCTCGTCGTCGTCCGGGACGAGGAACCAGGCCTCGTCGAGCAGCCCACGCACCGGCGACCAGGGTCCGTCGTCCAGGAGGAGGTAGTTGCCTTCGGTGATCACCAGCGGAACGTCCGGCGGGACGGCGATCGACCCGGCATAGGATTCCTCGACCTCGCGGTGGAACTCGGGGGCATACACCGTCTCGCCGCCGGCCTCCCGCAGTCGGCGCAACAGCGCCACGTAGCCGGCGGCGTCGAACGTGTCGGGTGCGCCCTTGCGGCCCGCGCGGCCGAGCCGGGCGAGTTCCGCGCCGGACAGGTGGAATCCATCCATCGGCACCACCACCGCGGACGACGATCCCAGCGCCGCGAGTACCGCCGACGCAACGGTGCTTTTACCCGAACCCGGCGGTCCGGCGATGCCGAGAATGCGGCGCTGCCCCGAGTCGGCCAGCACCCGGGCGCGCGCAACGAGTGCCTCCAGTCGACCGTCGTCCATAGGCAGACGGTAGCTCAGCCGACGCAACGGTCGCCCAATGTCACAGCCGGTCAATCAGATTGATCCGCTGTGACATTGGGCGAGCGAGACGTGGTGGCCGGCACGGGCTGGACGACCGACCGGTTCGGCCGACTTCGAATCGTCCGAGCTGCACCGGTAGCGGAAACGTCTTCTGTGCTGTACAAATACAAACAGCGAGACCGGTTTGTGATGGTAACCACATCCAACTGTTACCTCGGAGCACGGCAACAGGCACCACAAGAATTGAGAGCAGTTCCGGGGGGAATGGATCCGTGCACGCGGATCCCGTTTCGGGAACGGTAAGGACACGCATGCTGTTACCGATGGCACCGACCGATTCGTTGTTCCTCCTCGGCGAGTCGCGCGAGCACCCGATGCACGTCGGCGGCCTGGCTGTCTTCAACCCGCCGGACGGCGCATCCGCCGCCGACATGCGGGCGTTGTTCGATACCGCCCTGGCCGGCGACCAGGTGGCTCCGCCCTTCCGCAAACGTGCCCGACGTTCGGTCACCTCGCTCGGCCAGTGGGGGTGGGACCACCTCCGGCAGGAAGACGTGGATCTCGACCACCACGTGCGCCGGGACGCACTCCCCCAGCCCGGTGGAATGGCCGAACTGATGACGCTGGTGTCCAGGCTCCACGGCACCCTGCTCGACCGCAGCCGCCCGTTGTGGGAAATGCACCTGATCGAAGGACTGGCCGACGGCCGCTACGCCGTTTACACCAAGATCCACCACGCGCTCGCCGACGGTTCGTCGGCCATGCGACTGCTCCGCGACAGCATGAGCGAGGACCCGCAGCGCCGGAACATGCCCGCCCCGTGGCAGCCGCGCACTCCACTCGCCGCCGTCCCGGCACCCGCGGCTACCGGTGTCGTCGAGACCGCTGGGTTCGGTGCCTCGGGTTTCAGTGCCGCGGGTTTCGGTGCCGCGTTGCCGTCGATGGCGTGGGACGCCGCCCGGTCCGCGGCCGGCGAGGTGGCCGGTCTGCTGCCCGCAGCGCTGGGCACCGTCGATCGGGCCCGCCGCGGCAAGGGTGGCGCGGTGTCGCTCACCGCGCCGCACACCGTGTTCAACGTGCCGATCAGTGGCGCCCGCCACGTAGCCGCCCGCTCGTTCCCCCTCGAACGAATCCGCCTGCTGGCCAAGCACGCCGACGCCACCATCAACGACATCGTGCTGACGATGTGCGCGGGCACCCTGCGGGCCTACCTGTACACCCGGGACGCGTTGCCGGACAACCCGTTGATCGCGATGGTTCCCGTCTCGTTGCGCGCACCGCACACCGGCACCGGCGACCGCGCGCCCGGCGGCAATCGGGTGGGCGTGCTCATGTGCAACCTGGCCACTCACCTTCCCGACCCGGCGCACCGCCTCGAGACCGTGCGCAACTGCATGAACGAGGGCAAGGCCGCCCTGCAGGCGATGAGCCCCGCCCAGGTTCTCGCGATGAGCGCACTCGGCGCGGCCCCGCTCGGCGTCGAGATGTTCCTCGGCCGACGCGGCCCGTTGCGACCGCCGTTCAACGTGGTCATCTCCAACGTCGCCGGTCCCCGAACTCCGCTGTACTGGAACGGCGCCCGGCTCGAGTCCCTCTACCCGCTGTCGATCCCGACGACCGGTCAGGCACTCAACATCACCTGCACCAGCAGCGACGACCAGATCGTCTTCGGCCTCACCGGGTGCCGCCGCATCGTCCCCGACCTGCACCCCTTGCTCGACCAACTCGACGCCGAACTCGATCTCCTCGAAACCGCCGTCGGGCTGTAACCCGGTAGGCGGGAGCGTCAGGTCGCCGCCAGCGCAGCGACTCCCGGTCCGTCGAGGGACACCGGTCGCGAGTTCTTTCGCACCACCGAAGGACGCCGGGGTGCGGGCCTGCAGCCGCAGCGAACGGCGGCGCCGTTCACCGACTGACCCGGGTGTCCCGGCCGGCGTGGGAGGTCAGTTGACCTGACGTGCTTGCCCGTCCCAGTAGGGGGCGCGCAGTTTGAACTTCTGCAGCTTGCCCGTGGCGGTGCGGGCCAACTCGGGGCGGAACTCGACCGACGTCGGCGCCTTGAAGCCGGCCAGGTGCTCCTTGCACCAGGAGATCAATTCCGCCTCGGTGGCACTGTCGGGTTCGACGTCCGGGTGCAGCACGACCAGGGCCTTGATCGTCTCGCCCCACTTCTCGCTGGGCACGGCGATCACAGCCACCTCGGCGACGGCCGGGTGGGAGAACAGGCAGTCCTCGACCTCGATCGAGGAGACATTCTCGCCGCCGGTGATGATCACGTCTTTTTTGCGGTCGGCGATGGTCAGGTAGCCGTCGTCGCCGATGACGCCGCCGTCGCCGGTGTGGAACCAGTCGCCGACCAGTGCCTTCTCGGTTTCCTCGGGTTTGCCCCAATAACCTTCCATCACGACGTTGGACCGGGCCAGCACCTCACCGGCGCCGTCCTCGGTGTCCTCGATCGCCAGGCGGACGCCGAGTGCCGGGGTGCCGGCCCGAGTCAGTTTCGCCGCGCGGGCTTCGGGGTCGAGGTGGTCCCACTCCGCCCGGGTGCGGTTGACGGTCAGCAACGGGGAGGTTTCGGTGAGGCCGTAGATCTGGATGAACTCCCAGCCGAGTTCCTCCTCGACCCGGGCGACGGTCTTCGTCGGGGGTGGCGCCCCGGCCATGATGATCCGCACCCGGTCCCGGCCGGGGATCTCGCCGTCCCAGGTCTGGGCGGCGTCGAGGACCGCGGCCGCGACCGCCGGGGCCGCGCACATCAACGTGACCCCGTGATCACGCACCCGCCGCAGGATCTCGGCGCCGTCGATCTTGCGGAGGATGATGTGCTGGGCGCCGACGCCGGTCATCGCGAACGGCTGACCCCACCCGTTGCAATGGAACATCGGCAGGGTGTGCAGATATACGTCCCGGTCGCTGATGGTGGCGTGCAGGCCGAAGGTGACCGCGTTGACCCAGATGTTGCGGTGAGTGATCTGCACACCCTTCGGGCGGGCGGTGGTCCCGGAGGTGTAATTGATGGTGGCGGTGGCGGATTCGTCCGGCTCCCACGGCTGCGGCTCCGCGTCGGGGGCGGCGTAGAGATCAGCGTCCGAACCGAGGACGAACTTGTGCTCGCACTCGACCTCGCTCAGTGTGTCCGCGAGTTCGGGGTCGACGTAGAGGACGCGGGCGCCGGAGTCCTCGATGATGTAGCGGACCTCGGCGGGGCTCAGCCGGAAGTTGATCGGGACCAGCACCCGGCCCCAGCCGCTGACCCCGTAGAAGGAGGTCAGCAGCCGGCTGGAGTTGTGGCTGACGATCGCGACCCGCTCGCCCACATCGATGCCGAGGTCGTCGAGTCGGGCGGCCTGCCGGCGCGCGAGGTCGCCGATCTCGGAGTACGTCAGCGAGCCCTGACTCGGTGCGGGTTGCTCGGGTTCGTCGACCACACCGATCCGGTCGCCGTACACGGTGACGGCGCGGTCGAGGAAATCGGTGACGCTGAACGGGATAAACACGACTTCTCCTACGGATTCCATACGTCGACAAGGGGCACGAACCGAACCACCTCTGACGGTACGGTCTCCGCCCGTGGGGCGGGGCCGGTCGAACCGAAAACCGGCAGGTGTGCCGGAAAAGCGCCAGTTATTCCGAGACGGGCGAGGCGGCGGCCCGAGCAGCCCTCGCCGATGCAGGCGTCGACTACGCCACAGCGCAGCGGGCCTCGTCACCGTCGAGGAGGTGCTCGCGTCCTCGAAGATCTACGGGCCGCTGACCCGGTTGCAGTGCTGCCCGCCAACGTGCGGTGCGGCCGCGGCGGCGACCACACGTACGGCGGCCGGGCGGTCACCAACCCCTCGGGTGGACTGCTGTCCAAGGGGCCTCCCCTCGGCGCGACGGCACTCGCCCAGAGTCCGGAACTGCTGTACCAACTCGACGCGGCCTTCGCATACCGAGGCCCGGGCCGCGAGTGGGATCCCTACACTGTGACGGGTGCGGATTGCGACCTTCAACGTCAATGGGATCCGCGCGGCGCAGCGGCGTGGGATCGAGGAGTGGCTGGGACACCGTGAACCCGACGTGGTCGCGCTGCAGGAGGTGCGGGCTCGTGCCGCCGCGATCCCTCCCGGCGTCTTCGGCGACTATCACCTCGCATATGACGAGGGGGACGTCGCGGGCCGCAACGGTGTCGCAGTCCTGACTCGGCACGCGCCCGTCGCGGTTCGGACGTGGAGCGGTACCGCACTGCTGCGTAAACCAGGCGAATTGCACACCGAAAGAGTCGAACTGGACCCGCAGCCGTTGGCTCGGGGACTGGGAGAATTCGCGAACCAGGGCCGCTACGTCGAGGTCGATCTCGCCGACGCCCCCATCACCATCGCGTCCATGTACCTGCCGAAAGGCGGGCTTCCGGCGCACCTCCAGAAGCCCGGGCGCATGCGGGAGGCGCCCGACGGCGGCGCCCGTTACGACCGCAAGATGCGTTTCCTGTCCGCGTTCGCGCGACAGCTGACCCGCACCCGCCGCACGGCACGCGCGCAGGGCCGGGAACTCCTGCTGATGGGCGACCTCAACATCGCGCACACCCGCCACGACGTCCGGAACTGGCGGCGCAGCAATCAGGTCGAGGGCTATCTGCCGGAGGAGCGGGGGTGGTTCGACTCCATCCTGTCGCCGCGCACCCTCATCGACGTCGTCCGGCAACATCATCCGGGCATCGACGGTCCGTACTCGTGGTGGTCGTGGCTCGGGCAGTCGTTCGCGAACGACACCGGGTGGCGCATCGACTACCACCTCGCGACGCCCCACCTGGCCCGGGCGGCGGTCACCGCCGGCACCGACCGCGAGCAGGCCGCCGACCTCCGGATGAGCGACCACGCCCCGGTCGTCGTGGACTACGACTTCTGATCGCGGAGATTCTTCGCCCTGACGCGGTGGTGCGCGTGCAGTCATCCATTCATGCGCTGGTGGTCATGTCCGGCCGCGCCGTCCTTCCTAGTGTTTCAGATCACAGACGCTCGACGTGATGCGCACGTGCGATTCCCGTTGAGCCGTGGGATGGAAGGACGGACACCGTGGCGACACTGCAGACGGTCCAGAAGATCGGGCCGGTGTTGGACCTGTTCGCCGCAGCGCAACCGGAATGGGGAGTCTCCGAAGTCGCGGCTGCCATCGACGTTCCCCGATCGAGTGCGCACGCGCTGCTGTCGAGTCTGGTCGACACCGGACTGCTGCAATGGCCCACCCGGGGTCGCTATCGGATCGGCTGGCGGGTCATCGAACTCGGCGAGACTCTGCGGGGCACCGTCGACGTGCGGTCCTGCGCGGCGCCGATCATCGAAAGTCTCGTCGAACGGTTCGGCGAGACCAGCCACCTCGCGGTGATGGAGCGGTGGCATGTGCTGTACGTCGACAGGGTGGTCGGCACGCACAACATCACCGTGCAGGGGGCCCGCGTCGGCGCCCGCCTCGAAGCGCACTGCACCGCGGTGAACAGAGGTGCCATGGATACCGACGCACGCAAGGCCGCCGACCGGTTACTGGAGGTGTACCGGACGGGCGAACCGATCGACCCCCTCACCCCGGAACACCCCGACGCGTCGATCGAACTCGCCTACCGAATCCAGCAACTGCAGGTCGAGGCGTGGACGCTGGGCGGCGACACCGTCAAAGGTCACAAGGTGGGCCTCGCGTCGCGGGCCATCCAACGGCAGATGGGCGTGAACCAACCCGACTTCGGGCACCTGACCGCGAGCATGTTCCACCTCGAGCACCAGCCCATCCCCGCGGACCAGTTCCTGCAACCGCGGATCGAGCCCGAGGTGGCGTTCGTGCTGGGCAGGCCGCTGTCCGGGCCCAGGGTCACCGTGGCCGAGGCCGTCCGAGCCGTCGACTTCGTGCTGCCCGCGCTCGAGATCGTCGGAGTCCCGGATCCGGGACTGGAAGATCGGCATCTTCGACACCGTCGCCGACAACGCGTCGTCGGGTGGAGTGATCCTGGGCAGCCGCCCGGTCGCGCTGAACGATGTGGACCTGCGGCTCGCGGGTTGCACACTGCACATCGGTGGGGAACTCGTGGCCACCGGCGCGGGTGGTGCCGTCCTCGGTTCGCCGCTCAACGCACTGGTGTGGCTGGCGAACACGATGGGACCGATGGGCGTGACGCTCGAGCCCGGCCATGTGGTGCGACTACAACGGCATCGTGTGGGAACTGTCGGACATCGCTCGCCAGACTCGCAGGCTCCTCGTCGAACTGGACGAGCCGATGGAGTTCGACGCCGGCCGGTACGCAGAGCTGATCGTGCCGGGATCCGGCGTCGCACGGCAGTATTCGATGGCGAATCCGCCGTCCGAGGGGCGGATGCTCGAGTTCCACGTCCGTAACACGGCGGGCGGCCTCGCCACCGAAGGCTGGATCTTCGACACACTCCGTGTGGGCGATCGAATCGATCTGCGTGGACCGCTCGGTCAATTCGGTGTCACCGAACCCCGGAAAGAGCCGGCCATCCTGATCGGCGGAGGAACCGGGCTCGCCCCGCTCAAATCGATTGTCCGGCATGCACTGGACGGCGATCTGCTCCCGGACATTCACCTCTACCACGGCGGTCGCCGAGAAGCGGATCTCTACGACGTCGAGCATTTCCGCGCGGTCGCGGCGGCCGATTCCCGCTTCCACTATCACCCGGTCCTCAGCGAGGAGTCCTGGAACGGAGCGACGGGCCTGTGCGGACCGCCCGCGATGGTCGTCGCCGCCGTCAAGGCGCTCAAACGCCGACGCATGTCGCCACGGCTGATCTTCAAGGAGGAGTTCACCGTGAGCGCGCCGCGCCAGGTGGTCGAGGCCGTGTGATCCCGCAGTCCCCCGTCGATCCGACGCGAGAGGCAGGGGCGAGACGGCATACCGACTTTGGCGACCCTGGCCCCATAGGTCAGGACCACCTAAACGGTAACGGGGCTGCGGCTTTGCCTTGCCGGCTCTGGGCCACTCATGAATCTCGCGGTGCCGACACGGCCATCGGCTGGTCGTCCAAAATCTGCAGGATGCACACCACGGTGCCACGGCGAGATAGTGTTCGGGTGTCACGGGCACGGCTCGTCAGTTTCCTCGATGTCCTGAACTCAGACAGGCTGGGCACCCTACTGCCGTCGCGCATGCGCGATCAACTCACCGGGGTGATGTCGGTGGTTGACACGCGGTCTTCGGGTGGGGTCGATGTGCGGTGGCGGGATCCATTCGGTCCGGCCCGGGTGCGCGGAATGTTCCGGCGCGGACCTCGTCGACCACCCGGCTGGGCCGTCGTTGACCTGGGCATGGCAGGCGTCGCACACCAGGGCCAGGCTGTCGATGTCGGTGCGCCCACCCTTGTGCCAGTCCGTGACATGGTGCACCGCACACAGACTCGCCGGTGCTGCGCACCCGGGCCGGGTGCATCCCGCGTCTGCCGCGATCAGGGCGAGGCGCTGATCGGCGCCGGCCAGACGACGCCGCCGCCCCAGGTGCAGCGGACGACCCGCATGGTCGAACAGCGCGAGCACCGGATGCGCGTCCTCGGCCAGGGCCAAGGCGTCCTCGATCGGGAGTAGTCCGCCTGTCGCCGTCGTGGCGAGACCGCCGATCGCTCGTTCCAATTGTTCGAGCGTCATCGTGACGATCACGGTGGTCGACAGTCCCCGGTGCCGGCCGAGCACCCCCGAGGCGAGCAGTACGCGGAACATCGCGCTGAACGCGTCGTGATGACGTTGCGCCGCGGTGCGGGTATCGCGGGCGGCCGCCGCCGCCAACACCTCTCGATCGACCGACGGGTCTTCGGCGTCGCCGGTCGGCGACGCGGGATCGTCCGGGTTGTTCATCCCCGGCCGGGCCCATTTGGCGAGAATCGGATCGAGCAGCGCCCGCGCGACAGGGTCGAGTTCACCGGAGATCTTCGACATCAGTTCGGTGTCTTGCCGCCCGATCGAGATACCCCGCCGGCGTTTCCGGTCACGGTCGTCGCCGAGGTTCCCGTCCGGATTCAGATATGCCAGCAACCGGTGCCCGGCCTGCTCCACGTCCTCCGGGGTGCCGTCCCGGGCAAGACGGGCCAGCACCTCCTCCGCGTCGGCGAGCGCCTCGTTGCCCACGGCGTGGGGGATCTTGCGCATCACCTTCGCGACCGCGCGCGCATGGCCCACACCGATGTCGCCGTCACGCTGCGCTGCAGCGGTTTCCGGTAACACCGGCGGCATCGGGTCGCCGGACAGGGTGTGCCACACCCCCAGTTCGCGGGCCGAGGTGACACGGGCGGACGCGTCCGCCGCCGAGATCCGGAGCACGTCGATCAGCATCTTCTTCGGTGAGTTGTAACCCAGACTCGCCGGGACCGAGCGCTCCACACTCTCCACGATCAGCCGGTGCGAGAGGGCATCCGCTCGGCGAAGCGACTGCTCCACCCCGCGCATCACGTCGACTACCTCACCGTCCGACAATTCCGTCAACCCCGCATCGAGGAGCCCGTCGACCGCGGCAGCGAGCATCGACAGATGCTGCGCCACGTGGCTTTTCACCGACCCCCAGTCGAACTCATGCGCGAATACTACCGCGGGGGTCCGACACGTTTTGGAGGCGAACTCCCGCCTCGATGTCTCGCTCATCAGACCTGCCCAAGTGGTCGGCCACACCAGGGGATCGGCGGCATGACCCCGAACCAGGGACTTGTGGTCGTTCGTGTATCAGATCACCGTTCCGACGTCGTGGGCGACCAACTGATCCAGCGCGCGTTCGGCCACGGCCGCAATGGTCATAGAGGGGTTGCACGCGGCGGTGTTGCCGGGCATCAGCGCACCGTCGAGCACATACAGTCCGTGCTGGCCGTGCACGCGGCCCTCGAGGTCGCAGACCGGGCCCATCGACGCCCCGCCCAGCGGATGCCACGTGGACGGGAACACCGCGTTGGTGTCGGTGAGTATGCTCCCCGGACCGGCGATCTTCCGCACCATCGGATCGATGCGGCCGTTCTGGACGACGGCGTCGCCCTCTCGCGGCCAGCGAAGCACCGCTTCGTCTCTCGCCGAGTCGTATTCGAATCGTCCACGTCCCTCGCTGACGCCGTAGCCGACCAGCATGGTGCTGCGCGCATCGAAGGACAGCGGCGGGATGGATGCCTGGATGACCGTGACGGCGGAGGTGGGGTCGTCCCAGTTCAGGCTGCCGTAGACGACGGGGCCGCCCTGCGGGGCGCCGAATGCTTGGTCGACGCTCGTCCAGATGTAGATGCGGTCGGCGTTGGTGCCCCAGCCGGCGCCCAGTTCGTCCGGCAGATCGGGGATCTTGCCCTTCGCTGCCGCCCGCACCAGCAACTTGGTGGTGTTCAGGCTGCCCGCGGCCATCACCAGGGCGTTCGCGGTGAGGATCTTGTTCTCCAGCACCGCGCCGGTGGTGTCGATCCTGTCGACGTACACCGTCCAGCGGCCGTCCGGGGCGCGCTCGACGTCGGTGACCTCGTGCTGGGTTGCCACCGTCGCCAGTCCGGTAGCCTCCGCGGCGGCGATGTAGGTGACATCGACCGAGTGCTTGCCGCCGTTGTTGACCCCGAGGGCGCCGTCGCCGTTGGTGTACGACGGCGTCATGTCGCCGCGGAGTTCACCCAGCGCGTAGTTCCAGTCGATCGGCATCGGAATCTTCGACACGGGCAGGCCGGCGCGTTCCACGTTCTGCGCAAACACCCTCGCGGCCTGGTAGTTCGGGCTGTCGATCAATTCGTCGGGCGCGACCGCGAGTTGCAGCATCCGCGCGACCCGCGGGTAGTGGACCCGGTCCATGGTGGTCCAGTCGAGCGCTTCCGGAAGGTGCGCGTTGAACACGTCCTCCGCCGGCTGCAGGGTCATCCCCTGGTAGACCAGCGACCCACCGCCGACGCCCGCGGCGCACAGCGCGGTCATGTTGTCGCCGGGCACCGCCTCGAGCAGGCCTGTGTGCGGCTCCAGAGCCACCGGGGCACCGAAGAGTTGCGGGCTGGATCGGTACCAGAGGATGCGTTTGTCGGGGGCCGTCGCGCGCGGGAAGGTGTCCGCGTTCGGCCCTGTGGGCCAGCGCATCCCACGCTCGAGCACCAGGACCGGCACACCGGCCTCGGCGAGCCGCAGGGCGGCAACTCCGCCGCCGAATCCCGATCCGACGACGATGACCCGGTGGTCTTCGCGGGTGAGCGGAACGGCGCTCCCCCGTTCCGCGCGTCCGGGCTTCGCCTCAGCGATACGGGGACTCGCCAGCGCGACCCCCGCGGCGGCGGCCCCGGTCAGGAAGGACCGGCGATTGAATGCAGACACAGCTTTCCCCCAGATCACAGACGGAACTCACGCGGCGAGATGTCGAAAAGATCGGTGTGGAGCGTTTCTCAGGCGAGCTCAAACTAGACACCCTGAGGCAGATGTGTCAAGAAGTTACTGTAACTGCCGTTACGAGCTGGACGGCATCGCCGGCAATAGCCAGCGGGTGAGGAACCGGCGGAGGTCGTCGTCGGTGTGCACGGCGTCGTCGTCGAAGAGGACGACCGACAACGCGAGGCGAAGGGCGATCTCGACGATGTCGTCCAGATTCGGTTCCACACCGGGGTCGCGCTCGGCGAGCGGCGCGAGCAGTTCGTGCGCAACGGGTTTCGCGCGAGACATCATGCCCGTGTCGAAGACCGGGTTGCCTCGTTCCGCCTGGAGCAGCGTGGCCAGGACCGGATGTGCGCGCACCGCGGCACGACCCGCGACGATGAGCTCGACCACGTACTCGCCCGTCGTCTCGGTGGTCGCCAAGTGGGAGTGGATCCCGCTCAGCGCCTCGACGGCGACACCGGCGATCGCCTGCGACACCAGTTCCTCCCGCGACCCGAAGTTGGAGTACACGGTCTGCCGGGTGACGCCGGCAGCGTGTGCCGCCGCCGCGATGGTGACCCCCTCGAAACCGTCGCTCGCGATCAACTCGAGGGTGGCGCCCAAGATCTTCCTCCGCGATCGCATGCGCCCATTATCGAGCACGAGCGAGGCTCCGATCACACCGACCGCCAACTCGCGACCGTCGACATCGGCGACTCGAAGCGCGCCTGCCCGAAGCCGGTCGGCCCCCGCGTGGTCGAGATCGCGGACTGGGCCCCACAACCTTCTGCAGATCTTCACCGTTACGTCCGCCGCCCGTACATCCCGGCCGCGACGAGCTCGTTCGACTACCCCCTGACCTGCCGCCACGACGAACCCGACTCGCTCCTCGTCTCCAGTGTGCAGGAGAAGCTCGTCGCAGCTTCGACGACCTGCCGTGCGACCACAGCCGCCCGGGCCTGCCGATGATCAAAGATGCTCTGGCCCAACTCGAATGCATAGTCCACAGCGCCCACGACATCGGCAACGACGAGGTGCCCTGGCTGTTCTGACCGGGGAGGTGTCGGGTCGCTCAGCCGGCGTTTCTCAGTGGCCGCCGCCCGCGCAAGAAGTACACAATCGGGATGACACCGACGGAGTTGACCAGCACCACCGCGGTAGCCCACGCCGCCTTCGATCCCCGGATCTCATCCGCCGACCGACGTTTGATGTCGACCAGTGCCGCGATCTTCAAGACCCCCTCGACGACGGAGGCAACGAGAAGCCACCGGCGCTCACGGTCACTCAATTCGCTCCATCGCCTGGCCGGCATCCTCAACCTCCCACAGTTCGCTCGCTGCGTGCCTTCCACAGTAGCCACCACCGGCTGCGCGTCGCGGCTGCAACGCTGGTGTCACCGCCCGCGGACCGGCGTAGCGTCGCCAGCATGGCTGCGATCTCGGTGCAGAATCTCGTCAAGACGTTCGGGCCGACCCGCGCGCTCGACGGCCTCGACCTCGACGTCGGCCCCGGGGAAGTACACGGCTTCCTCGGCCCCAACGGTTCCGGCAAGTCGACGACCATCCGCGTGCTGCTCGGCCTGCTGCGTGCGGACTCGGGCGACGTCCAACTGCTGGGCGGAGACCCCTGGCGCGACTCGGTGTCGCTGCATCGGCGGCTCGCCTACGTTCCGGGTGACGTGAATTTGTGGCCCAATCTCTCCGGCGGTGAGGCGATCGATCTTCTCGCGGGCTTGCGCGGCGGGCTGGACGAGTCGCGGCGCGCCGAACTGCTCGAACGGTTCGAACTCGATCCGACGAAGAAGGCACGCGCGTACTCCAAGGGCAACCGGCAGAAGGTCGCTCTGGTGGCGGCCTTCGCGTCTGACGTCGAACTGTACGTTCTCGACGAACCCACGTCGGGGCTCGATCCCTTGATGGAGTCGGTGTTCCAGGACTGTGTCGAGGAGATGTCGGACGCGGGAAAGACGGTTCTGCTGTCGAGTCACATCCTGGCCGAGGTCGAGGCGCTGTGCGATCGGGTGAGCATCATCCGCGAGGGCCGGACGGTGGAGACCGGCACACTCGCCGAACTGCGCCACCTCACACGCACGTCCATCACCGCCGAGACGCAGCGGCCGGTGACCGGACTCGACGCCGTCGAGGGTGTGCACGATGTGCGGGTCGACGGCCTGCACACCCGCTGTGAGGTGGACACCAGTGCGATCGACGGGGTGCTCCGGCAGCTGCTGCCGTTCGGTGTCCTGTCGCTGACGTCGACGCCGCCCACACTGGAGGAGTTGTTCCTCCGGCACTACGGCGACGAACCGGCCCGGGAGGGCGAGAACCACCGGCAAGCCGAATCCGGGACGCGGACGCCATGAGTACCCGGACGGCACCGGCACCGGCACCGCCCTCCGAGTCGACGGGGCGGGGCCGATACGCGGGCACTGCCCGGCTCGTGCGACTCGCCCTGCGCCGCGACCGTGTCCAGTTGCCGGTGTGGCTGCTCGCCCTCACCGCGCTGCAGGTGTTCTCGGCCTCGAGCGTGCTCGGTCTGTATCCCACGGAGGCCGACCTGCGCAGCTTCGCGATCGCCACCGCGGCATCGCCCGTCGCATTGGCCACCAACGGTCTCGTCTCCGGCTACAGCGCCGGGGCCCTGCTCGCGTGTCAGATCGTCATGCCGCTGTCGCTCGCCGCCGCCTTGATGACCACGCTGCTGGTCGTGCGGCACACCCGCCAGAACGAGGAGACGGGCCGCGCCGAACTCGTCGAGTCCGCCGTTGTCGGGCGCGCGGCACTACTCACTGCCGCTCTGGTGGTCGCCGTCGGGGCCAACCTGGTGCTCGGACTCCTCAACGTCGTCGTCCTGGTGGCACAGGGCCTGCCGCTCGACGGGTCCCTGGCGCTCGGCGCGGCGGTGGCCGGGGTCGGCATCGCGTTCGCGGCGATCGCCGCGGTCACGGCACAGGTGACGGACAGCGCCCGGACCGCGAACGGCCTGGCCGGTGCCGCGCTCGGGGTGGCGTTCCTGTTGCGCGCGGTAGGCGACATGACGGGCACTGTGACGGAGGACGGCACCCGGGTGATCAGCGGCTGGCCGACGTGGGTGTCGCCGATCGGCTGGGCCGAGCAGATCCGGCCGTACGACGACAACGCCTGGTGGGTCCTGGCGTTGCCCGTAGTGTTCGCGCTGGTGGTCGGGTCCGGCGCATTCGTCCTCACCGAGCACCGGGACGTCGGCTCGGGACTGGTCCCGACCCGACCGGGGCCCGCCCGGGCGCCCCGTTCGCTGCCGACGGCAGTCGGATCGGCGTGGCGGATGCAGCGGACGATCCTGTTCTGGTGGGCGTTCGGCATCGCCGTGCTCGCGGTGGTGTACGGGGCGATCGGCAACCAGATCGACGACTTCCTCGGCGAGGGCGACCAGGTGGCCGACATGATGGAGCAGCTGGGCGGCGGCACCACGGACATGGTCGACGCCTACTTCGCCACGATCTTCGGCATGATGGCGATCGCGGTCGCCGGCTACGCCGTGCAGGCGCTGCTGCGGATGCGTGCCGAGGAGACGGCCGGTCGGCTCGAACCCGTTCTCGCGACAGCGGTCTCGCGTCCGCGGTGGATGCTCGCGCACATCGGCCTGGTCGTGACCGGCATCGTCGTCCTGCAGATGGTCACCGGCGCCGCGAGCGGACTCGCCTACGGTCTGGTGACCGAGGACGTGCCCGGGAATGTTGTGAGTCTCACGGGGGCGGCCCTCGTCTTCGTACCAGCGATCGCCGTGGTCGCGGCCCTGGTCGTGCTGCTGTTCGGAGGTGCCCCGGCCTGGTCGGCGGGGCTGTCCTGGGGTGTGCTCGCAGCCTGCTTGATCTTCGGATTCTTCGGGCCACTGCTGGGGCTACCCCAGAAGATCCGGGACCTGTCCCCCTTCACCCACGTCCCCGCGGTGCCGGCCGCAGACGTGACCGCGACCCCGCTGGTGTGGCTCACGGTGCTCGCGCTCGGCGTCGGTGCCACCGGGGTCATGTTGTTCCGCCGGCGCGACCTCACTACCTCCTAGTGTCCGTTGCGACGTAGCCGTCGGCGGCCGTTGCGCCACAATTGTTTTGCCTGCGGATAACGAATATTGCGTCACTCAGCACACGTCGGCCAGTCGCCGAGCACTCGGGCGGATCAGTGCATGTGGCTTCCACCGTTGATGTCGATGGTCGTACCTGTCAGGTAGGCGGCGTCTTCCGAGGACAGGAAGGTGATGACCGAGGCAACTTCGCGTGTGGTCGCGGTGCGTCCGAGAGGGATGCCCTGCGCGATCGTGGTTTCCTGTTCCTCGGTGCTACCGACCCGGATGTTCGTGTCTACCGCTCCCGGTGTGACGGCATTGATGGTCACACCGGTGTCCTCGAGTTCGCGAGCAAGGGATTTCGTGAACCCGAGAACCGCGGCCTTGGCCGACGAGTACGGAACCTTGCCGAACACTCCCCCGCCACGCTGCGCGGACACCGAAGACATCGTCACGATACGGCCCCAACCCTGGTCGATCATGTCCGGCAGGAAGGCCTTGGTCACCAGGTAGGTCCCGGTTGCGTTCACGGCGAAGACCTTGTTCCACAGCTCGAGGGTGGTCTCGAGGAACGGGACCGGCGAGGTGATCCCCGCGATGTTGGCAAGCGCCCCGACCGGCGGCAAGGATCCGGCATCGACCTCGGCCTCGGTGGCGGCGTAGGCCGACTGAACCGATGCTTCCTCGGAGACGTCGATGGCATGACCGAATGCCGGCACGTTGTAGGTGCTGCCGATCTCGGCGGCAACCTTCGCCGACAGTTCCCCGTCGAGGTCGAGAATGACTACGGCCCAACCGTCTTCGGCGTAGCGTTCGGCCGTGGCCCGGCCGATTCCCTTCTCGGATGTAGCGCCGGTGACGACTGCGGTGCGGATCGTGGTGCTCATGTGTGTCTCCTGGTTTGTCGTGTGATCAGCTGTTGCGATTGAGAAGTGCCGTGACGGTGCGTGCCGCGTCCGCGGCCGCCGCGGGTCGTTCGTCGTCGGTGATGTCTCGGGTTTCGAGTTCGAGGGTGTAGTGCCCGGCGAAACCCGCGGCGTGCAGCGCATCGATGCCGGCGCCGAACGCGACGGCGCCGCGCCCGACACTGCAGTTGATGTTGCCCGGTTCGTCGACAACACAGTCTCGGTCGAGTACGACCCGGCCGAATGTGGCGTCCCTGATGTGGACGTGGGTGATGCGCTCGGCGAAGGTGCCGACGAATCGCACCGGGTCGCCGCCGGAGGCCACGATGTGACTGAAGTCCATGACGATGCCGATTGCCGGATCCAACCGGGACGTCAGCTCCGCCGCCCGGTCCAGGTTGCAGCACAACCGGAACACGTGCAGCGATTCGGTCCACACGTCGAGGCCGTAGGGCCGGGCTCGCCCGAGGACGTAGGCCAGGTTGTCGGCGACGCGGTCCAAGTCCGAGTCGAGGTCTGCGATGGGTGCGTGGTCGAGTGCACCGTTCGGCAGCACGAGTGCTCGTGCTCCCGTCGCTGCAGCCAGTTCCAGTAACCCGGTGAGGTGACCGGACGTCGGAACGTCGACTCGCGGATCGTTCAGGTCGCCGACATCGCAGTTGATGGATCGGACGGTGAGACCGGACCGCTTTACCAGGTCCGCGACCTGGTCGACGTCGGACTTCGTGAGCGCGATCGGGACGTGTTCGCAGACGCCCGGTAGGGAACCCAGGTCAATTTCACCGAAACCGAGTCGGCTGATCTCGGACAGTGCGCTTCCGAGGTCCAGATGCCGGAACGAGATCGTCGAGCACCCGAGTCGAGCGTCGATCATCGCCGTTCTCCTTGCTGCCTCATCAGTGATGCGGCCCACAGTAGGTCCCATTCGGCCAACAGTCAACCGGCGACGGTTGACTGTTGACAGTGATAGTGCAGTGGGTCACAATAGTTACTGTTGACAGTCGACGGTCACGCTGGACGAGTTGTTATCACTACCTCTGGAGGAGGGTTCCCAATGGGCGAAAACGCTCTCGAGATGCGCGGACCGGTCCACGGCACCAAAGACGCCAAGCGCGTCGCCGTCGGGTCCTCGGTCGGTGCCGTCATCGAAACCTACGATTTCATCGGCTTCGGCACCGCCGCCGCACTGTATTTCGGTACCGCGTTCTTTCCCGGCGAGAATTCGGTGACCGGCACCCTGGCCGCGTTCGCCACCCTCGGCGTCGGGTTCGCGGCCCGCCCGCTCGGCGGCATCGTCGGAGGACACCTCGGCGACAAGGTCGGCCGCAAGCCGGTCCTCGTCGGATCACTGATCCTCATGGGAATCGCCACGTTCGCGATCGGTTTGCTCCCCACCTACGCCCAGGTGGGCATCATCGCCCCGGCCCTGCTCGTCGCCGTCCGAATCATCCAGGGCCTCGCTTTCGGCGCCGAGTGGGGCGGGGCGATCCTGATGAGCTACGAACACGCTCCCTGGCGTAAGAAGGGCAGATTCACCGGCATCGTGCAGGCCGGGTTCCCCGTCGGACTGCTCCTGGCGAACCTCGTCTTCCTCGGCAGCGTCCACCTCGGCGGCGACTGGGCGTGGCGGGTTCCGTTCCTGTTCAGCATCGTCCTCGTCGCGGTCGGGCTGATCATCCGCTCCAAGGTCCCCGAATCCCCCGTCTTCGACGACGTCAAGGAAGCCGGCGTCACCGCCTCCCCCATCAAGGATGCGATCAAGCACGACTGGCGAAACATTCTGCGGGGCATCGGCCTTCGCGTCGCCGAGACAGCGGGTTACGCAGTGTCGGTCACCTACATGATCTCCTACCTGCACACCCAGAGCCTGGCATCGACCTCGGAGACGATCACCGCCCTGTGCATCGCGTCCGGCATCGGCATCTTCGCCACGGTGGGGTGGGCAGCACTGACCGACCGCATCGGCCGACGACCCCTCTACATCGGGATCTGCACATTTTCAGCGCTCTTCGGCGTTCCGATGTTCCTGCTCGTGAACACCGGCCTGTTCTTCTTCGTCGTCGCCACGATCGTCCTGTCCTACGCCGTCTGCCAGAACGCACTCGCCGGCGCCCAGGGCGCCTGGTTCCCCGAACTGTTCACCGCATCCCGGCGCGCATCGGGCGCCTCGCTCGCCTACCAGATCTCGGCCATGGTCTCCGGCTTCACCCCGTTCATCACCACACTGCTGTTCGTCTGGCTCGGATGGCTGGGCCCGGCACTGCTGTTCATCGTCTACGCGCTGATCGGACTCGTATCCGCAATCGCCACCAAGGAAACCTGGGGCCCGACCGAACGCCGGCTCGCCGAGGTAGCCGAACGCGACACCCCTCAGCCCTCCGTCGTCCCCACACGTGAAATGGAACATCTGTGACAACCACAACCGCCCCGGTTCAGAACCCGCAGGCTCGGATCGAGAACGCAGCCCGCTTCGCCTACCGCATGCGCCATCACATCATCGACATGGGCGAGGCCCAAGGTCAGGGATACGTCGGGCAGGCACTCGGCGCGGCCGACATCTTCGCTGCCGTCTATGCCGACCGCCTGAACTACCGGCCCGAAGACCCGCACTGGGACGAACGCGACCGCTTCCTGCTCTCCACCGGGCACTACGCCATCGGCCTCTACGCCGCGCTCGGCGAAGCCGGCATCGTCGACGTCGCCGAACTCGACACCTACGGCTCCGACGACTCCCGGCTTCCGATGTCCGGAATGGCCAGCTACACGCCGGGGATGGAGATCTCCGGCGGATCCCTCGGTCACGGACTCGCCGTCGCCGTCGGCATGGCACTCGGCCTGCGGTTACAGAATTCGTCGTCCCGCGTCTTCAACTTTCTCTCCGACGGCGAACTCGACGAGGGTTCGACGTGGGAAGCGGCCATGGGCGCCCACCATCACCGCCTCGGCAACCTGATCGCCATGGTCGACATGAATGCGCTCCAAGCCGACGGTCCTACCGAAGGTGTTCTGGGCATCGAGCCCGTTCACGACAAGTGGGCCGCCGCAGGGTGGAACGTTCACCGCGTCGACGGCAACGACCCCGCGGCACTGGATCGGGCATTCGACTCCGCCTGTGCGTCCGCAGCACCCGTCGGCACACCGTCGGTGATCATCTGCGACACCAAGATCGGATTCGGCGTCCCGTTGCTGGAGACCCGCGAGAAGGCACACTTCATGCGCATCGACGAGCACGAGTGGGCCGTCTGCCGCGACCAGCTGACGAACCGCTTCACCGACACCGCTTACCTGCAGGAAAACGAGGTCCAGGCATGACCACCACCACTCCCCCGAAACTCAAGACCTCGGCGATGATCGCCTCCTTCGTCGACCCGGGCCAGCGCACCGCCACCGCACCGTTCGGGCACGCGTTGGTCAAGGCCGCCGAGAGCAACGACAAGATCGTCGGATTGAGCGCGGACCTCGCGAAATACACCGACATGCACATCTTCGCGCAGGCCTTCCCGGACCGGTTCTTCCAGATGGGCATGGCCGAGCAACTCCTGCTGGGCGCCGCCGCCGGGATGGCCGAAACCGGCCTGATCCCGTTCGCGTCCACCTATTCGGTGTTCGCGGCGCGCCGCGCCTACGACTTCCTGTGCCTCGACATCGCCGAGCCGAACCTCAACGTCAACATCATCGGCGGCCTCCCCGGCCTGACCACCGGCTACGGCCCCAGCCATCAAGCCACCGAAGACATCGCGATCTTCCGGGGCATGCCGAACCTGACGATCGTCGACCCCTGCGATTCCCTCGACATCGAGCAGGCCGTCCCGCAACTCGCCGCATCCGATGGACCCACGTATCTGCGGCTGCTGCGAGGCAAGGTCGCGACCGTGCTCGACGAGTACGACTACACCTTCGAACTCGGCAAGGCGAAAGTCATCCGGCCCGGCAACGACGTCGTCCTCGTCTCCAGCGGCCTCATGACGATGCGGGCACTCCAGGCCGCGAGCAACCTGGAGAAGCACAACGTCGACGTCGCTGTCGTGCACACCCCGACGATCAAACCGTTCGACGCCGAGACGGTACTCGCCGAACTCGACACCCCGCGTCTTGCGTTCACTCTCGAGAACCACACCAAGATCGGTGGACTGTTCGAGACGGTCGCCTCGGCGATCGTCGAACGCGGAATCGGAAAGAAGGTCGGTTCGATTTCCCTGCCCGACGAGTTCCTCGACGCCGGGGCGCTCCCCACCCTCCACGATCGGTACGGCCTGTCGACTTCCAGCGTCGAAGCCCGCATCCTCGCCGAACTCTAGGAAAGCGGCACGATGTCTCTGCAGTCCGATGAGAGAAGACCCTCCCGTAGACTCACTGTCGACAGCCAGCGGTTGACTGTCTGCAGTGAGGCGCAGGTGACGTCTCCGACGAAAGGAGTCTCCACGATGGGGCAACCCGGCGCTCTCCTCGGACTGCAGAAGACAAACCTCCGTCAGCAAGCCGTGGCGGCGCTACGCACGGCCATCACCAGCGGCGAACTCCGCCCACGCAGCGCCCTCGTGGAGACCGAACTCTCCGAACGCCTCCAGATCAGCAGAGGCACCCTTCGTGAAGCACTTCGCCAGCTGCAGCAGGAAGGACTCGTGGTCACCGGGGCTCGTGGGCGCCTCCACGTGCGGCATCTCGACACCACGGAGATCAACGACATCTTCGCCGTCCGGGCCGCGCTGGAGGGCCTTGCCGCGTCCATCGTCGCGGTGAGCAGCGATCGCCCGAAGATCACCGCAGAACTCCGCGGCGTGCTGGACCTGATGAGCAAAGCGCCCAAGGACGAAACGCTGGACGACCGCATCGAAGCCGACCTCGATTTCCATCGCCTGCTGTGCCGGTCCGCGGGCAACGAAACCCTGCTGCATTCCTGGACGAACCTCGAAGGCTCGATCCGCATGTCCATCATGTACGCCGGCCGTGACCGAGCAGTCGGAAACATGGACGCCGACCGCCACTACGAGGTCGTCGACGCCATCGACACCGGCGACCCCCATGCCGCAGCCGAAGCCGTACGTACCCACATGGCCTGGGCTGCAAGCAATCTCGTCGCATAGCCCGGTGACAGGTCGCACCCGCCGGAACGGCCCCCGCTCCCGCAAAGGGATCGGGGGCCGTTCGCGTCATCCAGCGTGTCTTTTCGGTCAGGTGAGCACAGCGGCGGGTGCGCCGCCCGGTGCGCCGGTGACTGCATACGCTTTGCCGTCGGTGTAGTCGGTGACATACAGCGTTCCGGTGTCCGGATCGACGAGCAGGGATCGGTAGGGCCCGTACGCCCCGGAGGTCGAGCCGTTCGGGTCGGTCACGAAGGTCCCGAGGACGGCGTATGTCGAGGTGTCGACCACCGAGACGGTCCGGCCGTCCGCGCCGGAGACATACAGCAGATCGCCGTCCGCGCTGATCGCCACGTCTTGCGCTCCCTCTGGCAGCCGGACCGCGGCGAGCTGGGTCCCGTAGGTGGTACTGGACGGGTCGACGTCGATCACCGCGACGACCTCGTATCCGCCCGTCACACGCCAGAGCCGTCCGGTGCCGTCGGTGATGAACTGTCCGTTGGAGTAGCCGCCGGTGGCGAGCTCCACGGTGCTGACGTGGTACGTGGCGTACGCTCGCGTGCCGTCCGCGTTGACCGCGACACTGCTGGTGACATCGGTGAACTCGCTGCTCGAGCGGGTGAGGTCCCACGCAGGCCCGATAGTGACATCCGCCGTCCTGGCCATGGACTCGGTGTCGATCACGGTAACGGACGCGCCGCTCGTGCCGTACAGGCGACGGCCGTCCTCGCTGACGGCCAGATCGGTGAAGTATCCGAGGGGTTCGGAGGTGATCACCTCGTTCGTTGCGGTGTCGATGACCGACACCGTGCCGTCCTCACCGCTGGCGTAGAGGCGCGTCCCGTCGGGACTGACGGCCAACTCCTGCGCCAGGGTCCCGCCCTGGTAGTCGGGAGTGGTGGGAACCGAGATCGTGTCGACGACGGTGCCGGTGCTCGTGTCGATCACCGAGATGGTGCCGGTATAGGGGCTGTTGACGTACACCCACGTCGAGGCGGCCGCGATGTTCGACGACGCCCAGTCGACCGCGATCGGCGCCCCGACGACCGCGTTGGTGTCGCGGTCGACGACCTGCACGAAGCCGTCCTCGCTGACGACGTAGAGCCGATCGCCGACGAGAACCGCCCCGGTCGGGCTGCCTCCCGCCGGAATCGATGTCGAGTCGATGTCGAACACACCCGCGGCAGGCGCCGGCGTGATCGGAACGGTGACAACGATGTTCGTCACCGCTTGGCCGCTGTCTGTGAGGGTGATGGTGAAGTGGTCGGCGTCCTCTCCCGGCGTTTGCAGGGCGAGGTCGCGGGCGGCGGCGGTCGGGGTGTAGGTGAAGGTCGGGCCGTCGGAGAGGACCGATCCGGACCCGGGCGCAGCGTTCGTCAAGGTCACCGGATCACCATCCGGGTCCCTGGGGTCGACGAGGGTGACGACGACCGCGCCGTCGGACGCCCGAGGTGCGCCGGCCGTCCAGCTCGCTGTGGGCGCGGAGTTCACGTATGTGAGCGTCAGGGCCCGCACCCGCCCGTCGGCCGCATCGGTGACGAGCATCCGGGAACCGTCGGCACTCAGCGCGATGGAGTGGGGACCGGACTCGGCGGGCGAGTCGAGGGAGAGTGTGGACACGACAGTGTTGGTGCGCGTGTCGATGACGGTCAGCCTGTCCGGATCGGAGACGACATAGGCTGCGCTTCCGTCGGGGGTGACACGTACGGCGGTCGGCTGGGAACCGACAGCGACGGTGGCGACGACGGTGTTGGTGGCGGTGTCGATGACCGAGACGGTGTTGCTGCCGCTGTTGGTGACGTACGCGCGGGTCCCGGCGGGATTGACAGCGACAGCATTGGGTGTGGTGCCGGTCTTGACGGTGGCCACGACGGTATTGGTGGCGGTGTTGATCACCGACACGTTGCCGCTGCCGCTGTTGGTGACGTACGCGCGGGTCCCGGCGGGATTGACAGCGACAGCATTGGGTGTGGTGCCGGTCTTGACGGTGGCCACGACGGTATTGGTGGCGGTGTTGATCACCGACACGTTGCCGCTGCCGCTGTTGGTGACGTACGCGCGGGTCCCGGCGGGATTGACAGCGACAGCATTGGGTGTGGTGCCGGTCTTGACGGTGGCCACGACGGTATTGGTGGCGGTGTTGATCACCGACACGTTGCCGCTGCCGCTGTTGGTGACGTAGACCCGGGTCCCGGCCGGATTGGCCGCGACGCCGGTCGGCGAGGTGCCGACGGACACCGAGCCGACGACGGCGTTGGTTGCGTCGAGGACGGAGACGCTCTTCGAACCCTGGTTTGCCACATAGGTTCTGGTGCCGGCGAACACCGCACCGGACGGGTTGGACCCGACAGTGGTGGACTGCGCGACCTGCATCCGTGCCGCCGACACCGGCACCTGCACGGTCACCGGGGTGCTGGACTGCCCGGAGGTCACGGTGACGGTGAACGAGTCGTAATTGGCGTCCGGGTTCAGCGCAGCGGCCTGGCGCGCTACCTGCGTGGGGGTGTAGGTGAAGCCGCCGGTCGCGTCTACGGTGACCGTTCCCCCGCTCGGGGGTCCGGTGACCGCGTACGTGAGTTGGTTTCCGGACGCATTGATCGAGCCGCGCACCGAACCGGTGCTGCGGTCGGGCACACCGACGATCGGCCCGGCAGTGGACGCAGAGCTCGTGACGGTGGATGTGGTGCTCGTGACGGCGAACGATTCGATCGGCTGGCTGGTCGTGGCGGGGGCGGCAGCCAGCGCTGGGTTCGCGTCGGTGGTGAACACCTTCTCCTGTCGACGGCACCATGCCGCGGCCAGCGCCCAGAACGTCGGCGACTCGATCGGTACCTGTGGATCGTTCGACAGGAATGGGCGTAGCCCGAGCGCGCCGAGCACCTTCGACACGACACTCGATGCGACGTCCACCGCCGCGGTGGGGAGAGCCGGGGCCAATGCCTGCGTCCCGACCTGTGCCGCATCGGCACGGATGTCGGACACTGACCGCGTAAGGACTGTCGCCCCGTCTATCGCGGTGTTCGCGGGAGCCGTCGCCGGAACTGCTTCCGGAATTGCTGCCGGCGCGTCCGGGACGGGTCCGCGCGCTGCCGGGGCCTCCGCCGTGGCGGACGGGTCGAGTGCCGTGCCGGAGCTGCCCGTCACCGGGGTCGTCGGGGGGTTCGGCGCGATGACGCTGCCCGCGGGTGCGCGGTCGTCACCCGGTGCGGGGATCGATGACGCGGACGAATCCGATCGCCCGGTGACTGCTCCAGCCGGAGGCCGGTCGTCCGGCGCGACCGCGGCACCGGACTCGTCGATCGTGGCCGGTGCCGTGGTCGCAGAACTCGATCCGACCTGCTCGGACTCGTCTGCTGTCGTGCCCGAATCCGGCATGCCACCGTCGTTTGCAGTCGACGAGCTGTCGGGTGTCGTGGGGTCGGGTGTCGTGGGGGGGTCGGGGATCGTCGCGCCGGACCCGTCCATGTCGTCGCTCGAGGTGGCGGACGTGGATTCGGTGCCCGTGGTAGATCGGGTATCGGTGCCGGAGGTGGATTGCGAATCCGTGCCGGACGTGGATTGCGAATCCGTGGTCGAGTCCTCGGTCGTCGACGATCCGGATCTGCCGCTCGACGAGTCCGAGTCGGTACGCGATGCGTCGGATGACGTCCTGTCCGACGAGGTCCCGTCCGTGGATCGGTCCGTGGATCTCCCGTCGGACGATGCCTGGTCAGAGGAGTCGGAACTCGACGTGGACGAGTCGCCGACGGACGGTGCTGCCACCGCTATGCCGGCCGGCGCGACCGCAAGCCCTATGCCCACTGCCACCGCCAGCTCACCGAGGTGCTTGAGGTGCTTGTCGTTATTCATGGTTACTCCTCCATGAGGACGCTTCGCACTGCAGTCCGGACGCACCATCCGGAGGCGGGGCTGACTTATCGCCCCGAAGCGCTTCTCGAGTTGCATGGGACAGCAATGATCGTCACGCTCAGTCGCGGATCTGAACCGCGTAGTCGACTACGCGATTTCTAATTACTGCGGCAACGCGCGATCAGCGCAGCCTGGCGTGGTAGCGGTGGCCTTCGACTGTGCGGACGGAGACTCCGAGGCGTTCGGCGATCTCTTTGTTGGTGAGGCCCTGGGAGACGAGGGCGACGATTTCGCGCTGCCGCCTCGTGAGTGGGGTGGTTTCGCCGGCTTGGCGCAGTGCGGGGGTGTTGAGTCCGCGGTGGGTGCCTGCCAGCGTCCTCGCACGTTCGATAGCGGTCAGTGCGGAACCGTGATGTTGCTGTTCGCGGAAGAGAGTTCCGGCCTGGGCGGAGGCATCGGTCGCTGCGACGATGTCACCGATTTCTTCGTACCGTCGTGAGGCTTCGGCGAGTTTTTCGGCGTTGGCTCTGGTCAGGCCGCTGGCATGCAGTGCAACGGCGTGGACGCGTGGCCCGTCGACGAGGGCGGTGAGCTCGTTCAGCCGGTGCGCTGTGGTGCGATCGCCGAATTGCGATGCGGCTTGCAGACACATGAGTTCTTGGCCGAAGTGGCCGCGATCGGCCGCGATCGCGGCCGCCTTCCGGGCGAGGCGGATTGCATCGGCGATCATCTGCTGGGCGGCCGCAGCCCATGCTTTGGCGAGGATGCACGCTGATCGGAGGAAGCCGTATGGATTCAGCGTGTCGAGATCGCGAACCAGCTCCGCTGCGCGTTTCCCGTCCCCGCGATGCGATACCGCGAGAATCAGGTAAACCCGGCAGCTGACGACAGCTGATCTGTCGTACGTGGTGGTACGGAATTCGCGATCCGCCCTGTTCAGAACCTCGAGCGCAGCGTCCAGGCGACCTTGGGACAGGTCAACGTAGCTGTGGAGTAATGAGACAAACAAACCTATGGTTCCGGGAGTGTTCGCGGCATACTCGACAAACTGGGTCATGACTTGTTCCGCGGCCTGAAGGTACCCCGCGATGAACATTGCTTCGATGTGGAAGTAGACGATCCCGTACTCCAGCGCGGCAGCATCGCTGGATGTTGCGACTAAAGCGGAGGCTCGCTTGGTCAACGGAAAAACCTTGGCGGCCTTTCCCGAGTAACCGTGGGCAATGACCAGGGCGCATGAGGTGAGCACGAATGCCATATCGCTCGGCGCAGCCTGAAAGACTACGTTTCCTGCGGCGATCGCGCTGTCAGGTCGGCCCTGCACCGACTCGAGGAGTGCTTCGAATGCGGCTAGCTCGGATGATTTGTGATTATGGGGCGCTTCCTTGGCGATTGTCAGTTCTTGTCTCGCCCGTTCGGGATCGCCGAGGCTCCAGCATAGGGTGCCGACACGCATAACGGACAGTCGCCGTTGCTCCTCGATCGTTAGCGCGTTCTGATCGAGCGCCTCGAGCAGGGTGAGTGCATCCTGTGCCCGACCAACGTAATTGAGCACCCAGTAGTGCAGCATCGCGCCTTGAAAGCCGCTGTCAGATATGTGTCCGGCGTCCGCGAAACGAAGGGCGAGGAGAGCATCGTGGAGCCGTAGTGCGGTGGCAGTTGCGGCGAGGTAAAGCCCCAGGTCGGGCGGCAGGTCGGATTCGAGTGTCAGCAATGCCCGTCGCAACAAAGCTGCGGGTGTTGGATCAGCGCGGGCGGAAAGGGCGGTTGCGAGACGACCGCGCAGGCGGCGCAGTTGCAGGAGGTTGCCAGTGCTGCGACGGACTTCACCGTAGAGGGGGTGGCTGAGGCGGACGGCGATCTCGCCGTTGTCGCTGGTCATGTCGATGAGGCCGCGGGAATGCACATCCTTGACCGCATGCGGGCTGGTGAGGATTTCCAACACCGTGCCGTCAATGGGTTCGCCAATCGCGAGGTAGTCGAGGACTTCTGCCGTGTCATCGGTCAGCGAACCAAGCTGGCCGGTAATGAGTTTGGCGAGGGTGGGTGAGACGACGGGTTCACCGCTCAACTGCCAGGTGCCGACGTCGCTCACGAGCCGTCCGGCGTCCCGTTCCTGGCGAACGAGATGCCGCAGGAACAGCACATTGCCGCGGGTCAGGTTCCACAGTTCGGCCGCCGTTGCGGGGGCGACGGGCCCAGCGAGCGCCTGCGAAAGCAGGCGTTCAGTGTCGTTCTCGCGCAAGGGATCTAAATCGAGCCGGTCGAGGAACCCGTCTTTCCAGAGGGTGGTAATGGTGTCGGGGGCCGGTTCGGTGTTGCGCAGGGTGAGCACGACCCTGGCAAGGCCGCGCTGCACGAGTTGTTGGATGACGACGACGGACAGGTCGTCGAGCAGGTGAACGTCGTCGACGGCCACGACTACGGGCTTGTCGCCGGCAGTGAGCGCTTTGATGACGGTATGGATGACCATCATCGGGTCGGCCTGCGAGATCGGTGCCCATTGAGCAAACGCTCCCAACGGAAGAGTTCGGGCCGAGGCCGTAGCGGTGACCCACCGGACGGTGTGACGTTTGGCAAGTACGGCGACGGCAGCACTCGCCAACCGACTCTTGCCAACACCGGCACCGCCCGCCACAAGAACCCCAGAGCCATCACCAGAGCCTTCGATAGTCGCCCAGATGCGCCGCAGTTCTTCATCCCTGCCAATAAGTGGCCATACACAGTCCACTGCGCAATCTTAGCTACTGCGTTAGTAGGCGCGCGGGAAATCATCGATCCCTGATGCTTTGGGTTTCCAGCGGTAGTTGGCGCGACGAATCCTCCGGCCTGAGCGAGCCGGTAGCTGTCAGCGGTCGACACGAGCTGTGAAATGTGTTGCTGCGCAATGATACCTAATTGCGGCTAACAACGATATGTCCAATTCCGCACTGCTTCCATGGTTTAGGTTGCTCATTCGGGAATTTCGTCACATGTGACGTTTCACGGTCGCGATCCGGTCAGTGTGGGCGTGTGCATCGTGGCCGGTATCGGTGTCTGTGCGCGGATTGAAATTGTCCAGCCCACGACCGATAACGCGAAACCCCCGCTGTTGTGGCGTTCTGACGTTGAGCCGCTACAGCGGATCCTCTCGGTGGGCGATTTGGTTGCGAAAACATCACTGCCGAAACCCCTGCTGGGTCACCGTAGCTATGAGATCGCCTGTGCAGGAGTAGATCAGCCCGCGCGCGGTACCCAGCCCGCGTGCTGCGCTGTGTGGGCTGTCTTGGACGTACAGCAGCCATTCGCCGATCTGGACGTCCTGGTGAAACCACAGAGCATGATCGACGCTGGCTACCTTCTGTTCGCCGGCACTGCCCAGGTCGCCGCGTGTCTTGGCGATCACGGGCAGTAGGGATCGGTCGGACGCGAACGCCACGATCGCTCGGTGCAGATTCTGAGGGGCCGAGTGCCCGAGTGGTTCGGCGCGGAACCAGAAGCGCCGGATCGGCGCATCGACGACGGTGTCGTCATCTATCTACCGCAGCCTACGTGACAGACGCTACATACTCTATAGAGAGTGGTCTACTGTTCATATAGCAGTCAGACGGGCGACCGCCACGTCGATCGTGCACACTGTGTGGAGTACAGAAAATAGAGTGGCGTGTCAGCTGCTCACCGGGAGAAGCGGAAGGGGTCGTCATGACGTCGAGCGACACAGGATCGGTGGCGCCCCCGGTCAGCCGGACCGAGTACGTCGCCGAACGACTCAAGCAGGACGTCGCCTCCGGCGCGATCAAACCAGGTGAACTGATCAAACAGACGGTGCTGGCGAAGCGATACGGCGTCAGTGCCACACCCGTACGGGAGGCGATGCGCCTGCTCGCGGCCGACGGGGTGCTCACCTACTCCCCCCACAAGGGCGCCTCCGTGCGAGAGATGACCCCGGACACCGCACGCGACCTGTATCGCCTTCGAGCCGCGGCCGAGCGTGAGGCAACGGAGATGGCGGTGGAGCGGATGACCCCGCCGGGACTCGAGCTGATCAAAGCGAAGCACGCCGATCTCGACCGGGCACAGCGCGACGGCACCGCGTCGGCAGCCGAGCTGTCCCTGATGAACCGGGCATTCCACTTCGCCATCTACAGCCTGACGTCACCGTTGGTCGTCCAGCACATCGAACTGCTCTGGTCCCGGCTGACTCCCAGCACCACGGTATGGCGACACCCGGTGGACGCGCACGAGCTGGAAAAGGACCACGACCTCATCCTCGAGGCCATCGTGCGCAAAGATGCCAAGGCCGCCGGCGCCTACATGGCACAGCACATCCAGCGCGCGTACAAGATTCGCGAAAGCCAGCCCGAGCTGCGCGCCGCCGGTTCGGACGAGCGCGAAGACTTCGGGACGGCCTGACGGTGAGACCGACACAGAGCCGGCCCCGGGAGTGAAGTCCTGGTTCGTCTCCCTCTGCATCGTCACGGCTCTCCTTCAGGCGGTCTATGCCGCTGTCCGCGTGATGATCTCGTACCGAGCCCTCGAACTCGGCGGCGACGGAGCGACCGTGGGGATCTTGACAGCGCTGTATTCGCTCGTCCCCCTCGTCGCGGCGATTCCCATAGGCCGGGCCGTGGACGGCCGCCACGCCGCCGCGGTACTGCGCCTCGGAGCAGCGATTTCCGTCGCCGCGGTCGGCGCGATTCTCCTCAGCACCGACCTGATTGTTCTCGCCCTCGGCGCCATCCTGCTCGGCTTCGGCCACATCTTGACCCTGGTCTCCGGGCAGGGATACGTCCCGCTGATGTCGACACCCGACCAGTACGACCGGCGCTTCGGTGGGCTGACGGTGTGGATCTCGGTAGGCCAGTCCATCGGCATTCCGGTGGCAGGTCTCATCGCCTCCCGCAGCCACGAAGGGCACGTCGACACCACCGCCTCCCTGCTCGTGATGCTGGTGCTCGCAACACTCGCCACCACGGCGAGCCTCTCGCCATACTTTCGAATCCCCACCGCGATGCACCGCAAATCGAAGTCACGCGAACAGCAGTCGACGATCGCGATGCTTTCCACCACCGGCATGCGCCCTGCCGTCTTCAGCAGCCTGATCGTGCTGACCTCGATGGATCTGACCACCGCGTACCTCCCCGTGCTCGGTGAGCAGTACGGATTCTCGGTGCTGACCGTGACCGCGATCCTCACCGCCCGTGCGATCGCTGCCATCGTCTCCCGCATGTTCTTGACGCAGCTTCTCCATTTCGCCCCACGCCGATGGCTGCTGATTTCCGGTACCCTCTGTTCCGCGTTGCCCGTCGCCCTCATTCCCGCTGTACCGCAACCGGTCGTCGTCGCCGTCCTCATGTCGGTTGCCGGGTTCTTCTGGGGCCTCGCGCAACCCCTCACCATGACCTGGGTGGCTGGACTGGTCCCGCCCCCGAACCGCGCCTCCGCGCTGTCCCTCCGCTTGACCGGCAACCGGCTCGGACAGGTCTTCATCCCCCTCACCGCCGGGGCAATCGCCGGCTCCGCCGGCGCCGACGCCGTCTTCGTGCTGACCGGCGGTCTTCTCGCGGGCGCCGCGTTCTCGACATGGCGGGCGCTCACGCGACGATAGCCATTGCGATTACAGCAAGTGGGACGGACTGGCCGGATGGTTCGTCGAATACCTGCGCACGCATCCGGAGCTGGTCACCGACAACTACCTCGCTCGATGGTTCCGCGCCACCATCGGTGCGGATGCCCGGGTGACGCGACAGGTGCGAATCCACGTGTAAGGCATGCCGGAAACCGGACGATGTACATGTCGGCACCCAGTGATACTGATGACTTGAAATCTGGACGCCAGGTGCGGAAGCCCTCGAATCCGTGCTTCACCGGCGACGCAGCGAGGACACAGACGGCCAGGGGTGAATGATGTGACCGCATCAGGGGACAGCAGAGAAGCCGACCTCGTCCTCGCGGGCGGTGGCGTCAAGGGAATCGGATTGGTCGGCGCCGCCTCGGCGCTCCTCGATGCCGGCTACACGATTCATCGCGTCTCCGGTACGTCGGCGGGCGCGGTGGTGGGCGCCGTCCTGGCGGCCGCCACCGCCGGCGGGGAACCGATGACCGGGGAGCAGCTGAAGCAGCTCACCCATCTGAACTACCGCGAGTTTCTCGATCCGGGCCTGCTCGAGAGCATCCCGGTCGTCGGGCAGTCGTGGGCGCTGCTGCGGGGCACCGGACTCTACCGGGGCGATCGTGTCCACCAATGGCTCCAGGACACGCTCGCGGGGCTCGGGGTCTCGACCTTCCAAGACCTGCAGATCGACGACGACACCCTGCCACCGAACCAGCGGTACCGGTTGGTGGTCACCGTGACCGACGTGACGACCGGGCAGTTGGTGCGATTGCCCTGGGACTTCGAACGGGTCTACGGCCTCGACCCCGACACCCAGTCCGTCGCCGACGCGGTGCGGGCGTCGATGGCGATCCCGTTCTTCTTCCGTCCCGTCTCGTTGACCAGTGCCGCCGGAATGACCTCGACGCTGGTGGACGGCGGGGTGCTCTCGAACTTCCCGATCGATTCGCTGGACCGGACCGATGGACAGGTGCCGCGCCGGCCCACCTTCGGGGTCACCGTGCTGCCCAATCTGCCGGCCGGAAACGATGACGTCATCCCCTATCTCAAACTTCTGCGCCTGCTCCGGCCACCGCACCTGTTCGAGAGCGTTCTGAGCACCATGCTCGTCGGCCGCGATCAGACGTACCTCAACCAGCCGTGGGTGAGTGTCCGGGCGATCAGGGTGGACTCCACCGAGGTGGGGGTCCTCGACTTCGACCTTCGACAGAAGGACGTCGAGGCTCTGCACCGGAACGGATACGAAGCGGCGCAAGCGTTCCTGTCCACCTGGGATTGGGCATCGTATGTTCGGAGGTTCCGGCCGGTGCCGCCCGGATAGCTCCCCCTGCGCTGCGTATCCGCCCGGGAACCGCCTCGGTCACCGTGCACACCGACACGACTTACCTGACCTGCTTGACTTGATCTGTTTGACCGCCCATTGCACGACGTCGTGGCCCCGCCCCGAGGGCGGCGAAGAACTTGCCGGCCGCCCGTCAGCAGGGCGATCTCCTCGTGCAACAGTCGCGACAGCCGCGCCTGGGCGATATCGGGTCGAGGTCGCGCTCTGTGAATGTCATCCGGTACGCATCCAGGGGAGGGGGGCGGCCCAGCGCGGCGAGTAACTCGATTGGTCTGGCGCACCAGCCAGTCCCCGTGAAAGACCCGGGGCGCCCTGCACGAGCCGTAGGTAGTTCACCACATGGGGGTGCGACGCCATGCTCACTGCCTTCGACGACCTTCGTGCAGAATTTTACGACCGAGGCCCGCTGACCATCAGTTACGTCATCGCGGTTGGTAACCGCCGCTTCGTTACTCCGACTTCGGCCGCTGTGATCGCCACCACATGTATTGACTTCGGCGATCCGAACATTTTTACTTGAGCAGCCCTCAAATGAAGGGCAGGCTTAGCTACATTCTGTGGAACAGCTGTGAGCACCCAGTTCGAGAGGAGACCGTTTCGTGGGCACATCGGCACACCGCCTCCTCGACGACGGCACCCACTCCAGGGGCTGACCAGCTTCCGCAGATTGGCGCCGGGGCAGCGCGCGCCAACAACCGCACCCGTTGACCTGTGCGGACATCTCGTTCGCGCACTTCACCCCGAGGACCGGTTCGCCCATGCACTCCCCCGCCCGCCCCACACTCGTCCGGAGCGTCGCGTGACGCGCCCCGACACCGCGCCCGAGTCGCCCACCCTGATCTCGCCGGTCACACCACTGGCCCCGCGACAGGTTCGCGCCGACACCGTGTCGTGGGGCGCGATGCATGGTGGACGACCACCAGGTCGTGGTCTTACCCGTCGCCTGCCCACCCCGGCGGGTGAGCCCGAACGCCCACTCGCATTGCATGACTCGTGGCTCGCCGTCGTGGCCGCCGCGGTCCTTGCCGGGTTCACCCTGGCCGGCGCCGCGTGGATCTCGGTGCATGTCGAGGTCGATTCCGCACTCCACACGGCGGCCCTCTTCGTGCATCTCGCGTCGCTGGTCCTCGGCTTCGGCGGTGTCCTCATCGCGGACTACCTGGTGCTGCTGTGGATCTCGGGTCGCTCGACACTCGCCGAGGCCATCGGTGGTGCGGAGCGGTTGCACCTGCCGATCTGGGCGGGCCTGGCCGGGCTCGTGGCCAGCGGCGCCCTCCTCGAACCGAACCTCGCCTCCGCGCTCACCCGGACCAAGCTGGTGCTGGTTCTGCTCCTGACCGTCAACGGGCTGCAGGCGCTGATCCTGGGTCGGCGAATCGCGCACAGCGATGCGACGCATCTGCCTGCCCGGCTGACGCTGTGGGGCGCGGCCACCGCACTCGTCTCCCAGTTGTGCTGGTGGGGCGCCGTGTGGATCGGCTTCTGGAACGCCGAGAACTGATCGTCCCCGTACCACCGATTTCCCCGAACACCCGAGAGGCCCCACCCGATGAAGAATTTCTGTGCTCGTCCCGCGCTGCCCTGGGCCGCGCTGCTCGCGACGGCAGTCGCGTCGACGGCAGCATGTGCACCGGCGGCATCGTCGGAGACCGCCCTGACCCCGGTCCCCGGCAATCACTACGCGCGCACGACTCTCGTCGCGAACGACGCCGACTACGCGGCCGCCGCCACGGTCCCCGAGATGGTGAATGCGTGGGGGGTGGCAATCCGGCCTCAGGGTGAAGGTGGACACTTTTGGGTCGGCGCGGGCGGGAACTCCTTCGAGTTCGTCGGTGACGTGAGCGCCGCACCCGACCCCGCCCTGCGCACCCTGCACCAGGACATGCTGCACGAGGTGGCCGTTCCCGGCGCGGACGCCGACACCTCCGACGCAAGCGTCGGAAAGACCACCGGAGTCGTGTTCAACCCCGCGCCCCTGAACTCCGACAGCTTCGTCGTCACCGGCCAACCCGTGGCGGTCGACGGCCGGCAGGAGTTGCTCGCCGGTTCGTCCCGATTCCTCTTCGCCACCGATTCCGGCCGCATCTCCGGCTGGACCGAACAGGGCGCGGACGGCCGCATCGTCCGGCAGGACGGCCCTGCGAAGGAGATGTTCGACGGCGGGCCGCAGGGCATGAACTTCTTCGGACTGGCTCTCGCCCCCGGACGCGACGACGCGCTGTGGGTGGCCGATTTCGGTGCGGCGCCGCAGATCCGGCAATTCGACAAGACCTGGCAGCCGGTGGCCACCCAGGGCTTCGCCAACCCGTTCGCGACCGGCGACCTGATCGATCCCACCGACCCCGCACAGGGAAAGCAGGCCCGCCCGGGCGATCCCGCACCGTTCAACATCGCCACAGCGGGTAACCGTGTCTTCGTCACGTACGCGACCACCAAGGCCGCCGAGGACGGCTCGGGTTTCGATGCGGGCGAGGAGGACTCACTCGACGCCGAGCAGGAGGCAGCCACCGGTGACCGCCCCGACCGCGGCAAGGTCGCCGAGTTCGACGCCGAGGGCACCCTGGTGCGGATCCTCGACGATCAGGGCCGCCTCAACGCCCCATGGGGTGTCGCCGTGGCACCGGCCGAGTTCGGCGCACTCGCCGGGAAAATTCTCGTCGGCAACTTCGGTGGTGCCGGGCGGATCGCGGCCTTCGACGACCAGAGCGGCGCCTTCGTCGACTACGTGCGTGACGAAGCCGGTGACATCGTCGCCGTCGAGGGACTGTGGGGACTGCTGTTCGGCAACGGTGAGAGCCTCGGCGACAGCGACTCGCTCTACTTCACAGCCGGTCCCGCGGACGAGAAGGACGGCGTCTTCGGCCGTCTACGAGCCACGCACTGACGGGGCCACACCATGACACGAGGACTCGGGCTGAGCATCGGAACGGTTCACGCCGTCGCCGCCGTCGCCGGGGAGGACGGCGTCCGGGCCGGATTGATCCGTTCGGCCACCCTGAAATTCGGCGCACCCTCGACGGTGCGGCTGGGCGACCCTCCGGATACCGCGGGTGTGGTGGCGGCCTTCGCGAATCGGGTCGGCCGGGTCGTCGTCGCGGGCGACGGATCCCGGTACACCGGACAGGATCTGGTGGCCGCCGCGGCACACTGCCTGATCGCCGAGGTGGCCGCACCGGACGAGACGCCGATCGTCCTCACCCACCCGGCAGTCCACACGCCCCGGATGGTGGCGGCGCAGCGGGCGGCGCTCGATCGCGCGGGGCTGACGCGGGTCGGCCTCGTCCCGGAGCCGGTTGCGGCCCTGGCCTGGGCGGAGTGGGAACACGGTCCGCTCGGTGACGGCGTCGCGCTCGTCTACCACCTCGGTGACCGGTGCCTGGACCTGACGATCGTGACGTTCGGCGCCGCCGGCGGACCCGATCCGATCGTGGGGCGGCCCCTCCGGTCGACGGAGTTCAGTGCTCGCGGCCTCGCCGCCGAGCGGGAGGACGCGGTCGCGGCCGCACTGTCCGGAACTCTCGAACTCGTCGCGGACTGCCTCGCCGTCGCGCACCTGTCCGCGGCGGACCTCGACGTCGTCGTCCTCACCGGCGGCGCGGCCGACGTTCCGGCGGTCGGGGAACTGCTGTCCACCGGACTGGCAACACCGGTGGTGCGCGCACCCGAGCCCGCCACCACGGCCCTGGGTGCAGCCGTACTCGCGGCGGCGTCGCACCGTGCCGCGATCGGGCCGACCACCCCACCCGACTCATCGCGATCCTGGACGCGCGCCGCCGCGGTCGCCGCGGTCGCGGCCGCCACTCTGGTGGCCGTCCCACTGTTCGCCGATTCGGCGGCGCCGAACCCGGCTTCCCCCGTTGTCGCCGCGCCCCGCCCGGTCGCCGGGCACGGCGTCCGGATCGTCGAACAGGCCGAACGACCGCATATCCCGGCGGGCAGCGCTGTCGCCTTGGCACCCGCCCCGGCACCCCTGCAGGTCGACTACGTCCTCGCGCGGGTTCCTGCCCTCGAGTCGCCGGCGCTCGTGGCGGTCGCCGCCCCGGCCGAACAGGTCGTTCTCGATACCCCGGTCGAGACCGAGAGAATCCTCCCCACACCGTCGTCCGCGCCGGCGACCGTGCGCTGGACGCCCCCGACGCCGCCCGCGATCGAGACGACACCGGCCACGCCCCCGCAGACGAGCGAGCCGCCGGCGACGCCACCCGAGCCGACCACGGAACCTCCGGAGACCGACCCGCCGGTCGCGCCGGAATCCGAAGCTCCCGAACCCAGCGATTCCGCCGAGCCCGGATCAGAATCCTGACACCCCGATCAACGCACCCCGGTCGGACGTCCGGCCCGAATCGCCGTTCAACAGGTCACGACACCCCAGGTTTTTCCAGGACGGCGGCGGACGAGACCACGTCTCGGGTCGGCCGGTCGTTCGCGTAGTCGGATGGCGTTCGGCGCGGGGACATTCGAGTCCTCGAAACAGTCGACAGTAGCCGGTAAGTGAATGTCACCGCCTGCCAGTAGATGATGCCGACCAGGAGTGAGAGGGCGAATGCAGGCCACGGGTACTTGTCGCGAAGCGGCAGGTACACCTCGAAGTGGGTCAGGTAGATGTAGAGCGACGCGCTCGCCAGGATGCCGGCGACCCGGAGCAGTGCGGTCGGACAGCGGACGGACCGCACCCACACCAGCAGGCACAGTCCGCCGATGACGACGATTTCCCGCTGTGTGTCGCCGAAGAAGAAGCCGGGAACCGTCGCCACGATCGCCGACGTGACGCAGAGGCGCTGGAACACCGTCGTCGCCTTGGCGGCGGCCCAGCCGAGAGCGAACAGCCAGAAGACCACCGAGGCGGTGAGGATGCGGTTGAGGCCGTCGTCGACGGGGACCACCGCATAACGGGTGAGGAGGCCGAGCGTGACGAGTCCCATCGCGAAGGCGAAGGGGTACGTTCTCTCGGCGCGGTCGGCGAGCGGGAGGGCGAGAACGGCACCGACGGCGAGCAGGATGTACACGATCGCCTCGACGAACCAGTACCGCCATTCGATAGTCCATCCGGGCGGACCGAGGATCCCGTTGAGCAAAACCGCACTGGTGACACGGTATTCGCCGGTCACGGCGATGACGCACCCGATGAACACCATGCTCGGGACGGCGATCCGGGCCACGCTCCGCAGGGTGCGGCGCACACGTTCGGATCGTTGTGCATCGCCGAGGTGGAACCGGGCGAAGTTGTAGCCCGCGACGCCCAGAAGCACGTGCGCCCCGCCGAGGACCGCGAAGAGGTGGATGTGTGATCCGACGATCAGGACTATCGCGACCGCGCGGAGGAGAACGTTGGTTTCCACCGCCGGCCACCGGTGTCGGCGGCGCGGCGTGAAATCCCCGATCGGTGTGGTGTGCCAGTCCTCGGGGAGGTGGCCGATCATCTGCTCGAGCCGCACGGACATCCGGACGTAGGACAGCGAGTCGCCGCCCAAGCTGACGAAGGAGCTGTCGTCGGTGACGTTCGGACAGTTCAGGATGTCTGCGTACATCGCGCGCAGGGCGGCCGTATCGGCGCCGGTCTTCGGCGGGATGACCGGCGCCGGGTCGTGGCTGCGGCCGAGTTCGCGCACGGCGTGGAAGTCGGGCTTGCCGGTGGCCGTGCGCGGCAGCTCGTCGACAACACACGCTCGGACCGCGCCGACCGGAAGACCCGTGGCGTGCGCGGCGGCCTCGCGGGCGGCGGCCTCGTCGCCGTTCTCGACGGCCACGACGAGTTCGTCCGCACCGCCCACACAGCAGATCCGCAGACCCTTCTCCGCGAGCCTCGACTCGACTTGCTGCAGATCGATCCGCAGGCCGTAGATCTTGGCGAAGCGGCTGCGCCGGCCGACCACTTCGTACAGCCCGTCGGCGCGCTGCCGGGCGAGGTCACCGGTGCGGAGTTCGCCGCCGAGGACGTCGCCGAGCTGGAGGTCGTCCGGAGAATGCGCGTAGCCGAGCATCACGTTCGGCCCCGCATAGACCAGCTCCCCCGTGCCGTCTGGGCCGTCGGCGACGGGCTCGAGGCGGAAGGTTCCACCCGGAACCGGCCGGCCGATCGCCTCCGGGCAGCGAGCGGCGAGTTCCGGTGGCAGGTACGCCATCCGGGCGGTCGCCTCCGTCTGCCCGTACATGACGAACAACTTCCAGCCCCGCAGCCGGCCCAGCTCGGCGTAGGCCCGTACCCGGTCCGGAGCGAGCCGGCCGCCGGCCTGCGTGATGTAGCGCAGGTCCGGCAGCTCGACACGATCGAAGCCGGTCCGGTCGAGCAGATCGAAGGTGTACGGCACACCCGCGAAGGAGGTGCCGCGGGCGGTCCGGAACAGATCCCAGAACCGAGGGTCGGTGACCGGGCGCGACGTCAGGATCACGCCTGCACCGCGGAGCAGGTGGCTGTGGATGACGGACAAGCCATAGCAGTAATGCATGGGCAGCGTCGTCGCGGCACGGTCGGTGTTCGCGATGTCGAGATACTGCGCGATCGACTCGGCATTGGCCTGGACGTTGCGGTGCGAGAGGCGAACCAGTTTCGGGGATCCGGTCGACCCGGAGGTGGTCAGCAGCAGCGCGAGGTCGGGATGCAGCAGGTGCGCCGAGCCCACGCGGACCTCCTCGAGCACCGCGTGTCCGGCACTGTCGCACCCGCGCACCACGACGTCCGGGCGGTACGCGGCGACCAGACTGTCGAGGCCCTCGGGTCTGTCGCCCGGTGCCAGCAGCACCGGGTGCCCGGCCGACAGGGCCGCGAGGTAGGTGACGAGCAGATCGATCTTGTGGGCGCCGGCGATCAGAATCAGACGCCGGGTCTCGCCCAACTGCCGGGCCACGGCCTCGACCCTGCCGGCCAGGTCGCGGTACGAGATCGTGCAGTCCTCCGTGAGCAGCGCGACGGCGTCGCCGTAGCCTCCGAGCCGGCGTGCGAGAGGCACGCCGGGGCGCTCCACACGGTCGGACGGGCTCGGCATCGGCCCAGTGTATAAGGCATGCCGTACCTAACCCTTGGGGTGTTCGCATCTAGGTCCGCAGCCGTACCACGCCCTGGGCGGAAGAGTCGAATCGTCCGCGCCTGCAGGGCCTCCCGACACCGTCGGACCGATGGGCGGGGTCCAGTCACCCATTCGCACCCCGCCCGGTTAGGGTTGGCAACCCTGCAGGTGGCAGTATTTTCGGGAGACAGTCGGGAGCGGTCCCGCTGCGAACGAGGACGGGCGGTCGAACGATGAGGATGCGGTTCGGACTGATGTCGGGGGTGGCGCTCGCTACCGCCGCGGCGTTGACGGTGTCGGGGTGCTCGAATTCCGGTTCCGGCAGCGGAGCCGATTCGGGTGCCGCCAACACGATCACCGTGTACAACGCCCAGCACGAGTCGCTGACGACGGAGTGGGCGGACGCGTTCACCGCGGAGACCGGCATCGAGGTGGAACTGCGAAACGGCAGTGACACCGAACTCGGCAACCAACTGGTCGCGGAGGGTGCTCAGTCGCCGGCCGATGTGTTCCTCACCGAGAACTCCCCGGCGATGACGCTGGTGGAGAACGCCGGGCTCTTCGCCGACGTGAACCAGGACGTCCTCGCCCAGGTCCCGACCCAGTACCGGCCGTCGAGCGGCAAGTGGACCGGCATCGCGGCCCGCTCCACCGTCTTCGCGTACAACAAGGACCAACTGACCGAGGATCAGTTGCCGAAGTCGCTGCTCGACCTGCAGGATCCCGCCTGGAAGGACCGCTGGGCCGCGTCCCCGTCGGGCGCCGACTTCCAGGCCATCGTCAGTGCACTGCTCGAGCTCAAGGGTGAGGACGCCACCCGGCAATGGCTGGCCGGGATGAAGGACAACGTCCGCACGTACAAGGGCAACGGAACCGTGATGAAGGCCGTCAACGCCGGGGAGATTCCGGGTGGCGTGATCTACCACTACTACTGGTTCGGCGATCAGGCCAAGACGGGTGAGAACAGCAACAACGTGGCGCTGCACTACTTCAAGAACGAGGACCCGGGCGCGTTCGTCAGTGTCTCGGGTGGTGGTGTCCTGAAGTCCAGCACCAAGCAGGACGCGGCGCAGCAGTTCCTGCGCTTCGTCACCGGCAAGAAGGGTCAGGAAGTCCTGCAGACCGGGACGTCGTTCGAGTACCCGGTCGGCAGCGGCGTGCCCGCCAACCCGAAGCTGGTTCCCCTCGCCGACCTGCAGGCCCCGCCGGTCGACCCGGCGAAGCTCAACAGCCCACAGGTCACCGAACTCATGACGGAAGCAGGTCTGCTCTGAATCTCGCACTGATCGGCCGCGCGCGGTCGGGGGACGCGGACACGACGCGTCGCCCGACCGCCCGGCCGAGGCTGCCGTTCCCGCTCGCCGCCGTGGCGGTGATCGTGGTAGCCGCGGCGTTGCTCCCGCTCGGATATGTGATCGCGGCGAGCATCGACACCGGCTGGGATACCGCGTCGGCGTTGCTGTTCCGGCCCCGGGTCCGGGAACTGCTTCAGAACACGGTGATGCTGGTCGTGGTGACCGTGCCGATCTGCGTCGTCGTCGGTGTAGCGGCCGCCTGGCTGGTCGAGCGCACCCGGCTGTTCGGCGCGAAGGCGTGGGCCGTCCTCCTCGCGGCGCCCCTGGCCGTTCCGGCGTTCGTCAACAGCTATTCGTGGGTGACGGCAGTACCGTCGCTCGGCGGGCTGTTCGGCGGCGTCCTCATCGCGACCCTGTCCTACTTCCCGCTCGTGTACATCCCGGCGGCCGCGACGTTGCGCCGGTTGGATCCGGCCGTGGAAGAGTCCGCACGCGCCCTGGGCGCCGGCCCCGTGGTGGTCTTCTGCCGGGTCGTGGTTCCGCAGCTGCGGCTGGCTATCGCCGGCGGCGCTCTGCTGGTGTCGCTGCACCTGCTCGCCGAGTACGGCGCGTTCGTCTTCATCCGGTTCGACACGTTCACCACGGCGATCTTCGAGCAGTACCAGTCGACGTTCAACGGCTCCGCCGCGACCATGCTCGCCGGGGTCCTTGTGCTGTTGTGCCTGACCCTGCTGGTGATCGAATCGGTCGTCCGCGGTAGCGCCCGGTACGCCCGGATCGGGTCGGGTGCGGCCCGCCGGGCCGTGCCGGCCGAACTCGGCTGGCGGTATTCGCCGATCGCCTTGTTGTTCCTCGGGATGCTGATCGCGGCGTCGGTCGGTGTACCACTGGTCAGTGTTGCGCGGTGGCTGGTCATCGGCGGCTCCGCGGTGTGGAAGCTCGACGCTGTCTCGGCCGCGCTGGGGCAGACTCTCGGGTTCGGCATCGCCGGTGCCGTGGTGACGTGTGTGCTCGCGTTCCCGATCGCCTGGATTTCGATTCGTCACCGCGGACGCCTCAGCCGTGTCCTCGAGGGCGGTACCTACATCTCCAGCTCGTTGCCGGGCATCGTGGTGGCCCTCGCCTTCGTCACGGTCACCATCCGGTATCTACATCCGCTCTACCAGACGGTGACCGTGGTGATCGCGGCCTACGCGCTGCTGTTCCTGCCGCGTGCCCTGGTGAACTTGCGAGCCGGACTCGCGCAGGCCCCCGTCGGGCTCGAGGAGACGGCGCAGTCGCTGGGTGTTTCGCCGTGGGCGGCGTTCGTCCGGGTGACGCTGCGACTGGCCGCGCCGGCGACCGCGGCGGGTGGGGCGCTGGTGTTCCTGGGCATCGTCAACGAGTTGACCGCCACCCTGCTGCTGGCGCCCACCGGTACCCGCACCCTGTCCATGCAGTTCTGGTCATTGAGCAGTGAGATCGACTATGCCGGCGCCGCACCGTATGCGCTGATCATGATCGTGATGTCGTTGCCCATGACCTATGTGCTCTTCACCCAGTCGAAAAAGGTTGCCGGACTATGACATACGCACTCGAAGTGGAGGGGGTCGACAAGTCGTTCGGTGCCGCGCCGGTCCTGCGGCATGTGGGGTTCACCGTCGAGGCGGGATCCACGACCGCCATCCTGGGCCCCTCCGGCTGCGGCAAGACCACCCTGCTCCGCCTGATCGCCGGGTTCGAGAGGCCGGACGCCGGCACCATCACCCTGGCCGGGCGGAAGGTCGCCGGTGGCGGGTGGACACCCGCGCACCGCCGGTCCGTGGGCTACGTGGCGCAGGACGGGGCGCTGTTCCCGCACACCACCGTCGGCGCGAACGTCGGGTTCGGGCTCCCGCGGAAGGCGCGCACCCGTTCGAAGATCGCCGAGCTCCTCGACATGGTGTCACTGGACCCCTCGTACGCCTCACGGCGGCCCGACCAGCTGTCGGGCGGGCAGCAGCAGCGCGTGGCGCTCGCGCGGGCGTTGGCGCGGGAACCGGAACTCATGCTGCTCGACGAACCGTTCTCCGCCCTCGACGCCGGCCTGCGGGCCAACACCCGAAGAATCGTCGCCGACATCCTCGCGAAAGCCGGCATCACCACCATCCTCGTCACACATGATCAGCCCGAGGCGCTCTCGTTCGCCGACCGGGTCGCGGTGATGAGCGCGGGCAGGCTCGCCCAGATCGGCACGCCCCGGGAAATCTATTCCACCCCCGTCGACGTCCCCACCGCGGAGTTCATCGGCGACGCCGTCGTCCTGGCGGCCCACGTCGACGGGCAGCGCGCCACGTGTGCGCTCGGGGACGTCGCCGTTGCCGCCAACGGCATCCACGGCGACGCGCGAGTCATGCTGAGGCCGGAGCAGATCGAGGTGACCACGGACGGTGCGGGGGTAGCCGGGACGGTCGTCGATGTCGAGTATCTCGGATCGGAGATGATGCTGGGCATCCGTCTCGACACCGAGGACGGAGTCGGTTCCGAGCGGGTCACCGTGCGCCGATTCGGTGCCACCGCTCTATCGCCCGGGGACCGGGTCGGCATCCGCGTGCTCGGTAGGGGTGTTGTCTACCAAACGTCCAGACCTCAATGATCTGTGCGCGGCCGGGAGGAAACCCTGCCCCGGTCGGGGTTCGCCCGATCTCGATGTCGATCATGCGACCATCCTGTCAATGAACCATGCGGTAATGCCGTCGAACGACGCCTGCGGAAATCTGCCCGGTCGTTGCCGCGGACACCGATTCGGGTCCCACCGGATACCGGTCCCTACGGGTCCGCGACACCCTGTTCTGACCACTTCGTCCACGCCGTTACCTCGATGGAAGTAACAGCTGTTACATTTTTCTTCGTGACAGATATACATGATGGTGGTGTGCGGTGGCTGGTACTCGCCGTGCGCGTGCCGGCCGAGCCGTCGCGGCACCGGGTGGCGGTATGGCGGGAGCTGCGCCGGGTGGGGGCGTTGCAAATCGGGCAAGGCGTGTGGGTGGTGCCCGATGTGCCGGTGTTCGCCGACGGGGTCGCGCGCGTGGCCGAGCTCGCCCGCCGCGGGGAGGGCGAGGTGCTGGTGCTGGACGCGACCGGACGCGCGAACGCCGATGGGGTGCGGCTGGAGGAGCTGTTCACCGCCGAGCGGGCCGAGGAATGGGCCGAGTTCCTCGCCGACTGCGCCCGGTTCGACGCCGAGATCGACAAGGAGATCGGCAAGGCCAAATTCACCCTGGCAGAGCTCGAGGAGGAAGAGCAGAGCCTGGAGCGGCTGCGGCGCTGGCATCGCGATATCAAGGCCCGCGACGTGTTCGGCGCCGCGGCCGTCGCCGCGGCCGATCAGCAGCTCGAGCTCTGCGCCGACCGGTTGGCCGACTACACCGAGCGGGTCTTTTCGGCCCTGCACCAGATGTGACGGCGGAGGACACCGTCGTGCGCGTGGATACGCGAATCTTCCTCGGTATCAACGATTTCGCCGGCGGTACCCCGTGGCTGCTCACGCTCGCCGACCGCACGCCGCTGCGCATCCTGCTCACGCCGGCCCCGCTCGCCGAACTTGTGGCCGGGCAGTCGGATCCGCAATGAGCACGGCATCCCCGAAGCAGGCCACCGCGTCACGGGCGCGGCTGGCACCGCTGTACGCGGCGGGGTTCGTCACCGCGTTCGGCGCGCACTCCATCGCGGCCAGTCTCGGCGGCTACACCGAATCCGAGCACGCGAGCCTGCTGACCCTGGGCCTGCTGCTCGCGGTCTACGACGGCGCGGAAGTGCTGCTCAAACCCGTGTTCGGATCACTGTCCGACCGGATCGGACCGCGCCCGGTCCTGCTCGGTGGCCTGATCGCGTTCACCCTCGCCTCGGGCGCGTTCGTGCTGGCCGGTAACCCCGCCCTCGTCGGCGTCGCGCGCCTGGGCCAGGGCGCCGCCGCCGCGGCGTTCTCCCCGGCCGCCGGTGCGATGGTGGCGCGCCTGACCCCGAGCGGCGCGCACGGGCGCGCGTTCGGCGGATACGGCGCCTGGAAGGGACTCGGCTACACCCTCGGTCCGCTTCTGGGCGGTGTCCTGGTCACCGGCGGCGGCTACCGGCTGCTGTTCGCCGCCCTCGCGGGCCTGGCCGCCCTCGTCGCGATCTGGGCCGCGCTGGCCGTTCCAGCCGTCCCGATCCTGCCGCGAACGCGGCAAACCGTGCTGGACCTGGCCCGGCGCCTCTCATCGGCCGGCTTCCTGCGCCCGACCGCCGCACTGGCCGGAGCCACCGCCGCCCTCGCGGTCGGGGTCGGGTTCCTACCGGTGGTCGGTGCCGGAGCCGGGCTCGGTCCGCTGGCCACCGGCGCCGCGGTCTCGCTGCTGGCCGCCACCGCCGCCCTCGTCCAACCGCGCGTCGGACGTGCCCGAGACGCAGGACGCCTGCGCGACGGCACCGGGATGGGGACCGGGCTCGCGTTGGCCGCGCTCGGCACCGCCGCCGCCACCGTGCTGCCCCCGATCGCGGCCATCACGGTCGGCGCGCTCCTGATCGGCGCGGGCACCGGGCTGATCACCCCGCTCGGGTTCGCGTACCTGGCCGCGACTGCTCCACCGGAGCGGCTCGGTCAAACCATGGGCGCCGCCGAGGTCGGGCGTGAGCTCGGCGACGCGGGCGGCCCGCTCCTGGTCGGCGTCATCGCCACCGCCGCCAACCTCGACCTCGGACTGCTCGTCCTCGCTGTCCTGCTGGTCGTCCTCGCCGGGCTCGTCAGGGCTGGACGGTCACGGCATCGGTGATCAACCCGGCACGTTCGACGCCAGAGCCGCCCCGGAGCTATCGCCGCCACGCGACTACCACAACCCGTCACGAAGCGACCCCGTTATCCGGGGCAAGTCAGTCAATGCGTACCCGGGACGCCGCGTCGACGGCGCGCAGCGGTGACTCCGGATCCGCGGCGGCAGTGTCAGCTGATCGGTGCACTCGGCGGGGGGATAAGACGTCCGCGGTGACCGCGACGCCGACGAACACGACGATCACCACCAGCGTGGCCACGAGGACCACGACCGTCCAGAGCATGTTCATACCAGGCACTTCGGATCTTCCTGTTTGCGTGTGGTGTCCCCGTGGCTCACCGCGATCGGTTCCGCCACCTGCACAGGTAATTCGCTTGGCACGAGGAAATCCAACCTCGAAGCGTGATTCAGATCAATTGATGCCCCGGCCAGGAAGGGCCCCACTAGCGCAACCCGTTCACAGCGGTGCGCCCGGGTACTTGCGCTCGCGACGCCGACGTTGGAAGCGCTCCCGCTGTTCGTCGAGGAGCAGGACCCCTCGACGCTGTGTCTCGTAAGAGTTGCGAGCGATCACCGTCCGGACGAGCACGATGTGCCGATCCAGGTCGTCGGCTCGCCGGGCCGCCTCCTCGTCGCCAAGTAGCCGCGCGGCCAGCCGGTCGCAGTCGATGAGGAGTTGCTCATACGCCAGTCGCGTCGAGGCCTGCTCGTCGAACCGGGACAGCACGCCCCATTCCGCCAGCTGCAACGGTATGCGGACCAGGTGGTAATTGAACCGCAGAAGGGCCAGCGCCGGGCCACGCAAGGTTGTCACGGTCGGCGACGATAGCTGGTGTAGATGAACAATCATGGCGGATCGGCCTCGGCGGCCGTTGCAGGGTCGAGTCTGACCAACATAACGCTCCTCTCTGAAAAGGAAATACCGGCCACCTTTGGTGGCACCGGAATGCCCGAAGACCACATCCAAGGTCGCATGGGCAAAAACCGTGACGGTCGAATCGAATTGTCCGCACAATCGTGCATTTCGGGTTGAGTGCGCCCGCATCCGGTCACGACGTCGACTCTTCTAGCCGGCCCCGTCGACATACGGGTACCGCGGCGCGAAGGTTATGCGAGCTGCTGCGCCCGAGTCCCCGCGACGGCGTGGATCCGCCGACGTACACGTACGTGCTGATCAGGGCGGGGGTCCGGCTGCCCCTAGGCGAGCCGGGCCACCGCTGTCCCGGATTGCTCCGTCGGTCAGCTCAGGCCGATGCCGCCGCCGAAGGTCACGCTCAGCCACTTCAGAAACGCCTCGAATGCGACGCTGAAGTCGATTCCTGCAGAACCCATCAGAATTCACTCCTTTCATGGGGATGAAAATCCACGGGATCGTCGATCGCCGCTTACACCATTTATCGCGTTCGCAATCTCAGGACGTTTCACCAAACCCGAGATATTCTCACATATTGAAATTTAACAACCGTCCACATTGCTGGACAATTGATCAAAATCGTTATTCCAGTGAGAGTTCGTGTGTTTCTCGTGTTTATTGGAGTGAATTGTGAGCAGGGGTGGGCGGCGCCACCTCCCCGGAGCGCCGGGTGAGGTTTCGCCGGTGAGGTGCTTATGATCCGAGTCGGTGCGAGCGGAAGGTGCAGACCGATGCCGGAGAAGAAACACAACCCGAAACCCGAGCCCGGCCCGTTGGGCACGGGCGCACGGGTGCTGGTCCGCCGGCCATCCGAAGCGGACCAGACCGGTCGGATCATCGAGGATTACGCCGAGCTGACCGACAGCGACGAACGCGGGCACGCCTGGGCGCCGGTGCACCGGTGGGCGGTCGCCCTCGACGACGGTCGCCTAGTGTTCGCCGACACCGACGACCTGACCGCGGACCCGGGCACGCAAGGATTCACCGGGTAGACCGGCCGCCGAAGCAGAAGACGGTCGCGTTTCCGCGGGGACCGTCACCACCACGTCTCCGGTCGCCCATACGCTGAGCGATTGCGGCGCGTACCGCGATCTTCTTCATGATGCTCACCTCATTTTGAGTCCCCGACTCTTGCAGCGAACGGGTGGCGGACCAGCCCCCGCAGCATCTCTGGGCGCCGATTCGGGCACCCGTTCTTGTGAACACGTCAGGATCGCCCCGAAAAACCTACGGTGAAACGGCGGAACGCGGTCGAAGCTGGAGTTCGCAGCAACGTCTCCGGCGACTTGCCGACAGTGCCGGGCCATCCGCCGCGTGGCCGAGGTCGCCGGTGTGTCGCTCGGAGTGGTGCACTACCACTTCGAGGACAAGGAAGAACTTCTCACCGAGATGGCGGAAAGCCTGATCCTCGCCACCAGCGAGTCGATGCGCACGGCGTTCACGGGACGGCTTCCCGCGCCCCGCCGCATCGGGCACAGGCCGGCGGCCGACGCGATCGCGGCCTCACCCGAAGGTCGGCGCGTTTCCGCCGTCCCACAGCTGCTCGGTCACGTCCTGGAAGCAGACGAGCAGCACGGGGTCGTCGACCCGTGTCAGCACGGACCTGCTGATCGCCGCCCGCACTGCAGAACCGTCTCGGTGCGTGAGCGTCACGATCGTCCCCGCCGACTGCTGCAGATCCTCTGCGACCGGCCGCGGAGGGAACGACGTCGGAAGCAGGTCGCGCATCGATCGCCCCGTGAGCGCATCGTGCGGATACCCCATCATGACCTCGAACGCGCGATTGACGTGCACGACCAGACCGTCGCGGTCGACGGCGAGCACCGGCACCGGCAGCCGTTCCAGCAGCACCAGCGCAGGAAGTCCTTCGAGGTAGCCCAGTGCGGTATCCGGATCCACACGTCGTCTCTCCATAATGATGTATCGAGGGTGCGGCCTCGCTGTTACCCGCCGACGCCGGAACACCGGCAGCGGCGGCGACCCCTCGATCGGGCCACGTCGCCACCCTGACGCCGCCCGGTCATTCCTCGCGGCCGAGGGCGCGAGGAGCGACTCGGGCCACCTTCGACGACCCGGCAGCCCGTGTGGCATGCCCGAAGTGAAGACGAAAGTGCGGACTACTGGACCACCCGGAACGGCAGTTGTTCAATCGATCAAAGACCGCAAGGGACTGAGCAATTCGACGAATACACCCCGCGCGAAACGGTCCGACCGGTCGGCTTTCGGGTGCACGTTGGTCTGTCCCGACGTCGACATCACTGGTCCTCTCGCGTGGACTTGCGTGAAACCCGTTCGCGCTCAGGTTCTTCCTTCCCGCCGCCGAGGAGGTCGCCGAGTTTTTCACCGGCCGCCCCGAGTGCACCCTGGGTTTTCGATTCGGTGTCGCTCTCGCCGCCGCCCCCGGCCAGGTCCGTCAGCCCCTTGGGCTCGCTGCCGATCTCGAGCCGGTTCACCGCTTCCGCGAACCGCAGGTAGGTGTCGACACTGGCGACGACGACACGGGCGTCGATAGTCAGCAGTTCGATGCCGACCAGCGACACGCGCACGTACGCGTCGATCACGAGGCCCTTGTCCAAGATGGTGTCGATGACGTCGGCGAGGCTGCTCGAGCTGGGCCCGCCGCTGACTCCTCCGCCGCCACCGCCACGACTTGCGGGTTGTATCGACGTCATCGCCGCGCTCTTTGCTTCGAGCCGGCAGACTTGGCCGCGGTCTTGCGCGGGCGGCCACGGCGTGCCGGCGCCTTGTCCTCACTCGCGGCCGCCGTCTTGCGCGGGCGGCCCCGGCGTACCGGCGGCGATGGTTCCTCCTCTTCCGGCTCCTCAGCCTCGTCCTCTTCCGGCTCCTCGGCCTCGTCCTCTTCCGGCTCCTCGGCCTCGTCCTCGTCTGTCTCCTCCGGCTCCTCGGGTTCCTCGTCCTCCTCCGGCTCCTCAGACTCGTCCGTTTCGGTGGGCTCGTCGTACTCGTCCTCGTCGCCCGCGTCCGGCCGCGCTTCGTCCTGCTCGTCCTCGTCGGGCTGCGCTTCGTCCTCGGCCGGTTCCTCGTCGTAGTCCTCGGACTCCTCGGGTTCGACTACCTTGCCGTCCCGGATCTCTCCGCGCCAGCCCTCGATCTCGTCGGGATGAAGGATCGACTGCGTCATGACGTGGCGTCCGAAGTGCTTCAACTCCAGACGCGCGCGTCGCCCCTGCGCCCGCCACAGGTTCCCCGTCCTCTCGAACAACCCCTTCGGGTGATATTCGAGGATCAAAACGATGCGGGTGAGATCGGGGGTCACCTCGTGGAACGTCACCGCACCGTCGATGAAACCCTTGGCACCCTTCGACCGCCACACGATCCGCTCGTCGGGAACCTGCTCGAGAATCGACGCTTCCCAAGTTCGGTGCGAGAGGAAGATCTGAGCCTTCCACTCGAGCTTCTCATCCGCCTCCTGCTCCACCCGCTCGACCTTCTTCATGAACGACGGGAAGTCGGCGAACTGGGTCCATTGGTTGTAGGCCAACTGGACCGGCACCCCGACATCGATCGTTTCGACGATATTGGTGAGCTTGAGTTTCTTGCCCTTGCCACCGCCACCGCCGCCGGTGATCTTGTCCTTGAGGTCGGACGCCTTCTCCTTCACGGTGTCGGTCAGCCCGGAGAGGAACGACTTGCCGTCACCGTTGCCGTCACCGTCCCCGTTCCCGTCGCCGTTCCCGTCCCCGTTGCCGTTGCCGGTGCCGGTGATCGCGGACAGCAGGCTTCCGCCGCCGCCCTCGGCGTAGTCGTTGAGCCGACCGGTGGCGCCCGCCACCTTGTCGGAGACGGCGGAGACCGCCCTGTCGGTCACGGTGCCGAGCAGGCCCTGCGCCGCCTTCTGCAGCGGCGACACCGACGCCGCCTCACCGGACACCCCGGATACGTTCTTGCGCAGCTTCTTCGCCGCACTGTCGAGATTCGAAGTCATCGCTGATCACCTCCGGGTCCGTCGTACCGGGGTGGAATCGGTGCTCGCCTTGGCACGCGTCCTGCGGACCCGGGCGAGCTCGTCGTCATCGTCGTCGGCGGACGACCGGGACCGGCCGGGCCGGGACGTGCCGCTACCCGAGGACCGGCGGCGCGGAGCGGGGCGCTTCCGGGCCCGGGGCTTGTCCTCGGTGTCCTCATCCGGCTCCTCCCCCTCATCCGGCTCCTCGCCCGGTTCCTGGTCCGATTCCTCCCACTCGACCTCCGCGTCCTCGTAGTCGTCCTCGGGTTCCTCGCCGCGGCGCCGCGTCGACTTCTTCCCGCCCCCGGCGTCGCCGAGCAGGCCCTCCCCGGACTGCAGCCGCGAATTGAGCGAGTCGATGCGCTGACTGGCCGCGGTCACCGCGGCCGTCTTCGCCGCGTTCATCAGCTCGTGGCGGACCGTCTTGCCGAGCTGGGCGACCTCGGGTGAATCCGCGAGCAACTTGCGGCCCTCGTTGAGAAGACCCAACGACCCGCCGGAGGACAATTGTCTGGACGCCCCGCCGGCGGCCAGCATCAACGCCAACTTCATCTTCTTCGTGCGGCCCAGCATGTATCCCGCACCGACGGCCAACGCCATCTGACCCTTGCCTGACATCGCCCAACCCCTTTGTCGAGTGAAAAGTGGTGCACCTCGGCGCCGGCGGCGGCGAAAAGGGTGAGGGCCGTGGTCGGTGGGTGGTGCGTTCCCGCCGACTACCCTGGGGCGGCGACGCTCAATCCGGCCGCACACCAAATCCCCCCAGGCCGGGGCCGGCTTGCAGGGAAACACGCGGAGCGCAGTTGCAAGCGGGTACCCGCTGACTACGCTGCCCGCGCCGCGATGGCGGGACCGGGCAGCCAGGCCCGCTCCGCCTTGGCCGCGCGCGGCCCACCTCCGCAACCTCGTGGGTCACGTACGCACGAGAAACAAATGCGCCGATTAATTCGAAGTCACTCCCATTGCCTTTTCCCAAAACATTATGGGCGGTTGTTAATTTCATTATGTGAGAAGAACACTTTTTTTGTGAAACATTTTACGACCTCGAGCGCGATAGACACCGTAACCGACGATCGATGATCCCGGGGATTCATCACCAGTAAGGCGTGTATTCCGATGGATTCTGCAGGACTCGACTTCAAAGTCCGTTCGAGGCGTTCCTGAAGTGGCTCAGTGTCACCGTCGGTGGCATCGGATTGAGCCGACCGACGGAGCAATTCGCGACAGCGGTGGTCCGGCTCACCTGGGGGCAGCCTGGCCACCGCCCTGATCTGCGCGATCACCGGCTAGGGCGCCCCTCGCCGCCGTCCGCGGCCAAGCATCGAGCTCGGCCTACGGGGTGCCCGGTCGGCAGGCGACCGGGCAGATGAGTCGATATCGTCACCCCGGAATCGGGCCAGTCGATCCGGAATAATTTTGCGCGAAGCGCGGTTCGAGAAGGTGGGGCGCCCCGAAATGAGCGCGCCCAATAATGTGCGGCTTCTCACCGTATGTACGCGTCATTATGCCGACACCGGATATCCGAGAGTCCCGTGTCTGCATTTTCGTCTCACGGCGCACGGGTGTGACGGGTTTCGGAAACCTCCCGGGCGCGCAGCATGCACTGGGCACCCCCCGGAGACGACGCGGATGAACACCAGATACGGCGGTGTCGTCGTCAGAATCGTTGACCAGTGCGGCTTGCCCGAGTCTTCTGGTGAAACGAATGCGGTAGCCGGTGCGACATACCTATTCACTGAAAGGTGTTGTGCAAGAATGAAACCGACCAGTCGTGACTGAGTTGTTCGAACCGTACCGGGTGCCGGAGCGCGCCGCACGATCCGGGTTCCCAGAAGAGGTGACCCGATCCGAGCCGGGATCCTTCCCGGGCGCGGCGTTGTCGGCGCAGCTGGTCGCCGCGGTGGAATGCGCGCCGGCCCCGATGGGGCTGTGGGAGTTCGGTTCGGGCCGTCTCCGGTATCTGAACCCCGCCGCGGCCACCCTGGTGGGGTTCCCGGAGGGCGGCGAGGTGTCCGCGCGCAGGACGGCCGACGTCTGCACCGACGCCGCGGTGGCGCAGGCACCCGAGGTCTCGGCTGCCCTGACCGAACGGGGCCGGTGGTGCGGGCGGACGGAGCTGCGGCACTTGCGCACCGGTGCGCCGATCCCGGCAGTCCTGTCGGTCTTTGTGACCGAGCGAGACGAGGACGGACACCCGCTGCTGATCGGGGTGATCGGCCGGGAGCCGTCCACCGACGGCGAGCAGGAACACCCGCTGCTCGCCGCACTGGAGGAAGCCGACCGCCGGTGCCGGGAACAACACGTACTCGCCGAGCTGAGCCGGCTCGCCGTCACCGCCGACCTCGACACGCTGCTGACCGCTGCGACCGCTGAGGTCACCGCACTGCTGGGGGTGCGGTCCGCGGCGGTGGCCCGGGTGCCGGAGACCGGCGGGGCGGCGCTGACGGTGCTCGGCTACCACGGGCCCGGGCCACGCCCGACCACCGTCGCCGCCGGTCGCGGCTCGCTGACCGGGTACGCGGCCACCGAGGCGGCGGTGGTGTGCTGTCCGGACCGCGCCCGCGAGCGCCGGTTCGCCACCGCGGACATGGCCGCGCACGGGCTGGGTGGCGGCATCGGTGTGCCGATCGGCCACGACACGATCTGGGGGGTGCTGACCGCCCATTTCGCCCGACCACGCCCCTCACGGGAACGCGACGTGGCGTTCGTGTGCGCGGTGGCCGCGGTGCTGTCCACCGCGCTCGGCCGCATCGAGGCCGAAGAGCGATTACGGCATCGGAGCCTGCACGACCCGCTCACCGGGCTACCGAACCGCACCCTGGCCCTGGAGCGTCTGCGTGCCGCCCTCGACCGAGCCGCACACACCGGCGGCCGGGTGGCGGTATTGATGATCGACCTCGACAACTTCCGACACCTCAACGCCCGATTGGGGCACGCCGGTGGCGACGCCGCCCTGATCCGACTCGCCGACCGCCTGCGGTCCGCGGTCCGGCCCACCGACACCGTGGCGCGCCTGGGCGGCGACGAATTCCTGATCCTGTGCCCGGCCGTCACCGGTCCCGCGGACGTGATTGCGATCGCCGACCGAATCGCCACCGTGGACCCGCACCCGGGTGACGGGCCGATCACCGCGAGTATCGGCATCGCCGTCACCGGTGCCGCCGTCTCCCCGCACGAACTGATTCATCACGCCGACCGGGCGATGTACCGGGCCAAGGCCACCGGGCCCGGCCGCTACGCACTGCACCATCCCGATACCCACGGAACGGGCCGCTGAACCGCGCAGACAACGCGAGAACTCCCGGACAGGCGTGGTCGGGCTACCGCAGAACCATCGGCGGACATCCTCCGGCGCCCCGACTTTCGGATCGACGTGGTCTTTCGCGAGGCGTATCCCGGTACGTAGACGCAACCGACACCTCCCCACCGCCCACGATGGGCGCGGAGTGTCGGTGGGCACTCCGCTCACGTCACCGGTGAATCCCGTCGCCGAGACCGCGGGGCACGAGTTCGAACCACGCGCTCGCTCCGCCGCGCAGATGCGGATCCGGGTAGCACAGGGCGAGGCCTTGCGCATCGAACGCGGTGAACCACTCCTGCCAGGAGATGTGCTCGAGCTCGCCGGTCCGGACAAAGTCGATATGCAGGGCGCCTGCGGTGTCAGTGGTCGCCGCTGATCGTGCCGGTGCGCCGTGATGCGCCTGAATCCAATCGCGGATCTCGTCGTGATCGGTGGTGACGTGCCGGTGTGAGGTCATTGGAATGGTCCTGGTTCGGAGCAGGGGTACGCGGGTGTTGCCTCGGATGGGGTTTTCGGGTTACCCGCGACAGCGCGACTCGAATCCCAGCCCTGGATCGGCTGCGAGCCGACCCCGGTTCCGCCTCAATAATCCCCAAGGCGTCCACAAGACATATCGATCAGGTTACGAGCCGCGGTGTGACGTCCGGCGGTCTCACGATGGCTCTTCTCCGGTTCCGCTACCGGCTGCTGCGCGTACCCCTCCAGCTGATCGAGGGGATCGCGCAATCCCACCTCGACGAGCAGGCACGGTGATGAACGTCTTGGATCCGTTGACCACGTACTCGTCGCCGTCCCGGATCGCGGTGGTCTTGATGGCCTCGAGGTCCGAACCGGTGCCGGGCTCGGTCATGCCGATGGCGCCGAGGATCTCTCCGGTCGCCATACCGGGCAGCCAGGTTTGCTTCTGTTCCTCGGTGCCGTACTCGAGGATGTAGTGGGCCACGATGCCCGAGTGCACGAAGATGCCGAGGGCGAGATCGCCGGCGTAGCCCTGCGCGTCGAAGACGGCGAGGTCGTGAGCGAACGCGCCTCCCCCGCCGCCGTATTCCTCGGGGATCGAGCAGCAGAGGAGGCCGAGTTTGCCTGCCTCGATCCACACGTCGCGGTCGATGCGGTGCTGGGCGTCGTCGTCGTGCCACGACGGAACGAACTTCTTGATCCATGGTCCTTCTCGATCTGTGTTGTGTTCGACAGGGTCGGTGTCACACGACCTGCTTCTCGGCCAGTGCCTTGTGCGGGTACGTCTTCAAGAGTGCGGCCAGTTCCTGGTGGTAGGTCTGCACGTTGGCCACCTTGATCTGTTCGTACCCGCGGATGAGGTCGGGCAGTTCGGCGATCGCGACCGCGGCCGCGAGGTTGTGCTGGTTCAGCGGGTGTAGGAGTTGCTCGACCGTCTCGCGGTACTCGGTGATCAGTTCACGCTCCATCTTGCGGATGTGGTGGTAGCCGAACACGTCGAACCTGGTGCCGCGGACCCGGCGCATCCGGTGCAGGGTCCGGAAGCCGGGGTTCACCCAGGAGCCCAGGGAGAGTTTGTTTTTCATGCCCATGGCGCGCAGCATCGGGGGGTGCAGGCGGACGGACCGTTTCGCACCCTTGCCGAACGCGTCCACTACCGCGGCGTCGAACGTCGGATCGAGTGCGAGGCGAGCGACTTCGTATTCGTCCTTGTAGGCCATGAGTTTGAACAGGTTCTTCGCGACTGCCTCGGTCAGGGCGGTGGAGGCACCGATGAGCGTTGATTCGCGTTGGCGTACCGATTCGACGAAGTGCACGTAGTCGCGGGCGTAATCGGTGTCCTGGTAGTCGATGAGTTCAGCGGTGCGCAGTCCCACGACGCGGGCGAGTTCCGAATCGGCTGCGGCCCGGACGGTGCCGGCGAGGGCGAGGGCCTGGGGGGACGGTGCGGCAGGTTCGACGACGGCCCGCCGATTGCCCTCGATGGCGGCGGTGAGGGCGCCGGGATCGGAGATGGCCTGGCGGCCGCGACGGAATGCCTGCAGATTCGCCTCGACCGAGACACCGTTGAGGGTGATCGCCTGCTCGATCGCGACCGCGGTGATCGGCAGGACGCCGGTCTGGAAGGCGGCACCGATCAGGAGCATGTTGGTGTACTGCTCGTCGTCGAACAGCTCACGCGAGAGCAGGGCCGGGTCGAGGTAGACCGCGCGGGCGGTGGCGCCGTCGATGGCCGTGCGGATCGTACTGATCGCCGGGAAGTGGACGGAGGTGTCGACGACCATCTGCCCGGTGGGGATTTCGGTGGTCGAGACCACCGCGACGGTGTCGGAGTTGTTGGCCACCTTCAGGTTGGTGGGGTCGGTGGCGACGAGGGAGTCGCAGCCGAGGTAGAGACCGCAGCGGCCCTGCCCGATCTTCGAGGCACTCTCCCGGGATTCGGCGCTGATCTTCAGGTCGGAGACCACAGCGCCGCCCTTCTGCGCCAGGCCGGTCTGGTCGAGGCTGCGGACGAACTTGCCGTCGATGACGGCGGCGGTGGCCAGGATCTGCGAGACGGTGACCACGCCGGTGCCGCCGACGCCCATGATCCGCATCCCGAATTCGGTGTCGATGGTGGGAACGGTGGGGGCGGTGATCAGATCGGCGGGGATGGCCGGTACGGGTGTGCGTTGTTCCTTCGGGCCGGGGGTGACGGTCACGAAGGAGGGGCAGTCGCCTTTCAGGCAGGAGTAGTCGACGTTGCAGGAGGACTGATGGATTGTGGTCTTGCGGCCGAATTCGGTGTCGGTGGGGTGCACCGAGAGGCAGTTCGACTTTTCGCCGCAGTCGCCGCAGCCCTCGCAGATGCGTTCGTTGATCATCACCCGGGTGGTGGGGGTGGGCAGTTTGCCGCGCTTGCGCTTTCGGCGCTTCTCGGCGGCACATTCCTGGTCGTGCACCAGGACCGTGACTCCGGGGATCGTCGCGAGTTCCTGCTGGACGTCGACGAGGTCGTCCCGGTCTCGGACCTCGACGCCCTTGGGCAGTTTCAGTGAGGTGATGCGCTTACGGTCTTCGGTGGTGACCACGACCTTCTCGACGCCCTCGGCGAGCAGTAGGCGGGTGATCCGGTCCAGCGGCATGGCACCGACCGGGTCCTGGCCGCCGGTCATGGCGACGGTGGCGTTGTAGAGCAGTTTGTAGGTGACGTTTTCGCCGGAGGCGACGGCGGCGCGCAGCGCCAGGCTGCCGGAGTGCATGAAGGTACCATCGCCGATGTTCTGGATGAGGTGGTTCTCCTCGAGGAAGGGGGCCATGCCGATCCACTGGGCGCCTTCGCCACCCATCTGGGTCAGTCCGATGACATCGCCGACCTGTTTGTCGTCCATCATCATCACCATGGCGTGGCAACCGATTCCGCCGCCGATCAGCGTGTCGGGTGCCACCTTGGTCGAGGAGTTGTGGGGGCACCCCGAGCAGAAGTAGGGGGTGCGGCCCAGCAGGGGCAGCGCGATTTTCGAGGCTTTGGGGCGCTGCTTCCACTGCTGCACCGGTTCGATGCCGTACTCGTCGCCGAGACGGCGGCTGAGGGCGTTGGCGATCAGATCGGCGTCGAGCTCACCGAAAATGTTGACCAGGGACTTGCCGTTCGGGTCGGTCTTCCCGATGACCACCGGGGCGTCGGCGCGCCGGTAGAGGATGTCGCGGACCGCGGTCTCGAGGAACGCCCGCTTCTCCTCGACGACGATGATCTCGTTCAGCCCCGCAGCGAATCGGTGCACGATCTCGGGGTCGACAGGGAAGATCATGCCGAGTTTGAGGATCCGGATCCCGTACCGGCGCAGGTCTGCCGGACCGAGTCCGAACGTCGACAGTGCCTCGCGCAGATCGAGATACGTCTTGCCGGAGGTGATGATGCCGATGCGGTCGTCGGGCCCCGACTGGACGATCTCGTTCAGTTTGTTGATGCGTGCGTAGTCGAGGGCGCGAGGCAACCGGTCCATCAGTTGGCTGCGTTCGAGGGTGAGAAGGTTGGGGCCGACGAGGTTGGCGTTCGGGGTGTAGGTGCTCGGTCCGATGTCACCGAAGCTGGGGTCGATCCGGTCCGGGTGCACGACGGCGGAGCTTGCGCCGTCGGCGACGGCGGTGACGATCTTGAGCCCCGACCACAGGCCGGTGAACCGGGACAGGAACGGCGCGTGCAGCCCGTAGTCGAGCACTTCCTGCGAGTCGGCCGGGTAGAGGGTGGGGATGAGCAGGTCCGCCATCGCGACCTCGGATGCGCACGCCAGGCTCGAGGACTTTCCGCCCGGGTCGTCGCCGACGAGGGCGACGGCGCCGCCGCGCGGATCGGTGCCGACGAGGTTGGCGTGGCGGATGGCGTCGGAGGCGCGGTCGAGGCCGGGTGACTTGCCGTACCAGTAGCCGGTGACCCCGTCGGGGCGGAGGTGCCCGATCTGCGGGGCCATCTGGGTGCCCAGCACGGAGGTGGCGGCCAGCTCTTCGTTGACGCCAGGTCGGTGCACGAGATCGTGTTCGTCGAGGATTGTGCGTTTGCGCGCGATCTCGAGGTCGTAGCCGGCGAGCGGGGATCCTTCGTAGCCGGAGACGAACGACGCGGTGCGGTTGCCGCGGCGGCGGTCCAGGATGGCCCTGTCCCGCAGCACGCGCACCAAGGCCTGGATACCGGTCAGGTATACCGATCCTTCTTCGAGGACGTAGCGGTCGTCGAGGGAGAACGTCGACGGGCGGGTCTGCTGGGTGGAGAACAAGGCTGGCTTCCTTTGTGTGATGTCTGTCGGCGGCGCGGGGTGGGTCAGGCTGGGGTGGTGCCCGGAGTCAGCCCGGCGACGAGTTCTTCCAGGGACGCGGCAGTATCGATGCGGTCGATGAACGCGATCTCGGCCTGGTGTGCGTTTTCGCAGAAGTCGACGACCCGCGGTACGTCGAAGAACGGAATCACGCAGACGCCGTCGATGTCGGCGACGAGGTAGTCGCCAGGATTGACCAGATGCCCGCACAACGACACCGGGCCGTTCATCTGCATCGTCTCGTAGCGGTAGCGGGCGGCGGCCGGATGCCGGGTGGCACTCCATACCGGGAGACCGGTGGCGATGATCGAGGCGGTGTCGCGGATCGCGCCGTCGACGAGGCATCCGCCGATTTCCGCCTTGATCGCCCAGCGGGCGGACAGTGCGCCCATCACTGCGCCGGATCGTGAACCCGAACAGTCCATGACCGCGACGTCGCCGGGGCGACCCAGCCCGTAGAGGTCGCGGTCGCCGAAGGTCGTACCGTTCCCGCCCTCGCGGTTCGCGCTCACATCTCCACCGAGCGGGATATAACGCAAGGTCACTGCCGGGCCGCACATTCTCGACTGTCTCGAAACCGGCTTCAGGTCAGTGGAATTGATTACCGCACCGACGCCGAGCTCGTCCAGAGCATCGGCAACGGCGGACGCGGTGTCGGGGATTGCGAGTAACCGTGCTGCATAGTCTTCTGCGTAGCGTGGGATCTCGGTGCTCAGGATCTTCGACGGCGGGACGGTGCCCGTCATCCGGGCGCTGGTGTCGGTCAGGTCGGTCTCAGGCATGGCTGGTCTCCGCGGTGATAGGACGGGCCGTTGTGGGCAGGGTGGGACGGCGGGTGGTTTCGTAGGTGTCGATGTCCTCGACGTCACGCAGAGTCAGGCTGATGTCGTCGTAGCCGTGGAGCAGCCGCCAACGGGCGTTGTCGTCGAGTTCGAACGGGTAGCTCGCACCGCTGGTCCGCACTTCCCTGCGAACCAGGTCGACGGTCACCGGACAATCCGGGCGGGCCTCGATCAGGTTCCAGAGTTCGTCGATCACCGACTGCTCGAGGGTGACGGTCAGGAGTCCGTTCTTCAGGGAGTTGCCGCGGAAGATGTCCCCGAACCGTGGGGCGAGGACCACCTTGAAGCCGTAGTTCTGCAGCGCCCAGACCGCCATCTCCCGGGACGACCCGACCCCGAAGTTCTCCCCTGCCACCAGGATTGTCGCGTTCCGGAAGTCAGGCTGGTTCAGCACGAACTCCGGGTCGAGGCGCCAGTCGTGGAGCAGGGCGTCCGCATACCCTTCCTTGGTGACTCCGACGCAGAAACGCGCCGGAATGATCTGGTCGGTGTCGACATCGGAGATCCGCAGCGGCGCCGCGATTCCCGTGTGTTCGGCGAAAGCATCCATCGGTTGTCAGTCCTTCAAGTCTGCGGGCGCGGTCAGGCGCCCGGTGATCGCGGTCGCGGCGGCCACCGCGGGTGAGACGAGATGCGTCATCACGCCTCGTCCCTGACGGCCCTCGAAGTTGCGGTTGTTGGTCGACGCGGCCCGTTGACCCGGCCGTAGGCGGTCGTCGTTGAGGGCCACGCACATCGAGCATCCGGAGTACCGCAGCGGGGCACCGGCGGCGGCGAAGATTTCGTCGAGACCTTCCTCGACGGCCTGGGCGCGGACGGCCTCCGACCCGGGGACGACGAGGACTTCGACTCCTGGTGCGATCCGCCGACCTTCCCACACCGCGGCGACCTGCCGCAGGTCCTCGATCCGTCCGTTGGTGCACGAGCCGATGAACACCGCATCGACCTCGATGTCGCGCAGCGAAGCCCCCGGGGTCATCTGCATGTAGGCCAGAGCGCGTTCGGCGGCGGCTCGGTCCACCGAATCGAGAAAGGTGTTCGGATCGGGGACGCAGCCGTCGAGCGGGACGGATTGGGCCGGGGTCGTCCCCCAGGACACCCGGGGGGCGATGGTGGCGGCGTCGATGTGGACTTCCTTGTCGAAGACTGCGTCGTCGTCGGAATGGAAGGTGCGCCAGTACTCGGCCTCGTCCTCGAACGCCGCACCGGCCGGCACGTGCGGGCGACCGCGCAGGTACTCGATGGTGACCTCGTCCGGTGCGATGAGACCGGCCCGGGCACCCGCTTCGATGGTCATGTTGCACACCGTCATCCGGCCTTCCATCGACAGGGCGCGAATCGCCTCACCCTGGTATTCGATTACATAGCCCTGCCCGCCGCCGGTGCCGATCTGCTCGATCACCGTCAGGATGAGGTCCTTCGCTGTCGCCCCGGCCGACAGCATCCCGTCGACGATCACGCGCATGTTCTTCATCGGCGCCATCGGCAGGGTTTGGGTGGCGAGGACGTGCTCGACCTGGCTGGTGCCGATGCCGAAGGCGAGCACTCCGAATGCACCGTGCGTGCTGGTGTGCGAGTCGCAGCAGACCAGCGTCATTCCGGGCTGGGTCAATCCCAGCTCCGGCCCGATCACGTGAACGATGCCCCGGGCGGAATCACCCAACGAATACAGTTCGATCCCAAAATCGCGGCAGTTCCGACGGATGTGGTCGAGCTGCTCGACTGCGGCCGGGTCGGTGATGGGGCGCAGCACATCGTCGGTGGGGGTGTTGTGGTCCTCGGTACCGACGGTCAGGTCCGGTCGCCGGACGGTGCGGCCGGCGGCGCGCAGGCCCGCGAATGCGGCCGGAGTATTCACCTCGTGCAACAGGTGAAGGTCGATGTAGATCAGATCCGGCTCACCCTCGGCGGAGCGCACGACGTGGCTCCTCCAGATCTTGTCCGCCAGCGTGTAACCCATGGTCAGCGCCTGTTCCTTCCCGTATCCCGCGGCCGCTACCGACGACGGTCGCGGTCGGCGGCGTGTCGGGCGATCACTCGTCGCCCGACCACCCGTTGCTCGATGTGACACACAACATAGACAGACCTGTACCGTGAGATAAACCGACAACGAGAAATTGCTGCCAAGTGCTCAACGGCAACGGCCGAGCGCATAGCCGAGTGCGCATTTGGACCAATTTCTACCCTCGCGACAGGACCACCGATGGACGGCTTCGACAAACTCGACCTCGACCTGCTCCGACTCCTCGTCGAAGAGCCCCGAGCCGGCGTTCGCGAGTACTCCCGCAGACTCAACATCGCCCGCAACACCGCCCAGGCCCGGATCACCAAGTTGGAGAAGGCCGGCGTGATCGTGACCTGGCGCCCCCAGATCAACCTCGCCCCACTCGGCTATGCCGTCATGGCGTTCGTGCACGTCCACATCGCGCAGAGCCAGGTCAACGAAACCCTCGAACGGCTGACCGCGATCCCGGAACTGATCGAGGCCAACACCGTCTCCGGCGAAGGGGACCTGCTGTGCCGGTTCGTCGCCCGCGACAACTCCCACTTCGAGGATGTGCTGCAGGCCGTCATGAAAACCGAGGGCGTGCTGCGCACCCGCTCCGAGATCGTCCTGAGCCGACGTATCTGGCCGCGAACCGTTCCGATCGTGGAGAAGCTCCGAGCCGAGAGCTGAACTGCTGTAGATGCGCGGCCGGTCGAGCCTCTGGCCCGGTGTGCGGAAAACAGCTGAACGATCAGGATGACGAGAACTCGAATGCTGAGCCATTGGCTCAACCGGTCACGATCGCGGTGCGCCCTGTTGAGCATCTGGATGCTTTCTGACCTCGTCGGTTGATTCTGTGACTGCCATCACCCTTCAATAGCGGTGTGCAGCGGCGCCACCTGGACCTTCGGGGATCGGGCGCCGCCGCAATCGGCTCACTGCCACCGGCGTCATGCCGGCAGGCGCTCGGATTCCCGGGCATCACCGAAAGGGTTATCTCCGATGGTCTACTTCGTCTCGATCGCGGCGCTGATAGCGCTGTTCGCGATCGGCACCATGACACCCATCAACATGGGTGTGCTGGCGTTCGCCGCCGCCTTCGTCATCGGTGGCTGGCTGTCCGGATTGTCCATGGACGACATCTTCGGGTTCTTCCCCGGCAGCATCTTCACCATCATCGTCGGAATCACCCTGTTGTTCGGCATCGCCCGGGTCAACGGCACCGTCGATCTGATCGTCTCCGGGGCCCTCAAACTCGTCCGGGGCAAACGCTGGGCCATCGTCTGGCTGATGTTCTTCCTCGGTGCCGGCCTGATGACCATGGGCTCGGTGCTCGCCGTCGGCATGCTCGCCCCCATTGCCATGCCGATCGCCAAACGCTACAAGATCGATCCGCTGCTGATGGGCATGATGATCAGTCACGGCGTACTCGGTGCCGCCTTCTCCCCGATCACGGTGTACGGGGCATTCACCAACGGCTGGCTCCAGTCCGCGGGCCTACCGACCAACCCCCTTGCCCTGTACCTGATTCCGCTCGGTCTCAGCTTCGTGCTCGCCCTCGGCCTCTTCCTCGTCCGTGGCCGCGACCTGCTCCGCGCGGACGACCAGGTCATCGACGTCGACGACCTCAGCGGCCCCGACCAGCCCTCTGTGGCCGGCGGCTCCGCGCCGCAGCCCCGCGGCGGCGACCTCATTCACTCCGGCGCGAGCGCCGGCCAGCACGCTGCCTCCGCACGGCCCGGCGCCGGCCCGATGGTTCTGACCACCGGGTCGCCGCAGCCGACCAACGACGTCGATCGGCTCGAAGAAGTCGAAGCCACCGGATTCACCCCGATTCGCGTCGCCACCCTGCTCGGCATGGTTGCCCTGCTCATCGGATCGGCGGTGTTCCAGATCGACGTCGGCGTGTGTTCGATGGTCATCGCGGCCATCCTCCTCGTACTCGCCCCCAACAAGCACAAGCCCGCCGTCAACAATGTCACCTGGTCCGCCGTCCTCCTCGTCTGCGGAATGCTTACCTATATGAGCGTGCTCAAGGCGAACGGCACCCTCGAATTCCTCGGTGACGCCGCCGCGTCACTGGGATCCCCGCTACTGACCGCGCTGATTCTCTGCTACGCCGTCGCCGCCGTGTCCGCGGTCGGCTCGTCCATCGGCACCCTCGGCATCGTCCTCCCGCTCGCCGCACCGCTGCTGATGATGGGAGAGGTCGGCCTCATCGGATTCGTTGCCGCCGTATCGTTCTCCGCCGTCATCGTCGACGTCAGCCCCTTGTCGAGCAACGGTGTCATGGTCCTGGCCAACGCCCAAGTCCCCGACCGGGACAAGTTCCAACGCGCGCTCTTCAAATACACCGGCTACATCGTGCTCGTCGCGCCGATCCTTGCGTGGCTCCTCGTGGTACTCCCCACCTCCATGTAGTCCGGACAACGGCAGGTCAGGGCTTCCTGTCATGGGCCGCTTTCCGGATGTGCCGCTCATCGTTCGCTTCCGCACGCACATCCGCTTGGCGTGGTGGTGAACCGGTCCTCGGTGTGACCTGACCATGATTCTTTCGCGCCATGCTGGTCTGTACACCGAGTACCGAGTCACGGGAGGCTGACACCATGCGAAAACTGACCTTCGGCATGAACCTGAGCCTGGACGGCTACATCGCCGCGCCCGGCGACGACCTCGGCTGGAGTGTGCCGAGCGCCGAGCTGTTCCAGTGGTGGTCCGACCGGGTGGGGGCGACCGGCACGGCGCTGTACGGGCGCAAGCTGTGGGAGACGATGAGCTCCCACTGGCCGACCGCCGACCAGCAGCCGGGTGCCACACCGGCGGACATCGAGTTCGCCCGCCGCTGGCGGGACATGCCGAAGGTGGTGTTCTCCTCGACGAGCCGCACGGTCGACTGGAACACCCGCCTGGTCACCGGCGACGCGATCACCGAGATCACCCGGCTCAAGGCCGAGGACGGCGGCCCCATGGATATCGGCGGCGCCACACTCGCCGCAGGGGCTATGCGGGCCGGGCTGATCGACGAGTACGTGCTGGTCACCCATCCGGTCCTGGTAGGCGGCGGCACGCCGTTCTTTGCGCCCCTGGACAACTGGGTGAACCTGACCCTGGCGGAGACCCGGACGTTCCCCGACGGCGTGGTCCTGACCAGGTACGAGACCAGGCGCTGAGTACCCCACCTCGAATCGGCCCGGGCTTCGGACCGCCCGAGGATCTCGTGGCGCTGTGTTTCGAGGCGATCGTGATACCCGTCCCGGATCACAGGCCGTGTATGTGAGGGATCCCACCGGTTATCGATCGCAGTACAACCGAGGAATCGTGCGCGCCTTCTGACCTGATGGGAAATCCCTGGTCAGCCCACTCCATAATTTCTGCAGTCGCCACTGTAGACATTGAAGTGTCGGCGTTGTATCGTTTCTCTCGTCGCAAGGAAAGAGTTCACGGGGTGCGGGAGGGGATGAACTGCCCGCAGAGAAGTACCGCAGAAGAAGACGTGCCGGGGCATGGGTTGATGTGAGTGTGTAAGGCCCCGGCGCATTCTTCCGGCGGCCGGGTGGCACAACGAGCCCGAACGCCGGAAGAAGTGCAGTGAATAGAGAAATGGAAACCGCTCCGGCCCCCGGTGCCTCACGGCGCCGGGGGCCCTGACCATGTGAAAGGTGTCACCCCATTCAGCAAGATTCGCGCGACCGCGGCCCGGCCGCAAAGTTCGACGACGAGGACTACCCGGCCTACAGCATGGGCCACGCCGCCGAGATCCTCGGCGTGACACAAGCATTCCTTCGCAGCCTCGACGCCGCGAAGCTTCTCACCCCCGGGCGTTCCGAGGGCGGGCATCGCCGCTACTCCCGATACCAACTCCGTCTCGCCGCCCGCGCCCGTGAGCTGATCGATCAGGGCACCGCACTCGATTCCGCTTGCCGCATCATCATCCTCGAAGACCAACTCGCCGAGGCTCGCCGCATCAACACCGAACTCCAGCACACCCACCGCCCCCCAGCGGACGAGGCCGGACCCGCACTCGACTGAAACCGGCTGCGCCAGCGCTGCGAGGTGGGGAGGCAACCCTTCACCGGTTCGCCGTGTGAAGGTCGTCTTCCGGCAGCCGAATTTTGGTGACTCGTGATGCTCCACCCCCCCGATCGATCCACATCGATCACCGCCCTTCGCCGGTGCGCGAACGTGCCCGCAGCAACGGCTCAGGCGCGACGCGGCACCTTCCGAGCGCCGGGTTGGAAAAAAACTTCTGCGGGTGTGTCGATCCATCACCCTCCCCGTTCGACCTGAGGATGAGAAGGTCCGAGAGGGCCCCGACATCCAAGGAGACGGAACCATGAAGTACATGCTGATCATGCGCGCCACTGACGAGACGTTCGCGGCGTTCCAGGACGTCGATTTCAACGAGATCATGGACGCGATGGGCAAGTTCAACGACGAGATGATCCGCGCCGGTGTGCTGCTCGCTGCCGAGGGTCTGGACCCCGACCCCGAGTCGGGTGTGGTGGTCGACTACTCCTCCGAAACTCCTGTGGTGACCGACGGTCCCTACGGCGAGACGAAGGAGTTGTTCGGCGGCTTCTGGATGCTCAACGTCGCGTCGCGGGAGGAGGCCGTCGAGTGGGCCAAGCGGGCGCCGATGGCCGGTCCCGGTGCCAAGGCGGAGATCCGCCGGGTCACCACGATCGACGAATTTCCGCAGGACAACGTGTGGATCCAGAAGGAGCGGGCGTGGCGCGAAGAGACCGGTCAACTCTGAGTGGGTCGACGGGCGACGGCCACACCGGGCGTGAGGCCGTCGCCGCGGTGTGGCGGATCGAGTCGGCCCGGATCGTCGGAGCGCTCGCCCGGTACACCGGCGACTTCGCGCTGGCCGAGGACCTCGCCCAGGAGGCGCTGGCCGAGGCGCTCGTGAGCTGGCCCCGCGACGGCATCCCCCACAACCCCGCGGGATGGTTGCTCACCGTCGGCCGACGCCGCGCGATCGACGCGTTCCGACGGCGCTCCGCCCTCGACGAGCGGTACCAGGCCCTGGCCCACGACCTGGGCGAGGGCGGTGCCGCGTCGGGAAGCGCGCCCGCCGACGCGGCCAGGGACGCCGGCGAGGTGTTGTGGGATCCGGATCAGATCGACGACGACATGCTCGCGCTGATGTTCATCTCCTGCCACCCCGTGTTGTCACGGGAAGCGCGGGTGGCACTCACCCTGCGGGTGGTCGGCGGTCTGACCAGCGACGAGATCGCGAAGGTGTTCCTCGTTCCGACTGCGACCGTGCAGGCGCGCATCACCCGGGCGAAGAAGACGCTCGGGGCGGCCCGGGTGCCGTTCGAGGTGCCGCCGGCCGGGGAGCGGTCCGAACGTCTCGGCTCGGTGCTCAGCGTGATCTATCTGATTTTCACCGAAGGGTCGTCGGCCAGTTCCGGGGATGATCTGATCCGCCTCGACCTCGCGAGTGAGGCGCAGCGCCTCGCGCGGGTGCTGAGCCGGCTGATGCCCGATGAACCGGAGGTCCACGGACTGCTGGCGCTGCTCGAGTTGACCGCGGCGCGCTTTCCGGCGCGCACCGGGCCGGACGGGGAGCCGGTGCTGCTCGAGGACCAGGACCGCCGTCGCTGGGATCAGGCCGCGATCCGCCGGGGACGCGCCGCGCTCGCCCGGGCCGAAGAGGTCGGCCGGGGCCTCGGGGCCTACGGACTGCAGGCGGCAATCGCCGAATGCCATGCCGTCGCCCCGTCGGTCGACGCGACCGACTGGGGGCGGATCGTCCTCGTCTACGAGGCACTCGGCCGGCTGGCGCCCTCCCCGGTGGTCGACCTCAATCGGGCCGTGGCGGTGTCCATGGCTCAGGGACCGGCCGCAGCACTGCCCATCGTGGACGAATTGGTGGTCGCCGGTGAGCTGGCGAACTCGCATCTGCTGCCGAGCGTGCGCGGGGAACTGCTCATCCGACTGGGCCGCACCGACGAGGCGCGCACCGAACTCGAGGCCGCCGTGCGGCTGTGCGGCAACGAACGCGAGCGGACGGTGCTCGAACGTAAACTCGCCGGCCTCCCCTGACCTGCACGACCTGTTATCCCGCCGCCCAGGCCCGGTATGGGTACTCACGATCTCTGCGCGGTTCGGACGAGGCGGCCCGATAGTGATCGACGAGCGAGACCTGTTCGTCCGGAGCCGCCGGGCGCCGCTCGAGCCAGTCGACATGGCTGTCGACGTTTCGGTCTTCTGTCAGAGCCTGCTGCTCCCAGTAGATCTCCGACCGCGCCTGCGGAGTTCGCCGAACGTCCATGCGTCGCCCTCCCGGGATTGCGCGGTCAGATCGTCTCCGGGGAACCCGGACCGCGGCGACCGTCACACGCTCGCCGCGATCCGCACCCCACCGCATCGAGTCTCCACCGCACCCCGAACCCCGGACAGGGCCTTTCGGCCCTACCACCTCTGCTCGCCCCCGAGAAGAGCCGCCGTGGTCGGCCCGACGACGAACGACAACGAAGAAAGTTGCGCGGAACTATCGTCGAATCATGCCTGACATCATCGAATTGATTTTCGAAGATCACGTGTGGTTCCGTCAGCAGTTTGCCAGGCTCGATGAACTGAAAGCCGGCCGCAGGCTCGACGTCGCCGCAGTCGAGGCGGTGTGGTCGTCGTTGGCGAAGCGCCTGGATCTTCACGCCTCGGCGGAGGAGGAGATCTTCTATCCGCAACTCCTCCGCGTCGGCGACGACGACGCCGAAGCGGAGACCCTCGATGCGATCGGCGATCACAACGACATCCGCGACGGGGTCAGTGACGCCGCCGAGTTTCCCGTCGCGTCCGAGAAGTGGTGGGCTGCGGTCGCCCGCACCCGAGTGGCCAACGGCGAGCACATGGCCGAGGAGGAACGCGAGGGTTTGGCCGACTTCCGAACGGCTCCGAAGGACCTTCGGGTGTCGCTCGGTCGGAGCTTCACCGAGTTCTTCGTCGTGCACCCGTCCACGTCGGGTGTCGACACCTCGGACAAGGATCCCGAGAAGTACGTCCGGGACGTCGAACAGGAGTGGGACGAGGACGAGGGCAGCGCAGACTCGGGTTCACTCCACATCGGCAGCCTGAAGGGGCAAGTGCAATGAGTTTCTCGGCAAACCGTCGCATGCCCGTTGCACCACCTCCGCCGCATCGGGCCCGTGCCATGGCCGAATCGTTCGGTGTCGACATCGGGTGCGGGATCCGGTCACCGGAACAGCGAAGGCGGCGCAGGTATCGCGCCCCGGCGGCCTACCGGCGCGTGGTGCCCGACTCGCCGTTCCCGGTGCCGCCGTCGGGGCCCGCCCTGAACATGTATCAGGCGATATTCGACGAGGCCGCCGACGGGTTTCGCTGGGTGTCCGGGTTCGGTGCCCCCGAACAGTGGCGTTTCGATTGGGAACGGACGTACACGCGGGACGAGTGGGTCGACAGTCGTCGCCGCGCGAACGAGCACCGACTGACCCGAGAATGATCGACGGCCGCCGCCGTGATCAGTAGGGTGGGATGTCATCCGGCCGCTGCGGCGGCCACCCTTCCGGAGCGCCTCGATCGCGCAGGAGGAGCGGATGACGGAGACCGACACCTCGCACGAGGAACGCCTCGTCGACTCGTTGCGTTCGCGGGACGAGGCGGCGTTCGCCGAACTGGTCGACCGGCACACGCCGATGATGCTGCGCGTGGCGCGCGGATACGTGGCCAGCAACGAGGTCGCGGAGGACGTCGTCCAGGAAACGTGGATCGCCGTGCTCGAGGGCATCGACCGATTCGAAGGACGCTCGACACTGCGGACCTGGCTGTTCCGGATCCTCGTCAACATCGCCAAGAAGCGGGGTCTGCGGGACCGGCACGATTCCGACGCCACCCTCGCCGCCTTCACGGGCGGCGCCACCGTCGACCCGGCCCGATTCCGGCCGACCACCGATCCCGAGGATCCACACCATTGGGCGAACCCGCCGGCCAGTTGGCCGCGGACCCCGGAGGGCTCGATCCTCGGGGCGGAGGTCTTCGACGTCACGAACAGGGAACTCGAGCACCTCCCCGACCGGCAGCGGGCCGTCGTCGTGCTGCGCGACGTCCTCGGCTACGACGCCGAGGAGGTGTCCTCGATGCTCTCTATCACGCCGGCGAACCAGCGGGTGCTGCTGCACCGGGGTCGCTCACACGTGCGCCAGGTCCTCGAGGATTATCTTGGAACGGGAGCGTGAAACATGGACTGCCAGGAACTCGTCGAACTCGTCACGGCGTACCTCGAGGACGACCTCGACCCGGACGCCCGGGCCCGATTCGAAACGCACCTGAACATCTGCACAGGATGCGCCAACTACCTCGACCAGATGCGGCAGACGGTGGACACCCTGGGTGCGCTGCCCGCGGAGGAACTCGATCCGGCACTGCGGGACCGCCTGCTCGCCGCGTTCCGTGAGTGGCGCTGACGGCAGAACGGGCGCAGCTCATCGTGGCGGTGTGGCCCCGAAATGTTCCGGCATGGCTGCACTGCTCTGGACGAGGGACTGCTCAACGGACCGGACGACGCGGCCTGCACGACACATTCGGTATGCCCGAGAATTGGGGCGACCTCGGTCCCGACGATGTCAGAGGTACAGGTCGGCGATCGCGCTGATCGTCGACCAGTGTCGGCCGTGGGACCGTAGAAACCGCACGTCGGGATACACGGTGCGGAAGGTCAGTGCGAGCGTTGCAGTCAGCCCGCCGGTGATCTCGGGGAGTCGCATTTCGGTTTCGGGAGCCAGGGCCCGGTCGAAAGGTGGATAGGTTGCCAGCCGCGCCAGGACGGGTTCGACGCGCAATCGGGGACCCAGTTCGTGAAACAACCCGATGTTCTCCTGCACCCCCTTCGTGATCGGCAGGTCGGTGACGTCGATGACGGACCGGTGCTGGGCCGCTGCGCTCTGCTGCGCGACGAGGAGCAGGTCGTAGAGTTTGCCGGTGACGATGTCGTCGAAGGGACGAAAATCGTCGCGGCCGACACCCACACCGGCGACCACCCGGAAGATGTCCTGGAACTGGTCGAACGTCATCACCGTCACGGATCCCGCAGTCTCCACCCGGTGATCATCCCCCCGTCGCGGCGGGTCGGGGAAGTCACCGGAAGCAGGCCCGTCAATCGCGCGGGACGGCGACGGTCGTTCCCACCCACCGCCGCAGGTATGCACGCAGTTCGTCCTGGCTTCGCGGCGGGTTTCCCGGCGAGATGAAGAACGACTGCATCGTCCGCAGCTGGTATTCGACGAGCTCACGCAGGTCCAGCTCACCGTAGCCGTGCTGTTCCCAGTCGACGTCGAAGCGTCTGATCATCGCCATTCCGAAGAAGAGGGCTTCGTCGGACGTGATCCCCTCGGCATGGGAATGGGAACCGGACAGCATGATGCCGAGCTGCGGAATGCGGGGCGCTTCGTGGAGCGTGTAGATCACGGCCTCGACGACCGCGTCGGCCGGATCCTCGATGCCGGCCAGGTGCCGGGTCAGGCGGTCGAGGAACCCGTCGACGGCGGCGATGGCGGCGGCGCGCAAGAGCGAATCGGTGCTGGGAAAGTACCGGTACACCGTCTGACGGATGACGCCGAGCGATTCCGCGACGTCGGCGATGCTGATCGCCGTGCCTTTCCGGCCGATCAGTTCGACGGCGGCGGCAACGATGCGCCGGGACGCTTCCTCGTCACTCGCAGGCGGGCTGCCGCCCCACCCCCGCCTGCCTGCCACTCCCTGTCCCCTGCCTGTCACACCGACCTGAGCTCAGAGGTTACCGCGGGCACGTCTCGCGTCCGGCCCCCGTTTCGGGAATCTACGAAATCTTGATCATACAATCGTCGTTCTATGTGTATGGTGTCGAATACCGAGGCCGCAGCCCACTCATGCCGTACGAGACGAGGTATCGCCCATGACCGACCTGCACCCCAGAAAGATGGACTTCGCGTTCGACGAACAGGACGTCCCGTTCCTCTGGAACCCGGACAACCCGGCCTGGTCGAGCATGTCCAACGCGATCTCGTTTCTGGCCGTCGGCTTCGAGAAGATGATCGTGAAGGCGATCATGCAGGCCAAGCCGCTGATGTCCGATCCGGAGGTCGCGGACGAGGCCGTGGCGTTCATGCGGCAGGAGGGGCACCACTCGACCGCGCACCGCCAGCACGTCAAGGCCCTGATCAAGCGATACCCGGGACTGCAGAACACTCTCGACGCGGTGATCGGCGAGTACGACCTCCTCACCGAGGCGACGAGCCTGAACTACCGACTCGCCTACACGGCGGATCTGGAGGCCACCTTCACCCCCGTGTTCAAGCTGATGCTCGACCACGACGCGACCCTCTTCCGGCCGGGTGACGACCGGGTCGCATCCCTGTTCATCTGGCACTTCGTCGAGGAGGTCGAGCACCGGAGCTCGGCGCTGATCATCTTCAATTCCCTTGTCGGAGAGGAGCTGTATCGGATGAGGATGGCTCCGTCGATCTTCGCCCACGTGATGAAGGTGATGCGGATCGCGAGCGCCGGTTTCAACCAGCACGTCCCGATCCGGGAACGGAAGGTCGACGCGATGTCGATGTTCGCCACACACCGCACCAAGCAGAAGCTGCTGACGTCATTCGCTCCGTACCTGAGCAAAGGTGCCATGCCGCGCGCGTTCGACGGCCTCCCGCTCGGTGAACAGCTCACCGCCCTCGCCGGGATCGTCCGCAGTCAGCTGCCGAAGCACGACCCCACCCACGAGAAGCTGCCCGCGCTCGCCGACGAGTGGTTCCGCCGATACGCCGCGGGCTACGACTGCACCCGCTGGTACACCGCCGAGTCGCGCGACCGGCAGGTCGAATCCGTACCGGCGGTGGCCAACTGATGGCCGACCTCTGCTCACCCACCTTCGACCAGCTCTCGGCGGCACTCGGATTCTCGTGCGCCGAGGCCGGCGGTCTCGTGGAGGTCCGGAACCCGTCGGCGCTGGAGAACTGGACCCTGCCGGTGCTCGAGCTCACCGTCGTCGTCGGGTCGGTGCTCGCGCTCGTGTTCGCGATCCGGCGCTGGCGTGGCGGTGACCCGACCACCCTGGCCCTCTGGTTCGGTGCCACCGCGTACCTGTTCGTCATCGAACCGCCGCTGTACTTTCCCGCGGCCTTCGGGATCGAAGAGCACGTGGACACGATGTTCGCCCACAACGTGTTCACGGTCGATTTCCTGTGGGGCCGGCTACCGCTGTACATCATCGCGATCTATCCGCTGATGGCCACGTTGGCATTCGAGATCGTCCGAATGCTCGGTGTCTTCCGGAAATGCGGTGTGCTCGTCGGCGCAATCTGTGTGGGCTTCGTGCACCACGCGTTCTACGAGATCTTCGACCAACTCGGGCCGCAGCTGCGGTGGTGGGAATGGTCGACCGGCAACCCGATCAACCAGCCCATGTTCGACTCGGTCCCGCTGCCCAGCGTGGTGGTGTTCGCGGCCCTGTGGCCGATGTCGCTGGCCCTGTGCGTCCAGTTCTTCGTCGGTCGTCACGCCGACCGGGGCCGGACCTTCTCCGGGCTCGAATTGGTGTGGCGCACAATCGTGATCGGCCTCCTCGCCTCGGCCGGAACGTTCATCCTTCCGCTCCCGGCGACGATCCTCGGAATGGGCGGCACCGCGGTCCGGGGAATCGTCTACGCGGTGGAACTGGTCGTCGTCGCCCTCGTCGCGGTCCCGATCCTGGTCCGGCAGTGGGCGCGACTGCGCCGCAGAACGTCGGACGTGCCCGCGTACTCGAACGACTTCGTCCGGGTCTACAGCGTCGTGTACCTCGGCGTGATGGGTGTGCTGTGGGTGACCGCGTTGCCCGACTACCTCGGTGCGGTCGACGGTGTCACGACCAACGGCGACCCGATCGGCAACGTCTGGTACACGATCGCCTGCTTCGCGATCGCAATCCTCTGCGTCACCGCGACCTTCACAGTGCCACGACCGGTAGAACACGTGTCAGATCTACCGCCGGCCACACCTCCCGCTGTAGCATTCGGGGATGAGTCGAGTAGGTAGCTACAGTGACGATGACGTGGCAGGTTGGCTGTCGATCTCGCCGGAGCTGGGTGGTGCGCTCGGCGGTTTCACGGACGCCGTGTACAACCGGAACCGGTTACCGTTGCGGGTCCGGGAGATCGCCCGGACGGCGGTCGCCGAGGCCAACGAGTGCGCCGTGTGCCTCGGCACCCGCGACCGCAGTGCCGCCGAGGTGGGCATCGACGAGCACTTCTACGATCACGTCCTCGAGTGGGAGTCGTGGCCCGGATACAGCGCCGAGGAGCGGACGGCAGCGGAATTCGCCTACCGGTTCGCCACCGACCACACGGCGCTGCGCGACGACGAAGACTTCTGGGCGCGGTGCCACGAGCACTTCTCCGACGAGATCCTGACCGACCTGGCGCTGTCGTGCGCGTTGTGGTTGGGAACCGGTCGGGTGCTGCGGGTGCTCGACATCGGCCAGACGTGCAAGCTGACGCTCTAGAACGGGTCTTCCCTGCTCTCGCAGGTGAAGCGCACAGTTCATACCCGGGGCACTCGCCGTCTCGCCGTTTCGCTCGTGTACCCCTCGGCCGTGTGCGTCCCCGACGCCGTCCCGCACCAGACGGTCGAGCAGATCGTGCATCAGGCGCACACGGAATTCGCCGCGGGAACGGTGCGCGACTTCGTGCCGCTGCTGGTCGAACGGGCCGCCCAGCGGAAGATCGCGGCCCTCGCCGGTTCCTGACTCAGGAATTATTCCCATTCACGCGGCGGCAGGACGTCCTCCATCAGCCTGCGCAGTGCGGGGTTCCGATTGTCCGAGCGCCAGGCGGCGTTCATCTGCACCGGCCGGTCGCGGACGGCGGAGACGGGCCGGAACACGACCCCCTCCGGGTGCATCGTCTGCGCGGATTCGGGGACGAGGGCCATGCCGAGTCCCGAGCGGACCAGCACCAGCATGGTGTGCACCTGGGTGACGTACTGGACGTAACGCGGGGACGCCCCGACGATCGTGAACGTGCTGATGAGCAGTTCGTGGAAGTACCGCGCGTCGACGGGTGAATACATCACGACGGGTTGGTCGTCGAAATCCTCGACCGCCAATTCCTCCGCATCCGCGAGCGGGTGACCGGCCGGCAGTGCAGCGACGAGACGTTCGTGGTGGATCGGCCGCGTGTCGATGCCGGGCCGGGTGAGAATCGGGCGGATCAGCCCGAGATCGAGTTCACCGCTGATCAGCGATTCGATCTGCACGGACGTGACCATTTCTCGCAGAACGATCTTCACGTCGGGCAGCCGCTCGCGGGCGGCACCGAGCAACCGCGGCAACACCGCGTGCGCCGAGGCGCCGGTGAATCCGACGACGACGGTGCCGAGATCGCCGGCGGGCACCCGTCGTACGGTGAGGGCGGCGCTCTCCGACAGGCTCAGGATCCGCCGGGCATCGGGCAGGAACGCGGCACCGGCGGCGGTGAGGGTGACGGAGCGGCTGGTGCGGTCGATCAACTGCACGCCGAGTTCGCTTTCGAGCTGCTGGATCTGACGGCTCAACGGCGGCTGCGTCATGTGCAGGCGCTCCGCGGCGCGACCGAAATGCAACTCCTCCGCTACGGCGATGAAGCACGACAGCCGTGCGAGGGAGAACATCTGTCCACTCCTTTGCCTCGAGGTGGGCCCGAGCCCGAGGACTCAATGTAACTCAACGGGAAGACGCCGACCGAGTGTCGGCCGGCGTCTTCCGTCGAGACCGCTACCAGCGGGGGCAGGTGTTCTCGAACGTCGGGTCGACCGATTTCATGTACCCCGTGTCGTCCCGGTCGCGCACCCCGCAGTCGAGGTACTGCTGGTGCAGAGCGGCGAGGGCGTCCTCGTCGATCTCGACGCCGAGCCCGGGCGTGGTCGGCACCGCGACCGCACCGTCGACGACCTTCAGCACGCCGGGCTTCACGACGTCCTCGGTCTTCCACGGCCAGTGCGTATCACACGCGTACGTGAGGTTCGGGGTGGCGCCGGCGAGGTGCACCATCGCGGCCAGGCTGATACCCAGATGCGAGTTGGAGTGCATCGACAGGCCCAGGCCGAAGTTGTCGCAGATGCCGGCGAGCAGTCGCGACCGCTGCAGTCCGCCCCAGTAGTGATGATCCGACAGCACGACCTGCACGGAATCCTTCCGCACGGCGGGCTCGAGCTGATCGAACGCGACCACGCACATGTTGGTGGCGAGCGGCATCTTCGCCTCCCGGGCCACCTCGGACATGCCGTCGAGGCCCGGTGTGGGGTCCTCGAGGTATTCGACGATGCCGTCGAGTTCCGACGCCACCCGGATCGAGGTGTCCACGGTCCACGCGGCGTTGGGGTCGAGACGCAACGGCAGGTCGGGGAATGCGGCACGCAGCGCCTTGATTCCGGCGATCTCCTCGTCGGGCGAGAACACGCCGCCCTTCACCTTGATGGCCTCGAAGCCGTACTCGCCGATCATCTTCTGCGCCTGCCGGACCAGACCGTCGGGGTCGATCGCTTCGCCCCACTCGTCCGGCTCGGCTCCGGGATGCCCGGCCCACTTGTAGAACAGGTAGGCGCTGAACGGGACGGCGTCGCGCACCTTGCCGCCGAGCAGGTCGGACACCGGCCTGCCGAGGGCCTTGCCCTGCACGTCGAGACATGCCACCTCGAACGGGGAGAACACGCGGTCGGTGGTGCTGGCCGTGGTGATCATGCCCGCGACGCCGTCACCGCCCGTCACCGACAGGGTGGCGATCTTCTCGTCGATCGCGGCGCGGATCGCGTTGAGTGCGAACACGTCCAGTCCGACGATCGCCTCGGCGGCCGCCTCGAGCCGGGCGAGGTGGGCGGTGTCGGCGTAGGTTTCACCCAGTCCGACGAGACCGCCGTCGGTGTCGAGCTGGATGATGGCGCGCAGTGCGTAAGGCTGGTGCACGCCGACGGTGTTGAGCAGCGGCGGATCGACGAACGCGACGGGCGTGATCCGCGCTCCGGTGATCCGGATGGGCGCGGCCGACATCAGACCGCCGCCTGCACGGCGAAGGAGTCGGCGAGAACGGCGCGACCCGCGGCCGTGATCCGCGCCAGCTCCTGCCGGTGGACCTCACTGGTCGCAACGAGAGGCGGACGCACCGGCCCGGCGTCGATGCCTTCCATCGCGACACCCGACTTGATCAGCGACACCGCGTATCCGGGCACCTGGTCACGCAGGCGCACGAGAGGATGGAAGAAGTCGCGGAGCAGTGCGTCGGTGAGCTCGTCGTTGCCCGATTCGAGGGCGTCGTAGAAGCCGAGAGCGAGTTCGGGGGCGAACGCGAACGTGGCGGACGAGTACAGCGTCACACCGATCGCGCGGTACGCCTGCTGCGTGACCTCGGCGGTAGGCATGCCGTTGAAGAACAGGAACGGCTTGCCGGACTGCGTGAGTGCGTCCTTGACGGCGCGCACGATGCGCCCGACCTTGTCGAGATCGCCGGTGCCGTCCTTGAACCCGACGACGGTCGGGAACTGGGCGACCTCCACGGCCGACGCCTCGTCGAACCGGGCGTTGCCGCGGTTGTAGACGACGAGCGGAAGGTCGGTGGTCTCGGCAACGCTGCGGGTGTACTCGACGAGACCGGCCTGCGGCATCGTCACCAGGTACGGCGGGAGCAGTAGGATACCGTTGGCGCCGTTGACCTTCGCGCTTGCGGCGAACTCCTTGGCCTGCTGCACCGAACCGCCGGCGCCGGCGAACACAGGGACCCGCCCGGCGACGACCTCGACGGCCGTGGCGACGATCCGGCCGAACTCTTCGAGCCCGAGGGCGTGGAATTCGCCGGTGCCGCAGGCGATGAAGACACCGCCGGGGCCGGCGTCGACACCCTTGGCGACGTGTTCGGCGAGCCGGTCGTAGTCGACGTCGCCGGATGTGGTGAACGGGGTGACGGGGAAAAACAGGACGCCGTCGAGCATGGGAAACTCCTTCACGAGGGGGAAATCAGGCTTGGGTGAGTCGGCCGTCGATGCGACGCCACAACTGTTCGGGATTGCCGTCGGCGATGGCGGCGGGGAGCAGTGAAGTCGGAACATCCTGGTACGCAACGGGACGCAGGAAGCGTTCGATCGCGAGCGAGCCCACGGACGTGGTGCGGGAGTCGGAGGTCGCCGGGTGCGGACCGCCGTGCACCATCGCGTGACCGACCTCGACCCCGGTGGGCCAGCCGTCGAACAGGATTCGTCCGGCCTTGAGTTCGAGGACGGGCAGCAGTCGCCCGGCCTCGTCGAGATCCGCGTCGTCGACGTGGACGGTCGCGGTCAGCTGACCTTCCAGCTCGGCAGCGACGGCACGCACCTGCTCGGCGTCGCGACAGCGGACGATCAGGCTCGAAGAACCGAACACCTCCTGCTGCAACACCTTCGACCCCAGGAACGTGTCGCCGTCGGTGCTGAACAGTGCGGCCCGGGCGGTGTTGGGCGCGTCGGATTCGGTGCCGCGGGCTTCCACGGTCGCGGCTCCGGTGAGCGCGGAGACGCCGTCCGCGTAGCAGCCGGCGATGTTCGGGGTGAGCATCGGGGTGGGGGTGCTCTCGGCGACGGCGGCGCTCGCGGAGTCGACGAACGAGGCGAGTCCGGGACCGTCGACCGCGATGACGAGACCGGGATTGGTGCAGAACTGCCCCGATCCGAGTGTCAGGGATCCGACGAAGGCGCGCCCCAGTTCGGCGCCCCGGTTGGTGAGCGCGTTCTCCAGAACGAACACCGGGTTGATCGAACTCATCTCGGCGTACACCGGGATCGGTTCCGGGCGCCCCGCGGCTGCGGCGACCAGAGCGGTTCCGCCGGAACGGGATCCGGTGAAGCCGACGGCCTTGATCCGCGGGTCGGTGACCAGCGTGGTGCCGAGCCCGCGGCCCGAACCGAACAGCAGCGAGAACGTCCCCGCAGGCATGCCGGTGCTCGCGGCGGCGTCGGCGATGGCGCGGCCGACGAGTTCGGACGTTCCGGGGTGCGCGTCGTGAGCCTTCACCACGACCGGGCAGCCCGCCGCCAGTGCGGATGCGGTGTCGCCGCCGGCGACGGAGAACGCGAGGGGGAAGTTGCTCGCACCGAACACGGCGACCGGGCCGAGCGGGACCTTCCGCTGACGGATGTCGGCTCGCGGCAACGGAGTCCGGTCGGGCAGCGCGGGATCGATGCGGGCGCCGTTCCAGCCACCGTCGCGCAGGACGCCGGCGAACAGCCGCAGCTGGCCGGACGTGCGGCCCACCTCACCGGTGATGCGGCCCTGGGGAAGTCCGGATTCGGCACACGCCCGGGCGACGAGCGTCTCGCCGAGGGCCTCGATGTTGTCGGCGATCGCCTCGAGGAACCGGGCGCGCTCCTCGGACGTCGTGGCACGGAACGGTGCGAACGCCTCGGCCGCGGCGGCGCAGGCGGCGTCGACGTCCCGGTCGTCACCGTGCGCGAAACCGGGTTCCAGCTGTGCTCCCGTGGTCGGGTCGATGCCGTGGACGGTCGCGCCGGAACCCTGGACGGGCTTGCCCGCGATGATCATCTGCCCGGTCACGTCGGTCCGGTTCACCGTTGCTGTCATGATGCGATCCTCGAATTCTCGTCTGCGTTTCGTATGGTCCGGTGAGAGGTCATCTGGCCGGCACGGTGGTCTCGTCGGGGGCTGGCCCGGTCAGGTCCGCGACCTCGTCGATGTCTTCCTTGTCACGCCGGAAGTACGCCACCGCCGCGGCGGCGGCCAGGGCGAACAGCGACAGCACGACCAGGCCCATCGTCACCGTCCCGGTCTGCTCCTTGATCACACCGAAGCCGAACGGGGCCACGAAGCCGCCCAGGTTGCCCAGGGAGTTGATGATCGCGATCGCCGGCGCCAGCACCATCGGGTGGAGGGTGCGCTGCGGAATGGACCAGAAGAGCGGGCTCGCGCTCTTGAAACCCATCGTCGCGATGCACAGCAGCGGCAGCGCGAGCCAGGGCGTGACGAACGCGGCCGCCATCGTGCCCACACCGCCGATGAGGAGTGCCACCACCAGGTAGGGCTTGTGCCGGCCGGTGCGGTCGGCGGACCGGTTGGAGAAATACATCGCGAAGATCGCGCAGATCCACGGCAGCGACGACAGCAGGCCGACGGTGATGTCGGTGGTGCCCGGGATGCGACGGATGATCGACGGGAGCCAGAACGTGTTGGCGTAGATCGCCATCGTGATGGCGAAGAAGATCGCGCAGCACACCAGGATTCGCGGCTGCAGCAGCAGCTTCCAGCGGGAGCCGGACTCACCGCGCTTGGCGGACGCCTCGCTGCGGAGCACGTCCTCGTCGGCGATCACGGCCTGCAGATCGTGCTTCTCGTCGGCCGTCAGCCACTTGGCGTCGTCGACCTTCGAGTCGAGCAGCCGGTAGGCGACGAGCCCGACGACGACGGACAACAGGCCCTCGAGCCCGAACATCCACTGCCAGCCGTGGTGTCCGCCGAGACCGTCCAGCGACAGCAGGGGTCCGGACATCGGCCCGGAGATCGCGGCGGCGATCGAGGAGCCGGCGATGAACAGGGCGGTCGCGCGGCTGCGGTGATTGTTCGGCAGCCAGCGGGTGAAGTAGAAGATGATCGCGGGGAAGAAGCCGGCCTCGGCGACACCGAGGAGGAACCGCAGCGCGTAGAACATTTCCGGGCCGTTGACGAACACCATGGCCGCGGACACGAGGCCCCACGAGATCATGATGCGCGTCAGCCACACCTTGGCGCCGAACTTCTCCATGAGCACGTTCGACGGCAGTTCGAAGATGGCGTACGCGATGAAGAACAGGCCCGCTCCGAACCCGTAGGCCGCGGCGCCGATGCCCACGTCCGCCTCGAGATGGGTCTGGGCGTATCCGATGTTCGATCGGTTCAGCTGGTTGCAGATCAACATCACGATGAAGAGCGGCACGACACGGCGGAAGATTTTGGCGACCGCGCTGTCGACTGCCGGGGACACGGCGAGGGGGAGGGTCATCGGTGACTCCTCTCTCTGGGTTCGGATGGCTGAGAACGTTGGGGGCCTCGGATCACGCCCCTGTTCGGAAGCGTGACCTGAGTCATAGGAATCACGCTAGGGCGGCGTTCGATACATGTCCAAGTCAAAGTTTCGCGTGATCGATGCCGAAACGGCATCGACGGCGTTCCTGCTAGTTTCGCTGTCGTGAGCGTCGACGCAGTCACCTTCGAGTTCGTCCGCACCAGCCGCGAGCACTTCCCTCAGCTGCAACGATGGCTCCGCCAGCCGCACGTGGCGAGATTCTGGAACCACGACACCGCGGACGCGGACATCGAACGCGACTTCGGCGGCAGCATCGACGGCACCGAAGCGAGCGAGGACTTCCTCGTCCTCCGGAGCGGCATGCCGTTCGGATTCATCCAGCGCTACCGGATCGCAGACTATCCCGAGGACCTCGCGCTCCTCACCGCCCTCGTCGAGATCCCGCCCGGAAGCATCTCCATCGACTACTTCGTCGGCGATCCGGAGCACACCGGTCACGGTCTGGGCACCGCAATGATCAGCGCCTTCGTCGACCGGTGCCGCACGGACCTCCCCGACGCCACTGCGATCGTCGTCCCCGTGGTCGTCCCCAACCGGGCGTCGTGGCGCGCGCTCGAGAAGGCGGGGTTCCGACGTGTCGGCGAGGGCTACCTGCCGCCCGACAATCCGGTCGACGACGGATCCCACTACATCAGCAGGCTCGACCTGCTTCAATGAGAAGGTGTGCAGATGGATGGCATACTCCGGCGATCCGATCCTCATCGAGGACCTGCTGTTCCGTCCTGTCCATTCCCTGATCGATCAGAGCCTCCACTCCCGGATGGGTGCGACCACCACCAACGGTGACGGCTTCGGCATCGGCTGGTACGGCGACGGCCCCACCCCGGCGGTGTTCAAGTGCATCGAACCCGCGTGGAACGAACGCAATCTCCAGGAAATCTCCCGGCAGATCCGGACGCCACTGATGTTCGCACATGTGCGTGCGTCGACGGGAACTCCCGTGCAGCGCAGCAACTGTCATCCCTTCCGGCACGGTAACTGGCTGTGGATGCACAACGGTGCGCTGCGGGGATTCCCCGAAGTCAAACGCGACCTCACGATGGCCGTCGACCCGAGCCTCTACCCCGACCTCGAGGGTTCCACGGATTCCGAGACCCTCTTCTTCCTCGCCCTCACGTTCGGTCTCACCGACGACCCGCTCACCGCGGTTGCGCGCGCCGTCGGGTATGTCGAGGACGTCGGCGCCCGGCACGGTGTCGAGAATCCGGTGCAGGCGACGATCGCCACCACCGACGGAGTCTGCGTCTGGATCTTCCGGTACTCGACCGAGCAGCAGACGCGGTCGCTGTTCTACTCCACCGCCATCGACAAGGTCCGAGCCCTCCACCCCGAGGTGGAGGTGCTGCACCGCCTCGGCGACGAGACCCGCTTCGTGGTGTCCGAACCGCTTCGCGACCTCGCAGGCGCCTGGCAGGAGGTACCCGAGTCGCACGCCGGAATCATCCGCCCGGGCGACGACGAGATGCGGCCGTTTCAGCCGGTGTCACCCACCCGCTGAGCCCGCCACCGGCTCGGACTGCACCCGAACCGGCCGCTGAACCAGCGGGAGAAGTTACTCGGCGCCGAGAACGACAGCATGTCCGCGATCTCGGTGAGACTCAGCCGCGGATTCGCGACCATCCGTTCGGCGAGTTCGACGCGGGTGGCGTCCAGGACCGTCGAGAACGACGCCCCGCTCTCGGCGAGCCGCCGATGCACGGTTCGCCGATCGACGCCGAGACTGCGGGCCACCTGCTCGACCGAACAGCGTCCGGTCGGGAGCAGCAGTTCGATCAGCTCTCGGACACGGCTCACGATCGTGACGTCGTCCGACGGTTCCCAGGAGTCGAGCAGTTGCTGCGTGTAGGGGCGCAGCAGGGGGTCGGACATCTTGTTCACCGCGTCCAGGTCGCCGGACTCGATGACGACGCCCGCGAATTCGTGGCCGAAGTTCAGCGCCGGGCCGAACAACCGCCGATGCGTGGCGGCGTCGGCCGGGGGGCTGTGCGGGAAGCACACTGCGAGGGGTTTCCATCCGCCGCCGAGGAACCCGCGCAGCAGTCGGTACAGCACCCCGACCGCGAGTTCGATCGACTGCCGCGTCTCGACCGCCTCCCCCACGTCGAGGTCGACGCGGAGGGTCACGAGGCCGTTCGACTCGGACATCCGCGTCCGCAGCGCCTCGTTGTAGGTGTGCTCGTAGCGGGTGAGGACGCGCAGGGCGCTCCGGACGTCCGGTTCCTCGCGGACGACCAGGCTGAGCGGCCCGAGGTTGGAGAACTGCCTGCGTTCGGCGAGCCGGGCGCCGAAGTCCGCATAGCCGGACGCCACCGCGGTCCGGTCGAGGAGGCGCGCGATCGACGCGGCCGGGATCCAGCGGTCCTGGACGCCGAGCCCGATCGGGTCGAGGCCGACGGCCCTCATCAACGGCACCGGGTCGACGTCGAGCGACCGGCACAGCTCGACGTATCCGTTCAGCGACGCGTAACGCGCAAGGGGTTTCACGCCACCTCCTCCGTCTGTCCCGAAATGATAGGTCATGTGTCCCGGCAAGATAAGCGATCGCGTCGTCGCCGCCCTACTGTTAGGTGCATCACAGGGAAGGGCCGCTAGGGCGGTCATCACAACTACGAGGAGAAGTACTGTGGCACAGGCTGTTCGGTTCTACGAGCACGGCGCCCCCGACGTCATGAAGTGGGAAACGGTCGAGGTCGGCGAGCCCGGACCGCACGGCGTCCGGATCCGGCACGAGGCGGTCGGGTTGAACTTCGCCGACACCTACTTCCGCACCGGTCTCTACCCGGCCGCACTGCCCGCCGGGATGGGCGTGGAGGCCGCCGGGGTCGTCGAAGAAGTCGGTTCCGGCGTGACCCACGTGCAGGTCGGGGACCGCGTCACCTACACCGGAAGCCCCCTCGGCGCCTACAGCACCGAGCGCGTGATGCCCGCCGCCCCGCTGATCCCGCTGCCGCAGGCGATCGGATTCGACACCGCGGCCGCGATGACGATGCGCGGACTGACATCGGCCTACCTGCTGCGCCGCATCGCCCCACTGAAGGAAGGCGACACCGTCCTCCTCCACGCCGCCGCCGGTGGCGTCGGCCTGATCTTCACGCAATGGGCAAAGCTGCTGGGCATCACCGTGATCGGCACGGTGTCCACGGACGAGAAGGCGGCGATCGCCCGCGCCCACGGATGCGAGCACGTGATCGTCTACACCCGGGAGAACGTCGCGGAGCGGGTTCGGGAGATCACCGGCGGCGCCGGCGTCCCCGTCGTCTACGACAGCATCGGGCAGTCCACGTTCCACACCTCGCTCGACTGCCTCTCCCGCCGCGGACTGCTCGTGTGCTTCGGGACGGCGTCCGGACCGATCCCGCCGATCGACGCAATGCAGTTGGCCGTCAAGGGATCCCTGTTCGTCACCCGGCCCGCACTCGCCGACTACATCGCCGACCCCGCGGAGCGCGCCGAACTCGCCGGTGAACTCTTCGATCACGTCGAGGCAGGCCGCATCCGGATCGAGATCAACCAGAGCTACGGACTCGAGGACGCCGTCCAGGCACACCGCGATCTCGAGGCCGGCACCAGCATCGGCTCCTCGGTGTTCCGGCTCTGAGCCGCGGCACCCTCACCACGACGGAGACACCATCATGAACGACACCGCGCAACTGACGTATTCGCCCGAGCGGAACGCGATCCTCTCCCCCTCCGGTTCGTTCCGGCTGGCGCCGATGACCTGCTCTCTCGGCGCCGAGTTGTTCGACGTGAACCTCGGCGACGTCTCTCGCGACGACGCCCTGTTCGCCGAACTGCGGGAACTGCTCCTCGAATACAAGGTTCTGTTCTTCCGCGACCAGGACATGAGCCGCGCCGAGCACGTGGCGCTCGCCGAGCGCTTCGGGCCGCTCGAGGATCATCCTGTCGCGGGCAGCGACCCCGAGCATCCCGGGCTGGTGCGGATCTACAAGGACCTCGACAGCCCCGCCGAGCACTACGAGAACGCCTTTCACTGCGACGCCACCTGGCGTGACAACCCGCCCATGGGATGCGTACTCCGGGCCGTCGAGACACCCCCGGTCGGCGGCGACACGATCTGGGTGAACATGGCCGAGGCGTACACGAAGCTCCCCGCCGGGGTGAAGAAGCAGATCGACGGACTGCGCGCCCGGCACAGCATCGAGGCCTCGTTCGGCGCCGCCCAGACGCAGGAACAGCGGCACGCCCTGCACGATCGTTTCCCCGACGCCGAACACCCCGTTGTGCGCACGCATCCGGAAACCGGCGAAAAGATCCTCTTCGTCAACGCTTTCGCGACGCACTTCGTCAACTACCACACGCCCGACAACATCCGGTACGGCATCGACTACGCGCCCGGCAGCAGCAGCCTGCTCAACTACCTGATCAGCCAGGCCTCGATCCCCGAATACCAGGTGCGCTGGCGCTGGACCCCGAACAGCGTCGCCATCTGGGACAACCGTTCGACGCAACACTATGCGGTCCAGGACTACTGGCCCGCCGTTCGCAAGATGGAACGCGCCGGGATCATCGGCGACCGCCCCTTCTGACCACCCCACCCGACAGGAGTATTTCCATGCATTTCCACGACGACGCCCTCTTCCCCGAGAACCAGGAGAAGCTGGTCATCACGTGTGCCCCGTACGGTCCCGAGTGGGAGCCGGACGACTTCCGCGAGGACCTGCCACTGACGATGGACGAGCACGTCCAGAAGGCGGTCGACTGCTACGAGGCCGGCGCCACGGTGCTGCACATCCACGTCCGTGAACTCGACGGCAAGGGCTCCAAGCGGCTATCCAAGTTCAACGAGCTGCTCGCCGGACTGCGGCAGGCGGTGCCGGACATGATCCTGCAGGTCGGCGGTTCCATCTCGTTCGCGCCGGAAGGCGAAGGCGCCGACGCGAAGTGGCTCTCGGACGACACCCGGCACATGCTCGCCGACCTCGATCCGGCACCGGACCAGGTGACGATCGCGATCAACACCTCGCAGATGAACATCATGGAACTGATGACCGCCGACGACATCGCCGGCACCTCGATGCAGCGGCCCGAACTCGCCGAGGCGTACCGGGAGATGACGGTTCCGGCCGGCCCGGCGTGGGTCGAGGAGCACCTGCGTCGCCTGCAGGCGGCCGGGATTCAGCCGCACTTCCAGCTCTCGAGCATCCCCCAGCTCGAGACCGTCGAACGGCTCATCCGCCGCGGCGTCTACACCGGTCCGCTGAACCTGACCTGGGTCGGCATCGGCGGCGGCTTCGACGGCCCGAACCCGTACAACATCATGAATTTCGTCCAGCGTGTCCCGGACGGCGCGTGCCTGACCCTCGAGACGCTGATGCGTAGCGTGCTGCCGGTCAACGCGATGGCGATCGCGATGGGCCTGCACCCCCGCTGCGGCAACGAGGACACGATCTGGGGCCGCAAAGGCGAGAAGATGACCTCCGTCGCGCAGATCCAGCAGTTGGTCCGTGTCGCGAACGAGCTGGGCCGCGAGGTCGCCACCGGCAAGGAGGCCCGCGACATCTACAAGATCGGCACCTCCTACGCCAATGCCGACGAGACGCTCGCCAAGCTCGGCTACGCCCCCAACCGCCGCCCCGGCCATGTGGGCTTCACCCAGCACGCCTGAGTTCCCGCACCCGGGGGATTTCGGTCACGACCGGGGAGGGAGCCGGATGATGCGCTGCTCCTGGTGAGCACGCCCGGCTCCCTCCCCGCACTCCTTTATCACTCCTGTCGGCCATAGGAGGCCCTCATGGGACTGCCCACCACCACCGCGGACGCGGTCGTCGAGACCACTGCACCCGCCCGACGGTCCCGGATGTATCCCTGGATCGTCTTCGCACTCACCTTCGGACTGCTGCTGTCGGACTACATGTCCCGGCAGGTTCTCAGCGCCGTCTTCCCCCTCCTCAAAACCGAATGGGCGCTGTCCGATTCACAGCTGGCATCGCTCAGCAGCATCGTCGCGCTGATGGTCGGACTGCTGACCCTCCCGCTGTCGCTGCTGGCCGACCGGTGGGGCCGGGTCAAGAGCCTGCTTCTCATGGCCGTCCTGTGGAGCGCCGCCACCCTGCTCTGTGCGCTCGCCACCAATTACGAGCAGATGCTCGGCGCCCGATTCCTCGTCGGTGTCGGCGAAGCCGCCTACGGCAGTGTCGGCATCGCGGTGGTGCTCAGCGTGTTCGCCCCGCGTGTTCACTCCGCGCTCAGTGGCGCCTTCATGGGCGGCGGATCGTTCGGTTCCGTGATCGGTGTCGCCCTCGGCGGCGTCATCGCCGTCAACCTCGGCTGGCGCTGGTCGTTCGCCGCGATGGCCGTCTTCGGCCTCATCCTCGTCGCCCTGTTCCGTGTCCTGGTGTCCGAAAAGAAGCTGACGGACGCCGCCGTCCACGAAGACCCCGCCGACACCCCCACCGGTTTCCGGGCACCGCTCTCGAGCCTCTTCACCACACCCGCCGTCCTGCTGGCATACGTCGGTGGCGGTCTGCAGATGTTCACCGCAGGTGTCCTGCTGGCGTGGCTGCCGAGTTTCTTCAACCGGTCGTACGGCCTCGCCCCCGACAAGGCCGGTGCGATGGCGTCGATCTTCGTCCTCGCCGTCGGCAGCGGCATGGTGGTGTGCGGCATCATCACCGACCGCGTCAGCAGGCACGATCCGGCGAAGAAATGGACGACAGCCGTCGTGTACGGGGTGCTCTCGCTCGTGTTCCTCGGTGCCGGTTTCCAGATGCCTTCCGGGTCCGCCCAGCTGATCCTGATCGGTATCGGTGCCTTCTTCTCCGCCGGCTCGTCCGGTCCGATCGCCGCGATGGTCGCGAACCTCACCCACTCGTCGGTGCGTGCCTCGGCCTTCGGCACCCTCACACTCGCCAACAACCTCCTCGGACTGGCACTCGGCCCGTTCGTGGTCGGGCTGCTCGCCGACCGCTTCGGCCTCGTCACCGCCCTGCAGATCGCGCCCCTGATCTACGTCGTCGCGATCGCCGCCCTGATTCTCGGCAAACGCGCCTACCCGGCCGGACGCCGCAAGCTCGCCGCCCTCACCGCCATCTCATAGGAAAATGGAGCCGATTGTGACCTCCTCCCCCGAACCGACCGTGGTGATCGTGCCCGGGCTGCGCGATCACGTTGCCGACCATTGGCAGACGTTGCTCGCGGAGCGACTCGACGCCGTGCGGACGGTGCCGCCGCTCGAGCGGGACAAGCTCAGTCTCGCCGCGCGGATCGCCGCCCTCGACACCGTTCTCGACGACATCGACGGTCCGGTGGTGCTCGTCGCGCACAGCGCGGGCGTGGCGATCACGGTGCACTGGGCCCAGCAGGCGTCCCGCCCCGTCCAGGGCGCCCTGCTGGCCACCCCGCCGGACCTCGAGGAACCGCTGCCCGCGGGCTACCCCACCCCCGCGGACCTCGAACAGGGCGGCTGGAATCCCGTTCCCCGGCGCCGGCTCCCGTTCCCCAGCATCGTGGCCGCGAGCACCGACGACCCGATGGCCCGGTTTCGGCGGGTCGCCGGGATGGCCGAGTCGTGGGGCAGCAAGCTCGTCGACCTCGGCGCCGTCGGCCACCTCAATCCCGTCGCCGGCTACGGGTACTGGCCGTACGCCGAAGAGCTGCTCCGCGAGCTGATCAACTCGACTGCCACCCCCGCCGCGTCGTTCGCGTAGCGCCACCCCACCGTTCCGCTCCCCGACGAGAAAGTTCCCCGTGCTCAACCTCTCCGTACTTCTCGAAGACTCGGCCCGCCGATTCCCCGACCGCGTCGCCCTGGTGCTCGGTGACCAGCGCATGACCTACGCCGAACTCGACGCCCAGTCGAACCGGGTCGCGAACCTGCTGGTGTCGGCGGGCATCGAACCTGGCGACAAGATTGCGCTGTCGTGCCCCAACATTCCGCAGTTTCCCGTCGTCTACTACGGAATCCTCAAGGCGGGGGCGGTGGTCGTACCGCTCAACGTCCTGCTCAAGGACCGTGAGATCGCGTATCACCTCGACGATTCCGATGCCAAGGCCTACTTCTGCTACCAGGGCACCCCCGAACTACCGATTGGCGAGTACGGACTGTCCGGCTTCGCGCAGAGTCCGCGCTGCCGCGCCCTGTTCCGCATCACCACCGACCCGGCCGCCCCCGCCATGATCGACGGCGTCGGGACACTCGCCGACGCCCTCGCGCGGCACGACGGTCACTTCGACGCCGTGGTCCGCGAACCCGGGGACACCGCCGTCATCCTCTACACGAGCGGCACCACCGGAAAACCCAAGGGCGCCGAACTCACCCACGCCAACATGGCGCTCAACGCGCTGACCGCCAACCGGCTGTTCGACAGCACTCCCGCGACCCACGACCGGTACCTGGTGACCCTGCCGCTGTTCCATTCCTTCGGCCAGACCGTCACCCTCAACGCCGGCATCTCGGTGGGTGCCACCCTCGTGCTGCTGCCCCGGTTCGAGGCCCGCGCCGCACTCGACCTCATCGAGCGGGAGGACATCACCGTCTTCGCCGGGGTGCCCACCATGTACTGGGGACTGCTCGGCGCCCTCGACGAGCACCCCGTCGACATCGACCGCATCGCACGGAACATGCGCCGTGCCATCTCCGGCGGCGCCGCGCTGCCGGTGGAGATCCTCACTCGGTTCGCCGACAGGTTCGGCGTGCAGATCCTCGAGGGCTACGGCCTGTCCGAGACGTCGCCGCTCGCGACGTTCAGCGATCCCGCTCTCGAACCCCGGCCCGGCTCGATCGGCGTTCCCGTCTGGGGCATCCAGGCGCGCCTCGTCGACAAGGAGTGGAACACCGTCACCGGCACCGACCGGATCGGTGAGATCGCACTGTGCGGCCACAACATCATGAAGGGCTACTACAACCGTCCCGAGGCCACAGCGGAAGTGTTGCGCGACGGCTGGTTCCGCACCGGCGACCTCGCGCGCGTCGACGAAGACGGCTTCTACTACATCGTCGACCGCGCCAAGGACCTCATCGTGCGCGGCGGTTTCAACGTCTACCCCCGCGAGATCGAGGACGTCCTCATCGGGCACGACGCCGTCTCCCTCGCCGCTGTCGTCGGTGTCCCCGACGACAGCCACGGCGAGGAGGTCAAGGCGTACGTCATCCTCGAGGCGGGTGCACGAGTCACCGCCGACGAGCTGATCGCCTGGTCCAAGCAGCAGATGGCGAGCTACAAATACCCCCGCACCGTCGAATTCGTCGACTCCCTGCCGATGACCGCGACCGGCAAGATCCTCAAACGCGAACTCGGCCGCACCCCGGCCGCGCTCTGACACCGAAAGCACCAGCGTGAGCACCACTTCCCTGCCGATCGTCCCCGATGAGCTCACCGCTCCCCTCGACCTCCTCCTCACCAGCGGAACCCGCGATGTCGCGGCGCGCATGCTCCCCGACAGCTCGTGGGCCCGTCTCGGGCGCAGTCTCGCCCGCCGCCCGGGTACCGTCGCCCGGCGCGGCGGCGCCCTCGCCCGCGAACTCGGCGCCATTGCCGTCGGCAGCTCCGACCGTTCGCCCGCGAAGGCGGACAAACGCTTCGGCGACGCCGCGTGGCAGCAGAATCCGGGCCTGCGCCGGGCGATGCAGGCGTACCTCGCGACGTCGCACACCGCCGCCGCCCTCCTCGACGACGCCGAACTCGACTGGCGAGACCACGAGCGGATGCGCTTCGTCCTCGAGAACCTCGTCGAAGGCCTGTCCCCCACCAACAATCCCCTCCTCAGCCCGCTGGGCTGGAAGGCAATGGTGGACACGGGCGGTCTCAGCGCGGCACGCGGGGTCCGCGCGCTCGTCCGCGACCTGCGGTCGAGGCCTCGCGTGCCCGCCATGGTCGAGCCCGACGCGTTCACCGTCGGGGAGGACGTGGCGGCGACACAGGGTGCAGTGGTGCTGCAAACCCGCATCTTCGAACTGATCCACTACACGCCGCAGACGGAAAAGGTCCACGCCACACCGCTGTTGATCGTCCCGCCCGTCATCAACAAGTACTACATCCTCGACATCGCTCCGGGCCGCAGCCTGATCGAGTACCTGCTGCAGCAGGGCCAGCAGGTCTTCGCGATCTCCTGGCGCAACCCTCACGCCCGGCACCGGGACTGGGATGCCGACACCTATGGTGCGGCGATCGTCGAGGCGCTCGACGCGGTGCAGTGCGTCGCCGGGACCGACAACGCGCACCTCCTCGGCACCTGCTCGGGCGGGATCCTCGCGGCAATGGTCGCCGCGCATCTCACCGACATCGGCGAGGGCGACCGTATCGCCGGCCTCACCCTCGCCGTCACCGTCCTCGACCAGACGCGGGCCGGTACCGCGGCGGCAATGATGAGCGAGCGTGCCGCCGCGGCCGCGCTCCGTGACTCGGCCGCCCGGGGATACCTCGACGGCCACACCCTCGCCGAGATGTTCGCCTGGCTGCGCCCGACCGACCTGGTCTGGCGGTACTGGGTGAACAACTACGTGCAAGGACGGTCTCCCGCCGCCTTCGACGTACTGTTCTGGAACTCGGACACCACCCGTATGGCGGCGGCACTGCACCGCGATCTCGTCCTGCTCGGTCTGCGCAACGCCCTGACCACTCCGGGCGCGGCGACCATGCTCGGCACGTCCGTCGACCTGGCCTCCGTCACTGCCGACGCGTACGTCGTCGGCGGTTCCGCAGACCATCTCTGCCCGTGGCAGTCCACCTACCGGAGCGCTCGCCTCCTCGGCAGCAAGGACTCTCGGTTCGTGCTGTCGTCGAACGGTCACATCGCCTCACTCGTGAACCCGCCGGGCAATCCGCGGGCGTCCTTCCGATTCGGTCAGCCCGACTCGCAGTCTCCGGACGAGTGGCTGGCCGCGGCGGAAACCGCGACCGACTCGTGGTGGCCCGACTACGGTCGCTGGCTGGCCGAACGCAGCGGACCCGATGTCGACGCACCCCACACCCTCGGCGCACGGCAATTCCCACCCGTCGCACCCGCACCGGGCACCTACGTCCACCACAGCTGACCCCTCGCCACGATCACAGGAACACCATGACCATGCACCTCACCCAGCCCACCGACCTTCTCGCGTTGGTCGGACAGACCATCGGCACCACCGGCACATTCAAGATCTTGCAGAGCCAGGTCGACCTGTTCGCCGACGCGACCGGGGACCACCAGTGGATCCACACCGATCCGGAACGCGCCGCATCCGGCCCCTTCGGCCGCACCATCGCGCACGGCTACCTGACGTTGTCGCTGGTACCGAGCATCCTCGCCGAGGTACTCACCGTCGACGGCATGGACGCGGCCCTCAACTACGGGCTGAACAAGGTGCGTTTCCCGGCGCCCGTGCCGGTCGGCTCCGCGTTGCGCGCCACCGTGTCCGTCACCGCGGCCCAGCAGAAGCCCGCCGGTATCGAGGTCGTGTTCGGGGTGACCTGCGAGATCGACGGCGGCACCCGGCCGGTCTGCGTCGCCGACGTCGTGGTGCTCTACACGTGACCGTGACCGAATTGTTCGGCGGGAGCGACCGGTTCGACGACCGTGTCGTTCGCGTCCGCGGGCGGCGGATCCGGGTCCGTATCCGGCCCGGCACCGGTGTGCCCCTGGTTCTCTGCAACGGCATCGGTGCGGGCCTGGAAGTGCTGGACCCGCTGGTCGCCGCGCTCGATCCGAAGGCGACGATCATCCGCTTCGACGTCCCGGGCACCGGCCGTTCGCCGGCATCACCGGTCCCGTACGGAATTCCCTCGCTCGCATGCGGTCTGGGCCGCCTCCTCACCGAGCTCGGAGTCGGTGCCGTCGACGTCCTCGGGCTGTCGTGGGGCGGAGCACTGGCTCAGCAGTTCGCCGTGCAGAATCCGCGACGGTGCCGGCGCCTCGTTCTCGTCGCCACCGGGACCGGTGCCCTGATGGTTCCCGGCCACCCGCGCGTACTCGCGAAGATGCTGACACCGAGGCGATTCACCGACACCCGCTACGCGGCGGCCATCGCGGGCGAACTGTACGGTGGCACCGCCCGGCGAGGCGGAGACGACGTGGCACGAGTGTTCCGGAAACAGGCGCACGCCGGCTCGCGGACCGGCTACGTCCACCAGCTTCTCGCGGGTGCGATGTGGACCAGCCTGCCGGTGCTGCCGCTCGTGCGGCAACGCACGCTGATCGTCGCGGGCACCGACGACCCCATCATTCCGCTCCTCAACGCACACATCATGAATGCCCTTCTGCCACACGCGACGTTGCACGTCCACCCCGGCGGTCACGTCGACATCATCACCGATCCGAAGAATCTCGCCCCGGCGGTCACATCCTTCCTTTCGGCGCCGTAGCGGTGGGCTGTGCACAACGGGTCAGCCGTCCGCTCCCATCTCGGCGAGGACGGTCCTGAGGCGGTCGTTGTCCGACGGCGTCCAGCCGGGGGGCGGCAGGATCGCGCTCCACGCATCGGCGATGTCGACGACGTAGGAATGCCCGTGCCCGTCGGGGACCCCCGTCGAGACCGCCATGTCGGCCGCAACCTGCAGGAACGTCACGAACGGGAACCACTGCGTGCTGTCGAGGACGTCGTATCCGCGATCCTCCCGCAGCCAGTCGGGCTTGTTCAGCAGCAGCTCCGGCGACCACCAGACGATCGGGTCCGACGGGTGCTGCAGATACACCATTCGCGGAAGCCCCCACGGGGCGTCGGGGCGCGGCAGGTCTTCCGGCGCCCGCGCGCCGAAACGCACGGTCTCGCCCTCCTCGTAGACCGGAAGCCATTCGGGCGAACCCGGGTCGCGGTTCGTGGTGACGTCGGTCCAGATCGTATTGGCGTTGGGCGGTCCGGTGAACAGGACGCCGTCGGTGCGGGCCTCGACGTCGTCGACGTTGCCGAATGCGCTTTCGCCGCCGAAGGAGCCGAGGCTCTCCCCCATCACGACGAGCTTGGGACGGGTCTCCGGTGGCAATACCTTCCACTTGTCGTACACCGCGTCGAACAACGCCTCCCCGGCCTGATGCGCCCGCTCCTTGTCCACGAGGAAGGACAGCCAGCTCGGAAGATAGGAGTACTGCAACCCGACCATCGCGGTGTCGCCGTTGTACATGTATTCCAGAGACGCGACGAGGCTCTCGTTGATCCACCCGGTGCCGGTGGTGGTCGCCACGCCCACCACCGCACGATCGAAGCCGCCGGCGCGTTCGAGTTCGTCCGCCGCCACCTGCGCGTTCTCGCGGATCGAATCGCCGCCGCTGGCGAGCCCGGCGTAGGTCCGGATCGGCTCCAGCGCCGGCCGTCCCCCGTTGAACGCGGACAGCTCGTCGACGGTCGGCGCGCGTGAGATGAAGGAGCGGCCCTGCCGTCCCAGCGAATCCCACGTGACCATCGACTCCGGTCCGCCCGACCGCAGTGTCGAGGTCGGTGGCTCGTCGCCCGCCTTGGTCTCCTGGTTGACGGCGGCGAACGAATTGTTCAGGCCCGTCATGATCACGCGCACCACCGCGCCGTTGACGAGCGCGACGAGCAGCGCCACCACCACTACGCCGATCACCGTCGCCGACACCCGCCGCGGCACCACCCGGCTGACCTTGCGCTCGACCCACCGCACCGCCCGTAGCAGCACCCGGGCGAGCGCAACGAACAGAACGAAGACCAGCATCGCCACGATCACCATGACCAGGTATCCCGTCCACGGGAACGGGGCGGCACTCATGATCTCCCGCAGCTGGGACTGCCAGTTCCCGAACCACACCAGCATCGCTGCGGTTCCGACGAGTCCGATCACCATCGACACCCGGCGAACCACGACCTTCACGTGGGCCGGTGCCTCGCGCTGCACCAGATAGCGCACCAATTTGGAGCCCAGGAACCCGAGGGCGTAGCCGACGGCCGCCGACACGCCTGTGACGAGTCCTTGGAAGAACGGACCGCGGGGCAGAAGCGTCGGTGTCAGCGACAGCCATACGAACAGTACGGCGATCACCAGTCCGCCGAACGCATACCGGTCGGGCAGTCGGCGCCGGTACCCCGGCTGCCGGTCAGTACTCGTTTCCTCGGGCGCGCCGTCGATCACTTCGGTCGTCATGGCGTCTCGTCCTCTCCGCGGCAGGCGGACTCGGGGGTTTTCATCTTCCGCTGCCACGCAGAGCAAGGTCAATTGCACGCGCGTCCCGGCATCTACCTGACAACGGTCACTCTCCGGGGGGATAATTCATTACGCCAGTTCATTTCGTATTCTGACGAAAGAGGATCGGTCATGTCCGACGAATCACTGGTCAAGCAAGGCGTGGCAAAGGGAACTTCGATGGGCGGGGCGGTTCTGCTCGTCACCGTCGGTGTGCTCGAGTTTCTCCAAGGGATCTCCGCGATAGCCAAGGACGACGTGATCGTCGTGGGCATCGAGTACACCTACAAATTCGACGTCACTGCCTGGGGATGGGTCCATCTCGTGCTCGGTGTGATCGTTGCGGCCGTCGGTGCGGCGCTGTTCACCGGGGCGACGTGGGCGCGAGTAGCAGCCATGGTGTTGTGTGCGCTGTCGATCTTCGTCAACTTCCTGTGGTTGCCCTATTACCCGCTGTGGGCCATCACGATCATCGCGCTGAACGCCGTCGTGATCTGGGCGGTAGCAACCTGGAATCCCGACGAGATCTGAGCGACGAATGACCGAGGGAACGAACACCGACCCGCTCGACAAAGACGAACGCGCAGAGCTTCTCCGGCTGCGCGGCGAGGTCGCGACGCTGCGCTCACAGGCCGCGGGCGCGGCGGCCGGCGTTCCCGCCGAACCGGTTTCCCGCCCTCCGAGGCACGGACTGCGCTGGGTCGCGGTGACGATCCTGCTCGTGCTGGTCGCGGTTCTCTCGATCGTCTCGGTCACCGCCCGCTTCACCCGGAGCCAGATTCTCGACACCGATCGCTACGTGAGCACGGTGGCACCCCTGGGTGAGAATCCGGCCATCCAGGCGGAGATCACGAACCAGATCACCGACGAAATCTTCACCCGGGTCGACATCGAGGGGCTCACGGCGGACGCGCTCACCGCGCTGACCGACGTCTCGAACCTGTCCACGAACGCCCCCCGCCTGGACAAGGCCGTGGTCGGCCTCGCCCCGGTGATCACCAGCCAGGCAAAGAGCTTCGTCCACGACACCGTCAGCTCACTCGTGCAGTCCCAGCAGTTCGAGGACTTGTGGATCCAGGCAAACCGGTCTGCGCACAACGCGCTCGTGGCGGTGATGACGGGAAACTACGGACTCAGCTCCGTCGAAGTCGACCAGAGTGGCACCGTCAGCATCTCCCTCGGCACCATCATCGACAAGGTGAAGGCCGCACTGACCGAGCGCGGTTTCGCATTCGCGGACAAAATCCCCGCCGTGGACAAGCAATTCGTGTTGTTCCAGTCTCCCGAACTGGTGAAGGCGCAGCGGGCGGTCTCCGCACTCGACAAGGCCTCGGCGATCCTGCCGTGGCTGGGAATCGCCTGCGCAGCCGCCGCTGTCGCCGTCGCACCCACCGGACGGAGGCTCCGCGCCCTCGCTCTCGCCGGGCTGTCCATCGCCCTGGGGATGCTCGTCCTGGCGATCGGAATCCTCATCGGACGCGCGATCTACCTCGACAGCGTGCCCACAGACATCCTGTCGCCCGACGCGGCCACAGCGGTCATCGACACCGTGCTGGTGCCGCTGCGCACGAGTCTGCGTGCGGTGGCCGTCCTCGGCCTGGTGATCGCGATCGGCGCCTACCTCGTCGGTGGCTCGTCCTCGGCGAAGGCGGTACGTCGCGGCTACGGGCAGGCATTGGACTTCGCCCGGCGATCCGGAAGCGGCCGCCCGCCGAACGAGGTGGAACGGTGGGCGCACCAGCTCCGAGTTCCGCTGCGGTGCGGCATCATCGGTGTCGCCGCACTGCTGCTGGTGTTCTGGCGTTACCCCACCGGGATGGTCGTGTTGTGGATCGTGCTCGTCGCCGTGGTGGCACTCGCGGCACTGGAACTGCTCATCCGTCCGGCCCGCACATCCGACGCGGCTGCAGATGCGACGCCGACCGACACCACACCGACGGACGCTACGCCAGCGTCTTCGCCTTGATCGCCTGGAACTCGGCGTCCGTGATCGTCCCGGAATCGAGCAGCGCCTTGGCATCCGCGATCTGCTGCGCCGGCGACTGTCCGGCGACGTCGCGGATGTAGGTGTCCTGCGCGTGCCTGACCTGCTGGGCGGCGGCCATCGACCGCTTCGCCATGCCATCGCTCTTGACGATCAGGTAGATCAGGGCCGTCAGGAAGGGCACGAAGAACAGGAAGAAGATCCAGACCGCCTTCACCCAGCCCGACGTCTCGCGATCGCGGAACAGGTCGGTGATGATCGAGAACAGCACCGTGAGGTACGCCACGAAGGCGAAACAGACGAAGATGAACCAGAAGAACTCCCAGAAACCTTCCATTGTCGCGCTCCGTTCAGTCGGTGTTGCGGTCAGGAAGCCAGGATTCTGGCCTTCTCGTTGGCGAATTCTTGCTCGGTGAGGACTCCCTGATCGCGGAGTTCACCGAGTTGTTTCAGGGCCGCAATGCGATCCGTGCCCCCGGACGGCGCAGCGGGCTGCGCGGGCGGCGGGGGAGGTGGCGGCGCCGCCTGTTGTGGGGCAGGTTGATTCGCCGACCATCGCTGGCCTTGTCGTCGCGACACCCGGTTGGAGACGGCGGTCGCGGTGCCCGCCACGAGCGCGGTCCGGGCGATCCCGCGCAGAAGTCCTGGCATGATGTGCTCCTCAGCTCTCGATTCGGCGGCCTGTCAGCTGGAGGCGTCGAGCGCGTCGAGCGCCGCCAGAATGCCCTGGACGGGGATGCGTCCCGACGCCACGAGCTGGGCCCCTTCGCGCCGCAGCGCGGAGGCGAACGGTGCGGCCCAACAATTCTCGTAGACGAGAATCGCCCCGGAACACCCGGGCTCGAGCACAGCCGCGACTTCCTCGAGGTCGGTGCGGTCGATCAGACCCGTCGCCGCCTCGGCGAACAGCGTCACGTCCACACCGCCCTCGAAGCCGAGGTCCTCGACGGCGATCCCGGCCAGCGAGCCGTCGGATTCCTTGCGGACGAAGACCAGATCGAGCACCCGGATGATGTTTCGTTCGACCAGATCGATCAGAAGCGGTAGGGCCGATCCGTCGGGTTTCCGATCGGCGGGGAACTCCACGACCAGATAGTCGATGGGCCCGAGTTCGTCGAAATCGGTGTCGTTCACTGCAAGACCTCTCTTCTGAAGACAGCAGAGGCGGCCACACGGGCCTGCGGCAAGTATCCACCGGGCAGGGCGCCGGCGCTAGAGCAGAAAGTCACCCGATCGATTCGGGGTCGCGCGGGCGGCGAGGTCGCGGACGGCCGCCCTCTCGACGAGGAGTGGGATGTAGTCGCGAACAGCGCTTTCTGCCAGCCGCTTGTGAATAGTGCGCACGGTGTGTTCTATGTCTACGGGTGAGGCGGACGGGTACCGAATGATCAGCCGTTCGATAACCTGTTCGACCCGGAGCAACTCGTCGTCCCCGGTCATCAATACATCGTCATCCCGCCGTGATCCACCGTCAAGACACGAAACGGCCACTCGACCAACATGGTTCGGTCCCGGTGCGCGAATGCGGCTGAGCCTGGAATGAATCCAGTATTCACGCCTGCCCGGAAACTCTGTTTCGTGACCTCGCAGGGGTGGTTCGGCGGACAATGGACGGACCGGGCCGGCCGGCCCGCGGTAGGGAAAGGGACGGTCATGTCCGAGACATCGTCGGTCAAGCAAGGCGTCGCGGCAGGTACGTCGATCGGGGCGGCTCTCATCCTCGTGACAGTGGGCATCATCCAGATCTTCCAAGGCATCGCCGCGGTCGCCGAGAACGAAATGTTCGTGGTCGGTATCGAGTACGTCTACAAGCTGGACCTGACCACCTGGGGCTGGATCCACATCGTGCTGGGCGTTCTGGTTCTCGGGATCGGCCTCGCACTGTTCACCGGAGCGGGGTGGGCGAGGGTCTCGGGAATCGTGATCGCAGCCGTCTCGATCCTCGCCAATTTCCTGTGGCTGCCGTATTACCCATGGTGGTCGCTGCTCATCATCGCGCTCGACATCGTGGTCATCTGGGCAGTGTCGACCTGGAAGCCGGATCGGGTCTGATCCGCCGGCCGGAGAGATCATGGGAAAGAAGCACAGGACGGCAAGGCTCGACCTGCCGTCGCCCGGCACCGACCAGCCCGCCCCACCGATGAAGAACAAGGAGTACCGCCACCTGCTCCGTCCGCTCCACTGTGAACTCGTCGCATTGCAGGAGTGGGTGAAGTCGTCCGGTGCGCGCGTCTGCATCGTGTTCGAAGGTCGTGACACCGCCGGGAAAGGCGGTGTGATCAAGGCGATCACCGAGCGCGTCAGTCCGCGCGTGTTCCGGGTCGTCGCCCTGCCCGCGCCGACCGATCGCGAGAAGTCGCAGATGTACGTGCAGCGGTACCTGCCCCATCTGCCGTCCGGCGGGGAGGTCGTGATCTTCGACCGCAGTTGGTACAACCGGGCGGGCGTCGAACGGGTGATGGGATTCTGCACCGAGGAGGAAGCACAGTACTTCCTCCAACTCGTGCCGACGGTCGAGCGTGCGATCGTCGACTCGGGCGTCATCCTGCTCAAATACTGGCTCGAGGTGAGCCAGGAACAGCAGACCCTCCGCCTGCAGAGCCGGATCGACGACCCGCGGAAGATCTGGAAGCTGTCGGAGCTGGATCTGAAGTCGTACAGCCACTGGTACGAATACTCGCGGGCGCGGGACGAGATGTTCCATTTCACCGACACCGGCTGGGCGCCGTGGTACGTCGCGGTCAACGACGACAAGAAACGCGGCCGGCTCAACGTCATCAACCACCTGCTGAGCCAGGTTCCCTACGAACCGCTGGAACTCCCCGACATCACGCTGCCCGAGCGCCGGGATCCGCACGGCTACGAGGCGCCGAGGCAACCATTGCACTGGATCCCCACCCCCTATTGAGGATTCGAGCCCGGAAGGACGAGCGGTCATGGTCTCCACGGAACCCGCGCAGGCGCGCGGCGCCTGGTATGCCCAGGACGCCGATGCCGTAGTGGCTGCCGCGTTCTCCGATCGGACGTCCGGTCTGACGGCCCACGAGGCCGACGACCGGCGCCGACGGTACGGTCCCAACGAGATCGCCTCCGAGCCGGCGCCGTCGACGTGGACGCTCGCGCTGCATCAGCTGAAGGATCTGATGAACCTGATGCTGGTCGCGGTGGCGGTCGTCAGCGTCGTCATCGGCGAGGTCCCGACGGCGATCATCGTCGCGGCCCTCGTCGTGCTCAACGTCGTGCTGGGGACGCAGCAGGAACTGAAGGCACGCGCCAGCGTCGACGCGCTCGCGAAGATGCAGACACCGCAGGTCCGGGTGACCCGGGACGGGGCGCTGGTCCAGTTCGCCGCGACCGACCTCGTGCCCGGCGACATCGTGCACCTCGAGGCCGGCGACGTGGTTCCCGCGGACGGACGATTACTGACGTCGGCGACCCTCGAGACCCAGGAGGCGGCGCTGACCGGTGAGAGCGCCCCCGTCCCCAAGGACCCTCGGACCCTCGACGCCGCCGACGTCCCGCTCGGCGACCGCACCAACATGGTCTTCCAGAACACGTCGGTCACCCGGGGCACCGCCACCATGGTGGTCACCGAAACCGGCATGAACACCCAGATGGGCGAGATCGCGTCGATGCTCTCGGCCGTCGCGCCGAGCAAGTCTCCGCTTCAGCGCGAACTGAATTCGCTCACCAAAGTTCTCGGGATCATCGCCTGGACGGCGGTCGCGATCATCGTGATCATCGGGTTGCTGCGCGGGGACAGCGTCACGACGCTCCTTCTGCTGGGCATCTCGATGGGCGTCTCGGCCATCCCGACCGGCCTGCCGACGTTCGTCCAGGCGATGCTGGCCTTCGGGGCCCGCCGGCTGGCCGAGGCGAAGGCCGTCGTGAAGAACCTCACCGACGTCGAGACACTCGGCGCCACCAGTGCGATCAACTCGGACAAGACCGGCACGCTGACGATGAACCAGATGACGGTGCGGTCGCTGTACTTCCACGGCCGGTGGTACACCGTCGACGGCGAGGGTTACAGCAAGACGGGGCGGATCACCCACGCCGCGGGCGAGGCCGTCCCCGATTTCACCCTGCTCGCGTACGGGCTGTGCCTCGACAGCGACGCCACCGTTTCCGACACCGGGGAGGTCGTCGGCGATCCGACCGAGGCCGCGCTGGTCGTGCTCGCGGCGAAGGTCGGTGTCGACGCCCCGCTCACCCGGCGACAGTATCCCCGGGTCGCCGAGGTGCCGTTCGACTCCGCATACAAGTTCATGGCGACGTTCCACCACCTCCAGGTCGACGGCGGCACCCAGTTCGCGGAACTCGTCAAGGGCGGACCCGACGTTGTCCTCGCCCGCTGCGGGAGCGCCTTCCGCCCGGGTCGGCAGGCAGTGCCGCTCGACGAGGTCCGGGAGGAACTCACCGAAGCGAACCGGGCACTGTCCGAGAAGGGCCTGCGCGTATTGGCATTCGCCGCTCGCCGGCTCGACGGGCAGGAGGACGCAGTGGTGGCCGACCCCATGTCGTTCGTGGAGGACCTCACGTTCGTCGGGATGGTCGGCATCATCGACCCGCTCCGCCCGGAAGCGATCGACGCCGTACGCACTGCCCACGCGGCGGGCATCGACGTCCGCATGATCACCGGCGACCACGCGATCACGGCATCCGCGATCGGTGCCGAACTCGGTCTCGGACCGGGCGCCATCGGCGGGCCGGAACTCCAGGCGATGACCGACGACGACCTGGCGGCGGCCCTGCCTCGCCTGCACGTGTTCGGCCGCGTCACCCCGCAGGACAAGCTCCGGCTCGCCGACATCATGCAGAAGAGCGGCGCGGTGGTGGCGATGACCGGGGACGCCGTCAACGACGCGGCGGCATTGAAGAAAGCCGACATCGGCGTCGCGATGGGATCGGGCAGCGAGGTCACCAAACAGGCCGGCAAGATGATCCTCACCGACGACAATTTCGGCACCCTGATCACCGCGATTCAATTGGGCCGCAGCATCTACGAGAAGATCGTGTCGTACATCCGGTATCAGATGTCGAAACTCTTCTCTCTGGTTCTGCTGTTCCTCGTCGCGAGCATCTTCGACATCAACGACGGGGTCGCGCTCACCCCGCTGATGGTGTTGTTCCAGCACTTCTTCATCACGCTGTTCCCGGTCGCCGTCATCATGCTCGACCCGGCGCCGCCGGATCTGATGAACAAGCCCCCACGCGACCCTCGGCTGCCCATCGCCAACCGGGGAGCGTTCGTGCAGTGGCTCGCGTACGGCGTCCTGCAGTTCGCCGTCACGCTCGCCGCGATGCTCCTCGCACCGGGCGATCTGAGCACGACCGAGGCGAGCGTCCCCATGACCACGGCGTTCGTGGTGCTGTCGCTCGGTTCCATCCTCGCCGGGCTCGTCATGCGGCGCGATCCCGAATCCGGGCTCACCGCACCGATCCTCACCGCGCTGAAGATCCTGTCGGTCCCGGTCGTCGTCACCGTCTTCGCGGTCGAGATCGGCTTCCTCCAGGACCTCCTCATGACCACGTCGCTGACGGGCGGCCAGTGGCTCGCCTGCCTCGGCTGGTCGCTGATCATTCCGGTCGTGGTGGAGGCGGAGAAGGCGATCCGCCGGCGGCGGCACACGCGACCGAGCACACCGTTACCCGCGACCGCCGCGGTCGACCCGCACCGCGCACGCCGAGACGCGAACCATGCCCTGGACCGGTAGTCTCGCGCGGTTGCCGGGCATCGCGACGGCCCGGTCGTACCGGCGGGAGTGGCTGCGACCCGACATCACCGCCGGACTCGTCCTCACCGCCCTGCTCATCCCCGCCGGGATGGGCTACGCGGAAGCAGCGGGGTTGCCCGCCTACGCCGGCCTCTACGCCACCATCGTGCCGCTGCTCGCCTACGCCGTCGTGGGTCCGTCGAAAATCCTCGTCCTCGGACCGGATTCGTCGCTGGCTCCGCTGATCGCCGCGGCCGTGCTGCCGCTGGCCGTCGTCGATGATCCGGAGAGCGCACTCGCCCTCGCCGGCATCCTGGCCGTCCTGATGGGCGCGATCCTCGTGATCGGCGGATTCCTGCATCTCGGGTTCGTCACCGAACTGCTGTCGAAGCCCATCCGCCTGGGGTACCTCAACGCGATCGCCCTGATCGTGGTGGTGGGCCAACTCCCGAAACTGCTCGGCTTCTCCGTCGACGCGTCCGGGCTGATCGGGGAGATCCGCGGCATCGTGCGGTCCGTGTTCGCCGGTGACATCGACGGCCTCGCCGCGGCCGTCGGTCTCGGATCCCTCGCCGTCATCGTGGCGTTCCGCCTGTGGCTGCCGAAGATCCCCGGCGTCCTCGTCGCCGTCGTCGGAGCCATCATCCTGTCCGCGGCGGCCGGTCTCGACGACGACATCGGCATGGTCGGCGCGCTACCCAAGGGTTTGCCGTTGCCGTCGTTCGGCGGTGTCGACTGGAACAACGTGGCCCAGCTGATCGGTCCCGCCGCCGGCATCGCCCTGATCGCGTTCGCCGACACGGGTGTTCTCTCCCGCACGTTCGCGGCCCGGCACGGGGAGAACGTGAACGGCAGCACCGAGATGAAGGCCATCGGCGTCGCCAACATCGCGGGCGGACTGTTCGGCGGCTTCCCGATCTCGGCGAGTGGCTCGCGGACCCCGGTCGCCGAACAGGCCGGCGCCCGCACCCAACTGGCGGGTGTCGTCGGAGCACTCGCCGTGCTGGTCTTCGTTCTCGTCGCCCCCGGCGTCACCGCCTACCTGCCCGACGCGACATTGGGCGCCGTCGTGATCGTCGCGGCCACCGCTCTGGTCGACGTCGACGGGATGGTCCGGATGTGGCGGATGAGCTCCGTCGAATTCGGTCTCGCCGCAGCCGCGTTCCTGGGCGTCGCCCTGGTGGGGGTGCTGCAGGGCATCCTCGTCGCGATCGGGCTGTCCTTCGTCGCGGTCGTCGCGCACGCCTGGCAGCCGTACCGCACCGAACTCGTCCGGACGACGGATCGCCCCGGCTTCCACGACATCGAACGTCACCCGGACGGGCACCGCATCCCGGGACTGGTGCTGGTGCGCTTCGACGCTCCCCTCTTCTTCGCAAATGGCGAGATCTTCGACGAATACGTGCGCTCGGTGGTGGCGTCCGCGCCCGACCCGGTCGAGTGGGTGATCGTCGCCGCCGAACCGATCACCGGACTCGACACCACCGCCGTCGACGAACTCGTCGACCTCGACATCTATCTCGAAAGCAACGGCATCCGGTTGGCGTTCGCGGAGATGAAGGGTCCGATCAAGGACCAGCTCATCAGGTTCGGGGTGGGCGACAGGTTCGACTCGACGCACTTCTACCCGACCATCGACGCCGCCGTGGACGCATTCCACAGCCGGGCCGACCATCATGGCGACTGAACCGCCGCTCAGACCGCCCGAACCGCGTGGCCCCGAAACGTCCTGCGATACGCCGACGGGGGAACGCCCAGCACCGCGCCCATGTGCTGCCGCAGGGACGTGCCGGTTCCGAACCCGACCTCACGCGCGACGGCGTCGACGGACAGGTCCGTCGTCTCGAGCAGTTGCCGGGCGCGGTCGACGCGACGGGTGATCAGCCAGCGGTTGGGGGTGGTGCCCACCTCCTCACCGAAGCGCCGGGTGAACGTCCGCACGCTCATGTTCGCGTGCCCGGCCAGCCGGTTCAGCGACAGCGGTTCACCCAGGCGCTGCAACGCCCACTCCCGGGTCGCCGCGGTCGACTCCGACGTGGTCTCGGGGATCGGCCGCTCGATGTACTGGGCCTGCCCACCGTCGCGCCACGGCGGGACGACGCACCGGCGCGCGACCCGGTTTGCGACGTCCGACCCGTGGTCGCGGCGCACGATGTGCAGGCAGAGGTCGAGACCGGCGGCGACTCCGGCCGACGTGAGGATGTCCCCTTCGTCGACGAACAGCACGTCGGGGTCGACCCGCACCTGCGGATACGTGCGCTGGAAGTGCTCGGTGTTGCGCCAGTGGGTGGTGGCGCGCAGCCCGTCGAGGAGCCCCGCCGCGGCGAGGACGTAGGAGCCGGTGCAGATGGAGACGTACCGGGCGCCCGGCCGGACGAGTGCGAGCGCGGCCTCCAGGTTCGGGGGCAGACGGCCCTCGTCGTAGGCCGGGCCCAGTTCGTACGTCGCGGGGATCACCACGGTGTCGGCGGTGGCCAGGAGTTCGGGCCCGTGGTCGACGGCCACCGAGAAGTCGGCGTCGGTACGCACCGGCCCGCCGTCCGCGGTGCACGTCAGCACGTCGTAGAGCAGGTGTCCGTCGACGTCGTGGGCGCGGCCGAACACGCGCGACGGGATGCCGAGCTCGAACGGGATCACCCCGTCCAGCGCGAGCACGACCACCCGATGACGTTCCACCATGGCCAGATTCTTTCAGGTATTGTCATTCCGGCAACTGTTCCGACGGGACGCCGTCCCGCAGACTTACCGACGTGACGTCCGAGATCGCGCCTCCCGCACCCTCCGCCCAGGCGGCCCCACCCCGTCTGCACTACGCGTGGCTCGTCGCGGCCGTCGCGTTCCTCGCCCTCGTCGGAGCCGCCAGCTTCCGGGCGGCGCCGTCGATCCTGATCGACCCCCTGCACGAGGACTTCGGCTGGTCGCGGGCAAGCATTTCGTCGGCCGTGTCGATCAACCTGGTGCTGTACGGCTTGACCTCGCCGTTCGCCGCGGCACTGATGGAACGCTTCGGCATGCGGCGGGTGGTCACAGCGGCGCTGATCCTCGTGTCGGCCGGCAGCGGACTGACGGTCTTCATGACGGCCACCTGGCAACTGGTGCTGCTGTGGGGCGTGCTCGTCGGGCTCGGCACCGGTTCGATGGCGCTCGCCTTCGTGGCCACCGTCGTCGACCGCTGGTTCGTCGCGCGCCGCGGCCTCGTCACCGGCATCCTCACCGCGGGCAGCGCCGCCGGGCAGTTGGTGTTCCTGCCGATCCTCGCGATGGTCGCCGAGCACTACGACTGGCAGACGGTGGCACTGACCGTGTCGTTCGCGGCCCTCGCCGTCGTGCCGTTGGTCCTATTGTTCCTACGCAACCGTCCGTCGGACGTCGGGACGGTCCCGTACGGCGCCGGCCCCGACTACATGGTGGAACCACCCGCACCGACCGGCCGTGGCGGCGCCGCAGGCCGGGCCGTCGCGGTACTGCTCTCGGCGGCACGGACCCGGGTGTTCTGGTTGCTGGCCGGCACGTTCGCGATCTGCGGGGCCAGCACCAACGGGCTCGTCGGCACCCACTTCGTTCCCGCCGCACACGACCACGGCATGCCGGTGACGGCGGCGGCGAGCCTGCTCGCGGTGATCGGCATCTTCGACGTCGTCGGCACCGTCGCGTCCGGGTGGTTCACCGACCGGTTCGATTCACGCAAACTCCTCGGCATCTACTACCTGCTGCGCGGGATCTCCCTGATGCTGCTGCCGATCCTGTTCGCGGACACCGTGCATCCGCCGATGATCGCGTTCATCATCTTCTACGGACTCGACTGGGTGGCCACCGTTCCCCCGACGGTCGCGCTGTGCCGCAAGCACTTCGGCGACGAGGCCCCCATCGTGTTCGGCTGGGTGCTGGCGTCGCATCAGATCGGGGCCGGCCTGGTGGCATTCCTCGCCGGACTCGTCCGCGACCAGTTCGGCGGCTACGACGCCGCGTTCTATGTCGCGGGCGGGCTGTGCGCGATCGCCGCCGTGATGTCGCTGGCCATCGTCGCGAACCGCGCCCCCGTGGCCACGTGAGCTTCGAGGCGGCACAGGCCTCCCCCGCGCCGGGATCTCCGGGCGCCCTCAGGTCGTCGGCGCCGAACTCACATCATCGGCATCGGCATCCACATCGGCATGGACCAGCCCATGCTGTGCATCCACGCCATGAACATCTGCATCATGTCCATCATGTTCTGCGACATCGTTCTCACCTCGTGTTGCGACCCTGCCCGGTACCAGCAGAACCGAAATTCACCCTGGCACCGCCCCCTCTACCGACCGTAGGCCTGTTCCGGGGACGGCGCTTCGCGCGTTTCGGCGTCGGCGAAACCGCTCCCGCGAGCCGCACCGGTTCCTAAGATCGATACATGGCAGCTCAGCGCGCGTCGGACGAGGTCATTGACCGTTCCAAGATCGAGAATCGGGCTCCGTCGGTAGCCGCATTGTTCGTGGATCGGGTGGCGCACTCCCCCAATCGCGAAGCATTCCGGTACGTCGACGCGCAGGACCCGAACAAGTGGGTCAGCGTCACCTGGTCCGAGGCGGGGGACCGGGTGCGCAATCTCGCGGCCGGTCTCATCGTCCTCGGGGTGCAGCCCGAGCAACGCGTGGCGCTGGCCTCCGCCACCCGCTACGAATGGGTGCTCGCCGATCTGGCGGTGATGTGCGCGGGTGCCGCGACCACCACGGTGTACCCCACCACGACGGCAGCCGACGTCGCGTATATCGTCGCCAACTCCGGCAGCCGGGTCGTCTTCGCCGAGGACGAGAAGCAACTCGCCAAGCTCCGCGAGAACCGCGGCGAACTCGGCGACGTGGAGAAGGTCGTCCTCATCGACGGCGCCCCCGGAGACGGCGACGACTGGGTGATCACGTTCCAGCAGCTGCACGACCTCGGCGAAGAACTGCTTGCCGAGACACCCGACGCCGTGCACGACCGGATCGAGGCGATCGCCCCCGACGACCTCGCCACCCTGATCTACACGTCCGGCACCACCGGCAAGCCCAAGGGCGTGCGATTGTCGCACTCCGCGTGGACGTACGAGGCCGCCGCGATCGACGCCATTGGCATCCTCGACGCCGACGACCTGCAATACCTGTGGCTTCCGCTGTCGCACGTGTTCGGGAAGGTCCTGCTCACGCTGCCGCTGCAGATCGGTTTCGCGACGGCGGTCGACGGTCGCGTCGACAAGATCGTCGAGAACCTCGCGGTGGTCAAACCCACCTTCATGGGCGCTGCCCCCCGAATCTTCGAGAAGGCGTACGCCCGCATCCTGTCCACCGTGCGGGAGGAGGGCGGACCGAAGGAGAAGATCTTCGACTGGGCCATCGGGGTGGGGCTGCGGGTGTCGAAGGCCAAACAGGCCGGCAAGAGCCCGTCGCTGCTCGACTCGGTCCAGCACGCCGTCGCGGATCGGTTGGTGTACAGCACGATTCGCGAGCGTTTCGGGGGACGCCTGAAGTTCTTCATCTCCGGTTCCGCGGCCCTCAATCGTGATGTCGCGCAATGGTTCGACGCCGTGGGAATCGTCGTCCTCGAGGGCTACGGATTGTCCGAGACCAGCGCCGCGTCCTTCGTCAACCGCCCGTCGGCATACCAGTTCGGCAGCGTCGGCTGGCCCATCCCCGGCACCGAGTCGCGGATCGCCGACGACGGCGAAATCCTCATCAAGGGCCCGGGTGTCATGAGCGGGTACCACGAGAATCCCGACGCCACCTCCGAGGCACTCACCGACGACGGCTGGTTCCACACCGGCGACATCGGTGAGATCGACGACAAGGGCTACCTGCGGATCACCGACCGCAAAAAGGACATGTTCAAGACGTCCAATGGCAAATACGTCGCGCCGTCCGCACTGGCCGCCACGTTCAAGGGCATCTGCCCGTACGTCGGCGAGATCATCGTCGACGGCGAAGGCAAGTCGTACTGCGTCGCTCTCATCTCCCTGGACGCCGAATCCATCGGCGAATGGGCGCAGCAACACGACCTGGGCGGCAAGTCGCTAGCCGAGATCGCGAACGCGCAGGAGACCCGCAACCTCATCGGCGGGTATGTCGAGGAACTCAACTCCGGCCTGAACCGGTGGGAGCAGATCAAGAAGTTCCGCATCCTCGAACGGGAACTCACCGTCGAGAACGGCGAGATCACCCCGAGCATGAAACTCAAGCGCAAGGTCGTGATGACCAACTTCTCCGCCGAACTCGAGAACCTCTACAACTGAGTTGACCCTCACGCGACGTAAGGCTGCACGGTAGAAGACGTGAGCGAGAAACACACGGTGGGCGTCGTCGCCACGCTGGTCGGAGTGAGTGTGCGCACCCTGCACCACTACGACGAAATCGGCCTGGTGGCACCGTCCGACCGCACACCCGGTGGATACCGCAGCTATTCGGATGCCGACGTGGAACGTCTGCACCGCGTGCTGACGTACCGCGAACTGGGGTTTCCCCTCGGGGAGATCGCAGCCCTCCTCGACGATCCGGACGTTGATGCCCTCGCGCATCTTCGACGTCAGCACGCGTTGCTGAGCGAACGGATCGATCGCCTACACGAGATGGCTGCCGCCGTGGAGAAGATGATGGAGGCGAGAACCATGGGCATTCAGCTCACCCCCGAAGAGCAGAACGAGATCTTCGGCGACAACTGGCCGGGCGAGGAGTACGCCGCCGAGGCCGAGGAGCGCTGGGGCGACACCGACGCGTGGAAGCAGTCGCAGCGGCGCACCGCGAAGATGAACAAGGAGGACTGGAAGCGAATCAAGGCCGAGGGAGACGCATTCGAGGCCTCACTCGCGCGGGCGATGGCCGACGGCGTCGAACCCGGATCCGAGCGGGCCAACGCTCTCGCCGAGGAACACCGCGCCGGCATCGAACGGTTCTACGACTGCGATCACGCGATGCAGGTGAACCTCGCAGAGATGTACCTCGCCGACGACCGCTTCCGCCGGCACTACGACGACGTCGCCCCCGGTCTGGCGCAGTACGTCCGGGACGTCGTCGTCGCGAACGCGGAGCGGCAGTAGCAGGACCGGGGTTCACGTTCGCTCCGATTCTCGGCACTATCCTGAACCCATGTCCGATTCGCAGCGTCCCAGCCCCAGTCAGTACGTCGGGTATCTGTTCGGGCGCACCCTGCCGGATTCGATGCAGGACTGGGTCCGCAACGACCTCGTCGGCCCCGGCGCGTCCGTGCGGTACGTCCTCCGGTTCATGCTGCCGGTGGTCGCGGTGCTGGCGTTGTTCCTCCTCATCCCCGGTCCGATCTGGATTCCGCTGGCGATGATGGCTCTCCTTCTGCTCCCCCTGCTCTACTTTGCGGTCGCTCTGATGAACATCTACCGCCGGCACCGACTGCTCAGCCACGGCCTGGATCCGGACCTCGTCGGCGAGAAGGCGCAGCGCCGCGCCGACCGCACTCGCGAGGATTACGAGCGCCGCCACGGCCGCACCGAAGAGCAGTAGTCGCAGCGTGACGCATCGCACGACCCACCCGGAGTGATGAATTACACGTGAGCGATCGATAAGTAATGCGTTAAAGTGGCGGCGTCCGGTGGGTAACCCCACGAACCGCGCACCCACAGGTTCAGCGCAGGTTCCGACAGCCTCGACGGGAAGAGCAGTCATAGATGACAGTCACAGATTCGGCGGTCACGCCCGATATTCACACGACGGCGGGAAAGCTCGCCGACCTGCGTAATCGTCAGGCCCAGGCGCAGCACCCGAGCGGTGAAGCCGCGGTCGAGAAGGTGCACGCCAAGGGCAAGCTCACCGCCCGCGAACGCATCACCGCCCTGCTCGACGACGGCTCGTTCGTCGAACTCGACGCCCTCGCCCGGCACCGCAGCGTGAACTTCGGCCTCGCCGACAACCGCCCCGTCGGCGACGGCGTCGTCACCGGCTACGGCACCGTCGACGGCCGCGACGTGTGCGTGTTCTCCCAGGACGCCACCGTCTTCGGCGGCTCCCTCGGCGAAATCTACGGCGAAAAAATCGTCAAGGTCATGGACCTCGCCCTCAAGACCGGCCGCCCCCTGATCGGCATCAACGAAGGCGCCGGCGCCCGCATCCAGGAAGGCGTCGTCTCCCTCGGGTTGTACGGCGAAATCTTCCACCGCAACGTCCAAGCCTCCGGCGTCATCCCGCAGATCTCGCTGATCATGGGCCCCGCCGCCGGCGGCCACGTGTACTCCCCCGCCCTGACCGACTTCGTCGTCATGGTCGACCAGACCTCCCAGATGTTCGTCACCGGCCCCGACGTGATCAAGACCGTCACCGGCGAAGACGTCACCATGGAAGATCTCGGCGGCGCCCACACCCACATGGTCAAGTCCGGCGTCGCCCACTACGTCGCCTCCGGCGAACAGGACGCCCTGGACTACGTCAAGGACCTGCTGTCCTACCTGCCGTCCAACAACCAGGCCGCCGCCCCCCGGATGATCCCCACCGACCCGATCACCGGAGCCCTCGAAGACTCGCTCACCGCCGAGGACCTCGAACTCGACACCCTCATCCCGGACTCGGCGAACCAGCCCTACGACATGCACGAGGTCATCCGCCGCATCCTCGACGACGACGAATTCCTCGAGGTCCAGGCCGAACGCGCCGGCAACATCGTCGTCGGCTTCGGCCGCGTCGACGGCCGCTCCGTCGGCATCGTCGCCAACCAGCCCACCGTCTTCGCCGGCTGCCTCGACATCGACGCCTCCGAAAAGGCGGCCCGGTTCGTGCGCACCTGCGACGCGTTCAACGTCCCCATCATCACCCTCGTCGACGTCCCCGGATTCCTGCCCGGCACCGACCAGGAATACAACGGCATCATCCGCCGCGGCGCGAAACTGCTCTACGCCTACGGCGAGGCCACCGTCGGGAAGATCACCGTCATCACCCGCAAGGCCTACGGCGGCGCCTACGACGTGATGGGCTCCAAGCACATGGGCGCCGACGTCAACCTGGCCTGGCCCACCGCCCAGATCGCCGTGATGGGCGCCTCCGGCGCCGTCGGGTTCGTCTACCGCAAACAACTGCTCGAGGCCGCCCGCAACGGTGACGACGTCGACGCCCTGCGCCTGCAACTGCAACAGGAATACGAAGACACCCTCGTCAACCCGTACGTCGCCGCCGAACGCGGCTACGTCGACGCCGTCATCCCCCCGTCCCACACCCGCGGACAGATCGTGGCCGCCCTGCGCCTGCTCGAACGCAAAATGGTCACCCTCCCGCCCAAGAAGCACGGGAACATCCCGCTATGACCGCGGAGTTGGTCGTCGACGAGGTGCTCGACGAGATCGCGCTGGATGCCGGGCTCGCCGAGTCGCCGGCGGCACCGGCCGTGACGTTCACGGGCAACCCCAGCGACACGGACATCGCGGCGGTGCTCGCGGTGTTCGCCGCGATCGCCTCGTCGGCATCCGCGGCTGAAACGCCCGCGCCCGATACCGATTCGTGGGGAACGCCCGCACTCATTCTGCGTCGGCAAGTGGCCGCCGCTGCCGTCCTGGTCAACGCAGGCTACTGAACTGTAGAAAAGAGAAGACATTTCGATGAGTAGTGCACGTATTTCCAAGGTGCTTGTCGCGAACCGCGGTGAGATCGCAGTGCGGGTGATCCGGGCCGCAGCCGATGCCGGCCTGGCCAGCGTCGCCGTCTACGCCGAACCCGACGCCGACGCCCCGTTCGTGCGCCTGGCCGACGAAGCCTTCGCCCTCGGCGGACAGACCTCCGCCGAATCGTATCTGGTGTTCGACAAAATCCTCGACGCCGCCGCCAAATCCGGCGCCGACGCCATCCACCCCGGCTACGGCTTCCTCTCCGAAAACGCCGACTTCGCCCAGGCCGTGATCGACGCCGGCCTGATCTGGATCGGCCCCTCCCCACAATCGATCCGCGACCTCGGCGACAAGGTCACCGCCCGCCACATCGCCGAAAAAGCCAAGGCCCCGATGGCCGCCGGCACCAAGGACCCCGTCAAGAACGCCGACGAGGTCGTCGCCTTCGCCCAGGAATACGGTGTCCCCGTCGCCATCAAGGCCGCCTTCGGCGGCGGCGGCCGCGGCATGAAGGTCGCCCACACCATCGAGGAAATCCCCGAACTGTTCGACTCCGCCACCCGCGAGGCCGTCGCCGCCTTCGGCCGCGGCGAATGCTTCGTCGAACAGTATCTGGACAAGGCCCGGCACGTCGAAGCGCAGGTCATCGCCGACCAGCACGGCAACGTCGTCGTCGCCGGCACCCGCGACTGCTCCCTGCAACGCCGCTTCCAGAAACTCGTCGAGGAGGCCCCCGCCCCGTTCCTCACCGACGACCAACGCGCCCGCATCCATTCCTCCGCCAAGGCCATCTGCCGGGAGGCCGGCTACTACGGCGCCGGCACCGTCGAATACCTCGTCCAGGGCGACACCGTCTCCTTCCTCGAGGTCAACACCCGCCTGCAGGTCGAACACCCCGTCACCGAGGAAACCGCCGGCATCGACCTGGTGCTGCAACAGTTCAAGATCGCCAACGGCGAAAAACTCGACATCCTCGAGGACCCCACCCCCCGCGGGCACGCCTTCGAATTCCGCATCAACGGCGAGGACGCCGGCCGCGGCTTCCTGCCCGCCCCCGGCCCGGTCACCAAGTTCGTGCCCCCCACCGGCCCCGGCGTCCGGATGGACTCCGGCGTCGAAACCGGGTCCGTGATCGGCGGCCAATTCGACTCCATGCTCGCCAAACTCATCGTCACCGGCGCCACCCGCGACGAAGCCCTCGCCCGCGCCCGCCGCGCCCTGGCCGAATTCCAGGTCGAAGGATTGGCGACGGTCATCCCGTTCCACCGGGCCGTCGTCTCCGACCCCGCGTTCATCGGCGACGGCCAGTCCTTCGACGTCTACACCAAGTGGATCGAAACCGAATGGGACAACCAGATCGAACCGTTCACCGGTAACCAGCCGATCGACGAGGACGAGCACCTGCCCCGGCAGAACGTCGTCGTCGAGGTCGGCGGCCGCCGCGTCGAGGTGTCCCTGCCCGGCCAGTTCACCCTCGGCACCGGCACCGGCGGTGCGGCCGGCGCGGTCCGGAAGAAGCCCAAGGCCCGCACCCGCGGCGGCGCCCACGGCGGCGCCGCGTCCGGTGACGCCGTCACCGCCCCCATGCAGGGCACCGTCGTCAAGGTCGCCGTCGAAGAAGGCCAGCAGGTCGCCGAGGGCGACCTCATCGCCGTCCTCGAGGCCATGAAGATGGAAAACCCCGTCAACGCCCACAAGGCCGGCACCGTCACCGGCCTCGCCGTCGAACCCGGCGCCGCCATCACCCAGGGCACCGTCCTCGCCGAACTGAAATAGCCTGTCAGTACTACGGGTGGCGGCCGTGCATGGCGGCCGTCACCCGGGCTGCGGCGTCGCGGACCAGTTCGCCGATTTCCGCCGTCCGTACTCCCGACATCGGCCGGGACGCGTCGGCGACACACAGCACGACCGCGGGTTCACCGTCCCGGTCGAATGCCGCCGCATTGATCGACAGCGGCTGATAGCTGCCTTCCGGGTCTATGTCACCCACCACCGCATCCGCCGACAGTAGTTTGCGCGCCTCCCGCAGCGCGAGCGTCGAGCGGTGCCCGCCCACTCCGCGACCGCGGAGTTCGGAGACGGCACTGGCAAGCGAATGTGCTTGCTGCTGCATCGATTCCATCGCATACCCGCGCTCCCGGACCAGCGCGAGGGCCGGTTCGTACGTGGCCCGCAGATCGTCCGCCCCGACCCCCAGATCCTGCGCGCCGCGCGCGTACCACTCCTCGCGCTGTTCCTGCGGGTACCAGGCCGCGAGTCCCGAACCGATGGGGGGCGCGAGCAGCACCTTGTCGCCGAGCCGCAGGCCGAGGGTCCCGCGTCGTCCGCCGACGGGTTGCACGACCTCGGCCACCACCACGTCGGCGCCGGACTGCACGAACGCGATGGACGCCATGTCGGACGCGTCGGCCAGTTCGTGCATCACGGACCGCGCCAGGTCGACGACGTCCGTGGCCGTCGAGGCGGCGCGACCGATCGGGATGAGCGCCGGGCCGAGACGGTAGGTCTTGCGGGTGGGGTGCCGGATCAGCCAGCCGGCGTCGGTCAGTGCCACGACCATCGGATAGCAGGTCGCCTTGGCGACACCCAGGTGCCGGGCGATGTCGGCAAGGCTGCGGGGCGTCTCCGGCTCATCGGCGAGGAGTTCCGTGAGCATCACGATGCGTTCGGTCTGCGGTGAATTTCGTGCCATGTGTTCGCATAATGCCACTCTGGCGTCGCACTGTGACAGGGGATACAGTCTAGCCATCTGAACGATCGCTAAATTGCCTGGCCATCTGTCACAGCCGCTGCAGGAAGTGAAACCCATGAAACGCTTCGATCTACGTCGCCGGACCGACCGCCTCGATCCCGAGACGCAGTACGAAGAGATCGCCCGGATTCTCGCAACGCAGGAGTTTCCGTGGGACATCAACCAAGCCCTCAGCTTCGCGTTGTTCCGGACGTACGCGGTGCCCAGCATCGGCAGGCTGCTGTTCGAAACGGGCGAATTCACCGAACGCGTGCAGAAACGCTACGACGACACCGGCCTGATCCTCGATGCCGTCCTCGAAAACGGCCTGACCAGCGACCCCGGCCGCGCCGCCATCCGCCGGATGAACCAGATGCACGGTTCCTACGACATCTCCAACGACGACATGCGTTACGTGCTGTCGACGTTCGTGGTGACCCCGGTGCGCTGGATCGACGACTTCGGCTGGCGGAAACTCACCCGCAACGAGATCGTCGGATCCACCAACTACTACCGGGCGCTCGGCAAGTACATGGGCATCAAGGAGATACCCGAGACCTTCGAGGCGTTCGAGACGTTCCTGGACGATTACGAGGGGGAGCACTTCCTGTTCGACGAGGGCGGCCGCGCCGTCGCCGACTCCACACTCGACCTCCTCTGCACCTTCCCACCGAACAACCTTGCCCCCGCGCCCCTGATCAAACGGTTCTCGTGGGCGCTGATGGACGACCCGCTTCTCGACGCGTTCGCCTACCGGAGGCCATCCCGCCTCGTGCGGACGCTGTCCCGTGCGGCATTGAAGGCACGGGCACGCCTGGTCCGGTTCTACCCCGTGCGCACCGTGCCCAAGTTCGCGCGCGACCTGCCCAACATTCGCAGCTACCCGAACGGGTACGAAGTGGAGAAACTGGGCACGTTCCCCAGAACGTGCCCCGTGCAGCACACCGACAGTACGCTCGCGCGGGAAAACACCTCATCCTGAACCGTTTCGAGATCCTAATCGCCGGAAAGCCGTGTGTTCGAACTATTTTCGGATGCACGGTGAGTCGGGGCGGGTATCGGAGGGTACTGCCGTAACGTGGCCGCGCGTAGAGACCGTCGACAGGAAGGGATTCTGTGCACTTCTCGCGAGGGACCTTGACCATCGCCGCACTGGCAGGAGCGGCCTCACTCGCTCTGGCCCCCACGGCAACCGCCGCCACCACGTACCAGATCAACGTCGTCCCACCGATCGGAACCGTCTACGCCAACAATTTGGTGACCCTCGGCGCGATCGTCACCCCCACCCCGACGGGCACGGACGGCACCACCCCGCTCGAGCTGGAACTCACCGATCCCTCCGGCGACGTGACCGCGCGGACGATCCCCCTCACCCTGGGCGCCGGGACGGCCGCGATCCGGACCCACGAGGCCGGCCGCTACACCGCCGTGTTCACGTTCGCCCCACCGAACGGCGAGCCGACCGAGACGACGACGGAGTTCGACGCCGTCGGATCCGGGCTGGGACTGGGGAGCTGACGGCACCTGCCGCGCCGAGGCGCATCGCCGTCAGACGTCGGCGGTGCGCTTCTTCTTCGGCTTCACCGGGTCTTCGGTAGATCCCACCGTCTTCATCGCGATCTCGACGTACTTGCGCGCCACGGCATCCGGGGTCAGCTTGCCTTGGGCGTGATACCAGCGCGGAATCGACTGGCACATGCCGAGAAGCGCCCGCGTCGTCTCCGCGGCATCCGACACGTCGAAAAGTTCGCGCTTCTTGCCTTCCTTGACGATCTCGAGGACCAGTTCCTCCACGCCCTTGCGGACGGTGCGGTAGCGCTGCCGGTTCTCCGGGCTCAGGTACCGGACCTCGCTCTCGAGCGCCGCCAGCCGGGACCGCATGGTCATCCGCAGCACGATCGCCTCGATGACATTGGCGAGCCGCTGCACCGGATCGTCGCCGCCGTCGGCGCTCGCGGCGTGTGCCCGCTCGAGGACGTCGCTGGTGGACAGCTCGAGAAGCGCGAGGAGAACGGCTTCCTTGTTCTCGTGGTGGTAATAGAGAGCGGGTACCGTGACACCGACCCGTCGGGCGATGTCGCGCACCGATGTGCCGTGGAAACCGTGTTCGTAGAACGCGTCGAGGGAGGCGCTGAGGATCGGCGTCAACTTCGTGGGTTCGAGGCGACGCCAGTCTGCGACGTTGCCGGCCGCGGTGGGCGTCGCACCATTGGATGAGCTGACCATCAAAGACCTATCTACCGCTCGCTATGCCAGGACGGCTCAAGTGTAGCTGTAAAGGTAGTCGGCGAAGGTCTGCGGCGGGCGCCCGGTAAGCGTCTCGACGTCTCCCGTCACTACCGCCAACTCACCCGCCGCGATCGCTGCGTACGAGGTCACCCACCCTGCGACCGCGAAGTCCGGCGCCCCGAAGCGAGCGCGGGACGCGTACGCCTCGTCCAGTGTCTCGTTCACGAAACTCACCGAACGTCCGGTCACCCGGGTGATCGTCGCGGCGGCCTCGGTGAGGGTGAACGCCTCCGGACCGGTCAGGCGGTAGGTGACGCCGTCGTGGTCGCCGTTACCCGTGGTGAGGACCGCCGTCACGGCATCGGCGACGTCGTCGGGCGCCACCGCGCTCACCCGGCCGTCCCCGGCGGGACCGCGGATGACGCCCTGCTCGTCGGCCATCAGCGGGATCATCGACTGATACCAGCTGTCCTGGAGGAACGTGAACTTCAGCCCACTTTCCCGGATGTGCTGCTCCGTGAAGTAGTGGTCGCGTCCGAACGTGAACGTGCACTCCGGCGCCGCTCCGAGAAACGACAGGTAGACGATCCGCTCCACCCCGGCGGCGCGGGCGGCGTCCACGACGGTGCGGTGCTCGTCCCGTCGGGTGGCGCTCTCGTGACCCGAGACGAGGAACAGCAACCGGACGCCGTCCAGCGCCGCGGTCATCGCCGGACCGTCGGCGTATGTGGCCACGGCGAACGCCGAGTCGAAGTGCTCGGCGAGCGGCGCGAGTCGCTGCGCGTCACGCCCGATCAGCCGGACACCGGCGCCGCCGCCGAGCCGCTCGAGCACCTTGCCGCCGATGGACCCCGTCGCTCCGGTCACTGCAATGGTCATGGCCCGCATTCTCCCAGCGACCGCCCTCTATCCTGGCGCGTATGACTGAACCCGTGGCAACCGCCGACCTGGCAGACGAGATCGGACCCGACATCCGGAGCTGCGACACGCAGTTCATCCAGTTCGGCGGCCGTGAAGTGTTCTCCGGCCCCATCACGACCATCAAGTGCTTTCAGGACAACCTGCTGGTCAAGCAGACCCTCGGCGAGCCCGGCAACGGCGGCGTCCTCGTCGTCGACGGCGATGCCAGCATCCACACCGCCCTCGTCGGCGACATCATCGCAGGCCGCGGCGTCGACAACGGCTGGGCCGGAGTGATCGTCAACGGCGCGGTCCGCGACTCGGCGATCCTGAAGACCCTGGACATCGGCGTCAAGGCGCTGGGCACCAACCCCCGCAAGAGCACCCAGACCGGCTCCGGTGAGAAGAACGTCCCGATCGAGATCGGCGGCGTCACGTTCAACCCCGGCGAGACCGTCTACAGCGATCAGGACGGCGTCGTCGTCCGCTGATTCGAGAGAGCGAGCACCCCTATCCGTGCGTCGCCCGCCAGGAATAGGCCGGCAGGCAATCCCAGCCGCCCCTTCTCCTGGCGCGGCGACGACCCACATTCCCTCCGCCTCCACACCGGTCCGATCCTTCTGGCGCAATTGTCCAGCGCAGTCGGCGCATCGGTCCAAGCCTGGAGGACGTACTCCGCGCCACCATTGATTACCGAGCTCGGGATGTGTTCGAGCTCACACAATCGTCGTAGTGTGGCAACAGCGGAGGAATCGATCACCATGGCCATCAACTTTGACCTGAGCCCGGAACAAGCCGGCCTGCAGAAGGCGGCGCGATCGTTCGCCGAAGAGAGACTCAGCCTCGTCGAGGGCGTGATCGCACCCTTGGCCACGCCGGAGGCGCGGTTCGCGGCGATCAAACCGTTCTACCAGGACATGGTGAATGCCGGTTTCCTGAAGGCACTGCTCCCCGTCGAATACGGCGGAACGGCAATGCCGTCGCTCGACTTCGCCTTGGCCGCCGAGGAACTGACGCGGGCAGATATCAATGTTCCGAGCGCACTCCTCGGCACAGGTCTGGGGCTGCAGCCGATCATCCACTTCGGGAACGCCGAACAGAAGGCCACCTTCCTGCCACCTTTCGCGGGCGAGGAACCTCTCCTGGCGGCATGGGCGTTCACCGAGACCAGCGGGGGTGCGAACTTCGACACCACCGACACGTCGGGCGGGATACAGACCTTCGCCCGATTGGACGGGGACGAGTGGGTCATCAACGGTGACAAGCACTTCACCACCAATGGTTCGGGGTGGGATGGGAACGGTGCCGCACTGATCAGCGTTCTGTGCCGGACCGACCCGAACCTGCCGCCGCAGGAATCGGCAGCCGTGATCGTCGTCCCCGGCGACACCCCGGGTATCACGATCGAGTCCTACATCGACACCATGGGCCACCGGGCGACCGCCTCCCCCCGCATCACGTTCACCGACGTCCGGGTTCCCGCCGGCAACCTCATCGGAGGACCCGGTGACGGGATGGAGATCGTCCGCAAGACGTTCAACTGGACGTCCTCCCTCATCGGGGCGGCGTGCGTCGGGCGGATGCGGGCGGCATTCGACTACGCGTACGAATTCGCCAGGACCGACAAGCGATCCGGGCCCGTCCCGATCATCGACTACCAGAATGTCGGCTACATGCTCGTCGACATCAAGACCCGCATCGAAGCTGCGCGTTACTTCACGTGGAAGGCCTGCGACCTCTACGACAAGACCGGTGGCGCAGACGAGGAACTCGGTCACATGGTGAAAATTTATGCGTCCGAGCTCGCGGTGCAGACCGTGTACGACACGATGCGCGTGGTGGGGGTGAACGCGTACGGAGACCAGACCCCGATCGCCGGAATCATGGAAGACGTCTTGTGTTTCCCGCTGTACGACGGAGGGAACATGGGTGTCCGCCGTCGCCAACTGCACGCGTTGCTGAAGCGCCCGGATTTCGATCCGATGCAGTCCGCCGGCGGGATCGTGGCCGGCTGATCCGCCGGGATGCGGCACGACTCCCGGTACTGGGAGGGTGTGCATTCGAGATGGCGCCGGAACGTGTGCGTCAGATGCGAACTGTCGCAATATCCCCAGCGGGTAGCGATCTCACTGAGCCTCACCGAATCCGGTGCCATCTCGAGATCGCCCATCGCCCCGCGGAGCCGCTCGTCCCGGACACACGCCGAGAAGGTGGTGTCGACGGACTGAAACAGTCGATGGAGCGTGCGGACGGAGATCGCGGCCTCCCGCGCGGCGCCGTCCGCGGTGACCCGTCCGAGTGGGATGGCCGAGCGGACATAGTGCCGCACGATACGGCGTAACGCCGCATCTCGGCGCTCGTCGTCGGACTGTGCGGAGCGTCCCCCTCGGGCGGCGGCGATCGCAGTGAGAACGTCGGCGAACGATCGCTCCAGCGCCTTCACCGTGATGTCGTCCAGATTCGGTCGTTCGCTCCACAGTGCGGACATCATCGTTCCGACGATGTGCCCCGCTCCGGACGTCGTGTCGACGGCGCACGACGTCGCGTCGTCGACACGGACAGTCGAATTCCACTGTTCCCGGGGAACCCGAAAAGACAGGACCCGCCAACTGGTGTCGTTCGCCGGCTCCCTGAACTCGAGGGAGTACGGACGGGTGGTGTCGAATACCGCGAAACTACCCGGCTGGACGATGCACCGGCGGCCGTCCTGTTCCCCGTAGCACGACCCCGACAGCTGCAGGTTGACGAACAGCGCATCCAACGGCGTCCGGCGGACCTCGTCGCGCCCGTGGGTCAGCAGTTGAGTGCAGGAGGAAATTTCTGCGCAGTTCGTCTCGGCGAGTGGTTCCGACCGCACCCATCCCGGCATTCCCTCCGCAGTAGCACTGCGATCGAGTTGTGCACGCCCCCGATGAGGAGACAGCGGCGTGAACGCCTCGCACACCACATCACCCCAGTAGCCGGCCTGATCGCGCGCACTCAGGCTGGAGGTAGACCAATAGGGCACATCGTCCTCCGAGTTCGCGGGTGCCGGGACGTGCGCGGGACCAGCACGCACGACTTAGATTCTGCGCCTTCACCCACCCCTGTCAATGGATCGAGACCGTGAGAGGTGGCCCACCGCGCCGCCCCTCACACCAATTCACCCACCGCCCCAGAAAATCCGACACCATCGAGGAGTACCACCATGACAACCACGTCGACGGCACTGTTGCCGGAGGTATCCGCGTTCCTGAGCGCACCCGTTCTGCACCTGATCGACGGCCTGCAGGTGCCCGCGGCCTCAGGCGAGGTCTTCACCACGTACAACCCCTGCACCGGCGAACCGCTGACGCAGGTGGCGTTCGGCGGGACGCCGGACGTCGATCGGGCGGTCGCCGCGTCCCGACGCGCGCTCGAGGGACCGTGGGGTCGGATGACACCCGCGCAGCGGAGCAGGATCCTGTGGCGGGTCGGCGACCTCCTGGAAGAGCGGGTCGAGGAGTTCGCGCTGGTCGAGGCGCTCGACAACGGAAAACCGCTGACCTACGCCCGTCTGGTCGACGTGCCGCTGTCGGCGGACTGGTTCCGGTACATGGCCGGCTGGCCCACCAAGCTCGAGGGCACCACGATTCCCGTCACCTCCGCCGCCGCACCCGGTGACTACCTCGCGTACACGGTCCGGGAGCCCGTCGGCGTCGTCGCCGCCATCGTCGCGTGGAATTTTCCGCTGCTGCTGGCCGCGTGGAAGCTGAGCCCTGCCCTCGCCGCCGGCAACACGGTGATCCTCAAGCCCGCCGAGCAAACCCCGCTCAGCGCAGCCCTTCTCGGTGAAGTGCTCCGCGAGGCCGGCGTCCCGGACGGGGTGGTGAACATCGTGCAAGGTGACGGCGAGAACGTCGGCGCCGCCCTTGCCGCCCACCGCGGCGTCGACAAGGTGTCGTTCACCGGCTCCACGGAGGTGGGTCGGCACATCGTCGGTGCCGCCCGCGGCAACTTGAAGAAGGTGACCCTCGAACTCGGCGGCAAGTCACCGAATATCGTTTTCGACGACGCCGACATCGACGCCGCGATCGAGGGCGCCGCGATGGCGATCTTCTTCAACCAGGGTGAGGCCTGCGAGGCCGGATCCCGGTTGTTCGTGCAGTCGACGGTGTACGACCGGGTCGTGGAGGGTGTCGCAAGGATCGCAGCGGAGATGAAGGTCGGCGACAGCCTCGACCCGGACACCCAGATGGGGCCGTTGGTGTCACAGAAGCAACTCGACACCGTGCTCGGCTACCTCGACAGCGGCCGCGCCGAAGGCGCCACGGCGGTGACGGGCGGCCGACGTAAGGGCGAGATCGGCTACTTCGTCGAACCCACCGTCCTCGTCGACACCACCCCCGGGATGCGGGTCGTGCGTGAGGAGATCTTCGGGCCCGTCGTCACCGCCATTCCCTTCGACGACGCCGACGACATCGTCCGCGCCGCGAACGACACCGACTTCGGGCTCGCTGCCGGAGTCTGGACGTCGGACGTGTCGAAGGCGCACACCGTGGCGGCGAAGCTCAAAGCCGGCACCGTCTGGATCAACAGCTACCACGTGCTCGACCCGGCCCTGCCGTTCGGCGGGTACAAGCAGTCGGGTTGGGGTCGTGAGCACGGCGCCGCAGTGCTCGACGCCTACACCGAGACGAAAACCGTGATCCTCAGGAAGTGACGGAGACTCGCACCGATCGGCGGTTCGGTATCCATCGGTACCGAACCGCCGCGAGGCTCCGAATACCGACGCAATAATCCGGAGTAAGCCGTTCCCCCGCGCGATGCTCGTGGCCACGGGTCTGGTGCTCGGCAACTTCATCCTTCCGGCCGTCGCGATCAGTTGGGTAGTGCCCGCCGAGAAACCGTCGCTCACCACGGGTGTGATGCGCAGCGGGCGCCTGGTGATCGCCGTGTACTGCCCGGGAAGTCGGCGGAATTCGAGTCCGCCGTCGACGATCTGAAACTCGTGGACGAGAATTAGCGAAACCCCGAGGAGGCGCACATGTCCGACGACATCCGTTCCAAGGTAGCCGGGCTGATGCCGACGGCGCGTGACGAACTCGCCGAGTTGGTGGCAATGCGGTCGGTGGCCGATCCGCGGCAGTTCCCGCCGGAGGAGTGTGTGCGCGCCGCCGAGTGGGTTCGGGACGCGTTCCTCGGAGCCGGGATCGGACAGGTCGAACTGATCGAAACCTCCGACGGTTCACACGCCGTCGTCGGGCATCAGCCCGCACCGGACGGCGCGCCCACCGTGCTGCTGTACTGCCACTACGACGTTCAACCGCCCGGCGACGAGAAGCTGTGGCACACCGACCCCTTCACGCTCACCGAGCGGGACGGGCGCTGGTACGGGCGCGGCGCTGCCGACTGCAAGGGCAACATCGTGATGCACCTGCTGGCGCTGCGTGCACTCGGCACCCCGTTCCCCGTCGGGATCAGGATCGTCGCCGAAGGGTCCGAGGAAATGGGCACCGGCGGGCTCGAAAACCTCGTCGAGGCCAGGCCCGAACTCTTCGACGCCGACATGATCCTCGTCGTCGACACCGGCAACGCCGCGGTCGGCCTGCCTACCGTCACCACCACACTCCGCGGCATCGCGAACGTCGTGGTCCACGTCGAGACCCTGGCCGGGGAAGTACATTCCGGCATGTTCGGCGGACCCGCCCCCGACGCTCTCGCCGCCCTCGTCCAGATGCTCGCCACCCTCCGGGACCGGGACGGCAACACCGTCGTCGACGGTCTCGACTCGGACCAGACGTGGACGGGTGTCGACTACCCCGAGGCGCAGTTCCGCGCGGACGCTGGTGTGCTCGACGGGGTCCGCCTCGCAGGCTCTGCCTCGATCGCCGACGCCGTGTGGGCGCGGCCGGCGCTGACCATTCTCGGCATCGACTGCCCGCCCGTCGTCGGATCGGCCGCCGCCATCTCGCCGCGCGCATCGGCCCGCCTCAACCTGCGGGTCCCGCCCGGCACGGACCCGCGGAAGGCGCAAGACGCACTCGCCGCGCACCTCGAGAACGCCGCCCCGTGGAACGCGCGGGTGAAAGTGGAACGCGAGGCGGTGGGCTCCCCGTTCCGCGCGACCACCGACGGTCCCGGTTACGCCGCCCTCGGCGCGGCGATGGAAGAGGCGTTCGGGAAGGAACTCGGAACCGCCGGACAGGGCGGCTCCATCCCCCTGTGCAACGTCTTCTCCGCCGTCGTCCCGAGAGCGGAGATCGCGCTGATCGGCGTGGAGGAACCGCACTGCCTCATCCACGCCCCCAACGAGAGTGTGGATCCCCGCGAAATCGAGAACCTCGCCGTCGCCGAGGCACTGTTCCTGCGGAAGTTCGCGTCCGCGGACCGTCAGGCCTGAGCGCTCACCCGCGCCGTCATCCCGCCGATCTCCACGACGTCCCCGTCCCGCAGTTGCCGTCCCCGCCGCACCTCGACCTCACCGTTCACCGACACCAGTCCGTCGGCGATCACTTCCTTCGCCTCGGCCCCCGACTCGATGAGGTTGGCGAGCTTGAGGAATTGGCCGAGACGAATGGATTCGTCTCGGATCGGCACGGCGTCGTGAATGTCGGACATGCCTCTATCTTCCCTCTCCACCCAAATCGCGGCCCGACGGCTCACACTGAACACTGGAACATCTGTCTCCCGTGATCGGTACGTATCTCTTGCCGGGAAGGAAACACTCGATGTCAGCTAGCACCGAGACACACCAGGCGTCCGAGGCGGCCGTCGCCACCGGACCACGGCCCCGCCCCGCCCTCGGATCGAAGAACGGGCGCCTTCACCAGGTTCCCCACATCGCGGGACTGACCCTGGGCGTGTTCTCGGTGCTGGTGTTCCTGTGGAGCATCTCGCCGGTGCTGCGCTACTACGTGCACGTGCCGCGAGAGTACGTCGACATGTACTACTTCGACGCTCCGGACACGAGCCTGTCCTGGGCGCTGGTGGTCGCGCTACTCGCCGCGGCGCTGGCGAGCCGCAAACGCATCGCCTGGTGGCTGTTGACGATCTACCTGACGCTGATCCTGATCACCAACGTGATCGTGAGCATCACCGACCGGAACGTGAACGCGATGGTCGCCGCCGTGGTTCAGGTGGTGCTGATCGGCATCCTCATCGCGGCCCGGCCCGAGTTCTACACCCGGGTCCGGCGCGGCGCGGGCTGGAAAGCCCTCGGCGTGCTCGTCGTCGGACTCGCCATCGGCACCCTCGTCGGGTGGGGGCTCGTCGAACTCTTCCCCGGCACTCTGCCGCAGGGCGAGCGCTTTCTGTGGGCCCTCAACCGCGTGACCGCCCTCGCCGCGGCCGACAACGAACAGTTCAGCGGACGCCCACACGGATTCGTCAACACCCTCCTCGGCCTGTTCGGCGCCCTCGCCCTGCTGGCCGCCGTCATCACCCTGTTCCGCGCCCAGCGCTCCCACAACGCCCTCACCGGCAACGACGAATCGGCGCTGCGCGGACTGCTGTTGCAGTACGGCGCCGACGACTCCCTCGGCTACTTCGCCACCCGCCGCGACAAGGCCGTCGTCTTCGCACCCAGCGGGAAGGCGGCCATCACCTACCGCGTCGAACTCGGCGTGTGCCTCGCCAGCGGTGATCCGATCGGCGACCCCGAGGCGTGGCCGCACGCGATCGAGGCGTGGCAGGCCCTCTCGTCCCAATACGGTTGGGCCACCGCCGTGATGGGGGCCAGCGAAACCGGGGCCACGGCCTACAACAAGGCCGGTCTCACCGTGCTCCAACTCGGCGACGAGGCCATCCTCCGCACCCGCGAATTCAACCTCAGCGGACGCGACATGCGGCAGGTCCGCCAGGCCGTCACCCGCGTCCGCCGCCAGGGCGTCACCGTCCGGATCCGCAGGCACCGCGACGTGCCCGCCGACGAGATGGCCGAGGCCATCCGCCTCGCGGACGCGTGGCGGGACACCGAAACCGAGCGCGGATTCTCCATGGCCCTCGGCCGGCTCGGCGACCGACTCGACGGCGACTGCCTGCTGGTCGAGGCCATCGACGAGAACGGCGAGATCGACGGCATCCTGTCGCTCGTCCCGTGGGGTCCGACGGGTGTCTCCCTCGATCTGATGCGCCGCAAGCCGACGTCCCCCAACGGGGTGGTGGAGCTGATGGTGTCCGAACTGGCCACCACCTCCGACCAATTCGGCATCACCAAGGTATCGCTGAACTTCGCGGTGTTCCGCTCGGTCTTCGAGGAGGGCTCCCGCATCGGAGCGGGACCCATCCTGCGGATCTGGCGCTCGATCCTCGTCTTCTTCTCCCGCTGGTGGCAGCTCGAGGCGCTCTACCGGTCCAACGTGAAATACCAGCCCGAGTGGGTGCCGCGCTTCCTCTGCTTCGAAGACAACCGGGAACTGCTGCGCGTCGGCTTCGCCTCGGCCGTCGCGGAAGGATTCGTGACGCTGCCGCGGTTCGGCCGCTCCGGGACCCACGACGCCATCGAGCACACCGGCCACCACGCCGCGGTTCCCGCCGCACTCGTCGCCGCCGAGGGTCTGCACTCCGACGGCAGCGCACCCGGCGAGGGCCTCGCACCGACGGCGACCGGACCGAAACGCCCCGAGCAGGTCCGCGTCCGGCTCGACAAACTCGCCGGTCTCGCCGAACAGGGCATCGATCCCTACCCGGTCGCGTTCCCACCCAGCCACACGGTGACCGAGGCCGTGGAATCCCCCGAGGGCACGACGGTCCGCATCGCCGGCCGCCTGCTCCGGATCCGCGACTACGGCGGCGTCGTGTTCGCGGTGGTCCGGGACTGGTCCGGCGACATCCAGGTCCTCGTCGACGAAGCGCGCGTGGGAACCGATCGCATCCGGGCGTTCGCCGCCGAATTCGACCTCGGCGACCTCGTCGAGGTCGCCGGCGTCATCGGCTACAGCCGCCGGGGCGCGCTGTCGCTGCTGGCCAACGAATGGCGCATGACCGGCAAATGCCTGCACCCCCTGCCGGACAAGTGGAAGGGACTGTCCGACCCGGAGACTCGCGTGCGGCAGCGGTACGTCGACCTCGCGATCAACTCCGACGCCCGGCGCCTGCTCGAGGCCCGCAGCGCCGTCGTGAAGTCGCTGCGCGATTCGCTGGGCGGCCGCGGTTTCCTCGAGGTGGAGACCCCGATCCTGCAGCAGGTCCACGGCGGCGCCAACGCCGCCCCGTTCCTCACCCACATCAACGCCTACAACCTGGACCTCTACCTGCGGATCGCTCCCGAGCTGTACCTCAAGCGGCTCTGCGTCGCCGGCATGGAGAAGGTCTTCGAGATCGGCCGCGTCTTCCGCAACGAGGGCGTCGATTTCAAGCACAATCCGGAGTTCACCATCCTCGAGGCGTACGAGGCGCACAGCGACTACGAGAAGATGATGGTGCTGTGCCGCGAACTCATCCAGACCGCGGCGGTCGCCGCATACGGACGCGAGATCATCATGCGGCCCGGCCCCGACGGCACACTGGTGGAGGTCGACATCTCCGGCGAGTGGCCCGTGAAGACGATGCATCAGGCGGTCGCCGAGAAACTCGGGGTCGACGTCTCCCCCGAGACACCGCTCGCGGAACTGCAGCGGCTGTGCGACGAACACGAGATCCCGTACCAGTCCACCTGGGACGCGGGTGCCGTCGCGCAGGAAATGTATGAGCACCTCGTCGAGGATTACACGGAATTCCCCACCTTCTACACCAACTTCCCGACGTCGATGTCACCACTGACACGTCCCCACCCCACCATTCCGGGGGTCGCCGCGAAGTGGGATCTCGTCGCGTGGGGCGTCGAACTCGGCACCGCGTACAGCGAACTCACCGACCCCGTGGATCAGCGGAACCGGCTCACCGAGCAGTCGATGCTCGCCGCCGGCGGTGACGAAGAGGCGATGGAACTCGACGAGGATTTCCTGCAGGCCCTCGAACACGCCATGCCCCCGACCGGTGGGCTCGGTATGGGCGTCGACCGGGTCGTCATGCTCATCACCGGCGGCAGCATCCGCGAAACCCTCGCCTTCCCCCTGGCCAAGCCGAGGCAATGATCGCCCGCGGCCGGGTGGCCGTCGCGGCGCTCTTGATCCTCGGTGCGGTCGGGTACGCGTCGTGGCTGCTCGAGTTCGTCCTCGACACCGGCATCGATCCATTGCGCGGATTCGCGAGCGAACTCGCCGCCGCGGATCAGCCGTACGGATTCTGGTTCCGCACCAGCGACCTGGTGACCGGGTGCATCGTTGCCGTCGCCGGGGTGCTGGGACTGTCGCGGTACTCGCGCAGCTGGGTGACGTCGGTCGGGTGGATCGCACTGATCGTGTTCGCGCTCGCGACGATCGCGGATTCTCGTCTGCCGATGAGTTGCGCCGCCACCACCGACGTCGTGTGCGCCACCCGCGAGAACGCCGGGGACCTGCCGCTCACCCATGACCTGCACGCCGTCACCAGCGCGTCCGCGTCGACGGGAGCGGTGGTGTCGACGCTTGCGTTCCTACTGGCCGCGTTCCGCTACGGCTGGCCCATCTGGTTGAAACTGACCGGGGTAGTCGTTGCGTTCGTGTTCATCGGCGGCACGGTCTGGACGCTGACGGCCGCTGGATTGCGCGGGCAGCAGGACGCTTGGCTCGGGCTCGGGCAGCGTGTCCAGCTCGCCGCCTTTTCCGGGTGGCTGATCTTCGTGGCGCTCACCGTGATTCACGTCACCCCGGAAAGTGATGGTTCCACGTGAAACGTCCTGGGGAAATGGCCGCGGGAGTGCACGTGGTGGTCGACGGCGACGGACCACCCGTCGTCCTCTGCGGCGGCCTCGGCGGCAACTGGTTCGACTGGAACGAGGTGGTCGATCTACTGTCCGGGACCAACCTCGTCGTGCGGATCGACCGGCCCGGGTACGGACTCAGCCCACCGTCCGGCGAGCGGCCGTCCGCCCGCGGCGAGGCCGTGAGAATCGCCGGCGTCCTCGATGCCCTGCACGTGAGCGCCCCGGCCGTGCTGGTCGGACACTCCCTCGGCGGCATCTACGCCGAGGCCTTCGCCCGGCTGTACCCGGCGCGCACCGCCGCAGTGATCCTCCTCGACGCCACCGTCACGACCCGGCCGCACCGCGTGATTCCGACCCGGTGGCGCGTCGGCACGGGTCGCCGGGTGGCCCGATTCGCGAGCCGGGTGGGCCTGCAACGGCTTCTCGGACCCACGGTGCGCCGGATCCTGAACCATTCGACACCCCCGTACGGGATCGCGCCGGACACCCGGCGCTGGATCGAACGGATCTACCGCGAACCCGCATACCTCGAATCCTCGATCGTCGAGAACGCGTCGTATCCGGCGCTGGCCCAGGAACTGGCCGCGCTCCGCGAGACCACGACTCTGACGGCACCCGTCGTCGTCGCGGCCGCGCACACCGGACGCGCCACGCCGTGGGGCTCGGCGTGGATCCGTACGCAGCGACAGTTCGCGGAGTTCCTGGGCGCTGCGTTCCGGGTGGTGTCCCCCGCCCACCACCACGCGATGATCGATCAGCCCGGCCAGATCGCGGCCCTCGCACGGGAGCTGGCAAGCTGATCGATGTGCAACTGCTACTGATCCGCCACGCGCTGCCCGAACTCGTCACCGCGTCCGACGGGCGCGCGGACCCGGCACTGACGGAAGAAGGTCATGCCCAGGCCAAGCGCCTGCCCGCGGCGCTGGCCCCGTACCGCATCGCCCGGATCGTCAGCAGCCCGCAACGACGCGCGCTCGAGACGGCCGCGCCGGTCGCGGAGGCACTCAACCTTCCCGTCACCGAATACGTCGGGCTCGCGGAGTACGACTACGACCTCGACCACTACATCCCGTTCCACGAGGCGGAGGCCCGGGCGCCGGAGGCGTTCGCCCGCATCCGCGCCGGCGAGTTCCCGAAGTCCGTCGACGCCGACGCCTTCCGGGCCCGCGTGTTCGAGTCCCTCGGCCGCGTCGTCGACGAATCCGGCCACGAGGACACCGTCGCGGTGTTCGCGCACGGCGGCGTCATCAACGTCTTCCTCCAGGACGTGCTCGGCCTCGACCGGCCTCTCGTGTTCCCGATTGAGTACGTGTCCGTCACCCGTGTGCTCGTCTCCCGCAACGGTGAACGACGGGTGGCGTCGGTCAACGAGACCGGTCACGTCCGGGACATGCTGCGCCGATGAGCGGTCGCTAGAGGCCGGGAATCCGCGGCAACGGGGGCAGCGGCGGAGGCGGCGGGAGTGTCGGCAGCTGGATCTGCGGCAGCCCCGGAATGAGGGGGCGCGGCGCGGGGGCAGGCACGGGAGCGGGTTCCGGCGCGCTCACCTCCTGCTGGGACGCGTCCGGGACCGACACCGCTGCCGACGGCTGCAGCGTCGCCGCCGACGGCCGCGCGGGCGACGGCGACACCTCGACATTGCTCGGCTGCGTGGCGACGGGGCGTGCGTCGCCGTCGGAACCCTGCATAAGACTGCCGCCGACCCCGAGGCCGAGACCGATCACGGCGACGACGGCCAACGCACCGCCGGCCAGCGCACCACCCCGGAGCACGGGCCGGGCGAATTTCACGGAAGTTCCCGAGTGCTCCTGCGCCAGCAGCGCGGCGCCCTCGGCGGCCACCAGTTCGGGTTGCGCGGGCACGATCACCGGTAGCGCGAGCCACGATTCCATCAGCGAGGCGACCAGCGGGATGTGTGCGCCGCCCCCGATCAACACCACCACGTCGGGACTGTGCCCGGACGACGCGATCACCTCGCGGGCCAGGCGGGCGGAGGCCTCGACGGGGCGCACGATGAGCGATTCGAGAACGTCCTGCGACAGCAGGAGCAGACCGCCGTCACCTGGGACGCAGACCGCGGTGTTGGTGGACAATTCCTCCTTGGCGCGGCGACACCGGGCAGCGAGCGCCGACTCCCCGGCCTCGTCGGCAGGCGCCGCGATGCGTTTGCCCTGCAGTTGATGGTCGCGGATCAAGCGGTCGACGAGGTCGCCGCCGATCTCGTCCGTCCGGGACGACCCGAACACCGTTCCGCTTTCCCGGTCGACCACGGTGACCGTGAGGCCGGAACTGCCGAGGTCGTACAGCAGGAGGGTCGAATGGTCGCCGAGTTCGCCGGAGGCCTCGAGCATCCGGAGCGCGGCCGTCACCTCGGGAACCAGCCGGCAGTCCGCGATCGCGGCCTCCACGGCAGCGGCCTGAGCCTGATCCCGGTACGCGACACCGATGGTCTGCACGTCGTCGGCGGCGTTCTCGGCAATCACCGTGTCGACGGAATCGGCGACCACATCCTCCGGCCGCTCGTGCGCGGGATCCACGGGAAATGTTCGGACGGCGGCCCCCCGGTCGTCCGGATACGCCACCCGCACCGCGCTGGCGCCTACCGATACACCGAGGACTGAAACCATGGGCCCAACTATAACGGTTTGATCACGAACGGCGCGTTGGACCCTCGCCGTTTCCGTCGGCGTTATACAAGCGCGGCGTCAGAGCCCTGGTATCCGGGGTAGCTCCGGCATGGGGAGCGGCGCGGGCGGAGGAATCGTCGGCAGCTGAATCTGCGGCAGACCCGGTATGAGTGGGGCGGGTTCCGGTGTCGTCGTCGGAGCCGACGTATCGGACGGAACAGCATCCTGCGTCCCGGGCACGACCGGCGCGCGAGCCGGACTCTGCGTCTGCGCCTGCATCTGTGATTGATACGTGCCGCGCACCTCGGTCTGCGGCGGGATCACCGGCTGCTCCTCGACCGCGGAGGGGACGAGATCCGCGGCCGGGGGCACGTCCGCAGCGGTCGTCGGCTTGGCGGGCGCTGCGCGCTGCACGCTCGGCGCCTGCGTGGCCTGCTGCGTCGCGGCCGGCTGCGCCTCCTCGTCCGAACCCTGCAGGAGGTCGGTGCCGACACCGATTCCGAGACCGATCGCGGCGACCACGGCCACCGCACCGCCGGCGAGGACGAAGCCGCGGCGCCGCCGGGCCGGGGGTGCCGCGTCCGACGGCGAGTCCGCCCAGGATTCGACATCCGGCTGGGGCAACGGCTCAGCATCGAACTCTTCGTCGGGCAGCAGCGGCGCCGCGCCGACGAACTCCCCGGCCATCGGACGGGCCAGCAGGGCAGCGCCCTCGGCCGCCACCAGCTCGGGCTGCGCGGGCACGATCACCGGAAGGTCGAGCCAGGACTCCATCACCGACGTGACCAACGGAATATGCGCGCCGCCACCGATCAGTACGGCGGCGTCGGGGACGCGGCCCGAGCGGCGAATGACCTCGCGGGTCAGGCGCGCGGACGTTTCGACGGGACTGGCGATGAGTGAATCGAAACCGTCCTGAGACAGGAGGAGAAGCCCGCCCTCACCCGGCATGCACACCGCGCCGTGGGTGGACAGCTGCTCCTTCGCGTCGCGGCACCGCGCGGCGAGCGCGAGGGCGGCCGCCGCGTCGGCGGGGTGAGCGAAGCGCTGCAATTCGAGTTGGTTGTCACAGATCAGTCGATCGACGAGGTCTCCGCTGATCTGATCCGACCGCGCCGAGCTCAGCACCATGCCGGTGTCCCGGTCGACCACGGTGACGGTGAGGCCCGAACTGCCGAGGTCGTAGAACACGAGCGTCGCGTGGTCGCCGAGCTCGCCGGACATCTCGAGCATCTGGAGCGCGGCCGTCACCTCGGGGACCAACTGGAAGTTGCCGATCTGCAGCCGGGCCATCGCGGCCTGCACGGCACCGGCCTGCGCCTCGTCTTGGTACGCGACACCGATGGCCTGCACCTCGTCGACCTCGTCGCGCTCGGCGAGCACCGTCCCGATCGATTCGGCGGCCAGCTCCTCCGGCCGTTCGAGTGTTGCGGTCACCGACCGCGATTCGAAGATCGGCGTGTCGAGGCTCACGGCGTCGTGGCGCGCGAAGCGCACCGCGCTGGCGCCTACCGATACACCGAGAACTGAAGTCATGAGCAGACTATAACGGTTCGGTCACAGGTCGCGCTCGTGAAACAGACCGCACGGCACGTCAGACGCTTGTCACTCGTTCTCCCCTGACGCACATCGGGTTCCCGCCCGAACCGTTCGCGCCGATCAGGCCTCCGTCAGGAGGATCCCGCAGTGGCGTCGAAATGTGCGTCACACCACTGCAGGGTTCGCGCCCATCCGTCCCGCGCGGCCGCCTCGTTGTACACCGCGGGCCGGTCGTCGCAGTGGAAGCCGTGCTCGGCCGCGGGATAGCGGACGATCTCGGTGTCCACGCGGGCGCCGGCGACTGCACCGCGGAGTTCCTCGACGTCCTCCGGCGGAATTCCCTTGTCACGGTCGCCGAACAGGCCGAGCCACGGTGTCGCGAGCCGGCCTGCGACATCGAGTTGCGACGGGTAGCCGAAGCGTCCCTTCGCGATGCCGCCGCCGTAGAAACTCACCGCCGCGCCGAGGTCGAGCCGCGTCGCCGTGTGGAACGCAACGGTCCCGCCCATGCAGAACCCGACGACCGCGGTGTTCCGCGGGGCGATCGAGGCCGCCGACAGAGCCGCGACGGCCCCGTCGACGTCCTCGTCGATATCCGCGGCGGTGAGCGCACCCATCAGCGGCATCGCCGCCTGCAGGTCGTCGTAGTCCAGCACCGGATCTCCGCTGCGGTGGAACAGGTGCGGCGCGACGGCGTGATATCCGGCCGCGGCGAAACGACGGCAGACGTCGACGATGTGCTCGGTGACGCCGAACGCCTCCTGGATGACGACGACGCCCCCGCGGACGGGACCTTCAGGTGCGATGCTGGTGAGTGGTGTGGTCACGAACGTCGACTCTAGGAAACCGACTTCAGCGTGTGGATCGCCGGTGCCCCGGCGAGGTGCTCACCGAACGTGCCGAGCGCGGCCTGGAAGTGCGGCGACTTCATGTGTGCGTCGAGCGCGTCCTGACCGGTCCACACCTCCACGGTAACGAAGGTTCCCGCGACGGCGGTGGATTCGAACACCTCGTACGAGATGCAGCCCTCTTCGTTTCGGCTCTCCGCCCCCAACGCGGCCAGTCCGTCGCGGACGGTGTCCTCGGAGCCAGGCTTGGCAGGAATGGTCGCTACGACATGCAGATCGGACATCGACTCCCTTTCGTGAACGCCACCTCGTGTGGCCCGTCTCACGTAAGCACAGTTGGGTCGGCTAGGAAACCCGAAGTCGCGTCAAATAATCGGCGACTCTCGGTTCGTCCCAGCCGTGCGCCTCCCGCAGACCGTCCGCGATGGTCGCGAGATAGGCGGGTGCGGGCGCGTTCCGGGCGACGACGTCACCGCGGGCCCGGGTGGTGAACGTGCACATGAGGACCCCGTCGCGGGATCCGAGCGTGACGAGACGGTCGTAGCAGGCGGGTTCCTGCGCGTGGATGTCCTCGAACTGGTCCTGGGTCACCAGGAACGCGCGGGCGGCGACGGTGCCGGGCGCGTCGGGATCGTAGAAGGCGCGGCCGCCACCCCAGATCCGCGACTCTCCCGCGAAGAACACGGAGCCCGGGATCTCCACCGGCATCGACTCACGGGGAGCGCTGCCGTCGCGGGCACCGGCGTGCACGAGGTTGCCCCCGGCAGGGCGACCGCCGCGCAGGTAGCAGGTCAGACGCGTCGTCGCCATGTTCGATCCATAACTGACGTACCAGATCAACACACGATCGACCGTACTCGGACAAGATGGTCACATGAGTCTTCTCGGCGAAGTCAAAGGCTGGCGCAGCGGTTCCCGGAAGCATCACCGCCTGCGGGATCTCGACGGCACACTCGTCGTCGTCACCGGCGGGGGCAGCGGGATCGGCCGCGAGACGGCCCTGGCGTTCGCCTCGGAAGGTGCCGTCGTGGTGATCGCCGACCGCGACCTCGAATCGGCGCAGCAGACCGCGGACCTCATCAACTCAGCGCAGATGAAGGGCGGCGGCGCCGTCGCCATCTTCGGTGGCGGCTCCCACGCCTACCAGGTGGACGTCTCGGTGGAAGACGAGGTGCAGCGCTTCGCGAAGAAGGTGCAGTCCGAGCACGGCACCCCCGACATCGTGATCAACAACGCCGGGATCGGATACTCGGGGACGTTCACGAAGACCCCGCAGAGGGACTTCGAGCGGGTGATGGACGTCAACTTCTGGGGTGTCGTCTACGGGTCCCGGGCGTTCTCGCAGCAGATGATCGACCGCGGAACCGGCGGCCACATCGTCAACCTGTCGTCCGCTGCCGCATTCACACCGCAGAAGCAACTCACCGCATATGCGACGAGCAAAGCCGCCGTGTTCATGCTGTCGGACTGTCTCCGAGCGGAACTGGTGAATCACGGCATCGGCGTCAGCGCCATCTGTCCCGGGCTGGTCCACACCAACATCGTCCAGGCCACCGACTTCGCCGGAACCACACCGGAGGAGCAGGCGAAGAAGCGGAACCGGGCCGACAAGCTCTACCGCAGAAGAGGTTTCACCCCGGATCGGGTGGCGACGCAGATCGTGAAGGCGGTCAGATCCAACAAGGCCGTCGTTCCCGTCACGCCCGAGGCGAAGGTCGGGCGCGCACTGAGCCGCCTCGCCCCGGGCAGCATGCGGCTCGGCGCCCGCTTCGACCTCGGCTGATCCGGAGCGTCAGGGAGTGGGGGCCTGCACCCGGCCGGTGTAGGCGTCCATGCTGTGGTAGACGCCGAGCCGGTCGGCGAGACGGTCCCAGGCGCGCACCGGCAGGACGGCTTTCGCGACCCGCGACACGTACAGCGACCGCGGCAGCATCAGCAGCGACTTACCCTGCTGCATCGCCCGCCACGACCGGGCCGTGACCTCTTCCGGGCTCAGGATCGGAGCGAACAGCGGATTCTTCACGCCGTCGAACATGCCGGTGGAAATGTAGCTCGGACACACCGTGGTGACCTTGACGTGCCCGTGACCGGCCTGGACCAGTTCGAGTCGCAGCGAATCACTCCACCCCAGGACAGCCCACTTCGACGCCGCGTACACGGCCATTCTCGGCGTCGCCACCGTCCCGGCGGCCGAGGCGATGTTCAAGATGCGGCACTCCCGGCCGCGGTCCTCGATCATCGCGGGCAGGAACTCGTTGGTCACGTACATCGGCGCGAGCGTGTTGACGTCCATCACGAATTTCGTGTCGGACTCGTGGTCGTGTTCCCAGAAGTACTTGCCGCGCACCACACCCGCGTTGTTGATCAGCACGTCGGGGCGACCGAACACGCCGCGCACCTCGGCGGCCGCCGCGCGGACGGAGTCGAGGTCGGCGACGTCGACCACCTGCGCGCTGACGGTGCACCCCGTGTCGCGCAGTTCCTGCGCCGTGCGATCGAGGGCGTCGGCGTCGATGTCCCACAACACCACCGCCAGCGCCTGGTCGGCGCCGGCGAGCCGGGCGAACAGACGTCCCATCCCCATCGCCGCTCCGGTGATCAGGACTGTCTTGCCCGCAACCGAGAATCCCACGTCATGCTCTCCTTCGGTCGGCGCCGGCCGGGTCGGCAGGCTCGTCGTCCCGGCGAGCGAGAGTGTGTGGTACATCGCTGTACCGCATACTGCCGACGTCATACGGAAACGTCGCGACAGGGAAGACTACGATTCGTTTCGATGACGAACCCCCAGCAAGACGCCGGTGACGGGCGCGCTGCCCGTTGGCGCGGGCAACGCGAGAAGCGGCGCTCGGAGTTCGTCGAACGGGCTCTCATCGCCATCGCCGACGAAGGTCCCGACGTGTCGGTCGCGACGATGGCCGTCTACGCCCAGGTCGCGCGCACCCGCATCTACCGCCACTTCGACGACAGCACCGACCTCAGGAACGCCGTCGCCCGGCGGATCGCCGCGATGATGCTGATCGAATACGCCCCGGTGATCACCACCGACGGCACGCCGCACACGATCCTCACCCGAGCCGCGCGCACCCATCTCGACTGGCTCACCGAACACGCCAACCTGTACCGCTACCTGATGTCGTTCTCGCCGGCCACCGAGGAGGTGCGGCGGGCCATCAGCACCGCGGTCGCCGACATGCTCCACCCGTATCTGGACGCGCTCGGCTCCCCCGCCACGGCGACACCCCTGGCCACCGCGCTGATCGGGATGGTCGAGTCGGTGTCCGCCGAGTGGATCGAACGACCGGGCGGCACCGACGCCGGAGTGCTGACCGAACAGCTGGCCGCGTGGGCATGGGCACTGGTCGACACCACCCTGCGCAGCCGCGGCGCCGTCCTCGACCCCGACAGTCCCCTACCTGCCCCCGACGACCTCCGCAGGTGAGTGGGAATGCGTGCCGGAATACGCTTTCCCACTCACGCGCGGGACCAGCGGGTCAGATACTCGCGCTCGGCGGCGGTGATCCGGCGGAGCCGCTGCGCCTCGACGTCCGCGACGGCCATCTGAGTGGTCGCGGTGACCGCGGGCGGGTCGGTCAGCGCGGCCCGCGCACTCCGGACCTCGTAGCCGATGGTGAAGTCGACGGCGCGATGCTTGGCGATCCACATGGTGACCCGTAGGGGGCTGTCGGAATGCCGCAACTGCGCCCGGTACTTCACATGGATGTCGGCGATGAATGCGCTCGTGATGAGCGTCGAATTCTCGCTGCCCTCACTGAGCAACCAGTCGATCCGGGCCTCTTCGAGCAGCGTCACCATCCGCGCGTGGTTGATGTGCTGGAAGGCATCCATGTCGGACCACCGGACGGTCACGAAGGCGTCGTAGCCGACGAAGGCGGCAGGGGTGTCGGTCACGATGGACATCATCCCCTGCCGCCGTCGGTGGAACTCACGCGATGTCGCGCAACCAGTTCCTCAGCCAGGTCGTGGCGGGCGTGCCCGATCCGTCGACCGCGTAGCTGGTGTAATCCTGGTGAGCCTGCGACTTGTAGAACTGCTCGAGTTCGTCGATGCGCTTCTCGTTCGACTGCTCGTCCAGCTGAGCCATCAGTGTGGGCACACCGCCGACCGCGAGGAGATCGTTCCAGATCGCGAGGGCTTCTTCCTGGTAGCGGCCGAACAGGGACGGCGTCGGATCCGACGTCTGCGCGAGGAAACCGGCGAACCGTGTCACGAAGTCGTCCTTGGGGGTCGAGCAGTACAGGTCGCCGTACGCGCAGAACGTGCGCGTGTTCTGGCTGACCCAGCCGAACCCACCGATGCGGGGACCACCGGCGCCGCTGCCGGCGACGGGCGGTCCGACGAGGGCGTCGGTCGGCGAGCGCCGCGGATCGGAGACGAGTCCGACGGCGGCGATCTTGTCGGCGGGGACGACACCGAGTCCGGTGCCGATCTCCGCGGCGAGATCACCCGCGGCGTCGGCGCCCTGGCTGTAGCCGATGATCGAGAGCTTCGTGTCGGGGCACTGCTGCGCCATCGACGACAGCATGCCCTTCGCGTTGGTGACCGCCTGTGCCTTCGAGCGCCCGTACACGTCGGACTCCCACGGGAACGCGGTGGCCGCGTACGTGACGTAGTCGGTGCGGATCGACGACGGCAGACCGTTCGTCACCGCGGACAGCAGACCCGGAGTGGGCCTGACATTCTCCTTGGTGGACGTTTCCCACGTTCCCGGAATCGCTACCACGTACAGGCTCGGGCATGGCGCTGCGTTCGCTACTGCGCTCGTGCCCACAACTCCCGACACCACCGGGATGGCCGCCGCAGCAGCCACTGCGGTCAAGAATGCGATAACCCGTCTCATTGCCATGGCCTCAACCCTGTTCTCCCCTTCGCCGTTCTGCAGACGGGATGCTGCCAGAACGACGTGACCTAAAGATGCACGATCGGTAAATGAACGTTACCGACCGAACGTGACCTCCGCACGATAAACCGGCACCCCGGTAGGAAAACCTACCGGGGTGCGGATTGTACGAGCAGTTACAGCTACCGCTGCGGGGCGGTGGTGGTCTCGATCGGAGACGGCAGAGCCGACTCCCCTTCGAGGTACGCATCGACCGCGGCGGCCGCGGAACGACCCTCGGCGATGGCCCACACGATCAGCGACTGACCACGTCCCATGTCGCCGGCCACGAAGACGCCGTCGACGTTGGTGGCCCACTTCGCGGAGCGGGCGACGTTGCCGCGCTCGTTGAGGTCGACGCCGAGATCGGTGAGCAGGCCCGGCTTCTCGGGTCCGACGAAGCCCATCGCCAGCAGCACGAGGTCGGCCTCGAGCTCGAAGTCCGAGCCCTCGACCTTCTCGAAGCGGCCCGACTTCATCTCGACCTCATGGGCCTTCAGTGCGGTCACCTTGCCGTCGGCGCCGACGAACCGTTCCGTGTTCACGGAGAACAGGCGTTCGCCGCCCTCCTCGTGCGCGGACGCGACCCGGTACATCAGCGGGTACGTCGGCCACGGGGTGTGCTCGGCGCGGGTCTCGGGAGGTCTCGGCATGATCTCGAACTGGTGAACGCTCTCGGCGCCCTGACGGTGCGAGGTGCCGAGGCAATCCGCGCCGGTGTCGCCGCCGCCGATGATGACGACCTTCTTGCCCTCCGCGGTGATGGTCGGCTTCTCCAGGTCACCGAGCTGCACGCGGTTGGCGATCGGCAGGAACTCCATCGCCTGATGGATACCGTCCAGGTCACGACCGGGGATCGGGAGGTCACGGGCCTCGGTGGCACCGCCGGCCAGGACCACGGCGTCGAACTGCGCGCGCAGTGCGTCCGCGGTGATGTCGACCCCCACGTTCACACCGGTCTTGAAGACGGTGCCCTCGGAGTTCATCTGGTCGAGGCGACGGTCGATGTGCCGCTTCTCCATCTTGAACTCGGGGATGCCGTACCGCAGGAGCCCGCCGATGCGATCGGCCCGCTCGAACACGGTGACCAAGTGGCCCGCGCGGGTCAACTGCTGCGCTGCAGCGAGACCCGCGGGACCGGAACCGACGACGGCGACCTTCTTGCCCGTCGACCGGGTGGGGTGCACCGGCTTGACCCAACCTTCGTCGAAGGCACGGTCGATGAGCTCGACCTCGACCTGCTTGATGGTGACGGGGTCCTGGTTGATGCCCAGGACGCACGACGCCTCACAGGGTGCGGGGCACAGCCGCCCGGTGAACTCCGGGAAGTTGTTGGTGGCGTGCAGACGCTCGATGCCGTCGTGCCACCGGTCCTTGTACACCAGGTCGTTCCACTCGGGAATCAGGTTCCCGAGCGGACAGCCGTTGTGGCAGAACGGGATACCGCAGTCCATGCACCGACTGGCCTGAGACTTCAAGGTGTCCGACGAGAACTCCTCGTACACCTCTTTCCAGTCGAGCAGGCGCAACGGCACCGGCCGGCGAACCGGAAGTTCGCGCGACGTGTGCTTCAGGAAGCCGCTTGGATCACCCACGAGCTGCCTCCATCACTGCCTCGTCCACGTTCTTTCCATCCTTCTTCGCGGCCTCGATGGCCAATAGCACCTTCTTGTAATCGCGAGGCATCACCTTCGCGAAGTGATTGACCTGCTGGGACCAGTCGGAGAGGATGCGCGTCGCAACCTCGGAGCCGGTCTCATCGCGGTGACGCTCGATGGCGGCCTTCAGCCAGGTGAAATCGTCACCCGTCAGGTCCTCGAGATCCACCAGTTCCGTGTTGAGGTTGTCCTCGAACACCTTGTCCGGGTTGTAGACGTACGCCACGCCACCGGACATGCCGGCACCGAAGTTACGTCCCGTCGCACCGAGGATGACGACCTTTCCGCCGGTCATGTACTCGCAACCGTGGTCGCCGACTCCCTCGACCACCGCGGTGGCACCGGAGTTGCGGACCGCGAATCGCTCGCCCACGACACCGCGGAGCAGCGCCTCACCGCTCGTGGCACCGAACAGGATCACGTTGCCGCCGATGATGTTGTCCTCGGCGACGAACCCGGGCGCGGTCTCCAGCGGCGGACGCACCACGAGGCGACCACCGGACAGGCCCTTGCCGACGAAGTCGTTGGCGTCGCCGTGCAGGCGCAGGGTCATGCCCCTGGGAACGAATGCACCGAAGCTGTTACCGGCCGAACCGGTGAACGTGATGTCGATGGTGTCGTCCGGCAGGCCCTCGCCGCCGTACGCCTTCGTCACCTCATGGCCGAGCATGGTGCCGACCGTGCGGTTGACGTTGGTGATCGGCGACTCGAACGTGACCTTGGTGCCCTTGTCGAGAGCGTTGCGGCTCGAGACGATCAGCTGCTGGTCGAGCGCCTTGTCGAGGCCGTGGTCCTGGGTGCCCGTGCAGTGCAGGTCCTGGTCCATGAACGCCGACTCGGTCTCGTGCAGGATCGGCGACAGGTCGAGGTTTCCGGCCTTGCTGCCCTTCCAGTGCTCGAGCGCCTTCGTGGTGTCGAGGACGTCCACCTGCCCGACGGCCTCGTCGAGGGTGCGGAAGCCGAGCTCGGCGAGGAGCTCGCGCACCTCTTCGGCGATGAAGAGGAAGAAGTTCTCCACGAATTCCGGCTTGCCGGTGAACCGCTTGCGCAGCACCGGGTTCTGCGTCGCGACACCCACGGGGCAGGTGTCGAGGTGGCAGACCCGCATCATGATGCAACCCGACACCACCAGCGGAGCGGTCGCGAAACCGAACTCCTCGCCACCGAGCAGCGCGGCGACCATGACGTCGCGGCCGGTCTTGAGCTGGCCGTCCACCTGCACGACGATGCGGTCGCGCAGACCGTTCAGCAGCAGCGTCTGCTGGGTCTCGGCGAGGCCGAGCTCCCACGGGGCGCCCGCGTGCTTCATCGACGTCAGCGGGGTGGCGCCGGTGCCACCGTCGTGGCCGGAGATCAGCACGACGTCCGCGTGTGCCTTGGACACACCGGCGGCGACGGTGCCGACGCCGACCTCGGACACCAGCTTCACGTGGATCCGGGCCTGCGGGTTTGCGTTCTTCAGGTCGTGGATCAGCTGCGCGAGATCCTCGATCGAGTAGATGTCGTGGTGCGGCGGGGGCGAGATCAGCCCGACGCCGGGCGTGGAGTGCCGGACCTCGGCCACCCACGGGTACACCTTGTGCGCCGGCAGCTGGCCGCCCTCACCGGGCTTGGCTCCCTGCGCCATCTTGATCTGGATGTCGGTGCAGTTGGTCAGGTAGTGCGACGTGACACCGAAGCGTCCCGACGCGACCTGCTTGATCGCCGACCGGCGCCAGTCACCGTTCTCGTCCGGGGTGAACCGGGCCGGGTTCTCGCCGCCCTCACCGGAGTTGGAGCGACCGCCGAGGCGGTTCATGGCGATGGCGAGGGTCTCGTGCGCCTCGGCCGAGATCGAGCCGTAGCTCATCGCACCGGTCGAGAAGCGCTTGACGATCTCGGTGGCGGGCTCGACCTCGTCCAGCGGGACGGGCTCGCGCACGCCCTTCTTGAACTCGAAGAGGCCACGCAGCGCCGCGAGACGCTCGGACTGGTCGTCGACCAGCTTCGTGTACTCCTTGAACACCTCGTACTGTCCGGTGCGCGTGGAGTGCTGCAGCTTGAACACCGTGTCCGGGTTGAACAGGTGGTACTCGCCCTCACGACGCCACTGGTACTCGCCGCCCACCTCGAGCTCGCGGTGCGCGCGTTCCTCGGGACGGTCCAGGTACGCGTTGGCGTGCCGAACCGCGACGTCGGCGGCGATCTGGTCGAGACCGATGCCGCCGAGGCTCGAGTTCAGCCCGGTGAAGTACTCGTCCACCAGGTCCTGCGACAGGCCGATGACCTGGAACAGCTGGGCGCCGGTGTAGGACGCCAGAGTGGAGATGCCCATCTTGGACATCACCTTGAGCACACCCTTGCCCGCGGCCTTGATGTAGTTCTGGATGGCCTTGTCGAGAGAGACGCCCTGCAACTCGTTGTTGCGGACGGCCTCGTCGACGGTCTCGAAGGCCATGTACGGGTTGACCGCCGCCGCACCGAACCCGATGAGGAGCGCCATGTGGTGCACCTCGCGGGCGTCGCCGGACTCCACGATGAGTCCGACCTTCGTGCGGGTCTTCTCGCGCACCAGATGATGGTGCACAGCCGACGTCAGCAGCAGCGACGGGATGGGCGCGTACGTCTCGTTCGACTCACGGTCGGACAGGACGACGAGGCGCGCACCGCCGGCGATAGCCTCCGACACCTGGTAGCGGACGTCGTCGAGGGCCTTGCGCAGGCCCGCTCCGCCCTCGGCGACCGGGTAGAGACCGCGGACGATGACGCTGCGGAAGTTCGGGAATTCGCCGTCGTCGTTGACGTGAATGAGCTTCGACAGGTCGTCGTTGTGCAAGATCGGCTGCGGCAGGAAGATCTGCCGGCAGGACTCCGCGGTGGGGTGCAGCAGGTCGTGCTCGGGACCGATGGTGCCGCCCAGGCTGGTGACGACCTCTTCGCGGATGGCGTCGAGCGGCGGGTTCGTGACCTGCGCGAACAGCTGCGAAAAGTAGTCGAACAGCATGCGCGACCGCGACGACAGCACGGCGATCGGGGTGTCGGTACCCATGGAGCCGAGCGCCTCGGCACCGGAGATCGCCATCGGCTTGACGAGGAGGTTGACCTCTTCGTTGGTGTAACCGAACATCTGCTGACGCAGAACGACGCGCTCGTGCGACATGTACGTGTACGGGCGGTCCGGCAGGTCGTTCATGTGGGTCAGACCCTGGTCGAGCCACTCCTGGTAGGGGTGCTCGGAGGCCAGTTCCGACTTGATCTCGTCGTCGCTGATGATGCGGCCCTCGGCGGTGTCGACGAGGAACATGCGGCCGGGCTGCAGCCGGATCTTCTTCACGACGGTCGCCGGGTCGATCGGCAGGACGCCGACCTCGGAGGCCATGACGACGAGGTCGTCTTCGGTCACCCAGAGGCGTGAGGGGCGCAGGCCGTTGCGGTCGAGGACGGCCCCGATGACGGTGCCGTCGGTGAAGCACACCGACGCCGGTCCGTCCCACGGCTCCATCAGCGACGAGTGGTACTGGTAGAACGCCCGGCGGGCGGGGTCCATGCTCTCGTGCCGTTCCCAGGCTTCCGGGATCATCATCAGCACGGCGTGCGGCAGGCTGCGGCCACCGAGGTGCAGCATCTCGAGCACCTCGTCGAACCGCGCGGTGTCGCTGGCGCCCTTCGTGCAGACCGGGAAAATCTTCTCGAGTTGGCTGCGCCGATCCTTGCCGGGCCCAACCTCTCCGGCCACACCGAAGATGTCGCTGTCGATGAGCGCCTCACGGGCACGCATCCAGTTCTCGTTACCGGTGACGGTGTTGATCTCACCGTTGTGGGCCACGCGCCGGAACGGGTGGGCCAGCGGCCACGACGGGAACGTGTTGGTGGAGAAGCGCGAGTGCACCAGGCCGAGGGCCGACTCGACGCGCTCGTCCTGCAGGTCCAGGTAGAAACCCTTGAGCTGGGGGGTGGTGAGCATGCCCTTGTAGACGAACGTCTGGCTCGACAGGCTCGGGAAGTACACGGTCTCGCGACCGGGACCGTCCTTGCCTGCGCCTTCGCTGCCCAGCTCGTGCTCGGTGCGCTTACGGATGACGTAGGCGCGACGCTCGAGGTCGAGTCCGGTGAGGGCGTCGTTCTCGCTGCCGATGAAGATCTGCCGGAACGTCGGCATCGCGTCGCGGGCCAGGGCGCCGAGCGACGAGTCGTCGGTCGCGACCTCACGCCAGCCGAGGACCTTCAGGCCCTCGCTCTCGACGATCTTCTCGACGGCGTCGGCGGCGCGCTGCGCGTCGGCCTTGCTCTGCGGCAGGAACGCGATGCCGGTGGCGTAGGTGCCTGCTGCGGGCAGCGGGAAGTCGACCACGGCGCGGAAGAACTTGTCCGGGACCTGGAGGAGGATGCCGGCACCGTCACCCGTGTTGGGTTCGGAGCCCGCGGCCCCACGGTGCTCGAGGTTCACCAGAGCGGTGATCGCCTTCTCGACGATGTCCCTGCTGCGGCGGCCCTTCATGTCCACGACGAACGCGACACCACAGGAATCGTGCTCGTTCGACGGGTGATACAGCCCCTGGGGGCCTGGAAGTTGCTTCATACCTAGCCTTCGTATGCCAAAAGATGCACCGACGACCAGCAGCGCTGATGGCCATCAACTTGCAATGCAGGTGCCGTCACGACGTGCTCGGCACCACCGATCGGCTATCGCCCTTTTGCAGCACGCTGGGTGTGGTCCTCGCACCAGGCGACGTGGCTTTTCGGTCGGGTCGGACATTCGTGGGTCCAACGTGTAACGAAAACGATAATTCAGAACCCCCGACGAAACACAACTTAGGTTGGCCTATTTACCCTCTGAACTGGGCATTGTCGAGGGCGGACCTCGTCCGACTGCACTGAGTACATGTTAAGTGAGCGCGCCGAGCACCGCTGTAATTCCCGCAGTCGGATCGAAATCGAGATCCGGGACGGTGAGTTGATGAAGGATCACACCGTCCAGGTAGTCGGTGACGACGACGGCGTCGGCGGCGGGGTTCTTCGATCCCACGACCCCCAGTATGCCAGCACCCCATTCCACGAGGGTGCGACGCGCGTCACCGATCTTCTCGTCGAGGCCCGGCGTCACCGAGGCCTCCACGAACAATGCGTAGCGCGCGCTGGTGCGGGTCCGGTCGGGGCCGGTGGAAGATCTCACGTAGGCGACCAGCGCCTCGACCAGTGCCTCGGCGTTGCCGGGCCGGAGGTGCGCGAACGTCTGCCGGTCCTCCCGGTCGCGTTCGGCGAGGCGGGCGACGATCCCGTCGAGGAGCGCCCCCCGACTGCGGAAGTAGTTGGACGTGGACCCCTGTGGCATTCCCGCCAGGTCGTCGACCCCGCGATGCGTGAGGGCGCGCACACCCTTCGTGCCGAGAAGTGCGATGGCCGCGTCGAGCACCTGCTCCCGTTTTCCCGCCATTTCCCCACACTACAGCGGTAGTAAGTTTCACTACAGGCGTAGTGCGGTCGGAGTCATGACCCAATCCGCAGCAGTCCTCGGCGGCGGCATCGGCGGACTCGCCGACGGAACCATCTCGTTCGGCACGCCCGCAGGCAACTGTTCGGCGAGGCATTCGAGCCCGCGTACACAGGTGCGACGGCGTGGCGCGGCTGGGTGCCCGGTCACCGCGACGCCTGAGTGAAACCTGGTACAGGGACGCACTTTTCGGCATCACACCGCGCGACGGCGACCTGGCCTGACGGGAATCCGGGCGCGCGGGAACGCCTGGCCGTCTGGTACTTTGCCGCGGTAGGGGGGACGAGAAAGAACCGGGGGCGGTCATGGGGGCGGTGAATGACGGCTGCGGCAGTGTGCCGCCAGCACGGACGTATCTCATCGGGGGAGCATCACATCCACCTCGTCGGTGGACGCATTCTGTTGTGCTCGCTTCTCTCTTTCGGTGCCTCTGATCTGCATCACTCCTGCTTTTGCGCCATCAGCACCAGTCCGTTCGATCACCTGTCCGTTCGACTTCAGGAGTTCCGACTTGAGAATCCGCATGCACGCTCTGGCAGCCGCGATTTCGGTGTCCGCCGCCGCACTGCTCGGTGCCGCGACGGCACACGCCGCGCCGACCACGCAGCCGTCGACGTCGCAGCCGGGCGTCACCGACCCCTCGGCCGCCCCCACCACGTCGCAGCCCGGTGTGACGGTCCCGACGCCGCCGTCCACCCCGCCCAGCACGTCGCAGCCGGGCGTCACCGACCCCTCGGCTCCGGCCCCGACCACGCCCGCTCCCCTGCAGGCTCCGCTGGCGGTCCCGGGCGGCGAGGCGGCTGTGCCTGCTGCTCCGGCCGCCACCGACCCGGCGCAGGAATCGGCACTCGCGGCGGAGTCCGCACCCGCCGAGCAGCCCGCGACCGTGTGGATCGACCCCGACGACATGCCGAGGGCGCACCAGGCACCGGTCGCCCCCGCCCTGCCCGTGCCGAAGCCGGTGGTCGAGGTGAACGCTGCCGCCGACACCCTGGTCGGGGCGGTGCCGATGGCCGTCAACGGTCGTCAGTACGGCAACCCCGAGGGATACGTCGGCACCATCGGCTGGCGAGTCGGTGAAGCCACCGGCACCGCGGGCATCGCCGTCGACCCGTCCTCGCCGACGGCCGCGACCGTCTCCGCGTTCTCGGCCGATTCCGACGCCGAGCACCCCACGAACTGGTCTGCGCCCGTCGACGTCACACCCGTCGCCGCCGCGATCTCGGCTGCGGCCGACCGGTACCCGGCCTTCGGACAGCTCGTCGAGACGATCGCGTCGCTGCCCGCACCGCAGCTCCCGCAGCTGCAGTCGACCGACAGCGGTCCAGCGTCCACCACGATCGGCGGCGTCAACGTACGCAGCCAGGCAACGCTGCACGTGTGATCCGATTCCCTCGCGTGGAGCCCGCAAGGCTCGGCTCCGCGCGAGGGAGCGAGGTGTGGAGGATTCAACCGTGACCGAACCGCCGAACAGGGCACCCCTCGACCGCTTCTCGCACTGGTTCCCGCCCTTCGCGTCGGCGCCGGCACCGGGGTCGACCGTTCCCGCAGCGGCACCCGAACAACCTCCCGCTCCGACGTGGCTGACTCCGGGCGACGAGTCCGGTTCCATCCCACCGCTGCGCGACGGTCGCGGCAGACAGACATTCGCCGCCGCCGGAGCGGCCGCCGCGGTGATCGCCGTCGTCGCCGGTGTGGTCGCCGTGTCCACCTCGCACTCCGGGGGATCCCCTGTCGCCGCCGCGGATTCGGGCTGGTGCGTCGAATCCCGGGACGGCGCGACGGTCGTCGGCAACGGTCCCGGCGGGACTTCCGACGGCGTGGCCGCGATCCTCGCCTTCGACCACGCCTACTACGCCGAACGCAGCGGCGCCAAGGCCCGCGTGGTGGTCGCGCCCGACGCGCCGGTCGGATCGGCCGACACCATCCAGGGCGGCATCGACTCGGTGCCGGAGGGCACCGAGCACTGCCTCGCCATCACCGAGACCGCACCGGCCCGCTACGCGGTGACGCTGTCGGAGCTGCGTCCGGACGGGTCGACGACTCGGTACGAGCAGGTGGTGACCACCGCCGAGCGCGACGGTCGCACCTACATCACATCCATTGGAGACGCGAAGTGAACGATACACTGCTGCAACCACTTCCGATGTCGATCCTCGTCCTCGGGGCGTGCGGAGGTGCCGGGGCCACCACGACGGCGCTCGGGCTCGCGAATACCGCGGCGGTGCGGGGCGGCGCGGTCGTGGCCGTGGACGCGACACCCGCCGGCGGCGACATCGCCGAACGCGGCGCCGACGCCGTGCTCTCCGTGAGCGGGCTCGAGCAGGTGGTGGCCGCCGGGCCCGTCGCGGACGACGTGTTCGACGGGTACTGCTCCCGCACGAGCGCCGGAACCTGCATCCTGAACCGCATCGGGAATCAGACCGCGACAGATCGTGAATTCGACGCTCTCACAGGGGCACTGCGTGCGCGCGGCGGGAGCGCCGTCCACGACCTGGGTCACCGATTGCGCGCCGCGTACCTCGCGCCACTACTGTCCACTCCGTCGCCCATCGTCCTCGTGGTGCCGTGCCGTGCGGACGCGTTCAATCGTCTGCGCGCGACATTGCAGTCGATCGGTGACACGCTCGGCGAACCCGGACTCGCCCGCACCGACGTCACCGTGTCGAACCAGGACGCCACCGGTTGGCAGGTGGACGTCGACCTGCTCCGCCAATACCTGGGCGGACAGGTGTGGGGCATCGAAACCATCCCCTACGACGAACATCTGGGCATGGGCATCGTCATCGATCACGCGCGGCTGGCACCGCAGACCCGGATGGCGTACGAACGGGTGTCCGCCGCGGCGTCGGCGGTGGCCGAAGGTCGTCCGGATCGGGTCTGAGCGAGCGCGTCCAGTACCCTTCCGGCCGGGGAGGACATTCGACATCGGGGGCTGTCGTGGGGGAAACTGTCGGCGACTGGCGCGCAAACGCGACGGCCGGTACCAAATTCTCACCCCTCCAGCAATCCCTTCAGCTTCTGCAGGTCGGTACCGACGGCTGCTATGTCTTGCGCGAATTCTTCGGCGGTGACGCCGTCGCGGCGGCGGATGGTGAAGACGACTTCGCTGTGGTCGCCGTCGGGGATGACGCGGACGGGGTTGTACACGGTGTCGCCGCCGGGGAGGGTGACGTCGTGGTCGAGGACGCCGTAGTCGTTGATGGGTGCGAAGGTCACGGCAACCTGCCCCATCGGGGAGTCGGCGAGCCAGCGGTCGCCGTCCCGGGTGATGGTGGTGCTCAGACCCGCCGCCCAGGCGGGGAGGTTGGCGGGGTCGCTCGCGTAGGCGTACACGTCGGCGGCGGTCCGGGCGATGAACACACTGACATGGGTTGATTCGGTGGTCATGCCTCCCAGCATCCCCGGCGTGCCGGACCGGTGATTGTAGAAATCGGACTCCGGCGCTCGATGTCCGAAACCTTCAATGCGGGTCGGCCGACGGTCGTTAGCGTTCTCGGTATGACCGCAACATTCAGTGCCATCGAACTGGTCGTCGCCGATCTGCCCGCGTCGCTCGCGTTCTACCGGCGACTCGGCCTCGACATTCCCGCCGACGCCGACCAGGCGCCCCATGTCGAGTTCGCGCTACCCGGCGGAATCCGCCTCCTGTGGGACACGGTCGACACCATCCGCTCGTTCACACCCGACTGGACCGAACCCACGGGCGGGCATTGCATCGCCCTCGCCTTCGACTGCGGAACCGCGGCCGCCGTCGACAGCCTCTTCGACGAGATCACGGGCGAGGGCTACACCGGCAAGAAGAAGCCGTGGGACGCACCGTGGGGTCAGCGTTACGCCACGGTCGACGATCCGGACGGCAACTCCGTCGACCTGTTCGCCGCGCTCACGCCGTGACCAGCTGACCGAACGTGCGGCCCGTCAGCTCGTGGGCCTCCCGGATCAGATGGGCCTGATCGGCGAACCCGGCCATGCCGGCGGCCTGCGCCGCGGGAACGGCGGAACCCGCCAGCCCCAGCGCCGACTGCAGTCGAAGGATCCGGGCCAGCATCTTCGGTCCGTAACCGAACTGCCGTCGGCAGAGGCGGTGCAGTTGGCGCTCACCGAGACCGATCCGGTCGGCCACCTCCCGGACGGATGCCTGCTGCTCCAGCAGGCGCACGATCACGGGAATCCTGCCGTCCGGCGACGGTCCGAGGAGCAGGCGGGACCTCGCGAACTCCTCCAGCGCCCGGCCGGGATCGGCGTCGACGGCGATCCGGCCGAGGAGATCCGTGGTGGCGCGGTCGGTCAGCACCTCGTCGAGTGGCACCCGCTGATTGATCAACTCCTCGGCCGGTGTCCCGAGGAGGTCCGGCAGAGTGCCTGGGGAGCAACGTAATCCGACATAGCGGTCGCCCTCCCGGCTGCGCATGAGATACGGCCGCGAGTCGGGGCCGGCCACGACGACGTCGCCGTTCATCCAGATGAGGTCCATGCAACCGTCGGGCAGGATGGCGGCCTCACCCCCGGCCGCGGTCTTCTGCCACAGCACAGCGCCGGGGAACACCGACCGCCGCTCCGTGTACATGACCCCATGCTAGGCAGCCGCTACGACATTCGGCGCGGCGTCAGACCTCCGGCTCGCCCGCGTGCAGATCCGGCTCCCAGTCGTAGACGACGACGGTTCGCAGCAGGATGTCCTGCAGTGAGCGTCGACGCCGGTCGACCGCCGCCCACAGCAATCCGAAACCGAACATCACGCACAGCACCGCCCGGACGAGGGCGCGCGGCCAGCCGATCAGTTCACCGTTGCGACTGACCACCCGCAGCCCCATCGTCACGGCACCGACGGTGCGGCCGCTCACCGCCCAGCACACCGTCAGGTACACCACCGACACGACGATGAACAACGTCACGGAAAGCACGGCGTTGGCGTCGGGAAACGAGAACTCCTGCGGCGAGAACAACAAGCGCAGGAACAGGGCGCCGACGTAGATGCCGCCCATCGCGGCGAGGACGACCGCCAGGTCGATGCCGGTGGCCAGACCCCGGGTGACGATCCCGGCCGCACGGTGCGCCGGCGCACTCATGCATCGTCCGGTTCGTGCCCGCGCCCGAACAACTTGCCGACGAACCCGGCGACGGCGTCGTCGGCCTGCATGCCCTGGGTCCGGACCCCACGAACCGCCTCGTTGGACATCGAGTCGGTCGATTCGCGGATGATCCGCGGCAGGTCGACGCCCTCGATCACGGTGTCCGCCAGAACCACCAGGTCGACCCGGCCGATGACGGAATCCACGTCGACCCGGTCGACGATCGCATCCACGTTCACCCGCGCGGCGACGGCGTCGATGTCCACGCGATCGAGAATCTGCGGGATGTCGAGGCGGGCGGCGATGGCGTCCACGTCGACCCGGTCGATGATGCGCTGGATGTCGATACCCTCGGCGACGACGTCGAGGTCGACGTGATCACGAACGATCGCGGTGAGATCCACCTCCTGGAGGGCGACCTGCACAATCCTCCGCAGCACCGCGTGCAGCACCCGATCCGCGAGTTCGTCGGCGCTGCGCAGTGTCTCGGTGCCGCGCTCCTCCAGGGTGATCAGGAACGGGTCGACTCCCGGCAGGCGTCGCGCCGTGTCGATGCCGAATCCGATCACGCGCTGCAAGGCCCCGCCTGCTGTCGCGGCGGCACCGGCCGCGAGGCGCAGCGGATCGGGGGCTTTCCTGCCGTCCATACTTCGACATCCAAGCCCGTGGACGCCGGGGCCGCACGACTTCCCGAATATGGTTACCCGGTCGGTGCGTGCGGGCCGTGCACGATGCGCGGGGACGGCCGATCGCCGGACCGCTGGGGAGCCCAGTCGGCGAGTTCGGCGATCAGTTCGGCGACCCGATCGGAGCACCGGACGGGATCCGGTGCCGGTCCCAGTCCGAGTCCCTCGACCACCAGCACGTTGCCGGGGGTTAGGCCGTGCACGCCGAGCGACCATCCGAAGGTGCGGTTCCAGGCCAGAACTGCTTTCCGACCACGGTAGTAGGGGATTTCGGCGGAGAGCGTCACCACCGCGTCGAAGGCGGGCGTGCACCACCAGTCGACCGACAGCGCCTCCACCGTCGCCGCGACGGAGCCGACATATTCACCGACGTTCGCCGAGCTGGTGGCCCGGACCTGGCTGATGCTCATATACAACCCACTCTCGACGTTCGCAGAAACCCAGCAGAGGAAGCCGGACGTCAGGTTCACACTCGAGTCATTCGTCACGAACCACCGAGAGGACGGGTCCCGGGTCGGTGACGAGGCTTCTATTTCATCGTCGGGCAGCGTCGATGCACCCGGTAGCCACCCTGGGGTGGGGATGGACCACCCTGCGGGCAACGGCGGCTGACAGAATTCGGTACCGCCCCGATCAGGCCCGGGATCTCGACCGGTGCCTTCACGACCTGCGGACCGCAGGAGGGAATCGTCACGCACGTCACTGTCGACTGCGATCCGATCCGCCCCCGGTCGGCACTGGCACAGCCAACGAAACGAGGCCACGAACCCTTGCGAGTTCGTGGCCTCGATGTCGCGATTCCGGAGAATCGCGTGTGGTGGGCGAAGGGGGACTTGAACCCCCACGTCCCGAAGGACACTGGCACCTGAAGCCAGCGCGTCTGCCATTCCGCCACTCGCCCGAGCGACCCGGAAACATTAACACGAGGACGTCAGAAATCACGATTCGTACAGGTCAGGGCGCGGAAAGGCCACAAAAACACCCGTTCAGGGAAAGACCGATATCATGCAAAGGCGTAGACCCGTGTCGTGGCCCGAGGCAATGACAGTACCGTGGGATACACGCACGGAGGTGCCGCGACACGAACGTGTCTCGCCACAGCCACCGCACACCGACGACAGAAGGCCCCGGCAGCCAGGCACCGTGAGGAGGTTCCGATGGGGATAGTTCAACGTTTCGAACGGAAACTCCAGGGAGCCGTCGGCGACGCGTTCGCCCGGGTGTTCGGCGGCGGCGTGGTGCCTCAGGAGGTGGAGGCTGCGCTTCAGCAGGAAGCTTCCGACCGGATCCAGCAGTTGGACGGCGGGCACCTGCTCGCGCCGAACAGCTATGTCATCTCCATCAACAATTCGGACCACGAAGAACTTGCCGCCGACAGAGACCTGACGGTCAAGGCCTTCGCCCGACACCTCGAAGACTTCATTCGCGACCAGGGCTGGCAGACGTATGGTCCCATTCATGTCGCGTTCGAACCGTCGCCTTCACTGCACACCGGGCAGTTCCGCACCCGGGGTTCGGTGGATCCGGATGCCGGCCGCCCGGATGCGGCCGCGCCGGGGCGACCCGAACCGCCACGCGGTCCCGCACCGCGACCACAGGCACCGTTTGTACCCGTCACGTCGAATCCAGGAGCTGGCCCCATGACGCAGAATTCAGGCTACGACCCCAGCCGCGAACCAGCGGGCAATCGCAAGCCCGACCCGCAGTACGCGCGCAACGGTCATGCCCATGCCGGTCAGGACCAGCGGTACCCGCAGGGTTACCAGAACGGTTACGACCGCGGCGGCTACCAGCAGGGCGGCTACGACCAGCAGCCGTACGCCGACGACCAGCGCGGCGGCTACCCGCAGGACGCTGCGTACGGGCAGGGTGCCCAGGCTCCCTACGACCAGCCCGCGGACGCCGGCTACGACTACCAGCAGGGCGGCTACCAGCAGGACTACCAGCAGGCCGGCTACGACCAGCAGGCGCCCGCCCGCTACCCGGACGGCTCGTATGCCGAAGCCGGCTACCAGCAGCCGCAGGGCTACGACCAGGGATACGACCGCGGCGGCTACCAGCAGGGCGGCTACGACCAGCAGGGGTACGACCAGGGCTACGCCGACTACGACCAGGGCGGCTATCAGCAGGCGTACGCACCGGACGGCCACACGTTCACGGCCACACTGCAGCTCGAGGACGGCAGCGGACGCCACTTCCAGCTGCGCGAGGGAAACAACATCATCGGCCGCGGCCAGGAGGCGCAGTTCCGTCTGCCCGACACCGGTGTGTCTCGCCGCCACATCGACATCCGCTGGGACGGGCAGGTCGCGATGCTGTCCGACCTCGGCTCGACCAACGGAACCACCGTCAACGGTGCTCCCGTGCAGGATTGGCAGCTGGCCGACGGAGACATCATCCGGGCGGGTCATTCGGAGATCCTGGTCCGAATCCTCTGAGGCACCACCGAGATAGGACCCAGAGCAGGTTCCGCCACGACCCGACCCCGAACACCGTCGCCGAGACACAACCGAGACGCCTTCGATACTGGACCGACATCGCGTCGGAGCCCGTGTCGGACGTAACACGGTGTGGACTCCGTATCGTTGTGGGCTGTCCGTATCCTGATCGCAGGGTGCGGGTCGCCCATATGATGCTGCGAGAAAAAGCCGCCGGAGCTTCGATCGTTCCGGCCACAGAAGGAGGTGGACTGCCGTGCAAGGTTTGATTCTGCAACTCACACGAGCAGGTTTCCTGCTCCTGCTGTGGCTGTTCGTGTGGACGGTCCTGCGGGCGTTGCGCGGCGACATCTATGCCGGCTCCGGCGTCCGTGTCCCCCCGCGCTATTCGCGCAGCGGCAACGTGCTGCCGTCGCTGGGGAAGACGAAGACGGCCAAGTATCTGGTGGTGACGCAGGGCGGCCTCGCAGGCACCCGCATCACCCTCGGCACCCAGCCCGTCCTGATCGGCCGCGCCGACGACTCCACCCTCGTCCTCACCGACGACTACGCCTCCACCCGCCACGCTCGGCTCTCCCCGCGAGGCGCCGACTGGTACGTCGAAGACCTCGGCTCGACCAACGGCACGTACCTGGATCGCGCCAAGGTCACCACATCTGTCCGCGTGCCGCTCGGTACTCCCGTACGCGTCGGCAAAACGGTAATCGAGTTGCGCCCGTGACCCTCGTACTGCGTTATGCCGCCCGCAGCGATCGTGGCCTTGTTCGTTCCAACAACGAGGATTCCGTCTACGCCGGTGCCCGGTTGCTGGCGCTCGCGGACGGCATGGGCGGTCACGCGGCCGGTGAGGTCGCGTCGCAGTTGATGATCGCCGCCCTCGCACACCTCGACGACGACGAGCCCGGCGAAGACCTCCTCGGCAAACTCGAGGCCGCCACCCGCGAGGGCAACGACTCGATCGCCGACCACGTCGAGGAAGACCCCGAACTCGACGGCATGGGTACCACGCTCACCGCGATCCTGTTCTCCGGCAACAAGCTCGGGCTGGTTCACATCGGTGACTCCCGCGCCTACCTGCTTCGCGACGACTCTCTCGCCCAGATCACCCGCGACGACACGTTCGTCCAGTCCCTCGTCGACGAGGGACGGATCACCGCCGAGCAGGCGCACACGCACCCGCAGCGGTCCCTCATCATGCGCGCCCTCACCGGCAACGAGATCGAGCCGACGCTGACGGTCCGCGAGGCCCGCGCCGGCGACCGCTACCTGCTGTGCTCCGACGGACTGTCGGACGTGGTCAGCGACGAGACCATCGAGAACACCATGCGTGAGGGCACGCAGGACGAGTGCGCCGACCGGCTCATCGAACTCGCCCTGCGCAGCGGAGGCCCGGACAACGTGACGGTCGTCGTGGCCGACGTCATCGACCTCGATTACGGGCAGAGCCACCCCATCGTCGCCGGTGCCGCCTCCGCCGACGACGAAGAGGACGCCCCGCCGCCCAACACGGCTGCGGGTCGCGCGGCCGCGATGCGCCCGCCGCGCGCCACCCCCAAACGGGTCGTCCCGCAGCTCGAGGAACCGCCGACGAAGAAGAAGCGCCACCGCATGTGGTGGGCGGCACTCGCGCTCGGTCTGATCGTCGTGGTCGCCGTCGCTGCCTTCGTGGGGCGGACTCTGGTCCGCAACAACTACTACGTCGGCGCCGACGGCGAACGCGTCACCGTGCTGCGCGGCGTTCCCGGCTCCGTGCTGGGTTACTCGCTGCAGGAGGCGAATCTCGTCGGCTGCGTCAGCGATGCCGGCGACCTGACGTTGATGTCGCCGACCGAGTCACCGAACGGGTGCACCATCCTGGAGGTCGACGACCTTCAGCCGTCCGCCCGCGAGCAGGTGCGTGCCGGGCTGCCCTCGGGCAAGCTCGACGACGTCCGCAACCAGATGACGCGGCTCGCCCAGAACGACCTGCTTCCCGTGTGCGAGACCGAGGCAGCCGCCACCACGACCACCCCGGCGCCGAGTCCGGCTCCCGCTCCCGTACCCGAGACCACAGTGCCGCCCGCTCCCCCGGCCCCGGCTCCGGTGCCGCCGGCAGCGGAGACGCCTGCACCCCAGACCCCGACCGCCACCCCGGCGCCGACCGTGACCCAGGTTCCCGGTCAGAACTGCAGGACGGCTAGCTGATGTCGGTCGCAAGTGCATCACCGGGGGCGCAGTTTCCCAGTCCACCCGGCGGGTTCGCGCCAGCCCCCGTCCAGTCGACGCGTCGGGGCACCGAGCTGATCCTGATCGGTTTCGCGATCCTGATCACGACGATCTCGCTGGTGCTGGTCGAGGCCAGCCAGGAACAGAGCATCACCTGGGACCTCGCCAAGTACGCCGCCGCCTACTCGGCGGTGTTCCTCATCGCGCACCTCGCGGTGCGCCGGTTCGCGCCGTACGCCGACCCCCTGATCCTGCCGATCGTCGCGCTGCTCAACGGCCTCGGACTGGTGCTGATCCATCGCCTCGACCTCGCCGACGCACAGTCCGCCGCCTACTTCGGGCTGCCCGTCCCGTCGCCGGACGCCAACCAGCAGGTGCTGTGGACGACGCTGGCCATCGCCGGTTTCGTGGGCGTGCTGGTGTTGCTCAAGGATTACCGCCTCCTGGCCCGCTACAGCTACACGCTGGGCCTCGCCGGACTCGTGTTCCTGGCCATCCCGGCGATCCTGCCGTCCAGTTTCTCCGAGGTGAACGGCGCGAAGATCTGGATCCGGCTCCCCGGCTTCAGCATTCAGCCAGGCGAGTTCGCGAAGATCCTGCTGATCATCTTCTTCGCCTCCGTCCTCGTCGCGAAGCGTGACCTGTTCACCACCGCGGGCAAGCACGTGTTCGGCATCGACCTGCCCCGCGCCCGCGACCTCGGACCCATCCTCGTCGCCTGGATGGTGTCGGTGGGTGTGCTCGTGCTGGAGAAAGATCTCGGCACTTCGCTGCTGCTGTTCAGCACCGTGCTGGTGATGCTCTACATCGCCACCGAACGTGTCGGGTGGCTGCTCATCGGTGTCGGTCTGCTCGGCATCGGCTTCTTCTTCGCGTACCAGTTGTTCGGCCACGTCCGGGTCCGCGTCAGCACCTGGCTCGATCCGCTGGCGGACTACAACAACACGGGTTATCAGATCTCGCAGTCGCTGTTCGGGCTCGCGACCGGCGGAGTCGCCGGGACGGGACTCGGCAGCGGGCGGCCCGCGCAGGTGCCGTTCGCGAAGACCGACTTCATCGTCGCCACCATCGGTGAGGAACTCGGTCTCATCGGTCTCGCCGCCGTGCTGATGCTGTTCCTGATCCTCGTCATCCGTGGTCTGCGCACCGCGCTGGCCGTCCGGGACAGCTTCGGCAAACTCCTCGCGGCCGGTCTGTCGTTCACGATCGCGGTGCAGGTGTTCGTGGTGGTCGGCGGCGTCACCAAGCTGATCCCCCTCACGGGCCTGACCACGCCGTTCATGTCGTACGGTGGGTCGTCACTGCTCGCCAACTACCTTCTCCTCGCGATCCTGATCAAGATTTCCGACGCAGCGCGTGAGCCTGCCGTCCCGAAGAAGAAGGGCCCCGCACCCATCGCCGACGCCCCCACCGAGATGGTGCCGCGCTCATGAACACACCTCTGCGTCGCGTCGCGATCGCCGTCATGGTGATGGTGGTAGCCCTCCTCGCCAACGCCACCTACGTGCAGGTCATCAAGGCGGACAACCTGCGGGCCGATCCGCGGAACTCGCGGGTCCTGCTCGACGAGTACTCCCGTCAGCGCGGTCAGATCTCCGCCGCCGGGCAGGTGCTTGCGGCGTCCGTCCCGACCGACGACCGCTACAAGTACCTGCGCGCGTACCCGCCCAACCCGGCGGCGCCGTCGAGTCCGCTGGCCAACGCACCCGTCACCGGTTTCTACTCGATGCAGTACGGCAGCACCGGACTCGAACGCTCCGAGGACCCGGTGCTCAACGGATCCGACAACCGGCTGTTCGGGCGCCGCTTCTTCGACCTCGTCTCGGGGCGCGACCCGCGCGGCGGCAACGTGGTGACCACCATCAACCCGGTCATGCAGCAGGTGGCGTACGACCAGCTGACGGCGAAGGGCTACACCGGCTCGGTCGTGGCGATCGAACCGAGCACCGGACGCATCCTGACGATGGTCAGCACCCCGAGCTACGACCCCAACTCGCTGGCCAGCCACGACGGCACCGAGACCACCCAGGCGTGGGAGGCGCTGAACGCCGACCCGGAGAAGCCGCTGATCAACCGTGCCGTGTCGCAGACGTACCCGCCCGGCTCCACGTTCAAGGTGGTGGTGACCGCCGCAGCGCTCGCCGCCGGAACCACCCCCGACACCCAGTTGACCGCCGCCCCGCAGATCACCCTTCCGGGCACGTCGACGACCCTCGAGAACTACAACGGCTCCACGTGCGGCGCCGCACCGACCGCGTCGCTGCGGGAGGCGTTCGCGCGGTCCTGCAACACGGCGTTCGTCGAACTCGGCATCAAGACCGGTGCCGACGCCGTCAGCGACGAGGCCACCGCGCTCGGCGTCGGGGGCCCGATGCCCGGCGTCCCGTTCCCCGTCGCGAACAGCACCATCGGGTCGATCCCCGACGACGCCGCACTCGGCCAGAGCAGCATCGGCCAGCGGGACGTGGCACTCACTCCGCTGCAGAATGCGATGATCGCGGCTACCGTCGCCAACGGTGGGGTGCGGATGCAACCGCAACTGGTGTCGGAACTGCAGGGGCCGGACCTCTCGAACCTCGCGACCACCAACCCGGTGTCCGAAGGCCAGGCGATGTCGTCCCAGGTGGCGGCCACCCTGACCGACCTGATGATCGGTTCCGAGAACAACACCAGCGGTGAAGGCAAGATCCCCGGCGTCCAGATCGCGTCCAAGACGGGCACCGCCGAACACGGGACCGACCCCCGGAACACCCCGCCCCACGCCTGGTACATCGGTTTCGCACCCGCCCAGAACCCGACCGTCGCCATCGCGGTCATCGTCGAGGACGGCGGCGATCGCGCACTCGCCGCCACCGGCGGTTCGGTGGCTGCACCTATCGGCCGTGCCGTCATCGCAGCCGGACTACAAGGGGGCTGATTGTGGCACTGAACAACGGCGCGCTCATCGCCAATCGATACCGCCTGATCCGGCTCATCGCCACGGGCGGAATGGGTCAGGTCTGGGAGGCGACGGACAACCGGCTCAACCGACGTGTCGCGGTGAAGGTGCTGAAGTCCGAGTTCTCGTCGGACCCCGAGTTCGTCGAACGCTTCCGCTTCGAGGCGCGCACCACCGCCCAGCTGAACCATTCGGGCATCGCCGGGATCTACGACTACGGCGAGGTGCGGGACGCCACCGGCGATTCCACCGCCTACCTGGTGATGGAACTCGTCAACGGGGAGCCGCTCAACGCCGTCCTCGCGCGGGTCGGCCGGCTCGCCGTGCCGCACGCGCTGGACATGCTCGAGCAGACCGGGCGGGCGCTGCAGGTCGCGCACGACGCCGGCGTCGTGCACCGCGACGTGAAGCCCGGCAACATCCTGATCACCCCCACCGGCCAGGTGAAGATCACCGACTTCGGCATCGCCAAGGCCGTCGAGAACTCGCCGGTCACGCGCACCGGCATGGTGATGGGCACCGCGCAGTACATCGCACCCGAACAGGCCCTCGGACAGGATGCGACGGCCGCCAGCGACGTGTACTCGCTGGGCATCGTCGGCTACGAGGCGCTGTCGGGACGTCGCCCCTTCATCGGGGACGGCGCGATCACCGTCGCGATGAAGCATGTGCAGGAGGCACCTGCGCCGTTGCCGAACGACCTGCCACCGAACATCCGTGAACTCATCGACATCACCATCGCGAAGGATCCGAGCACCCGCTACGCCAGCGGTGGCGAGTTCGCCGACGCGGTCGCGGCGGTCCGGGCCGGCCGGCGGCCGCCGCCTCCCGGCAGCGTGGGGACCGGAACGTCGCGGGTGCTGCCGCCGCCGATGACCGGTGCCACCCAAATGATCCCGCCGTCGCAGACTGCGTACGCGGGGCCGATCACCGGGCAGGTGCCTCCCGACGACTCGAACGGCGACGGCAAGAAGGGTGGCCTGACCAGCGGCCAGAAGGCTGTGGCCTGGGGTGCGGGCGGTCTGCTCGTGCTGGCGGCGATCATCGCGCTGGCGCTCGTCCTGTTCGACGGCGGTGACACGCAGGAACCGCCGGCTGTGCCCGCGGTGACCTCGTCGCTGCGGACGATCACGACGACGCCACGGCCGACGACGACCACCACGACCGAGGAACCGACGACCACCGAGCCGCCGTACACCACGACCAGCGAGCCGCCGTACACCACGACGACCACTACCCCGCCGCCGACCACCACGACGACAGAGCCGACGACGACCACCACGACGACCACCACCACCGCACACACGACGACCACGACGACCACGTCGGAGAAGTCAGTTACTCCGACCCCACAAGGACTGCCATGACGACACCGCGCAACCTCTCCTCACGCTACGAGCTGGGTGAGATTCTCGGCTTCGGTGGCATGTCCGAGGTCCACCTCGCCCGCGACGTTCGGCTCAGCCGTGACGTCGCGATCAAGGTCCTGCGCGCCGACCTCGCCCGCGACCCCACGTTCTACCTCCGGTTCCGCCGCGAGGCGCAGAACGCCGCGGCGCTGAACCATCCGGCGATCGTGGCCGTCTACGACACCGGCGAGGCGGAGACCGAGGCGGGACCGCTGCCGTACATCGTCATGGAATACGTCGACGGCGACACGTTGCGGGACATCGTGCGCAGCGAAGGTCCCATGGCGCCCCGCCGTGCGATGGAAGTCATCTCCGACGTGTGCGCGGCGCTCGACTTCAGCCACCGCAACGGCATCGTGCACCGCGACGTGAAGCCCGCCAACGTGATGATCAACCGCGCGGGCGCGGTGAAGGTGATGGACTTCGGCATCGCGCGGGCGATCTCCGACGCGTCCAGCCCCATGACGCAGACGGCGGCCGTCATCGGCACCGCCCAGTACCTGTCACCGGAGCAGGCCCGCGGCGAGCAGGTCGACGCCCGCTCCGACGTGTACTCGCTCGGCTGCGTGCTGTTCGAGATCCTCACCGGGGAACCGCCGTTCAAGGGCGACTCCCCGGTCGCGGTCGCGTACCAGCACGTCCGGGAGGACCCACAGACGCCGTCCGTGGTCAACCCGGACATTCCCCGCGAACTCGACTCGGTGATCCTCAAGGCGATGAGCAAGAACCCCGCCAACCGCTACCAGACCGCCGCGGACATGCGCAGCGACCTGGTCCGGGTCCTCGGCGGGCAGCGCCCCAGCGCGCCGATGGTCATGAGCGACGAGGACCGCACCACGATCCTCGGTGCCGTCGACTCCGGCGCGGGAAACTACCGGCGCACGCCCGCGACGTCCGCGACCGCGGCGGCGAAGACGGACGCGGGTGAACCCGACAAGAAGAAGAATCCGATGCGGCTGGCGCTGATGGCGCTGGGCGCCCTCATCGTCGTCGGCATCGTCGGCGCGTTCCTGTGGTCCGTCGGCCCGGGATCGAAGGCCGATCAGGTCACCATGCCGGACGTCACGAACCAGGCCGCGGACGACGCCGAGACGACGCTGCAGAACCTCGGCTTCCGCGTCTCCCGGCAACAGAAACCGGACGCCGTGGTGGCCACCGGGAACGTCATCACCACCCGCCCCGTCAGCGGCGTGCAAGTGGACGAGGGCAGCACGATCACCCTCGAGGTGTCCTCGGGCCCCGAACAGGTGAAGGTCCCGCGGCTCGCCGGCCTCAGCCAGCAGGAGGCGCAACAGGAACTGAACGCCGTCGGTCTGCGGCTCGACACCGCCGTCGCCCGCGCACCCTCGGACGCGTCCGACGTCGACAAGGTGATCGATCAGAACCCGACCTCGGGCTCCAGCATCTCCCTCGATTCGGAGGTCGCGATCACCCTGGGCACCGGTCCGGAACAGATCCGCATCCCCGACGTCACCGGCCAGAAGGTCGAGGTCGCGCAGGCGAACATCGAGGGTGCCGGATTCAAGGTGCAGATCCAGAACATCGATTCCGGAGCACCCAAGGGCCAGGTCGTCTCCACCGACCCCGTCGGCGGCTCCACCGCCGCCAAGGGCGACACCATCCAGATCCGGGTGTCCAACGGCAACAACATCGAGATGCCCGACCTCACCGGCAAGACGGTGTCGCAGGCACTCGCCCAACTGCGCAGCGCCGGCTGGAGCGGGTCGTCGGCGTCGCTGAATCAGACGCAGACGTCGACGCTGGACCCGGAGATGGTCGGCAAGATCATCAGCCAGGAACAGCCGCCGGGATCGGAGATCACCAAGAACGGTGTCGTCTCGGTCGGTGTCGGCGCGCTCGGCATCCCACGGTAGGCGGCTCCGCCGCCTGTGCGCCTTTCTGGTTGCTGGAACTACCAGAAAGGCGCACGGGCGCTACGCGCCCAGTGCCTGCGCGACCTCGGCTTCGAGGGTGGCGACGAGGGATTCCTTCGGGGCGTCGCCGCATACGGTGAGCCAGTTGGCCAGCATGCGGTGACCGCCCTCCGTGAGCACGGACTCCGGGTGGAACTGCACGCCGTGGATGGGGAGTTCCCGGTGCCGCATCGCCATGACGATGCCGCTGTCGGTGTGGGCGGTCACCTCGAGTTCGTCGGCGATGGTGTCTTCCAGAACGGTCAGCGAGTGGTAGCGGGTGGCCGTGAACGGGTCGGGCAGACCGGCGAGAACGCCCTCGCCGGAGTGGTGCACGACGCTGGTCTTGCCGTGCAGGAGTTCGGGTGCCCGGTCGACGGTGGCGCCGAACGCGGCCCCGATCGCCTGGTGTCCGAGGCACACCCCGAGGAGCGGTGTCTTGGCTGCGGCGCACGCCGTGACCAGGTCCATCGTCGCGCCGGCGCGCTGCGGTGTGCCGGGACCGGGGCTCAGCAGGATGCCGTCGAAGTCGGCCGCTGCCGCCGCGACGGCGTCGGGCCCGGTGAGGTTCGGATCGTCGTTGCGCCAGACCACGGCGCGGGTTCCCAGCTGTCCGAGGTACTGGACCAGGTTGAACACGAAGCTGTCGTAGTTGTCGACGACGAGAATCCTCATGGGAGCAGGGTATTCTGCCCGCCGCGTGTCCCGCACCGCCGGGGACCGTTCTCCTCTATTGCCCCGCGTAACCGGGCACGGTCAACTGGCCGGACGCGGCCTCCGAGTAGCCGAGCCCGAACCGCGTCGCGTACTGCTTGAACACCCGGATTCCGGGTTCGTTGGCGAGCGCCGCCTCGAGGCGCGCGGGATCACCGATCGCCGACATGACGTACGGCGGGCTGTAGGTGCGGCCGTGCAGCAGCAGGGTGTTGCCGATGCACCGCGGTGCCGACGTGTTGACGATCCGCTGGTCCTGCATGCTGATCGCCTCGGCACCGCCCACCCACAGGGCGTTCAGCACGCTCTGGACGTCCTGCTGGTGAACGACGAGGTCGTCCGGCGACGCGTCGACGGGATACTTGCCGTCCGCGTCGCGGGGGGCGTCGGTGAGCGTGACGGTGACCCCGGGACCGGTCATCGGGGTCAGTCCGGCGTCGGCGGCGAGCGCCTTCGAGTCGGCGAGCGCCTGCGCGACACCGCTGTCGGAGGCCGCGGCGTCCTGCTGCAACGACTCGACCTGCGCCGCCAGCTGGTCGCGGGTCTCGGCCACCTGATCGGTCTCGGATTGCGCGTTGCGCACCAGGTCGGACAACCGGGTCGAGTCGCCGGCGCGGATCTCGTTGCCGTGCGACACCTGCCGGGTGGTGGCCGCCAGCAAACCGGCCACCAGGCAGACCACCAGCACCGCGATCCGCCAGAAGATCGACCTGGTCACCGGTGTTTCCGTCCCCTCGTCCTCGCCGTGCGAATCGCGGCTACGTTAGCGTGTACACACGCAGGTGTTTTCGAATCTACCTGCCCACATTCCCGTAGAGCCGCACGAACGAGGACGTCATGCCGAAGTCGAAGGTCCGTAAGAAGACCGATTACACGATCAACCCCGCGAGCCGCACCCCGGTGAAGGTGAAGGCCGGCCCCTCGAGCACCCTGTATGTCTCGGTGATGCTCGGGTTCATGCTGGTCGGGCTGGTGTGGCTGCTCGTCTACTACTTGGCCGCCGATCAGCTCGAGTGGATGAACAACCTCGGCGCCTACAACTTCCTCATCGGATTCGGCTTCATGGTGGTCGGTCTGGTCATGACGATGCGCTGGCGTTGACGACCGCAATTACACCCATGTCATTCATCCCCAATGTGGACAACCCCTGTGGATAGCCGCAGGTCGAGTGCTGATGTCTGCTGAAGAGGCACCGCTGGAATGGTCGACGCCCCTCGGCGCGGTACTCGCCCTGGCCGCGGGCGGAGTGGCCTTGGGGGTGGCGGGATTCGCGGTGTCGACCGAACCGGCGGGACGCGTCCTCGTGTGTGTCGCCGCGCTGGGACTGCTGCTGACGGCCGCGTCGGCGCTGCGGCAGCGACCGCGGCTGGCCGTCGACAGGGCGGCCGGCGGGATCGTCGTGCACCGGCTGTCGGGGCGTCACAGCTACGCCCGCGCGGAGATCGATCGCGCCCGGCTCGTGCGGTATCCGCGGTTGGGCCGCCGGGTTCCGATGCTCGAGATCGACGTCCGCACCGTGGACGGCGCCGAACGCCTCCTGATCTTCGGCCGCTGGGATCTCGGCACGAATCCGGAGGACGTGTTCGACGCCCTCGCGGTGCATCGTCTGGTGGGGCGGGGTCAGTAGCCGACGCTCGCGCGGAGCTGTAGGACGCGGGCCGCGATGACGGCCAGCGGCACCAGGATGACCACGCCGAGGCAGACCCACCCGATGGTGACGGCCTTCTCCCGGTTGTTTCCGGCGCCGAGTAGCTGCGGTCCGTAGAGAATGCCCGCGGTGGCGGCGGCGCCGGCGACGAGACCGCCGAGATGTCCCCACAGCGAGATGCCGGGGATGGTAATGCTGATGATCACGTTGATGGCGATCACCGAGATGACCGGGGCCGGACTGCGTCGCAGCCGCAGGAGGATGACGGCCTGCGCCCCCATGAGGCCGAAGACCGCGCCCGACGCACCGGCGGTGACCGCGCCCAGTTGGAACAGCATCACCGCTGCGGAACCGCCGAGGATCGACGCGAAGTACACGCAGGCGTAGCGAGCGCGCCCGAGGACCAGTTCGGTGTCGCGCCCGATGATCCACAGCGCGAACATGTTGACGGCCAGGTGGATGAGGCCGAAGTGGAGGAATCCGCTGCCGAGCACGCGGACCACCTGCCCACCCACGACCGCCGGCGGGTACAGCGCCCAGTCGGCGAACAGCGTGGACCCTGCCTGGTTCTGCATGATGCTGCGGGACTGTGCCGCGGTGATGAGGAAGATGCCGACGTTCGCGGCCATCAGAAGGTACGTCACCAGCGGCACGGGACGCTGGGTGGTCACCGCACCGGCGACGTTCCGGACTGCGCGAACGTCACGCTGACCCGCCGCGACGCAGTCGACGCACTGGTAGCCGACCGCCGCTTCGCTCAGGCATTCCGGGCACGCGGGACGACCGCACCGGTTGCACGACAGCGCGGTGGGACGATCGGGGTGGCGGACGCACCGCGGCTGGGGCGGAGTGCCCTCGTTCGCGGCACCGCCCCAGCCGGGGTTGGTCATGTGCTGCGGTTCCCTACGCGATGGTGACGCTGTTGATCACGACCGGCTCGAGCGGACGGTCCGCGCGGTCCGTGGCGGTGGTCGAGATGGCGTCGACGACCTTCTTCGACTCCTCGTCGACGACCTCACCGAAGATGGTGTGGCGACGGTTGAGGTGCGGCGTCGGGCCGGTGGTGATGAAGAACTGCGAGCCGTTCGTTCCCGGGCCTGCGTTCGCCATGGCCAGGATGTAAGCGCGGTCGAACTGCAGTTCCGGGTGGAACTCGTCGCCGAACTTGTAGCCCGGGCCGCCGGCGCCGGTGCCCGTGGGGTCGCCACCCTGGATCATGAATCCGTCGATGACGCGGTGGAAGATGGCGCCGTCGTAGAACGGTCCGGAGTCGGTGCCACCCGCGTTGGCGGTGCTGTAGTCCTTCGAACCGTCGGCCAGTCCGACGAAGTTCTCGACGGTCTTGGGCGCGTGGTTGCCGAACAGCGCGATCTTGATGTCGCCGCGGTTGGTGTGCAGCGTTGCGGTTGCGGTCTGATGAGGTGAAGTCACACCACCATGTTGCCATTGTGCGGTTCCGCATGGTTCCGCCGCCGTGACTCGAGTACTTCGGATCGGTTCGCGGTCCCGGTTCTTGTGACAAAGTGGGGACATGACACGAGCGACGGAGTCCCTCACGAATCTGCTTCCGACCGAACGCGCCGAGGCCCTGCAGGAGCAGGTCACCGAACGAGTCGAGACCGCGCTGGCCCACGTCGAGGATTCCGCCTCGCGGGTGAAGGAATCCGAGGCAGTCGGTCAGGCCCTGCGCTACGCGCGGGCGGGCGCCCTCGCCGCGGCCCGCGGCACCGGGCGCGTGAGTGTGTATCTCGGCCGCCAGGGCGCCTCGCTGGCCAAGAAGGGGTACGCCCGCGCCCGCACCGCACCCGTGAAGAAGGTCGCCCAGGACGTCGTTCGTCCCCTGACCTCGGCGGTGACGCACGCCGAGGAGAAGAAGAAGGCGCGAAGGAGCCGCCGCATCGCGATCGTCGTCCTCGTCGGTGCCGCCGTCGCCGGCGGAGCCGTCTTCTTCAAGAGCCGTCGCCGTGAGCAGCCACGCGTCGCGTCCGCTCCCCCGACGCTGCGCGACGGTGAGAGCCCCAACTCGCAGGAGCCCACTCCGCCCACGGCGACGAAGCCCCTCGCATCCAGCTGATTTCTCACTCCCCGGGCCGGCACGGCGCGGGCCGTGCCGGCCGGGGGCTGCAGGATCGGCGTCCACGCGCGTTCCGTCCCTTTGTCGTGTCTTCGTTTCCCGGGTTGTACCAGGGGTATCCCGCAGTGAGATGCGCACCCGCGCGAGGATCCGTTCCGAGGAGCAGACATGACCGCCCGACGTCTCGTCCATCGCATCGCCGTCGTCGCTCTCCCGGTCGCCGCCACGGCGGCGGTGCTGACCGCGGGCCCGGCCGCTGCCGACCCACCCCATCCGTTCGGCGGACCGGCCCTCACCATCGGATGCCCGAACCAGGGCAGCCTGATGTCGTTGACCGCGCTCACCGGGCAGTCCGGCCCGGAGGCCTCGCCGCCGATCGCCGACGGTGACATCCGCTTCGAATCACACCCCGCCGCGCCGCCGCTCCCCGCGGCCGCGCAGGTCACGGTGGCCTGGGTCAACACCGACAGCGGACGTTCCGGAATCGTCAACCTCGGCGGTGTCTACCCCTACCTGTCGGCGACGGTGAACACCGGCGTCGGGAACGTGGTGGCGACGGCGTTCGGTTCGATCAATCTCGGCAGCAGCCCGATCTGCCAGGCGAACCCGGCGATCGGAACGTTTATCGCGTGAGTTCGGCCGCGTTGCAGCCGAACCGGCGCCGATAGTCTGCGGGCGCGACCCCGACGACCCGGTTGAAGTGGTGACGGAGAAGGGCACCGGACCCGAATCCACTGCGTCTCGAGATCGCCTCGAGACCGAGGTCGGTGCCCTCGAGTAGCTGTTGCGCGTAGAGCACCCGCTGCGTCGTCAGCCATTTCACCGGAGTGGTGCCCGTCTCGGCCGCGAACTTGCGTGCGAAGGTGCGGGTCGACATCGAAGCGCGAGCCGCGAGTTCGTCCACGGTGTGCGGCAGCTCGAGGTTGTCGCTCATCCAGGCCATCGTCGCGCTCAGACTGTCCGACGTGCACGCGACCACCGGTTGCTCGATGAACTGGCGCTGTCCGCCGTCGCGCTGCGGAGGGACGACCATCCGGCGCGCGATCGTGTTGGCCACCGTGGATCCGAGCTCGCGGCGCACCACGTGCAGGCAGGCGTCGATGCCAGCGGCGGTCCCGGCACTGGTCACCAGGGCACCCTCGTCGACGTACAGGACGTCGGGGTCGACCGTCGCGGCCGGGTAGCGGGCGGCCAGTTCCTCGACGTACTCCCAGTGTGTGGTGCAGGTGCGTCCGTCGAGCAGTCCCGCCTCGCCGAGCAGGAACACCCCCGAGCAGAGGCTGAGGACGATGGCGTCCGCGTCCGCGGCACCGCGGACTGCGTCGAGCGCCTCGGCGGGGAAGCCGGACGTCACACCCGGCGGCGGGACCACCACGAGGTCCGCGCCGCGCAGTCCGTCGAGCCCGTGGTCGGCGGTCAGCGTCAGTCCCGGCGTGATCGACGCGAGCGGTTCGCCGGGCCGTACCCCGCAGATCCGGAAGTCGAACGGCGGAACCCCGTGCCGGGTGCGGTCGATTCCGAACACCTCGCAGACCACACCGAACTCGAACATCGAGACGCGGTCGAGGACGAGGGTCGCGACCGTGGAGATCATGCCCCCAGTCTAGATGGCGACATCTTGTCGAACCATGTCGAAACGGCCAGTCATGCGCGGACCGCGCCGCAGATCGACACGAGCGCACGCGCCAGCGTGGCCTGATGCAGCGGGTCGAGACGCTGCTCGGCCGCCACTGCGAGCCCGGCGTCGACGAGAGCCGGCACGCAGTCCGGACCGGCGAGCACGGTCGCCTGTTCGCGCAACTGCAGGAGGATGTCCGTGTTCTGCCGGTCGATCACCGGGCGAACCTCCGTCAGGTCGGGCCGGACCGTCGGCGCCGCGCCGGGCGCGACCGTCCACCAGGCGAAGAGCGCCCGCTGCACGTCCTTGTTGGCCTCGATCTGGTCCCGGAAGATCTGCTGCACCCGCGCGGTGCTCAGCCCCTCGTCGGCCGCCTGCGCCGTCACCGCGCCCAGGACCTGTGCCTCGCGCGCGGGATCGTCGATGGGCGACGGCGTGCCCCATTTGGCCGAGGCGACCGTGTCCGCCGTGGCGAGGCGAAGGGACACGGCCAGGGCGATCGGCTGCAGTGGCCGGGTTTCCGCGCTCGCGGGTGCGGTGCCTGCGGCCGTCAGTATCCCGAGCAACACGACGGCGACGGCCGCGCGACGGACGAGTGCGGGCCGGACCGTGGTCATGATGCGAGTGTAGGGCCGGTCAGTCGTCCAGCCCGGCCAGTCCGCGTTTCCAGTATCCGGTGAACAGCGACTCCATCCGGTCCCGGCTCCACGCGCGCAAAGGCTTGATCTCGGTCGCCTCACCGGCCGCGAACAGGAACGCGCGGCCCTCGGGCAGCGCGAGCGACTGCACCGTCGACGCCAGGGCAGACGCACTGCCGTCGCGGACGAGCCACGTCACGTCCACGTTCTCGCGCGCGGCCAGCGGGTAGGCGTGCTCGACGGCGTCGTCCGTCTCGATCACGACGTGCGCCGAGACGTCGGCCGGGGACTCGTCGAGCCATCGCGCGACCGCCGGCAGCGCGGTGGAATCGACCGCGAACACGTAGTGGTCGAAGGTGTGCGCGAACGCCTTCGCGCCGGGCGGGCCGGCGATGGTCACCTCGTCGCCGAGCTCGACCGTCGTCGCCCACGAGGATGCGAGCCCGCCGTCGTGCAGCACGAAGTCCAGGTCGAGTTCGCGGGCGTCGGCGTCATAGCGTCGGGCGGTGTATTTCCGGGTGGTCGGGAGCGGTCGCGGCCAGTCGAGCATCATCGCGTCGTTCGCCACCGGGAGGCGACGGGTGCCGTCCGGATCGGGGAACACGATCTTGACGTGATCGTCGGCCTGGTAGGTGTGGAAACCGTCGAGGCCGGGGCCGCCGATCGTCAGGCGCAGCATGCGGGGGGTGACGTACTCGCGGGCACGGACCGCGACCGTGCGAACTCCGATCGGGTAGCCGATTCGGGCGGTTCCGTCCCCCGTCCGGTGGTGGGATTCGACGCGCCTGCGCGGGTCGAGACGGTCACGGGCTCCGGGATCGAGTGCGGTCATGAAAGTAAGGGTAGCCTCACTCAAAGCTGGTCCACGCAGCAGTGTGCCCCGGACTCTTCCGAATCCGGGGCACACTGTTTCTGTATTCGTAATTGTGGAGCCTAGGAGATTCGAACTCCTGACATCTGCCTTGCAAAGGCAGCGCTCTACCAACTGAGCTAAGGCCCCGTTACCTCGTGCCACACCTCGTTGCCACGCAGCAACTTGGTCAGTCCGATTGCCACCAGCACTCCGGCTCCTACGAACAGGAGGACCTTCATGCGAATGACCTTTCACCGGCACAGGAGTGGGCCTAGGAGGACTTGAACCTCCGACCTCTTCGTTATCAGCGAAGCGCTCTAACCGCCTGAGCTATAGGCCCCTGAAGTCTGGAAACTCGCCTTACACAGTTCCCTGAACCGAGTCGGAAGATTACCCCACCGGACCGGCAAGTACCAAAACCGGTCCGGCGAGACGCTCTTTTCCCAGCTCAGCCATCGTGCTTTTCCGCGCTCAGTCCCGATCCGCGAGCGTCACTTCGACGCCACCGACGAGGTCGGAACACAGGTTGTAGATGAACGCGCCGATGGTCGCGAGTGCGGTGAACAACACCATGTTCGCGAGTCCGATTACGGCGGCGTAGCCGAAGACCTGCCCGGCCGTCACGAGGCCGTCAGAGCTCGACTCGGCGACGATGTCGGTGAAGGCACTGTTCAGCCGGTCCCACACGCCCATCCCGTCCAGAACGACGTACAGCAGGCCGACGGCCACCATCCACACGAAGAACAGCGACACCGAGATGACGGACGAGATCTTCAGCGTCGACCACGGGTCGATCTTGCGGACCTGCACCGTCGCGCGGAGCGCCTCGCCCTCCTCGACCCGCTGCGGGGCCACCGCCACCTTGGGCTGCTGTCCCGTCGGCGCCGCCCCGGGCAGCGGATGCTTGGCCTCGGAGAGGTCCGGCATGTCCTTGGGAAGCACGTCGCGGTTGATGTGCCGGGTGGGTCCGTCGATCGCGGACGCCTTCGCCTTGGCGGATTCCCGCTGCGTGACGGCACCGGCCGCAGCCGCGCCGGAGACCGCACCGACAGCGGTTGTGGCGGCCGACGAGGACGGGCGGGTCTGCGACTCCTGCTTCGGCGCGGACTGACCGTTCACCGGCTTCTGTGCGGGCGATTTCTGCGTGGGCACGGCCTGGGTGGGGACACCGGCGTTCGGTGCGCCCTGCGGCCGCTGACCCTGAGTGCCCTGCTGACTCCGAGTGCCCTGGCTGGGCGACTTCTGCGTCGGCGCCGTCTGGACGTCCGGACCGCCGGCAGCCTTCGCTGCGGCAGCACCGGCGGCACCCGCCGCGGCAGCCGTGCCCGCGGCGGCCGCCGGGTTCGGTTGACCCTCCGTGCGCGGGCCCTGCTTGGCCCCGCCCTGCAGCGGCCGTTTCAGGTTGGTCTGCGGCTCCCGCTGCATTCCCCGCTGCCACGGCGGCGCCTGATTTCCCCGGGACTCGGTGGGCGCACCACCCGCGGGCGCCCGGTTACCGGGAGCCTGCTGCGGCGGGCCCTGGTGCCCGGGAGTGTGTGGAGTCGGAGCGTGCCCCTGCTGCGGGGACGGCACCGGCCGGCCCTGCGGGGTCTGCGTGCGCGGACCCTGGTGCTGGGGCGTCGACGGAGACCGGGCCGGATCGGCCGGTCTCGCGTCGGGAGCACTGCCCGGCCGGGCAGCCGGCCCTGCCGGAGCGGGGCCACGACCGGTGGACGCCTGCGGCCCCTGCGGCGCCGAACCCTGCTGCGGGTTCGGTCGCGCAGACCCGTTCTGCGGGGTGCGGGTGGCCTGCTTGTCGGTCGTCGACCCGGCGGAACCCGGATTCGGCCGGTCACTGCCTGGCTGGTTGGGAGTGCTCACTAGGACTCCTTAGCTCCTTTGCCGCTGCTCTCGGCGTTGTCATCGGTCTCGTCCGGTTCGTCGGCATTGCGCGCGATCGCGAGCAGGTTGTCGCCTTCCCCGAGGTTCATCAAACGGACGCCCTTGGTCTGGCGACCGGCCTTGCGGACCTGCCTGGCGGCGGTGCGGATGACGCCACCGCCCGACGTGATCGCGTAGAGCTCGTCGTCGTCGTTCACGATGAGCGCTCCGACCAGGGTGCCACGTTTCTTGTCGTATTGAATCGTGAGCACACCCTTTCCGCCGCGTCCCTGGACCGGGTAGTCCTCCATGCCGGTGCGCTTCGAGTAGCCGCCCGACGTCGCCACCAGCAGGTAGGTCCCTTCCCGCACCACGTTCAGCGACAGCAGTTCGTCGTCGCCGTTGAATCGCATGCCCTGGACACCGGACGTGGCGCGACCCATCGGACGCAGCGCCTCGTCGGTCGCGGAGAACCGGATCGACTGTCCCTGTGCAGAGACGAGCAGCAGGTCGTCGTCGGAGGAGCAGAGCACCGCGCCCACCAGTTCGTCCTCGCCGCGCAGGTTGATCGCGACGATGCCGCCGCTGCGGTTCGAGTCGAAGTCGGTGAGCTTCGACTTCTTCACCAGGCCGTTGCGGGTGGCGAGAACGAGGTAGGGGGCGTCCTCGTACGTCTTGATCTGGATGACGCTCTGGATGCGCTCGTCGGGCTGGAACGCGAGCAGGTTGGCCACGTGCTGCCCGCGCGCCGTGCGGCTCGCTTCCGGCAGCTCGTAGGCCTTGGCCCGGTACACGCGGCCCTTCGTCGTGAAGAACAGCAGCCAGTCGTGCGTGGAGCTGACGAAGAAGTGCGACACGATGTCGTCCTGCTTCAGCCCGGCGCCCTGCACACCCTTGCCGCCGCGCTTCTGCGAGCGGTACAGGTCGGTCTTGGTGCGCTTGGCGTAGCCGGTCTCGGTGATCGTGACGACCACGTCCTCGCGCGCGATCAGATCCTCGTCGGCCACGTCACCGTCGGCCGCGATGATGCGGGTGCGGCGGTCGTCGCCGTGCTTGTCGACGATTTCCTTCAGCTCGTCGCGGACGATCCGGCGCTGACGCTCCGGCTTCTCGAGGATGTCCTTGAGGTCGGCGATCTCCCGCTCGATCTCGGCGAGTTCGTCGATGATCTTCTGCCGCTCGAGAGCGGCGAGGCGACGCAGCTGCATCGCCAGGATCGCGTCGGCCTGGATCTCGTCGACCGTGAGGAGCTCGATCAGGCCCGCACGGGCGATGTCGACGGTCTGCGACGCCCGGATCAGGGCGATGACCTCGTCGAGGGCGTCGAGCGCCTTGACCAGTCCGCGCAGGATGTGAGCGCGTTCCTCGGCCTTGCGAAGCAGGTACTCGGTGCGCCTGCGGATGACCTCGACCTGGTGGGCGACGTAGAGCCGGATCATCTGGTCGAGGCGCAGGGTGCGCGGCACGCCGTCGACGATGGACAGCATGTTGCAACCGAAGCTGGTCTGCAGCTGCGTGTGCTTGTACAGGTTGTTGAGCACGACCTTCGCGACCGCGTCACGCTTGACGGTGACGACGATGCGCATGCCCGCACGGTCCGAGGACTCGTCGTGGATGTCGGAGATGCCGGCGATCTTCGCGTCCCGCACCTGCTCGGCGATGGACGTGATCAGGTTGTCGGGGTTCACCTGGTACGGCAGTTCGGTGATGACGATCGTGGTGCGCCCCTTGGCGTCCTCCTCGATCTCCACGACGCCGCGCATGCGGACCGAACCGCGTCCGGTGGTGTAGGCATCGTGGATGCCCTGACCACCGACGATCAGGCCGTGCGTCGGGAAGTCGGGACCCTTCACGCGTTCCATGACCGCGGTGAGGGTGGATTCCTCGTCGGCTTCCCAGTTGTCGAGGGCCCAGTAGATGGCCTCGGCGACCTCACCCAGGTTGTGCGGCGGGATGTTGGTGGCCATACCGACGGCGATGCCGCCGGAGCCATTGATCAACAGGTTGGGGATACGGCTGGGGAGAACTGACGGTTCCTGTGTACGACCGTCGTAGTTCGGCGTGAAATCGACCGTCTCGTGGTCGATCTCCCGGAGCATTTCCATGGCGAGCGGAGTCAGCCGGCACTCGGTGTACCGCATGGCGGCGGCGCCGTCATTGCCGCGGGAACCGAAATTGCCCTGACCGTCGACGAGCGGGTACCGCAGCGACCACGGCTGGGCCATGCGGACGAGGGTGTCGTAGATCGAGGAGTCACCGTGCGGGTGGTAGTTACCCATCGTCTCGGCGACCGGTCGCGCAGACTTCACATAACCGCGGTCGGGCCGGTACCCGTTGTCGTACATCGCGTACAGAACACGGCGGTGCACCGGCTTGAGGCCGTCCCGCACGTCGGGCAGCGCACGACCCACGATCACGCTCATCGCGTAATCGATGTAGCTGCTCTGCATCTCCTGCTGAATGTCGACGGGCTCGATGCGGTCGTGCCCCGGTCCCTCCGGCGGCAACGTTGTGTCAGTCATGAGCTCCTTCTTCTACTCGGCTTGACGTCTCCTCGCGGACGAGCGGTCCTGCACGACGTCGCGCAACCACCCGAGTCTATAGGTGCAGGTCAGCTGTGAGGCGGAAGGACTCGGGTGCGCCGAGGAATCGGTGCCTCGAGAGTTGCCCGATTACCGGAGTTCGAGCTCTCTGCCCCGAGATTCGGCGGCGAGCGATTCCGCCGCGAGCATGTCGGCCTCGAGCTCTAGTTCGGCGGCCACGCGGTCGGGGGCCATCAGCAGCGCCGTGATGGGGATGGTCACCACGAGCATGCCGAGCACGAAGACGGGGAACAGGATCGAGAACACCTCGAGTCCGTCCGGGCGCGCCACGGCCGGGTCGACGGTGGCGCTCAGCCCGAACACCCCGGTGTAATGCATGGCGACCAGTCCGACCGCCACGACCACCGATGCGATCAGACGGAGCGTGCGGGATTCGAGGGCCGAGATCGACCACATGATTCCGGCTCCCACCAGCAGGCCGATCAGCGACGCGGCGGCGGTGTACAGGGGGTCGGAGTCCACCGAGCCCTGGATCTCGAGGGAGGCGACGATCGCGAGGTGCATGCCGGCGAAACCGACGGCGAGGAGCACCGCACCGCCGGCGAGGCGGCCCATCTCCACCGACGAGTTCGGCATCCGGTGTTTCGTCGGCGGCGGGCTGACCATCAGCAACGCCACCGCGGCGGCCGCGACGGGCACCACGAACGAGATCACGATCCACAGGACGTCGTAACGCACCACGCTGCCGTACACCTCGAACCCGACCATCGCGATGTAGTGCGGCAGCCAGGCGCCGATACCCCCGATCGACAACGCGCCCCACCCCAGCCAGAGATACCGCTGCCGCGGGTTCGGTGCGATCACCGCCTTGCGGGCGGCGGCGATACCGACGAAGACGCCGATGAACGCCGTGACCGCGGCGAGGGCGGCGATCCAGGTGCCCATGGAGAAGTGCTGCAAGTCGTCCGACATGTTCGAATCCTCAGTACGCGGCCGTGTGGAGCCTGGTCAGTGCGTATTCGGTGATCGCCACCAGAGCGCGTTTCGCCGATTCCCGGTCGCGCGCGTCGATCGGGATGATCGGCACGTCCTCGGAGATCGCGAGGGCGGCGCGGATGTCCTCGATGGGGTACCGGGGGGCGTCGTCGAATTCGTTGATCGCGACGAGGAACGGCAACTGCCGGGCCTCGAAGAAGTCGACCGCCGCGAAACTCTCGTCCAGCCGGCGGGTGTCGATCAGGACGATCGCGCCGATCGCGCCGCGGATCAGGTCGTCCCACATGAACCAGAACCGGTGCTGGCCGGGGGTGCCGAACAGGTACAGCACCAGGTCGTCGGCCAGGCTGATGCGACCGAAGTCCATCGCGACGGTGGTCGTGCCCTTCTGCGGGGTGGCAGCCAGGTTGTCGACGCCGTCGCTGGCGTTGGTCACGAGCGCCTCGGTGCGCAGCGGGACGATTTCGGAGACAGCCCCGACCAGCGTGGTCTTGCCGACGCCGAACCCGCCGGCTATCACGATCTTGGTCGAGGTCACCCGATTGCGGGGATCAGATTTCGCGAAGTCCACTGAGGACCCTTTCGATGAGTTCACGACGTTCGGAGTCGGTCGAGTCTTCCTTCAGGGTGGCCAGGATCTGCAGATGCCCGGACTCGACGAGGTCGGCGACGAGGACGCGTGCCACTCCGAGCGGCACACCCACACGGGCGGCGATCTCGGCGACCGAAGGCGACTGCTGACACAACGCCACGATCGCGGCGTTGACGTCGTCGAGCTCCCACTGCCGGTCCACCGACTGCGGGAGTGCCTGAATCAACGCCTCGAGCGCGAGCTCGACCGCGGGCCGGGTGCGGCCCGACGTGAGCGAGTACGGGCGCACGATGTTCGGGCCCGACCGCTCCGAGTGGTGATCGTCCATGGGCATGGTCTGGTCAGAGACCCTGCGGGGTGCGGGCCGTGGCCTGCACCGATGCGCCGACACGGTCGACCAGGATCGCCATCTCGTAGCCGACCTGCCCGATGTCGCACTCGGCGTCGGTGAGCGTCGCGAGGTGGGAGCCGTCCCCGACGCTCATGAGCAGCAGGTACCCGTGCTGCATCTCGACCACCGACTGCAGCACTCCGCCGCCTTCGAACAACCGGGACACGCCGGCCGAGAGGCTGGCCAGCCCGGACGTGACCGCGGCGAGCTGCTCGGCCCGGTCGATCGGGAGGTGGGCGCTGGCCGCCATCAGGAGACCGTCCGCGGATACCAGGACGGCGTGGGAGACACCGGGGACGTCACTGGCGAAGTTCGACACCAACCAGTCGAGAGGACGCGTGACGTCGGATCCATGAGCGGTGTTCATCGGTCTCCTTCAATGCTGTTACGTTCCGCGAGCCTCGTGGCCCTGCCGTTTCGGACGCCCTGCTGGTGACGACTGAGATTGGCGCGAATTGTCTCAGGGTCACGCACGCGGCGCAGTGTCCCCGTATTGTGCGCGCCTTCCACGGTGCCGGGAACCAGGCGGTCGCCGGGTCGCCGCTTCGGCAGACCGATCTCGGGGTCGACCTCGACCGGGGTCTCACTGATCCGTTCCGCGGCGGACCATCCGGCGTCGCCGGCGGAGTGCCAGACACCCGGTGCGCCTTCGGCCCCGGTCGGATCGGTCAGCCAGTCGGACACCATGTCGGAGAAGATCGGGGTGCCGCCGCCGGGGCGGGGTGCCGCCTCGGTTGGGGGCGGGTCGATCCGCGACTGGAAGAACGACGCGGTCTTCACCGAGTTCGTGCGGTAGCGGTGCCGCACCGGTGCCTGGTCGTCGCCGTCCCGCGACGGGGACGCCGACGGCTCCACGTTTCGCGTCTCGGCGCGGTTCTCGCTGCGCGGGGCCTGCGGTGCATGCAGCGGTTGCGATTCCGCCGATGCCTTGTCCGAAGCTTTGTCCGAAGCTTTGTCCGGAGTCGCCTGCGGTCGCCGCACGGGCAGCTTCGGCATCGCTCCGGAGCCTCGGACGGTGACAGTGTCCAGGGACTGCGCGGCCGGAGTGCTTGCCGACGACCCTGCGCCGGCCGCGATGCCACTGGCACCGGGCTGACGCCGGGGCAGGCTCGTGCCGGAGGCCGTGGTCACCGCACTCGCGGGAGCTGGGCTCGGTGCGGACGGCGTGGACGGGGTGCGGACCGGCAGCCCGTTGCGGGTCGCCTGCTGCCCGTTGTCCTTCCGCGGCGTGGGAGCCGCGGGCGCCGGGATGGCGGTGCGAACCGGTGCCGCGGGGATCTTCCGCTGCGATCCAGTGTCCTGCCGGGCGGCCTGCGAGACGATCAGCGCGTTCGGAATATGAATGCTGACGGTCACGCCGGGGTTCCGCGCGGTGTCGAACGTCGACCGCAGGCGCACGGTCAGGCCGTGCCGCTTCGCGAGCCGGCTCACGACGAACAGACCCATATGACGCGCGGTCTCGGGACCGACCTCGCCACCGGACGCCAGGCGCTCGTTGACGGCCCGCATGTCGTCGGCCGGGATACCGATGCCGCGGTCCGCGATCTCGAGCAGCACTCCCCCGTCCACGGCGCGGGCGAAGCTGAACGTCACCGCCGTGTCGGGCGGCGAGGCGCGCAGCGAGTTGTCGACCAGTTCGGCAAGCAGGTGGACGACGTCGGTGACGACCGTTCCGCTGAGCGCACCCTCGGGGGTGGCGCCCATCTGCACACGCTGGTAGTCCTCGACCTCGGAGATCGCCGCACGCAGCACGTCACCGAGCGGGATCGGCGCCGCCTGCGACCGACGTACGCGGGTACCGGCCAGAATCAGCAGGTTCTCGCCGTTCCGCCGCATACGGGCGGCCAGGTGGTCGAGCCGGAACAGACTCTCGAGACGCTTCGGGTCCTTCTCCTCGAACTCGAGATTCTCGATCAGGCCGAGCTGCTGGTCCACCAGCGACTTGCTTCGCCGCGCGAGCGTCTCGAACATGTCGTTGATCTGCAGGCGGAGTTGCGCCTGCTCACCGGCGAGCTTGAGCGCCTGCCCGTGGATGTCGTCCACGGCGCGGGCGAGCTGGCCGATCTCCTCGGAGGAGTGCACGGCCACCGGCTCGAACGACAGCGCCCGCGGATCGTCGCTGGCCTTGATCTGCTCGATCGCGTCCGGGAGGTCGCGGCGGGCGGCCTTCAGCGCGCCGTAGCGCAGGCGGCGGATCGGGCCGATCAGCGAACGGGACACGAGGAGCGCGAGAACGAGCGCCGCGAGCAGCGTGCCGAGGACGATCGCGGTGTCACGCAGCGCGGCGGACCGGGTCTCGGCCGCGCGGACCTGCACGGTGGACGCGATGTCCTTCGCCGCTTCGCTGGTGAGCTCCTGATAGACGTCACGGCTCGCGATGAGCGAGGACCGCAGCTGCAGAATGGGCAGCACCCCGCCGCGCGACGCGTCCGCCAGACCCTGGTCGATGAGGGCGTTGCGGGCGGCGATGTTGTTTCTCAGCGTCTCGAGGCGGGCATCGCCCTTCGGGTAGTACCGGTCGAGGACGTCGAGGAGGCTCGACTCGGCGCCGGCGGCCGCGACGACGGCGGACGTGGGGATGTTGCCCGTCCGCGCCTTCTCCCGTCCGTCGGGAGCGGCGTAGGCGTCCTTCACGATGACGAGACCCATGGCCTGGTCGAACAGGCGGCGCTGCGCCTGCCACGCGTTGGTCAGCTGGTAGCCCTTGTCGACGACCTCACTGTCCTCGATGGGGCGCACGATGTCGTCGACCTCGCGGATGAAGTCCGCGGCGAACGCGCGCTGGCGTTCGGCGAGCAGGTCGGTGGCGACACCCGGCGAATCCATCAGATTCAGCAGGGCCCGGCCGTCCGAGACGGTCTGGTTGATGGAGCTGGCGACGGCCGGATCCAGTTCGGGGTTGCGGGCCTGTTCGGACACGGCGTCCATCAGGGATTCCGCGTCCGCCCGGTCGTCCTTGGTGAGGGTGCCCGAGGCGTAACCACTGGTCACGGTGCCCATCGAGGCCTCGAGGGCCACGATGTCCGGGACGACGACGATCTGGTCGGCCGCCTCGGTGAAGTGGACGGCGTTGCTCAGTTCGCCCTGCACACGGAGCCCGCCGAGCACCATGGCGACGGTGACGGGAACTGCGAGAACCGCGGTGACCTTCCACCGCAGGCCCCAACCCTCGATATCCCAGAACTTTGCCCGGGGCGGCGAATCGTCGCTCATCCCACGCTTCCTTTCCAACCAGTCATAACTCGCCGATCTGTGCTCGTGACCACGCCCACGGCACGGCAGACGTACTGGCCGGGACGACACGCGTCGACAGAGGAAAGTGTTCGATCAGTCGCGCTGCCCGACGCACCGTTGTCGAAATGTAACGAGTTCATCACATCCTCATCGGGAACGTTCTTACCACAGAAATTCCCCGATCCTTACTTTCGAGTAACATGCGCACCACTGATCCCATACGTCGCCGACGGGGGTGGATCAGCCGACCAGGCTACACAGAATCGCGGTTCACAGTCGAGGACGGATTCGCGGGCTCCCCGGCCCGCGGATCCACCGAGGACGGGAACAGCCACCGGCGTCTTCCGACCACCGGTGGCTGCACGAATCCGTATTCTCTTGCGCGCGATACCTAGACGTCCAGGAAGCGGACATCCTTCGCGTTGCGGGTGATGAAACTCCGCCGAGCCTCCACGTCCTCACCCATGAGGACGCTGAACAGTTCGTCGGCTGCCGCGGCGTCGTCGAGCGTCACCAGACGCAGGACGCGCACCGACGGATCCATCGTGGTCTCCCACAGTTCCTTGGCGTTCATCTCGCCGAGACCTTTGTAACGCTGGATGCCGTCGTCCTTGTTGATCTTCTTGCCCGACTCGAGGCCGGCCTTGACCAGAACGTCGCGCTCGCGGTCGGAGTACGCGAACTCCGGGTCGCTGCGCTGCCACTTCAGCTTGTACAGCGGCGGCTGCGCGAGGTACACGTGGCCGTGCTCGACCAGCGGCCGCATGAACCGGAACAGCAGCGTGAGCAGCAGCGTTGCGATGTGCTGGCCGTCGACGTCGGCGTCGGCCATCAGCACGATCTTGTGGTACCGCAGCTTCGCGATGTCGAATTCGTCGTGGATCCCCGTGCCGAACGCGGTGATGATCGACTGGACTTCGGTGTTCTTCAGCACACGGTCGATGCGCGCCTTCTCGACGTTGATGATCTTTCCGCGCAGCGGGAGGATCGCCTGGTACATCGAGTCGCGGCCGGACTTCGCCGAGCCGCCTGCGGAGTCACCCTCCACGATGTAGATCTCGGACTTGCTCGGGTCGTTGGACCGGCAGTCGGCGAGCTTGCCGGGCAGACCGCCGAGATCGGTGGCGCTCTTGCGGCGCACCAGTTCGCGGGCCTTGCGGGCGGCGACGCGTGCCTGTGCCGACGACACGGCCTTGTTCACGATGGTCTTCGCGTCGGCCGGGTTCGCCTCGAACCAGTGCGACAGGTGCTCGTTGCTCGCCTTCTGGACGAACGACCGGACCTCGGTATTTCCGAGCTTCGTCTTCGTCTGACCCTCGAACTGCGGTTCACCCACCTTCACGGAGATGATCGCCGCGAGACCCTCACGGATGTCGTCGCCGGTGAGCTTCGGGTCCTTCTCCTTGAGGAGCTTCTTGTCGAGCGCGTACTTGTTGACCGTCGCCGTCAGAGCCGAGCGAAAGCCCTCTTCGTGGGTGCCGCCCTCGTGGGTGTTGATCGTGTTCGCGAACGTGTGGACCGACTCCGAGTAGCCGGAGTTCCACTGCATCGCGATCTCGAGTTCGTGACCGGTGCCCTTCGCGGTGAAACCGACGACGGAGTTGTGGATCGGCTGCTTCGTGCGGTTGATGTGCCGCACGTAGTCCTCGAGACCGCCCGGGTAGTGGTAGACGCGGGTCTTCACCTTGTGCACGGCCGGCGCATCCGCGGCGGCGGACTCGTCCTCGGCCGTCTTCGGGGCATCCGCGACCTGGCTGACGACCTCTTCGGTGACCTCGGCGTCGCTGACGCGCTCGTCGGTGAGGGTGATCGTCAGGCCCTTGTTGAGGAAGGCCATCTCCTGGAGTCGGCGTGCGACCGTCTCGAAGCTGTACGTGGTGGTCTCGAAGATGTTCGGATCGGCCCAGAACCGGACCGTCGTGCCCGTCTCCTTGGTGGCTTCGCCCTTGACGAGTTCGCCCGGCTTGGAGTCGGTGTACGTCTGGGTCCAGCGGAATCCGTCGCGCTTGATGTCGACCTCGAGCCGGGTGGACAGCGCGTTGACGACGGAGATACCGACACCGTGCAGACCGCCGGACACGGCGTAGGAGTCGGAGTCGAACTTGCCGCCGGCGTGCAGCTGGGTGAGGACGACCTCGACGGTGGGGACACCGGAGGCGTGCATCCCGACGGGGATGCCTCGACCGTCGTCGACGACCTGGACGCCACCGTCTTCGAGAAGCGTGATCTCGACCTTGCTGGCGTATCCGGCCATGGCCTCGTCGACGGAGTTGTCGACGACTTCCCAGATCAGGTGGTGCAGACCGCGTTCACCGGTGGAACCGATGTACATACCCGGTCGCTTACGAACGGCTTCGAGTCCCTCGAGGACGGTGATGGAAGAAGCGCCGTAGTCCTTGCTGGAGGTGCTTTTGTCTGACTTCTGGGCAGCCACGGGTGGGTAGCTCTCCTTCTCCGTCCAATGCCCGACGCAGGCGCCCACCGCCCTGGTCGGGCACGCGGGAGACGAGAATCGGGAATCTTGCCGCTAGTTACCTCGGCCATCTTACTGGTACGCCGGGCCCAGGAGCGTGCTATGACACCCCTGAGCGCCCCGTAGGCGAATTTTCAGGGCGTCTGGGGAGTGAAAACCTAGGCTGAAGCGCTCTCGGACTGGCCGTCGGAGAGATCGGCCACCCGCCGCTCCCCGATGTCCAGCACGAACTCCGCCGCGAGTTGCGCGATGTCCTCGGCGTGGGAAATCGGTGACCAGTGGCCGGCGTCGACCTCCCGCCGCCGCAGGTCGGGCGCCCACTTCTCGGTGTCCTCGTATCCGACGGGCCGCACCGCCTTGTCGTTCCGGTTCAGGATCAGCTGGACGGGAACGTCCGTGTACCGGTCGCGGGGCTTCCGCAGGCACGTCCGGATGTTCGCGCGGTACAGCTTGAGACCGTTGACCATGTCGTCCGCCAGCGTCGGCGCCGGACGCACCAGCGCGGGGTCGAGACGGTCGAAGAATTTCAGGAACGCCGGCCAGTGCCGCGAGAACCACAGCCGCAGTGGCAGTGTCGCGAGGCCGGGGATCTGGAAGAGAACGGTGTATCCCGACGCCACCGCCTGGGCGAGCGGCCCACCGAAGCTGCGGTCCGCGAAGCGGCGGCGCATCCACTTGCCGAGATGATCGAGGTTGGGCCCGGACACCGACGTGAACGACGCGATCCGCGCGCGTGCCCCCGGCTCGCACACCGCTTCCCACGCCTCTACCGACCCCCAGTCGTGGGCGAGCACGTGCACCGGTTCGCCCGGGCTCACGGCGTCGATCACCGCGAAGAGATCGCCGGCCATCGCGGGCAGCCGATAGTCCTCGACCCGGACCGGGACCGTGCTCTGGCCTGCGCCGCGACTGTCGAAACTGACCACCCGGAACCGCTCGCTCAAGAACGGCACCACCCTGCTCCACAGGTCGTGGGTGTCGGGCCAGCCGTGCACCAGCACGATCGTCTCGCCTGCGGGGTTGCCGTCCTCGAAGACGGCGAGGTCGACGGAACCGTTGGTGATTCGCCGGGCGGTGCCGGATGCGGAGGGAGTCATGGGTGTCCTCAGATCGTTCGGTGTGTCGGGAATCGAGGGGAACTACAGGTCGAGCACGAGACGGCCGCTGTCGGCGCGGGACACGCAGATGAGCATCTCGTTCTCCTGCTCGGCGTCGGTGAGCCGCGTCTCCCGGTGATCCGGGGTGCCGGAGAGCACCTTCACCCGGCAGGTTCCGCAGAACCCCTGTTGGCACGAATACCCCACGCCGGGCATCGTCTTCCGGATCGCCGTCAGGGCGGATTCGTCGGCGGGCACGGTGAGCACCTCGCCCGTGCTCACGAGCTGTACCTCGAACTCGGTGCCGTCGAGTACCGGTGGCGCCCCGAATCGTTCGAAATGCAATGCGGTGGACGGGCTTCCGGGGAATGCGCGGCGTACCGACTCGAGCATCGGTGTCGGTCCGCAGCAGTAGACGGCGCCGCCCACCACGGCACGCTCCAGCAACTCGTCGGCGGCCGGAAGTCCGTACTCGTCGTCGGGTCGTATGAAAACCCTTGACCGATCGAAGGTTTCGATCTCGTCGAGGAAGGGCATCGACTCCCGGGACCGCCCGGAATACACGAACTGCCAGTCCATCCCCAGTTCCCGTGCCGCCCGTACCATCGCCAGGATCGGCGTGATGCCGATGCCACCCGCGATGAAGAGCGCACTCCCCTCGCCCACGAACGGAAATCCGTTGCGCGGGCCGCGAACCGTCACCGACGCCCCGGGTGCGAGGGCATGCATCTCGAGGGATCCGCCGCCTCCGTCCGGGATCCCCCGCACGGCCACGCTGTAGCCCGTGCGATCGGACGGATCGCCGCACAGCGAGTACTGACGGCGCAGCCCCGACGGCAGATGGAAGTCGAGGTGCGAACCCGGATGCCACGCAGGCAGTTCCGCACCGTTCGCGGCCTCGAACCGCAGCTGGACGACATTCTCGTCCGACGCGACGACGTCACGATGGGATACAACCAGGGTCATCGCGACATCGGGGTTGTGTCCGGCCACCACCGGGTCGTATTCGTACGCGGTGAGGACCCGGAGGTACTTGGCGGCGACGGCCTCGGTGATGCGCATGGCACGATCCGGGCGCGGCCGCCCCTTGATGTCCGGGGGACCGTCGTAGCGGGGCAGCCCCTGCCCGGTCAAGGCCTCCCGCACGTGTGAGAGTTTCACCGCTCCGCCGCCTGGGCAGCCGGCGAGGACGCCAGGTACTTCACGGCCTGCGCCGTCGACCCCTCGTTGCTCGGGTGGTAGGTGCGCGTGAAGTACGTGGACATCCGCTTCGCGAGCTCCCGCGCGGTCGGCAGGGTGCCGCGTTTCCCGGCCGCGAAGAAGTCGGTCAGGTGCGGCTTGCGCCGATGCGCCGACCACTGGGCGAGCTCGGGATCGTTGCGCATGAGGAACCGGGTGCCGCGCACCCACAGCCACACGATGACCGGGGTCACGATCACCTGGGTGCGGATCCGCCGGGACTCACGCTTGTCGAAGTACCGCATGACGTCGTAGGCGACGGAGCGGTGTTCCACCTCCTCGGCGCCGTGCCAGCGCAGCAGGTCGAGCATCGTCGGGTGCATGCCGGCGCGGTCGAGGCCGTCGGCGTTGAGTACCCAGTCGCCGAGGAATGCGGTGATGTGCTCGATGGCGGCGATGACCGCCAGCCGCTCGATCAGGTAGTTCTTCTCGCGGAGGCCGGTGAGGGGACGCGGTCCGAGGATCTTGGAGAATGTCCATTCCATCTGCTCGGTGAAGGGCGTCGGGTCGAGACCCTTCTCCTTCAGGTGCACGAGCACCCCGGTGTGGGCGTTGGAGTGCATCGCCTCCTGGCCGATGAATCCGACGACGTCGTCGCGGAGTTGCTCGTCCTCGATCAGCGGCAGGGCCTCTTTGAACGTCTCGACGAACCACTCCTCGCCCGCCGGCAGGAGAAGGTGCAGAACATTGAGGACGTGCGTGCTGAACGGGTCGCCCGGGATCCAGTGCATCGGGAGGTTCGACCAGTCGAACTCGACGTTCCTGGCCTGCAGCAGGATGTGCTCGGGTTCGGGGATCGCATTCCGGTTCCGGGGTGCAGTCGGGGCGGACATCTCATTACTCCTTCGTGCCGGCCGCTGCGCCACGACGAAGGGTTGTGGCACAGTTCACTCGAACAACTCGGGGTAACTGTAACACTGGGTAATAGACAAAACTAGGGACCGAACGCCCGCTCCGGCCTACCCGTAGGTGTCCCGGGGACCGCGCCCTCGGATGTGTCGTTCCCCTTTTCGCCAGCTCGGAGCGGTCGGGCCGGTGATCCGCAATGACTTCACCACCCCGTCGCCGACCGCCGCGGCGATCTTCGCGAGAATCTGCGACTGCATCATCCGGAGCTGCGTCGCCCACGCCGTCGACTCCGCGGACACGCTCAGGATCCCGTCCCGCAGGCCGGTCGGTTCCGCGTGCGCGGCGATGTCCTCGCCGACCACCTGCACCCACCGCCCGAGCACAGTGCCCTCCGACACCTTCGGAGACCAGCCCCGTTGTTTCGCGAGCGCGCTGGTCAGCGCACCGAACGGCTGGGGGTCACGGTCGTCCGGACCGGGACCGGACCAGCCCCGCCGACGCCGCGCGCGCAGCGCCCGGACACCGGTGCCCGACCGACGGCCCTGCCCGACGGATTTTCCGCTCGCCTTCGCCGCGGCCCGCGCCTCCTCGAGGGCACGTCGGGCGAGATCGATTCCCTTCACTTCCGGCTCGGGTGTGCCCGCGGATGTCGTGGGCTCGGAATCATCCGTCATGGTGGTCCTCCGTCTCTTCCACTATGCGTGAGATCCGTCCACGATCGGTGTCGCGGGCCTCGACGCCGAATCGCACGGCGTCGAGTTCGTCCGGTACATCTTCCGGCACGGCTGCCGTAATCAGCACCTGTTCGGCGTCCAACGCAACCTTCGCGAGCGCGCGGCGGCGTCGCCGGTCGAGTTCGGCGAACACGTCGTCGAGCATGAGCACGGGATCGCTGCCGTCCGAACGCAGCAACGCGAATCCCGCCAGCCGCAGCGACAGCGCGAACGACCACGACTCCCCGTGACTCGCGAACCCCTTGGCCGGGGTGTCGCCGAGGTGCAGTTCGAGGTCGTCGCGATGCGGTCCGACGAGACACACACCCCGCTCGATCTCCTTGGATCGCATCACGGACAGCTCGTTCAGGAACCGCTCCTCGAGGAATGCGATGTCGCCCGCTTCCGGCACCCGCGCCGGGTCGGTGTAGTCCGGCGGCAGCGAGGAGCCGAGACTCGAGCGGTACCGGATGCTTGCGGGCCGCGACTCGGGTGCCAGCGACTGGTACGACTCCGCCAGATGGGGGGCCAAATCGTAGACGAGGCCCAATCGCCCGGCGAGCAGCTGCGCCCCGTGCGCGGCGAGGTGTCCATCCCAGACTTCCAGTGTGGCAAGGGCACTCGCACCGTCCTCGTTCGGCCGCCCGCCGCGTGCGGATCTGCGCAGCGCGCCGCCCGCCGTCTTGAGCAGCGCCGACCGCTGCCGCAGCACCCGGTCGTAGTCGGCGCGCACCGCCGCCATCCGCGGGATGCGGGACGTGAGGAGTTCGTCGAGATATCGCCGGCGATCACCGGGATCACCGCGGACGAGCGACAGATCCTCCGGCGCGAACAGCACCGTCTGCAGAATCCCCAGGATCTCCCGCGGCCGCCGGGTGGGCGACTGATTGATCCGCGCCCGGTTCGATTTGCCGTCGTTCAACTCGAGGTCGACGGTCAGTTCCCGCCCGGCGTTGACCACGGTGGCCCCCGCGAACGCCTGACCGGTGCCCGACCTGATCAGGGGGGCGTCCGAACTCACCCGGTGTGATGACAGGGTGGACAGATAGCCGAGCGCCTCGAGCACGTTCGTCTTGCCGTGACCGTTGGGTCCGACGAAGACGGTGCATCCCGGGCGCAACTCGAGACCGAGCGCATCCCAGGAACGAAAATCTCTGAGCGAGACGGCGCGAACGAACACCTACGTTCCAGAACCGGCTTCTGCCTCGCCCGCTGCCTTCTTCACGGCGTGACCACCGAACTGGTTGCGCAGCGCCGACACGGCCTTCATCGCGGGCGAATCGTCCTGGCGGGACGCGAACCGCGCGAACAGCGCGGCCGAGATCACCGGTGCGGGCACGGCATGGTCGATCGCCTCGAGCACCGTCCACCTGCCCTCACCGGAATCGTCTGTGTACCCGGAGATCTCGGCGAAATCGGGGTCTTCACCCAGCGCCTTGACGAGGAGGTCCAGCAGCCACGACCGCACCACCGTGCCCTTCGACCATGCCCGCAGCACCGCGTGGACGTCCGTGACGAGGTCTTCGGCCTCGAGCAGTTCGTAGCCCTCGGCGTACGCCTGCATCAGCCCGTACTCGATGCCGTTGTGGATCATCTTCGCGTAGTGACCTGCGCCGATCGGTCCGGCGTGGGCGAATCCGTCCGCCCGCTCACCCTCGGGCCGGAGAGCGTCGAAGATCGGCAGCGCACGCTCGACGTCCGCATCCGACCCACCGACCATCAGCCCGTAGCCGTTCTCGAGTCCCCAGACCCCGCCGGACACACCGCAGTCGAGGTAGCCGATGCCGCGGGAACCCAGCAGTTCACCGTGAACCTTGTCGTCGGTATATCTCGAGTTGCCGCCGTCGATCACCAGGTCGCCGGTCTCGAGCACCGACGCCAGCTCGGTGACCGTGTCATGGGTGATCTTTCCCGCCGGAACCATCACCCACACGACCCGCGGGAACTCGAGTCGTTGCGCGAGCTCGGCCAGGGAGGCCACATCCGTGACCTCGGGGCGAGGATCGTAGCCGACCACCTCGTGCCCGTGCGCGCGCAACCGCTCGCGCATGTTGAATCCCATCTTTCCGAGCCCGACCAACCCGATCTGCATCGTGATCTCCGTCCACTCGTGAGATTTCGTTCGGCAGTGCTGGTTTCGCTTCCGCGAATACTCAGCCCGGCAGACGCACCGGCATCAGCAGGTACGTGTACGCGCTCTCCGGGGCCGCGAAGCTACCGGAGTCGTCGGGTTCGATCTCGTCCTCGGTGGCCGGACGCAGCACGGCCGGGCGGCTGGGGGTCGTGAAACCGAACAGCACCTGCTCGCTGTGCAGCGAAGACAGTCCGTCGATCAAGTAGCCGGGGTTGAAGGCGATGGTGAGCGGCTCGCCCTGGAAGACCGCGTTCAGGCCTTCCTCGGCGCGACCCGCGTCGTCGCCGCCGGCGGACAGGAGAAGTCCCTCGGTGGAGAACTGCAGACGGACCTGCGCGCCACGCTCGGCAACGAGGGCCACACGCTTGATGGCCTCGACGAGCGGTGCGATCTCCACCGTGGCCAGCGCTGTGTGCTCGGACGGCAGCAGCTGCCGGAACTTCGGGAATTCGGCGTCCAGCAGGCGGGTGGTGGTGCGGCGACCGTCGTTGACGATGCCCAGGAGTCCGTCGTTGCCCACCGCGGAACCCGAACCGAGAGCCAGCTCGACCGGCGAAGTGGCATCTCCTGCAAGTGTTTTCGCGGCTTCGGAGAGCGTCTTCGCGGGGATGAGGACAGCTGCGGTGGTGTCGGGGCTCGCCGGCGACCACTCGAGTTCACGAACCGCGAGCCGGAACCGGTCGGTGGCCGCGAGGACGATGGCGTTGCGCTCGATCTCGACGCGGATGCCCGTGAGCATCGGGAGGGTGTCGTCCTTGCCCGCCGCGACGGCGACCTGGCTGATCGCCTCGGAGAACACGTCGGCAGGGATCGATCCGGTCTGCTGCGGCAACTGCGGAAGCTGGGGGTAGTCCTCGACCGGCATCGTGGGCAGCGAGAACTTGGCGCTTCCACAGGTGATCAGGACGCGGGTGCCCTCGAGATTCACGTCGACCGGCTTGTTGGGGAGCGACTTCGTGATGTCGGCGAGCAGTTTGCCCGAAACCAGGACCTGACCGGCGCTACCGACCTCGGCTGCGACCCTGACCTGCGCCGATACCTCGTAGTCGAATCCGGAAACCGTCAACCCCTGTTCGGTCGCGTCCAGGAGGACACCGCCCAGAACCGGCACCGGAGGCCGTGACGGCAGACTGCGAGCGACCCATGCCACTGAATCAGCGAATTCTTCCCGGGAGACACGAAACTTCAGGCTTCCAAGCTCCATCGCCGGGTTGTTCCTCTCGGTAGGCACGGTTGATCGCCACGGTCGGACCGTGACCACAGCACTGCAGTCTTTCACAGAGCGGCGATGCATAACCGTATGCCCTCGAGGACGAACTTGAAAGCCGAACGGTCCCGTCCTCGAGTCTCCGACGGAGGCCTGTGAACCGACACGATCCCCAACCCTGTTTTCAAAGAGTTTTCTATAAGAATTAACGAGAAGTACTATTAGGTCCTGTGGAATCTGTGGACTAACGGCTGTAGACGCTGGTCGGTCCGGCTCGAGGAATGGGGAATTCTCGAGGACAAACTCGAGGACCGAATCGCCCCCCATGTGGACTACTCGAGGTTGTTCGAAGTTCTGCACGTTCTGTCCACAGGGATTCCACCTCATCCCCACATTTATCCACAGGTGTGCATGCTTTATCCCAGGTCCCGGCGTCGGCGTGTTGCACCGGTGTGTCGCGTCGGCAGCGGTTCGTCCGCGCCTCGAGTAGACCCTCGAGCGGCACCTCGAGGACCCGCTCGAGCCCACCCTCGAGGACTGGCTCGAGGCACCCCTCGAGTCGTCCCCGGCGCCGGCCGCACGCCTCGCACGCAGCGAGGGCCGGAGCGCAGGACTCCGGAAACGACCTGTGCCCCCGGTAGGCGAGCTACCAGGGGCACAGGAGAGGGGGTGGGCGTCGACTACCTCTTGGAACGCTGCTTGATCCGGGCCGTCAACTCCTGGACCTGGTCGTAGACCTTCCGCCGTTCCGTCATCTCCTTGCGAATCTTCTTGTCCGCGTACATGACAGTGGTGTGGTCGCGACCGAATGTCTGCCCGATCTTCGGCAGGGACAGATCGGTGAGTTCACGGCACAGGTACATGGAGATCTGGCGGGCGGACGCCAACGGACGTGCCTTGCCGGGGCCGCAGAGGTCGTCGATGGACATGTTGAAGTACTCCGCGGTGACCGCCATGATCGTCGCAGCATTGATCTCGAGACTCGACGAGTCGGGCATCAGGTCGCGCAGCACCACCTCGGCGAGCGTGAGGTCCAGGGGTTGCCTGTTCAGGGACGCGAAGGCCGTCACTCGAATGAGGGCACCCTCGAGTTCCCGGATGTTGCGTTCGATCCGGGAGGCGATCAACTCGAGGACGTCGTCGGGCACCTCGAGCCGGTCCATTCGGGCCTTCTTGCTGAGGATCGCGATGCGGGTCTCGAGTTCGGGAGGCTGGACGTCCGTGATCAGGCCCCATTCGAACCTGGTGCGCAGGCGTTCCTCGAGAGTCGCCAGTTGCTTCGGCGGGCGGTCGGACGACACGACGATCTGCTTGTTCGCATTGTGCAGGGTGTTGAAGGTGTGGAAGAACTCCTCCTGAATACCTTCCTTGCCCTCGATGAACTGGATGTCGTCGACGAGCAGCACGTCGGTCTCGCGGTAGCGGCGCTTGAACGCCACCTTGCGGTCGTCACGAAGGCTGTTGATGAAGTCGTTGGTGAATTCCTCGGTGGAGACGTACTTCACCCGCATGCCGGGGAACAGGCGCTGCGCGTAGTGACCGGCCGCGTGCAGGAGGTGCGTCTTGCCGAGCCCGGACGCTCCCCACACGAACAGCGGGTTGTATGCGCGTGCCGGTGCTTCGGCGATCGCGACGGCGGCGGCGTGGGCGAACCGGTTGGACGAGCCGATCACGAACGTGTCGAAAGTGTATTTCGCGTTGAGGCTGTTGCCCCCCGTCGCTGCAGGTGCCGGGCCCGTGGGCGGTTTCGTGAAGTACGACGGCCAGGATTCGTGGACGCTGGCGATGGCCTCGCTGTCGTCGTCGACCTCCTCGAAGTCCGTCGTGTCGGTATACGGCTGATCTTCGGCGCCGAATCGGCGCCGGCGGAACGAACCGGAACTGGTGACGGAAGGCTCGAGATGGCGTGGGGTGTGGATGGGTTCGGGCTCGGGGCGGTGCTCCCGGCTCGGGGGCTCGGATTCGGGTTCGTCGTCGGCCGGGGCCGCGATGCGCACACCGAGGCCCTCCACCTGCTCACCGAGATGGCGGCCGAGCGCGTGCAGGATCGGCTCACGGAGATCCCGCTCGATCGCCTCCTGGGCGAACGGCGACGGCACGGACAGGAGCGCGAAGCCCTGGGCGAGTGTCAGCGGTTTGACGAGCGCCAACCACGCCTTCTGTCCCCTCGTCAACGGCGGCAGGTCGCCACCGGGCGAATCGGATGTGAGGTCGGCGACGACGTCGATCCAGATCCGTGCGAGCGCATTCGGATCGTCGTTCACGTGGTTCCTCCCCAGTGTTTCGCGGGCTCGGCGCCGGTGGTGCCGAGCCCAGATGTCGGTGCCGTCGTCGAGGTGGATTTGGGAGCTCCCCGACCTGAGGATGGACCCCGTACGGACCTACGAATATGCCATCTGAACTGTGTTTCCACACAATTATCCACAGATGTGGACAAAGCGCAGACGTCCCCCGTCGAGACGCCGTTGCGTGACGGAAAGTCCAGATTGGGCGCGCTGACCTGCACCTATGCTTAAGAAACCTGGATGCCCGGGTTCGAGGACCCGGGAGATGAAGGGTGTCAACAACCCTCGTGGCGATCCGAAGCGGCACACCATCTGTGCCCTGTGGATGAATTGTGGTGAATGTGCAGATGAGAACGCTGAAGTCGAGAGCTGGGCACTCGATCAGGGTTCATCGGCGAGACCATGCATAGACGCTAGCAACAGTGTCGGCAACCTCACAGCGGTTTGGCACATTGGAAGGTGGGGTGCAAGCATTTGTCGATCCTCGGCGTGTCGGTCCACCGATTCGCGGGGGAATCGCAGGTGAGCGAGTTTGACCTGACCGGGAGTGGTAAGTACTCTCGAACAGTCACCCTGTGGTGAGGTGGCGGTTTCGTGCTGGCTCGAGTCCAGTCTCGGAAGCGTTTCATCCCCACCTGTGGATGAACACCTGAGTTTTCGTCAATGTTAGATCCATGACGCCGGGAGGCGTCGATGAACTTCGAGGAGTGTTGACCGTGGCCAAGGGCAAGCGGACGTTCCAGCCGAACAACCGACGCCGCGCGCGCGTTCACGGCTTCCGTCTTCGTATGCGGACCCGTGCGGGTCGTGCAATCGTTTCGGCGCGTCGCCGTAAGGGCCGCGAATCCCTCACCGCCTGATCCCGACACTGGGTTCGGGAGCTCGGGGTGTTGCCTGAGCCGTACCGATTGCGTCGTCATTCAGATTTTTCGTTGACTGTGCGACGTGGTCGGCGGATGGGAAGACGCGACCTGGTTGTGCACGCATTCGACCGGGTACAGGCAGATGAGCTGGTGAGTAGCGGCGGTCCGCGATTCGGACTGGTTGTGAGTAAGGCTGTCGGGCCGGCGGTGATTCGACATCGAGTCGCACGCCGGCTTCGTCATATCTGCATCGACCTGGTGGACCTCGTTCCACAGGGAACCGATGTGGTGATTCGGGCTCTTCCGGGAGCCGCGACTGCAAGTAGCCGGGACCTGGATAAGCAACTCCGTGCAGGTCTCCATCGATTGGACCTTCTTGCGCCCGTGAGTAACTCCACATGAAAAGCGCACTCCACGAGTCGCGCGCCGACACGGCCGAGGGCACCTCCTCGGCCGCATCCGCATGGAAGTCGGTCCGTGCGCTACCGGCGCGCACCCTCATATTCCTCATCGAGCTCTACCGGACGTATGTGTCGCCCCTGAGGTTGCCGACCTGCCGGTTCATGCCGACCTGTAGCGAGTACGCGGTGGAAGCCCTGCGTACCCACGGGGCGATCAAAGGTCTTGTATTGACGGTGGTTCGGTTGGCGAAGTGCGCCCCCTGGCACCCTGGTGGGTGGGACCCGGTCCCCGGTGGGCGGGATTCAACCGTGGACCGTCATGCGGGTAGCCGTCATTGCTGTCCGGCGAACGTGGACGAACAGAGGAGTACATAGAGCCGTGCTCGACTTCATTTACTATCCGGTGTCCGGGATCCTGTGGGTCTGGCACAAGGTCTTCGGTGCCATTCCCTTTCTGGGTCCGGACAGCGGAATCACGTGGGCGCTCTCCGTGGTGTTCCTCGTGTTCACGCTGCGTGCCGTGCTGTACAAGCCGTTCGTCAAGCAGGTTCGGACGACGCGCCAGATGCAGGAACTTCAGCCGCAGATCAAGGCTCTGCAGAAGAAGTATTCGGGTGACCGTCAGCGCCAGGCTGCGGAGATGCAGAAGCTCCAGAAGGAGCACGGGTTCAACCCGATCATGGGCTGCCTCCCAGTTCTCGCGCAGGCGCCGGTCTTCATCGGCCTGTTTCATGTGCTTCGCTCGTTCAACCGCACCGGCACCGGTATCGGTCAGCTCGGCATGTCGGTCGAGGCCAACGCGAACACGCCGAACTACTTCTTCAGCGTCGAGGACGTGCAGTCCTTCCTGAGTGCCCGACTGTTCGGTGCCCCCATCTCGGCCTGGATCACCATGCCGAAGGCGCAGCTCGATGCGTTCGCCGCATACGGTCCCATTCCCACGGTCCTGAACATTGCCGTCGTCGCGGTTCCGTTGATGGTCATCGCCAGCATCGCGACGCACTTCAACTCTCGCGCGTCCGTCGGCCGCCAGAGCCCCGAGGCCGCGGCCAACCCGCAGTCCGCGATCATGAACAAGCTCGCGCTGTACGTCTTCCCGCTCGGTGTCCTCGTCGGTGGCCCGTTCCTCCCCATCGCGATCCTCCTGTACTGGGTGAGTAACAACATCTGGACCTACGGACAGCAGCACATCGTCTTCCGCCGCATCGATGCGGAGGAGGAAGAGAAGAAGCAGGCTGCCATCGCACGCCGAGCCGACAACGCTCCGAAGCCCGGTGCGCGCCCGGATCTCGCCAAGAAAAAGAAGAAGTCCGCGACCGCAACGGACGGTTCTTCCTCGGACGGTGAACCCGAGATCGTGGAGGGCGTGGTCGAAGACAGCGCCTCCGATCAGGTGAGCGGCGACGGTTCGGCGTCGAGTACGTCGAAGCCGAAGCCCGGTGCCCGCCCCCAGTCCAACCGCGGAAAGTCCCCCAAGCGCAAGCGGCGCTGATTCAGAAAAGAGAACGAGCATGGCTACTGAGCCTGACATCGCAGTGGACGGAGATGAGACAGACGTGACTGCAACGACGCAGAACCCGGACACCGAGGTGGATTCCGATTCTGACGACTACCTGATCGAGGAAGGGGAAATCGCCGGCGACTACCTGGAGCAGCTGCTCGACGTCCTCGACTTCGACGGCGATATCGACCTGGACGTCGAGGGTGACCGCGCCGTGGTCAGTATCGACGGTGGGGACGACCTCACGAAGCTGGTCGGGCGCAAGGGTGAGGTGCTGGACGCGCTTCAGGAGCTGACCCGCCTCGCCGTTCAGCAGGCAACGGGTGAGCGCAGTCGTCTGATGCTCGACATCGCCGGATGGCGTGCCGGACGTCGAGCAGAACTCACCGAGCTGGGTTCGTCCGCAGCGCGCCGCGTTCTCGAGAGCGGTGAGCGCGAGGAGCTCGCTCCGATGACGCCGTTCGAGCGCAAGATCGTCCACGACGCAGTCGCGAAGGTCGATGGCGTGTCCAGCGAGAGTGAGGGCGCTGAGCCGTCACGTCGTGTGGTCGTCATCAAGGACTGATCCTCCGAGGCATCACCAAAGGCGGACTCCCGGACTCACATCCGGGAGTCCGCCTTCTTTTGTCACCACGGTCACGTGCCGTCACTCCGGGCCACTTTCGTTTCACGTGAAACACAGACCCCTCCCCTCCCCCACCGAGAGTTCGGTGCCTGCAATGAGATTCCGACTTCCCGAGGGCGCCATCGTTGCAGCCAGAAATCGCTCTGGAGTGAGGACGATGTCGCGGGCACCTGGCCGAGGTTCCGATGGAGTTTCCCGTCCCGATCCGGTCGAGGATGGCGGTCATGTCGGCATCGCCTGGAAGACTTCTTCGCCAACGCCACGCTTCGAGATGACCGCGTTGATGTCCGCGGACGACATCCACTCGGCTGGTCGACTCGCGCCAGGATCGGTGGGCGGGGCAAGATCGCAAGACGCAGGGACCGACAATCGTCGCAACACCATCGGTTCATGGTGCCGGACCGTCGGCGAAATCTGTGTCCGCCAGGTCGTGAGACACCGCCCGCTCTCGTGGCCCCGCCTTGGCACGATGAGTTTCGACGACCACCCCAGTCCGCACATCGAACGGACCGAACCGCGCCACAGACTGGGATGGAGTGACTGATCGACGAGGGCGAACGACAGATTCGGAATCTGATCGAACGGTGGCTCGAGGCTGTGCACGGTGGTGACAAGGCTGGGGTTCTCGCGGACCACTCCGACGACAACGAGATGGTCTCGTTGGAGGTGACTGCGGGCAAGGACGTCGCGTTCGGCTACGTGCTCCGCCGCTGTGGAATGGATGCGGAACACGCTGACAATCCGGAGAACCGGCTTCGGCTGACGGTGGGATTGCGGAAGGAAGATGGTCGTTGCCTCGTTGCCCACGAGCATCACTCCTTTCCGGACACCGGTGTCTGAAGCACGGCGAATGCGGTGTCTCAGTCCGCCGTTTCGAGTGTTTTCGAAGATTTTAGGTTGTAGGTTCACCCACCCCACTACCCCAGGAAGTTTCGTCACTGTGATGATTGCGCATTCAGGGATTCGTCGGAGGGTGGCGACCGAGTGGTAGCGACGGAGTGGGCGTGGATGGGCCCTTGCGGTGGAGGCCTTCGGCTCGGCTATCAGTGGCCGGAAGGTCGTCGGCCTCGGAGCGCGTCGTGGGGGTGTGCTCGGGACGCGGTCGGTCATCTCCGCTTGTTCCACGTGAAACAGTGAATTGCGTGTTCCACGTGAAACATCCGAACGGCAACCCCCCGCTCGTCGATCCGCAAGATCACCCCCGGTCGTGTGTGCGAGGTCGTCGCCGAGCAGCGATTCCGATGCGGCCGCGAGTGGCGCGAATAGACGCAGTCCCTCCCCTCCCCTCCCCTCCCCTCCCCCACCGAGAGGGTGCGGCTCGACACTGTTCCGGCGTTGCGCGTTCGAGTTGGCGGACATACGCAGGAGTGAGGGCGGATAATGGAGAAGCTGTGTTTGTTGATTTCGCGTTGTTCGCGGGAGGATGTTTCACGTGGAACCGAATGGTGGAGAGCCGGCCGAATGGGACGAACAAGCGGCGGCACGCCAGGTGTTCGGTGAACGATTCGACATTGCTGAGCGCTACTACAAGTCGTTGGCGACGGACGGTGTCGAGCGGGGGTTGATCGGTCCGCGGGAAGTCCCGCGTCTGTGGGAGCGGCATCTCCTCAACTGTGCCGTCGTCGGTGAATTGATCGCCGAAGGTGAGTCGGTCGTCGACGTGGGAAGCGGCGCTGGATTGCCGGGGATCCCCCTCGCGATTGCGCGGCCGGATCTTCGGATCACCCTGGTCGAACCGTTACTGCGGCGCTCGGTGTACCTCGCCGAGTTCGTCGAATCCAACGGACTTGACGTGCTCGTCGTGCGGGGGCGCGCCGAGGAGTCGGGTGTCGTCAAGGAGGCGGGTGGCGCCGACGTCGTGACATCCCGCGCCGTGGCCCCTCTGGAGAAGTTGGCGAAGTGGTCGCTGCCCCTCATCCATGAGCATGGGAGAATGCTCGCATTGAAAGGTTCGAGCGCCGCCGAAGAGATTTCCCGTGACCGCGCGTCCCTGACTCGGTTGGGTGCTGGCAAGCTGGATATCGTGGAATGCGGTGTGGGTCTGCTTCCCGTCCCCACCGTTGTCGTTCGGGCAGAGCGGGTACCGAAACGCCGTCAGCGTCGATGACGATGTGGACGGTGGATAGCGAATGAGTATGTCGAGTAACGAGCGATCCCCAATCGAAGGAGTAGTCAATGTCGGGTGGGCCTGAATCCGCCGTTTCACGTGAAACCGTTTCACGTGAAACCGACCATCAATCCGACCAGGCGACGAGCTCCGAGAACGGAGACGACGGATTCACGGCCCCCTACAACGGAATCTCCGCGGCAGAGACTCCGATCGGCGCCGCCGCGCATCGCGCTAGCCAGGTGCTGCATCCGCATTCGGTGACGCTGCCGAAGCCACCCGAGCGACGCATCCTCACGATCGCCAATCAGAAGGGCGGCGTGGGTAAGACAACCAGCGCGGTCAATCTTGCGTCCGCGCTCGCGGTGCAGGGACTCACGGTTCTGGTGATCGACCTCGACCCGCAGGGCAATGCCAGCACGGCATTGGGCGTCGCGCACCACTCCGGCGTGCCTTCCAGCTACGAACTCCTCCTCGGCGAAGTGACGGCCGCGGAGGCGATCCAGAAGAGCCCGCACAGCGATCGGCTCTTCTGCATTCCGGCGACCATCGACCTCGCCGGTGCCGAGATCGAATTGGTGTCCATGGTCGCCCGCGAGGGACGGCTCAAGGGCGCGTTGTCGGAGAAGGCTCTGGGTGAGGTGGACGCGGACTTCATCCTCATCGACTGCCCACCCTCGCTCGGACTGCTCACGGTGAACGCGATGGTCGCGGCAAAGGAAGTCCTGATTCCGATCCAGTGCGAGTACTACGCACTCGAGGGTGTGGGACAGCTGCTGCGGAATATCGAGTTGGTCCAGGCGCATCTGAATCCCGAACTCCACGTGTCGACGGTGCTGCTCACGATGTACGACGGGCGCACCAAGTTGGCCGATCAAGTGGCCGAGGAGGTTCGCACGCACTTCGGCGACGCCGTCCTCCGGGCTGTGATCCCCCGCAGCGTCAAGGTGTCCGAAGCTCCGGGGTACGGGATGACCGTGCTCGACTACGACCCCGGATCACGGGGCGCCATGAGTTACCTCGACGCGGGACGTGAACTCGCAGCACGCACCGCAAAGACCACGAAGCAGGAGCAGCGATGAGTCAGACGCGTAAGGGTGGACTTGGCCGTGGACTGGCTGCGCTCATTCCTACCGGGCCGGCCGCGGGACCGGGTCTGGGCAACGCAGCCGCTGACGTCGTCATCGGGGCGGATCGGCGCAACGTTCTGACGGCTCCGGCACCGAACTCGTCGGACTCTGCGACCGACGACGACTCGGCGCCTGCGTCCACGGGAAACACGTCGTCCAAAGGTAAGGGCGACAAGAGCAGCGCCGCGACAACGTCCGGCAATGGCGCGGAACCCCTCCCCTCCCCCACCGGAGCGGTGTATCGGGAGATTGCTCCCGACCTGATCGAGCGGAACCCCAAGCAGCCCCGCCAGGTGTTCGATGAGGACGCTCTCGCCGAGTTGGTGCACTCGATTCGTGAGTTCGGTCTGATGCAGCCGATCGTGGTGCGCCCGATCGACGGCGGCAAGTTCCAGCTCGTCATGGGTGAGCGTCGGTGGCGTGCCGGCCAGGAAGCCGAACTCGAGACGATCCCGGCGATCGTCCGCGAGACCGGTGACGACGCCATGCTCCGCGACGCCCTCCTGGAGAACATCCACCGCGTCCAGTTGAACCCACTCGAAGAGGCGGCGGCATACCAGCAACTGCTCGAGGAGTTCGAGGTGACCCACGAGGAACTGGCCGCGAAGATCGGTCGCTCGCGGCCCGTCGTCACGAACATGATCCGACTGCTCAAGTTGCCGATTCCGGTGCAACGACGGGTGGCGGCGGGCGTCCTGTCCGCCGGGCACGCCCGCGCCCTGTTGTCGCTCGAGGCGGGGGCCGACGCGCAGGAAGTGATGGCGGCGCGGATCGTCGCCGAGGGAATGTCCGTCCGCGCGACGGAGGAAGCGGTGACGCTCGCCAACCGCAGCGACGACCAGGTGCAGCCCGCGCAACGACGCAAGCCGATCCAAATGCCGGGTCTGCAGGACGTTGCCGAGCGACTTTCGGATTCGTTCGACACCCGGGTCACCGTCAGCCTCGGCAAGCGCAAGGGAAAGATTGTGGTCGAGTTCGGTTCGGTGGACGATCTTCAGAGGATCGTTGGAATGATGGAGGCACAGAAGGCCGATTCGTGAGCGCCTGAGAGAGGTAGAAGTACCCGCGGAGGATCCGTCACTGTGACGGTGATCGCCGGCGGACCGACTGCAGCGAAACTATCGGGGGCGAAAAACATTGAATACCAGAGGATGTCGCATGATCTGCGGTAGTGACATTGGGAGGCTGAGCTAGCCCGTGTCGACTCACGTCACATCGCTCACTCTCGACGGCTTGGACAAGCTCTCCGCCCACGCCCGTCGCTGTGTCTTCTGGGAAATGGACCCGGCGGCCATCCACAGCTCGCGCGGCTTCTGCGACCAGGAGTTCGAGAAGGAAGCTTGGCTCTCGATGGTCATGCTCGAGTGGGGCTCGTGCGGACAGGTCGCCGTCATGGACGGCAAGCCCGTCGGCAGCGCGCTCTACGCTCCCCCGCGCACGGTGCCCCGCGCGCAACTTCTCCCGACCGCCCCGGTCGGTGCCGACGCCGTCCTCCTCACCAGCCTCCGGCTCGAGCCGGCAGGTGAGGAACAGAATCTGGGAACCACGTTGATCCAGGCCGTGGTGGCCGATCTGGTTCGGCGCGGTGTCCGTGCGCTCGAGGCGTTCGGGATTCGCGACACCGAAGGGTCGGGACTGGTCGACACGCACGGGGTGGCGTCGGCCACCGCGGCGCGCGAGTGCTCCCCCGAGGAGTGCATGATCCCTGCCGATTTCCTCGAGGACAACGGCTTCGAAATCGTCGCACCCCATCACCGGTTCCCCCGGCTACGGCTCGAGCTGAACCGGGATCACGGGTGGAAGGAAGACGTGGAGGCGGCGCTGGAGCGGCTGATTCACACCGCGTCGGTGAGCATGGTCGACATCGGGGAGCGCACACCCGTCGGAGCGCACTGAGCGCTCACGGCGGGTGGGTCAGGAACGTTCCGAGGCCGACAGCTCTTCGGCGAGCAGCTCGGCGAAAGTGAACGTTCCGGTGGGCTGATCGTCCTGACCGAGCAGGTACAGCCGCTTCACGGAGATGAGGATCGCTTCGGCGATGGCGTCACGCGCCCGCGGGTTGGACAGCACCGCGGCATCGAGGTCGTTGGTGAGATACCCGAGGTCGATCTGCACGGTCGGCATATTGGTCAGGCGCAACAGATCCCAGGTGCGGCCGTGGGTCCGGCAGTCCTGCAGCGGGGTGCGGGCCACGATCTCGCGCTGGATGAACCCGGTGAGAACCTGCCCGATCATCGACGTGGAACCGTGTGAGTTGCCGAAGTGGAAGCTCGCGACACCGTTCGCGGCCGGGCTGGCGTTGCTGTCGCAACGCAACGAGATCATCAGGTCGGCATCGAACGCGTTGGAGGTGGATGCACGCTCGATGTCCGTGGGATTCGCGTGGTGTGGACGGGAGAGGAACGTTTCCATTCCGGTTGCGGCCATGCGGCCCTCGAGGCGGCTGGCGAGATCCCACAGGATGTCCGACTCCGAGATCGTGCCGTACGGGGAACGCACGATGGTGCCGTAGGTGTCGCCGCCGAGACCCGGGTCGATGATGATCCGCTTGCCGCTCAGCTGGGGGCCGGAGCTGCGCACCATCTCTTCCTCGCTCATGGCGTGCGGCGAGCCACCGGTGACGCGGGTTCCGAGCAGTTCGAGCGACCGGAGGGTGGCGGGACCGCAGATGCCGTCCGCGGCGATACCGATCTCCCGCTGGAACGAGGACAGTGAATCGTGGGTCTGCGGTCCGAAGAATCCGTCGACGCGGCCCACGTAGAAGCCGAGGTCCTGCAGGCGGGTCTGCAGGGTGGCGACGTCGTCGCCGTAGAGCGGTGCGGACAGCTGGTAGATCAGCGTTCGGGCCCCGAGACGGTAGGACGCCTCTTTCATGGACCGGTAGGTGGCGGGACCCACGATTCCGTCGACGAGAAGCCCACGCTGCTGTTGGAAGGCCCGCACGGCGCTGTCGAGATGATGATCGAACACTGCGTCGGGGGCGATCCAGTGTGAACCGTTGATGTTCTCGCGGCGGGTGCCGTCGACACCGTTGTGGAGGAATCCGAGACTGGCCAGAGTGCCCCGAATCTCAGCGACGGCCGGACCTGTGTCGCCGTGACGGAGTCGGTGCATGTTTCGGGGCCTCTCAGTCCGATTCAAACGAGTCTCGGTACAAACAAAACGATCGATGTGCCCGGTCGGTCTAACTGATGCGACTGGAGCACATCGATCGATTGTCTCAGAGATTCCCACAAAATCGGGAATCGCGCCGGGTGTTCGGGTGTCGATCAGAGAACGTCGGCGAGCTCTTTCAGCAGCGCAGCCTTGCCCTTGGTGCCGACGATCGTGTTGATCGGCTTGCCGTCCTTGAACAGGATCAGCGTCGGAATCGACATGACCTGGAAGTCGCGGGCGGCGCCCGGGTTGGCGTCGATGTCGAGCTTCGCGATGGTCAGTTTGTCGCTGTGCTCACCGGCGATCTCCTCCAGGACGGGGGCGATCATCTTGCACGGGCCGCACCAGGTGGCCCAGAAGTCGACGAGGACGGGCTTGTCGCTGGAAATGACGTCCTGCTGGAACGAATCATCGGTGATTGTGACGGTATTCGACACGGGGATTTCCCTTACTCGAGGTGGGTGTGTGGGGGTGCTCAGGCGTCGACCGGTAAACCGGCGGCGGCCACGGTGTTGGCGGTGATGTCGCCGCGCTCGGCCAGCCAGCGCTCGGCATCCATCGCCGCGGAACATCCGGTGCCTGCGGCGGTGACCGCCTGCTGGTAGATGTGATCCACCAGGTCGCCGGCGGCGAAGACACCGTCCACGGAGGTGGCGGTGGTCGGATTCTGCACGATCACGTACCCGGCGTCGTCGAGGTCGACCTGACCCTTGACGAGTTCGCTGCGCGGGTCGTGTCCGATGGCGACGAACATGCCGGTGACGTCCAGCGTGGACGTCTCACCGGTGACGGTGTCGCGGATCACGAGGCCGGTGACGCTGGTCTCCCCCAGCACCTCGACGGGCGCGGCGTTGGTCACGAACCGGATCTTCGCGTTCGCCTTGGCGCGCTCGAGCATGATGCGGGACGCACGGAACTCCTCGCGGCGGTGCACCACGGTGACGCTGCGAGCGAAGCGGGTGAGGAAGGTGGCCTCCTCCATGGCGGAGTCGCCGCCGCCGACCACGACGATGTCCTGATCCTTGAAGAAGAATCCGTCACAGGTGGCGCAGGCGCTGACGCCGCGGCCGAGCAACTTCTCCTCACCCGGAATCCCCAGGTAACGGGCCGCGGCACCCATGGCGAGCACGATGGCGTGCGCCTGGAAGGTCTCGCCGTTCACGACGACCTTCTTGATCGGGCCCGTGAGGTCGATCTCCTCGACGTCCTCGGTGCGGATGTCGGTGCCGAAGCGCTTGGCCTGCTCGCGCATCTGGTCCATCAGATCGGGTCCCATGATTCCCTCACGGAATCCGGGGAAGTTCTCGACCTCGGTGGTGGTCATGAGGGCGCCACCGAACTGGGTCCCCTCGAACTGCAGCGGTTCGAGTTCCGCGCGCGCCGCGTAGACGGCAGCGGTGTATCCGGCAGGTCCCGAACCAACGATGATGAGTTCATGAACCGTCGATGGAGTGGTCATGCGGGCCTTCCGGTAGTGAGGGGTGCTCAGTCGTATCGATCAACACCAGACTAAAGGGTGTTGTTCCCGGGCTGCAGGTGATACCGGTCGCTCCCCTCTCGGCACCCTGATCAGCGCAGAGTCTCCCGGATGACGCAGTGTGTGCCCGTGTAGATGGTGGGCATGCATTTGTTGCAGTGGATGCAGAGTCCCTCGGGCACGTGCTGGTCGTGGAACTTGTTGACGAGGTCGGGGTCGCGGAGCAGGGCCCGGGCCATCGCGACGAAGTCGAAACCCTCGCCGAGTGCGTTCTCGATGGTGTCGAGTCGGTTGATGCCGCCGAGGAGGATGAGCGGCATCGACAGCGCCGCGCGGAACTGCCGGGCCATCGGGAGAAAGAACGCTTCCTCGAACGGATAGGTCGGAAAGATACGCGGCCCGTATACCTTCAGACCCCAGCCGACCAGTTTCGGCTGGGAGGCAACGAATTCCGCCATCGGGACGTCACCCCGGAAGAAGTACATGCCGTTGAGCAACGAGCTGCCGCCGGTGAGCTGCAACGCGTCGAGGTGGCCATCCGCTTCGAGGAGCTGGGCGATGCGCAGGCTGTCGTCGAGCCACAGCCCCTTCGGGACACCGTCCGTCATATTGAATTTCGCCGTCACGGCCACCGAATCGCCGGCGGCGCGCCGCACCCGCTCGATCACTCGGCGGGGAAAGGCGGCCCGCCGCTCGAGGCTGCCGCCGTACTCGTCCCTGCGCCTGTTGAGGTTCGGGCTCATGAACGAGCTGAGGAGATAGTTGTGCCCGAGGTGGACCTCGACGGCGTCGAAGCCGGCGTCGACGGCATTGCGCGCCGCGTCCTCGTAGTCGGCGGTGACCCGGTCGAGTTCGTCCCTGGTGGCAGCCTTCACCAGGCCCATGGCGGGTGGGCTGAGGCGGGTGGACGGTGCGAGGGTCTTCGCGCGGTTGGACAAAGTGTTCGCGACCAGTCCGGCATGACCGATCTGCGCCGCGACCAGTCCCCCTTCGGCGTGGACGGCATCGGTGAGCCGGCGGAGGTCGGGCACGTGGGCGCGGTCGAGCACGAGGGTGTTCGCGTGGACGCGTCCGCCGGGTGAGACCGCGCAGTACGCGACGGTGGTCAGCGCTGCGCCGCCACGAGCGACCTCGGCGTGGAAGTCGACGAGCTGGTCGGTGACCCGGCCGCGCGGCATGACACCTTCGAACGTCGCTGCCTTCACGATGCGGTTGCGCAGGGTCAGGGGGCCCAGTCGAGCCGGTTCCCAGATGCCGGGGCGCGGTGCCGGAACGGTCATGGTGGTCTGCCTTCGGTGGAGTTGGGTGGTGGATACTCGGACGGGTGGCGGCTCAGGCGAAGGTTGCGGCCAGCGCGGCGCGGGCCGGACGCCAGGTGAGGCCCAGTTCCTCCCGGGTTCTGGAGTCGTCGGTCGGGGTGGCGGAGGTGAGGAGCCAGGCGGCTTCGTAGCTGAGTCCGGCGCTGAGCGGGGTGAGCTTGCCGATCACGTCGGCGACGCGGCCGAGCGTGCGAAAGGCTCCTCCGGACAGCGGGATGCGACGCAGACGCCGGCCGGAGGACTGTTCCAGGATGTCGACGAGCTGGTTGAACTCGACGAGTTCGCCGCCGCAGACGTATCGGCGTGGACCTCGACCGGGGCGCATCGCGGCGGCGTGGACGGCGGCCACGTCCCGCACGTCGATCATCTGCATGCCCCCGTCGAAGCGCGGTGCCACCCCGCCGCCGACGATCGCACCCCAGCCCTGTTCGGTGACACCGGTGGTGGAGCCGAGGCCGGGGCCGACGACGCTGGTCGGGTAGGTGATGACGACGGGCGCGCCGGCGTCCTGGAGTGCCCGGGCGATGCGGTCGGCGGCAGCTTTGGTGCGGCCGTACGCACTGCGTCCCGCCGCCGTCGGACTGTCCGGTCCGATGACGGGGTCGGGTGACGGAAACAGCGCGCTGAAGCTCGCCACGTGGATGATCGGATCGAGTCCGAGGAAGGCCGCGCGGGTGAGGATCGCGGCGGTGGCCTGGGTGTTGATCTCCCACATCAGCTGTTCGCGACGATCGTCGGTGCCCACCACCCCTGCGGCGTGGAGCAGGGCGTCGCAGCCGTCGAGGAGGCGAGCCACCGCCACGGCGTCGCGGATGTCGCCGGTTACCTGCTCGATCCGCGCGGCGTCGGCCCCGGCCGCTGCGAGCAGAGCGTCGGGGGTGTCGTCGGGCAGCGTCAGCAGTCGAACCGTGTGGCCGGCGGCGAGGAGCGCCAGCGTGGTGTGGGCGCCGACGTATCCGGTGCCGCCGGTGACCGCGATCTTCATATATCCGTCCCGTTCGAGTTACGATGCCACTGGTCTCGTAATAGGTACGATATAGCGCGGAAGGCACTTCTGTCCCACAATTCGAACCGATGAATGCAACCGGAACCGGCCGCCCCCGCGACCCGCGGATCGACACCGACGTCCTCGCGGTCACCCGCGCGATGCTCGTGGAAGCGGGCTGGGAACAATTGAGCATGCGGGCCATCGCAACCCGCTCCGGGGTGAGCAGGGCGTCCATCACCCGGCGGTGGCCGTCGAAGGCGCACCTGGTCCTCGATGCGATCCTCGGGGTGACACCCGACCTGACACCGTTCGAGGGCACCGATCGCGAAGGCTGGATCCGCTGGGTGGTGACCGGCAGTGCCGAACTCTTCTCCCGCCCGGAGGTGCGGGCGGCCACACCCGGTCTGCTGGCCGCGATCCGGGACCACGACGATCTCCGCACCGCGCTCTGGCGGGGATTCAGCGGGCCCAGTACCCAGTTGTTCGGAAGCGAACCGTCTCAGGAGTCGAACACGGCGACCGCTGTCCTGGTGCTTGCCGCCGGCGCCGCACTGTTCACGAGCCTGATCGCCGTCGAGGACGACACTCCGCAATTGCGTGCGAAGATCCTCGAACTGCTCCTGCCGGTCGCGCGGTCGGCGAACGGAAACCTCTGATCGTCAACCGATATCGGTGACGGCCAGCGTCGCCGGATCCTCTGCGCTGCACTCCCGGCCCACCACGAGAGCCGTGATCTGCGGCGGTTGCGGACCCGCCAGCAGAAGCAGGACCCCCGGGGCGCCGTCGAGGCGAACCTCGCCGGATCCCAGAACCGTACGGGACTGCTCGATACCGTTGGCGCGCAAACATTCTGCGAGCGCCACGGGGTTCTCGAGCGGACCGAGCTTCCGCGAACCGATCACGGTCAACAGGCGTCCCGAATCGAGATCGGCACCCAGATCCAGAACCGCCGGCGTCGAGGTGGTTTCGGAACCGGGCAGGGCCACCGGCGGCGCGGGTGCCCGACCGTCCGGCGTGACGACGGCGACGGCCACCACGACCGCTGCCGCCGCCGCGAACGTTCCTGCGGCCACCGCCGCCCACGTCCGTCGCCGGGTGAGCGGCACGACGGTGGGCGTGGTGGGGGTGTCCCGTTCCGCGGCGAGCGCCCGACGGATGCGGTCGGCGACGTCGTCGGGAATGGGAGTGGAGACGGAATGATCGCGGCCGAGCGCTCCGAGCTGATCGGTGACCCGGTCGAGCGAGTCGATGACGGCCATGGCCTGCGGGTCGTTCCGGACCAGCGGCCACAGTCGATCGCTGACCGAGTCCGGCAATACCCCGGCGTGGAGATCGGCCAGCAGGTCCTCGGAGTAAGGCGGTGCGGGCAGCATGGCATCGAACAGCTCGGCATCGAACGCCTCGGGTTCACGGTCGGCCATGGCACCTCCTCACCGAGTTCTTGCGGTCCGGGTCATCGTGGTCGGGGACGCCGAGACACTCCCCCACTCCTACTAGGGTTTGACGCCCCGGAGTCATGATCGGTTCCCCTCCACCCGAAAATATTCGAGCGAGGCGGCCAGCTTCTTCCGGCCACGGGCGCAGCGGCTTTTCACGGTGCCCTCCGGGACCCCGAGGAGCGCGGCGGCCTCGCTCGTCGACCGGCCCTCGAGATCGACGGCCACGATCGCGGTCCGCTGATCCGGTGGGAGCTGCGCCAGTGCGCGTTCGACCACCAGGCTGAGCTCCACCTCGGCGACGTAGTCGCGGGTGTCGCGCGGTTCGTCGTCCTCCTCCGCGGAGAGGGACACCGCGGGGCGCGCCTTGTTCCTTCGGATGCGGTCGAGGCAGGCGTTGACGACGATCGTATGGAGCCAGCTCCGGACCGCGGCGTCGCGGCGAAACGAGCCCGCATTGCGATGCGCGGACAGCAGCGCCTCCTGCAACGCGTCGGCGGCGTCCTCGGCGGTGTAGCTGGTGCGCTTGGCGACGTGCCACAGATGGTCGTAATGGCGTCCGAGAAGTGTCTCGAATGCGTGCCTGTCGCCGGCGACGTGCGCCGCCAACAGGTCGACGTCCGAGGGCTCACCCTCGGAATCCCCCCGGAAGATTCGCACCGGCGGATGTTAGCTCAGTTCGCCGGTCGGTGAGCATCGGGTGCCGGCTACGTCGCGGCGTTGAAACCGATGTCCGCGATGGAGGATTGATTCTTGCCACCCGAATTACTGAGGCCGGTGATCCACACCAGGACGTTCTTGGTGGGTCCCTCCGACTTCACCGGGATCTCGGTGACGCCGTTGCCGAGGACCTTCGAACCGAGCACCTGCGTCTGGTCGAGGGTCGGGTTCTCCGACGGGGCGCTGCGGATCTCGACGTTGGTGCCCGGTGTCGGCGAATTGATCCACACGCTCGACAGGGTGGCCGGCTCGTCCAGTGTGACCATCAGTCCCACACCGTTCTTCAGGGCGGGAAACGGCTGGAAATACGAGTCGGTGCTCCACACCGTCGACGTGTTGCCGTCGACGGCGAGGCGGGCGTTGGCGGCCGAGTCGGGGGTGCCCTGCGGCGAGAACACCGTAGCTCCGGAGGGCTTGACCGGTGCGACGTTCGCGGCGGGGGCGGGCGCGGGCGCGGGTGACTCGGGATTGGACGGCGCCTCGGCCGAGGTGGTGAGCCCGAAGTCCTGCTCGGTGAGCGGGGCGTCGGAACTGCTGCCGGTGAGGAACGTCGCGAGCCAGAAGCCGAGCAACGCCAGCACGATGATCGTGACGATCGCGAGGCCCACGAGCGCGGCGATCATCCGATTGGACTTCTTCTTCTCCGCCTCCAGCGCTTCGGGGTCGGCGAGAGCGTGCCCGGACGGGCCCGGTCCCCGCTGTCCGAGCCGCAGCGCGGGGATGAATTCCGTCTTGTCGTTGACGACGGATGCTTGATCGAGAATGTGCTGCACGGTGGCGGCCGTGCGGATTCCACCGTTCGGTTCGAGCGAGCGCAGCGCCACCGCGGAGATCTCGAACGGGACCTCCGGCCGGATCACTCGCGGCCCGATGGGTTGTCCGCTCGAGTCGCGGTCGGCCAGGCGCATGCCGCCGACGCTGCCCGGGCGCGGGGACGGGTCACCGGCCGGCGCGGACGGGTCGGCCAGCGGCCAGCGGGCGGTGATGAGGGCGTAGAGCATGGCGCCGAGCCCGCGCACGTCGGTGCTCGAGTCGGAGTCGGCGAGCGTGGCCGGGAACGCCAGCACGGCATCGCCGTTGATGCTGATGCGGACGCGGTCGGGGTGATCGATGGACAGTGCCCCACCGGCGCGGTGTGCGGTCTCGGCGGCGGCGGCGAGCGCGCGGATGGCGCTCGCGGCGCCGATCGGAGAAGGCTTGGTGTCGGCCATCTCCCGCAGCGAGCGGCCCGGGGTCCACTCGGCCACGACGATTCCGCCCGAGCTGCCGCGGACCACGTCGAGGACGCGGGCGAGACCGGGCGAATTGATCCGGCCGAGTCGCAGGGTGCGCGAGAGAATGGCCTGCGGGCCTTCGGGACCGGCCGAGGTGGAACGTTGTTCGGCGTCCACGAACGTGAGCGCGACCTCGCGGTCGAGCTTGACGTCGAGTGCCTGCCAGAACTGCAGACCCCGTGAACCGCCGTGCGGCGTCAGCAGTCGGTACCGGCCGCCGGCGACCGAAGCGCCGGGAATGAGCTTGGGGCCACGGGGAGTACGGCGGGGACCTGCGCCGGGCTCGCGGCCGGGCGCAGGTGTGATCGGAATCACGCCGGTGTCGTAGCTGAGGTCCCGTGCGGGCGCGGCGCCCATGTGACGTTTGTCTCGGCGCGACTCGCCGGCGTCGTCGGACGCGGTCGCCGGAACGGCCTTCGTCTCGGCATCGGCACCGTTGCGATCGCCGGTGTCCTTGCTCTGCCCCGACTTCGGGGCGTCGCCCGACTTCGCGGACGTGTCGCCGTCCTTCTTCTGCGAGGTGCCGGCACCGTCCTTCTTGTCGGATTTCGCGGAGGCGGTGGAGGCCGACTCGGACGAGATCCGGGTGGTCGGGGCGTCGACGCCTTCGGGTGTGGCGGCCGAATCGCGTTCGGACGCTTGCACCGTAGAACCTCCGGCTCTCTTGCTGCCGGCCACGTCGTCGTCGCTCACCCTCACTCCTTCATTCTCGAATGCCCAACTCCGACCAGTACCGGGCGGCGATCCGACCCGCTCGTGTCCAGGGTACGGGAGTCCACCGGGTCGTTCGATACCACGCGGCTGTCCTCCGACGTCGGGCGGTGTGGCACGGACCACGGGAATTAGTTCTGTTTCTGCGTCGGCGAGCGGGTCGACCTCCGGTTCCGGAGCCGCACCGCGACCACGCAGGGCACGAACCTTGCGGGTGACGGCGACGGTGATGGACACGATCTCGGGGACCTTCGCGAACCAGAGGATCACGAAGGTGACGGCGAGCATGAGGACGCCGCTGATCATGACCCGGACCATGGAGCCCGGACCGCCGAACAAACTGGTGAGCCGGTCGAGCCCGAGGAGGCGGTCGGCGCCGAGCATGACGAGCGCACCCGCCATCGACGCGAGCACCACCACCCACACCGTCTTCCCGACGTTCGCCATCTGCAGGTTGCCGAGGCTGCGGTGCAGCAGCCAGCCTCCGACGAGTGCGCCGGTGATGTAGCCGAGACCGTTGGCCGCGCCGAGCAGGATGACCACCTGGTCGTCGCTCGAGGCGATCATCGGGGTGAGCGCCGAGAGCGCGATCTTCACCACGGTGATGCCGAGGACGATCCACGTGGGGGTCCACGCCTGTTCGCGGGCGTAGAACACGCGCAGCTGGATGAGCACCAGGGAGTAGGGAATGAGCGTGAAGGCCGACCAGCTGACGGCCTCACCGAGGCGTTCGGCGTCACCGGACCCGAAGTTGCCGTACCCGTACAGTGCCTGGCCGATCTCGGGGCCGGCGAACGTGAGGAACGTGATGATCGGGATGAGGGAGATCATCGTCAGCCGGGTGGCGACCGACAGGTCGTCGACCACGGCGGGGGTGTCGTCGGCGGCGGCGTTGCGGCTGAGCCGGGGCATGATCGCCGTCAGCACCGTCACGCCGAGCACGCCGTACGGCAGCTGCAGCAGCAGCCACGCGTTGTTGTAGATCGCGGGACCCGACGCGTCCGCGTGGGACGAGATGCGGGTGGCGACGATCATGCCGGCCTGGCTGATCAGTACGTACAGGATGATGGCGACGGCCATGCCACCGAACTGCTTGAGCCGGTCGTCGAGGCCCCACAGCGGTTTCAGCGAGATGCCCTCGCGCCGGATGGCGGGCACCAGGCTGAGCGCCTGCACGACGACACCGAGGGTGACGCCGACGCCGAGAACGAGCAGTTTCGGGTCGCTCATCCGCACCGGGTCGAGGGTGATCTCCCCCGGGGTCGCGTAGTAGATCACCAGCACCGTGAGCATCACGACGTTGTTCAGCACCGGCGCCCAGGCCCCGGGTTTGAACACCTGCCGGGTGTTGAGAATGGCGGTGAGCAGCGCCGACAGTCCGTAGAACAGGATCGCGGGCAGGAGCAGATAGGACAGGGCTGTGGTGAGGGACGTGTTCACCTTGCCGTCCGCCGACAGGAAGACGTGGGTGGTGAGTATCGGCGCCGCAGCGGTCGCGAGGAGCGCCGCCGTCCCCAGCAGCACGCACGTCGCGGTGAACAGGCGCCGCACGAACGCCGCACCCTGGTCGGAGTCCTCGCGCTCGGCGCGCACCAGGACGGGCACGACGATCGCGGTGAGCACGGCACCCAGCACGAGCTCGGAGATCATATTCGGAATCTGGCTGGCGACCGTGAACGAGCTGGCGACCGAGCCACCCAGCAGCGTCAGGACCAGGAGCTGTTTGGCGAATCCGGTGATGCGGCTGACGAGCGTCGCGACCGCGATCGAACCGGTGGACGCGAGGAGGCGGGAGTTGCTCTGCTTCTGCGGCGCGGTCGACGGCCCGGAGTCCCGGACCGGAGGCGGCGTTGGGTCGACCCGGATGGCCGCGAACTGCACCGTCGGCGCCTCGTCCGGCCGGATCTCCCGAGCCCAGTGGTCCCGCTCCCACGGTGCGACCCGGGGATGGGAGCGATCGGGAAGCCTCTGGCCCCTACTGGGCAAGTTCCCGGTCATGAACGTTCGTACCCTTCGTCAGCTGGATCCGGCTGGCCGCGGAATCGATGCCACAGCCGGCGGCCGGCGAGGAACAGCAACAGAGCACCCGCGCATGCTGTCAGTATCGCCAACGCCTGCCCGTACGCGTTGGACCGTACCGTCACGCTGGTCGGCTCTCCCAGTTGCTGTCCATCGGCGGTGGTCAGAGAGAATTCGATGACGAGCTTGCGCGAGTCGTTGGCCTCGGTGGGCACGGTGAGGGTGCGGCTGCCGCGCGGGGGCAGTGTCGTGGGGCCGATGTCGGTGATCGTCATCCCCGACGGCGCATCCACCTGCAGGCGCACCGTGATCCCGACCGGAAGGTCGTTCCGGGCCACCAGCAGCAGCGGGCTCTGTTCCGACGCCAGCGTGTACACGCCGCCGGGCGAGACGACGGTGACGGCCGCGAACATGTCGTCCATGGTCTCGGCCACTTCGTCGGCGCGGAGGTCGGCCGCCTCTTCCGCGGACCGTCGCTCGTCGTCACGGCGGTGCGCGAGGCTCATCGACCGCACGATGTCCTCACGCAGGGGCGCCGTGAACCGTTCCGGTGTGAGGGGGGCCTGCGGGTCGTCGACCAGTGCGGCGTTCAGCGCTTCGATGCGCGGCATCTGGGTGGTCGCGGTGTCGCGGAGGTGTGCGGGGACGCCGTCCTCGGCGGCCTGATCCGGGTAGTCCAGGGACGCGACCTCGGGTGATCCGGGTTGACGCCCCAGCAGGGCGGGCAGCGGGCGGGACGTGGCCAGCCCCGACCGCATCAGCGAGGACACCGTCGACAGCAGCGTCTTCGCGTCGTCGGCGCCTGCCGTCCACAGTTGCGGCGGCACCACCATCAGCGAACGGGGTGAGCCGGAGACCTTCGCTGCTTCCGGTTCGAGGGCAGACCAGGACACCGCACCGAGAGCGTCTTGCAGTCGCGCGGTCTGCGAATCGTCGGACAGGTCGTACCGGGCACGTTCGGGGGTGTAGGACGGGGTTTGCGGGGTCGTCCCCATGGCGGCGAGTGCCGTGCCGACGGACGGGTCGAACAGCAGGGCGTCGACGCTTCCGGCGGCCGTGGTCGTCTCGGCGGCGGCTGGGGTGCTTCCCCCGGTACCGGGGACGGGGACGGGAACCGGGGGCGGTGTCGCCTCGATGAGATGGGCGCTGTCGCGGCGTGTGGTCGTGTCGACGGAATTCGCGGCCACGAGCGTGGTGGTGGCCGCGTCGCCGCGGAGCATCTGCGCCGTCGCGTCGTCGAGCACGCCCGCGTCGCTCCACACGAAATTGCGCAGCGACGTGACTCCGAGCACATTGTCGACGATGTCGGCGGGGGCCTCGACCGCGGTGGCGGTGAGGTCGGGGTTCCCGATCTCGGTGATCGCGGACAGGTCGGCCTGTGCGAACGGCACCGACGTGGTGCACATGGTCGCGGCCAGCGTCCGGGCCCGGTCGAGCCATGCGGACGCGGCGGCCTTGCCCTCGCCCTCGTGCACGGAACCGGTGGGATCGGACGGATCGTCCACCACCAGGTAACCGCGGGTCATGTTCTCGACGGTGATCAGCAGGTCGGGGTCCACCGCCAGGCACAGACTGTCCCGCAGCGCGTGGTCGCGATCGACGCTTTCCCGGGTCGCGAACTCGGCCGCGGCCAGCAGTTCGTCGAGCCGGCCCCCGTCCGCCAGTGAGGTCGCGAGATCGTCGTCGACGAGCCGGACCGGTTCGGTGACCGAGCCGGGGACACCCGCCGCGAGCCGCGGCCGGTCGGCCAGCGGCCACAACATGGTGACGGCGACCGGGCTGGAGATGTCCGGGGGCACGGCCGGGCTGCCGGGCACGCCGAACACGGGCAGAAGGAAGCGGGCGTCGTCGAGGCGCGCGGCGCCGCCGTACTCGGGGGTGCCGTTCACGTTCACCATCAGCGGGTACACGCCCGGTTCGGTGATGTCGAGGGACACGTCGGTATCGGAGCGGAGCGGCAGCGACAGCGTGAACTGCTTGCTCTGCCCCTCGTCGAGGCGTCCCGCGACCGTGTCGAACATGCCGACCGTGTCGTATCGGGACTGATCGAGGGTCAGAGATGTGCGGAGGCCCTCGCTGCTCGCGACGGCGGGGGCGCGTTGCAGTCGCACGCTGACGTCGCGGACCGTGCGGTCGCCGATGTTCTCCACCGATCCCGTGACCGTCACGAACGGGTCGCTGGTGGTGGTGACAGTGGACGGCGTGACGTTGTCGATGTGCAGTGCGAGAAACTCGGGGTCCTCGTCGACCATCTGCGTCCCGGCGCTCTCGGGCGGCACGGGATCCTGGGCGGTCGCCACAACGGTGCTGGTGGGAGCCAGAACGACCGCGAGTGCGGTCAACGTCACGGCACCTACCCGACGCAAAGCCATCCTCATCCGGCGTCTGGCCCCTTCTGGAGCTTCAGGTCGGGGGCGGTCGTCATCTTGGAGATCAAATCACCGGCGATTTCTGCGAGTTTCCGTTCGTCTGCGTAGGCCAGGCGTGATCCCAGCTCGGCGAGCGGCACCCACGCTACCTCGGTGACTTCCACGTCTTCGTCCGACAGTTCCCCACCGAGGCATCTGAGCAGATAGTGGTGGACGGTCTTGTGGACGCGGCGGCCCTCGGTGACGAACCAGTAGTCGATGCTGCCGAGCGACGCGAGGACGGTGCCCTGGATGCCGGTCTCTTCCTCGACCTCGCGCATCGCGGTCTGTTCCGCGGTCTCCCCCTGCTCGATGTGCCCCTTCGGCAGCGACCACAGCAGCCGCCCGCGACGATCGGTACGGCCGATCAGCGCGGCACACAGATTCTCCCGCGGTCCGCCGAGACCGTTCACGACGAGTCCGCCCGCGGAAGTTTCCCGCACCGTCCTCATGTGGGGTTTCGCGGGTTTGCCGACGGCGCCGCGCCGCCGCGAGTTGCGGCGACTCCTGTTCGCACGTTCGGCTGCAGACACCCCATCGATAGTAGTTGGCTTTACCGTTTCCACCTGAACGCCGCACCCGAACCGAGACACGTCGTGACAGTCTCGTGGTGAACCGAACTGCGAGGTGACAGCGTGTATGCGTATCCGGCTATTTGCGCACCTCGGTAAGCTTCCTGGACGTGACTGCCCCTTCTCTCGACGACGAGCGCCGTACGCGACTGCTTGCCGGCGCCGCGGTGACGCTGCGCGAGCTGTCCGAAGTCCTGACGCCGCTCGGTGAGAAGTTCGCTTCCGCCGGTCACGAGTTGTACCTGGTGGGGGGCAGTGTCCGGGACGCGATCCTGGGTCGCCTCGGCACCGACCTCGACTTCACCACCGACGCCCGGCCGGAGCAGGTGCAGAAACTGCTGTCCGGCTGGGCCGACAACCAGTGGGACACGGGCATCGATTTCGGGACGATCAGCGCCGCGAAGGCGGGTCAGCAGATCGAGATCACGACGTACCGGGCCGACGCGTACGACCGGGTGTCGCGCAATCCCGTCGTCCAGTTCGGGACGAAACTCGAGGACGACCTGGTGCGGCGTGATTTCACGGTCAACGCGATGGCCGTGCGGATCGGCCCGGACGGTTCGCAGGACTTCGTCGACCCCCTGAACGGCATGAACGCGCTGCTGGCCGGGGTCCTGGACACGCCGTCTGCGCCGGAGAACTCGTTCAACGACGACCCGCTGCGCATGCTGCGTGCCGCCCGGTTCGTCTCCCAGCTGGGGTTCAGCCTGCACGAGCGCGTGCATGCGGCCATCGTCGACATGGCGCCGCAGATCGAGCGGATCACGGCCGAGCGCGTGCGGGCCGAACTCGACAAGCTGATTCTCGGCGAGTTCCCGATCGACGGGATGAACGTGATGTGCGAGACGGGCCTGGCCGACTTCGTGCTGCCCGAGGTGCCGCAGATGAAGCTCGAAATCGACGAGCACCATCAGCACAAGGACGTGTACTGGCATTCGCTGACCGTGCTGAAACAGGCCGTCGACCTCGAGGACGGCGACCCCGACCTGGTGTTGCGGTGGGCGGCGTTGCTGCACGACGTCGGCAAACCGGACACGAAGCGCAACGAGCCGGGCGGCGGTGTGAGCTTCCACCACCACGAGGTGGTGGGCGCGAAGATGGTCCGCAAGCGGATGCGGGCCCTCAAGTACTCGAAGCAGATGGTCGACGACGTCTCGCAGCTCGTGTTCCTCCACCTGCGGTTCCACGGCTACGGCAAGGGGCAGTGGACCGACTCCGCGGTGCGCCGGTACGTGACGGACGCCGGTCCCCTGCTGCCGCGCCTCCACAAGCTGGTCCGCGCCGATTGCACCACCCGCAACAAGCGCCGGGCGGCGGCGCTGCAGGCAACCTACGACGACATCGAGGAGCGGATCGCCCGGCTCGCCGAGCAGGAAGACCTCGCGCGGGTGCGCCCCGACCTCGACGGCAACGCCATCATGGAGCTGCTCGGGATTCCGGCCGGACCCGACGTCGGCAAGGCGTGGAAGTTCCTCAAGGAGCTCCGGCTCGATCGCGGCCCCCTGGGCCGTGACGAGGCCGAGGCCGAACTGCTGTCGTGGTGGGCCGCTCAGCAGGCGTGACTCGCCCGCCCATCATTGTGTGACCACGGTCACGTCGATCATCGACTCGTCCGAACGGACTCACCACTGCGCCGCACCCCGGGTGCGAGAGACGTCATCGAACGCTCACGGGGGTTAATCCCGACGAAACACGCCGGTCTGCACCATTGATACAGGTCGTGAGCCAGGTGGACACGCGGCGACCGTGCAGGTGAGGAGCGAGTCGATGCAGCAGCAGAAAGCCGGGACTTCCACAGTGAAGACCGCCTGCTCGTACTGCGGTGTCGGCTGCGGCATGGTGCTCGAGGTCGGGATCGATCCCGAGACGAATGCCCGCCGGGTGCTCGGGGCATCCGGCGACAAGGACCATCCCACCAACTTCGGGCGGCTCTGCACCAAGGGTGCGACGAGCGCGGAGATGCTCGTGGCCGGTGGCCGCATGGAAACCGGGTACGTGCGGGACGAGCGCGGGGAGGCGCCCACCGCGGTGGACGTCGGCGCCGCCATCAGCGAGACCGCCCGCCGCCTGAAGGAACAACTCGACAAGCATGGCCCCGACGCCCTGTCCTTCTATGTCTCCGGGCAGATGTCCATCGAGGCGCAGTACCTGATCACCAAACTGGCGAAGGGTTTCGTCGGGACCAACCAGATCGAGTCGAACTCGCGGCTGTGCATGGCCAGCGCGGGCACCGGCTACAAGCAGTCGCTGGGTGCTGACGGTCCGCCCGGCTCGTATCAGGATTTCGACAAGGCCGACGTGTTCTTCGTGATCGGCGCCAACATGGCCGACTGCCACCCCATCCTGTTCCTGCGGATGATGGACCGGATCAAGGCCGGCGCCAAGCTGATCGTCGTCGATCCGCGCCGCAACGCGACCGCCGACAAGGCCGGCCTGTTCATGCAGATTGCCCCGGGCACCGACCTCGCACTGCTCAACGGCCTGCTGCACCTGCTCGTGCAGAACGGGCACACCGATCCCGAGTTCATCGCCGAGTTCACCGAGGGCTGGGAGGTGATGCCGGAGTTCCTCGAGGAGTACACCCCCGAGAAGGTCGCGGAGATCACCGGCATCCCCGAATCCGACATCCGGCAGGCCGCCCGGTGGATCGGTGAGGCCGACAACTGGATGAGCTGCTGGACGATGGGCCTCAACCAGAGCACCCACGGCACGTGGAACACCAACGCGATCTGCAACCTGCACCTGGCCACCGGGGCGATCTGCCGTCCGGGCAGCGGCCCGTTCTCCCTCACCGGTCAGCCGAACGCCATGGGCGGCCGCGAAATGGGGTACATGGGTCCCGGTCTGCCGGGCCAGCGGTCGGTGCTCGCCGCCGACGATCGGGCGTTCATCGAGGGCCTGTGGGAGCTGCCCGAAGGCAGCATCCGCACCGAGGTCGGCACCGGCACCGTCGACATGTTCGAGCGCATGGTGGCGGGCGACATCAAGGCCTGCTGGATCATCTGCACCAATCCCGTTGCGACCGTAGCCAACCGGCGGACCGTCATCGAAGGGCTCGAGGCCGCCGATCTCGTGATCACCCAGGACGTCTTCCTCGACACCGAGACCAACGGGTACGCCGACATCCTGCTGCCCGGGGCACTCTGGGCGGAGTCGGATTCGGTGATGATCAACTCCGAGCGCAACCTCACCCTGCTGCAGCAGGCCGTCGACCCGGTCGGTCAGGCGCTGCCCGACTGGCAGATCATCGCCCGCGTCGCCTGCGAGATGGGGTATGCGGACGGGTTCACCTACGAGTCCTCGGAGGACGTGTTCGAGGAGATCAAGCGCACCTGGAATCCCAAGACCGGCTACGACCTTCGCGGCGTCAGCTACGACCGCCTGCGGGAGACGCCGGTGCAGTGGCCGAGCCCACCCGGTAACCGCACCGACCGCAACCCGATCCGCTACGTCAACGACGGCGTGAGCCAGAATCTGCTGTCCGCTCCCGACGGTTCACTCCCCCGCCTCGCGTTCGCTACCGCGAGCGGCAAGGCCGTCTTCTTCCCGCGCCCGCACATGCTGCCCGCGGAGATGCCCGACGACGACTACCCCCTGGTCCTCAACACCGGGCGCCTGCAGCACCAATGGCACACCATGACGAAGACCGGCAAGGTCGCCAAGCTCAACAAGTTGAACTCCGGCCCGTTCGTCGAGATCAATCCGGCCGATGCGCAGAAGCTTTCGATTTCCGACGGCGACAAGGTGGAGGTCGCGTCCCGGCGCGGCCGCGCGGTGCTTCCCGCGGTCGTCAGCGACCGGGTGCTGCCCGGAGGCTGTTTCGCGCCGTTCCACTGGAACGACTCGTTCGGTGAATACCTCAGCATCAACGCCGTCACCAACGACGCCGTCGACCCCACGTCCTTCCAGCCGGAGTTCAAGGTGTGTGCCGTCTCCCTGACCCGGGTGGCACCCGTGTCGACGGCCGGGGAATCGGAATCCGGTGGTGCGCTTGCCCTCGCGCAGGGTTCGCCGGCCGCCGAGATGAGCCGCATTCTCGGACTGGACGATTCCGCCTCACCCAGTTTCGACGAGCACGAACGCACGTACCTCGCGGGTCTGCTGGCCGGTTTGCAATCCGCCGAACTGCAGGGCGTTCCGGTCCTTCCGCGCACCGCGCCGATCTCCGGATCGAAGAGGGTGTGGCTGGACGGCCTGATGGCGGGCCTGTTCTCCCGGGCCGACGTCCCGGACGGCACCGTGGTGCCGTCCGGGAGTCCGGCGAACGCTGAATCGGTCCAGCAACCGGTGGTGGTGGTGTGGGCGTCGCAGACCGGCAACGCGGAGGAGTTCGCCGCCGAATGCGCCGAACATCTCCAAGCGGCCGGGCACGGCACCCGCCTGGTAGGGATGGACGACTACGACGTCGCGAGCCTCGCCGACGTCCGCGATCTCCTCATCATCACCAGCACGTTCGGTGACGGCGACGCCCCCGACAACGGCAGCAATTTCTGGTCGGCGCTCAGCAGCGACGAGGCACCGAAGCTGTCGCAGACCCGGTACGCCGTCCTGGCTTTCGGCGACTCGAACTACGGCGACTTCTGCGGGCACGGCAAGCGGATCGATGCCCGGCTGGAGCAGCTCGAGGCGAAGCGCCTGATCGAGCGCGTCGATTGTGAACCCGACTACGAGGACAAGGCCCGGCAGTGGTTGAGCCAGGTGGAGAACCTGGTCCGCGAGCGTGCGACCGACGGCGCCGCCGCGGCCACCGCGCCGGTCCGGCCCGCAGCGAAGAAGGCGGCGACGTTCACGCGGAAGTCGCCGTTGGTCACCCGGTTGACGAGGAACATTCCGCTCAGTGCGGCCGGATCGTCGAAGGACGTGCGGCAGTTCGGCTTCGAGGTGAGCGATCCGGAATTCACCTACGAGGCCGGCGACGCGCTCGGCGTCTGGCCCACCAACAGCGACACCGTCGTCGACGAGTGGCTGAAGGTCACCCGATCGATCCCGGACACACCGGTCACGTTGCCCGACCTGCCGGAGATGACGTTGCGTGAGGCGCTGCGGACGAAGCTCGAGATCACCAAGGTGACCCCGGAGCTGCTGCGGTTCGTGCAGAGCCGCACCCATGACACCGAGTTGGCGCGGCTGCTGCGCCCGCAGAACAAGATCGCGCTCCAGCAATGGTTGTGGGGCCGGCAGTCGATGGATGTGCTGGCGGAGTACGGGGTCGAGGCCGACGCGGACGAGTGGCTGGGCGTCCTCAAGCGCCTCCAGCCGCGGTTGTACTCGATCTCGTCGAGCCCCAAGGTCGATCCGGGTGAGGTCCAGTTGACCGTCTCCGCGGTGCGCTACAACCACGAGGGCAGGAACCGCTCCGGGGTGTGCTCGACGTTCCTCGCCGATCACTGCGACGACGCCGACGTGCCGATCTTCGTGCAGAAGTCGGCGCACTTCCGTCCCCCGCAGGTCGCCGACGCACCGATGATCATGGTCGGTCCCGGCACCGGGATCGCGCCGTTCCGTGGATTCCTGCACGAGCGAAGGGAATTGGGTCACACAGGCAAGAATTGGATGTTCTTCGGCGAGCAGCACGAAGCCACCGACTTCTACTACCGCGAGGAGATGGAAGCTATGCACCGCGACGGATTCCTCACGCACCTCGATGCAGCGTTCTCCCGGGACCAGCGGCAGAAGATCTACGTGCAGGACCGCATTCGCGAACACGGAGCCAAGCTGTGGGGCTGGATGCAGGAGGGTGCGTCCCTGTACGTGTGCGGCGACGCCAGCCGGATGGCCAAGGATGTCGACGAGACGGTTCGTGAAGTCGTCCGCACCCACGGGCGTCTGGACGAAGAAGACACCGAGTTGTACATGAAGCAACTCTCCGCGGACAAGCGTTACGTCCGGGACGTGTACTGATCCGCAGCTGCGGAGATCTACACTTGATCGGTCCGCAATTGCTGACCTAGTATGTCGGCTATGACGTATTTGCGGCTCCTTACGCCATTTCCGGCAAGGATTTCGGCGTGACGAGTATTCGGATACGCCAGGCCGCGGAACTGCTCGGCGTCAGCGACGACACGGTCCGGCGCTGGATCGACAACGGGAGTCTTGCCGCGGAGAAGGACGAGTCGGGCCGCAAGGTGATCGACGGTGTCGCGCTCGCGGATTTCGCGCGCGCCAACGCGGCCAAGTCCCCGGACCTGCTCGGGTCCGAATCCTCGGCGCGCAACCGGTTCACCGGCATCGTCACGTCGGTCGTGACGGACAAGGTGATGGCCCAGGTCGAGATGCAGTGCGGGCCCTTCCGCGTGGTGTCGCTCATGAGCAGTGAAGCCGTCCGCGACCTGGGGCTCGAGCCTGGGAAGGTCGCGGTAGCCGTCGTCAAGTCGACCACGGTGATCGTCGAAACACCTGGAGGAGATTCATGACGATGTCCTGGCGCAGGGGCACGACCGGATTGGCGGCCGCCGCGCTCGGTCTCGCCCTGGTCACCGGTTGCGGATCCAACGACGACAACTCCGCATCCGGATCCGCGGAATCTCCGTCGGCGTCCGCCGACGGCGGCGACATCACCGTGTTCGCCGCGGCGTCGCTGAAGAACACCTTCACCGAACTCGGCGAGATGTACCAGACCGCGCACCCCGGATCCCACGTGAAGTTCAGCTTCGCGGGGTCCTCCGACCTCGCCGCGCAACTCGACCAGGGTGCCACCGCCGACGTGTTCGCGTCGGCCGACACGAACAACATGACGAAAGTCGTCGACGCAGGACTGGTCGCGGGCAGCCCGGTGAACTTCGCGACCAACACGCTGACCATCGTGACGGCACCCGGAAACCCCAAGGGCATCACGTCCTTCGCGGATCTGACCCGTGAGGGGACGCTGGTCGTCACGTGCGCCCCGCAGGTTCCGTGCGGTTCCGCGACGCAGAAGGTCGAGACCGCGTCGGGCGTCGACCTCACCCCCGTCAGCGAGGAGTCGTCGGTCACCGACGTGCTGAACAAGGTGACGGCCGGGCAGGCCGACGCCGGACTGGTCTACGTCACCGACGCTTCCGGCGCAGGCGACAAGGTCACGGCCGTGGCCTTCCCGGAGGCCGCGCAGGCCGTGAACACCTATCCGATCGCCGCGCTGTCCGCCTCGAAGCAGCCGGAGGCGGCGCAGGGCTTCATCGACCTCGTCACCGGACCCGAGGGTCAGGCCGTGCTCGCGAAGGCCGGATTCGCCCAGCCGTGATCCGGGCGCCGCGTGTCAAGGTTCCCTCCGGCCTGCCGGGCTGGATCTTCGTGCCGGCAGCGGTGGGCGGCCTGTTCGTCGTCCTGCCGCTGTTCGCGATGCTTGCGAGTGTCGACTGGTCGCGCTTCTTCGCACTGGTCACGTCGGAATCCTCGCTCGCGGCACTGGAACTGAGTCTGCGTACCGCCGCGGCGAGCACGGCGCTGTGCATCCTGCTGGGTGTGCCGATGGCAGCAGTGCTGTCCCGCAGCAGTTTTCGTGGGCTCAACGTACTCCGTTCATTCGTGCTGCTGCCGTTGGTGCTCCCACCGGTGGTCGGGGGTATCGCCCTGCTCTACACCTTCGGCCGCCGGGGCCTCATCGGGCAGCACCTCGAGGTCGCGGACATCCACATCGCGTTCACCACCACGGCCGTGGTGCTCGCGCAGACGTTCGTCGCGCTGCCGTTCCTGGTGGTGAGTCTCGAAGGGTCGCTCCGGACCGCAGGCCGGCGGTACGAGCACGCCGCCGCGACCCTCGGCGCGAGCCCCACCACCGTCTTCCGCCGGGTGACGCTTCCGCTGGTGCTGCCGGGACTGGTGTCCGGGGCGGTGCTGGCGTTCGCCCGGGCGCTCGGCGAATTCGGGGCCACGCTGACGTTCGCGGGCAGCCTGCAGGGTGTCACGCGCACCTTGCCGCTCGAAATCTATTTGCAGCGCGAGACCGACGCAGATGCCGCCGTGGCGCTGTCGCTGGTGCTCGTCGTGGTCGCCGTGGTCATCGTGGTTGGGTCGCGGGGCTGGGCGTCGAGGGCCGCGCTGTGACCGGCTTGAGTGTCGAAGTGAAAGTCGATGCACGTGGCGTCGAGGTGGGATTCGACCTCGCCGAGGGTGAGGTGCTGGCCGTCCTCGGACCCAACGGCGCCGGCAAGTCGACGGCGCTGTCGGTGGTCGCGGGCCTGGTGCGCCCCGACGCCGGACGGGTCGAACTGAATGGACGCGTACTCACCGACACCGCCCGCGGTGTCGCGCTGCCGCCGCACCGACGCGGTATCGCGCTGCTCGCGCAGCAGGCGCTGTTGTTTCCGCATCTGACGGTGGCCGCCAATGTGGCTTTCGCGCCGCGCAGCTCCGGCCGCGGGCGCCGGGAGTCGCGGGCGATCGCCGAGAAGTGGCTGGACGCGGTCGATGCGACGCAGTTCGCCGACCGTCGTCCGCACGAGTTGTCCGGGGGGCAGGCGCAGCGGGTCGCGGTCGCCCGCGCGCTCGCCGCGGAACCCCAGGCGCTCCTGCTCGACGAGCCCATGTCGGCGCTCGACGTGGCGGCGGCCCCCGCGCTGCGCGTGCTGCTCCGGCAGGTGCTGCGCGAGGGCGACCGGACCGCGGTCGTGGTCACCCACGACGTCCTCGACGCGCTGGCGCTGGCCGACCGGGTGATCGTCGTCGAAGGCGGCCGGGTGGTCGAATCCGGTTCGGTGCGAGAGGTGTTGACGCGTCCGCGCAGTGCGTTCGCCGCCCGGATCGCGGGTCTCAATCTGGTCCCCGTCTTCGGGGCACAGGACGGCTTCGAGACCGAGACCGGTATTCGAATGCACGGCCTGCCCGACCCTGATTTCGTGCCGGACGCCCCGGCGGTCGCTGTGTTCGCGCCGCACTCGGTGGCCGTACACCGCCGGTCCCCGGAAGGAAGTCCGCGCAACGTCTTCCGGGTGACTGTCTCGGAGATCGAGGTGCGCGGGCCGACCGTCCGGGTGCGCGCCGCCGAGGCGGGCGGCCGGCTGGAGCTGAGTGCGGACGTGACCGCGGCGTCCGTCGCCGAACTCGATCTGGTGCCGGGACTGGACGTGTTCTTCGTCGTCAAGGCCACCGAGGTCGCCCTCCATGCCGTGCGTACTTCTTGACCCCGCGGTTAACAAGTACTCACGGGTGCAGGGACGCGTGCATCAGGTAGACGTTGTAGCTGTCCCACTCCGAGATCGTGAAATACAGATCCTGGTCCGTCGACCACGGGTGGATGAAGCCGCCGTACGCCTTCGGGTAATCGGCCGTGTCGACGAGCGTCGCCCCGTCGGACCACGCACCCTGCGGGCTCGACGACTGCCGCAGGATGATCGACCCGCCGACGGGCTCGAGGTAGCTCATCTGCCACTTGTCCGCGGCCGCGTCGTAGCGGACCGACAATTCGCTGGCGACACCTCCGACGATGGGGGTCGCGAGGTTCCGGGACACGGGGGTCCACGTGCCGTCCGACCAGTACTGGTACGACGTGGTGTTGAGGACCTGGTCGACGGGTACCCGGGCCAGGCCGATGGTGCCGATCCGCCCGTTGGGGGTGCCGAACATGTACACGTAGTCGCCGTGCGGCACCATGGCGGACACCTGGAATCGGGCGCCGAAGATGTTGTCCCACTTGGCGTGCTGATCCTTGACCCAGGTCTGCCCGTCGTCGTCGGAGTAGGCGATGCCCCCGTAGTTCGTGTACCACATGCCGGGAATCATGCTCCAGCGCTTCACCGACATGTAGCTGAGGTACTGGCGGTCACCGATCGCGAATCCCGACGTGGGGATGGTGGTGGTCTCGAAGTTGTTGATGTGCCGGCTGTCGATGATCTCGGCGGCGTGGCACGGGCTGTCCTGGACCATGCTGTCGATGGTCATGCCGTCGGACAGGTCGGTATCGGTGCTCCGGCCGAGAACGTTGCTCCGCCAGTCCTCGCCGAACGCACCCGGCGGCGCCCAGTCCTTGCCGAACGTGTCGCCGAACGCGACCGCCACCTCGCCGGGTTTCGTCTCCCAGGTGATGCCGAGGTCGGTGCCGTCCACCTGCCAGCGCTTGTCGGTGCGGTTCTCGGAGCCACGTCCCGTCAGCTGCGACACCAGCCGGACGTCGCCGACCCCCGGCTTCTCCATCGACGCGGTGAGGAAACCACGTTCGGCTGGGTTGATCTCGACCGGGGGTGCCGGCTGCGGATCGGGTCCCGGACCGCCGGGGACGGGGATGGGAATGGTCTCGGGGCGCGGATCGATCGAGATCTTCGGGATGGGCAGCGCTGCCGAACCGGACGAACCCGAAGATCCCGCGGAACCCGTGGATCCCGGCTCGGATTCCGGTTCGTCGACTTCGTCGGTGAGGTCCGGGCACGGGTCGGCGCACGGGTCGGCGGGAAGGTCCTGGGCGACGCGGGTCTGTTCGACTCGGGGTCCGGGTACGGGGACGGGCACGAAGTCCGGGTACGGGATCGGGATGCTCACCGTCGGCGGGACCGGTGGTAGCAGCGGGCCGCCCGGACTCGGCGGTTCCTTCGCCGGGTTGAATCCGGTCTCGCCGCAGGCGTTCACCGGCAGCCACGGAAGGGTTTCGGCCGCGGCGGGTGCGGCGCCGAAACCGATGGTCGCGGCCACGACAGCTGCGACGCACAGCGGCACTCCGGCCACAGACCATGACTTTTCGACCACGGGACCCCTCCACATCGGTGGTCGGAGTAACGGTGGACCGACCTGCATGTTCGGGTTGAAGATAACACCGGGCGACGGTGGCGTCGGTGCACGAGCCCGGCCGGTCCGGTCACAGTGCGGTCTCACTGTCGCAGAACAGAACTTCCCCGGGCCGGTGTGGCCGATCGTGCTCCGCTCCGCCCGGGACCATTGACGCCGGGACCGAAGCGGGGCAAGGTGGGTTGGCAAATCAAACTAACCGAGTGTTCGACGAGGAGAATCCGCCATGACCGATCTGACCCGGGAAGCGGCGAGCGCTTTCGTCGCCGCTGCCGGCCTGGAACTCGACGAGGTGTCGGGCACGAAGGTGGTCGGCCACATCGACCTGTCCGCAGACCACCACACACCGTGGGGCGTCGTCCACGGCGGCGTGTACACGACGGCGGTCGAATCCGCCGCGAGTATCGGGGCGAGCACGGCCGTCGCCGACCGCGGTCAGTTCGCGGTGGGAGTGCACAACGGCACCGACTTCCTCCGGGCGCGCACCGAGGGCCGGGTCGACGTGGTCGCGGTGCCCATCCAGCAGGGACGGGTGCAGCAACTGTGGTCGGTGGTGATCACTGCGGCCGACACCGGCAAAGAAGTGGCGCGCGGCCAGGTCCGACTGCAGAACGTTCCACTGCCGGATGCGAAATAACGCGGTTCTCAGGCGGGTCGGCGTCGGGAGTTGAGCAGGACGCCGGCCAGCCCGACGCCGTAGGCTGCGCCGCCGATGAGCACCAACCCGAGTGATCGTCCGTCCGGGGCGACGACGAGGGACGCCGCGGCGATCGACGCGATGAAGGCCACGTTGAACACGGTGTCCTGCAGCGCGAACACCTGACCCCGGCGGTCGTCCTCGATCTCGATCTGCATCGCGGCGTCGCCGCTCAGTTTGATGGACTGCCCGGCGAATCCGAGAAGCAGCGCGCCGCACAGCAGCGACAGCTGGGTGAGTGTGGCGACGAGCGTGCACTGCACGACGAGCGCGAGGACCAGACCACCGATGATGGTGCGGGACCGTCCGATCCGCGGGATCAGGAACGGTGTCGAGATCGCGGCGAGCAGCATGCCTGCGGCGGTGGCGCCGATGGCGACGCCGAAGCCGGCGAGACCGCCGGGCAGGGCGCTGACGGTGGCGGTGTCGCGGAGCACCAGAACCATGATCAGCGTGTTGACGCCGAAAACGATGCGGTGCGTTCCGATCCCGATCATCGCGGTCGTGACACCAGGGGAATGCCACACCGCGACCGCCCCGTTCCGCAGTCCGGCGGCGACGGCGCGAACCGCCCCGTATCCGGGTTTCTCGTCGGCGTGCGGGCCGAGGAGTCGATGGTGGAATCGCGAGGCCGCGAATGCCGCGACCGCGGAACCGCCGGCGGCAGCGGCCACGGCGATTCCGGAACCGCGGTCGCCGGCTCCGATGAAGGAGATGATCGCGACGGACGTCGCCGCCCCGAGGGCGGCGACGACGGATCCCGTGGTGGCGAGCACCGAATTGGTGGCCACGAGCCAGGATCGGTGCACCACCCGCGGTAGGGCGGCCGAGACCCCCGCGAGAACGAAACGGCTCACGCCGATGGCGGCGAGGGCGAGCAGGAGGAGCGCCGACTCACCGGTCCCGGTCGCGAGCAGCACGGCGGTCACCAGAATGAGCAGTCCGCGCAGCACATTCGCCCACAGCAGCACGGCGCGGCGATCCCAGCGGTCGAGGAGTGCGCCGGCGTACGGGCCGATCACCGAATACGGGAGCAGCAGTACCGCGAAACCGGCGGCGATCGCGAGGGGATCCGTCTCCCGTTCCGGGTTGAACAGGATCGCGCCGCCGAGCGCCGCCTGGAACATGCCGTCGCCCAGCTGGCTGGCTAACCGGACCGTCGCGAGACGGGCCAGCCCGGGTGACCGCCGGAGCGTGTAGGCCGTTCTGCGCCACGCCTCGCGCCGGTCCCCGAGCTGCTTCGCCATTCACAGGACCCTATCCGGCGGCCGCGACCGTTCTTTCCTGCCACCACCGGACGGTCTCCTCTGCCGCCTGATCCAGCGGCGTCGGGGTCAGTCCGAGCCGGGCCTCGCTCTCGGACGAGTCCATGACGAACGGTTCCTCGAACTGGTACAGCATCTCCGCGAGTTCGCGGCTGCCCTGGTGCACGAGTCCGCCGCCGCGGATCACCCAGCCGGGCAGAGTGCCCACCTTCGGGACCGGAACGCCGGCGGCGTGCGCGTACGCCTCGACCATCTGCCGCTGGGTGACGGCCGGGCCGGTCGGCGCGTGCAGCACCGAATTCCACAGGGTGGGGTCGTGGGCCGCGGCGATCATCGCGGCCGCGAAGTCGGCAATGTATGTGAACGAGTGCGGCAGGTCGGCGGAGCCGAGCACGCGCATCGTCTTGCCGGCGAGAACGACGGGCACCATGCGCTCGCCGGCGTGCGCGTTCAGCACCTGCGGCCCGAAGAAGTCCGACGCGACGACGCTCACGGTTGGTGTCGGGGACTCGGCCCGCGCCTTCAGTAGCCGGGTGCGGATGCCGCGCTTGCCGGAGTCGGCGGAGCGCGGGGTGTGTTCGGTCATCGGCTGCTGCGACGCGTCGTACGAGTAGAGGTTCTCGGGGAAGACGACGACCGCGCCGACGTGTCCGGCGGCCTCGAGGACGGTCTGCTCGGCGGCGGGGAGTTCACGTTCCCATGCATCGGCACTGTAGGCGGCGTGGGTGCAGTGGTAGACGGCGGCTGCTCCGTCGAATGCGTCACGGAGTGCGGCGGCGTCCGAGACGTCGACCTTCCGTCGCTCGATCAGCGGGTGGTCGGGACCGCTGCCCGAGCGGGTGAGGATCCGCACCTGTCGTCCCTGCTCGGCGAGTTGCCGGGCGACGGTCCAGCCGACGGGTCCGGCTCCGGTGACGATTTCGATGTTCGACATTTCTTCTCCCGCTGGGTGAGGTTCTGGATTCGAGAGCACTGCTCTCTGTGTGATTCGAGAATGCTCCCTTTCGTGCCCGATGTCAAGAGCAGTGCTCTCGTTTGTTGACACCGCTCTCTGCCGTTGCCACCCTGGACCCATGCCAGCAACACCACGAGAACGCGCGCGCGAGCAGACGCTGCAGGACATCACCCGGATCGGTCGCGAACAACTGGCCGCGGTCGGCGCGGCCGCCCTGTCGCTGAGGGCCGTCGCGCGAGACCTCGGCGTGGTGTCGTCCGCCGTGTACCGGTACGTCAAGAGCCGCGACGAACTGCTGACGCTGCTGCTCGTCGACGGCTACAACGAACTCGGCAACGCGGCCGAGGCGGCGGTGGCGGACGCCGGCGAGCCGCGGGAGCAGTTCCTGGCGCTCGGGCGCGCGGTACGCGAATGGGCGTTGCGTGAGCCCGCCCGATACGGATTGCTGTTCGGCAGCCCGGTTCCCGGCTACGACGCGCCCGGGGAGCAGACGACCACGCCGGGCACCCGGGTGATCTACGCGCTCGTCGGGATCTTCGAGAACGCGTACCTCTCGGGCCGGCTGGAGGCGGATCCCGCGGAACCCATCGACGACGGCCTCGCTGCAGACCTCGGCCGGATCCGCGCCGAACTCGGGCTCACCATCCCCGACCATCTGCTCGCGCGCGGCGTGCTGGTCTGGTCGGCGCTGTTCGGGGCGGTGAACTTCGAGGTGTTCGGTCAATTCGGCGCCGACACGTTCATCGCACCCGCGGCATTGTTCGAGCACCACCTCGCCGTGCTGGCCGACACGGCGGGGCTCCCCCGATGTAGAGCCGCGAACGGACGGTGACCGCGGTGTAAGTGGCAGATACGGCGCAGTCGCGTCCTCCGTCACATCGCCATCCGCGGCGGTGGGATGATGTTCTGGTGGCGCACGCAGAAGAACCCGAGGATCGAACGGCGTCGACGGAACCGGTGGTCCGCCCCGGCAGCTTGTTGGTCTCCTCCACAGATCTCGTCGAACCCGCATTCCGTCGCACAGTGATCTATGTGATCGAGCACAATGACGCCGGCAGCCTCGGCGTGGTCATCAACCGTCCCAGCGAAACCGCGGTGTACGACGTGCTGCCCCAGTGGGCGCCGCTCGCCGCCCACCCGCCCGCGCTGTACGTCGGCGGACCGGTCAAGCGTGACGCCGCACTGTGCCTCGCGACGCTGCGCACCGGCGCCCAGGCCGACGGTGTGGCCGGTCTGCGCCGCGTCCACGGTCGCGTCGTGATGGTGGACCTCGATTCGGATCCCGAGGTCGTCGCGCCGCTCGTCGAAGGCGTCCGGATCTTCGCCGGCTACTCGGGCTGGACGTACGGTCAGCTCGACTCGGAACTCCAGCGCGACGATTGGATCGTCATCTCGGCGCTCGCCTCCGACGTCGTCGCTCCGGCCCGCATCGACGTGTGGGCGCAGGTGCTGCGTCGTCAGCCGCTCCCCCTGGCCCTGCTCGCCACCCACCCGATCGACGTCGAGCGCAACTAGACCGCGCGCGACTGCCCGACACACCCCGTGCACGTCCCGGGACTGTCGGTGACGGGTGGTATCAACAGAAGTGGGGATCGAGAAGTGAGGAGGACAGCACACGTGATCGATACCTGTCACGGAACATTGATCGTGCACACGCTTTACGGAGCCGAGTGCACGGACGAGTCGTGCACCGAGTTGTCCGATGTCCGGCACGCCCTGATCATCGATTGCGACGAACTCGGTGACTGTGCGTGCTCGGCGGAGTTCGGTGTGCAGTTGCGTCACGCATCCTGAGAATCCACCTCGAGCATCACCCCGACCTCCGACAGCCGCCGACGCAGTCTCGGTAGGTGGCTCCCCGGCCAGTACAGCTGCGCACAGTCCCGGCACCGGCTGAACTCCTGTCCGTGCCGCGCGACACCCGGCGGCACCTCGGCGAGCGCCTCGTCCCGGGGCACCGGCGCGAGCAGACCGTTGCACCGCGCGCACCGTGTGAACGGGGCGATCCGCGACCGAAGGTCGAAGCGGTCCAGCACTTCCCGCAACTGGCGGCGCGGGTCGGTTTCGTGGAGGAACGCGCCGTGCGTCAGCGCCGACCGTTTAAGCACACCCCGGTCCCGGGTCAGAACGATGCGATGCTCGGCGAGGGAGATGTCCACCAGTTCGAGGTCGGCGAAGTCGTTGCGATAGCGGGTGTCGAAGCCGAGCAGTCGCAAATACCCGGCGAGGCGGCCGAGATTCACGTCGAGCACGAATGTCGGTTCCCGCAACGGCCGCGGACGGAGTTTCGTGACCCCGGTCAGATCGAGACGCTCGAACGTCGGGTACACCGCGACGCGTTCGCCGCCGCGGAGGAGATGACCGAAATCCACCGACACCTGGTCGACGAGGATCAGATCCACCTCGGTGTGCGGCACGCCCAGCGCCTCGATGCGGTCCTTCACCGACGGCGTGCCGTCGAACTCGTGCTCGAAGGTCTGCTTGCGCCGCACGGGCGGCAGGAAGTCGTTCAGCTCCTCGTAGAAGCGGAACTCGCAGCGGCGAAGTGACTGAGGCATGGGTGCACGTCCTCACACCACAGTACTGGCTGCCCCCGCGCGATCACGCGTCGAATGACGCTGTGCGCGTGCGGTGCAGCCCAATTGCTCAGGGGTGGCGGGCCCGGCGGGTTCCGAGAATGCCGAGGACCGCGCACAGAACGGCCCCCACCACCGACAACTCGAGGAGCGCGAGACGTATGCCCTGAAGGGTGATGGCAATGCCTGCGCAGATCGACGGCACCGCCAGACCGACGTAGTTCACGGTGAAGAAGGCGGCGAGGGTGCCGCCGTGCGCGTCGGGCGCGTGTTCGGTCGTCGCCGCGTTCACCGCGCGCATGGCCCCGGCGAACGACAGTCCGTGCCCGGCGCCGATCACCGCCGCGACAACGCAGAGCAGTGCGAGCGACGGCAGGAAGTCGACGACCAGCAGTCCGAGCATGCCGACGCCGACCGCCCCGACACCCCACCACAGCGACGTCGACGCGGCGAGTCGGTTCGCGAGAATCTGCGCGGTCACCGAGGCGATCATGGTCAACGCCGCCGCACCGCCCGCGACCACGAGGTTGCTCACGCCGAGCAGGCTCACGATCCACGTCGGAACCACCGATTGGAAGAGTCCGACGGCACCCCACGCGAGAGCGACGGCGAGGGACGACAGCCAGAACACCCGCCGGATCGGCGCCGGAACGTGCGGGATCTGGAACAGCTGCGTGGGCCGGGCACCGCGCGGCGTGGTGGTCGGGAGCAGGAGGGTCATGATCAGCGCCGGCACGAGCAGCACCGCGAAGACGACGTAGGGCAGGGTCAACGGGTGCGGCAGGTACTGCGCGATCGCCCCGCCGAACAGGGGTCCGAGGGCGGCGCCGAAGGCGGTTGTGAGGGTGGCGGCCAGTCCGGCCCGCCGGAAGTCGCGGGACGGTTCGTGCTCGAGCAGGGCGGCCGATGCGGCGGCGGAGCACGCACCGACGGCGACGCCGTGCGCGACCCGGCCCAGGAACAACCACATCGTCGAGTCCGCGAACGCCAGGATCACCGCACCGAGAAAGCTGAACGCGATCGCAGCTAGCAGGACGAAGCGGCGGCCGAGCGCATCCGACAGCGGTCCGAAGAACAGCAGCGCAGGCAGCAGTCCCGCAACGTAGACGGCGAAGATCAACGTCTGGACCAGCGGGGTGAACCCGAATTCCGAGCGGTAGAGGCCGTACAGCGCGGTGGGGATGTTCGCGCCGAGGAGCAGCACGGCGAGGAGGTAGTTCAGGCCGTGGAAGTGCCGGCTGGTCGTGCGGGTGAGGGCGGGCGGGGCGGTGACGGAGTGAGCGGTTGACGCGGACGTGTGGAGTCGCCTCCTCGGGGAGCAAATACATGGGACGTCCTACGTAGTGTAGACGGGGTGGTCGCGCCCGGCGAGCCGACGAGGTGTGAGGATGAGTACATGACGGTGGTTCGGCGCGAATCCGCGTATCAGCAGTCCCTGGACTGGATGCGTGGCCGGATCGCCCAGGGCGACTGGACCGTGGGCGCGCGGATCCCGACCGAACCCGAACTGATGGCGCTGCTCGGGGTCGGACGCAACACCGTGCGCGAGGCCATCAAGACGCTCACGTCCACCGGCATCCTCGAGATCCGGCGCGGGTCGGGGACGTTCGTGCGGGCGCGCACCGACATCGGCGGGTTGCTCGGGCGGCAGGTCGCGGTCGCCGAGATGCTGAACGTGTTCGAGGTGCGGCGGGCCCTCGAGACCGAGGCCGTCCGGCTGGCGTGCGCCCGCCGCACCGACGACGACCTGCGGTCGCTGTCCTCGCTACTCGACGAGCGGGAGCGGACGGCGGATCACCCGTCCGGATTCGCGGACGCCGACCTCGCATTCCATCTCGGGGTCGTGGAGGCCGCGCACAACCCGGTGCTGTCCGACCTGTTCGCGGGCATCCTCGAACCCACCCGGGCCACCTACGACTACACCGAGGGCATCCACCCGCCGTCGCTGACCACGGACGACCATCGTGTCCTCGTCGACGCGATCGCCGCGCGCGACGAGGAGGCCGCCGTCCGGGCGTCCCTCGGCTACCTCGACCGCGTACTCGAGGCGGTGCACAAGGCCTCCGGCCCGTGAGCGGTTGCGAGTCCCTGCACTCCTAACCCTCACGGGCGGCGGAGCCGCCGGTCCGCGAACGTGTTGAGCGCACCGGCCATCTCCTCGGCTCGAGGGCTGGTGACGGTCAGCCGGTCACCGCATGCGGTCGTGACGATCACGGCGGGACCGGTCTTCGTGACGACGCCGTAGTTGCGCCTGCCCTTCACCTTCAGGCCCCAGCCGCCGAAGTCGTCGAACGGCTTGATCAGGTCGACGCGGGCGCCCTCGATCTCTTCGACGCCGTACCGGAGGGCGGTCATGCCCATGTTCACCACCCGGATGCCGGACTCGTCGACGATGACGCGGAACCGGAGCAGACTCACGACGAGCAGTCCGAGCGGAACGCACACCGCCACCGGCCACCATCCGCCGGTGAGCAGACACACCGCGACAGCGGGCACGCCGCCGAACAGGAGCAGCAGCACCAGCGAACCGACGGTGCCGAACCCCACACTGTCCGCGACGACGGACGGGTCGCTTGCGCGCGGCAACCGGGAGTCGGGCGGGTCGGTGGCGGCGACCCGGGTGCGGAAGTCGCGCAGCAGGGCGGCGCCGATCAGACCGACGACGGCGCCGATCACGACGCCGAGGCCGAGGGACCACAACGGGAGTTCCGTGTCGGAGGGGTCGGTGACGTCGAGTTGGACGTAGAGCATCGCCACTTGCACCGTGAGGATCAGGCCGACGACCGACAGTCCGACGACGAGCATCGTGCGGCGCATCATCAGCATCGCCTGGGCAAGCGCGGCGATCGCGGCGCATCCGCCGCCGAACAGGACCGTCACCAGGGTGAACGTCCAGGCGCTGGACATCGGGGTGGCGAAGCCGTCGGGTGAGGTGGTGGTCCAGTGGGTGGCGATCTCCGCCGGAAGGCGAGGTTCCCAGATCGTCGTCAGGACCACTCCCGAGAGGGCGGCGACGATCGGCAGCAGCAGACCGAACACTGCGCCCGCGGGGTCGACGACGCGCGAGGAGTTCACCGGACGGCCGTCACCAGCCGGTCAGGACGGCTGGCAGGCGCCCTTCAGCGAGCACGCACCGCAGGAACTGCCGCAGCCACCGGTGTCGGGGGCGGGGACGGCTGCAGCGGCGCGGGCGCCGAGCGATCCACCCGTCGCCGCGGTGAGTGCGGCGGCCACCACGCTGACGAGAACGGCGCCGACGCCGAAGACGCCGCCGATCAGGATTCCGGCGATTCCGCCGATGACGAGGAGTCCGGCCGCGGCGAGCAGGGTGGGCCCTGCGACCTTGTTGGCCAGCGCAAACGTCTGATCGTCGCGCATCGTCTCGGGGGTGCGGACACCCGCCCACCGGTTGCGCGGGAGGCGCTCGGCGAGGCCTGCAACGGCGACACCGGACACAGCGACGGCGAGCACGAACAGCACGACGGAGGCAATCAACACGGGACCAGGATACGGCGGACCCGGACGCGCAGGTGAGCCCGGGTGGGGTGAGGCTCTACCCTGGTTGACGGTATCCCCCTAATTCAGAATGTCAGCCAAGTAGATAGCGACCACAGTGACCGAGCACGTGCAGCCCGCCAACCCGTCCGACGCGACCCCGCAGCACCGCTACACCGCGGAGCTCGCCGGCCAGATCGAGCAGCGCTGGCAGGACCGGTGGAGCGACGAGGGCACGTTCAACGCGCCCAACCCGGTCGGTCCGCTGGCCGGTCCTGTTCCCGCCGACAAGCTGTTCGTGCAGGACATGTTCCCGTACCCGTCGGGGACTGGGCTGCACGTGGGTCACCCGCTCGGCTACATCGCCACCGACGTGTTCGCCCGCTACCACCGCATGCAGGGCCACAACGTGCTGCACACCCTCGGCTACGACGCGTTCGGTCTACCGGCCGAGCAGTACGCGGTGCAGACGGGCACGCACCCGCGGACCACGACCGAGGCCAACATCGGCAACATGAAGCGGCAGCTGCGCCGTCTCGGGCTCGGCCACGACGAACGCCGCACATTCGCGACCACCGACACCGACTTCTACCACTGGACGCAGTGGATCTTCCTGCAGATCCACGACGCGTGGTTCGACGAGGCGGCAGGCAAGGCCCGGCGGATCTCGGAACTCGAGGCGGAATTCGTCTCGGGTGAGCGCGCGGTGGAGGACGGACGGGACTGGGCGTCGCTGTCCGTGTCCGAGAAGGAAGCAGTCCTCGACTCCTACCGTCTCGTCTACCACTCCGATTCGATGGTCAACTGGTGCCCCGGTCTGGGCACCGTGCTGGCGAACGAAGAGGTCACCGCGGACGGTCGCAGCGACCGCGGCAACTTCCCGGTGTTCCGTAAGCACCTGCAGCAGTGGATGATGCGCATCACCGCGTATTCGGACCGGTTGGTGGACGACCTGGAGTACCTGGATTGGCCGGAGAAGGTCAAGACCATGCAGCGCAACTGGATCGGGCGCTCGCACGGTGCGCAGGTGAAGTTCGAGGCAACGGTCGAGCGGGGCGACGGTACGTCCACTGCTCACCAGATCGAGGTGTTCACGACTCGGCCCGACACGCTGTTCGGCGCGACGTACGTGACGCTGGCGCCGGAGCACGAACTGGTGGACGAGATCGTCGCGGCCGAGTGGCCGGAGGGTGTGGATTCCCGCTGGACCGGCGGCGCCGCGACGCCCGCCGAAGCGGTTGCGGCGTACCGGAAGTCGATCGCCGCCAAGTCGGATTTGGAGCGTCAGGAATACAAGGAGAAGACGGGCGTCTTCCTCGGCACGTACGCCGTGAACCCGGTGAACGGTCATAAGCTGCCGGTGTTCATCGCCGACTACGTCCTCACCGGTTACGGCACGGGCGCCATCATGGCCGTCCCGGGTCACGATCACCGCGACTACGAGTTCGCCACCGAATTCGGTCTCGACATCGTCGAGGTGATCTCCGGCGGCGACCTGTCGAAGGATGCGTACACCGGCGACGGCACGATCGTGAACTCCGACTTCCTGAACGGCATGTCCGTCGCCGACGCGAAGAAGACCATCACCGAGCGCCTCGAGGCGGACGGCACCGGCAAGGGCACCATCCAGTACAAGCTGCGCGACTGGCTGTTCGCGCGCCAGCGCTACTGGGGCGAGCCGTTCCCCATCGTGTACGACGCCGACGGCAACGCCCACGCGCTGCCGGATTCGGCTCTGCCCGTGGAGCTTCCGGAGGTCGAGGACTACGCACCCGTGTCGTTCGATCCGGACGACGCGTCCTCGGAGCCCTCTCCCCCGTTGGCGAAGGCCGTCGACTGGGTCAACGTCGAGCTCGACCTCGGTGACGGACTACAGACGTACCGCCGCGACACCAACGTGATGCCGCAGTGGGCGGGCAGCTCGTGGTACCAGCTGCGCTACATCGACCCCACCAACCCGGACGTGTTCTGCGACAAGGAGAACGAGCAGTACTGGACGGGCCCCCGTCCGGAGATCCACGGTCCGAACGATCCCGGTGGCGTAGACCTGTACGTCGGTGGCGTCGAGCATGCGGTGCTGCACCTGCTGTATTCGCGGTTCTGGCACAAGGTGCTGTTCGACCTCGGGTACGTCAGCTCCAGCGAGCCTTACCGCCGCCTGTACAACCAGGGCTACATCCAGGCGTTCGCGTACACCGATGCGCGCGGCGTGTACGTGCCCGCCGACGAGGTGGAGGAGAAGGACGGCAAGTTCTTCCACCAGGGCGCCGAGGTCAACCGCGAGTACGGGAAGATGGGCAAGAGCCTCAAGAACTCCGTCTCGCCGGACGAGATCTGCGAAGCGTACGGCGCCGACACACTCCGCGTGTACGAGATGTCGATGGGCCCGCTGGACACGTCCCGCCCGTGGGCGACCAAGGATGTCGTCGGTGCGCAGCGTTTCCTGCAGCGCGCCTGGCGTGTGGTGGTCGACGAGGAGTCCGGCGACCTGCGCGTCACCGACGACGCCCCGACGGAAGACACCCTGCGCGCGCTGAACAAGGCGATCGCCGGAGTCGGTGAGGACTACACGGCCCTGCGCGACAACACCGCCGCGGCCAAGCTGATCGAGTACACCAACCATCTCACCAAGGCGTATCCCGCCGGTGCTCCCCGCTCGGCGGTGGAACCGCTGGTGCTGATGCTGGCACCGTTGGCCCCGCACCTCGCGGAGGAACTGTGGTCACGGCTCGGGCACGAGAAGTCGCTGGCGCACGGACCGTTCCCGGTTGCGGAGGAGAAGTGGCTCGTCGAGGACACCGTCGAGTACCCGATTCAGGTCAACGGCAAGGTCCGCAGCCGCGTGACCGTGGCCTCCGACGCCCCGCGCGAGGAGATCGAGAAGATCGCCCTGGCCGACGACAAGATCGTCGCGCTGCTCGACGGCAAGGACCCGCGCAAGGTCATCGTCGTGCCCGGGAAGATGGTCAACATCGTCCTCTGAGGCCGGCGCCGGCGAGTGGCGTCAGCGGTCGAACACAGTCGTCGGCCGCTGACGCATCGCGTGCATCACGTCGTCGATCGAGTCACTGCGCCGCAGCAGAGTGAGCAGGTCGTGTTCGATCCGGTCGGCCTCGACGCAGATCTGCACGACGTCGGGGAGTGCGTCGGCGGGGACGATGCAGACGCCGTCGTCGTCGGCGACCACGATGTCGGCGGGGTGGACCAGATGCCCCGACAGCCGTACCGGTTCGCCGATCGATTCGGTGACGAACCGGAATCGTGCCGCTCGCGGGGCCCGGCCGGTCGACCAGACCGGCAGGCCGCTGTCGGCGATCGACACCGAATCGCGCACCGCCCCACCGACAATGCAGCCGGCGAGGCCGGCGAGCTGCGCCCAGTGCGCGGAGATGGCGCCCATTACCGCGGTGTCCGCGGGGCCGGGGCAGTCGAAGACCGCGACATCCCCCGGGCGCGCGGAGGCGTAGAGGTCGCGGTCGCCCAAACGGGCGCCGAACCCCTCGACCATGTTGTCGGCCATCTCCCCGGGCAGACGTCGGTAGCGCAGCGTCACGGCCGGTCCGCAGATCTGCTGCCCGCGCCGCAGGGGAGACAGGATGTCGGCGCCGATCGCAGCACCGCAGCCGAGGTGGTCGAGGGCATCGGCGACGGCCGAGGACACATCGGCGACGGTGGCCAGGGACGTGAGCAGGCATCCGCGCTCGGTTCGGGACATCGTGATCTCCATTCGTGTGTGGTCATGTCTGGGCGGGCAGGTGGGGCCGCTGGTACTTCCTTGCCGGCATTCGGGTGCGGGGCGGTCGGGTTTCGCTAGGATTCGATGACCATGCTTCAGGGACGGAGTGGTTCACGGATGCCGACCGAATTGGACAAGCTGGATCTCGACCTGTTGAAACTGATCGTCGAGGAGCCCAAGGCGGGTGTCCGGGAGTACGCCCGTCGGCTCAACGTGGCGCGGGGCACCGTGCAGTCGCGGCTCGACAAGTTCTCCCGCGACGGCGTGATCACCAGTTACCGGCCGCAGATGCAGCCGACCGCGCTCGGCTACTCCATCCTCGCGTTCGTGCACCTGGACATCGCGCAGGCGATGATGGACGCCACCTGTGCGCATCTCGCCACCATCCCCGAGGTTCTCGAGGTCAATTCCGTTGCCGGTCAGGGTGATTTGCTGTGCCGGGTGGTGGCGATCGATCACGAGGACTTCGAACGGGTGTTGCAGGAGATGATCGCCGGCGAGGGGGTGCTGCGGACACAGTCCGAGCTGGTGCTCAGTCGCCGCATCGCCCCGCGCATCGTGCCGCTGCTGGAAAAGAAGCGGGCCGAGGCGCCCTGACGAGGTCTCGGCCGCTCGCGTGATCGTCAGAGCACGAGTTGCGTGGTGGACGGCAACGCGGGGCGCCGCCGATGCTCGTAGCCGGCGATCGTCTCGGCGTGCGTCAGGGTCAGGTCGATGTGGTCGAGACCTTCGAGCAACCGCCACCGGGTGTTGTCGTCGAGGTCGAACGACGCCGTGATGGCCCCGGCACGCACCTGCCGTGCGATCAGGTCGATGGTGACGGGTTGCCGCGGGTCGTCGTCGAGCGCCGACCAGATGCGTTCGACGGTCTCGGCCGGAAGGGTCACGGTGAGAAGGCCGTTGGTGAGGGCGTTGCCGCGAAAGATGTCGCCGAACCGGGGAGCGATGACGGCCCGGAATCCGTAGTTCTGCAGCGCCCACACCGCGTACTCGCGCGACGATCCGGTGCCGAAGTCACGGCCGGCGACCAGGATGGTCGCGTTCGCACAGGCGGGGTCGTTGAGGACGAAGTCGGGTTCCTCCCGCCAGTCGTGGAAGAGCTTGTCCGCGAACCCGGTACGGGAACTGTGCGTGAGGAAGCGGACGGGAATGATCTGATCGGTGTCGACGTCGGTGCGGCGCAGCGGGGCGGCCACACCGGTGTGCACGGTGAACGGTTCCATGGGTTCTCGATTCGAAGAGTGTGACAGTTCAGGTCAGGTCGGAAGGTGCGGCGAGGTGGCCGGCGACCGCGGTCGCGGCGGCGACGGCGGGCGAGACGATGTGGGTTCGGGAGCCCTTGCCCTGCCTGCCTTCGAAATTACGGTTGTTCGTCGAGGCGGCGCGCTGGCCGGGCGTGAGGCGGTCTTCGTTCAACGCCGCGCACATCGAACACCCGGCGAACCGCAGTCCTGCCCCGGCGGCCTCGAACACCTCGCTCAAGCCCTCGTCGATCGCTTGCTGCCGCACCTTCATCGACCCGGGCACGATCATCAATTCGACGCCGGGGGCGACCTTCCTCCCGTCGAGAACGCGCGCTACCTCCCGCAAGTCCTCGATGCGGCTGTTGGTGCACGATCCGATGAAGACGACATCGACGGGCAGTCCGCGAACCGGGCGGCCGGGGGCGACGTCCATGTAGGTCTGGGCGCGCTCGACCGCGGCGCGCTCGACCGGGTCGGTGAACTGGTGCGGGTGCGGAACCGGATCACCGAGCGGCGCGCTCTGCGCCGGTGTGGTGCCCCAGGACACGAAGGGGGTCAGGGTGGACGCGTCGATGACGATCTCCTTGTCGAACACGGCGTCGTCGTCGGTGAACAGGGTGCGCCAGTAGGCCACCTCCGCGTCCCACGCGTCCCCGGTCGGGGCGGCGGGACGTCCGCGCAGATACTCGTAAGTCTTCTCGTCGGGGGCGATCATTCCGGCACGCGACCCGGCCTCGACGGACATGTTGCACACCGTCATCCGGCCCTCCATCGACAGTTCGCGGATCGCCTGACCGCGGTACTCGATGATGTGCCCCTGACCGCCGGCGGTGCCGACCCGGGCGATGATCGCCAGAATCAGGTCCTTCGCCGTCACCCCCTCGGGCAGAGACCCGTTCACGGTGACGGCCATGTTCTTCAGCCGCCCCATCGGCAGCGTCTGCGTCGCCAGCACGTGCTCGACCTGGCTGGTACCGATCCCGAAGGCGAGGGCGCCGAACGCACCCTGCGTCGCGGTGTGCGAATCGCAGCACACGATCGTCGAACCCGGATGGGACAGGCCCAGTTCCGGCCCGATGACGTGCACGATCCCCTGGTGCTCTTCGCCGAGGCGGAACAACTCGATGCCGAACTCCGCGCAATTCTTGCGCATCAGCGACACCTGCTCGCGGGCCGCCGGATCGGTGATCTCCTTGTCCACCGCGACGGTGGGGGTGTTGTGGTCCTCGGTGCCCAGGGTCAGGGTGGGACGGCGCACCGTCCGGCCGCTCGCCCGGAGCCCGTCGAAGGCCTGCGGTGTGTTCACCTCGTGCAGCAGGTGCATGTCGATGTACAGCAGGTCCGGTTCACCCTCCTCGCGGCGGACCACGTGTGCGTGCCATACCTTTTCGGCCAGCGTCTTACCCATCAGTCTTCCTTCTCCTTGTGTCGAACGCGGGAACGGCGGCGGTTCAGCCGTAGAAATACGCCAGGAAACCCGACGCCGACAGCAGCACCAATCCGCCGCCGAGCCGGGAGGTGATCTGCGCGAACGGCAGCAGATGCATGCGCCGGGTGGTGCCGAGTGTGGCGATGTCGCCCGATCCACCGAGATCGGTCATGCACAGGCCGGCCGTGATCGAGGATTCGACGAAGTACAGTTTCAGAAGCCAGCCCACGAACCCGGCCGTCAGTGCCGTGATCAGGACAGTGGCGATGGTGAACGCGAGATATGCTGGGCGAGAGACGAGTTCGGCGATCTGATCGATGTCGATCAACGACACTCCGATGCCGACCAGCGCCGCGGGCACCCACAACTTCACCACGAACTGGTACCACTCGGTGGTCGACTCCTCGACCTCCCGCGGCAGTGCGCCCGACAACTTGATCGCCGCGGTGAGCAGGATGACCCACGCGTAGAGGTGCACGGCCGGCACCGCGGCCTGCAGCATCGCGCCGACGAGGTAGATCGCGCCGGTCATCAGTAGACCGGTGCCGAGGCCGCTGACCGTCAGTGGTCGCTTCTCGGTCACGGCGGCGACCTGCTCGGCCGTCGCCTTGATGCGCAACATCTCACCGTGCCCGTTGAATCCGACGAACAGCTTGGTGCGGCGGCGGGTCAGATTGGCGTACACCGAGGCGAGCACGATGCACAGCAGGTTCGCGCAGATGATCGGTGGCACGATGCCCGAGATGTACTGCTGGGCGTCGCCGCCGATGGTGTCGGCGTACATCTGCGACAACGGGATTGCGCCACCGGAGATGCCGCCGGCCATGATCGGGATGGTGACGTCGAGGATCGCGGTCTTGAAGCCGAAACCGGTGACCGCGGCGAGAGCGCCGATGACGGTGACGACCACGGCGAATGCCACGACGATCACCGCGCAGAACCGGCCACCGGCCTTGATCAGGAACCGTCGGTCCATGCCGAGGATGCTGCCGGCGATGATCGATGCGACGAGGATCTCGACGAACCCGTACCCGGTGAACCAGTCCTTGACGATGGTGGAGAAACTGTCCGGCACCAGACCGAAATGCACCACCAGGGCAGGGAGGAACACACACAACAGCGGTCCGCCGCCGATCGCGGACAGCGCCGGAGTTCGATCGCCGATCCAGAACAGGCCGCAGCCGACAATCATGCTGATCGCCAGGCCGCCGAAGATGTTCTCCGGGAGTGCACCGGTGTAGACGGCGCCGAGTCCGACTGCGACCAGGGCGAGATACCACGGCCACGGGATCGCCAGAATCCTCGTGCGCTCCGACGGTGGCCGGGCTTCGGGTCGTGGCTCCGCGCCTTGCACAGCATCCTTGATTTTCACGTTCGCCTCCTGCGCCGCGTCGGCGGGGCTGCGCCGATCGCGGGAAGTATGGAAAGTGACTCACGTCACTGGCCACGAACGCTAGCTACCGCATTGCCGGACTGGCCACAGGCAGCGAAATTTACATACCAATGGTCCGGTCTAGGACGCACTCTACGCGCCAGGATGGACAGATGGTCCGGGCCCGGACCTCTCACCCTGGCTCGGCGAAACTCGTCGCGATCACCCGTTGACGAATCCGCCGGGACGGGGGTGCCGTGGTGAGATGCGCCGTGTTCGTGGCGGCGTGCGTTTCGGGAGTGTCAGAGAAGGCATGGGGTAGTGGTTTGCGGCGCCTTCCAACGACTGCCGACGAGTCCGGCGACCTGGGCGGTGGTGTCGAGGAGTAGTTCGGAAGTGTTGTCGAGCAGGTCTTGGAGTTCGGCAGGCCCCCGGGCGATGGAGAATGCGGCCGAGACCCCCGCTGCACGAATCACGGCCGCGGGCAGGCGAACGGTGCCGGCGATCACGACGACGGGGCATTCAGTCGGGGTCTGCCGCACGACGCCCTGCACCACCTTCCCCTGCAGTGACTGCGCGTCGAAGGCACCTTCTCCCGTGATCACCAGGTCGGCGTCGGCGCACAGCGACCGCAGTCCCACCGTGTCCGCGACGAGGTCGATCCCGGGCACCAACTCCGCGCCGAGGAGTGCGCTCAGGCAGGCGGGCATACCGCCGGCGGCCCCTGCACCCCGCACGGTGAGGACGTCGGTTCCGTAGCTGGCGCGGAGGGTGGCCGCCAATTGTTCGAGTCCGGAATCGAGTGCGCGAACCTGGTCGGGCGTGGCGCCCTTCTGCGGCCCGAAGACCGCGGCGGCCCCGTTCTCGCCGCAGAGCGGATTGTCGACGTCGGTCGCGACGCGCCAGCGCACCGACCGTGCCCGCGGGTGAAGGTGTGACTCGTCGATCGCGACGATGCGGCCGAGCCCGGCGCCGCCGGCTTCCACATCCTGCCCGTCTTCGTCGAGGAATCGGACACCGAGTGCGCGGAGCATCCCGGTGCCCCCGTCGGTGGTGGCGCTGCCTCCGATGCACAGCAGGATCTCGTCCACCCCGTCTTCCATTGCGCTTAAGGCGATTTCACCGACGCCGTATGTGTCCGCCCGCATCGGCGCCGGTGGAATGTCCGCCACGTGCGGCAGACCGTTCGCCTCCGCGGCCTCGATGATCGCGATGGTGCCGTTGTTCGACAGCCCGTAGCGGGTACGCCGCGGGCGCCCGGCGGCGTCGTGAGCGTCGATCAGGCGGGGCGCGGCGTTACCCGCCGAGAGAAACGTCTGCAGGGTGCCCTCGCCACCGTCGGCGAGAGGGCACTCCACGATCCGAACATCGGCGCCGAGCGCGAGCCGGACCCCGGCCGCCATCGCGGCCGTGACCTCGACGGCGGAGAGGCTCCCCTTGAACGAGTCGGGAGCGAGGACAACGGTGAATGTGCGCTTTCGCATGAGTTGAAGCGTAGGTCGCCTGCGCTCGAAGCAATATGTGCATTGCGCACAGTTTTGTTAAAGATTCTTGCCCATCGAAGTGTGTAGATCGGATAGTGGGTCAGGCTTCGCGGTGCGAATCTTCCAGTACCGCAGCTGCGAGGAGAGCCAGGCGCATGGCGACGGCGTGGTCGAAGGTGCGCAGGTTCAACCCGGTCAGCTGCTCGATCCGATCGAGCCGCTGGACCAGGGTGTTGCGGTGCACGCCGAGAGCAGTCGCCGTCGCCGCGATCGACAGGTTCTGCGCCAGGAAGGCGCGAGCGGTGTCCCGCAGAATCGCGGACAGCGGTGTGAGGACGCGCTCCACGGTGTCGTGCGATATGTCTCGTGACTGCTGTGCGACAACAATTTCGGGTGCCAGCGCGGACAGTTCGATCTCGTCGTCGGCGGGCAGCAGGTGCGCCCGGGCAAGGAGTATGCCGATTCGTGCGGCGTCGACCGACAATTCGCGGGCCGAGGCGCCACGCCTGCCGGTGACGAGACGGACGTCGGCGGAACGCAGCCGCTCCCACGTCGCGGCCAACTCGCGGTCTGTCGCCGACCCGCTCAGAACCCACACCGCGCCCTGCAACTCGGCCGCAATCACGTGGGAGCTTGCCTGGATCCTTCGAAGCAGGGCCACCGAGGTCGACGACGGCAGAGGCCACGACCCGCGACCCGCCGCCGGGACGACCGCAATGACGTTCCACGGCGGTGTCATCGGTGACCCGATGTGGCGCAACGCTTCCAGCAGCCCCGACTCGGTGACGGTGCCGTTCACCAGGCCGAGGAGTAGTTCGCGCACGGCCGTCTCCCGCCATCGCGAACTGTCCCGGTGCTGTTCGTTCCGCAACAACAGTTCGACGGTGAGCGCGAGGACGTTGCCCACCGACTCGACCTCCCCGGGATCGCCCGTGACCCCCACGGCTCCGACGATCCGCCCGTCGAGCGTCAGAGGAATGTTGATCCCGGCTCGGACGTCCGCAGACTGTTCGTCGGTGTCGACGAGGACGGGCCGCCCATCCCGGATGGCCTGGAGTGCGCCGGCATGCACTGCGCCGATTCGCGACCCGTCGACCGACCCGATGATGCGGCCTTTGCGGTCCATCAGATTGACGTTATAGGCCAGTCGAGGGCTCACCTGATCCACCACTCGCTGAGCGAGTTCGTTGGTGAACACGTACGCGAACTCGTCCTCGTCGCCGCCCTGCACCGCCCACGTCATGCAGTAAGACTAGGCGCGCTTCGATCGAGGGGGCGCGAAAGAGCGACCCTTGACACACCGCGGAAATGTTCAAAGTGAATCCGTCGTAATCAACAAATTGCCAGTGAACAAGCCTGTCGCGGTTCGCTCGGCGGCGCACGTTCATTACCAACGGATCTCAGTCCGACCTCATGGTGGTGGTGGTGCGCACCGCGCCCGCGGATGCCGCCGGCCGCCGATCCGGCAGACCTCCCGGCCCGCCGTGACGCCGCGGACCGGTTGTGGTCCGGCATCGACCCGTCGTCGCCGATCCGCCGGGTGGTGGAGGTCCGTCCGGTTCTCGGAGACGACGAGGGCCGAGTCGGCGGTGAATACGGGGAAGTTTACGGCGACCTGGGCAGCAGCATCGATGATTTCCTGGCGTCGATCGACCGTGCGGCGACCATCGACGCGCGGTGGTACGAACCTTTCACCACAAGGGGGTGATCGAGGGCAGCGACGAGTTCCGCGGACGCCTGGCCGCATACCGCGACACACTGTTCATCCGCGAGGAGCGGCTCCTCGACTTTCTCGGCGAGCCAAAGGCATTGGGCGACACCACGGTCCACCGCCTGGTGTACGCCCGCACAACTACACCTCGACCGGCTCGTCGCGGCAGGTGCCGTCACCACCGCCGGGGACGGAACGTTTCGGCGTGCGCAACAACCCTTTTCCATAGACGATGCGACGACACGTGCGCGCTCAGCGAGTGGGGACGTCCGGTGGATCGGGCAAGTCGACGTCGAGAAGGAAATCCAGCCAGATCAGGGCGTCGGTGAGGGCCTCCGCCCGCCTCAACGGCTCGAGCTGCCGCGCCGCCACCGCGAGCCGATGCCGTCCCGCGACGGGGTCGTCGGCCAGGAACGCTGCGGCGGTCCCCAGCACCCATTCCCCCGATGCGGGCAGTTCCGCCGCGGTCACCGCGGCCCCGTCGGTGCGACGGACTTCCAGCAGGAACGTCTCCCCTGGTGGCGCCGCGCCCAGCCGGGCCTCGACCACCTCGACGATCGACTCCATCACCCACGCCAGCACGTCCTCGTAGCGGGGGCGGCCGGACTCGGGACGAGGCTCGAGGCTGACCGCGGACACCTCGTGGGCAAGCGCGGCGCTGTCCCGTTCGCCGATCAGCCACGTCAGACGCCCACCCACCGCGGCGGGGCTCATCGGGTTGCCGGCAGTCGAAGCCATGAGTGAAGAGTTCCCCGCCGCGCCCCTCTTCACACAGGCGCACCGCGGGAGGTGGGCGGTTCCGCGCGCTGCTGGGGTGAACGCGCGGAACCTGGATCGACTCGACCGCCGGCGATCGAGTCGATCTTGCGACCAGATTGCCCGCCCGCTCGGTTGCCGAAACCGGCGCGGGTCCCAGAGGGGCACGCGACCACCGTTTTTCAGCGGCGCGCTTCCACCGTCGTCGGTGCCGGGTGCCGTGCTCACGTTTCGGCGGAGATCGCCCGTGGGTCCTCGCAGACGTGGGCGGTGCAGTCCTTCCACGTCACTGCGATCAGGTGCGCGCCGCCGGCGGTGAACGTCGATGCTTCGGCGTGGACCCACAGCCACGCCCCGTCACGGTGACGTAGGCGGAAGAACGTAGCGTGAGAGGTGTGACCCTCGAGGGCATTCCGCAGGAAGCGCCGCCATCGGGGCGTGTCGGACGGCAGCAACAACCACTCGCAGTGACCGACGAGTTCCTCGACGGGATACCCGGCGAGTGAGGCGGCCGCGGGGTTGGCGAAGAGCAAGCGGCGCTGGTCGTCGTAGACGCATAGCGGCTGCGGCAACACCGCGAACAACGCGTCCAGCATCTCGCTGCGCCACGTCTCCGGCTCCTCCGGCGCCATCGGGCGAACGGTGGGAGGCCCGATCACCTGGGCATGGGTCATGTTGTGCACCAACTGATCTTCCACTGAACGTGCTCCTCGTTGCCGGCGCGAACTGCTCATGCGCCGTATACCCGCGGGGGCGACGTCCCTAACCGTCGTCTGCGGTGACGAATGAGCGCACGCTGCCGGGCCCACCCGCGCGGTGCGTCGCCGCCTCCGTGTGACCCCTCGGCGAGCAGGTTCCCGTCAGGATGTCACCTCTTGTCTTCGGCCTTGCCGACTCCACCCTCGTGTGAGGGTCCCACTCCGGAGTCGCTGTCCCCGGTCGAGGCGCCACCTGCGGCGGGATTCTCCTCCGCTGGAGACGCTACCGCGCCACGCGGTGTCTCCTCGGGTTTCGGCGACTGCATTCCGCCGGAATCCACGTGCTCATCGTGCTCCGGGCGTCCGTCTTTCGTGCTGGTCGTCCGGCCTTCGTACGGCGGAATCGCCGGCTCGGCGTCGCCGGGAGTCGACGAGCCGGCAGCCGCCGCGGGATTCGTTCCTGCTTCCGTGGTGGAGCGGACCTCCTCCTGGTCCAGAGATCCCGGCTCGCGGTCGGTCTGACCTGCGCCGGCCTGATCCGGTCCCGCGTCCCGGGAGCCCTCGGGTCCACGTTCGGACTGTGGTTCCTCGTGCAATTGCTTGCCTGGTTCGGTAGTCATGATCTTCTCCTCACCGACGCACCGGAACGCCGGATCTTTCGTCGGTTGCCGTTGACATCTCCAGTAGCTATGCCCTGGAACGCGAATGCGAAACAGTGTCTGTCGATCGGTGCGACATCACGGCGCCGAACCGGACCTGATTCGTTGTGCGAACGATTGGGCACTCCGACAAGTGCGGACCGTTCAGCAACGATGCGGCGCCGAATCCACAGATCTTCAGCGAGGAGTACGCCGTGTCGAAGAAGAACCCTGTCATTCCCGGAACGCCCGGTTCGGGCACGCCGACGGTCGCCGAGCCCACGGAACCGACCGAGCCGTTGCCGCCCAAGTCGGATCAGCGCGCCCCCGCGCTCAGCACTGCGACCGGGCAACCTGTCGACGGTCCGGACACGGCCCGTGGTCAGCAGGGTGAACGCCTCACCACGGCGCAGGGCGCGCGGCTGTACGACACCGATCACTCGCTCAAGGCCGGCGAACGGGGACCGACCCTGCTCCAGGACCATCATCTTCGCGAGAAGATCACCCACTTCGATCACGAGCGGATCCCGGAGCGGGTGGTGCACGCGCGCGGTGCGGCCGCTCACGGCGTCTTCCGCGGATACGGTTCCGCCGAACCGGTCAGCAAGGCGGCGTTTCTCGCCAAGGACGTCGAGACGCAGGTCTTCGTCCGGTTCTCCACCGTGCTCGGTTCGCGTGGGTCGGCCGACGCCGTCCGCGACACCCGCGGGTTCGCGACCAAGTTCTACACCGCCGAGGGCACTTTCGATCTGGTAGGCAACAACATTCCGGTGTTCTTCATTCAGGACGGCATCAAGTTTCCCGACATCATTCACGCCGGTAAGCCGCACCCGGATCGTGAGATCCCGCAGGCGCAGAGTGCGCACGACACCTTCTGGGACTTCGTGTCGCTGCACACCGAGGCCACTGCGCACACGTTGTGGAACATGTCCGACCGCGGGATCCCCAGGTCGTACCGGATGATGGAAGGCTTCGGTGTCAACACCTTTCGAATGGTGAACGCGGCGGGCGAGAGTTCGCTCGTGAAGTTCCACTGGAAGCCCAAGCTCGGTGTGCACTCCCTGGTGTGGGAGGAAGCCCAGATCGTCAACGGCATGGACCCCGACTACCACCGCCGCGATCTCGCCGACGCGATCGAGTCCGGCGCCTACCCACAGTGGGAACTGGGTATCCAGGCGTTTCCGGACACCGCGGATCAGATGTTCGAGGGCATCGACCTGCTGGATCCGACCAAGATCGTGCCCGAGGAACTGGCGCCCGTGCAGCCGCTCGGTCTCATGACCCTGAATGCGAATCCGACCAACTTCTTCGCCGAGACCGAGCAGGTGGCATTCCATCCCGGACACCTCGTTCCGGGAATCGACGTGACCGACGACCCGCTGCTGCAGGCCCGGCTCTTCTCGTACCTGGACACTCAGATCAGCCGGCTCGGTGGGCCCAACTTCGGGCAGATCCCGATCAACCGGCCTCACGCCGAGGTCAACGACATGCTGCGCGACGGCATGCACCAGACCGGGGTTCATCCCGGGGTGGCCCCGTACCGGCCGAACTCGCTGGACGGTGGCTGCCCCTTCCTGGCGGGTGCGGACACGGCGTTCGTCGAGGTGCCGGTGCCGATGCCGGAGTCCACGAAGCTGCGTGGTGCGCCCGCCAGTTATGATGATCACTTCTCGCAGGCCCGCCTGTTCTATGCCAGCCTCACCCCCGTCGAGCAGTCCCACGTCGCGGAGGCGTACACGTTCGAGCTGGGAAAGTGTTATGAGCAGGCCATCAAAGAGCGCGCTCTCGGGGTCGTCGCGAACATCGACCCCGGCCTGTGCGCGACGGTAGCCGAGGGACTCGGCCTTCCGGCTCCGGAGCCGACGGTCGCCTATGACGCGGCGCAGACGCCCAGCCCGGCGCTGTCGCAGGTCGGCGCCGAATGGCCGTTGGACGGTCGGATCATCGGCATCGTCGCCGACGACGAGTCGGATCTGTCGGAGGTGGCCGACGCCGTCGAGAAGATCGACAAGGACGGCATGGTGCCGCTCGTCATCGGTCCGCACGGAGGCGAACTGGGGTCGGGCAAGAGTGCCGTTCCGGTGTCGCGGACGTTCCTCACCATGCGGTCGGTGGAGTTCGACGCCGTCCTCGTCGCGACGCAGGTGGCGGACCCGCGGGTGCTTGTGCTCCTGACGGAGGCATTCCGGCACTGCAAGGCGATCGGAGGTTGGGGTGCCGGTCGCGGCCTCCTCGACGTCGCCGGGATCCCGGCCGACGCCCCCGGCGTCGTGATCGCCGACGAGGCGTCCGCACTGTTCGACGGCGTCACCGCGCTGATGAAGTCCCACCGGGTCTGGGCACGCCAGGAGTGACATCCCCGGCGAACCAGACATAAGCGATCCGCCGCCGTCGACGCATGGACGCTCGGCGGCGGGTCTGCCTACTGCAGGACGGCGTCGACCGTCTTCTTCAACGCCGACGGCTGGGCGGGAGACGTCGGTGCCTTCTCCTTCAGTTCGAGCAGGCGCTCGCCGATCTTCTGGAGCTGTTTGCGCCCCAGCTCTTCTCGCACCTTGGGAAACCAGTCCTGCTCTTCTTCCTCGATGTGGTGCTCGACGTTCTCGATCAGCACCGTCGTCTTCGCGTCGAATCGCTCGTCGTCCGGCGTCATCCCTGCCAGCTCGACGACCAATACGTCGGCGACGTGGTGCTCTTCGTAGGATTCGAGAATGTCGTCCTCGAGGTCCGGGGCCAGTTCGCGCACCTGCGGGTACATGCCCTCGTTCTCGATGTAGGTGTGCACCGTCAGGGCTTCGATGATGGCGTCGACGATGCGGCCTTTCTCCACACGGGCGTTCGGCCCGGCACCGCGGAAGTCCCGGAAGAGTTTTCGGATCTCTTTGTGGTCGCTTTTCAGGAGCACGATCGCGTCAGTCGACATGAGTACCTCACAAGGGGGATCGAATGGAGACGTGACTACGCATTACCCACTCGCGCCCATCGCTAATATCCGGCTTCGATGGTCCTCCGTGCGGTGCCGGCGGTAGGGACGAAGGTCCCGTCTTGCGCGTCAAAGGTCCCTGATCTGCACCTGGATCGGGACAACAGTCGCCCCCGGGGTGACGGTGCGGTAGAAATTTGGGGTGGATTCAGAGCAGGTTCTCGGTGGCGGTGAGCCGCAGCGGGTAGGCAGTTTCCGGTTCTACCTCGACGGACAACGCTGGGAATGGTCCGACACCGTCGCCCAGATGCACGGCTACCGGCCCAGCGAGGTCACCCCCACCACCGAGCTGCTGCTCTCTCACAAACACCCCGAAGACCATCCCCACGTCGCCCGGGTGCTGGACCGCACCGTCAATGCCGCCGAACCGTTCAGCAGCAAGCACCGCATCATCGACACCAGCGGAAAGGTCCGGCAGGTCGTGGTCGTCGGCGATCGCATGTTCGACGACAGCGGGACGGTGATCGGTACCACCGGGTTCTACATCGACATCACCGACTCGTACCGCAGCGACCTCAACGGCTCCGTCGACGAGGCCGTCGCCGAACTCGCCCAGTCGCGGGCGGTGATCGAACAGGCGAAGGGTGCCCTCATGCTCGCCTACGGCATTCCTGCCGCCCGCGCCTTCGACATCCTCGTCTGGCGTTCCCAGGAGACCAACACCCGCCTCCGCGTGATCGCCGAACAGATCGTCGGCGGCCTCACCGACTGCGAACCCGACACCCGTCTCCGCACCCGATTCGACCATCTCGTCCTCACCGCACACGAGCGAGCCCGGCAACCGGACTAGGCAACGGGCGCTCGCGGTCATCCGGCAGCGGATGGTGACAGGTGAGATCGCGCCGGGACAGATCTAGGCCAGGGGTCAGGTCGCGGCCGCCAAGCTGGCGAACCCCGCAAAGCCGAGTTCCAGACGCTGAGCGATTCGATCATCTCGCTGGAGGCCGAAGGAGATTACGTCGGAATTTTCGAGTCTGACCGGGAATTTCACCTCGGCCTGCCGGCCGAGCTGGATAATCCCTACCTGAACACGATCGTCGGAAAGATGCGCGGACCACCAGGTAGATGGGACCCTGCTTGACCACCCGGTCGAGGATGCCATTTCACTTGTGCCAGAACAGGTGGTGGACTACCCCGCTCGGGCTGGGTATCACCTCGAGGTGGAAGCGGTCGAGCAGTTCCTCGGGTGACTCCCACAGGTGCAGACCGGATCCGTATGTGACCGGTGAGACCACCACGTGCATGGTGTCGACGAGATCGGCGTCGAGGAATTGCCGGATGGTGGTGACGCCGCCGCCGAGCCGGACATCCTTGCCGTCAGCCGCCTCCCGGGCCTGTTGGAGGACGGTGGCAGGGTCACCGTCGACGAAGTGGAACGTGGTGTCGGACAGGGTGAGGGAGGGGCGGGTGTGGTGGGTCATCACGAACACCGGGGTGTGGAACGGGGGTTCGTCTCCCCACCAGCCCTGCCAGTCGAGATCCTTCCACGGTCCGCGGTAGGGCCCGAACTTGTTGCGGCCCATGATTTCGGCGCCGATATTGCGTGGGTAGTCGCGGGTGAAGTAGTCGTCGAGCCCCCGGCTTCCGCCCGGGTCGGTGCGCATGGCCCAACTGGCCGTGGCGCCGGCCCAGGCGAACATTTCGCTGTGGTCGAGGCCGAACGGATTCTCGAGACTCTGGTGCTCACCGGCACCGATTCCTTCGCTCGAGACGCAGAAGTTCTGTACCCGCAGTAGTTGTGTCACTCGATTCTCCCGCCCGTCAGTTGATCAATGTAGAGGATCAGACTCCCCGCGTCCGCGAAACTCATCGCCGGTGGCGGTGAAATCACCAGGGTAGGAATGACCTACACCATCCACAATCCGCAACTGCGCGGCACAGAGGCCGAGGCACTACCTCCCCGCCCTGTCGCGGCGATGACGGTCCGCCTCGGGATCACCGAGTTCCTCCAGCGCGATCTGCAGCCCCAGAAGAGATGGCGTAGACCCCGACGCAGCCCGGTCACACTCCTCGCAGTCCGATCGGGTTGCCGTCGGCGTCGGCGAGAACGCAGACCCGCGCCCCGGGGGCCACTTGGCGCGGGGCGCTGCGCTCGGTCGCACCCGCCGCGAGCAGGGTTTCGCGCGTGGCGTCGAGGTCGTCGACGTCGGCGAACGCCACCGGTCCGCCGTTCTCGTCGCCCGGATTCAAGGCGACCTCGAAGCCGTCGACGTTGTAGCCGACGTAGTAGGGCTGGTCGGTGTGCGGCGCGCCGAGCAGCGCGGTGTAGACGGCCTTGGCGCCGTCCAGGTCGGACACCGGGATCACCAGGCTGCGGATGGTGGCACTCATGTTCGTCTCCTCCAGGTACAGCGGTCGCATCGGCGACCGCGTGATGGCTATGTCCATCACGTTAGAAGCCCCCGGTGGTCTGCGCTTCTCGATTCCTGATCGGTCCGGCGGATGTTTCCACTGCGCCCGCACTGGGCACGCGGTGGGAGGACCGTCAACGTATCGAACAAAGGACAACGTCATGGTGAGAGCACTGACCTTCGCAGCCGGGGTGGCCGTGGGTTTCGTCGTGGGTTCGCGGACCGGTCGGCAGGGCTACGAGAAGATGCGCGATCAGTCCCTCGAGCTCTGGCACAACCCCGCCGTGCAGGAGAAGGTGAGCAGCGCGACGCACGTCGTGAAGGAGAAGGCCCCGGAGGTGCAGCACAAGGTCGAGGAGCTGGCGAAGAAGGCCACCCATCACGGGTCCGCCGCGCACTCGGACGCCGGCACCGCAGCACCGCAGAATGGGGCAGTGCCCGTTCCGCCGGCATCGCCGGATGGCCGGCACACCCTCGATCAGGGATGAGCCGGCCGAACCAGGCCGTGCGGAACTCGGGATCACCCACCTCGATACGGCCCAGTTCTACGGTAACGGACTGGCCGACGAACTCCTTCGCGACAGCGTAGGCGGGCGACGTGAATTAGGGAATTCGATGTAGGTCGGCGTTGTCGCGAGAGTGCCGTCGGCCCAGCCGCATCCGGACGTTCAGCTCACCGCGGCGCCTGGGTTCGCGGCGATCAGGTCGAGGGCGATGTCGACGATGAGGTCTTCCTGTCCGCCGACGAGGCCGCGGCGGCCGACTTCGAGGAGCAGGGTGCGGACGTCGATGCCGTATCGCTGGGATGCGGTTTCGGCGTGCCGGAGGAAGGACGAGTAGACACCGGCGTAACCGAGGGTGAGGGTTTCGCGGTCGACGCGGACCGGCCGGTCCTGCAGGGGCCGGACGAGGTCGTCGGCGGCGTCCTGCAGCGCGAACAGGTCGCTGTTGTGCTTCCAGCCCTGCAAATCGGCGACGGCGATGAACGGTTCGATCGGGCAGTTGCCCGCACCGGCGCCGTGTCCGGCCAGGGACGCGTCGACCCGGGTGACGCCTTCTTCCACCGCGACAACGGAATTGGCGACGGACAGCGACAGGTTCTCGTGGGCGTGAATGCCGATCTCGGTGGCCTCGTCGAGCACGCCGCGGTAGGCGCGGACCCGTTCGCGGACACCGTCCATGGTCAACCGGCCGCCGGAGTCGGTCACATATACGCAGTGCGCGCCATAGGATTCCATCAGCTTGGCCTGCGCAGCGAGTTCGGCCGGGCCGGTCATGTGGCTCATCATCAGGAAGCCGGACACGTCCATGCCGAGCTCGCGGGCCTTCCCGATGTGCTGGGCGGAGACGTCGGCCTCGGTGCAGTGGGTGGCCACGCGGACGGACCGCACACCCAGACGGTAGGCCTGCTCGAGTTCCGCGATGGTGCCGATGCCGGGCAGCAGCAGCGTGGTCAGCCGGGCGTGGGTGAGGTTGGCGGCGGCGGCCTCGATCCATTCCCAGTCGGTGTTGCTGCCGGGACCGTAGTTGAGGGAACCGCCGGCGAGTCCGTCGCCGTGCGCGACCTCGATGCCGTCGACACCGGCGGCGTCGAGGGCGGCGACGATCTTTCCGACATCGTCGGGGGTGATGCGGTGGCGGACCGCGTGCATGCCGTCGCGGAGGGTGACGTCTTGGATGAACAGTTGGGTGGTCATCGGGTTGCTCCCTGTGCTGCCGTCGGGGCGGCGATCGTGTCGGCGATGCTTTCGGCGTAGCGCACGGCGGCCGACGTCATGATGTCGAGGTTCCCGGCGTAGGCCGGCAGATAGTGCGCCGCTCCCTCGACCTCGAGGAACACCGACACCTGGTGGGTGGGCGCGGCGGGGTCACCGGAGGCGAGCAGGGTGTGGACGGGCTGGCCGTCCGGGACGGGCGTGATCTGGACGTTCTGCTTGAGCCGGTAGCCGGGCACGTAGGACGCGACGTGCGCGACCATCACCCCGATCGAGTCGCGGATCGCGTCGTGGGTGCTCGGGTCGGGGTCCGAGATCAGGCACAGGACCGTATCGCGCATGATCAGCGGCGGGTCGGCGGGGTTGAGGATGATGATGGCCTTGCCACGGTGGGCGCCGCCGACGGATTCGATGGCATGCGATGTGGTTTCGGTGAATTCGTCGATGTTCGCCCGGGTGCCCGGACCCGCCGACTTCGATGCGATGGACGCGACGATCTCGGCGTACGCGACCGGTGTCACCCGGGAGACGGCGGCGACGATCGGGATGGTGGCCTGACCGCCGCAGGTGACCATGTTGACGTTGGGGGCCGTGCGGTGTTCGTCGAGGTTGACCGCCGGGACGACGAACGGGCCGATCGCGGCGGGGGTGAGGTCGATCAGCCGTTTGCCGAGCGGTTCGAGCAGGGCCGCGTTGGCGGTGTGCGCCTTCGCGGAGGTGGCGTCGAAGACCACGTCGATGTCGTCGAAGTTCGGCAACTCCAGCAGACCCTGGACGCCGTCCGCGGTGGTGGGGACGCCGAACCGGCGGGCGCGGGCGAGCCCGTCGGAGTCGGGGTCGATGCCCACCATCGCGCCCATCTGCAGAACGTCGGAGTGGCGGATCACCTTGATCATCAGGTCGGTTCCGATGTTGCCGGATCCGATCACCGCGACGGTGACCTTGCGGGGGCTCTCGCTCATGGTTGTCACTCCTGGGTGAAGGTTGCGGTGACCGATCCGAGACCGGTGATGTCGGCCCGGACGGTGCCTGCGGTGGCGATCGCGGCCATCGGTCCGAGCGCCCCGGACAAGATCACCTGGCCGGCGCGCAGGGGCTGGCCGAACTCGCGTGCGGTGCGCGCGAGCCAGGCCAGCGCGTGGAGGGGGTCGCCGAGGCAGGCGGCCCCGGTTCCGGTGGACACCTCGGTGCCGTCGATCGACATCTGCATCTGCGTGGCGACCGGGTCGAAGGAGTCGAGGGTGCGACGTTCGGCGCCGAGAACGAACAGTCCGCTCGACCCGTTGTCGGCGACCGTGTCGGCGAACGTGATGTCCCATCCGGCGATTCGGCTGTCGACGATCTCGAGGGCGGCCACCGCGTAGTCGACGGCGGCGCGGATCTGGGCGTCGTCGAGTGGTCCGTCCACCAGGTCGTCGGCGAGGACGAACGCGATCTCGGCCTCGGCCTTCGGCTGCAGCAGCCGAGACAGCGGGATCGGGGTGGACTCGTCGCAGCGCATGTCGTCGAGCAGCACACCGAAGTCCGGTTGGTCGACGCCGAGTTGCTGCTGGACCGCCGGGGAGGTGAGGCCGATCTTGCGTCCGACGACGCTCGCACCGGACGCGATCCGGGCGGCGATGTTCCGCTCCTGCACGGCGTACGCGGCCGCGACGTCGTCGGGCCCGATCAGGTCGCGGATCGGCGCGCACGGTGTGCGGGTTCCGGCGGCGGCATTCAACCGCTCGGCGGCGGCGGCGATCGCGTCGGCGGCTGCCTGCGCCGTGAGGGGCACGCTGGTGCCCTGAGGTGTGCTCATCTGACTTCCCGATGTGATCGTGGGGAACGGACTGTGGTTCCACTGTCGCTGCCGGACGATCGCGGGCCAAGCATCGCGTTCCACTGAGTCGAACGTTGCCCCGTATCGTGGACGGCATCGCCGGGAACAGCGGCAACGGAGGTGGCATGCACAGTGTCTGATCAGGAGTTCGACCGGACAACCGTCCTGGGCAAGGTGATGTCGGTGCTGCACGCGTTCACCGTCGACGACTCCGCCGTGTCACTCGCCGAACTGTGCCGGCGGACGTCCATCCCCAAAGGCACGCTGCACCGCGTCCTCGCCGACATGGTGGCCGTGCGGATGCTGGACCGGACCGACGCCGGCTACCGGCTGGGAGGGTCCCTGTTCGAGCTGGGCATGCGGGCGTCGGTCGAGCGCAGCCTGCTCGAGGTGGCCATCCCGTTCATGGAAGATCTGTACGTGCGCACCCACGAGACGGTGCACCTGGGGGTACTCGACGGGACGGAGGTCGTGTACCTGTCGAAGATCGGCGGTCACCGGCAGGCGAGCGCACCGTCGAGGATCGGAGGTCGAATGCCGGTGCACTGCACCGCGATCGGCAAGGTGCTGGTCGCGCATGCCGACAACGCGCTGCAGGAGCAGGTGCTCGCCGCCCCGCTACCCCGCTACACCCCGCGCACCATCGTCCTGCCCGGACCGCTGCGCACTCAACTCGACCGCATCGCGACCGAGGGCGTGGCCTACGAATACGAGGAATCCGCCACCGGCATCGTGTGCGTGGCCGCCCCGGTCCGCGACGGCGAGAACGTCGTCGCCGCCATCAGTGTCACCGGGCCGTCCCACCGTTTCCGCCCCGAGGCCCACACCAGTTCGGTGCGCACCGCCGCCGAGGGAATCGGTGTCACCCTCGCCCGGCGGTCGCGATTGCTCGCCGAGAAGTGATAACCGGCTTCAGTGCTTCGCGATGGGGAGGTGCTTGCGGTAGCCGGCGACCACCGCGATCGTGGAGAGGCCGAGCAGGATGACGAGAACACCCAGCAGTGCCAGCGTGGTGAAGGGCGGCGTGAGTGCTGCCAGGATCGTCGGGACGATGAAGCCGAGGTAGGCGATGGCGTAGAAGACGCCGGTGAGCCGGGCCAGCTCGGCTGCGGGGGCGATGCGCTGAACTTCGAGCAGGCCGGAGACGAGGCCGATCCCGAAACCCGCACCGAAGACCACGCCGGCGAGTGCGCCGACCAGCAGTTGGTCGGCTGCCACCGCAAACATCATCACCACCAGTCCGGCGGTGAGCGTCACGAGCGATACGACGGTGCCACGTGCGCTGGAGACGGAGTCGATCCTTTTGGCGACGGGCTGGATCAGTGCGCTGGACACGAGTGCGATGACACTGAGGCCTGTGGCGTAGGCCAGGCTGAGGGAACCGGCGGCGTCGGCCAGTAACACCGGAAGGTATCCGTAGGACAGTGCGCACGCGGCGAAAAGCCATGGCCCGCAGACCACCACGATCCGCAGGAATCGCCGGTGTGACACCGAGGGAACGTGGAGGCGGGTGCGCAGGCTCGGTCGGTGCGCCGAGGGGAGCACCGTTTCCGGCGGTCGCCGGGTGAGCCAGAGGAACGGGAGCGTAACGGCGACATGGATCGCATAGGGCAACACGGTGGGCGCGGGTCCCCACTGCGCGATGGTCCCGGCGACCAACGCGCCCGACGCCGATCCGAGAGTGAAGGCCAGCGACGCGCGGCGGGCACCGGCACCGGCATCCGACCCCACGTCGTAGGGCATCTGCGAGACTTCCTTGAGCCAACTGGTTCCGACGGACATCGCGGTTCCGACCGACATGCCCGCGAACAATCGGCCGAGGTAGATCGGCGCGGAACCGAACTCTCCCAGTGCGAGCAGCGCACTCGCCGCGAGGCCGAAGCAGACCGCGTAGAACATGGGCGTCCGTCGGCCGCTGTGGTCGGAAATCGCTCCGGCGACCACGAGCGCCGGCGCCAGTCCGGCCACGTAGATGCCGAGGAAGAGGGTCACTGTGCTCGTCGAATAGTGCTGGATGTCGCGGTACAGCAACAGCATCGGGCTGAACTGGTTGCCCGACCACGCGCAGACGAACAGTGTCCCGAACACGAGCACCCAGGGACGCGCCCGGGTCGGGCTGTCGACGGTCGCGGTGATCTCCTGTGTGCTCACAGTGCGCCCTGATACCGGTTGAGATGGGCGACCAGTGCGGCGGTGAACCCGTCCTCGTCGCCACTCGTGAAGCAGGCTGCGAGTTCCTGGTGGTCGGTGAACGACGACACCAGGTTGGCGGGATCGATGCGCAGCAGCAAGTTCCGCAGTCGCTGCTGCCGTCCGCGAAGCTGCTCGTAGAACTGTCGTGCCAGCGGGTTACCGGAGGCCTCGATGAGTAGCGCGTGGAAGTCGTCGTCGGCGTCGACGAACCCGGCCACGTCGCCGGCGGCGACGAGCGCCTCCTGACTGTTCAGGTTCTCGGCGATCCGGTCGGCGATGCGCTGGTTGGGACCGCCCGCGGCGAACACCTGCCCGGCCGACGCCGCTTCGATGGCCTTCCGCATGGCGAGGACGTCCGCCGCCTCCGTCGGCGTCATCGGACGGACGATCGCACCCTTGCGCGAGACGAGGTCGAGGAGTTGCTCGGCGCCGAGCCGCAGAAACGCCTCGTGCACCGGGGTTCGACTGATCCCCAGCTCAGCGCCGATGTTGCCCTCGCTCACCAACTGGCCGCCGACGAGATCGCCGCTGAGGATCTGGCTCTTCGTGTGGGCATACGCCCGCTCGGCTGCGGCGGACCCGGTTTGCATCGTCATGACAGGCACCCTACGCCTTGCATGGAAGCTTGCATACAAGTCCCCGGGTGAGTCCTTATCGAGGTCGGGCGGTCAATAAGTACTCCCGGGCGCGGAGCGCACGAAGGGTAGGGCTGCGGACGCGATGAGGACGACGGCCATGCCCGCCCACTGCACCGGCGACAGTTGCTCGCCCAGCAGGATCTGTGCCGCGAGCACTCCGACGACCGGTTCGAGCAGTCCGAGGAGGGCGACGGAGGCCGATCCGAGTGCGCGCACGGCGATGAAGGAGCAGCCGATGCCGATGGGCATCAGGAGTAGCCCCTGGAACAGGATGGAGCCCCAGCCGCTGGGTGCGAACGTCCAGGACTGCCCGTCGACGAATGCGATCGCGCCGGTGGCGATTCCGGCGCCGAGTGATGCGAGTGCGCCCGCGGCGGCTGGGCTGACCTGGTGCACCCACCGTTCCCCGACCACCAGGTACAAGGCGTACCCGGCGGCGCTGAGGAGGGCGAGGATCGCCCCGTTCAGGGCGACCGCGGATGTGCCGGCGCCCGCGACGAGTGCGATGCCGCCGGACATCGCCAGGGCCAGCATGAGCTGACCGCGGTTGATCCTGTTCCGGGTGACCACCCATACCAGTGCCATCACGAACAGCGGGTAGATGTGGACGATCACGACCGCGATCTGGGCGCCGGTGACACGCACTGCCGCGAAGAAGCACAGCAACTGGATGCCGAAGAGCGGGCCGCAGACGAGGCAGAGTCCGATGGCGGAATTCCACGTCACGCCCCTCAGCCGTCCGGTGGACGAGGCCAGAAGGAACAGCAGTGCGGCACCGACGAGGCTGCGAAGGCAGACGAGGACCGCCGGCGACACGCCGCCGGCGTAGCCGATCGCGGCGAACGTGGGGGTGAGTCCGTAGGCGACCGCCGAGGCCGCACCGCATCCCCAGGCGACCGCGCTGCCGCCGCGCGTGTGCCGTGTGGTGGTGCTAACCGTCATGGACCCGACCGCGCCGGGCGACCCGCGAAGGCAGGATCACCATGTGCGCGGCGCGATGAGCTCGTCGTGGACGAACTGCACGAGAACCTCTTTCATCGCGGCGACGGTCATGTTCGGTGCACCGGTGAGCACCTGGATGGCGGTTCCGTCGGTGAGCGCGGTCAGCCGCTGGGCGATCGTCTCCGGGTCGACGTCGGTGCGGAAGATCTCCTGCCGTTGCCCACGCCGGACGATCTTGACGACGGTTTCGTGCCAGCGCGCGTAGTACGTGTTGTGGAAGGGGCGGAGTTCCGGTCGGAGTGTTGCCTCGGCCCAGAACTGCAACCAGATGGACCACTCGTCGCGCAGCGGCCCGACTCGGGGCAACTGCATGTCGATGAGGCGGAGAAGCCGTTCGTGGGCGTTGTCGATCGCCTTGAGTTCGCGGCTCTGGCGGTCGAAGGCGTTGTCGATGGCGTGGCGGAGGGCGGCGGTCAGGACGTCGCTCTTGCCGGGGAAGTAGTAGTGCACCGCCCCGGTGCTGGTGCCGACGACCTGGGCGATGTCGGAGATGCGGACCGAGTGGTATCCGCGCTCGGCAATCAGCTGTGCCGCGGCGTCGAGTATCGCCGTTCGTCGCGCGTCTTCGGTGAGTTGAGCGGTCACGGCCCCTCCTTCGGTAGTCGTCCTGACTGACCCATCAAATCATACGCCGCAAACTGACGCATCAGTCAGACCTAGAACGATCTGCCCGGAAATAATCGACGGTCGGGAAGTAGAGGTATAAAAGCAGCTAAAAGCGCTTTCGAACGGCAATGAGGAATGTGTATGCGGAATCGCTTTCCGCTCGACCCTTGACATCTGTGGCCCCGGTCACGGTATAACTGATGCATCAGTCAGACCCGAGTGGTCGAACGGTAGCGACGAGAGGCGAACGCTCGATGGAATGTGAGAACCCAGGTGGAGGCGCCGGGCAGGTGCTGCGCCCCGACGTCCATCGCGGGCGGGTAGTGCTGGTCACCGGTGGAGGCACGGGGATAGGGCGCGCGATCGCACTCGACATGGCTCGGTGCGGAGCCGACGTCGTCATCAGCGGTCGCCGGTCCGAACCCTTGGACAAGACCGCCGCCGAGATCGAGGCGCTGGGCGCCCGGGCGCTCGCCGTGCCCGCGGACATCCGCGAAGAACAGCAGGTGACGTCCCTGGTCGACCGTGCCCTCGAGACGTTCGGCCGCATCGACATTCTCGTCAACAACGCCGGCGGACAGTTCGCGGCACCGGCCGAGGACATCACGAGCAAGGGGTGGCGCGCCGTCCACCGCCTGGCCGTCGACGCCACCTGGGCGGTCACCCGGGAGGTCGCCGTCCGCGCGATGATTCCGCAGCGGTCGGGATGTATCTTCTTCATGGCGTTCTCCCCGCGTCGCGGAATCGCCTCGATGGTCCATGCGACCTCGGCGCGCGCGGCCCTCGAGAACCTCGCCTCGGGACTGTCCCTGGAGTGGAGCCGGTACGGAATCCGGTCGATCTGCATCGCTCCCGGCACCATCGCGACGGAAGGCATGGAGGAGAACTACACCGAGGAGGCCCGCGCCCAGTGGACGTCCGCGGTCCCGTTGGGACGGCTGGGCACCGCCGAGGACGTGTCGGGCGTCGTCACGTTCCTCGCCTCACCGGCCGGAAGTTACGTCACCGGAACCACTCTGGTGATCGACGGCGGCGCCGACGCCTGGGGCACGGGACATCCCGCGCCGAAGGTCGAGGTGACGGAATGAGCACGATCGCCGACCGCGACCTCACCGCGCTGTTCGACCCCCGGTCGGTCGCCATCCTCGGGGCGAGCAACGACGAGACCAAGTACGGCAACTGGCTCAGCGTCCAGGCCCTGCGTATGACGGGCACGAGGGCGGTCCATCTCGTCAACCGGCGCGGCGACCGCATCCTGGGACACCCCTCCCTGCGGAGTCTGGCCGAACTCGACGAACGGGTGGACCTCGTCGTGATCACCGTCCCGGCACAGGGATTCGAGGAGGCCGTGGACGACGCGCTCGCCGCGGGCGCCACCGCCATCGTCGGCGTCACCGCCGGATTCGCCGAACTGGGCGCCGCCGGACGGGCCGTGCAGGAGCGGGTCGTGGCGCGGGTGCGGGCGGCCGGGGCCGTGCTGCTCGGACCGAACTGCCTCGGCGTGCTCGACTCTGGCACCGCGTTGACGCTCGCCTCGAACCCGCTTCCCGCCGGACGCGTTGCGCTGCTCTCGCAGAGCGGCAACATGGCGCTCGAACTCAGCCAGTTCCTCGAGGCCCGCGGACACGGATTCTCCCGGTTCGCCTCGCTCGGCAACCAGGCGGATCTCGGCGCCGCCGACCTCATCCGCTCCTGCGTCGAGCACGACGACACCGATCTCATCGCCGTGTACTGCGAGGACTTCGGCGACGGGCGGGCGTTCGTCGATGCCGCCGCCCAGGCGACCCGGGCCGGGAAACCGGTTCTGCTGTTGACGGTGGGCGGCAGCGAGGCCTCCATCCGCGGGGCGCAGTCGCACACGGGGTCGCTGACCTCCGACAGCGCGGTCATCGACGCCGCCTGCCGGGCCGCCGGGGTGTACCGGGTATCGAGCCCGCGGCAACTCGCCGACGTCGCGGCTACCCTCCTCAGCTACGGCCCCGCGGACGTGCGCCGGGTCGGCGTCGTCGCGGACGGTGGCGGGCACGCCGGTGTCGCATCCGACGTCGTCGAGGCGGCGGGACTCGCGGTGCCGGAGTTCACCGCCGACATCAGCGACGCACTGCGCGCCCTGCTGCCCCCGTCCGCCGGGGTCGCCAACCCGGTCGATCTCGCAGGCGCCGGAGAACAGGACATCACCTCGTTCGAGTCGGTTCTCGACACCATCCTGCGGAGCCCGGCCATCGACTCCGTCCTGCTCACCGGATACTTCGGCGGCTACGGCAGTTACGGCGAGAACCTCGCGCGAGCGGAGATCGACACCGCCCGCGCACTGGCGAAGACGGCCCGCGCCCACGGCAAACCGGTGGTGGTGCACACCATGCATCCCGACAGCGCCGCCGCACGTGTCCTGGCCGACAGCGGTGTCCCCGTCTTCCGTGCGGTGGAGGACGCCGCGGGCGCGCTGGGCGTCATCGCCGAAACCGCTGCGCCGCAACGTCAGGAGAGTACGGACAGCGTGCCCTCCGAGCGGGTCACCAGCGACGCGTACTGGGATTCCCGGGAACTCTTCCGCGACGCCGGCGTCGAATTTCCCGCCGCACGACTGGTGCAGAATTGTGCCGAAGCGGTGACGGCGGCCGAAACCGTGGGATTCCCGGTGGTGTTGAAGGCGATGGGTCTGCTGCACAAGTCCGACTCCGGCGGAGTGGCCCTGGGTTTGGGGTCGGCGGACCAACTCGCCGACGCGTTCACCCGCATGGACGCCTCACTCGGAGCGCCCGCCTACTGTGTCGAGGCGATGGCCGACCTGACCGAGGGGGTCGAGCTCATCGTGGGTGTCCAGACCGACCCGCGGTTCGGTCCCGTCGCGATGGTGGGTCTCGGTGGCATCTTCACCGAGGTCCTCGCCGACGTCGCGTTCGCGCTGGCACCCGTCGACGCGGACACCGCCCGCGGTCTCCTCGACAGCTTGCGGGCGTCCGCCCTGCTCCGAGGGGTTCGCGGCCGGCCACCGATCGACCTCGACGCCGCGGCGGACGCTGTCGCCGCCATCACGACCGTCGCCGTCGCGCACCCGGAAATCGCGGAACTCGAGATCAACCCGCTGCTCGTCACCCCGAAGCAAGCCCTCGGGCTCGACGCGCGCATCGTCCTCAGCTCATCGAACAACAACTGACACAAGGAAGTTCTCACATCATGGAATTCGCATACAGCCCCCGCCTCGCCGACCTCAAGGAGCGCGCACGCGCCCTGACCGACACGATCATGCAGTTCGAGGACGAGTGCGAAAGAAACAACGGAATTTCCGACGAATCCCACGCCACCATCAAGGCGGCCGTCCTCGCCGCGGGACTGCAGGCGATCAACACCCCCGTCGAATACGGCGGAGCCGGATTGACGGTGCTCGAACAGGCCGTCGTGCAGGACGAACTCGGCAAACTCACCAACGCACTGTGGGACACGGTGTGGCGGCCGGCAAACCCGCTGACCCACGCGACGCCCGAGCAGCGGGAGCGTTACCTGATCCCCGGTGCCCGCGGTGATCGCCGCGACGCCGTCGCGATCTCCGAGGCCAACGCCGGTTCGGACTTCTCCGCGGCGAGCACCACCGCAACCCCCGACGGCAACGGTGGCTACATCATCAACGGCGAGAAGTGGTTCGTCACGGTCGGTGACGTCGCCGACTACCTCATCGTGCTCGCCAACGTCGAACCCGATCACGCCGCCACGATCTTCCTGATCGACGTCGACACCCCGGGTGTGAAGATCAAGCACATCCCGCGCTACACCCACACTTTCGTGTACGAGCACCCCGAGTTCACATTCGAGAACGTGCGTGTCGGCGCGGACGCCGTGCTCGGCGGTATCGGGCAGGGCCACGACCTCACCCGCGACTGGTTCACGGAGGAGCGGCTGATGATCGGCGCCCGCACGATCGGTGCGGCCGAGCGGGCCCTGACCCTGGCCGTCGACTGGGCCCGGGAGCGGGTGCAGGGCGGCGAGCCGCTGATCAACCGTCAGCTGATCCAGGGCATGATCGCGGATTCCGTCGTCGACATCACCACCAACCGGGCGCTCACCCATCAGGTGGCGTGGGAGTTCGACCAGGCCGACCCGAATGATGCCGACCTGCGAAAGACGCTGCACGCCAAGGCTGCGACGGTGAAGCTCGCCGCATCCGAGGCGTCCAACCGGGTGGTGGACCGGGCCGTCCAGATCTTCGGTGGCCGCGGCTACATCCGTGACTACCCCGTCGAGCGGCTGTGGCGCGAGCTGCGCGTCGACCGCATCTGGGAGGGCACGTCGGAGATCCAGCGCCTGGTCATCGCGAACGAGGCCAACAAGCGGGGTCTCGAGAATCTGCTGTCGTTCCGCTACGCGGCCGGGGAGAAGTAGCACGATGCCGACCGAGAACACCGGGACCGTCGAGGTGCGGCGCGACGGCAGCGTTGCCGTCGTCACCCTGCGGCGGGAACAGAAGCGCAATGCCCTGTCCACGCACATGGAGGCCGCGCTGCTCGACGCACTGAGATCACCGGACGTGAAGTCCAGTCGTGCAGTGGTTGTCACCGGGGGCGACTCGGTGTTCTCGGCCGGTGCGGACATCACCGAACTGCGGGAGATGACCCCGGAGGCGATCGCCGAGTACTACCGGACGTCCGGGTCGGTGTACGAGGTGCTCGCCGCCCTCCCGCAGCCCACGGTGTCGGCGATCACCGGCTACTGCCTCGGCGGCGGGCTCGAGCTGGCGCTCGCCACCGACATCCGGGTCGCGGATCCGGCCGCCGTCTTCGGGTTCCCGGAGATCGGAATCGGCATCCTCCCGAGCTCCGGTGGAGTCACCCGCACCATCCGCATCGTCGGGGCGGGTCGTGCCCGGGACCTCGTCCTGCGCGGACGGCGCTTCGATCACACCGACGCCGAACGCTGGGGTATCGTCAGTGAGATCTCCCCTCCCGCAGAGCATGTGAAGCAGGCACTGAGCATCGCGCACGAACTCGCGGAGTATTCGCCGCTCGCGCTGAGCATCACCAAGCAGGTGCTGGACGTCGGAGCCGATGCCCCGCACCACGCCTCGCTGCTGCTCGAGCAACTCGCCTACTCGGCGCTGAACAAGACAACCCCTTAGCGGTACCGGCCGAGCGTGGCCGACTCGACCGCCACCCCCAGGGTGACGGCACCAATCTACGTAGTGGAGACGACATGAGTTCCTTCGACGTGATGGACAGACCCGCCAAACGCGGGTTCCACACCAAGCTCCTGATCGCGTGCTGTGGCGGACCATTCCTGGACGGGTACGTCATGAGCATCATCGGCGTGGCCCTGCTCGGAGTGTCCGAGCAACTGCACCCCACGACGGCCGAGGCGGGATTGATCGGCGCGGCCTCGCTGATCGGTATCTTCTTCGGCGCCACCGTGTTCGGATTCCTCACCGACCGGATCGGCCGGGAAAAGATGTACGCCCTCGACCTGGTGGTGCTGGTCGTCGCGTGCGTGCTGTCGGTGTTCGTCCAGTTGCCGTGGCAGCTCATCGTCCTGCGCTTCGTCATCGGCGCGGCCATCGGCGCCGACTACCCCATCGCAACCTCCCTGCTCACCGAGTTCACCCCCACCAGGAAGCGCGGCGCGATGGTCGGGATGTCGGCCGTCGCGTGGTCGGCGGGCGCGGTCTCCGCCTACGTGGTCGGTGCCCTCGTGGTCGGCATCTCCGGCGGCAACGACCACTGGCGCCTGCTGCTCGCGTCAAGCGCAGTACTGGGTTTGATCGTGATCCTGGTGCGCCGCGGAATTCCGGAGTCGCCGCGGTGGCTCCTGAAGAACGGCCGGGTGGCGGACGCCGAAGCCGGCGTCGAGAAGATTTACGGGGAGAAACTCGACCTGAGCAAGGTCACCGTCGAGGACACGGCCGACCAGCCGAAAGCCGACATCAAGATCTACTTCCGGGGCCAGTACCTCGCCCGGCTGATCATGTGCAGTGCCCTGTACCTGGCGGTCGTGACGCCGCTCTACGCGCTGCTGACCTTCCTGCCCACCATCCTGTCGGGCTTCTCGATCTCCGGCGACGGTTCGGCGGGTCTCATCGTCGAGACGGTCATCATCGGGCTCATCGTCGCCGGGTCCATTCCCGCACTGTTCCTCGTGGAGAAGTGGGGCAGGCGCCCGATCGCCGTCGTGCCGCTCGCGCTGATGGTCCTTCCGCTGGCCGGACTGTGGCTGTGGGCGGACGGCCCTCTCTGGTTCATCGTCGCCGCATTCTGCGCATACGCGTTCATCTCGGGCGGCCCGAGCATCCTGGTGTGGATCTACCCCAACGAACTCTTCCCCACCGAGTTCCGGGCCACCGCGGTGGGCATCGCCACCGCCGTCAGCCGGTTCGGCGCCGCGACCGGCACGTACCTGCTGCCGCTGAGTATCTCCTCGCTGGGCACCGGCGCCACGATGCTCTTCGGTGCGGTCCTGACGGCGGTCGCCTTCGTGATCTGCTTCTTCATGTCTCCGGAGACGAAGGGGAAGTCGCTCGAAGAGGTCTCGTCCGTATCCGCTGCGCCGACGGCCGGGACGAGTGCTCCCCGGCTGGAGACGTTGGAGAAGGCGTCCGCGCCGCGAACCTGAGAAACCGCGAACCTGAGGAACCGTGTCCCGTCCGCCCCTGCCGCCGCGCCGGCAGGGGCGGAGCCCTGTGTGCCACGTCCCGCTGCCTGGGAGAAGGGGCTCCCCACCGGGCCGGTGCTGCGTTAGTCTCACCGCTAGAACACGTTCTATTCGACTGAGGAGTTCGCATCATGGCACCGTCCGCAGAAGACATCCGCAAGACCGTCGAGAGGTACATCGAGGCGGTGGCCACCGGGACCGCCGACGACGTCGTCGCGCTGTACGCCGAGGGCGCCACCGTGGAAGACCCGGTGGGTACCGAACCGCGGACCTCGGTGGAATCGCTGCGCGAGTTCTACGCAGTGATCGAACCGCTGAAGCAGACCGGTGAACTCCTCACGCTGAAGATCGCCGGCAACTCGGCGGCGTTCCACTTCTCCCTCGTTACCGACCTGGGTGAGCAGAAACTCGGAATCGCGCCGATCGACGTCATGACCTTCGATGACGACGGCAAGATCACGTCGATGCGGGCGTTCTGGTCGCAGGAGGACATGATCACCAGCTGACCGGTTGCCGGGCCCGGTAACCACACCGCAATACGGCCCGGCCGATCCGCGACTGTGCTTACGATGGCGAGGTGGCCACCGACGTCGCCGGGCGGGCTGCACGGCGTGCCCGACGCAGACGAGTCGTGCGAGCCGGTACGCGCCCCGGGCGCGCACCGCGTAGCTGGCTGGCGGTAGTCGGCGCCCTGACGGCCACGCTGGTCGTCGCGTGTTCGTCGGGTCCGGGCGGCCACCCCGATCCGGTCGACCTCGACGCGGCCACCGACAGCGGCCAGCTTCCCTGGACGGAAGTCCTGCTTCCCCCGCAGACGCCGACGACGGTGCCGTTCGGTCCGCCCGGCACCGACCTGCCGGCCGAACCGCGGGCCGCCGGGATCCGGGTGATCGGCGATCGAGCCGGTCTCTACGGCGGAAGCCCCGACCGGGTGCTGTGCGACCGGCAGCGTCTCGTCGACGACCTCGAGGGGGACCCGGCGAGGATGCAGGCCTGGTCGAGTGTGTTCCACGTCGACGACGTGCGCAATTACGTCCGCACCCTCACTCCGGTGCTGCTGCGTGCGGACACCCGGGTCACCAATCACGGTTTCGACGACGGTCACGCGGCCGCGTTCCAGTCGGTGCTCGAGGCCGGGACCATCGTGCTGATCGACGATCACGGTGTTCCCCGCGTCCGCTGCGTGCGAGGGAGCCCGTTACTGTCCCCCGTGGTGAATCAGGAAGCGGAGATACAGGGAGATCCGTGGCCGGGTTTCCAGCAGGATCGGTTGTACGTCGTGCAGCCGTCCAACGTGGCGATGACCGAAGTGACCGTGGTGGATCTGATGACCGGTGGCCTGGTGCCGGTGCCGATCGGATCCGGTCCGCAGCAACCGGCGGAGCGGCCGAATCCGGTGGTTCCCGTGGAAGCCCAGGCACCGGTGGTGGATTCGCCGCCGCCGCCGGTGGTGGTGCAGCAGGCCGCCCCCCGGCCCGCACCCGTTCCGTCCCCGGAACCCGTGGCGCCCGCGCCGCCGCCCCCACCTCCCCCGCCACCCGCACCCGAGCCGCAGGTGAACTACCCGCCCGCGCCCGCCCCCGCCCCGGCGCCGGTGCCCGTGCCGCCGCAGCAGATTCAGGTGCAGATACCTGGTCTGCCGCCCATCGTCATCCCCATTCCCAACTGAGCGAGCTCGTCGACAGGGCGACGAGCGCGGCGTTCATCTGCAGATGAACGGCGCCGAACACACCGAGCCGACCGCGACCGGGGCCCATGCCAGAGGCCACTGCCCCACCGACAGCGCGGTGGGGATCCCGTTGCAGGAGGGGAAGTCGGCGCAACGGACGATGAACGGCGCGGATAACGTATATATACATGTCGGTTGAAACCATCAACTTGTATTGACATGTTGCGTCCGGAAGTTCACAGTGGGTGTCATGACAAATCAACGTCGATACGACGTGGTGGTTGTCGGTGCCGGAATCGTCGGCCTCGGGCACGCGTATCACGCACTGAATCGGGGTCTGTCGGTGGCGGTGGTCGATCACGCCGACCGGGTTGCGGGCGCTTCGATTCAGAACTTCGGCCACGTCTGCCTCACGGCTCAGTCGGGGATCGCCCGCGAGTATGCGCGAACGGGCCGGGAGCACTGGCTGGACCTGTCGCGTAAGGCCGGATTCTGGTCGTCCGAGTCCGGGACGTACTGCGTGGCCAGGCACGACGACGAACTGGCGGTCCTGACCGAATTCGCGGAGGAGCGCGGTCCGTCCGAGGTGGAACTGCTGTCGCGTGATCGGATCCTCGCGGCGCTGCCGATTGCCGGCGACCGCGTCGTCGGGGGCATGTACATGACCGACGACCTGCAGGTCGACCCGCGGCAGGCGGCCCCCGCCGTCGCGCGGTGGCTGGAAGCATCGGGAATCGAATTCTTCTGGCGCACCGCGGCATCCGGATTCGACATCGGAGTGGTCCATACCTCACGGGGCGACCTGCGTGCCGGGACGGTGTTCGTCACGGTCAACTGCGACATCGACCGGCTGTTCCCGGAACCGCCCGAGCGCGGCGGACTTCAGCGGTGCCGGCTGCACATGATGCGAGCCCGGATGCCGCTGTCCGGGCGGCTGCCCGCGCCGTTGTTCACGGGATGGTCGCTGGTGCGCTACAGCGGTTTCGAGAATCTTTCCGCGACGGCGACGCTCGCGGCGAGGCTCCGCGACGAGTATCCCGACTACGTCGACCTCGATCTGCATCAGATGTACACACCGCAGCCCGACGGGTCGATTCTGCTGGGCGACACCCACATACACGAGATCACGGCGGAACCGTTCCAGTCGGAGGAGGGATTCGACGTGCTGATCCGTGAAGCGGCCGCGATGTTCGGCGTCCCGGACGTCACGGTCACGGAGCGGTGGCAGGGCGTGTACAGCTCGGCCCCCGGATCGGAGTTCCTGATCGAGGAGCCGATCGACGGCGTGCACATCGTCACCGTCACCACCGGGATCGGCATGACGACGGGCCTGGGTCTGGCGAAGGACCGGATCGACCACGTTTTCGGGCTGGCGTAACAGCGCTCTCCCACAAGAACATTCACCGAACATCGAGAGGAACACGACAATGGGAACACATGACCGCGACATCAGTCTGGTCGTCTTCGACATGGCAGGCACCACCGTGGAGGACAGCGGACTGGTGCAGCAGTCCTTCCTCGCCGCGGACGCGCACGCAGGACTGTCGAAGACGGACGACGACCGCCGGCGGATGCTCGACTACGTGTCCGACACCATGGGGCAGTCCAAGATCGTCGTCTTCCGCCATCTCAGTGGGGGAAACGAGGAGCAGGCGCAGGCCGCGAACAAGGAATTCGAACGCTGCTACTCGCAACTCGTCGCCGACGGCCGGTGCAGCGCCGTCCCGGGCACCGAGGAGCTGTTCGACTCGCTGCGGGAGCAGGGCATCAAGATCGGGCTCACCACCGGATTCGCCCACGAGACGCAGCAGTCGATCATCCGCGCCCTCGGCTGGGAGAACGTCGCTGACGTCGTGCTCTGCCCGGGCGACGGTGTCCGCGGCCGGCCCTATCCGGACATGGCGCTGACCGCGCTGATGCGCACCGGCGCCCCGTCCGTGCAGTCGATGGTGGTGCTCGGCGACACCGCGTCGGACGTCACCGCCGGCCTGCGCGCCGGAGCGCTCGCGTCTGTCGGCGTGCTCACCGGCGCCCACGACGCCGTCCAGTTGTCGCAGGCCGGCGCCACGCACATCCTCGACAGTGTCGCGGAGCTGCCCGGTCTGCTGGCCGAACTGCGCGGCGCCTGATCCGCCCGGTTCCGCCTGGCTAGCCTCCGGTGGCGTCGTCCGCCGGAAGCCGGGGGTCGATGGTGCGGGCGTTCACGATGCTGAAGGCGACGAGGTCGGGCCGGTACCGGTCGTCGGCGTACTCGAAGATGTCGCCGTGCTGATCGCGGGACGTCCGGCGTTCCCGCAGCAGGGGGCTGCCGGGGTCGATGCCGAGGTGTTCGGAGTCGGCCTCGCCGGCGGCGACGGCGTCGAGCACGTGCTCCATCGATTCGAACCTGACGCCGCGGGAGGTGAGGTAGTCGGTGATCGACCCGGAGTCGATGTCGAACTCGAACAGCAGGGAACCGACGCGGTCGGTGAACGTGCTCCGCTCGAGCATCGTCGGTTCGCCGTCCAGCAACCGGACGCGGAGCACCTCGACGACGAAGTCGTCCGCGCCCACTCCCAATGCGACGGCGGCAGGTTCGGACACCCGGCGGCGAGAGATCTCGAGCGTGCGGCTTCCTGCGGTGCGTCCGGTGCGGCGGGCCCACTGGGAGAACGGGGTGAACGTGTCCAGGGTCTGCGTGATGTCGTGGCTGCGCACCACGGCCGGTTTGCCCTGGGACAGCTGAATGAGCCCCTCGTTCTTCAACGTCGCGAGAGCCTGGCGCACGGGACCGCGTGACACCTCGAACTCCGCGCAGAGCATGCTCTCGCTGGGCAGCGACTCCCCGACCGCGTACCGCCGTTGCATGATGCGCTGCCGGAGCTGGAGCGCGACGAACTCGTGGCGGGATCGGGCCTCCACCATTGCGCGTCACCCCACTTCCCCGGTCGGTCGCCACTGCGAGTCAGGTGCATTCTAATGGTGTCGCCGCTACGCTACAGTGCGAGAACGCGTTCTGGCAGGCGGAGGGGTGGGGAGCATGACGTCGTCGACGGAGCGGGTGGTCACGGTCAACGGATTCCGTTGGCAGATAAACGAACTGGGCGACGGGCCGCCGGTCGTTTTGTGCCACGGATTCCCCGGCCTCGGCTACAGCTTTCGTCGTCAGATGCAGGCGCTCGCGGACTCCGGGTACCGCGCGATCGCCCCGGACATGCCCGGGTACGGCGGCACCGACATTCCCCGCGACATCGACGACTACACGAACGAGCGGGTGTCGGACGCGCTGATCCGCCTGCTCGACGCGCTGGGCCACGAGCGGGCGGTGTTTGTCGGCCACGACTTCGGCGCGCCCGTCGCCTGGACCGTCGCCCTCCGGCACCGCGAGCGGGTGGCGGGGCTGGTGCTGCTGGCCGTTCCCTACATGCCCGACCGCTTTCCGCTGCGACCGTCGGAACTCTATGCATCGATGGCGCGCAAGCACTTTCTGCACATCCACTACTTCCAGGAACCCGGCGTCGCCGACCGGGAACTCGACGCCGACCCGCGCGGATTCCTGCACCGTGTGTTCTACGCATTGTCGGGCGACTACCGCTACCTCGACATCTGGCAGCATCCTTCGGAGGGCAACGGCTACCTGGACGTGCTGCCTGAGGCCCCGCCCCTGCCGTGGTCGTGGCTGACGGAAGACGAGTTGGACCATTACGTCGAGGTCTTCACCCGCACGGGGTTCACCGGCGGTCTCAACTGGTACCGGGCATACGACGCCAACTGGGAACGCGGCCGGGCCGTCGCCGTTCCACTCGAGGTCCCGACGTTGTTCGTGGCGGGAGAGAACGATCCGGTCCTCGCGATGAGCGGTAGGCAGCCTCTCGACCGGATGCGTGACACCGTTCCCGACCTGCGCGGCGTCCACCTCCTCGAGGGGGCCGGGCACTTCGTCCAACTGGAGCGGTCCGAAGAGGTCAACGAGTTGCTGCTCGACTTCGTCGCCGGCTGAACAGGGCGCCTCCCCTTCGATGCGGGCAGTTCGCCGATCGACACGAGATGCGCGGTGAACGCGTCGGCGTCCGCATCACCCACCACTCTTCAACCACGTTGTTCGACAGTCGATCTCAGTAGCGGTACGGACGTCCGCGGGCGGGCTGTCGGGGGCATCGCCTAGCATCGTCGGCATGACGTCGCCTGCAGCACTGTCGTATGCCGAACTGCTCGACGCCGTCGCCCGATCGCAGACAGCGGTCGAGGCGACGCTCGAGGGGGTGACCGACGATCGGGCGCGGGAGCCGTCGCTGCTACCCGGGTGGAGTCGGGGGCACGTGGTCACGCACCTCGCGAGAAATGCGGATGCGCTCCACCGGTTCGCCGTCGGGGTGATCACCGGCGAGGCCGCGCCCGAGATGTACCCGGGTGGTCCGGCGGCGCGGGCCTCGGCGATCGAGGAGGGGGCCGGACGTCCGGCGGAACTGCTTGCCGCCGATTTCCGCTTCGCGGGACGGCGGGTGATCGAGTCGCTGCGCACGATCACCGAGGATCGCTACGAGACGCCGGTGAACTGGCGCAAGCGGGTGCCCGCGCGGCAGGTGCCGGTGCTGCGGTGGCGTGAACTCGAGATCCACCACGTCGACCTGGGGCTCGACTACTCGACGGCCGACTGGCCGGAGGGCTTCGTGGAGCACACGCTGGAATCGGAGCTGCCCGCGCTGACGGAGCAGAATCCGGACGTCACGGTGCCGGAACTGCCGCGCACCGAACTGCTGGCGTGGGTTATCGGACGTCCCACGCGGAAGGGGCTGCCGCCCGTTCCCGAGTGGCCGTTCTGATCGTCAGGCGTACTCGATGTTCTCGAAGGTGTCGGCGTCGTCGAGCGCGTCCCAGATGATTGCGTAGCGCTTGTGGGTCATCTCGTCGGCGTCGACGAGCAGGGCGTCGAACAACGACTTCGGGTTCTCCTGCCACGTCTGCACGAGGGACGTGACCGCGTGGGGAGTGAACAGACCGGATCGCGCTGCCGCCTCGATCCACTCGTCGAAGTCACCGTCGTAGATCCGCTCGACTGCCTCGCGATCGACCTCGCCGTCACCGAGATCGAGAGTGAACATCGTCGCGAAGAGTTCGCCGTCGACCGCGACAACGGTGTCGCTGGGCATGCGCTGATCGGTGTTCATCGTGGGACAACCTCCTGGGAGTCAGCTGGGAGAACCTGACTCGCGTTTGCGACCTCTGCTGATGAGAAGAACTGTAGGGCGACTAATTGTGAGCAGCTTAAAGCCTTTCTGTGAGATCAATCTGTGATCTATCTCACGCAGGTTTCTTCGCGGTCAGCGCACCCGCAGCACGACTTCTGTGGGGTGCGCGTCCGCGGGTGTCTGGATGGCGTTCACCACGGCTTTTGCGACGGTCGACGGCTGTAGATACCTCTCCGGGCGGTACTCGTCGCCCTCGCCGGCCACGATGGCGCGCTGCATATCGGTGTCGATCCGGCCGGGATGAATTGACGTGACGCGCAGTAACGGTTCCTCGAGTCGCAGGGCGTCCCCGAATGCCCGGAGGGCGAACTTGCTCGCCGCATACGACGCCCAGCCGGCGTTCGCGCGGATCCCCGCACCCGAGTTGATCAGGACGACGTGGCCACCGGCCGTGCGCAGGGCCGGCAGCAGCAGACGCGTCAGTTCGGCCACCGCGATCACGTTCGCCTCGAGGGTGTGCCGCCACTGCTCGACGGTCGACCCCTCGACGGTCGCGAGGTCGGCGACGCCGGCGTTGTGGACCAACACGTCGAGTCGCTCGATCGGGGCGCACGCGGCTGCCACCGCGTCGTAGTCGGTCACGTCGACGGGCCACGGCGAGGCGGCGGGCAACTCCGCGAGAATGCCGTCCAGCGATTCCGCAGACCGGGCGCCGAGCAGGAGGTCGTGGGTCGGTGCGAGTTCCCGGGCGACGGCGGCTCCGAGGCCACGGCTCGCACCGGTGATCAGGGCTGTGGGCATGCTGAAGAGGCTAGCGCCAAGTACTCACAGGCCGGAGGCAGCCCAGTGATGCCAGGACAAGTTGCGGACGGCGACGACGGGCCCGTCGGGGCGGCGGTCGAGGTACTGCGGATACTTCGCGGCGAGAGCGTCGATCGCGGTGGTGCCCTCGGCGGAGCCGGGTTCGAGGATCTCGGCTCGCCCGTCGACGCGCACCCACCACAGGTGGTCCCAGTTCTCGTCGTAGTGATCCACGAGCAGGGTGACCGCGGGGTTGGCGGAGATGTTCGCCAGGCGGCGTAATGCTGTGGTGCGCTTCGGTTTGTGATCGACGCAGGAGTAGATGGTGTCGGAGTCGAGCGCGAAGACGAGCGGAACCAGATGCGGCACACCGTCCGCCCCGGCGGTGGCGAGCCGGGCGACCCGGGCGGCCGCGAATCGTGCGACGGCGTCCATCACGGCTCCATCAGGTAGTCGCCGCTCACCGGTTCGGGGAGGGCGGGAACGCCCAGTGGGCGCTTGAAATATGCCCACGGGAACCACAGCGTCCCGACCTTCTGCCAGCCGTCGGCCTCGAGCTTCTGGCGGCTCGCCAGCGCCGACACGCGGGTGTGCTCCCATTGCTCCTCGGATTTGCGGACGGTGTGGAAGAGGGTGCCGAATCCGACGGAGTGCCAGCCGTAGGCGCCGGCGTGGTTGAGGATGCGCATCTCGTTGAACGCGGTGAGCGGGGTGAGTTGGCGCGTCCGGCCGTCCGGGTCTGCGTCGGAGGTGTCGCCGATCCGTTTGCCGAAGCGTTGTTGGGCTGCTTGCCGCGACATTCCGAGGGCTGCGCCGATGGTGTCCCAACTGTGCCCGGCGGACCGCGCGGCCGCGATGGCGGAGACCAGCAGTTCGTCCACCGACTCCCGGGCCCGTGAGGTGAGTTGGACGAGGTCCAGGTACGCGGCCGGGTCGTGGTCGAGTCGCGCGTCGATGTCGGGGTCCGCGCGGGAAATGGCGTCCGACAGCAGTTGGGTGAGCGCGGACTCCAGCATGTGTCAAGTATTGGTTGACAAATAGGTATCTGTCAACCACATGTTGACTAGCCTGCGACGAGGGTGATGCCGAGGGTGAGCATCAGCGCGGCGATCCCGCCGTCGAGCACGCGCCACGCGGCGGGGCGGGCGAACACCCGGCGCAGGAACTGGGCGCCGTACCCGAGTGCGACGAACCAGAAGACGCTTGCGGTGGCGGCGCCGAAGCCGAACAGCCACCGCCCCGATTCGCCCTGGTTGTTGGCCACCGAACCGAGCATCAGCACCGTGTCGAGGTAGACGTGCGGGTTGAGCCAGGTGAGTGCGAGGCACGTGAGGACCGACGTCGCGAGGGTCGCCGACCCGAGATCCTGTGTGGCGTCGAGGGCGCCGGGACGCAGGGCGCGACGAGCGGCGAGCGCCGCGTAGGAGACGAGAAATGCTGCTCCCGCCCAGCGGATCACGGTGATCGCGGCCGGGGCGTGTTCGAGGACGGCGCCGATTCCGCTGATCCCGACGGCAATGAGTACCGCGTCCGAGACCGCGCAGAGCGCGACCACCGGCAGGACGTGCCTGCGGACGATGCCCTGTCGCAGCACGAACGCGTTCTGCGCGCCGATCGCGACGATCAGCGACAGTCCGGTGCCGAATCCGGCGGCGGCCGTGAGCAGGGCAGGGGTGAGGTGCATGACGACAACGCTACGAACGCGGCGATCATCAATCCAGCTAAATATCCTTCATTGCCATTAGCATCACTTCATATGGATCTGGACCTCGCCTCGCTCCGCACGTTCGCCGCCGTGATCGACGAGGGCACCTTCGACGCCGCCGCCCGCGTCCTGCACATCACGCCGTCCGCGGTGAGCCAGCGCATCAAGGCGCTCGAGCAGCAGGTCGGACGCGTCCTGGTGCAGCGAACGAAACCGGTGAGGGCCACCGAATCCGGGCACGTCGTGCTCACGCTCGCCCGCCGGATGGCGCATCTCGAGCGCGAGGCCATGTCGTCCCTCAATCCCGACGAGCCGACGACGAGCACCCTGTCTCTCGTCGTCAACGCGGATTCGCTGTCCACATGGATGATTCCGGCCCTCGCCCGTCTCGCGCCGGAACACCGCGCGCTGTTCGACCTGCACCGGGAAGACGAATTCCACTCGACCACCCTGCTGCGGGAGGGCACGGTGATGGCCGCGGTGACGTCCGTCCCGGAGGCGGTGCAGGGCTGCACCGTGGAGAAACTGGGGTCGATGCGGTACCGCGCGCTGTGCAGCCGGGAGTTCGCCGAACGCTGGCTCCCCGACGGCCCCACGGCGGACGCTCTCGCGGCGGCACCGATGCTCGACTTCGACCGCAAGGACGAACTGCAGTCCCGGTTCCTGCGCGGGTTCACGCGACGCCGGGTGCAGCCGCCGCGGCACTACGTCCCCGGGTCTTCCGCGTTCTCCGACGCCGTCCGCTACGGATTGGGCTGGGGCCTGCTGCCGGAGTTGCACACCGGCGACGACCACGGTCTCGTCGAACTCGACCCCTCCCGGCCCGTCGACGTCCCGCTGTACTGGCAGCGGTGGAAGTTGGATTCGCCCATTCTCGCTGCGCTCACAGCCGTGGTCCGGGACGGGGCGCGCGAAGCGTTGCGGTGACGTCCGGGTGGGCGCAACACTGGAGTCATGGACGCCGACAGCCCGATGGACCCGGTGCAGGCCCTGCGTGAGACAGCGTTCTGGCTCGAACGGTCGCGGGCGGAGACCCACCGCGTGAAGGCGTACCGGCGCGCAGCGGACGTAGTGGCCGAACTGACGGAGGAGCAGCGGGACGTCCGCCGGCGTACCGACAGCTGGAAGGATCTGCCGGGCATCGGACCCAAGACGGCGACGGTGATCCGGGAGGCGCTCGACGGGGTCCCCGTCTATCTCGCGGAACTGCGGGAGAATGCGGAGCCGATCGGCGGCGGCGCGCTGCGTCAGGCGCTCAAGGGTGATCTGCACACCCACTCGGACTGGTCGGACGGCGGCAGTCCGATCGACGAGATGATGCGCAGCGCGGCGCTCATCGGCCACGAATACTGCGCTCTGACAGACCATTCCCCGCGTCTGAACGTCGCGAACGGGCTGTCCGCGGAACGCCTGCGGTCGCAGCTCGAGGTGATCGCCCAGCTGAACGAGGAACTCGCGCCGTTCCGCATCCTCACCGGCATCGAGGTCGACATCCTCGACGACGGTTCGCTCGACCAGGATCCGGATCTGCTCGACCAACTCGACATCGTCGTCGCCAGCGTGCACTCCAAGTTGCGGGCCGAGCGCGGAGCCATGACCCGGCGGATGGTCAAGGCAGTCGAGAACCCGCGGGTCGACGTGCTGGGGCACTGCACCGGCCGCCTCGTCGAAGGCGGGCGCGGGACCCGGCCGGAGTCGACGTTCGACGCGGAGCAGGTGTTCACCGCCTGCCGCGACAACGACACCGCCATCGAGATCAACAGCCGCCCCGAGCGCCGCGACCCGCCGAGCCGTCTCATCGACCTGGCCATGGACCTGGGCTGCCTGTTCTCGATCGACACCGACGCCCACGCCCCCGGACAACTCGCCTGGCAGGGGTACGGGTGCGAACGGGCGATGCGATGCGGAGTCGACGCCGACCGCGTCGTCAACACGTGGTCCGCCGACGACCTGCTGGAATGGGCCAAATAGCCCCCGTGCGTGGTTGGGGAGCGCAGGGACTCGTCAACCACGCACGGGCCGAGGGGCCACCGTGAGCACCCCACTGCCCGCCCCCGCGATTTCCCCTGCGGCGGGAGCTAATTCGGCTCGTGCCCGTTCCGTCAGCCGGTGATCGCCGACAGTGGCCGCGGCGTGCGCGATCAGGCTCCACAGCGCCTCGACGAGCAGATCGCGCGGCGGTTCGGGAACCCGGCGCAGCGCAGCCGCCGCCTCGTCCGCGCGGCTGTCCGCCAGCAGGAGATGAGGCCGCGCCCACGGTTCGTACGGTCCCCAGTCGGTGTCGGCGCCGAATGTCACCGGCAGGCCCCGCGACACCCGCAGGCACAGCAGCGCCAGCGGGAGGATTCCGCGTTCGAGTCCGGGCATCCCGCTGCCCGCGAGCAGTTTCGCCGCGGAGCGATAGCCGGCCTCGGCGTCCGCGTCGGACGCGCCCGTCGCCGCGGCGCGCATCGCCCGGTACCACGTGGTGAACACGGCCACCAACGGCCGCTCGTGCCGTGCGGCCAGAACATCCACTGCGGCAGCGTGCTCGTCGGCGCCGGTGAAGTCCCCGAGCGCTCCGAGCGCCTGAAGACGGATGAGATGCCCGAGTACCTCGAAGTTCACGAACCCGTGCCGAGCCGACAACGCGATCAGTTCCCGGCCGATCGCGTCCCGCTCGGAGGCCAGGCCCGAGCGGTAGAAGGTGTGCATGAAGACGCCGTTCAGCGCGGACGCGAGCAGTGCCGGATCGTCGAGTGCGCGGGCGATCTCCTCCGATTCGCGGGCGGCCTGCAACCCGCGGTCGCCGCGGGTTCCGCGTGATTCCAATGCGATCGTGGCCAGCAGCCGGGCTCGGGCGGTGTCGTGGATTCCCGGGGGAAGCTGCGCGAGGGCGCGTTCGGCCGCGTCGACGATCCGGGCGGCCTGCTCCGGGTCGTCGGAGCGGGTCCAGATGGCGGGGACGTCGTAGGCCCCGATCACGCGGGCGGTGAGTTCGGGGTCGCCCAGTTGTTCGGCAGCGGTGATCGTCGCGAGCCGTTGCTCCCGGGCCGCCTCGAGCCCGCTGCCGCCGGTTACGGCGAGACTGCGCAGCAACCCGACCGTCGACTCGAGCCGCGCCCGGGCACCGGACGCCACCGTGCGGTCGTAGGCGGCGGCTGCCCGCTCCCACATCCGTCCGGGGTCGAGTTCGAGCCGGTCGTCGCGGCGCAGGATGTCGGTCTCGAGGGTCGTCAGCTGTGCGCTCGGGTCGATCCCCAGTTCTTCGGCGAGAAGCTCACACGCCCGGCGCAATACGGCCAGCGCATCGCCCTGGCGGCCGGACCGGTAGAGGGCGAGGACCAGCAACCGCCACGCCCGTTCCCGCCAAGGGTGTTCGGCCACATGGGCATCGAGATCCGGTACGGCCTCGGCGGCGATCCCGAGAGCCAGTCGCGCCTCCGCCTGCCGCTCGACCGCGGACAGCCGCAGCTCCTCGAGGCGCGCCCGTTCGGGGCGGGCCCACGACTCCTCTGCGAACTCCGCGTATGCCGGGCCGCGCCACCACCCGAGCGATTCCTCCAGCAGATCGAGTGCCTGCCTCGGCGTGGCCGTCGCCGCGGCCGCGACCGCGTGCTCGAACCGCCACGCGTCCACGGACTCCGGAGCGACGCGGAGCGCGTACCCCGGACCGTCGGTGACGAGCAGCCTCGCGGCGGTACGGGCGGTGCGCTGCGGCTCGAGTGCGCGGCGCAGAGCCGAGACGAACGTGCGGACCGCGCCCTTGGCCCCGTCGGGCGGGTCGGCCCACAGATCGTCGACGACGACGTGCACGGGAACGACCCGTCCCCGGGCGACGATCAGGCGGGCGAGCACCGCTCGGTGACGCGGGCCCTTCAGATCGACGGGATCGCCCGCCTCGTCCCATGCCACCACCGATCCGAGCACACCGAACGTAGGAGTCACCCCGCCACGGTATAGCGCTCATCGAATGCTCATCGACCTCCCCGAGACTGGACGAGAACCCCCGAACCTCGAAAGGATCATCCGTGACCCCTGGCATTCCCGGATTCGACCACCAGCGTGTGACCGTCGACGACGTGGACCTGCACGTCGCGGTGGGCGGTTCCGGCAGCCCGATCGTCCTGCTGCACGGCTTCCCCCAGACCCACCTCATGTGGCGGCACGTCGCCGCCGAACTGGCCGCCGATCACACCGTCATCTGCCCGGACCTGCGCGGCTACGGCGCGAGCGACAAGCCGGTCGAAACGGACGGCACCGTCTACTCGAAGCGGACGATGGCCGCGGACGTGGTCGCACTCGCGAGGGAACTGGGCCACGAGCGGTTCGCGCTGGCCGGGCACGACCGCGGCGCGCTGGTCGCCATCCGGGCGGGCCTCGACCACCCCGGGACGATCACCCATCTCGCGTCGCTCGACGTGCTGCCGACGCTGGACACGTGGGACATCCTGCACGGCAGGAACGCCGCGGTCGCATTCCACCTGTACCTGATGGCGCAGCCGCCCGGGCTGCCGGAGCAGATGATCGGCGCGAGCGCCGACGCCTTCTTCGGCCATTTCCTCGACGTCTGGACCCGCGACCCCGGCGCGATTCCCGCCGACGTGCGTGCCGAGTACCTCCGGGCGTCCCGGGAAGCGGTGCCGTCCATCGTCGCCGACTACCGGGCGTCCGCGGGCATCGACGTCGAACACGACCGGGCGGATCGGGCCACCGGGCACCGCCTGCGGATGCCTGTCACCGTCATCCAACAGGACTGGGGCAGCCTGCTCGACTACGACGCCGCGGGCCTCTGGCGGGCCTGGGCCCCCGACCTCGTGCACGAGACCCTCACCGCGGGCCACTTCATGGCCGAGGAAGCACCCCGGGAGGTGGTCGACGCGGTGCGTGCCCTCGTGAAGAGGTAGGACTAGGCCCGCTCGCCGGCCAGTTCGTCGAAGAGTGTGGGGTCGTGTGCGGAGAAGACGCGGACGCGTGGGGAGGCCTGATTGTTCAGTTCCCGGAGTCGTCGGTGGTTGTCGCGGATCTTCGATCGGTCGACCGCGATGAGTTCCTCCATCACGCGCAGGGCACGACCCGCGGTTCCGGGCGACACCTGCCCAGGGGCGGCGACGGTGCTGCGGTGGTAGAACGCGTCGCCGGCGTGCAGCAGCCAGCCCCGGTCGCCGGTGTCGACGGCGACCGCCGCGTGACCCCGGGTGTGGCCGGGCATGGGGACGAGGACGATGCGGCCGCCGAGTTCGTCGACCGGGTGGGTGCCGGCGAATCCGAGCACGGATTCGCCCGGCCCCGAGTAGGTGCGGACCGCGGGCACGGCTGACAGCTGGGCGGGCCGGTACCGAACCCTCTCGCGGAACGTCGAACGCCCCTCGGAGGCAGCGTGTTCCGCCGCCGTGGTGTGCAGGGTGGCGTTCGGAAAGTCGGCGACCCCGCCGATGTGGTCGAAGTCGAGGTGCGTCGCGACGATGTGGGTGACGTCCGACGGATCCAGCCCCAGCTTCTCGAGCCGGCGGACCGCCGTCTCCGACTCGCGGAACCGGGCACCCGTCAGCTTTGCGTACCTGCCGACGCGGCGCGTGGGGTCGGCGACATCCGCCAAGCCGAAGCCGGAGTCGACCAGCACGATGCCGGTGTCGGTTTCGCATGCCAGCACGTGGCACACCAACCGGCCCATGAGCGCCGACGAGAACGTGCCGCAGTTGAGGTGATGTACCCGCATGGAGGTCGACGGTAGCGGAGCGCGCGGTGGAAAGCGGCCCGATTACACCGCGACCGGTGACGACGCCTGCGCCCAGAACCGTTTCGGTATGCGCCCCGCCGTCCGGGCGTGGCGTCCTGCGATGACCGCGCCGGCCATGGCTGCGGCCATGAGCGGAGGGTCGGAGGCGCGGGTGACGGCCGTGGCGAGCAGGACGGCGTCGCAGCCGAGTTCCATCGCCAGCGCCGCGTCGCTCGCGGTGCCGATCCCGGCGTCGAGAACGACCGGGACGGACGTGCGGGCGACGATCATCTCGATGTTGCGGGGGTTGGAGATGCCGAGACCGGTGCCGATGGGGGAACCGAGCGGCATCACCGCGGCGCACCCGGCGTCGACGAGGCGCTGCGCGAGCACCGGATCGTCGTTGGTGTAGGGCAGCACCACGAAACCGTCGTCGACGAGTTGTTCTGCTGCCGAGACGAGTTCGATTCCGTCGGGGAGCAGCGTGCGCTCGTCGGCGACCACCTCGAGCTTGACCCAGTTCGTGCCCAGAGCCTCACGGGCGAGGCGAGCGGTGAGCACGGCCTCCGCGGCACCGCGGCAGCCGGCCGTGTTCGGCAGCAACGCGATTCCCAGCCGGTCCAGCAAGTCGAGCAGCCCGGTTCTCCCCGCGGCATCCACGCGGCGCATCGCCACAGTGGTCAGTTCGGTACCCGAGGCGATCAGTGCCTCCTCCAGCACGGACAGGTTGGCGGCACCGCCCGTGCCCATGATCAGCCGCGACGAGAACTCCCGGCCCGCAATCGTGAGTGGGTCGGTGCGGATCTCAACCACCCTGCACCGCCGTGAGCACCTCGATGGTCCAGCCGTCCTCGACCGACGTCGCCCACTGCGACCGGGGCAGCATGGTGCCGTTCACCGCGAGCGCCACTCCCCTGCCGGGAAGCCTCAGCCGGACCAGGAGTTCCTCGACCGGGCAGGGGTCGGGTAGATCGTGGACGTCGCCATTGACCGTGATGCGCATCGGTACCTCCGAACGGGATTCTGCGAGCACCCGAACGGTACCGTCGAATTTTGGCCGTCGGCAGAACCACTTGCGCACTGCGTGACGGGTCCAGATTGGACCCCTGCGGCGCCGCCCATCTGGACCTTCTGGACCCGTACCAGTCGGAGCACAGTGGTCGGTGAGAGAGCCCCGGTGGGGCCGAATTGTCAGATCGGAGTAGAGATGAGCGCCATTGTCGCGACCCGACGCCGCCCCGCGAGGTCGAGGGAGGAAGAGCGGTTGGCCAACGAATTGGAGGACTCTCGGCGCCGCATCATCGAACTCATGGCTCAGCTGGCCGAAACAGCACGAAGCCGTGACGCGTTGAGCGACCACCTGCAGGTGCTGGCGTGGAATGCCCGATGGGGACGGGCGCAGATCGGTTTCGCCGGCCGGTGACGGCTACAACCAGGTGGTCGGCCGGATCAGGTTCGCGAGATCGACCAGCGTGTACCGATGCCGGCGCTCGGGGGCCTTGCGCGCCAGCGCCCGCAACGCCGACTCCGCGCCGGTACGCAGGCCGCGCTCGGTGAACGGCACGCTCAGAATTCGCGGCGCCTCCGGGGTGCCGCCGGCGTGCAGCCAGTCCACGGCCACACCGAGTACGAGAACGCGGGTCTGCAGCGCGCGACGCTCGTCGTGGGCGAGTAGTTCGACTCTCCGGGCCGCCTCCTGCAGGTCCTGTTCACTCACCTCGGCGAGCGGCCGATCGTGGACGAGCATCAGCACACTCGTCAACCGGGCCTCGGCGTAGTGCCGTGACGTCGGTGGCACCTCGTCGAGTGCCTCGACCGCGTGCGCCCGGTCGTCGCGGTGCTCGAGTTGCCGCGCCAGCCCGAACGCGGCGCTGACCGCGCCGTGGTCCGTGCGCCACACCGTGCGGTAGTACTTCTCGGCGGTCTGCCGCCAGTGCTCGATGCGATCGCCCGCCCGGTACTCGCACCACATCTCGGCGGTCGCCGCGAGAGCCAGCTTCGGGGCCTCCTCACCCGGCAACGCGCTCAGGACGGAATCGAAACGGGCGAACGCCGCCTCGAAGTCGCCGCCGACGAGCGCACACAGTCCGGTGTGCCAGTCGACGCGCCACGTGTCCTCCCGTTCGTGGTCGAGGGATTCGAGGATGACTGCGGCGTCACGCGGCTGCCCGAGATCGAGGTGCGCGCGCACCTCGGCGAGCGGGATCTCGATGCTGGAGGTCGCGGCATCGTTGTCGGCGGCCTCCTTCGCCCGGTGCAGCGAATCGAGGAGTTCCCGCGGTCTGCTGTGGACGACGGACAACAGGGGTGCGGCGGGATCGTCCGGGTCCACCAGCGGGATCGGCAGTGCCCGAACGATGCTCATCGCACTGATGCACTCGTCCCGGCGGTGCCCGTCGACGTAGACGTCTGTGCGGCTGATCGTGAGGTCGGTGCCGAACGTCGTGCGCTGCGGGCTGAACCGGTGCGACAGCCCCGGGAACGGGGTTCCGGTCTGCTGGGCGCGCACCTCGCGCAGCACGCCGTCGAGTTGCGTCGACATCTCCTCGGCCGAGTTGAACCGTCGAGCCGGATCGGGATCGATGGCCCGGAGCAACAGGCGACGGTAGAACTCGTACTCCGCCAGCAGCGGCGCCTCCTCGGGTGTCGGCAGACCGTCGACGTAACACCCGCCGGCGGTGGGCATGTCGAGCGTCAGCACGGCGAGCGTGCGTCCGACGGTGTAGATGTCCGAGGCCACGGTCGGCCCGGTGGTAGCGATCTCGGGGGCCTGATACCCCTGGGTGCCGTAGATGTACCCGTGATCCCCGATTCGCGCGACCGCGCCCATGTCGATGAGCTTGAGCTGCTCGTAGTCGTCGCCGATCATGATGTTCTCGGGCTTGAGGTCGTTGTACACCAGGCCCATGGAGTGGAGATATCCGAGGGCGGGCGTGACCTCGCGGAGATAGCGGATGGCGTGCTCCACCGGCAGCATCGGCCTCGGGTCGTCCGGCTCGGCCTCGTTCTTCAGCTCGGTGAGCAGATCGCGCAGGGTGCGGCCCCGCACGTATTCCATGACGATGTAGCCGACGGGATTGCCGTCCATGCCCGGGTGTTCGACGAAGTTGTAGATCTTCACGATGCTCGGGTGCGTCACCTCGGCGAGGAACCGCCGTTCGGCGAGCGCGACTTCCTGGGCCACGGGATCGCCCGAGTGGAGCAACCCCTTGAGCACCACCCAGCGGTCGCTGACGTTGTGGTCCAGCGCGAGGTAGATCCAGCCGACGCCGCCGTGGGCGAGGCATCCCAGCACCTCGTACTGACCCGCCACGAGCTCGCCCGCCTCGAGTTGCGGGGCGAAGGAGAAGACGGTGCCGCAGTGGGAGCACACGCCCTCCGTGTCGCCCGGGCGCGCGGCGGTGGAACGACCGACCGGGCGCTTGCAGCGGTCGCAGTAACGTTTGTTCTCCGCCAGAACGGGATTGGTCAGCAGCATCGACAGGTCGGAGGTGTGGACGGCGTCCGGCACCGTGCGCGACGAGGGCGCATCGGTCTCGTCGTCGTCCGCGAAGGGATCGAACTTCACACCCCGGGTGGATTCCGGGTCGTCCATCGGTGTTCGCCTGGTCTCGTCGCTCACGGTCGCTGACACCTCGATCCCGGTCGCGTCACCCGTGTCATCAGTGGTACTCGTTCAGTCTGGGCCAAATCCCCCCACCGACGGCGAACCCGCAGAGCACGCCGATTACCATGCTACCGACGGCGAGCTGCGACAACGACCGATATGCGTCGGCCATGCCGTCGAGTTCCTCGCCGCGGAAGCTGTCGATGCCGTTCTGCAGCGCCTCGTCGAGCGCCGCGAATGTGGCGGTGGACGCCGTGTCTCCGGGCCCGATCGCGATGACCGTGGCTCCCGGGTAATCCCCGACCGCCAGCCGCTGTTGCGCCATCTCGTGCGCGTGCCGCCAGCCGTCGAGCGCGGTCTCCGCGCCGTCGATCGGGTCGCCGCCCGCGCGGAGTTGCGCGAGGATGTCGGCCAGCGCGGCGGAGCGCCGGACGTAGTCGATCTCGGACTGTTCGTCGGAGCCGCGCTCGAGCAGCGCGAGGGTCTCGTCTGCGCGAGCCTGCTGGGCGAGGATCCGGGCCTGGGTGATCGTGGCGAGTGGTTGCGCCCCTTCGGTTCTCGCCCGATCGGTCGCCGCCGTGGAGACCAGGGTTGCGACGGCCAGCCAGACCAGGAGGGTGGCGGCGAGGAGGGAGGCGAGCACCAGACCCGGGTTGACGCGTCGTTTGCTCTTGCGCACCAGATACACCTGCGCGAGAACGAGCGCGACGAGCAGGGCGACGGCGACGGCGAATGCTGCCCTCGGGATCCGGCCGGTGACCACCTGGGTGTCGGCGACGGACCGCGACTGCTCCGAGTAGAGCCGCTCGGCTGCGGGCAGAATCGTGTCCTGCATCAGGGTGGACGCGTCGCTGAGGTAGGCGACGCCGACCGGATTGCCGGACCGGTTGTTCGATCGGGCCGTCGCGATCAGAGTGGTGTATTCGGAGAGGTGCCGTGACACCTCGGACAGCAGTGCGAGGGCGGCGGTGTCCGTCGACGCGACGCCGTTCGACGCGGTGACCAGCGCATTCGACGCGTCCCCGATGGCCTGGTTGTACCGATTGCGCACGGCGTTCGACTCGACGCCGCCGGAGATGAACGACGTTGCGGCGGCCGCGTCGGCGATCGACAACGAACTGTAGAGCCGCTCGGCCGCATAGGTCAGGGGTTCGGTGTGGGTCCGCAGCGTCTCGATGCGCTGCTGCCGGGCGCCGATCGCCGCCGACGTGATGGCGCCGGTCGCCAGTGCGGCGGTCACGAGCGCGATCCCCAGCACGGACAGGCGTCCCGGGGTCGAGACGAGGAATTCCCGCCACGGCCGGCGCCGGGATTCGGGCTCGACGAGGAGGGACTCGTCCAGCGAGTGTTCTTCGGTGACGGTGTCGTCTCCGCGGTGGAACACGGTGTCCTCCTCCGCCGAGGTTTCCTGCAAGTGTGCCCCGATGTGCGCCGCGTCGGGGCGGAAAAGCCATGTCGGGAAGAGACACGCAGAAGGGCAGGGACCGCGGCGGCGGTCCCTGCCCTCGGAGCTGTCGGGTATACGTCAGTGTTGCTCGCGCGTCACGATTCCGACCAGTTGTTCCGCTTCGGCACTCTCTGCACTCTCTGCACTCTCGGCGCGCTGCGCGGCGGGCGCGTCGACGGTGTCGAGGCGTTCGGCACGGGTGCGGCCGCGCCGGCGGAACTCGTAGCCGATCAGGATGAAGGCCAGGGTCACGACACTCAGCCAGAATTGGGAGCGCGTGGTGGGCAGCACGGCCATCGCGGCGATCACCGTGCCCATCAACGCGATGGTCGCGTAGCTGAGCCAGGGAAAGAGCCACATCTTCAGACCGAGTGACTCCGGATCCTGCGCCTCCAGTTTCCTGCGGAGCGCGACCTGCGAGATGGCGATCATGAGGTAGACGAAGAGTGCCACGGCGCCGTACGAGTTCACCAGGAACGAGAACACGAGATCCGGAGAGACGAACGCCGCGATCACCGACGCGTATCCGATCACCGTTCCGGCGAGGATCGCTCGCCGGGGGACGCCGCCACCGGACAGCCGCGTGAACATGTGCGGGGCGTCGCCGTTGCGGGTCAGGGCGAACAGCATCCGCGAAGACGTGTACAGAGCCGAGTTCAGGCAGGACAGCACCGCGGTGAGGATGACGACGTTCATGATCGTGGCCACCCCGGGAATGTGCAGCGCCGCGAGGGCCGCCGCGTACGGGCTGACGCCCACCGCCTCGGTGCTCCACGGCACCACCGCGACGACCACGAAGATGGAACCGACGTAGAACGTGATGATCCGGACCACGATGGAGCGCATCGCCCGGGCGACCGCCTTCTTGGGTTCCGCGGATTCGGCGGCCGCGATGGTCACGATCTCGGCGCCGGTGAAGAACGCCACGCAGGGAACCACCGCGGCGAGCACCGCACCCCAGCCGAGCGGAGCGAACCCGCCGTGGCCGACGAGGTTCGCCACCCCGGGAGTGGAGTCCGGCCACAGTCCGGTGATCCAGAGCGCGCCCAAACCGAGGAACAGGACGATCGCGATCACCTTGATCGACGAGAACCAGTACTCGAACTCACCGAACGACCGCGCCGACACGAGATTGGTGCAGGTCAGGATCACGAGAAGGCCGAGGCTGAGAGTCCACAGCGGAGCCGACGGCAGGTAGAGCTGAAGGATGCGACCGCCGGCGATGGCCTCGACGGCGACGACGATGACGAAGAAGTACCAGTACATCCATCCGACCGAGAATCCGGCGCGGTTGCCGAGCGCTTCCCGGGCGTAGACGTAGAACGACCCGACCACCGGCCTGGCCACCGCCATCTCCGCCAGCATCCGCATGATCAGGAGGGTGATGACCCCGGCGATCAGAAACGACACGATCGCCGCTGGGCCTGCGCTCTCGATGACGACGCCGCTGCCGACGAACAGTCCGGCGCCGATCACCCCGCCCAGGGCGATCAGGTTCATGTGCCGCTTCTTCAGGCCCTTGCCGAGACCGGAGTCCTCGGATTGGGCCGGGGGTGGTGTTGAAGTCACGTTTTCCTCCACTGTGCGCTGACGGCAATCGTCAGGTCGCCATCGCGATCCGCGGTCGGATCGTCGGCGGTTGGAACGGAGAACAGTGCCGGCGGAGAGGGGGAGACGATCCACCGCGAACTGAACTGGTTGTGTGATGCAGACCACTGTATGGAGGGTGCAGTGGGCAGCACAGTGCCAGTTCTCGAGCGCCTCTGAGGTCCAGATCGGTGAAAGGGCGGTGAGTGCGCCCGCGCCACCCCGACGCGGGCGCGCCGGAGGGACTACCGGCCGGTGCCGTCGGCCTCCCCGCGGAGGGAACCGCGACCAGGTGTCCGTGCTGTCGGGAGCAGCGGCCGCCAGGGCCAGTACTGCCCGAGGCTGCGCCGCGCACGCACGAATCCGAGCCCGAGCACGAGTCCGAAGATCAGATGCCCGATCAGCGACAGGGCCAGCGTCGTCGCCGTGAGCGGAAACATCTCCTGCTGCCCGTTCGGCGACAGGGCGACCGTGGCGATGAGCCCGGCCCACACCGGGAACACCGCGAAGCCGACGAAGGCGAAAAGTATTGCGCGACGCGACAGATGCTGGAGTCCCACGGCGAGGGCGAGGATGAAGGATCCGATACCGATTCCCCCGCCGTCGCCGAAGTAACGCCACACGTAGCCGACGATCGCGCCGGTCCTTGTGTCGGTGCCCGAGTGGAGCCAGGTGCCCATCTTCGGGATGAAGTCACCCCACAGGCCGAGCAGGTAGACGGTATCGAGGCGGAAGGCGTCGTAGGCCAGGCACGCGAACATTCCCCAGCCGAGTCCGAGACCGACGATGCGGTCGATCGGGTGCGGAGCGAACACGCACAGCACGGCGAGGATGACGGCCAGCGGGATGATCACCAGTGCGCCAGTGGTATTCATCGGCACGATGCCGAACACCTGCGCCGAGATCGCCAGCAGCGGCAGGGCCGCGAGCGTGAGATACATGAAAATCCGGGCGAAGGTCCAGTGATGCTGGACCGTCGTCGGGACGGTTACGGGTGCGGGCACGCCCGGCGGGTCGTGTTCGTGGACGTCGGGAACGGTGGGGTCGGGGATACGGGGCATGAAGACGGGTTCCTTTCGGTCGAGAATGCTTCTCTCTCCGTGCTTTCGGATTCGGACCTCCCCAGAGTCCGTCACCCGCCGGGTATTCGAATAGTCCCCCAAGGGGTGGAGGCAGCCACCCAGGTCCTGTTCGTGATCGACCCGGCCGTCACCCCGCTGGGCGCCGTCGCCTCCTACACGTGGGAAGTACCGGTCCTAGCCGGCATCCTGCTGCGCCGCGAGTTGCACTCTGATCCGCGCGGTGGCGTCGAGGAGCGATTCGTTGTTGACGGTGGCCGCGGCGTCGGCGTCGTGATCACGCGCGGCATCGACGAGACGCTGCTGGAACGTCCACAACGAATCGTCCTCGGGGGTATCCATCGTGCCCGCGGCGCCGACGATCTTGTACGCCCGGCACTGCTCCCACAGCATGCGGATCGTGTTGACGAGTACGGGGTTCTCGGACGCCTCGTACAGAATGCTCAGCAGCGCCTCGTCGTGGTCGAGGCAGGCCACGACACGGCGCTCGGCGATGGCGGCCCGCATCAGATCGAACTCGTCCTGCATGCGTGCAGTGTCACCGGGGCTGATCTTGGCGGCGCCCAGCCGGGCAGCTTCCACTTCGAGCAGCCGGCGCACGTCGTAGACATGTAACAACTCGGCGAGGGTCAGGCCCTTGACCACCGCTCCCTTGTGCGGGGACCGTTCGGCCAATCCGGCTTCTTCGAGTCGGCGGATGGCCTCGCGCACCGGCATGACGCTGGTTCCGACCTGTGCGGCGATGTCGCGGATACGCAAGCGTGAACCCGCAGGCAGATCGCCGTTCATGATCGACTCGTGGATCATCGCGTAGACCTGATCGGTCAGCAGCGAGGTGTCGGCGCGCTTGGGTATGGCCACCGCTCAAATATAGGCGTCACGGTCGAGACGGCTCGCCGGCCCGAAGCGGCCAGTCTCGGCGGCGGGAGTTCTTCCTGCGGTCGGATTCGGTCGTGCCGCCCCACACGCCATACGGCTCACCCGAGGTCAGGGCGTGCCGGCGGCACGGTTCGACGACGGGGCAGGCCTGGCAGATGCGCCGGGCCTGCGCCTCGCGCCGGACGCGGGCAGAACCGCGTTCGCCCTCGGGCGAGAAGAACATCGACGTCTCGGCTCCGCGGCACGCGGCGCGACGCCACCAGTCACGGGATTCTCGGGCGGATGGTGCAGTGGTGTCGTTCGGCACGAGAGTCCTTCGCTAAATCGTCGCTGCGGATGGCGGACCGGCGTGCGCGGCCCTCTCGCTCAGTGTCGTCGGTGATCGCGCGGCAGAACCCGGGCATTCACCTAGTCCTACTTAGGCACGTGACGGCCGGGTTCGAGCGTGGTTGTCAGCCCGGTTCGTAGACGCGGCCGGTGTGATCACGACCAGCAGGTCCCAGGAATCGGCGAGCGGCCGTTCGCCAGCTGCCTGCGCGCTGCACCCCGGTGGTGTTCATGAACCAGCCGCCGCGGGAGCTGATGTAGACGATCGACATCCCGGGGGCGGACTGCGTTCGCTGAGCTGCCGACTCGATCAGTACCAGTACTGCCGTCCGCCGACCTTGCGACCGCGCAGTCCGAGGAGCAGGAGGACGAGACCGACGACGCCGACGATGAGGCCTGCGATCCACAGTGACGAGATCTTGACGATCAAGCCGATGACGATGAGAACCACGCCGATTGCGATCATGGCCAATTCCTTCGTGAGAGTGGGCTCGGGTGGTACACGGCCGTCCGACCCTCGACGGTAGGCCCGGTCAGGCGCTGCGCGCCTCGCCCGTCCAGGGTGAAACGCAGCAATCACGCCGTCGAGGACGGTGTTTCCGTCCCTGGATTCCGGCGCCGTCGGGAATCGTGCCCACGCCGTCGCGGATCACCCCGCGCCATGAGCGGCCAGCCGTTGCGGGCGGGAAGCACCTGCCGGGTCATCACATAGATGCTGGACGACATCTGGGTGTGCGTGTCGTCGTGGGCGGAGATTCAGTCCATGAGGTCGTGACTGCTCGGATCGTTGTCGGGCGCCGGGCGCCCCGCTCTCCCGAACAGGCGATCGTGGACTGCGCGCGAGACCTGAGAGACAAGGCCATCGTCCGACATCGGTGCGGTGGGGACCTCCCGACTCTTGTCAGGAGTTCCGCCGAGGGGTTTGACTGGAATGTGGTCTACGGCGGCTCGGGTGACCGGGCCGTGACAACACCGAGACAGTGAGGATGCAGATGCCTACCCATCAGGCTGTTCACGTCCAGGGCCCCGGCGAGCCGCTGACGCTGGTCGACGTCGAAACCGTGTCGCCGCCCCGCGACCACGTGCGTATCGCCGTCGCCGCGTGCGGGGTGTGCGGCACCGACCACGGGTTCGTCAACGGCGGATTCCCCGACATGTCGTGGCCGCTGACCCCGGGACACGAAATTGCCGGAACCATCGCCGAGGTCGGTGACGGCGTCGACCACTTCTCCGTCGGCGACCGCGTGGCCGTGGGTTGGTTCGGTGGTCACTGCAACAGGTGCATCCCCTGCCGGAAAGGATTCTTCATCAATTGCGAAAAGTTGCAGGTTCCGAGCTGGCAGTATCCCGGCGGATACGCGGAGTCGGTGACAGCGCCGGCCAATGCGCTCGCCCGCATTCCCGACGAGCTGTCCTTCGCCGAAGCCGCCCCCATGAGCTGTGCCGGCGTGACCACATACGACGCGCTCCGGAAGACCAACGCGGTCCCGGGTGACCGCGTCGCCATCCTCGGTGTCGGCGGACTCGGCCATCTCGGTGTGCAGTTCGCCCGGGCGATGGGTTTCGAGACGGTCGCCATCGCACGCGGCGCGCACAAGGGTGACGACGCCCGCGAACTCGGTGCCCACCACTACATCGACTCCACCGCCGGTGACGTCAGCGAGGCGTTGCAGGCTCTCGGTGGCGTGTCGGTGGTGCTGGCGACCGCTGCGAACTCGAAAGCCATGGGTGACACGGTCGGCGGGTTGCTTCCGCACGGAGAACTCACCGTCGTCGGGGTCACCCCCGACCCCCTGCCGATCAGTCCCCTGCAGCTGATCACTCCCGGCCTCAGCGTGACCGGTCACCCGTCCGGCACCGCTCGCGACGTCGAGGAGACGATGCAATTCGCGGTCCTGTCCGGGGTGCGCGCGCGAATCGAGGAGCGGCCCCTGGCCCAGGCCGCGGAGGCCTACGCTGCGATGGACGGAGGAAAAGCCCGTTATCGCATGGTCCTCACCATGTGAACCTCCAGGTGGAATGTCGCAGGCCAAACGGGCCATCGACCACCTGACGGCGCGATACGCTTCACGTCGAGCCGGCCGTGCGAACGGCGGGTGTGCGCCCGAGGAGGTGGCCGTGATGTCACGGATTTCCTGGCACCCGTCTTACGTCCACGCTGGTGTCCGATGAGTGCGGAATCGGCTACGAGTGGTTCCGAGCGGGCGGCGGGCGGGCAACGCGTGCTCGCGCTCCTCCTGTCGATGGCCATGTTCGTCCTGGTGGTCGACACCTCTCTGATGAATGTGTCGATCTCGTCGGTGGTTCGAGATCTCGACACGACCGTCAGCGGTGTCCAGGCGGCCATCGCCCTCGAGGCGCTGGTGTCGGCGGCGTTCATCCTGATCGGCAGTAAGGTCGGCGACCTCATCGGACGCAAACGCGCGTACGTGCTGGGTCTGCTCGGCTACGCCGTGGGTGCGTCGGCGATGGCGCTCGCGCAGAGCCTGACGGCGATCATCGTGTTCTGGGCGGTGCTCGGCGGAATCGGCGCATCACTTCTCCTGCCCGCGATGCAGTCGCTCATCCACGGCAACTTCGAAGGCGACGCCCAGAAGAAGGTCTACGCCCTCGTCGGCGCGGCGGCCGCGATCGCCGCGGCCGTCGGACCGCTGGTCGGAGGGTTCATCACCACCTACCTCTCCTGGCGCATCGCGTTCGTGCTCGAGGTCGTCATCATCGTGGTCGTGTTGTCCGGCATCAGACTCGTCCGGGATGTGCCGTACACCGGACCGCGGGGTGTCGATGTGGTCGGTGCGTCGCTCTCGGTGCTGGGCATGGGCGGCATCGTGCTGGGAATCCTGGTGTGGCAGGAGGGTGGCGAAGCCGTGGCCGCGCTGCTGGTGATCGGCGCCCTGGCACTGACCGGGCTGGCGTACTGGCTCGTGCGGCGCAAGCGGCGCGGCCAACCGACCCTCCTGGATCCGGACCTGTTCGCGTCCAAGGTTTTCCGGCTGGGGATCACCCAGCAGATGCTCCAGCAGATCGCCTTGGGCGGCACCATGATTGCGCTGCCGATCTACCTCCAGATGGTGCTCGAGTACAACGCGATGCAGGCGGGCCTGTCTCTCGCGCCCCTCTCTCTCAGCATGTTCGCGGTGGCGTTGCTCGCGGGGAAGAAGGCGGGCGATCGGCGCCCCAGCAGCATTGTCCGGTGGGGTTTCGTCCTGCTCACGGTCGGGGTTCTGGCGCTGGTCCCGATCGTGCCGCGCGCGGAGTTCGGCTGGGCGCTGGTGGTTCCGCTGATCGTCGCGGGGTCGGGGCTGGGATTGCTGGTGTCGCAACTCAACAACTACACGCTCGCCCCGATCTCGGACGAGCGGGTGAGCGAGGCTGCCGGCACCAATTCGGCGGCGGGCTCGTTCGGGCTGTCGTTCGGTCTGGCGTTCGCCGGGGCCATCATGCTCGCCACTCTGTCCCTCACGTTCACCGCGATGGCGCAATCGAGCACGGTCCTCCCGCCGGCAGACCAACAGCACGTGGCTCAGGTGCTCGAGAACGACGCGGAAGTCATGAGCAACACCCAACTCGAAGGTCTGCTGGCCGACCAGCCTCCGGCAATTCAGGACGAGATCATCCGCATCAACACCGACGCGCGACCCCTCGCCCTGCAGGTGGCGTTGCTCGTTCCGATCCTGGCCGGTTTCCTCGGGCTCCTCAACTCGTTCCGCATGATGCGCATCCCGGACGAGGCGGATGTGGATCGAGGACAGTAGCTGTCCCACGGGCGTGGCAGGGTGTGGTCCACGACCTGCCGCGGGCGATCGTCCCGAGGCGGCACCGGCACCCTCGAAAGGACGGCACTCATGGCTCGCGAAATCCAGGTGACCTTCGATTGCGGCGACCCGGCGGCGTTGGCGAGCTTCTGGGGCGAGGTCCTCGGCTACCGGATCCAGGCGCCGCCACCCGGGTTCGACACCTGGGACGCCGCGCTCGCGGCGATGGGAATTCCGCCAGAGCGTCGCAACGACGCGTCGGCGCTGATCGACCCCGACGGATCCGGACCGCGGGTCTTCTTCCAGCGTGTGCCGGAGGGCAAGACCGCGAAGAATCGGGTCCACCTCGACGTGCGCGCGGCTCCGGGATCGGTAGGCGACGAACGGATGGCGGCGCTGGAAGAGGAGTGCACCCGACTGGTCGACCTCGGCGCGACCCGGGTTGCGCGGTTCGAGCCCGCGCCGCCGCTGCAGGGCGGCCACATCGTGCTGACCGACCCCGAGGGCAACGAATTCTGCCTCGATTGACGCGCCGCACGCCGCCGACGCGTGCGACGATGGGGTGCCGACAGCAGTCGCCGTGGGAAGGGACGCAGATGTCCGAGCGGTCAGGCACCCCCGCTGACGATCCGTTCCGCGGCCGGCAGCCCACCAGTCACGAGCGGCGGTCCGGCAGGCCCTGGGAAGCGTCGTACGAGGACGGCCCCGCGCCTTGGGACATCGGGCAACCGCAGCCGGCGATCGTGCAACTGGCCTCGGCCGGTGCGTTCGCCGGTGCGGTTCTCGATGCGGGCTGCGGGACCGGCGACAACGCTCTTCAGGTGGCGTCGCTGGGGTTGCGGGTTCTGGGTGTCGACGTCGCCGAGACGGCGGTCGCGATGGCACGGGACAAGGCCGGGGCGCGCGGTATCGATGCCGAATTCGTGGTGGCCGATGCGTTCGAACTGGGCCGGTTGGGTCGCACGTTCGAGACGGTCCTGGACTGCGGTCTGTTCCACACGCTCGAGGGCGACGAGCGACGCGACTACGTGGCGAGCCTGGCGTCCGTTACCGAGCGCGGCGCGACCCTGTACTTGTTGTGCTTCAGCGACATCGACCCGGAGAACAGCGGCCCGCACCCCGTCGGCCGGGACGAGTTGGATGCCGCGTTCGACCGGGGCAGCGGGTGGACCGTCGCGGCCGTCGAGCCGAGCCGGATCGAGACGACGTTCGCCGCGGACGGCGTCCCGGCGTGGTTGGCGACGATCACCCGGATCTAGCCGGCGGAACCGGATTCGCGCAGCGGCCGCTGGCCCCTCCGCTCCTCTTCGATCTGGCTCTGGGCGTGCCCTGTTTCCGAGTCGTAGGGTGAGTTGATCCACCAAACAAGTGACGTGGATCACACGCATTCGGTCAACGCCTTCTGGAGGAAATGTGGACAGTACCGTTCCCGAAGACACCGACAGTTCCGGTCTCGGTAAGGGCCTGAAACGCCGGCACATGAACCTGATCGCCCTCGGGGGCGTGATCGGTGCCGGATTGTTCGTGGGCAGCGGAGTCGTCATCGGTGGCGCGGGTCCCGCCGCGATCGTCTCGTTTCTCCTCGCCGGCATCATCACGTTGCTGATCATGCGGATGCTGGCGGAGATGGCGGTGGCCAGGCCGGTAGTCGGATCTTTCTACGTCTACGCCCGCCAGGCGCTCGGGCGTCGGGCCGGGTTCGCCACGGGGTGGATGTACTGGTACTTCTTCGTGATCGTCGTCGCGGTCGAAGCCATCGCCGGCGGCCGGATCCTGCAACTCTGGGTGCCCATGGTTCCGCTGTGGCTCCTGAGTCTGGGGCTGATGCTCCTGCTGACGGCCACCAACATGGTCTCCGCCCGTTCCTACGGCGAGTTCGAATACTGGTTCTCCTCCATCAAGGTGGTCGCGATCGTCCTGTTCCTCGGGATGGGTGCCCTGTGGATCACCGGACTGTGGCCCGACTCCACACCGGGACTGGGCAACCTCGTGAGTCACGGAGGGTTCACCCCGCTGGGCTGGGGTGCGGTGCTCGCCGCGGTCGTCCCCTGCGTCGCCTTCTACACGGGCGCCGAGATCGTGACGATCGCGGCAGCCGAGTCGGAAGAGCCGAAACGTGCTGTTGCCCGGGCCATGCGGTCGATCGTCGCGCGGATCGTGACGTTCTACGTCGGTTCGATCTTCGTGGTCGTCACCATCCAGCCGTGGGACACCGAGAGTGTCGGTGTGAGCCCGTACGCGTCGGTGCTCGAAGTGCTCGGAATTCCCGGTGTGGCCACGATCATGAACTTCATCGTCCTCACCGCGGTCCTGTCCTGCCTGAACTCCGCGCTGTACACCACGTCCCGGATGTTGTTCGCGCTCACCCGGAACGGCGACGCGCCCGCGTTCTTCACCAAGCTGTCCCGCAACGGTGTGCCGCGTCGTGCGATCCTGCTCGGCACCACCATCGGGTACGTTTCCGTCGCCTGCACGTACGTGTGGGGCGACATCGTCTTCAACTTCCTCGTCAACTCCTACGGTGCTGTCGCGCTCTTCGTGTACCTCCTTATCGCCATCTCCCAGGTGGTGCTCCGCCGGCGGCTCGAGCGCGAAGATCCTGCGGCACTGCAACTCCGGATGTGGTTGTTCCCGTGGCTGAGCTACGCGACCATCGCGCTGATGGCCACGGTCATCCTCGCGATGGCCTTCCTGCCGACCACCCGCTCGCAGTTCCTCATGAGTGGTCTGACGTTGATCGCCATCCTGATCGCATACGAGGTGCGCCGGTGGATGGGAACGGCCGGCGTCGACGCCGAATCGCTGTCCCCGGCGGCCCCGATCGGCTCGTCGGCCGAGTCGGCCGAGTCGGACGAGCCGGACGTGCCGGACGCCGAGACCGAGAGGCGCGGCACCCCTATGCAGGGGTGAGGTGCCGGGCGAGATAGGCGGCGGTGGCGGAACCGGCGGTCCCGGCGACGCTCGCCGGAGGTCCCGCGGCGACGATGCGGCCGCCGTCGTCTCCACCGCCGGGCCCGAGATCGATCATCCAGTCGGCCGACGACACCACCGACATGTCGTGTTCGACCAGCACGACGGTGTTGCCCGCGTCGACGAGACGGCGGAGCACCTCCATGAGGCGGTCGACGTCGGCCGGATGTAGCCCGGTGGTGGGTTCGTCGAGTACGTAGAGGGTGTGGCCGGATCGGATGCGCTGCAGTTCGGTGGCGAGCTTGACGCGTTGCGCTTCACCGCCCGACAGGGTGGTGGCCGATTGGCCGAGTCTCAGGTATCCGAGACCGACCTCGACCAGCATGCTGAGGCTCTTCGTCGCCGCAGGAACATGGGCGAGGAATGCGCGGGCCTCGTCGACCGTCATCGCGAGCACGTCGGCGATCGTGCGGCCGTCGACGAGGATCTCGAGGGTATCCGCGTTGTACCGTGCGCCGCCGCAGGTCGGGCAGGGTGCGGATGCTTCGGGCAGGAACAGCATGCCGACGGTGATCGACCCGGCTCCCTCGCACTCCTCGCAGCGGCCGCCGGCGACATTGAACGAGAATCGGCCGGGCCGGTAACCCCGTTCGCGGGCCGTGGGGTCGGCGGCGAACAGTTTCCGGATCACGTCGAACAGGCCCGTGTAGGTCGCGAGATTGGAGCGTGGCGTCCGCCCGATGGGGGTCTGGTCCACTCGCACGAGTCGGTCGAGGTGCCCGAGCCCGTGCGTGGCCACGACCGTCGGCTCGGAGTTGCTGTCGCGGGCGTCCGCGACCGCGGTCGTGAAGTCCTCGGATTCCTCCCCCGAGGTCTCGGTGCCGGGATCGGTGTCGACGCCGAGGTGCTGGGAGACGACATCGGTGAGCACCCGGCTGACGAGGGTGGACTTTCCCGAACCGGACACCCCGGTGACGGCGGTGAGCACCCCGAGCGGTATCTGCACGGTCAGATCCCGCAGGTTGTGCATGGTGATGCCGGCGAGCTCGATCCACCCGCTCGGCCGGTCCGGTGACCGATGGCGGGGGGCTGCATCGAAAAGGTAACGGCGAGTGACTGATTCGGCCACCTGTGCGAGACCGTCCACCGCGCCGCTGTACAGTACCCGCCCGCCGTGCTCTCCCGGACCGGGACCGACGTCGACGATCCAGTCGGCCGCCCGGACGACGTCGAGGTTGTGTTCGATGACGAAGACGGAGTTCCCCGACGCACGCAGTCGCCGCACGGCGGTGACCAGCGCCTCGGTGTCGGCGGGATGCAGGCCCGCGGACGGTTCGTCGAGTACGTACAGCACCCCGAACAGGCCCGACTGCAGCTGGGTTGCCAACCGGAGTCGCTGGAGTTCCCCCGGCGAGAGCGTCGTGGTCGATCGGCCGAGGCTCAGGTATCCGAGCCCGAGCTCGGACAGCCCGCCGAGGCGTCCGAGAAGGTTGTCCACCAACGCCACCGCCGCCTGTTCCGTCGCATCGGAGGCTCCGGAATCGCCAGGGCCGACGGCGGTTTCGAGGACCGCGGCCAGATCCGACAGGGACAGCTCGGTGGCCTCGGCCACATCGAGGCCGGCGAACCTCACCGCCAGCGCCTCCGGCCGCAACCGCTTGCCGTCGCACGCGCTGCAGGGGCGGGACAGTAAATAGCGGCCGACCTTCGTGCGCTGGGCCGCGCTCTTCGTCGTCGCGAACGTGTGGAGGACGTAGGTGCGCGCACTCGAGAACGTTCCCTGGTAGTCGCGGACCATCTTTCCGGGGTCGCGCACCGGCGACACGGTGACCGTGGGTTGTTCGTCGGTGGTGAGGATCCAGTTCCGCTGATCGGCCGGAAGCTCGGACCAGGGCCGGTCCACGTCGATTCCGAGCGTGTCGAGGATGTCGCGGTAGTTCTTTCCCAGCCAGGCGCCGGGCCAGGCCGCGACCGCGCCGTCGCGGATGCTCAGGCTCGGGTCCGGTACCAGTGCGTCGACGTCGACGTCGTGGGTGCGGCCGAGTCCGTGGCAGGCCGGGCAGCCGCCCTCGGGGGTGTTGGGCGAGAAGGCGTTCGAGTCCAGGACCGCGGCGCCCGGCGGGTACGTCCCGGCGCGGGAGAACAGCATGCGCAGCACGTTCGAGATGTGGGTGAGGGTGCCGACCGACGATCGGACGGACGTGTGACCGCGGGCCTGCTGCAACGCGACCGCCGGTGGGAGCCCGGTGATGTCCCCGACCTTGGGGGCGCCGATCTGATCCATCAACCGGCGCGCGTACGGCGTGACCGACTCGAGGAAGCGTCGCTGTGCCTCGGCGTAGATGGTGCCGAATGCCAGCGACGACTTGCCCGATCCCGAGACACCGGTGAAAGCGACGATCACGTCCCGGGGAATGAACACGTCGACGTGGGCGAGGTTGTGTTCGCTGGCATCGAATACCTCGACCCCGCCGAACCCCACGTGCGGTCTCGGTTCGGCCGGTCGCGTGGGATCGAAGGTGGGCACCACTACTCCAGACGTCGATTTCGTGCTCGGACAGGCTACCTCCCGGTCGCGCGATCCGTGGTCGGACGATGTTCGTTTCACCCGCGCCGATCCCGGCAAACCCGGCGCCGGCCGCGCACACCACGGTGCCGATCAACGGCGAGATCTTTTGGGCTTCCTCCGTGCTCATCATGCGGCTCGGAACCCCGTGACGGTTCTGCGGTGCAACGCTTTCGGTGAAGATGTCGACATGGGTCTGATCCGACAGGAGGCTCGGACATCTGCGCAGCTCGGCGGCCAGCGATTCAGCGGAGATCTTTCGTAGCATGCTACATGTTCCTGGCATGCTACGACCAGCCTCGGGTTGTTAGAGTGATCGAGTGGCAGACGAAGTGCTCGAACTCGAACCGCTCGCCCCGTTCGCGGGACGACGGATGGAACAGGCGATCGCGGCCGTCCGAGCCGCCATCGACGACGGCCGCATGAAGCCGGGCGTGAAGTACTCGGTCTACCAACTCGCCGAGGGCCTGGGCATCTCCCGCACCCCGGTGCGGGACGCGCTCCTGCGGCTCGAAGAAGTGGGCCTCATCAAGTTCGAGGCCCGTCAGGGATTCCGCATCCTGCTGCCCCAGCCCAAGGAGATCGCCGAGATCTTCGCCGTCCGGCTGGCATTGGAACTGCCCGCGGTCCGCAAGGCCGCCACCACGGCGAGCGCCACGCTCCCGGACGCCCTGCTCCGGCAACGGCGTCTGATGCAGGATGCCGCCGCCGTCGGCGACGAAAACGGCTTCGCCCGTCACGATCTCGGACTGCACGACCTCATCCTCGACGCCGCGGACAACGGCCGCGCCCGGGCGATCGTCAAGACCCTCCGCGAGACCACCCGGCTCCTCGGCGCCACCACCGCCGAACAGACCCGGACCCTCGCCGACATCGACACCGAACACGCCTCCATCATCGACGCGATCATCGCCGGTGATCCGGTCGCAGCGGGGGCCGCCATGCGCACGCATCTGGAGAACACGGGGAAGCTTCTGATCACCCAGGCACTCCGCACAGCCGAATCCACCCAGTCCGTGGACGAGATCTGGTCTGCGGTCATCCCGTGACCTGACCGAATGACCTGACGGAACGAGCAGCAGCCGATGACCAGCATCAGTCGACGAACCCGGGACGCGAGACGATCCCGCGGCGGCGCGCGTGGACGGTACTGGGCGGCGCTCGTCGCGGCAGTCTCGCTCGGTGCGGCCTGCGCGGCGCCGGCGGCCCTGCCCCCGCCCCTCGCCGGCGACTACTCCGGGTACTCACTACCGGACGGTGCCCAGATCCTGCCGCCCGCGAGCAGCGCCCCGCAGCCCCCGCCGGATCCCTCCTCCTGCGGCGCACTGTCGAGCCTGCGACCCGATCCCGCCGTCCGGCCGGAGACGGCTTCACCCGGTTCGGCGCTGGCCGCGATCCGCGCGCGCGGGCGGTTGATCGTCGGAACCGATCAGAACACGAACCTGTTCAGTTTCCGGGATCCGAAGACAGGCACACTGCAGGGGTTCGACATCGACCTGGCGAGGGAAGTTGCCCGCGACCTCTTCGGCGACCCGTCCAAGGTGGAATTCCGGCTGCTGACGTCTGCGGGCCGCTTCGACGCGCTCGAGAGCAACGACGTGGACCTCGTGATCCACGCCACCTCCATCACGTGCGAACGCGCTGCACGGGTCGGATTCTCCACCGTGTACTTCGAGGCGTATCAGCGACTGCTCGTCCCGGAAGGGTCCGGCATCTCCTCGCCCGCGGACCTGGCCGGCAAACGGGTGTGCACCTTTATCGACACCACCTCCCTCGCGACGATCCAGCGCGTGGCACCCACCGCGACGATCGTGGGCGTTCCCGACTGGGACGATTGCCTGACCACGTTGCAGCTGGGTCAGGCCGACGCGGCCAGCACCGACAACTCCATCCTCGCCGGCCTCGCGGCGCAGGATCCCAACCTCGAGATCGTCGGTCCGAACCTGGAACTGGAGCCGTACGGCATCGTCGCGAACAAGAACAACGACGATCTCGTGCGCTTCGTGAACGGGACACTCGAACGGCTACGCACGGACGGAACGTGGATTCGCTTGTACGACAAGTGGTTGAGCCTGCTGGGGCCGGCAACCGGTCCGCCCGCCCCGAGCTACCGCGACTGAACGGGTTTGCCGGTCGGTCAGCGCGAAATCCGGTGTTCGGTCATGAGTGGAACTCCTTCAGCGTCGAGCCACCGGCAGGTGGCGGGTGTCAGTGGGCGATCATCGACAGCACGTCGGCGATGACGTCGCTGTTGGTGCCGTGCGACAGATCGAGCGTCCGGCAACGGTCGTAGTACGGGCTCAGATCCAGCCCGACCCCCAGCCCGTACACCTCGACGTCCCGTTCGTCTTCGTGCCGCTCGACGACCTCCTGCAGGTGGTGGTCCAGGTAGAACTCGTCGTTGGCCAGCGCGGTGGCGCCGTCCAGTGGGCTGCCGTCCGAGATCACGAACAGGAGCCTCCTGCCCGGGGCGTGGCCGCGCATCCGTGTGCACGCCCAGTCGACGGCCTCGCCGTCGACGCCCTCTTTGAACAGGTCGTTCTTCAGCAATCCCGCGATCGCGGGACGTGCTCGGCGCCAGGTGCTTTCCGCATCCTTGAACACCAGCTGCCGCACTTCGTTGAGCCGCCCCGGATTGCCGGGGCGTCCGGACCGGAGCCAGTCCTTGCGGGCTCGGCCACCGTTCCAGGCGGCGGTCGTGAAACCCAGGATCTCGCACCGGGCGTCGGCCAGCTCGAGCGCCCGCGCGAACACGTCGACCAGCGCCGCAACCGGTTCGCCGAACTCCTTCATGGACCCCGAGCAGTCGATGAGGAAGGTCACCGTCGCGTCGGTCCGGGGTTCGGTGCGTACGGCTCTGAAGAGTCTGCGTTCGGTGGGTGAGGTGACGAGTTGCGCCAGTCGGCGACCGTCGATGTATCCCTCTTCGCGGCCGTCCTCCCAGCTTTCGCGGACGGGTTCCGACAGCAGCGCCTTCAGTTGCCGACCGAGTCTGCGGACGTTGATGTGCCGGTCGTCGATGGTGAGGTCGAGCCGCCGGCGGTACTCCTGGAGCAGTGCGGGCCGGACGAGCGACGCGACATCCCGTGTCTCGTCGTAGGCGCGGGTGAACACGCGGTATCCGTCGCCGCCGTCGCCCAGTGCGCGGCTGTGCCCCGACACCGCTGTCGCGAACGCGTCGTGGTCGTCCGGATCGGCGTCGAAGATCAGGGAGAAGGCGGCGGCCCGCTCGGCGCGCCGGGTGTCGTCGTGCTCGTCCGGGTCTGCGGCGGTTTCCAGCCGGGCGCCGATCACCTCGGCGACGGCTCGCGCGTGAATGCCGAAGTTGTGTTGCGAGAATCGGGTTCGGCGCAGGGGCGGCAGATGGTCGCCGAGGACGGACGCCAGCGCGAACCGGGTCGATTCGATCAGGTCCTCGGTGGTCTCGGGTATCGGCTGGGCGGTGATCCGGGCCCGGCACATCTGCGTCACCGTGAACAGCAGCATCCCGTGTACGGTCTCCGTCAGCCCGGACGCCACGAACTCCTCCGACCACTGCGCGAAGCGGTGGGCCAGATTCGCGCGCACACCGCCCATCGCGTCCGCCGCCAGCGACTCGACGCGGAACTGCTCGAGGGTATCGAAGATCAGCCTGCCCGCCGTGTCGGCCGGGCACAGGCTGCGATGCAGAGCCAGATCGGTGTGGAGCAGTCGCAGGGCCATGCCGTCACCCGCGCCGCGCACGTTCGGGACGTCGTCGTGGGTGGCGGACGGGTGCAGGTGCGGGGCGGGCATCGGCACCCGCCGGTGTCCGCGATGGAGCACCGGCCCCCGAAAGTGCAACTCGCCCTGGCCGGTGAGGGCGCGGATCGCGGCGGCGCAGAGTTCGGAACTGTGCTGCCGCCGGCGGACGGCGTCTGCCCGCGTGGACAATTCGACCATGGCCGCGGACTCAGGCCACGCTCGTCGCGAGCATCGCCGACCGGTCCAGTTCCGCGTCGAAGCAGCGCTGGTAGTACTCGGCGACGACGGGCCGCTCCGCCTCGTCGCACTTGTTGACGAACGACAGCCGGAACGCCAGTGCCGGGTCGTGGAAGATCTCGATGTTCTCGGCCCAGGTGATCACCGTGCGCGGGGACATCAGGGTGGACAGGTCACCGACCCGGAAACCGTTCCGGGTCAGGTTCGCCACGGCGACCATCGACGCGAGGAGTTCCCGGTTCAGTGACGGCACCCGCGCGGACACGATCTCGAGTTCCTGTTCGGCGGGAAGGTGATCGAGGGTCGCGACGATGTTCCAGCGATCGATCTGCGCGTGATTGAGCCGCTGCGCCCCGTGATACAGGCCGTTGAGATTGCCCAGGCCGACGGTGTTGGCGGTGGCGAACAGGCGGAACGCGGGATGGGGAGTGAGCACCCTGTTCTGATCGAGCAGCGTCAGCTTTCCGTCGCGCTCGAGGATGCGCTGGAGGACGAACATGACGTCGGGGCGGCCGGCGTCGTATTCGTCGAGGATCAGCGCGACGGGCCGCTGCAGTGCCCACGGCAGGATGCCCTCCTGGAATTCGGTGACCTGTTTGCCGTCCCGGAGGACGACGGCGTCCTTGCCGATCAGATCGAGACGGCTGAGATGTCCGTCGAGATTGACGCGGATGCACGGCCAGTTGAGCCGCGCCGCAACCTGTTCGATGTGGGTGGACTTGCCGGTGCCGTGCAAACCCTGCACCATCACCCGGCGGTTGCGGCCGAACCCGGCGAGCAGCGCCGTCGTCACCGCGTGATCGAAGCGGTATGCGGGATCGATATCGGGGACGTGGTCGACGGGTTCACGGAACGCGCGCACCGTCAGATCGGTGTCGAGACCGAACAGTTCGCGGACGGACACCGGGTGGGTGGGGGCCGAGGTGGTCATGTCGGGCATACGCCCTCCTTCAATTCATTCGGTCGATTCGGTGATCGTGACCTCGTTCTCGATCTCACCGATGGCGTCGGCGGCCCGCCGCAGGGCCGGCAGGAGCTTGAGCGCCTTGTCGGGGGTGAGTCGCATGACCGGGGCCTGGACTGCGATGCAGAGGTTGGAATTGCCTGTGGCGCATGGGACGAGCACCGCGGCGCACACGAGGCCGGGCAGGAACTCCTCGTCGTCGATGGCGTAGCCGTCGCGGCGGACCTGCTTGAGTTCGGCCTCGATGAGAGCGACGTCGGTGACCGTCTTGGTGGTGTATCGCTCGAGCGGCATCCGCCCGAGCAGTCGCCCGCGCTGCGCCGGACTGAGTTGCGACAGGATCATCTTGCCGCTCGCCGAGCAGTGCGCGGGAACCCGGGATCCGGCGTGGAGCGTAAACCTAAGGGGCTCAGGCGTTTCCACGCGGTCGAGGTATACCACCTCGCTGCCCGACAGGGTAGTCACGTTGCAACTCTCGCCGAGTTCCGCGACGAGGTTCCGGAGGATCGCGTGCCGGGCGCCGTGATGGGTGTCGTTGAGCAGCAGATTCTCGGCGAAGCGACGCAGGCGGACGCCGGTGCCGTAGTGCCGGCCGTTGTTCTGCCGGGTGAGGAGCCCGGCCCCCTCGAGTTGCTGCAGCATGCGGTGCAACGTCGGTTTGGCCATGCCCGTCTCCTCGACGAGTCCCTGCAGGGTGAACAGCTGATCCTTGGACGCGATCATCTCGAGCAGGGCGAAGAGCCGGAGCGTCGGGGTGTCTCCGGGCAGTTCGGCGGTCGGGTGCCCGTTCGACTCGTTGATCCGGTGAATCTCACCCACGGTTCCTCCTCGGCCGGAATGGCGGCGCTCATGTGCCTGTTTCGAAAAATCATACATCCCGTTCCAGTTTTGGGAACATTCGTTGACGAAGCGTGTGACGTGCCCTACAGTCACTGCACATCACAAAATCACGAACAAAACGTTCCGATTTTTGACATTCTCTGCCGTTTCCGGCGCATCCCTGAAGGAGGATCACACATGAGCAAGAAGAAGAACGGTGCCGATCGCACCGCGGTCTCCGGTGTACAGAAGATGACCCCGTCGGAGGCGTTCGTCGAGACGATGGTCGCCAACGGCGTGACCGACATGTTCGGCATCATGGGGTCCGCCTTCATGGATGCCATGGACATCTTCGCTCCCGCAGGCATCCGGCTCGTCCCCGTGGTCCACGAGCAGGGCGCGGGACACATGGCCGACGGATACGCCCGGGTCAGCGGGCGGCACGGCATGGTGATCGGGCAGAACGGCCCGGGCATCAGCAACTGCGTCACCGCGATCGCCGCCGCCTTCTGGGCGCACAGCCCCGTCGTCATCGTCACCCCCGAAGCCGGCACCATGGGCACCGGTCTGGGCGGCTTCCAGGAGGCCAACCAGCTCCCGATGTTCCAGGAATTCACCAAGTACCAGGGCCACGTCAACAACCCGAAGCGCATGGCCGAGTTCACCGGACGCTGCTTCGACCGCGCGATGTCCGAGATGGGTCCGACGCAGCTCAACATCCCGCGCGACTTCTTCTACGGCGAGATCGAGACCGAGATCCCGAAGCCCACCCGGCTCGACCGCGGGCCCGGCGGGGAGAAGAGCCTCAACGAGGCCGCGGAACTGCTGGCGCAGGCCGAGTTCCCGGTGATCGTGTCCGGCGGCGGCGTGGTCATGGCCGACGGCGTCGAGGAGTGCAAGGCACTCGCCGAGCGTCTCGGTGCCCCCGTCGTCAACAGCTACCTGCACAACGACTCGTTCCCCGCCAGCCACCCGCTGTGGACCGGACCGCTCGGCTACCAGGGGTCGAAGGCCGCGATGAAGCTGATCAGCCAGGCCGACGTGGTGCTGGCACTCGGTACCCGCCTCGGCCCCTTCGGCACGCTGCCGCAGCACGGCATGGACTACTGGCCCAAGAACGCCAAGATCATCCAGATCGACGCCGACCACAAGATGCTCGGCCTGGTCAAGAAGGTGTCCGTCGGGATCTGCGGCGACGCGAAGGCCGCCGCCGTGGCCCTCACCGAGCGGCTCGACGGCAAGGCGCTCGCGTGCGATGCCAACCGCGAGGAGCGCAGCAAGAAGATCGACGCCGAGAAGGCCGCGTGGGAGAAGGAACTCGACGAGTGGACCCACGAGCGCGATCCGTTCAGCCTCGACATGATCGCCGAGCAGGAAGGCGAGGAGGGCAACTGGCTGCACCCGCGCCAGGTGCTGCGTGAGCTGGAGAAGGCGATGCCGGAGAACGTGATGGTGTCCACCGACATCGGCAACATCAACTCGGTCGCCAACAGCTACCTCCGATTCGAGAAGCCGCGCAGCTTCCTCGCCCCGATGAGCTTCGGCAACTGCGGTTACGCACTGCCGACCGTCATCGGCGCGAAGGCGGCGGCGCCGGAGCGTCCCGCCATCGCGTACGCCGGCGACGGAGCCTGGGGAATGAGCCTCGGTGAGGTCATGACGGCTGTCCGCCACGACATCCCGGTCACCGCGGTCGTGTTCCACAACCGGCAGTGGGGTGCGGAGAAGAAGAACCAGGTCGACTTCTACAACCGCCGCTTCGTCGCCGGTGAGCTCGAGAGCGAGTCGTTCGCCGGGATCGCGCAGGCGATGGGCGCCGAGGGCATCGTCGTCGACAAGCTCGAAGAGGTGGGCCCGGCGCTGCAGCGCGCGGTGGCCGCGCAGATGAACGAGGGCAAGACGACGGTCATCGAGATCATGTGCACCCGTGAACTCGGCGACCCCTTCCGCCGCGACGCGCTGTCGAAGCCGGTGCGCCTGCTCGACAAGTACAAGGACTACGTGTAATTCCCCATCGCACCAGGTGGTCCCCGGCGAATGCGGCCGGGGGCCACCGTCGCGTGCCCTGGTACCGACGATCCGTCGCGGACTGGACCTGTCGCTTCGGCGGCGTGGCACCCACACTTCTTCCGGAGACGACTGCGAAACGGAGTGACAGAGTATGGCGGCAACGGTGTGGGATCTGTCGCTGCCTGCCCTCCTCTTCGCGCTCGGCGTCGTCGTGGCCGGCGGCGTCGTCCGCGGCTTCGGTGGCTTCGGCGGCGCGATGGTGTGGGTAGCGGGACTCGTCGTCCTGCTCCCGCCGACGTCGGTGATCCCCACCGTCTTCGTCCTCGAGGTCGTGGCGAGCGCCGCGATGCTGCCCCAGGTGTGGCGGCAGGTGCACTGGAAGTCGTTGCGCTGGTTGTTCGCCGGCACGCTGATCGGGATGCCGGTGGGGATGTGGGCGCTCACGCAATTGTCCGGCGACCTGGTGCGGGTGCTGCTCGGTGTCGCGATCATCGGATCGGCCGTCGCCATGGCCGCGGTCCCCGACCGGCAGTCGCTGCCCGGCCCCGCGACCACCGCCGCGACCGGTGTGGCGTCCGGTCTCCTCAACGGCGGCTTCGCTCTCGGTGGTCCGCCCGCCGTCCTGATGTACTTCTCCGCGTCCTCCCACGTCGCCGCCGGACGCGCCTCGCTCGTCGTGTTCTTCCTCGTCATCGATGCATTCGGCGCGGCCGGTTCGGCTGCCGGTGGTCTTCTCACCGTTCCCGTCCTCGCCCAGATCGTCCTGTTCGCACCGCTGTGCATGCTCGGCGCCGCCGCCGGGAAATGGCTGTTCGACCGCACCACCGCCCAGCAGGTCCGCCAACGCGTGCTGTGGTTGCTCGGCTTCCTCGGCGCCGCCGTCCTCGTGCAGGTGGCGTTGCGGTAGAGCCCCTCTCGGGCCGCGCTGGTACCGTCCCGCGGTCGTCTTCTGGCCCTGTTGCCCGCGTCACACTGCGCGCAAGGTAGTGCTCGAACTACTTCGACGCGGTAACGAAAGGCAGGCACTGCAGTGGACTTTCCCAGAAGAGCGGACAGCACGCGATCGGCCGATCTCGTCGTCCTGAACGGAACGGTCCTGACGATGGACGGGCTGGGCCGCCGGGCGAGTGGACTTGCGGCGCGCGGCGGCCGCATCGTCGCCGTCGATTCCGATCGCGCGGTGGCCGAGTGGATCGGTCCCGACACCCGGGTTCTCGATCTCGGCGGCCGCACCGCCATCCCGGGATTCGTCGAGTCGCACAATCACCCGGAATTCTTCGGCATGACCCTGGCCGCGCAGGTCGACGCGGGTTCGCCGCCGAACGACTGCATCGCCGACATCGTGCACCGGGTCGAGCAGGCGGTGGCGGATGAAGAACCCGGCGCGTGGATCCGCGGCTATCGCTACGACGACTCACTCCTCGCCGACGACCGGCATCCGACCCTCACCGACCTCGACCGGGTGTCGCCGGACAACCCGGTTCTGCTGACGCACGTGTCGGGGCATTTCTGTGTGGCGAACTCGGCGGCGTTGCGGTTTGCGGGCATCGATGCCACGACACCCGATCCGCCCGGGGGACGGATCGCACGGGACTCGTCGGGGCAGCCGACCGGGCTGCTGATCGAGGGCGCGGCGTTCATGGTGAATTCGCTCGTGCCGAGCCGGGGCGGTGACGAAGCGGTGGAGGCGCTGCGGCTCGCCGGCGCGGAGTACGCGCGGCACGGTGTCACGACGGTCCACGATGCGGGTATCGGACTGATCGGCGGACGCGCCGGACTCGACGCGTACCGCACACTCGCGCGGACCGGCGGGCTCCCGACCCGGGTGCACGGCTACCTGTTCCACGACCTCGTGGCGGGCCTCGACGAGGGCATACCGGAGGCGCCGGATCCGGCCGCCGACGACGACCGCTTCGCCCTCTCGGGCGTGAAGATCGTCGCTGACGGGTCCATCCAGGGACTGACCGGCTGCCTCGCAGAGGGGTACACGTGCGCGCCGGAAGACCACGGCATGATGCTGCTCGACCCCGACGACCTCGGACGCAGGATCGCCGCGCTGGACGCGGCGGGCTGGCAGGTGGCCGTGCACGGCAACGGGGACGCCGCCATCGAGGCGATCATCAACGGGTACGAGCGGCTCGGGGTCGAACCCGGACACCGCCGGCGGCACCGGATCGAGCACTGTCAGACGGTGCGGGAGGACCAACTCGACCGCATGGCCGCGAACGACGTGCTGGCCTCGTTCTTCGTCAAACACGTCTACTACTGGGGCGACCGCCACCGGGACCGCTTCCTCGGTCCGGAGCGGGCACGCCGCATCAGTCCGCTGGCCTCGGCGCGCTCGCGGGGACTGACGTTCGGCCTCCACTCGGACACCCCCGTCACGCCGGTGCCCCCGCTCGAGGGAATCTGGTGTGCCGTCAACCGGATCACCCGCAACGGCGACGTGCTCGGCCCGGAACAAACCATCGACGTCGACGCGGCCCTGCGCGCGTACACCATCGACGCCGCGTACCTCGGCGGCGAGGAGTCGTCGCGGGGCAGCCTCGAGGTGGGCAAGCTCGCCGACCTCGCGGTGCTGTCGGCGGACATCACCTCGGTGGCACCCGAGACGATCCGTTCCCTCGCCGTGGACGCGACCGTGGTCGGCGGCGACGTCGTCCACGCGAGCGACGAATTCACGTCGCCGGCGGTGGTGCGATGATCCGCAGCTGGCCGAGTGTCGTCATCGGGTTCGTCGTCCCGACCTTCGCGATACTCGGCGGAATCTTCACGTTCGGGCGAATTCACGCCGTGCTCTTCGGCTTTCCCGTCGTCTTCCTCTGGACCTTCGTCTGTTTCCCGTTCACCACGCTCTGCCTGTGGGTCAGTTGGCGCTTCTTCGATCGCAGTCACTACCCGGACGAGGAGAAAACCGCATGATCGTCGCCGTCCTCTGTGTCGTCCTCGCCATCTCGGTGGGAGTCGCCGTCTACGCCGGATACGGCCGCCGCAACGGGGGCATCTCGGAGTTCCTCGTCGGCGGACGCTCGTTCCCCGCCTGGCTCGTGTACTTCCTCGCGGTCGGTGAGGTGTACAGCATCGGCACGCTGCTCGGATTCCCGTCGGGCATCTACGCCCACGGTGCGAGCTACGGCGTGTGGTTCATCGGATACATCCTGCTCGCGTACGTGTTCGGCTACTTCCTCGCACCGCTGGTGTGGCGGGCCGCGAAACGGTACGACGCGATGACCGTCCCCGACATCTTCGGCAGGCATTTCTCCAGCCGCGCAGTGGAATTGGTGACATGCCTGACGCTGCTCGTCGGGCTCGTGCCGTGGGGGCAGTACCAGTTCATCGGTCTGCAGGTGGTGCTGTCCTCACTGGGGGTCAGCCTCACCCCGGTGCAGGCGGTGGTGATCGCCGGCGTCCTCGCGTTCCTGTACGTCGCGGTGTCGGGCATCCGTTCTCCCGCATACGTATCGGTCATCAAGGACACGCTGATGGTCATCACCGTCGCGGCCGTCGGTATCGCGGTGCTGTTCGCCACCCGCGGGTCGGGGGCCGCGACCACGCCGATCCACCTCACCCCCGCCGTGAGCACCATCTCGGGTTCGGCGATGACGTTCACGATGACCACCATCGTCTTCCAGGCGCTCGTGTTCTACCTGGGGCTGGGTGCGTCGTACATCCTGCCCGCCAAATCGGAGCGTGCGGTGAAGGGCTCGACGGTGTGGATGCCGCTGTACATGCTCATCTACCCGCTGCTGGTTCTCGCCTCGTTCTACGCCCTGCAGAAGTACCCGGGCGTTTCCAACCCCAACACGATCTTCATGGTGACCGCCCGCGGCCTGCTGCCGGACTGGCTCGTCGGAATCGTGGCGTCGGGCGCGGCGCTGTCCGGTCTGCTGGTGCTCGCCGCGACGGCACTCGGCATCGGAGGTTTGGTGTCGCGCAACCTGCTGTCCGGGCTGGGCGCGCACGCGCAGCGACGGTGGAGCACCGTGTTCGTCGCCGCCTTCCTCGTGCTCGGTGCACTGCTCACGTTGTACGCCTCGACGCTCATGCTCACCGTCCTCAACCTGTTCTACGGACTCGTGGCGCAGGTGGTCCCGGCATTCCTTGTGGTGCTGTTCGCCCGGCGGGTGCCCGCGGCGGCGATCACCACCGGAATGGTCGTGGGCGTGGCGCTGTCGGTGGTGCTGTACCTCCAGGGGCCGTCGGTTCTCGGCGGCATCAACAGTGGAGTGATCTCGACGGGCGTGAACGCGCTCGTGGTCCTCATGTGGCGCCTGCTCGCTCCAGGTCCCGAGCGGGAACCGGTGGCGCGCGGGGCCCGGCGGGACGATCCTCAGCGCCGCATACTCGCCGCGCAGGCCTGACCGAGGAGGGCTGTTCCTTCCTCGATGGAGCGCAATGGGATCGCCCCGTAGCCGATGCGAAAGTGGTTGCGGGGCGGTACCGGCTGGGTATAGAAGATGTCGCCGCGTTCGACGAGGACGCCGCGCTGCTCAGCCTCACGGACGACGGCGCGGCAGTCGAGTTCTTCCGGCCCGGTCATCCACAGGCTCACCCCGCCGGGCGGATACGGTTCCTGCGACCACGGGAGGTACTTGTCGACGGCGGTGCACAGCCGCTCCCACTTGTGTTTCATCTGGGTGCGGTGGTGACGCAGCGCCCGGTGGTATTCGCCGCTGTCGATGAGCATCGCCAGGGCTCGCTGCTGATGACCGGGTGGGTGCCGCAGCACGTAGCGGCGGGCTTTGCGCAGTTCACGCACCAGATCCGCGGGTCCGACGAGGTAGCCCAGGCGCAGGCCCGGGGCCAGGAATTTCGAGAACGTCCCGAGATACACGGCGTCGCCGCTGGAGTCGAGCGCCTTGAGCGCCGGGCTGGGACTGCCGTGGTAGCGGAACTCGCTGTCGTAATCGTCCTCGACGATCACGGTGCCGGACTCCGCGGCGAGCTGCAGCAGGCGCTGACGGCGGTCGATGCCGAGCGTCGCGTTGGTCGGATGGTGATGGCTCGGTGTCAGATACATCAGGTCGGTGCCGCGCAGCGTCTCCGGTGGCCGCAGTCCGTGCGCGTCGACGTCGATGCCATACACCTGGGCGCCGGTGCGCAGGAAGATGTGTCGTGCGTCGAGGTAACCGGGATTCTCGATGGCCACGCGGTGTTCGGGCCCGAGCAGGACCCGGCCGACCAGATCCAGTCCCTGCTGGGAACCGACGGTGACGAGCACTTCGTCGGCACCCGCCTCGATGCCGCGCGACGGCAGCAGGTGCTGGCGGATCATGTCGATCAGCATCGGATCGTCCGCACCGACGCTGTCCTGCAGACTGGCGTACGCGTGGGGCTGATACAACGCGTCGCGCAGACACCGCACCCAGGCGCGGGCCGGGAAGCTGCGGATGTCGATCTGCCCCGCCAGGAACGGGTACGGATACTTGTGCCAGTCGAGGTTCTTCTCGATGTGCGGAACGTCGGCGTCGGGATAACGCCGGATGCGGGACGACCAGTCGATGCGCGGGATGGTTGCGCGGGCATCCGAGGCCAGCGTCTCGATCATGTCGGGATTGACGAACATGCCGGACCGCTGGTGGCTCTGTACCAGCCCCTCGGCGATCAGTTCCTGATAGGCCAGATTGATCGTGTTCCGGGAGATCGCGAGGTCGACCGCGAGTTCGCGCGAACTCGGCAGACGATGGCGCGGATCGAACAGTCCGTTCGCGATGCCGTGTTCGATCGCCCGCCGGACCTGGCGGTACAGCGGCTCGGCGGAATTGCGATCGATCTCGATCAGCGTTCTCGGCACGCATCGCCTCCTGTCGATCCCGCAGCGGCCGGACGGACGCCGACCCGGCACGCCGAGAAGTCCTCGCACGAGCACTCCTCAGTATGCCGGGCCGGCGGTGAAATCAAACGAGGTGGAGCGCGTCGTCGACGCTGATCGACTCGATCCCCAGAGCGGTGCCGACGGCGTCGTTCGTCAGGCGGCCCGCGACCGTGCTGACCCCGGCGCGCAGTGCCGCGTTCTCCCTCGCCGCGCGGGCGAGGCCCTTCTCGGCGATCTGCAGGGTGTACGGCAGGGTGACGTTGGTGAGCGCATACGTCGACGTGTGGGGCACCGCGCCCGGCATGTTCGCCACGCAGTAGAACACCGAGTCGTGAACCTTGAACGTGGGCTCCGCGTGGGTGGTGGGGCGCGAATCCTCGAAGCAACCGCCCTGGTCGATCGCGATGTCGACGAGCACGCTGCCCGGCTTCATCCGTGCGACGAGCGAGTTCGAGATGATCTTCGGTGCCTTCGCGCCCGGGACCAGCACGGCGCCGATGACGAGGTCCGCCTGCATGACCTCCTGCTCGATCGAGTACGAGTTGGCGGCGAGAGTGCGGATCCGGCCCTGGTACATGCGGTCGGCGGCGCGCAGCTTGTCGACGTTCTTGTCGAACAGGACGACGTCGGCCCAGGTGCCTGCGGCTACGGCGACGGCATTCATGCCCGAGACGCCCGCACCGATCACGACGACGCGAGCCGGGGACACCCCGGACACGCCGCCGATCAGTACGCCGCGGCCACCCTCCGGGCGCATGAGTGCCTGTGCGCCGACGAGGGGCGCGAGCCGGCCGGCCACCTCACTCATCGGGAACAGCAGGGGCAGCGACCCGTCGGGAAGCTGAACGGTTTCGTATGCAACGGAATTCGTGCCGGCGGCGAGCAGCGCCCGGGTGCACTCTTCGCCGGCGGCGAGGTGCAGGTACGTGAACAGCGTGAGGTCCGAACGCATCCGGTGGTATTCCTCCGCGATGGGCTCCTTGACCTTGAGGACCAGTTCCGCGCTCTGCCAGACCGCATCGGCCGTGTCGAGGATCTTCGCGCCTGCGGCACCGTAGGCGTCGTCGCCGATCGAGGAGCCTTCCCCCGCACCGCGTTCGACGAACACGTCGTGTCCGTGGGCAACCAGTTCGTGCACGCCGGCGGGAGTGGCCGCCACCCGGTACTCGTGGTTCTTGACTTCCTTGGGGATACCGATCCTCATCTGAGACCTCCGTTAGCTGGGGCTGTTGGCCGCTCCGGCCACGTCGTGGTGTCCGGGCGATACCGAAGTCTGGATCAGACTGGCATGGGACCAGAAGGACCAGTTGGGCGTCGTCTACGGGGACCAGTCTGGACCCATCGAATACCGCTCTTCTGGCCCTGACCTGCGCTCTGCGCCGTCGGTATGTTGTGGGTCACAGCCATTCGACAACGAAGGAGATGGTCGTGGACGTCACCGAATTGCGAGCACGGGCCCGCCGGCACCTCGGACCTCATTTCACCCGCAAGGACACCTGGGAGAGCGACTTCCCGGTGTTCGTTCGCGGTGAGGGCAGCTATCTGATCGACACCGAGGGGGACCGTTTCCTCGACGGTCTGGCTGGCCTGTTCTGTGTGAACATCGGTCACGGCCGCGACGACATCGCGAAAGCGGCGAGCGAGCAGATCGGCACGCTGGCGTACGCCTCGAACTGGGGCAGCGCCCACGTTCCCGCGATCGAGGCGTCCGCGCTCATCGCCGATCTGGCGCCCGGAGACCTCGGGACGACCTTCTTCGTCAACTCGGGATCCGAGGCCGTGGAGACCGCGGTCAAGTTCGCCCGGCAGTACCACCGCAGCCAGGGCAACCCCCAGCGAACCAAGATCATCAGCCGCGAGATGGCTTATCACGGAACCACTCTCGGCGCGCTGTCGGTGACGCAGCTGCCGAAGATCAAGGATCCCTTCGGCCCGCTACTGCCTGGCGTCCGGTCGGTACCCAACACGCTCGGCTACCTCGGCGACTGCGGCCCTGCCGACCAGCTCGACTGCATCACCGCGATCGAGGCCGTCATCGAGGAAGAGGGCGCCGAGACCATCGCCGCCGTCTTCGCCGAGCCGGTGCAGAACGGCCGCGGAGCCCTGGTCCCACCGGACGGATACTGGCCGGCACTGCGCGCGCTGTGCGACAAGCACGGGATTCTCCTGGTCTCCGACGAGGTGATCTGCTCGTTCGGTCGCCTCGGGCACTGGTTCGGGCACGGGCTCACCGGTGTGGTTCCGGACATGATCACCTTCGCGAAGGGCTCGACGTCCGGCTATGCCCCGCTCGGCGGGCTCATCGTGCGCGAGCAACTGGTGCGCGAGCTCTACGATTCGCCCAAGGGCGGCGTGTTCACCCACGGCGCCACGTGGGGTGGGCATCCGGTGTCGACGGCGGTCGCGGTCGCGAACATCACCGCGATGCGGGACGAGAACGTGCTGGGCAACGTCGCCGCCCGGGGCCCGAAGCTGCGGACAGCACTCGATTCGCTGAAGAGTGCGCACCGGTGCGTCAAGGACGTGCGCGGAACCGGGTACTTCTACGCGATCGAGTTGATGGCCGACAGCGACAACGGCCGCGAGTTCACCGAGCAGGAGTCGCTCACCGTGCTGCGCAAGGTGCTGCCCGAGGCGTTCGCCCGCACCAAGGTGATCCTGCGCGGCGACGACCGCGGCGCGACGATGCTGATGATCTCGCCGCCCCTCGTCGCCGACGACGAGGTGCTGTCGGAACTGCTCCACGGCGTCGACAGCATGCTCACCGACATCGAGAAGGCAATCCAGCCGTAGGGTTTCGACTTCCCTCATTCCAGCGGGTGGCGGTCGTCGACCATCGACGGCCGCCACCCCTTTTTCGTATCGATGGGAGAGCGAGGCCATGGCCCCGGGAGTCACCGCTGCACCTACCTACACTGCACCACCTTCCGGCACTGTGCGACAGAATGATTCGTCGCTGATCGACAGCTGGGTCGCCGCCCTGCGGGGGCAGAACCGGATCGTCGGCCTCGCGGACGGCGAAGACGAACGCGCGATCCGCGCCGCCCACACCCTGCACCACAAGTGCGTCGTCTCGCCGCGCCTGTTCGGGCGGAGGGACGTCATCCGCCGCGTCGCCGAGACGTCGGGCATCCCGCTGGCCGAGGAATTGGTCGTCGACATCGCCGAGGCGGCCGCGGACCCCGCGATCCGCGGGGCCGTCGAAGAGGGATTCGCGCGGTACCCCGACCGGATCGACTCGGCAATGTCCGACCCGGTGTGCCTCACCGCGGCGGCGCTGCGCGCCGGAGTGGTCGACGCCGGCGTGGCCGGTGCGGGCAGACCGACGTCCGACGTGCTCCGGGCCGGACTGCGGATCGTGGGTCTCGCCCCCGGGTCGAGCATCCTGTCGAGCTCGTTCCTGATGTTGCTGCCGGACGGCCGGCAGTTGACGTTCTCCGACTGCGCCGTCGTGCCCGATCCCACGGTCGGCGAACTGGTCGACATCGCACTGGCGGCCGGCGCCACCCACTTCCACCTCACCGAGCAGACACCGATCGTGGCGATGCTGTCGTTCAGCACCCAGGGCAGCGCCCGGCATCCGCGCGTGGAAAAGGTACGCGAGGCCGCGGAACTGGTCCGCGTCCGGGACCCGCAACTGCACGTCGACGGAGATCTGCAGTTCGACGCCGCGCTGGTCGCCGAGATCGGCGCGTCCAAGGCCCCCGACTCACGCGTCGCGGGCCGGGCGAACGTCCTGGTGTTCCCGAATCTCGACGCCGGCAACATCGGGTACAAAATTGCCCAGCGGCTGGGAGGTGCAATAGCCTTGGGGCCCATCCTGCAAGGCTTGGCCGCGCCGTGGAACGACCTCTCCCGCGGATGCACCGCCGGCGACATCGAACTGATGGCGCTCGTGAGTGCCGTTCAATCCCTGGCCACCTGACGCGTCGGACACGGAACGTGCCGTCGGAATCGAGAAGGGAGTCGCGTTGACGATGCTCCTCGTCGGTGCCCTGTGCATCGGCATCGCCTCGGTCATCGGCGGCGCCACCGGGTTCGGGACGGCACTGATCGCGACGCCGGTGATGCTGATGGTCGGATTCGCCGTTCCCGAAGTGGTATTCGTCAATCTCACGGCCGGGCTGATCACGCGGATCGGTGCGGCGTACCAGCTGCGAGACCACATCAGCTGGGGACGGGTGGCCCTGCTCGGTGGTGGCAGCCTGCCCGGTGCCTGGCTGGGTGCGGTCACCCTCGGACTGCTGCCGGAGCAGTATCTGAAACCGGCCGCGGGGGCCGTCGTCATGCTGTGCGGGCTGGCGATGGCACTCCCGAACCGGACGGAGACCGCCCGGGCGCCGTCCACGGTCGCGCATGTTCTCACCGGGTCGGTCGGCGGTTACCTCGGAACCACGACCTCCCTCAACGGGCCGCCCCCGGTTCTGTTGCTGATGCGGGCGCGGCTGCCCCCGCTGGCGTTCATCGCCGATCTCGCAGGCTATTTCATCGTCGCCAACGTCATGGCCCTCGGCGTCCTGTGGTTCCACGACGAGATCACGGAGTCGATGTTCTGGCCACGGCTCCCGGTGTTCGTGGCGGCCGCGCTGGTCGGCAACCTCTCGGGACTGGCGATCGCCCGCCGCCTCCCGCCCGGGGTGTTTCGTTCCGCCGTCATCGTGCTCGTCATCGCAGCCGGTGCCACCACCTGCATCCTGGGATGAGCGGCAGAGCTCAGGTTCCCGTGCCGACTCGGCGGACCAGACGCACCAGTTCGCCCGCGGGACCGTCGAGCTGACGTGCACCCCGCCACACGGCCCGCAGCACCCGGTCGAGTTCGAGGCCGTCGACGTCGATCACCTTCAGCTCGCCGGCGGCAACCTGTTCCGCGACCGCGAGGGTGCTCATCACGGCGGGGCCGACCCCGGCCAGCACGCTGGTGCGGATCGCCGCGGCGCTCCCGAGCTCGAGAAGTGGTGCCGCCCGGTCGTATTCCTGCAACGCCACGTCGAGAGTGGTCCGGGTGCCGGATCCCGGTTCCCGGACCAGTAGCGGTGTCAGAGCCAACTCGCTGACGGACAGGGCCTTCCGCCGCCGCGCCCACGGATGGGTGGGATGAACGACGACGACCAACCGGTCGCGGGCGACGGTCAGACTCTTCAACGGGCGCGGTACCGTCGGCGATTCGACGAATCCGACGTCGCAGGTCCTGCTGTTGATCCGTTCGAACACCTGAGTCGAATTGTGCACCTGCAGGTGAATGGTCACGTCGGAGTGCAATCGGCGGAACTGCCCCAGCCAGCCCGGCATCAGGTGTTCCGCCACCGTCATGCTGGCGCCCACCGTCAACTCGGCGGTACGCTCCGCGCGCAGCCCCTCGGCTACGTCGAGCAGTCGGCGCGTATCGGACAGCACCCGGCGCGCCCAGTGCGCGATGACGGTTCCCTGGGGCGTGAGGATCGAGCCCGTCGGGCTGCGCTGCAACAGCGTCATGCCGAACTGGCGCTCGAGTTGTTTGATGGCGCGACTCGCATTCGGCTGCGCCATTCCCGCGAGTCTGGCAGCGGCGCTGAGGCTTCCGTGGTCGTCGACGCCGACGAGTAACTCGAGCACGGGAAACTCCGGCCATTTGCGGGACATACGCCGAGTATATGACCACGGCGCAAGACATATCGAAATGATATGTGTTCATGCCGAAATGACGGCTATCGCAAAGTGCCGCACTGACGGACCGTAGAAACATGAGCACCGAACTGAGCGAATCGAAGTCCGAGGACCAGCGCGTCGAGAGCCCGGGAGCGTTGCCGCGACTGCAGAACGCCACGGCCACTCTCCTGCCGGGTCTGGCGCTGTGCGTCGTGGCCACCACCGTCGCCATGGGTGTCGGACGGTTCCTTCCGACGGTCAGCCCGCTGCTGATCGCCATCGTGCTCGGCGCCGTCCTGTCGAACCTCGTGCGTCTGCCCGAGCGGCTTCGTCCCGGACTGCAGTTCTCCGCCAAGAAACTGCTGCGGGTGGGCATCGCCCTCCTCGGACTCCAGTTGATGCTCAGCGACATCCTCGGACTCGGCTGGGGCGTCATCGTCGTGGTGGTCTCGATCGTCTGTCTCGGGATCGTCGGAACGATGTTCGCGGGCAAGCTCCTCGGCCTCAGCTGGACGCAGCGCCTGCTCATCGCGTGCGGCTTCTCGATCTGCGGTGCAGCCGCGGTCGCGGCGGTGGACGGGGTGGTGGACGCAGAGGAGGAAGAGGTGATCACCGCGGTCGCGCTCGTCGTCATCTTCGGCACCCTCATGATCCCCGCGATCCCCCTCCTCGCGCGGGCCCTGGGACTGTCCGACACCGACGCCGGCCTGTGGGCGGGCGGGTCGATCCACGAGGTCGCGCAGGTGGTCGCCGCAGGTGGCGCGATCGGTGGTGCCGCCCTCGGTGTGGCGGCAGTGGTGAAACTCGCCCGCGTGCTCATGCTCGCCCCGGTCATGGCGGTGCTCAGCGTGCGGCAGCGCACCCTCGCCGGCAGCGACGCCGACGTGAAGCGTCCCCCGCTGATCCCGCTGTTCGTCCTCGCGTTCCTGGCCTGCGTCGGCCTGCGGTCCACCGGCATGCTGCCCGCAGGCCTCCTCGCCGACGCGAAGATCGTCCAGACCGCCCTCCTCACCGCCGCCATGTTCGCCCTCGGCGCCGGCGTCCACGTCTCCACCATCAAGAAGGTCGGCGCCCGCCCCTTCGTCCTCGCGACCATCTCCACCATCTGGGTGGCGTCGATTGCGCTGGTCGGGGTCCTGTTGGCCGGGTGACCACCCTCCTCTCCCGAACGAACGGGACGCTCGTTGCGTCAGATGCAACGAGCGTCCCGTTCGTCGCGGTGGGTGGGCCGGGGACGGAGAAATCCCGGACAAATTTTAATCAAGGCTTTCATTATTCTGTGATCCCGGTTACTGTGGCACCCATCAGTCAAACCTTTGATTAGTTAGGTGGATCGCATGAGCCCCACGAGCTTCGCTTCGTCAGCCGACCTCGGTGAGAAAGAGCAGACCCTCGAGGTCCTCGCCGACGGCGTGTACGCCCTCACCGCCGAGGGGGATCCCAACATCGGCGCCATCGAGGGTGAAGACTTCGTCATCTGCTTCGAGGCTCTCGCCACCCCTGTCGCGGCCCAGGACTGGCTGCGCAAGCTGCGGGAGCACACCGACAAGCCGGTCCGCTACCTGGTGCTCTCGCATTACCACGCCGTCCGCGTGCTCGGTGCGTCCGCGTTCGACGCCGAGACGATCGTGGCGCACGAGACCACCCGCGCCCTCATCGAGGAGCGTGGAAAGGAAGACTGGGCCAGCGAATTCGGGCGCATGCCGCGGCTCGCGAAGGGCGCCGACTCGGTTCCCGGACTCACCTGGCCCACCCTGACGTTCGCCGACAAGCTCACCATCGACCTCGGCGGCGGACGCGGCGACCTGGTGCTGCAGCACTTCGGCCGCGGGCACACCGAAGGCGACGTCGTCGCGTGGCTGCCGAAGCAGAAGATCCTCTTCGCCGGCGACCTCGTCGAGGCGCAGGCCGCGCTGTACACCGGCGACGCCTTCCACCGCGACTGGTCCACCGGCACCCTCGACGCGATCAAGGCGCTCGGCGCCGAGGTCCTGATCGGCGGACGCGGCGCCGTGTCCCACGGCCGGGAGGCCGTCGACGCCGCCATCGAGCAGACCCGCCACTTCATCGAGGTCATGCTGACCGAGGTCGGCGCGGTGCAGCAGCGCGGCGGCACCCTGAAGGAGGCGTTCGAAGCCACCCACGCCGCACTGAACGAGCAGTACGGGCACTGGCCGATCTTCGAACACTGCCTCCCCTTCGACGTGTCCCGCGTGTGGGACGAGCTGTCGGGCATCGAACGGCCCGTCATCTGGACCGCCGAGCGTGACCGCGAGGTCTGGGACCAGCTGCAGGGCTGACATCCGTCACCGTTTCACACTCACAAGGCGAGGATCATGAGAACACGACACACCCGAGGCGGCACCGTCACCGTCGTGGGAAACGGCCCGGTGGGGCAGACGACGGCGTTGCTGCTGGCCCGCTGGGGCATACAGGTCACGTTGCTCGACGCACGGGCCGAACGCGACCCGATCGGATCGAAGGCCATCTGCCAGCAGCGGGACGTCCTCGAGGTGTGGGACGCGATCGGCGTCGGCCGTCAACTGGCCGACGAGGGCGTGACGTGGGGGTGCGCTCGCACGTTCCACCGCGACCACGAACTGTTCGCGCAGACGTTCGTCGACCGCGGCATCTCGTCGTTCCCGCCGTTCGTCAACATCTCGCAGGCCCGCACGGAGAAACTGCTCGACGAGCGGATCGCCGCGTCGCCGTCGATCGACGTCCGCTGGGGGCACGAGGCCGTCTCGGTGGATCAGGACGAGACCGGTGTGGCCATCACGTGCCGCACGGACGACGGTGATCGAGTGATCGAGTCCGATTACGCGGTGGTCGCGGTGGGGTCGCGGGGCAGCGCGATCCGGGCGCAACTCGGCGTCACGTTCGACGGCTGCTCGTTCGACGACAAGTTCCTCATCTGCGACATCGCCGCCGACATCCCCGGCTGGGCCGACGAACGCCGCTTCTACTTCGATCCCGAGTGGAACCCGGGCCGTCAGGTGCTCATCCACCCGTGCCCCGACTCGACGTTCCGCATCGACTGGCAGGTGCCCGGCGATTACGACCTCGAGGCCGAGGAGCGGTTGGGGGCGCTGGACGAGCGGATCCGGAAGATCATCGGCGACACCGACTATCGCATCGTGTGGAAATCGTTGTACCGCTTCCACTCCCGCGTCGTCGACCGGATGCGCGTCGACCGGGTGCTGCTCGCCGGCGATGCCGCCCACATCGTGTCACCGTTCGGTGCCCGCGGCCTGAATTCGGGCGTCGCCGATGCCGAGAACGCCGCGTGGAAGCTCGCGTTCGTCCTGCGCGGCTGGGCGGACGAATCGCTGCTCGAGACGTACCACACCGAGCGGCACGCGGCCGCCGTCGAGAACATCGCCGTCACCACGGCGACGATGGACTTCCTCGTCCCCCAGTCCGAGGACCGGCACCGGCACCGGCGCGACGTGCTCACCGCGGCGGTCACCGACCCGCAGGCGCGGGCACAGGTCGACAGCGGTCGTCTCGCCGAACCATTCTGGTACGTCAAATCATCTTTGACCACAATCGATCCGGGACGTCCGTTCGCGGGCCGGCCCGAGCGTGGCAACACTCCGGCCGCCGCGCCGGGAATCCTCGTGCCCGACACCCCGGTGACGCTCCGCGGCGGCGACGGGACCCGCCTGCGTGAGATCGCCCGGCACGGCATCCTGCTCCTCGTCGGTGAAGGTGTGGACGTCGACGACATCCGCGGCGCGGCGCTGGGCGCGGTGCACACGCCGATCCGGATCGCCCGGCTGTCGGAGATCGACACCACTGGAGTCCTCGCCGCCGCACTGGGTGCCGCTCCCGGTGAGGTGTGGATCATCCGCCCGGATGCCTACGTCGCCGCGGTCACGGACTCGGTCGACGGGCTCGTCGCGGCGCTGCGACGACTCCACGGATCCGGGGCTCCCGCGGTCACGGCCGGTTCCCGCTCAGCCGTTCGGGATTCAGATCGAGTCTTCGCAACAGCTGGGCGTTGAGCGCGACCACGATGGTGGAGACCGACATCAGGATCGCCGCGACCGCCGGGGAGATCGCGACCCCGGCGAACGCGAGCGCGCCAGCCGCGAGAGGGACGGCAATGATGTTGTATCCGGTGGCCCACACCAGGTTCTGCCACATCTTGCGGTAGCTGGCCCGCGACAGGTCGATGATCGACAGCACCGCGCGAGGGTCGTCCGAGGCGAGGACGACGCCGGCCGATTCGATGGCGACGTCCGTGCCGGCCCCGATCGCGACCCCCACGTCGGCGCGGGCGAGTGCGGGTGCGTCGTTGACCCCGTCGCCGACCATCGCGACCCGATGACCGCGCTGCTGCAGCGAAGCCACCTCGGCGTCCTTGTTCTCCGGCAGCACGTCGGCGAATGCCTCGTCGATCCCGAGGTCGGCGGCCACGGCGTCGGCGACCTGGCGGGCGTCACCGGTGATCATCGCGACCGTCACGCCCCGGGCGTGCAGGGCGTCGATCGCCTGCCGCGACTCCTCGCGCACGGCGTCCTCGAGCGCCACCGCACCGAGCACCCGGCCGTCGCGGACCACGTGGAGGACGGCGGCGCCGCGGTCGATCCAGGAGCCGGTGGTGGCCGTGATGTCCTCGGGGACGGCCACTCCGAGCTCGGCGAGCATCGCGGGACCGCCGACCGCGACGGACGTTCCGTCGACGTTCGCGCGCACCCCGCGCCCGGGCAGCGACCTGAAGTCGGTGGCGGTGCGGCGGGCGGCGGCGGGCACCTTCGCGGCCGCGTCGGCGACGATGGCCCGTGCGACCGGGTGTTCGCTGTCGGCCTCCACCGCGGCGGCGAGGGCGAGCAGTTCGGTCTCGCCGACACCGGCGGTCGCGACCAGCCCGGTGACGGCATGCCTGCCCTGGGTCAGGGTGCCGGTCTTGTCGAACAGGACGACGTCGACATTCCGCATCCGTTCGAGCGCCAGCCGGTCCTTCACCAGCACACCGGCCTTCGCGGCCCGCTCGGTGGAGATGGCAATCACGAGGGGTGTCGCCAGACCGAGCGCGTGCGGGCAGGCGATCACCAGTACGGTGACGGTCCGCACCACGGCCTCGTCCACGTTGCCGAGCAGCGACCACACGACGAACGTGAGAAGCCCTGCGATGGAAGCGAAGTAGAACAGGAACGCGGCGGCGCGGTCGGCGAGCGCCTGCGCGCGGGACGAGGAGGATTGTGCGTCGGCGACCAGTCGCCGGATGCCGGCGAGGGCGGTGTCTTCGCCGACGGCGCCCACCCGGATGCGCAGCGCGCTGTCCGTGGCGACGGTGCCGGCGACCACGGTGTCACCGACCGACCGTGGGACCGGGTTGGATTCGCCGGTGATCATGGACTCGTCGACCTCCGCGCGACCGTCCGCGACGGTGCCGTCGGCGGGGATGCGGCCCCCGGCTCGCACGAGCACGAGGTCGCCGGAAGCGAGTTCGGAGACCGGCACCTCGGTAACGCCGTCGTCGGTGACCCGATCGGCGGTGTCCGGCAGCAGCGCGGCGAGTGCGTCGAGGGCGCCGGACGCCGACCCCAGCGCCCGCATCTCCAGCCAGTGGCCGAGCAGCATGATGACGATGAGAAGCGCCAGCTCCCACCAGAAGTCGAGGTCGAAACCACCGATCTCGAGCGTGGTGACCCACGACGCGGCAAACGCGACCGTGATCGCCATGCCGATCAACAGCATCATGCCCGGCCGCCGCGATCTCAGTTCGCCCCACGCGCCGGTGAGGAATGGTGCGCCGCCGTAGAAGAAGATCGCGGTGCCGACGACCGGCGGAATCGACGACGCACCGGGAAAATCGGGAACGGTGTAACCGAGGAGGTCGGCGAACATGGGGCTGAACACCACCACCGGCACCGACAACGCCAGACTGATCCAGAACTTCCGCCGGAACACCTCGCCGTGCGCGCCGTGACCGGCGTGTCTGTCGGAGGTCGTCGGTGTGGCGGGTACCTCTCGTGTCTCCGGGCCGTGCGACATGGCTCTCCTAGGAACGGACGAGACGCGCGATGGCGTCGGTGGCTTCCTTCACCTTGGCGTCGGCCTCGGGACCGCCGGCGACGGCGGCGTCGACGACGCAGTGGCTGATGTGGTCTTCGAGCAGTCCGAGCGCGACGGCCTGCAGCGCCTTTGTCATCGCGGACACCTGGGTGAGGATGTCGATGCAATACTTCTCGTCCTCGACCATCCGCTGCAGGCCCCGCGCCTGACCCTCGATGCGGCGTAATCGTTTGAGGTAGTCGTCCTTGGCGCTGATGTACCCGTGGCCCGCGGTGTGGTCCTGGTCGGTGTGCGGTTGCTCGGTCATGAGTGTTCCCCTCGGGTGGGAGTGGTCAGCGGCTGGAAGCGGCGCAGTCGCAGGCTGTTGCTCACGACGAACACCGAAGAGAATGCCATGGCGGCGCCGGCCAGCATGGGATTGAGCAGACCCGCCGCGGCCAGCGGCAGCGCCGCGACGTTGTAGGCGAACGCCCAGAACAGATTGCCCTTGATCGTGCTCAACGTCTTGCGCGACAATCGGATCGCGTCGGCCGCGGCCCGGAGGTCGCCGCGCACCAGCGTGAGGTCGCTGGCCTCGATGGCCACATCCGTGCCGGTGCCCATGGCGAGACCGAGATCGGCCTGCGCGAGCGCTGCGGCGTCGTTGACTCCGTCGCCGACCATCGCGACCACCTTGCCCTCGGCCTGCAGACGCGTGATCACGTCGACCTTGTCCTGGGGCAGCACCTCGGCGATCACCTCGCCGATGCCCACCTGATCGGCGATGGCGCGGGCCGCGGACTTGTTGTCGCCGGTGAGCATGATCGGGGTGAGACCGAGTTCGCGGAACTGCGACACCGCTTCCCGTGACGTCGGTTTGACGGTGTCGGCGACCACCAGGACGCCGCGCGCCGTGCCGTCCCAGCCGATCCCGACGGCCGTCTTGCCGTCCGCCTCGGCCGCGTCGACGACGCGCTGCAGTTCGGGGGTGAGGTGCAGCGACCAGTCGCGGAGCAGTCTTGCGCGGCCGATGACCACCGCGTGCTCGTCGATCATCCCCTGGACGCCGAGTCCCGCGACGTTGGTGAACTGGTCGACGTCGGGGAGCGTCGACAGCCGTTCGGTCGCGGCGCGGGTGATCGCCCGTGCGATGGGGTGTTCGGACGCGTGCTCGAGTGCGCCGGCGAACCGGAGAACCTGCTCCTCGTCCTGACCGTCGGCGGCGACCACGTCGTGCAGCGACATCGTGCCGGTGGTGACGGTTCCGGTCTTGTCGACCACCACGGTGTCGACGCGCCGGGTCGATTCCAGCACCTCGGGTCCCTTGATCAGGATGCCCAACTGCGCGCCGCGTCCCGTGCCCACCATGAGGGCGGTCGGGGTGGCGAGTCCGAGCGCACACGGGCACGCGATGATGAGGACGGCGACGGCGGCGGTGAACGCGGCCGCGACGGAACCGCCGGTGCCGATCCAGAAGCCGAGGGTCGCGACCGACAGTGCGATCACGATCGGGACGAAGATCCCGGAGATCCGGTCGGCGAGGCGTTGCACCTCGGCCTTGCCGGTCTGGGCGTCCTCGACCATCCACGCCATCTGCGCGAGTTGGGTGTCGGCTCCGATGCGGCTGGCGCGAACCACGATTCGGCCGCCGACGTTGACCGTGGCACCCGCGACCTCGGAGTCGGGCGACACCTCGACGGGCACGGATTCACCGGTCAGCATCGACGCGTCCACCGCCGACGAGCCTTCGACGACGACGCCGTCGGTCGCGATCTTCTCGCCGGGACGGACCACGAAGAGGTCGCCGACCTCGAGGCGGTCGATGTCGATCAGCTGTTCGGTGCCGTCCCGCAGCACCGACACGTCCTTGGCCCCCAGTTCGAGCAGCGCCCGCAGCGCCGCTCCCGCCCGGCGTTTGGCGCGGGCCTCGAAGTAGCGACCGGCGAGGATGAACGTGGTGACGCCTGCCGCGGCCTCCAGGTAGATGTTGCCGGTCCCGTCGACCCGCGCGATGGTCAGTTCGAAGGGGTGCGTCATGCCGGGCATGCCGGCGGTGCCCCAGAACAGTGCGTACAGCGACCAGCCGAACGCGGCCAGCGTGCCCATCGACACCAGCGTGTCCATGGTCGCGGTGCCGTGCCGAAGATTCGTCCAGGCGGCCTTGTGGAACGGCCACGCACCCCACACCACCACCGGGGCCGCGAGGGTGAGCGACAGCCACTGCCAGTTGGTGAACTGCAGTGCCGGGATCATCGCCATCGCGATGACCGGCACCGTCAGCACCGCCGACACGAGCAGCCGCTGCCGCAACTCCGCCGCCGGGTCCTCGTCCTCCGGGGCCGGGGGCTTCACCTCGGGCAGCCGGGCCGTGTATCCGGCCTGCTCCACCGTGGCGACGAGGTCCTCGGGCGAGACGTCGGCGGCGTCGTAGTGGACGCGGGCCTTCTCCGTCGCATAGTTGACGGTCGCGGTGACGCCGTCGAGTTTGTTCAGCTTGCGTTCGATGCGGTTGGCGCACGATGCGCAGGTCATGCCGCCGATGGCAAGTTCGATCTGGGAGTCGGGCGGTGCGGCGATGTCGGTCCCGCGGGTCATCATTTCACCTCCGGTGCGGCGGTCACGGTGAACTCGGCGGTGTGGACGGCACCGGCGTGCTGGAAGTCCAGGAACAGCCGGTAGTCGCCCGCGCTGGGTGCGGTGACCGCGAAGTCGATCCCCGGGCCCGCAGCGGTGACGCCGTCGCCGGGATGTCCGTCGGGGTGAACGTGCAGGTAGCCGAGGTCGGTGGTGCGCAGCGCCACCAGGTGGCCGTAAGCGCCGAGGTACGGCTGCAAATCGGTGACGGGCTGTCCGTCGCGGCTCACCGAGAGGGCCACGTTCGACGTCTCTCCCGGGCGGAGCGTGCCGTCGAGTGCCACGGTGTAACCGTCCACAGTGGCGGTCGGTGTGGGTGCAGGCGTTGGCTGCGGATCGTACGTGCCCGCGACCCGCAGGTCGGTGCCCAGGGTGAGCCCCTCTCCGCCGGCCGGGGTGAAGTCCGCGAACACGCGGTAGTCGCCGCCGCGGGCGACGTCGAGGGGGACGGTCCAGGTGCCGGCCGCGTCGAGCGTGGGGTGCACGTGCTGGAAGCCGGCGAGATCCCGGCGCACGACGATCAGGTGCAGCGGCTTTTCGTGCTCGACCGTGTACTCCGTGACGGGTACCCCCGACGGGTCCGTGATCCGGAACTGCACCGGGACCGCGGGGCCGGCGGTGACCTGGTCGGCGGCGAGTTCGAGGGTGTAGCCGTCCGCGGTGGGCGTCAGTCCGCCCGGGGTCGGGTCGGCGGCGGCGTGACCTGCCGCTCCGTGCCCGTCGTCGCCGGTCGAGTGCGCGGCGGGCTCGGCGACGTCCGGGCCGGCGACCGACCCGAGCGCGAGCGCGGCGCCGAAGATCACGACCAGACCGACGGTGAATCCGGCGAACTTGCCGGTTGCGTTCATGGTGGGCTCCTGTGGTGGAGTGCCGGCTCAGCCGGCGGTGCTGGAGTTGCCGGCTCAGCCGGCGACCGAGTACCCGGCTTCTTCGACGGCACCCTCGACGGCGCTCGGATCGAGGTCGGTGGTGCTGTCTATGACGACCGTGCCGGTGGCCAGGTCGACGTCCACGGAGGTGACGCCGGGGAGGGCGCTGATCTCCTCGGTGACCGAGGACACGCAGTGATTGCAGGTCATGCCGGTCACGGTGACTCTGGAGGTGCTCACGGTTCTGCCTCTCTTCGGGGTAACGATTCCGTCTTCAATAACTACCATACCCCCCTACCGTATTTCCGCAATCCGCCGGCTGTCGGAACTGTCGCCGATGCGCAACTCGCGGCCGACGCCGACGCCGACGCCGTGCGGATTCGCGGGTCGACCCCGTCCGACGAGCGATGTGGGCCGACCCGCAGCAGAATGGTGCAATGGCGGACCGCGGATTCACCCCGACACAGCTCGCGGCACGTGCCGCGTACCTGCTTCGCGGCAACGACCTCGGCACCATGACGAGCGCCGCGCCGCGCCTCTACCCGCACATGTGGAGCTGGGACGCCGCGTTCGTCGCGGTCGGGCTGGCACCGCTGAGCGTCGAACGAGCCGTCGTCGAACTCGATACCCTGCTGTCGGCGCAGTGGAAGAACGGGATGATCCCGCACATCGTCTTCGCCAACGGCGTCGACGGATACTTCCCGGGGCCCGCCCGGTGGGAGTGCGGGACCCTCGCGGCGCACGCGCCCAGCGGAACGCAGACGTCGGGCATCACCCAACCCCCGGTGCACGCCATCGCCGTGCAGCGCATCCTCGACCACTCACGCAGGCACGGTCGCAGCACCCGCGCCGTCGCCGAGGAGTTCCTCGACCGCCGCTGGCCCGACCTCGTGCGCTGGCACCGCTGGCTGGCCAACGCCCGCGACCTCGACGGCAACGGCCGGATCGCGCTGTACCACGGCTGGGAGTCCGGCATGGACAACTCGCCGCGCTGGGACCACTCGTACGCCAACGTCGTGGCCGGGACGATACCCACCTATCTGCGCGAAGACCTGTCCCACGTCGCCGACACGGGGCAGCGGCCGTCGAACGGCGAATACGACCGTTACCTGTGGCTGCTCGAGGAGATGAAGAACGTCCGCTACGACGACGCGGAACTGGCCACCGCCATGAGCTTCGCCGTGGAGGACGTGTTCGTCAGCGCCGTGTTCTCGATGGCGTGCGAGGTGCTCGCGACCATCGGTGAGGAACACTCGATGCCGAACGCGGACGTCCGGGACCTGCACGGGTGGGCGGCTCGGTTCCGGCAGGGTGTTCTCACGACCACCGACGAACGGTCCGGGGCGGCACGCGATTTCGATCTGCGCAGCGGCCGGTGGATTTCCACCGACACCCTCGCGATGTTCTCGCCCCTGCTGTGCGGCGGCCTCAGCCGCGACGCCGAACGCGCCCTGCTCCGCACATTCGAGGGCCCGAAGTTCTGCGGCCACCCCGACCTCCGGTACGCCGTGCCGCCGTCGACGTCGCCGGTGTCGGGCGACTTCCGTCCGCGCGAGTACTGGCGCGGTCCGGTGTGGCCGGTGATGACGTGGCTGTTCTCCTGGGCCTTCGCCCGGCGCGGATGGGCCGAGCGCGCGCACCTGCTGCGGTCCGAGGGACTGCGGCAGGCCAGCGACGGCAGCTTCGCCGAGTACTACGAACCCTTCACCGGCCAGCCCCTCGGCAGCATGCAGCAGTCGTGGACGGCCGCCGCGGTTCTGGACTGGCTCGGCTAGTCGCAGAGGCGGATCGGACCGAGGTCGGCGTACCGGTCGCCCGGGCCGGGGTTGTCGGCCGGGGCGGCGCCGCCGAGATGGTGCATCACGCCCCACACGGCGTTGAGCGCGGTCTGCACGGCCCCCTCCGCCCAGCCCGCGGTCCAGGAGATGTCGTCGCCGGCGAGGAAGATTCCGCGGTGCCGCGGGTCGAGTTCGTCCTGCACGAAATGGCTGAACAGCCGTTCCTGATACCGGTAGTGGCCGGGGAGGTTCGCCTTGAACGCACCCATGAAGTCGCGTTCGGTCTCCCACGACAGCGTCACCGGAGTGGAAATGACGTGGCTGCGGAAGTCCACACCCGGGTAGATCTCCTCGAGCGACTTGATCATCAGGTTCATCCGCTCGGTCGCGTCGAGCGGAAGGAGTTTGAGCGAATCGTCGGACCACGTGTAGGACAGGCAGATCAGACCGGGTTTGTCGTCACCGTGGTCGAGGAGGTAGGTGCCGCGGCTCATCCGGTCCGTCAGGGTCATGCTGACGAGGTCGCGACCGGTCTCGGGATCCTTGTCCTTCCAGAACGGGCGGTCGACGAGGGCGAACACCTTCGTCGAACCCATGTAATGGGTGCGCTCGATGGCGGTCCAGTGGTCGATCGGGAACAGGTCGTCGTCGCAGTGAATGTTGTTGAGCAGCATCCAACTCTGCGCGGTGAACACCGCCGCCGGGTAGGTGCGGATATCGCCGGACGAGTCGGTGACCGTGAACCGGTGCGGTGCCGTCCTGCGGACCTCGGTGACCCGCGGCCGGGTGCTCCCGCCGTTCAGCGCGGACACCGACGTGCCGTCGGGCCAGTGCGCCATCCCGGACGGGGTGTCCGTCCACAGGCGCAGCGGCAGTTGCTGCGATCCTCCGACGATGCCGCGGTGGTGGTCGTCGGCGGCGGTGATCACGACGCGCAGGATCTCGAGGATCGAGTTGGGGAAGTCGGTGTCCCAGCCGCCCGTTCCGAAACCGACCTGCCCGAACACTTCCCGGTGCCGGAACGACGCGAAGTGCTTGGACGAGGCGAGGAAACCGTAGAACGTCTGATCGTCCAGCCGGACCACGAGGTCGTTCCAGATCCGCTTGAGTTCGGCAGTGTCGCGGTCGCGGATCGCCTGCTGCAGCGGGATCAGTTCGGCGTGGTCCTCGAGCGTGCGCTGCCAGGCGTCGGAGACCTCCCGGAACACGGGCGGCAGGTCGTCGAGGTGCTGCGCGTAGTAGCTTTCGCCCTTGAGGTCGATGACCGTGCTGGGGGTGGCGTCGGCGAGCGGGTTCGGGAACGCCTCCGTTCGCAGCCCCATGGCGTCGAGGTAGTGGAACAGCGTGGTCGACGACGGTGGGAACCGCATCGCGCCCATCTCCGCCACCACCTCGGGGTGCCCGTCGAACGGCTGCGACCGCATCCGGCCGCCGATCTGATCGGCTTCGTAGACAACCGGTTTGAGTCCGAGCTTCATCAGTTCGTACGCGGTGACCATCCCGGACAGTCCGCCGCCGATCACCGCTACCTCGGTGCCGTGGCGGTCGGCGGGCACGGCACCGAGGCCGGAACGGTGCGCGACGTAGTCGTCGTAGGCGAACGGGAAGTCGGGTCCGAACATCGTCAGCGGCGGGACGTCCGTGTCCGCGGCGGTGCTGTCCGGGGTGACGGGGATCGTCATGAAGTCTTCTCCTGCAGGAAGGGGTAGAGGTCGACGCGCCGGTCGTCGAGATGGGTGTTCTCGCGGCGGGATCGGTGGAGGTCGGCCACGTCGAGATCGACGATCGCCAGTTCCTCGTGGCGGCCGGACCGGGCGAGTTCGGTGCCGTCGGGTGCGATCGCGCAACTGGACCCGCAGTAGTCGAGGTCGGCTTCGGTGCCGCACCGGTTGACGTACGTGACGAACAGCTGGCTCTCGTACGCCCGCGTGGGGACGACGGTCTCGGCGATGAATTCGTACGGGCTCATCAGGCCGGTGGGGACGATCAGCCATTGGGTGCCGCGGTCGGCATGTGCGCGAACGGCTTCCGGGAACTCGACGTCGTAACAGATCAGGATTCCGCACCGGATGCCGTCGTGATCGAACTGGACCACCAATTCGTCACCGGCGGCGAAGTGGGTGCGGTCGAGTTCGCCGAACAGGTGCGTCTTGCGATAGTTCGCCGCCGACGTTCCGGACGAATCCACCGCCTGCACACTGTTGTAGACGACGTCCCCGTCCGACTCGGGGTAGCCGTAGACGACGGCGATCCCCGACTCGCGCGCGATCTCCGCGACCCGTGTCGCGATCGGTCCGTCGGCGGATTCGGCGCGCTCCGCGACGAGTGTTCCGATGTTGTAGCCGGTGGCCGACATTTCGGGGCAGATCAGGATGGACGCCCCGGCGGCCGCCGCCGTCTGCGCGGCGGAGGCGATGGCGGCGAGGTTCGCCGCGACGTCGAAGGACAGTTCGGGACCTTGGAAGAGTGCTGCCCTCACGGTGCCGTCACCTTTTCGGGGCTGTTGCGGAGTTCGGACTTGCGGACGCCGTACGCGAAGTAGATGGCGAGCCCCACCACCATCCACAGCGCGAAGGCCACCCACGTCGAGACGCCGAGGCCGAACAGCAGCAGCGCGCAGAACACGACGCCGAGGACGGGCATCAGCGGGAACAGTGGGGTCCGGAAGCTGCGGTGCAGGTCGGGGTGCCGGCGGCGCAGGATGATGACGGCAATGTTGACGAGCATGAACGCGAACAGCGAGCCGATGCTCGTCGCGTCGGCCAGTTCGCCCAGCGGAACGAATCCCGCGAGCGCAGACACGAGACCGCCGACGACCACGATGTTGACGACGGGTACCCGGGTGCGCGGGTTGACGCGGGAGAATACCCGCGGCACGAGGCCGTCGAGCGACATCGCGTAGAGGATCCGGGTCTGTCCGTACATCACGGCGAGGACGACGCTCGCGATGGCGATGACGGCGCCCGCGGACAGGAGGACGGCCGGCCACGTGCTGGTGGTGGCGGCGTCGAGGATGGTCGCGAGTGCCGCGCCCTCGCCCGCGATGTCCTGCCACGGCATCGCGCCGACGGCGGCGATCGCGACCAGGCAGTAGAGGATCGTGACGATCAGGAGCGAGAGGATGATGGCCCGGGGAAGGTCACGCTTGGCGTTCTTCGCCTCGTCGCCCGCGGTCGATGCGGCGTCGAATCCGATGTAGGCGAAGAACACCTGGGATGCTGCGGCCGTCACGCCCGCCGCGCCCAGGGGCATGAACGGTGCGAAGTTTCCGGCCCGGAACGCGGTGAACGCGACCGCGCAGAAGAAGACGAGCACGAGGATCTTCAGTGCGACCATGATCGTGTTCACCACGGCGCTCTCGGACGCGCCGCGGGTCAGCAGTACCACCGCGACGAGCACGATGACGATGGCAGGCACGTTGACGACGCCGCCCGCTCCCGGTGATTCGCTGATCGCGGTGGGGAGTGCGATGCCGAACATGCCCTGCAGCAGTTCGTTGATGTATTCACCCCAGCCGACGGCGACGGCCGCGACCGAGACGCCGTACTCGAGCATCAGGCACCAGCCGCAGATCCAGGCGAACAGTTCGCCCATCGTCGCGTAGGTGTACGAGTACGAACTGCCCGAGACGGGAATGCTGCCGGCGAGCTCCGCGTAGGAGAGGGCGGAGAACAGCGCGGTGAACGCGGCGAGCACGAATGCCAGGACCACGGCGGGGCCTGCCTTGGGTGTGGCCTCGCCGAGGATGACGAAGATGCCCGTCCCCAGCGACGCGCCGATGCTCAGCGCGGTGAGGTGCACCAGGCCCATGGACCGTTTGAGTCCGTGGCCGGGTTCCTGGTCGTTGCGCGCCACGATCGCCTCGACCGATTTGCGAGCACGCAGCGCGCCGGCCAGCCCCGGCGGGCGCGGAGAAATCTTGGTGATGTCCAACTTTTATCTCCTGAGCGGTGGAGTGACGCAGACAACAATGACCGCGGGAGCCGTGACTGTCAACACATGTTTCCTAAACCGCAGGGTTGTTTCCTATCGGGACGTGGGCCGGACGTCGTCCGGGAGTGCGGGGGCGAGAATCCACAGGACGGTCGCGGTCTCGTCGCCGAGCGCGCGGAAGCTGTGCGGCAGCTGCGGCGAGAAGGTGAAGGCGTCCCCGGTCGCGAGCGTCACGTCCTCCCCGGCCCCCGCGCCGTTGAAGGAAATGCCGATCCGGCCCGAGACGATGTAGACGAATGCGACGTCGACGGGCAGTTCGTACGTCTCGGAGCCGCTGCCGCCGCCGGGTTCGATCCGGCTCAGGAGCGACTGGATGCGGCGCTCGCCGAACGGGGTGAGCAGAAACTCGGTCATGCGCTCCCCGCCGAAGCTGATCGGCGGATACGCGTCGGCACGGACCACCTCACCTGCGGCGGAGTTCTCGAACAACGATCCGACGGGGATGTTCAGGGCGGTGCAGATCCGCACGAGCGTGGCCACCGACGCGCTCGCATGGTCCCGTTCGATCTTCGACAGGTAGCCCTTGGTGATGCCGCAGCCGGCGGCCAGTTCGTCGAGGGTGAGGCGCTGAGCCTGCCGGGCCGCCTTCAGTCGGGGGCCGATCCTGGGTGCGTCGACGCCCGACGGACCTTCGGTTGCGAGCTCGTTCGCCATGCATCGATCCTTCGTTGTGTCTCGTATAGGAAACAAGTGTTGACAAGAATGCGTTCCAAGGAAACGATACGACGACGCCACGTCTCCGGCACACACCGAAGGATTTCCGATGACCAATGACGAAATACAGGGCCCAATCGACGCGTCCCGCATCCAAGGCCCAATCGACGCGTCCCGCATCCAAGGCCCAATCGACGCGTCCCGCATCCAAGGCCCCGTCGACGCGACCCGCACCCCGCGCTACGCCGAGCCCAGCACGTTCGCCCGACTCCCCCGGCTCGACGAGGTGTCCCGCGCCGACGTCACGGTGATGGGCGTCCCGTTCGACTCCGGCGTCAGCTACCGCCCCGGCGCGCGATTCGGTCCGGGCCACATCCGTGCGTCGTCGAAGCTCCTGCGTCCGTACAACCCGGCCCTGGACGTGCATCCCTTCGCGGCGCAGCAGGTCGCCGACTTCGGCGACATCGGCGTCAACCCGTTCGACATCCAGGAGGCGCTGGCCACCGTCGACGGCGCCGTCACCGACCTCCGCAAGGACGGCTCGACCGTGCTGACGCTCGGCGGCGACCACACCATCGCCCTGCCGATCCTGCGGTCCCTCGCCCGCGACCACGGTCCGATCGCCGTCCTGCACTTCGACGCGCACCTCGACACGTGGGACACCTACTTCGGCGCCCCCTTCACGCACGGCACCCCGTTCCGGCGGGCCAGCGAGGAGGGACTGATCGACCTCGAGCGTTCGCAGCACATCGGCATCCGCGGCCCGCTGTACAGCAAGAAGGACCTCGAGGACGACGCCGTTCTCGGCTTCCAGGTGATCCGCTCCGACGACTACGAGGTGGACGGCGTCGCCAGCATCGTCGAACGGATGCGCCGACGGCTCGACGGCGGTCCGGTCTACGTGTCGGTGGACATCGACGTCCTCGATCCCGCGCACGCACCGGGCACCGGAACACCCGAGGCCGGCGGCATGACGTCCCGCGAACTGCTGAACACGCTGCGCGGACTCGTCGGCCTGAACGTGGTCGGTGCCGACATCGTGGAGGTCGCGCCCGCGTACGACCACGCCGAGATCACCGGCATCGCGGCGGCGCACGTCGCGTACGAGTTGCTGTCGGTGCTCGCGATCAACGCATCGACGGCGCCGGGACGGGCCGCCCGCGGCGAGGCGCTCCGGCAGGCGGCGTATGTGACGAAGTGATTCCCATTGGCGCGTGGGGGCGGGGGGAAGGCACTACCCTCGGGCGCATGGCTATCGGGGTGAAGGTCCGAAGGTTCTCCAAGATCGCACCACTACTGCTCGCCGGAGCGCTCGCCGCCGTGTTGCCGGGGAATGCCGCGGCCGAACCCGTCCGAGGTCCGGACGTGGCGTCGTGGCAACACCCGGGAGGGTCGCCGATCGACTGGTTCGCCGTCCGCAACGCCGGCCACGACTTCTCGATGGTCAAGGCGACCGAGAGCCTGAACTACGTCAATCCGTACTTCGTGCAGGACTGCCTCGCCATGCGGGTGGCCGGGGTCGCGCGGGGCGCGTACCACTACGCCGACCCCGCGCAGTCGCCCGAGGCGCAGGCCACGTTCTACTCGACGGTGGTGCTGGGCATCAACGGTCCCGGCGACCTGCCGCCCGTTCTCGATCTGGAAGTGTCCAACGGATTGCCGCCCGCGGCCCTGATCGACTGGACGCACCGTTACCTGAACACGGTCCAATCGCTCACGGGACGTCAGCCGATCATCTACACCTACCCGACCTTCTGGCGGACGGCGATGGCGAACACCACCGAGTTCGCGGGATACCCGCTGTGGATCGCCGACTACAACGGTCGGAACGTCCCCGGTCCGCTGCCCGGCGGCTGGGGCAACTGGACGTTCTGGCAGTACACCAGCACCGGGCGCATCCCGGGAGTCAACGGCGACGTCGACCTCAACGTCTACAGCGGGGCGCAGGGCGACTTCGCGCGGTACTCCAACAGCGCGTCCCCGTTCGGCAGCTGACCCTGCCTGCGGCGCCGAAAGTCGGGCCGAATCGGGTCTCCCGGTGTGCACTTCAGGCGAATAATCTGGGGCTGCGACATTAATTTTCGCAAAGTCTGGGTTCAGTCCAGAAAAGTAAGTCATAGTGGGTGAGTGCCGTCGATGCCGGATTACGCAGAGCTGCTGCGTGGTGCTGAACTTCGCGTGACCCGCCCCAGGGTCGCGGTGCTGGAGGCGGTGCATGCACGTCCGCACGCCGATACCGAGACGATCTTCGGGGCAGTACGCACGGTCCTGGAGGGGGTCTCCCGACAGGCCGTGTACGACGTGCTGCACGCCGTGACCGCCGCGGGGCTCGTGCGCCGGATTCAGCCACCCGGGTCCGTTGCCCGCTACGAGTCGCGAGTCGGCGACAACCACCACCACGTCATCTGCCGGTCCTGCGGGGCCATCGCCGACGTCGACTGCGCCGTCGGCGAGGCGCCCTGCCTGACACCGTCCGACGACAGCGGTTTCGTCGTCGACGAGGCGGAGGTCGTGTACTGGGGCCGTTGTCCCGACTGCTCCACGTCACATACGTCCCGATTATCCCAATGACCACAGCCCGATTCGCTCACTCTTGGAAGGAATGCTGTGTCCGATAGCTGCCCGGTCGCTCATGAGGGAAAGTCTCAGAGCACCAGTGAAAGTGAAAACCCCGCAATCCCGTCGCCCACTGCCAAGGAGCATCGGCCGAGTACCAACCGCGACTGGTGGCCGAACCAGCCGGATCTGTCGGTGCTGCACGCCCACTCGTCCAAGTCGAACCCGATGGGCGAAAACTTCGACTACGCCGAAGAGTTCGCGAAGCTCGACGTCGAGGCGCTCAAGCGTGACGTCATCGCGTTGATGACGGCTTCGCAGGACTGGTGGCCGGCTGACTACGGCCACTACGGCGGTCTGTTCATCCGGATGAGCTGGCACGCCGCGGGCACGTACCGCATCGCCGACGGTCGCGGCGGCGGCGGCCAGGGCGCCCAGCGCTTCGCCCCGCTCAACAGCTGGCCCGACAACGCGAACCTCGACAAGGCCCGTCGCTTGCTGTGGCCCGTGAAGCAGAAGTACGGCAAGCAGATCTCCTGGGCCGACCTCCTCGTCTTCGCCGGCAACTGCGCCCTCGAGTCGATGGGCTTCAAGACGTTCGGATTCGGCTTCGGTCGTGAGGACATCTGGGAGCCCGAGGAGATCTACTGGGGTCCTGAGGACACCTGGCTCGGCGACGAGCGCTACAGCGGCGACCGCGAACTCTCGGGTCCGCTCGGCGCCGTGCAGATGGGCCTCATCTACGTGAACCCGGAGGGACCGAACGGCCAGCCGGATCCGCTGGCAGCCGCCCGCGACATCCGGGAGACGTTCGCCCGCATGGCGATGAACGACGTGGAGACCGCGGCGCTGATCGCCGGTGGACACACGTTCGGCAAGACACACGGCGCAGGCGACGCCGACCTGGTCGGTCCCGAACCGGAAGCCGCCCCGATCGAGCAGCAGGGCCTGGGCTGGAAGAGCGCCTTCGGCACCGGCGTCGGCAAGGACGCGATCACCAGTGGTCTCGAGGTCGTGTGGACGCCCACTCCGACCAAGTGGGACAACAGCTTCCTCGAGGTGCTGTACGGCTACGAGTGGGAGCTGACCAAGAGCCCCGCCGGTGCCTGGCAGTGGACCGCGAAGGACGGCGCGGGCGCGGGCACCATTCCCGACCCGTTCGACTCGTCGGCGGGACGCGCCCCGACGATGCTGACCACGGATCTGTCGCTACGCGTCGACCCGGCCTACGAGAAGATCACCCGGCGGTGGCTCGACCACCCGGAGGAGTTCGCCGAGGAGTTCGCCAAGGCGTGGTACAAGCTGCTGCACCGCGACATGGGACCCGTCACGCGCTACCTCGGCCCGTGGGTGCCCGAGGCGCAGCTGTGGCAGGACCCCGTTCCCGCCGCCGATCAGAAGCTGATCGGTGACACGGAGATCGCCGCTCTCAAGAGCAAGATCCTCGACTCGGGGCTGTCCATCTCCCAGCTGGTGTCCACCGCCTGGGCGTCGGCGGCCAGCTTCCGCGGCACCGACATGCGTGGCGGCGCCAACGGAGCGCGTATCCGCCTTGCGCCGCAGAAGGATTGGGAGGTGAACAACCCGGCCGAGCTGTCCACGGTGCTGCAGACCCTGGAACAGATCCAGCAGGACTTCAACTCCTCGCAGTCCGGTGGGGTGTCGGTCTCCCTCGCCGACCTGATCGTCCTCGCCGGAACCGCGGCGGTCGAGAAGGCGGCGAAGAATGCCGGACAGGACGTCACGGTCCCGTTCACGCCGGGGCGCACGGATGCCACCCAGGAGCAGACCGACGTGGAATCGTTCGCGGTGCTCGAACCGCGCGCCGACGGCTTCCGCAACTATCTCCGCGCCGGAGAGAAGTTGCCCGCCGAGGCGCTCCTCGTCGATCGCGCCTACCTGCTGACGCTGACCGCCCCGGAGATGACGGTCCTCGTCGGCGGCCTGCGGGCCCTGGGCGCCAACTACGGACAGACCAAGCACGGCGTCTTCACCGACAAGTCCGAGGCGCTGACGAACGACTTCTTCGTCAACCTGCTCGACATGGGCACGGAGTGGAAGGGATCGGACTCGGCCGAGAACGTCTACGAAGGCAACGACCGTGCCACCGGCAAGGCCAAGTGGACGGCCACCGCCGTCGACCTCGTCTTCGGATCGAACTCGCAACTGCGCAGTCTCGCCGAGGTTTACGCCACCGACGACGCGAAGGGGAAGTTCGTGCAGGACTTCGCGGACGCGTGGGTCAAGGTGATGAACCTCGACCGGTTCGACATCGCCTGATCGTCTCCACCCACGACACCTCGCGAGCTCCCACTCGCGGGGTGTCGTGCTGTCTGCCGGTCATGCGCGGGTGAGGTGCCGATCCTTCGCCTTCCGCCCGACTCCGACGGATACCAGCATGAGCAGTGCGGCCCCGAGAAAGCAGATGGCGTAGCCGAGGTGCGGTGCGAGCACCGAGATGACGAAGGGGACCGCGAAGCCGATGTAGATGAGGCAGTAGAAGACCGCCACGGTCTGTGCGAGTTCGTCTGCCGGCGCCAGATTTTCGACGGACGCGAGACCGGAGCCGAGCAGGATGCCGTAGCAGGATCCGAGGAGGAATGCCGCCACGACGATCGCGGCGACAGCCAGCGCGCCGTGCGTGTACGCGACGACGGTCGCGGCGCCGAATCCCAGCACTCCGAGGGTGATGCCGACGCCGATGCCGGTGGCGTCGTCCTGCTGCGACCACCGTTTGGCCCACGGCTGGATCACCGCGCCGGTGAGCAGTGTCAGCGCCGCGACGAGACCGGTGAATGCCACCGAGGTGGAGCGCAGCGACTCGGACACCAGCGGAGGAAGGGTTGCGAACGATACGGTCGCGACGCCGAACACCCACGGCGCCCAGGGCGCGATGCCCCAGCGGAATTGCCGGGTCGACAGCGCGGACAGCGATTTCGCGGAGCCGCTCGTGGCGCGGCCCCGCGCATCAGGCACCGACCACACCATCGCCAGCGCGCCGATCATCAACGCGATGTGCACCAGGTACGGGAGCAGTTCGGGGGCGGGCAGCCACTGTGCGATCACACCGGCGAACAGGGCTCCGCAGCCGAATCCGGCGGACAACGACACGGCGGCGCGGCGCGCCCCCGCCCCGGCCGGAGCGTCGGTGCTGAGTTCCTTCATCCAGGCGGTGCCTGCGCCGAACGCCATGCCGGAGGCGAGCCCGGCCAGCACCCGTCCCAGATACAGCAGGTCGGGGACGGCGGCGCCCGCGATCAGGACGAGCGACGAGACGATGCCGACGGGAATCATGGGGCGGACCACCGCCCGCCGGCCGAACCGGTCGGACACACGCCCGAAGTACAGCAGGGCGGGGATCAACCCGACCACGTACGAGGCGAGCATCGCGGTGAACGAGCCGTTTCCGAGACCGAGATGCTCACGGTAGACGAGCTGCATCGGTGCGAACTGGTTGGCACCCCAACTGACCGCGAACATCGCGGCGGCGAGGCGGACCCACGGCGAGAGCATCACCCGATCCTCCCAGAGCCCGTAGCGCGGCGAAGTATCAACTATTCACAGCCCGGGCCCCTCATTCCTGTGCAGACTGGCCGTGTGCGTCGGGTTCGGGGACCACTAGCGTCGACCCTCGAGCACGAGCCGAGGAGGACATGTGTGGGGTAACGACGGCGGCTGGGTCGGCTCGGACGCGCATGCGATCGCCCGCGCCGTGACGAACCGCGAAGTGTCCGCGAGCGAGGTGCTGGCTGACCACCTGGCGCACATCAAGGCCCGGAACCCGGAGCTGAACGCGCTGGTCACGGTCGCCGAGGATCAGGCGATCCACGCAGCCGACGACCTCGACAGCCGCATCGGCAGAGGTGAGGACGTCGGTCCGCTGGCCGGGGTCCCGTTCACGGTGAAGGACCTGATCGCGACCGCCGGCGTTCGGACGACGGCGGGATCGCGCGCGCTCGAACACAACGTGCCGCGCGTCGACGCCCCCGCGGTGGCCGCGATGAGGGCGGCCGGCGCCATTCTCGTCGGCAAGACGAACACCCCCGAGTTCGGGGCGAGCGGCCTCACCCACAACGACCTCTTCGGGTACACCGTGAACCCGCTCCGGCCCGACGGTGTTCCCCGCTCCCCCGGCGGGTCGAGCGGCGGCGAGGCGGCGGCGATCGCCTCCGGGATGAGTGTCGTGGGGCTCGGCACCGATTTCGGTGGCTCGGTGCGCTGGCCCGCCCACTGCACGGGACTGCGTTCCGTGCGCCCGACGATCGGCCGGGTGGACCCGGACGGCCAGTATCCCGGCGTTCCGTCGGGGGAGCATCTGCTGACCAATCCGGCGACGATGCACGGCACGCTGCAGACGATCGGCCCCATGGCGCGGACCCTGGACGACGCGGCACTCGTGCTGCGGGTGCTCTCGTCCCGGCAGTACCGCTGGACCGATCCGCGCTCGGTGGACCACTCCCGCCTCGACATTACGTGGGCGCCCGGCGAGGGAACCGTCCCCGTCGACGAAGAGATCGTCTCCGCCGTCGCCGGTGCCGCCGACGGGCTCGGTGCCCGCGCGTACCGGGGTGCGGCACTGGCGGAGGGCAACGCGTTGTTCGGGAGGTTGCGGTCGGTCGAAACCCACACCGACATCGAGGAACTCGGCACCGGTTTCGGGGCGAACGTCGCCACGATGCTCGCCGACGTGCAGGACGTGGACCGCCGTCTGGTGGAACGGCTCTGGGCGCAGCGGTCGGAACTCGTGCATCGCCTGCTCGGCGAGATGGGCGACGTCCTCGTCCTGCCCGTCGCCTCGATCCCGGCGCCGCCGCTCGGGGACGAACTGTTCGACGTCGGTGGGCAGTCGCTCACGTGGGCGCAGGCGCTGGCGAGTTGCCGCGCGATCAGCGTCACGGGACTGCCGTCCGTCGTGGTCCCGGTGGGAAACACGAAGTCCGGGTTGCCGATCGGCGTGCAGATCGTCGCGCGCCCGTGGTGCGAGCACGTCGCACTGGCCGTGGCTGCCCAGTTGTAGGCGGCCACTGCCGATCCAGGTCAGATCACCCGGTCTCGACGCAGGCCGTCGATGTCTTCGTCGCTCAGCCCGAATTCGGCGAGCACCTCGGCCGTATCCTGCCCCAGCACCATCGGCGGCGCGTTCCGGATCGGCAGTGTCTCGTCGTCCACCCAGAACGGGCCGCGGACCAACGGCATCTCGCCGCCGTCCGAGGTGGCCACCGGCTGCACCATCTTCAGTGCCTGCACCTGCGGGTCGGCGAACGCCTGATCGATGGTGTGGACGGGTCCGCACGGGATGCCGGCCGCGCGAATGAGCGCCACCCAGTCGGCGGCAGGCCGCACGGACAGCAGTTCGAGAAGTTCCTTGGTGAGCCGATCGCGGTGCTCGAGTCGTGATTGGCCGGTGCGGTATTCGGGCCGGTCGGCGAGGGCGGGGTCCCCGAGAACGTGGCACAGTGCCTCCCAGTGCCGGTCCGATCCGGTGGCGATGATGATGGGAAAGTCGGCGGTCTCGAACGTGCCGTACGGCGTGATGGTGGGATGTGTGTTTCCGTTCGGCTCCGCGACGCGGCCGGTGCTCAGGTAGTCCTGCGCCTGGAACGACATGATCGACAGGGCCGATTCGAGCAGGGACGTCTGCACGTGATGACCGGCGCCGTCGCGTCCACGGGCCACGAGCGCCGCCGTGATGCCCAGCGCCGCATAGATACCGGACACCGTGTCGATGATCGGGATACCGACGCGCATCGGGGTGTGGTCGCCGGCGCCGGTCACCGACATCAGTCCCGACATGCCCTGCGCCACCTGGTCCAGACCGGGCGAGAACTGCTCGGGGCCGGTCGGGCCGAAACCGCTGACGCTCATGACGATCACCCCGGGATTGTCCGCGGCGAGCGATTCCTGATCGAGTCCCATCTCGGCGAGGACGCCGGGGCGGAAGTTCTCCACGATGACGTCCACGCCGACGGCCATGCGGCGCAGCAGGATCCGGCCCTGTTCGCTGCGCATGTCGAGTGCGACCGAGCGTTTGCCGCGGTTGACGGACGCGAAGTAGAGGCTGTCGCTGCCGTCGAACGGCGGCCACTGCCGGGAACTGTCACCACCGGAACGGGTCTCGACCTTGATGATGTCGGCGCCGAAATCGGACAACAGCGCCGTGCACAGCGGGCCGGCGAGCGCGCGCGTGAGGTCGAGGACCCGGATCCCGCTGAGCAACTGGTTCATGGTGGATCCTCGGTTCTCTGTGAAGGAAGGGAGACGGTCCGAGAATTGCGGACTCGCCGAGCGATAGCGATGGCGAGAATGCACAAGCGGCCGCTGCGGATTTCGGCGCTTTGTGTGCCACGACGGCGGGTCGTCGCCGGTTAGCGTGGGTTAGCCGAAGAAGCACCCGAGGAGGACGAGACGATGCGCGACATCCTGACGGGCCTGGAATCGTGGTTCGACCGCGGCGAGAACTTCGCCCTCGCCACGGTGGTGCGCACCTGGAAGTCGTCCCCGCGGGCGCCGGGCGCGGCGATGGCCGTGTCGCAGTCCGGCGAGGTGCTCGGCAGCGTGTCCGGTGGCTGCGTCGAGAGCGCGCTGTACGAGACGGCGCGGGACGTGCTCGCCGACGGGCGCAGCCGCACCGAGGTCTTCTGTGTGGCGGACGACGACGCCATCGGTGTCGGCCTGACGTGCGGCGGCACCATCGAGGTGTTCGTGCAGCGGATCGGGCCCGTCGACTTTCAGGATTTCGCGTCCGTGGCGCGGCGGATCCGCGGCGGCGAGTCGATCGCCGTCGTGACGGAGACCGGCGACGGTGCCCGGACCCGCCGCTGCGTGATCGCCTCGGACGGGCCGGTGGGCGACCTCGAGCTGTCCGAGACCGATGTCGAGAGCGTCCGTCGTCGACTCGACGCCGGCGAGTCGGTCGTGTATCAGCTGCAGTCGGACACGGTGTGCATGGTCGAGATCTTCGCGCCGCCACCGCGGATGTACGTCTTCGGTGCCATCGACTTCGCCGCCGCCATGTGCACACTGGGCGCGTTCGCGGGCTACCACGTCACGGTGATCGACGCCCGCGCCGTCTTCGCGACCCGCGCCCGGTTCCCGGACGCCGACGACGTCGTCGTGATGTGGCCGCACCGGTTCCTCGAGACGGCACCGGTAGACCACCGGACCGTCCTCGCCGTGCTGACCCACGACGAGAAATTCGACATTCCGCTGCTGCGGCTCGCCCTGCGATCGGACGCGGCGTACATCGGGGCGATGGGCAGCCGGGCCACGCACGAACGCCGCGTCGCGCTGCTGCGGGAACAGGGCACGACCGCCCGGGAACTGGCGCGACTGCATTCGCCGATCGGCCTCGACCTGGGCGCCCGCACCCCCGAGGAGACGGCCGTGTCGATCCTCGCCGAGATGATGAAGACGACCCGCGGCACGTCGGGGCGGGGGCTCCAGCAGCTCACCGGTCCGATCCACCGCGACGCGCCGGCCGGGACCGGCAGACCCGCCGAGTGCACCGTGTGAGCAGCGTTTGACGCCCGTTCGGGTGGGGACTTATGGTCACACTTTCGCGCCGTCCGGGGCGAGTGTCGGATCAGGTGAGCAGGGTGTTGCAGTGACGACGAGGGATGTCGGCGGTTCCGCTGCCGGGTTCCGCGCCGCCGCCGCGACCGGGCCGGGGCCCGACCTTCCTCCGCAGTCGTTCGCCGATGTGCTGGCGTCCGATCTGCTCGTCTCCCCGACGCTGGTCGCCGGCAGCGAGGGCACCATCCGTGAGGTGTCGAGTGTCGCCGTGGCGGCGGTGCCGGACATCGGACCGTGGCTCCGGACCGGACAGTTGCTGATCACCACCACGTCGGTGCTCGGCCGGCTGGTCGAGCCGATCGGGGCGTTTCTCACCCGCCTCGACCGGCGGGGCGTCGCCGGGCTCGCGGTCCGGCTCGACGACGACACCGCCGCGCTCCCGGCCGAGATGTGCGATGCGGCCGACGAACTCGGGTTTCCCGTCGTCGTGGTTTCCGATCTGTATCCGCAGGCGCACCCGCTCGCCGGTGACCTCGCGGCGTTGTCGGCCCGGCAGGTCGACGCCGTTTTCGAGGCGGACCGGTTGCGCAGAGTGCTCGTCGACGTCGTGATGGCCGGCGGCGGGTTCGCCGAACTGTCCGTCGCCGTGGCCCGGGAACTGGGCGGCGCCGTGCTGATCACCACCCCTGACGGACGTCAGTTGTGCCGCGCCGGCGACGAGTCGGAGCTGACTCGGCTGGCATCGAGCGCGGCGCTCGACTCCACCGGGCGGGTCCGCACCGATTCCACCGAGGGCGGTCTCGGTCTGCACCGGCTGGGCGACGAGTCCATCGCGGTGTCGGCGATTTCGGCCAACGGCATCGATCACGGGCGGCTGGTGCAGTTCAGTACCGGACGGCAACTGCGCAGCGAAGACCTGTACCTCGTCGAGCAGGCGGCGGCCGTGTGCGCCCTGGTCGTCGCCCGCGAACTGGTGGTCTCCTCGGTGGAGGAGAAGCACCGCGCCAACTTCATCCGCGACCTGCTGCTCGGCCGCGGCGGCGAGCACGAGCACGTCGTCGCGCACGCCAAGACGTTCGGCTGGGATCTGGACCGTCCGGTGGTCGTCGTGGTGATCGAACCCGATCCGGTCGGTGAGGACGAACCGTCGATGCCCCGGATGCCGCTCGTCGAACGGCAGGCGCGGGCATTCACGAGTGCCGTCGCGGGCCGCGACACCGGCGCCGCCGTCACCGCGCTGGCGACGGAGACGGTGATCCTCATGGGTGTCGGCACCGACACGATGAACCTCGTCCACGAACTCGTCGCCACCGTGCGCGGCGCCGGCGGCGGTGGTCGCCGGCCGTTCGGGGTGGGCGTGTCCCGGCCGACGGACTCGGTCGACGGCATCCCCGCTCTCTACGGTCAGGCCCGGACCGCGCTGAAGGTGGGGCGGCAGATCACCGGTGCCTGGGCGGTGACGCATTTCGACGACCTCGGCGTCTACCGGCTGCTGAGCCTCGTCGAGGACGACCGCGAACTCGAGTCGTTCGCGCAGGAGACCCTGCGTGAGCTGACGGCGGACACATCCGAGGCGCAGGACATGCGGCGCACCCTGGAGGTGCTGCTCGCCACCAACATCAACATCGCCGAAACCGCACGTCAACTGCACTTTCACTACAACACCCTGCGGTACCGGGTGGTGAAGCTGGAGAAGATGCTCGGGTCGTTCACCGAGCACCCCGAACTGCGCCTCGACCTGTCTCTCGCCCTCAAGATCATGGCGATGCGCGGCATCAATTCCTAAAGTTGCCAATTTCGCCGGGCACGCGCTGGCAGATTCCTCTCACGCCGGGTGGCTGACGCTGTAATAACGTTTCCCTCCTATCGAGGTGCAACTGTGACATGCGGCACATCATCGAAGCTGGCCGCCGGCACTCCTGCACCGTCACCTGTCTGAAAGGTCCCCCTATGCCTATCTGGACACTGCACGGAGATGGCAAGACCATCGCGCCCGGGGAGGTCGTCGCTCCGAGCGAACGCCTCAGCTGGGGTCGCACGATCGGACTCGGCGGGCAGCACGTGGTCTCGATGTTCGGGGCCACGTTCGTCTTCCCGATCATCATGGGTCTCAATCCTCAACTGGCCGTGATGATGTCGGGGTTCTGCACCCTGTTCTTCCTGCTGGTCGTCAAGGGCCGGATTCCCAGCTACCTGGGAACGTCGGCCGCATTCGTCGGCGGCATCGCCGCCATCCGCGCGCAGGGCGGCACGTCGGCGCAGGTGACGGGCGCAATCCTGGTATCCGGCCTCGTGCTCGCCGGCATCGGCGTGCTGATCCACTTCCTCGGCGGCGGGGTGGTGTTCAAGATCCTCCCGCCGGTGGTCACCGGGGCCGTCGTCATGCTGATCGGGTTCAACCTGGCACCGGTGGTGGCCGGAACGTACTGGCCACAGGACCAGTGGGTCGCGTTGACGGTGATGGTCGTGCTGGTGGTGGCGAGCGTCGCACTGCGCGGATTCCTCGGGCGGGTCGCGATCTTCCTGACGCTGCTCTTCGGATACGTGCTGTCGTGGGTGCTCGACCTGACGACCGGCATGATCACCTCGTACGACCCGGTCGCCGGCGCAGTCACCGAACACTTCCGCGTCAACTGGGACGGCGTCTCCTCGGCGTCGTGGATCGGGCTGCCACCGTTCTCCGACGAGGCGAACGGCATCGTGGGCATCCATGCGCCGTCGTTCAGTCTCACGTTCATCGTCCTCGTGCTGCCCGGTGTGATCGCCCTGATCGCGGAGAACGCCGGACACGTCAAGGCCGTCGCCGAGATCACCAAGACCGACCTGGACCCGATGATGGGACGTGCCCTGATCGGTGACGGCCTGGCCACCACCATCGCGACCAGCGTCGGAGGATCCCCCACCACGACGTACGCGGAGAACATCGGCGTCATGGCCGCGACCAAGGTGTACTCGACCGCCGCGTATGCCGCGGCCGGTGTGATCGCGATGCTGCTGGGCTTCTCCCCCAAGTTCGGTGCCGTCATCTCGGCGACCCCCGGCGGCGTGCTCGGCGGAATCACGGTGGTGCTCTACGGGATCATCGGCCTGCTCGGCGCGAAGATCTGGAAGGAGAACGGCGTCGACTTCGGCAATCCGCTCAACCTGATGCCCATCGCCGCCGGCCTGATCATCGCGATCGGTGACACGGAGTTGAAGTTCAACGACACGTTCTCCCTGAGCGGCATCGCGCTCGGCACGATCGTGGTGATCGGGATGTACCACCTGTGCCGCGTCATCGCCCCGAAGGATGCCGACGACGCCGGTACCGGCCGTCACCACCCGAAGCCGACCGCGGACGACGGAACCGTGCCGGACCGGGTAGGCCAGCTCACGTGATCTGCCAGCGTCAGCACGTGAGTTTTGTCACTAGTTCACGAAACGTCGAGCGTACGATGCGGGCAGGATCTGAGGAATGAAACCGTCGCCACTGACCTATCACCGACCTCGGTCGATCGACGAGGCCTGTCAGATCCTCGCGGACGTGGCTCACGAGGGCAAGGTGCTCGCCGGTGGGCAGTCGCTGATCCCGTTGCTGTCGATGCGGCTGGCCGCGCCGGCGCACCTCGTCGACATCGGATCGATCCCCCGGCTGGACGCGGTGTCGTCGTCACGCGAGTTCGGCGTCACGTTCGACGCGCTGACCACCCATTCGGTGCTCGAAGCCGACCGCGGCGCCGCACAGGTGCAGCCGTTGATCGGCCGCGGGCTGCGTCTGGTCGCGCACCCGACCATCCGCAACCGCGGCACGACGGTCGGCTCGATCGTGCACGCCGACCCGTCCGCGGAGATGCCGGCGGTGCTCGCCCTGCTCGGCGGTTCGATCACCGTCCGTTCGGTCCGCGGGGTCCGGGAGATCCCGTCGAGCGACCTGTTTGCCGGACCGCTCGAAAGCACCTTGGAGCCGGACGAGATCGCGACCAGCGTCACGGTCCCCGCCGCCCGGCCCGGGGTCGGGACGGCCATCGACGAGATCGCCCGCAGACACGGCGACTACGCGCTCGTCGGAGTCGTGGCGCAGATGCGGGTCGAGGGCGGTGCCGTGGCGCAGGCCCGGATGACGTACATCTCGGCTGGCGAACTCGGTGAGGTCGTCGACTACACGGACATCCTCCGGGGCGCGTCCGCGACGGACGACCGGGACCCGTTGTGGCGGAACCTGTCCGAGTTCGCGCGGGAGCGGATCGACACCGAACCGGACATCCACGCCACGGCGCGGTACCGGTCGCAGTTGGTGGCGGCGCTGACCGCCCGGGTCGGGTTCGCGGCCGCACAGGATGCAGTACTCGACGGTGCCGCCGTGCACGCGTCGGCGGGAGGAAGGTGACCATGGCAAGGGTCAAGCAGAGCATCGACGAGCAACTCGCCGAGCTGCACGAGGAGACCGGCGAACAGCACGTCGCGGTGACGTTCACGCTCAACGCGGTGACGCAGACGGTGCTGCTGCCGTCGCGCACGCTCGCGTCCGACGCGATCCGGCACCATCTGCGCCAGACGGGAACACACGTCGGCTGCGAGCACGGGGTCTGCGGCGCCTGCACCGTGCTGCTCGACGGCAAGCCGGTGCGGTCGTGCCTGGTGCTCGCGGCGAGTCTGGAGGGCCGGGAGGTCACCACCGTCGAGGGTCTCGTCGAACCCGACGGCACCCTGCACCCGGTGCAGCAGGCGTTCATCGACTGTCACGGCCTGCAATGCGGTTTCTGCACGCCGGGTTTCGTCACCACCATCGCCGCGTTCCTCGAGGAGAACGATTCGCCCACCCGCGAGGAGGCCACCGACGCGATCGCGGGCAACCTCTGCCGGTGCACCGGATACCAGAACATCCGCGCGGCCGTGCTGCGTGCCGCGGAGATCAAGCGCGAGCGTTCGGGCGAATTCCCGCTCGGCAAGGACGACGAGGCGGCACGCGCCTCACTCGACCCGAAGGTCCGGGGCACCACCAACCCCGTCGGGGGAAGGGCAGGGCGAGCATGAGCTTCACGAAACCCCGCACCACGCCGGCTGGCACGAAGGACACCGGGACACCCGCCGAATCCGAGAAGCTGTTCGGCAAGCCGATTCCCCGCAGCGAGGACGCCCGCCTGCTCAGCGGTCAGGGCCGTTACCTCGACGACCTGGGCCACAACGCACTCATCGCCGCGTTCGTCCGATCGCCGCACGCGCACGCCCGCATCACGGCGATCGACATCGATGCCGCCCTGGATCTGCCCGGCGTGCACGCGATCTACACGTACGACGACCTGGTGGACGACTCCCCGGAGATGGCCGAGAATCTGCCGCTCCTCATTCCGCACCCGGCGATCACCGCCCCGCGCAACGGGTATCCGCTCGCCAAGGATGAGGTGAACCACGTCGGCGAGGCGATCGCGATGGTGGTCGCCGACAACCGGTACGTCGCCGAGGACGCGTGCGCCAAGATCGACGTCACGTACGAGATGCTGGCACCGGTCGTGGGCATCGACGTGGCGCGGCAGGCGGAGAACGCCGTGCACCCGGATGTCCCCGACAACGTGGCGGCGCACCTGCAGCACGGCTTCGGCGACGTGGACGCCGAACTGGCGAAGGCACCGCACCGGCTCACCCTGAACCTCGAGATCGAGCGGTCGGCGTCGATGCCGATGGAGGGCAAGGGCGTCTACGCCCGCTGGGACACCGACGAGCAGGCGCTCACGTTCTGGACATCCACGCAGACGTCGACGTCGGCGCGCGCCGCGATCGCGGCCCGACTGAAGATGGCGCACAACAAGGTCCACTGCATCGCCCCCGATGTCGGCGGCGGCTTCGGCGTCAAGATCGTCCACCCGTGGCCGGAGGAGGTCATGGTGACCTGGGCCGCGCGGCGACTCGGGACGGCGGGCATCTCCAGCGAGGTCAAATGGGTCGAGGACCGGCGCGAGCACTTCGTGTCGAGCGCGCACGAGCGCGGCCAGGTCCAGGAGGTGACGGTCGGCTTCGACGACGAGGGCACTCTCCTCGCGTTCGACTTCACGTTCTGGCACGACAACGGCGCCTACCTGCCGTACGGCATCATCGTCATGCTGAACACGTCCACGCAGGTGCTCGGACCATACAAGCCGAGATCGTTCCGGGTGGACGCGTACTCGCTGTACACGAACACCGTCATTGTCACGCCGTATCGCGGCGCCGGCCGCCCCCAGGCCGTGTTCGCGATGGAACGGGCGATGGACGCCATCGCGAAGTATCTCGGCAAGGACGTCATCGAGGTCCGCGAGCACAACTTCATCCGTCCCGAGGAGATGCCGTACGACTTCCACCTCACGTTCCAGGACGGCCGCCCGCTGATTTACGACACCGGCGACTACCAGGCCGGTATCGACAAGCTCAAGAAGCTCATCGACTGGGACGGGTTCGCCGAGTACAAGAAGCAGGCGAAGGCCGAGGGCCGGGCCGTGGGCATCGGGATCGGCGCGTACGTGGAGGGCACCGGTCCGGGCCCGTACGAGGGCGCCCACGTCCTCGTCGAGACGTCCGGGAAGGTCAAGGCCGCAACGGGGCTGACCACCCAGGGGCAGGGCCATCAGACGGCGTTCGCGCAGATCGTCGCGGACGACCTCGGCGTGCCCGTCACCGACGTCGAGATCGTCACCGGCGACACCCGCCGATTCGGTTATGCCGTCGGCACGTTCGCGTCCCGCGGCGCCGTCATGTCCGGTTCGGCGTTTCACGTGGCCGCGCAGATGGTGGCGGAGAAGGCCCGCACGATCGCCGGGGAGGCACTGAACCTCGATCCCGCCGAACTGGAACTGCGTGGTGGGCACGTGTGCAAGATCGGCACGCTGCCCGGCGCCGAGGGCACGTCCATCTCGCTGGGTGTGGTCGCCGTGCTGTCGAACCCGCTGCGGTACGCGTTCGACGACGCATCCAGGCAGGCCACCGGGTTCGCGAAAGCCGACACGGACATGACGATTCCGCCGGTCCGCGAGGGTGAGCAACCCGGACTCGAGGCCACCGGCTACTACTCGCCGCCGACGTCGACGTTCGCGTCCGGCGTGCACGCGGCCATCGTCGAAACCGATCCGGTGACGGCGGAGATCCACGTGCGGCGGTACGCGGTGATCCACGACTGCGGCAACGTCATCAACCCGCGGATCGTCGAGGGCCAGGTCATGGGCGCCGTCGCGCAGGGTGTCGGCGGCGCGCTGTACGAGAAGATCGTCTACGACGAGCACGGGCAGATGCTCAACGCGTCGTACATGGACTTCCTGATGCCCTTCGTCACCGAGATGCCCGACTCCCTCGAGATGGACCACACCGTCACCCCGTCCGCCCTCAATCCCCTCGGAATGAAGGGCGCGGGCGAGGCCGGGGTGATCCCGACCTCCGCCGTCATCGCGGCGGCGATCGAGGACGCGGAAGGCTTCCCCATCACGTCCATGCCGATATCCCCTTCGGAGTTGTTCGAGCTTCGCCTCGCGCACGCGTCGTCACAGAGCAAGGAGAACGAATGAGAATCGCCGGCACCGCCCTACTGACGGCCCCACCGGAGGCCGTGTACGACAACCTGCAGGACGGAAAGGTCCTCGCGGCGACCATCCCCGGGGTGCAGTCCCTCGAACAACTCAGCGACAACCACTACAAGTTGTCGATCACCGCGGGCGTCGCGTCGATCAAGGGCACCTATGACGGCGAAGTGATTCTGTCGCAGCAGAATCGGCCCCAATCGTTCGTGATGACGGCGTCCGGGGCCGGTGCCCCCGGCACCGTGAAGGCCGACGTGACGGTGCGGCTCGAGGAACGCGACGGCGGCACCCTGCTCAGCTACGACGCGGACGCCGTCGTCGGCGGCATGGTCGGCGGTGTCGGGCAGCGGATGATCACCGGGGTGGCGAAGAAGATGGCCGGGGTGTTCTTCAAGGGCATCGACGGTGTGATCGCCAACGGCATCCCGGCGGCCGAGGTCGCCGCGGTCGCGGGTGAGGCGCCTGCGGTCGCCGGCACCTCCGCGGCAGTCCCGGTTCCGGCGGCCGCCACCACGCGGGTGCCCGAGGGCGCCTCCACGACAATCGTTCTCGCGTCGGCCGCACTGGGCGCCGGCATCGCCCTGGCCGGTGTGCTCGTCGGCGGCATACTCGTCCGGGGCACCTGCTCGAAGTAGCTCCCGCACTCCCCGTCCCACAGCACCCCGAACCCTGCGGTTCGGGGTGCTGCCGTCTGTCCGGGTCGACGGGGCGTGGGCAGCGCCGAACGAGGACCGGCGAGTTCGGCGAAATGTGACAAAGAAACCGGGCGGCGGACGCGGTGCAATTGCAGTACGCGAGACGAGCCCAGGAGGAATCGTGGAATCCAGAAAGATTCGGGTCGGTATCGACACCGGAGGAACATTCACTGACGTCGTGGCTGTGGACGAGGAGTCCGGAGCCGTCGTCACCACCAAGACACCCTCGACGCCCGCCGACCCGGCACAGGGATTCCTCACCGGAATCGAGAAGGTGCTCGCCAAGCTCGGCGAGACCGGTGACGCGATCGGCGCCGTCAGCCATGGCACCACCGTCGCCACCAACAAACTCCTCGAAGGCAAGGTCGAGAACCTCGGATTCATCACCACCGAGGGCTACGAGCACGTCCTCGAGATCGCCCGCCAGTCCGTCCCCGACGGCTACGGCAACTCCTACTTCTGGGTCAAGCCCGACCGCATCGTCCCCGCCGACCGCGTCCGCACCATCGGCGGCCGGCTCGCGTTCGACGGCAGCGAGATCCGCCCCCTCGTCGAGGACGACGTCCGCAAGGCCGCCCGCTTCTTCGCCGAGCGCGGCATCCGCACCATCGGCGTGTGCCTCATGCACTCCTACGCCAACCCGAGCCACGAGCGCCGCGTACGCGACATCCTCCTCGAGGAATACCCCGAGGCCACGGTGAGCATCTCCAGCCAGGTGCTGCGCGAGTACCGCGAATACGAGCGGTCCATCACCACGCTCGTCGACGCCGCGGTGAAGCCGAACATCCGCAACTACGTGAACAACATCGCGAACCGGCTGCGCGAATTCTCCTCCGACGAGGGCGAGGCCCGCGACATCCCGTTCTACGTGATGAAGTCGAACGGCGGTGTGCTCTCCGCCAAGGAGGTCGTGCACCAGCCGATCACGACGGTGCTGTCCGGCCCGGCGGCCGGCGCCCTCGGTGCCGCGCTCATCGCGAGTGTCGCCGGTGTCGAGCAGGTCCTCACGTGCGACGGCGGCGGAACGTCCACCGACGTGACCGTCGTGGTGAAGGGGGAGCCCGCGCTCACCACCGAGGGCCGGGTGGGGGCGTACCCGTCGAAGATCCCGATGATCGACGTCGTCACCGTCGGCGCCGGCGGCGGCTCCATCGCCTGGCAGACCCCCGAGGGCACGCTGCGCGTCGGACCGCAGTCGGCGGGCGCCGACCCCGGCCCGCTCTGCTACGGCAAGGGCGGCAACGAGCCGACGATCACCGACGCCCACGTGCTGCTCGGCCGGATTCCACCCCACCTGCTCGGCGGCGAGATCCCCCTCGACACCGAACTGGCCCGCAAGGGCGTCGAGCAGCTCGCGCACCAGCTGAAGCTCGACTTCGAGGCGTGCGCCACCGGCATCCTCGAGGTGTCGGCGTGGAACCAGGCCAACGCGCTGCGGCAGATCACGGTCAAGCGCGGCCTCGACGTCCGCGACTTCACCCTCGTCACGTTCGGCGGATCCGGTTCGCTGCTCGCCTGCCGGCTCGTCGACATCCTCGGGCTCAAGGACGTCCTGATCCCGCTGAACCCGGGCAACGTGTCCGCCTTCGGGTTGCTCACGGTCGACGTCCGCAACGACTACGTGCAGACCCACGTCTGCAGGCACGACCGCCTGGAGATCGGCGACCTGCAGACGGGGCTGGACGCGCTGGCCGCCGAAGCGGAACGCGCACTCGCCGACGAGGGCTTCGGCGAGGCGGAGCGCAAGTACGCGCGCTCGGCCGACCTGCGCTACCTCGGGCAGGCGTTCGAGGTGCGGGTGCCAGTCGGTGACGGTCCGGTCACCCAGGAGCTGATGGACGAGGCCGCGGAGCGGTTCCACCAGGCACACCAGGAGCTGTACGGCTACGACTTCCGCGGCGACCCGCACCAGCACGTCGAGTGGGTCAACCTGCGCGTCAGCGGCATCGGCCCGATCAAGCGCCCGACGCTGAACGAGATCGCGGCCGGCACCGGCGCCGAGTCCGCGGTGACCGGGACCCGTCCGGCGTACTTCGACGAGTGGGTCACCACCCAGGTCTACGACCGGGCCCGGCTCGGCGCGGGCGACGTGCTCGAGGGCCCCGCGGTGATCGAGGAATTCAGTTCCACCATCCCCGTGCACCCCGGTTTCCAGGCGCGGATCGACACCTTCGGAAACATCCGCATCACCAAGATCGCCGACTCGAACGGAGCGAACCGATGACCGTCACCACCGAACCCGTTGCAGTGCAGGCGGTCAAGCCTTACCGGCTGACACCGGTCGACGGAACGACACCCGACCCGGTGCTGGTCGAGATCGTCGCCGGCTACCTCGCCAGCGTCGAGATGGAGGTCGAGACGTCGATCTCGCGGACCTCGCGGTCTCCGATGATCCGCGACGCGCACGACTTCCGCGCCGGCATCCACGACCGCAACCTCCGGAAGCTCACGGGACGTTCGTACTCGGCGCTGGTGCACCCGGTGGCGCGGGACTTCCCGCTCGACACGATGAAGCCCGGCGACGTCTACTTCCACAACGACGTCTACCTGTCCGAGGGCGGCATCGGCCACCTCCCCGACCTGTGCGTCACCGTCCCGGTGTTCGCGACGCGGCCGGGCGACGCGGAACCGTCCGTCGTCGCGTTCGTGCAGGCGTTCGGCCACCACGACGACATCGGCGGCTGCTGCCCCGGATCGATGCCGTCGGGCGCGACGACGGTGTACGAGGAAGGCCTGATGGTCCCGCCGATCAAGCTGTGGGATCAGGGTGTGCCCAACGAGGCCGCGCTGCGCATCATGACCCGCAACTCGCGGATGCCCGACGCGCTGGCCGCCGACCTCGACGCCGAGTGCTCGGCCTGCCTCATGGGCGCCCGCCGCCTCACCGAGCTGTTCGAGCGGTACGGCTGCGACACCGTCGAGGCGTGCTTCGACGCGATGATGGACGCGACCACCGAGACGTACCGGCGGGAGATCCTCAGCAAGATCCCGAAGGGCGAATACACGTGGGAGGACTACGCCGAACACGACGGCGTCGACGAGCCCATGCTGCACCGCCAGCGGATCACGCTCACCAAGACCGGACCGGAGGACGAGGGCGGCGAACGCCTCATCCTCGACTTCAACGGCACCGGACCGCAGGCCAAGGGTCCCATCAACCACTGCGGCGACTACGCCGACGGCAACTTCCTCATCAAGTGGCTGGCGCCGATCCTGCGCAACCTCGCCGACAGTCCCGAGCGGATGGCGGAACTCGACGTCAACGAGGGCGTCGTGCCGTTGATCGAGATGAAGTTCCCGGAGAAGGGGACGCTGATCACCCCGATCTTCCCGGCGCCCACCAACGCCCGGACGTTCGTGATCCTGCGCCTGCTCGGTGTGCTCGCCGGTGTCGTCGCGAAGGCCGTCGACGGGAACATGCCCGCCGATCAGGAGACCATCCGGTACACGGGTGTGTACGGCGAGGACTTCGACGGCCACTCGTACCTGATGCGCGAGGTGCTCGGCGGCGGCTCCGGCGGCCGGCACTACGCGGACGGGGAGGACACCATCCACGTCGTTCCCGACTCCCGGAACCTGCCGACCGAGTTCACCGAGAGCCGGTTCCCGTTCATCGTCGAGAAGCTGGGCCTGGCGAAGGATTCCGGCGGCGCCGGGCGCTACCGCGGCGGCCTCGGCTACGAGAAGCACATCCGGATGCTCAAGGACGCGAACTTCATGTCCATCGCCGACCGGTCCATCCTCTCCTGCTGGGGAGTGAAGGGCGGCAAGGCCGGACGCCCCTTCTCCGTGGTCCTGGACCCGGGCGGCCCGAACGAGCGCGAGTTCGACGCGCTGACCGACGCCGAACCGATCAAGGCCGGCGAGGTGGTGCGCATCCGCACCACCGGCGGCGGCGGCTGGGGCGACCCGCTCGACCGCCCGGTGGAGGAAGTCGTCCGGGACGTGCTGTGGGGCAAGGTGTCCGCGGAGGGCGCACGGCTCGACTACGGTGTGGTGCTGGCCTCGTCGACCGAGGAACCGGTCGCGGACGTGGACGCTACCGAGGCGCTGCGTGAGCAGATGCGCACCGACCGCGGCCTGGACGAGCCGTTCTTCGACCGCGGTCCCGGGTACGAACGTCTGTCCGGCGGTGCGAAGTTCGCCGAATTCGACTTCATCGACCGGTGATCCGATGACCGGGTTCCTCTCCCGCGGCGCCGAGATCGCCGTCGTCGGCGCCGCGGGGAAGACCGGAGCCGCCGTCGTCGCGGCGCTCGAGGGACTCGCCGACGTACGCCGGGTGGTGCACACCGCCCGGCGTCCCGGCGATGTTGCGGTCGACCTCGACACCGGCGCGGGTCTGGTCGAGGCGCTGTCTGGGTGCCGGGGCGTGTACGTCATCGCGCCCAACGTGCATCCCGACGAGCCGGCGATCGTGCGGCGTGTTCTCGCGGCCGCCGCCGATACCGGCGTCGAGCATGTCGTCTACCACTCCGTGGCGTGGCCGTACACCCCGGCGATGCCCCACCACGTCGACAAGGCGGTGTGCGAGGACCTCCTGCGGACCTCCGGACTGCGATGGACCGTCCTGCAACCGTGCGCCTACGTCGAGAACTTCGGTGCGGTCCTGGACGGTTCGGCAAGCACCGTCGAACTGCCCTACAGTCCCGACGCGACGTTCTCGTTCGTCCGGCTCGCCGACGTCGCGGAGGTGGCCGCGCGAGTGCTGGTGGAGGGCCCCGACATTCACCACGGCGCCACCTACGAACTCGGCGGCCCGGAGCCCCTCAGCGTGCGGGATCTGTGCGACCGGGCGAGTGTTCCGGTGTCGGTGAAGCAGGTGCCGGTCACCGAGTGGATGTCGCGGCACAGTCGCGACCTCACGGCCGACGGTCGTGCGCGATTGTCCGCGATGTTCGAGTTCTACGACCGGCACGGCTTCGTCGCGGGCAACGCCGTGTTCGAGTCGCTGCTGGGTCGCCCTCCCACGTGAGCGGCAAAGCGTGCCGGGCACACTTTGCCGCTCGCCTGTGGGTCAGACGCCGATCCGGCCGCCCGACTTCCACACCGCCACGACCGCGGGACGGGGCTGCGCATCGCCGCCGTCGGGCCAGTGTGACGCCGGGTTGTCGGCGCTCGCGTCGTCCAGTTCGCCCGGGTGCTGCACGCACACCGTGACCCGGTTCTCGCCGACGATCGGCCCGCACGTCTCGGCGCCCTTCGGGACGGTGAGGAACTGCTTGGTCTCGCCGCGGTTCGGGCCGTCGAGGACCACGCTGAACAGGCCGTCGTTCGACTTCAGTGCGTTGCCGTCGGTGGAGATCCACAGGTTGCCGTGCGGGTCGAACGCCAGGTTGTCGGGGCAGGAGATCGGGCTGACACTCTCCTTGTCGAAGCCGCCGAAGTAGGTGTCGGCTGCCGTCGGGTCGCCGCACACGAGCAGCAGGTTCCACGTGAACGCGGTGCCGGCGTGGTCGTCGGTGAGTTCGAGGACCTGTCCGTTCTTGTTGTTGTTCCGCGGGTTGGCCTCGTCGGCGGCCGCCGCACCGTCGACGCCGCGCTTGGTGTTGTTCGTCAGCGCCACGTACACCTTGCCTGTGGTCGGGCTGGGCTCGAAGTCCTCGGGACGGTCCATCTTGGTGGCACCCACCTTGTCGCCCGCCTGCCGGGTGAACACCGCCACCTCTTCGGCGCTCATGCCGTCGACGAGCGACTCCCCCTTGCCGTCCTCACCGGTGCGCAGCAGCGGGATCCACTCACCGGTGCCGTCGAACGCGCCGCTGGACGGCACCGTCCCCGACCCGTCGATCTCGTCCGCCGAGTTGCCGCTGAATTTCGCGACGTACAGGGTGCCCGCATCGAGCAGCGTCATGTTGTGACGCACCGCGGCCTGGCTGTTGCCGTCCATCGCCTTGCGGCTGGACACGAACTTGTACATGTAGTCGAAACGCTCGTCGTCGCCGCTGTACGCCACGACGGTGCCGTCGTCGGTGACGTGGATGGTGGCGGCCTCGTGCTTGAACCGGCCCAGCGCGGTGTGCTTGACGGGCGCGGACGTCGCATCCCACGGGTTGACCTCGACGACGTAGCCGAAGCGGTTGACCTCGTTCGGCTCCTGGGCGACGTCGAATCGCTTGTCGAAGCGCTCCCATTTGCGTTCGGAGGCAGCACCTTCCACGCCGTACCGCTTCAGCCGGGCGGCGACGGCGGGGTCGGTGACCAGTTCGGCGTTCGCGAAGTACTGGTTGAAGTTCTCCTCCCCGGACAGCACCGTGCCCCACGGGGTCACGCCGCCCGAGCAGTTGTTGAGCGTGCCCAGCACCTTCGTGCCGGTCGGATCCGCGGAAGTCTTCAGGAAGTCGCTGCCCGCGGCGGGACCGGTGACGACGAATTCCGTCGTCGCCGTGATCCGCCGGTTGTACGCTCCGAAGTCGGGAGTGAGTGCACCCGAGGCGGATTCGCCCTTCACCTGCACCACGGACAGTCCGTGCGCGGCGAGCGCGGTCTGGAACTGCTCCGGCGACGGGTTCTCGGCGTCATAACCCTTGAACATGAACGGTTCGGTGGTGTATTCGTGGTTGACCACCAGCAGGAAGGTGTTGGGCTGGCCGTCGACCGGCAGCAGCCCGGCGAAGTCGTTGTTGAACCCGAACTGCTGTGCCTGTGCCTGGGCGGTCTGGTTGTCGAAGTCGAAGGCGGGAGCCCCGGGCAGCACCGGGTCGCCCCAGCGGATCACAACGGCCTGCTCGTACCCCTCGGGGACGACGAGCGCGTCCTCGGTGTTGGGGGCGACGGCGTCGAAGTTCGTTCCCGCGGGCGCACTGCCGTTCGAACCGTCTGCAGCGGAGGAGCTTCCGTTGCCGGAATCGTCCGAGCAGGCCACCAGGGCGGTGCCGGCGCCGACGGCGAGGACGGCCATTCCCGTTCCGCGGAGCATCCCGCGCCGGGACAGGGCGGTGCGGGCGATGTCACGGAAGTACTCGCCCTGCGACGTGTTGGGGACGTCGTGGGAGCAGGCGTTTCCGCACTTGTACTGGCAAGTGACGGATGCGCGCGAAGACACGCCGTCGTGGTTGACGAACAAAGCGAGGGGTTTCGATCTCACCGTGGCTCCCGATTCGAATTGGACAACTCCGGCACCGTAGAAGTTGCAAGCGAGGGAAAGGGAACGTTTGTATGAACGTGCGGACAACGAGGCGACCCTAAGTCGTGAGGAAATTGCGTCTAGCCAGCAGCCCGGTAGCCGTGCACGATGGATAGATGGACCCCGTCGAAGCGCTGCGGGAAATTGCGTTCTGGCTGGAGCGCTCGCGCAACGAGGCCCAGAGGATCGCTGTCTTCCGGCGGGCCGCCGACGTGATCGCGTACTCGACGCCGGAGCAGCTCGCCGACCTCGAGGAGGCCGGCTGGACGGCACCGCCCGACATCGAGTCCGAGCCCGCCGCGATCATCCGTGAGTGCGCCACCGCGGTGCCGCTGTATCTGCTGTATCTCCGCGGGTCCGCGGAGCCGATCGGGCTCGGCGGAACGGAACTGCTCGAGGCCCTCCGCGGGGATCTGCACACCCATTCGGACTGGTCCGACGGCCGGTGCCCGATCCGGGAGATGATGCGCCGGGCCGCCGCGCTGGGTCACGAGTACTGCGCGATCACCGATCACTCGCCGCGGCTGACCGTCGCGAACGGGCTGTCGTCGGAGCAGCTGCTCACCCAGCTGAACGTGGTCGCGGAACTGAACGTCGAGCTCGCGCCGTTCCGGGTGCTCACCGGCATCGAGGTCGACATCCTCGTCGACGGTTCCCTCGATCAGGACGACGACCTGCTCGCCGACCTCGACATCGTGGTGGCCAGCGTGCACTCGCATCTGGACACCGACCGGGCGACGACGACCAAGCGGATGCTGCAGGCCGTCAAGTCGCCGCACGTCGACGTCCTGGGGCATTGCACCGGCCGGCTCGTCGAGGGCACCCGGGGACCGCGGCCCGAATCGAAGTTCGATGCGGAACGGGTCTTCGACGCGTGCCGCGAGTACGGCACCGCGGTGGAGATCAACTCCCGCCCCGAGCGACGAGACCCGCCGGGACGGCTGATCGATCTGGCCCTGAACAGCGGCTGCCTGTTCTCCATCGACACCGACGCGCACACCACCGGTCAGCTCGCGTGGCAGGGCTACGCCTGCGAGCGGGCCGCCGAACGTGGAGTCGAACCCCCGGACGTCGTGAACACCCTGCCCGTGGAGGAGTTGCTCGACTGGACCCGTCAGGGCGCCCCGCTTCGGCAATGATTCGCGTCGTGCTGATTCGCGTCGTGCTGATCGCGGTCGCGCTGGTCGCCCTGCTGATCGCCGCCGCATGGGTGCTGCAACGAAAACTGATCTACTACCCCGACACCACCCCGGCGCCGCCCGCGGGCCGGCTGATCGCCGGGGCGGAGGACGTCACGCTGACCACGTCGGACGGTCTCGAACTCGGTGCCTGGTACGTCCCACCCGCGGTGGTCGGGGAGCCGCGCATGACCGTCCTCGTGGCCGCCGGGAACGCCGGCAACCGGGCCGACCGGGCGCTGCTGGCCTCGGATCTCGCCGCCGCGGGTTTCGCCACGATGCTCTTCGACTACCGCGGGTACGGCGGCAACCCCGGTCACCCCAGCGAGGAGGGGCTGGCCCTCGACGTCCGCGCCGCTCGCCGGTACCTCGTCGACGAACGTCGCGTTCCGCCGGAGCGTCTGCTCTACTTCGGAGAGAGCCTCGGAACCGGCGTCGTCACCGAACTCGCAACCGAGCACCCACCTGCGGGCCTGTTGCTCCGTTCCCCGTTCGTCGACCTCGCCGCCGTCGGAGGGCACCACTACCCGTTCCTGCCGGTCGGGTTGCTGCTGCGTGACCAATTCCCCGTCGCCGAACACGTCGCACACATCGACGTGCCCATCACCGTGGTCTACGGGACGGCGGACACCGTCGTGCCACCGGAGCAGAGCGCCCGCGTGGCCGAATCGGCGCTCGGCGACGTCGACACCGTCGTGCTGGTGGGCGCGGGGCACAACGACGACGTCATGTTCGGCGGCCAGGAGATCGTCCGCGCCATCGTCGATCTCGCCGCGAGGGCGCTCCGCGCCCCGTGAGCCTTTTTGGTAGCTGGAACTACCTAAAGGGCGCACCGGCGCGTCAGCGCACTATGACCACGTCCAGCGTCCGCGGACCGTGGACGCCCTCGACACGGTTGAGTTCGATATCGCTGGTGGCGCTGGGGCCGCTGATGAACGTCAGCGGCTTCGCCGGATCGAGGGTTTGGAACGCCTGCGGCACGGTGTCGACGATCTGATCGGTGCGCACGATGCAGATGTGGTGGTCCGGGACCAGGGTCAGCGCCCGCCGTCCCTGGCCCGGCCCACCGTCGAGCACGATGGTCCCGGTGGCGGCGATCCCGAGGGTGCACCCGGTGACCACGACGTCGAGTGCGTCGAGTTCGAGCGTCGACAGTGTGGTGGGTGCCCCGTCGACGACGACGTCCCGCCGGGGCCGCCACGACTGCGGCAGGTCCGGTGGCACGACGGCACGCGCCCCGTCCGCGATCAGCCCGGTGACGACCTCGGCGACGGTGCTCTCGTCGGCGCGATGGACCTGCGCGCGATAGTCGTCGACGGTGTGGGCGAACAACTCGACGTTCCCGGGACCGGACGCGGGCGCGCGGTGGTAGTCGCGGGGAATCGGTTCGGGTGCAGTCGCTTCCGTGAGCGCCGAACGGATCCGGGACAGTATCTCTTCGCGTGCGGTCATCGTGTCGTGTCCTCGTGAGTGCGGGCCCACCATTGCCGGAACGTTTCCTTCGGCGGGGCGGGCAGGTCGCGGCTCGCCGTCCATTTCGACGCCGGGTACGGCAGCGACGTGATGCGTCCCTTCTTTCCGCCCAGCACCCGGCCGACCTTGGACACGGTCTCCACGGCGGCGAACCGCTTCTCCGACCCCATCACGAAGCCCGCCGCCTTCATCGCCAGGTCCTGGCCGCCCGGGAGTCCGCGCCGCTCCGAGTCGACCTGTTCCGCGCGCAGGTGAACGAGGATGCCGGGGATGTCGATGCGCACGGGGCAGGCGTCGAAGCAGGCGCCGCACAACGTCGACGCGTACGGCAGGGACGCATTCGGGTCGTCGTGACCGGTGGTCCCGGTGAGTTGCGGGCTGAGGATCGCGCCGATCGGACCCGGATACACCGACCCGTACGCGTGCCCGCCCGCCCGCTCGTAGACCGGGCACACGTTCAGGCACGCGCTGCAGCGGATGCAGTGCAGCGCGGACCGCCCGACATCGTCCGCGAGGACGTTGGTGCGTCCGTTGTCGAGGAGGACGACGTGGAAGTTCTGCGGCCCGTCACCGGGATGCACCCCCGTCCACATGGACGTGTACGGGTTCATCCGCTCGGCGGTGGACGACCGGGGAAGTAGTTGCATGAACACCTCCAGGTCGGTGAACGACGGCACCAGTTTCTCGATGCCCATCAGCGTGATGAGGGTGTCGGGGAGGGTCAGGCACATCCGTCCGTTGCCCTCCGACTCCACCACCGCCAGCGTCCCGGTCTCCGCGACGCCGAAGTTCGCACCGCTGACGGCGACCTTGGCGGACAGGAATTTTCGCCGAAGGTGCGCCCGGGCGGCCATTGCCAGCGCCCGCGGGTCGTCGGTGATGTCCGGGTCGATGCCGGGCATCGCTTTCAGGAAGATCTCCCGGATCTCGGCGCGGTTGCGGTGAATGGCGGGGACGAGGATGTGGCTCGGCTTGTCTTCGCCGAGTTGGACGATGAGTTCGGCGAGGTCGGTCTCGATCGCCGCGATTCCGTTCTCTTCGAGGTGCTCGTTGAGGCCGGTCTCCTGGGTGGCCATGGACTTGACCTTCACGACCTCGTCGGAGCCGGTGGCCCGGACGAGGTCGGTGACGACCCGGTTCGCCTCCTCTGCGTCGCGCGCCCAGTGGACGGCGCCGCCGCGGGCGGTGACGTTCTCCTCGAACTGCACGAGCAGTTCGGGGAGCCGGGCCATCACGTCCGCCTTCAGGGCACTGCCCGCCCGCCGCAGGTCCTCCCAGTCGTCGACCTCGGCGACCGCGGCGATCCGCTTGTTGCGGATGGTGGTGGTGGCGGCGCCGAGATTGGCCCGCAGCTGGGTGTCGGCGAGGGATTTCCGTGCGGCGTCGGGGAAAGACTCCGTGCCCCGGATGTTTCCGGCGCCCGCTTGGAAGGTGGGTGTTCCGAGGAACGTGGTCATGCGGGGCTCCCGATCTTCTCTGTGCTCGCCAGGATCTCGGCGAGATGGACGGTGCGGACGCCGCTGCGCAGGCGGGACAGTCCGCCGCCGATGTGCATGAGGCAGGACGAGTCGCCGGCGCTGCACACCTCGGCGCCGGTGCTCAGGACGTTGCCCATCTTGTCGGCGAGCATCGCGGTCGACGTCTCGGAATTCTTCAGCGCGAACGTTCCGCCGAAACCGCAACACGATTCGGCCGCGGGGAGTTCGATCAGGGTCATCCCGCGCACCGCGCGCAGCAGTTGCAGCGGTTTGTCGGCGACGCGCAGCATCCGCAGCGAGTGGCACGTCGGGTGGTACGTCACCCGGTGCGGGTAGTAGGCGCCGACGTCGGTGACGCCGAGGACGTCGACGAGCAGTTCGGACAGCTCGTACGTCCGGGACGCGATCTCCTCGGCGCGCGACGCCAGCGATTCGTCCCCGTACCGGCGGGCGACCATCGCGTGCTGGTGCCGGACAGATCCGACGCACGACCCGGACGGGGCCACGGCGACGTCCCAGGAGGGTCCGCTCTCGAACGCCTCCACGTGGTGGCGCACGAGCGGCAGCGCCTCGGCCTGGTAGCCGGTGTTGACGTGCATCTGCCCGCAGCACGTCTGCTTGGGTGGGAACACGACCTCGTGGCCGAGCCGCTCGAGGAGGCGGACCGTGGCGGTGGCGCATTCGGGGAACAGGGCGTCCGCCAGGCACGTGGCGAACAGGGCGATTCTCATCGGGTACTCCAACCGGGCTGGGCTGTGGTCTGACCACGGTAGCGCACTGTGGTCAGACCACACCAGGTAAACTTCGATCGTGCGCACACACGAGGTCGTCCTGCACCGCATCGAGCAGGATCTGGCGGCCGGCAAACTCACCGTCGGCGGTCGTCTACCCGCCGAACGGGCGCTCGCGGAGGAACTCGGCGTCGGACGCTCGTCCGTCCGCGAGGCCATGCGCGTGCTCGAGGCGATGGGCATCGTGCGCACGGCGGTCGGATCGGGTCCGGACGCCGGCGCGATCGTGGCCGCCGACCCGGCCGCGTCCATCGGCGCCGCCCTCAGGCTGCACATGGCGACGCGCACGCTGCCGATCCGCGACGTCGTCCAGACCCGCACGCTGCTCGAGTCGTGGGCGGTGCAGGAGGCCGCCGAACGGTCCCGCGACCTCGACTTCTCCGCCCTCGACACGCTCCTCGACGCGATGGATGACGAGGGCCTCTCCCCGGAGGCGTTCCACCGGCTCGATGCCGACCTGCACGTCGCGATGGCCGGTCTCGCGGGCAACGTCCTCGTCGAGGCGATGATGGCCTCGCTCCGCGACTCCATCCACGGCTACGTCATGGACGCCGTTCCTCTGCTCGACGACTGGCCCGCGGTCGCAAGGGGCCTGCGCTGCGAGCACCGCGGCATCGTCACCGCCCTGCGTTCCGGGCACGGCACCGAGGCCGCCCGTCTCGTGCGGGAGCACATCGAGGGCTTCTACGGGCTGATCCAGTAGGCGCTGCGCGCCCGTGCGCCTTTGTGGTTGCTCCAGCTACCAGAAAGGCGCACGAGCGCGAAGCGCCTCAGTACGCCTCCAGGATCTGCGCCTCGGCGTCTTCGAGGTAGGTCTTGAGTAGCTGACCTGCGGCTTCGGTGTTGCCGACCGCCAGGGCGTCGTAGATTTCGTGGTTACGGGTGAGGTAGGGCCCGTGGAATCGGTGGGCGTCGTCCATGACGTGGAAGACGAGCCGCGCCTCATTCCACACGCTGCGCATCAGTTCGTCGATGCGGCTGCTGTTGTTGAGGCTCGCGAGGGCGCTGTGGAAGTAGATGTCGGCAGTGCCGACACCGGTCCAGTCCTCGACGGCGTGGCGCTCGTCGGCGAGATCGAGGGCCTCGGCGACCCGGGACAGGTCGCCGGTCTCGGGATCGAACCCGTTGACGCCGGCGCACTCGACGACGCGGCGGCAGATGTAGAGCTCGGTGATGTCCTCGGCCGTGGGGACGCGGACGAAGACGCCGCGGTTGAGTTCGTGCGCCACCAGGCGGTCTTCGATCAGGATCTGGAAGGCCTCGCGCACGGTGTTGCGGGAGACGTCGAGGGCGGCGCAGATGTCGGGCTCGGAGAGTCTCGCGCCAGGCCGGAACGTTCCGTCGATGATCTCTTCACGCAAAATTCCCGCCACCCGGGTGGTCCTGCTGGTGCGTTCGAGCAGGCCACGGTGAGCGGCCAGGCGGGAATGCGCATCGCCGCGAAGGGAATTCGAGCTGGTCAAGTCCACTCCTCAGGTTCGATCTCGACCGCAATCATAGATGTGAGCTCGGCTCCGCGATGTCTTCCATGTTAAACGATCCTCTCAGGGTATTGCAGGATCGTTGAACGATTTGTAACGTGAGGGCGGTTACATCCCTTCTTCAGGCGAGGTGCCATGACCACAGATACACAGACCGAGGTCGCGCAGGTGCGCCCCTTCGACTGGTTCCGCACCCTCGGGCCGAAGGGAAAAAGAGCCTTCGTCGGGGCGTTCGGCGGATACGGGCTCGACTCCTACGACTTCCAGGTCCTCCCGCTGGGCCTCGCGGCGATCGCCGCCTACTTCGGCCTCACCACCGGTCAGGCGGGCCTGCTGACGACGGTGACGCTGGTGGTGTCCGCGCTCGGCGGAGCCCTCGCCGGAGTCCTCGTCGACAAGATCGGCCGGGTCCGGACCCTGCAGGTCACCGTCGCGACATACACGGTCTTCACGGTGCTGTGCGGTTTCGCGCAGAACTTCGAGACCCTGCTCGTCTTCCGCGCCTTCCAGGGCCTCGGCTTCGGTGGTGAGTGGGCGGCGGGCGCGATCCTCGTGGCCGAGTACGCCCGCGCCGAGTACCGCGGCCGGGCCGTCGCCTTCGTGCAGAGTGCGTGGGCCGTCGGCTGGGCGCTGGCCGTCATCGTCTACACCATCGTCTTCCAGCTGTTCGACCCCGACGTCGCGTGGCGCGTGCTGTTCTTCACCGGTGTGCTGCCCGCCTTCCTCATCATCTGGGTCCGCCGGAATCTGAAGGACCCCGAGGTCGTCACGGAACGTCGTGAGTCCGCGGGCAAGGAGACCGGTTCGTTCGCCGCCATCTTCCGCGGCCGGCTGATTCGCACCACCGTGTTCGCGTCGCTGCTGGCCACCGGCGTGCAGGGCGGCTACTACACGCTGGCGTCCTGGCTGCCGACGTTCCTCAAGAACTCGCGCGGACTCGACGTCGTCGGCACCGGCGGCTACCTGGCGATCCTCATCTCCGGCGCGTTCCTCGGCTACGTCAGCGGCGGCATCCTCACCGACAAGCTGGGCCGCAAGCGGACCATGCAGCTGTTCGCGTTCCTGTCGGCGATCTTCATGGTCGGCTACACCCAGGTGCCCGAGGGCGCGAACACGCTGATCCTGATCCTGGGCTTCCCCCTCGGCTTCTGCACGTCGGCGATCTTCAGTGGCTTCGGATCGTTCCTGTCCGAGCTGTACCCGACGCACGCCCGCGGCACCGGCCAGGGCTTCACGTACAACTTCGGTCGCGCGGTCGGCGCCGTGTTCCCCGCGGTCGTGGGTTTCCTGGCCGCCACCCAGCTGGGGATCGGTGGCGCGATGATCTTCGGTGCCCTCGGCTACGCCATCGCCGTCATCGCCCTGTTCTTCCTCCCCGAGACCCGCGGGATCCAACTTGACTGACTCACCGACCGACCTCCGCACCGCGTTCCGCTCGGGACGCATCACCCCGACCGCCGGTCTGGCACCCGGATTCGCCCAGACGAATCTCATCGCCGTCCCGGAGGACTGGGCCTACGATCTCCTGCTGTTCACGCAGCGGAACCCCAAGCCGTGCCCCGTCCTCGACGTCGGCGACGTCGGTTCCCGGGAGACGATGCTCGCCCCCGGCGCCGACATCACCACCGACCTGCCGCTGTACCGCGTGTGGAAGGACGGCGAACTGGCCGAGGAGACCGCGGACGTGTCGGCGCTCTGGCGGGACGACCTGGTCGCCTTCCACATCGGGTGCAGTTTCACGTTCGAGCACCCGGTGGCCGCCGCCGGCGTGCCGCTCCGGCATGTCGAGCAGGGCAGCAACGTCCCGATGTTCGTGACCAACCGCGAATGCCGGACCGCCGGCCGGATGAGCGGACCGATGGTCGTGTCGATGCGCCCCGTTCCCGAACATCAGGTCGCGCTCGCGGCGTCGATCTCGGCACGGATGCCCGCCGTCCACGGTGGACCCGTGCACATCGGCGACCCCGCGGAACTCGGCATCGCCGATGTCACGGCCCCCGACTTCGGCGATCCGGTGACGTTCGAGCCGGGCGACGTGCCGATGTTCTGGGCGTGCGGGGTCACGCCACAGGCGGCGGTGATGGCGTCGCGGTTGCCGTTCGCGATCACCCATGCGCCCGGGCACATGCTGATCACGGACACCCCGGACAGCGAGTACGTCCTGGAGGTCCCCGATGCGCATTGACCTGAACTGCGACCTCGGTGAGGGCTTCGGGCAGTGGCGGCTCGCCGACGACGAGGCACTCCTCGACATCGTCACCAGCGCCAACATCGCCTGCGGATTTCACGCGGGAGATCCGATGATCATCCGCCGGGCCTGCGAGAACGCCGCCGCACGCGGAGTCGCGATCGGTGCGCACGTGGGGTTCCGGGACCTGGCCGGGTTCGGACGACGCGAACTCGGGGTGGCGCCCGCGGATCTGCGCGACGAGACGCTGTACCAGATCGGCGCGCTCGCCGGATTCGCCAGCGCCGCCGGATCCTCGGTGACCTACGTCAAACCGCATGGCGCGCTCTACAATTCCGCGGCCCTCGACTACGAGCGGGCCGACGCGGTCGCGTCGGCCATCGACGAGTTCACCGAACCGCTCGCACTCATGGGCCCACCCGGCTCGCAGCTGCAACGCGCCGCGGAGGCCCACGGCATCGAGTTCGTGGCCGAAGGGTTCGCCGACCGCCGTTACACCGCCGCGGGCACCCTGACCCCGCGTTCGAGGCACGGCGCCGTCATCGACGATCCCGACGTCGCCGCCGCCCAGGCCGTACGGATGGTGTCGACCGGAACGGTGGAGTCGATCGACGGCGACGACGTCACAGTCTCGGTGCGCAGCATCTGCGTCCACGGCGACTCGCCCGGGTCCGTGCACACCGCGCGCCGGGTCCGTCACGCCCTGCAGAGTGCCGACGTCACGCTCGGATCCTTCACATGACCACCGCCACCCGGATTCTCCCGGCGGGCACCCGCGCCCTGCTCGTCGAACTGGAGTCGGAACCCCAGGTCGTGTCGCTGACCGAACGTCTCCGCCGCACCCCGGTGCCCGGGGTGGAGGACGTCCTTCCCGCGGCGCGCACCGTGCTCGTCACCACCGCGCCGCGGACCGACCTCGACGAGGTGCGCCGCGCGCTGCAAACGATGACCGTCGATCTCGACGACGCCGCCCACACCGGCGCGTCCGACACCGAACCGGTCACGATCCCCGTCCGCTACGACGGCGCCGATCTCGGCGACGTCGCCGACCATCTGCGGCTGAGTCGCGAGGACGTCATCGCCGCCCACACGTCCGCCGTCTGGCGCTGTGTGTTCATCGGATTCGCACCGGGTTTCGGGTATCTGAGTTGCGGAGACGACCGGCTCACGGTGCCCCGCCGCGCCCAGTCCCGCACCGTGGTGCCCGCCGGTTCGGTGGCCCTCGCCGGCGGGTACGGCGCGGTGTATCCCCGGTCGTCGCCCGGCGGATGGCAGATCATCGGAACCACGGACTCCCCGATGTGGAACCTCGACGCGCAACCCCCGGCGCTGCTGCAACCGGGACGTCGCGTCCGATTCGTCGACGAGGCAACACTGTGAGTGAACTCGAAGTACTCGAAACGGGACCGCTCAGCCTGATCCAGGATCTCGGCCGCCCCGGTTACCTGAGTTCGGGAGTGGGCGTGTCCGGCGCCGCCGACCGCGGTTCCGCGAAGCTGGCGAATCGTCTCGTCGGCAACGACGAGAACAGCGCCTGCATCGAGGTGCTGATGGGCGGGCTCGCCCTGCGCGCACGTGCGGTGACGACCGTCGCCGTCACGGGTGCACCCGTGACGGCGCTGCTCGACGGAATCCCGATGGGCCATGCGAGCGTCATCGTGATGCAGCCGGGGGAGACGCTGCGGTTGCAGTACGCGCCGGTCGGTCTGCGCTGCTACGTGGGTATCCGCGGCGGTGTCGCGGTGCCGGAGGTACTCGGCTCCCGCAGCAGCGACACGCTGTCGGGAATCGGCCCGGAAGCATTGAAACCCAACGACGTTCTGCCCGTCGGCACCGCGGCGAAGAACTTCCCGAACGTCGACGTCGCACCCGTCCCCCCGATGGACGCGGGAACGATGTCGGTGCGCGTCATCGGCGGCCCCCGCGACGACTGGTTCACCAACCCGGACGCGCTGACCACGGGCGCGTGGGCCGTCTCACCGGATACCGACCGCATCGGCGCCCGCCTCAACCGGCACGGCGACGCGCCCGCGCTGGTGCGGACGTCCGAGGCCGAACTCCCCACCGAGGGTGTCGCACTCGGTTCCATCCAGGTTCCGCCGAGTGGGCAGCCCGTCGTGTTCCTCCCGGACCACCCCATCTCCGGCGGGTACCCCGTCATCGGGGTGGTCGCGGACGAGGACATCGACAGGATCGCCCAGGCCCGCCCCGGTCAACTGATTCGCTTCATCACTGCCTGATCGGCTTCATTCCCGATCCCACAACAGGAGATCACCCCATCGTCATGAACAGTCTCGGTACGGAACTCGACATACCCTGGTCCCACGAGCTGTGGCGCAGCACGCTGCTCACGGAACCGCATCGCCAGGACGCCGCGGTCGCGCGCCACTACGCCTCCGCGCTGCCGATCAGCTACGCCACCGAAACCGATCCGGCACAAGCGATCCGCGACATCGTCGAAGTGGAACGCCTCGACGTCGACAGTGTGGCGCTGACATTCACCACCACCGCGGCGTCCGCCCCGTACGAGAACCTCAAGATCTACGCCGTCGGAAAACCCGCACCGCTCAACGAGGTTCTGCCGATCCTGTCCAGCCTGGGCGTCAACGCCCTCGACGAACGCCCCGCTGCGCTGACCCGGCCGGACGGGCACCGTGCCTGGATCTACGACCTCACCGTCGATCTGGTCGCCGTCACGGATGGCCACGGGGTGACCCGGGACAGCCGGATCGCGGACGCGTTCCGCGCGGCGTGGACGGGGGAGACCGAGGTCGACGGGTTCAACGCCCTCGTCCTGCACGCCGGCCTCGGGTGGCGTCAGGTGACCGTCCTCCGTGCGTACGCCGCGTACCTGCGTCAGGCCGGACTTCCGTACAGCCGCAGCAACGTCGAACGAGTTCTCCTCGGCAACACCGCGATCACGCAACTCCTCGTCGAGTTGCACGCGCTCCGCCTCGACCCGGGAATCGACCGCGACGCCGCCGCGGAGGACGCCCTCGAGGGCCGCATCGGGGACGCGATCGACGCGGTCGCCGGGATCGACGCCGACCGGATCCTGCGGGCGCTGCTCTCCCTGATCCGTGCCACCACCCGCACCACCTACTACTCCGGAGACCGCCGGAGCGAACGCGCTCTCGCGTTCAAATTCGACTCCTCGTCGATCGACGAATTGCCGTTGCCGAGGCCCAAATACGAGGCATACGTGTACTCGCCCCGCATGGAGGGTGTGCACCTGCGATTCGACGACGTCGCCCGTGGCGGCATCCGGTGGTCCGACCGCCGCGACGACTTCCGCACCGAGATCCTCGGCCTCGTCAAAGCGCAGGCGGTCAAGAACGCCGTCATCGTGCCGGCGGGAGCGAAGGGCGGCTTCGTCGTCAAGAACCCGCCCGTGCCGACCGGTGACGCCGTCGCCGACCGGGAGGCGATGCTGGCGGCGGGCATCTCCTGCTACCGCGAGTTCATCTCGAGCCTCCTCGACATGACGGACAACCTCGACATCGCCACCCGGCAGGTGCAGGCGCCGAAGGGCATCGTCCGGCGCGACGGCGACGACACCTACCTCGTGGTCGCCGCAGACAAGGGGACGGCCGCTTTCTCGGACATCGCCAACGCCATCGCGCTCGACCGGAATTATTGGCTCGGCGACGGATTCGCGTCCGGCGGGTCCGTCGGCTACGACCACAAGGCGATGGGGATCACCGCCCGCGGGGCGTGGGAGAGCGTGCTTCAGCACTTCCGGGAGATGGGCGTCGACACCCGCACCGACGACTTCACTGTGGTCGGCATCGGCGACATGAGCGGCGACGTCTTCGGAAACGGGATGCTGCTCAGCCCGCACATCCGGCTGATCGCGGCGTTCGACCATCGCCACATCTTCATCGACCCCGACCCCGACCCGCAGAGGTCGTGGGACGAGCGGGCGCGCCTCTTCGCGCTCGGCCGGTCCAGCTGGAAGGACTACGACGGCGCGGTCCTGAGTGAGGGCGCCATGATCGTCGACCGGTCGGCGAAGTCGGTGCGCCTCACCCCGCAGGCCCGGCGCGCGCTGGGCATCGAAACCGATCGGGCGCTCACCACCGTCGAACTCGTCCGCGCCGTCCTCGGTGCGCCCGCGGACCTGCTGTGGAACGGCGGGGTCGGCACCTACGTCAAGGCGACGACGGAAAGCCACGCGGACGTCGGTGACAAGTCGAACGACGCGGTCCGGCTCGATGCACCCGCGCTGCGCGTCCGGGTGGTCGGGGAGGGCGGCAACCTCGGACTGACCCAGCTCGGCCGGATCGAATACGCGCGCAACGGCGGTCGCGTCAACACCGACGCGCTCGACAACTCGGCCGGCGTCGACTGCTCCGACCACGAGGTCAACATCAAGATCGCCCTCGCCGGTGCCACCGCCGACAACACCCTCGCCGCGCAGGATCGTCGAGAACTGCTGTCCGACATGACCGACGACGTGAGCAGGCTCGTCCTCGCCGACAACCGCAGCCAGAACGAGATGATGAGCCTCAACCGGGCGCAGGCGGGCACGCTCGTCAGCTTTCACTCCCGTATGGTCGACGACCTGGAACGGCGCGGACACGTGGACCGCGCCATCGACGTGCTTCCGACGTCCGCGCAATTCGGTGCGCTCGAACGCGAACAGAAGGGACTGACGAGCCCCGAGCTGGCGCAGCTCACCGCGCAGGTCAAGCGGTTCATCAAGAGCGAGGTGTCGGGCACGACGCTGCCCGATAACCGGGTCTACGCCGGCCGGCTCCACAGCTACTTCCCGCCGCGGCTCGGCCGCGAGTACGCGCACACGGTCGCCGTGCACCCGCTGCGCCGGGAGATCGTCACCACGTCGGTGGTCAACGACATGGTGGACCGTGCTGGGATGACGTTCGCCTTCCGTCTGCGCGAGGAGACGGGCGCCGACTCCGCGGAGGCGGTGAACGCCTTCACGGCGGTCACCGAGATCTTCGACCTCGGAGCGACTTTCGACAGGATCCGGGCGGCCGCCGACACGACCCCGGCCTCGGGGACGAACGCGCTGACGGTACAGACCCAGCGGCTGATCGATCGGGCGTCGCGGTGGCTGACCACGCACCGCCCGCAACCGCTGCCCCTCGAGGCCACGATCGCCCGCTACCGGCCGGTGGTCCGCGAACTCGGCCCGCGCGTGCGGGAATGGTTGCAGGGCGACGAGATCACCGCGGTCGAGGGCCGCACCGAGGCCCTGACGTCGCGCGGTGCGGAGCGCGGGATCGCCGCCGACGTGGCGGATCTCCTGCACACGTACTGCCTCCTCGACATCGTGGACATCGCGGAGATCTCCCAGCACAGCGCCGAGGACGTCGCCGAACTGTACTTCGCGTTGTCGGCGCACCTGCACATCAACACCGCACTCACGGCGGTCACGGCCCTGCCCCGGCTGGACCGGTGGCACGCCCTCGCGCGACTCGCTCTGCGGGACGACCTCTACAGCTCACTGCGCGCGATCACCCTCGACGCGCTGTCCGTCAGCGAGCCCGGTGACTCCGCGTCCGACAAGGTCGACCAGTGGGAGCAGCACAACGCCGCGCGCCTCGCCCGCGCACGGGCACTGCTCACCGAAATCGAATCGGAGGTGGCCACCGAACCCACGCTGGCGCTGATCTCCGTCGCGGCCAGGCGGATCCGGGCGATGACCCGGTAGGCGCTTCGCGCCCGTGCGCCTTTCTGGTTGTTCCAGCTACCAAAAAGGCGCACGAGTCGCGAAGCGACCTACAAGACCTGCGACAGGAACTGCTGCAGCCGTTCGGTTTCGGGCTTGTCGAACAGCTGGTCGGGTTTGCCGGTCTCGACGACGGCACCGTGGTCCATGAACAGCACGGTGTCGGACACTTCGCGGGCGAAGCCCATCTCGTGCGTGACGACGACCATCGTCATGCCGCCCTTGGCGAGGTCGGCCATCAGGGCGAGGACCCCCTTCACCAGTTCGGGGTCGAGTGCGGACGTGGCCTCGTCGAAGAACATCACCTCGGGCTTCATCGCCAGCGCGCGGGCGATCGCGACCCGCTGCTGCTGCCCGCCCGACAGGTTGCCGGGACGCGAGTCGGCCTTGTTGGCGAGCCCGACGAGTTCGAGTTGCTCGAGCGCCACCGACCGCGCCTCGTCCTTCGACATGCCCTTGAGCTTGCGGGGGCCGAGGGCGATGTTGTCGACGACGGTCTTGTGCGGGAACAGGTTGAAGTGCTGGAACACCATGCCGATGCGCTGCCGCAGCTTGTCGGGGTTGTCCTTCAGCACGGACTTGCCGTCGAGGAGGACGTCGCCCTGGTCGGGTTCGTGCAGCCGGTTGAGGACGCGCAGCAGGGTGGACTTGCCGGAGCCCGACGGTCCGATGACGGTGACGGTGTTCCCGGCATCGACGTGGAGGTCGACGCCGCGCAGCACCTGATTGGTGCCGAACGCGAGGTGCAGGTTGGTTCCAGTGAGAGAGACGGCCATCGCCCTATCCCCTTTCCACGACGATGGACTGCTCCACCGGGTCGAGCGTGCCGGACGTGTCGGCGCGGCCGGTGCGCAGACGGTTGTCGATGTAGTTGACGAGGTGCGTCAGCGGGATGGTCAGCGCCAGGTAGAACAGTCCGGCGGCCACGAGGGGTGACAGGTTGCCGGTCTGCGCGTTGAGGTCGCGGCCGACGGCGAACAGTTCACGCTGACTGACGAGGAGCCCGAGGAAGTAGATCAGCGACGAGTCCTTGATCAGGGAGATGAACTGGTTCATCAGCGCGGGCAGCACCCGTCGCACACCCTGCGGGACCACGACGAGCGACATCGACTTCCGGTAGCTGAAGCCGAGCGCCCGGGACGCCTCGAGCTGTCCGGGCTCGACGCTCTGGATGCCGGACCGGAAGATCTCACCGATGTACGCGGACGCCAGCAGCGACAGCGCGGCCGCGCCGAGCCAGTACGGGTTGTTGCCGGTGAGGCCCTTGACGACGGGTCCGACACCGAGTCCGACGATGAGGATGATGACCACGGCCGGCAGACCGCGGAACACGTCCGTGTAGACGCGGGCGGGCCAGCGCAGCCAGCGGGTGCGGGAGATGCCCGCCATCGCGAGGAGCATGCCGAGAACAGTGCCGACGATGCCCGACGCCAACGCGAGGATCAGCGTGTTCGGCAGACCGGTCTTCAGCAGGTCGGGGAACGCGCGCGTGTAGAGGTCCCAGTCGAAGAACGTGTCCTTCAGTTGCTGGAGTGTCGACTTGGGTTCGGCGACGGGGGCTTGGGTCGTGTTGTCCGCGTTCTGGGCGGCGAGTGCGGCGAAGTCGGGAAGGTCGGGCATCGGCGCCGCCTTGCTGCCCGGCTTCCAGCCCTCCGGCAGTTCGCGGGGCACCCAGTCGGAGTACAGCCGGGCCCATGTGCCGTCCTCGATGGTGGCGTCGAGACCGGAATTCAGCGCGTCGATGAGCGGCTGGTTCTCCTTCGCGACGGCCCAGCCGACGAAGTTGTTGACGCTGAACGTGTTCTGCACGATCGAGGTGGGGTCGCCGGGTGCGATGGCCCCCTCGGCCTGCTGCGACGGCGCCACCCACGCGTCGATCTGCCCGGACTTGAGGTTCGCGTACGCGGTGGCGTAGTCGGGGAACTTCACCGGGTTCAGCTTCAGCGTGTTCACGACGTAGTCGTCCTGCACGGTGCCCTGGACGACGCCGATGCGGGTCGACGCGGTCAGGTCGTCGAAGCCCTGGATCGGTCCGCCGTTGGGGACGACGAGTGAGAAGTAGCCGAAGTCGTAGCCGTTGGTGAAGCCGACGGTGTTCCGGCGCTCGTCCGTCGTGGTGATGGACGAGGATCCGACGTCGAACCGGCGTCCGGCCACCTGGGCGAGCAGCCCGGCGAACTCGGTGCCGACGAAGTCGACCCGGAGACCGAGTTTGGCCGCGACGGCCTTCAGGAGTTCGTTGTCGTATCCGGTGAACTGATTGTCCGAGTTGACGCAGATGCTGGGCGGGGCGTCGGACAGGGTGCCGACGGTCAGCACGCCCGGGGTGATCAGGTTCAGCTTGGACGCGTCGATTTGGTCGAGGGGAGTGACACCGGGGGTGGTGTATTTGTCTTCGGCGCCCGCCGCTGCGGCCGCGTCGAGGTTGGTGGGCGCCGCGGTGGCGGCCCCGACTCCCGGCGGCGAACAGAGATCCTGCGGCGCCGATCCCGACGAACTGCCGTCACTGGAACAGGACGACAGGGTCAGCGCCAGCAGGGCGGTGAGCAGTAGCGCCACCACCACACGGATCTTCGGCCCGGCGGAAGAAAACATGGTGAGCAGCGTAACCCTGGCACCCGGGATTTCCGGGGTCGGAGGACGTCCGGGGCGACGCCCGTCACTCTCCTTGTTTGTCATACAAACAAAGAAAAGTTATTGTTTGTCGTACAAACAATGAGGGGTGGCAGTGATGGTGCAGACGGGCAGAGCAGCGCGCGCAACCCGGGAGTCCGGTCGGCAGACCCGCGACGCCCTGTTCACGGCCGCCACCGGACTCTTCCTCGAGCACGGCGACGCCGTCGCGATCACCCAGATCTGCGCGGCCGCGGGCGCCCACCCCAACCAGGTGACCTATTACTACGGTTCCAAGGAGCGACTCTTCGTCGAGGTCGCCTGCGCCGCCGTGCTGCGCGCCGGCAAGCGGGCCGAGGAGGACGCGGCCACCGCGGAAACCGTCGGCGACTATACGGAGAAACTCGTCGGCTCCCTCCTCGGACCCGGGGCGCCCAGCGTCGAGCTGTTCGTCGAAGCGATGCTCATGACCGGACGCCGCGGCGAACTGCGCGACCTCATCACCGACACCCTCCGCACGCTGCACTCCTCGGGTGAGGACGCGCTCATCCGCACACTGATGCGCACCGGATGGCAACTGCGCGCGGGCATCGACGTCGAGGCGAAGGCGTTCTGGTCGGCGATCTTCGGGTTGGTCATTCAGAAGACCGCCACCGACGAGAGCTTCGGCTACTCACTCGAGGAGGCCGTCGCAGTCATCTTCGCGAACCTGCAGATCCCCGAGACCGTCCTCGAGACCTCCATCGACTGACCATGTGAGTGGCGCGGTGTGCCAGCACGCATTGCCACTCCCCTGGGGAAGGACACCGCCATGACTTCCGTTTCCGACAACCGCATCACCCACCCCGCACCCCACCGGACGCACACCGTGCTCAACCAGTCGGTGCCCCGCGCCGACGTCAACGAGTTCACCCTCGACACGGTCCTGTCCGAGGGCGTGCGCCGCCACGACGCCGACTGGGCCACCGCGGAGCTCACCGACATCGGTTCGCTCGTCGGCAGCGCAACCTTCCAGCACGACGCCGAACTCGCCAACACCGTGATCCCCGAGTTGAAGACGTTCGACCGCTGGGGCAACCGCATCGACGAGGTCGAATACCACCCCGCCTATCACCGGATCATCTCGGCGGCCGTCGCGCACGGTGCGCACACGTCTGCGTGGGCCGACCCGAAGCCCGGCGCGAACGTTGCGCGCGCAGCGGCATTCATGATGTTCGCGCAGATCGAACCCGGGCACTCCTGCCCCATCTCGATGACCAACGCCGTCGTCCCCTCCCTCGAACTGCAACCCGACGTCGCCGCGATCTGGAAGCCGCGGGCCCTGTCCCGCAGTTACACCCCCGAACTCGACGCCCCAGGCAAGGCGTCCGCGATCTTCGGCATGTCGATGACGGAAAAGCAGGGCGGCTCGGACGTCCGGGCCAACACCACCGTCGCGAAACCTGCCGGCCGGGGCGGTCCCGGCGCCGACTACCTGCTCACCGGTCACAAGTGGTTCTGCTCGGCCCCGATGTCGGATGCGTTTCTCGTGCTCGCGCAGGCGGAAGGGGAAGGCGGCGAGGGTCTCTCGTGCTTCCTGCTGCCGCGGATCCTGCCGGACGGCACCCGCAACGTCTTCCGCATCCAGCGGCTGAAGAACAAGCTGGGCAACAAGTCGAACGCGTCGTCGGAGATCGAACTCGACGGCACCGTCGGCGTGATGGTCGGCGAACCGGGACGCGGGGTTCGCACCATCATCGAGATGGTCGCGCGCACCCGCCTCGACTGCGTGCTCGGCAGCGCCGCGGGCATGCGGCAGTCGGTGGCCGAGGCCGTCTGGCACGCGCGGCACCGGTCGGCGTTCGGTGCCGTGCTGGCCGATCAGCCGGCCATGACGTCGGTGCTCGCCGACCTCGCACTCGAATCCGAGGCCGCGACCGTCACCGCTCTGCGCCTCGCCCGCGCGCACGACGCGGACGCAAGCGAGCAGGAACGCAGCTTCCGCCGCCTCGCGACCGCGGTCGCGAAGTACTGGATCTGCAAGCGCGGACCGCACCACGCCTACGAGGCGCTGGAATGCCTGGGCGGCAACGGCTACACAGAGGATTTCCCGCTCGCCCGCCGCTACCGCGAGCAGCCCGTCATGGCCGTGTGGGAGGGGTCGGGCAACGTGATCGCCCTCGACGTCCTCCGTGCGATGACCCGCGAACCCGACACTGTCGCGGCCTTCGATGCCGAGGTGAACCTGGCCCGCGGCGCCGACACCGTGCTGGACGGGCACCTCGACCGGGTCCGCCGCCAACTCGGCGACCTCGCCGGACTCGACCCGGCCGCCGCCCAACGCCGCGCCCGGACCGTCGTCGAGGCGGTGGCCCTCGCCCTGCAGGCGTCGCTACTCGTCCGGTTCTCGCCCGCCGCCGTCGCCGATGCCTTCGTCGACGCCCGCCTCGGCCCCGACCGCACCCACGAATACGGCACCCTCGCCCCCGCCGCCGACCTGCAGGCGATCCTCAAACGCGCATAGCGCCCGTGCGCCCTTTTGGTAGCTGGAACAACCAGAAAGGCGCACGGGTGCGAAGCGCCCTTGTCCCCGGCGGACAAATCCTTCAGCGAACTCGAGCCGCGCGGAATATTCCGCAACTCGACCCCTGTGCATAGTGTCGTGGATCACACCACCACTGAAGGGGATCGAAACAGTGTCGGACATCGGCTATTTCGCTTGGGACCTCGCGGCAGCACACGGTGAGGCACCGTGCGTGCGCGACGACCACCTCGACCTCACCTATCGGCAGTTCGCTGACCGGGTGGACGCGTTCGCGGCGCAACTGTCGGCGCACGACGTTCGCTCGGGAGACGTCGTCGCGGTGATGCTGCCCAACCGGGTGGAACTCCTCGTCGCCCTGATGGCCGCGTGGCGGATCGGCGCGACAGCGACTCCGGTCAATCCCACGTTCACCGCCGTGGAGGCGGAGTACCAGTTCGACGACGCCGGCGCCGCGCTCGTCGTCAACGAGGGCCCCGACTTCCCGTCCGGCGGTCGCCCGACGATCGCAGTCGCGGACATGGCCACCACCCCACGGCCGGGCTGGGTTCCCGACACCAGGCCGTCCGGTGACGACGTCGCTCTGCTGATCTACACGTCGGGGTCGACGGGACGCCCCAAGGGCGTCATGCTCACCCACGACAACCTCCAGTTCATGAGTTCGTCTATGGTGCAGCACTTCTCGCTCACCGCCGACGATCACTGCCTGCTCATTCTGCCGCTCTTCCACGTGAACGCGATCTGCGTCAGCTTTCTCGCGCCGATGCTGGCCGGGGGACAGCTGAGCGTCACCGGGCGCTTCTCGCCGGCCCGGTTCTTCGACGATGTCGCGCGCCTGCGGCCCACGTACTTCTCCGCGGTCCCGACCATTTACGCGCTGCTGGCCTCCCAGGAGATCGTCGGCGACACCTCCTCGCTGCGGTTCGCGGTCTGCGGTGCGGCACCGATCTCCAGGGAATTGCTCGACCGCGCCGAGCAGCGGTTCGGCCTCGTCATCGTCGAGGGGTACGGGCTCACCGAGGGCACGTGCGCGTCGGCGTGCAACCCGCCCGGCGGGGTCCGCAAACTCGGCACCGTCGGACCGGCACTGCCCGGACAGCGGATCGCGATCGCCGGACCCGACGGCGAGCATCTGCCCGTCGGCGCCACCGGCGAGGTGCTCGTCGCCGGCCCGAACGTCATGCGCGGCTACCGTGGACGCCCCGAGGAGACCGGTCGGACGATCGTCGACGGCTGGCTGCACACCGGCGACGTCGGCCGCCTCGACGAGGACGGCTATCTCACCCTCGTCGACCGGATCAAGGACATGATCATCCGCGGCGGCGAGAACATCTACCCCAAGGAGATCGAGAACGCCCTCGCCACGCACGACGGCGTGCTCGAGGCTGCCGTGATCGGCGCACCGCACGACGTGTACGGCGAGGTGCCGGTCGCCTACGTCGTCACCTACCCCGACAGCGCCGTCACCGACGGACACCTCACCGAGCACCTCCGCGGGCGGCTCACGAAAGTGAAACTGCCCGTGGCCATTCACGTCGTCGATGCGTTGCCCCGCAACCCCGTCGGCAAGATCGACAAGCCCGGACTGCGCAACCGCCACCGGACCACCACCGTCAGCTGACCCCGCACGACCTCAGACCTCGGGACCCACCCGAGGCGATGCCCCCTACCCCCAGGAGCCTCCCATGGGATTCAAGACCGGGAACTTTCCCGACGTCGACCCCGCCACTTTCCTCGACCGCCCGTTCTTCGACCGCATCCGCGCCATGTCGACGCACTGGGTCGACTACGGCTTCGGGACTCCGAAGATGGTGCACACCATCTACATCCTGAAGCTGCTCGTCCTGTATCTCGGCGCGGGCCTGTCGATCGCGACGTTCACCTCCGGCTACAACGTCCTCGACGTAGGTGCATGGTGGAACGCCCCGATCGTCTATCAGAAGTTGATCCTGTGGACGCTGCTGATCGAGACGCTCGGCCTGGGTGGGTCCTGGGGCCCGCTCGCCGGACACTTCAAGCCGATGATGGGCGGCGCTCTGTTCTGGTTGCGGCCCGGCACCATCCGGCTTCCACCCTGGCCGGGGAAGGTACCGCTGACGTCCGGCGACACCCGCACCGTCTTCGACGTGCTCGTCTATCTCGCGATCCTCGTGAACACCGCTCTGGCGCTGGGGATTGCCGGCGTGCACACTCCGTCCATCGACGCGGTACTTCCCGGCAATCACGGTCTGGTGAACCCCGCCCTCCTGTTGCCGCTGATCGCGCTGCTGGTCGTGATCGGGTTGCGCGACAAGGTCATCTTCATCGCCGCCCGCGGTGAGCAGTACTTTCCCGCCATCGTATTCTTCGGTGTCCTGCCGTTCGTGGACATGATCGTCGCGCTGAAACTGCTCATCGTGTCGGTGTGGGTCGGCGCCGGCATCTCCAAACTAGGGCATCACTTCTCGATGGTCGTGCCCCCGATGCTGTCCAACACCCCCTGGTTGCCGTTCAAGTCGATCAAGCGCGCCCACTACCGCAACTTCCCGAACGACCTGCGGCCCTCGGTTGTCGCGGGTGGGGTCGCCCACGTGCTCGGCACCGTCGTCGAGGTGGTGACGCCGCTGGTGCTGTTGTTCTCCACGAATGGCACCGTCACCCTGCTCGCGGTCGCGTTGATGGTCGCGTTCCACCTGTTCATCCTGTCGACGTTCCCGCTCGCGGTGCCGCTGGAATGGAACCTGCTGTTCGCGTACGCGGCGATCTTCCTGTTCCTCGGCTTCCCGAACGCCGCCGGCTTCGGGCTGTCGGACTTCTCCTCGCCGCTGCTGCTCGCCGTGATCATCGCGGCCCTGGTGTTCTTCCCGATCCTGGGCAACCTGCGACCCGACCTCGTCTCGTTCCTTCCTTCGATGCGCCAGTACGCGGGCAACTGGGCGTCGGCGACCTGGGCGTTCGCGCCGGGTGCCGAGGACAAGCTCGACCAGTTCGTCAAGCGACCGAGCCAGAACACCCGTACCCAGTTGCTGGCGACCTATCCGCCCGAGGTGGCCGACGTCGTGATGCACCAGCTGCTCGGCTGGCGATCGATGCACAGCCAGGGCCGCGCGCTGCTCTCGCTGATGAGCCGGCATCTCGGCGACGACATCGACACCTACGCCCTGCGCGAGGCCGAATTCAGCTGTAACTCACTGGTGGCATTCAACTTCGGTGACGGACATCTGCACAACGAGCACCTGATCGCCGCGCTCCAGCGGCGCTGCAACTTCGCTCCCGGCGAGTTCGTCGTCGCCTGGATAGAGTCGCAACCCATCCACAAGGGCATCCAGGAGTACAAGGTGATCGACGCCGCCCTCGGCGTGATCGAACGCGGCACCTACAAGGTCGCCGACGCCATCGCCGAGCAGCCCTGGTTGCCGAACGGCCCCATCCCGTTCGACGTGCAGTGGACACTGGAGGGAGAGACCAAGGAGAGCGTGATGACGGAGTCGACGCAGGCGGCGCGGCCGTGACGACCGCAGTCGTGGTCGGCAGCGGGCCGAACGGGCTCGCTGCCGCGGTCCACCTCGCCCGGCACGGGGTCGAGGTGCAGGTCCTGGAAGCGGCCGACACCATCGGCGGCGGCACCCGCTCCAGCGAGCTCACCCTCCCCGGACTCCTGCACGACGAGTGCTCCGCCTTCCACCCGATGGGTGCGGGCTCGCCGTATCTGCAGACCCTCGACCTCGACCGCTACGGCCTCACCTGGAAATGGCCCGACATCGACTGCGCCCACCCCCTCGACGGCGGCGACGCCGGACTGCTGCACCGATCGATCGCGTCGACGGCCGCCGGCCTCGGCGCCGACGGGCCGCGCTGGCAGCGGATGTTCGGCGGTCTCGCCGACGGTTTCGACGACCTCGCTGCCGACTTGATGCGCCCGATCGCGAACATCCCCCGGCACCCGATCAAGCTCGCGAGTTTCGGTCCGCGCGCCCTGCTGCCCGCGACTGCGACGGCGCGCTGGTGGCGCACCGAGAGGGGCCGGGCCCTGTTCGGCGGGGTCGCCGCACACGCCTACTACCGGCTCGATCGGCCCGCCACCTCCGCGGTCGGCCTGATGATCGTCGCGGCCGGACACCGCTACGGCTGGCCGGTCGCCGAGGGCGGATCGCAGTCGATCGCCACTGCGCTCGCCGCGATGCTCACCGACTGTGGCGGCAAGATCACCACCGGAACCCGGATCCGCAGCAGCCGCGACCTCCCGCCCGCGGACGTCGTCCTGCTCGACGTGGCGCCCTCCGCCGCCGTCGACATCCTCGGCGACCGGCTGCCGTCGCGGGTGGCCAAGGCCTACCGCCGCTACCGGCACGGACCCGCCGCGTTCAAGGTCGATTTCGCCGTCGACGGCGGCGTGCCGTGGACGAACCCCGACTGCGGCCGGGCCGGAACCGTCCATCTCGGAGGCACTTTCGCGGAGATCGCCGACGCCGAACGGGATGTCGCGACGGGCCGGATGCCGTCGCGTCCGTTCGTCCTCGTCGGGCAGCAGTACCTCGCCGACCCCGGACGGTCGAAGGGCGACCTGCACCCGCTGTACGCGTACGCGCATGTTCCGCACGGTTTTTCGGGCGACGCCACCGAGGCGGTGGTCGCGCAGATCGAGCGGTTCGCCCCCGGTTTCCGTGAGCGCGTCGTGGCCACGGTGAGCAGCGGTCCGGTCCGGCTCGCGGCGTCGAACCCCAACTACGTCGGCGGCGACATCATCGGCGGCGCGAACACCGAAACCCAGGTGGTGCTGCGACCGCGAATCGCCCTCGACCCCTACAGCACCGGTGTCCCGGGCACTTACCTGTGCTCCGCCTCGACGCCGCCGGGTGCAGGCGCGCACGGGATGAGCGGGTACAACGCCGCCCAGTCCGCGCTGCGTTACCTCCGGCGAAGCGGAGGTGAAGTGCTGTGAACCGGCCCGAGTAGCCAGGGTGCTCGTCTAGGGCGTGTCTGATAAACATGTGAACCGTTGCGTGCGAAGCTGTTCGGGTGACGCGGTTTCAGGTGTTGTCGGATGAGCAGTGGGAGTCGATTTCGGATCTACTGTCGGTGAGGACCGGTCGAAGGGGTCGCCCCTTCTCGGATGCGCGGTCGATGGTCGAGGGCATCGTGTACCGCTACCGCTGCGGGATCGCGTGGCGGGACGTTCCGGAGGTGTTCGGGCCGTGGCAGACGATCTGGCCCTGGCACCGCCGATTGGCGGGCGACGGCACCTGGGATCGGGTCCTGCAGCGACTTCTCGCCGTCGCGGATGCGTCCGGGATGATCGACTGGGCTGTGTCGGTGGATTCGACCATCGCGCGTGCACACCAGCACGCCACGAACATCACCCGCCACACAGGGGGGTGGGTCGAATTACACGAATCCGCAGATCGAGCCGCCTGACCACGCGATCGGCCGCTCCCGCGGTGGGCTGTCGACGAAGATCCACCACCTCGTCGACGGTCACGGCTTGGTGCTGGTCGTGCTCGTCTCGCCAGGTCAGTCCGGTGACTGCCCAGCCTTCCCGCATCTGCTCGATCACCTGAAGGTTCCCCGGCTCGGAGGTGGGCGGCCACGTACTCGCCCGGACCGAGTCCGGGGCGACAAGGCGTACTGCTCCCGCGCCAATCGAGAGTTGCTGCGCCGACGAGGGATCGGAGCGGTCATCTCCGAGCCGTCCGACCAGGCAGGGCACCGTCGCAGGCGCGGCTCACGTGGCGGCCGGCCACCGGCGTTCGACCCGGCCGACTACCGCGGCCGCAACGTGGTCGAACGCCGGTGCTGCCACATCAAGCAGTGGCGAGGTCTGGCGACCCGCTACGACAAACTCGCCACCGTCTACCGCGCAGCGGTTGTCCTGCACGCAGTGATCTCCTGGACCCGCCGATTGTCAGACACGTCCTAGCCGTTCCAACCCCCGTGTCAACTGAACCGGGGGCAGTCCCCTACGCGCACGCGGCAGCCGTTGTGACGCTGCCGCCGGGGGTGCACGACGGCCCCGTACCGCGTCGTGGCGGTGCGCGCCCCCCCGCTCAGTGGGCCCGGAGGGACCGGCCCGCAGCGACCGGGCCGGTCCCCACCTCACACACAGCCCCTGCAGTCAGGTCTGGTCCAGTGTCGTTTCGACAACCAGGGGGCCGATCGAGCAGTGGTACCGGCAGGGTGACGTGGCCAGGAGGTGAGGCGGAGGCTCCTGCTGATGGGGATCCTGCGGCCTGGCGGGACGCGTCAGGCGCGAGTGTTCCAGACCAGGGGCGCTTTCCGGATCCATGCGTCGTCCTCGATCGTTTGGACGAGGAACTTGGCGAGGTCGGCGCGGTTGATCCGTGCGCCGGGCTTTTCGGTGCCGGCCTCGGCAGCCCGCACGGGGCCACCGGCGGGCTTGTCGGTCAGGGTGACGGCACGGACCAGGGTCCAGTCGATGCCGGACGAGGCGCGGATGAGCTGGTCGACGCCGGTGTGGTCCTCGAAGCCTGCCTTGATGTTCGACAGCGTGATGAATGCCTTGACCAGCGGGTTAAGCCGGGCCCAATCGTCGCCCGCGCCCTGCGTGGACGTCAGCACGATGCGGCGGATGCCCTGCTCGCCCATGACGGTGAGAGTGTGACGGGCGGCGTCGGTCATGAACATCGGCGGGCTGACCGGTTTGGCCCAGGGGTTGTCGGAGGCACGGCCGTTGTTCAGCGTGGTGATCACCGCCTCGGTGCCTTCGGCGGCTCGGCGAATGTCGTCGATGTTCGCCGGGGTGCCCTGGATCAGCTCGACGCCGGCCGGTGCCTGCACCTTGTCGGGGTTGCGAATTAGGGCGCGGACGCGGTGGCCGCGTTGGGCTGCGTACTCCAGCACGTGAGCCCCGGTGCGGCCGCTGCCGCCGAAGACTAGGAGGTTACTCATGGTGATCAAACGCCTTTCGGGAGTTCAGAGGTGAATCAGGGGCCCGTCGCGTCGGATGGTGGGTGTCGTGGTGCTGAGCCGTCGCGGACGGCGGGTGTCCGCGGCTACCGGGACAGCCGGGGCAGCCGGAGTCAGACGCGCTCCGGTACGGCACAGCTGTCCGGCCCGCAGACCGGGGCATCGCCCGCATCGTCGGCGGGGGTGATCGGGTGGTTGTCGTCCCAGGCCTTGCGCAGCAGTTCGACGAGACTGTCGCTGTCCTGGGCGCCGGGGACGCCGTAGTGGTCGTCGACGACGATGAACGGCGCTCCCGTTGCGCCGAGGCGCTGGGCGCGGGCCGCGTCGTCGCGTACCTGCTGGCGGTATCGGCGCTCGATGAGGGCCTGTCGGGTCTGCTCGCGGTCCAGGCCGAGCCCGTCGGAGAGCCTCAGAAGGTCGTCCAGAGAGAAGACCGGCTCGCCATTGCCGAAGTAGGTCCGGAAGATCGAGTCCCACGCCTCGCGGTTCTTACCCAGGGCGCTGGCATGGGCCAGGAACTCGTGCGCCAGATCGGTGTTGCCGACCTTGTTGTCCAGCACTCGGTACGGGCTCAGGCCCTCACTGTCGGCGAGCGTTTCGATCCGCCGGGTCGAGGTTTCGGCCTGGCTGCCGGCCACGCCGTGCTGGCGGAGCAGTGCCTCGCGGACGGAGAAGGTGTCCCCCTCGGGAAAGCTGCTGCTGAGCGGGAACGAGTGGTGAATCAACTCCACCTCGTCCGCGTGCTCGAACCGCTCGAGGGCCCTCTCGATCCTGTGGTTCCCGAGTCCGCACCAGGGGCAGGTCACCTCGCCCCACACATCCGCCTTCATCACGCCACCTCCATTACTTACGATTTGTTTGTAGCAACATGATGCGTCAGCATGGAGAGCGATACAAAAGGCACACCGGTGTGCGTAGGGGAAAGGAATGTACGTCATGACGACTGAAGGAGCAGCGGAAAGGGTGGGAGCGGCGGCGATCGGGCCGTGTGCGGCGATCCCCGTCGAACACATGGATCTCATCCGCCAGACCCTCGATCGCGTGGGCGACAAGTGGAGCCTGTTGGTCATCGCGGTCCTGAAGTCCGGCCCGTTGCGCTACACCGATCTGCAGCGGCAGGTCCCCGGCATCTCCCAGCGGATGCTCAGCCTCACTTTGCGTCAGCTTCAGCAGGACGGCCTGATCACCCGCACCGCCTACGCCGAGGTCCCTCCGCGCGTCGAGTACACCCTCGCCCCGCTGGGGCAGGGGCTCCACGAGATCGTGACCTCGCTGGTCGACTGGGCCGCCGACCACCACGACGAGATCCGCGCCAACCGCGACCGCTCCACGGCCGCGACCGACCGGCTCTGAACCGGTGAGCCGCGCCGGACACCCCGGACGCCGGATCCGCCGCCCGAAGAGCACGATCGTTCGAGGCACGTACCCAGATCCCTTCAGGTACACCATCGTCCCGCCGGCAACCCGAACACGGTGTGGCAACCATCGATGCGCGAGACAGCAACCTGCTCTGACGCCGGCACCCCCACAGGTGTATTGCGCTACGCAACCGCTTTCCAAGATATTGCCCCACCACGGTGTTGGTCGGCAGAAATGTCATCCTCGGTTCGGGATTCAGTGGAAAGTGTTGCCAGCAAGCGGTTTCCGACCCGACGCAATCCGGAATCGGCGGACGGCGCGAGCGATCAGGACAGCGTTCGGGTGCATTCGGCGTGGTTGGTGGCATTGGCGCCCAGACGTAGGTGGGTGGAGTGACGCAGCCGCGAACACTCCTCGATCCATCTCTCGTCCCCTCGTGGACGCGTCCGGAAACTCGTCGGCCGAGACTGCTGGTGTGCACGCGCGATGGTCGAATCCACCGACACAGCCCAGTCGATCATCCCGGACGCATCCGCGACGGCGAGAAGTCGCTGCAGGACCCGATCCCAGGTGCCGTCGCCCGCCAATCGGCGGTGCCAGGGCCAGATCGTCTGCCACGGCCCGAACACCTCCGGAACGTCCCGCCACGCGATCCCGCAGCGGTAGCGGTACACGATGCCCTCGACCATCGACCGCGCATCCGAGAAGGGGCGACCCCTTCGACCGGTCCTCACCGGCAGTAGATCCGAAATCGACTCCCACTGCTCATCCGACAACACCTGAAACCGCGTCACCCGAACTGCTTCGCACGCAACGGTTCACATGTTTATCAGACACGCTCTAGTCGTGCGCCAGGACCGCGGGCCCGAGCCACTGGCATGCGAGGAGTGCGAGTTCGACCGCGAGCCGGTCACGGGTGAAGTCTTCGCCGCGTTCCTCGGCTGCGCGCTTGACCCGGTATTTCACGGAGTTGTAGTGCAGACCCAGCTCTTTTGCGGCGGTGACGTTGCTGAGATTGTTCGCGAGGTAGACCTGCACGGTCTCACGCAGGCGGGCGGCGTTGTCGTTGTCGGCGGCCAGACCGCCCAGGACGGTACGGACCCAGGCGCGGGTCGCGGTCAGGTCGTCGATCAGCAGGGAGACCGTGGACACCCCCGGCTCGTCATAGGAAGTGACGACCGGGGCGTTCCGGCCGGCAGCGAGGGCGAGCGCACGGGCGCGTTGCGCACCACCGTGGGAGCGGCGAAAACCGTTCGGCCCGTGGGCTACTTCACCCACGGCCATGGCGAGCCCCGGATACCGTGCGGTGAGGAACTCGCCCACCTCGCGGTACCCGCGTGGCGCACGTGTTCGCGCACCCATCGGGATCCACACCCACCCGGTCACGCGGTCCGCCGCCACGAACAACGGGTCCGTCACGCCCCCGACGAAGCCGGCGACGTCGTGTGCGGCGGCCTCGATCCGGGCCAGCATGTCACCCGAATCGGTGTCCGGCACCCAGATGATCGCGGCGAGGTGGCGTTGGAGCAGAACGTAATTGAGGGCGGCACCGGCGTCCGGATCGTCGTTGCCTGCCAGGATCTCCTGCACGCGAACGGCCCGGACACTGCTCTGGTGGGCCAGCCACCGCTCTCGTTCCCGCTCGTAGACCTCGACGACCTGCTGGGAGACCCGATCGATGTACACCGACATGACGGTGATGATGCGTTGGAGCACCGGCACACCGAACTCGGCCGAGACTGCCGCGCCGCCCAGTTCGTCGAAAACGAGTCCGAGTAGGTTGGTCTGCCCCAACCGGTAGGCGCGCACCAGGGCGTTGACGGGAACACCGTGCTGGGCAAGCCTTCTCGCGTACTCCATGGCGGCGGCCGGTGCATCCAGAATTTCCGGGTCGATATTGTGCTGGAGGGTGTGGAAGATGGTGTCGAGGTTGCCCTCCACGCTGGCCCGGAGCAGGTCGAACAATTGCCGATCGGCGCGCAGATCCGGGATGTCGGCATAGAGCACCTCGGTGATGTCGCTGGTCAGTGGCACCAGGCGCTGGTTGAGTGAAGCTGCGATGCGTCCGACCAGAAGCGCGACGTTCTCGTCGTGTGAAGCCATGGTGAGGACAATAGAGCCTGGCGGCACCGCAGGCATCACTTCGTCGGAAATCTCTTTTACCAGGGAATTGTCGTGCAGAAGCCAACCGCGCTGAAGATGTCTTTGTCCCGGCAGGACAAGCGGCGGCCGATCCTTGGTGCTTCCGAGACGTGGTCAAGCCCGGACGGACCCTTCTACGGTGAGGGGCGCCCGATCGACACCACCTTGGGGTTCTCTTCTTCAGAGAAACGAGAAATACGTTGAAAGACAATAGTTTCCATGGACAAACCGCGGTGATGTCGGGCGGCAGTCGCGGCATCGGCCTCGCGATCGCGCGGGCCTTCGCCAGTCGCGGGGCGAACGTCGTTCTGCTCGCCAAGACCGACACTCCCGATCCACGGCTGCCCGGAACCATCCATACCGCCGTCAGCGAATTGAACGAACTGGGTGGACGCGCTGTCGCCGTGGTCGGTGACATCCGCATCGACGCCGACATCGCTCGGGCCGTCGACGCCGCACGCGACAACTTCGGCGGCATCGACATCGTGGTCAACAACGCGAGTGTGCTCGACATCTCGAAGACGGAAGACCTCGCCCTCCGGCGGTTCGATCTGATGCAGCAGGTGAATGTGCGGGGCACGTTCGCGCTGACCCGCGCCTGCCTGCCCTACCTGCAGAAGTCGCCCAACCCCCACGTGCTGACCCTTTCGCCCCCGTTGAACCTGTCGTCGCAGTGGCTGGGCGCCCACCCCGGATACATGCTCGCCAAGTACGGGATGACTCTCGCGGCGCTGGGGATCGCCGCCGAGTACGCGCACACGCCGCTGTCCAGCAACTGTCTGTGGCCGCAGACGACGATCGCGACCGCGGCCGTGGGCAACCTGCTCGGCGGCGACACGAGTCTGCGGCACGCGCGGTCACCGGAGATCATGGCCGACGCGGCGATCGAACTCCTCGGCCGTCCCGCCGGCGCCGACAACGGCCGCACCCTCCTGGACGTCGAGGTTCTCGCCCAAGCCGGCATCACCGACTACACGGTCTACGGTGGTGCCGACCCCTTGACGATCGACATCTTCATCGACCCCGTTGTCTCCGCATGACAAACGAACCTGTGTGCGCGCAACCAGGGACGTCTCCGGGGGTTGACACCGTGCCGTCCCCGCGGACAATATATGCAAACGCTTAGAAAATAAGCATATGCTTAGAACTGAGGGATTGCAGGTCCGCACCGACTGCCGTCCACCACGTCAATCGGTAGGAGTTACCCATGCCCGAGGCTGTCATCGTTTCCATTGCCCGTTCGCCGATCGGTCGCGCCATGAAGGGGTCGCTGGTGGGCATGCGCCCGGACGACCTCGCCGCGCAGATGGTCCAGGCGGCCCTGGACAAGGTGCCCGCACTCGACCCGACCGACATCAACGACCTGATCCTGGGCTGCGGCCTGCCCGGCGGCGAGCAGGGCTTCAACATGGGCCGCAACGTCGCCGTCCAGCTGGGCTACGACTTCATTCCCGGCACCACCATCACCCGGTACTGTTCGTCGTCGCTGCAGACCACCCGGATGGCGCTGCACGCCATCAAGGCCGGCGAGGGCGACGTCTTCATCTCCGCCGGCGTCGAGACCGTGTCCCGGTTCGTGAAGGGCAACTCCGATTCGCTGCCCGACACCCAGAACCCGCTGTACGCGGACGCGCAGACCCGCACCGAGAAGCTCGCCCAGGGCGGCCAGCAGTGGGTCGACCCCCGGCACGAGGGACTGGTCCCCGACACCTACATCGCGATGGGCCAGACCGCGGAGAACGTCGCGTCGCGAGGGCCAGACCGCGGAGAACGTCGCGCAGATCACCGGCATCACCCGCGAGGAGCAGGACCGGTGGGCGGTGCGCTCGCAGAACCGGGCGGAGGAGGCCATCAACAACGGCTTCTTCGCCCGCGAGATCACCCCGGTCACCCTCCCCGACGGCACCGTGGTGTCCACCGACGACGGCCCCCGCGCCGGCACCACCTACGAAGCCGTGTCCCAGCTCAAGCCGGTGTTCCGCCCGGACGGCACCGTCACCGCCGGCAACGCGTGCCCGCTCAACGACGGCGCCGCCGCGCTGGTGATCATGTCCGACACCAAGGCCAAGGAACTCGGGCTGACCCCGCTCGCGCGGATCGTGTCCACCGGCGTGTCCGGGCTGTCCCCGGAGATCATGGGCCTCGGCCCGATCGAGGCGTCCAAGCGGGCCCTGGCCATTGCGGGGCTGGGGATCTCCGACATCGACCTCGTCGAGATCAACGAGGCATTCGCCGTCCAGGTGATCGGGTCGGCGCGGGAGCTGAACATCGACGAGGACAAGCTGAACGTCTCCGGCGGTGCCATCGCACTCGGGCACCCGTTCGGCATGACCGGCGCCCGCATCACCGCCACCCTGCTGAACAACCTGACCACCCACGACAAGCAGTTCGGCCTCGAAACCATGTGCGTCGGAGGCGGACAGGGCATGGCCATGGTCCTCGAGCGGCTGTAGGCGGCTCCGCCACCCGTGCGCCTTTTTGGTAGCTGCAACAACCAGAAAGGCGCACAGGCGCGAAGCGCCTACGCCAGACCCGACAGCGGCGGCGGGGTGTTCTCGTCGCGCCAGGCGATGGCCTCCTTCAGCGTGCCGAGGTCGTAGTCGGGACCGCCGACACCCACCGTGAAGAGGGTGACGCCGGCGTCGACGTGGGCTGCCGCGTCGTCGACACCCGGCCACGACGTGGAGTGCTGGATGCTGTCGGGGCTGCGTCCGGCGCCGCGGGCGTGCTCGGCGAGGATCCCCGACTTGCGCTTGTAGGTGTCCATGTCGCTGAAGCTGTGCCAGATGTCGCCGTATTTGCCGACCAGCGGCAACGTCTTCTTCTCGCCGCCACCGCCGATGAGGATCGGAATGTGCCGGGTGGGTGCGGGTTCCAGCTTCCCGAACCGCGCGGTGATCCGCGGGAGGTACTCGCCGAGCAGGTTCAGCCGCGACCCGGCGGTGCCGAATTCGTAGCCGTACTCGTCGTAGTCGCGCTCGAACCATCCGGCGCCGATGCCCAGGATCAGTCGTCCGCCGCTGATGTGGTCGACGGTGCGGGCCATGTCCGCCAGGAGGTCCGGGTTGCGGTAGCCGGCGCACGTGACGAGCGCGCCGATCTCCACCCGCTCCGTCTGCTCGGCGAACGCCCCGAGCATCGTCCAGCATTCGAAGTGGGCGCCGGCCGGGTCACCGTACAGCGGATAGAAATGATCCCAGTTGAAGACGATGTCGACGCCGGCGTCCTCGGCCCGCAGTACCGCGTCGCGGATCAGCCCGTACTCGGGCGCATGTTGCGGCTGAAGTTGGACACCGATGCGAACTGGACGAGTCATTCGTGGCTCCTCGGAGTAGACGTTGGGCCTTCTGGATCCATACTGCTCGCGCGACGGCCGGGCGCACAACGAATCCGCCGGGCGGACGGCATCCGTTTCGTCAGGCTGCGATCCCGCGTCTGAGGCACCTCAGTTCAGCCGCACCCTGCCCGCCAGCAGCATGGTCCGTAGGACGAATGCCGCCTCGGGGCCGATGATCTCCCCGACCAGGGTGAGGTAGCGGTCCACGTATTCCGGTCCGTGCGGGGCCACGCTCGGGTAGTCGGGGTCGGACGGGTCGAGGTGGTGGGCGATCTCGTGGAGCACCACCAGTTCCCTGAACGCCCAGGCGTTCCCGTTCCGATGCTCGGGGACCGCGATTGTGGCGGAATCGCTTTCGTAGTGCGCGGCCTTGTTACCCGACCGCGCGCGGACGTGGATCGGGGTGGCCGCCCGCGTCCACGTCGACCGCACCCAATTCAGGGCGAGCACCCGGTCCACGTAATCCTGCACCGAGTCGATCGACGCGAACTTGCGCTCCACCGGCAGAGTCACCTGTGACCCGAGAACGTCGACGACGCGCAGCCCACGCTCGTCGGCGCGGTCGAACATGGTGCGCACGAGGGCTTCCGCGTCGTATACGGCGTTCCGTTGACTGTCGCGGGGCCGTTTCACGACGGGATCTGCTTGCGGGCGGCCGGCAGTTCGGGTGAGTTGCCCAGGCGAGCGGTCCGGGCGGCGCGGTCACCGGCGCGCCGGGCACTCGACGAGTGTCCGGCGGACGCCCGTCCTCCGCGCCATGTGCCGCGGGCCTGCGAGTTCTCCGAGTAGTAGTCCTTCAGCTCGAGCTGTTTGTCGCGCAGCACCAGTGCCGTCTCCGCCGACGTCTCCGGCACGGACACCGCCTGTTCCTCGGCCTCCGTCTTCGCGTCGGCGAGGCGCTGCCCGATCCGCGCGGCGTAGGCGAGCTGAAAGTTCAACCGGGCGGTGACACCGGCGACGGGGCGTCGCACCCGGGTCGAGACCCGGCGGCGTCCCCGCGTCTCGACCTGCGTCCGCACGGTCGTCTCGTCGCGGTACTCACCTGACTTGATGTAGGCGTCCGACGCCCGGACCATCTGGATCAGCAGGCTCGCGTACAGGGCCTCGCAGACGTCGATGTCGCCGGCGAACCCGTACGCGTAGATGACGGCCGACGTCTGGGCGATGTCGCACTGGACGTCGTTGGCGGCGGCGATCACCAGGAACAGCTGCGCGTACGTCCGCAGACCTTTCTTACCCGGTTCGCCGATCGTCACCAGCCGCTGTGTGGGGGTGGCGCGCTTCTCCCGGCCGGCCGCGTGCGCGCGCGCCACCGCGAGGTCGATCGACGCGGCGGTGGCGAGCCGCTGGGCGGCGGCCATGAAGGCCTCGCCCTCGTGCGGGTTGTCGGTGGATTCCGCCTGCCGGAGGAGCCCACCGATACGGGTCAGCATCTTGTCGGAACTCACCCAGGCAGGCTATCGCCCGTGCGCCTTTCTGGTCGTCGGCGCTACCAAAAGGCGCACGGGCGCGACGCGCCTGAGGACCTCGAGGATCAGGTTTGCGCCGGTGATTCCGATACCGGTGATCCACACGCGGTAGTCCGTCTGGTGGACGCCGTCGCGTCGTGACGGCCCCATCTGCCCGACGTCCGTGAAGGCGCAGGCCGTCGTCGTCCATGACGCGGATGATGTGTGCTGTCAGTTTCAGGAGTCGGCTGCACTGCGTCAGTACTCGACTGCACACGTCCAGAAAGCGTGTCGTTGAGGAGTCCAGGTCTGTGTTCGCTCACTGCGTTGGTGTATTGCTGCGGCAACGTAGTCGGTCACGGTATTCGTGCAGTCGGACCACGCCCGAGTGCTCATGGTCCACAAGCAGCAAACTCTCGTCCCGGAGCACACGGGCGGCGATACGGTCGCACTGATAGGCGAACATTCCGACATGTTCGGAAGCGGTGACGCCCTCCGCCAGCCGCAATGGAAGGCGTGCGATCCGGTAGCCGAGTCTCAGCGCGCTCAGCGGTAGCGACATCATCGTCGTCATTTGACGCATGCTAGGCCGGTACCGTTCAGCGAGTGGACAAATCAATTCGACGGGGACCGGACCGGGGAAGGGCAGCAGGAATTAGAACATCCACGCTGCGGTGATCAGTGTGATGTCCTCCAGCTCCTCCCGCAGTTGTGTGGCTCGCGCCCTCAGTGCCGTGGGACGCCGAGAAGGGCGCCCACTACCTCGACGGAGCCATCCTGGACAACCTCTGCAGGGTGACGTGCTTGGGGTTTTGCAGGGTGCACATCTGACCGAAGACCGGTTCGACAGCTGGGAGCTGACCGTTCCGTTGACGCTCGGGAGCTCGGACGTGGTGGGTTCGGTGTCGTATGCCGAAGCACAAACTTCACTCGACCAGGCCAACGCCGTCAAGTGCCAGATTCTTGTGCGGTGAACCGAGGGCGATTCCTTCATGAGCAGCGGACGGGCCATGCGCTTCACCATTTTCGCCGCATGCCCACGCGCTCGCACGTCCGGACGAGCGGGCGACCGCGGTGGCACGCCGATGGTCCTCACCTTGGCGGTGCCTGTCACCGAACGGCCGCCTGAATTCCGTGATGCACCTCACATTTATGAAGTTGACCTCGGTCTCAGGTCAAGCCCAGGGGCAGATGTTGGACCGCCTGCTGCCGAACGCCGGTGTTTCCGGCCGAGATCGTTCAAGAAAGAGCACGATAGGACGTGGATCCGCAAGCGAGGAGATGCTGTGCCTACTGAGTCCGAAGCTCCGCCTAGCCACGCACCGGGACGCCGGGAAGCGGTTAGGGCGGCCGCTGTCGTCGGCGCGCTCGGTGTGGTGTTCGGTGACCTGGGGACCAGCCCGATCTACACCATTGCGACGGTGTTCGACCCGGATGATCCACACCCGGTGCCGATCAATACGAACTTCGTGTACGGCGTAGTGTCGCTGATCTTCTGGTCGGTGATGATCGTCATTACGGTCACCTACGTCTTGCTGGTGACGCGCGCCGACAACGACGGTGAGGGCGGGGTCATGGCCCTGATCACGTTGCTACGTCGCTGGGGCGGGAATCGGAGTGGTCGCACGGCCGCAGCGCTCGCCGGGCTCGGGATCTTCGGTGCCGCGCTGTTCTTCGGGGACAGCATGATCACCCCGGCGATCTCGGTGCTTTCCGCGGTCGAAGGCGTCAAAGTCGTGGAGCCGAAGCTGGCAGAGCTGGTGGTTCCGGCCACCGCCGTGATCATCGTGTTGCTGTTCTCCGTCCAGCGCCGAGGCACGGCCACGGTGGGACGGTTCTTCGGGCCGGTGATGATCATCTGGTTCGTGTCGATCGGCGCCTGCGGTGTCAGGGGCATCGCCCGGCACCCGGAAATTCTCAAGGCCCTGTCTCCGACCTACGCGTTGACTTTCATGTTCGGACACTTCGGGATCGCCTTCTTCGCGCTGGCCGCGGTCGTGCTGGCGGTCACCGGTGCCGAGGCGGTGTACGCCGACATGGGCCACTTCGGTCGGCCGGCGATCGCCCGTGCTTGGCTGATGCTCGTGCTGCCGGCATGCGTACTTTCCTACTTCGGTCAGGGTGCCCTGATTCTCGGCGACAAGACCGCCGTGACGAGCCCGTTCTTCCTGCTGCCTCCCGAATGGGCGCGGTTGCCGATGGTTTTGCTGGCCACCGCGGCAACGGTGATCGCCTCCCAAGCGGTGATCACCGGCGCCTATTCGGTGGCCGCGCAGGCCGCTCAGCTCGGTTACCTGCCGAGATTGCGGGTGGTGCACACCTCGGAGTCGACGATCGGCCAGATCTACGTGCCATGGATCAACTGGATGCTGATGGTGTCGGTGCTCACGCTGGTGTTGGCATTTCGTAGCTCGTCCGCGCTGGCCTATGCGTACGGCATGACGGTGACCGGGACGATCACGATCACGACGCTGCTGTTCTTCTACATCGCTCGGACGCGGTGGCGCACGCCCCTGTGGCTTGTTGTACCCGGCGCGGGTGTGTTGTTGACGATCGACCTGGTGTTCCTGGCCGCAAACGTGACCAAACTGATGCACGGAGCTTGGCTGCCGCTGTCGATTGCCGTCCTGGCGTTCATCGTGATGACCACATGGCAGCGGGGGCGGGGAATCATCAGCCGCGCGCGGGAGGAGGCGGAGGGATCACTGCGTGCGTTCGTCGACCAACTGCACGATCGCCGGCCGCAGCTGCAGCGGGTACCGGGCACTGCGGTGTTCCTCAACCGCGGCAAAGAGACTGCGCCCTTGGCGATGCGGGCCAACGTCAGGCACAATCTCGTACTGCACGAAAACGTGGTGATCATGTCGATCAATACGCTGCCGGTGCCGCGAATACCCGATGAGGACCGAACGGCGGTCGATGATCTCGGTTATGGCGAAGACGGGATCTTCCATGTAACCGCCTACTTCGGCTATATGGAATCGCCGAATGTCCCGGGCGTGCTGCGGTTGCTCGATCCCGGGCAGGCCGAAGGGCCGATCGCGCTGGAAGACGCGTCCTACTTCTTGTCGCGGATCGAGCTGAAGAAGGGGACGGCACCGACGATGGCGCCGTGGCGCAAGCGGCTGTTCATCGCCACGTCGTATATCACGGCCGATGCCGCCGAGCACTTCGGCCTGCCGGGCGACCGAACGGTGATGATCGGTTCTCGCATAGAGGTATAGGTGACAGAGGGCATCGTGCGGCGACGCCCTTCCGGACCGAGTGGGAGCGGTCGGGCAGAGAGGGTCTGGCTGCCGTGCCGGACCAGTTCTCCGGCGTGCAACGTAGGAGGCGAGTACCTGTCGTGCACGCGATATGCAGTCATGAGCACTTGCCAGCGGAGCGCCGAAGGTCCCATAACGAAGCTCCGACCGGCCTTGCATCAGATTCACTGAACCGAGCCAGACATCAGATAGAGCGCCGACCGCGTCAGATCTGCTGAATCGGACGGCTTGTGCGGGGTGACTGCTGTAGAAACTCATCGCGGCGTTTCGCGCCCGGAGGAGCGTTCTGACCGTCCCGAAGCCGTTCGTGGCACAAGACCGCTGAGGAGAGCCTGGATTCCCTCGCCAAATATATCTCACGAATTTCTGACGCGGGACACTAGTGTCGTACGCCATAAATTCGTGCTTTAACTTGATATCCTGAGGCATGCCTCGAACCGGACGCCCGAAGGCGGAGTTGATGTTGACCGATAACGAACGCGAACAACTCGTTCGATGGTCGCGGCGAGCGAAAACCCCACAATCGTTGGCACTGAGGTCGCGGATCGTGTTGGCCTGCGCGGAGCCGGGGATGACCAACAAGCAAGTCGCGGCAGACCTGGGGATATCCGCTAACACGGTCAACAAATGGCGCGGGCGCTTCGTCGACCGACGCCTCGACGGCTTGGTCGACGAACCTCGACCGGGTCGTCCGCCCTCGATCTTGCTGGACCGGGTCGAAGACGTGGTCACCGCGACGCTGGAAACCACCCCGGCCAATGCGACGCACTGGTCGCGTACCTCGATGGCCAAGCGCACCGGCCTGTCACCGTCGACGATCGGCCGGATCTGGCGCAAGTTCGAACTCAAACCGCATCTGACCGACGGGTTCAAGCTTTCCACGGATCCGCAGTTCGTGGACAAGGTCGTCGATGTTGTTGGCCTTTACCATAATCCGCCCGAGCATGCCGTTATCCTCTGTGTGGACGAGAAGAGTCAGATGCAGGCCTTGAACCGTTCCCAGCCGGTGCTGCCGATGATGCCGGGCATGCCGGAACGGCGCAGTCATGACTACGCCCGCAGCGGCGTCACCAGCCTGTTCGCGGCGTTCAACATCGCCGACGGCACGGTGATCTCCGAGCTTCATCGACGTCACCGGGCCGTGGAGTTCAAGAAGTTCCTCACCGCGATCGACAAGGCCGTCCCCGACGAGTTGGACGTGCATCTCGTCTGCGACAACCTGGCCACCCACAAGACGCCGGCAGTGGGCGACTGGTTGGCCAAGCACCCACGTTTTCACGTCCACTTCACCCCGACCGGGTCCTCGTGGATCAATCAGGTCGAGCGATGGTTCGCATTCCTGACCGATCAGCTGCTCCGCCGTGGTGTACACAAAAGCGTTGCAGCACTGGAGAAAGACGTTCGCAACTGGATCAAGACCTGGAACGACGACCCGAAGCCGTTCGTCTGGCACAAGACCGCCGAGGAGATCCTCGATTCCCTCGCCAAATATATCTCACGAATTTCTGACGCGGGACACTAGTGCAGCGTGGGGTAAGTTTGGCGGTCGAGTTGTCACCGGTCACCCAACTTAAGATCGGGTGATGTCCGACGCCGCGCATTGCTGAGATCATGTGCGAGCGCTGCAAGTGCCGGCAGCCCATAAATGCACCCGGGAGAGGTGGTGCCTTGCTCGAGTCGGGCCAACTGAAACCTCGCGGCGTCTCGGAGCCTGTAGTTGTATTCGCTCATATCGATTGAGAAGGCGTTCGCAACGCTTTCCGGAGTTGGCCCTCCAAGCGGATCCCAGAGCAGCGCAAAATCGAGGATGTCATTGTCGTTAAGGCTGTTCCACATTTTGTCCTGCTTGGGGGTACTTACACTGATGTCTCGCATGTTCTCGAAGACCGTTGGCCGTCAACTGACATGCAAAGTCTACGTAACAAATCGTCGCGGGTTTACGGGAGGTGGGAGGAACCGCGCCGAGGCGCGGTAGGCGTCCACCAAACTGTGTATCTCGACTTCGGAGCAGGTCGACTCAGGGATGACCTGCCACAATCGCTCGAGGAACCGGCGCCGCGTCATCCCGAACTGCAGAAGGATTTCCTCCTCGGAAGCACCCCCGTACGGCACCCACATGCTGGCGAACCCTATGAGGCGCTCCGCCTCGCTGTCAGGATGGGTCCGGTTGCGGTTGGTTTCCATCCAACCGGCGCGGCGCCTCTGACGCCATTGGCGAGATTCACTACCGTTCACGGGATTTTACCTCTGATCGTACATGGGAGGCCTCGGAACTGCGGGTTCCGAGGGATATTCGGGGATCGCCAGTTGTCCTCGCACCGACTGTCAAGGTACCTACCTCCCGCAGCACTAGGAGTGGTTGATGGCCCCATGTCGCGCAGGCGGGATACCCGCTGGCGCGACATGGAGTCTGATCCGGACGGCTTCCTCTCGTCCTCGGTTCGCCGAGGTGTCGTGCCGGAGTCACGACCCATGAGATGCTTCCGCCTCCAGAGCGGTCTCTCGGGCCGAGTGGTGAACGCCACTCATCAGGTCCTCGAACTCGGACCACGGACCGCGTCCAGGACTTCCGATCACCGCTGTCGTGAAATTCAGATCCGATGCGCGTGGCTCAACCGTCCAATCTGCGGCGTCCGCACACTCTCGGAACCAGTCGAACACGAGGACGCGGCGGGCAATCTTCCAATCTCCGTTGCGTTGCTCGAAGCGATCCTGAAATCGACCACCAATGATCAGGTCATACGGCTGCTTTCCAGGCGGTACGACACGGTGAAATGCACGAAGGTAGGACTCCGAGTAGGCGACGTGCGCCCAAATCCGCGTCAAGACGTTGCCGATCATGTGATGCGTCATCTCGATCCCGCGGCGTTCAAAGGTGGGCAGGATTTGCGAAACGAAGTCGGGGCCGGAGATGTCGTCGGCGCTCGAGTAGCGGACAGTGGAGTCCGGCCAGAAGATCCCGTCGAGAAGGCGGGAGTCCCGACGGTCGAGCCCCCGACAATATCGATGGAGCGTTGCAGATAATTCACTTTCCACCACAACGCGATCGACCGTAGAGAGCTCGGCTCCCGAGTTGGCGGTGGAAGACGGCTTCATAAGCTATCGCTCCGGATCGTTAGTAGTCAGCGTTGGACTGATCGTCGCTTGGAGAGCGATTGGGCCGATCGCCCAGGTGGTGAGTGCAGTGCGTCGCTGCGCGGTAGTGCTTTCGGGCGGCTCTAGTTCACGACGTTGAATCCGCCATCAACGGGCAGGGTCACACCTGTGATGTACCGAGCTTCGTCGGAAACCAACCACGCGATCGCATGAGAGACGTCAATTTCCTCGACCATGTCGATGGGAAGTGCCTTGGACGTCTTGGGGAAGGACGGATCCTTGAGCCAGAATTCCTGGAAGGCGTCGCTCGTCACCATGGGAGTCGCAATACCCGTCGGGTGTACGGTGTTCACGCGGATCCAATGCGGGGCCAAGTCGCGGGCGTACGAGCGCATCAGGCCGACCACTGCATGTTTGGATGCAACGTAGGCCATACCACCTCGCGACGGACCGCTGACGCCCTTGAGGCCGGCGGTCGAACTGGTGATCACAATGGATCCCCCCTGACCGCGGTCGATCATCGACGGGATCACGGTCTCGATGGTGTTGAAGACCCCCGTCAAGTTCACGTCGATGCACACCTGCCAGGCATCGTGAGGTTGGTTCAGCGCCATAGGCAAGACGCCGGCGTTCGCAAGCACGATGTCGACTGGGCCGATAGCGTCGACACCTTCCGCGAGGGCCCGGGCGAGTCCCGCCTCGTCACGCACGTCGGCCACCGCGGCGAAGACGCGGCGGCCCCTCGATTCGACCGCCTTGACGGTGGTCTCGAGGTCTTCCTTTGTCGCCAGGGGATAGGGGATGGCTTCGATATCCGAGCAGATATCGACCCCGATGATGTTGGCTCCTTCTTCTGCTAAACGAAGCGCGTGGCTTCGCCCCTGTCCGCGGGCTATGCCCGTGATGAAGGCGGTCTTCCCGTCGAGCTTTCCCATGATGTCCTCCTTGTGTCAGGTAGCTGTCGCTACCGTAAACCGTTGTGAGGGTGAACCCTCAGACACTTGCGCCCACATCGGCGCCCTCGCGGAAAGCATGCATCGCCGAGCGTGGAGCGTAGGCATCGCCGGCTATGAGGACGCGTGCGCCCTGAGCCCGAAGGCCTTTCGTGAGCTCCACATTCGGAACTCGCGGGACTGCAGCGACGAGAAGGTCCGCCGGGACGGCCGTGGTCTGACCCGACATCGTGTGTCGGCCGAGCACTTCCCCGTTGCGCACCCCGGTGAATTCCATGTCGGTGAGTTGCCGCGTACCCGACCCATGCAGTCTCCTGCGCAAGCCTTCGAGGTGAGTGAAGCCGATGTTGGCACCGATCGTGGCGAGCGGGGTCATGACAGTGACAACGGCGCCGTTGTCGGTGAGGCGTTCGGCAACCGTATACGCCTCGTCATTTCCGAGCCGGTCGTAGATCACGACTTGTTGACCCGCTACGTCCGCGCCCATCGCGTCCGCCACCCCGAGGCACCGCACGGACCGGTCGGTCGATCCGACGAGGAGCGGCTCAGTGTCGCAGCGTGCACCGGTCGCGAGGACCACGACGTCTGCCCCCACCTGGGCGGCGAAGTCTTCGTCGACCTCGACGCCGAGCCGGATATCCACCTCGAGACGTTCGATCTCGCGAGCCAGCCAATCGACTGCGCCCACCAGTTCGCGCTTGGCACCGTACCCGGCGACTCGCAGCAGTCCGCCCAGCTCGTCGGAGCGCTCTGCGAGAACCACCCGGCGGCCCTTTCGCGCGGCGAACTCGGCCGCCTTGAGACCGGCGGGGCCACCGCCTACGACCAGCACGGTGCCCTGCCCCTGCTCGGCCAGGGCCTGTTCCACTTCATGTTCTCGAAGGACATCGGGATTGTGGAAGCAGGTGATGGCCATGCCGGCGATACTTCGGTCGATGCAACCCTGATTTGCGCCGACGCACGGCCTGATTCGGTCAGATTCTCCGCTGCGCGCCTTGGCGACGAAATCAGCGTCTGCGATCTGGGCGCGGGTGAGGGCGACCAAGTCGCAATCTCCGGCTGCGAGAGCCGTTTCAGCCAGTTCGGGGGTGGTGATCCTTCCGGTTCCGATGAGAGGTAGGCCCTCACACGCTGTCCGCAGTTCCCTGGCGAGAGGCAGAAACTCTCCATGGGGATGACGGTAGTCGGCGATCGACCGGGCATAGTGGGACGCCCGCGAGCCTTCGGACTGGTTGAAGTAGTCCACCAGGCCGGTGCCGCTGAGGGATCGAACGACCTCTTGCAGCCCCTTCGGACCCAGTCCTCCGTCCTCCGGTGCCAGAAAGTCGTCTGCTGAGATTCGCACTCCCAGCGCCGGTCCGCGCCCGACTCGCTCCCGAATCGCCTGAATGATCGCGGTCACGAACTGCATGGGATCCCCCCACTCGTCCGTGCGTCGGTTGTAGGCCGGCGTGAAAGACTGCTGGATCAGGTACCCGTGCGTCGCGTTCAGTTCGACGCCGTCCAGGCCGGCCTCGACGGCCAGCTCAGCAGCATCGGCAAATGCGGCAACGACCTGCTCGATCTCGTCGGCACTCATCTCATGAGCGACCTCCTCGCCGCTGGAAGAGAGGGTCCCGCTGAACGACCACAACGCATGGAGCAGAGGGTTCGTATCGGACGGGTACGCAGCCCCCGAGTGCAACAGTTGCTGGATGACCGGCGTGCCATGCCGATGGCACACCTCGGCCAGTGCGGAGAGCTTGTCGTGCATATCCCGGCGGTCAATGGCTGGATTCTTCCCTGCCGATCGATGCACCTGCAGCGCCTGCAGGATGATCAAGCCGGCGCCGCCTCGAGCACGTCGCTCGGTGTAGTCGATGAAGGGCTGCGCGGAGACGCCCGGACGGAAAGCAGCCACATCGGCGGAATGCGAAGTCGAGACGACCCGATTCGATAGATTGAGCGACCCCAACTTCACAGGGGAGAAGAGTGTGGGGTAGGGAGTCTCAGCCATGCGCATTCCAATCTGTAGAGATACTTCGGCAATATTCTTCTTTGGACGTTTCGATGATCAACGATGCTTGCATCTCATCCCCCTGTGCCTCTCCTCGGAGGAAGCGTGCGATCGCGAAGAGGTTCAGCGTCGGTCCGACAGTCACGTGGTGATCCCACCGTGACTGCCGGGTCGTAAAACGTCATCGCGCCCAATAGGACACGAGCGCAACGAACATGCTCGTCCGGACGCGTCCGTTTCCCGGGCGGTGGCGTCGGGGTGTCCTGCGTGCACGGCTCCCGCGTGTCGTCCGATCGGAACGGGGCTACCCGCGGGGTGGTGATGTCGGCCCCCGTCAGTCCGGCGCACTTGATTGCCCAGGTTCGGCCGGTGGGGAGGCGGTATGACCCGCTTCCGGGAGGGTACGCGGCGACAATTGCGCTTTCAGCCATGCCGCCGTGATCGCCAGGTTCGGTTCGGCGTCGAATCGAGGATCCTCGTGTCCCGCGCATCCCACCGCGGCGTAGGTGACGTCGACTCCCCGTCGGGCGAGTGCCTTGAAGAGGTCGTGGCTGTCGGATGCCGGGACGATGCGGTCCAGGTCGCCGTGGGCGATCAGGAACGGTGGGGCTGCGGCGTGGACGTTCTCCATGGGACTGGCCGAGCGGACCTCGGCATCGTCTCCTGTGATCTGGGTGCGACCGAACAATGCGTGGACAGCGGGTGGACGGTTCAGGATCAGGGACTCGAGCCGTGTGCGTCGGGTGCTGCCGAGCAGGTCGGTGGGGGAGAACCACGTGACTACCGCTTGTACTGCACTGGACTGGTCGAGGTGACTGCCGACGGTACCCTCGAGTGCCGCATTGCCGGCGCTCAGTCCCGCCATGATAGCGAGGTACCCGCCCGCGGACGCCCCCCAGATCCCGATTCGTTCCACCTGCAAGTCGTGGTCGCTGCCTTCTGCTCGCAACCACCGCAGCGCGGCTTTGACATCGTGCATCTGCGCCGGGTAGCGAACCCCGGGCGCGAGCCGATAGTTGACCGAGACCACGGCTACACCCATTTCGGCGAGAGGCCTCAATCGTTCGTCGGCGTTGTCGGCCTTGTCTCCACCTTCCCATCCTCCCCCGTGGAGGTAGAGCACTGTCGGAACGGGTCGATCCGATTCGGAGCGGTAGATGTCCAGGGTCAACGGTCCGCCCGGTGTGGTGGCGTATTCGAGGTCTTTGATAACTCTGACGGCGTGCATACGACCGCTGCCCTTTCTGGTGTTTCTGGCGCTGCTCCGGCCCCGAAGCGTGGTCATGATTGGGTGGAGTGGGCTCCGGTCATGAGGGCGGCGAGGTCGTCGGGTTCGAGGAACGACGGTGGGGGCGGTGGTCCCCACGCGTAGAGGCCTTGGAGTCCGTGGAGCACCTCCGGGGACCAGAGTTCGTCCTCGGGAACGGTGTCCATGTCCGAGTAGTACTCGGAGAAGTTCCCCGCCGGGTCCTTGAGGTACCAGAAGAAATTCGCGCCGGCGTAATGGCGGCCGAGGCCCCAGATGTGGCGTTCCGGATTGCCGTCGAGCATGGTGTGGGCGCCGCGGCCGACCTCGTCGATGTCGTCGACCTGCCAGCTGGTGTGGTGCATGAAGTTCACCGGTGCGGCCATGACGAGGACGTTGTGGTGCTCGACGGAGCAGCGCAGGAATGCGGCCTTGTCGCCCATGTAGTCGGAGACCTTGAACCCGAGGCCGTCGGTGAAGAACTTCATGGTGGCCTCGAGGTCGGTGGATCCGATCACCGCGTGTCCGAGTTTGCGGGGGCGCACCGGGGCGGTGCGGGTCAGGAATGGGGCACGGCCCCAGCGGTCGATCCGGCCGGGCCCGTTGTACGGGGTTGCGGGTACGGCGGGTTCGATGACGATCCGGGGCCGGACCTGTACCCGCACCAGAGTGCCGGTGACGGGTTCGACGGCCCGCACCGAGGTGCCGTCCTGGTCGGCGGTCAGCCCCAACCCGTTCAGTCGCGTTGTGATCGCGGCGATGTCGTCGGGGTCGTCGGCAGCGACGGTCAGTTCGACCAGCCGCCGGGTGGGTGCGTGGACGATCTCGAGTTGTTCGCCGCCGTTGCGGGTGGCGAACACCCCGCGCCCGCGGTGCTCGAGTCCGAAGTCGGTGTAGTAGGCGACGGTCTCGTCGACGTTGGGGACGCCGACGGTGACCTTGCCCAGTCCGTGTAGTGCCATGAGCGGTGCCCTCTACTTTGCGTAGGGGTCGGCGACGAAACGCTGGTGCAGCTGACCGATTCCCTCGATCCAGCTGTCGAGCTTTTCGCCGGCCTGCAGGAACCGTTGCGGGTCGCGGCCGACGCCGACCCCGGCGGGGGTGCCGGTGAAGATCACGTCGCCGGGGTAGAGGGTGACGGTGCGGGAGAGGGCGGCGATCAGCTTCGAGACCGGGAAGATCAGGTCGCGTGTGCGTCCCTTCTGCACCTGGTCGCCGTCGATGGTGCAGCCGAGTTCGAGGTCGTCGGGGTTCGCGAACTCGTCCGGGGTGACCAACCACGGACCCTGCGGGGAGAAGCCGGCGAAGGACTTGCCGAGCCCGAATTGCGGCGCCGGTCCGCGGAGCTGTGACACGCGTTCGGAAATATCCTGTCCCACAGTCAGTCCGGCGACGTGCGCCCAGGCGTCGGCGTCGTCGATCCCGGATGCTTCCCGGCCGATCACGGCCACCAACTCCACCTCCCAGTCGACGTTGCCGCCGGCGGGGATGATCACGTCGGTGTCGGGTCCGGTGAAGGACGAGGCGTATTTGGTGAAGACCGGCGGCAGGTGGGTGGGGGATTCGAACCCGGATTCGGCGGCGTGGGCGTGGTAGTTCAGACCGACCGCGAAGACCTGCCGCGGCGCCGGTGAGGGGGCCCCGAGCAGGGACCGGTCGATCGGGAAGCCGTCGTCGGCCAGCACAGCGAGGTCCTGTCCGGCGACCCATCCGGTGACGTCGTCCCAGGCCTGATACACGGCGGGCAGATCGGGGCCGAAGCGGCCGTGCGAGGCGCGGGCGAGGTCGACGCCTCGCTCGGCGCCCTCGTCTCCGATCACGAGTGCGGCGCGGCCGTCGATGTTGGCGATACGCATGAGATTCTTCGGTCTCCCTGGTCGATGGTGGTGGAGTCGGGCCATCACAGTCTCGGACGCGGCTGGATGGCAGTCAGATGTGAGAAGTCGGTGCCCGCCGGCGATACACACCGGAAAGCGAGGTCTATACCGGAGGAGGTGTTCGAGCCATGTTCATCACCATGGCCAAAGTCGAGTAGTACCCGGCGGTGACTACGACGTCGGTGACGGACTGCGGTCCGAGCATCTCGATGCCGCGATTGAAGGTCGCGTCGGAGACGGTCTTGTCGGCAAAAAGTTCGAGAACGATCTCGTATGCCGATTCCTCCGCCGGCGTGAGATCGGGAGGTACCGAACGCTGTACAAGGGCGTCGATCGCCTCGTCGGACAGTCCCGCGCCGCGGGCGAGCGGAAGATGATAGGCCCATTCGAAGTCTTGATCCCACTCCCGAGCCACCAGCAGGACGAGCATCTCGAAGATCTTGTTCGGCAAGGGGCTCTCGAACCGAAGGTAGGCGCCGAGGTGCTGCAGGTGCTCCATCGCTTGTGGACTACGCAGCAGCGGAACGAAGGGCCCGAACACCGCTCCCCGAGGGCCGGCGGCGACGCGATGCGCTGCGGCCTGTTGCTCTGCGGAGAGTTCCTCGGCGGGTGGCATCGGCATCCGGTCGCTAGTCGCGGAACCGGGTGTCGTCGGCGTCTGCGATTCGTTCATCGGGGCATACCGAGGGCGTACTTGAGGGCGAGTTGGGCATCTTCGATCGCCGGCGGTTCGGTACTGGCCCAAGCGATGTACCCATCTGGGCGGATCAACAGACTGCGCACACCCAGCAATTCGGGTGGGGTCAGCACCACGTGCGCTGAGTACGTGCGCAGCAGAGGACCCGTCTGGTCCATCTGCGCGTAGGTCTGCGCACCGGTGCAGTCGATGAGTACGAATGTCTGCCCGCGCAACAGTTCTCCCATTCGGCGTAGGCCGGCGCCGGTTTGCAGGTCCAAATCGGGGGAGCGGTGACCGGTCATCGGGTGGCTGTCCGGAGCACAGGGATACGGGAAGGCCAGCCCGTTGAGGTCGAGGGCGAGTTGGCGATTGACCTCCGGAATCGGGAGGATGGTGCGCTGAAACAGTCGTTTGAGGGCGATGCCGTCGTCGGTGAAGTCGAATTGGATTGCGCATTGAGCCTGCACACTGCGCAGCAGTGCTTCGGCGACGGGTCGCCGCTCGGACTGATAGGTGCTCAGCAGGTCACGGCCCGCGTCTCCGTTGATCACGGCGGCCAGTTTCCATCCCAGGTTGAACGCATCTTGCATGCAGAAGTTCATCCCGACTCCACTGGCCGGGTAGTGGATGCGTGCGGATTCACCGACCAGGAAGGCGTTGCCCTGTTGGAAGGACGTGGCGATCTTCAGGGTGTCGGTGTAACGCGACGCCCATGCCAGATCGTCGAAGGGGATGTCGACGTCGAGGATGTCGGCGATGCACTGGCGCACCTCGTCTGCCGTGACGGGTTCGGACTGGGGGGCATGGCGGCGTTCGGCATGCACGATGGTGAATCGGGTGAGGGTCTGGTTCTCTCCGAACGGGAACGAGCTGATCCACCCTTTCGCGTTGTCGACCATGCGACGTGCCTCGGGCCAGGGGCGGTTCATGCGTAGGTCGGCGACGATTCCGGTGAAGGTCGGTCCGTGCCCCTCGAAGTCGATGCCGAGTGCGGATCGAACCACACTGCGGGCACCGTCGGCGCCGACCAGGTAGGTCGCCGAGATCTCTTCGGTCCGCCCGGTCGCCTCCGATGTCGCGGTCACAGTCACGAGGTCTTCGCGCTGTGCAATGGCGTCGACGTGCACACCGTGCCGAACATCGACTCCCAGCCGACGAGCCTCCTCCAGGAGAAGTTCTTCGGTGTCGTTCTGCGGCAGGATAAGTCGGAAGCCGAACCGGGAGCCGAGGTGGCGCCACTCCACCGGCTGCATTCCACCCCAGATATGGACCGGGATGAGCGGGTTGGGGCGGATCTTCTCGGCTCGCTCGATGAACTTTTCGGCCAAGCCTCGTGCGTCGAGCAGTTCGAGTACCCGCGGCAGGACAGTGCCTGCGCGAGACTTCACCGGTTCGGTCCGGCGTTCCAAGACGACTACATCGACGCCTGCGCGGGCGAGTTCGGTAGCAACAGTCAGTCCCGACGGACCGCCACCGACGACAACAACTTGGGGGGACATGCGCATGGCCTTTCCGGACGCGCAGGCGGAGGTCGTGGCAACCGACCTGCCGATGCGAGAGTGTGCGAGCAAGTGATGGATCTCACGATGCCGGAAGGTTACCTATCTGGGAATGCCATGTTCAGTATGCGGCGTATCCACGACACGAATACCCGTGTTGCGCCCGCCAGGGTGCCGCACTCCGACCAACCCCGAGGTCGGGGCACGTGTTCAGCTGTTCGGGCCGTTCTCGGGCGGCCCGTCCGCAGGTGCGGTAGATCGTGCGGCGTCGAGGACCAGAGAGCGCAGCCAGAGCAGCTCCGGATCGGAGTTGTTCATCGGGTGCCACCACACGGCTTGCCGTAGTGGTGCCAGCGTCAACGGCGTGTCGACGATGCGAACTCCGCGGTCGCGAACAAGCATGTGGGCTAACCGGATCGGGGCGAGGGCCACCCGGTCGGTTCCCGCGAGGAAGTGCGGCAGCGCCAGGTAGTTCTCGCCGACGACCTGCACGTGCGGGTCGATGCCCTGAGCCTTGACTTGATGCAATGGGGTGTTGGGCGACCGGGGGTCGGTCTGAAAGACCGCCCACGGACTGCGACGAAGCTGCTCCGCATCGATGGTCGCCCCCACGTCGGGATTGTCCTGTGCTACCAGGCACACCCACGGATCGGTGAACAGATCCACCGAGGGCAGATCGGTGACGAATCCGCGCGGAACGATTGCCAGGTCCGCGGTGCGGAGTTGATCGGAGAGGCGATTGACGACTTCCGGTCTCAGCTCCACGAAGCTGAGACGGGCGAGCGGTGCCCGCGTCAGCAGATGCTCGGAGATCGCCCGGCCCACCGTGGCCAGCACGTAGCCGGAGACGATCAAGGTGAACTCGCGCGTCGTCTTTTCCACCTCGAGTCCCGGCTCGGTGTCGAGCACCCGCTCGACCGCTGACATCGCCACCGTCGTTCGCCCGACCAGACGTTGCGCCAGCGGGGTCAGCTGATACGTGTTACCCACTCTGGCGAGAAGAGGATCGCTGAAGTATCGGCGTAGGCGGGCCAACGCGGCACTCATCGCGGGCTGGCTCAGCCCCACCTCGGTCGCAGCGCGACTGACGCTGCGCTCACGCAACAGCGCTTCGAGCGCGACGATCAGGTTGAGATCGAGTCGTGCGCGGGTTCGACTCGCTTTCGGTATCGAGCTCATGGATGCCCACTATACGAATAGCGGCGTTCACAAATAGCCCCACGAAATCGACACTGAGGGCCCTGACCCCATCGGCGGTGACTGCGATCGACGAACTCTATCGATGCCCGCAGCCAGCCGAGTCCGGGGTTGGTTGCAGCACCTATTCGAGGAGGAGTCAGCAATGACCATGAACCCAGCACGCGGCGGACATGGGGCCGACGGCGCGAGCGCACCCGCGGATCGCCGCACCGTGTTACGCGGGGCGACAGTGATCACCCTTGATCCCGAACTCGGCGACCTCGAGCAGGCCGACATCCTCATCGACGGCGACACCATCTCGGCGATCGCCCCCCACATCGAGGTGGACGCAACCACGACGGTCGATGCCACCGGAATGATCGCCCTCCCCGGCTTCGTCGACACCCACCGTCATACCTGGCAGAGCGCCATTCGCCACGGCTATGCCGAGATGAATCCCTTGCAGTACTTCGCCGAGGTATTGAAGGGCATCGGAGCCGCCTACGAACCGGACGACGTGCATATCGGCACGCTGATGGGTGCAGCCTCCGCGCTCAATGCCGGCACGACCACCCTCGTCGACTGGTCACACATCCAGAACTCCGCCGAACATTCCGATGCGGCGATCTGTGGGCTGGCCGAGTCGGGCATCCGAGCCGTCTTCGGCCACGGCTGGCCGCTCACCGCCGACGACCGTTGGACCCACCAGAGCGCACTACCTCACCCCATCGACATCGAACGACTGCAGAAGCAATACTTCGCCGGCGACCGCCCGCTGTTGACACTGGCTATGGCCGCCCGCGGCCCCGAGATGACACTCCCCGGAATCTGGCGCGACGACCTGCAGCTCGCCCGCGACCTCGGTCTCCGCACCTCCGTTCACGTCGGTGCGTATCCCCACAACGCGGCACACCGCGCCGTCACCCAGTACGAAAAGGCAGGTCTGCTCGCCGACGACATGACCTTCGTGCACTGCTGCCGCTGCACGGACGAGGAGTTGGCGATGATCGCCGCGGCGGGGGCTACCGTATCGCTCGGAGTCCACTGCGAGATGAACTCGCAAGGAATCGGCGACATCCCACTCGATCGCATGCTCGCCGCAGGCATACGTCCCAGTTTGAGCGGAGATACCGAAACCAAGTGCTCGGCGGACATGTTCACCCAAATGCGTTTGCTCTACGCCTATTACCGGTCGTGGCGCGGTGGGGGACACTCGACCGTGCCCACTCCTGCGGTGGACTTGGGGCTGCGAGACGTGCTCGAATTCGCCACCATCGAGGGAGCGCGAGCGGTGGGGCTGGACAATCGCATCGGTACCCTCACCCCCGGTAAACAGGCTGACATCGTCCTCATCCGCGCCACCGACGTCAATCTGGCTCCCGTTCTCGACCCGGTCGCCGCGGTGGTCCTCGCAGCCCATGAAGGAAACGTCGACTCGGTCCTGGTCGCCGGCACGTTCGTCAAGGCCGACGGCCGGCCCACCCTGCTCGACCACAGCGCCCTGATCCAGGAGGCCAGGGTGTCGCAACAGCGGATACTCGGCCGATGGACCAACCGGTGAGGGTATATCCACCAGACGAATAATGCTTATCGTGAACGGGCACTTCCTGGATACACCCGGGTAGGCGAGAGTGATAGTCCTCACAGTGGTGTTCAGGCGGGACGAGAGGAACTTCACGTCGCCGCCGATGCATGAAGGAGCATGAACCTTGTCTATGTCACGAAAGGCCGAGTTTCGGCGAGGGTGGCCGACCCTGCTGGCTGCCACCTTGGGTGTCGGCCTGGGAGTTTCCGGACTCGCCATCTACTCGGCAGGTCTGTTCGTCAACGATCTCGGCCGGGAGTTCGGGCTCACCCGCACCACATACGGGCTCGCGTACTCACTACTGACGTTGGGTATGGCGGCAGCGGTCCCAGTAATCGGGTACGCCGTCGACAGGTTCGGTGTCAAGATCCCCACAATTACCAGCGCGGTATGCCTGGCCGCGGGATTCGTCCTGCTCGGAACTGCCGTCCATTCGGTCCCGGCGTACATGACAGCGATGGCGCTGATCGGCTTCTTCGGCGCAGGGTCCGGCCCGATAGCCTTCACCCGCGCGGTCAGCAGCTGGTTCGACCGCGCCCGAGGTTTCGCTCTGGGAATCACCATGATGGGAATGGGCCTGGCGGGAGCCCTCGTCCCGATCGCGATCAGCTCCGTCATCGGTGCACACGGCTGGCAGACCGCCTACATCGTCCTGGCCTGCGCCGCAGCGGTCGGAACACTACCCACGCTGCTTCTACTGCGTAGTGCCCCACCCAGCGACTCCGACACCACCACCACTACATCCACTGTGGACGACGGACACAGCACTTCTGCGCCGGAGCCGGAAGGTCCGAGCTTCGCGGTGATTCGCCGAGATCGCCTGTTCTGGCAGTTGATCGGCACCTTCGGCTTGATGTCGGTGGCGTTCACCGGGCTCGTTCCACACCTCGTACCGATGTTGCGGCAGGCCGGGACGAGCGCAAGCACGGCGGCGTTGATCGCCTCACTCATGGGAATCTCCGTCATCGTCAGCCGCTTGGTGGTCGGTTTTCTGTTCGACGTCTTCCGCCCGCAGGTCGTCGCCGCCTCCCTGTGCGGCCTCTGCACCCTCGGCGTCCTCGCCTTCGCCTTCGGCGGCGTCGCACTCGCCCCTGTGGCAGCGGTGGCCGTGGGATGCATGCTGGGCGCCGAACTGGACATGCTGGGGTTCTTCACTTCCCGATACTTCGGTATGGCTGCATTCGGGCGCGCCTATGCAGGTCCCTACGCCGCCTTCGTGATCGGAGGAGCGATAGCACCGTTGTGGGTCGGCGCAGTAGCCGATCAGGCCGACAGCTATCGACCCGCACTGCTCATCGTGACCGTCCTCACCCTGCTCGTCGCCGGTAGCTTCCTGGCCCTGCCCAACCCGAACACCCGGATCGAACGACTGCACACCGGCGCGAATGTCTCGACCCCGCGACCGTCCGGCTCCCCCGTGACTGTGGTGGACTGAGCCGAGGTCACCTTCCGCACCGTCGGCGACCTGTCGGTGCACCAGTAAAACCGCAGTCACCCAATACGAATGAATGTCACTCCCTCCGAATCCGGCGCTCCGCCAAATCATGAAGTGGCGGCAGCTGCCGGATTCGGAGCGGGATCGCCGCGCAGCCACGCGAGCAGGCCCCCGGCCAGCGCCTCGTCGCCGGTGCCGACGCATCGAGTTCGCCGGTCGGACCGCTGGCCGCAGTGCGCGCATGACCGCCCGGCCGCAACACCCCAAACGGAAACATTGTTCCTGCGGACGAGCCGGGCGAACCTTCGGCGCAGCATCGTGAACTTCGCCCGTCCCCTTCATGGGGAGACTCGGCAGCGGCCCGCTCCTCCGGTATTCGTGATGGGTGTGCGCGAGGTCAGCGTCGGGACGCGACCATCTCAGCTGCGTTGCGGGTCGATCAACGACTTCAGCAGGGGTGTGATCAAGCGCAAGATTTCTTCGATGTCGGAGTCCTGAAGATCGGTCATCTGAAGCACGTACCGCTGGCTGGCGTTGGAATATGGTGTTGCCCAATATGTTTGGGCAGGTACCAGGTGGGATGCGATTCGTCGATAACAGTTATTACGTCAACTGAACAGCGCAAAACTATGTTTCGCAACAACTCCCATGATACTACTGGTCGAGATCTCACCCCGTCAGCGAGGGCGGCGGACACTGCTCGGGGCGAGGAATTCCTCGGCCAGCTCGGCGGCAGGAACGGACTTGCCCAGCCCGACCGGTGGTGTTCCGTCGGGTCCGGTGGGCTGTGTGTGCGCTCTCATCCGGGCGACGGTCGCGGGACACGCGCGCCGGATCGGCGGAGTCCGCCCGCTCCCCCGGTCCGCTCCGGCCCCTGAGTGAGCACTTTCCGCCGAGAACCCGAGGGTGTGACGGGATGGAATCTGAGCAGGCAGTAAAGCGGCGGGCGGGCGGCCGCGTCCTGCGGTGAGGGCATCGCACGGTTGCATCGCACCGACCTCACCGCCGAGAACGGCGCGTTGGTCGTGCGGGTCGAGGTGCTCGGGTTCCTCGATCGCTACCCGAGCACCCAGCTGCTCGCCCAGCGCCTCGACCGCGACGGCGCGGACCTCTCCCTGTTCGCCGAAGCCCCGCGCCGGGACGAACGGTCGCTGTTCACACCGATCGACCGCTGGGGACATCAGTCGAGATCGCGGACGTCGAGCTGGACGACGAATATTACGACCGCGGCATCACCGCACGTCGCGTCGCCCACTCGCAACTGATGGACGTTACCGACATCCTCGACGACATCGAGGACGAGGCTGACGCACTTCTCGCTGACCTACTTCACATATTGGACGACGCTGGCATCGAACCGTAAGCGTGCCTGATTCTTTCCGCCAAATGACGATGTGAGTCCACGCCTCTCGGGGCATTCGCTGGGCATTTCGGGAGCCGCGGTAAGAGGTTGGTCGGTGCAACGTTGTCCGTGCTCATGGAGAGTCTTCTTTCATCTGCTCCTGGGGGTTGCCGCGGTGAGAATCCGGCATGCCCGGGGAAGGCCCTAGCCCGCAGAGTTTGTGCGTGTGCAGGGCGATCCCAGAGCGGCCGCGTGCCGGGTCACTTGAGGTGCTTGTCGAACCAATCGATCGCTACTTCGGGGTGGATGCCGAAGTAGTTGTAGCCATCGAAGCGGCGGTCGGTGCCTTCGATCCAGTGCAACTCTTTGTCGTCCACGGGAAGCGCGTCGTAGATCGATTGGACGTCTTCTGGGCGTGTCATGGTGTCGTGGTGGACCTGCGCAACGAGTGTGGGGACGGTGACGGCCTTGACGTGCTCGAGCGGTGATTGCTCGGCAAGGTGGAACCCGGTCCGCTCGTGCACAGCCTTGTCGAACTTCTCGTAGCCATCGGCCATGCCGACGCCTTTGACGAACTCCTCGACGACGTACTTGGCGGAAACTGGCTGCAGCATGACCATCGCCTGGATATCGGAGAACTCGTTCGGGTGCTTGGACCAGGCCACTGCGGTGGAGTCGGCGCCGAGGCAGACCGACAGCAGAACCTTTTTCATCTTCTCGGTGTCCGGCCGAGAGGCGGCGTAGTGCAGGGATCCGATGACGTCGCGATACTCGAGCAAGCCGATACCGACGATGCCGCCGTTACCCTGTCCGCTGAGGCCGTGGTTGCGGATATCGTAGGCCAGGATGTTGTAGCCGGCGTCGTGCAATGCTTTGTACTCGGGCAAGAAGTTGATCTCGAAACCCCCGAATCCACCGAACTCCGGGAGATGACCGGGGTATCCGTACCGGTTGCCCGGCAGGAAATGATTGTGGATGATCAGCTTGTCGGAGTCCGCGGGAATGAACCAACCTTCGAGCGGCACACCGTCCGTCGACGGGAATGTCACGTCATCGTAGTCCAGTCCGACCTCGCCGGGTCGCCGCAACACCGGTGCCCGCCGTCCAGCGGTCGTTCCGGTGGTCCATAACGCAACAAAGCTGTCGAACGCGGCCTGGGCCTTGTCTTCTTCAGCCATCGGGTTTGCCTTCCTTTCCGGCGCCTGGACGCCATACCGGGGTACTTCGCCGTAACGAGACGGTCGTGCTGCCTCGATCCGGGGATTCCTGGCGACGAAGCTCAACTACGGTCGAGCGTTCTCCCCATTCGCTGATATATCCAGGTACTGACAGCCCTCCCCTCGCGTTGCCCCGCGCACCCATCCCTGTGCTGCGAACCCCGAGACGTGACGGACGGTTGGTTAGTGAGGGCCGACAAGTTCGACAGTCGATCAGAGCTGAGTTTCGGCTGTATCGAATAGTTCCCGGGCGAGGGTGATCGCCGAGATTGCGCGAGGCCACCCCGCGTAGAAGGCGAGGTGGACAATTGTCTCCTTCAACTCCGACTGCTTGACGCCGTTGGCGACGGCCCGCGTGAGATGACTGCGTAGTTGCTCGGTACTGCCGTTGGTAATCAGGGCGGCACAGGTGATCAGGCTGCGATCGCGGGGGGTGAGATCGGCTCTGGTCCAGATGTCGCCGAAGAGGACGTCGTCGGTCAGCGACACCAGTTTGGGGGCGAAGTTGCCGATCAGCTGCTGCGCCGGCGTGGGCTGGTTCGAATTCGTCATTTATGGTCCTTCCATTGAGGGGCAGGTCCGGATTCGCGAGGTGGCGCGTCTCATCCCTCCAGTTCGTGACCTGAAGCACTTGATTCCAAAAATCATACATAATAGATTTATACAAATCGGTCGTGAGAGGGCCTTGGGAGTTGAGTATGCGCAACACGTCGATCGGGCAGGACGCCGTGGCGCTGTGCGGTGTGGTCGCCGACCTCATCCACGACGTGAGTGTGCTGCTCGACCGCGACCTGAGCGGCCCGCAGCCGGTCGGCGCGCAGTCGCACAGTCGGGCGCTGGGTCGGCTGTGGGACCTGGTGACTGCGGAGATGACGTGTGCAATCGGCCGTCAAGACACGTCGTCCGACGCTCTGACCTCCCTGATGCTGCTTCTCGGCCGCATACGCGAGGCGGAGGCCGCGGTGGCACAGCTGGGGCTGGCCGACCGCGCGGAGATTCTCGCGAAGGTTCAGTCGGCGTTGGCGCGGGTCGGCGATGTGCAGACGGTCGACGCGTTGCTGGCCCGGGCTCCCGAGGCGGTGTGCAGCCTCGGTTTCGATCGTGCGCTGCTGTCGACGGTGGACGGGTCGTGGCGGTTGCATTCGATGCACGTCGTCCGCGACCCGCGCTGGGCGGAGGAGATCGTGGCGGTGGGCACGGAGAATCCGCCGGTGCTCGACCGCATGCTGGTCGAGAACGACACCGTGGTCGGTGCTCGCGCGACGCTCGTCCACGAGGTGCAGGACAACCCTCGCGTCAACCGTCCGCTTGCCGAGATCACCAGATCCTCGTCGTACGGCATTGCGCCGCTGATTGTCGACGGTGACGTCGTCGGCTTGGTGCACGGCGACTGCTATCACCAGCAACGCAATCTCACCAGTGTCGATCAAGCCCTGTTGGCGACGTTCGCCGAGGCGATGAGTCAGAACCTGGCGAGAGTGAGTGTGCTCGAGGGTATTTCGACGCTACGCGCCCAACTGGACGGGCTCGGACGCTGGACCAAGGCATCCGGGCAGGGGGTAGCGAAGTCCGTCGCGCTCGGTCGCGACGACGATTCCGTCCTCACCCGCCGCGAAGTGCAGATCGTGAAACTCATGGCGGACGGCGACTCCAACGGCAAGATCGCCCGCAGGCTGGTCATCTCCGAGGGAACCGTCAAGACCCACATCACCCGCGTACTGCGCAAACTGGGTGCAGCCAACCGGGCCGAGGCCGTGTCGATCTGGCTGCGCAATTCCGATATCACGCGTACGGCAACGCAAGGCTGACCCGCCGAAGGTCGTACGAAACTACGACCTCGGACAGATGTTCCCGCACCCTCCGTGCGGAAGAGTGACCTGCAACACACATTCATGGCGCAGATGCACTGCGCATGTCACTGCAGCACACAGCACGGAGGCCGAGATATGACGCAGAGTGAGCAGGCAGCCGACTGGATTGTCGGCATCGATGTCGGTGGCACATTCACCGACATCATTGCGCTCAACCGCAAGACGGGTGAGACCCGAGACGGCAAGGTGCTGTCGACCCTCCAGCAGGAGGAGGGTGTATTGCTGAGCATTGAGGCGATTGGTGTCGAGGTCCCGGACGTTGCGGAGATCGTGCACGGGCACACGGTGGGGATCAACGCCCTGCTCAGCCGAACCGGCGAGCGCACCGGCCTGATCGCGACCCGCGGACACCGGGACCTGCTCGACATCGGTCGCATGCACCGCGAGTTCGGTGACCGGTTTTACGACCCCACCTGGCTGCGGCCGCACCAGGAGCGCCCAATTGTGCAGCGCGAGTCGCGTTTCGGTGTTCCCGAGAGGCTTCGGTACGACGGTTCCGAGTTGTTGCCGTTGGACGAGCACGCCGTTCGCGACGCTGCGCGTTCGCTGGCGAGCCAGGGTGCGAAGTCGGTGGCCGTGTGTTTGATGAACTCCTACATCAACCCCGACCACGAGCAGCGGGCCGCTGAGATCGTCGCAGAAGAGTTGCCGGACGCCTACATTCAGACTTCCGCACTCTACCCGGTGACCAAGGAGCACGAGCGCACCACGACCGTCGCCCTCGACGCTTACGTCGGTCCGGCCGTCGTCGGCTACCTCGACCGACTGATGAGTCAGCTCTCTGAGCGCAATTACGCCGGGACGCTGTGGATCATGATGATGAACGGCGGTGTCGCGACGTTCGCCGACGCCGGCCGCGCCCCGGTGTTCCAGCTGGTCTCCGGTCCGGTCGGCGGCGTGAGCGGCAGCGTCAAACTCGCCAACGAGAGCAGCTCGCCGAACCTGCTCACCATCGATGTCGGCGGCACGAGCACGGACGTGGCGGCGATCGTGGCCGGCAAGACACCGCTCACCGACCTGTGGACGTTGGAAACCGGTCTCACCCTGACCATGCCGCTGGTGGACGTGGAGAGCGTCGGTTCGGGTGCCGGTAGCCTGATCCGGCCCAGCCCGCTCGGCAATGTGGCGGTCGGTCCGGCTTCGGCCGGATCGAACCCCGGTCCGGTCTGTTACCAGCGCGGTGGTGTCGAGCCCACCCTCACCGACGCGTGCGCGGCGCTCGGTGTCCTCCAGCCGGACCTGTTCGCCAACGGCGCCATTCAACTCGACGTCGACGCCTCGCTCGATGCGCTCGGGAAGACCGGTGAGCAGTTCGGCATGTCGGCCCTCGAACTCGCGTCGGCGGCCTACGAGGTCGCCTGTGAAGACATCGCGGCGAAGGTCCGCACCATTTCGGTGTACCGGGGACTCGACGTCCGCGAGTTCGCCCTGCAGCCCTCCGGCTCGGCCGGCCCGATGCTCGCCGACCGCGTCGGGCAGATCCTGGGCCTGGACAAGGTGATCGTGCCGCGCAACCCGGGCCAGTTCTCGGCCATGGGACTGCTGCGCAGCGACCTGATGGTCACCCGGGCGCAGTCGATCATGTCCCCGCTCGCACCTGGAAGCGCCGAGGCGATCGAGGCCGCCTTCGTCGCGCTCCAGGACCGCATCCGCGGTGAACTCGACAGCCAGGGCGCCGAGGTGGATCGAATCCGCTTCGAGCGGGCCGTTTTTGCGATGTATCGCGGCCAGACGTGGGACAACCGCATGCCCATCCACCCAGAAACTCTCACCGCCCACAGTGTGACCGAGCTGGTACCGCAATTCCACGACTTCTACCGGGAATCCTACGGTTTCGCGGCGACGGAGATTCCCGTCGTGATCTCGACGGTGGAGGTGACGGCGATCATCCCGCGCAAGCAGCACAAGACCGACCTCACCCCCGACGACGGAGAGGCGTTCCTGCGCACGGCGGAGCTCACGTTGCCGGGCACGACCGAGCAGGTCGAGGTGTCCATCTACGTCCGGGAACGACTCGAACCCTTCGAACGGGTGCAGGGCCCCGCCCTCGTCGCGGAAAAGTTCGCGACCACCCTCGTCCTTCCCGGCCGGACGGCCTACGTGGACGGCGACCTGAATCTCATCATCGAGCCCCAGAGCTGAGGAGCAGACCATGACGATCACCACCCCTGACACCGGCCCCGCCGTCGATGTCGAACTCGACATCCTCCGCTACGGCCTCACCGAGGTCGCCCGCGAGATGCTCGACTCGCTGATGCGCAGCGCCTTCTCCCCGGTCTGCCGCGACATCCTCGACTGCACCAGCGCCATTCACATGCGCACGGACGACGGCTGGGAAACCGTCGCACTGTGGGAAGGCTGCATGCAGCACGCCTTCACCGCCCCGCACATCGCGAACTTCGTGATGGACGACTGGGACATCGACAACATGCAACCCGGCGACGTCATCTTCGTCAACGACCCGTGGCGCGGCACCATCCACCAGTCCGACGTCAACCTGCTCCGGCCCGTCTTCGTCGACGGCCGGGTGGAATTCCTGCTGCACTCGACGTCCCACCTCGTCGACCTCGGTGGCGCGATCCCGGGCGGCTTCTCCAACGGCACCCAGACGCACTTCGAGGAACAGCTCAAGCTGCCGCCGACGTTGCTGTATGCGAACGACGTGCCGGTTCGCCCGACGTTCAACTTCATCCTGGAGAACAACCGCGTCCCGCAACTCGTGCTCGGCGACCTACGTGCCCTGCACGGTTGCCTGGTGGTCGGAGAGCGCCAGCTGCAGGATCTGATCGCTCGCGGTGGCCTGGAGAAGGTGCGCGCGGCCGGCCGCTACGCCATCGAGGCCACCGAAGCCAGCATGCGGCGCGGCATCGCGAGCATCCCGGACGGCGACTACACCGCCGAGGACTTCCTCGACGAGGACGGCGTCAGCGACGAACCGATTCCGGTCCACGTGACCGTGAAGGTGCGCGGCGACTCCATGGAGATCGACTTCTCCGGGTCCGGACGCCAGCCCCTCGGCAACTGCGGTACCGCGTGGTGCGAGGCCTCACGCTGCATCGAGGCGGTCAAGCTGATGGTCGACCCGTCGACACCGGTCAACAGCGGCACGCTGCGGCCGATCGAGACCCTGCTGCCGTCCGGCAGCGTGGTGCAGGTGCTGCCGCCGTCGAGTTGCTCCAACCACGCCGACATCGGCGCCCGGGGAATCAACGTCGTCACCCAGGCCCTGAGCCAGGCGATGGACGAGGCATTCGCGTGCGACACCGGCACTGCCGTCGTCGTCAGCCTCGGCGGCATCGATACCCGTCCGGGCCACGAAGGCACGCCGTGGGGCGCATTCGCGCTCGCCGGTGGCGGCTGGGGCGGCACATGGAAGGACGACGGTGTCTCCTTCTGCGTGATTCCGATCGGCAACTGCCGGACATCGGTGCAAGAACACGTCGAGATCGAGAGCCCGCTGGTCATCGTCCAGCACGAGATGGTGATCGACACCGCCGGGGCCGGAGAGTTCCGCGGCGGTCTCGGCTCGGTCTACTCGATCTTCGCCGAGTCCGACACGATGGTCACCATCACCGCCGACCGGGTCCGCCTCGGCGCTCCCGGCTCGAACGGCGGCGGCGCGGGCTCACCGGCCTACGGCTGGTACATCGAGAACTTCGACCTCGCCGAACACGGTGACGCACTCGACCTGCGTGGGGCCGAACCGTTGTTCGGCATGTTCGACGAACAGGGCCGGCCGGACCCGAACGACGGCGAATTCGGCCGCGGCGCGCGCTACCAGACCGGCAAGTTCTCCGGACTGATCCTCAAAGCCGGCGACGCGCTCCGCTTCGTGATCGGCGGCGGCGGCGGCTGGGGCGACCCCCTGGCCCGTATCCCCGGGAAGGTGCTGCAAGACGTCCGCAGCGGGCTCGTGAGCCCCGAGTTCGCGGCCGATGCCCACGGGGTCGTGATCACGAACGGTGACGTCGACGAAACCGCCACCACAGCACGGCGTGCGCAGCTCGCCGCCGACCGCGACCAGGGCCGCTGGAGCGTGCCCGTCGCCACCCCCCGCAACTGGAACCTCTGAGAAAGGCATCCCCATGGCAGTCGACCGGCTCCTGTTCCCCCGCCCCGAGACCGACCGGGTCTACGTCGAACGCACCACCGTCGACGGTGAATGCCCGTCCTGCGGCGCAACGAGTCTCGCCCGCTACCCCGTGGCCAACCACCTCGGCCCCCGCATGGTCGTCAAGTGCCAGGAGTGCTTTCACCATGTGTCGGTGACCCGCCCGGAGCCGGAGGACAACTGGCCCGCATGGCGTTCACCAGCCCGCGACTGGCCGGCCTCGCGCGTCGGATAGGTACCACGCATCTACTCGGAAGAAGGACAGAAAATGTCAGGATTACTCGACGGAAAAGTAGTACTCGTCACCGGCGCGGCGGGAGGCATCGGGCGGGCGACATCCCTGCTGGCCGCGAAGGAAGGCGCCCGGGTCGCGGCGACCGATGTGTCCGAGGAGGGCGTCGCGGCGACGGCAGACCTGGTGCGCGCGGCGGGCGGGGAGGCGATCGCGCTTCCCGCCGACCTCACGGTCGGCACCTCGGTGGATGCGATGGTCGCCGCGGTCGTCGACCACTACGGCAGCCTGGACGGCGCGTTCAACAACGCGGGCGTGAGCGGCGGGCAGATCGGTCAGGGCGGTCGATCCGTCGCGGAGTGGGATGAGGAGGCCTTCGACCGAGCCGTCGCAGTGAACCTCAAGGGCGTGTGGCTGTGTATGCGCGCCGAGTTGAAGCAGATGACGACACAGGGTGGGGGCGCCATCGTGAACACGGCCTCGCTCGCCGGTCTCACCGGATTCAAGACCACGGCCGGATATGCGGCGGCCAAACACGGCGTCGTCGGCCTGACGAAAACTGCGGCAATCGAATACGCGCCGACCATCCGGATCAACGCGGTGTGCCCGGGTTATACCGACACCGACTTGATGAAGGACGCCAAACGCCGCAGCGGATCCACCATCATGGCGCGAATTCCCTTCGGCGCCCTCGCGCAACCCGACGACATCGCCGAAATGGCGTGCTGGCTCCTCTCCGATCGCGCCGGCTATGCAACCGGCGGCTCCTTCGTCGTCGACGGAGGCTATATGGCCGGGTAGTGGCCGTTCCTCCGACCGGCCTCGAAAACGAAGCACTGCCCCAATTTCCGACGCGAAAGGTTCATTGTCATGACCGCACCGATTGTCCAGGCGGAGTGCCACATAGACGGGCGGTGGCACGCGGGCGCCGGGGAGGCGATCCATTCGGTCAACCCGACGACCGGTCGGGAACTGGCCGTCACGCCGGCCGCGAGCCGGGAGCAGGCGGCCGCGGCCGTGTCCGCGGCCAGGCGAGCGTTCGACGACGGCGAGTGGAGCCGCCTCGGGCCGGGTGAGCGCAGTGCCCTGCTGCACCGGCTGGCGGATCTGCTCGAGCGGGATCGCGATATTATCGTCGACCTCGCCGCCACCGAGATCGGCACACCGATCAGCAGCGCCGCGGCGTTGCACGTCGATCTGCCCGTCCGATTCTTCCGGTGGTTCGCCGACGCGGCGGCACGCGGTCCGCGGGACGGCTACGAGCAGCCCCTTCCGCTGCATCACGACCCGATCATCTCCAGCAGCATGCTGGTGCGGGACCCGGCCGGTGTAGTGGCAGCTGTCGTCGCCTACAACGTCCCGGTCATGATGTGCGCGTACAAGCTCGGCCCCGCGCTGGCGTCGGGCTGCTCCACGGTCCTGGTGACGTCGCCGCGGGCCGTCCTGATGACGGCCGCGATCATGCGTTTGATCGAGGAGGCGGGATTCCCGCCGGGCGCGGTCAACCTGGTCTTCGGTTCGCCGAGCGTGACGGAACAGGTGGTCGGTGCCCCGGAGGTCGACCTGGTGACGTTCACCGGTTCCGCCGCGGTCGGCAGCAAGATCCTCACCTTGGCGGCCCCGACGCTGAAGAAGGTCGTCCTCGAGCTCGGCGGCAAATCACCCAACATCGTGCTGCCCGGCACCGACATCGAGAAGGCGGTGCCCGCGTCCGCGCTGCGGTTCACCCGCAACAGCGGCCAAGCGTGCGGGGCGACGACACGAACCCTGGTGCCCCAGGCTGATTTCGACGAGTACGTCGAAAGGTCGGGCAAGTTCCTCGGTGGGCTCACGGTCGGCGACCCCCATCACCCCGACACCGTCCTGGGACCGCTGATCACCCGCGAACACCGTGCGAATGTGGAGGGGTTCCTGGCGCGCGCCCGGGAGGACGGCGCCGAAGTTCCTGTCGGTGGGGGCAGGCCGCCCGGCCTCGACGACGGCTTCTTCCTCGAACCGACTCTGGTGACCGGCATTTCGAACGGCGCGGAGATCGCGCAGGAGGAACTCTTCGCGCCCGTCGGAGTGGTGATGCCGTACACCGATCTGGACGAGGCCGTCCGCACGGCCAACGGTGTCAGGTACGCCCTCAACGCCAACGTGTGGGGCCCCACCGCCGACGCTCTCGCGTTCGCCCGCCGCCTGCGCTCGGGCACGGTCACCCTCAACGGCGGTGGTGGCATGCGCGGGGACGCCCCGTGGGGCGGTCCCGGACACAGCGGAATCGGCCGCGAGGGCGGCGAGGAGGGATTCCGGGAGTTCTTCGAAGTCAAACACATTCAGTGGCCGGTGTAACCGAACCGACGTCACGATCACCATCTCAGCAACAAGAGGAAGAATCTGATGCCAACAATTGTCGAAGAACTCGCGGATTTCGCCGCCCGCGCCGAGGGACGATCACTCCCGGGTGACGTGGTTGCCGAGTCCAAGCGGATTCTGCTGGACACCCTCGGCTGCGCGGTGGCGTCGCTCGGCGACGCGGGCGCGCGCCGGGGCATCGAGCACGGCCGGTTCCTCGGCGGGTCGGCCGGCTCGGCGTCGATCATCGGCACGGGCACGACGACGTCGGTACCCGGTGCGGCGTTCGCGAACGCCGAATTGGTCAACGCCCTCGACCAGGATGCGGTCCTGCCGCCCGGTCACGTGACGCCGTACGTGGTGCCGGGTGCGCTGGCGACGGCCGAAGCTCTGCAGTCCTCGGGCGAACGGCTGCTCACGGCGATCGCCGTGGCGCACGAGATGTCGTACCGGATCGGCAAGGCCACCGACTATCTGCGCGACATCAAGGACGGCGTGGTGACGATCCCGAAGGTCATCGGCTACAGCAGCACGCTGTTCGGTGCGGCGGCGGCGATCGGCGTGGTCAAGGGCTTCAGCGCCGACACGCTGGCCGATGCGCTCGGGATCATGGGCTCGACAATGCCTACCAACACCCAGCGGGCATGGATGATGCACGCGCCGTCGACGACGATCAAGTACCAGCTCGCGGGCGGGATGGCCCTGTCGGCGGTGACGGCCGCACACCTGGCCGAACTCGGGCACACCGGTGACCGCCAGATGCTCGACGACCGCGAGTACGGCTTTCCCCGATTCATCGGGACGTCGCGTTGGGAGCCGGCGCCGATCACCGCGGGTTTGGGGTCGGAGTGGACCTTCACCCCGTTCCAGTCGTTCAAGCCGTATCCCCACTGCCGGGTGATGCACGCGCTGTTCGATGCCCTCACCGAGATCATCGAGGTCAACGACATCAAACCCGACGAGATCGACGCCATCAACGCCTGGGGCGAGAGTTTCGTGATGCAGCCGGTGTGGGTCAACGAGACCATCCGCAATCCACGCGATGCGCAGTTCAGCATGACCCACGGCCTCGCCCTCGCCGCCCACCGGATTCCCCCCGGCAAGGCCTGGCAGACCCCGGAAGCGGTCCTCGACCCGTCCGTCCTCGAGCTCACCGCGAAGACAACCTTTCAGGAACACCCCGACTACACCGCGGCGCTGGCGAGTAACCCGGCCGCACGCCGCTCGCGCGTCGAGGTCCACGCGCGCGGCACCCAGTTCTCCGGCGAGCGCGGCTACCCCAAGGGCAGCCCGTCACCCGATCCGGTCACCTACATGACCGACGACGAACTGATCGCCAAGTTCCGCCACAACATCGACGGGGTAGTGAACGACGCCGACGCGGACGCCGTCATCGAAGCCGTGTACGACCTCGAGAACGTCGCCGACATCGCGACGATCCTGAGCCGATTGCAGCCAAACTCCGCTGACTGATCGGAACGAAAAGCGCCGCCCTTGCCGGAGACTGGCGAGGGCGGCGCAGTTGTATGCGATCGCTCGCTACCCCGGCTTCCTCTGCCAGCGGCTCCACTTTCTCGCAGCGCCGAGTTCCCGCGGAGTCAATCCACCCCACACGCCGTGCTGTTCATCGAAATTGAGGGCATAATCGCGGCATTCAGTGATCACCGGGCACCGTCGGCAAATATTCTTCGCGATGCGCTCACGCTGAAGCTGGGAACTCTTGCCGTTCTCGTCGAGGTAGAAGACGGCGATATCCATTCCGCGGCAACGCGCGCGCAGCCGCCATTCCTCAGGGGTGACATCGTCATCCGGTGCGGCGTGCGATGTTCTCACAGGACACACTCCGATCGTTCGACGAGGCTTGTCGTGCCGTCCACTAAAACATAATATATTAAATGGAAAGGAGGTGCAACCGCCCGAAGCAACCCCGATCGGCCGGCAGACGTTTGTGCCCAGCACTACTGACGGTTGCCAGGGTGCTGGGCACAATCCGGAATTCGCAGCGGATGGCGTGGGGTCAGCGGGTGACGCGGAGGAGTTCGCGATCACGCGCAGGGTCGGCGAGAATCAGCGCGGCGATCGCGACGACGGCACCCACGATGCCCAGGCACTGGAACGCCGCCTGGTATCCGTCGATCTTCGTCGCCGAGGCGTCGACGACGATCCCCATCGACCAGGGGCCGATGATCCCGCCGATGGCCTGCAGCGCGAAGAAGGCGCCGATGACACCGGCTGTCTGGCGGGGCGGGCAGGTTGCGATGACCGCGGCGTTGAGCAGCGGGAATATCGCGACCACCAGCCCGTACGCCACCGAGACCGCGCAGACTGCGAGGAGTGGAGACCCCAGGGCCGGCAGGCTCAGCAGCAACACCCCGGCGACGATGACGCCGACGCACGGCACGACGACGCGGACCAGGCGGATGGACAAGCCGCGGCTGATCCCGCGGTCGCTCAGCCAGGAGCCGCCGACGAGCGTCGCGAGTCCGACAACGCTGGGCGCGGCGAACAGGGTGCCGGACTCGAGCCGGGAGTAGCCCAACCCCTGCTCGAAGTAGGAGGGCAGCCAGGTGAGCACGACGGTCATGAGCGCGTAGGCGCTCATCGCGACGAGGACGGCGGACACGAAGGTTCTCGAGGTGAGTAGGCGGCTCCAGCTGACTGCCGGCTCGCTGTCGGTGTCGTCGGCCTCGGTGTGCTTGCCGCCGACGGTGTAGGGGCCGGGCCGCCAGGTCAGGAGCCACGGGACGCACCACAGTGCGGTCGCACACGAAAGGACGAGGATGGCTGCCCGCCAACCGTATTCGGCGACCACGAGCGCGAGGATCGGCACGACGGCCATCTTGGCCAGCATGCTTCCGCTGATGATGAGTGCGCTCGGCAGACCCCGCTTCGCGGGCGCATGCCACGAGTAGGCAGCGGTATGCAGCAGTGCGGACGTCGGCCCCTCCGTGAGGCCGAGAAGCATCCGGCTCGCGAGCAGCACCGCGAACGTCGACCACACGACGAGCGGAAGCATGACGACGCCCCACAGCACGGCGATGATCGCGATGGACCAGCGGAGCGCGAGAACTTTGTTGATCGGCCCAGCGAAGAAGCCGCCGAAGCTGAAGGCGAGGAAGAACATGCTTCCGGTGAAGCCGATCTGCGACGCACTGAGCCCGAGATCCTCGCTGAGCGGCTGGGCAATGAGGCCGAACACCGCCTTGTCGGACGCGTTCATGAGGTAGAGCACCACGAGCATTCCGGTGATGCCCCACGCGGTCAGCCGGCGAGGCTCCGTCGTCGGCCCGGGCCGGGGCACGTGCGTGGACGCGAGGTCCGTCATGAGGTGTTCTTTGTTGTTCACGTGGGGGTGCCCTTCGGTCTGGTTGTCGAGATCACACCATCAACACTGTGTGTTGTACATCATATACTATTCAGTAATCGGAGAGATGTGCAATACATCGGACACTAAACATTCAGGTATTGCATGCATAATATATTTATTCTAGAGTGGGGGTCACGAACTGCAGCGACCGAGAGTCTCGTAGTCGCTCGAGAGAAAGGACGTCATATGCCGGGTCTGTACTTCGAGGAATTCGCGCCGGGAATGGTCATCGATCACGAGGTGCGCCGCACCGTGACCGAGACTGACAACGTCCTGTTCAGCACGATGACCCTGAACATGGCACCGCTCCACCTGGATGCGGAGTACAGCAAGGGCTCCATCCACGGGCAGCGCCTGGTGAACAGCCTGTTCCTTCTCGGTCTCGTCGCCGGTATCTCGATGCACGACACCACCTACGGGACCACCCTCGGCAACCTCGGCTTCGACTCGATCAAGTTCCCCAAGCCGGTGTTCCACGGTGACACCATCCACGTGCGCACCGAGATCGTGTCGGCCCGGGAGTCGAAGAGCCGCAACGACTCCGGAATTGTCACCTTCCGTCACTACGGCCTCAACCAGCGTGACGAGATCGTGTGCGACGCCACCCGCGTCGGCCTGATGCTCAAGAAGTCGGTCGACGAGCAGGCCTGATCGCACACCCCGACCGGACGACCGACAGCCCCAGACGAGGAGAACACGGAAATGGGCATCAGTAGCGAGCCCGAGGAGATGGCCTGGGTTCCCGGCCCCGCGGTGCGCGAGCGCGCGAGGCTGCTCGCGGCGATGAAGAGCTGGGGTTTCGGCGACGATGCCGCCGCCGTCGCCGAGCTGGGCCGCCGCGCCGTCGCCGATCCCGAGTGGTTCTGGCGCGAGGCGCTCACCGACCTCGACGTCGAGTTCTCGGTGCCGTTCGACCGGGTGCTCGACGAGTCCGAGGGTCGGGAGTTCCCGCGATGGTTTACCGGGGGCCGGATCAACGTCGCGGAACTGGCGGCCCTGCGGCATGCCCGCGGCGATCGCGCGGGCAAGACCGCGGTGGTCTACGAGGGCGACGGCGGGCAGCGGCGCACGCTGACGTTTGCGGAACTCGCGGCGGAGGTGAGCCGGTTCGCGGCGCACCTCGCGGGGCTGGGTGTGCGCCGCGGCGACCGCGTGGTGCTGTTCATGCCGGTGGTGCCGGAGGCGGCCGTGGCCTTCCTCGCCATCGCGATGATCGGCGCGATCGCGGTGCCCACGTTCAGTGGCTACGCCCCGGACGCCCTGGCCACCCGTCTGCAGGATTCGGACGCCGTGCTGCTGGTGACCGCCGACGGCACGACCCGCCGAGGAAAGGTCGTCGAGATGAAGGCGACCGCGGACGCCGCCCTGGCGCAGGCGCCGTCGGTGCGCTCGGTCGTGGTGATCCGGCACCTGGGCACCGACGTGCCGATGCAGGCCGGCCGCGACGTCTACTACGACGAACTGTCGGCCGATCCCGCACCCGTCGACGTGGCGGACACCGAGTCGAACGACCCGCTCACGATCGTCTACACATCCGGCACCACGGGCAGGCCGAAGGGAATCGTGCACTCGCACGGCGGTTTCGCGGCCAAGACGGCCGTCGACTTCGGGTACGGCTTCGACGTGCACGCCGACGACGTGATCTCCTGGATCACCGACCTCGGGTGGCTGGTGGGCCCGATGCTCATGACCGGTCCGCTGCAGCTCGGTGCGACCATCGTGATGATCGAGGGCCTGCCCACCTATCCCGCACCGAATCGTATGTGGGAGATCGTCAATCGTAACGGCGTCACCGTGCAGGGCATCGCGCCGACGGCGGCACGCGCACTGAAGGCGGCGGGTGACGGCACCGCTCCGGAGATGCCGACCCTGAAGACGTTCGTCTCCACCGGGGAGGCGTGGGACGAGCCGACCTGGTGGTGGCTGTTCGACGAGGTCGGTAGGCGCGAGCGCGCGATCGTCAACTACAGCGGCGGCACCGAGGTCGGTGGCGGCATCCTCGTCGGCTACCCGTTCCTGCCCGCCGCGCCGGCGGCGTTCACCGGGCCGCTGCCCGGCGTCGATGCGGCGGTGCTCGGCGAGGACGGCAGGCCCGTCCTCGGCGAGATCGGGGAGCTGGCGGTGCTCAACACGTTCCCGGGGATGACGCACGCCTTCTGGCAGGACCGGGGCCGCTACCTGGACACCTACTGGAGCCGCTGGGACGGCATCTGGGTGCACGGGGATCTCGCGAGCATCGACACTGCCGGGATGTGGCGGATCCACGGCCGCTCGGACGACACGATCAAGCTCTCCGGGCGCCGGGTGGGGCCGGCCGAGATCGAGGCCGCCCTGCTGCGGGACAACCGGATCACGGAGGTCGCGGTGATCGGGGTGCCGGACGAGATGCGCGGTCAGCGCGCGGTGGCGTTCGCGGTGCTGCGCGCAGACGGCGCCGACGGCGTCGACACCGACGACCTGCAGGCGACGGCGTTGGCGAACGCCGGCAAATCCTTTGCGCCCGAAGTGTATGCGGTGCCGACGCTGCCGAAGACGAAGAACGGAAAGATCATGCGCCGCGCCATCCGGTCGCGGTTCATCGGTGCCCCGATCGGTGACATGTCGTCGCTGGATCCGGCGACGCCGCTCGAGGACATCCCCGTGTACGCGGGCGAAGACTAGGAGAGTTGAGATGGCAGACTTCGATACCGAGAGCAACATCGAGATCGTCCGCAAGGCGACTCGCGAGCTGGCGCGGAAGTTCGACAACGACTACTGGCTGGACAAGGACCGCAAGCACGAATACCCGTGGGATTTCATCAAGGCGTTCGCGGACGGCGGCTGGCTCGGCGCGATGATCCCGGAAGAGTACGGCGGAATCGGCCTGGGCCTGCAGGAGGCCGCGGTGATGATGGGCGAGATCGCGTCGTCCGGCGGCGGTATGAGCGGTGGCTCGGCGATCCACTTCTACGTCTTCCCGCCGGCGCCGATCGTCCGGTACGGCTCGGAGGAGATGAAGCGCAAGTATCTCCCGAAGCTGGCGTCAGGTGAGATGCTCACCGCGTTCGGCATCACCGAGCCGACTGCGGGTGTGGACACGTCGCGCATCAAGACCAAGGCGACCAAGGTCGACGGCGGCTGGGTTATCAACGGCCAGAAGGTGTTCATCACCAACGCCCAGAACGCGCACCGCATCCTGCTGCTGGCCCGCACAAGCCCGCGAGACGAGAACAAGCCGCTGGCCGGGATGACGATCTTCTTCGCCGAACTCGACCCCAAGCACGTCACGATCCGCGAGATCGACAAGCTCGGCCGTGCCGCCATCGACACCAACGAGTTGTTCATCGACAACCTGTTCGTGGCCGACGAGGACGTGGTCGGTGAGGTCGACAAGGGCTTCTACTACATCATCGACGGACTCAACCCGGAACGCATCGTGGTCGCGATGGAGGGCATCGGCCTCGGTCGCGCGGCCCTCGAGATCGGCACCGAGTACGCGAAGAACCGCGTGGTGTTCGATCGCCCGATCGGCCAGAACCAGGCCGTCGCGCACCCGCTCGCGGACTCGTGGATCCGTCTCGAGGCGGCCGAGCGCATGGCGATGCACGCCGCAAAACTCTTCGACGACAAGCAGGAATGCGGGCACGAGGCCGCCGCGGCGAAATACCTCGGCGCCGAGGCCGGCTTCGAAGCGTGCGACCGGGTGTTCTCGACCCTCGGTGGGTACGCGTACGCGAAGGAGTACCACATCGAGCGGCTGTGGCGTGAGGTGCGACTGCTGCGCAACGCGCCGTTCTCGCAGGAGATGGTGCGCAACTACGTCTCGCAGCAGGTTCTCGGCCTGCCGCGGTCGTACTGAACCCACCGACGAAGGAGTGTGACGATGACCGGTCCGCTGGCTGGAATCCGGGCGCTGGTGCTCGCGGGAATGGGCCCGGTGCCGTACGTCTCGATGCTGCTCGCCGACATGGGAGCCGACGTGGTGCGGGTGGTGCGGCCGCCCAACCGGTCGGCCCGTGCGCTCAGCCAGACGGACGGTCTGACGGAGGAAGTCGACGTGGTCAACCGCGGTGTGGATGCGGTGGCCGTCGATCTCAAGGACCCGGCCGGGCGCGAGAGTGTGCTGCGTCTGGCTGAAGCCGCGGACGTCTTCATCGAGGGATACCGGCCCGGCGTCACCGAACGGCTCGGTCTCGGACCGGACGAGGTGATGGCCCGCAACGAGCGTCTCGTCTACGTGCGGCTCACCGGCTACGGACAGACCGGTCCCCGGTCACGGGACGCCGGACACGACATCAACTACGTGGCGCAGTCCGGCGCGTTGCATGCCATGGCGCGGTCGGACAGTGCGCCGCGCCCGCCGATCAACCTGCTCGGCGATTACGCGGCGGGCGGCGCCATGGGGGCGTACGGCATCGCCTGTGCCCTCGTGTCCGCCGCCCGCACGGGCCGAGGCCAGGTGATCGACGCCGCCATGGTCGACGGCGTCGCGGCCCTGACCGCCAAGCTGCAGGGTCTGCGCGCGGCAGGCCTCTACTCGGACGATCCGGGGACGAACTTCCTCGATTCCGGTGCACCGTTCTACGACACCTACCGGTGCGCCGACGGCGGGTACATCGCCGTCGGAGCGCTCGAACCCGATTTCTATCGGGAATTCACCTCGCGCCTCGGCCCCGACACCGACGACTGGCCCGACCAGAACGATCGCGAATCCTGGCCGCACCTGCGCAAGCTCATCGGCGACGCCGTCGAGCGCCGCACCCGCGACGAATGGGAGCAGGTGTTCGCCGGCACCGATGCCTGCGTCACCCCGGTGCTCACGTTCGACGAGGCCGCGGTGGATCCCCACAACACCCAACGGGGCGTGTACCGGACCGTCGGCGGCGTCCTGCATCCGATGCCGGCGCCGCGGTTCAGTGGCACCCCTGCGCGCGAACCCGCGACGCCGCGGGTCGGCACCGTCGCGCCCGCGTACGTCGCATCTCGGTGGGGCGTCGGCGACTGACACGGCCGCCGTCGCACCGCTCGAACCGAGAAATTCCAGGAAGGAAGTAATGGTGACCAGCTACGAGGCCTTCACCTCACTGACGGTCGACCGCCCCGAAGAAGGCATCCTCCGCATCGTGCTGGACGGGCCGAACCTCAACGCGGTGGGCCCGGACGCGCACCGCGAACTGGCCGACATCTGGCCGGTGATCGGACTTGACGAGTCGGTCCGCGCCGTGGTGATTCGCGGTGCCGGTGACCGGGCCTTCTCGGCGGGAGGCAGCTTCGATCTCGTCGAGGCCATGATCGGCGACTTCGCTTCGCGGACCCGGGTGATGCGGGAGGCGCGCGATTTGGTGCGCAACATCATCGAGGTACCGCAGCCGATCATCTCCGCGATCAACGGACCAGCTGCCGGTGCCGGTCTGGTCGCCGCTCTGCTGGCCGACATCTCGGTCGCGGGCCGTCGCGCCAAGATCGTCGACGGTCACGTCCGGCTCGGTGTCGCGGCCGGTGACCACGCCGCCATCTGCTGGCCGCTGCTGACGAGCATGGCGAAGGCCAAGTATCACCTGCTCACCAACGAGGTGCTCACCGGCGAGGAGGCGGAGCGGATCGGCATGGTGTCGCTGTGCGTCGACGACGATCAGGTGCAGGACCGGGCGATGGAGATCGCGCGGAAGCTGACCGCCGGCTCGCGGGCCGGTCTCCAGGGCACCAAGATGGCACTCAACGGCTGGTACCGGCAGGCGATGCCGATCTTCGACGCCTCGTTGGGCCTGGAGTTCTTCGGCTTCGGTGGCCCCGACGTGGTCGAGGGCGTGTCCTCGCATCGGGAGAAGCGGGAGCCGAAGTTCTCGTGAGCGGAACCGAACAGGAAAGGCAGGGCCCGCTCGCGGGCATCACCGTCGTCGGTCTGGAGCAGGCGATCTCGGCGCCGCTGTGCACGCGCCATCTCGCGGACCTCGGGGCTCGGGTGATCAAGGTGGAGGCGCCGGGCTTCGGCGATTCGACCCGCGCGTACGACTCCGTGGTCGGTGGGATGTCGGCGCACTTCACCTGGCTCAACCACGGCAAGGAGTCGGCGACGCTGGACCTCAAGTCGGCCTCCGACGTGGGGATCTTCCGGAACATCCTCTACACGGCCGACGTCGTGGTCAGCAATCTCGCCCCGGGCGCGCTCGATCGGCTGGGGATCGGGACCGCTGAGCTTTCGCGTTGCTATCCGCGTCTGATCGTGGTGGACATCTCCGGTTACGGGAAGGGTGGTCCCCTCGACCACAAGCGGGCGTACGACCTGCTCATCCAGGCTGAGGGCGGGTCCTGCAGCATCACCGGCGCACCGGGGCATCCGGCGAAGCCGGGAATTCCGGTGGCCGATGTCGGTACCGCGTTGTACGCGTATTCCGCGGTGCTGGCCGCGCTGTACGACCGGGAGCGGACCGGCCGGGGAGCGGTCATCCCGATCGCCATGCTCGACACCGTCGCCGAGATGATGGGGTTCGCTCTCAACCAGGTGATCCACGCCGGTACCGAGCCGGTGCCCGTCGGTATGGGCTCACCGATGATCGCGCCCTACGGCGCGTACCCGACCTCCGACGGCCAGACCGCGGTGCTCGGGACCACCAACGACCGGGAGTGGCGGCGCCTGGCCGAGATGATCGGCAGGCCCGAGCTCGCCGACGAGCCGCGTTACGCGCACAACGACACTCGCGTCGAGGCGCGTGATGAACTGGACGCGGTCGTGGGCGCGTGGTGCGCGGAGCACACGCTGGCGGAGATCCAGAAGACGGCCGACTCGGCGGGCATCGGCAACGCGCGGCTCAACAGCGTGCGCGACCTGGCCGACCACCCGCAGCTGATCGAGCGCGGCCGGTGGCGCGAGGTGGGGACGCCGTCCGGCCCGGTGCCGGCGCTGCTGCCGCCCGCGGTGGCCGACGGATGGCCGGTGCGCAGCGGATCGGTGCCCGCACTGGGTGCGCACACCGACGCCATTCGCGCCGAATTCGAGTAGAAGGACGGTGAGTGCTGTGGCTGTTCCCCATTCGGCACGGCATTGGAGCGCGGTCGAGTTGCTCGCGCCGGGCGACGCTGCGGCGTTGCAGAACAACCGCCTGCGCGAGCAGCTCGACTATCTCGCCGCCCGCAGCGACTTCTATCGGACGAAGTTCGCCGAGCATTCCGTCGACGTCACCCGGGTGCGGACGGTGGCGGAACTCGCCGGGCTGCCGTTCACCGAGAAGCAGGAACTGCGGGACAGTCTCGCGGCGACGCCGCCGCTCGGCAGCCACGTCGCCGCCGATCGCGCCGACATCGTGCAGATCCAGGCGTCGTCGGGCACCACTGGCAGCCCGTCCTACGTCGGATTGACCCGGGGCGACATCGACGTCTGGTCCGAGCTCGGAGCGCGAGCCCTGTACGCCAACGGTTTCCGGCCCGGTAGCCGGCTGTTGCACGGATTCGGAATGAGCAAGGGGTTCGTCGGCGGAATCCCCGTCGTGCAGATGGCGCAGTACATGGGCATCGTGGATATCCCGATCGGCGCGGAGGCGGGCGCGGAGCGACTGCTGCGGGTGCAGGCCGATCAGCGACCCGACGCGTTGATCGGCACGCCGAACTTCCTGGCGTATCTGGCCGAGCAGGCGCCGGCGATCCTCGGCGTGGCCGCCCGCGATCTGGGTGTGCGGGCGATCAGTGTGGGCGGCGAGCCCGGCGGTGGTCTACCCGCGGTCCGCGGCAAGCTCGAGTCGTTGTGGGGCGCGACGTCGCGAGAGATGCTCGGCGGCACCGACATCGCATGCATCTACTGGGGTGAATGCGAGGAGGGCGACGGGATGCACTTCCTCTCCCCGGACCTGATGGTGGCCGAGTTGATCGACCCGACGACGGGTGACGTCGTCGCGCCGGTGGCAGGTGTGCAGGGCGAGTTGGTGTACACGGCCCTCCGCCGCCAGGCGTCGCCGTTGCTGCGGTTCCGCACCCGCGACCACGTGGTGGTCACCGGCACCGACTGCGCGTGTGGCCGCACTGGGTACAAGGTGCGGTGCGTCGGCCGGACCGACGACATGCTGATCGTGCGCGGCATCAACCTCTTTCCCTCAGCCGTCAAACAACTGGTGTCGGAGCTGGCGCCGGCCACCACCGGCGAGATGCGCATCCGCGTCGACTTCGAGGGGCACTCCACCCAGAAGCCGCTCATGCTCCTCGTGGAGCACGCCGACGGACTCCGTGCCGAACAGCAGGACGAACTGCGGTCGACGATCGAGCAGCGGGTCCGGTCGGCGCTGGGCGTCAAGGCGGTGGTCGAACTCGTGCCCGAACTCACCCTCGCGCGACCGGACCACGTCAAGGTGAACCTGATCGAACGGGTGCCCTGACGGGTGTTCTGACGGGGGCGTGGCGCCACCTGTCAGTGCAACCGCCGCGAACATGAGGCTCTCCTCGTCGGCTTCCTCCGGTGAGAACTCGGCTGCGATGCTGCCCGCGCGTGCCACCAGGACCCGATCGGACAGTGCCTGGATCTCGGCAGGTAGGACGAGATCACCACCACCTCGACTCCGTCGTCGGCGAGAGCGCGAATCATCGCGTGAATCTCGGGGATCGCGCCCAGATCCACACCGCGGGTCGGCTCGTCGATGATCGCGACCAGCGGCTTGCGGGCCAGTCCCTTGGCGAGCACGACCTTCTGCTGATTTCCGCCGCTCAACTCCTCGAGGGTGGCCTTGTCCGGCGCGAGTGTGCGGACCTCGAACTGATCGACGAACCGCTGCGCCACCGTCTTCCGGACACGGGGAAGGAACAGGAACGGCAGTCGGAGGGCACTGCACCCGGGGACAGTCGCGCCCCCTCCAGACGCACGAGTGCACCGTCGTCGCCGACGTGGAATCCCTACAGAGTTCCCGAAACAGTGTGTGCGACATATGCGAATCGGCCGTTCGGCGTGACCGTGATTGACAGCGTGCCCGTATCGATGGGCACCGGCGGCCCGACGGGCGTCAACCGGCCGTTCGATTCGCTCAACACTCCGATGTTCGACGAACCCGTGCCGCCGACCAGAAGATAGCTCGATCCCGTCGCATCGTCCGCCGGAGCCGCGCCGGCTGCGGGAGCGGCAACAGCTGTGGGAATGAAAACAGCGCCGAGGTCATGGCCGCAGCAAGTCCGGTCGCCATTGCAGTCGTACGTATTCGCACTCGCAGCAGCTCCCGGGTCGACGGTATTCGTCTGGTCGCCTGTGGGTTCCGAGTCGTCAATGCAACCTCCGTGGTTCCTCGTGTCGGTGAGTGGCACCTGATCGCGCGGGGACTGTCGCTTCCCCATGCTGAACGTAGACCGGCAAGCGGGGGCGGAAGTGTCCAACTATCTGGACACTCTGCTGTACATCCATCTCGGGGTTCGGGTTGCGCCGTGCTGAATGTGTTTCGGCACAGGAGAATTGCGACGAGCGCACCCCGGGAGGGCGGCGTGCCGACGCGTTCACCGAACTGCTGGCGCCGCTATCTCGCAGCAGGATTGAACGGCACCGAAGCCGGCGAACGCCCCCACATCAGCGTACAAGTGCGGGTGCGAGACCTCGCCTATACCCGCGGCACCGACCGCAGCGGTGGCATGGGACGAACGGGCGGCACCGGCGGGATGGGGGGTACGGACTGCACCGGTGGCACCGGCGCGCACGCTTCAGGCGCAAGACCAACCGGTCCATCCGGACCCGCCGACCCAACCTTTGGCGACCGGCCCACCTCTGGGGAGGACTGGGCGGCGGTGCTGGCGGAAACGGGGGTGGCCTGGGCGGCCTGGATGGGACCGCTGACGATCACCGCGGCCCGGCATCTGGCGTGTGATGCGCAGGTGAGCACGGTGATTCTGGACGATCACGGCGCACCCCTGGATGTCGGGTTGACCAGCAGGACGGCCACCGGAAAGCAGCGTCGGGCGTTGGCCGTGCGCGACGGTGGGTGCGCTTTCCCCGGGTGCGGAGCGCCGGCGTCGTGGTGCGAGGCGCACCACGCGGGCCACTGGGTCGACGGTGGCCTCACCGACATGGACAACCTCGTCCTGCTGTGCGGTTTCCACCACCGGCTCATCCACCACGACGGGTGGGAGGTGCAAATGGGCGCAGACCGGCACCCGTGGTTCATTCCACCACCCAGTGTCGACCCCTTCCGGCAACCACTGCCCCCCACAACCGGTGGGTCGGCCCGGCCGCGGCCTGACCGGCACAGCGCCGCAACACAACTCCATCACCCACAGACGCCCCGCATCCGAGCTCCCCCAACTCGGATGCGGGGCACCCGCCGTGTCAAAACACCGCCGTGACAAGACACGGCAGCGTCAGAACACTGCCGTGTCAGAACTCGATGACGGCCTTACCGCGCACCTGCTGGTCGAACTCCTTGTACGCGGTTTCCGCGTCCTCGATCTTCCAGCGGTCGGTGAACAGGGCGTCGACGTCGATGCCATGCTTGGCGACGAAGCGCGCGCATTCGCCCATCCCGACGTTCGAGAACGTGTAGGAACCGATGATCGAGATCTGCTTGATCACGATGTCGGGCGACACATCGAGTTCGATGTTCCCGCCGAGGCCGACCAGGGCGATGCGGCCCCACGGGCCGAGGCACCGGGTGCCGGCGACGCGAGCGGAGGGGGCGCCGGAACTTTCGATCGACACTGTCGCACCGCGACCGCCGGTGATCTCCCGGATCGCTTCCACCGCATCGGTGCTGCTGGAGTCCACGACGTGGTGCGCACCGAGTTCCCCGGCCCGCGCGAGGCGGTCCGCGGCGATGTCGACGGCGATCACCTCGGCGCCGAGAGCGGAGGCGAACTGGATGGCGGATTGGCCGATGGGGCCGAGTCCGAACACGGCGACCGTGTCTCGCCCGGTGACGTCCGCCCGCCGGAGTGCGCCGAAGGCAGTGCCTGTGCCGCATGCGATTGCGGCGCCCGCAGAGAAGCTGATCTCTTCGGGCATGGGTACCAGGGTCTCCGCCGGGACCACCATGTAGGTGGCGTGACCGCCGTGCGCGGTGGCGCCGTAGATCGTGGCGCCGTGGGTGCACATCTGGGTCCAGCCGGTGCGGCAGAGGTCGCAGAATCCGCAGCCCTTGTAGTGGAACACCATGACGCGGTCACCGACGGTGAACGCGCGTGGGTCCACGTTCGGTCCGATCTCGGCGACGACGCCGCACGGTTCGTGACCGGCGATGATCGCCGGATTCTCGCCGAGGCCCCGGGAGGCGAAGTCCTTGAAACCGAGCGCTTTGAGCGCCGCCTCCGGTGGGTCACGGTAGAACTTCAGGTCGCTGCCACACAGGCCCGACGCCTTGATTTCGACGACCACCTCGCCCGGTCCCGGTGTGGGATCGGGGAAGTCGAGGACTTCGAGTTCGCGATTACCGCGAAAAACTACACCGCGCATCAGGAGGTCTCCATCCGGTACGTGGGGGGTACGGCGCTCATCGGGTGCCCGCCATCATGGTGGCGATGATCAGGACCGGTTCGCTGGTCCGGTTGCTCCAGATGTGCTTGATGCCGCGATTGACGACCGTGTCGCCCGGCTTCAGCAGGGTTTCACCGGTCTCGGTGACGGCCCACAGTTCACCGGTGAGGACAGTGACGACGTCGATCGTGTCGGTCAGATGCCACACTCCGCCTTCGGTACTGGCGTCGCCGTCGTGCGAGTCGGCGCCGTGGAACGCGTCCAGCGACTCCTTGTAGCCCTCGGCGTCGAACTCCGAGTCCGGCGGGAAGCTGGCGAGGCGGACCACGAGGCCGTTCTTCGGCGGGTCGATGACGGGGTCGGCGCCCAGGGTCGACGGGGCAAGCACGTCGACGGGCAGGCTGTCGAACTGCCAGACGTCCATGACGGTGAAGCCCGGCTGGGCGGTGCGGGTGGTGGTGTTGCCGTCCGAGATGAAGGCCGACTTACCGTCGGCGTCGAGGCCGGTCAGCACGACACGGGCCTGGGCGTTGAGGTGTTCTCCGCTCATCGTTCACTCCTTGTGGTGGGGCTGGTGTGGGTGTCGTTCGAGGGTCAGACGTGAAGCAGGGCCGCGAAGTCGGACGCGGGCTGGTCGAGATCGCCGCCCTGGATGGCGTGCAGCAGGGCTTCGCTGGACTCGGTGCCCATCGCGGTCACCGTCAGGTCGCGGAACTTCGCGTCCAGGTCTTCCTGCGACATCGGGTTCTCGGCGGTGCCGGTGGGGTTGTCGACGAACAGGCTCTCGCTGGTGCCGTCCGTGTAGTTGACGGTGATGTCGCCGACCCATCGGCCGGGGTAGGCGGTGTCCAGTTCGGGCTTGACCTCGATCTTCACCTTCTGGGCGAGGGCGGCGACGTCGCTGCCGGCGCCGAGGTCGAGCCGGCCGGCCATGTACTCGTGGTGGGTGCGGAACCCGTTGCCCTTGCCGAGCAGCGACAGCGAGAACTGGAACGGCAGGCTGTACTGCAGGTGCTCGATGATCTTCGGGGCGTAGGCGTTCGCATTCTTGTTGCCGATCACCACGTCGCCGCCGGTCTGGATGCCCAGCAGCACCGAGTCGACGTCCGCGGCGCGGGCCGCGAGTTGACGGGCGCCGTCGATGTAGGCGTGGTTGATGCCGCAGCAGCAGTAGGGCTTGACCCACACGCGGGTGATCTCGAACGTCTTGTCGAGGCTGAACGTGGCCGCGGCGTCGTCGGCGACGGCGCGCCCGACGAACGTGCGGTAGAAGCCCTTCCCACCGGTGAGGAACGTCGTCGGCCCGGTGATGCCCGCGGCGGCCATCTCGGCGGCGCGGATCCCGTTGCGGGTGCCGATGCCGGAGTGGATGCGTTTGATCGAGCCACCGGACGACGTGTACTCGGTGGTGCCCGACGCATGGCTGAGGGCGATGGCGAGCGCGTGCACGGTCGTTTCGACGTCGAAGCCGCGCATCTTCGCGACGACGGCGGCCGAACCGAAGTTCGACAGCAACCCGTGCGGGTGGAAGCCGCGCTCGAGCAGTTGGGGCGCGGCCAGGTTGCCGATGCGGGTGTAGACCTCGTAGCCGGCGACGATGCCGGTGATCACCTCGCGCATCGTGGCGCCGAGTTCCTCACCGACGGCGAGTGCGGCCGACACGACGCAGCTGCCCGGGTGCGACGAGCTGGCCCGGTGGGCGTCGTCGTATTCGAAGCCGTGGCCGAAGGAGGCGTTGACGAATGCCGCGTCCGCGGCGCTCATCTCGTCGCCTGCCGCGGCGACGTGCGACTTGCCCGGTACGTGCGCCGCGCGCGTCAGCTCGAGCAGTGCCTTGCTCCAGGGCAGCGAGGCACTCCCGACCTGGAGGGCGAGCTGATCCTGCATCAGGCGGCGCGCACCGGCGAGCGCGTCGGCGGGGATGGAGTCGAAGGTCAGATCCGTGACGAGCCGTGCGGCAGCTTCTTCGACGGGGGGGATTGTGCCCATGTGTGGTGCCTTTCGGTAGATCTGGGTCAGGAGAGCGAACCGAGCAGGCCGCCCGGGATTCCGTAGGACTTGAGCTCGACGTAGGCGTCGAAGCCCTCGAGGCCCGCCTCGCGGCCGATGCCGCTGTTCTTGAAACCGCCCATCGGGGCGCTGAAGCCCGCCGGGTTTCCGTTGACTTCGATTGTGCCGGTGCGGATGTGGCGTGCCACTGCCAGCGCGTGCTCGGGGTCGGCGGCGAACACCGATCCGTTGAGGCCGTACTCCGAGTTGTTGGCGATGTCGATCGCCTCGGCCTCGGTGTCGAACGTGTGCACCGTGAGAACGGGGCCGAAGATCTCTTCCTGCGCGATTTTCGCGGCAGGGTCGACGTCGGTGAAGATCGTGGGCTCGACGTACCAGCCGCGGTCGAGACCGTCGGGGCGTCCGCCGCCCACCAGCAGAGAGGCTCCGGATCCCTTCGCGTCGTCGATGTAGCCCTCGACCCGGGACCGCTGATTGGCGCTGACCATCGGGCCGATCTCCGTGGCGGGGTCGAACGGGTCACCGACGGGCATCGACTGGATCAGGTCCACCAGCCGGTCGTGGAGTTCGTCGCGCCGCGAGCGCGCCACCACGATCCGGGTCTTGTTGCTGCACACCTGGCCGCTGTTGCGGAGCGAGACCGCGCGGATGGCGGCGACCGCGGCGTCGAGGTCCGCATCGTCGAGCAGGACCGCGGCGGACTTGCCGCCGAGCTCGAGGGTCACGCGGCGCAGGTCCTGGCCGCAGAGTGAGGCGATCCGCCGGCCCGCGGCCGTCGATCCGGTGAAGGAGACCTTGTCGATGCCGCGGTGCCGCACGAGGTATTCGCTGGCCTCGCGCTGCGCGGGGACGATGTTCACGACGCCGGCGGGGAGGCCGATCTCGTCGAGCATGTCGGCGAGCAGGTACGCGTCGAGCGGGGTCTCGGGGGAGGGCTTGATGACCATGGTGCAACCCGCCAGCAGTGCCGGGGCGAGCTTGATCATGGTGATGAGCAGCGGGGCGTTCCACGGCACGATGCCGGCGACGACCCCGACCGGCTCCCGGGTCACCAGCGCGCTGCCGGTGGCGGACGACCGCGTGTCGGTCCACGGGTAGGCGGGGGCGAGGTCCAGGAAGGAGTCCAGGAGCAGGCGCGGTCCGATGGACTGCATCTTCGTGGACAGGGTGATCGGGCATCCCATCTCGGCGCTGACGAGCCTGGCGGCGTCGGCCTCGCGCGCGGCGAGTTCCGCGCTGAGCTTCCGGAGGACCGCGATCCGCTCTTCGAGTGCCATCCGCGGCCAGGGCCCCTTATCGAACGCCTCGCGTGCCGCGTTCACCGCCGCGTCGATGTCTTCTTCGACGCCTTCCGGGACGCGCGCGACGAGCTCTTCGGTGGCCGGCGAGATCACGTCGAAGGTGCGCTCCGATGCCGGCTGCGCCCACCGTCCGCCGATGAACAGCTTGTCGTACTGTCCCTGCCAAATTTCTGTCTGCACACTCACGGTGCTGCTCCTTCTTTGGTCGATAAGGGGTGGAAATGGTCCGGATCGCAGGCGGGACCGAAGTGTCCGGCTTGGTGGGCGGAGCCTTCTGCTCGATATGTGAGCTGCACCATGCAAAGTATATAATGTTGCATAGCTCCATGGAAGTGCCTTGCCGTGATCCACCCGACTGGGAGTCGCCTCGATGGGGTACCCCGATCCGGCGGGGCTTGACCCCACTGTAAACGATATATAATATTTTGCTGAGACGAAGGCGAGGCAACATGCAGCACAAGCCGCTCGACGGTATTCGGATCCTCGAGATCGGGGGATACATCGCGCTCCCGTTCGGGACGTCGATGCTGTGCGCCCTCGGCGCCGAAGTGGTCAAGGTCGAGCGCCCGGTGGTCGGAGAAGATTTCCGGCGCCATCAGAACGACGCCAGCCCCTACTTCCGGCAGTACAACACCGGCAAGCGCAGTCTGTCGGTCGACCTGAAGTCGGAGGAGGGCGTCGCGCTGGTCAAGGCGCTGGTGCCGCATTTCGATGTGGTGCTCGAGAACCTGCGCCCGGGCAAGGTGGCGGCCATGGGGCTCGGCCCCGAGGACTGCCGCGCGCTGCGCCCCGACATCGTGTACGGGTCCGTCACCGGATTCGGCGCCGGCGGTCCGCTGGCCAACCGTCCCGCCTACGACACGATCGGCCACGCCTTCGGCGGCCTGTACTCGCTGTTCAGCGACGGCGACCACCCGCAGCTGGCCGGTGGCCTGAGCGCGGACCTCGTCACCGGACTGAGCACCGCAGCCGGCGTCCTTGCCGCCCTCGTCGGGCGGCTGAAGACCGGGCAGCCGCAGCGGATGGAAACGTCGATCATGGAGGCCGTCAGCGCACTGACCATCGACGGCATCACGCAGTCCTTCGAACTCGGCAGGAACCCGGCCCGCACGAGCCGGCATCCGCAGGCGCAGAACTTCTGCGTCCCCACGTCGACCGGCGAGTACCTGGCCGTCCACCTGTCGTCCTCGCAGAAGTTCTGGCAGTCGCTGTGCCGAGCGATGGACCGCATGGACCTGGCCGAGGATCCCCGGTTCGCCGAATACCGCCCGCGGGAGTCGAACTACTTCGAGCTGGTGCCGATCGTCGAGGCGGAGTTCGCCACGAAGTCGAAGGACCACTGGGAGAAGGTCCTCACCGAGGCCGACGTGCCGTTCGCGCCGGTGCTGTCGATGACCGGCTACCTCGAGCACGAGCAGGTCGAGCACCTGGACCTGGTCGAGTGGCAACCCGACGGCCTGGCCCTGATCCGGCCGCCGTGGACGTTCGACGGCGAGCGCCCGGACCGCGGTGACCGTGCGCCCAAGGTCGGCGCCGACACCCGTTCGGTGGCGGGCGAGGTGCTTTCCGCCGAGAAGGTCGACGAGCTGCTGGCGTCCGGCGTCCTCTACGCCGACGAATCCTGACCCGCTACTTCGCACACCCACTACTTCCCGTACTCACTACTGAGGAGAGTTCATGAATCCGTACCGTTCCATGCTGTTCGTGCCCGGTCACAAGCCTTCCTGGGCCGACAAGGGGCTGGCCTCCGGCGCCGACGCCCTGATCCTCGACCTGGAGGACTCGGTTCCCGTCGCAGACAAGGACGAGGCGCGTGGCGTCACCGCCGCCACCATCGACCGTCTGCACGCCGAGGGTGTTCGCGCCGACGTGTGGGTGCGGCCCAATGCATTCGTGACTGGGATCCAGGGCAGTGACCTCGAGGCGGTGATCCGGCCGGGGCTGACCGGTCTGTTCCTGCCCAAGGTCTTCGACGCCGAGGAACTTGTGCGGATCGACGCCGTGGTGTCGCACATCGAGGCCCGGGAGGGGCTCGAGGCGGGCAGCGTGGGACTCATCGTGAGCTACGAGACCGCGGTCTCGATGGCGCATTGCGAGGAGATCGCCGCCGCCACCCCGCGCATCTCCAGCCTGCTGGGCGCCACCGGCCCGAGCGCGGACGTGGGACGCGAACTCGGCTTCGAATTCACCCCGGCCGGCCTGGAGACCCTGTACCTGCGGAGTCGACTCGTCCTGGCCGCCCGCGCGGCAGGCCTGCACCACCCCGTCGCCGGCGTGTGGCAAGACATCAAGGACCTCGACGGTGCCCGTCAGTTCTGCCTGGACAACAAGCAGCTCGGCTACCGCGGCATGGTGTGCATCCACCCGTCGCACATCGCCATCGCCAACGACGTGTTCACGCCGTCCCCCGAGCAGGTCGACTTCTACCGCCGCATGATCGAGGCGTTCAAGGTGGCCGAGGCCGCAGGCAGCGCGGCCGTCGACTTCGAGGGCCAGCACATCGACATCGCCCACGTGAAGACCGCCGAGGGAATCATCGCGCAGGCCGAAGCTGTCATGGCCCACGCCTGACCCGTCCCGCACCGATCGCGGCGAAGCCTCGCATCCGGAATGATACGAGGCTTCGCCCGGGGAAATTTCCACCTACTTGAGCGTCTGTCCGGCGTCGACCTTGAGTTCGAGGCCGGTCACGTAGCGCGCCTCGTCCGACGCGAGGAACGCGACCGCGTTGGCGATGTCCTCGGGCTCCACCCACGGCACGTCCATGACGGGAATGGTGGCGAACCGGTCGGCCACGCTGTCGGGGGTGCGCTCCGCCTCGGGGATGTCGGGCGCGAACAACGCGTACGTCGGCGCGTTGTGGATCAGCTTCGTGTTGACCGACGTCGGCGCGACGCAGTTGACCCGGATCCCGAACGGGGCCAACTCCAGCGCCTGCGACTTCATCAGTCCGACGACGCCGTGCTTGGCAGCGACATACGGCGACAGGTTCTGCATCCCCTTGATGGCCATGGTCGAACTGGTGAAGATCAGCGACCCGCCGCTTCCCTGGTGCTTGAGGATCGGGATCGCGGCCTTGGCGGTGTGCCACACGCCCTTGAGAACGACGTCCTGCGTGACCTGCCATTCGAGGTCGGAGACCTCCTCACTGAGCCCGTACGACCAGATCCCCGCATTGGCGACGACGATGTCCAGCCGGCCCAGTTGCCGCACGCCTTCGTCGAGCGCATGCTTCAGGGCGTCGTAGTCGCGCACATCGACCTGGGCGGTGACGACGTTGCGGCCCAGCGCCTTCACCCCCCGCTCGGTCTCTTCCAGGTCGGCCGGTGTCGCCGCCGGGGCCACGTTGGTCTCGACGGGTGCAGCGACGTCGACCGCGAAGATGTCGGCTCCGTCCTGTGCCAGCCGAAGCGCTTCGGCCCGCCCCTGACCACGCGCCGCCCCCGTGACGAATGCGACCTTTCCCTCGAGTCTCGGCATCTGCTGTCCCTTCTCGTGTCCTGAATGGGTTGTCGGTTGTTCAGTGCTTCGGCGGTGTCCCGAGGACCAGGCCGTAGGCGCGGCGGCTCAGGTCGCCGGACATGTCGACCGTGATGGATTTGTCCTGGGTGAACTCCGTGAGTGCGTCCGGGCCGAGCTCGCGGCCGATCCCGCTCTGCTTGTAGCCGCCGAAGGGAAGGTGCTGAGACATGTTGTGCCAGTCGTTGATCCACACCGAGCCGGTCTCGAGTCGGTCTGCGACGTCCAGTGCACGCTGGTTGTCCCGGCTCCAGACGCCCGCGGCCAGGCCGTATTCGGTGTCGTTCGCGATCTTGACGGCCTCATCCACCGAGTCGTAGGCGATGATCGACAACACCGGTCCGAAGATCTCTTCGCGCGCGATACGCATGTCGTTGGTGACGCCGGTGAACACCGTCGGCTCGACCCAGAAGCCCCGGGCGAACTCGGGACCCGCAGAGGTTCCGCCGCCGTGGACGAGCCGGGCTCCTTCGGTCTTGCCGCTCTCGATGTAGCCGAGGATGCGCTCGCGCTGCGCCGCGCTCATCACCGCGCCGACGTCGGTCGACGGATCGAGGGGGTCACCGATTTTCAGTGTTTCCAACCGCGCGACGAGACGGTCGACGAACTCGTCGTGAATCGAGGTCGGAAGGAGCAGTCGGGTGCCGGACTCGCAGGCCTGACCGGCGTGCAGGACGAACCCGTAGATCGTGCCGTCGACGGCGAGGTCGATGTCGGCGTCGTCGAGGACGATGTTCGGTCCCTTGCCGCCCAGTTCCAGCAGCACGCGCTTGATCGTGTCGGACGCGTTGGCCATCACCCGGCGGCCGGTGGCGGTCCTCCGGTGAAGGACACGAGCCGCACATCGGGATGCTTGACGAGGTGCTCACCGACGGTCGGACCGTCGCCGATCACGACGTTGAGCACCCCGTCGGGGAGGCCCGCGTCGCGCAGTATCGCCGCCAGTTCGAGGGCGAAACTCGGAGTCTTCTCGTCCACCTTCAGGACGACGCTGTTGCCGGCTGCCAACGCGGGGACCGACTTCCACACCGCGATGGCCGCCGGGAAGTTCCACGGACAGATTCCGGCGCAGACTCCGACTGGTTCCTTCTTGACGAGCCCACTGTGCAGAACCTGGCCGGTAATCGGTGACGGCCGTACCCATTCGAACGAGCGTGTCAGCTCGGCGTAGTACTGCAGGTGCATCTGTGGAAATCCCACGGCGATCGCGAGTGCAGATCGGATGGGCATGCCGGTCTCGCGTGAGCTGATCGTCGCGATCCCCTCTATCCGGGTGGCGAGAGCGATTGCGGCCCTGTCCAGTACGGAGGCTCGCTCGACAGGTGGTGTCCGGCGCCAGGAACCCTCCTCGTACGCGCGTCGCGCGGCGGCGACCGCGGTATCGACGTGGGTTATCGTCGCCTTCGCCGCGGTCGCCGTGATGTCCTCGGTGGCCGGGTTCACGATCTCGTAGCGATCCGCAGTGTCGACCCATCCGCCGTCGATGAACATCCGATAGTGCGGAATCCCGTTCTTCGTCACCGTGGGGCCTTCGTCCCGCATGCGCACACTCCGTTCTCGACGCCCGATCTGGTGGGTCCGAGAGTTGCCCGGAGACGACACCGACGGAAGTAGCTTTCTCGGCCACCGAGAAGAAAAGAGTGAGGACGGTCTCAATGCGCCGTCGCTGCGATCCAGTTCACAAAAATGGATAATGTGTGATACATAATCACCGCGCGACCCTTCCGGACGAACGACTACGCCGGACAGCCGGTCTCGCACGCGATGTGCAGCTTGCGGCAAGTGCGGAAACCACACACGATCAGATTGGAAACTACCGGGCGCAATGAGCACCTCGGGCACGACCATCGCAAAGATCGTCGTCGTCCCCGCACTGGCCTTCGTCATGAACGCCTACGGCTGGCGGGCCACCGTCCTGTTGCTATCAGACTGTTGCTATCAGACGGCGTTTCAGCTGATCGGCGCCGTCAGCGCGGTTCTGGCGCTGCTCGCCGTGGTGATTGCGGATCCGGTGAAGGACCGGAGCCGGAACCGGCAGACCGTCAGCGGCGGTTGAGCCGAGTCCGCCCGAGCTCCTGGGGATCCGGGGAGCCCGGGCGGATCTGATTGACCGGTGTGTCAGTTCTCTTGTGTCAGTTCTCGACTGCGCGAGCGGCGAGGTTCTCCCGGAAGAACGGGGTCGCCTCCGCCACGGCGTGGTCGACGTACTTCGGCACGTCGTAGAAGTCCATGTGGGCGCCGCCCTCGACGACCACCAGCTTCTTCGGGCTGCGGACCCGGCTGTGCAGTTCGGTGGACATCCACAGCGAACCGGCTTCACTGCCCGCGACGATCAGCAGCGGTGCGGTGAACAGGTCCTCGACCAGGTGGAACGCGTCGAACGTGAAGATCCGCGAGATGCTCTTTGTGAACAGCTGCTTGTTCTTCGCGTTGGGGTGCTGCGCCCGCGGGGTGAGGTAGTAGTCGTGCGCCTCGACCAGGTCGCGCGGAGTGCTCTCGTCCGGCTGTTCCGGAACGTACGGGATGTAGGCGGGGTCGGCGCCCTGCGCCTCGGCGGTCCGCTGCTGCGCGACTGCCTGCAGTGTGGGCACCGCGGCCGCATCGGAATCGGTTCCGTACCAACCGCGTCGGAACGAGGCGCCGATGTTCAGGGCGCTGACGGTGGTGACAGCCTTGATCCGGTAGTCGGTGAGGGCCGCGTTCACGGCGTATCCACCGCCGGCGCAGACACCGAGAACACCGATCCGCTCGGCGTCCACGTAGTCCAGGCTCTGCAGGAAGTCGACGGCCGCACGCACGTCCTCGACTCGCGCTGCCGGGTCCTCGAGGTGGTGGGGTTCGCCGCCGCTCTCACCCTGGAACGAGGCGTCGTAGGCGAGTGCCACGAAGCCTTCCTCGGCCAGCTTCGCGGCGTACAGACCCGCGGTCTGCTCCTTCACACCGCCGCCGGGATGCACGGTGACGACCGCCGCGTAGCTGCTCTGCGGATTGAAGTTTTCGGGCAGAAACAGGTTGCCGGCCATGGCGATCGGGCCGTTGGGGAAGGTGATGCTATCCATTGCTGTGTCTCTTTCTGACGGGGTTGTGATGTTCGATCAGAGGTTGGTGTCGTAGAACGGGATCAGGGCGTCGAGGGCGATCTTGACGGGCTCGGGCTGGTCGTACAGGTCGTAGTGCGAGAAGCCTTCGGCCACGACGAGTTGTTTCTTTTCGGAGCGGGCGCGGCGGTAGATCTCGAGGCCGTCGCGGTAGGAGCCGAACGCGCCGGGCTTGTCGCCGACGACGACGCACAGCGGCTGAGTGAGAAGCACTTCGGCGTGGGTGAAGGCGTCCCATCCGTATCCCGCCGCTCGCCGTGAGATCAGGCTTCGGGTGGCGCCGTTCGGCTTCTCGCCGCGGGACGTCTTGTAGTACTCGGTGGCCTCGGCGACGTCGAGGTCCATCCCGGCCGCCGCGTCCACGGTGGGCGGAAGCAGGTTCTCGACGTTCGGTTCGGCGCCGCGGGCCTCGGCGGTGCGCTGTGCGGCGATCGCGTCCAACGTGGCGATCGGGTCGTAGGCACTGAAGGCTTCGTGCAGCAGGTGGCCGAAGTTGACGCCGACGACGCTGCCGACGGCCTTGATCCGCCGTTCCGTCTTGGCGGCGCTGATGGAGTATCCCCCGCCGCCGCAGATGCCGAGCACGCCGATCCGGTCGGCGTCGACGTACGGGAGTGTGACGAGGTGGTCGACGACGTGGCCGAAGTCGTCGACCCGTTGCGCCGGGTCTTCGATGAAGCGGGGTTCGCCGCCGCTGGCGCCCTGGTAGCTGGCGTCGAATGCGATGACGACGTACCCGGCGTCGGCGAGGGCGGTGCCGTACACGTTGCCGGACGTCTGTTCCTTGCAGCTGCCGATCGGGTGTGCACTGATGATGGCCGGGTATTTGTTCGTGTCGTCGAATCCGCGCGGGAAGTAGATGTCCGCCGCGATGTCCCAGTACGGGGTCTTGACGCTGACGGTCTCGATCCTCTCCGTGGCCATGAACTGATTTCCCTTCGTCGTCCGCCGGAGCCCGACGGTCTGAATCTCAGGGGGTCGTAGACGATGTCCTCGACCCGCACTCATCACCCTGCTGCGATCCGCGGGGCGCTACCAGAGGCCGGTTATCGGGGGTACCGGCAGCCTCTCCCTCGGGCCGTCGGAGGTCCCTAGGCTGCTGGTATGGAGATCGCCAAGGAGATCAAGGACTTCCTGACGACCCGTCGCGCACGCATCACGCCCGACCAGGTGGGCCTGCCCGCCGGTGGCCGACGTCGGGTCGCCGGGTTGCGTCGCGAGGAGGTCGCACTGCTCGCCGGAGTGAGCGCGGAGTACTACGTACAGATCGAACGCGGCGGCGTGTCGGGCGTGTCCGATGAGGTGCTGGACGCCATCGCGACGGCGCTGCGACTCGACGACGAGGAGACGAAGCATCTGTTCACCCTCGCCCGCGCCGCGGCGACGAAGCCCCGCAGGCGTAAGCCCGCCCGGGCGCGCGTCGAGATGCCGGAGCCGGTCCAGGCGCTCGTCGATGCGATGATCACCGCCCCCGCCGTGGTGCAGAACGGTCACCTCGACATCGTCGGCGCCAATGCGCTCGGTCGCGCGCTGTACGCCGACGTGTTCGACCGGACGGACGGCGCGCCCAACCTGGCCCGGTTCATCTTCCTCGACCGCCGCGCCGACGAGACGTTCCCCGACTGGAACAACGCGGCCGACGACGCCGTCGCGATGCTGCGGGTGGAGGCGGCGCGGTCGCCGTACTCGACGGCGATCACCGGTCTCGTCGGTGAGCTCGCCACCCGCAGCGACGAGTTCCGCACTCGCTGGGCGGCTCACGACATCAAGGCGCACCGGCGCGGAACCAAGCGGTTCCATCATAGGGACGTCGGCGACCTCACGCTGCGGTTCGAGGCTCTCGACGTGGCCAGCGCGGCCGGTCTCACCCTGTACGGATTCACCGCGGCGCCGGGTTCCTCCTCCGAGGAGGCCCTCCGCCTGCTGTCCAGCTGGATCGCCACCGACAGCTCGGCACACCAGCATTCCTGAAGGGAGCTACGGCGAGTTCAGGATTCGCTCGGCGACGTGTCCCTGGAGAGGGTCACAGCCACCGCGAGGAGGATGAGGACCAGCGCGAGGACGACGGCGTAGGACGGCAGCCAGTACGCCGCGACGGAGGCCGACCCGAGCACGGCGGCGCCGACGGCGCGCGGAACCCAGCCGGTGTGGGTGGTGAGCCGGAAGTAGATCGCGTGCGAGAGCAGGTAGATCGCCGGACCCGCGAGCATCAGGACGCCGCCGACCCCTGCCCGGTCGTCGCCGGCGTAGGCGAGCACCAACTCGCTGCCCGCGGCGAACATGACGAGGCCGGTGACGACGCCGTAGATCACGTTGATCCCGATGTGCACGGATCGGATCGGGTTCTCGGTGGCGGCGATATGACTTTCCACGATCTGTTCTGCACGCCCGAAGTAGACCGCCCACAGGCAGACGAGCGCGACGAAGCACCCCGCCGCCAGCGCCAGCGTCAGCGCATCGGAATGATGGGCGGCAATCACGCGTCCCAGGGTGAGGACCGTCTCGCCCAGCAGGATGATGAGGAACAGTCGCATCCGCTCGAGCATGTGCTCGGCGTCGAACGGAAGTTGCTGCGTCTGTGTGCGTCCGCCCGGCAGCGGGTGTGCGCTCCAGGTGCCGACGAGGTCGACGAGCGCGGCAACCGCCCACAGCCAGAGGCGCCATTCCGGGTCGAATGCGGCGCCGGCCACCCAGAGCGGCGCCGAGACCGCGAACCAGATCAGCACGTGCAGGAAGTGCGTGCGGAGGCTCGGCGTCGGGGCGGTGGCCGCCGCGTAGACGGCCGGGCCGATCAGCGCCAGCAGCATGGGAACGATGAAGAGCCAAGGGCTTTCGTCGAACGCATGCCCGATGCCGGCGTTCATGAACAGGCCGAGGCCCATCACCGTGATCGTCACGGCCCGGGTGGCGGTGCGTTCGATGTCGAGGAGGGTGACCTCGAACGTCGTGAACGCCCAGACCCCGCACACCGCAACGAGGGCCACGAGGGTTTCGGCGGCGCCGTGCCAGGTCAGGTGTTCGACGAGATGGTGCGTGAGCTGACCGATCGCCAGCACGAACACCAGGTCGAAGAACAACTCGAGCGGCGAGACCTCACGGTGGGTGCTGCGTGCCCGCGTGACCATCATGAATTCCTCCTCGGCGCCCAGAATCCTATCCGGCGGCGTCGAGGCGGACGGTCGTTTCGGCGGCGGTGTCGGCGATCATCGGTTCCAGCGCGGCGGGCTGGCTGCGGTACTTGGCCTTGTACGCCGCCTCGACCGCGGCGTTCGTCGCGGGGTCGTTGGCCAGGTGCAGGGTCACGTCGGTCTCGACGCCGTCGGCACTGATCCGCGCGGTGTTGTTCCGCATCGCGTTCCGGTACCAGCCGCCGTCGGGGCCGAACGCGGACCGGATGTAGAGGTCGTCGGCGACGCGCACGACCCAGATGGGTATCCAGTGGCGCAGGGAGCCGTCGTTTCGGTAGCTGCTGATGTGCAGTTCCTCGGTGTGGCCGATGGTGTCGAGTTGGTCGCTGTGCCATGCCATGTCGTCATCTCCTGACGTCGGTGTGCGGAGGTCCGCGGCGATCTCCCTGGTCAGAGCGTAGAGCGGTTCCGGTGCGGTAAGGAGAGGCTGCTGGTCCCCCCTGTAGGCAGGGTCTCCCGCGCGCACGCGAGGGAGACGCACTGTGGCTATCGAAAGCGCGGGGTATCGAAAGCACGCGATCCCGTCTTGACATCCACCGAATGGTGGATAATGTATTATATTGTTACTCGCGACACACGGAGGCACGCCCATGCAGCACAAGCCGCTCGACGGGATCCGCATCCTGGAGATCGGGGGTTACATCGCTCTTCCGTTCGCCACGTCGATCCTGTGCGCGCTCGGCGCAGAGGTGGTGAAGGTGGAGAAGCCGGTCGTCGGGGAGGACTTCCGCCGCCACCAGAACGACGGCAGCCCCTACTTCCGCCAGTACAACACCGGAAAGCGGAGCCTGTCGATCGACCTGAAGCGTCCTGAAGGCGTCGCGCTGGTCAAGGCCCTCGTCCCGCACTTCGACGTGGTCCTCGAGAACCTGCGGCCCGGCAAGTTGGCGGCGCTGGGCCTCGGGCCCGACGACTGCCGCGCGCTGCGATCCGACCTCGTCTACGGGTCGGTGACCGGGTTCGGCTCGGGTGGCCCGCTGGCTAGTCGCCCCGCCTACGACACGATCGGGCATGCGTTCGGCGGACTCTACTCCCTGTTCGGCGACGACGCCCGGCCACAACTGGCCGGCGGATTGAGCGCGGACCTGATCACCGGTTTGAGCACGGCCACGGGCGTCCTCGCGGCGCTGGTCGGACGGCTGCGTACCGGATCGCCGCAACACGTGGAGACGTCGATCATGGAGGCCGTCAGCGTGCTGGCGACCGATGGGATCACGCAGTCCTTCGAACTGGGATACGACCCGAGTCGGCAGAGCCGGCATCCGCAGGCGCAGAACTTCTGCGTCAAGACCGCCACCGGGGAGTATTTGGCGGTCCACCTGTCGTCTTCGCAGAAGTTCTGGCGCTCGCTGTGCACGGCGATGAACCGGATGGATCTCACCGAGGATCCCCGCTTCGCGGAGTACCGGTCCCGGGAGTCGAACTACCACGAGCTGGCCAAGATCGTCGAAGCCGAGTTCGAGCAGCAGTCGCTGCAGCACTGGGAGGACGCCCTCTCCGCTGCGGACGTGCCGTTCGCCCCGGTGCTGTCGATGACGGGATTCGTCGAGCACGAGCAGGTGGAATGGCTCGAACTGGTCGAACGGCAGCAGGACGGGCTGGCGCTGATCCGGCCGCCGTGGCGGTTCGCGGGTGAACGCCCCGATCGAGCGGGCACCGCGCCGCGGGTCGGCGCCGACAGCCGCGACGTCGCCTCGGAGGTGTATTCCGCCGAGCAGATCGACGACCTGGTGCAGGCGGACGTTCTGTTCGTCGAGCCCGGAGCCTGATCGTGCCCGGGGCACACATATTCCGTATTCGAACGACGATGGGTGAGTAATCGATGTCTGCCGATGTATCGACCGAAGGGATCGTGGTGGATCCCGTCGACGACGAGTCCGCCGTGCTGGAGAACCTGCTGGCGACACGGTGGAGTTGCCGCGCGTTCGAGCCGCGCGAGGTTCCGCAACCGCTCATCGAGCGCATGTTCACGCTGGCGCAGCGGTCCGCGTCGTGGTGCAATACGCAGCCCTGGCAGGTCGTCGTGACTAGCGGTGCGGGAACCGAGCGGTTCCGGGACGGTCTCGCGGAGTACGCGCAGCAGCACGGTGCCTCGTTCGAATTCGATCCGCCCGCGGAGTACCGCGGGGTCTACCGCGACCGGCGCCGGGCGAGCGGGTGGCAGCTGTATCAGGCCGTGGGAGTCGAACGCGGTGACCGCGCCGCGTCCGCGCGCCAGTCGTTCGAGAACTTCCGCCTGTTCGGCGCTCCGCACGTCGCGATCATCACGACCGACGCCGAGCAGGGTGTGTACGGCGCGGTGGATTCCGGGCTCTACCTGGGCACACTCCTGCTCGCGGCGCGGAGCCTGGGGATCGCCACGATTCCGCAGGCCGCCCTGGCGAGCCAGTCTCCTTTCATCCGTGAGCATTTCGGCATCGCGGACGACCGCAAGATTCTGGTGGGAATCTCTTTCGGCTACGCCGACCTCGACCACCCGGCGAACAGCTACCGGACGGCACGCGCGTCACTCGACGAGGTTGTCACTTGGCAGGACCGATAGCGCCCTATTCGGTTGTCGTGGAGGGTGTATCGGTGGCGGGGCCGGCGGGGGCGCGATCGGTCGCGGTCACGACCGCGAGCAGTCGCAGGGCCTGCTCGGACGGCGACTGCGGTTCCGCGGTGTACCCGACGAGGGACAATCCGGCCGCGCCGGTGATGTCGAAGACGTTGAAGGTCAGCGACAGGTCACCGACGTCCGGATGCCGGAACTGTTTGACACCGTGCCGGTGCGCCTTCACGTCGTGGGCGGCCCAGCGGGTACGGAATTCCTCGCTCCGCGTAGCGAGTTCGCCGACGAGCCCGGTGACGACGGTCGAGTGGGGTGAGTGTGCGGCCTCCACCCGCAGCAGGGCCACGGCGTCGTCGGCCGCGGTGTTCCACTCCGGGAACACGTCGTCGGCGTGCGGGTCGAAGAAGATGAACCGGACGAGGTTCGGCACTCCCGTCGCCCGCGCGAAGACCGGCGCGTACAGCGTGCGGCCGAGCGGGTTGGCGGCGACGATGTCGAGGTGCCCGTTCAGCACGACCGCCGGCGAGTCGACCATGCCGTCGATCAGCGCCTGTACGCCGTCGGGGATCGTCCGGTCGACCCGACGCGGCGACCGCGCGGAGCCGGCGGCCCGCACCAGGTCGAACAGGTGCGCCGTTTCTTCCTCGGTGAGTCGCAGGGCCCGGGCGACGGAGTGCAGAACGTCGTCGGAGACACCGGCGACGTTCCCGCGTTCGATCTGCGTGTAGTACTCGATGCTGACCCCGGCCAACTGCGCAACCTCTTCGCGTCGCAGGCCCGGCACCCGACGTCGGCGGCCGGGCGGCAGGCCCACCTGCTCGGGAGTGATTTTCGCCCGCCGGGTCATCAAGAACTCTTTGAGGTCCTTGGCGATGTCCATGGATCCACAGTAGGAACAAGAACCGGGCGCCGGGAAGGGTCAGTTTCCCGGCGTCAGCGGCAGGAGCAGGGAGGCGACCACGTCGTCCACCTTGTCCAGGTACAGCACGTCGTGAATCATCGTGTCGACCACCTGCTCTGGCAGCGGAAGCACCGAGTACGGCACGCACTTGCGGAACTTGTCGACGAAGTCCTGCTCACTGAACGGGTTGTTCGGGTGCCCCTTGACGTAGACGTGTTCGGTGGTGATCTCGCGGCCGTCGCGCAGCGCGGTCGTGAGCCGTGCGCCCCAGTCCGACACGGACGGGTCCTCGGTAGCGGAGATCCTCGACATCAGCTCTCGGACGTCCTCACGGTGCCGTGCCTCGTCCGTGTAGGACTGCACGAAGACACTCTTGTCGACCGCGGCGGTCGCGACGGCGTAGGGGAGGCTGAACTGGCATTCGGGGACCGTGCGCGGGTGCCACTTCACGTCGGTCGGTTCGCACACGGCGCGCCATCCGGAGGTGGAGACGTCGACGTGGACGGCGGCGATGTCGTCGGGGCCGAAGCCGTGCGTGCGCATCTGATCCAGGATGCCGTCGATGGAGGAGTGTGAGAAATAGCAGGCGCTGTACCCCTTGGTGGTGATGTTCGTCGTCTCCCAGCGCTCGCCCAGATCCCGGGTGAGTAGCTCGGGGTCCGTCTCCCAGCGGGCCGTGCGCAGGTATCCGTTGGGGCCGGTCAGCACCTCCCGGCGGGGGCCGGTGATGCCCTTCTCCGCGAGGAGGCAGGCGGTGATCGCCGATTGACAGACGAGGCCGTGGTGCACCCGGACCATCAGGGTGGCCGGTGCATAGATCGCCATCGTGTGCGGCTGGGTCATCGTGCGGGCGATGCCCTGGGCATTCTCGAGCAGTTCCTGGGAGAAGCCGAGGAGTTTACCGACGGCGGCGACAGCCCCGAAGATGTAGTGGCCGCCGCAATCGTGGGACTTCACGGCGGTGCTGATGACCTTGTAGGCCGAGCCCACGCGGATCAGCGTCTCCTGCCCGACGACCAGCGCCGTCAGGAATTCCTTCCCCGTGACGTCCGGCCGCAGCCCGGTGGCCGCCAGCAGGCTGGCAACGATGTATTCGCTGATGTGCCCTGCTTCTTCATGAAGATCGCCGCAGTCCATCGCGCGCGGCATCGGGCCGATCGCCAGTGCCGCCTCGGCTGCGGGAACGCGGCCGCCGTAGAACGGCAGGACCGACTGCGGTGCGCCGCCCTTGTCCTTGACCAGATCAACGATCGCCGGAATCCCGTCCATCCCCGAGCCGCCGATCATCACGGCCATGCAGTCCAGCAAGGTGTGCTTGGCATGCCGGACGACCTCGGCCGGGAGATCGTCGTAGTCGGTCTGCACCGCCATCCGGCACAGGGTGCTCATCGGATCTTCCGAGCCCTGGACCGTGAACTTCGTCATGTCGTCCCTCTTCCGCGTCGAGATGTGGCTGTCGGCAACGCAAGTCGGCGTCCCGGTTCATGTCAGAAGGTCGCGCATGCCCGGGCTCGGGGATAGGGGGATTCTCGCCTACCGAGAAGGCGAGTCCGGTCAGGGCACCTCGGTCGCGTGCCGGATCTGCTGCTTCAGCAGCGCCAACCGTGGCCCGTCGGCGGTGCGCGTCGCGCGTGAGATGCCGAGGGCGGTGGCGTGCAGTGCGGGCAGCAAGGTCGACGGCGCGTCGGCCCCGAACGCGGTGGTGACCGACAGCGCGCCGATCGCGGTGCCGTCGTCGGCGAGGATCGGCACGGCGACCGCCGTCGAGTCGGGGGCGATCCAGCGGCGGGCGACGACGTAACCGGTGCGCCGGGTCTCGTTCACGATCCGCAGCAGTTCGGCCCGGTCGACGACGGTGTGCTCGGTGAATCGGGTGATCTTGCCGGTCGCCAGGATGTGCTCCCGCACCTCCGGCGGGGAGAACGCGACCAGCACGATGCCCGGGGAAGACGCCAGCGCGGGAAGCCGCACACCCGGCTGGGTCACGTTGGTGACACCCGGTTTCCGCGTCGACAGGGTTTCCAGGTTGAGGACGTCGTTGCGGTCGAGTACCGACAGCAAGGTGGGGGTCTGCACCGCCGCCCGCAGGTCCTCCATGTACGGCAGGGCGACCTCTCGGAGCGTGAGGGCACTCGACGACCGGGCCACCACCTCCCACAGGCGGGTGCCGATGCGCAGCCTGCGGTCGGGGTCGCGTTCGAGGAAACCCACGTCGACGAGTTCGGCCACGATCCGATGCGCCGATGGCATCGGGATCGCCGTCTTGCGCGCGATCTCGGACGCCGTCAGGGGGCCGCCCGCCCCCTTGAACGACTCGAGCACCTCGACGACTCGCTCGATCATCGATTCACCGCGGGCGGGCATCGGTCCTCCTCGGTGTCGAGCGTGTCGTGGAGCCCTCGCCCTAGCTAGTCGAGGTTGATGTAGACAGCCTTCGGGTACAGATAGCCCTCCACGTGTTCTTTTGCTCCCTTCCAACCGTAACCGCTCATCTTGGTGCCGCCGAAACCGATGGCCGGGTCGAGGACGCCGTAGCAGTTCACCCAAATCGTTCCGGCCTTGATGTTCTGCGAGACCTTGTGCGCCGTAGACAGACTGCGGGTCCATACGCCGCCCGCCAGCCCGAACGGGGTGTCGTTCGCCAGTTGCAGTGCGTCGTCGACGTCGTCGAACGGGATCACCGACGCGACCGGCCCGAAGATCTCCTCTCGGGCGATGGTCATGTCGTTCGACGCGCCGGCGAACACGGTCGGTTCGACGAAGAAGCCCGATGCCAGTTCGCCGCCGAGACGTTTGCCGCCACTGGCCAGCTGCGCGCCTTCGCCGCCGCCGACGTCGATGTAGTGCATGACCCGATCGAGCTGCCGCTCCGAAATCAGCGGTCCCAATTGGGTATTCGGGTCGAGACCGTCTCCCACCCGGATGGTCTTCGTGAACTCCGTGATGCGCTCGACGAACTCGTCGTGGATCGGACGTTGCACGAAGATCCGGGTGCCGGCGACGCAGACCTGCCCGCTGTTGGTGAACACACCCATGGCGGCGCCGGGCACGGCTTTGTCGAGATCAGCGTCGGCGAAGACGATGTCGGGAGACTTGCCGCCCAACTCCAGTTGCAGACGCTTGAGGTTGCCGGCGGACGCGCGGACGATGTTCTGCGCTGTGCCGATCGATCCGGTGAACGCGATCCGGTCGACGTCCCGGTGTTCAGCCAGGGCCTGGCCCGCGTCGGCGCCGTATCCCGTCACGACGTTGACGACGCCGTCGGGTACACCGGCTTCCATCATCAGCTCGGCCACGCGCAGCACCGACAGCGACGCGTCCTCGGCAGGTTTGAGGACGGCGGTGCACCCGGTGGCGAGGGCCGGGCCGAAGATCCACCACAGGCCGATCAGCGGGCCATTCCACGGAATGATTCCGCCGACCACGCCGACGGGGGCGAGGGACTTGAGGGTGAGGAAATCCCCGGGAAGCGAGTTCGGGGGTGTCGACACGGTCGCGGCATCGCACTGGGATGCGAAGAACTGCAGAACCTGTGAGGTCCACTCCGCGAGTCCCGCCGTTCGCTTCAGCGGCGCTCCCATGTCCAGCGTCTCGATCATCGCCAATTCGTCGAAATTGTCGAGGATGACGTCGTGGATCTTCAGTATCAGCTTGCGGCGCTGATGCGGCGTCCAACGACTCCATTCGCCCTCGAAGGCCTGGCGAGCCGCCGCGACGGCACGGTCGACGTCCGTGGCGTCACCCCCGGCGATGCGGCAGAGTACCTGCCCCGTCGCCGGATTGACGGTGTCGATCTGCCGGCCGGATGCGGCGTCGACCCACTTGCCGCCGATCAGGTTTTTCTTCGACCCCTGGATGAAAGCGGGTAGCGTACGCGATGTTTCGTTCTGGGTGAGCATTTGTTCTCCTCCCGTCCGGCTGCGGGCCGCAGGCGGTCGTTGTCGTCTATTCGGTGACCGGGGCGGGATCAGAATTCGAAGACGCCCTTGCCGTCCAATTGCTTGTCGAACCACTGGTATGCCTCGACGGCCTGGTCCAGCGACCAGCTGTGGGTGTAGAGGTCGTCGATGGGGAGTCCGTGCTCGACGACGAACTCGGCGCAGCGCCGCTGCTGGATCGTGGACATCGTCCAGGACGTCATGATCGTCCACTGCTTCTTGTACTGTTCCTCCGTCCTGAAGTGCACCTCGCCGGGGAGGCCGATGAAGCACGCCCGTCCCCACTTGCCGAGGATGCTCAGCGCGTCGGCGCCCGCCACGCCCGACGTCTCCAGGATCATCTCCACGCCTTTGCGACCCGCGAGTTCGGCGATCGTCGCGGACAGGTCGACCTCGGCCGAGTTCACCACCTCGCTCGCGCCGAATGTGCGCGCGCGTTCCAGTCGCGAATCGTTGACGTCCACCGCGATGACCCGGGCCCCGAGTGCCGACGCGAGCATGGTTCCCGACAGTCCGACCGGCCCCTGCCCGAAGACGACCAGCGTTTTCCCGCCGATGTCGCCGAGCCGCATGAGGCCTCCCCACGCCGTTCCGGTGCCGCAGCCGATTGCGGCGCCCGCCTTGTAGCTGAGGCCGTCGGGAAGCGGCAGAAGGGTCCGGGCAGGCACGACGGCGTACGGTGCGTGACCGCCGTGGGTGGTGATGCTCATCGTCTGGGCGTTCCCGCGGTCGCACATCTGTGGCCATCCGGAGCGACATTGCTCGCACACATCGCACCCCCAGTAGTGGTGGATCATGACCCGGTCGCCGACGGAAGCGGTGTCGGGCGACACCCCTTCTCCGACGGCGTGTACGTCACCGCACGGCTCGTGACCCTGAATGGTGTCGGCGCTTCCCCCGAAAGACACTGCACCCCGGTAGAAATGGAGATCGCTGCCGCACATCCCCGACGCCCGCATCCGGACGACCACTTCTCCCGGCCCCGGTTGAGGCGCCGGGAATTCCTTGAGTACGACTCGGCCATCCCCCGGAAACGTGATTCCCTGCATTGTCGACTTTCCTCCTCGGTTCGGAGCAATTGCTCGGTCCGGACGTATTCAGCTCGGTTGGTTGCGGAGCGCCGCGGTGGCCTGCACGTCGATGCGCAGCCCTTCGGGATCGGACCGCGGGTCGCCGATCACGACGACGCCGTAGTCGCGGGCGGCACCGGCGACGCTGACGTATTCGTTGCGCACATCGGCGAGAACCCGTTCGGGGTCGCGGGCGAACGGGTCGCCCCAGCCGCCACCGCCGTTGGTCAGGCACCGCAGGATCGACCCAGTCTTCGTCTGCCACACCTGCCGGCTGGCGAAGTAGTGGTATTCGCCGTCGACCGGGTCCAGTGCCTTGGTCACGGGGTCGAGCACCCCGGCGACGGGAGTGCTGGTTGCGTAGACATCCGGGGTCGTGCCCAACATGGCGGGGCGGTCGTCCGCGCCGTCACGCGGCGGGAAGATCCAGATGGCGCCGTTCGGACCCGGTTCGCCGCCGTTCGCGCCGACACCGCTCGGAACCTTGGTGCGGAACGGCGACAGGTAGTGGTTGCCCTCGCTCAACCACAGCGTGTCCTTGAGATTCGCGGCGCCGCCGCGGAACGTGCCGGGACCGCCGGTGTCGATCGCGTGTTCCTTGCGAAGCATCACGACCGGCGAATCGTGCTCGATCGTCTCGGTGGCAGGGTCGAGGTTGTTGAGGAAGAACAGGACGGTGTAGCTGTCGCCGTCGCCTTCCTTGGTGGCCCCCCACGGCCCGTGTTCGCCGCCGCACTGGGTGGCGCTCGTCCACGGCGTTCCGTCGGCGGTGACGCCGGAGGCGTTGTGGGTGTTGGTGGAACCGTAGTCGCCGGCGACACCCTTCTCGCCGAGGGCCGGGTTGAGTGCGTCGAAGACGGCGGAGACGACGGCACCGGAGGCTTCCCAGAACATCATGATCCCGCCGTCGGGCGGCAGGGACGACACCAGCGTGCCCGGCGGGGTGGCGAGGTCGATGTTGCGCCAGGTGCCCGACGTGAACGGCACCTCCGGGTCCAGCAGCATCGTGAGGGCGACGCCGACCGCGGTTTTGGCGTCGAGCACACCGCAATTGATGCACGTGCGGGCCTGCGCCGACGTGCCGGACAGGTCGACCTCGATGTCCTGGCCCTGCTTGCGCAGCGTCACCTGCACCGTGTAATCGATGCTGTCGTCCAGGCCGTCGGCGTCGATCAGCGCCGAACCGGTGTATTCGCCGTCCGGTACGAGTGCGATGGCGTCGCGCATGCGCTCGGCCGAGGTGTCGCAGGCATAGGTCAACGTGCCCAGGTAGGCGTCGAGACCGTAGCGTTCGATGTTCTCGAGCACGAGACGCTCGCCGAGTGCGAGCTGCTGGTAGATGCTCTTGAAATCGGGCAGCAGCATGCCGCCCCACCGGGTGTTGTCGAAGATCAGGCTGAACGTCGAGCGCACGGGCTCGTCCCTGGACCACAACAGCATCGGCGGAATGACGAGACCGTTCTCGTATACGTTCGACTTCGTCGCGGAGAATCCGCCTGGCACGGTGCCGCCCATGTCGAGTTGGTGGGCGCGCATGTTCACGAACGAGACGATCTCGCCGTCGACGAAGACGGGGCGGATGAAGCACACGTCGTTGACGTGAGTGCCACCGCGGTAGGGGTCGTTACAGATGAGAACATCACCGGGGGACAGGTTTTCGGGACCGAACTCCTCGACGGTGTTGCGGACGGCGTCGCCGAGCGTGCCGAGGAAGACTACGAGACTGTTGCTGACCACGGCCATCGGATAGTTGTGCCGGGGCGGACCGCTGATCGTGCACGCGAAGTCGTACCAGTCGCGGATGATCGGCGAGAACGCCTCCCGCATGAAACCGGTCGACATGTGTTCCACCGCATACCGCAGCCGGTTGAGGATCACCGCTGCTGTGAAGCGGTCGCAGCCGTAGGCGCCGGTGAACTCGGCGTCCGAGATGTCGCGCAGGCGAGTCTGTTCGGACCCCGTTGTGGACGGGGTCGTTTCGAGAGTGGTCATGGGATTCACTTCCTCCGGATGATCAGTTCGCCGTAGCGGCCGACGGTGGCCCGCTGGCCGACGCCGATGTGCGTCGTCGACAGGCCCTCGTCGACGATGGCGGGGCCTTCCAGAACATCGTCCGCGCAGAGTGTGTCGCGGTCGTACACGTCGGCGGTCTGGGCGCCCTTGCCGTCGGCGTCGATGTCGCCGAGGAAGCGCAGCACCGTCGTCCGGACGGGCTCGAGCGGCGTGTCGCCGCGGTGCGGGGCTTCGGGATAGTCGACCTTCGGGGTGTCGAGGACCGCCCGCACCCGGAACGTCACGCCCTCGACGGGCATCGACTCGAACCGGTTGCTCGAACGGTTCTCGTAGGTGTCGTGGAACGACTGGACCATGGTGGTGATCGCGTCGGCGTCGATGGTGCCGTCGGGCACGGGGACGAACGGCGTCTCCCAGCTCTGCCCGGCGAGGTGGGCGTCCATGCTGCGGTGGAACGTCACGCCGGTTCCCTCGTCCAGCCCTTCGCGCAGTTGGGTTTCCATCTCGTCGAACAGGACGTCGATGGTCGGTGCGGCGTCGGGGGTGAGGATCATGTACGCGCTGCGGTTGGCGGTGAACACCTGGTCCGCGGACAGCAGGCCCAGTGCCGAGAACAGTCCCGGATTAGGCGGCACGATCACCTGCTTGCAGTGCACCGTGTCGAGCACCGCGGGCAGCAGCATCGGGCCGGCGGCGCCGAACGCGACGAGGCTGTAGTCGCGGGGGTCCACGCCGTTCTTGATCGCGACGTTGAAGACGCCCTCCGCCATGTTGTTCACCGCCATCTCGTAGGCGTAGCGGACGCGCTGGGCGAGGGTGAACTCCGAATCGAGGTTCTCGAAGGCCTGCCGGGACAGCGCCGGGTCGAGGTTCACCGCGCCGCCGGCGAACCGGGCGGGGTCGATGATCCCGATCATCAGGCAGGTGTCGGTGGTGGTCGGCTGGGTGCCGCCGCGTCCGTAACAGGCTGGCCCCGGGGCGGATCCGGCGCTGTCCGGGCCCACCTGGATTTCACCCGTGGGCCCGATCGCGACGATGCTGCCACCGCCTGCGCCGATGCTGGAGATGTCGTTGGCCAACGCGTTCACGACAAGGTCGTGCTCGAGCTCGAAGCTGGTGTTGACGAACGGTTCTCCCGCCGTGACGACACTGATGTCGATCGACGTGCCGCCGACGTCCGCGCAGAGCAGGTCTTTTTCTCCGATCAGGCTGCCGAAGTGGGCGCAACCGACGGTGCCCGCGGCCGGACCGGAGAAGACGATGCGGAAGGGTAGTTCCATCGCGCGACTCGACGGCACCAGCGTGGCCGCGCAGTCGGCGAAGTTGAGCTCCCCACTGAAGCCGAGGTCGGCCAGGCCCTTCTCCAGCTTCGCGGTGTAGTCGCTGTAGATGATCTTCATCAGGGTGTCGATCACCGTCGTCGAGGCGCGCGCGTACTCCTTGGCCAGCGGGGAGACCTCGCTCGAGATCGAGCAGGGCACGTCGCCGAGGACCTCACGGACCAGTTCGCGCAACCGGATCTCGTGCGCCGGGTTCACATACGCGTTGATCAGACAGATCGCGACACCGGTGACGCCGCAGCGCCGGAGCACGTCCAGTTCGGCGCGAGCCTGCGCCTCGTCGAGTTCGAACAGGACGCCGCCGTCGGCGGTGATCCGCTCGTGGATGCCGCGCCGCAGGTACCGCTGGACCAGCGGCCGGGAGGCGTCACCGAAGCTGCGCCGCCAGCGTGAGTCCAGGATGGCGTGCGCCGGGCGCCACACCCGCCCCATGTCGAGGATGTCGCGATGACCCTCGGTCGTGAGAAAACCGATCTTGGGCAACCGTCGGGTGATCACCGCGTTCAGGCCGTGAGTGCTGGCGTGGTTGAACACGGCGGCGTCCTCGACGCCGAGTGCCGCGGCACCTTCGAGGACCGGCCCGAACACCTCGGTGTAGTCGGTGGTGACCTTGGCGGTCTGGATCTTGCCGTCGCGCAGGGCGACTACGTCGGTGAATGTTCCGCCGACATCGACTGCAATCATCGTGGAATCCTTCGTCAGAGCAGGTCGGTGAGAAGTTGGATCGGCCCGAGCCGGGACCAGGGAGAGCGGTCCAGCGACAGCAGGCACTGCTGGCATTTGACGACCTCGAACCAGCCGCCTTCGGAGACCACCGGATAGCGGCGGAGTTCCTCGGCGCCGCATCGCGGGCAGTCGCCGTGGACGGGAATTCGTTCGAGAACCGGCGTGGGTGGGGTGTCGTGTTCTTCGGTCATGGTGGGCACAACTCCAGGTGCTCTCGGAGACGGGAGCGCAGGTGCGCTGGTCGTCACGACGCTATGGGGATGGGATCTGCGTCACAATCCTTCTGGCGAAGGTCGGGATCCAGTTTCCGAACGCCGCGAGCGGTGGTGATCCGCGACTACCTGCAGGTTCGCCCCAATATGATGTATTATTCTCACCGGCACTACGGCGGCGTGGGTGAAATCCGGCCACGCCGGGTCTCAGGAGGTGGCGGCGCGTGAGCGACCGACAGCTGAACTTCCGCACGGCGGATCTCGATGCCGCGCACGCCCAGGTCACGAAGGCGTTCGCGGGTCACGACGTGCACGTGCCGGACGATCGGGAAGTGGATTTCCGACTCGATCTCGCGCGTGCCCCGCGCCTGACGATCGCCCGGATGTCGTACGGAGCGGCGGTGACGCTGAACGGGCCGCCGATGCGCCTGTGCTATCACGTGAATCTGCCCGTCACCGGTGCGAGCACGGTCGAACAGGGCGGCGCCCGCCGAAGCTTCATCGCGGGGGAGGCGGGTGTGGCGTTCGGGCCGCGGGCGCCGGTGCTGGTGCAGTGGAGTGCGGATTCGTGGCAGTACCACATCAAGTTGCCGAAGGATCCGCTCGAGGCGCACGCGGCGAAACTGACGGGCCGCCCGATCGGGGAGGAGATCCGCTTCGACCTGACGTTCGATCTGAGGTCCAGTGCCGCGCAGGCGCTCGTCGCGACCGCCGGGTTCCTGTACGCAGAGCTCTCCCGGCCGGACGGCATCTCCACGATGCCCGCCGCCTGCCACGAACTCGAATCAGCCCTCATGACCCAACTGCTCATGACGGTGCCGAGTCAGCTGACCCCGGAACTGCACGGAAAACCCGCCCACACCCGGCGGTCCAAGATCCGCGAGATCGTGGACTACGTCGACCGGCATCCGGAGGACGACATCACCACGGCCGACCTCGCGTCGAGGGCCGGAGTGAGCGAACGTGCTCTGCAGGCGGGCTTCCGGGAGGTGGTCGGGATGTCGCCGACCGCCTATCTCCGCGGCGTCCGGCTTGACCGGGTGCATCTCGATCTCGCTTGTGGCTCTTCGGGTTCTGTCACGGATATCGCCTCGCGCTGGGGTTTCTACCACCCCGGCCGGTTCGCTCAGCAGTACCGGGCCCGGTTCGGATTTCTTCCCTCGGAGACCGTGCTGCGCTCCAGGCGCTGAGCGGGATTCGTCACGTGCCGATTCGGTCGGCGCGTGTACGGTGAGATCGCTCTATATAATGTTTCAACTGTGCGGAGGCGGCATGACCGTGGCGGAATCCGTCCGGCGGGAGGCCCTGGAATTCCGGGGAGCCCACGGCGACAAGCTGATCGGCGACCGGTGGACGTCCCCGTGCCGGGATCGGGGAACCGTGCTGCTGCTGCACGGCGGCGGTCAGACGCGGCACTCCTGGGAGCGCACCGCGCGACGCCTGGCCGGCGCGGGATGGCAGGCGATCACCGCGGATGCCCGCGGGCACGGCGACAGCGAATGGTCACAGGCCGGCTACACGCTGGACTTCTTCGTCGCCGACCTCCATGCGACGATCGCACAGATCGGCAGGGCCCCGGTCGTCGTCGGGGCGTCCCTGGGCGGACGGACGGCGCTCGCGGCTGTGGGTGAGCGGCCCGGATCGGTGTCGGGTCTGGTGCTGGTGGACATCGCGCACCGGGTGGACCCGGACGGGCGGAAGCGGGTGAAGGACTTCCTGGGCGGCGCGCCGAACGGGTTCGCCACTCTCGAGGACGTTGCCGCCGCAGTCGACGCCTACCGTTCCGCGCCGCGACGACGCCGGAACCCGGAAGGGCTGAAGAAGAATCTCCGGCAGCGGGCCGACGGCCGCTGGTACTGGCACTGGGATCCGAGGTTTCTCGAGTTCACGACGGACGGCGCGAACTTCGACGCCGACCGGTTGTCACGGGCGGCCCGTAACGTCACCGTGCCCACCCTGCTCGTCCGCGGGAAGAAGTCGGACATGGTCACCGCAGAGGCGGCCGCCGAGATCCGCGACCTGGTACCCACCGCGGAGGTGGTCGAGGTCGGTGCCGGTCACATGGTCGCCGACGACGACAACGACGTCTTCACCGCTCACCTGCAGGACTTTCTCATCGGCCGGGTGCGTCAGCAGGTGGTGGCCAGCTGACCGACGCGGGGCCGCGGGCGATCAGCTGGCGTTCGCCTCGGCGTCGGTATCCCACAGCCCGCGCTGCTCGAGTTCGTCGATCAGGTGATCCGCGCCGTCCAGGATGTGCGATTCCATGATCGTCTTCGCCCTCTTGCCGGCGTGCTTCCGCAGGGCCTCGAGCAGGAGGGGATGTTCCTCCTGGGTCGTGGTGATGTGGCCCTCGATGGTGGCGTAGAAGCGGTTGGGAAGATTCGTGACGACGGAACCGAGGAGGCGGGCGAGACGCGGAGAATCCGCGATCAGGTTGATCTTTCGGTGGAACGCGTGCCCGAGGGACGAGATGCTCTCGGTGTCGCCCTGGGCGATGGCGTCCTCGTGCTGCTTCAGGATTTCCTCGAGTTCGGCGATCTGCTGCGGAGTGATGTTCTTCGCGGCCCGTGCGGCCAGTTCGGCGGCCAGCTGAGCCTGCGCCCAGAACAGATCACGCACGTCCTGCTTCGTGAACGGGGCCACGACGAAGCCGCGCCGGGGGACCATCTCCACGAAGCCTTCGCTCCGAAGGGCGAGGAGTCCCTCGCGGACGGGCGTGGTGCTTACTCCCACGGCTTCGGCGATCCGCTCGATGCGGAGGAAGTCGCCGGCACGCACCTCGCCGGAGATGATCATCTCGCGGACGTACGTGGCAACTTCCTCGGGCAGTTGCTGTCGTCTTGACCTGTCATTCAGGGGCATCGTCGGTCGCACCTTCCCGGATTCGAAAGACTCGACATAATGTACCATCCACGCCCCCGTAGTCGACCGCTGCCCGGAGCCGTGCCGCCGGAAATCTCCGATTCCCGGGCACGGGAGCGCTCACGCCTTCTCCGCAGGCCCCACTGTCGGGTTGGTCGCCTCGCGGTCGACATAATCCACGACGCATCATATATTGTTCTGAATGTGATCTGTGTCGCACCGACTGTCGGTGCTACGAGCGAGAGGGACCTGATGAGCACAACGAAGGATTGGGCGTCGCGCGTGGGGATGCGCCCGTATCAGATTGCATCCGTGGTCTTCTGCATGTTCCTGAACATGCTGGACGGATACGACGTCCTCGCGATGGGTTTCGCGATGCCGCACCTGCCGGAGGGCTTCGCGACCAATCCGCAGAAGGGCTACCTGATCAGTGCCGCCCTCGCGGGTATGGCAGTCGGCGCGATCGGCCTCGCCCGCTTCGCGGACGTCATCGGCAGGCGACGCATCCTGCTGGTCGGCCTAGCGGCCAACACCCTGGGCCTGGCCGCGTCGGCGCTGTCGAATGGTTTCGCAATGCTGCTGGTGACCCGCTTCGTCACCGGCATCGCGATCGGGACCATCAGCGTCGTCATCGTTGTCCTCTGCCAGGAGGTCGTCCCCGCCAACCGGCGAAGTGTGGCGCTCGGCCTGGTCATGGTCGGCTATCCGCTCGGCACGACGCTCGCGGGCTTCGCCGGCGCCGCACTCGTGGCACTGGCAGGCGGGGCGTGGCAGGGCATGTTCTGGATCGGGGCCGCGCTGGGGGTCCTGTCGTTCGTGGTGACCGCCGCCTTCCTCCGCGAATCGGACGACTTCCTGGCACGCAAGGGAACGAAGACGGAAGCTGATCGGGCGATCCCCGCGCCGCAGAGCGAGGTCGGTCTGCTCGGCCGGGAACTGCGATCGCGCACACTCCTGCTGACATTCGGATACTCGATGCTCACCGCCGGGTACTACTTCGTCGGCACCTGGACGCCGCAACTGATCAAGGACGCCAGTGGCGACGCGGGGAGCGGTGCGCTGGCCGGCATCATGATCAGCTTCGGTGCGGTGGTCGGTGGATGCCTGTTCGGCGCGTTCGGGTTGCGGTTCCCCGGCGCGCGGATCGCGGTGATCACCTCGGCCGTGTCCGCCGCGGCGATCGCCGGGTTCGCGCTCACGCTGCAGGGCCCGTTTGCACTGGCCATGGCCGGGCTTCTCGGCGCAGGCACCTTCGCGGCCATGTCCGGGTTCACGTCCACGTCGACGACAGCGTACCCGGTGCTCGCACGTGCCAAGGGCTACGGAGCGATGATGGGCGTGGCCCGCGCGGGTGCGATTCTGTCGCCGATCGTCGCGGGGTACGCGCTCAGCGTCATGACACCGCGCGCGATGTACCTCGCGGTCATCGTCCCTATCGTGCTCGCGGCCGTCGCGGCGATGGCTCTCACCCGCATCACCCGTACCGTCGTGGTCGGTGCGCCGAGCCGGACTGCCCCGGCGTTCGCAGGTACCGAGTAGTCGCAGGACGAGGAAGGGCCGCTCGGGAGTTCCCGAGCGGCCCTTCGTGTGCGCGGGTGGTCAGTCGAACAGGATGACGCCGCGGATGTTCCTGCCGTCCTTCAGGTCCCGGTATCCCTGGTTGATCTCGTCGAGCCGGTAGGTGCGCGTGATCATGTCGTCGAGGTTGAGCTGTCCGGCCTTGTACATGTTCAGCAGCCGGTTGACGTCCCACGTGCCGTTCGTCGAGCCGAAGAGGCAGCCCTGCAGACGCTTCTGGGAGAGGGTGAGGTCGGCGACCGGGATCGGAAGACCGATCCGGGAGTGTTCGCCGACGGCGGCGCCCGCCTTACGGACCGAGGTGAGAGCCATCCGAGTACTCAGATGCTGGCTCAGTGCCTCGACCGCGAGGGGGCGGATCTCTCTGTGCTCGCTGAAGCCATGCGTGAGGATGACCGACCGATAGTGATGCCGATCGACCGCTGGGGGCACACACGCTTCGCCCCGGTGGCATTATCCGTCCAGTCGCTCGCAACCCTGGTTCGAGCACACCTGACCGGGATCGTTCCTTTCGAGCGGGCGCTTTCACGGTGGGACGGATCTGTTCTAGCGGACGTAGTCGGCGCCGGTGATGTCGACGGTGGTTCCGGTGGCGTGCCGGGCGCGCCCCGACGCGAGGAACGCGATGGTCTCGGCGACATCGTCGGGTGGGGTCACCTCACCGAGTGGCAGAGCGGCTGCCGCTTCGCGGGATAGAGCATTATCGGCGAGATCGGTGGCGACCCATCCCGGCGCCACCGCGTAGGCGAGGATATTTTCGCGGGCGTACCCGCGTGCGATTCCACGTGTAAGGGCTAGGAGTGCCCCTTTGGCTGCCCCGTAGGCGAGGTGTTCTGCGTCGTCGCCGCGGTGGGACGAGCGGCTCGCGAGGTTGACGATTGCGCCGCCGCCATGGTCGCGGAAATGGTTGATGGCATAGCGCGACAGGTCTGCGGGAGCGGTGAGGTTGAGCGTCAGGTTGCGCGACCACCCCGCCTCCCAAGCGGCGTCGTCGTCCATCGGCGATGCAATCCAGGCGCCGGCATTGTTGACCAGCACGTCGACACGTCCGGCCAGGCGCACCGATTCGTCCCACACGGTCCGCGCTCCGGCGGACTCGGTCAGATCTCCTTGTACGAGATGCACGCGTGTGCCGTCCAGCTCCGCGGCAAGCGTCTCCGCGGCGACGGTACTCGAGCCGTAGTGCAGGATGACGGTGCCACCGTCCCGGTGGATGACCCGGGCGGTGGCCGCACCGATACCCCGGGAGGCGCCGGTCACCAGCACAGCCTTTCCGGCGAGCGGGGCGCTCACGAGACGGCCTGCGCGCCGGTGATTTCCACGGCCGCACCGCAGATGAACGGGGCCTCGTCCGAGGCCAGGAACGCGACGAGTGCGGCGACCTCCTCGGGGCGGCCGATTCGCCCGAACGGGACCTTCCTGTCGAGGTCGGCGACGGTGAGGCCCTTCCGGGTGAGGCCGGCTTCGAGCATCGGGGTATGGATCTCACCCGGGCACACGGCGTTGACCCGGATGCCCCGCGGGGCGTAGTCGCGGGCGAGGTTCCGGGTGAAGGAGACCACCGCGGCCTTGGAGACGTTGTAGGCGACGTGCCCCGGGGCGGGATGCAGACCCCACTGGGACGCGGTGTTGACGACGGCACCCTTGCCCGACTCGATCATCGCCGGGAGCACCGCGCGGCACAGGTGGAACAGGGCGTCGACGTTCACGGCGAAAGTGGCGGACCAGTCGTCTGCGCTCAGCGACAGCAGGTCACCGCGCCGGTTGATACCCGCGTTGTTCGCCAGGACGTCGATGCGGCCGTGACTGTCGACGACGTCCGCGGCGAGCACCGTGCACGCCTCGGGGTCGGTGACGTCGAAGACCCGGGCCTCGGCGAGCAAACCCCGCCCGGTGAGTTCGTCGGCGATCGTCTTGGCTGCCGCGTCGTCGGCGTCGCACACGAGGACGCGGGCGCCCTCGACTGCGAACCGGGCACTGATCGCCGCACCGATGCCGCCGCCGGCACCGGTGACGATCACGACCTGATCGTCGAACCTGCGAGTGGTCTGGTTCGGGCACATGGTCTGGTTGCTCCCGTTCGGTCGGAGTGTGTCGGTGGTGGTGCGCTCAGAACCGGACAGCGTCGATGAACTTGTTCAGCTCGTCGTTGTCGGACCTGGTGAAGGCGAGTTCCGGCGTGGTGTTCACGGCGATCTCGCCGTCCTGGAAGAACACCAGACGATCGGCGGCCTTGGAAGCGAAGGCCATGTCGTGGGTGACCAGTGCGATGGCAATTCCCTCCTCGGCCTTCAGGCGCCGCAGCACCTCGAGGACCTCCGCGGCCACCGGCGGGTCGAGCGCCGAGGTGATCTCGTCGCACAGCAGCAGTCGTGGCTTCATCATCAACGCGCGGGCGATGGCGACGCGCTGGCGTTCGCCGCCGGACAGCTGGGTGCACCGGCTCAGGATGTGCTGCTTCATCCCGACCTCCCCGAGCGCGGACTCGGCCCGGTCACGTGCGTCCGAGGCGGACATGCCGAGGCGTTTGCGGGGGGCGAGGGTGAGGTTGTCGAGGACGTTCATGTGCGGCCAGAGGGTGTACGTCTGGAACACCATGCCGACGTGAAAGCTCTTGTCCGCCCACGCTTCGGTGCGCTGCTGGTCCTCGAAGACCCGGACGCCGTCGAAGTCGATGGTCCCCTCGTCAGGCTCGGTGAGACCGGCGAGCGCGCGCAGCATCGTGCTCTTGCCGGATCCACTCTTGCCAATGATGACGGTGATGTCGCCGGCGTGCATGTCGAAGTCGACGTTGCGCATGATGGTGCGGCCATGGAAGCTCTTCTGCAGGCCGCGGGCGGAGACGAGGACTTCGCCGATTTCGGTCTGGAACGGTGCGGTGGATTCGAGGGTTTTCATCGCTGGCCTCTGGTGTGGTTCGTGCGATCGATGGGGGTGGGGTGCGTGATCGTCATGCGGTCGCCACCCGTCGCCCGGGGATCATGCGGCTGAGGAAGTTCTGGCCGCCGGTCGCCCCGCGGGCGGAGTTCTGTTGCATGCGTCGTTCGAGGTTGCTAGTGGCCAGGGAGACCGGGAAGGCGACCGCGAAGTAGATCACCGCCGCGAGCGTGAAGACTTCCAGTGAACGGTAGGTCTCCGAGGAAATGGTGTTGGCGACGAACATCAGGTCGGCGACGGCGATCGTCGACACCAGCGCGGAATCCTTGAAGATCGAGATGTTCAGCGAGAGGATCACCGGAGTCTGCTGCCGAATGGCCTGGGGCACAATGATGTAACGCAACTGCTGCAGCCGCGTCAGGCGCAACATCTGCCCGGCCTCGACCTGCTCGACGGGCACCGCCTGGAACCCGCTTCGATACGCCTCTGCCATGAAGGCGGTCAGATTCGCCGACAGGGCGATGATCGCCGAGGTGAAACCGGAGATCGTCAGGCCGGTGAGCGCCGGGAGGGCGTAGAAGATCCAGAAGAGCTGGACGAGCATCGGGGTGCACCGGAACACCTCGATGTAGGCCTGCGCACCCCAGCGGACCAGTTCGATCTCCGACATGCGAGCGACCGCCACGGGGACGGCGAGGACCATGCTGATCGCGATGGTGATCACCGTGAGTTCCAGGGTGACGACGAGGCCGCGGAGCATCAGGGGGAACGCGTCGGCGACGATGGTCCAGTCGAATTCGTATCCGTTCATGACAGCCGTCCCTACTTCTTGACCAGATCGCCGAGATTGTCGATCTCGCGGTAGTTGACGTCCGAGTAGGCGCGGGTGAGTTGTCCACTCTCCCGGGCGCGTTCGATGGCGATGTTCACGATCTGCAGCGAGCGCGCGTCGGTGTCGGCGGGGATCCCGTATGCGGCCGACGCGGAGTAGATCGCCGGGTCGGGGACGACGATCTTCAGGCCGGGGTCGGCGAGTGTCTGCGCTTCGGCGGTCGGCAGGTCGGTGAACTCGGCGATCACCCGCCCGGCCTGGACGGCGGAGATGGCGTTGGAGTAGTTGTCGACCGGCATGACGGTCAAGCCTGTTGCTTGAACGGCCTTTTCGGGTGCCGAGCCCTGTGCGGTGACGACGGCGCCGCCGTCGGACCTGATCTGCTCGGCGGTGGTGTGCGGCGAGTCCGCCTTCACCACGTACACGCCCTGGTACTCGTAAACGGGGTCGGTGAACTGGATGGCCAGCGAACGTTCGACGGTGTAGTCGAGGTTGGCGGCGAAGTCGTAGCGATCGGCCTGGAGGCCGGCGACGATGTTCTTCCACTCGGCCGCCACCGGCTTCAACTCCACCCCGAGCTGATCGGCCAGATCCTGCAGTGGAATGAGGTTCGGGCCCCCGAGCGATCCGTCGGATCCCTGCACGGTCATCGGCGGGGCAACTGCCACGCCGACCCGCAGTTCCCCGCGCTGCTTGATGTCGTCGATGAACGAACCCTGTGGGCCTCCGGTGCCGCCGGACTCCGATCCGCTGCTCAGGCCGGCCCCGAAGTAGCCGGAGGCCGCGGCGACGACGCAGATGCCGGCGACGGCGAGAACTCTGTTGGTGCTTTTTTGCATGAGGTGCCCTCTTCGTATGCAGGGGTGCAGGCGCCGTGTGATGCGGCGGCCCTGTGACCGAATTCCGAGTTCGACGAGGCGGGTCGCGTTCGAAGTGCGTGTCCCCATCGCTCGGATGGTGCGGAAGTTGGCGCAGAATGTGACCCACGCCGCATTTCCTTCTGCGTAAGATTGTCAGACAACCAAACGGAGCGCAATAGTTCTACGAAGATTGCCGTGGCGTCGGCGAAGTGGCGTCACCTGGAGGAAACAAAGTATCGCCGCCGAGGACTGCTGAGCTGGGGGATATCCCGACGGACCGTGCCGTTGTGCGTCGGGCCGACGGTTTGTTAATTCCGGGTTATCTCCGCCGCCGCAGCCACGGGATGAGCCTGGAGATTCAGTCCGAGCTCTCGGCGGCCGCCATCAAGGCGACGAGTTCTTCGGCGCTGTCGATGGTGTGCGCGACGAAGGCCGCCCGGATCTTGTCCAGGTTGCGAGTCTGGATGGCCTCGACCAGACGTTCGTGGACCTCGAAGGCGCGCTGGGGGTCGGACCGGGTGAACTGGTCCTGTGCGAGCGCGATCGTGATGTGCGCCTCGGTGACCGGCCACAGCTTCAGTAGCAGGTAGTTCTCCGACGCCGCCCAGATGCTGCGGTGGAATCGCAGATGGGCGTCGTGCTGGACGAGAGGGTCCGGGTCGAAGGCGAGACGCGCGTACTCGCGCCAGCTGTCCATTACAACGGCGAGGCGGCGTCCGGAGGCATCGGCGAGGATCGCGGTCATCGCCTGCATGTCGATCGCGACGCGCGCCTCGGCGATGTCGACGAGCGCCTTGGCGTCGAGCGACGCCACCCGCAGGCCGCGGTACGGCTCCTGGACGATCAACCCTTCCTGTGCCAGTTGGTTGAGTGCTTCACGGACGGTCGGCCGGCTCACGCTCAGCGACGAGGACAGCTGCGCCTCGGTGAGCTTCTCGCCGGGCTGCAGGGTGCCGAGGACAATCCCCCGCTTGATCTCGGCGATGACGCCGTCGCGGCGGGTCGTCGAGGCGACCGGCAGCAGTGCTGCGCCGCCGCTCGGTGTGGCCCTCGCGCTGTCGGCCGTGGCCGGTGACTTCGCCATGATCCGCCTTGGTCGAGTGAACGCTTCCTAGACCCATTATGCATATTGCCTGACAATCGCGGGTGCCCGCCTCCGGTGAGTCCCGGAGCGGTCCGAGCCGCACGGGGTCTGCCCCAGTGACGGTCTGCTTCCGGCCACCCGTTGACATGGGCCGCACAAGTGCTTAGTGTTGCCCATCACAAGCGCAGATTGTCAGACAAACTGCAAGCAATTCGCCGCAACCGCCGGTTGCATCAATACCCGCTGAATCAGCGCAATCAGGAGGTTCGAGACATCATGCGAATCGTTGTTGTCGGAGGTGGCGTCGTTGCCTTGGCGAGCGCCTACCGGCTCGCCAAGGCCGGCTGCGAGGTCGTCGTACTGGAAGCCCGCACGGCGGGTTCGGCCGCGACACACGGCAACGCCGCGAAGATCGCGCTCGCCGAGAGCGGTCCGGTCCCGGCGCCCGGCGTGATCCTCCAGGGACTGCGGTGGATGCTCAAGCCGGACAGCCCGCTGTACGTGAAGCCCTCGGTGGCACCGGATTTCCTCAAGTTCATGCTGACGATGGCGCGGCACTGTAACGCTCGGGACTTCCGTTTCGGGCTCGAGACACACCTGCGCCTGGCCGCCGACGCGAACGACCTGCTCGACGAATACACCAAGGACGGCATCGAGTTCGAGATGCACAAGGCCGGTGTGCTGCTGGCGTTCGAGACCCGGGAGCGGTACGAAGAGCACTGCGGTTCCCTGCCGATCTTCGAGGGTTTCGGCATGCACCCGACCCACCTGGACCGCGACGGCGTGCAGGAGACCGAGCCGGCCCTGGCGTCGAAGATCAAGCACGGTCTGTTCTTCGCCGACGACCGCCAGCTCGAACCCGACTCCCTCACCCGTGCGCTGGTCAAGCGCTGCGAGGAGCTCGGGGTGCAGATCCGCGAGAACACCAAGGTGGGACGGTTCCTGCGCAACGGCACCACGGTGACCGGTGTGGTCACCGACGCCGGCGAGCAGATCGACGGCGACGCCTTGCTGCTGGCGGCCGGCGTGTGGAGCGGTCCGTTGTCGAAGGAACTCGGCGCCCCGATGCCAATCCGCCCCGGAAAGGGCTACAGCGTCGACTACAGCCCCGCACCGATCAAGCTGAACACCTCCCTCACGCTCGAGGACGCCCGCGTCGCGGTCACCCCACTCGACGGCATGGTCCGGCTCGCCGGAACCATGGAGTTCGGCGGCTTCGAGGAGAGCGTGAACAAGACCCGGGTCGAGGCGATCCAGCGCGCCGCCGCGGAGAATTTCGTCGGCTGGGACAACCCGCCCGGAGCGGCGGCGCCGTGGGCCGGGCTGCGGCCGATGACCCCCGACGGCCTGCCGATCGTCGGCAAGTTCGGCAACCTCGACAACGCCTACATCGCCTCCGGTCACGGCATGCTGGGTCTCACCCTGGCCCCGGGCACTGCCGAGATCATCACCGAATCCATTGTGAACCAGCGGGTTCCCGAGATCGCTGCCGACATCTCTCCCAACCGGTTCCTCACCCGCCGCGCCCGCCGCGGCGCCTGATCGACCTACCGCCGCAGACTCTCGGAGAAGGGGAATCGTTGCCATGACGAACGCACAGCAGGGCGCCGTCACGAGCATTGTCCGGGGTTTGCAACCGGTCAGCAGCGGCACCCGCCGAGAGGAAGTGGCCGACTCGATCCGCCGGGCCCTGTTGACGGGCGAGCTACAACCGGGGCAACGGATCAAGGAAGTCGAACTCGCCGCCGCACTCGGCGTCAGCAGGCCCACCCTGCGGGAAGCAGTACACGTGCTGATTCACGAGGGCACCCTGATCCAGGAGCCGTACAAGGGGATTCGGTTGGCGCAGACCAGCCCGCACGCGTTGCTCGATCTCGCCGAGGTCCGGGTCTCGCTGGAAACCACGGCGGCGCTACGGCTGGCCGCCGACTTCTCCCGCGGCGGACTCGACACCCTCCGGTGTGCACTCGAGGATCACCGAACGGCGATCGCCTCCGGCGACGTGGTGGCGTCCGACCTGACGCACCTCGAGTTCCACCGCACCCTGTGGCTGGCATCGGGCAACGAGATGCTGATCAAGATCTGGCCTCTCGTGGCGGCGCAGATCCGCATGGCCATGACGGTAGACCAGGCCACCCGGTACGACCCCGACCGCGATCTCGCCATGCACGCGCGGTTGGTCGAGGTCATCGAGTTGGGGGACCCCGACATCATCCGGGCCGAAGTGGCCCGGCACATCCGAAGCAGCGCAGAAGAAGTCGTCTCGATCATCGGCGACTCGATCATCCCTGACCAACAAGGAGACAATTCATGAGCACGCAGCAGTTCAGCGGCATCCTCGCCGCCGTCGTCACCCCGTTGACCGCCGACGCCTCCCGGGTGGACGCGGACGGTGTCAAGCGGCAGGTCGAGCACATCATCGGCGGCGGCATCAACGGCCTGGTCCCCGGCGGCAGCACGGGTGAGTTCACCACGCTGACCACCGCGGAACGCAAGCAGGCGACGGAGCTGTACATCGAGGCCGCCGCCGACCGGGTCCCCGTCGTCGCCGGCACCGGTGCGTTGAGCACCGCCGAAACCATCGAACTGAGCAAGCACGCCGCCGACGCCGGCGCAGCCGCGGTGATGATCGTCCCGCCGTTCTACGACACCCCGTCCTGGGACGAGCTGCTCGCACACTACGGTGCGGTGTCCGACGCGGTCGACATCGACATCATGTACTACAACCTCCCGTCCGCCACCGGGGTGGACCTGGCGCCGGCACAGTTCGCCGAACTGGCCCGCAAGACCCGGGTCAACTCCTTCAAGGACACCGGTGGAGACGCGCCGAAGTTCGCCTCGATTCTGCACAACCACGCTGCGGACATCACTGCCCTCAACGGCTGGGACACCCTCTCGTTTTCCGGACTCGCCGCCGGCGCGAAGGCATCGGTGTGGGGAACCGCGAGCGTCATCCCGCAGCTGTGCGCCGACTTCTACGACGCGCTCGCCGTCCGCGGCGATCTGGTTGCCGCCCGGAACCTGTGGGCGAAGATCTTCCCGATCTGCGAATTCCTCGAATCGCACAACTACGCTTGCGCTATCAAGACCGGCCTCGAGCTCGTCGGCCAGGACGCGGGCCCGACCCGCCGCCCGGTGCTGCCGTTGGCACCGGAGTACCGGGACGAGTTCCGCCGCCTCCTCGTCGCGGCCGGCGTCAGCGTCGTCGACAACTAGAACCGAAGGACGAGACCGTGATCCCCAGGCAGACCATCAACGCCGTCGACGTCCACGCCGCCGGCGAGCCCGGACGGGTGCTGATCGGCAGCCACCTGCACGTCAAAGGCGCCACCATGGCGGAGCGGCTGCAGTACTGCCGTGAGCACCTCGACGATCTGAGGTTGCTGATGCTGCACGAGCCGCGCGGCTATCCCGGACTGTGCGCGGTCCTCGTGCTGCCTCCGGTCAACCCGGACAGCGACTTCGGCATGGTGGTGCTCGAACAAGGGGGATTCCGGCCGATGTCCGGGAGCAACCTCATCTGCGCCGTCACCGCGCTCCTGGAAACCGGCACCCTGCCGGTGCAGGAGCCGGTGACGAAGCTGAAGGTCGACACCGCCGTCGGCGTCGTGCATGTGCGCGCCGACATCGCCGGCGGCCGGGTCGTGCGCGTCACCTTCGACAACGTCCCCGCGTTCGCCGTAGCCATCGATCATCCGCTCGAGCTGCCCGAGTACGGCACGGTCCCGGTGGACATCGTCTTCGGCGGACAGTTCTTCGTGCAGGCCAAAGCCGCCGACCTGGGGGTCGAACTGGTGCCCGGCGCGGCGAAGGACCTGGCCCGCGCAGGGGCGGTGCTGCGCACCGTCGCGCAACGCGATGTCGCGGTCCGGCACCCGTTCAACCCGGACATCGACCACGTCGCACTGACGATGATCCACGGCCCGTCCCCGACCCCGGGGGTCTCCGGCCGCAACACCGTCGTCCTGCCGAACGGCACCGTCGACCTCGCCGATCCGACGACGTGGACCGGCGCACTGGACCGGTCACCGTGCGGCACGGGCACCTGCGGGCGGATGGCCGCCAAACACGCCCGCGGCGAGCTGGCCCTCGGGGAGCAATTCGTCCACGAGAGCCTGCTCGGCACCTCGTTCACCGGCACCCTCACCGACATCACCGACATCGGACCGCACCGGGCGGTGATGCCGTCGGTCAGCGGCCGCGGCTGGATCACCGGCTTCAACCAGTACGTCCTCGACGCGGACGACCCGTTCCCGCGCGGCTACACCCTGGGCGACCTGTGGGGCCCGGAGACCGAGGGCGACAACGCCCGGCAACTACTCGACCAACTCGATCTGGAGAATTGATGACCACCCACGAGAAGCTGCAGTTCATCGCCGGGAAGCGCCGGCACGGCAGCTCCGAGACGGAGCTGACGATCACCGACCCGTCCACCGGTGAGCCGATCACCACCGGACTGGCCGCGACCACCGGAGACGTCGACGCCGCCGTCGCGGCTGCCCGCGCCGCGTTCCCGGGCTGGTCCCGCACCACCCCCGCCGAACGGTCGGACATCATGCTGCGCTGGGCCGAGGTCCTGCGCACCCGCAGCACGGAGCTGACCGCCCTCGAAAGCCGCAACGGCGGCAAGGCGATCAAACTCGCCGACGGTTTCGACATACCCGGCGTGATCGACAACGTCACGTTCTTCGCCACCACCGCCCGCAATCTGGAGGGCAAGGCGAGCGGGGAGTACTCCGGCGATCACACCTCGTCGATCCGTCGCGAGCCGATCGGGGTGATCGGATCGATCTCGCCGTGGAACTACCCGCTGCAGATGGCGGCGTGGAAGATCCTGCCCGCGGTCGCCGCCGGCAACACCATCGTCCTCAAGCCGTCCGAGCTGACTCCGCTTACCTCACTGCTATTCGCCGAAACCGCCAAGGAAGCCGGGATCCCGGACGGCGTGATCAACATCGTCACCGGTGCCGGACGGGTCGCCGGGCAGGCCATGGTCGAGCATCCCGACGTCGACATGGTCTCGTTCACCGGGTCGACCCCGGTCGGCAAGCAGGTCGCCGCGACCGCGGCGGGCAGCGTCAAGCGTGTCCACCTCGAGCTCGGGGGTAAGGCACCGTTTGTCGTGTTCGACGACGCCGACATCGAGGCGGCCGCCCGCGGCGCCGTCGCCGGTTCGCTGATCAACGCCGGCCAGGACTGCACCGCCGCCACCCGCGCCTACGTGCAGCGCCCCCTGTACGACGAGTTCGTCCAGCGCGTCGCCGCACTGATGGACAGTGTGAAGGTCGGCCCGGCCCACGACATGGCCACCGACATGGGGTCGCTGATCTCGATCAAGCAGCGCGATCAGGTCGCCGCGATGGTCGAGCGGGCCCGCGACGCCGGAGCGAAAATCGTTCGCGGCGGACGCATCCCGGAACACGCACCGCAGGCCGGTGCCTACTACGAGCCCACACTGATCGTCGATGCAGCCCAGGACTCCGAGATCGTCCAGCAGGAAATCTTCGGACCCGTCCTGGTGTGCCTCCCGTTTGACACCGACGACGAGGCCATCGCCCTCGCCAACGACACCCCCTACGGTCTCGCCGCCTCCGCGTGGTCGACGAACGTGTACCGGGCGCAGCGAGCCACCCGCGAGATCCAGGCGGGCTGCGTGTGGGTCAATGACCACATCCCCATCATCAGCGAGATGCCGCACGGCGGCTACAAGGCCTCCGGATTCGGCAAGGACATGTCCACCTACTCGTTCGACGAGTACACCAACGTCAAGCACGTGATGTCCGACATCACCGGAGACGCCCACAAGGGCTGGCACGACCTCATCTTCACCGGATCCTGACCGACAGCCCGCCGATCAGTTACCAACCGGGGATAGGGGTTGACTCTGATTCCGCAGAGGTCAACCCCCGGACACATCGGTCCCAGTCGCCCGCCGAACCTCACACCAGGAAGTCGCGGGCGGCTGAATCTCGAGAAGAATTCAATGAGGAGTTTCCGGTTTCAATCACCGCGTCCGGATCCCAGGATGCCCCGACCACAAGTTGAAGAGAAGCCGGGGACTCTGGAATCTACGGCTTGTGCATGTCGGTGACACGCGGATGGGGCGGTAAGCCAGCCGGGCTGGAGCATCTCGGCGGTCTTCCTCGCTGGGTGGATCAACATCAACGCCCGCGGTCGGGCCGCCCGCAGCGGATTTCACACCGAGCAACTCGACCACGCGTTTCCCGCTTCCGACAACACTTTTCACGAATCCGACAGGTCCGGAAGACACGCGGACCGCATCGGCTACTACTACCTTCGCGGCCCGGTCGGTCTCTACCGCTCGACAACCGGGTACCTACCGTTCCGCCGGCGGACCAACGACGTTCTGTCGGCAGGATGAGGGCAGTTCCTTCGGCGGTCACCGCCTCGTCCCCGAGGGCGGTCCCACAGCTTGTCAGACGCACCGAACCGACATTCACGCAACTGACGAGCACTTCACCGGGGAGCCGTCCGCCAACGATCGCAGTATGGCGGACGGCTCATCCGTTTCCGATGTTCTCGACCAGCACACCTTCTTTTGCGGTAGGTAACCTCAAAATGGATGCTGGGCTGCTCTGTCCGAAGTATCCAGGGCCAAGAATTGTCGGTGACGATGACGGACCGCTTCACGGTTACCCTGACAGCCCCTCGGTGGGTCTTCCCGGTCGGTGCGCGACCGGGTGGTCTGTTGCTCTACTGAACACCTATAGACGATGGTGGCCCGCCATCGTCTGTACGCCCATGTGCGCGTGGGTTCGCGACGCTGTCGGCGATGAGGACGGCCGTGTGGAGGGATGTTCGGGACTCGGCGTCGTCGAGGTCGACACCGAGAAGCCGCTCGATCGTCGCCAATTTGGAATAGAGCGTCGGCCGGGACAGGTGCAGTTGTTTCGCGAGTTCGGTCTTGTTGCCGCCGAGTTCGAGAAACTGGCGAAGTATGTCGTAGGACTCGTCGCCGTGCAAAGCCCGGTGCTCGAGGATCCCTCTCAACTCGGTTTCCGCGAACGCCTGGACCCGCGGATCGGTACGGATCAGTGCGACGAGACCCCGGAGCCGGATATCTGCGGCACGATGAAAGGGTTTGTTCCCCGGAGGCAGTGCCAGCGCGACATCGGCGACGTGTGCGGATTCGGCGAGTCCCCGCGCGGCGTCGAGCAACCGGGTGGATTCCGACCCGACACCGATAGTGCAGTCGCCGACCCCGTCGATTCGACCGAGGGCGGCGCGGATCTGGGAGCTGACCGTGTGCAGAGCATCGGTGATGGTAGTTGCCGCTGGCTGGGAGAGGAGCAGATCGATCCGGCCGGTGCGTGGGGTGGCCGCGAGTGCCGTCTGCCGAGAGGTGTGCACGGCATGTCGGACCGCGTCGAGGACGCGGACCTGGTGCCGCTGCGCGAGAACTTGGTCGGCGCTGGGGGTCTCGTTGGTCCGGACCGTCATCGGCAGATAGGTCAGTCCGGGCCGTAGGCCGAGGGCGTGGGCACGTGCGGTTGCCTCGGCTTCATCCGGAATCCGACCACGGCGGAGTTCGTCGACAAGTCCGCTCTGAGCCTGCTGCTCGAGCGCGGTCCGGTCCTGTTCGACCATCCGGTGCAGTGCGAGCGCCTGGGCGGCGCGCTCGAGAGTCATCCGGGCCCGACCTGCTGACGCGACAGTGCACGGGACGACGAGCCGACCCCATTCCTGCCTATGCGGTCCCACGGGTGTCGTCGTCCACGCCTGGGGTCCGCCGATCGCCGTCTGCTGCACGACCGGAGTCAACCGGGATCGGCGTTCCCAGTCGCCCAGCAGGGCTGATGCAGAGGTGCCCCGTGCTGTGAACGCGAGTACCTGCCTGTTGAGGTCTTCGAGGACCATCGAGGTGTCCAGCATGTCGGCGGTGGCGTCGACGATCTCGCTCAGAGTCGCTCGCCTCATGCTCAGGTCGGTGAAGACCTCGTGGGCGTGCCGGGCGAAGGCGACCTCGTCGTATTGTTCCGCGACGATCGATCGGTGCACTTCCTCGGTGACCTCGACGAACCGGATCTGACGGTGCAGTGCGATGACCGGCAGATCGAGGCGGTCCGCGGCATCGGTGACCTCCGTCGGCAGAGTGTCGACGTGCACACGCAGTTCGACGATGAGTCCGGCAGCGCCCGCCGCGGCCAGCCCTTCGAGGTAAGCGACGGGGTGGTGAGTGAGTGGCTGCCCAGTGGTAAGGACGAGTTCACCGCCGGAGAGCAGGTCGGCGAGGTCGGTGAGGTCGCTGACGTGAACCCATCGAACTGGTTTGTCGAGCGAGTCGCCGCCGCCAATGATTTCTGGCTCCCCGGCCTGCACGACGGGAAGAGCGAGAACGTCGGCGATGGTGGGTTGCATTTACCGAGTGTAAAACACCTGGGTGAAATCCTTACAGGTCGTCGGATCATTCGGGGTTGTCGGAGGGCCAGAGTGAAGTCATCGCCCTCCACGCGGAGTACCCGCGGATCAGCTCACTCGGTAAGGACTCGAATTCATGACGCACAACGACGCGGCCCGGACGATCTCGCATTGGCTCGACAACAAGACTTTTACCGGCACGAGCGGCGCCAGTGCGCCGGTGACGAACCCGGCGACCGGTGAGGTCACCGGCCAGGTCGCGCTGGCCAGCGTCGAGGACGCCCGCGCCGTCATCGACGCCGCCGCCGCCGCGTTCCCCGCCTGGCGGGACACCTCCCTCGCCAAGCGCACCCAGGTGATCTTCAAGTTCCGGGAACTGCTCAACGAGCGCAAGGGCGAGTTGGCGGAGATCATCACCTCCGAGCACGGCAAGGTCGTCTCCGACGCGTTGGGCGAGGTGTCCCGCGGTCAGGAGGTCGTCGAATTCGCGTGTGGGATCGCGCACCTGCTCAAGGGCGGCATGACCGAGAACGCGTCCACCAACGTGGACGTGCATTCGATCCGCCAGCCGGTCGGGCCGGTCGGGATCATCTCCCCGTTCAACTTCCCCGCCATGGTCCCGATGTGGTTCTTCCCCGTCGCCATCGCCGCCGGCAACACCGTGGTGCTCAAGCCGTCCGAGAAGGACCCCACCGCCGCGCTCTGGATGGCCGAACTCTGGGCCGAGGCCGGCCTGCCCGCCGGGGTGTTCAACGTCCTCCAAGGCGACAAGACCGCCGTCGACGAACTGCTCACCCACCCGGCGATCAAGGCCATCTCCTTCGTCGGGTCCACCCCGATCGCGCAGTACGTGTACGCCACCGGCACCGCCCACGGCAAACGCGTCCAGGCCCTCGGCGGGGCGAAGAACCACGCCATCGTCCTGCCGGACGCCGACCTGGATCTGGCCGCCGACGCCATGGTCAACGCCGGCTTCGGATCCGCCGGGGAACGCTGCATGGCCATCTCCGCCCTCGTCGCGGTCGGCGACATCGCCGACGAGTTGGTCGCGAAGATCAAGGAGCGCACCGACACGTTGAAGATCGGCGACGGCACCCGCGATTCGGACATGGGTCCGTTGGTGACGAAGGTGCACCGCGACAAGGTCGCCTCCTACATCGACGCCGGCGAGAAGGACGGCGCCACCATCGTCGTGGACGGGCGCACCGTGCAGGCCGACGGCGGGGCGGACGGGTTCTGGCTCGGACCGACCCTGATCGACCACGTCACCACCGACATGAGCGTGTACACCGACGAAATCTTCGGACCCGTCCTCTCGGTGATCCGGGTCGAGAGCTACGAGCAGGCACTCGAACTCATCAATTCCGGACCGTTCGGCAACGGCACCGCCATCTTCACCAACGACGGCGGCGCGGCCCGCCGGTTCCAGAACGAGGTCGAGGTCGGCATGGTCGGCATCAACGTCCCCATCCCCGTCCCCACCGCCTACTACTCCTTCGGCGGCTGGAAGAACTCCCTGTTCGGCGACACCCACGCGCACGGCACCGAGGGTGTGCACTTCTTCACCCGCGGCAAGGTCGTCACCAGCCGCTGGCTCGACCCCAGCCACGGCGGCCTCAACCTCGGCTTCCCCCAGAACAACTGAGCAGGAAAGGACCTACGGTCATGACGACGACAGTCTCGCAGGAACTCCTGCCCACCGGTCAGCCCCTCGACGCGGCCCGGGTGGAGGGGGAGCGGGCGTACGCGCTCGACCGCGCGCACGTGTTCCATTCGTGGTCGGCGCAGGAGCAGATCACCCCGATGACGATCCTCGCGTCCGAGGGTTCGTACGTGTGGGACGGCGCCGGGAACCGGATGCTCGATTTCTCCTCCCAGCTCGTCAACACGAACATCGGGCACCAGCATCCGAAAGTCGTTGCTGCCATTCAGGAGCAGGCCGCAAAGTTGTGTACCATCGCACCGCAGTACGCGAACGACGCCCGCTCCGAAGCGGCACGGCTCATCGCCGAGCGGACCCCGGGCGACCTGAACAAGGTGTTCTTCACCAACGGCGGCGCGGACGCCAACGAGCACGCGGTGCGCATGGCGCGCCTGCACACCGGCCGCTACAAGGTGCTCTCGCGGTACCGCTCGTACCACGGCGGCACGGACACCGCGATCAACCTCACCGGTGATCCGCGCCGGTGGCCCAACGACTACGGCAACAGCGGGGTCGTCCACTTCCACGGCCCGTTCCTGTACCGCTCGCAGTTCCACTCGGAGAACGAGCAGCAGGAAACCGAGCGCGCACTCGAACACCTCGACCAGTTGATCCGGCTGGAGGGCCCCAACTCGATCGCAGCGATCGTGCTCGAATCGGTTCCCGGGACCGCGGGGATCATGGTGCCCCCGCCCGGCTACATGGCCGGCGTCCGCGAGATCTGCGACCGTTACGGCATCGTGTTCATCGCCGACGAGGTGATGTCCGGGTTCGGTCGGACCGGAAAGTGGTTCGCGATCGATCATTTCGATGTCGTCCCCGACCTGATCACGTTCGCGAAGGGCGTCAACTCCGGTTACGTCCCGCTCGGCGGTGTCGCAATCAGCGAGAAGATCGCGGCGACGTTCGCCAACCGGCCGTACCCCGGCGGACTCACCTACTCCGGTCATCCGCTCGCCACCGCCGCAGCCGTCGCGACGATCACGGCGATGGAGGACGAGCGGATCGTCGAGAACGCCGCCCGGAGCGGCGCCGAAATTCTCGGTCCCGGACTGCGCGGGCTCGCCGACCGGCACCCGTCGATCGGTGAAATCCGCGGACTCGGCGTGTTCTGGGCGATCGAACTCGTCGCCGACCGCGCCACGAAGGAACCGCTCGCGCCGTACGGCGCGTCCAGTCCGGTGATGAACGAGGTGATCGCGGCATGTAAGGCAGCAGGAATGCTGCCGTTCGCCAACTTCAACCGCATCCACACCGTGCCCCCGTGCACCGTCACCGCGGCCGAGGCCCGCGAAGGACTCGCGATCCTCGACACGGTCCTCGACATCGCGGACGCACACGCGAACTGAATGTCCAGATCGCCCTCCCTGTGGTCAACGGTGCCCACAGGGAGGGCTTGCTTTCCGCTGCACTACATTCATCGGCTCTCGCTAGTCGGCCTCTAGTACCGGGTCCCGCCCACGGTTGTCGTATAGATCTCGCCATCGCATGCCGCACCGATCCGTCCACTGTTCCCTTTTGATCTCAATGGAGAGAATCGAATGAGTTCGACCCTGTCTGTGTACTCGGCTCGCATTCCGGAAGGTTATGTCGCGGAGGAGGAGCGAACACCAGTTCCCGACGTGTCGATTCTCGACCGCTTGATCGCCGGTGGTGTCGACCTCCAGGTGGAACAGGTCGGCTCGGACCTACAAATCACGGTCTACAGCGGCGACGCGACAGTCTCACTCGAGCGGATGTTGCGTCTGCTCGGCAGCCTCGACCTCGAGGTGGTCGATCAGCGAGGCTCGGTGTACCGGCGCTCAGACGGGCTGATCTGCCGACTGTACGACTTCAAGGTGGTGGCCGGTCCGTCCGCCGCAGTGACGACCGGAGCGGTCGGCACCGACGCGATCCTCGACACCCTGCGCGCACTGTGGGCGGGCCGCGCAGAGGCGGACAGATTCAACGTCCTCGTCCTCGCCGCCGGCCTGGACTGGCGAGAGGTCGTGCTCCTGCGCGCCTACGCCCGATTTCTGCGGCAGACCGCGCTGCCCTACGGGCAGGGACGCATCGAGGCAGTGCTGCTGTCGCGGCCGGACATCGCCGCCGCCCTCGTGGCACTGTTCCACGCCCAGTTCGACCCTGATCGGGACGGAGACTCCCGGCAGCGCGAGATCGAGACGCGTTCGGCTGTGGTCGACTCGCTTCTCCACGAGGTCGAAGGTCTCGACGCCGACCGCATCGTCCGGGCCTACGTGAGCCTGATTTCCGCCACTACCCGCACCAACTTCTACCGCGACGAAGCTCTGGGTTCGCAGCGACCACAGCTGTCACTGAAACTGCGATCCGAGGACATCGACGAACTTCCCCGCCCCCGCCCGCTGTACGAGATTTTCGTGTACTCACCCGACATCGAAGGTGTGCACCTGCGCTACGGATTGGTCGCCCGCGGTGGCCTGCGCTGGTCCGACCGCCTCGACGACTACCGCACCGAAATCCTCGGACTCGTCAAGGCACAGGCGGTGAAGAACGCCGTGATCGTCCCGGCCGGCGCGAAAGGCGGCTTCGTAGTGAAGAATCCGGCGCGGTCGGGCGTCGGCGGTTATCGGCAGTTCATTTCCGGGCTGCTCGATGTCACCGACAACCGCACGGCGACCGGAGAGCCGATCCACCCGAACGGAGTGGTGTGCCGAGACGGCGACGACTCCTACCTGGTGGTGGCCGCCGACAAGGGGACCGCGTCGTTCTCGGACGTCGCGAACGCCATCGCCGCCGAGTACGGGTTCTGGCTCGGTGACGCGTTCGCCTCCGGTGGCTCGGTCGGTTACGACCACAAGAAGATGGGCATCACGGCCAAGGGTGCTTGGGTGAGTGTCACCCGGCACCTCGCCGAACTCGGTATCGATGTCGACCATGATGCATTCACCGTCGCCGGGATCGGCGATATGAGCGGTGACGTATTCGGCAACGGCATGCTCCTCAGTGAGCACATCCACCTGGTCGCCGCCTTCGACCACCGGCACATCTTCCTCGACCCCCGCCCCGATGCCGCATCCTCGTACCGGGAACGGCGCCGGTTGTTCGAACTGCCCCGTTCGACGTGGGCCGATTACGACCGCGATGTGATCAGCGCAGGCGGAGGTGTGTGGTCCCGCGAAAGCAAGGCGATTCCCCTCTCGCCGCAGATGCGCACCGCACTCGGCTTGGATTCCTCCGTCACGACGCTGACCCCGCCCGAGGTGATCCGCGCCATCCTCGCCGCTCCGGTGGACTTGTTGTTCAACGGCGGAGTGGGCACCTACGTCAAGAGTTCGACGGAGACCCACACGGAGGTGGGGGACAAGGCAAATGATTCCGTCCGTATCGATGCGCCACACGTGCGAGCTCGGGTCGTCACCGAGGGCGGCAACCTCGGGATCACCCCGCTGGCCCGGATCGAGTTCGCCCGCTGTGGCGGCCGGATCAACACCGATGCCCTCGACAACTCCGCCGGCGTCGACTGCTCCGACCGCGAGGTCAACATCAAGATCCTCCTCGACGTCCTCTCCTCGGACCACGAGCTCGACGGGGAGCGTCGTGCCGAGGTGCTGGCCTCGCTCACCGACGACGTCGCCGAGCTCGTTCTCGCCAACAACCGCTCCCAGAACCGGATCCTGGGCGACGCCCGCTGGAACGCGTCCCGGATGATCGACGTCCACGCGCGAATGCTCGCAGACCTGGTCGAGAATCGGGGAGTGGACCGAGAGCTGGAGGCTCTTCCGTCTGTTGACGGGTTCGCGGCGTTGGCGGAGGCGGGTCAGGGACTGACGTCACCGGAGTTGGCGACCCTGCTTGCGCACGCGAAACTCGATCTGAAGGCCGAGCTCGGTGGGTCTGATGTCTTTGACGACGACTATTTCACTACGCGACTCGCCGCGTACTTCCCGGCGCCGCTGCGTGCACTCGTGCCGGTCGACGAGCACCCGCTGCGTCGGGAGATTCTCGCGACCGAGGTGGTCAACGAGATCTTCGCCCGTGGTGGGCTGACCTACGCCCACCGGCTGCGCGAGGAGACCGGGGCCAGCCCCGCGGACGTGGTGCGAGCCTTCGTCATCACCTCGGAGGTTTTCGGTCTCGCCGATCAGTGGGCCGGCATCGTGGCCGCGAAGCTGCCACCGGCGACCGAGTACGCGCTGGTCGTCGAGGCTCGCCGACTGCTCGACCGTGGATCGCGATGGTTCCTGGCCAACCCGAAGCAGCCGTTGTCGGTGGACGAGGAGATCGCACGTTACCGATCAACGGTGCACACCCAGTCCGCGGCGGTCGCACACTGGTTGCGGGGAGCCGAGGGTCGGGCGATGGAAGCGGCCTTCCAGGCATACCGCGAGGCCGGGGTGCAGGAATCGGTGGCCCGGCGCGTCGCGGACGGGCTCTACCGGTTCAGCCTTCTCGACATCGTCGACGTGGCCGCGGAGCAGAGCCGCGATGTCACGGAGATCGCCCCGGTCTACTTCGCGCTGTCCGATCACCTCGGCGTCGACAAGTGGCTGATCCGGATCTCCGCCCTCCCACGTGGCGAACGGTGGCACACCCTCGCCCGACTCGCGCTGCGTGACGACCTCTACCGTTCGGTGCGACTGGTTACTCGCGACGTTCTGACCAGCGCGGTCCCCGGCGATACCCCGGAAATGCGAATCGAGCAGTGGCAGACAGGAAACCACGCACGAATTGACCGCGCGCGGCGGACATTGAGCGAAATCGACTCTACACCCGTCTCCGACCTCGCATCGCTCTCCGTCGCCGCGCGGCACATCCGCTCCATGGCCGAGCCCCACTGACGAGTCGGGGACGCCAGGCCGGAGTTGTTCACCAAAGAATGTCAGGAGTAAGTCATGCGAATTCTCGTTGTGGGCGGTACAGGTCGAATCGGGGCGGCAGTAGTCGACGCGCTCGGTCCCCGACACGACGTTGTCGTGGCATCCCGGTCTAGCGGAATTCAGGTCGACATCAGCGACGGAGTCTCGATCGACCGCATGTACGAACGCACGGGTCCTGTGGACGCGGTAGTGAGCGTGCTGGGGTCGACGCCCTTCCCGCCGTTCGAGGAGATGACGGCCGACCATGTATGCGCAGGGATCGCCAACAAGCTGGTCGGTCAGATCGACCTGGTGCTTCGGGGCCGGCCGCACGTCTCGGACGGTGGGTCCTTCACGTTGGTGTCGGGTGTACTCGCTCGCGACCCCATCCGTTCCGGGACGGTGGCATCGACTGTCAACGGCGGGCTCGAATCGTTCGTGCGAGCGGCCGCGACGGAACTGCCGCGGGGTATCCGCATCAACGCTGTCAGCCCGACCGTGGTCACCGAGGCCCTCGACGTGTACGGCGACTATTTCCCGGGATTCGCACCGGTGCCGGTCGCGGATGTGGCGCGAGCGTTCGTGAAGTCTGTGGAAGGTGTTCACACGGGCCGGATCTACGAACTCGACTAACCCGCACGCGGAGGATCGGTTCGCCACCCCAGGCGTGGAGAGCTCAGAGTCGGGTCGAGTCAAAGAGGGGTAGGCGGGCCTGAGCAATCGGCTCGCCCGGCTTCGCTGGCAACGATGTACGAAGAAGTAGGACATGTCAATGCTGCGTCGTGGCAGCAGTTCTCGGCATGTCGAGCTCGAACACGCACCCCCGCGCCCGGTCGCGAGCTGGCACAACGGGCCGGAAACGCCGACTGCTCGCGTCAAGATCATCAGGCGAGAGCCCGCATGCCGTGAAATCGCGACGAATTAGCATTGCGGCTGCCCTTCTGCCGAAACATCGGTGTGCACCCCGAGATCGGTTCGAGTCCCACTCGCTGGTTTCCTCGCGGTGCGTATGAGCGGTAGGACTATTCGGGATCGGCATCGCCCCCTTCGGTGTGTGGACCACTCGATGGGTTCGCGAGATTCGAGGTACGCGAACGTCCGTCGAGGGGCTCGTTTCGATAAGTCCGTTGTCGTCTGTAGAGCGGTCGGAGGGATGCGTCGTGGTCGGCGATCAATGCCACACGAGGTTCTTCGGTCCTGCCGATGGGTATGGGCGCCGTACCGAGTTTGTCGCGATCGAGCGGCTGGCTCCGATGAGTTGGTGGTGGACGGTGAAGGCGCACTGCGGGGATCTGCGGGGATGAACTGGTTCCGCGCGAACGCGATGTCGAAGTGCGCCTCGAAGGCTCGATTGACAGTGCGTGACCGCCGGCGACTCGGCATCGTCGAGTCGCCGGCGGCGGGGTGAAGAGATTAGGCAGCGTGCGCGGCCGCGCGCTCGTACTCTTCCATCTCGAGTTGTTGCCGGACCACTTGGTCGAGTTCGTCGGTGCGATATCCCGATCGCACGGCCCATGCGTATGTGACCAGTCCGAGGACGATCACAATGAGGACATCGGAGCCGTAGGTGAGCTCGGGTTGGGGACCTTCGTCACCGAAGTAGGCGATGAAGGTGGTGAACACCAGAGCCGGGAAGACCCACAACCCTGCCGTGATCTGGTGGCGACCGTCCTCTGTGCTAATCAACCACATGGCGGCGATGAACACGCCGATCAGACCGATGAAGGCCGCGGCGTAGATCCCGATGGGCCAATGGTTTTCGGTTGTCTTCCCCGCCTTGAACATCCAGCCGCCGCCGAACGCGACGAACACCCACGCCAGGGTCCACCCCAGTGCGAGGGCGCCACTGATGTTCTTGGTTGTCCAGCCACTGCGCACGCTGGTGTACGACAGGTAGATCGGCAGGCCGAACATAACGACCGTCATCACGTTGATCAACGTCGACCATCCGGCGAAGTAGATCAGCAGCAGGCTGCACACGTATCCGGCGACCACCCAAAACTTCAGGAAGGGGATGTTGAGGGCGCGCGGCAGTTCTGGGGCGACCCGACGGAATACCGCCACACAGGGGCCGGCCATCAGGTAGTTCAGCACCATCGCGGTCGCGACCATGCCGACGAAGACGTACCAGCTCGGAACGGGAAGGAACAGCAGAAAACCGATACCGGTGCAGGTGACGAGGGCGACCCACGGGACTCCCCAGCGGTTGATCCGCTGCATTTCGCCCGGGAGTTCGCCGTTGACGGACATGGAGTACGCGATGCGACCGCCGATGCCGAGGTTTACCCAGCCGGCGGCGGCGGGTGAGAGCACTGCGTCGCTGAGCAGGACCAGGGAGAACCATGCAAAGCCGGCCGCGGTCACCGCGTCCAGAAGCGGAGAGGCCTGCCATGTGCTTTCGATCATGCCTGCCCAGTCGCCGGGCGTCACTCCGGCGTCCTGCCAGTCGATCGCGCCGATAAAGGCGATCTGCAGGCATAAATACAGCGTCAGGGGGAAGATCAGGCCGCCGACGATCATCGCGATCGGGATGTTGCGTTTGGGGTTGATGACCTCACCGCCGAAGTCGATGATCTGACGGATACCTGCGTAGGCGAACACGATACCGCCGCCGGAGACTGCCCCGAAGATGGCTCCGACGCCCATCGGGTCGAATCCTCCGTACTGCGTGAAGTTTTCGATCTTGAATACGGTGAACATCAGAAGGAACGTGATCGTGGGGACGACCAGCTTCCACACTGTGACGATCTTGTTCGATTCGCTCAGAAGTTTGGCGCCGAACAGGTTGAGAGCGAGGAAGACGAGCATCACGCCGAAGCCGGCGAGAATGCCGTTGGGCCATGCGAGCATCTTCTGTCCGTCGACCTCTTTCAAGAACCCCAGCTGCGGCCAGTGGCCTCCCAAATAGGTGAGGACGGCCATTGTCTCGATCACCGGTAGGGCGATCATCGAGATGATGTATCCCCAGGCGTTCGTCCAGCTGAGGAAGGCGCCATGGCTCATGCGGGGGTACCGCACGCCGCCGCCTGATCGGGGGATGGACGTGCCCAGTTCCATCCAGGCCACTCCGATCACGGCGAAGAACAACGCGCCGACAATCCAGGAGATGATTGCTGCCGGACCTGCCTTGGACACCGCGGCGAGGCAGGCGAGGAGCCATCCGGAACCGACCTGGATGCTCACGAAGAGACCGATCAGGCCTACGAGGCCGATGGATCTCTTCAGGTGTTTGTCGGCGGCTCCATATTCGACAGGTAGCTCATCAGCGGACATGGGACTGATCTCCTCGAGTTCGGTCAGGACACCGCGAACGTGTCGTTCTGGGGGCGTCGGTGTTTAACCGATGGTTTGTCTGCGGTTCGTCGGCGGTGGATTCCTGTGGCGTGCGTCTCACACTACAGTGTCAGACAATCTGACTATCTGCGCAATGGGGTGAGGGGCACTTTTTCGATCTTTGTGCGCATCCAGGAGGTCTGATCGTGATAGCCGCATCGGAACGCCGAGCCAGGGCGAGTGAATCGTGCGGATAGCTGTCATCGGTGATGTCGGCGGTCATGTCGACGAACTCCGTGCGGAGTTGACGCACATCGGGGTGGACGAAAGCGGGCGGATGGTTTCATCGAACCCGACGACGGAACCCCGGACGTCTTAGTGCACTACTCGGAGATCTCGGGCAGTGGTTTCAAGTCGCTCGATGAGAACCAGCGTGTGGAGTTCGAGGTGGGCCAGGGCCAGAAGGGTCCGCAGGCCACGGACGTGCGGGCTGTCCAACTAGTCTGCGGGACCGCACCCGGTGGGTGCGGTCCTTCATTCGGTAGCCCGGATGAGGATCGTCCAGCGGAATCGAATCGTTCGGCCTCGGCGAGCATCGAACTGACATGGTGGACATGAACGAGGTGCTCTCACTGCGAAGGATCGTCGACGACGTTTCGGTTTGTCCCGATGCCGACTGCTGGCATCGTTGTCACGACTGCGGTACTACTGGGTGCCTGCAGCTCTGACGGTGGTAAGTCATCATCCCAGTCGGCGAGAGTGGAAGCGGCGCCATCTGCGTCAGCTCCGCCCGACATACCGGGAATGCTTCCGACAGCGGAAGAGCTGACAGCTCTGTACAACACGGCCCTTGACTACGACGTCCCTCTGTCCGACCGAGTGAAGCTGATTCAGGGCGTCGACGAGGTCGACCCCAGGCTCGCACAAACGTTTGTTCAAGAGTAAATGACGTGACTCGAACAGGTGTACGAAGATTGTCGAGTGCGGTACTCGGAATCTTCCCCCGATCTGTGCCCCAACGTTATGTATCCCGCACGGCCGGTGTCAGTGCTTGTCAGCGCAAGGCCTGTCGAGACTTGTTCTGACAGTTGTGCACCCGACTGTCAGCGGTTGCCGTAGCGTCCGAGCGGATGCCCGACCAGCCGATGTGCAACGTGGCGTCCGCGGTTCGCCCTCCGTCCATCGACCGTGCTGATCGTGGCGCGTGCGGCCGCCGCGGTGTGGTTGATCTTCTGCTGACCTTCGACGACCGCCGGTGGCTCCCGGCTCAGCTGTGGGGTGCCTGTTCGAGGAGGGCGGGGTGCCCGTCCGCGCCGGTGGGCACGGGAAAATAGCTGTGGTGGGTGCCGGGGTCGACCGCGACGACGTGCGCGTCGTCGGCGAGGTGCCCGGACCCGGCCACGGTGAGATTGCGGTCCTGGTGGTCGAACACAGTGACGGTGCCCGATTCGGCGGCGACATACAACCGGGAGGCGCCGGGATCGTCGGCGAGGACATCGGGCTGGTCGCCGACTGCAGCGGTGCCGGTGGGCTGCCAGGTGGTCAGGTCGACGGTGATCAGGGTTGCGTTGCCGTCGCAGCCGATGAACGCGACCCGGGCTGCCGGGTCGAGGGCGAGGCCGTGGTCGTTCTCGCAACCGGGAAGCGGGAGTCGACGGGTGACGGTCAGGGTCTGCGGGTCGATGGCGGCGAGATCGTCTCGGCCCTGCACGGCCACCAACATCTGGTCGGCGACCGGGTCGTAGGCGACGTTGCCGACCTCGCCGCCGAGGTCGACGGTGCCGCGGACCGCGGCGGAGGCGGCGTCGAGGACGGTTTCCGTTCCGCCGGATTCGTTGGTGGTCCACACCGCGCCGCGGGTCGGGTCGTAGGCGATCCCGTCCGGATACCGCCCGGTCGGGCCCGTCGCGAGGACGGCGCCGCTGTCCTCGTCGAGGACGACCAGCCGGTTGTCCCCGGTCGCGGTGGCGTAGACCCGGCGCAGCTCCGGGATGACGAGCACCCCGTGCACCTCGGTGATGTTCGGGATGGTCCGCACCACCTGCCGGGTGCGCAGATTGACCTCGATGACCTCACTCGCGCCGAGGTGCGCGAGGAACAACAGACCCCGCCCGGGGTCGATACTTGCGTAGTCGAAGCGGGACCCGTTGCCCGGCAACGCTATTTCCCCGATCGGCTCCAGCGGCAAAGGCGACCCGCTCTCGACCGGCGCGCCCCGTGAGCACCCGGCGATCAGGGCGAAAGCCAGAGCGCCCGCGAGCAACACCCGCCGTGCAGGCCCTCGGCGTTCGGTCGGGGTTCGGGTCCTGGTGTGCCTCCCGCGCACCGTCTCACTGACGCGCACGGTGGTTCAGCTTCCGGGCGTTGCATCGAGATCAGTGCGAGGCAACGCAATCCGGTACATCGTGTCGTCGTCACCGAACTTGCCGGTCCGCGCCAGCGCCTCGGTGACCGGCGACCAGCCCGCGTCGGTGGTCCGGTCCGGCCTCTGCACCGACTGTTCCCTGGAGGTCTCCAGCACCAGGGCGGCGACCAGGGTCAGGAATCCGCACGCGTGAAGCAGCCGAATCCGCGGCATCGGTGCACCTTTTCTGATCTCGACAGAGGCGTTCCGGCGATCCTCATCCACTGTAACCACGGTTTCATGCCCGCGTCCAGGCAGAGCACCCAGCCGGGTCGGGCACCGGGTGGACAGTCCAGTGCAACCGTGGTTACATCCTGTTTGTGGATCGAGCGGCGAAGCCCGAGCAACGGCGGGACGAGTGGGTGATGTTGGCGTATCGCATCCCCCGTGAGCCGTCGACGCCGCGGATCGCGGTGTGGCGCAAACTCCGCAAGTACGGGGCGTTTCAGCTCGCCGACGGGGTGGTGGTGTTGCCCGCCGCCCCGCGGACCCGGGAGCAGTTCGAGTGGCTGGCCGAGGAGATCGTCGAGGCCCACGGGCAGGCGGAGGTATGGACCGCGTCCCCGACCACCCGAACCCAGCAGGAGCGGATGCAGGCGACAATGTCGGCGGACCGCGGGGCCGAGTACGACGACCTCGCCGGCGCCGCCGGCGCCGCGCGCGCCCTGGCAGACGCCGCGGTCCGCGGCAAAAAGCTCACCCAACTGCGGCGCCGGCTCCGGGAGATCGACAAACGCACCTTTTACCCCACCCCGCAACGCGACGCGGCCGAGGCGGCTCTGCGAGAGTTGGCCACCGGTCAACCCGGAGTGGTGGAGGTACCGCGGTGAGGTGGGCGACCCGCGCCGGGATCCACATCGACCGCGCCGCCTGCGCGTGGCTGATCCGCCGCAACCTCGACCCGGACGCCGAGTTCCTCTGGGTCACCGACCCCGCGGACGTGCCGACCGATGCCACCGCGTTCGACATGCGCGGCGCCGAATTGTCACACCATCACGGGGACTGCAGCTTCGAGACGATCCTGCGCCGCTACGAACTCACCGACCCGGTGCTGTGGGTGCTCGCCGAGATCGTCCACGAAGCCGACATCGACGACGGCCGCTACGACGCCCCCGAGGCGCCGGGCCTGGACACCGTGCTGCGCGGACTGTCCCTGACCGGCACCGACGACGACACCCTGGCAGTGGCGACGAGCATCTTCGACGGCCTCTACGAATTCCACCGCCAGCGCGTGCTGTCCGGCCGCGAACCCTCCTGACCTACCACGACGAGCCTTCTCCGGCCGCGAGAACGCTTGTCACTCGTTCGAAAGGCCGACGTGAGCAGGCACGACCCCAGCACCGACACCGCCCCCACCAGCCGGCAGCGGAACCTGATCCCGCTGCGGGAGGCCACCCGGGCGTGGTTTCTCATCTCGCTGCAGACCTTCGGCGGCCCGGCCGGGCAGATCGCGGTCATGCAACGCACCCTCGTCGACGAGAAACGGTGGATCGGCCAGAAACGGTTCCTGCACGCCCTGAACTACTGCATGCTGCTGCCCGGCCCCGAAGCCCAGCAGCTCGCGATCTACACCGGCTGGTTGCTCAACGGCACCCTCGGCGGCCTGATCGCCGGTGTGCTGTTCGTGCTGCCCGGAATGCTCGCGATGCTCGGGCTGGCCGCGATCTACGTCGCCTTCGGCACCACCACCGTCGTGCTTGCCGTCTTCGCGGGCATCGCCCCGGCCGTGCTCGCCGTGGTCGTCCAGGCCGTCACCCGCGTCGCGAAGCGGGCCCTCACCCGTCCGGCGCACTGGGTGATCGCCGTCGCCGCGTTCCTCGCCCTGGCCCTGTTCGCCATCCCGTTCCCGATCGTCATCGCCGTCGCCGGACTCGCCGGCTGGGCCGTCGGCCGACACGGCGGAAACGAGAACTCCGATCGTCCCGACACCACCGACGAGTTGCCTCCGTTGATCGCCGACGACGCCCTGCATGCCGACGCCCCCAGCGCGCGGCGCGCGATCCTGGTCGTCGGTGCCGGGTTGCTGGCGTGGGCGATCCCGATGGTGGCCGTGGTGGCGTTCACCGGCCGCGGCAGCGTGTTCACCGAGCAGGGGATGTTCTTCTCCGGCACCGCGCTGGTCACCTTCGGCGGCGCCTACGCCGTCCTCGCCTACGTGGCACAGAAGGCGGTGGAAACCTACGGCTGGCTCACCCCCGGCGAGATGGTCCGCGGGCTCGGCCTGGCCGAGACCACCCCGGGCCCGCTGATCATGGTGGTGCAGTTCGTCGCCTTCCTCGGCGCCTACCGCAACCCCGGCGACCTCGACCCCTGGGCCGCGGCGACCCTCGGGGCGCTGCTGACCACCTGGGTGACGTTCGTGCCGTGCTTCGTGTTCATCTTCCTCGGCGCCCCCTACGTCGAACGACTCCGCCACAACCACCACCTGACCGCGGCACTGTCCGGGATCACCGCCTCGGTGGTCGGGGTGATCGCGAACCTGGCCCTGTATTTCGCCGTCCACACCCTCTTCGCCGACACCGCACCCGTGCACTTCGGACCGTTCCACCTGCTCATTCCCGAACCGGGCAGCTTCCGGCCGCTCGCCCTCGTGATCGGGATCCTCGCCGGACTCATGATTTACCGGCTGGGTTGGTCGGTGCTGCGCACCCTCGGGGTGTGCGCACTGCTCGGGCTCGCCGCCGGACTGGTCGGCGTCCCCGTCACCTGAACCCCAATTCGACCGAAAGGTATTGCGATGGTTACATTCTCAGCCACTGTTCTGCTCGCCGACAGCCACCTCGCCGCACCGGAGGAGGGCGAGTTCCCGCTGTTCGTGGTGCTCACCCTCCTCGCCGTCATCGCGGTCATGGCCGTCGCCGCAACACACAACCGCACCGCCGAACCCGACGAGCACACCGACAACGCCGGGCACTGCCCGTCCGACCGGCGGCCCACACCGCGCCCGCAACCGGAACTGCTCGGCCACCCGCTCGACCGAATCGACACCTGACCATCCAAGCCCGTGGACTGCCCCACCGTCCCTGACACGAGACGGTGGGTAGGACGTGCACCGTGACCGTCGTCGATTCATGACAACTGCAGACCTGCAACGTGATCGACAGCGGGCCAATTCGGCATGTTCTGAAATCCCGCCTCACCAGCAGGCCTCGAGCAGGTCGGTGTCCGCCTTGGTTCTCGGTGCGTACGACGCCGACGGTCGTCTTGTCTCGGAGGGAGCCGCTCAGGGGGATGCGGGCCGCACGCGACCTGCGCCTCGCAAATACCAACGCCCAATCAGCCAAGACCGCAGGCTAACTCCCTCGACACTTAGCAGATGAGTGTTACCGCGAGTGGTCGTATTCGCAGCCGATGCGAATAACCAACTTATTAGTTGACGTAAAATAGATTATCGGCACTTTGAAAATGATTGATTTCTAGCATCTTTGGCGTGCAACATCGCCAATCTGATCGCTTGGGTCGGTGCACCAAGCCGGGAGCTGAAACCGAAACCTGCTGACATCGTTGCTTGCGGACGGACTTTAGCTTCGATAACTGAAACTATCATCGCCGAGTGTGCACAGCTCACGAAGCGGATCGCTGCAGCAACGCGGTGTCCGCCAGTACGTATGCGGCGACAGCGAATACCAGGTAGGCGAACCAGCGCTGGAGTCGGGCGGTGTCGATGCGGGTGCCGAGGTGGCCGGCTGAAAGTGACCCGGTGATCGCGGCGGCGGCGAAGGCGGCGGCGAGGGTCCAGTCGATGCTTGCCTCGTTCAGGTGCGCGGCCAGTCCGGCGGCGGAATTCGCCACGATGATGAGCAGTGAAGTGCCGACGGCGACCTGCATCTCGACGCCGAGCATCAGCACCAGGGCGGGGATGATGAGGAAACCGCCGCCGACGCCGAACACGCCGGTGAGCAATCCCACCGCGAATCCGGCGGGAATGGAGCGGGGTGCGCATCGGCGCCAATTGATGCCGGAATCACCAGTTCGGCAGGCGGTGCCGACGTCTCCTCGGTCGGCGAGCATCCGCATGCCCGCGACGATCATGACGACGGCGAAGCCGGTCATCACCACGGGTTGCGGCAGGAGCCGGCCGACTGCACTACCGAGGAAGGTGGCGGGGATACCCGCGGCGGCGAAGATCCCGGCGAGGCGCCATTGGACCTTCCCTGCGCGGATTTTCGGGATGGCACCGATGGCGGAGGCCATTCCGATCACCAGCAGCGAGATGGGAATCGCTTCGGCGATGCCGACTCCGAGGACGTAGACCAGTGCGGGTACGGCGAGGATGGATCCGCCGCCACCGAGCATTCCCAGCAGGATCCCGATGAGCGCACCGATCCCGAGTGCGATTGTCAGGGTCACCATTGTCCTTTCGGTGGGGCGGTGGTCCATGCCTGAGAGGGCTCAGTGCATCGGGAGTGGGGCACGGGCGGACGGGGTCAGGCGAGGGTCAGGAATAGCTTTTCGAGTTCGGCCTCGGTCATCGGTTCGGTGCCGTCGGCGGAATCACCGGTGAGGCATTCGCGCAGACCGGTGGCGACGATCTTGAATCCTGCGCGGTCGAGGGCACGTGACACCGCGGCGAGTTGCGTCACGACGTCCTTGCAGTCGCGGCCGTGCTCGATCATCGAGATCACTCCGGCGAGCTGGCCGTGTGCGCGCCGCAACCTGTTCAGTACCACAGCGATGCTGTCGTCGTCTCCGACCATCATGTGTCCTCTCCTCTGGTGTGGTGTGTCCGGTGCCGTGCCTGGCGCCGGGTTCCGGGTCTGGCCGTACACCTCAGGCGCAGTTCGTGGTGGCGTGATCGCCGTCGGAATCTCAGCGCCCGAACAGTCCCCGGAGCAGTCCGGGTTTCTTCTGCGGGGTGGAGTCGTTGGTGCAGGTGCAGCGGTCGGCGGCGGGCACGGACCGCATCACGCTGTCGGCGTGCCGGCCGCAGCCGCCCCAGGTTGTCTTCCCGCATCTCGTACAGGCGGTGGGGTAGCACATGGCAATGTCTCCTCGAGGTGTCGGTGCCGTCTGTCGGCAACGGGGGTGGTGGGCCGCGTCCGGGATGGGTCAGACGGTCACGGTGTGCGCCGCCCAGGCGGTGTAGCCGCCGACCAGGTCGGTGATCTGATCGAATCCGTGGGCTCGCAGCAGCGACGCGGCGACACTCGATCGCCAACCGCCGGCGCAGTGCACCACGACCGGTGTGTCGGTGGGGATCTCGCCGATCCGGGTGCGTAACTGGGCCAACGGGATCGGGATGGCGTCGGGGATGACGCCGGACTCGCGTTCGCCGGGGTTGCGGATATCGATCACCGTGACCGCCTCGGTGGCGAGGACGTGATGGAGTTCGGCGACGGTGGTCCTCGGGGCGGACTGGACGAGATCGGCCAGTTCGGCCGGGAAGCGGCCGTCGGTGTCGACGTTGAGGTAGCCGCTGGCGCCGTCGGATCCGATGCGGGCCAGGCGCATCGCGGCCTGCTGTTCCTGGCCGGGATAGGTGATCAGGAGGATCGTGTCACCGATGTCGGCGACCATGCCGCCGGTTTCGGCGAACCGGCCGTCGAATCCGATGTTGACCGAACCTCTCAGGTGACCGGCGGCGAAGTCGTCAGGTGTGCGGGCGTCGAGCACCCGGGTGCCGGCGGCGAGTGCGGCGCGCAGCCGTGCCGGGGTGATGTCGGGGATGCGGCGGTGCTGGTCGAGCACCGGGCGGTCGGCCTTGTTCAGTGCGACGTCGGCGGCGAAGTAGGTGGGGGCCGCCGGTTGCCCGTCGGTGATCAGGGCCACGAACGCGTCCTCGCTCATCGGTTGCACGGACGGGTTGGTGCGGCGCTGTTCCCCGATGGTCGAGGTCAGCCGGCCGAACGCGTCCCTCGCTCATCGGTGCACGGACGGGTTGGTGCGCGCGCTGGTTCCCCGATGGTCGAGGTCAGCTCGGCCGACAGGTTCTTGCCGCAGGACGAGCCGGCACCGTGGGCGGGCAGCACCGTGACCGCATCGGGTAGGGGCAGCAGTACCTGGTGCAGGGTGCGATACATGGCGCGGGCGAGGTCGGTGGTGGTGCCGTCGCCGAGGTTGGCGAGGTCGGGGCGGCCGACGTCGCCGATGAACAGGCAGTCGCCGGTCAGGACCGCGGTCGGGGTGGCGTGTGGGTGTTCGCGGACCAGCAGGCTGATCGACTCCCAGGTGTGCCCGGGGGTGGCGAGCACTTCGAGGTCCACCTCGCCGAGGCTGATGCGCTCACCGTGCCGGAGTCGGCGGATCGGGTAGGCGGTGTCGGCGGTCTCGCCGAAGCCGATCCACGCGCCGGTCGCGTCCAGCAACTCGAGGTGCCCGGAGACGAAGTCGGCGTGAAAATGGGTGTTGAGCACGCCCTCGATGGTCAGCCCGAGGCGGCGGGCGTCGGCCAGGTAGTCGGTGATGTCCCGGCGCGGGTCGACCACCACGGCCCGGCCGGTGCTCTTGTCGCCGATCAGGTACGACGCATGCGACAGGCACTCGATGTAGTACTGCTCGAGGATCATCCGGTTACCTCCGAACGGGGAAGGGTGTGCGATGCCTCCAGGGTGCCTTATACCCCCCAGGGTATGCAAATACCCCTGAGGGTATTGTTCGTCACGTCGAGGGGCAGCCTCACCGGGGGCGGGTCGCGACTTCCGGCCAGGTGCGCCGCCGGCCGTGGCACGGCGATGGTGCTGTCTGTCGTGGACGGGCTGCCGCTTTCACGCTCGACGGCGAGGGTGCCCTGTCGGGTCGTCGACGATCAGGTCGGGAGAGAGCCGGTTTCCGTGCCGGTCTAAATTTTTTCGGCGGTGAAAGCGTCTGTCGAGTGGACCGGGTTCCGTCGTGCCATCTGCCTCCGGACGTCACGGCGCGAGCCCCTCCGGGTTCTGGTCTTCGGGCTAATTGGCCCCACGGGATCGGTTGACGCGCGAACGAGGATGCCGGGGTCGTGCACCGGATGAATCTGGTCCGGTTATTGCCCGGCAGCATCCGAGACACCCGAAGACCTTCCCCCGGGCAGACTGGACTGATGGTGTCGGCGCAGCGGAGCGGGAAGACAAAGACGAGGTAGACCTCGGATTCGAGGTTCCGGACCTGCGGGATCTGGTGCCCGCCGAGGCGATTCCCGACGCGCTGGCCGCGCTGATCCGGGAGCCGCGGCCGGCAAACCGGTACGCCCGATAGCCGACGTGCAGCAGGCAATCAGCAAACGCCTGGTCCGGGCCGGTGCACGGCCGTCGCGGTATCCCTCGAAATTCACCCACGCACTCTCGCCCGACCACCCCGGCACCGCGGACGAGAACGCGGCAGCGGTACTCACCGGGTACCTCGACACCCAGGCGGAGGCGATCGCCGCCGGTGATGTGTGCTTCGGCGCGGGCTGGACCCGATCCACTCCACCCGGGTGGGGATCCGACGGTTCCGCAGCACCTTACGGGTGTTCAAGGACCTGTTCGACCCCGACCAGCGGGCGGCGCTCGATGACGAACTGCCCTGGTATGCGGGTGTTCCCGGGGAGGTGCGGGACCGGCAGGTGCAACGGGCGCCGCTTCGCGGACGCGGTCGCGGACCTGCCGGTCGAGCTGGTGATGGGGCCGGTAGCCGCGCGGATGGAGAACGATCTGCTCGCCGAGCAACACCGGCATCTGGGTACCGGCACCGACGACGCCGAGCTGCACCGGGCCCGCAAGGACCCCAAACGGTACGCCGCCGAACTCGCCACCCCGGTGATCGGGAAGAGGGTGAAGAAGTGCTTCGCGTTCGGGTTGCTGTACGGACTCGCGTTGCAGGCCGCCGACCGGGCGCGGGAGGCCGCCGCCGAACTCGCCTGGTGACTCGGCCGGGCACGAGCTACCGCGTCTGATCGTCGCCGGGGCGACCGTACCGCTGCGCCGGCAGGATCCAGAATCCGAAGAACATGAGCAGCGCTATTGCCGCCGCGATCACCCCGGTGGGCATGTTCACCACGACGCCGAAGATCAGCAGGACGACACCGACCAGGGCGCAGCCCAGGGCGGCGATGCCGGCGATCGCCAGTCGCTGTCCGATCGCGACGAGCGTGGGCAGGGCGTGCTGCCGGAACAGCAATCGGTGCAGTCCGACCGGTGCGATGAGCATGATCGTCGCGGTGACCGAGAGCGCGACGGTGACGAGGTAGATCACCTCCTGCGTGTCGGACAGCTCCTCGAACCGCTGCTGGAACGGCAACGTCAGCAAGAATCCGGTCAGGAGTTGAACACCGGTCTGCACGACACGCAGTTCCTGCAGCAGATTGCTCCAGTTGCGGTCCAACCGCTCGGTTTCGGTTTCGTCCCGGACCCGGCGATTCCACTCCGCATCGTCGAAGTCATCATCGCTGTCCATGCCCACAGCAGTACCCGATTTCGTCGCAGAAATTCAATGCCGTCGCCGGTGCGGGATCGCACTCGCAGGGAGATAGATCCCTCCGTTCCACGGACGAGGAGCTGAACCGTGTCGGATTTCTCGAGGTGACGTGCCGGATCAGAGCGATTCCGGTCGACCCGGTGGTGCGTAGTTCGAGGTTCCTCCAGCCGTGGGTGCCGCGTTCGGTGAGTTCGGTGGCCGAGATGTCGAGGAGGTCGACCGGGGATGGTTCACCCGTGTTTCGCGGTGACGGTGGGCGGTCGGGGTCGGTGCCATGACAGTGCTGGTGCTCTTGTCCGTTCCTCATCCCCTCGCGTCACTGTTGCATGTCAGTACAACGTGGGCCGGGAGGGCGTACCCGCTGTCCGTGGGTGGTGTTTTCGCAGGCATTGTGCCCGCGGTTGACGCCGTCGGGAATTCCGCCGACGCCCGCCGCGAACGATCAGGTCGATGCCTTGGGTGGAGGTGGAGGGGACCTCGATCCTCCGAGTGCGAGCGAGCGCGCCAAACACGCGCGGGATCAGGCCAGGCCGTCCGCACCACTGAGGGTGACGAATTCGACTCCGGCCGAACGTAGTTGGGACACCGCCGCGGTGAGGCCCTCCGCGGTGGCACCCGCCGGCCGGTTGACGTGCATGATCACGATGGACCCCGGTAGGGCGGAGGTGACGGCGGCCTGGACCTTCGCGGCGGGCAGGGTGGCCCCCGCGTCGCCGTTGACGGTGAAACCCACCACGTGCTCGCCGAGATCCCGGACGATAGACGCTGCGACCTCGTCGCAGTGGGCTGTGCCGGGGCGGAACCAGCGCGGTGGTGCGCCGGTGATCGCATGCAGGCGCTGGTGATTGATCCATACCTCGTCGATCACCTCGGCGGGCGAAGTGGTGCCAGCGATGCCGTACGCGGATTTCCCGGTCACCGACAGCGGCAGGTGCCGGGTGCCGTGGTTCGCTAGTTCGACGAGTGGGTTTGCGGCGAGCCGCGCGGTCAGCGCCTCGTTCACATCGATCCAGCGGCCGTTCAAGAAGAGGGTGGCAGGCATCTTCTCGCGCTCGAGCACAGCGAGGAGATCGGTGTCGACGCCGTCGCCCTGCGGCCCACCGCACGCGTCGAAGGTCAGCGCGATCCGGCGACCGGGCACCGCGAGCCGGGTGTTCGTGCCGGTGACGGCCAGACCCCACTCACGCGGGACGGCACCCGCATATTTCGCCGCGATCGCCGACGGATCCGGCGGCGGAGGTGGGGGCGGCGCCGGCAGCAGGCCGCCGGGGACCAGTCCATCGGGGATCAGTCCGTCCGGGAGCCCGGGGATGGGTGATGCCGTGGAGACGGCGGGGTGGGTGAGGTCGATGTAGCTCCCCATCGCGGCGGCGAGGCCTCCGCCGAGCAGCCCGAGCAACACCGCACGACGGTTCGGTCTCGTGTACACGCGCTGAGACTAGGCGCTCGATCGAGCGCAGGTCACCGCAAGTGGTGGTGAACACTTCCCGAATTTCTGGTCCTCGGCGCCGGCACGGACGTCGCGAGCGGCCTGACGACAACTGCTTCGCGCAAGTCAAACCTTTCAGACACCGTAGCGGACCTTCCAAGATGCAGCGACCAGCACCGACAGCTGAGAGAGCGTGCCGCGCACACCGACCAGACAGGGCAATTCGGCGCCAGCGAGGTGACCAACTAGTCGTGCCACCAGGCGGTCGACCGCTGCGTACCGGGGTCGCGGTCACGGGCGCGCTGCCGACGGTCTCTTTCGGGTCGATGCGGCATCAATCCACGCTCACCCAGGACACGAGCGAACGCAGGGTCGGCGCGGGGGAATCCTTCGAAGGCTGGGCCGCCGACCCGGCGGAATCGCCGAGGCGGGCGGCCATCCACGTGTCGAGCACGCCGACGGTGATTTCGATCTGCGGCTCGGCCGCTGTGCGGTTGGTGAACACCAGCCAGTTGAGCGCGAATCCGTCGGCCAACACGGACACGATGTGTGTCAGCTCGCTGATGATTGTCGCGTCCACCGGCCGGCCCGCAGCGGTCGTGGCGGCCGCGAGAATCGCCCGTATGGTCGCGAATGCCTCGTTGTACACCGTCTCGCCGTGCTCGCAGTCCTGACGCTGGGCCCAGCTGATCAGCTCGACGGTCGCCGCGCCGAATTCCGGATTCGCCACGTACCACTCCAGCAGACCGCGCAACAGGGCACGGCCGGTGGTCGGCACGTCGCCATGGACGTCGTTGCGCGTCAATACCTCTCGATACTGCTGGCCGACGTGCTCGAAGACTGCTGCGAACAGTACCTCCTTCGAGTCGAAGCAGTAGTGCAGCGTGGCCAACGGAGCGTTCGCCTCCTGCGCGATGCGGCGGGTGGTGGCGCCCTCCACTCCGTGGGCGGCAATCATGCGCACGGCCGCCGCCACCAGTTCGGCGCGTCGTTCGGCGGCGGGGATGCGAGCCATGCGTCCTCCTGTCGAACAGAACCGATCGAATGATCAAGTCAGTCTCAATGTTACCGGTCAAGTTGGTACGCGGACTGCTATACGGCAGGGGAAGGCTCCGCGAACGGTGGATCGTACGTGCAGGTAGCGCCCGGTGGCTAGGGCAACGCTGAACAGCCTGCCGTGACAAACTTATGAATCAAATACCTTGATCGGATGACTGACTACGTTTACGGTATGAGCCGGATCACGTGGTCGACTTGGCGCCCCTCCAATGCGACCGGCCTCAATTTCGAAGGAACAAATCTCTCATGACGACGAACGAACTCACGCGTCTCCCTCCCGGGTTGATCATCTGTGACGGCGGTGTGATCATCGAACAGCTCTTCGGCGTCACCCCGGCTATGGGCGCGAGGCCCGCGTGCAGATCATGGTCGTCGTCAGTGACTTCACCGCCGAGAACGGCGGAACCCTGGTGATCCCGGGGTCGCATCTCTGGGACGACACCCGGGCACCGCGTCGACGAGGCCGTCCCGACGGAGATGAAGGCCGGTTCGGCGCTCATCTGGATCGGCTCCACGTACCACCGGGGCGGACCGAACACCACCGCCGAGCTGCAACTTCGACGAGATCTGAAGGCTCCCCGGGGAACTCCAGCGTGAACTCGCCTGGTCCTTTGAGCGTTGCGTCGGTTGGGTCGAGGTCGGGGGTCGGATGTCCGACCCGATGGAGCTGCTCGGCCGTGATGACTACACCGCTATGTGCGCCGGCCTTGCGGCCCGCGTCTGATCACGACAATCGGAGAGATTCATGACAGAGATTCATCAGCAGGCCGGACTCGGCCGTGCGGGGACTGTCCGCCGGGCGCCGAGCAGGGGGGTGCTCATCGGTGTCGGCACGCTGCTGATCGTCCTGACCAACGCCGTCGTCTTCATCCTGCCGCCGCTGTTGCCGACCATCCAGGTGCAGTACGGCCTCGCCACGGTGGCCGCGACGACGTGGGTCTACACGGCGCTGACCCTCGGCGGGGGAGCGGGTTTCATCCTGTTGCCGCGGCTCGCGGATCTGCACGGCGACCGCAACGCCGCGGTGGCGGCGTCCGCACTGCTCGCGGTCGGCGCGCTCATTCCGGCCGTCGGGGACTCGTATCCGACGCTTCTGGTCGGCTGCGCGTTGATGGGCTTCGGTGGTGCGGCGCAGTTGCTTCCGCTCGGTTTCCTGCGTCGCAATCTGGGCGAGGAGGGCATCGCGGTGGGGGTCGCGGTTCTGGTCATCGCCACCGGTGTCGGGATCGTCGTGGGCATGATCGGCGGCGGGTTCATCGTCGAGAGCCTGTCGCTGCGGGGCTTCTTCGTCCTCCTCACCGCGGTGTGCGCGGCGACGACCATTGCGTGCTATGCCTCGATTCCACACGCCCCGCCCGCCGAGCGGGGCGGTCGGATCGGAGTACTCGGCACGGTGTGGATGATCGCGTGGGTCGCGGCGATCCTGCTGACTCTGACGCAGGGCCTCGTGTGGGGGGGTGCGGCACTGATTCCGTTGGTGGGCGGCATCGTCGGGGGCATCGCGTGGGTGCGCGTCGAGCGCCGGTCGACCGCGGCGGTGTTCGACGTCGCGCTGATGAAGGCGCCGCTGGTCACCGCGTCGTGTCTGTGCATCGCGTTGTTCGCGGCGGTGAACTCGGCCTTCATGCTGCTGCTGAGCACCTATGCCCAGGTCGTTCCCGGGGATCTTCGTCCGGGCGACGCGTACGGGCTCGGGCTCAGCGCGCTGCAGACCGGCTGGCTGATGGTGCCGTTCGCGGCGGCGTTCTTGATCCGCGGAACCGTGCTCGACCGCGCCCTGGTCAACGGCCGTGGTGTGCCCGTCTTCGTCATCGGCGCGCTCGTCAGCGCCTCGGGGCTGACCTGGCTCGCCGTGGCGCACGAGCAGCAGTGGCACTACCTCGTGGGTGCTGCCGTCCTGGGTCTCGGGACCCGAATCGGCTACTCCGCGGGCTTCACCATGGTGCAGATGGCGGTGCCGGAGGAGAAGGCCGGGATGGCGGCCGGGATCGCCGGCACGTTCATGGCCGTGGGTTTCGCCCTCGGCACCGCACTGGTCAGCGGCGACCTCAGCGCATCCCTGGTCCCGATGGCCGGTACCGGTCTCGAGGTCGCCGCCCGAGGCCTCTACGGCATCGGCTACGGGCTGTCGGGAGTTCTCGCCCTGCTCGTCGTGGTGACCGTGCTGATCTCACGCGCTCGGACCGGACGGCGTGTGGGAGCCGCGTCCTGAATCAATTTCCCTGAGGGGCATCGTCGAATCCGGAATCTCGGCGGTGCTGCGCGTGTTCGGCGACGAAGACATCGTCGCCTGCGGCGCGGCCGCGGCCACCACACTCCGCACCGTGCCTCGCCGAAACCGCCCGATCATCAGCGACGTACGGAGGAAGGGGATGCTGCTGGGGTCGAATTGGCCAACGCGACACGCTCCCCGGAGACCGGCGGCACTCAACTGCGCGACGAAGCCATGGAGGCTGGCCTGCAGCTCTACACCACCACCGACGAATTCGTCGACGTGCTCCTGATCGCCCCGCCGCTGACCATCGACGACTCCGAAACCGAGTACCTGATTGAGCGCCTCGATCGCACCCGCCAGACCGTCGAGGCAAAACACCAGCAAAGGCTGCCCTCGCATGACGATCACCGATCCCCACACCACCACAGAGCCGACCCCCACCCGTCCCGCGGCCATCGGCGCGCCGCCGTCCCCCGGCCAACTCGCCCACCGGGCAGCGTTGACCCAACTGCGCAACGCCACTGATCTCCTCGGGCTCGACGAGGGGCTCCATCAACTACTCGCCACACCCCGCCGGTCCCTGACCGTGGCCGTGCCCCTGCGCCGAGACACCGGAACCACCGAGATCTACACCGGCTACCGTGTCCAGCACAACCTCACCCGCGGCCCCGGTAAGGGCGGCGTCCGATTCCACCCCGCCAGTGACATCGAGGAGGTCACCGCGCTCGCGATGTGGATGACCTGGAAGTGCGCCCTCCTCGGTCTACCTTATGGCGGGGCCAAGGGCGGCATCGCGGTAGATACCAGCGTCCTGAGCATGGCGGAAAAGGAACGACTCACCCGCCGTTACACCCAGGAAATCCTGCCGTTCATCGGTCCCGACAAGGACATTCCCGCTCCTGATGTCAATACTGACGAAACCACCATGGCCTGGATGATGGATACCTACTCCGTCAGCGTCGGCTACTCTGTCCACGGCGCGGCCACCGGTAAACCTCTGGCCGTCGGTGGGTCGAACGGCCGGGCCGGTGCCACCTCCCGTGGGGTGGTCCTCGCTGCGCTGGAAGCGATGCGGCAGAAGGGGATCGACCCGGTCGGCGCGTCGGTGGCCATTCAGGGGTTCGGGAAGGTCGGTGCCCATGCGGCCCAGTTCTTCGCCGACGAAGGCTGCCGGGTGGTGGCGGTCTCGGACGCCACCGGTGGCTGCTACCGCGAATCCGGGCTCGAGATCGCACCGATCCAGGAGTGGGTGGGGCGAGGTGGAACCCTCGACAGTTACGATGGCGCCGACCAGATCTCCAACGCGGAACTGTTCACGCTCGATGTGGATGTCCTCGTCCCCGCGGCCATGGACGGTGTGCTGACCGGGCAGAACGCCGACACCGTTCGCGCGCGAGTGATCGTCGAGGGTGCGAACGGGCCGACCTCCCCCGAGGCCGACACGATCTTCGCCCACAAGGGCATCACCGTCGTTCCGGACATCCTCGCCAACGCCGGCGGTGTCGTCGTCTCCTACCTGGAATGGGTGCAGAATCTGCAGGCCTTCTCGTGGAGCAGCGAGGAAGTGGACCGCAAGCTTGTCGCGCTGATGCGCACCGCGTCCCGCTCGGTGTGGGCTCTCGCAGACGACAAGAGAATCCCTCTTCGGTTGGCAGCCCATGTCTTGGGCGTCGGCAAGGTCGCAGAGGCACACAAGGTCCGCGGCCTGTACCCGTAGACCGGGAAGGCCGAGACACGCCGGATCAGTGAGCCCCGACGGTTCCGTATCCGGCGGAACAACGGTGAGGTCGTCGATACTGTCGTCCTCGCGAAATGTGTCCGGCCCGGTGCCCGGCAGGGGAACGTGGTGCAGGACTTCCTAGTGCACAGGACTTCGTTACAGAGCCTCGCTGCCGGAGGATTTGTCTTGCTGCGGGTCATCACTGTCAGCGGGTCGAGCGCCCCGCGATCCCACCATCGGCTTCGTCGCCGGCGGTGTCGAATAACGCCCCGGGACCGGGCCGGGATCAGTGCCGAAAGGTTCGCCTTCTTCCGGACGCCGTTCCTCATTGATGGACTTGCGGATGCCGGTCATGCCCTGGTACCGGAGGGGGTGGGCTGGTAGCGGGCTTCGAGGCCTCCGATGGTGATATCGAGGCCGTCGTCGAGTAGTTGCGCGCCGTCGTAGTCGGCGAGTTCGGCGGCGAGGGAGCGTAATCGGGGAAACTGCTTGCGGGGCAGGCGGTGCAGTCCGAGCCGGAGAATCTGCTCCGACTCTTCGGGGTCCTCGATCAGTTCTTGCAGTTCGTCGAGAATGCATCCTTGAAGAAGTCCGAAGAAGAGCCGGTAGGAGCGCAGCGCGTTTTGCGGGGAGAAGCCGGCTCGGATCAGGAGTTCGAGGAAATCCTCGAGCGGGCGCAGCGTCCCCAGCGGCCGTAAACCGAGCGGGGTGGTGAGTGGGCGTGTCACCAGCAGCGGAACCACTTTGGGGTGGACGAGCGCGAGATTTCGGAAGTTGTGCGCGAGTGAGCGCAGTTCCTGGGCCCAGTCCGCCGCGTCGGGATCGATGACGAGTTCGCGGAGTACCAGTTCGACGACACCGTCGAGGAGGGCGGCCTTGCTGGGGGCGTAGCGGTACAGGGCCATCGCTTCCCGGCCGAGGGCCTGCCCCAGTCTGCGCATCGACAGGGCCTCGACACCCTCGCGGTCGACGATCTCGAGGGCAGTGGCCAGCACCTGCTCGGTGGTCAGGCGGGGCAGACGGCTCCGCGTCCGGGGGCCACCCGGCGTGGACGACTCGGCGGAGTCTGTGCGCGCAACCATCGCTGTCTCCTTGTGTTGGAACGGATCACAGAGTCCGCGTCCGCGCGCCGGAACTCCTGTGCAGCCCTAACCTACACCGTACACTTGCACTGTAGTTACCAATGGGTATAGTTGCGGTGTATGGGTTCGCTCCAGCAGAGGGTCGCGCTCACCGACGTCCACCTCATTCGAGGAGACGTACGCGGTGACCCGAGTGTTGCGAAATGCCGGGCACCCCATTGAAGGAGTCATCTATGACCTCCACCAACCCGAACCACCTCGGCCCGAACACCGGGACCGTAGCGCCCGGCCAGCGCGTGCATCTCGAGCCGCGTCGCAGTACCGAAACGAAGGCCGCCTTCAAGACCACCGAGTTCTTCGTCTACATCGCCGCGGTCATCGCAGTCCTGATCACCTCGTATCTGGTGCAGACCACCGACGGGCACGAGGACTACTTCCGTGCCGACCGCGCCTGGTTCTACATCGTGATCCTGACGATCGCATACATCGTCAGCCGGGGCATTGCCAAGTCCGGCAGCCGCGAGCACTACACCGATACCGACCGGCACACCGGCATCTGACTCCTGTGTCGCGAGGGATCCGGCAGTCCGAATGCCGGACCCTCGCGTCACGCCGTCGTCGACCGAATTCGTGACGGCGCCACCACCGGACAGCCGCGCGGCGACCGACCGTCGGGCATCGGCCGACACTTCTGCGTCCCCGGAACGGTTGATCGGTGCCACCGATAGTTGGGCCAAGTTTTGTCAGACACATTATCCTCCAGTCCTATTGACCAATCCCTGTCACCGCGAACCAGCGTCGGGACCCGTCCTTGCGTCCCGCCCGGGGTACACCTGCCCCTGGTCGAGCTTCCCGGCGTCCGGCGTGTGCTCGACCTCTGCCTGTTCGTCATCTTCGCCGTAGTCCTGACCGAGATGTCGTCGCTGCCTGTTGCCGTGGCCGGCCTACTGACTGCGGTGGGTGTGCGGACCGCGGTGCGGCGCAGCCTTACCGTTCGATAAGAAGGGACCGTCCCATGTGGCTTCTCGTCAGCCGTCTGCTCCGTCGATGGAAAATAATCGTTCTCGCCCTCCCCCTCGCGGCCGCCGTTTTATCTCGACTCGGCCGCCACCTCGAACGCCGCGCCGGCAAACCCACTGCGACATCTCGCGGGCTGCTCGGACTCTCCCGAGTCGCACGCCGACGGACCGGTGCCGATCCCGATACGACGCGGAACACCGACGTCGCATCCGATGACCATGATCTTGCGGCCGGTACGCGCGGCCGTCCCACCTCACACGCCCTCAGGAGCAAATATGATCGATAACACCGCCACCCTGATCACCCAGTTGCGTGTAGTTCTGGACCTGACCCACAACGAGATTCAGGTCGCCGAGACCCGCATCGCCCAGGCCCGCACCGAAGCCGTCCGCCGAGAATTGTCGCAGAACGCCGGCCATGCGCGTCAGCGCGCCGACGCTGTGGAGGAAGCAATCCGTGACCTCGGTGGACTTCCGGATATCGTCCGTCCGTGGTTCGGCCGCGCGACGGCAATGGTCAAGACGATGGCCGAACAAGCACAGCCGTTCGACGAGGCACTGCTGGGTGATCTGGTCCTCGAACATCAACTGCTGGAGCGGGCGCGGTACCTGCGCGCACTGGCGACCGCGTCGATGCAGACCAACATCGTCGATCTGGCCGGACGGTTGATCACCGCGCACACCGCCACGGTCGAATGGTTGACCATGGTGCTGGCCGAGGACGCTCTCGGTGGCCCCGCAGCCCTGCGCCGCACCCCACTGCAGGCCGCGACCGGGACCGCGATCCGGTTGATCAACGTCCCGGCGGCGTGGTCGGCGCGCGGACTCGATCGCGCCATCGACACCGCCCGGGCCACCCCGGACCGGATCGGCGTGCTGCTCAGCCGCGGAGCGCACGCCGGGAACGTGGCCACGAAGACGCTCGCCGCCAGCCGCGACGCGGCACGCGAGTCAGCCGAAGAAGTGACCCGCCGGGAGGGCGCAGCTGGCGTCGCGGACGCAATCCGCAACGCCCGCAACGTCAACGGTTCCCTCGAGGCCGACGAGCTCCCGATCTCCGGTTACGACGAACTCAACGTCTCCGGCGCGGTGGCGGCGGTGAAGGAATTGACGGTGCCTGCCGATATTCGCACCATCATCGCCCACGAAGAGGCGAACAAGAATCGCCACGGCGTGGTATCGGCCGCACAGACCCGGCTCGCCGCCATCGCCCAGGAAGTGGTCGGCATCGGCTGACGGGCATGACATTCGGCGCACGGCGGTTCTCGACAGAGTCTGCGGGTAACCGTGTCCGAGGGCAGTACCGTCGTGCGCCCCGACTTCGACAAGGTGGTCATGAGCAAGGATTCCGATTTTCAGCGCAGGAGTCCCTGCTCTGACCCGGGGAGCGGTCCGGAGTCCGGGCATGCTGCTCGACCGCCGCTTCCGTATCCGCGGGGTGAACACCGCCAACATCAGGAGAGTTTCATGAACGAACAGAACACGTCCGGACAAGCACGTAAGGGTCTGCTCGACTCGGTCAAGGGCAAGGTGAAGGAAGTTGCCGGGGCAGTGACCGGCAACGACTCGCTGGCCACCGAAGGCCAACTCCAACAAGCGCAGGCGCAACAGCGTAAAGAGGCGAACAGTGCCGAGGCCGTCGCCCGGGCGGAAACCGCTCAGGCCGCGGAGGAACTCGAACAGGTCCGTCAGGAGACCGCCGAGGAACGCGCCGCGGTCGGTGCCGAGACCGCGGCCGCCGAAAAGGCTGCCGCATTGCAGCAGCAGGCCCAACACCGGGCCGCCGAGCAGCACCAGCACCAACAAGTCGCCCAGGAGCAGTCCCGGGCAGCGGCCGCCGCCCGCACCGACGAGGCCCGGGCAGAGACCGTCGAACGATTCAAGACCGCAGCCGCCGCAGAGGAAGCCGTCGAGGCCGCCGACGAACACCAACGCGCCGTCCGGGACGCCAACGCTGCACGCGAGGAGGCCGAACGAGTTCGACGCGCGGCCGAGGGCCTGACCGGCGACGCCGGCCTGTCCTGACCAACTACCCACGAGTCAACGGAGATTCCATGAATATCCTCACCGTTCCGGTCGCCGTGATCCGCGTGCAGTACCAGATCGTGCGCTTTCCCCTGCAACTCATCGAAGACCGACTGATGTCCCGGCTGGCAACCGAGTCCCCGGCCCGGTTGATGTACGAACGCACCCTCGGGGTGCTCGACGGAGCCGCCGGCAGCGTTCTGGGCGACCGCGGCATCGAGCGGCGCGGCGACGCGCTCACCGAACGAAGCGACGCACTGATCCGGGCAAAAGAACTCGAGGAAGAGGCAGCCGCCACGCAGGCCGAGGCCGACGCCGAACTGGAAACCAAGCGCAATCAGGCCCGCGACAAGCAGGCGGCAGCCCGCAAGGCGAAACAACAAGAGGTCGAACAGGCCCGCCGACGGGAGGACGAGCGCAAACAAGCCGCCACACGAGACGCCGAGCAACGCAAACAGATCGCGAAGAAGAACGCCGATCAACTCGCCGCCCAACGCACCCAAGCCGCGGAGGCCGAGCACCGCGCCGAACAGACCAAGATCCGGGAGACCGAGAAGAAGGCGGCAGCACCGGCCAAGGCGCAGCTCGAGGACGCCGCGGACAAGCAGAACGAGGCCGCAGACAAACGCGCTCGGGCCGAGCGCGTCGAGAAACTCGCCGAAGCGGAAAAGGACAAGCGCCGCAACGGGACAACGAGCAACGGACAACGCTGAACGAGCAGTCCCGACCACTGCCGAATTGGACGAGCGACCAGTGGCACGCCCGCCCTGATGAGGGTAAAAAACCATAGAGTCTTGATGTGATTTGCCTCACGGCGTCCAGCAGGGTGGCGCCGCCCCCAGTTCGGCCCCTTCCGCCCGCCGGAAGTCGACCTGGGGTCCTCGACTTCGTGTCCACGCTACGTGTGAGTGAGGTTCTGCCCGTGTCGCCATTGACGCCGTTCTACGAGAAGGTGCAGGCGCACTACGACCTGTCGGACGACTTCTTCAGCCTGTTCCTCGATCCGACCCGCACCACAGCTGCGCGTACTTCGAACGCGACGACATGACCCTCGAACAGACGCAAATCGCCAAGGTCGATCTCGCGCTCGGCAAGTGCGACCTGCGGCCGGGCATGACTTTGCTCGACGTCGGCTGTGGGTGGGGATCGACCATGCTGCGGGCGACCGAGCACTACGACGTCAACGTCATCGGACTCACCCCGAGCCGCAACCAGTACCAGCATGTCTCCGAGTTGTTTTCCCGCCTGCCCCGGACCGGGCGCACCATCGAACGCTACGACGACTTCTTCGCCATGTGCCATGACGTCCTGCCCGCCGACGGGCGGAAGCTGTTGCACACCATCGTGGGGTTCGGCCGAAAACTGCGGCAGATGGGCATCGAGATCACCCGCCAAGCCATCCAGTTCACCCGCTTCGTCCTGAAAGAGATCTTCCCCGGCGGGCAACTGCCGCTACCGGATTGGGTGACCGAGCACGCCGTGAAGGCCGGTTTCACCTGCGAGCGGATCCAGGCGTTGCAACCGCACTCCGCGCGCACCCTGGACTGTGGGGCGAAGGCGCTGCGCGCGCACCACGACGAGGCCGTCGAGGTCGCCTCCGAACAGGTGTATCGGCGGTATGTCAGATATCTGACCGGGTCCGCCGATCACTTCCGCAGCGGGCGCATCGACGTCATGCAGTTCACCCTCGTCACATGACGCCTCGTGTGGCGCGAGGTGCAGCGACGGGCGGGATCGGAGATCAGGAGGTTCCCGAATGGAGGAGGACACCGACATCGCGGCCCGGATGGCGCGCCTGGTCGGCCGCCACCACCGAGTGGGGGACTACGAGGTGGGCCGGGAGAAGATCCGGGAATTCGCCCGCGCTGTCCTCGATTCCCATCCCGCGCATCATCGGGAGGACGCGGCCCGCGCACTCGGTTACGCCGGGTTGATCGGCCCCGTGACCTTCGTCAGCATCCTCGGCTCCGTCGCGATCGAGGAACTTTTCGACGTCGTCCTCGTCGGATACAACCTGAGCCAGTTGATGCACACCGATCAGCAGCTGATCCTCCACCGCCCGGTCACGGTCGGCGACCGACTCAACTGCGATGTCTATCTCGAATCGTTCCGGCAGATGGGCGGCACCGACATCATCGTCACCACCAACCTGATCACCGACCAGCACGAGCAACCGGTGGCCACCACGCGCACCACGTTCATCGCCCGCACCGGCGGCGTGATCAACACAGAACTCGCGAAAGCGGTCGCCGACGTGATGATGCACAAGCCACACCGCGGCCCGGTAGCGATAGAACTGGACTCGGCGCCGGGATAATTGACACCACGAACGGCCGGTGACGCCGCGGCAACGGTTGCGCAGCCGGCAGTTCCCGTCCAGCGTGGAAATATTGGTCCGAAGGTCGGGGTCCGGACGGCATTGGCTGATGACCGACATCGTCACCGTCGACGAGGACGGCTACCAGTTGCAGGCGATACGGCATCTTCCGCATCGCCGCGAGGACGTCTGGCGGGTCCTGCACAGTCTGCGACCACGCCCTCGCCACCTGACACCGTCGTGCGCCGACCCGCCCGCATTGCTCGAATACACCGCCCCGGGCAGCATCGACCGTCCATCGGGACTGCTCGTCATCCTCCCGCCGGCACGCCGGCCGGATCCTGATTCCGGATCACCTCGAACGGGACCCGGCCGGGGGTGCTCACCGGCAGGACATGCTCTCGGCGAAGGCTCTGGTCACTGCGTGGCGAGCCATTCGCCGCCCTGGGTACCGGGGGTCGGCCCCGCAGCCCTGAGGACCGGGCGCGCGTGCGGCGGATGGACTACCTGACGGTCACGCTCCCGGTGAAGAAGAACGGCGCCTGGTTGCCGAAGCAGAAGAGGGTGACGTTGGACCCCCTCGCGAACCCACCTAGTGTGCCGACACCGGCAGCGAATGCCCCGCTTTTGAAGCTGAACCCGGAATCGAAGCCGAAACATGTCCAATTCTCTCCGGCCGGCACAGTCACCGTGACCGCGCCGGAACCAGTTGCCCCCACACTCAAAGCCGGCACCGCCTCGGCGGTACCCGCTGCGAAGACCATCGCGGGAGCGATGACCGCCGACGCCGCCGCCGCACGCCATGCGATCTTCTTCTTCATCGTGCTCACCTCATCCGTGGAAGTCCCCGACTCCTGTTCTGTGCAATTCCGGAATTCCCCGAAAACCCGCAGGTAAAACCGACCGGTCGCGACACGAAAACCCACAAGCGACGCGATAGCTGCTACCGGCACCCGGCTCGCCTCGGGTGAAACATCGCCTCCCCGTTCCGACTCCAGGAGCCGTTGTGCGGCACCTCGCCCCGGGTACGCGGCGGCTGCTGATCGAGCAACCCGGACCGTGGGGCCGCGACCGGCTCCGGCAGAGCCGCCTCGACCCGGTCCTCGGCGCCGCGCTCGCGGCCCGGTGCGCCGACGCGGGGGTGCGTCCGGTGCTGATCCGCACCCGGCAGCGCCGCGACCACGGTGTGCCTGCCGTCGGGTATCTATTACGGCCCGGGTCACCGCGGACGCCGCGGAACGCATTGTCGCCGAGCATGATCGCGGGCGGGTGGTGCTGGAGCACTACCCGCGGGCGGTGCGCCGACGACCCCTGCCGCAATTCGCCGAGCACACTGTCCGGGTCGAGCGGTCGTTGCTCGGCCTCGACGACGGCCTGTGTTCACACGGCATTCACCGCCCCGTTTCATTGGCGCGTCCATCCCCAGCTGTGGAAAACCCTGTACATGAATGCGACCAACATGATTCGGACCGAGGGGGATTCGTACCCAGCCTGCCCACAGGTGAGTGAGAAGGGGTGTCAACAGGTACATTTTCACGCACCTGAGCGCGGCGCCGGGTAGAAGGGACTTCGACGTTCATGGCCACAGTGACCTATGACGGTGCCACCTGTCTGTTCCCCGGCTCGGACAAGCCGGCCGTCGACACGCTCGACCTGAAGATCGAGGACGGTGAATTCCTGGTCCTCGTCGGCCCGTCCGGCTGCGGCAAGTCGACGTCGCTGCGGATGCTGGCGGGGCTCGAGGACGTCCACAGCGGGCGGATCCTCATCGGTGACCGCGACGTCACTACGCAGGAACCGAAGGAACGCGACATCGCGATGGTGTTCCAGAATTATGCGCTGTACCCGCACATGTCGGTGGCCGAGAACATGGGTTTCGCGCTGAAGCTCGCGGGCGCCGCGAAGGACGACATCCGCACGCGGGTCGAGGAGACGGCGAAGCTCCTCGACCTCGAGCCGTACCTGGACCGCAAACCCAAGGCGCTGTCCGGCGGTCAGCGGCAGCGCGTCGCGATGGGACGCGCCATCGTCCGGCAGCCGCAGGTGTTCCTGATGGACGAGCCGCTGTCCAACCTCGACGCGAAGCTGCGCGTGCAGACGCGAACCCAGATCGCGCAGCTGCAGCGCCGCCTCGAGACGACCATGGTGTACGTGACGCACGACCAGGTCGAGGCCATGACCATGGGCGACCGCGTGGCGGTGCTGAAGGACGGGGTGCTGCAGCAGTGCGCGTCCCCGCGCGACCTCTACAACAGGCCCGCGAACGTGTTCGTCGCCGGGTTCATGGGGTCGCCGTCGATGAATCTGTTCACGCTGCCGATCACCGCCGACGGCGTCGTGCTCGGCGACGCGACCATCCCGCTGCCCCGGCAACTGCGCTCCGACACCGACGAGCGTCAGGTCGTCGTCGGGATCCGCCCGGAGCACCTGGAACTGTCCACCGCGGGCATCCCGATGGAGGTCGCGGTGGTGGAGGAACTCGGATCCGACGCCTACATCTACGGCCGCAGCACCGTCAACGGTGAGACGCAGCAGTTGGTGGCCCGCGCCGACTGGCGGAACCCGCCCCGCAAGGGTGACCTGGTGAAACTGCACGTCGACCCGTCCCAGGTGCACCTTTTCTCGGCGTCCGAGGGGTTCCGGCTGAGCTGACCCCGCGGTGGTCGGAACGGTTCCTGACCGATTCAGGTCGGGGGTAATGCACGCCTTCGACGGTGTTCCGTGCCACAGTATGTTCCGACACCGCGCCGGTGCCGCGAACTCTGTCGTGCCGCCGGTATCGGGTTCATCCACATCTACCTACGGGGAGACTCCATGGTTCAGATTTCGAGAGCGGTTCGGCGCGCCGCGGTGTTTGCCACCGCTGCCTCGCTGGTCACGCTCACCGCTTGCTCGAGCGACAGCGGCAGCGACTCCACGTCGGAGAACCTCGACGGCCGCGGACCCATCACGTACGTCGAGGGCAAGGACACCACCGAGACCGGTGTCGTCCGCCAGATCATCGACGCGTGGAACGCCGAGCACCCGGACGAGCAGGTCACGTTCAAGGAGCAGTCGAACGACGCCGATCAGGCGCACGACGACCTGGTCCAGCACCTGCAGGCCAAGCAGTCCGACTACGACGTCGTCGCACTCGACGTCCCCTGGACCGCGGAGTTCGCGGCCAAGGGCTGGCTGCAGCCGCTGTCCGGCGAGTTCGCGGTCGACAACACCGGAATCCTCCCCGCCACGGTGGACAGCGCCACCTACAACGGCACCCAGTACGCGGCGCCGAAGAACACCAACGGCGGCCTGCTGTACTACCGCAGCGACCTGCTGCCCGCCGCACCGAAGACGTGGGCCGAGCTGTCCGCGGCGTGTGAGGTCGCGAAGACCAACAACATCGACTGCTACGCCGGTCAGTTCGCACCGTACGAGGGCCTGACGGTGAACACCGCCGAGGTCATCAACGCGTACGGCGGTTCGTTCGTCGGTGAGGACGGCAAGACCCCGACCGTCGACAGCCCCGAGGCCCGCGCCGGCCTGCAGGTGCTGGTCGACAACTTCAAGAACGGCGACATCCCGGCCCAGGACACCACGTTCAAGGAGCCGGAGAGCCAGAAGGCGTTCGAGGACGGCAAGGCGCTGTTCCTGCGGAACTGGCCCTACGTGTATGGCACCGCCGACAAGGACTCGTCCGCGGTCAAGGGCAAGTACGCGGTGGCCCCGCTGCCCGGCAAGGACGGCATCGGCGCGTCGACGCTCGGCGGCTACAACGCGGCCATCAGCGCGTACTCCGAGAACAAGGCCACGGCCCGCGACTTCCTGGCGTTCCTGCAGGGTGAGCAGGCGCAGCGGATCATCGCGATGGGTTCCCTGCCGCCGGTTCGCGCCGCGCTGTACGACGACCCGGAGATCATCGCCGCCTACCCGTTCATGCCGACGCTGAAGGTGTCCATCGAGAACGCCGTCCCGCGTCCCGTCACGCCGTTCTACCCCGCTGTGTCGAAGGCCGTGCAGGACAACGCCTACGCTGCCATCAAGGGTGAGAAGTCGGTGGACCAGGCGATCACGGACATGCAGTCCGGTATCCAGTCCGCAGGCTCGTAACAGCACAGGAGTGAACATGGCCGTTCCGACTGGGACCACCAGTGGGGCGCCGGCCCGCACCGCGGCCGGGGATTCCAACCCCGGCCGCGGTTCGCGTGAGGCGAGCGAGAACAGGCGCTTCGGGATGAGCAGTCGCCGCGCGTGGCTGTTCGTCGTGCCGACGCTGGCCGTGCTGGCCGTCGTCATCGGCTACCCGGTGGTCCGGGCAGTGGTGATGTCGTTCCAGAAGGACGCGGGCCTCGACCCGGCGACGGGCATGTTCGTCGAGGGCGGCTGGGCCGGATTGACCAACTACACGCACTGGATCCTGCAGCAGTGCACCTCCCCGAGCGGCGTGGTCATGGCGTGCCCGCCCGGCACGCTCGGCTCCCAGTTCTGGTCGGCCGTCGGCAACACCGCGTTCTTCACCGTCGTCACCGTGACGCTCGAGGTGGCGATCGGCCTGTGGATGGCGATCATCATGGGCAAGACGTTCAAGGGCCGGGCCCTGCTGCGCGCGGCGGTCCTGATCCCGTGGGCCATCCCGACCGCGGTCACCGCCAAACTCTGGTACTTCATCTTCGCGTACGACGGCATCGCCAACCGGATCCTCGGCACGGAGATCCTGTGGACGTCGGACGCCTGGCCCGCCCGATTCGCCGTGATCATCTCCGACGTCTGGAAGACCACCCCGTTCATGGCCCTGCTGATCCTCGCCGGCCTGCAGATGATCCCGCAGGACGTGTACGAGGCGGCCCGCGTCGACGGCGCCTCCGCCTGGCAGCGGTTCCGGCAGATCACGCTCCCTCTGGTGAAGCCGGCGCTGATGGTCGCGATCCTGTTCCGCACCATGGACGCCCTCCGCATGTACGACCTGCCCGCCATCCTGACCGGTGGCAACCCGGCCACCACGACCGTGTCGATCCTCGTGGTCGACCAGGTGCGGCAGGGGTTCAACAGCGCGTCCGCGCTCTCCACCATCACGTTCCTCCTCATCTTCGCGGTGGCGTTCGTCCTCGTGAAGTTCCTCGGCGCCAACGCCGTCGAGACGCAGGAAGCCCAGCGAAAGGGGCCGAAGCCGTGACCCATCGCGCCCCGGAGCTCGAACTTCCCGCCGAACCCGCCCGCCGGAACCGTCCGAAGCGGTTCGCGTTCAAGAACTCCCGCATCTACGTCGGTGTCGCGATCATCCTCGTCTGGGGTCTCGCCCCGTTCTACTGGATGATGGTGACGGCGTTCCGCGACCCCGACTACACGTTCGACACGACCCCGTGGCCCACGCACGTCACGCTCGAGAATTTCCAGAACGCACTGTCGACGAGCAGCGGCAACAACTTCACCCGGGCTGTCGTCAACAGCATGATCATCGGCGGAATCACCACCGTCATCGCGCTCGCCGTCGGAATCTTCACCGCCTACGCGCTGGCCCGGATCGAGTTCCGGTTCAAGTACGTGGTGGTCGGCATCGTGCTCGGGGCGTCGATGTTCCCCGTCGTCGCGCTCGTCACCCCGCTGTTCCAGCTGTTCACGAACATCGGCTGGATCGGCACCTACCAGGCGATGATCATCCCGAACATCTCCTTCGTCCTGCCGCTCACCATCTACACGCTGACGTCGTTCTTCAAGGAACTCCCGTGGGAACTCGAGGAGGCGGCACGGATCGACGGAGCGAGCCGCGGCCAGGCGTTCCGTCTGGTGATGTTGCCGCTCGCGGCGCCGGCCCTGTTCACCACCGCCATCCTCGCGTTCATCGCGACCGTCAACGAGTACCTGCTCGCGAGTCAGCTCTCCAGCGACGCCACCGAACCCGTCACCGTCGCCATCGCCCGGTTCTCCGGCAACGACCCGCACGTCGTGCCGTACGCGGCGATCATGGCGGCCGGCACGATCGTCACCATTCCGCTGGTGATCATGGTCCTGCTGTTCCAGCGCCGCATCGTCTCGGGCCTGACGGCCGGCGGCGTGAAGAGCTGACGGTCGGGAAGCGAGGGGAAAGGTGTCGGTCATGCATCCGGTGGCGAAGCGGCAGCGGCTCGAGGTTCTGATCGGGATCCTCGGGTTCTTCACGGTGATGGCGTTGGTGGCCGCCGTCGTCGAGGTCTTCCGCGGCGACCCCGGCGTCACCCCCGCGCTGGTGTTGCTCGGGTGCCTGGTGCTGTCGGGGCTGGCGATCACAGCCCGGAATCGGGTGCGCTGAAACAGTACGGTCGGTATGAATATTTGCTGAGCGATAGCGCGGCGCGCGTCATGCTCGCGGTCATTCACATAACATACGTACGGGTGGGTGCGACGATCCTCCGTGACCGGATAACTGACCGGGAGTGTGTAAGTGAGTTCTGGCAACAACGCGGCGGGTTCCCCTGCCTCCGATCCGGGGGGCACCCCGCCCGCTGACGACGGTACGGCTGACCCGACCCCGGCACCGGACGGCAAGAAGAAGCGCACCCGGTGGCGCACGGTCCGCCGGGTGAGCCTGGCGGTGATCGCATTGCTGCTGGTCGTCCCGCTTGTCACGTTCCTGGTCAGTTACGTCCGCGCCGAGGTCCCGCGCCCGTCGGACATGAAGACCAACCAGGTGGCCACCGTCTTCGCCGCCGACGGCACCACCGAGCTGACCAAGGTGATCCCGCCGGAGGGCAACCGCACCGAGATCGCGCTCGACGCTATTCCCCAGCACGTCCGCGACGCCGTCCTGTCGGCGGAAGACCGCAACTTCTACTCCAACCCCGGCTTCTCCGTCACCGGGTTCATGCGCGCCGCCCGCGACAACGTCCTCGGCAAGGAAAGCGCCGGCGGCGGGTCGACGATCACGCAGCAGTACGTCAAGAACGTGCTGGTCGGCGCGGATCGCAACGTGTACCGCAAGATGCGCGAACTGGTGATTTCCACCAAGATGGCCCGCGAATGGTCCAAGGACGAGATCCTCGCCGCCTATCTCAACACCATCTATTTCGGTCGCGGCGCCTACGGCATCGAGGCGGCGTCGCGCGCGTACTTCGACAAGCCGGTCGGCGACCTCACCGTGGCGGAGGGCGCCGTGCTCGCGTCCGTGATCCAGAGCCCGTCGTACCTCGACCCCGAGGCGAACCTCGACCAGTTGCAGGCGCGGTGGAACTACGTGCTCGACGGCATGGTGTCGATGGGTGTGCTGAGTCAGCAGGACCGCACGGCCGCGGAGTTCCCGGTAACCGCGCCGTCCAACCGGCCCACCGACGCGAACTCGGCCCCCGGCCCCGACGGACTGATCCGCAACCAGGTTTTGCGCGAGTTGTCGGATGCGGGGATCTCCGAGCAGACCCTCAACACCGAGGGGCTGCAGATCACCACCACGATCGATCCGCGGGCGCAGCAGTCCGCGATCGACGCCGTCCACGACACTCTCGAGGGTGAGGACCCGGCGCTGCGCACCGCCGTCGTGTCCATCGACCCCCGCACCGGCGCGGTGCGCGCCTATTACGGCGGCGAGGACGGCGCCGGATTCGACTACGCGCAGGCGCCGCTGCAGACGGGATCGTCGTTCAAGGTGTTCGGCCTCGCCGCGGCGCTGGAGCAGGGCATCCCCCTGTCGGCCCGGTTCAGCAGTGCCCCGCTGACAGTCGGCAATGTCCAGATCGGCAACGTCGAGGGCGAGTCCTGCGGGACGTGCACCATCGCGGAGGCCACCAAGCGGTCGCTGAACACGAGTTTCTACCGGTTGATGATGTCGATGGACAACGGTCCGCAAGCCATCGCCGACGCCGCGCACCGGGCAGGGATCCCCGAGCTCATTGCCGGGGTGCAGGGCAAGACGCTCAGCGAGAACGGCGGTGAACCGGAGGGCGGCATCGTCCTCGGCCAGTACCTGTCGCGGCCGATCGACATGGCGTCCGCGTACGCGACGCTCGCGGCATCGGGCATCTATCACCAGCCGTACTTCGTGCAGCGCGTCGTGACCGCCGACGGCGTCGTGCTCCTCGACCGCGCGCCCAGCCCGGGCGAGCAGCGGCTCGATGCGGCGGTCGCCGACAACATCAGTCAGGCCCTGATGCCCATCGCGTCCTACTCGCGCGGGCACGCGCTGGCGGGGGGACGGCCGTCGGCGGCGAAGACCGGCACGGCGCAGCTCGGGGACACCGGCGAGAACAAGGACGCGTGGATGGTCGGGTACACGCCGTCGCTGTCCACGGCGGTGTGGATCGGGAAGTCCGACGCCACCGCGATCAACAACAGCTGGGGCGGCCTGATCTACGGTTCGGGTCTGCCGTCCGACATCTGGAAGGGCACGATGGACGGCGCCCTCGAAGACACCGACTGGGAAGACTTCCCGTGGCCCGATCCGATCGGCGGCCAAGCCGGTGTGCCGACGTGGAGCGGGCAGACCAGCGGCGATGGAACCGGAACCGGAACCAGTGGGGTGCTCCCGCCGCCCGGTGCGCCCACCCCCGCACCCGTCGAGGTACTACCCGCGACCGTGCCGGCTCCGATCGCCCCACCAGTGCCCGCACCCGTCCCGGCGCCGACCCAGATCGAGATCCTGCCGGGCGTCGTCATCCCGCTGCCGGGTTAGCCGAGGTTCTGGAACCCACCTCGCGGCGGAGTCCTGTTCGGCAGCACCACAACCCGCAGCGCGGCGCGCAGGCTCTCCTTCGTCTTGGCCCAAGCCCTCGATTCGTCCTCGCACATGTCGGCCTCTCCCGGTTCCGCTTCGCGGGCGAGTTCCGCGTTGTGACGCCACTCGATCTCCTGCTCGGAGCAGAGGCGGAGAAATTCGAGGATGGTGTCGCGGTCGCGTCCGCAGATTTCCGCGACGTCGTCGGCGTCGAGTCCGCTCTCGGAGTCCAGGTGGATCAATGTGACCAGGGCGGCAGGAAACTCGTCCTCGCATTCGTGCTCGGCGTACGCAGAGGGGGTGTCGGCCATGGAATTGAGTTTGCCGCCGAGCTTTTCAGCGAACGCGTCGTCGACGCTATCCACGAAATGCTCGAACATCCGGAACACCGAAACCAGATGATCGGCGATGAACGGTGCACCGTCGACGCGCATGACGGCGACCACGTTGTCGACAATGAGCAGGAACTTGATGTCGGGCCACTGGCGGTTGAGGTCGGCGAGCGCCTCCGCTGCGCGGGTTCGGTCGCTGATCGTGTGGACCACCCGGGCGAACACCTCCACGCGGGCATCCTCCTCGATTACCCGCACGTAGGTGGGGAGTTCGCCCACCCACACGAGGATGTCGCCGTCCGCATCCCGGCCCGGCGCCTGCTCGAGCATGGATTCGACCGCCGCATCGACACGATCGCGCAACCCGGCGCCCTCGCGCAACGGGTCGGGGACTTCCGTACTGTCGAACACCGGGGTTTCGCTGCGGCCCCCGGTGATCGCCTTCAGGAACGACGGATGCAGGAGATCCCAGATCTCCCGGAACACGGTGACCGTCATCGACGCCACCCGCTCGGCGTCCTCCCGATCGACGTCGAGATAGTACGACGCGGAACCGTTCCCCTCGGCGACCCGCTCGCACAGGTCGGGGCCGTTCCAGCCGAGTTCGATCAGCCGATCGCGTTCCTCCTCGGTGAGCGCCCGCGCCGGATGCAGGAAGCGGTTGGACGGCACCTCGCACCGCACCGTGTCGCCCGCCCAGGCGAAGAACCGCACGCACGCGGCCGTCTCGACGAGACCGTCGTCGACGCTGTCGTACTGCGACTGCAGCACCAGTTCGTCGTCGTCCTCCATCGCGTGCACGTACCGGGTCAGACGGTCCTGGAGTTCGGTCCAGGCGTCGTCGATCTCTCGATCGAAAGTGTTGTCGGACATCACGCCTCCCTCGATGAATCCTGGGTGTCACCGTAGAGGGAGGGTCTGACAAGAAGTCGAACACAAAGGCGAATGCACCTTTCGTCGCCGTGAAGACGTCGAAAGGTGCATTCGCCCTACTACTGCTGCTGCGTGGATTACTCCGCGTCGATGATGAACGCCTCGAGCTCGGTGCGAGCCTTGTCGTCCGCCATCTGGACCGGCGGGGACTTCATCAGGTACGCGGACGCCGGGTAAACCGGTCCACCGATGCCGCGGTCCTTGGCGATCTTGGCCGCGCGGACGGCGTCGATGATGATGCCGGCCGAGTTCGGGGAGTCCCAGACCTCGAGCTTGTACTCCAGGTTCAGCGGCACGTCACCGAACGCGCGACCCTCGAGGCGGACGTACGCCCACTTGCGGTCGTCGAGCCAGCCGACGTGATCCGACGGGCCGATGTGCACGTTGCCCGGACCGAGGTCGCGGGTCAGGTTCGACGTCACGGCCTGCGTCTTCGAGATCTTCTTCGACTCCAGGCGGTCGCGCTCGAGCATGTTCTTGAAGTCCATGTTGCCGCCGACGTTGAGCTGCATCGTGCGGTCGAGCTGCACGCCGCGGTCTTCGAACAGCTTCGCCATCACGCGGTGGGTGATGGTGGCGCCGACCTGCGACTTGATGTCGTCGCCGACGATCGGGACGCCGGCGTCCTTGAACTTCGCAGCCCACTCCGGGTCGGAAGCGATGAACACGGGCAGGGCGTTGACGAACGCGACACCCGCGTCGATGGCGCACTGGGCGTAGAACTTGTCGGCGTCCTCGGAACCCACGGGCAGGTACGAGACCAGCACGTCGACCTTGGCGTCCTTCAGAGCCTTGACGACGTCGACAGGCTCGGCCTCGGAGATCTCGATGGTCTCGGCGTAGTACTTGCCGATGCCGTCGAGGGTGGGGCCGCGCAGCACCGGAACGTCGGCGGGCGGGACGTCGGCGATCTTGATGGTGTTGTTCTCGCTGGCGAAGATGGCCTCGGACAGGTCGAATCCGACCTTCTTGGCGTCGACGTCGAACGCGGCGACGAACTGGACGTCGCGCACGTGGTACTTGCCGAACTTGACGTGCATGAGGCCGGGAACGGTCGCCGTCTCGTCGGCGTCCTTGTAGTACTGCACGCCCTGAACCAAGGACGAGGCACAGTTCCCCACGCCCACAATGGCTACGCGCACCGCGGTGCTGTTCTCACCCATGGTCGGGTTCTCCTTCTTTCTTAGGTGTTGCTGTCGATTGCTCGGCGGCGATCAGCTCGTTGAGCCAGCGCACTTCGCGCTCACTGGATTCGAGACCGAGCTGGTGGAGCTGCTTGGTGTAGCGATCCAGCGTCCCGCTTGCTCTGCCGATCGCGTCTCGAAGCCCCTCCCGGCGCTCCTCGACCTGACGTCGTCTGCCCTCGAGAATCCGCATCCGCGCCTCTGCGGGTGTGCGGCTGAAGAAGGCGAGATGGACGCCGAATCCATCGTCGGTGTAGTTCTGCGGACCCGTATCGGCGACCAGTTCGGTGAACCGCTCCTTGCCGATCGGGGTGAGCTGGTAGACGCGGCGGGCACGACGCTTGACGGTCCCCGGAGGGCCTGCGTCCTCGGCGATCAAACCGTCTGCCTGCATGCGTCGGAGCGTCGGGTAGAGGGAACCGTAGGAAAAGGCGCGAAAAGCACCCAGCAGTCCCGTCAACCGTTTGCGCAACTCGTATCCGTGCATGGGTGACTCGTGAAGCAGCCCGAGAATTGCCAATTCGAGCACGTTCACCCCCTGAGTCGCCCGACCTAACCGTGTGATGCGATTCGAAACTATATCGCACCGATATATAGGACGATACGCCCGCTCGATACATGGGACAACCCGTCACAGGTGGTTGATGCCGGTCGGGCGGCGGCCAGTGCCGGTCGGTGCCGTCGCCGAATGTCACACCGGTGCCGTCTGACTGAACGGATGTCACATTGGGCGATGTGGGGACGTGGTGGCGGCTGGCCGGCAGCTGGTCGGTGCCGTCGCCGAATGTCACACCGGTGCCGTCTGACTGAACGGATGTCACATTGGGCGATGTGGGGACGTGGTGGGGCGCGGGAGGGTAGGACCCCGGACGTTCAGCTTTCGTAGGGGTAGATCTCGAACGGTTCGCCGTCGAAGCCGACGACCATGTGGCCGGTGTGTCCGGCGTCGTTCTTGACGTGGATGGAGATGGTCGGCGGTCCGTTGTCGGATCCGGGTTCGTAGCGGAAGGAGATGATTTCGACGGCGCCGTCGGGGACGTGGAGGGTTTCCGGTGCTCCGGCGAGGAGTCCGGCGAGGGCGATCTGGTCGACGGCGGCGAGGTCGAAGGATCTGTCGTCGTCGGTTCGGGTGGAGGGGCTGCCCCAGTCGTCGAATTCGCCGTCGTAGAGGTGGGGGTCGGACTCGCGCGCGTTGCCGGGTGCGGGCCGGTCGAAGACGGCGTGGGCGGGGTAGAGGCCGAGTTCGTCGGCGACGAGGTCGCCGTATTCGGCGCGGTATTCGTCGAGGAAGAAGTGCAGGCCGGCGCCGGTGGTGAGGGTCGGGACGGTTTTCGAGGGTCCGAGGTCGCTGTTCGCGATCGCCCCGGCGATGCCGCCGACGGCTGCCGCGGCGACGACGAGGACGGCGGCGAACACCCACCGTCGGGGTGACCGGCGGCGCCGCGGGGACACGACAGGGCTGGCGGCGAGCCGGCGGGGGATCTGCAGGTCGCCGATCAGTCGGTCGAGCTCGTCGAACGTCTTCGCCTTCATGGCGGTGGCTGTGCGGGAGGCGTGTTCTTCCGCGGACAGTTGGCCGTCGGTGAGTGCGGCGTCGAGGAGGCCGCAGGCGTCGGCGCGATCCGAGTCGCGGGTGCGGATACCTGCGGGCGTGGTGCTGGGCATCTGCATCCTAGTTGCCGAAGGGGTAGATGCTCAGGGGCTCACCGGAGGGGGCGAGTTCCATGTGCCCGCTCTCGCTGAACTCGTTGTTGACGTAGATCGACACGGTGGGGCCGTCGTCATCGGTCTCGAACGAGACGTGACTGACTTTGCCGTCGGGGACGTTGAGGCTCACGGGGGCGCCCACGACCGTTCCGCCGATCCGGTCGAGGTTCAGCGTCGACAGGTCGAAGGTGGGGGTGTCGACTTTCCGAGTGGTGGGTGTGCCCGACAGCGTGAATCCGCCACGGTAGTCGTAACTCACCACCCGATTCGGTTCGAGAGGGAGTGCCCGTTCGAGACTTCCGTGGCCGGCCTCGTAGAGGGAGAGTTCGTCGACGATGAGGTCGCCGAATTTGGCGCGGTACCGGTCGAGGAACAGCTTCATGCCGTCGGGGGTGACGGGGCTCGGCGTGGGGACGACCAGCGGTTGCACGGAATCGAAGTCGGCCTGTTGCGCGGCGGGGGTTGCGGTGGCCTGTGCGTCGTCGCCGTCGACGAGGGTGAAGGCGGCGACAGCGGCCACGACTGCGGCAGCGGCGACCGCGACGGAGAACCAGTGCCGGGCGGTGTCGCGCGGGGGCGTCGCGTCCGGTGGTGCGTCGGCGGGTCGTTGCAGGTCGCTGACCAGGACGTCGAGGTCGGCGAGGGTGCGGGATTCGGCGGCGAGGTCGGACATCGCCCGGTGTTCGGCCTCGTTGATCTGGCCGTCGCCGAACGCGGCGTCGAGCAGTGCGGACGTGTTGGCTCGATCGACGTCGCGCGCCCGCGTGTTCGGTGGGTATCGGCTGGCCACGGGAGGATCTTAGAGCGCCCGTCCCTAATTCGCGGGTGTCACCTGCCACACGTCTCCGCCGAGTGTCGCGCGCAGATACCCGCCGCCGGACTGTTGCTTGGCGTAGACGTACACGTTGACGGAAGGTCCAGTGCCGCCGTCGGCGAGGAGGACGTGGCCGATGGTGCCGTCGGGAATTCCGACCAGTCGGGGCGCATCACCGAGCAGGGCAGCGAGTGCGGGGACGTCGACCTGGGCGAGGTCGACTTCGCCGGTCCCGGGAAGGCGCTGCGTGCGGGTGCCCGACACCTTGAAACCACCGCGGAAGTCGTACCGGTCGACCTTGTCGGGCGCGTCGGCGGCGGTCCGCGACAGGATGGCGTATTTGTCGTACAACGCCAGTTCGTGGACGGTGAGGTCGCCGAACTTCTGCCGGTACTGCTCGAAGAGGGCGTAGATCCCGTCCTGGGTGAGGGGCTGCGCCCGGCCGACGATGATCGGGTCGACGGCGGGCACCTCGACCTCCGGCTGGGCCACCGCCTTCTCGACCTGGGCGGGAACGGGAACGGGGACGGTGACGGTGACGGGGTCGGGACCGTCCTGCTCGGTGAGCGCGAGACCGATCGCTCCGACCGCGATGACGGCACCGCACGCGACCGCGATCCGCAGGGCCCGCCGGGGCGAGCGCGGCGCCCGGACCGGTGCCTGATCGGTGATCGACGACGCCAGTTGCAGGTCGCTGATCAGCACGTTCAGTTCGGTGAGGGTCTTGGCGGACATGGCCTGGGCGCTACGGTCGTGGTACTCGGCGGCACCGAGCTGGCCGTCGGCGTAGGCGGCGTCGAGTCGGCTGCACGCGTTGACCCGGTCGAGGTCGCGTGCGCGAGTCTGCGAGGACGGTCCTGTGGCCACATCGGCATCGTAGTGGGGTAACCGTGTTTGACCAGCGTCACTCGACCGACCCCTTCTCTCCCGACGCGACGCACGTACTCTGGTCTCCGTGCGAATACAGCGGCAGGTGGTGGACTATGCGCTTCAGCGCCGGTCTCTCCTGGCCGAGGTCTACTCGGGCAGGACGGGTGTCACGGAGGTCTGTGACGCCAGCCCCTACCTGCTTCGTGCCGCAAAGTTCCACGGCAAGGGCAGTGATGTGGTGTGCCCGATCTGCCGTAAGGAGCAGTTGACTCTGGTCTCCTGGGTCTTCGGTGACAAGCTGGGCCCGGTGTCGGGTTCGGCTCGTACTGCCGAAGAGTTGGTGCGTCTCGCGTCCACTCAGGAGGAATTCTCGGTTCACGTGGTCGAGGTGTGCCGGACATGCAGCTGGAACCATTTGGTTCAGTCATATGTTCTCGGTACCGTGCCCGCACCGAAACGGCCGCGGCGATCCTCGCCTCGGCCTCGCCGGACCGCGAGCGAGTAGACACACGCCCGAAGACGGACGCGGGCCGAAGAATGCCCGCCGACGTAACGCAGGACTGAAGCCGGTCCATGACCACTGGAGATTTGTACGTGAGTTCCCCCCGCAGCAACGCCCCGGGTGATCGACCGAACGGACCGAGACGACCGAGTGGCCCCCCGCCACAGGGACGCCCCGGAGGTCCACCACCCCGCGGCGGACAGCCTGCGGGTGGGCCCCCGCCACATCAACCGGGCGGCTCGCCGCCGCGCCAACCGGGCGGCTCGCCGCCGCGCCAACCGGGCGGCTCGCCGCCGCGCCGCATGCCGCCTCCGCCCCCGCAGGGTGGTGGCCGTCCCCCCGGCCCGCCGCCGCGTCGCCCCGGCCCGCCGCCGCAGGGTCCCCCGCCGCGTCGTCCGGGCCCGCCGCCCGGACGTCCCGCGGGTCCGCCGCCGGTCGCGCGGAACCAGTCGGGCCCCGGTGGGCGTCCGCCGGGACCTCCGCCGTCGAACGGTCGCAAGACCGGTGGTGGCGGCCGTGGTGGTGAACCTCCCAAGGGTGGAAAGAAGACGGCTGTGAAGAAGTCGCGGTGGAAGGTCGTGCGCCGGACGGCGTACGCGTGTGTCGCGCTGGGTCTGATCATCCCGATCCTGCTGTTCATGGCGGCATACGTCGTCCAGGACGTTCCGCGCCCCGGCGACCTCAAGACCAATCAGGTGGCCACGATCTATGCGTCCGACGGAACGTCGGTGCTCAGCAAGGTCGTGCCGCCCGAGGGTAACCGCACCGAGGTGACGCTCGACCAGATTCCGAAGCACACCCGTGACGCGGTGCTCGCTGCCGAGGACCGGGACTTCTACTCGAACCCCGGCTTCTCGATCGGTGGTTTCGCGCGTGCCGCCCGCGACAACGTCCTGGGCAAGGACAGCGCCGGTGGTGGCTCGACCATCACGCAGCAGTACGTGAAGAAGACGATGGTCGGTTCCGAGCGTTCGCTGACGCGAAAGATGAAGGAACTCGTCATCTCGTCGAAGATGGCCCGTGAGTGGTCCAAGGACGACATCCTCGCCGCGTACCTGAACACCATCTACTTCGGGCGCGGTGCGTACGGCATCGCCGCGGCGTCGAAGGCGTATTTCAACAAGCCCGTCGACCAGTTGACGGTCGAGGAGAGCGCGGTGCTGGCGTCGTCGATCCAGCTGCCGTCGTTGCTGGATCCGGAGACGAACCCGGAGGGTGCGCAGGCGCGCTGGAACTACGTGCTCGACGGCATGGTGTCGGCGGGGACGCTCGAGCAGTCGGCCCGGACCGGGATGCAGTACCCGCCGTACGTGCCGATCGCGCAGGTCGACAACGGCAACCAGGACTCCGGTCCGGAGGGCCTGATCAAGAACCAGGTGCTGCGGGAGCTGGGCGAGGCGGGGATCAGCGAGCAGCTGCTGAACACGGAGGGCCTCGAGATCACCACGACGATCGACCCGGTCGCGCAGGCCGCGGCGGTCGATGCGGCCCGCTCCAACATGAAGGGTGAGCCGGAGAACCTGCGTACCGGTGTCGTGTCGGTCGATCCGAAGACCGGCGCGGTGCGGGCGTACTACGGCGGCGAGGACGGTGGCGGATACGACTTCGCGAACGCCGGACTGCAGACCGGTTCGTCGTTCAAGGTGTTCGGTCTCGCAGCGGCCCTGGATCAGGGCATCCCGCTGTCGCAGATGTACGACAGCTCGGAGCTCACGGTCAACGGCATCACCATCAGCAACGTCGAGGGTGAGGGCTGCGGCACCTGCACCATCGCCGAGGCGCTGAAGCGGTCGCTGAACACCAGCTTCTACCGTCAGGAACTCGCACTCGACGGTGGACCGCAGGCGATCGCCGACATGGCACACAAGGCGGGCATCCCCAAGGAGATCCCGGGTGTCGGTGCGTCGCTGACCGAGCCGGACGGCAGCGGCCCGAACAACGGCATCGTGCTCGGCCAGTACCAGTCGCGGGTCCTCGACATGGCGTCGTCGTACGCCACACTGGCCGCGTCGGGCACGTATCACGCCCCGCACTTCGTGCAGAAGGTCGTGAGCGCGGACGGCACCGTGCTGCTCGACCGCGGCGGCGACACCGGTGAGGACCGCATCGACAAGGACGTCGCCGACAACGTGACGTCGGCGATGGAGCCCATCGCCGGGTACTCGCGCAACCACAACCTGGCGGGCGGACGTCCGTCGGCCGCGAAGACGGGTACCGCGCAGCTCGGCGACACCGGGCAGAACAAGGACGCGTGGATGGTCGGCTACACCCCGTCGCTGTCGACGGCGGTCTGGGTGGGCACCACGGACGGTTCGGCGCTGAAGAACAGCGGCGGCGCCATGATCTACGGTTCCGGTCTGCCTTCCGACATCTGGAAGGACACGATGGACGGCGCCCTCGACGGCACCGACGTCGAGAAGTTCCCGAAGCCGGGAGCGATCGGTGGTCAGTCGGGTGTCCCGGCCTATTCGGCGCCTGCACCGACCAAGACGTCGGCGCCGCCGTCGAGCACGTTCCAGTTGCCGACGGAGCTCGTGCCGCCGGTGGTCGTGACGCCGTCGCCGGTGGAGATCCTGCCCGGGATCACCATTCCGATTCCGGGTCTGGCACCGCGGCAGACCACCCCGGCCCCCGCCGTGCCGGCGGAGCCGGAGACGACCAGGCCGCCGAACGCGGGTAACGGCCAGCAGCAGGTTCCGACCCGTTAACGGCGACCGGTAGCCTCGCTGAGTGGCCGAAAACCGTGACGCGCACGCCGTCCGAGACGCGGGCGAGACGGGATTCGTCTCGCCCGCGCCGCTGGCGAAGGACCGGCGCTCCGCGGACTGGCGGGACCTTCCGGGGCGCACCGACCCGCTGACCGCCGAGCTGTCGGGGGTGATCGGCGGTCCGATCGGGCGGCATGCGGTCGTCGGGCGCAGCCGGTTCTTCACACCGATGCGCGCCATCCTGTTGCTGGCGATCGTGTTTCTCGCGCTCGGCTGGTTCGCGAAGGCTCCGTGCATCCAGCAGGCGCCGGTCGGCGAGAACGGCGCGCTCGGGCTCGACTGGAGCGGCAGCCGGCAGTACGTCGCGATGTGCTACTCGGACACGGTGCCCCTGTACGGTGCGGAACGGTTGAACGAGGGCGCCTTCCCCTACAAGAAGTGGTGGGAGGAGGCCGCAGGCAACGGCCAGGTGCAACGCCGCTACATGGAGTACCCGGTGATCTCCGGGCTCTACCAGTACGGCGCGATGACGATCGCGAAGTCGTGGGACGCGGTGCACTGGCTACCCGGTGGGCTGCAGGTCGCGATCTATTTCAACGTGGTCGCGTTCGGTCTGGCGCTGGCGTGGCTGGTCACGGTGTGGGCCAGCGCGCTGCTGGCGGGGCGCCGCATCTGGGATGCCGCGCTGATCGCCGCGTCCCCACTCGTGATCGTGCACGCGTTCACGAATTTCGATCCCCTCGCAACGGCTTTCGCGGCGGGCGGCCTGTTGGCGTGGTCGCGGAAACGGCCGGTGCTCGCCGGGATCCTGCTCGGGCTCGGTGGCGCGGCCAAGTTGTATCCGCTGCTCCTGCTCGGACCTCTGCTGGTGCTGTGCCTGCGCACCGGAAAGGTGCGGGTGTGGTCGGTGACGGCGCTGACCGGTGTCGGTGTGTGGCTCGCGGTGAATCTGCCGATCGCCCTGCTGTTCCCGCGCGGCTGGGCGGAGTTCTTCCGGCTCAACTCCGAACGGGGCGCCGACCCGGATTCCGTCTACAACGTCATCTCGTCGTTCACGGGCTGGACCGGATTCGACGGCATCCTCCCGTCCGGTCAGGCGCCCACCGTGCTCAACTCCGTGTCGTTCGTGCTGTTCGTCCTGGTGTGCGTCGGAATCGGGTACGTCGCGCTGACGGCGCCGCGCCGGCCGCGGCTGGCGCAACTGTGCTTCCTGTTGGTGGCGGGTTTCCTGCTCACCAACAAGGTGTGGAGCCCGCAGTACTCGCTGTGGCTGGTGCCGCTGGCCGTGCTCGCGTTCCCGCACCGGCGGATCCTGCTGGCCTGGATGACCGTCGACGCGCTGGTGTGGGTGCCGCGAATGTTCTACTACCTGGGCGTGTCCAACAAGGGACTGCCTGAGCAGTGGTTCACCGCCGCGGTGGTGGTCCGCGACGTCGCCGTCGTCGTCATCTGCGCGCTGATCGTCCGCCAGATCTACCGTCCCGGCGAGGACCTCGTGCGGTACGGCTTCGTCGACGACCCGGCAGGCGGCGTGCTCGACCAGGCTCCGGACGATCAGCCGCGGTGGCTGCCGGACCGGTTGCGCCCGCGGACCCGGGCGGAAGCTGCTCCCGCTCCCGGTGTTTCACCGGTCTAAGACTTCGACAGCACCAGCGCCGCGCCGACGGCGAACACCGCGATCGACACTCCGAGGGCGATCGCGCGGATCGACCACTGGCGGGCGTCGGCGGCGGCGCGCACGGAACGGTCGTATTCGCCGCTCTCCCACAGTCGGTGGACGGTGAGCGAACGCAGCAGCGCGACGATGCCGAACGGCACGAACGCGAAAATCGCGACGGCGGCGAGCGGCAGACCGCTGGCGGGCGGCGGGGCGAGCGGCCCGCGGTAGTCCGCCCCGGTGTCCTGCTGCTGCGACGTCATGCGTTGCCTCCCCGTGGTCCTGCCCACGGCCAGTGGGCGACGACGTGGAGTATAGACCCGTCCAGATGCCCGACTGTGCAGTGCCTTTCGCGCGCCTACGGTTATGTCCCGGCTACCGGCCGCTGTCCACGGTCGGCGGATGCGACCGCGCCGCGACCCACGCCGCCACCTGGGTGCGGGAGCCGACGGCGAGCTTGTCGAAGATGTGCTCGACGTGCCCGTCGACGGTGCGCCGCGAGATCACGAGGGCCTCGGCTATCTGCCGATTGCTGAGGCCCTGCGCGAGTAGTTCGGCGATTTCCTGTTCCCGCTTGGTGAGCGGTGAGGGCTCGGCGCGGGTGGCCGGCGCGTCCTCGGTCCGGGTGCCGAGCGCGAGGTCGACTGCCTGCTCGATGGTGAGCCGGATCGCGGGCGTTGCGAGCTGGGCGAACTCGCCGGGCCCCACCATGCGGGCGGCGTCCCGCTCGGACGACTGGGAGTCGTCGGTGATGTGGGGCCCGAACGCCGCGACGGACGTGCCGAGCCGGTGCCACACCCCCTTCGCGGCGCCGCACAGTGTCGCCGCCGCGTTCGCGTCGCCGCTCGACGTCGCCACCCACGACAGCACCTCGATCGACAGGGCCGTACAGATCTTGTCCTTGAAATCGCGTTGGATCCGCAGCGCCTGCCGGGCGGCGTCGACGGCGTCGTCGGACCGGCCCAGGTGGAAGTACGCGACGCTCGAAACCCAGAGGGCGTAGGCCTTGTTCCACTTCTCGCCGTGCCTGTCCGCCACCGCGATCACGTCGCGGCACGTCTCCAGTGCGTCGTCGAGGTGGCCGTCGTAGGTCTGCGCCATACCCAGCTCGAACGACGCCGTCAGCGCGGAGGCCGTGTCGCCGACGGCGCGGTGGACGGCGATCGCGTCACGGAACAACAGGATCGCGTCGGCGGGGCGGCCGGAGAACACTGCGTGGATCCCCGCCCAGTGATCGGCGTGCGCCCGGAGTCGCTCGTCGCCGAGTGCCGCCGCGATCGCCGCGCATTCGTCGAGATGATCCCGTGCGGCGTCGCGGTCGCCCTGGATCAGCGCGGTCCACGCGGTCACCCACAGCACGTCGCCCCGCTCCCGGGTCGGTTCGGTGAGCCGTTGCAGGATCCGCTCGAGCCGGATACGCCCGTCGGACAGGTTGCCGCCGGCGATCCAGTGGTACCGCAGCGCGACGGCCAGTTCGGCGGCCGCGGCCCGCTGCGAGTCGTCGTGCAGGGCCCAGTCCAGGGCGGCGACGAGATTGGGGTGGTCGATCCGCAGTCCCGCGAGCGTCTCGGATTGTCCTGGCCCGCACCAGTCGAGCGACGACCGGCGGGCTCGCTCCGAATAGTGTTCGAGATGTCGCCGGTACAACTCGTCGCGCTCTCCGCCGAGGTCGAGAAGCTCCTGCCCGTACTCCCGCACCGTCATCAGCTGGGAGTAACGGAGCCTCTCGGTCGAACGGTCCACGGTGACAAGGCTTTTTCCGACCAGCCGATCGAGGACGTCGATGACCGGTGAGTCGGACAGCGCGCCGAATCCGCAGATCGCCTCGGCGGCCTCGAGATCGAAACTGCCGGGGAACACCGCCAGCCGGGACCACAGCAGCCGCTCGGTGTCGGAGCACAGCTCGTAACTCCAGTCGATGAGGGCGCGGAGCGTCTGCTGCCGGGGCAGGGCGGCGCGGTCGCCGCCGGTGAGGAGTGCGAACCGTCTGTCGAGGCGCTCGACGAGCTGCGAAGCGGACAGGGATCGCAGCCGGACCGCGGCGAGTTCGATGGCGAGCGGGATCCCGTCGAGCTGATTGCACAGCTGCGCGACGGCGTGGGCGTTCGCGTCGGTGAGGCGGAAGTCGGCGACCACACTTTGCGCGCGTTCCACCAGCAAAGACACCGACTCGAACGGCGCGATCTCCGATGCGCGGCAGTCCTCGATGTCACCCGGAGTGCTCAGCGGCGGAAGGACGTACGTGAACTCCCCGGCGATCCCGAGCGGCTCGCGGCTCGTCGTGAGGATCCGGACCTCCGGCGCGGCGGCGAGGACCGTGCCGACGAATTCTCCTGCAGCGGACAGCAGATGCTCGCAGTTGTCGAGGACGATCAGCAGGTGCCGCGACCGCAGGTGGTCGATCACCTTGTCCATGACCGCGCGGCTCGACTGGTCGGTGACGCCGAGCGCGGCCGCGGCCGCGGAGGGCAGCGCGTCGGGATCGCGGACGGGGGCGAGGTCGATCCACCGGACCGAGTCGCGGAACGCGCGGGCGGAGCGGACCGCGAGTTCCTCGGCCAGTCGAGTCTTCCCGACACCACCGGCACCGAGCAGTGACACGAGCCGGGACTGCTGCAACCGGGCCCGGGCTTCCTCGATTTCGCGGCGCCGGCCGATGAAGCTGGTCATCGACCTCGTTAGTTCTCTCGAGCGAGTCAGTGGATCTCCCTCTTCCGAGCGGCCAGGGTGTCACGAACCTACCCCCACCGGAATGTGACGGCCAACACAGGTAACGAAGGGGGTGTTTTACCCCGTGTGGGGGTGATGTGACGTGGGTCATCGTGGTTGGCATGCCCGGTTGGCCGCTCCAACTCAGCCGGAACCCATCGTTCACGAGGAGCTCAGCACCATGTCAAAGACCATTTCTTCCGCCGACGTCGATGTCGTCGTCGTGGGCGCCGGATTCGCCGGCCTCTACGCGCTGCGCAAGTTGCGCGACACGATGAACCTGACGACGCGCGTGTTCGAGGCCGGATCGGACGTGGGCGGCACCTGGTTCTGGAATCGGTACCCGGGAGCCCGCTGCGACATCGAAAGCATCCACTACTCGTACTCGTTCGACGAGGATCTGCAGCAGGAATGGCAGTGGAGTGAGAAGTTCGCGGGGCAACCGGAGATCCTCCGCTACCTCGAACACGTCGCCGACCGCTTCGACCTGCGCAAAGACATCACGTTCGGCACCCGGGTGGTCGGTGTGCACTGGGACGACGACGACTCGGTGTGGACGGTGCACACCGACGACGGGCAGAGCGTGCGGAGTCGCTTCTTCATCTCGGGTGCGGGCAACCTGTCCGTCCCGAAGACCCCGGAGTTCGGCGGCATCGACAACTTCCGCGGCGAGGTGCTGCTCACCGGCAACTGGCCGAGGGAGGGCGCCGACTTCACCGGCAAACGCGTCGCCGTGATCGGGACCGGGGCGAGCGGCATCCAGGCCATCCCGTTCATCGCCGAGGATGCGGCCGAACTGGTGGTGTTCCAGCGGACCCCCAACTTCGCCACCCCCCTCGGCAACGGTCCCATCGACCCGGACGAGGTGGCCGAGATCAAGCGCAACTACGGCGAGGTCCGGGACGCGGCCCGCAACCACTTCCTCGGCGTGCCGTTCACCCAGGTGCAGCCGTCCGCGCTCGCCGTCGAGGCCGACGAGCGTCGCCGCACGTTCGACGAACGCTGGAACGCCGGCGGGTTCCGGCTGTTCATCGACTCCTACCAGGACATCCTGTTCGACAAGGCCGCCAACGACACGATCGCCGACTACATCCGGGAGCGGATCCACGAGCGCGTCCAGGACCCGGCGAAGGCGGCGACGCTGGCGCCGACGGGCTACGCGTACGGCACCAAGCGGCCCCCGCTCGAGACCAACTACTACGAGGCGTTCAACCGCGACTCGGTGAGCGTCGTCGACGTGAAGTCCACGCCGATCGACGAGATCACCGCGAGCGGGGTCCGGGTGGGTGACCGAGTCTACGAGGTCGACACCATCGTCCTGGCAACCGGATTCGACGCGATGACCGGTCCGCTGATGGCGATGGACATCCGCGGTCGAGGCGGGCTGCGGCTGGCCGAGAAGTGGGAGCACGGGCCCCGGACGTACCTCGGGATCATGGTCAACGAGTTCCCGAACCTGTTCCTCGTCACCGGACCGCAGTCGCCGTCGGTGCTGTACAACATGCCGCTCGCCATCGAGGACCACGTCGACTTCGCCACCGACGCGATCGACCACCTGAACGGCCGCGGCCTCGACGTCATCGAGCCCACCGCACAGGCCGAAAGCGACTGGGGCGCATTGACCAACGAGATCGCCGACCAGACCCTGCTGCCGGAGACGAACTCGTGGTACATGGGCGCGAACATTCCCGGTAAGCCCCGCGCCTGCATGGTCTACCTCGGCGGGGCGCCCACCTACCGGGCGACGTGCGCCGAGGTCGTCGAGGCCGGCTACTCCGGTTTCGACCTCGCCCGGGCCGAGGCCCGCGCCGCCACCACCGTGTCCTGACCCAGAACCCCCGACAGAGGAGACCGACATGGCACTCGACGCACACGCAGCAGAACTGATCGCCGGACTGCAGGCGCAAGGTATGAAGGCTTTCGAGCAGATGACCGTGGACGAGGCCCGCGCGGTGGTGGGCACGTTCACCGGACTGCAGGCGCCGCCCGAACCCGTGGCCCGGGTGGCGGACGCACACTACGTCAGCGGCGGCACGCAGATCCCGCTGCGGATCTACGTGCCCGACGGTCCGGCGCCGCATCCGGTGGTCCTGTACTTCCACGGCGGCGGGTTCGTCGCCGGCGACCTCGACGTGATCGACGAACCGGCGCGGGCGGTCGCGAACGGTACGGGCGCGGTCGTGGTGGCCGCGACGTACCGCCGCGCTCCCGAGCATCGCTTCCCCGCAGCCGCCGACGACGCCGCGGCCGCCCTGCAGTGGGTGGCCGACACCGTCACCGAATACGGCGGCGACGCCGGCAACGTCGTCGTCATGGGCGACAGCGCCGGCGGCAACCTGGCCGCCGTCACCGCGCTGCGCGCACGCGACGCGGGCGGACCCCACCTGCGGGGGCAGGTGCTGATCTATCCGGTAATCGATCCCAACGCGGAGTTCCCGTCCCGGCGGGAGTTCGCCGAGGGGTACATCATCGGCGCCGGCGACCTCGACTGGTTCTGGAGCAACTACCTGTCCTCGCCCGACGACGCGCAACATCCGTATGCGATACCGAGTCGCGCCACGAGCCTCGAGGGACTTCCGCCGGCCCTCGTGCTCACCACCGAGAACGAGGTGGCGCGCGACGAGGCCGAAGCGTACGCCGCGTCGCTGCGGCAGGCCGGGGTCGATACCGAAGCGATCCGGTTCGACGGTCTGATCCACGGAGCGTTCTGGATGTCCGGGGCCGTGCCGCGCAGCAGCGAAATGCGTGCGGCGGTCGTCGAGTTCGTGAAGAGGGTGACGGCCACCGCCCCCGTCGTGTGACGTGACCCGGTCGCGTCAGCCCTCGACTCGAGCCTCGAGTCGGGGGCTGATGCGTGGCCATTCCTCGTCGACCATCGAGAAGAGCGCGGTGTTGCGCCAGGTTCCGCCGCGTCGGCGTCGGTGCTTGCGCAGGATGCCCTCGAACTCGGCTCCCAGTTTGGCGTGGCGCCGCCGCGGGAGTGGGCGTTGCGTTCGTCGGTGTGCCTTCGACGCGGACGGCGATGGCGACCGACGTCCAGTGGAAGATCCGGGGGTCGTCGACCGCGTCCAGCAGTCCGTCGACGTGCATCTCGCCCGGCGGCTCGAGCCGCACGTGCCGCCCGGTGAGAAATGGGGTGCGCGAACCGGGATTCGCTCATCGCACCGGCTCGGGAGATTTCAGCATCGGCCGGTGGTCCGAACCGGGACCGGTGTGGCCGCGAGCCGGAGGATGCCGAAGAGTCGCGCGCAGGAACACGAAGAACAGCACCACCAGCAGTCCCGCGCGGCCCCACACCCCGAACTTCACCAGAACCTCGAACGTCGACGCGTCCGTCTGCGCGGCGAGGGCGCCGAAATACTTGAAGACGCCGATCCCCATCGACAGGTCGGCCACGAGATACGCCGCGACGAGCCCCCACGGGACGCGCAGCAGGACGAAGAACGGGATGAGCCACAGCGTGTACTGCGGCGAATGCACCTTGTGCAGCAGCAGGAAACCGCACAGCATGGCCGCGCTGACGGCGATCCACGGGTACACGCCGTCGCGGTGGAATCGCATCCAGCCGAGCCGCAGGGCGATCGCGAACGCGACGCACACGAGAAGCGGCGACAGCAGGCTCACCGTCTGGTCGTATGCCGGGAGCGGGACGTCGTCGGAGACCGGACCGAACAGCGGTCGCAGGCCCCAGTACCAGATGGAATTGGTGGTGAGGTCGGCCTGACGGTTCTGCTGGAACGTGAACGACGCCCGCCACCCGCTGTAGGAGATGAGAGCGAACGGCAGGTTCACCGCCACGACGGTGGTGATCGCGGCGGCCGCGACCATCATCGCGCCGCGCACGTCGTAGCGTCGGCCGGCGGTGCCGTTCCGGGTGAGGACGTACGCCATCAGTGGGAGCACGAACGCGCCCGGATACAGCTTCAGACAGAAACCGATGGCGAGGAGCACCGCCGCGAGGACGGCGCGGGCGCGGAGCGGGATGCGCTCGAACGTCATGACGAAGATCGCGGCCACCGACGTTGCGACCACCGGCAGTTCCCAGTTGTGGAAGGCGTACAGGACCAGCGGCGGAGTCGCCGACCACAGCAACGCCCACCACCCCGCCAGACGTCCCAGCATCCATGCCGTGAGCAGGCCGAACGGCGCGAGGATCAGCGCCGAGTGCAGCAGGAAGTCGGCGTCGGTGTGGGAACCGATGCCGCCGAGCCACATGAGGACACCGCTCAGAACCGGGTACTCGACGGTGCCGCCGGTGAGCACGCCGTCGGCGTTGATCCCCCCAGTGACGTACGGGAAGACGTGCAGGTTGACGTCGCGGCCGAGCCACAGGAACTGGATGTCGGAATAGCAGACCTGCGTGTCCTTGATGCGGTCGAAGAGCAGGCTTCGCCCGACGCCGTCGAACGGCGCCCCGGCGCACCGCGCCTTCTGCAGGTAGCCGGCGAGCATGGCGAGGCCCGCCAACCCGACGACGAACGCCGTGATCGGCGACCGCTGCCGAGCTCCGATATGCATGAATCCACACTAAGGTGCGCGGGCCCCCGCGTGCGAAGCGGAAACGCCGTGCGTGCGGCGGTCAGTCCTCCGTCCGGCGCAGGGCGTCGGGCTTGTGGACGGCGTCCTTTCCGGTCTTGTCGCTGACGACGCGGTACTGCGGGTCGTCCTCGGAGGCCCGCACGGTGCGGCCCGCCGCCCTGGTGTCCTCGGTGATCTCTTCCTCGACCTCGCCGGACGTGGTGGTGCCGTGCGTCTTCCACTCCACCTTGTCGCCTCGGTGCAAATTCTTGTCGGCTGCCATCGTGTCTGCGTACCCATCGGTACCCCCGATCACACCGGACGGCCTGATTTCGCTGGTCAGGGGCTCGTCATGTACCCTGCAAAGGTTGCTGACGCAACGACCCTCCTGCCACGGACAGTCCGTGGCCGTTTTCACTAGTCCATAGGAGGTGATGAGGTCTTATGCGTCATTACGAATTGATGGTCATCCTTGACCCCAGCCTGGACGAGCGCACTGTTGCTCCTTCGCTGGATACGTTCCTCAATGTTGTTCGCCAGGACGGCGGCAAGATCGACAAGGTCGATGTCTGGGGTAAGCGTCGTCTCGCCTACGAGATCCTGAAGCACAGCGAAGGCATCTACGCGGTGATCGACATCAGCGCTACGCCCGCCACCGTCGCGGAGCTCGATCGTCAGCTCGGTCTGAACGAGTCGGTGCTGCGTACGAAGGTTCTGCGCCACAACAAGTGATTTCTGTCGGTCACCAGCCCTAGGCTCGTGCCCAACCGAACTCCACATTCTGCAGGAGGAACCATATGGCAGGCGACACCGTCATCACCGTCATCGGAAACTTGACGGCTGATCCGGAGCTTCGATTCACCCCCGCGGGTGCCGCGGTCGCGAACTTCACTGTCGCGTCCACGCCCCGCACCTTCGACCGTCAGACCAATGAATGGAAAGACGGCGAAGCACTGTTTCTGCGTTGCAACATCTGGCGCGAGGCAGCCGAGAACGTCGCGGAGAGCTTGACCCGTGGCTCGCGAGTGATCGTGAGCGGCCGGCTCAAGCAGCGCTCCTACGAAACTCGTGAAGGTGAAAAGCGCACTGTCGTCGAGCTCGAGGTCGACGAGATCGGCCCCTCGCTGAGGTACGCCACGGCCAAGGTCAACAAGGCCAACCGTGGTGGCGGCAGCGGCGGTGGCTTCGGTTCCTCCGGCGGATCGGGCGGCGGACGTCCGCAATCCAACACCGGCGGAGATGATCCGTGGGGCAGCGCGCCGCAGGCGTCCGGCTCCTTCGGAGGCTCTGGTGGTGGGAGCGACGAACCCCCGTTCTGATCCGTACCTGATCGGAACATCCAGAAAAGAGCAAACAAATGCCGAAGCCGCCCTTGCGCGACAAGGTAATGAAGAAGAAGATCTGCATCTTCTGCAAAGAGAAGAACACGCAGATCAACTACAAGGACACGACGCTGCTGCGTAAGTACGTCAGCGACCGCGGCAAGATCCGCGCGCGCCGTGTCACCGGCAACTGCGTCCAGCACCAGCGCGACGTTGCCATTGCCGTCAAGAACTCACGTGAGGTGGCGTTGCTGCCTTACGCCACCGTGGCTCGCTAAGGAAAGGGAGGAAAGACATGAAGCTCATCCTCACCGCTGACGTGGACAACCTCGGTGCGCCTGGCGACACCGTCGAGGTCAAGGACGGCTACGGCCGCAACTACCTGCTGCCCCGCGGCCTGGCCATCGTCGCCACCCGTGGCGCCGAGAAGCAGGTCGAGGGCATCCGTCGTGCGCAGGAAGCCCGCGCCGTGCGCGGTCTCGACCACGCCAAGGAGCTCAAGGACGCCATCGAGGGTCTCGAGAACATCTCGCTGACGGTCAAGACCGCCGGTGACAAGGGCAAGCTGTTCGGTTCGGTGACCGCCGCCGACGTTGCCGGTGCCATCAAGGCCGCCGGTGGACCCGTCGTCGACAAGCGCAGCCTGGAGCTGCCGAAGGCTCACATCAAGGCGACCGGCAAGCACGCCATCGTCGTGAACCTGCACCCCGACGTGGTTGCGAAGTTCCACCTGAACGTCGTCGGCGCCTAGTCGACTCGTTCGAACACAGGCCCCCCGGACGCCTCGGCGTGCGGGGGGCCTGCGCTTGTCGATTCCGGCTGCCGGCTCGCCCGCGTGTTTTCGGGGGTGTGAGGCGCGCAGGGGACCGGCTTCCAGGTGTGACTGGAAGTTAGCCGCCCCCGTCGGCGGTGTGTGAGGTGAATCATATTGCCACGCAGGGGCGATCAACTCAACACGCCCGAGTCGTCAACGCGAAAGACACGCCGAACGGGTTTTCATCCACAGTGGGGAGAATCCAAAAAACGGCTCTGAACTGGGGCTTTGAGATTGTGATATGCACTTATCCTCAGGTTATCCCCATGGGGTTAACAAACGTCCCCAGCGGTTTACACAATTTGTCCCCAACTGTGTACACAGGCCGGTTTGAACCCTGGGTAGCTAATCCCTAACGTCGTCCCGGCGTGCCTCACGATCACGACGTCGGCAGCCGCGGAGAGCCTGCGAAGGTTGTCGGTGGGGGCGAGTACAAAGAGTTCGGGGCACCAAATACCGGAAGCATTTTCCGGGCGGCGCAACAGTGATGGGGAAGGTCGGTCGAGTGGCTGTAGTAGACGATCGGGGCCATTCCGAATACCCGGGTCCGCCCGACGCGGAGCCCGGTGAAGAGTTCGGCCGGCAGCCCCCTCAGGACATGGCGGCGGAGCAGTCGGTGCTCGGCGGCATGCTCCTCAGCAAGGACGCCATCGCGGACGTGCTCGAGGTCCTCCGCCCCGGCGACTTCTACCGTCCCGCGCATCAGTCGGTGTACGACGTGATCCTCGACCTCTACAGCCGCGGTGAACCCGCCGACCCGGTGACGGTGTCCGCAGAACTGGATCGCCGCGGCGAACTCCGTCGCATCGGCGGCGCGCCCTATCTGGTGACGCTCACCCAGACGGTGCCCACCGCCGCCAACGCCGGCTACTACGCCGAGATCGTGGCGGAAAAGGCCATCCTGCGTCGCCTCGTCGACGCCGGCACCCGCATCGTCCAGTACGGCTACACCGGCGCCGACGGTCAGGACGTCGCCGAGGTCGTCGACCGCGCGCAGGCCGAGATCTTCGAGGTCACCGAACGCCGCACAACCGAAGACTTCGTCCCCCTCGAGGAACTCCTGCAGCCCACGATGGACGAGATCGACTCCATCGCCAGCCGCGGCGGCATCTCCCTCGGTGTGCCCACCGGCTTCGTCGAACTCGACGAGATCACCAACGGCCTCCACCCCGGTCAGATGATCATCGTCGCGGCGCGACCCGGTGTCGGTAAGTCGACCCTGGGAATGGATTTTTTGCGCTCCTGCTCCGTGAAGCACGGCATGGCCAGCGTCATGTTCTCGCTGGAGATGAGCAAGACCGAGATCGTCATGCGTCTGCTGTCGGCGGAGGCGAAGATCAAGCTCGGCGACATGCGCTCCGGCAAGATGACCGACGACGACTGGACGAAGCTCGCTCGCCGCATGAGCGAGATCAGTGAGGCGCCGCTCTTCATCGACGACTCGCCGAACCTCACGATGATGGAGATTCGCGCAAAGGCCCGGCGGCTCAAGCAGAAACACGACATCAAACTGATCGTGATCGACTACCTGCAGCTGATGAGCTCCGGTAAGAAGGTCGAGTCTCGTCAGCAGGAAGTCTCCGAGTTCTCCCGTAGCCTCAAGCTTCTGGCGAAGGAACTCGAAGTTCCCGTGGTCGCGATCTGCCAGCTGAACCGTGGTCCCGAACAGCGGCAGGACAAGCGCCCGCAGGTCGCTGACCTGCGCGAATCGGGCAGTCTCGAGCAGGATGCCGACATGGTGATCCTGCTTTACCGCCCCGACGCGACCGAACGCGACGACCCCCGCGGCGGCGAGGCCGACCTCATTCTCGGCAAGCACCGTAACGGTCCGACCGCGACAATCACTGTGGCGCACCAGCTTCACCTGTCCAAGTTCGTGGACATGGCGAGAGGTTAGCTAGCAGCAGCAGCGAAGGCTATTGTTCACGCGCGGCGGCGCCACTTCCTAGGGGTGGCGCCGCCGTTGTGATTGTGGCTGCTTGTCCGGGCCCTGTTATCGCCGGGACGCCTCACTACTACCGTTTCCGGCGTCGAATGCCGTCATCGAGCCCGACCCGCTCGCGTCGGGGCGCCCCCGACGTCCCAGCTCAACGAGGGGGGTGGGCGCTTCAGCATGCGGCCGACCTCGAGCAGGAATTCGGAGGAACGAATCCCACACTGACCTGATGCGAGCGCAGCGGCGAAGGCGTTGCGCCGCAACACCAGCGAGCCGAAATGGCGAACTCCGGCCAAGCCGAAGCATGTCAGATGACAACGGCACCGACGGTGATCGCCCTCTCCACCTACTAGCCGCCGCCGTCATCCGATCGGCCGGTGGTCCTCAGCGGCCGGGCCACGAGGCGCGGGGGTCGAATCCGTCGGCCTTCTCGGCCTTTTCGTAGGCGCGCAGGGCGTCGATGGCCCTTTGGTCCAGCCGTTTCGGCACCGCGACCTGCACGGTGACCAGCAAATCCCCGGGCTTTTCGTTGCGGCAGCGGACCCCGCGTTCGCGTATCCGGAAGGTGCGACCAGATGGGGTGCCGGCGGGGATCTTCACGCTGACATGACTGTCGAGTGTGGGCACCGAGATCGTGGCGCCGAGGGTGAGTTCGGCGAAGCTGACCGGCACGGTCACCGTGAGGTCGTCCCCGTTCCGGCCGAACACCGGGTCCGGGTCCACCCCGACGGTGACGTACAGATCTCCGGACGGGGCGCCGCGCAGCCCGGGCTCGCCCTGGGTGGGCAGCCGGATGCGTTGACCGTCCGCCACTCCGGGTGGGATGCGGACGTGGCCGCGCTGAGCCGACGGCTCGCCCTGGGTGGCAGCGGATGCGGTGCGTCATACCATCCCACCGCGCATACCTCCGCTGTCACCACCCCACCACTCCGGGTGGGATGCGGACGTTGATGGTGCGGGTGCGGTACCCGACCCCGCTGCCCTGGCAGTCCGCGCACGGGGTGTCGATGACCATCCCGGTGCCGCGGCAGTCGTCGCAGGAGTCGCTGAACCCGAAGCCGCCCTGGTTGCGGGTGTGGGTGCCGGCTCCGCCGCACGAGGGGCACCGGCGCGGATGGGTGCCGGGGCGGGCGCCGCTGCCGTGGCAGGTGGTACATGCCGTGGGGGAGTTGACCTGCAGCGGCAGCACCACCCCAGTGACCGCCTGCCGCAGCGGCAGTCGGGCCTCGGCCTCGACGTCGCTGCCGCGCCGCGGGCGGGTCGCGCCGGTGCGGGTGCCGCTGCGCCGGAACAGGTCTCCGAACGCGTCGCCGAACCCGGCCTCGCCGGCGGTGGTGAACGGGGAACCGCCGCCGAACAGGTCGGAGATGTCGAAGCCGCCCGCGCCGGCTGCCCGTCCGGTGTAGGTGCCGGTCCGCGTTCCTGCTCGGTGGAAGGCCCCGGAGCGATACAGCTGCCGGGTCTGGTCGTATTCCTTGCGGGTTGCCGGGTCCGAGAGCACCCTGTGTGCCTCGCTGACCGCTTTGAACCGTTCCTCGGCGGTCCTGTCGTGGGGGTTGGCGTCCGGGTGCAGTTGCCGGGCCAGGGTGCGGTACGCGCGTTTGATCTCCTGCGCCGATGCCGTGGAGGGGACGCCCAGGTCGGCGTAGAAGTCGCGTTCGATCCACTCCTGCTGCGTCACAGGATCTCCTCCCTTCCGGATCGATCGGATCTTTATCGGGGCCCGCCAGGTGGGTCCGGTCCGGCCGGTCCGTGTGAAGGGCTCGCGTCCGAGGCCGGTGCCGGGTCCGACACCTGGGCGGCGGTGCCGGAGTCACCCGGTCCGGCGTCTTCGTCGCCGAGGGGGAGGTCGGCGGCATCGGTTTCGTATTGTTCGCGGTCGATCACGGTGACCAGCGCGGTCCGCAGCACCTTCCGTTCGCCGAAGGTGTAGCCACGCCGGAGCACGCCGTCCACCACGAGGTCGGTGCCGTGGCCCTGGTGACTGGCGGCCTCGTGCAGGGTGGGATCGAATCGGTCGCCTCGTTCGCCGAACGCGGCCACCCCCAGCCCGATCAGGGCTGCCCGAAGCTTCCGGTCCAGACCGTGCATCGGCTCGCGGGCGGTGTCGCCGTGTTCGCGGGCCCAGTCCAGGTCGTCGAGGATGCCCAGGAACCGGGCGGCGGCCGACGCTTTCGCGTTCTCGGCGGCCGCCGCACGATCCCGATCGACGCGGCGCCGGTAGTTGGCGTATTCGGCCTGCAGGCGTTGCAGATCGGCGGTCAGCTCCGCCACCGGGTCGGACTCGACCTGCCGGGACCCGGCTCCCGGTCCCCGTGCCGATGTCGCACCGTGGTCCGTGTGTGTGGACGAGGACGCGGGGGTATGTTCGCGGACCCTTCCGGTGACCGGGTCGATGCGGCGCCGGTCGGTGATCGCGATCGGTTCGCGGTGCGGCTGCCGCCCGTTGCCCTGCTCGGGCTGCCCGCGGGGCCGATCATCGTTTGCTCTTTTCATGGCCGTCCCTTCCGGGGTTCGTCCACCACCTCCGCGTCGACGACGTCTTCGGCGCCCTGCCCGTCACCGGAGGCTCCGGCGGCCGCACCGGTGCCGTCGCCGCCACCGGTTGCCGCGCCTTGTTGGGCGGTTTGGGCGGCGTAGATCGCCTCGCCGAGGGCCTGGGATTCGGTGCCCAGTTTCTCCACGGCAGTCTTGATCGCCGCGAGGTCGGTACCGGCCAACGCGTCCTGTACGTTCTTGATCGCCGACCGAACCTTGCCGGTGACGTCGGTGGGCACCTTGTCCTCGTTGTCCTTGATGAACTTCTCGGTCTGATACACCAGCGACTCGGCTTGATTGCGAGTCTCCGCCTCCTCCCGGCGGCGGCTGTCCTCGGCGGCGTGTGCCTCGGCGTCGCGGATCATCCGTTCGATGTCCTCCTTCGACACTGCCGAGCCTTCCTGGATCCGGATCCGGTTCTCCTTGCCGGTGCCCTTGTCCTTCGCGGTCACGTGCACGATGCCGTTGGCGTCGATGTCGAAGGTGACCTCGATCTGTGGCACGCCACGCGGGGCCGGGGCGATCCCGGTCAGTTCGAAGGAGCCGAGCAACTTGTTGTGCGAGGCGATCTCGCGCTCACCCTGGAACACCTGGATCTGCACCGACGGCTGGTTGTCGTCGGCCGTGGTGAAGGTCTCGGAACGCTTGGTCGGGATGGTGGTGTTGCGCTCGATGAGCTTGGTCATCACGCCACCCTTGGTTTCGATGCCGAGCGAGAGAGGGGTGACGTCGAGGAGCAGCACGTCCTTGACCTCACCGCCGAGGACACCGGCCTGCAGGGCGGCACCGACGGCGACGACCTCGTCCGGGTTGACACCCTTGTTCGGTTCCTTCCCGCCGGTCAGCTCGCGCACCAGATTCGTCACCGCGGGCATCCGGGTGGAACCACCGACAAGCACGACGTGGTCGATGTCTTTGACGGAAATTTTCGCGTCCTTGATCACCGATTGGAACGGGGCCCGGGTGCGGTCGAGGAGATCGGAGCTGATCCTCTCGAACTCGCTGCGCGAGAGTTGTTCATCGAGGAACAGCGGGTTCTTGTCAGCGTCGACGGTGATGTAGGGCAGGTTGATCGACGTGCTCTGCGACGAGGACAATTCGATCTTGGCCTTCTCCGCGGCCTCCCGGAGCCGCTGCATCGCCATCTTGTCCTTCGTCAGGTCGAATCCGGAGCTCGCCCTGAACTTCTCGGCCAGCCACTTCACGATCCGGTCGTCCCAGTCGTCACCACCGAGGTGGTTGTCGCCGGACGTGGCCCGGACTTCGACTACTCCCTCGCCGATTTCCAACAGGGAGACGTCGAAGGTGCCGCCACCGAGGTCGAAGACCAGGATTGTCTGTTCCTTCTCTCCCTTGTCGAGGCCGTAGGCCAGTGCGGCCGCGGTGGGCTCGTTGATGATCCGCAGGACATTGAGGCCGGCGATCTGGCCGGCTTCCTTCGTGGCCTGACGCTGGGCGTCGTTGAAGTAGGCGGGGACGGTGATCACCGCGTCGGTGATGTCCTCGCCGAGATAGGATTCGGCGTCCCGCTTGAGTTTCATCAATACCCGGGCGCTGATTTCCTGAGCGGTGTAGTTCTTGTCGTCGATCGCGACGTGCCAGTCGGTGCCGATCTCCCGTTTCACCGACCGCACTGTCCGATCGACGTTGGTGACGGCCTGGTTCTTGGCGGGCTGGCCGACCAGCACCTCACCGCTGCGCGCGAATGCCACCACCGACGGCGTGGTGCGTGAACCCTCCGAGTTGGCGACCACGACCGGATCGCCGCCCTCGAGGACACACACCACCGAGTTCGTGGTGCCGAGATCGATCCCGACCGCCCGTGCCATGACTCCCTCCTCACACCCGGGCGCACTCTCGGCGCACCCGCCGAAACCCTTCCGTTGACAGTTCAATTTTCTCTCCGTGCAGCGGCTACCGTCAAGAAAATATGACGCAATCACAGCACTTTTTCTCCTATGAATTCAGCGACTGGGGGAGTGCTCGTGGGGCGGCACTGAGTCAGCGGTCGCGCCGGTGAGGGGATGGCAGGCGGTGTGGGGAGGAAGTCGTCGGCCTCGGCAATTCGAACTGCGGCACGTGCCCGCAGTCCGGCAGGGTCACCGAGCGCACCTGCGGGCGGTGGCGGTGAGGTGGTAGTTCGAGTGCGACCCGGCCGCCGAGCGAGTGCCCGATCGCCGCGGCGGCGGGTGCGTCGACCACATCGAGGAAGGCGTGCAGCCAGGTGCGCCGAAATCTTTACGCCTCGAGCGGTGAAATCGCTACCGTGCCGCCACTTTCGCCGCGGCTCTGATACCGCAGCTCCGAGGCAGACGTGGTCAGTGAATCTTACGAACGTCCCACCGTGGCCGCCGATCCCGGCGTACGACAGCGATGAACCCATCCTACTCAGTCCGGCCACTTCTGATGAGATTTTCTCCTTGATTCGCGGTAGATCTGTGGGATAATGGAACCGTCCTGGCGGGCTCGGGTGGACGGGCCCGCACACCGCATGGTCGGGGGTGGTGACGATGACGGATGAAACTCTGGTCGCACTGAAGAACTACGAATACCTGATCCTCGAGCACGGCTGCGAGAATGTCAGCCTGGTCTGGCACACCGATTCGGTGGTGTTCGGCGAGGACGGGTGGGCAGACATCGACATGCTCACCAAGCCGGGGTTCACCCCGGCCACCGAATGCTTCGTCAGTCGCGAGGAGGACTGACAGTCCGGCGAGCGTGGCGCCGGGAAGCCACGGGTGGGAGTGCCACGGGTGGGTGGGCATCAGCGCGTCGGTGGGATGTGGCGGTTCCCGGTGTTCGAGGAACCGTCGGTGCCCGGTGCGCCACCGGCCTGGGCGGGGGCCCTGGTGGCGGTCGCCCAGGATCTGCGGTGCTGTCACCGCCGGGGGGCGGTGGGCTGGGACGAGGTGTGCTGGGAACTGGCGATGCACCATCAGGGGGTGATTCTCGCCTGGGATCCCGCCCCGCCGGGTATCGTCCGGCCCGGCGGTAAGCCCGACGAGATCGGCGCGAGCCGATGGGTCCTCGGCCGCGGCCTGGCTCCGCGGCTGCCGGCGGTCGAGGCGACGATGTGGGTGGCCAACACCGTGCAGGCGGCGTTGCTGCGGCAACTGAGGGTGCCGTGGCCCTGCCGCGACGAGGCCGCGGTGTGGGTGCCCCGGGTCCGGGACTCTCACCCGTCTTGGATCGATCCACACACCGGCCGCACCGTAGCGGCGATCGGCGCCCTCGCCGCGGAGAGCGCCGACACCCGCTGATGCCGGTGATGTTTGCGTGCCGCATCGGACTGACGGCCGACCCCACCCCACTACCGCCGAACGGGACACTGTCCACGGCTGCCCAGGCGGTCGACGACGACTGCCTGCGCACCGTCCTGGGGTCTCTGCCCGAGGGTTCCGCGTCACTGTTCGGCCGGCCCGAAACGGTATGAGCACCCACGACTGCCGGGGGCGCCGGATCACGACCTCCGGCGGGCTCACCTGAGCTGGGCGATGTTTGGGATCCGATCCAATCGGGCACGAACACACAAACCCGCTCCCAGACTTCGACGGAGGTGTCCTCGATGGCGGCCTTGCATAGTCACACCACCCATCCCAGCGGTACGGGAACGCGTACCCGCATTCTCGACACCGCCGAGGGAGTGCTGATCGGGATCCGCCGGATCGGGCCCGCGGACGCCTTCGACGAACTGGTCGGTGCGGCCCGCCGCTACGGGGTGTCCGTCTTCGCCCTCGCCGAGGCCCTGGTCGCGCTCGCGAGTGGAAACGAGGCGCCCGACCTCGCCGCCGCCCGCGCGGCTCGGACGGAATGGGGCGCACTCTTCGGGTCCTGAACCGGGACGCATCACTGTCGGGATACGCGCCGCCGGGTTTCGGTGATCGTGTCGGCGGATGCTCTACTGGTACCGCCGTCCGAGCTCGTTCGGGCACAGCGTGATTCGGGCGGGAGGGCCCATCAGCCGTGGTGACGGACAGGGCGCCCACTCCGGATGGCTGGCACCGTGCTCACCGCGACCGATTGGACACGTACCGGCGAGGACTCGCATGAGGTCGAGGTTCACTGCCGGGGTGCGAGTGCGGTAGGAGGAGCTGCCGATGTCGACGAAGTGTCGACGCGGTGTTGCTGTGGTGGCGCAGCGGGGACGGTGACCTCGCCGAGCTGATCACCGCCGCACGCTGTTGTCCGGCACCGGTTTCTGTGGTTGATGCCACCGAAACCGGCCCGCCCCGATCACGTGGACGCGGCCGAGGTGACCGAGGCCGCCGACCTCGTCGGACTGCACGGGACGTCCAGCATCGACGGGCACGACTGGCTCGGGACCCGGCTCACCCAGTCCAGCTCACCCGCCCAGCGGGTACGGTCGTCCTCGGCCCGCCGGCCTGCCCGGGTGGTGACGGGCATAAATCAACGGGCGGATTGGGCGCCGGGTCGCTCCGATTATCGTCCTGACCAGCGTCGGCGGGGTAGTTTCGACGTCACCGCAGACGGGTAAGTGTTTCGCGGTAAAGGAAGTGGTGTCACGATGAAGCGCGGCGCCGGCGCCGACGAAACCCCCGACGTCCATGCCTACGTGATCGCGGTCGCGCGGGCATTGAACGCCGACGCGATCCGCCGGTGGGACGCGGTCATCTTCGATGCCGTGGTCGTGCTGTCGAAACAATTCCGGTACTACAGCGGACGCAACGTCGTGATTGCCTGGAACCATCATTTCGGGTGGTCTCTGGGAATCGAGGGCCAGCGCACCGATCGTGTCCTGATCATCGGCGGGCTCGGGATCGGCCGCCGCCCGCCACCGGAGGGCATCGCCGACCGGGTCGACGAGCTCGTCGCGGACCTGCTGCACCTCGAATGCCGGGCCCCGGACACCTTTCCGGTCCCCACTCTCGTCCGCCGGGTCGACAGCGACACCGGACCCACCGATCGCCGGTCGTCCGGTTGGTGACGAGAACGTATCCGCTCGCCGGTGGCATGGTCCGGAAGGAAGAGGAGGCGGGGGTCATGGCCACGATTCCGCCGCCTCCCCGACCCGAGGCGGTACTGGCGCTCCAACGCGCCCTGGCCGCCCGTAGGGCCCGCGACGAGTGCGCAGGCATCCTTACCGCCTGGGAGCGATCCGGCAGCACCGCCGACCACGACGAGCTCCTCGAACGCGCCACCCGCGACCTCGACCAGACGGCAACAGAGGCCCCGCCCGGCGGGTTGGGCACACCAGGTGTGCTCGCGGATGCTATTCACCGCTTACGGTGCGAGTATTCTCGACCCTGTTCGTAGGGAAGCCTCATCCGACGACTTCCTGCTCGACACGGTCAACACGGGTCCGGATTCGAGGAACACAGCCCCGGCGTAATCCCCCGACGCCGGGGCCTCTCACTGCCGGACGCCAGTTCGTCGCAGGCACCTCGAGGCCGGGCGCGTGCAATCGGTTAACTGCCTGGCTGAAGCTCGCGGCTACCGCCTTGTTCAGGTGTCCTCAGTGGTGGTCGCCGCCGGCTCGTTCCCGGGCACTGCCGTCACCCAAGCGGGATCGACCCTGGGACGACGGGCGCCGACGCCGCCCGGTTCGGGTTTCCGGCGCCGGTGTTGCCTCACCGGCGGTGTCGTCCTCGGCAGTGGAGGCGCCTGGGTCCCGTTCGGCGCGTAGTTGCGCGTTGTCCGCTTCCAGTCGGAGGTTGTCGCGTTCGAGTTCACCGGTACGGATTTCGAGGTCGAGGACTCGGCCGATGCCGACGAGATTCACTCCGGCGTCGATGAGTTCGGCGATGCGTTTGAGCCGGGCCAGGTCGTAGTCGCTGTAGCGGCGGGTGCCCCCGCCGGTGCGGCCGGGAGTGATCAGCCCGTACTCCTCGTACAGGCGCAATGCCGCGACCCCGAACCCGGACAGCTCGGCGGCCACCGAGATGCCGTAAACCCCACGCACCGAGGGTGATTGGGTGTCCTTCCGTTCGGATTCTTCGGACATTTTTGCTCCGATCGGGAATTTTCTCGCACACTCTCTTGTCATAGTCTACGACAGATGCTATAACGAACCTACAGCATCTGCTGGAAGTTTACCTGATGGGATGAAAGGATTTCTGGAGGTAGGTGGACATGATGTTGATGCGCACGGATCCGTTCCGCGATCTCGACCGTCTGACGCAGCAGATCCTCGGCACCGCAGCCCGCCCGGCGGTGATGCCGATGGACGCCTGGCGCGAAGAGGACCGGTTCGTGGTGGAGTTCGATCTCCCCGGAGTCAACGTCGACTCGCTGGATCTGGACGTCGAGAAGAACACGCTGACGGTGCGCGCCGAACGGGTCGCACTGGACGAGGACCGGGAGATGGTCGCCGCCGAGCGTCCCCGCGGGGTGTTCAGCCGACAGCTGTTCCTCGGTGAGAATCTCGATGTCGACAAGATCGAGGCGAACTACGACGCCGGTGTGCTGCGGTTGACGATCCCGATCGCGGAGAAGGCCAAGCCCCGCAAGATCGAGATCGGCAGCAACGGTCATTCCGACAGGAAGGCCGTCAACGCCTGACCCCGAGGTGACCAGGTTTCGGGAGGGGGTGAAGACGATGACACAGGCGAATAGGGTCGCGGAGGTGACCGCCCCTGAGGATTGGGAGCGCTCAGCACGCGAGGTGGTACGGATGTGGCACGAACTCGAATACGCTCTGCTCGTAGCTGATTCGGACCGCATCCTCGCCGACGCGCTCACGCCGCAGGCCGTAGTCCTGCTCGCGCGGGTGGCGACCGCACCGCCCGGTCCGCCTCGCCCATCCCCTCCCGCTCCGGTGTGGTGGACGATCTCGGTTCCACCGGCCCCCGGGATCCGGGCCACGCAGCGCTCACCTCCGTGACGGAGGAAGCCCGGCCTCCTCTGTCGACAGTCGAGCACGAAAGGGGTGATGAACCAGACGGGTTCACCAGTTGCCGGGGGTTCGCCGCTACCGCTTCCTTCCCTGACATTCCTTCCCGCGGGGCGCGGCGAACCCCTCGAAGCGCACCGCCCGGCACCGCCGATCCACCGATCGAATTGTGACGGCGCCGACCGCGTCCGACCGCGATCGTGATTGGTATCGGATCGACTGGGGCGCAGAGCCATTGACTGGCAGATGGTAGTTCGTCGGCCGTCCGGGCGGGCAGTGCTCACCTTCAACCGTGACTAGCGGGGGCGGGCCCTACGTGCGGGTCGGGCCCGTCCCGTTCTGGTGGTTCCGGCACCGCGAGCCCGGAACCACCTTCTCGTGTGCAGCGCACGGAAGGGACGAGGTGATGGCCACCGAGCAGGATCCGTACCGGGTGCTGGGACTGCCGTCGTCGGCGTCCCAGGCCGAGATCGCCAGCGCCTACCGGCGGCTGCTGCGCGAACACCACCCCGACACTAGAGACTCCCATCTGTCCGCCGATCCGGCGTCGGACGAGCACCTCCAGCAGGTCCTGACCGCCTACGCCCTATTGCGCGACCCTGAACATCGTTCTACCCACGACCAGGTAGCAGCCGACGGTTCGACAGCCGAGGAGGCGGCGGCCGAACCCGAGAGTCGGCCCGGCCCGGCGCCGGGGGTTCGCTCCTCGCCCACCATCCCGGCCCGCATCCACGTCGTCATCGATGCACATCCGCCGCGGCGCCCACCCGCGACCGGGTTGTGGGTGGGGCCGGTCCGTCGGCACCGCTGACCTGTGCCCCTGCCGTCGGACTGTCCCCCTCGCTTCCGCCGATACGGCGGCGGGTCAGTTGCTGATACCAGGACCTCCTCCAGACCGATCCCGCGCCGCCCAGCCCCCATGCACGCGCGGTGCCCGACCAACGGACGGCGTCGTGCAGTGGATCCGGTGTTGCACTGCCGGTCCCGTCCTGGTGAGGCGTCGGTAACGGTAACCCGCGTCTCCTTACTCGACGAGATCGCCGCATCTCGGCGCAATCACGGGTCTCACCGGGTCGGAGCCCGATGAGGGTTTGCTGAACTTGCCGACGAGGTCACGGGCGACGCGATGGACCTTGGTGTTGGTGCGTTGGGAGATCGCGGTCAGTCGGGTGAAGGCCTCGTCGGCGCCGATTCCGTGCATCACCATCATCATCCCCTTGGCCTGGTCGATGTCCGCCCGAGAGGTCAGCGCCTCGGTGAGCTGCTCGACCTGCCGCTGCGCGCGCCGCCACCGGCGGGCATTGCCGATCGCAGCCGACGCGGCGGTCGTCAGCAGCTGCATCAACTTCTCGTCGAACGGATCGAACGCCACCGCGGTGCGGGCATAGACATTGAACGAACCCACCAACTCCCCGGGGCCCTCCCCGGGGGTGTCGATGATCAACGGCACCGACAGATACGCCCGGATCCCTGCCCTGCGCGCGGCAGCGGTGAATTCCGGCCACCGGTCCGCGTGTTCACCGACCACGGCGCGGACCGGCAGTCGCGACGCCGCGGCCTGTAGGCACGGACCCCGGTGCGCGGCGTACTGGTCGCCGTCGATGTCGGCGGCGTAGTCGTCGGTCAGCGCCACGGTGCGCGGGCCGGCGTCGTCGAGGTGAGTGACGCTGACCGCGTCCGCATAGGACACCGCGGTGACCGCGGTCACCGCCAGCCGCCCGAGCACGTCCTCGAGCGGTTCTTCTACGGCGGTCTGCTCACGCAGCACCGTGAGCGCATCGGTGACGGTCTCGAGGGCGCGCGCCGCCTCGGACAGGGACATCTGATCGGAGCTGGTCACGCTCATATCGCACCCCTCTTGCTGGGAGTAGGCCCGTGCAGGCACCATCCGGCGGGCCGTTGTTTGGTCAGTGCTGGTCCTCCTCGAAAGCTTTGTCCACGAATTCGTCACGATCCTCGTCGTCGTAGTCGACGGTGACGGATTGTTCGAGCCGGTCACCCTCGGGTGCATCCCATCCCGCCTCGCGTTCACCTGAGCGGAGCGCGTCATCGACGGTGGTTACCGGTTGTCTTTGTTCGAGCCTGTCGGCTTCCGGCGCACACCAGTCTTCGTCGGCATCCCGGTCGGCGGGATAGCTCGGGCCGATGGCGGGATCGACCGGGAGGTCTTGCTCGAGGCGATCAGCCTCCGGAATGCTGTGCAACGGATTGTCCACCACGCTCTCCCTCCTTTCCTACCCGCAGACAGGCACTGACGGCACCGAGGCGACAGCCGATGCCGACGAGGTTTGCCCTATGTCTGTTGAGTTCGGGGATGCGTCCGAATTGGGCCCGGTCGTAGTTGCTGTACCGGCGTGTTCCCCGACCCGCGGGTGCCCCTCGCAACGAGCGGGGTGATCGACCCGTACTGCTCGTCGATTCGTAGTACCGCGATCGCGGACACCTCGGCGGCCACCGGTACGACGTACTCGCCGCGACGGAACCGGGTCGAGGCGTCGGCCATATCCGCAGACATCGAAACCTCCGAATCTCGCCGGTCGACTTCACGGTCATTCTACGACGAACGCACGAATGAATCTATACCATTTGCAGAAGATAATGATCCCTTCGGGACTCGTGCAGAGCGGTTGGCCGGAGCTCGTGACGGTGTCGAGATCATCCTTGTTCTGCTGGCATGGGTCGCGGTGGCGGGCGGCCCAAAAGCGGCCTCCGCGCAGCCCGTCGAGAGTTCGGAGACTGTGCGGTAGAGACAGCGTCCTTACCCCTGATGCCGAGGGAACGGCCATCAATGTAGTTCCGAGGCATTCGATCCGATCGATGAGAAGCTGATGAAATCACGACCGTCGGCAGCGACGGCGACGATCAGTAATAGCCGCCGCTGGCACTGTGCGGCCGGGAGGGCCCGCCGCCCCGAGGCATGATTTCCGGGCAGACATCGATTCGGGCAAGGGGCATGCCGATGGGCATGCACCACGACATCAACGTCAAGGAGGCCCTACCCGCCTCGGGGTTCTCGCAGCGCACCCACTCCATCCGGCGCCGCGGGCGCTGGAATCGGCGACGCCTACCACTCAGCCCCTGATTCGTGATTATCGGTCGGCCCAAGCACAGACAGCCGACGAGGTGGCTACTGAGAGGCGCCGGCGAGGGGCGAGATACGATCTGCTCCCGAAGTGGGGTCGGGACGCATGGCAGGACTCCTTTCGTCAGTACACCGAAATCGGCTCCATCCCTGGACGACCCGGCAGCAAGCGCCGGTTGCAGTTGTTGCGGCACCTTCCGCCCTGGCATTGCGCCATGTTCGCAGCCCTCGCAGGCCATGATCGTTGTTCTCGCGGCGCTCGGGATACGAAAACTGTGCCGCTCGATCACAATGTGCAGGTACGCGGCACGTTGCTCATCGGATCCAGTCCCGCGGACCGGTGACTGATGGCGCTTGCCATCTCCGGGCCCATCGTCGAACGGCCGGCCTGGCGGGCGGTCGCAACGGGCTCACGTGCCGCCCCGCCCGTGCCCTGCGGTGTACCCCGGGCACGCACACGGGCAACGGCAGATCCGGGGCGTTCCAGTCAGAGGTTCGGCAGGGCTGCGGCAAGGAAGACGAGGCCGGCGGCGATTCCGAAAGCACCGGCGAAGATGCCGAGAAGCGCTTCGAGAGAATTGGACTCGTTCCCTTCGAGGCCGGGGTTCCGGTCGGCGGCGATTCCGGCAACGATGGCGCCGGCGCCGAGCAGGATGCCGAATCCGAACATCCAGAACGTCACGATCGACAGCGAGCCCAGCATGATCGAGAGGTCGCTGCAGTATTCACCGAGGGGACGAGGCGGCCTGGTCGGCTGAGGCGAGCGCGGCTGCCGGCCGGGGGGATCGGTGCGATATTCGGTCGTGGGGGCAGTCATAGTTCTCGGGTCCTCGGGAGCGTGCGGATGTAGTCAGATGTGCTGGTCCCGCAGCAGGTTCGGTCCAGCGGCGTGGAGTGCACCGCTGGACCGAACCGACTTGCGGGGTGGGCGGGTCAGGCTTCGACAGGGGTGCGGTCGAATTGCGCGGGTGCGGCGGTGCGGGTGATCTCGATGCGCCGCCTCTTCGCTCGCTCAGTGACCGGCAGAATTACGGTGAGGACGCCGTTGTCGTAGCTTGCCGAAATGCCGTCGACGTCGATGTTCTCACCGACCGACACCTGGCGACGATAGTGGCCGCTGAATCGCTCCGCCGACAACCACTGCACCCCGTCGTCCGTTCGACTCCGGTGGGCGGTCAGGGTCAGGATCCCGGCATCGACGCCGATGTCGATCGAGCCGGGATCGATCCCGGGCAGATCGGCGTGCAGGACGTAATGGTCGTCGACCTTGTACAGGTCCATCGGCATGAACCGTGGGCGACGGGTCGATCTGATTGGAGTGCCCAGCAATGTCTTGGTCATCGAGTCGATATCGGTGACGGGATCGAGACGCAGCACAGCAACACACCTCCCATGTTCAGTCTTTGGGCCCGCCACCTCGGCGAAGCCTCCTTTACTGTGCGGGGAAAATTTAGCACTCGATGACTCCGAGTGCCAGATCGGTTGGATGGTATGTCGCGCTGTTCCGCTCAGTCACATCTCCGCTATCTGCACCGGACAAGCGAGGAGGCGCAGTCGCTGGACTGATCTTCGTTCCGAGTGACGTCCTTCGCCGGGCAACCGGAATTTCCTCGCACGTGTCGGCGCCGGCCTGTAGGCCATGCAGGCGTTGATGGAGGCCGACGTGACGGCGTTGGCCGGACCGAAATGCAAGCACGATCACGCTCGGACCGCGGTCCGTCACGGCCGCGAACGTGGGTCGGTCCGGGGAGCTGGTGATCGGCTCGTACGAGCTGTTCACCTCGATCGAGATCCTGGGCAAGCGGCGAGGGAACTCGACCGCACCGAACCTCGCCCGGACGCTGTGCTCGACGAACGCCATCGAGTCTTTGACCTCGGTGTGCCGCGAGCACGCCGCCAACGTCAAGCGGTGCCGGGACAGGCAGATGGCGCTGCGTTGGTGCGCCGCGCTCGAGCGCGAGTTCCCCGAATCCGTCGGACCCGTCGTGCACAACGAAGACGTGAACGCAGCCTGATGCTCACCGGGCCGCCACCGAAGTTCCACGGAGCTCGGGACATCCTCGGAAAATGGATGGCAGCGAAGCGGATTGGGTATCTAGCGATTCCGTGTGTCGGGTGTTTGGCTTATTTGGAGTCTCCCCCGAAGCACATAACACGCTGATCCAGCCCGATATCAAACACTCGGCGCACCCCGCCTTCCCACGTTGGCCGTGGTGATGCGTGCGGAGGAATGGCCCTCGTGAAATTCGTCGAGGGTGGTGGTGTTGCAGGACATGTACAAGGTGTCCAGGCTGTTTCCCCCGAACGTGCAGGATACGGCCCACGCGCCGGGAACTGGTACTTTGTCGGTGATTTCGCCGCCTTCGATGACGCGGTAGAATCCGCTGTCTTCCGCGAGAGTAAGCGCGTTGCCAAACCAGACTCCGCCGTCGGTGTCCAAGGCGATGTCGTCGGGATGCAGCGACTCATCGAGTTGAGCCCACACGCGCTGGTTGGCGAGCGAACCGTCGTCGACGATGTCGAATGCTGTGATGCGATGGTTCCAGGTCTCGGCGAGGAGCAGGACGGAGTCTGGCGTGATGGCCATTCCGTTCGGGAACAGGACGTCACCACCGACAGACTCGACAATGCCGGTGGGATCGACATGGACCAGGTGGGTAGGCCGGGGATCTTCTGCGCCTAGAGCAAATCCAAAGTTGCCAACATATGCGTGTCCGCTGTTGGTGACTATCATGTCGTTGCCGATTCCACCTGCGTAGCTGCTGAAGTCCGCGTAGAGGCTGTCGGACCCGCCTGTGGTGAGGCGGCGGATAGTGGCGTCGGCTTGCGAGACCACGAGGATTGATCCGTCGTCGAGGAACCCGAGGCCGGAGGGAGCTCCTGCGATCTCGGCGATCGTTTCGAAGGATGAGCCGTCGGATGCGAGCCGTTTTACGGACTTGGTGAAGAAGTCGCTGGCCCAGAGGTGTCCGTCGTGCCACCGCAATCCCTCGAGGAACTTGTGGTCCTTGGAGAAGATGACCGATTCGTGTTCTTTCATGACGTGCTCCATTCCGCGGCGGCACAGTGCCAGCGCATTGGTTTCGGTGTCTTACCGGGTGGAGGAAAGGGACTCTTGGGGGATGTCGTGTTGCGGGAGACCGGTCAGGGTAGGCTCCCTTGCTTCGTTTGGTGCGCGGCCATGTCGCGCAGCTTGAATTTCTGGATCTTTCCACTGGCGGTTCTGGGCATGGCGTCGATCAGGATCATGCTTTCGGGCAGTTTCTGTTTGGCGACCTTGCGCTCCTGAAGCCAGCTGGCGATGTCGTCGAGGCTCAGCGTCGCGTGGGGTTCGGGCACCACGACGGCGCACACTCGTTCGCCGAGTACGGGGTCGGGGGATCCGATGACGGCGACTTCGGAGATCTTAGGGTGAGTGAACAGGTGATCCTCAACTTCTCTGGCACTGAAATTTTCCCCGCCGCGGATGATGATGTCCTTCTTGCGTCCGGTGATCTCCAGGTACCCCTCAGGGTCGAGTCTTCCGAGGTCGCCGGTTCGGAACCAACCATCGTCGGTGAAAGACTCGTCGTTCAGTGAGGAGTCCAGGTAGCCGATGAACATCTCGGGACCGCGGAGGAGTACTTCACCGACCTGGCCGACGATATCGGCATCGTTGCCGTCAACGACCCGCAGTTGTGCTTGGCTGATCGCTCGCCCGTCGGTGCGCGCTCGCTTCGGTGCCGGGTCAGTGACGTTGCTGCTGGAGGCGGTCGGGTATTCCGTGGAGCCGTAAACTCGCGCGACCATACAGTCGAGAGAATTTGTGGCTGCGGTGATCAGGTCCGGAGGTACGTCCGCACCGCCACACAAGAAATTCTTCATCGATGACACGTCGTGGGTGTCCAACGATGGGTGATGGGCCAAGCCGTGCAGGAATGGCGTCGCCGCTACAGTTGTGGTGCAGTGGCGCTGCTCAATCAGTGCAAGACCAGCCGATGGGTCCCACACGTCGAGTAGGGCCACACCACTTCGCAACATCGGCGGGAGCTGAATGCCGTACAGGATGCCGGTGATGTGTCCGACCGGTGACGGCATGAAGACGACGTCGGAGTCGGTGAGATCGAGCAGTTCGATGATGCTGCGATTCTCGTAGTCGAGCGTGTTGTGGGTGTGCATTGCGCCTTTCGGCGCTGACGTTGTACCAGACGTATAGAGCAGAAGGACGAGATCGTTGGCATCGCGATCGACCGGTGCGGGCTGTGTGTCCTGGAAGCCGTCGATGAACGCGTCGAACGAGACCTCGCCTGGTCTTGTCGCGGGGGCGCCGACGACGACGGTCGACTGCAACTCGCTGAGATCGGCCGAGAGCTCGGCGAACATGTCAGCGTAGTCGAAGCCGCGGAAAGTGGACGGGACGAACGCGATCTTCGAGCCTGCTTGCTGCAGAATGAATTTTGTTTCCGAGTGGCGATAGATCGGGATGATCGGGTTGCTGACAGCGCCGATCCGGATGGCGGCCAGATGGATCGCACACGCCTCCACCCAGTTCGGCAGCTGCCAGGACACCACGTCGCCGCGACCGATGCCGTGGTGCTGTAATGCTGCGGCCAGCGCGTCGACCACGCGGTTCAGCGCGGTGAAGGTCCAGTTGCGGCCACGGTCGGTCACTGCGATGCGCGTGGGTGCCTCGCGGGCCGCGCTACTCAGGTAGTCGTCGATGAGGTTTCCCTGCCACGCACCCGAGTCAGTGAACTCGCGGATCAGCTCCGGTGTCAGACGTGTCGTTGCCATGAAGCTTCAGCTCCTCATTGTGGTCGGTGTCGCTGGCTGCAGCGCTATCGACCCGATAAGTTCCGCCAGTTCGGTTGTGTCGCCGTACCATGCCCGGAGCGCGAGGACGCGTTTGTAATACCAGTGGATGTCGGCCTCGGCCGTGAAGCCGATGCCGCCGTGGACCTGGATGGCGTCTTCGCAGACGCTGACACCGACCGTGGCCGCGTACGCCTTGAGTGCGGCACAGTCCAGTTCCGCACCGAGTGCGTCATCCTCCGCAAGGCGCTCCATCGTCGCCTCGCACATATTGGTGAGTGCGGCAGCACGTGTGTGCATGTCGGCGAGAATGTGCTTGATGGCCTGAAACGAGCCGATCGGGCGACCGAACTGTTCTCGCTGCAGGGCATATGTGAGGGAGAGTTCTACGCAGCGGTTCGCGATACCGCTCAGCTCGCAGGCGATCAAGGCCTGACTCCAGAGCCGGATCTGACGCAGAAGGTTGGGAACTGTTGATTGATCGGTCACCGGAATCCCGATAACTCCGTCGAGGGTCACGCGCGCGAAGCTTGCCAGGGGATCGGAACTCTCGACTGGCTCGATCCCTACTCCGGGCGCTCCCGCCTCGACGAGCCACAGTTCGGGGCGGTCGTGGTTGTGGGCAACGACTACCAGCACGCTCGCATCGGGGGCGAATCGAACGACGTCGAACCTGCCGCAGAGGCTCGCGCCGTCGGTCGTTATCGACCCGAGCTGTTCACGCCAATGCACGCTCACTCCGGGATCGGCAATGGCCAGGACCGCTCCATTTTCGATGGCGTTGCTGAGTAGTTTCTGGCCCTCCTCGGGCATCGCGGCGTACAGCAGGGCAGGGATCAGCGAGTTCTCGAGCATGGGCCCGGCGACGAGGTGGCGTCCGTACTGGGTGAACAGGGGGCCGAGTGTCGCCAGCGACATGCCAAGCCCGCCTTGCTCTTCGGTCAGCGCGACAGCGAACACGCCCAGCTCTGCAAACGATGCCGCCAGCGCGGAACTGGAGTCGTGGGTACTGAGCAGTTGTCGCCTGACGTCGTCACTGTAATTGCGGCGAAGAAACTCGTCGACCGTGTCGGCGAAGGTATCTGTGCTGTTAGCCACGGGGGAGTCCTAGAAGTCGTTCGGCGATGATATTTTTCTGGATCTGGGATGTGCCGCCGTAGATCGAGGTCGCTCGGGAGTAGAGGTGATCGTGTACCCAACGGGCCGAGTCAAGCCCGAACGGGCGAGAACCAGGGACAGAGCGGAATGGTCCGAGGAGTTCGACGAGCGCGGCGAATACGGTTTGTTCGACATTGTTCAGCAGGAGTTTGTCGACGGAGTCCTCGGCTGTAGGGACTTCTCCGGACTCGAGCCTGGCAACGGTTTTGCGGGTCTGCGCCCCCAGCACTTTCAGCGCGATCTGCGCCTCGCCGACCGCATGTCGTACCCGTCGACCGGCTGGTGTGTCTGCCCGCGGGACGCCACCTGCGCGGAGTTGGGCCAGTGCATCCTCGAACGCGACTTCGTAGTCGACGCGTCGCCGGACGGTGTAGGCGGCACGTTCGATACCGAGTGTATGGGTGGCCACCGCCCACCCATTGTTCAGTTCGCCGACGAGGTTGCGTTGCGGGACCCTGACCTGGTCGAAGAACACTTCACAGAACTCTCGGTCGCCGGTCATCTGCTCGAGAGGGTGAGCGGTGACACCCGGAGTGTTCATGTCCACGAGCACATAGCTGATCCCGGCGTTCTGGTGGACCTCTGGGTCGGTGCGGACCAACAAGGCGCACCACTGTGCCTTGTGCGCCCAACTAGTCCAGACTTTCTGGCCTGAGATGACGAAGTCCTCGCCATCGGCTACCGCGCGGGTGCGCAGGGATGCAAGGTCTGAGCCGGCGTCAGGCTCCGAGAACCCCTGGCACCAGATGTGCTCACCGGACAACAGCTTCGGAAGCAACTCCTCGCGTTGCCACGGCTGACCGTAATGGTCGATGGATGGTCCGACGACATCCAGACCGATGAGGCCGATCGGCATTGGCGCACGCGCACGTGCGAGTTCCTCGGCAAACACCAGTTGGTGCATCGGTGTGAGGCCCTGTCCACCTGCCGCACAGCTCCAGTCGATGCCCACCCAGCCATTCTCGAACAGAGTGCGCTGCCACTCCCGCAGGACCAAGAACCGCTCGTCCAGATTTAGCGGTACGTCGGGAATATCCGCGTGAGACAGCCACTCTCGCGCCTGTTCGCGGTAGTCCGCCAGATCGATGACCTTCGACACCCAGCTCACCGCCCTGTATATACTGGCGCGCGGCGTTCGATGAAGGCGTTGACCGCCTCCTTGGAGTCCTCGTAGCCGGAGAGCTCGGCTGTCAAAGACTGCTCGAACTCGTAGCCAGCCTTGAGGTCCATATACTCGATCGTGTTCAGGCTTTGCTTCGCAAATCGCAACGCTGCCGGGCTGTGTCGCGCAAGAGATGCCGCCAGGTCTTGGGCGGTGTCGAGGAGTTTGTCGTCGGCGACCACATCGACAATGCCTCCATATGGCAGCAGCCGGCTGGCTGGGATGAGATCGCCGCTCAAGTGCATCATTCGGACCATTCCTTGAGGGACCAGCCGAGATAGGTGCTTGGCGCCGCCCATCACTCCGACATTGACTTCGGGTAACGCGAAACGGGCGCTCTCCGCGGCGACGATGAGGTCGCACGATGCAGCCAGACAGAGGCCCGTCCCGACCGCTGCTCCCTGCACGGCGGCGATGGTGGGCTTGGTGCTGTCATAGATCGAGAAGAAGGCCTCACGGACCTGCTTCATGCGACTTGGCGAGTTTGCGGGATCGAGAGTCTGAAACTCCGCCAGGTCGTTGCCGCCGCAGAAGTGTTTACCCCGGCCGGCCAACACGACGACGCGGGCCTCGGGCAACAGTTCATCGACGTTGTCGAAGAACCTCTTGATCTCGACGTACATAGCCTGGTTGACCGCGTTCGCCGGAGGTCGATGCATCCACACCGTTGCGATCGGCCCTGTCTCCTGCCACTGAATGAACTCGAACTGCGTCATCACGCATCTCCCAATTGATTGTCGGAACGGCATTCCGCCGAAGTACATAGATACTTACTGAACAGCTACGTGGTTCAGTCTCATTATTTTCCGATGAAGCTAGGGTAATCAGGTATCATTGTCAATGGGTACTAACGAAACTTTGCTGATGCTTTCGGTCGTTGACCAGCCGTCTTGGTGGCGGACTGACATGGCGAGGGTGACCGGCTGGAGGGCTGGGTTCGAGGTGGAAGCGACTGACTCACTCGAGGATCGATCTGCGTCAGAGTGCTGCGCGCTTCTGTTCCCCGGCCCCGCCGACCCGTGCCGGCGGGTGGTCACGTCGGAAACGTTTTCGGTCCGAATGGGGACAGTCCTGGCAGCCGGAACCTCGTCCGCGAGCCGTGCTGTGTCCGGTCCGGTCGATGAGGCTGGGTGGCGTTGCGGTTTCGAACAGCGTGAGCGGCTCACCGTAAGCGGTCCAGTGCAACCAGCAGAACCTGGTGTGTGTCCGCGCTTGCCGAGTTGCCATACTGGCCACTCGACTCGGCCATCCCATGTGACCGCAGAAGTGCGGGTCAATCCGGGCATACCAGAGATGAGGCGAGGATGAGTGGTGTGAAAGCGTCGGAATCTGGCGAAAGAGCGAAGGCACGGCGACCACGCGACCGCCGCGACCAGATCGCGGCTCAGGCCCGCGAGCTCTTCACATCCTCCGGTTATCACGCGGTGCGAATGGATCAGATCGCCGAAGCCAGCGGGATCACCGCGCGCGCCTTGTACAGGCACTACGCCAACAAGCAGGCGTTGCTGGCCCACGTTATCCTCGAGGACCAGCAGCGATGGGTTGATGCCTTGAACAACCTCGCTGCTAGCCGCGAGACGAGACTGAACGCGCGGCTGTCCACGCTCGCCGAGGTCGGCATCGCCAGCCGACGGCTGTCGGTGCTTTGGCAACGTGAGGCACGACACCTCAACGATGACGACTTCGGCCTCGTTCGCGATCGCACCCGTTGGATCGAGCGCCAGGTCAACGATCTACTTGTGAGGCCGGCGCGACCCGAACTCGGGGCATTCGCCACAGAGGTTCGCAGCTGGGCGGTGGTCAGCATCCTGACCAGTCCCGCCTTCTACGACTCGGCGCTTTCGCGCAGTCGGTTGAGCTGCACACTCGTGGACGCCTGCGCCAGGGTCATCGGCGCACAGCCTGGTGACCGAACGGTCGAGGGCGACGGGATGAGCAAAGGGGTTCAGCACGCACCGACATCGCGCCGCGAGCAACTCGTGAGCGCAGCGACCCGGGCCTTCCGTCGCAACGGCTACGCCGGTGTCAGTATCGACGACATCGGTAGCGAAGTCGGGATGGTCGGGCCCGCCATGTACAGGTACTTCGACACCAAGGCAAGCATTCTGGTCACGGCGACCACCCGGTTCTACGAATGGCAGGCACTGGAAACCATGCGTGCTCTCGCCCGACCAGGAGACGACAGTGATGTCCTCGAGGCGTTGATCGAGGGCTACGTGCGGCTGAGCATGCAGGCCACCGATCTTCTCGCGGTGACCCTGACCGAAGCTCACTATCTTCCGCAGGAGGCCCGGGACCGTTTCGACAAAATCCGGGAAGAAAACCTCTACGAGTGGCGGCGGTGGCTCGTATCAGCAGGTGACGACGTGAGTGAGACTCTCGCCACGACCCTGACGAACATTGCCAAGACCGTCGTGAACGACCTGGTTCGAATCCCACACCTGCACGACGGCCCCAATTTCGCAGCAGAACTCATAACCGCAGTCGTGGCCGTAACCGGCGTATGACAGTCACAACCTTCTTGCGCCTCATCGCCTTCCGGCGCCGCGCCAGCAGTGTGTCCTCTCCACGCGGGGGATCTGCGCGATGTATGCAAGCTGGACTTCTTCTCGTGGGTACTTTCCTGCGCACACGCGCTCTGTAATCGACCCCGGATCGGTTGAGTTCACGCCGCAACCCGCCCTCCCGCTTTGGTTAGTCATGCACGACTTAGCGCCGCCAGACCAAAGCTGCCCTTCCTGTCCCCGTCTAAGTGCCAGTTTCTCAATTGCCCCGTGCGAGATGGTTCACGGGTTCCGTAGACACTCGTATGCACGTCGATCCGACGTGTAAGACGCAGCTACGCGACCGAGCGGCGCCCATGCGCCGAAGCAATGAACTGTTAGTAATCCTTGACATAAATCACTTCTCCGTGCACTCTGTTACCCACGCCACAGCGACCTGTAGTTACCGCTCGAGGACTTCAGGCTGTTCGATTATGAGCGACCGCTGCCAGACGCCGAAGCCGCCGAACGTCTCGAAGATCGAAAATGGAGACGTCAGGGGTTTAGCTGACCAGGCAGCTCCCTGTGGCGACGCGACGTGCGACACACCGACAAGTGGTGCTGAGCAAGCGCCACACAAAGGCCGGCGTTGACCGGAAAGGAACACCACATGTCAACCGTGACCGAAAGCGACCGTGTGATCGAGGAGCTCGATGTCCTTGTGGTCGGAGGCGGATTCTCCGGGATCTATCAGCTCGAGCGGCTCCGGTCGCTCGGCTTCTCCGTCAGGCTCTATGAAGCTGGCTCCGACGCTGGCGGAGTATGGCACTGGAACCAATACCCCGGGGCCAAGGTCGACACCGAGGCCACCCTCTACCAGTTCTCCGACGAGAGGATCTGGCGCGAATGGGACTGGTCGGAGATCTTCCCAGGCCAGGAAGAGCTGCAGGCCTACTTCCGGTTCGTCATCAAGACACTCGACCTCGGCCGAGACATCCGATTCAGCACTCGGGTCACAGCGGCCCGGTTCGACGAAGACACGAACATGTGGACCGTAGAGTCCCGGGACGAGCGGACGGGCGGGACGTTTACGACACGTGCACGCTTCTTCCTGCCTCTGTTGGGCACCGGCTCCAAGGCTCTCTACCCGCACATACCCGGACTCGACGACTTCGAGGGCGACGCCTTTCACACCTCGCACTGGCCCGAGGGTTACGACACGCGTGGCAAGCGCGTCGCGGTTATCGGCACCGGTGCCAGCGGTCTGCAGGTAGTCCAGTCCATCGCTCCAGAAGTGCAGCACCTCAGCGTCTTTCAGCGCACACCCGCCACCGCACTGCCGATGATCTCACGAAAACTCGACCACGCCGCGAACGACGAGCTGCGCACAACCTACCCCGATCTCTTCCGGCATCGAGAAAAGACCTTCGGCGGTCTCGAGTACGACGTCATCTACGCGGCGACCTCCGAGCTGTCCGACGAAGAGTTCACCGCGACGCTCGAAGAACTCTGGTCCAAGGGAGGCCTGCAGATCTGGCTGGGCGGCTACGCCGACATGTTCTTCGACGCCGAGGTGGGAAACAGGATCTACGAGTTCTGGCGACAGAAGACCCTCCCACGTATCAAAGACCCCATCCTGGCGGAAAAGCTCGTCCCCGAAGTCCCGCCCTACCCGTTCGGGACCAAACGCTGCCCGCTCGAATACACCTACTACGAGTCCTTCAACCAAGACAACGTCGAACTCATCGACGTAAACGAGACACCCATCGAAAAGGTCACGCCCCGAGGGATCATCACCGCAGACGGTCGCGAACACGAGGTCGATGTGATCGTCCTGGCTACCGGTTTCGACTCCTTCACCGGTGGACTCACCGACATCGATGTCCGCAGTACCAGTGACGCGTCATTCAGCGAGGTGTTTCGCGGCGGAGCTCGTACCACACTGGGTCGCGCAACCGCCGGATTCCCGAACATCCTCTACGTTTACGGTCCGCAGAGTCCATCAGCGTTCTGCAACGGTCCAACCTGTGCCGAACTCGAGGGCGACTGGGTCATCGACTGTCTGGTCTACATGCGTGAGAACGGCCTGACTCGGATCGAAGCCACCCCGGAGGCGGAAGAGGAATGGCACGATCATCTCGAAACCCTGGCTGCTGCCACCACTTTCCCACTGGCGAACTCCTGGTACATGAACGCCAACGTGCCCGGCAAGAAACGCGAACTGCTGGCCTACCCTGGCGGCCTGCCGATGTACCTGGAGAAGTGTCGGGAGTCGGTCATCAACGGTTACGCCGGCTTCGTCCTGTCCTGACTAGTCTGTTCTGAACCGTCCACCGTGATCGTGCGGGTGCCGCCGGCCGAACAAGTCGGCGTCACCGCACCTCACCGTCATCGTCCCGATGGGAGGGCCGCAGATGTGCTCCTCTTCCCCAGCAGATCGATGTCCAGCGGCGAACCCGCCACGGGCGTGACATCGGCGACAAATCTGGGACTCTCAGAACTTCGGTGGATCTAGCTCTGGCATATGAATTTAGCTTCCAGTGGGGGTGATTCGGGTTTTGAATGTAATAGCAACGCGTTGAGGGCTGGTTTCCACCTCGTCACCCATCATGCTCTTCCCCTGCCGATTGGGTCCAGAGCACGGGTGGCGAGGTAGAGGCATTTGAGCGCGGCCTGGTCGCTGGTTCTGTGGAATCAAGATTGTCAAGTTCGTGCTGGTCGGCCATGGTTGACGGCGACGATCGGCAACGGGGTGGCGGTCAGTTGGCGTGGTGTTGTTCCGGCCGGGGTCGGAACGTCGGCGAGGCGTTGCAGTAGCTGGTCGAGGGCGGCTTGGCCGTCTTCGACGGCTGCTTGTTCATCGTCGGTGAGTGGGATGCTGACGAGCATGCGCTGAAGGTTCGATTTCGCCTGCAAGAGTTCACTTTTGCTGGACTCTTTGGGTATGTAGAAGTCACAGCGGGCGCAGGCCATGCGGTGCGGGCATTGCTCGAAGAAGGTGTAGCTGCAGAATCCGTGGCCGAGGTCGTAGTGCTGCCAAGGCTCACCAACGGCGGCAGCGCCGGAAGTCGCAGCGTCGCGGTCAACGAGGACTTCGATGGTGCGGACGTTGCGCGCGAAGTAACCGGCGTCGTTGTATGCCTTGGCCAGGGTATTCGGGGTAATTCTGGCGTAGTGCTGGGTCGATTCCGGGCTGCGGTGCCCGAGCCAAGCCTGCAGCTCGAACAGCGTCATCGGTTCCTTGGCGTTGTAGAGCTGTGTCGCGATGGTGGAGCGAGCGCGGTGGCTGGTGATCGGCCCGCGAACGTCGGCGGCAGGAATGTCGGCCTTGCGGCAGAGCGCGGGGATGATCGTGTCGTTGATGTAGTTCTTGCTGATCCGCCCGGCCCGGACTGCGAACAGGAAGTGCACCTTCTCACCGGTTTTCCGGTCCAGCATCGGTGGTTGCGCGGGGCGCAGGGCCTGCCATGCTTCGATCGCCCGGCCCAACAACGGGTCGACGGGCTTGGTGAACGCGGTGCCAGTCTTGTGGGTAGGGATATCGAGCAGACAGACCGATGAGTCGGTCTGCTGTCGGTCATCGACGACGGCGGGCTGATCGTGTTGCCAGCGGATGCAGCCGACCCGAAGCCGGGCGATTTCGTCGCTGCGCTGGCCGGCGAACAGCCAGGTCAGCGTGACGGCGCGGACCATGTCGACCGGGTGGGCCCCGGGTCCTGCGGGCAGGTCGCCGGGATCGAGGTTGAGGCCGGCCCAGAGAAGTTTGGCCCAGAGGTCATCGGCGATCACTCGCGGGTCGGGTCCTTGCAGTGCCCGGATGCTGCGCGGGGTTTCCAATGCTCGCGCGGGGTCGAATCGACGCGGGATCCAGTCCCAGTCCTGGATATCGCGGAAGAAAGTGCGGACGATCCGGATGTAGGTGCGTTTCGTTTTCGCCGACAATGGTTTTCCGAGCTGTTCGATGCGGCTCTCACGCCAGCTCTCCGATTGGATGTGGTCGCCGACATGCATGCGGTCGACGGCGGCGATCCAGGCCGAGCAGGTCTGCCGTGTCCAGTCAGCGGGCCCGGTGATATCGGGATGGTCGGCGGCGAGCCAACGGCCGATCTTGGCCAGCACGACGCGATGGGTGTCGCGGGTACTCGGTTGGACCGTCGCGGTGGCGTGCCAGCGTTCGACCGCCTGCGCCCAGCCCGGGGCGGTGCCGGTGATGGGGACGGGCCCGTCCCCGTATCGCGGTGCCGGTGGAGGGCCGGTGTGGCCGAGCGTGGCCAGAGCCCGGTGAACGCCGTGCAGGTGGCGGCCGTGGAAGTGCCGTTCGATCGCCGCGTCCGCCCGCAGCCGGTCCAGCGCCGATGAGGTGAGCTCGTTCAGCATCGGGCTGCGGTTGAGCAGCAACAAGGTGCAGATCATCGACTCCAGATTCGCGGCACGATATCCCCATCCGTTCAGCACCGCGCGAACCGGCTCGACCGCCTGATCGACGCTGACGGAACCGAATATCCGCTGCGCCAACGTCTGCCGCGCGAACGGGCCGACCAGATCGAATGCGGTGAACCCGGTGAGCAAATAGGCATGAACGAGCAGATAGGGACGTGCCTGCATGCCGACCTGCCCCCGGAAACGCTCCCGCAGCTGCTGTGGGCGCAGCAGCTCGGCCCACTCCTGCGTCGACCAGGACCAGAAGTCGCGGCCCAGCTCACCGCAGCGATGCAGGACGATCGCGGTGGCGTAGCGGGCGAACCGTCGCTGGAACACGGTGTCGGGATGCCAGTGCAGAGCCGCGATCGCCTCGTCCAGTGGTGCGGTCAACCGCGCAATCGCCTGCCACTGCGGGTGTTCGCGCTCCCGGTCGAGCCGTAGCAGGTCGAAACCGAGGGTCTGCAGCGCATCGGACTCGTTCTTCGAGAGCCGCCCGTGGCGACGGAAACGATCCAGCCGTAGCGGCCACTCCCAAACGGATGGTGCTGTCTGCGAATTCATCATCATTGTCATCGGCGACTGGTCTCCTGCTCGTCGAGGCGAGCCAGCATCTCCACCCGCCATGAGTGGATGTGGTTCATGCCGAGAGCGAGCTTGTCGGCCAGCTCCCGCCCGGACAGGTGGATATAGGTGAGTGTGGTTTCGGTGCTGCGATGTCCGGCGAAGGTGGCGATCGCGTGTAGTTCCCAACCCGTCCGTGCCAGGTCCGTCAAGCACAGATGCCGGGTCGTGTGGGTGGAGAACTGCGGCACTCCCGCATCGACTGCGATGCGTCGCACCACTTTCGACCATGTCCACAAACTCAACGGATCGGCATGGTTGCGGCGTGACTCGGACAGAAACAGCGGTCCTCGGGCCTGGCTTATGGTCGCTCGATGCGTCAAATACTTTTGCAGCAACACCCCGGTTGGCGCCGAATACGGCACTATTCGCTCGAGCCGGTTCTTCGTCGTCTCCGCCCGCACTCGTAACATCCGACGAGCTGGATCCAGGTCGTCGGTGCGCAGGGAGCACAACTCCTCGCGGCGCAGCGCGGCGTCGTAGGCCAGTGCGAGCATCAGCCGGTTACGCGGCGGCTCGGCCGCGGCGACGGCGAGGATGTCGAGCCACTGCTGCTCGGTTGGAATCCACGGAAGTTTCACGAGCCGTGGCACCAGGCCACGCTGCTGTCCACCCCACTTCCGCCCTGGCGTATACCTGCCTCGACCAACAGGATTAGATTCCCGAACACCTTCCTCCACCAAAAAGTCGAAAAATAACCGCACCGGCACCAGCCGCTGCTGGATCGTGGCATTTGCCAATCCACACCCGGAATCGATCGACACCACGTTCCTGCCGCGACGGCTGGCCCGCCCGGTCAGCTCGCGAACGAACACCGCGACATCCGCCCGGTTCGCGGCGACCGGGTCGATGCCATGGTCCTCACAGACCTGCAGGAACTCCGCCAGCCCGCGCGCATACGCGTCGATCGTCCGCGGTGCTCGACCCAGATCGACCCACACTCGCAACCAGCCTGCCGCGCGTTCGTGTCTGCCGAGCACCGGCCACTTCTCCTCCAGCACCACCGTTCCCAAGCCTGCCTCCCAGTTCCGTGGTTTCCTTGGCCGAGATCGTTCCAGCCTCGTTCTGATTCCACGTAACTAATAGGAAGTGGCCGCGCGCCCGGACTGCCTGCCGGTAGCGAGCACCCGAGACTCGATCGCATTCGTACGTGATATGAAATTCGGTCGGTGCCTCGCGTTGTTCGACCGGCCGGCCGGGGTGATTCCCCGGTCGTACGGTGAGACCGTCCGGAACTGGGGCATCTGTGAGGAATCGGTATGGGCAGGCCGTTCTCGTTCGATGGGCCGCGAGCCCGTATTGGTAGATGGCCGCCCTTGCGACTTGTCCGGCTGCGCTGCGAGCGCGAATCCGTAGGTGTCGATTACCCACCTTTTCCTCGAATCCTCGAGACTCGTTGGAGGTGGCATGGGTGGTGGTATCCAATCCGCTCGAGACACACGTTGCTCGCCTGCACCGCAATCTGATGCCACGCCCACCGGTCAGCGACCTGTTCGGCACCGCAGGTCGCCGGTGGCTGTTCCGTCAGGAGCTGCCCGAGGATCAGTATCACGCAATCGGAGATTCGGAGTGGGCGGACTCCGAGGGACGCTAAATAGCCTCTCGCGGAGGAATTTCAGCGGAGATCGAGAAGGCGTCAAGAGAAGTTCAGGAAAAATCGGCCCCCACGAAGACGGCAACCGTGAAGAAGTCTGCCGCGACGAAGCCTGCCGTGAGAACGGGCTCTGCGAAGAAGGCGACAACTGCATCCGGGGATGCTTTTCGGTCCCCTCGCTGGCTCCACCAGTACGGCCGAACGCCAGTTCCTGGTCAACGATTTCCCCGCGCCTCCCGGCCGCGCGGTGCTGCCGCCGCAGATCTCCTATAAGCGAGCGTGCTTACTGCAGATTCACCTCCCGGACAAGGGACAGTGGGACAATTCCGGAGCACACGTCGAGATTCTCAGGGTCCGTCAGGAACGCGCGTCGTCGTAGAGCAATTCGAAAACTGGGGGCTTCCACAGCCGGCGCTCGCTGCGATCAAGTCGCAGTTCCCGCGGAAAACAGCGACGAAGGCCTGCTGATGTGTTTCACGACGTCCAACGAGGAGGTCGATGCCATGCTGGGGTCGGGTGCGAGCACGACTGATCCGCGTCGCAGCGAAGGCAAAACGTGCACGCCATTCGAGACATTGCGCGGGGTTCGTCGGGAATTACGTCGCCGTCGATAGCGCGGCCCGGGCTGGGCAGTCGACGCATGCAAGAACCACTGAGTTCACACCCGTGAGGGCGGCCATGAGAGATCATGGCCGCCCCTTACACTTCATTGCGATCCAAACGCCGGTGTTCCCCTACCAACAACCGAAGGATGTATGCGTTGACCTCGGAAGAACTCACCCGTTGGAACTCCCAGGAGGCAATAGCGGAAGCGATGATCCCGATCATCGGCACGTTGTATCGCGCCAAGGGCGTTACCATTCTGCTGCACAGCCGCTCTTTGGTGAACAAGTCGGTCATCAGCATCCTGCGTACGCACCGCTTCTCTCGTCAGATCGGTGGCGACGAGCTGTCCGTCGACGAGACTTTCCCCTTTCTCGAAGCACTGTGCCAGCTGGATCTGGGAGCATCGAAGATTGATCTCGGTCTTCTCGTGATGGCCTACCGCGAGCAGGGAAACAATCGGCCCATTGCCGAATTCGTCGCGGACACGCTCAGCGAGATCACCGGCGAACGGAAGAGCGAGCCGGCGGGTCCGCGCGATGTGGTGCTGTACGGCTTCGGTCGAATCGGACGTCTGGTGGCTCGTTTGCTCATCGAGAAAGCAGGCTCGGGCGGTGGATTGAACTTGCGAGCGGTAGTCGTGCGTAAGAGCGGTGCAGGTGACCTGTCCAAACGTGCGTCCCTGCTGCGACGAGACTCGGTTCATGGGCAATTCAACGGCACGATCAAAATCGACGAGCAGAACAACACACTGACAGCAAACGGCAACGTCATCAAGTTCATCTACAGTGACGACCCGACATGCATCGACTACACCGAGCATGGCATCACCAACGCAATTCTCGTCGACAATACTGGTAAGTGGCGTGATCGCGACGGGCTCGAGCAGCACCTGCGTCCCGGTATCGACAAGGTCGTGCTCACCGCCCCCGGCAAGGGGGAGGTGCCGAACATCGTGCACGGCGTCAACCACCGAACTCAGAACCTGCAGGAGCGGATTTTCTCGTGTGCATCGTGCACGACCAACGCGATAGTTCCTCCGCTGCAGGCGATGGATGACGAGTTCGGTATTGTTCGCGGTCACGTCGAGACCGTTCACTCGTTCACGAACGACCAGAATCTGCTGGACAACTTTCACGGTGCGGATAGGCGGGGTCGGTCGGCGCCCTTCAACCTCGTGCTGACCGAGACCGGGGCCGCGTCGGCGGTCGCCAAAGCACTACCGTCCCTCCAGGCAAAGATCACCGGCAATTCGATCCGCGTGCCCACCCCGGATGTGTCGATGGCGATTCTCAACCTTCAACTTCGACGTGAGACCACCAAAGAGGATGTGGTGGAGCATCTTCGGCGAGCTTCGCTGACCGGCCCGCTGAGTCGAAATCTCGACTTCACGGCTGCTACCGACGCGGTCTCGAGCGATTTCATCGGCTCGCGTGCGGCATGCATCGTCGATGCGAACGCTGCAATCATCGAAGGCGACAGCGCCATCATCTACGTGTGGTACGACAACGAGTTCGGGTACTCGTGCCAGGTGGTGCGGACGGTGCAGTTCCTCTCCGGCATCGAATATCCCACCTATCCGACGGTCTGAGGACGGAAGGAGCCGAGCCGTCGGCGAGGCCGGCGGCTCAGCTTCCTTGGACGGGCCTATGGTCGCTCGCCCCGGTTGGTGTGCGACGTCAGTTCTGCGGGTGTCCACGCGGGCCAGGTGGCTTCGCCGACGAGGTATCCGTCGGTGAACTGGGCGAGGATGCGCGGGCCGGTGCTCGAGCTGTTGTCGTACACGGTCACGTGATCACAGCGGGGGGACGCCTGAGCGACGAGACCTCACAATCGTTGGTATCGCTGGCGGATCTTGTCTTCCGGTACATCGTGCCCGCCGGCACGGACCCGGTAGCGCACACGCTGGACCGCTAGCTTCTCGGGAATCATCACCACATGCAAGACGACGGTGTACTCGTGCATGCGCGCTTCGTCGACCAGCTCCAGCTTCGACGGATGGGAGAACACCGTCTCGGCGATGAACGATTTCCCCAGGGTCAAAAGGTGTGACCGGGTCTTCGCGGCGATATCTGCCGCCTCGTAGGGGTGTGTTGCCGGATTCGCCGGCCAGCGTTGTTTGGCGATCTCGTCGGCATTGACGAGCGGGCTGGCCGGCAGCAGGGAGCGAGAGTGAAGGCCACGAAGGTGGACTTGCCGGCACCGTTGCAGCCGACCACCAGGTCGAGTCGTTTCACTCGGGCAGGACTGTCCGCGTGCCGTCGGGACGGTACTCGACGATCTGACCGTCCTCGGACAGCGCGACCGTGGTGACCCCCTACGCCGCGAGCGCAGCGCCGTAATCGGTGGTGGCCAGTTGTTCCTCGATCGCCGCGTTGATCTCGGCGTTGAATACTGTGCCTTCCTCGGTGCCGAGTTCACCGATCGGCAACCGGCCGGCGAGAGCTTCCTCCACCCGGCGCCGGGCCGCGGTCTGCCGACTCGAGACCGCACGCCCCACCCGGGCCCAGTGTTCGAGTTGCTGGCGTCCTGTGCGGTGCTGCCGTGCTCCCTCGGCCATGGCGCTGGCCACCAGGTCCGCCGCCAGGCGGGTGACCTTGTCCGCGGAACTTTGCATTGCTTCACTACCGGGTGTTGTAGCTACTCGCTACAAAGTGCAGCGACTAGCTACGGGCTGTGTCGATGATCGCAAGTCTGGGCTGCCGGCGAGGTTGTCCGCGTCCAGTACGGTCCGGCCGAGCGGGTGCCGATAAACGTCACCGAGTACGAAGTCTTAGAAGTGGCGGCCGGGCCCATTCGTACCGACTGCGGGGGATCATGGTGATCGGCAAATGGTGGGACTCGGGGTCAGTCCAGTTGGAGGAGATCGAGTAGCCGTCTGGACATGGCGAGGAGGTAGTCGTCGTGAGTATCGGTTTGGGAGAAAAGCATTCCGGCTGCGGCATTGCCGAAGGCGCGCAGTGGGTAGCTGAGGCCGCAGGTGCCCAGGTAGCTGAGCAGCATGGTGGTTCTGAGTGTGCTCGCGTTGTAGCGGTCGTACGCGGAGGCGCTGTTCAGGAGGGAATGTATGGGCGGGGGGTCATGTCGAACTGTGGGACACAGCAGGAGGGCGCCGTCGAGTTCTTCCCCAAACCGGCGGCGCAGGTCGGCTAGATTTGAAAACACCTGCTGCAGTTGGGATCTCGGATGTTGATTCTGTTCCAGGCGACGTAGTGTCGCGGCTTCGATGTGTGGCGCGAATGGGAGGAGGTGACCGTGGAGGGCGTGCGCTTCGGCACCGACGATTGTGCCGTGGGAGTCCATTAGGTGCTGGGCTTCGATCATCGCGGCGATGGGTTTGGTGGTGACGTCGATACCGGCGCGGGTGAGCGCCATGGTGGCACGCTCGAATGGCATCCGCACCTCGGGTGTGCAGTCCTCGATCCATTCGCCGGCAGGGATGATGACCCGCGGCGAGGTGTGGGTGGTCGTGGGCGTGCGGGTGACCGTGAGGACGCGGTCGAGGGCGTCGATGTCGGAGAGCGTGTGGGCGATGATTCCAATGCTGTCCAGTGTTACCGATAGCGGAAGGAAATCGTGCGGGCCGTACCGTCCGGGGCTTGCTCGGAATCCGACCAGACCGCAGAACGCTGCGGGCACTCGAATTGATCCTGAGGTATCTGTTCCCACCGCCAGTGGGGCTAGGCCGGCGGCTACGGCGGCTGCGGACCCTGACGAGGACCCACCGGGGACGAGGGGGGTGTCGGTGCTGTTCGGGTTGACCGGCGTCCCGAAGTAGGTGTTGACGCCCAAACCGGAGAAGGCGAACTCGCTCAGGTTCGCTTTGCCGACCGTGACAAGTCCCCGGCGATGGGTACGTCGGACCAGCGAACTGTCCTGTTCGGCTGGGGGGTTTGCTGTCCGGCTCTGTGATCCGGCGGTCGTGACCGTGCCCGCGACATCGAACACGTCTTTCCAGACAATGGGGACCCCGTCGAGTGGTGACTTCGAGGCATCCGCTCGTCGGCGCCGGTCGCTGGCCCGCGCTTCGCGATGACCGCGTTCGATGGTCGTGGTGATCAACGCAGAGGCGGCGGGCGCGAGGTTCGTCCGCGAAAGCGCCCGGTCGAACAGGTCAGTCGCGGTCCACTCGCGTGTGGCCAGATGACTGGCCATGCTCAGTGCGGTGACCGGCGCCGGGCTCATCGAGTCGGTCCCGAGCGCACCGAGGAACTGCCGGGAGTGGTGACGGTGCCGGCCTGAGAGGACCGGCCGCCTAACGTGCTTGCCGATGTCTCCGAGAGGGGACGTCCGCGGGTCTCTTCCCCGAGCACGATGGTGACAGCAAATCCGATGATGTTGACGGCGGCGAGAAGCCACATCACACCGCCGATACCGGCCCCGGAGAGCAGCAGCGGCAGCGCGAAGGTGCTGATTGCGGAGCCGATTCGGCTGATCGCGACAATCGCGCCGGTTGCTGTTGCGCGTACCGCGGTAGGGAAAAGTTCGTTCGGGTAGATGATTTCGATGAAGTTGCAGGCCCCGGAGGTGACCGCGTAGACCGCGAGGGCGAGGAGTAGGGCAAGGGCGGGTGCGGCCGGGAACAGAGCCATGAATCCAAAGGCGATACTCATGATCGCGAAGGTGACGATGAGGAGGGACTTGCGGCCGATCTTGTCGACCATCATCAGCCCGGGAATGCCGCCGGCGAGGAAGAGTGCACTGATGATCAGTTCCGCGAGGTAGATGTTGTCTCCCGCGAGTCCGATCTCGGCGATGATGTCCGGACCGAAGGTGTAGATAGCGAAGAGCGGGATGACATGTGCTGTGAAGAAGACGCCGACGAAGACGACACGCCGGAGGTAGACGCCCCTGAAGATTGCGGTGTAGCTGATCTTGTGCGGTTCGTCGGGAATCTGATCGATGCGAGCCGACGGGCCCCACACCTTGACGCACACGGCCTGAGCTTCGTCCGTTCGTCCTTTGCTCAGCAGCCACCGCGGTGATTCCGGGCTGCCGGCGCGCATCACGATGGTGGCGATCCCGAACGCGGCGGGACTGGCGAGCATGAATCGCCAGGCATCGGGGCCGAGGAACGACAGCGCCCACCCGACAGCCGCTGCCGCGGCGGCCCCGCCGGCCCAGACGACGAACAGCGACCCCAACAGGCGTCCGCGGTACTTGCTGGGGATGAACTCCGCGAGCAAGGAGCTGGCAATGGGATAGTCGGCCCCGATGGCGATGCCGAGAATCAGTCGGAGAGCAACCAGCTGCCAGACATGATCGGCAAATGCTGAGGCGAGTGAGACGACCACCAGCACGGCCAGGTCGGCGATGTACATGACCTTGCGACCTACCCGGTCTGTGACGTAGCCGAAGACGGCGCCGCCGAGGAAAATCCCGATCAGGGCGGTCGCGCCGATGAGGCCGGTGTCGAGGGTGGTCAGTCCCAGGTGCGGTTTCATGGAGACCAGGGCGATCCCGATGATGGTCAGTGCATAGCCGTCGAGGAATGGGCCACCGCACGAGAACAGTGTGAGCTTTTTGTGAAAAGCCGTCAGTGGCGAATCGTCGATCAGCGAGGGGCCGGATGTAGGCATGAGGGGATTCCGTTTCGGGTGGCGTTGCTGCGGCGGTCGGCGGGCTAGTCCGCGGGGGAGAACAACGTGCCGAGTTCGGTGAACTGCGAGGCGACTCGGCCGAGTGGGTTGAGCCGGCGGACGTCGACGCGGGAATCGACGACGAGATCAGCTGCGAGGTGGAAGGTGACGACTTCACCGATGACCAGTAGGTCGCGTCCTGGCCGGAGTGTTTGGCGCACTGTGCATTCCATGCTGATCAATGCTTCCTTGATCCGTGGGGGTTGTACTCGGATGGAGGGGATCGCGGTGACGCCCGCGACATCGAATTCGTCGACCTCGCGTGGGTGGTCGAGGCTGGTCGTGTGGAGGGCGTGAGCGGAGGGGACCGACACCGCGTTGACGACGAATTCGCCTGTGGCAATGATGTTGGCTTCGCTGTCCTTGGGGTCGCTGCCCTCTTTCGGTTCGATGCTGAGCAGCAGCATCGGTGGTTCGGAAGAGACGACGGTGTAGAAACTGAAGGGCGCCAGATTGTTTACCCCGCACGCGCTGACCGTGGAGGTCCACGCGATGGGCCGGGGAACGACGGTGGCAGTCAGGATGTTGAACGTCTCTCGGGCTGAGAGGTCGGCTGCAGCGATGCTGTGCATGCTGTGTCTCGCTTCGTCCTGGGTGGTGACAGCGCGAAAAGAAGGGGGGCCGTCAGGGTGGGTGGCTATGATCGGTGCAGCTCGCGGGCGATTATGTCTGATTCGGTATCCTGCACGGTTTGTTGGGTGCGCCATGCGGTGAGTCCGAGACGCTCGGCGTCGGGGGACCGGAGCTTTCTAGCGCTGAGTGCCACATAGGCGGCTGCGCTGACGGGGATTCCTAACAGCCAGCTCAAATCGGTGCCTCCGAGGGCATGGGCGACCGGTCCGACGTAGATCACGCTGTTCATGGTCAGGACGGTCGTGACCATGCCCGCGCCAAGGGCGATCCATCCCGCGATGTTCCAGCCATTGTGTCCCCAGTACTGCCCACGGTCGGATCGGTCGTGCAGATCGGTGGGGTTCCAACGCCAGCGTCGAAGGATCGCATCGGCGACGTACACACCCCCGAACGGGCCGAGCCACACAACCAGCAAGGACGCGAATGTTTCCAAGCTGTCGAGAAATCCACCGCTGGCGAGGACCCAAAGCGTGACTGCGGCCGCGAGGACGGCGTTCAAGACGGTAGCGAAGAAGCGGGAGATGGGTACGCCTAGCGCCTGGAGGGTGAGCCCTGCAGAGTAGAGGGTCGGGACATTGTTGGCGAGCGTGCCGAGCACGGCGGCGAGCAGGAAGACTGCGTAGATCGCGACCGGCAACGCGTCCTTGGGTCCGGCCAACGGGTCCGACATGTCGACCTGGGAGGCCAGTTCGGCACCAAGGAGTCCCAGTAGGACGGCCACTCCGCCGCCGCTGGCGAACAATGTCCACGAGAGTTTGCGGGCGCTGACATCGCGCGGCAGATAACGGAACCATTCCGGTGAGCAGAAGAGGTATGCCAGCGGTCCTGATGCGTTGGCGGCAATTGCTACGGTCATCAGCGCGAGCACGTGTCCGGTATCGATGCTCTGCCCGGCCGTCCACTGGGCGCCGGCCATAGTGGCGGCGAGGACGAGTACCAATGCGACGACGAGGATCACCGCGGCGATGCGTTGCAGCCAGACCATCGCGGCGTGACCGAGCGCGGCGACTGCCACGGACAGGCCGATGACCGCCAGCACGGCGAGGACTTCGGTTGTCCGACCGGGTTCGGTAACACCGACGAGGGGGAGGAACGCGAGAATGGCAAGGGCGGCGAGGATGGTGTTGAGGGCTTCGAATGCTACGAGCGCCGCCCATGTCAATGCGACATTCGGCTGATTTCCCTTCGGCCCGAAGGCCGATCGGGTGAAGGTCAGTGTGGGCACCCCGGCGCGCGGGCCGGCGACGCAGGCCACGCCGACATACGCGAAGAATGAGCATCCGATGATCACGGAGATCAGTGCCTGCCACAGGTTCAGACCCAAGGTGACCGCAACCACTCCCAGACTGACGGGGACGAAATTGGCCTGGGTGCCGGCCCAGAACAACGCCGCTTGGCGCAGCGTCATCGTGCGCTCGGTGAGTGGGATGAAATCGAAGCCGTGTTTCTCGACGCGGAAGGCACTGTGCTGGGGCGCAGCTGCTGAGGTTGTGAGTTCGGGGGCCATAACGGTTCCTCTGTGGGCCGGACGAAGATGGATGTTGTGGTGTACGTCTAGAACTGGCTGGGATCGCTGCAGCACAAGGGAGGAGTCCTGGCTCCGGTGAGTGGCTGTACGATGCTTGTCACCGCGGCGGCGGTGCCGGTAGCCACTCCTCCGGTTCCGGGTATTCGAAGTCGGGCGGGAAGTGGTATGTCTCGAAGCAGGTTGTGGTCGCAGCCTCGGTGTCGAAGAAGGCGAACGAGTTGCCGTCCGCCCACAAACCGGACTGGGTCTTCTCGAAACCGCGCTCGGCGAACATTTTGATCCGTTCCTCCCACGGGGCACCGTTGCAATCGAACGCCACGTGGTGAATTCCCTCGCCATGCTGCTCCAGGAACTCCGCCATGATGCTGCGTCCCTCGATCGGCTGCATGAGTTCCCAGGTGATGTTGTCATTGATGGCGAAGGCAACTTTCAGTGAGAACTCACTCTCGGCGCCGCGGTACGTCTGGTCTCGGACATTCGACGAGCTGAATGTGTAAACCCGCCACGGGCCGATCCCCAACCGGATCAAGCCCTCGATGGTTTTTCGATAGTCGGCGGTCACGATGCAGATTTCGATGACGTTGCCGAGGAAACTGTTGCTGAGCCGGTATTCGTCGATCACGTCGGGGAGGGCAAGTGGAGAAGGAGTCATGTTCAGTCCTGTGGTGGCGTTAGTGCTCACCCTTGTGGGTGATGTAGCCCATACAAGCACCGGCCCGTGAACGGCGGTAGTGTAGTTTCATCCACCAGAGTCGCGGGGCGGATATAGAAAGGCACAGTCATGGTGCTTTCACTTGGTGCATTGCTTGCGGATACCGCGCTGGAGTTGACGTTGCTTGTGCGCGGCGCGGGCGATATCGACGCAGACGAAGTGCTGTGGCTGCACAACACCGAACTACCGGACCCCGCACCGTACATTCGGGAGACCGAGCTCGTTCTGACCAATGGGTTGTGGCAAACCAGTGTCACCGCGGATGCGTTTGTCGATTCACTCGTCACCGCACGCGCCAGTGGGCTGGTGTTCGGCTTGACCGAACAAACGCCGCGGGTCCCACCAGCTCTGGTGACCGCGTGCGAAAACGCACGAATGTCCCTTCTCGAGCTTTCCATCGCGGTTCCCTTCACCGCGATCACACAAGCGGCTGCGAAGATCCAGAGTGAAGCAAGGCAGGATGTCCTCGAGGGGATGATTCGCCGAGGCAACGCCCTTGCAGCCTCGTTGACTCGTGGTGCCGGCGCCATCGGGGTCCTGGAAATTCTCAGCAAGGAATACGACCTGCCGTTACTCGTCGTCGACCGAGCGGGGTCGTGTCTGGCATCCCTGGGAGATGCTGCCGACGACGTCAGCGATGACCAGATGCGTCTCGCCGGCCGGGCGTTAGGGCAGCATCCGCCACCATTGGAAGTGAGTCTGTCCGGAGTGGGGCCCGCGGCGGTCTACCTGGTCGAAGGCGCCGTGGGCACGGTCGACGCTGCCCTGCTGTGCTTGAAGCCGCTCGCCGAACTCGAGCAGAACGAACGGGCCGCGCTCGACCAGGCCGCCCGATTCCTGAGCTTGGAGGTCGCCAAGAAACAGGCCCTGCACGCGATCGAGTCACGATTCTCCGGGGAAGTGCTCGAGATGATTCTCTCGGGCCCCGCGCGTGCCGCCGAGCTGCCCGATCGATTGCGCGCCTTCGGCATCGACCCGACCGGCCCATTGGCCATTCTCACCATCGCCGTCGGCGCCGCAGCCACACCGCCCGTGGGAGCTACCGAGGAGATCGAACAGCTTTTCAGTAACCGAGGGACACCGGTGATCGTGGCGGCGGGAAGCAACGACATCGTCACGATTTTTCCCTGGACCAGCACAGGCGCGCTCGCCGACCTGGCCGAGTCCCTCGCAGATACCCTGACACTGCGCTTCGCGCTCGACCGCACGGTGGTTGGCATCGGGGAATTGGCCCGCAGCGCATCAGGATTGCGCGATTCGCTCGTCCGCTCGCGGGAGGCGTGTCACGTGCTCCGCCGGCGAAGTCACGGACCGAGGGCCGCGACATTCGCAGACGTCGGTACCCATCGGATGCTGCTCGGCCTGCACGATCGCACCATCCTGCGGCGATTCGCCGACGACGTCCTCGGTCCACTGCGCACGGTAGACGCCCGAAATGGCAGCGAACTCGAACGAACGCTGCGAGTCTTTCTCCGCAATGACTGTCACTGGTCGGCCACCGCTACCGACCTCTACGTGCACGTCAACACGCTGCGCAACCGTGTCGCCCGCATCACGGAATTGACCGGCCGCGACGTCAACAGGATCGAGGACGCCGTCGATCTGTATCTCGCCCTCGAAGCGGACGGTATGGGATAGCGGTGCTCAGAGAGGATAGACATCAGGCGGAACGGTCGGACGTACCAAGCGGCGGGGACTGATCGACGGGTCCTCCCGCACGGCCTGCGCGAGATCCCGGCAGCGGGTGAAGCGAACGTCGCCGGCCGCGAGAGCTTCCTCGATGAACCTCCGTAACACCATGATCCGTCCGGGCCGCCCCGACAAGAACGGATGCATGCAGAGATTGAACAGGCATTGGTAGCGGCGCATCCCTTCGAGTTCCACGCGCCACATCTCGGCGACCTTCAAAGGCGATTCGATGACTGAACCAATCTGCGGATCCGGCAAAAACGCGTACTGTTCCCAATCATCGAGCGACCAGTGGACTGGCAGCTCGACAATCGGCTCCGAATCGGTGGCGATCCGATAGGGACGATCGTCACCCATGAGGGACGAGTCGTAGATCAGACCGTGTTCGGCGACCAAGCCAGGTGTCTGCCAGCTAGCTCCCCACGAGGCCGCACGGTGACCCGCAATCGCGATTCGCTGCCTGTCGAAAACGTCCAAGGCACGTTCGAAGTCCGCCCGCTCCTCACCAGCAGACATCGATGTCGGTGACCGATGACTGTGTGAGTGATGGGCCACCTCGTGTCCGCGCTCGACGATCGAGGCCGCCAGCCCGGGACGGTGCTCGGCGACCCACCCCGGCACGAAGAAGGTAGCCGGAACGCTCATCTCGTCGAGCAGGTCCAGGATGCGGGGAACGCCGACATCGGGCCCGTAGGATTGGTGCGACATCGTCATGAGGTGATCGGCGTATCTTCGACCCTCCGCAAGGATCGGCGTCTCGGCGTCCACGTCGAAGGACAAGGTGACGACCGCTGCTGCACCTCGATGCCAAGTTCCCATCCCGATCACTCCCTCGTATCCGCGGCGACTCGAACAGGGCCGTCGCTACCTGATCCCCCCGCAGCCCATCGTCGGGCATTACCGAGTGTTGCGAAAGGCTCGAGCATCGAGTGATCGAACCTGTTGAGGTCGGTCATCTTTGCCCCCTGCGCGAGCCTGCATGGGAGATCGGGATTGGCGAGAGCCCCCCGTCCGAGCGATACCAGATCGGCGTGCCCACCGTCGAGGACGCTCGCGGTTTGCCCCAGATCGTGCATACCACCGTTCGCGATGACCGGGAGCAGCCCCGAGGCTTCCCTGGCGATCTGGGTGATCGTGCGGCCATCCGTCATCCGTGCTGTCTCGACGAAGTTCCGGCCTTCGCTGGCGATGTGCAGATAGTCCACACCCGCCGCTGAGACTGCGGCGAATATCGTCTCGGCGTCGGACACCCCGCCGGGCCACCGATAGGTGAAATCGTTGATTTTCGTCTGGGACAAGCGGACCCCCACCGTCACCCGGTGTCCTACCGCTCGCCGTATTTCGCTGGCGATCTGTTCGGTCAGTCGCATGCGGCCGCTGACGTCGCCGCCGAAGGAATCGGTTCGGTGGTTGGTGTAGTCGGTGAGGAACTGATCCAGCAGGTACCCATTGGCGGCGTGGATCTCGACACCGTCGAATCCGGCGTCCACCGCATTCCGCGCCGCGCTGACGAATCCGCTGGTGACCTGGGTGATGTCGTCATACTCCATCGCGCGGGGAATGGGCCACCGACCGTTACCTCCGTACTCGGGCATCATTTCCCCGCGCGGCGCGAGCGCCGACGGTGCGATGGACTCGGCGCCGTAATAGTTGCCTTGGGAAAGGGCCCCGGCGTGCATGAGCTGCACAATGATCGGCACACCCACCTCGTGTACCCGGTGCACGACCTGCCGCCATCCGTGCACGTGCCGATCCGACACGAGTCCGGGCTGGTTGCGGTAGCCCTGACTATGCCGGGCGTCGGTGTAGGTTCCCTCGGTAATAATGAGACCGAATCCACCTACCGCAAACTCGCCGTAGTAATCGGCCATCTCCGTGGTTGGAGTGCCGTCCGCGTCTGCTGAGACACGGGTCATCGGTGCCACAACCAGGCTGTTTTTGAGCCCAAGGGTGCCGATCCTGGCGGGTCGCAGCGCGGAGTGGCTGCCTGCCTGAGGACTAGTCATTCGTCGGCGTCTCCGTTCCGGCATCAGCGAGAAGATCGATTGCCAGCGCCGTCGGGTTCTTTCCGTTGATCGCGGTGAGATCTTGCGGGCACGCCGACAGGACCAGAACACAGTCCATAGTCGCTTCGAAGGTGATGGCCTCACCGCCGCGAGTGGGCGCCGAAAGCCAGCTCAAACCCCCGTTCTCGGCGACCGGTATGCGCATGAAGATGTTGATCGGCTGGGGAACGACCGGAGTAGCCAACCCGATGTCGGCCAACGCCGAACGGAGATTTTCGGCGCAGGAGGCATGTTCGGAGGCACCTAGAGCGGCATAGCGAGCTGGGTCGCACGCCGCGATCAGCATGTCGTGGATGCCAGGAGAAGTATCAGCGACCAATGTGAGGATGGGGCGGCGTCGATTCGTGAGAAATGGCTCGCCGACCCGAGGGAATAGGCGGCTGTTGTGTGCGCGGGTGTGAGAAGCGCTGTGGAACTCCGTTATGTCCTCCGCCGAGAAGGCGAACACATCCCCGACCTGCCCTCCCTCGACGTCTTCCAGCCGCACCTGTTGCCCCCTCCGGAGGGAAACGGCTCTGCCTTCGCGTGGTGGTACAACAATCCGGCTCTCGTTCATTAACTGCATGAACCTCATCCAAGACATTCGGGCCCGGCGTCGCAATGGAGGTTCACACAGCCGCCATGAGAAGTCGCTGACTGATCGTACATCTGGATGCGCGTTCAAGGAGGAATTGCGCGGGCCGCGCGGTCACTATTCGCACCCCGCTACCTCCCACACGGTATTCATCAACCCGGACATCGCTCCTGCCATCACCACGCGCCGCGACAGTGCCGCGCCGGGTAAGACACGAGGAGCAGGGTGAGTAGCGGCGGAGACGAGCGCGAGACCGGTGCCGCTGAGCCGCCGCAGCACGGCGCCGACCGTCACTGCGGTCGCGACCGCGGCCCCGACCAGGAGCACGGTATCGATCAACCGGTGCGCTCTCCGACGCCGATCTCCATCAGGTCTTCTCCGACGATCAGGTCGCCGGAGAAGCCGGCGGCCGCGGCCTGCCACCGTTCGGCCGGGTTGTTTCCCGGCGCGAGATGCGAGAGAACCAGTGTTTTCGCGCGGGCTTCCTCGGCGACCGGGCCGACCTGCTCGATCGTGGTGTGCGAGTGCAGGAGGTGTTCGATGAACCCCTCTTCTTCCGGGCTGTACGGCGGTTCACCGTAGAGTGCTTTGACCCAGTCGGCGTCGATCACCTCGTGGACGAGGACATCGGCACCGGTGGCAAGGGTTATCAGGTTGGGTGTGGGTGCGGTGTCGCCGGAGAAAACGATGGACCCGTCGTCGGTGTCGAAGCGGAACGCAAATGCGGGGTAGACGGCGCCGTGATCGACGAGGGTCGCGGTCACCCGGACGCGGTCGTCCTCCATGACCAGGAACGGGTCCATGACCGGAAACTGGTTGTCGTTGGCCTGGGCCGCGACAGCGACGGGAATCTGAATGTCGTGGGTGCGAATGAGCTTGTCGAGACCGGGTTTACCGGAGTCACGGAGCCGGTCGTTGATGTCGGTGGCGAACGCCTGGGTGAGATAGTTGGTCATGTCCACCGTTCCCGGTGTCGGGTTCTCGGGGTTGACCACCGGGACGGCGGCATTGCCCGAGATCGGTTGCAGGGCGCCCCGGTCACCGGGTCCGTAGACCTCGACCGGTGCCGATCCGGGTAGTCCCTGGTACCAGCCGGAGAGCACGATGTTGAAGTAGTCCATGGTGTGGTCGGAATGCAGGTGCGTCAGGAAGACGCTGCGCAGGCCTTCGTAGCCGTGGAAGTCGCCGTCCTTGCCGAGATTAGCCAGCCTCAGTTGGTGTGCGACGCCCATTCCGCAGTCGACCAGGTAGATCGCGTCGTCGACGACGAGTGCGGTGGCGATGCCGTGGCGGGTCTGGTCGCCGCCGTTGTGTGGGGCGATCCAGGTCATCGGGCCGCCGGCGGTGCCGAGCAGGACCAGCCGGGTGCGGTGCGAGCGTGCGTCGTCGACGTAAGCGAAGGTGCCGGTGGGCGCCGTCGACGTGGTGTCGGCAGAGGAGCACCCGGCCAGCGCCGTCGCGGTCCCGAGTGCCATGACGCCGGCGAGCAGCCCGCGGCGGGATAGCGAATGTTGGTGAGCCTCATGAATGAGGTTGCACATCGAATGGTCCTTCGCTGAACATTCGGCACGGTCGGCCTCGGCAGGTGTGGGTAACGCAGCGTTGCCGGAGCGACCGTGGGGCGGGGCGTCGACGCAGGGTGCGGACGCCGGAGGGGGAGATGCGCCGATCGGGCGGCGCGGGTTTCACTCAGGACGCGAGCGGTGCCGGCCGGGCGGTGGTGGGGTTCTTCGTCCCGGCGCGGTCGCGTTCGGTCATTCCGCCCACACCCCGTGTGGTTCGGGGATATTGAGGGCATGGGTAGGCATTTCCGCCGCACCAGGCAGTCGCCGCAGACTTGCTGCCGCGTCCAGCCGGCGGTGTGGGTGCGCCACGCTTCCCACACCGCCGGTCGAACGGCCGGCGAATTCCTATGCGGGGATTGGCGTGCCCCGGTGGGTCTCGCTGAGTTTGGACGGGCGCGCCGACTGCCCCGATCCCGGATCCTTGTGGAAAGCACCGTTTTTCATGATCCCCACGATCTTGGACTGGTCCTGCAGGATGGTGATGTCGTCGAGCGGGTCACCGTCAATCAGGATCATGTCTGCGTAGAAACCGGCCTTGACCTGCCCGAGGTCGTCGGGCATCCGCATGATCTGCCCGCCGAGAGCGGTGGCCGCGAGCAGGGTGTCCTTCGGGGAGAACTCGAGCAGTTCGACGAAGTGTTGCAGGTCGCGGGCGTAGGTGCCGTGCGGGGTCCACGCGAAGCCGTAGTCGCCGCCGGGCAGCACCCGGACGCCGCGTTCCTTCATCTTCTTCAGATTGTTGATCGCACAGTCGAGTTCGTGCTGGTATCCGGCGGCCTCGGCGGCCTCGGGTGGATACCCGAACGCTTCGGCGTCGTGCAGGGTGGCGACCAGCCAGTTCAGTCCGGGTGCGACGAAGATGCGGTCCTTCTGCTCTTCGAGCATGTCCAGACCCTCCTCGTCGGTGAAGGACGCGTGGTAGATGATGTCGACGCCGTTGCGCAACGACATCTTCACGCTCTCCCCGGACCTGGCGTGTGAACACACCCGCAGTCCGCGGCGGTGCGCCTCGGTGACCGCGGCGAGGGTTTCCTCGTCCGAGAAGTAGTTGTCCTCAGCGTGCTGGTTTCCGGTGATCTCCTCGCCGGACATGCTCAGCTTCACCAGGTCCGCACCCAGGTCGACGTTCTGTCGGACGGCTTTGCGCATCTCCTCGGGACCGTCGGCGAAGGCGGTGATGCCCTTGACCAGTGCGCCGCCGGTGACCGCGATCTCCTGACAGTTCGCCAGGTAGCGGGGTCCGGGGATCTGGCCGGCGTTGATGGCGTTGCGGATGACCACATCGAGTCGCGGCTTGGCGGCGGCGGCACCGACGCACATGGTGTAGCCGGAGTCGATGTAGGTCTGCGCCGACCGGGCACACAGCAGGGTGTGCTCCTCCACGCCCATCGTCCCGAGACCAGGCAGGTCGGCGGAGTTGACCCAGGAGAAGTGGGTGTGAGCGTCACATAAACCCGACATGAGGAACTTGCCCTGGCCGTCGATGACCCTCGCGCCTTCGCGAGGCAGATCTCCCGTGCCTTTCCGGACCTCGGCAATGCGTTCGCCTTCGACCAGCACTTCACCCTCATACGGGTCGGAGCCGGTGGAGTCGAAGATCCGAACGTTGGTGAAAAGGATGGACTGATCGGGGGTGTTGGCTGACGTCATTGTCGCCACTCCTTTCTTTGGAGGAGCTCAGGGCTTGTTCAGGAATTCCTGAAGCCGGTTGGTGACAGCACTGGGATCTTCGAGGGAGTGCCAGTGGCCCACCCCGTCGAGCACGTGCTTCTGGGCGTTGGGGTAGATCGAGAGCAGCTCGTCATTGACCGCGACCGGGCTGACCTTGTCCTCGTCGCCGGTGAGCAGCAGAACGGGGACGTCGATCGACGCGAAGTCCGGTTCGACGGCGGCGGCGAGGGCCTCGCAGGCACTCGCGTAGCCCTCCGGGTTCTGACCGAGCAGCAGTTCGCGGACCAGGGCCACCGACGACGGTCGGGTGCTATGCGTTTCCTGCGACAGCGCTGCTCCGACGATGGTGTCGGCGACGGCGGACATGCCCGCTTCGCGGACGGTGCGGGCGCGAGTCCGGGTGGCAGTCTTGGCGGCCTCCGGCTGAGCGCGGACCGCGCCGAGGAGCGCGACCTTGCTGACGCGCTGCGGGTACTCGGCGGCGAAGGTGTTCGCGACCAGGGTGCCCATCGAGTGCGCGACCAGGGCGGTCTGCTCGATGCCCTCGGCGTCGAGCAGTTCGCGCAACTCCTCGACCCAGTTGTCGATGCTCGCCGGTCCGGCGAATGGGGAGCGGCCGTGACCGGAGAGGTCGTAGCGCAGCACGGTGTGGGTTTCGGCAAGTGTCGCGACCTGCGGTTCGTACACGGTGGTGGCGCCGCCGAGTCCGTGGATCAGCACCACCGCGGGTCCGCTGCCGGTCTTCTCGACGAAGAGTTCACTGGTGCCGATCGGGGTGAGGTGGTTCACAGCGGCCGGAATACCGATGCTGTTGCGCAGCTCGCCGAGGCCTGGGGCGGAGACGATCACCTCGTCGCCTTCGAAGAGGTACTTCGGCGGGTCGAATCCGATGCCGACGCCGACCGGGGTGCCGGTGGCGATCACGTCACCGGGTTCGAGGGTGATGCCGGCGGAGAGCGTCTCGATGATGGTGGGCACGTCGAAGATGAGCTTGGCGGTATTGGTGTCCTGCCGCAGTTCGCCGTTGACGCGGGTCTGCAGCTGTAGGTCGTCGATGTCGATCTCGTCCGCGGTGACGGCCCAGGGGCCGAGCGGGCAGAACGTGTCGAGGGACTTGCCGATGAACCACTGCTTGTGGTCGCGTTGCAGGTCGCGGGCGGTGACGTCGTTGATGAGGGTGTAGCCCCACACGTAATCCAACGCGTCGTCGCGGCTGACCTTGGAGGCGCGCTTGCCGATGATGACGCCGATCTCGCCCTCGTAGTCCAGGGCCGAGGTGATGTCGGTATGCGGGTCGATTGGGTCGCCGGAGGCGATCACCGAGGCAGCGGGTTTTGTGAAAACCACCGGGTACTGCGGCACGTGCTGACCGTCTGCGGAGCCGGTCGCGTCGAACCCACTCTTGGCGAACTCGGCGGCGTGCTCGGAGTAGTTCCGGCCGACGCAGAATACGTTGCGGTGCGGGGTGATGGGGGCAAGTAACTTGCCGCCCTCGGCGGGGGTGCTGGTGCTCAGCCGGCCGAGAGCGCCCTGGCCGCCGGCGATGATCTCCTGCAGCTCATGCACCTGGGCGCCGGTGTCACCGAACCGCACGGGCAGCGCAGCTCCGTTCGCGTCCACAGCGCAGACGACTGCGCCGCTCTTACCTTGAATCCGCGCGAAGCGCATGAGACCTCCTGTGAAACCAATGTGAACCAAACTGGATTGCGGTTCGTATTGGTTACGATAAGTCGATCGTGCTGTGACCGTCAACACTTGATTTGTTGAAGTGCAAGTAGGGGATCTGGGTACTCACCCCCTATGATTGGTTCGAATTGGTTCGTTGAGAGGAGTTGTTGTGAGCCTGGCTGTGGGACCTTCGGCTGCTGTTCTGCGGCGCATCGAAGCCCTTGTCGCCGAGCGGCAGTTGGGCCCTGGCGACAAGCTGCCGACCGAGCGGGAACTTGCCGCAGAGGCCGGTGTCAGCCGTGCCGTGGTTCGGTCTGTTCTCGAAGATCTCGAACACCGGGGAACAGTGGTGCGTTACGTCGGGCGAGGCACGTTTCTCGCCCCGAGCGAATCCGCGGCCGCGGAGACGGCGAACCATCCCAGCCCCAGCGAAATCATGAGCTCGCGGCTCATCCTCGAACCGGAACTGCTCCCACTCGCCGTGGCGGCCGCGACCCGCGACGACATCGAGGAAATGCGCCGCTGCCTGCGCGGCGGTGACGGCGCCCGATCCTCGGAAGAGTTCGAACGGTGGGACACCGCGCTGCACCACAGCTTCGCTCTCGCCACCCACAACATCGTCCTGATCGGGGTCAGTCAGCTCCTCATCGACAGCCGCCAGCAACCGATCTGGGGTGGGCTCAAGAAGCGCACCTTCAACCCCGAGTTGCATCGCGAATACTGCGGCGAGCACACCGACATTGTCGACGCCATCGCCGACCGGGACCCGGACAGCGCCCGGACTGCGATGCGTGTGCATTTGCGGCACGTCCGCACGACCCTGCTGGGGGACAACGCCTGACCACCGCCACCCGCGAAGCGCCGGCCACCGGTCGGACCAGGCTTCGGCGGTCTCGCCGCCCTGCGCAAACGACAGCGCAACGGCGTCGACGCCCCGGATGCGCGTGGCCGGAAACGCCTGGGCACCGCAAGCACGCCGAATTCTGCGAGAACGGGGCGAAGGTCACGGCTGCAACGGCCAGCTCCCTCGCCCGTGACGAACGCCGCACGGCCGCCGCCCAGGTCGCAACTGCGCCCGCATCCGCGGCGGCAGTGCCGACACCGGCGGGCACGCCGTTCGGGAAGCGGTACCCCTTGCGGTGGGACGAGAAGACCAGACGCCGGCTCGAAGAACTCGCCGACGAGGTTTCCGCTCTGGTCCGAATTGGAATCCGGAGGCTCATCGCCGACCCGGACGCCGATGGCGCTCTGGCGGCACCTGGGTGCCCTCGCTTTGATATTTGGTGCCGCCGCCGGCATCTCATCCGGTCTGACGTGGCGGCGGCTCCTCGTAGGCGCTCGATGTGGCGGTGTGTGCGGCGGTGAAGGCGTGCGCGAGGGTATCGAACGTGCGCACCGCGTCCATGTCGGCCAGGGCGATGACCCGGCGCAGGTGTTGGGGTGCGGCGACGGTGAGGTGGCTGCGTTGCTCGCGGATTCGGGTGCCGGCGGCAGCGAGCGCGGTGAGGGCAGCGCATCCGACGAAGCTGGTGCGGAGCAGGTCGACGACGGCGCTGCGGCCGTGCAGAACGATTTCGTCGAGGCACGCGGCGAGGATCGGCGCGGTGGCCACGTCGACGTCACCGCTCAGACGCAGCACGATCGGACCTCCGGTGGGTTCGTCGATCTTGAGGGTGAAACGGCGATTCTCGGGGTCGTCTCGGTCCCAATCGGCGGTGTCGGACAGGGACAGGCGCAGGCGTTGCGGGGTTTCGATGACGGATCGCAGGTAGGTCATGGTCGCTCCCGTGTGGGCGGTCGAGGAGCGGATAACCTGCCAGGGGTGGGAGGTCAGTGCACGCACAGCGGCCGTGATGGAATTTCGGCGGCTGCTGTCTGAACCTGTGTCCATGACGGTAACCCCGCTGCGGCCGGAATGAAACCCCTCGTTGCCAGAGCGCCGCCTTTCAGGCAACTCTGGCGCTGACGCCCACCGTTACCCAGCGCAGTGGGGCTGGATGTGATCTGCCGGACGGCGAGGCCGGGCTTCTCAGCGCCCTGACGCTGACGATCGTGCAGGACCCCTGCATCTCGCTTAGTTGCACGGTTGGACGCAACCTGGAGGGGTTCGCTGTTATCTGTGGGCGATTGCCTGTGTGCGTCGGATCCGGTGGTGGTGGGGAGGGGCCGAGGGTGAGGGTGGATGAGGTGGGTGCTCGGCGATTCCTCCGGTGGTGGGCGGCGCATGGGCCGTCCCACGGCGCAGCACTGCCTCGACTGACAAAGGAAACTGCAATAGCGCGTGTACTCGTCTTCAGTGCAGGTGCATGCCTCGGGACCGCGCTTGCGAAGAGATTTGTCGCAGCAGGACATTCCGTCACAGGCTCGGTGCACAGCGATGCCGCAGCCGAGAGAGTACGCGACCTCGGTTAGGTCCGGGTATTGGGAGACCTGACCAACCTACGTGGACACTGGCGTGGCTTCAGGACGCGGATGTGGCGTCTGCGCTGCACAGTTCATGCTCGAGCCCGAGTATCCCATGGTCTCAGCCATGTTCGGCGCTCGCCGAAACCCGGAGGACGTCATTCTCGCCGCGAACCGGCAATAGCGAGGTATCCGAAGGCGGTGCGGCGAAGCATCGGATGCCCAGCTGAACGCACGTACGAAAACGGTGGTGTCTTCGCTGCCATCCAATGCGCACGGTACTAGGTTGTTTCGACCTGAACCGCCCGCCTGAGCGCTTCGGCGACGTCATCTGGCAGTGGACGCGACCGCGTTGAAGCGAGATCGACGTTGACATAGGTGTTTTCGATCGTTGCGACGATGACCTCGTCACGCCGCAGGGTGATGCGCAGCTGGAAGCTCGACGTTCCGACACGGGTCGGAACCGTGTCGGCGTCGAGGACGTCATCGAAACGGCAGGGGGTCGCAAAGGCGATCTCGCTCTTGACGACGGACGGATCCGTCCCCGCCGCAATGAGTGTGTCGTACTGCCATCCGAGCGATCGGAAGAATTCGGTCATCGCGATATCCGCGATCTCCAGGTATCGGCTGTTGAAGAGATATCCCTGCTGGTCGACCTCGTGATACCGAACTCGGTGGGAGTACACGACCGTGATCGTACCGCGCCGAGGAGCGAGCCCTTCACGGCTGTCTTCGCCGCACCGCTGGGTCAACTGCGCCCCCCGTGGCCGGGCTCGTGTAGATGTTCACTCCGGTTTCCAACCCGTCCGGGGTGAGGAGCGGGCGACAACAGAAGCCGTTGTACTGCGGTGCCCCCCTGTGGTCGACGCGGCTCGTCCCGATGGCGCCGCCACATCAGGCGGTGACCACCTGTGCCGCATCATTGTCGGCGACCGTGCTCATGACACACGAGATCGCGAACTTCTGCGGCAATGCCGGCGCGGCCGCCTCCTCGTGGCGTTCGACAGGGTGCGCGTTCGCAACGTCGTTCGTTCCTACGCCGTCGTGGTCGCGGTCGACGCCGCACGCCGCGAGCAGTCCGGTGGATCGACACCCCGGGCTCGGTACACGCGTGTGGGAGTCCGAGTGCCGGCCCGCGCGGGGCGAATCCCCGGACTCGTGGGTGGCCGGCGGTCGGATGCCACTCGTGCACCGCGGTGCCGCGGGCATCGCCGATGCGTGATTCGAGACGATGCCGGCATAGCGGGGCGGCCGAGAGCGGTTGTTCTTTCCCGCTCGCCGGGAACCATGCGACCGTGCGAGGGAACGGACCGCTGCGAAGGGAGAGGGCCCGCGGCTGACGCCGATCAGCAGCGCGTGCGTGCCGACGAGTGCCCATGCGAAATTGGCTGCAGCGCTGGGCCATGCGCCGTACAGGGCCGAGGCGGTGCCGCTGAGCACGCCACCGACGGCATTCACCATGGCATAGCGCCGGGACTTGATCGACAACCGGCCGCGATTCGCCAACAGGTACGCCATCAGCGTGCCGATTGTTCCCACCCACCCGAGCACCGCCGCGGTCACGGGCTCCTCCTCTCACGATCTCTCCCGATGTACATCCGCAGTATGTGGTGGCCCAGGTGTTCAGGACAAGTGAAATATTCTGTATCCGGGGTTTAGGATTTGTGAATGGACATCGATCCGCGACGGTTGCGTTACCTGCTAGCGGTGGCGCGGGCAGGTGGGATCTTGGCGGCCGCCGACGAGCTGCACATGACCCCCTCGGCGGTGTCGCAGCAGATAGCGCGGCTCGAACGTGAGACCGATCAGGTGCTGATGACGCGAACCCCGCAGGGCTCGGTGCTGACGCAGGAGGGAACACTGCTCGCGGAGGCAGCCCAAGATATCGAGCGAACACTTGCCGGGGTGCGGTCACGGCTGCAGCAGGGCGACGTGGAGTTGCACGGCCGGATGCGCATCGCGTGCTTCCAGAGCTTCTTGTCGGTCGTTATCGCCCCTGCCCTACCGCAATGGCGCAGCAGACTGCCAGGAGTCGCGTTCGACCTCGTCGAGACCGAACTGGAACCCCATCTGCGCTCCCTCAAGGACGGCGAATTCGACGCCGCTATCATCGAACTCGACGCAGAAACAGCCGAGGCCGCGCCACCCGCCGGCGTCGCCGAGGTTCCTCTTCTCGACGAGCCCTGGAAATTGGTAGTTCCGACAGGAACACTTATCACCGACATCACCGACCTCGAACGCACATCCCTGCCGTGGCTCGGTGAGCCCGAAGCTGCAACCGCCTTCCCCGCACGAAGACTGCGGCGTGTGGCTGGGGGCGACAATCAAGTCATGCACCGCTACTTCGGCACGCAGACGGCACTGGCGCTGGTCGCCGCCGGAGAAGGGATAACCGTGCTGCCGTCACTCGCGCTGCAGGGGATGCTGCTCGAGGGAGTCGATGTCATCGACGTGCCCGGACTCGGTACCCGTCGGGTCGTGCTCCGCAGTTACCCCCGAGGAAAGATCGCCGACAACCTGGTGGCAGCGGTCGCCGTCTTGCTGCGAGAAGCCACGTCGACTCTGAACTCCGGCAGCCGAATGGATTCATAGGTCCTCGGCCGGGCTCGGTGGCAGCTGGCGGAGCAAAGACCGTCGCCTTCGGCTGTGATCGCCCCAGGGTACGTATCTCGGGTGTAGTGGCTGTCGCTCGTGAGGGGCCGACGATCCGATCCGTTCGCCCAGCTTGATTAGCTCGGGAGCAAGGACCGCGGATGTTTCGGCGTACGACAGGGCTCGGAGGATGCGGTACACAACCTGGGGTTATTCGGTTGTCCTTCTTGTTGTCTCGATCCATGATCCTCGCCGGAGTATCGTTCTCAGGACAGCAGACCGACTAGAAGGCTGCGCAAGGCATCCTCGAAGAGATCCCGATCGGTGGGCTTAGGAGTTGCGTCAGCGGAGATCGCCCGGGCCACGTGCGGGTACGCATGGCTGTCGATCGGGGGAAGTGCGAGCTGCGAAGCGCGCTCGCTGCGAGCGAACAACGTTGTGACTCCCGTTGCCATCGCGATCGCTTCAAATTTTGCCCGACTGGAGGCCGTGACTGGTTCGAGTACCTGCAGGCAGTGGTCCAGCCACGCCAGGGCTTCGGAACCGAAGGTGGGCGATTGTTGGGTGACGTCGACGAGCCAGGGGTGACGCCGATACAGGTGCAACTGTCGGCGGGACATCTCGAGCATGGCGTCCAACCACTGATCATGGCCGCGTGGGTACGGACGGAGCTCGCGCATGGCGTGATCGGTCATGAGCCCGAGAAGTTCGTCCCGCGATGTCACGTACCGGTACAGCGAAGCGGCACCGGTACCCAACGCGGCTGCAACGGCCCGCATGGACAGGCCGGCCAAGCCTTCGTGATCCGTGAGTGTGATTGCGGCTGCAGCGATCTCGTCTCGGCTGTGCGCGGGGACCGGGCCTCGTCGGGGACGCGGCGTCTCCGTTGCGGAGGCTCTGCGTTTACGGGGTCGGGGTTGGTCGCTCACTCCACAATCCTAAACTGCGAACACTGTTTGCTATTGTTTGAAGTACGCACTTCAGGAGGCAGCGATGCAAGAGCGGGTTGAACGAGTGGGCGACGTCGTCCTGCATACCGTCGGTGACGGCCCTGCTCTGGTGGTCGTTCATGGCGGCGGGGTAACGATCGATTCCTATCGCCGTCTGGCGCGCAAACTGTCGGATACGTTCACCGTGCATCTCTACAACCGACGCGGACGCGGAGATGCGCCGCCCCGTACGGAGCCCTACGACGTTCAAGAGGACGTCGACGACCTGCGGACGGTGCTCGAAAACACGGGCGCACGTGGCGTTATCGGCCCCAGCAGCGGTGGGTTCATCGCCCTGACGGCTGCCCTGCAACTGCCCATCGTGCGTCTCGCTCTCTACGACGCAGCAGTGTCCGTGGACGGTCTCTTCCCCGCGCAGTGGCTGGAAAGTGCGAGAGCAGCGGCACGGGACGGCGACGTTGCACGTGCGATGGCGATCACCGGGGCTGGCATCAACACTCAGTCGCGGGTGGGCGCCCTGCCACTGGGGGTGCAGATCGCAATGAGCCGACTGTTGTTGCGCACTCCCGTCGGGCGCACTATGGGCGCTTTGTTGCCCATGACGTTGGACGAGTCGCAGACGATCGCACGGGCCGACGGTCCGGCGAGCCGCTGGTCGGGGGTGACTGCGGAGGTTCTGTTGCTGAGGGGTGCGGACGGACCGCCCTATTACGAACAACTCAACGATGCCCTTGCTGCTGTACTGCCCCGCGGCCGTGCAGCAGCAGTCCGCGGGGGCCATGACGGCATCAACCGCGCCTCAGCCCAGCTGATCCAGACGTTCGCGGCCTTCTTTGGACCTACGGCGCACGGCCAACCCTGACCATGCGGGGGCTGGGTTCGAATCAACTGCACTATCACCGAATTCGTCTCCCCAGCCATCGCCGGGCAGTTCCTTAACGACGGCCCGGACCTGGGCACAATGCCCGTCGGTGATCATGGAGTACGTCGGTCCGCCCCCGTGGATGCGTTGTCGAATGCATCGACGGAATACCGACCAAGAGCGTTATGGGGGACGCCATTCCGTTCACAGTTGGTAGCGTCGACTACGGATCGATGTGCAGGGCACGAACGCGCAAGAAATTCTCAGCACTCACGATTGCTACATCGAGCAGGCAACACGAGTCGGCGTGGGAAGAGCTGTCGACTCTCGCATTGGAGCTGTCGCCGGTGGCGCAAGCCGACAAAGAAATCGGGAATGGCGGCCACCGAGGCCTATGAGGTGGTCACGAGTGGATGTATCTCCGCCCAGATCGAGGAGATGTACAGCGCAGCTCACTGAGTCAACACGCGGTCGCGGCGGTGAACAACAGCATCCAGCCCATTCATCTCGGGTGGGCCGGACGCTGTTGTCCTCCAGGATCAGGAGGCCGACGACGCTTCGATCAGGGCCTGCCGCTGGTTGGCTCCGAGCCCGCCGATGCGACGGGTGTCGGCGATCGACAGTTCCTCGAGAAGCTTCGCGGCCTTCACCGCCCCGACGCCGGGCAGTGCCTTGAGCAGTGCCGAGACCTTCGTCTTCTTCACGATTTCGTCGGTCTCGGCCTTCGTGAGCACCGCTTCGACGCTGAGGTCGCCGGCTTTCACTGCTGCCAGGAGTTCGCTGCGCGCTTTGCGGGCTTCGGCGGCCTTCGCGAGCGCATCCGCGCGTTGTTCCGGTGTCAAGACGGGCAGTGCCATGGGGTACTCCTTGGTGCGTTGTTCGGCCAGCTTGTCTGGCTGTCCCTCGTTATCGTGCCAGGTTGGGCCGACACGCCCACGTTCCGATCGCTCGAGGCCGATCCCGGGGTGGCTGTATTTGTCTGCGGAACCTCAGGGGTGGCATGCACCGGATCGGATGATGGGCAGCGCTGTGTGGTGCCCAGCGCGTCGTTGCGGCATGATTCGCGATGGCCGGCCATCGTGCGTATTACGAGGCGCCAGCAGTGGAGGTGAGCAATGAATCCATTCGAGTTCGTTGCTCATATTCCCTGCCCGCACTGTCGTCTCGGGGTCGGGGAGCGGTGTGTCAGTCACCAAGGACGGCTAGTGCAGTGTCCCACTGGGGTTGGTCCGGGCCCGCATCGAGTTTGGTCGAGCACGGGTAACGCGACACGTTATGCGGGCACGAGAAGCGCGGACAGTCGACGAGCGGCGAACTGGGTGAAGTACTCCACCTTGGCGTGATCGACCAGTCCGGGCAGGTAGACCTTCCATGCCGTGGTCGTGCGCTCAGGCAGGTTTCTCAGGGTGTCGGTCGCGACGGCGAGTTGTCGCGCACCGAATACCATCTCCAGCAGCAGACGGCCGACCTCGTCCGGCTCGGTGCCGGCACGGAAGTCGCCTTCCTCGACGGCCCTCGCCGCCAGTGTCCGATAGATCGAAGTCCAGCGCTCGAAGACAACATCCCCCGTGCCCCGAGAGTCCCCCACCTCGGTGAGCAGACGGAATGCCGCCAATGTCAGAACGTCGCTGTTGTCCGGGTTGATCATCGCGTACGACATCCCGATCAACGACTCCAACGCTGGTGTGCGGGAATCGATGTGTGCAGACCATGCCATTTCGAGGCGTTCGCAGCCCTCGTCGATCACCGACCGTGCCAGCTGCTCTTTCGAGTTGAAGTGGAAGTACAGCGAACCCTTCGTCACCCCCGATGCGGAGATGATCTCTTGTAGGCCGGCATTGACGTATCCCACGCGGTTGAACACGTCAGCCGCGGCGGCCAGCACAGCGTGGCGGGTAGCGATAGCGCGCTGTTGCACGGTGCCCCACTCCTTTGTCCGATCCGGTTGCCTAGCTGAATCGTACCGGTCGGTTTTGGCCACAAGTATTGGACGATCGTCCTGTTCTGCCACTGGGCAGACTCGGATCAGTGGGGGATCACGGCGTGGCAATCCGGGGGTGGGGCGGTGCCGCTGATGGTGTCGCTCCACGCCAGACGACTGCGGGCGGCCGGTGGCCTGTACTCGGACCCGCTCGTCGGTGCGTTCGAGTCCCGGGACAGCTCTGAGTGTGCGATTGAGATTCCCCTGGTCGGGGCGGCTGCCGACGAGCGCAGTGGTGACGGCGCAAGGTCGCCGTGCTCGTCGAAGCCGCGCCACTCGGTGGCGGTGGCGGGGTCCGCGGTGATGTCGTCGGCGGTGACGACGGCCCACGTGGCAGGGTCGGCCCACGGGGGTCGCGGCTCACAATGCTGGAGATGATGGAGCGGGGCACCACAGATACGAGCGTCTGTGCTGCCGGACTCGCGGTGTCCACCACCGTCCGGGATGCGGCCGAGTTTCTCGATGTCGACGTGGACGAGAAGACGACCACTGCAGCGCTTCGTGTCAGCGTGTCGGCACACGAATGGCAGCATCCGGCTTGCTGCGTACAAAGTGGCGGTTACAGACGAACGGGAGGGGTGCGATGACGGACGTTCGCCGCGTACTCATCGACACGGATACCGGAGTCGACGATGCACTCGCTCTGTTGACGGTCCTGGACGCACCGCAGACGGAGTTGATCGGAGTCGGCAGCGTCTTCGGCAATTGCACGGAACGGCAGGCCGCATCCAACGCGCTCGTCGTACTCGCGGCCGTCGGCCGCGTCGACATCCCCGTCTGCGTCGGTCGGCCACGACCCGGACCGGCGCCGACAATCCCGTCACTTCACGGCGCCGACGGTCTTGGCGATCGAGGCTTACGGCCACCCGACGGGGTCTCGCCGGCGGCGGAGTCGGCTGTCGAACAGATCCTGCGAATCGCTCGTGAACACCCGGACAGGTGGACCTCCTCTGCCTGGGACCGCTGTCCAACGTCGCTGCCGCTCTCGAGCAAGATTCGCTGGTGCTGACTCGCTACCGGACGGTGACCATCATGGGCGGAATGGGACCCGCCGCCCGGCAGGACACCAATGCCGCGGTGCAACCTCTCCTTCTGGTGAAGGGCGACACGAACACGAACCATGACCCAGTCGCCACCGCTGCGGTCGCAGCGGCGCGGGGGCCGGTTACCTGGGTCGGGATGAACGCAACCGGTCGTCTGCACATGCCGTGGGCCGATCTCGACGCCCAGGCTGCGCATTCCGGAGTCGCCGCGTTCGTCCGCGATATCACCGCCGACTACCACCTGTACTGCACCACCACCTACCAGGCTGACACCCCGATCTACACCTGTCACGACTCCGTCGCGGCCGGTGTCATGCTCGACCCGGCCGTGGTTCGGTCCGCCGTCGAATTGACCGGCCGCGTGCACCGCGGCGATGACGGTCGGGCAGGCCTGTGGGGGCACAGAGCGTTTCACGCCCCGACGCATCGGTTCATCACCGACCTGGACTATTCGACGATCCGGCAGCGGATTACGGAGACGTTCAGCGGCGCTGTGCCGCATTGACCATCAATAGGGTGGACGCATCGGTGACTGTCGAGCCGGTCTGAGCGCTTCAGAGTCATGGGTGATGCCGTCATTTTCCGTAAAGCAGGGCACTCTGAACTTGCGATGGGTTCTCGTGCGGACCTGCGGTGGCAACACCGGCGGCTCCGATGGCGAATCCGGTGACGGCCACGGCGGTGGCGGAGAGTGCGATGAAGAGTGCGACGCGGTGGCGGGCGTTGGTGTGCATGATGGCTCTCCTGAGTTCTGACACTTCGGGGGAACGTCGGGGACCGTGGGGCTTAGGCTTTCGATTCCCCGGTGTGCAGCAATTATGTCGCGACTGCGCGTTCTCGTCTGTCCGCCGACAGGGCCGAGGACGGGATGAATCCAATGCCCCCCGATCGGGGGATGTCGACGATACGATCGCAATTTCCGGTGTCGCGGTAGACAACCAGATCGCTGAGAAGACAGAGGTCATGAAGCGGATGGCGCGAATCAGTGCCAGCTCGCTCAGCGGCATTGAAACTACGATCAGGGCGCACCGACGCGGCGGCTGCCCGCCGGGGGACGAGTACGTCGTCGACGGCGCGACCCCCTTGGCGTGGACCGTGCTCGATGTCGCATCCGACCCGAAGGCATCCGCGCAGCTACTCGACCGCAGGGCCTCCCGCCCCGTCGGAGCGAGGATGCGTGACTTCGATGGAGACTGACATCCCGGGTGGGGCGTACCAATAGGTGCTGCCCACCTCCGGCGAATCGCCAACGGTCAGAGCGGCGGAGGGGGTCCGAGTTCGCGTCCCACCCCGCTTTGCTTGCAACCGCCGAACGGCAGGAACTGGGAAATGTTGTGCCAGTCGTTGATCCATACCGTTGATCGTCCGAACTCCAGACGCCGGCGGCCCACCCGTACTTGCTGTCGTTGGCGATCTTGACGCTCGTCGACACTGTCCTAGGAGATGATCGACAGCGCGGGCCCGAAGTTTTCCTCTCGGGCGATGATCATGTCGTTGGTGACGTGGGTGAAGACCGTCGGTTCCACCAAGAACTCCTTCTTGAACCGTGGTCTTTCACGAACACCGCCACCGAATCGGAGTCGAGTACACCGATGTGGACAAGCACGCCGCCGTCACTTACCTGCCGAGAACGGAGACCAGCGTGAAAAACAAGCCGGGCAGAAACAGGTACCCCGATGGGCTGAACGACCCGTGTGCAACCCCGCAGGTCACCCCACAATTGTGACCAGACAGAAAAGCGACACCAGTGCCCTACGGACCTCGCGAAGGAGGTCGCCGGAGACAGCGTCCGACCCACAACTTCACTCGTAGTCATACAGGCAGCACACCCCGCGCAGACAGGCAACGTGCGCCCCCTTTTGAGGGTTCAGTGCTGCACCCGAAGACCGCACCTTTTCCTGGTGCGAGTCGGGGGATGGCCCGTCCGTACGACGGCACCGTCGTACGGGCGGGTCCACTCCGTGGTTATCGGAGGTCAGGCATGAAACATGCATCCCACGAGGGCAACTACTGGCGAGTCGAAGTCATTCACCGCAACCCAATTGCCTGTGCCGAGTTCCACCCGCCAGGCGTGTCAACCGGGACCTCTCGCCTGCCATGCTGTCGGATCACGGTGGGATCGACTGGGGAAGAGCGGGATCGGTGGCGTACACCCTCTATGTAGGCGTCGAGGGCGTATGTCTCGACGAACGTGACAATACAGGTCTTGCTACCAGTCGGGGGCCTGACGCGGGACTCGGTCCAGATGTCGGGCGTATGATCGACGGACCGCCGGGGCGCTACGCGGAAGGACGGGCAATGGACAATTGGTGGCTGTATTACAGCCCGTTTCCCCAGCCTGTCCGAGAATGGCTGTGGCTGATTGTGCAGCAGATTTGGTGGCGCGGTTAGCTGTTGGTGACGACGAAGCCCTTACCGACAGGGTTGAACTGGGCGTTGATGCCGTCGAGGACGGCAGCGAACTTGATGTACTCGAACGCGAACAGCGCAGTGTCGAATCCGCGGACCATGCCCACGATCTCGGTGTTGTTCTGGAGTACGGGACCGCCGGAGTCGCCGCCGCCCGATTGGGCGTTGCTGTACAAACGTGTCGGGTTCTGCGAGGTGATCGACCCGCAATGGACGCCGGTACCGGCCCCGTCCTTGCAAAGGGGACCGACCGGGCTGGAGGCGCCGATTCCGTCGACCCGGGCACTGGGACCGTTCGATGTGAGTACCGCGTCAGCGTTGAGGCGAATGACCACCCAGTCGACGCCCGTCCCGCCGCCGGGACTGCGGTACGCGATGTTCCCGATCTGTTCCCGCGGTCCGGTCGGCGCGTAGCGGTATACGGGCGCACCGTCGGGTGTGCCGTCGACGCAGTGGGCGGCGGAGATGCCGATCTTGTTGCCGAGCGAGTCGATACCTACAACGCCCATCGTGCAGAACTCGATGATGCCGGGCGGGTGCGGTGCCGGGTTCAGATCGTCGGTCCATGCGATGCCGTTGGACACGACACCGGTGGCTGATGCCGCCGGGGCCTCGACGAGGAAAACGCCGAGGGCGACTGCGAGACAGGCAAGAAACCCGGAAAGCCTTCTCAATTGAATTCTCTCTACTTTCGCGAAATCGAGGGATTGTCTGTAAGCCCGCTCGCGTTGGTGCCCGAGCTGGACTCGACCTGACGATGTCGTCACGGCTGGACTGTCGGGGCTGAAAGCAGCAGGACCTTGTCTGCCGATCGCCGTCGGCCTCCGGCGCGGCCTTCTGCAAGGCAGTCAGGTCAGGCATCGTTCGCAAGAACGGCACGGTCGGCGGCAGTCCACACGGGGGACTGGCGAAGACCGGAACGCACGAACAGCGGATACTGCTCGTCCACGATCATCCGGTCACTGCGGACGCGGAACTTGCCCCGGTCAGCCTGCGTGAGAAGGGCGTCGACCCAGGCGTAGGCCCCACGGTCCGCTCGTCGAGCGTGATGGTCGCGACCGTGAAGGAGTGAAGTCGGTGCCCGTCCGGCTCAGTTCGGCGCTGCGGCACGACGAGCACGTGGACGCGTCGCCGGCGAGCATGGTCTGGCATTGAGCGCAGCGGCGACTGATGGAGACGTCGCGTGCGACGAGGAAGGGGCGGTGGAACTGATCGTGCATTGGGGCCTCGGCTTGCAGGGTTTGTGGGGGTTGTCGAACTCCCACACTCCTCGCCAGGTGTCGATCCGACGACGGTAGAACGACCGGTAGGCATACCCATCTTCGTGCCCGGGACTGTCCGCAGACTCGGGATCTATCTTGGTCGATTTTCCTTTTCCGGCTCCGCGATGCCGATCCTGGTGCGTGTGCCCACGTCGGCAATGCACGGGACGATGCCCGGACAGGGGCCCAGAGGGAGTGCCTTTCGCAACTGGTGATATCGGCTCTGCGGCGTGACCGTCCGATACGGCCCGACCACGACTGGTGGGCAACGGTGTTCGTGCCCGAATTGGAAGCGGTCTGCCGAGAGATTGCGCCAGTAGTCCGCATCGTGGCCGGGCGAATAGAGGCAGCGTCCACGAGGTGTGCCCAGAAGTAGACGAGGAGAAGATAGGAGCGAGGACGGGCAACTCCGGTCGTCAGCGCAGTGCGCTGCCGGCCAGCCATTGATCCCACGGGACGCTCCAGTCGCCGTTCTGCCACAGTTCGAGCGGTGCGCCACCGGTTCCCCGGACCTCGACGACGTCGCCGGGTCGGGAGAAGTCGTAGAACCAGCGGGCGTTGTCCGGGCTGAGGTTCAGGCACCCGTGCGAGACGTTGGTGTTGCCCTGCGCCCAGATGGTGTCGGCGAGCTCGTGGAGGTAGATGCCGTCGTTGCTGATGCGGGTGGCGTAGTTGATCTTCTCCTTGTATCCGAGCCGGGAGTTGACCGGCAGCCCGTAGGTGGAGGAGTCCATGACGACGGGGTTGGCCTTGTCCAGGACGGTGTAGACACCGGGCTGGGTCCAGAACGAGAGGGTCTGCCCGCCGACGACTTCGGTGCCCCCCATTCCCATCGACGTCGGCATGGTCCGGACCACCTGCCCGTTGTCGGTGACGGTGACCTCCTTCGTGGCATCGTCGGCGACGGAGATGTGTGCGTCGCCGATGGTGAACGTGGTCGCCGCGTCGTTCTGTCCGAACAGACCTTCGCCGAGAGCCTTGCCGTACACGCTGGCGCGGACGGTGACCTTCGTGCCCGGCGCCCAGTAGGTCTGTGGCCGCCAGTGCACGTTCTGGTCGTCCGCCCAGTACCAGGAGCCCGCGGTCGGAGGTGTCGTCTCCACACTGAGCGCTGTCTCGGCGGCGACCTTGTCGGTGATCGGTTCGTCGAAGTGCGTGACGATCACGATGCCGACGCCGAACGTCGCACCGTCGGCGAGTAGGTTCCCGCCTGTCGTGACGAACGTGGGTTCGGTCTGGTTACCCGGGGTGACTGTCGTGAACATGCTGGTCTTCTCGCTCCGGACACCCTGGTCACCGACCGCGGTGACCGCGACGGTGTAGGCGCGTCCGTACCCGAGGGGTACTCCCGGTTTCCAGGACAGGCGATCGGGAGTGAAGATGCCTTCGACTGCCCGGCCCTCTTCGTTGGTCATGGTGACCGTCTCGAGGGTGCCGCCGGCGGTGCTCACCGAGACGGGGTCGAGGGGGTTGACTGCCGACGCACCGTCGGCCGGGGCCACGGTGATCTCGGGTCCCGGCGGCTGGGTTGTCGGTCCCGCGGGGTGATCCGTAGATGGTGTGGCGCAGGCAGCGGCCACCAGAGCGATCAGCAGGACTGCGAGAACGTGGACGAGGTGACCGGGGCGGCGTCGGGCGTGCATAGCAATGATCTTCCCGCACAGACGGGTCGCATGCCGAACGGGCGCACGGCTTGTGCCGAGCCTGTCGTGGAAGCGGGAGCGATGTACGCGAGCAAGCCACACTCGTCACCCTGATGCCGTCGAACGGTGTAACTAGTTTCCGGATGCACACGAAGGGGTAAGCGGAAGCGAGTGATATTCGTAGGCTCGACGAATCATGCAGTACGACAAGTTTATTCGAAAGAAAGATTGAGAGAGGGTAACTCGAATGGCCGACCAGTACGCGCGGCAGGATCCCAGCACGCAGTACCCTGCTCCCGATCGCGAAAATCAGCCCGAGTTGCAGCATCCGGGACTGACCTCCGAGATGGTGACCGCCCCGGATCACGGTGAGGACACGTATCGAGGAAGCGGTCGGCTCGAGGGCCGTCGTGCCCTGATCACGGGCGCGGATTCGGGTATCGGACGCGCGGTGGCGCTCGCGTTCGCGCGTGAGGGTGCCGATGTCGTCGTCAGCTGTCTCGACGCCGAGGAGCCGGATGCGCAGGAGACGCGAAGACTGGTGGAAGCAGCCGGTCGGAAAGGCGTCGTCGCGACCGGGGACATCACCTCGGAGGCGCACTGCCAGACCCTCGTGGACCTGACCGTCCGTGAACTCGGCGGCCTGGACATGTTGGTGAACAACGCGGCCTTCCAGATGGTGCAAACGGGTGGTATCGCAGACATCACCACCGAGCAGTTCGATCGGGTCCTGCGGACGAACCTCTACGCACTGTTCTGGTTGTGCAAGAAGTCCCTCGAAGTCATGGAACCCGGTTCGACCATCGTGAATACGTCGTCGATCCAGGGAATGAATCCTTCTCCCGGCCTTCTCGACTACGCCACCACAAAGGCGGGGATCATCGATTTCACCAAGGGACTGGCCGCCGATGTAGCGAAACGCGGCATCCGGGTCAATGCCGTGGCACCCGGGCCGATCTGGACGCCGTTGATACCCGCGACCATGCCGGCCGACGGCTACCGGAAATTCGGGGACGACGTGCCTCTGGGGCGGCCCGGTCAACCGGCGGAGCTCGCGCCCGCATATGTGTTCCTCGCGTCCAACGAATCCAGCTACGTCACAGGAGAAGTGCTCGGCGTCACCGGCGGGGTGCCCTTTACCTGAGCTCCCCGGAATCGCCTGGTCGTCCGCAACGATCGGAGGTCAGCTCGACGAGGCCGAGGTTCGATCGGAAGTGAGGCCGACCGGAGTCGCGAATCTGCATGGAGACCGTGCGCTCACCTCGGCCGGGTACGGGGTCAGCAAAAACCTGTTGGCGGAGCACGGCGACCACTGCTACTTTTCCAGGGACCGTGCGAGAGAACGAGGAGGTGGTACCCGTGAACGCAGTATCGACATGGGTGCTCCCCTCGCGGGTCACGGTCGGGCGATAGGTCGTCCGGGAGCGCCGCCTGAGTGCACTCCCGAAAGGCATGACCATGCACTTCACGACTGAACAGCGCTTCGACGACGGCGTCCTCGAACGCGAATTCACCCTCGGCGAGATCCCGGGCTTCCTGTGGACGCCCGGATCCGCATCCGCACCGGCGCCGCTGATCCTGCTCGGCCACCCCGGCGGACTGCACAGGATGTACCCCCGCCTGGTGGCCCGGGCCCGGCAGTGCGTGGCGGAGGGCTTCGCCGCGGCCACCATCGAGCTCCCGGGGAGCGGTGACCGGCCCCGGTCCGCCGCCGCCGAACAGGCCCGCGCCGACCTGCACCGGGCTCTGGAGGCCGGCGAGCCGGTCGACGACGAGATCGTCGACCGGCTCGTTCTCCCGCTGGTCGACAAGGCGGTCCCGGAATGGCGGGCCACCCTGGACGCCCTCCTTGCGCTGCCCGAGATCGGCGGCCCGGCCGGGTATGCCGGAGGGGTGATCGCCATCGGCCTCCGGCTCGCGGTGGTCGAGCCGCGCATCTCGGCCGCCCTCCTGTTCGCCGGGAGTTTCGTGCCCCGCACCATGTTCGAGGAGGCCCGGCAGGTCACCATTCCGCTGCAGGTGTTGTTGCAGTGGGACGACGCGGGAAACGACCGACAGCTGGCCCTGGACCTGTTCGACGCCTTCGGTTCCAAGGAGAAGACGCTGCACGCCAATATGGGCGGGCACACCGGCGTCCCACAGTTCGAGGGGGAGGCCGGGAACCGGTTCTTTGCCCGGCACCTGAAATAGGGTCTGGCTGTCCGGCCGGCAGATGCGCAGCCTCCCGTCCGGAACCTTGAACTGGTGGACGCGCCGGCTGCCCGGGGCAAGAGTCGGGACCTCGGCTCACTGTGATTTCCGCGGTGGCCGCGACAGAGCGCGCCGCTGGGCTCCTATTGACAGCGGCTCTTCGTAAGCGAAGACTTACCGTTCGTAGATACTTACCAAGCTGGAGACGAATGGGGTGCTCTCGCTGATCGGACGAGGCGCGCGATCCTCGAGCGCCTGGCCGAGGGGCCGTGTGCGGTCGGTGAGCTCGCCCGGGAGTTGCCGATCAGCCGGCCTGCGGTGTCGCAGCACCTGAAGGTGCTCAAAGATGCTGGGCTGGTGCGTGATCGGGCGGTAGGGACACGCCGCATCTATCGCCTCGACCCGGCCGGTATCGGTGTGCTGCGTTCGCAGCTCGACCGGTTCTGGGTACAGGCCCTGGGCGCGTTCAAGGATGTGGTTGAACAACCCGTAGGAGAGGTCATGACACAAACACACGAGTCGGTGCGAAAGCAGGTCGTGGTGAACGCAGGGTTGGAGCGCGCGTTCGCGGTATTTGTCGAGCGCTTCGATGCCATCAATCCGCGTGAGCACAACATCATGGCGGTCCCGATCGCCGAGACCGTGTTCGAACCGAGGGTAGGCGGCAACATCTACGACCGCGGGGTGGACGGCACCGAATGCCGGTGGGCGCGGGTGCTGGCCTATGAACCGCCGAATCGGGTGGTGTTCAGTTGGGACATCAACGGGCACTGGCAGATCGAGACCGATCCGGAGAAGACCAGCGAGGTGGAGGTCCGGTTCATCGCCGAATCCGCCGATCGCACCCGGGTCGAACTCGAGCACCGCAACCTCGAGCGCCACGGCCCGGGTTGGGAAGCGGTCCGCGACGGTGTCGGACACGACGCCGGGTGGCCGCTCTACCTGCAGCGCTACCTCGCCGCCGTCGACGGCGGGCAGCACTGATGGCCCCGATCACGGCGAGCATCGAGATCGACCGCCCACCGGAGCAGGTGTTCGCCGAGGTCACCGACCCGACCCGCCGCGATGTGGCCGCGGCCGTTCGCGTATCCAGTGATGTGGTGGATGACCGTTGCCGGAATCCACGTTCTCCTTTCCGCCAGACGGCCGTGCCCGGACATTCCCACGACACCGGCACCGACACTCCGGGGACGTACGCGGTGACGCGGTTGGCTCGGTGCGGCGTCACATCCGCGCCGGAATACTTCCGGACGGACTTCTGTTGAAGGATCTGACGGTGGCGCGCATACCCCGGGTACCACACCAGAAAAGTCGCCGCGAGCGACCACTTGCCGAGAGGCGATATGGCGTCACCGTTACCCTGACCGGGCAAGACCTACATTGCGTAGCGTTCCCGGAAGGGATGAGGAGCCGCTGACATCGGGGAAGGTGCCGGCGGCTTCCCTTTGCCTCCCCGCCCCCGAGAATCCCGCCGGTCTGCCCCGACCGCGGCGGCAGGACACCCAGTCCGACGAGAGTGCACCCACGCTGCCGCGACAACCTGGACCCTCTGGCTCGGTGCCGTGCTCGTCGTCGGCGGTTCGGCCGCCCACATCAAACATCAGACCGTGGCCGCCTTGACCATCGTCTTCGCAGAAATCGATCGCATCTGTGCCTCGCTGATGTCCTGGTCCTCGGCGTTCAGAACCTTCATCTTCTCGAGGTAGGTGTGGAACGCCTCGGCGTCCGGCGTGTGCTCCTTGAACGCCCTCTCGACGGCGTGCCGGCAAAGGCTGTGGCGTCCAGACCTTCGATGGCCGCGAGCACCGACGGGTACCAGCCGTCTTGGCGGTAGGTGGCCGACATCCAGACCAGCTTGTCGACGAGCGCCAGGTGATGACGGAGCGCAAGCTGCAGCGCGACCCCGTGATAGAGGCTGAGCGCGTTGATCGGCAGGTGACCGCCCTCGGACGGCGTCACTGGGCGTCTGAGTTCGGGCCGTACAGCCGGGCGACATCGGGAGAGTCGAGCCACTTGGAGTAGGTGGGCGACTTCGGCCAACCCTCGGGTGAATCCTGCCATTGCTCCTGGCGGCCCCACGGCAGGAGGTCGATCAGCGCGAAGGTGTAGCTGAGCTGTTCGGTGCCGCGGCCGTCGGTGTGCCAGGTGCGGTAGACCCGGTCGCCGTCGCGGAGGAACACATTGACCGCGAAGCCCGCGCCGGGCGGAGCGCCGACGTCGGCGCCAAACGAGCTCTCCGAGGACGAATACCAGTCCATCTTGTTGCCGACCTTGGCCTTGTAGGCCAGTGCTTCTTCGATGGGCCCGTTGGTGACGATGACGAAGCGGGCATCGTAATTGTCGAGGATGCCCAGCCGGGTCCACTGCGACGTGAGGCTGGTGCATCCGCCGCACTGCCATTCCGCTCCGTCCGACCACATGTGGTTGTAGACGATGAGCTGCGAATGGCCGTCGAACACATCGACCAGCCGGGTCGGGCCGTCCGGACCGATCAGCGTGTAGTCGGGCAGCTCGAACATCGGCAGCCTGCGGCGCTGCGCGGCGATGGCGTCGAGTTCACGGGTGGCGGCCTTCTCCCGCCTCCGCAAGTCGTCGAGCGCGTCCTGCCAGGTCTGCTGGTCGACGACTGGGGGGAGGGCGCTGGCGGTCTGCTGGGTCATGGTGCCTCCAGGGTCGGAATGGATTCGGCTCTGGAATATCGACCAGGTACGGCCCCGAAAGTCATCGGTCGGTACGCGCCAGCTCGCCGCCCGCCCCGCCGAACCGTTGGACCCGGTACACGCGGACTCCATCCGCGCGGCGGTATCCCGTCACGGGTTGGTGATGAGGGTCCGCTGCCGCTTCGCGGCGTGCCGGATTTGAAGTATGCGCAACCCGCCGGCGAGCGCCATGATCACTGCACCGGCGACTGCGGCGAACAGTAACGCGACTCCGAGGGGCAACGAGAAGTCCCACCCGAACAGTTCGAGGGTGATGGTGTCGAGGTTCTGCAGGATGAAGACGAGTAGCAGGATCAGGAGGAGGATGCCGACGACCAGGCCCGTCCAGGTCGCTCCGGTGCGGGTGTGCCTGATGCCTTTGCCGCGGGCAATGTCGGGGTGTGGGGGTGTGGACTCGGTGGGGTCCGGACTGGTCCTCGCCGACGGATCGCCGCCCTGCGGGGGGCGTCCCGCAGGGTCGTTGGCGTTCGGATCGGCAGGTCCACCGGCTGAGAGCGACATGTAGCGGCGAGTACCCGCCACGCAGCGTGGCTACACGAACGCCGGGCCACGCGAAAACGGACCCGCCGACTACTCGACGACCTCCGTTCCGAGCGGATGGAGCGGACGTCGCCCAGTGGCGGGTGGTCGAATGTGGCGCACGACAAGTTGTTCGAGGGAACGGCGTTGGTCCGGAGCGAGGTCGCGCGCGGTGAGCGTGCCCAGTATCCGCGTGAGCGCCGCGTAGAACTGAGTGGAGTTCATTCCGAATGTGACCCATATTTCGCCGGTCGGGACGCGCCCGTAGGGCGCCCACCGTTGGGCGAGATTCAGTATCGCCGTGTCGTCGGTGTTTGTTCGTCTCACGTCGGAACCACCTCGGGGGTTGTAGGGCCGTCGGATTCGTCGGAGGCCGCAGCTGCGGAGCTCTCCCGTGCGATGTCGCGCAGATGCAGGCATACCTCGTCGATCGCCTGTTTTGCCTGCACGAACACCCCGACCTCGGAGACGAAGCCGTGGAATACGCCGGCATACCTGGTCAGCGAGACGGGGACGCCGTCGCGCCGCAGCCGTGCCGCGTACGCCTCGGCGTCGTCCCGGATCGGGTCGACCTCCGCGGTGAGGATCAGGGCAGGCGGCAGGCCGCGCAGCGATCCGGCGCGCATGGGTGCCGCGAGGTGGTCGTCCACCCGGTGTCCGGGCCCGACGTATTGCTCCCAGAACCAGCGCGCGTCCTCGGTGCTCAGCAGTGGCGCATCGGCGAACGCCGACCACGACGCAGTGGTGAACGTCCCGTCGACGGCGGGGTAGGCGAGCACTTGGGTGACGGGCTGGGGGCTGCGTTCGTCGCGTCGGTGCAGGCAGACGGCGGTAGCGAGATTGCCGCCGGCGGAGTCGCCCCCGATCGCGATCCGTTCCGGATCGATGCCGAGCTCCGGTGCCGTCCGGGTCAGCCACACGTAGGCATCGAGGCAGTCTTCCAGTGCCGCCGGGTACGGGTTCTCGGGTGCCAGGCGGTAATCCAGGGACACGACGGTCCAGCCGGATCCGGCGGCGATCGCGCGGCACAGCTCGTCGGTCCCGTCGAGGGTTCCGAGAACGAAACCGCCGCCGTGCAGGTAGACGAGGGCGGGAGTGCGGCCGTCCGAGCCGGCGCTGTCCGAGCGGTACAGACGAGCCCGGATCGCGCCCGCGCGGGTCGGCACGGTCAGTTGATCGACGTGGTCGAGCGGGGTGATCGGCTCGGCCGGTGGAGCCGTGTTCAGAAGCGCCCTTGCCTGCTCCGGTCCCAGCTCACGGACGGGTTTCTGCAGGATCTGCGTGATCATGTGGGCCACGGCCTTGGCGCCGTCGTCGAGCAGATCCCACCAGGCGGGTGCGTCGTCGTTCATCTCGGAAACCTCGCAGTCATTGACAAGAAGTGATCTGTGCCTCACGATCATAGTCGAATGACTCAGACGTATGACTGCAAAGTCACGTTCCACTGGGGATCCGCTGCTGACGGTGTACCGCGCGCACGATCTCGTCGAATCGAAAGGACAGAAGAATGACCGAAACGACGATCGGTCCCGCGACGCGCGGGACTGACGCGGTCGACGGGGTCGACATTCGAATCGAGCACGATGCGAGTCCGATCGTCCGGTTGATCGGCCGGACCATCGCAGACTCCGTCCGCGCGAACGATGCGGACTCCGTCGTGGGAGCGGACGGCACCGTCGCAGTCCGCTCCCACGACACCCCGCAGGCTGCGACGATCAGCATCTCCAACGGGGTCGTCGCCGTATCGAGCGGTGTGTTCACCGAGCCCGACGTCACCCTGACCGTCGACCTGAACGCGCGGCTCGCCCCGGTTGGTGAGCCTGTTGTCACGGGCGACGCCGATCTCGCCGCCGCTGCGCTCGCACTGCTGTCGCCGCCCCTGCCGGACTGGCAGGCCGCCGCGGAGACGTTCTGGGCCGCGGCCCGGTCCGTGCCGGGAATCCCCGACGTGCTCGTCGCGATCGCCGACGGTCCCGACGGGCTGGCCCAGCAGGTGGTCGGCGAGGGCGAGACTCACTATGTAATTGCCGGCCCTCCGGAGCTGCTGGCCGGCATCTTCTCGGGCGCCGACGACCTGATCGCCGCCCTGTCCACCGGTCTGGTCGGCGTGCGCGGCACGCTGTCTCAGCTGTCGGTGCTGGTCTCCGCATCCTGGAAGGTTCGCTACGATGTCTGAAATCACCACCACCGCAACGGATCGCGACGTCGCCGTCCATACGGTCCGGCTCGAGGCCACCAATCACGATGGCTCGTTCCTCGGAAAGAACTTGGCGCCCAGGAAGTTCGCCGGGGGTGTGGGCTCGGGCTTCGCGTTCGCCGATCTCCTGTTCGGCCTCGACCTGGGTAACGCGCCGACCTTCGGATTCGCCTACCCAGAGTGGCGAGGGCACCTCGCCGACCTGCAGTTCCGGCCCGACATGTCGACGCTGGTGCAGTGGGAGCCCGGCCTGCAGTCCGTGATCGGTGACTACTGGCAGGCGGACGGCACGCCGGTCGGAACCTGCCCGCGAAACCTGGCCCGAAAGCTGGTCGACCGACTCGAAACACGAGGTTTCACGGCCACCGTGGCAGTCGAGATCGAGGCGACCCTGTTCCAGGAGTCCATCCACGAGGCCCGTGCCAAGGGATATCGCGACCTGACCCCGCTCGGCGGTTCCGCCGGAACCGCGTACCACCTCGCGAAGTCGAAGGACTGGATCGACTACATGTCGGCGGTCGCCCGTCGCCTCGACGAGATCGGCATCGAGTGGGAGGCGTGGAGCGACGAGGACGCGGCAGGCCAGGTCGAACTCAACCTGGTTCCCGGAGACCCGATCTCGGTGTGCGACAACTGGGCTCGCACCCGGCAGGTGATGCGCGAGGTGGCCTTCGACCTCGGCCACACCGTCACCTTCATGGCCAAGCCGACCGCTGGGTACGGCCAGGCCTCGCACGTCAACTTGTCCCTGCAGCGTGACGGGGTCAACAGTTTCTACGCCGCGGACGGGCCGTCGCAGACGATGCGGCATGCGGTCGGCGGACTCCTCGCGACGATGCGGGGCGCGACATCGATCGTGCTGCCGCAGATCACCTCGTACCGCCGCCTGATCGACCTGAGCGGCCCGCCGACGACGGTCACGTGGGGCATAAGCAACAAGACCGCCGCGGTGCGCGCGGTGTGCGGTCACCCGGCGTACTCCCGTCTCGAGTATCGAGTTCCCGGTGCCGACGCGAACCTGTACCTCGCGGTCGCGACCATCCTCGCCGGGGTGATCGCCGGCCTCGACGGCGCGATCGAGCCGCCCGAGCCGGTCACCGACATGGCGTGGTGTGTGCCCGACCTCGAGCGGTTGCCGGACACGATCACCAAGGCGGCCGCTGCATTGGAGACAGACCTGATCCTGCGCGAGCAGCTCGGGGACGAGTTCGTCGACTACTGGGTCGGTACGCGGCGGTGGGAGTGGATGCAGTTCCACACCACGGGCGGTGATCCGTTCGCCGAGCTCTCCGAATGGGAGTCGGCGCGGTACTTCGAGTTCCCGTGAGCGCGGGCAATCCGACGCCGGGCCTCATCCGGCCGATGATCGGCATCACCGGACGACGGTTCCGGCTGGGGCTGATCGACGGTCTGGACAAGCGCTACGGCCACCTGTACGCCGACAGCTTCATGTCCGACTTCTCGCAGCGAATCGCCAGGGCCGGTGGGGTTCCGGTGAACCTGCCCTACGATGCCGACCCGGATGCGCTGTGCTACTGGCTGGCCGGTGTGGTCATCACCGGCGGCCAGGATGTCCATCCGTCGTGCTGGGGTGGCGACCCGTCGGTGGTCCGCGACGTGGATCCGCGAGACGATCCGATGGTCCACGACCCGGATCGCGACGAGTTCGAGATCGCGCTCGTGCGTGCCGCGCTCGCCAGGCACATCCCGATTCTCGGGGTGTGCCGCGGCCTGCAGGTCCTGAACGTCGCTCTGGGCGGCACGCTGATCGCCGACCTCCCGCCCGGCTCCGTCGAGCACCTGTCGGTGTCGCCTCCGCTCACCGACGGTGCCGACGACCACAAGGTGACGTTCGAGCCCGGTTCGATCGCGGAACGGCTGTTCGGCGCCAGCGCGGTGACCAACTCGTGGCACCACCAGGCGGTCGACCGCTGCGGTACCGGCCTCGTGGTCACGGGGCGCGCTACCGACGGCGTCGTCGAAGCGGTCGAGTTGCCGGGGGCCGCGGTGCTCGGCGTCCAGTGGCATCCCGAGTGGATGGAGCGCGACGATCCGGCGCTGAGCTGGATCGTCGCCGAGGGCAACCAGCGGGTCTGACCCGGGAAGAACTGTCGGCCGCCACCGAACGGTAGCGGCCCACAGTCTCTTTCGGGTCAATGCGGCATCAATCCACGCTCACCCAGGACACGAGAGAACGCAGGGTCGGCTCGGGGGAATCCTTCGAAGGCTGGGGCGCCGACCCGGCGGAATCGCCGAGGTGGGCGGCCATCCACGTGTCGAGCACGCCGACGGTGAGTTCGATCTGAGGCTCGGCCGCTGTGCGGTTGGTGAACACCAGCCAGTTGAGCGCGAATCCGTCGGACAACACCGACACGATGTATGTCAGCTCGTCGATGATTGTTGCGTCCACCGGCCGGCCCGCAGCGGTCGTGGCGGTCGCGAGGATCGACCGCATGGTCGCGAATGCCTCGTTGTACACCGTCTCGCCCTGCTCGCCCTCCTGACGCTGGGCCCAGCTGATCAGCTCGACGGTCGCCGCGCCGAATTCCGGATTCGCCACGTACCACTCCAGCAGGCCGCGCAACAGGGCACGGGCGGTGGTCGGCACGTCGCCATGGACGTCGTTGCGCGTCAATACCTCTCGATACTGCTGGCCGACGTGCTCGAAGACTGCTGCGAACAGTACCTCCTTCGAGTCGAAGCAGTAGTGCAGCGTGGCCAACGGAGCGTTCGCCTCCTGCGCGATGCGGCGGGTGGTGGCGCCCTCCACTCCGTGGGCGGCAATCATGCGCACGGCCGCCGCCACCAGTTCGGCGCGACGTTCGGCGGCGGGGATGCGAGCCATGCGTTCTCCTGTCGAATCAGAGATGAACAGATGATCAAGTCGGCCCCCACGTTACCAGCCGGATCGGTAAGCGGACTGCCGCAGGCACATCCGCGTCGTCGAGCGGAGAATTTCTCGAGCTGCGCGTTGAACGTTCAGATTTCACAGTCATTTGCCTTGATCGAATGACTGTGAACCGTTACCGTATGACCGGAATCACATTTCGACCCGCGTTGTGGCCGCGCTCCCACTTACGTCGGTTGGGTCGAGGTCGGGGGTCGGATGTCCGACCCGCTGGAGCTGCTCGGCCGTGATGACTACACCGCTATGTGCGCCGGCCTTCGGGCCCGCGTCTGATCACGACAATCGGAGAGATTCATGACAGAGATTCATCAGCAGGCCGGACTCGGCCGTGCGGGGACTGCCCGCCGGGCGCCGAGCAGGGGGGTGCTCATCGGTGTCGGCACGCTGCTGATCGTCCTGACCAACGCCGTCGTCTTCATCCTGCCGCCGCTGTTGCCGACCATCCAGGTGCAGTACGGCCTCGCCACGGTGGCCGCGACGACGTGGGTCTACACGGCGCTGACCCTCGGCGGGGGAGCGGGTTTCATCCTGTTGCCGCGGCTCGCGGATCTGCACGGCGACCGCAACGCCGCGGTGGCGGCGTCCGCACTGCTCGCGGTCGGCGCGCTCATTCCGGCCGTCGGGGACTCGTATCCGACGCTTCTGGTCGGCTGCGCGTTGATGGGCTTCGGTGGTGCGGCGCAGTTGCTTCCGCTCGGTTTCCTGCGTCGCAATCTGGGCGAGGAGGGCATCGCGGTGGGGGTCGCGGTTCTGGTCATCGCCACCGGTGTCGGGATCGTCGTGGGCATGATCGGCGGCGGGTTCATCGTCGAAAGCCTGTCGCTGCGGGGCTTCTTCGTCATCCTCACCGCGGTGTGCGCGGCGACGACCATTGCGTGCTATGCCTCGATTCCACACGCCCCGCCCGCCGAGCGGGGCGGTCGGATCGGAGTACTCGGCACGGTGTGGATGATCGCGTGGGTCGCGGCGATCCTGCTGACTCTGACGCAGGGCCTCGTGTGGGGTGTTGCGGCACTGATTCCGTTGGTGGGCGGCATCGTCGGGGGCATCGCGTGGGTGCGCGTCGAGCGCCGGTCGACCGCGGCGGTGTTCGACGTCGCGCTGATGAAGGCGCCGCTGGTCACCGCGTCGTGTCTGTGCATCGCGTTGTTCGCGGCGGTGAACTCGGCCTTCATGCTGCTGCTGAGCACCTATGCCCAGGTCGTTCCCGGGGATCTTCGTCCGGGCGACGCGTACGGGCTCGGGCTCAGCGCGCTGCAGACCGGCTGGCTGATGGTGCCGTTCGCGGCGGCGTTCTTGATCCGCGGAACCGTGCTCGACCGCGCCCTGGTCAACGGCCGTGGTGTGCCCGTCTTCGTCATCGGCGCGCTCGTCAGCGCCTCGGGGCTGACCTGGCTCGCCGTGGCGCACGAGCAGCAGTGGCACTACCTCGTGGGTGCTGCCGTCCTGGGTCTCGGGACCCGAATCGGCTACTCCGCGGGCTTCACGATGGTGCAGATGGCGGTGCCCGAGGAGAAGGCCGGGATGGCGGCCGGGATCGCCGGCACGTTCATGGCCGTGGGTTTCGCCCTCGGCACCGCACTGGTCAGCGGCGACCTCAGCGCATCCCTGGTCCCGATGGCCGGTACCGGTCTCGAGGTCGCCGCCCGAGGCCTCTACGGCATCGGCTACGGGCTGTCGGGAGTTCTCGCCCTGCTCGTCGTGGTGACCGTGCTGATCTCACGCGCTCGGACCGGACGGCGTGACAGTCAGATGTCTTGATCATTTGACTATGTTCTTTTAGGCTATGGCTGAGACCACAGTCAGGCGCCATCCGCCGATCGGAGGGCTGCGGCCCACGAGCTCACCGCGGATGCGCCGTCACGACATCAGATCGCGAGTTGCAACCGCATCGGCGCCGCCTCGCACCGACAAGCCCGAAGAGGATGACCATGACCGGAGTCGAATCAGTTCACCGGGACCGCGCGATCGCACTCGATCGCATCGCTGTGGACCCGCCGATCGACACCCTCGTCGGCCTGCTGGCGAACCGGGTCGCAACCTCGCCCGACCGCGAGTTTCTTAGGTTTCCGGAAGGGTCGTGGACCTTCGGCGAGATCGACGACTGGACCTCGCGCCTGGCGCACCGCCTGGTCGCCGAGGACGGGGTCCGCGCGGGCGACCGAGTCGCGATCATGCTGCCCAACGTCGTGCAGTGGCCGATCGCCTGGCTCGCGATCCTCAAGGCCGGCTGCGTCGCGGTGCCGGTGAACTCGTCGTACCAGAGCGCCGATCTCGAATTCGTGTTGCGGGACTCCGGCGCCCGGGTGTTGTTCACCGACGCCGGTCACACCCCGCTCGTCGAGGAGGTGCGTGCCGCGAACGGCGATTTGGGGAACGTGCGCATCGTCGACGCAGGGTCGCGCAGCGAGCTCGCGCGGTATCCGGCGGACAGGCCGGGGGCCGCCGTCACCGGCGAGACACTCGCGAACCTTCAGTACACCTCGGGGACAACGGGGTTCCCGAAGGCGTGCATACTGACCCACGACTACTGGGTCCGGCTGGGGTGGATCTGCGCCGGCGCGGCGGGACTCGGGTTCGACGATGTGGTGCTCACGTCGCAGCCGTTCTCGTACATGGACCCGCAGTGGAACACCTCGCTGTGCCTCACGATCGGCGCGCCGCTCGTGGTGCTGCCCCGATTTTCCGCGTCGGGTTTCATGGCGGACGTCCGGCGGCACCGGGCCACGTTCTGTTACGTGCTCGGCTCGATGCCCACGCTTCTGTTCAAGCAGGCGCCGAACCCGCAGGACCGCGACAACGACCTGCGCCTCGTGCTGTGCTCGGCGATCCCCGTCGCGCTGCACGCCGAGCTCGAACAGCGTTGGGGCGCACCGTGGCGGGAGATCTTCGGGATGACCGAGAGTGGGGTCGACCTGGTCAGCGTCCCCGAGAGCATCGCCGACGTCGGCAGCGGGCGGTTGGGGCAGCCGGTTCCCACCAAGCGGGTCCGGGTGGTCGATCCGCAGGGCGGGGACGTTGCCGAGGGCGAATCCGGCGAGCTCATCACGTCGGGCAGACCGATGATGCTCGGCTACTGGAACCGCCCCGAAGACACCGCGCAGGTCTTGCGCGACGGCTGGCTGCACACCGGCGATGTCGCGGTCCACGGGGCGGGCGGCTACCGCCTGGTGGGGCGGATCAAGGACATGGTCCGCCGCGGCGGGGAGAACATCGCGAGCGCCGAGGTCGAACGCGTCCTCGAGCGGGACGACACCGTCGTCGCGACAGCGGTGGTCGGCGTCCCGGACGAGCTGTTCGGCGAGGAGGTCAAGGCCTTCGTGCAGCTGACCTCCGGTACCCCGGAGAGCCGCGCGACCGCCGAACGGATCGTCGACGGAGCACGAAAACAGCTCGCGCGCTTCAAGGTTCCGCGCTACATCGAGTTTGTCGCCGATTTCCCGCGCACCCCGTCCGAGCGTGTGTCGAAGCCGGCACTGAAGGCGCGCTCCGCCGAGCATCCCGGCATCACCTACGACCTGCAGCCGCCGCGTATCACCGGCACCGGCAACTGAGGAGCCCGACATGACCGACAACTACCTGGACGTGCACATCGACCACGACGTCGCGGTGCTCACGCTGAATCGTCCCGCGAAGCTGAACGTGGTGGACGTGGCCACAAGGGTGCTGCTCGCGCAGACGATCCGCCGGTTAGGGACGGGCGAGATCGTGCGCGGGATCGTACTCACGGGCACCGGACGGGCCTTCTCCGCCGGTGAGGACCTGCAGACCGTGCCGACCGACTACGACGAGATCCGCGAGGCCTTCGCGACCTTCCACGACATCACCCGGGCGATTCTCGAGACGAAGGTCCCCGTGATCGCTGCCGTGAACGGGATCGCGGTCGGCGGCGCCTCGGAGATCACGCTGTGCTGCGACTCCCGGATCGGCTCCCCCCGGGCCGAGTACTACCAGCCGGAGAACCACCGCGGGATCATCGTCTCGAATGCCTCAAGCTTCCTGCTGGGCCGCCTGGTACGCAACCACGCGATGCGAATCATTCTGGGCTCGAACCGAATCGACGCGGGCGAGGCCCTGCAGATCGGGTTGCTCGACGAGATCGTGCCCCCGGCATCACTCGTGGACCGCGCGGTCGAGCTGATCGGACAGTGGAACTCCGATCCCCGTACCACCGCACTGCACCTGGGTCTGCTGCGGCCGCGCCCCGAAGACATCGAGGCTGCGTTCGCCCGTGAAGACGACGCCGCCCGCCAGTCGTGGGAGTCCGGTGCCTTCACCGAGGGCATCGAGGGCTTCTGGGCATCGAAGAACGCGGCGCCGACAGCGCCCGCGCAGAGCAACTGAGATCGGAGACGATGATGATAACCACCGAAGCAGCACTTCTCACCGCGGTCAACGAGCCGCTGCAATTCGCCGAGATCCAGGTCGACGAACCGGAACCCAATGAGGTCCGCATCGCGGTCTCCAATGTGGGCCTGTGCCACAGCGACCTGCACTACATGACCGGATCGGTGCACGCCGACCTGCCGGTGGTGGTCGGCCACGAGGTGGCGGGCATCGTCGAGACCGTCGGCTCGGCGGTGACCTCGTTGCGTCCGGGCGACCGCGTCGTCGGCGCCCTCACGCCCTCGTGCGGGTTGTGCCGCAACTGCGCGGCCGGGCACTCGACGCAGTGCCAGCACGTCTCTCGGATCCGGCAGCGGCAGCGTCCGGCGTTCCAGCTGCCGGGAGGCCAGGCCGTCGAGCGACTCGGCGACATCGGCGCGTTTTCACGCCACACCCTGATGCGGGAGAACTCGCTGGTGAAGTTGCCCGACGAGGTGGGGCTGGACGTCGGGTGCCTGCTGTCGTGCTGCATCGTCACCGGCATCGGGGCCGTCTTCCGCGGTGCGCAGGTACGCCCCGGTGCCACTGTGGCCGTGATCGGCTGCGGCGGTGTCGGTTCGGCCATCATCCAGGGCGCGCGGCTCGCCGGTGCCTCGGCGATCGTCGCCGTGGATCTCGACGACGTCCGGCTCGCGGCGGCACGCACATACGGTGCCACGCACGTCGTGAACGGCGCGGCCGACGTTCCCACCGAGATCCGGAAGGTGCTCGGCGACGGGGTGGACTATTCGTTCGAGGCCGTCGGTTCCGCGCGCACCGCGGCAACCGCGCTGTCGGTCCTGCGCGCCACGGGGACCGCCTGCCTGGTGGGCATCGCACCCGACGGCACCGACCTCACCGTCCCGGCGTCGGACTTCTTCTTCGGTGAGAAGCGCCTCATCGGCTCTTACATGGGCTCGGGCCAAGCGCACGAGGACATCACCCAGTTCGCGCGGCTGTATCTGCAGGGTCGCCTCCTGCTCGACGAGATGGTCAGTGACGTGATCCCGTTCGGCGAGGTCGACAAGGGCTTCGAGGCGATGAAGTCGGGCGAGGTGACCCGCATCGTCGCCGACCTCACCGTGTGATCACGCCGACTCCATTCACACCCGAAAGACCCATCGAAGGAGGCCGCAGATGTCGAATACGCAACTGCCCCAGCCGATCAACTACATCGCGGACGAGTGGTCCGAGTGCGCGGCGATCCCGGACGCGTGGAATCTCGACCCCAATACCGGCCGGCCCGTCCACCGCGCCGTCACCACCGGCCCGGACGACCTCGAGCGCGCCCTGCGCCATGCCGAGCGCTCGTACGGCTTCGAACGCTGGGACGACGCGGCGAACGAGGAACGGGCGGCGGTCATCGAGCGTGCGGCCGACGTCGTCGAGGCCCGGATCGAGGACATCGCCCGCACCGATGCCCTCACCAGCGGCGTCCCGATCGCGAAGGCGCGGATGGTCGCGGCGTTCCTTCCGCACCGGATCCGTTCGGCGGCGGCGGAGCTGCGCGCCATCCCGCGCCGCACGGCGCTGGACGCCGGTGGCCGCGACGTGCGGCTGTACAAGGTCCCGTGGGGTCCCGCCGCCATCCTGACCCCGTGGAACGGGCCGAGTTTCATTCCCGCCGCGAAGACGGTGAGCGCCCTCGCCGCCGGCTGCCCGGTCATCCTCAAACCGTCGGAGCACGCGCCGAGCAGCGCCCAGATCGTCGTCGAGTGCTTCGTCAAGGCCGGGCTGCCCGACGGTGCGCTGCAACTCGTCCACGGCGCGGGAGACGTCGGCGCCGCGATCACCGGCGATCCCCGCGTGAAGATCGTCTCGTTCACCGGCGGCCCGAACGCGGGGCGCGCGATCGCCCGCGCGGCCGCGGAAGACTTCAAGGTTCTCCAACTCGAGCTCGGCGGCAACAACCCGGCCCTGGTGCTGGACGACGCCGACATCGACGTGGCCGCCGACGGAATCCTCGACGGGATGACCAAGCTCAACGGTCAGTGGTGTGAGGGGCCCGGAAAGGTGCTGGCGCACAAGAGCCTCGTCGGGCCGCTGCTCGACGCGCTGCTCGATCGCATCGCCCGCATCGACATCGGGCACTCGCTCGACGAGAACACCCAGCTGGGTCCGATCTCGAACGCTCCGCACTTCGCCACGCTGCAGAGCCGGATCGAAGGGTTGCGGGCCCACGGCGCGACAATCCATCAGCCCGCACAGCTACCCGCACTCGAAGGGTTCTTCCTGTCCCCCACAGTGGCTTCGGGAGTCGGTGCGTCGGTGGCGACCGCCGAGCTGTTCGGGCCACTTGTCAGCCTGCACGCCGTGGATTCCGACGAGGACGCACTGCGCGTTGCCAACGCAAACCCGTCGGGTCTGGACGCGTACGTGTTCGGCGGCGACGTGGAGCGCGCCGTCGAGGTCGGATCCCGGGTGCTGTCGGGCGAGGTACGCGTGAACGGCGCGAAGATCGCCGATCTCGGCGACGGTTCGGCTCAGAGCTTCTGGGGCGCTTCCGGAATCGGCGGCCACGCTCCCGGCGAGTCCGTCCGGGTGTTCTGCGGGGACCGCGTGGTCGGCGTCGATTCACCCGACCTTCCCCTGTAACGAGCATTGATCAATTCAACGAAAGCAGCAATCCCATGAACTTCCCCATCACATCCGATACCGGGATCGTCGATGTCATCGGCGTCGGCGCCGGCTTTTCCGGTCTCTATCTCTCGCACCGGCTCACCACCGCCGGGTGGTCCTTCGCGGGATTCGAGGCCGGACCCAGCGTCGGCGGAACCTGGTTCTGGAACACCTATCCGGGCGCGCGCTGCGACGTCGAGAGCATCTACTACTCGTACTCGTTCGACGAGGCGCTCCAGCAGGAGTGGACGTGGAGCCAGCGCTTCGCGCCGCAGGCCGAGATCCTCAGCTACATCAACCATGTCGCCGACCGCTTCGACCTGCGCAAGCACTTCACGTTCGATACTCGCGTCGTCAGCGCGACGTGGAACGCGGACGACAGGCTGTGGGAGGTGAAACTGGACAACGGCGAGACGCGCCGCGGCCGCTACCTGGTCTCGGGCGCAGGCGGCCTCTCCACCCCCAAGGACTTCGACGTGCCGGGTCTCGGGAACTTCACCGGACTCCAGGTGTCCACCAGCCGGTGGAACATCTCGCTCGACGACCTCGCAGGTAAGCGCGTCGCCGTGATCGGCACCGGATCGTCCGGCGTGCAAGCCATCCCGTTGATCGCCGAGGTAGCCGAGCACGTCACGGTGTTCCAGCGCACCCCGAACTATGTGATGCCGGCCCGCAACGCCGAACTTCCCCCGGAGCGGGTCGAATCCATCAAGAGCGACTACTCGGCGATCCGGGAGGAATGCAGGCACTCGCCCGGCGGCATTCCCGACCGCCCGGTGGCAGACAAGGCCTTCGACGTCTCGGCCGAGGAGCGTCAGCGACGCTACGAGGCGGCCTACGAGCGCAGCGGGTTCCAGGGCGTCGGCGCCGAGTTCGCAGACCTCCTTACCGACGTCGAAGCGAACCGGACCGCGTCGGAATTCCTCCACGACAAGATTCGCGCGATCGTCGAGGATCCGGCCACCGCCGAGTTGCTGGTGCCCCGGTACCACCCGCTGGGCGCCAAGCGCAGCGTTTTCGGAACCGACTACTACGAGACCTACAACCGGCCGAACGTGTCGTTGGTGTCGCTGCGCGACGAGCCGATCGAGACGATGACCGAGAACGCGATCGTCACCTCGAAGGGCACCTACGAGGCGGACGCGGTGGTGCTCGCCATCGGGTTCGACGCCTTTACCGGCCCGCTGTACGGGCTCGGTCTCACGGGCGCGTCCGGCGCGAAGCTGCAGGAGGCCTGGCACGACGGTGTTCGCACGTACCTCGGGATCATGACCGCGGACTTCCCCAACTTCTTCATGGTGGGGGGCCCACAGAGCCCCGCGCTCGCCAGCAACGTGGTAATGACCATCGAACAGGCGGTGGACTGGATCGCCGACCTCCTCGAGCACGCTCGCGACGCCGGCGCGACGCTTGTCGAGGCCACAGTCGAGGGTCAGAACGACTGGGTGGACATCTCGGAGGAGACCGTCGCCGCCACCTTGTACGCCACCACCGACTCCTGGTACCGCGGCTCCAACGTCGAGGGCAAGCCCAACACGTTCATGGGCTACGTGGGTGGCGTCGGCAAGTACCGCCGGATGTGCACCGAGATCGCCAAGAGCGGCTACCCCGGCATCGAGATCGACGGCGAAACCGAGTCCCGCCACCTCGGCCCCATCCATCGGGAGATCTCATGAGTAAGGCAGTCCACCGGCGTTACGTCGCCTTCTCCGACGCGCACTACGCGGGCAATCTGGTCGATGGCGCCTACGCCCTCAAGCTCTTCGGAGACGTCGGCACGAACCTGTCGATCGAGATCGACGGCCACGAGGGGCTGTTCGCCGGCTACTCCTCCGTCGAATTTCTCGCCCCGGTGCGCGGCGGCGACGTCGTCGAGGCCGAGGCCGAGCTGGTGAAGAAGGGCAACCGCAGTCGCACAGTCGACTTCGAGCTCCGGGTGATCTGCCGCGGCTCCGACGACACCGGCCGCTCTCAGGTCCTCGAGTCGCCCTTGGTCGCGGTGCGTGCTCGTGGCACCGCGGTCGTCCCCCTAGATGAGACGGAGTAACGACGATGAAGCTGATTCACGACACCGGCTGGGCCGCACCGCCCGCCGCCGTCGAACCGCCCCTGACCGGTGACATCGACTGCGACACGGTCGTGGTCGGCGGCGGCGGGGGCGGCATGTCGGCCGCGCTCCGACTCGCCGAAAAGGGCGTCGACGTGGTGCTCCTCGAGGCACAGACCCTCGGCCGGGGCGCCACCTCCCGCAACGCGGGATACATCACGAACTCGATCGCCGCCGATCCGGAACTGCTGGGTTTTCTGCTGAAACGCGAGCGGTTGCGCAACCTGTACCGGTACGCCGAAAACGCGGTGCACTTCACCGAGGACGTCATCGCTCACCACGACATCGACTGCGGCTACCGGTCGGAGGGCATCGTGATGGCCGCCGTTTCCAAGGGGCAGCTGCGGCACGCGCGCCGCAACGCCAAGGTCATGGCCGAGGCCGGATCGTCGGCAGAATTCGTCGAGGGCCGGGAGGCCGGCCTCCCGGACGGCTTCCTCGGCGGAGTGCGCGAGGGCGTCGGGGGCACGCTCAACCCGGGCGAGTTCGCCCTCGGCCTGCGGGCCGCGACAATCTCGTCCGGCGTGCGCGTGTACGAACACACTCCGGCCCGCGACGTCACCGACTCCGGCGACGGGGTCACCGTCGAAACCCCGCATGGACGGGTCCGGGCTCGCAAGGCGCTGCTGACCACCAACGCCCACACCGAGGGTCTGTCCCTCGCGCCGAAGAACCTCGCCACCCCGGTGTGGACGTCCCTGGTCGAGACAGAACCCGTCGCACCCGAGCGACTCGACGAAATCGGCTGGACCAGCCGCGCCCCGATGGTCACGCTGCACATGATCATCGAGAACTACCGCGTCACCCCACGGGGCACCATCGTGTTCGGCACCCGCCGCGTACAGACCGGCCGGAACCCACTGCCGGACCGCACCCCGGCGCGGAACGTCGCCGACGACCTCGTCCGCGGATTCCGCGAGCGATTCCCGGGCCTGCGCGACATCGAGCCGCAGCAGGCATGGGGCGGCTGGATCGGCATGAGCTCCACGTGGCTCCCCGTCGCCGGTGAGGCGTCCGACAACGTGCTGTACTCGCTCGCCTGCAACGGCCACGGCTTCGCCCAGGCGCAGTACGTCGGCCACCTGCTGGCGGACCGGCTCGGCGGCGCGCCGCTGCACGACGACCTGGCGGCGATCTGGCACGGACGAAAGCGCTTCTGGCCCAACCTCGTCAGCGGCCCCGCATTGCACGCGACCTGGCTCGCCGACCGCGCCTCCGACCGGCTGGCAGCCCTCACGAATTGACCATCTCGCCGCCGGTCGGCTGATGTCACCCCCCAAGGAGAAAATCATGTCCATCAAAGAATCGCTCTTCGCGGTCGCGGACCTGTGGATGATCGCCGTCGGATTCACCTACGGGATCAAGTTCATCCGGAATTACAAGAACTACCTGCTCGGCATCGAGTGGATCATCGTTGCGACGTCGGGTTCGAACTTCCTGATCTACGGCCTCATCAAGGCTGGTCACGACAGCCCGATGTACGCCTTCGCCTACTTCCTCGACGCCTTCTCCCGGTCCGTCGGCATCACGCTGATCCTGGTCCTCGGACTGATGAAGGTCACCCACCGATACAAGCCGTCCGTGACGGTGGACGTCGGCGCGTTCGCCCTCGCGGCCGTGGTGGGCTTTCTCCTCAGCCATTTCGCCGAGGCGATCGGCACCCCCGGCAAGATCTACTACATCGTGGTCAACGTGCTCACCACGCTGTTCCTGATCTACTTCGTCAAGCGCCTGTGGGACATTCGCGAGCGCGGGCACGCCATCTCGGCCGCCGTCGCCACCGCGTGCGGATTCGCCATCGCCTCGATCTACGACTTCGTCCACATCCCCGGCGACGACGCGGAGCACACGATCTTCTACATCTTCGCGCTGTCCACGTGGGGCCTGCAGATGTTCACGTACTACCGCGCCTACCGCGCGTTCGACGCCCACAACAAGCGCGTCGACGCCCACGCGGTCAAGGGCAGCGCGCCGGCCACGGCGTGAGCGTGCCCGACCGTCTCTTTCACCGATCTGAAAGTCAGGAACCGAACATGACAACGCACGAAGTGCACGAAGAAACCACCGAGGTCGTCATCGTCGGCGCCGGAATGTCGGGGCTGATGGCGGCCACCACGCTGGCGCCGGAGACCGACGTCGTTGTCCTCGAAAGCACCGATCGCACGGGTGGACGAGTCGAGACCATCCGGCAGGGCGACTACTGGATCAACGTCGGCACCCAGTTCACCGAGGGCACCGGCACGCTGATCGATGCCCTCGACCGGCACGGCATCGAGATGGGTTCCCTCGCGGGCAAGAGCATCGCACTGCACCTGAACGGCGGGGTGGTCGACACCTCGAATCCCGTTGCGCTGATGTTCCGCACGCGAATGACCATGATGGATCGTCTCGGGATGGCCATCGTCGGTGCCCGCATCCTCGCGGCCATGCCGTTCCTGGAGTCGCAGAGCCGCATCGCGCAACGGGTGCGCGCCAAACTCGACACCAAGCTGGCGTCATACCTACTCACAGGCGTCCGGTCGGAGCTGGCCGCCGCCGTCGTCCGGTCGTGGTCGGCGCAGTGGATGGGATGCGAGGTGGACGAGACGGCCGCCACCCAGTTCGTTACGTCGGTTGGCATCGCGCTGGCCGACCCGGAGAAGATTCCGAACTTCTCGCTGCCGGTCGGCGGCAATCAGACGTTGACCGACGTGCTGACGGAAGATCTCGGTGGTCGGATCCGGCTGAACTCGGCCGTGCAGACGGTGCGACCGGACGGCGAGGGTGTGGTCGTCGACTACCACGACGGTGACCGACCCGTGCGGCTGCGGGCCAAACGCGCGATCGTGACCGCACCCGCCGATATCGCCGAGCGGATCATCCCGGACCTCCCGCAACAGCACCGGAACGCGTTCAACGACATCACCTACGGCCGGTACGTAGTCGTCGGATTCTTCACAGACGAAGCCGGGCCGCAGCGCTGGGACGACTACATCGGTGTATCGACGCCGCAACTGTCATTCCAGGCAATGTTCAACCACGCCGCGGCCATGCGGAACGGCGCCGACCGCAAGCCGGGTGGCGCGCTCGCCTGTTTCGCAGGCGGCGCTCAGGCCGACGCATTGCTCGACCTGAGCGACGACGAGATCGTGTCGCGATTCACGAAGGACCTGCTCGCAGTGTTCCCCGAGCTGGAAGGGCAACTGGGCGACGGCATCGTGCGGCGCCACCGCCGGGTCGTACCCTTCTGGGCGCCCGGACGGAAGAAATCGCTTCCGACGCTCCGTGATCCGCTCGGAAACATCTACCTCGCCGGCGACTACCAGCTCGATCTGCCGTCACTCGCCGACGCAGCCACATCGGGCGAGCGAGCGGCGAACGCCGTACTGGAAAGCCTGAGCAGGCGGTAGACAGACGAGGACCCGATAGCCCAGCGCGACGCGACGGACTGCACTGCCCGAAGAGGCCGTATCTCGGAGCGGACCAACACCGCCGGTGACCTCCCGGGCATTCACGTCCGGGGGTGTCTCGGCGAAATACTTTCCCACGGTTCGTATCCCGTCAAGAACATCAGACGATCCCAGCGGGTTCTGCGGGTCGGACGGCGTGGCCGCCGAACTGGTTCCGCAGTGCGGAGACGGCTTTCATTGCCGGTGAGTCGTCCTGGCGGGAGGCGAACCGGGCGAACAGGGCGGCGGAGATGACCGGGGCCGGGACGGCGTGGGCGATGGCTTCCTCGACGGTCCAGCGTCCTTCGCCGGAGTCTTCGGTGTAGCCGGACAGGGCGGCCAGTTCGGGGTCGTCTGACAGTGCCTGCACGAGTAGGTCGAGCAACCAGGATCGGACGACGGTGCCCTTCGACCACGCCCGCAGCACCGCGGGCACGTCGACGATCGAATCCTCGGCGGCGAGGAGTTCGTATCCTTCGGCGTAAGCCTGCATCAGTCCGTATTCGATGCCGTTGTGCACCATCTTCGCGTAGTGGCCGGCGCCGACCGGGCCGGCATGGACGAAGGAGTCGGCGCGGTCGCCGTCCGGGCGCAGGGCGTCGAAGATCGGCATCATCCGGTCGACGTCGGTGCCGTCTCCACCGACCATCAGTGCGTATCCGTTTGCCCGACCCCAGATTCCGCCGGAGACACCGCAGTCGAGGTAGCGGATGCCGTGTTCGGCGAGGATGCCGGCGTGGATCGTGTCGTCGGTGAACCGGGAGTTGCCGCCCTCGACGACGAGGTCGCCGGGGGCGAGCAGGCGGGAGAGTTGCCCGATCACCTGGCGGGTCGGGGCACCGGCGGGCACCATCACCCACACCGCCCGCGGGGTGGGAAGCGACTCGACGAGCGCTTCGAGGCTGACCACGTCGCTGTCGGCGGCTTTCGGGTCGTACCCGATCGCGTCCTGTCCGCGTTCGCGCAGACGCTCCCGCATGTTCAGTCCCATGCGGCCGAGTCCGATCAGTCCCAGTTTCATCGTCACCGTTCCACTCTCGATTGTCGGTATCGCGTCGCGGTCTATGTCTACGGCGCGAAAAGGACCGCTTCACCTGACCGGATGGGTAGCCGACACTGGCCGCCCGGCCGAGTGCATTCCCGCTCACCGCCTTCGACACTGAGACCCGACGCATTGTCTGAATGCGGTCGTGGTGGAGCGACAAGACGGAGTGCAGCAGAAGTGACTGTGTCGCAAGTGCAGGAACGGAACCCCCTCGCGCGCGAATCGTGCGGCCGGGTCGGCGGCGAGGTGTTGATCGGTGCGGCCGGACAGGTCACGGAACCTGCCACGCTGGTGATCTTCGGTATCACCGGAGACCTGTCCCGCAAGAAGCTGATCCCGGCGATCTACGATCTCGCCCACGGTGGCCAGCTGCCGCCGGACTTCGACCTCGTGGGGTTCGACCGTGACGGCGCGAACGCTGAAACCCGGTTGCGGGAGGCGGTGATCGCCCATGCGCGCACCCCGTTCGACCCCGCCGTCTGGAAGGCGCTGACCGAGCGCATAACGCTGCTCCAAGGGTCGTTCGGCGACGTCGACGCGTACACCCGTCTGGCCGCGAAGCTGTCTGAGATCGACGTCCGTCGCGGCAAGCCCGGCAATTACGTCTTCTACCTGTCGGTGCCGCCGTCGGCGTTCGCCACCGTCTGCGACCGTCTCGCGATCGTCGGCTTGAACCGTGGGGATCGTGGGTGGCGGCGGGTGGTGGTCGAGAAGCCGTTCGGGCACGACTTGCCCAGCTCACAGGTGCTCGGCGTCGCGTTGGAGCGGGTGTTCCCGCCGTCGTCGATCTACCGCATCGATCACTACCTGGGGAAGGAGACGGTGCAGAACATCCTCGCGCTGCGCTTCGCGAACGGGATGTTCGAGCCGTTGTGGAACAACCGCCACATCGACCACGTCCAGATCACGATGGCAGAGGCCGTCGGGGTGACCGGGCGGGCCGGGTATTACGACGGGGTCGGTGCCGCCCGCGATGTCATCCAGAATCATCTGTTGCAGCTGTTGGCGTTGATCGCGATGGAGGAACCGGTGGCGTTCGATGCCGACAGCATCGCTGCCGAGAAGGTCAAGGTCCTCTCCGCCACGGAACTGATCGGCCCCCTAACGCAGACGTCGGCGCGCGGCCAGTACGCGGCGGGAGTGGAGAACGGTGTTCCCGTGCCCGGGCTGTCCGACGAGGCCGGGTTCCCCGCCGACTCGGCGACCGAGACGTTCGCGGCCCTGACCGTCGGGGTCGCGACCCGTCGGTGGGCGGGGGTGCCGTTCTACATTCGCACCGGAAAACGACTGGCACGCAGGAGCACCGAGATCGCGGTGACGTTCACCCCGCCCGCCCACGGCTCTGCCGCGACCCGGGCAACGGCGGTGTCGAATGTGCTCGTTTTCCGGGTGCAGCCCGACGACGGGATCGAACTGCACATCGGCGCGAAACGGCCCGGCGGTGGCATGCACATTCAGCCGGTCAGCCTCGGCATGGACTTCCGGTCCGTGTTCGACCCGGCACCGGAAGCCTACGAGCGGTTGATCTGCGACGTGCTCCGCGGCGACGCCACTCTGTTTCCTCGCCGGGAAGAAGTCGAATGGTCCTGGCGGGTCATCGATCCGCTGCTCGAGCATTGGGCCGGTGGCGGGCGCCCCGACGCGTATCCGGCCGGCTCCACCGGGCCGGAGTCGGCGGACGGCATGCTCGCCCGCACGGGGCGGGCGTGGCGCGCACTCTGACCCGGTGGTGAGGGGTCGGCCGAGGATAACCCGCCGACCCCGGGTGATTGCTCAGCGAATGAGGAAAGCCCTGAACACCAAAGTGTTCAGGGCCATTCCTCTTTACGGCGCCTACTACTTGGCGAGAGCATCCTTGAGTGCCTTCGCTGCTGCGGCCGGGTCCTCGGCTCCGTAGATGGCGCCACCGGCGACGGCGACGTCGGCACCCGCATCGCGGACGGCGGCGATGGTGTCGACCTTGACGCCACCGGCGACGGAGAACGGGACACCGGCGATCTTGCCGTCGTCGAGCAGGGTCTGGATGGAGTAGCCGGGCTGGGCCTGCTCGTCGAGACCGGCGTGAATCTCGACGAACGCGACACCGAGCTTGGCGATCTCGCGGGCGCGCTCGACACGGTTCTCGACACCGATCAGGTCGGCGACGACCTTCTTGCCGTGCTTCTGCCCGGCCTCGACGGCACCCTTGATGGTGGCGTCGCCGGCGGCGCCGAGGACGGTGACCAGGTCCGCGCCCGCGGCGAAGGCCAGGTCGGCCTCGAGGAAGCCGGCGTCGGCGGTCTTGAGGTCGGCGAAGACCTCCTTGTCCGGGTGCGCGGCCTTGATCGCGCTGACGGCGCTGAGGCCGGCGCTCTTGATCAGCGGGGTGCCGAGTTCGATGATGTCGACGTACGGGGCCACCTTGTGGGTCAGGGCCAGTGCGTCGGCGGTGGTGAGCAGATCGACTGCAACCTGCAGCTTCGTCATGTGTTTCTCCTGGTCATCTTTTTTTCGGGGTTTGGGATCGGGACGCTCAGCCGATGTTGGCGTGGCGCTCCCACAACCGCTGCGCGGTCTGGTCCGCGTTGTCCCACAGCGACTGGAACAGAGCGTCGAACGCGAGGAGCACGGACTGCTCGAACAGGCTGCCGGCGTACTGGCGGGTGAGAGCGGCACTGTGGTCCTGCTTGTCCGCGGCCGGCAGGATCAGGACCTCGTCGGCGCGCCGCGCAAGCGGCGAGTCGGCGGCAGTGGTGACCGCAAGGACCGCGGCGTCGACCTTCCTCGCGGTGTCGGCGGCAGCGACCACCGACGCGGTGGTGCCGGAGCCGGACACGGCGATCAGCACGTCGCCGGCGCCGATGGCGGGGGCGGTGACCTCCCCGGCCACGTGCACGCGCAGACCGAGATGCATCAGCCGCATCGCGGCCATCTGCACGGCCAGGCCGCTGCGGCCGTTGCCGATCACGAACACCGCGCGGGCGGCGGTGATGACGGTGGCGGCGCGGTCCCACTGCTCGGCCGCGACGGAATTGAGCAGTCGCGCGTTCTCGTCGAGCACGATGCGGCGCCCGTCGTGAAACCGTGTGCGTGTCTGCTCGACGGTGACAGTCATGATCCTCCTCGGTGATGGCCTGACCCTTGGTGCACTCAAGGCTGCCGACCGTCGCCGCGTCCGGCACCCGGTCGCCCGGCGAGTGCGGGCTAGCCGATCGGCTAGTGCCGCGGCGCGGCCACAGCCCATACCGTGGACGCGTGGTGAGCGTCGAAGACCCCGATCTACTCCAGACCGATCCGTGGATCGCGATGCGGTCGGTGATCGCCGGACCGTTGCCGAAAATCGCGGCCCGATTTTCGCGGTTTCTGGCCGGGGTGTGGCCGCACGATGCGCTGGTGATCTTCACCCGCGAGTGCACCGGTCGCCCCCGTAAGGTTGCCGGGGCCCGCGAGATCGTCGACCGCGTGACCATCGACGAACTCGACGACATCAAGCGGGCGATCGACCTCGGCGAGACTTTCGACGGAATCCGCTCGTTCGGGGGCGGCCGCCGCCGCATCTGGGCGGTGCGCGATGCCGGCGACACCCTGCTGGTGCTGGTGCCGAAGCGATCGTCGCCGGATGCGCCCGGCAGGACGGTGGCGGCGCTGTTCGGGATGGTGGCCACGTCCATTCAACAGCAGGTCGCGCAGGCCAGCCCCGATTATCTGGCCGAATCGCGGGCCGCATCGAGTGAGCGGGCCCGCACCATCGCCGAACTCACCGAGGTGCACGAGGCCACGCTGTCGTCGATTCTCGGGACGCTGCGTTCGCACGACCTCGACGATCGCCGCTCCCGGATCACCGCGAGCGAAACGGCCTCGGCGGCCCTGATCGCGTTGCGGTCGGCCGGGGCCGCCGACCGGGCGTTGTCCGAGGAGGCGGTCACCACTGCGTTCGCCCGGCTGCAGGGCGAACTACGACCACTGTTGCGGCACCGGGACGTCGACCTGGAGTACATCGATCCGCCCGCGGATGGGCGGCCGCTTCCTGGGGAGGTCGCACACGCGGCGCGGGCGATGGTGCGCGCCATCGTCCTCGCGTTCGGCGCGCAACCCGTGCTGGCTCGGTTGCGGATCGCGTGGGATTGCGACGGCGACAACGTACTGATCGAGGTCCGTGACCAGGGGCCCGGCGCGATCGACGAGGGGGCCCTGACGCGGCAGTTGGCCGGGCGTCTGCAGACGTTGCGCGGGCGGATCGATATCGAGTCGATCACAGGGTGGGGCAGCCGGGTCATGCTCACCATCCCGCTGGACCCGCCCGCCGCCAGACCCGACGAGCACCTGCTGTCCACCCTGAACCCCCGCGAACTCGAGGTCCTCGCGCACCTCGGCGCCGGCAAACGCAATCGTGCCATCGCCGAGCACCTCGGAATCAGCGAGAGCACCATCAAGTTTCACGTCGCCGGTGTGCTGAAGAAGCTCGACGTCGCCAACCGCGGAGAGGCCGGGGCGATCGGGATCAGAGCCGGCATCGTGTTGGGTGCGGCAGAAGCCGGTGCCCACTGGAACCGGGAATGACCGCGCTCCTCGGAAAGTCATTTAGTCCTCGGGTGTTTGATCGCGAGTACGGGCACGGGGGCGTTGAGGAGCCGTCGAGCGGGGCGGGGGTCAGCGGGCCTGGGCGAAGGCCGACTCGAACGCGTCCAGGGCGGTGTCCGGGTCACCGGCCGCCCATGCTTCGAGCCCGACGACGCCGGTGTAGCCGATTCGCTTCAGTGCGGCCGCGACACCGGCGTAGTTGATCTCGCCGGTGCCCGGCTCGCAGCGGCCGGGCACGTCCGCGACCTGGATTTCGCCGATGTACGGCAGGGCCTCGGTGACCAGGTCGATCAGGTTTCCCTCGCCGATCTGTGCGTGGTAGAGGTCGAGGTTCAGCCGGAGGTTCGGATGGTCGACCGCCCGGACGAGTGCGAGGGTGTCGGCTGCGGCGGCGAACGGCGTGCCGGGGTGATCGACGGCACGGTTGAGGTTCTCGAGCACGAATGTGCGGCCCGCGGCGGCGCCGAGTTCGGCCACCTTGCGCAGGGTGTCCGCGGCTTTGAGCCACATCGCAGGGGTGACCACCTGCACCGGCCGTACCGGAAGTCCGCCCTCACCGAGTCCGGTTCCGTGCAGGTTGAGTCGCGGGCAGTTCAGGCGCTCGGCCACCTCCAGAGATTGGTGCGCGGTGGCCAGCAGCTCCGCGATCCCGTCCGGCTCGGTCAGGTTTCCGGTGAGATAGCCGGTCATCGAGGAGAATTCGGCGCCGGACCCGGCGAGAGCGTCGATGTCCTTGGTCGACCAGTCCCAGATCTCCACGAGCAGACCGCGTTCGGAAATTCGCTTGACCCGGTCGAGCAGTGGCAGATCGACGTACAGCATCTCGGCGCATGCGGCCAGGCGGATCCCGGTCATGCCGTCACCTCCGCGAGAACGTCGGCGATCTCGACGGGGCCACGGGTCGACGCGCTACGCACGGCGGCGAGGGCAATGCTCAGCGCGGTGCGGGCGTCGGTTCCGGTCACCGGGGCGGGCGTCCCGGACCGGATCGCCTCGGTGAACGCGACGAACTCCGCGAGGTAGGCGCTGCGCAGCAGGTCGGTGTCGCGGCGGGCGGTGTCGACACCGATCCCGTTCGGTCCGTAGTACGTCATGTCGGTGGCGCGCGCGTCGCCGGCGGTGACCATGCCGCCGGAGCCGAACACCTCCGCGCGCACGTCGTATCCGTACAGTGCGCTGAAGCTCGCCTCGGCGGTCGCGATCGCCCCGTTGTCGAACTCGATCGTCACGACGGCGGTATCGAGGTGTCCGGCCGACTTGGCGTCCGGTCGGATCAGCGCGTCGGCGAGCGCGGTGACCCGGAGCGGGCGTGCACCCGGGTTGAGGAAACACAGCGCATCGAAATCGTGAATCAGCGTCTCCAGGAAGATCGTTCCGGGCGGAATGCGCGCCGGGTCGGCCGAGAACGGTCCGGGATCGCGGGTCACCGACCGCAGCAGCTGCGGGATGCCGACGCGGCCTGCATCGATCGCGGCGCGAGCTGCGACCCATCCGGGTGCGAACCGTCGATTGAATCCAACCTGCAGCACCACACCGGCGTCGGCGGCGGCCGCGACCGCACGGTCGGCCTCGGGGAGGGTTACCGCCATCGGCTTCTCGACGAACACATGCTTTCCGGCCGCGGCGGCCGCGACGACGAGCTCGGCGTGCGTGCGGGCGGGGGTGGTGATCAGGACCGCGTCGACATCCGTCCGGTCGAGCACCGCGTCCGCCGAGCGCTCGACGACGGCAACGTCGAGGTCGGCGGCGAGACGGTCCGCGTTCGGTGTGGGATCGGCGACGGCGACGAGCGTGGCACCGGGGACATGGCGGGCGACGAGCTCGGCGTGGTTCGAACCGATTCGGCCCGCTCCCACCAACGCCAGACGCACAGGGGAATTCGTAGTCATGTGATGCTCCGACCTGGAAGTTCATGGACTAGTACGTTCTACTAGTACGTTCTAGTTCGGAATGCTATGCGGATCACGTCCTGGGGTCAAGACCCGTCCGGGAGCCCGTGCGAACGGACGACGAGGGAAGGGGTACGAACATGGGTTCATCGTCTGGCGCCGGTCGTGGACGTGGACTCTGCCTGGATGCGGGCTCAGTCGTGGCCGATCTTGTTCCAGAGCTGATGAGTGAGCCCGCTGGCGGAGGTGACGGTCTCGACGGTGAAGCGGTCTTCGATGCCGCTCAAACCCTCCCAGAGGGACACGCCGCGCCCGAGCGTGATCGGCACGACCACCAGGTGCATGAAGTCGATCAGATCGGCTTGCAGAAACTGCCGCACGGTCGAGGGACCGCCGCCGATCCGGACGTCCTGACCGCCGGCAGCGTCCTGGGCCATGCGCAGCGCCTCCTCGGGTGAGGCGTCCACGAAGTGGAAGCTGGTTCCGTTGGGAAAGTCGATGCTGGGGTGCGGATGGTGGCTCATGACGAATACCGGTGTGTGAAATGGCGGTTCGTCACCCCACCAGCCCCGCCACCCGTCGTCGGGCCATTCGCCGGTTTGGGGGCCGAACTTGCGACGGCCCATGATCTCCGCGCCGATGCCCTGGCCCCACAGGCTGGTCAGGGCACGGTCCAGGGTGACCGGGGCGTCTACCCGGTCGACACCGTGGATGACGCGTCCGTCGAATCCGTCGAAAAGCCGTCCGGCACCGCCGATGGGGGCGTCGAACGTCACGTGGTCGCCGGCGGCGTAGCCGTCGAGGGAGATGTTCATGTTGTGGATCCTGGTGCGCGGCATGGCGACTCCTTCAATGCTCAGATGTGCCGGATACGCATAACCGGCGGGCGAGAATGGCCGGACTCATCGGGGAACGTTGAATATTGTGTTCCGTCGTCCCATTCCTCCGTAGGACAATCGGAGTATGAAGCCTCACACCTACACGACCTACAGCATCGGGTGCGGCATCGCCTGGGTCGTCGTGTGGCTGATCATCGGCACCACGCGACCGGAAGCCCGCTCCCGGGTCTTGCTGTTCTTTGCCGGATGGTGGACGGGGTGGACCTCGGCGACCATCGCCCGAAATGTGTACCCACCACCGCAGTGAGGCAGTGGGGCACCTCGCACGTCGCAACATCGTCCCGGCTGACCGCGCCCGACGATGCAACGCGCTGCAACCCTCGACCTCGTTACGTGCCCGATGTTCTCTGACTGTGAAGCAGATCACTACAGGCAGGAGTCGGTTATGGGCATCGAGGGCAAGGTCGCGCTGATCACCGGAGCGGGTCAGGGCATCGGACGTGCGATCGCGTTGCGGCTGGCGTCGGATGGCGCCGACATCGCGGTCGTCGACGTCAACGGCGACAAGACGGAAGCCGTCGCCGGCGAGGTGCGGTCCCGGGGTGCGAAAGCGATCTCGATCGTGGCCGACGTGACGGCGCGCGACCAGGTCCAGGCCGCCGTCGATCAGGCCGACGACGAACTGGGCTCCTTCGACATCATCGTCAACAACGCCGGTATCGCCCAGGTCAACCCGATCGCCGACGTGACTCCGGACGAGGTGTCGCGCATTCTCGCCGTGAACGTCGAGGGTGTGCTGTGGGGTATCCAGGTGGCCGCGGCGAAGTTCAAGACACTCGGCCACGGGGGCAAGATCATCAACGCGTCGTCCATCGCCGGTCACGAGGGGTTCGCCATGCTGGGCGTGTACTCGGCGACGAAGTTCGCGGTCCGCGCGCTCACCCAGGCGGCCGCGAAGGAGTTTGCGTCCGACGGCATCACCGTCAACGCCTACTGCCCCGGCGTCGTGGGCACCGACATGTGGGTCACCATCGACGAACGGTTCGCGGAGCTCACCGGAGCGCCCAGGGGTGCGACCTTCGAGAAGTTCGTCGGCGGCATCGCCCTGGGCCGCGCCCAGACCCCGGACGACGTTGCGGCGTACGTGTCGTACCTGGCCGGTCCCGACTCCGACTACATGACGGGGCAGGCCGGCCTCATCGACGGTGGCCTCGTGTTCCGGTGAGCGGAGCTGTCGGGCCGGGGGTTTCGGGCTCGTCGTGTCGAGCGAGTCACGGTGTCACCCCGAAGGCGCAGCGGCAGCGGCTGGTCATCGCTGTGGCCCGCTGGTGGAAGTCGGAGACGGGGTGGCCGTCGAGGATGTCGGCGAGGACCTCGAGTTCGGTGAGCCACCACCCCATGTCGTCGATGCCGTCCTGACGGGTACCGCATCGGTGGGTGAAGACCAGTGTCGACCGCGTGGGTCCGTCCTCGACTACCTCCCAGCGCACGAGGCTCGTCTCGTCCGTGTACTCGAGCAGTGCGGGAGGTGCGGCGTGTGAGCAGCGGTGTGTTCGACCGCTCCGGCGCCGTAGCTCGAGCACAGCTTGCCAGACGTCTGCCCGTTGGTACGCCAGGTGTCGTTCCAGGCGCAGCTGGTACCGGCCCTTCTCGTCGACGGAGACGACGTCGGTCATCGGCGGATGTCCTCAGGCCCCGACCTTTGGCTCATTGATCTGTAACACCCCGGAGTGCGGACGCGGGGCGTCTCTGACGCGTTCTCACCGTGTACCCAGATTCGGGTCACCCTCACCGGCAATCAAGTGGGAAATGTGGCGGACGGGCCGTGACGACAGTGGGGGCGTCCCGCCACATTGCTGCGTGTGCGCTCGCGCCGTTGGGGTACACCCTTCGTGGGGCGAGTTATGTCGAGCGGCCCCGTGTGAGGGTGATCGGTGATGATCAATCTGTACTACCCACTGGCTGTGGCTCTGTACATCATCGTGGCGGTCTGGCAGGGCAACCTCGGACACTGGTGACTCGCCGAATTGCCGCCCGAACATGCGAGATGCCGGGTGTACCCACACCCGGATTGAGGGTTGCCGTCTCGGGGTAGTCACCGGAATGCGCCCCACCGAGCAGGATCCGACTACAGACCGCCGCCGGCGCCGAGGTGCATCACATCTACTCGACAAGGGGTTGGGGCGATGACAACCAAAGTTCAAGTGGCGTTGGCTGTCGGCGAGGGATACATGCTCGGCCGCACGCACAAGATGAAGTTGGCGCTGATACCGGGCGCCGCCGGAACGACCAGACGATTACCCGCCGGAACGTTGGGTCTCAATACCCGGCTCCAGGCGAGTGGCAGCGAATCCGCAGACGGTGAGTACGAGCACGAAGAGCCTGAACGACCGCGGCGCCGTCCCGGTAAGGCAGCCGCGAAGACCACGCGGCGCCGGGAAGGAGCGTCGGCATGACTACGGCAGGTGGCCCCAGCTCGAGCAGCCTCGCCGACGTCATCGACACCATTCTCGACAAGGGCCTCGTGATCGACGCGTACGTGCGGGTCTCGTTGGTCGGTATCGAACTGCTGACCATCGACGCCCGGGTGGTGGTCGCGAGTGTCGACACCTACCTCCGGTTCGCGGAGGCGGTGAACCGGCTCGAGATCGGTAGCGAGCCGAAGGGGCTGTCCGAAATCGTGTCGGGCGCGACCGAGGGCGGCGCGAAGCACAAGACGAAGGGTGCGCTCGAAGCGGCGGGGGAGAAACTCGGCGGCCTGCTGGGCGGCGGGGAAGAAGAGGAAGAACCGGAACGTGAACGAGTGTCACGCAAGTCGACTCGAGGTGACAGGTGATGGCCGCATCGGAAGAAGCCACGAAATCGGAGAACTCCGAAAAGGCTGACAAGTCCGGCAAGGAGGAGAAGCGGACGATCGGCGTGTACGTCTACGGGATCGTGCCGTCGGACGTCGAACCCGAAGAGGGCGCGACCGGGGTCGCGGACGGCACGGTGAGCGTCGTCGCGCAGGGTGAGATCGCGGCACTGGTGAGTGAACTGTCGGTGGACCGTGCCCTCGGCAAACCCGAGGACCTGCGGGCCCATGCGAACGTGCTGGACGGGACGGCCCGGGTCGCGCCGGTGCTGCCCCTGCGGTTCGGTGCCGTGCTCAGCGACGCCGACGCTGTGAAGGAGGAACTGCTGTCGGCGCATGCGGACGAGTTCGCGTCCGCACTCGAACAACTGGAGGGAAAGGCCCAGTACGTCGTCAAGGGCCGGTACGTGGAGAAGGCGATTCTGCAGGAGATCATCGACGAGAGCGACGAGGCCGCGCAACTGCGGGACGCGATCCGCGACAAGTCGGAGGACGCCGGCCGCGACGCGCGGATGGCCCTGGGCGAACTGGTGAGCAACGCGATTGTCGCCAAACGCGACGAGGACACCCGCACGACCGTCGAGGCGCTCGACGACCTCGTCGAGTCCGTCAATATGCGCGAGCCCACGCACGAGGAGGAGGCCGTGCAGGTGGCGGTGCTCGCCGACGTCGAGCGTCAGGAAGAACTCGAAAAGGTCGTCGGGCAACTCGCCGAGAACTGGGAGGGCCGGGTGGAGATGAAGCTGCTCGGACCGCTCGCCGCGTATGACTTCGTGGTGACACAGAAGCCGGAGGGTCAAGGCTGACGGCACGAAGTGGGCGAACACTACGCGGGCAGCGGCCGGCGCAGACTGCACCCGACGGCGGGTGACATGTGACCGTCCGGGAGGGGTTTCCTCTATTTTCGGTCGTCGTCGGGCTCTCGCGTTGTGTCGTCGAGTAGCCGCTCGAGGTAGGTGAGGTCCTGCCGGAGGAGTGCGATCGCGCGGGCGGGTCCTTCGAGGGTGGTGGGTGCGGACTCTTCGTGGGCGACGGCACGTAGGGCCATTTCGGCGAGTTGTGTGGCGACTGCGTGGTCGGTGTCTTCCTTGCCGGGTTGGTGCCACCACGCGATCCAGTTGAGCATCCCGATGATGCCGAGGGCCGCCGTGCGGGGGTCGACCGGCCGCATCTCGCCTGCGCGGATTCCGGCCTCGATGACGTCGACGAATTCCTTCAGAACATGCCGCCGGCTTTCCTGATATGTGCGCGCGATGTCCTCGGGGAGTTCTGCTTCGGAGCGGATGATCAACCGGAACCGATCCGTGCTCTGCGCCTGCAGCATCGCGATGGCGACGGCCATCTCGCGCAGTTTCTCGGTGGGCCCGAGCTCGGTGCGCTCGTTGATGTCGTGCAGCAACGCGGCGGGAACTTCGGTGCTTTCACTGACCAGGCGGGAGAGCAGTTCGTCCTTGTTGGCCACGTAGTGATAGAGAGCGGGCCGGGTCAGCCCGGTGGCGTCGGCGATGTCCTGCAAGGTGGTGCTCGCGAATCCGCGCTCCGCGAACAGGCGCGTGGCTTGCTCGAGGATCTGCTTCTCCACCAGCTCACGACGCGGGTTGCGGCCCGCGGTGCTGTCGTCGGCGGGCTGCACCGGCGGCCGAGCCGCGGCCTTGCTGCGGGAGCGACGACCCTTCCCAGCCTCCTCAGGTGTCATGCCGGAAGGATAACGGGCGCGCGGAACCGCTCGTGCATTCATGCCGGTGCCCTGGTCCCGGATATGGCGGGTTCGGGGGTCGCGGGCTCGGTGAAGTGCGCCAGGTGCGCGCGTGCGCTCGCCAACCCGGCGGCGACGTCGGTGCGGTAGGCGGCCGGGGATTCGACGACGACGACCGCGGACGTTCGCTGCAGGAGGCGTTCGGCCAGATCGAGGCGATTCAGGACGGCGGCGCGGTCACCCGGCCCGGTGAGCCAGATGATCGGCGCCTGCGGCGGGTGGTCGACGATTCCGTCGGCTTCATCGCCCCAGGCCGACGTGAGATCGAGGTCCAGGAGCGCGGTGGCGGGTCCCCGTCGCAGGTCGGCCGGCGCGTTCCGATCGGAGAACTGTGCGTCGCCGTGAACCAGCGGTTGGGTGAGGATCCATTCGGTGATGTCGGTCGGCGGCACGGCCGGGGCGGGCTCGTTCGCGTAGTGCGCGAGGCCCTGGCAGACGATCCACGGCGCGGATTCGGAGAATCGGTCGAGGCCGACCTTTCCTGCCCGTGTCATGTAGGCGATCATCAATTGGTCGACGGGGAGGTCCATCCGCTGAGGGAAGGACTCCCACCAGAGTTCGCTGCGGTGTGCGATTTCCTGGAGATGGTCGACGGCGGGGCGACGCACGCGCTCGTACGCCACGAGGGCTTGCTCGAGGTTCGACGCGGCGGTGACGGCGTGATCGAGGGCGATGGCGTCTTCCATCGCGAGTTTGGTGCCCGAGCCGATGGAGTAGTGCGCGGTATGGGCGGCGTCGCCGAGGAGTGCGATGTTGCCTGTGTGCCAGCGTCGGCAGCTGACGGTCCGGAAACGCATCCACCGGGTGCGGTTACCGATGAGCCGGTGGTGTTGCAGGGTGTCAGCGAACGCGTCTTGAAGGTAGCGCAGCGAGGTCTCGTCGCTGTCCTGTGGTGCGGTCCGATCCGTGGAGACGTCGAATCCCGCTCGTCGCCAGGTCTTCTCGTCGGTTTCGATGAGGAAGGTACTGCGGTCTGCGGCGTAGGGGTACGCGTGGGCGATGAAGGTGCCGTGCTCGGTGGTGACCGGTGTGAAGACGGCGCTGGGGAGCGCGAAGTCGGTTCCGCACCACAGATAGAGGCCGGCGCCGGTGTCGATCCGGGGTTCGAAGTGGTCGGCGAACGCGGTGCGGGTGGTGCTGTTGATGCCGTCGGCCGCGACGACGAGGTCGGCGTCCAGTGCGGAGGGGTCGACTCGTTCGCCGAAGCGCAGACGCACGCCGGCGTTCTCGGCTTGTCGTTGCAGCACCGCGAGCAGGGTGGTGCGTGCGATCGCGAGCAGGTCGCCGTGGGCCAGTCGCGCGACCTGGTCGCCGACCTGCATGGACATCTCGTGCGGATGGGCGGCGGCGACGATCGCTTCCAGCGACGCGGCATCGGCGTCGCGGAGGTTGCGCTGGGTGCGGGACGCGAGCCCGACGCCGAAACCGAAGGTCGTGTCCGGCGAGCTCTGTTCGTAGACGGTGACTTCGGCGGCGGGGTGGCTTCGTTTGAGCAGTCTCGCGGCGTAGAGGCCGCCGGGTCCGCCGCCGATCACGGCGACTCGGTCGAGGTTCATGGAAACTCCAGTCTTCTGACGTATGAGTGGAGTTCGATTCCGGGACGCATCTCGTGACGATGCGTCCCGAAATCGTTCCTCCACATGTTGTTTTCGCGGCGCTGCGCTACGCGGGGACGTGTGGTGCGTCGGCTTCGGCGTGCACCTTCGCCGCGACGTCGTCCCGCAAGCGTTTCTTGTCGACCTTGTTCACGTTGGTGCGCGGCAACGCGGTTACCCATTCGAGCCGTTCCGGCCACTTGAATTTGGCGACCCCGAGCGCCGCGAGATGGTCCTGAATCTCGTTCAGCGACAGCTCATCGTCATCGTCGGAGACGAGGTACGCGCACGTCTTTTCGCCGAGTCGGGGATCTGGCATGGCGACGACCGCGGCGTTGACGACGCGCGGGTGCTCGAGGAGGAGTAGTTCGAGTTCCTCGGCGTTGATCTTCTCGCCGCCCCGGTTGATGAGGTCCTTGATGCGACCCTCGATCGACAGATAGCGGACACCGTCGATCACGGTGACGGAGGCGAGGTCGCCGGTCCGGTAGAAGCCGTCGGTGGTGAAGGCGGACACGTTGTGATCGGGCGCGTCGAAATAGCCGGGGATCGTGTAGGGGCCGCGGCAGCACAGTTCTCCGACGGTGCCGTCGGGAAGTTCCGATTCGGTGCCGGGATCGAGTATGCGGATCTCGTCGTCGGCGGCGAGCGGGGTGCCCACGGTGGCCAGACGCGCCTGCGCCGGAGCGTCGAGGGCGGTGACCGTGAACAGTCCCTCGGACATGCCGAAGAGCTGTCCGGCCCAGTGCCCGGCCCCGTCGTCGACCCGGGCGAACAACTCGGGCGGAACCTTCGCACCGGACAAGACGACGCGGTTGAGTCGGGCCAGGGCCTTGTCGAAGTCCGGCGTCAGGACCGCTCGGTAATGGCCGTGGCCGATGAGGACCTCGGTTGCCGTGGCCTTTTCCATCAGAGCGAACGCCGAGGGTGCGTCCGCGGTGGCCAGCACCAGGCACGCGCCGACGGAATGCGCCGCGTGCAACCCGCAGGAGATTCCGGCGTTGTGGATGATCGGAATCAGGTGCGCGACCCGGCTGTCCTGATCCCATCCGAGTCGCTGCGCGTACAACAGGCCGTTGTTCCAGTACTCGGCGTGAATACGCGGAATGACCTTGGGGACACCGGTAGTGCCGCCCGACAGCTGGAAGGCGACGACGTCGAGCGGATCGGTCTGGGCCGCGATCTCCTCGACCGTCGCGCGTGCCCGCGCGGGGTCGATATCGCTTCCGAGTTCCTCCAGTGCGACGACGCCCGGCCGTGCGTCGCCGCGGTCGCCCACGCTGAGGATGTGCCGCACGGTCGGACTGCCGGTTGCGTGTTCGCGGGCGAACTCGATCAGATCGAAGGTGGGCAGGCCCGCCTCGACGATGTGTGCGACGGCACCGACCTTGCGGCTGATGTGCCCGATCTCGTGCATCCGGTGCGCCGCCAGGGTTGCGACGGGGACGAGCCCGGCTTTGATGCATCCGTACCAGGCGAGGACCGTTTCGAGCCGGTTCGTCAGCTGGAACAGGACGGGATCGAGTCGGCGCAGTCCGAGCCGGGACAGGGCGGCGGCGATCAGGTCGGTGCGGCGATCGAGTTCGGCGAACGTCACCCAGCCGTCTGCGGTGATCACGGCGGCCCGGTCCGGGAACCGGAGTGCGATCTGGTGCAGTCGCTCCCCGGTGGGGGCGCTGCTCCACGCCCCACTCTCGCGGTAGCGGCGGGCCCGGTCCTCGGGGAAGGTGACCAGGCGTCCGTCCCAGTCCGAGAATGTCACCGCTGCTCTCCTTCGCTCAGGTTCATCGTAAGTTGCGTAGACATCACTGCTCCGCGATCGCCGGAAGCAGCCGGGCAATGTCCAGGGCGTGATCGGGGTGATCGGCGGGGACGATGCCCGAGTACACGGCCGTCCAGCAGCCCGGGCAGCACAACTGCCGGAAGACGACCGGTGTGTCGACGTACTCCGACGGGTCGGACGTCACCTGGGGACCGGCGGCCGACGACGGACCCTCGAAGCGGGCGAGGTCCAGCGAGGAACTGTTCTCGTCGTCGCCGAGCAGACGCCCGCACTGCGCGCAGGCGATTATCCGGGTGTCTCCGACGGTGACCTCGGCGAGGTTGTCGTCGAGCCGGCGAGCACCGGCCAGGTCGAACACGGGGGCATCGGGCTGGTCCCCGCCGGAACGGGCACGGCGGTCGTCGCGCATCTCCTCCCGTCGCCGTGACGTCTGATTCTCGTCGACCTCACCGTCGACGAGGACGACACCGTAGACGGACTCGGCACCGGATTCGGTGACCTTGCCTTCGCGGAGATCGGTGGCGACCGCGGCCGGGTCGCGCAGCAGCGGGTCGCCGTATCCGCCGCCGCCCTGCCAGTGCATGTACAGCACCTCGCCGGGGGCGACGTAGCTCTCGGCATAACAGGCCCCGAATTCGCGGTCGCCGCCGAGATCGTCCAGGGCGCCGGGAATACTGCCGGCCGCGAACTGTTCCCGGATGTCGGTGCCCCGGGCGAGGATCTCCACGCCCGTGTTGCCGGGGTAGCCACCGGCGAGACCGTTGTTCTGGGCGACGGCCTTGCCCGCGGACGCCAGCACCAGGCCCATCGGCAGACTGGTGCCGTACGGCGTGACGGCGATGGACGCGCTCACACCGCCGCGGTGCCGTCCCGGTCCGCCGGAGTCCGGCTCCTCGCGTCGCCACAAGGTCAGCAGCGGGTAGAGGAATTCGGTCATCTCGGTGTCCGGGATGCGCCCCATCGGGATGCAGAACAGGCCACCGGTGTCCATGCCGTCCGCGGTCGGGCGGGCACCGTAGCCGCCGGCCATCGGCTCCATCATGATGTTGAGGAACGGCACCGACTGTTCGGGGCGCTCGTCGAGACCGGCGATCACGGCGGTGTCCCATGTGCCGCAGCACGCGGCTTGCACACTCTTGCCCAGATCGACCGACCGGTCCAGCATCTGGGACAGGCATTCCGCGATCAGGGTGCCGGTCAGCCAGGCCGGCCCGATGGGGCCACGGCTCACCGCTGCGGGGAAGGTGGCGTTGTTGATCGTGCCTTCCTCGGACACGAGGTCGAAGCAACGCATCAATCCGCCCGCCGACCAAGGAATGTCCCCGGCGAGGATCGGCAGCAGAGCGAGCATGACCCCGCCGCGCATACCGGCATAGGTGCAGTTGATGACACCGGTCTGCGGGTCGGTGCCGGTGAAGTCGAACGTCAGGTGATCGGCGGTCTTGGTCATGGCCACCGTGATCTTGTGGATGCCGCGGTCACCGACTTGCGCCTGGTCCTGGTAACCGGTGGCCTTCCAGGTGCCGTCCGGCAGCGACGTGAGCTTGCCCCGCAGGCGGCCCTCCGCGTCGGCCATCATCCGCTTCATCACGGCCTTGACGGTGTCCGCGCCGTACTGCTCGATCACTGCCAGCAGGCGGTTGCGGCCGACGGTGTTGGCACCGATCTTCGCGCGCAGATCGAGGCCGACGAGCATCGGCACCCGGGAGCGCCGCACCCAGGCGTCGGCGACGTCGCGCTGGAGTTCGTAGTCGCGGACCACCTTGATCGGCGGCGTCGGTAGCGATTCGGAGAAGACGTCCTTGGCCGCGGGGTCGAAGGAACCGAGGCCGGACCCGCCGAGATCGGGTTCGTGGCAGATTGCACTGGTCCAGCCGAACAGCTGGCCGTCGTGGAAGATTGGCTGGTAGACGATCACATCGCTCTGGTGCAGTCCGCCTCCGACCCAGGGGTCGTTGCACAGGAACATGTCACCTTCGGTGATGCCCGGGTTGGTGGCGCGGTGCTGCAGGGTCCAGTAGATCGCGAGGTCGACGGCGCCGACGAGCATGGTGTTGTACAGGCCGACCTGCACCTCCTGACCGATCTCGTCGCTGATCGCGAAGTCGAAGTCGTTGGCGTCGGTGACGATGGGGGAGCCGGACATTCTCTTGAGCGCCTCACCCATTTCGTCGGTGACCGACCACAGCCGGTGCCGGATCACCTCGTACGTGAGGGGGTCGAGGCTGTCGATCTGCTCCTGCGTCACGGTGTGGACCGGGAGTGACGGCGGAAGCGATCGGGACAGAGCGTCGGGGTCGACGGGTCGGCTCGAGAAGATTTCAGAGCCGGGGATCTGCATGGTCATCTTCGGTGCTCCTACTGGGCGACGATGGTGAGGTTGCCGAGGCGGTCGACGGTGCCGGTGGTTCCGTGGGGGACGACCACGGTGGTGGTGGGCACTTCGACGATCGCCGGTCCCGGCAGGACGTGACCGGCAGCGAGCCGGCTGTAGTCGTAGACGTCGGTGTCGACGAAGCCGAGCCGTCCGTCGAGGCAGACCTTGCGGGTGCCGATCCGGGCGTGGGCGGAATCGCTGGAGTCTGCGGACTTCAACTCCGGCAGCGTCGGCGAGAACGGCAGGATGCCGGTGGCGCGGACGCGGTACGTGATTGCCTGGATACCGGCCTCGCGGAAGCCGCTGTCCTCTCCGTAGAGTTCGGCGTAGCGCTGCTCGAACACGTCGGACGCCCGTGCGATCCCCGCAGTGTCGAGGCCTCCGGTCGGTACCGGTGTCGCCACCTCCGCGAGCTGCATCGTGTACCGCATGTCGATTTCGCGTTCGATCTCGACCTCGGTGAACGACAGACCCTGACGGTTGAGTTGCTCGAGCACCTGGGTCTCGAGCTGAGCGAAGTTCCGCTCGGCGCGGGTGGGGTCGAGCGGCATGGCGGCGGGGTCGGAGAGTTCGGCCGCGAGGACGATGTTCGACGAGGCAAGACCGTACGCGGAGAACGCGGACGCGACCTGGCCGAGCGGGACGATGACCTCGCGGACCCCGACCTCGGCGGCGTAGGCGGCGCAGTGGGCCGGACCGGATCCACCGAAGGCGTAGAGGACGAAATTCCGCGGGTCGTGCCCGGCCTCGACGACGGTCTTGCGCAGCAGGTCGCCGGTCTGAGCGTTCTGCACCGCGTAGATCGCGGCGGCCGCCTCCTCGATCGACAGCCCCAACGGCGCGGCGATCCGGCTGCGGATCGCCTCGCGGGCAAGTTCCTTGTCCAACGGTTTGCGGCCACCGAGCAGCCCGCGCTCGGGCAGAATTCCGAGGACGAGGTTGGCGTCGGCGTTGGTGGGTTCGGTGCCGCCCTGCCCGTAGCAGGCCGGGCCCGGTACCGCCTGGGCGCTGTGCGGTCCGATCTGCAGATTTCCGCCCGCATCCACCCAGGCGATGGCACCGCCACCGGAGCCGATGGCATGAACCTCGAGGGTGGGGACGTTGATCGGATGGTGGTTGATGATGGTGCTCGAGGCGCGGACGGGCTCGCCGTCGACGACGAGTCCGACGAGGAAGGTGGTTCCACCGACGTCGGTGGCGATGATGTTGCGGTGACCGAGCTGCCGACCGAGGGATACCGCCCCGACCACACCGCCGGTCAACACCGATCCGACCGTGCTGATCGCGTTCTTCGGGGCCTCGGCAGCGGCGACGGCGCCGCCGTTGCTCTGCATCACCAGCAGCGGTCCGGCGAGGTGACGCTCGCGCAGCTTCGACTCCAGGTTTCCGAGGTAGTCCCGGAGTCCGGGGCCGATCTGAGTGCTCATGATGGTGGTCGCGTTGCGGGCAAATTCCCGGATGCGGGGGCTCACTTCGCTCGACAGCGACACGAACATCGACGGGTCGATCTCGTGCACCAGTTCGCGGATCCGTTGCTCGTGGACCGGGTTGCGGAACGACCACAGCAGAGAGACCGCGATCCCCGCCACGCCCTCGGCCAGTAGCGCCCGGATGGACTCGCGGGCCGAGTCCTCGTCCAGCGACACCACGATGTTGCCGTCACGGTCGAGTCGCTCGGTCACCTCCAGGGCATGCTTTTTCGGGACCAGGCCGTGGGATTTGCTCTGTCCCATCACATTCTGCAACTGCTCCGGTGAGCTGCCGAGATACCGGCCCTCGACGTTCATGATGTAGATCGAGTCGCGGTGCCCCTTGGTGGTGAGGAACCCGACCGGGGGCACGTTGCCCATCACCAGCGCATTGAGTGAGGACGTCGTGCCGTGCGCGATGTGGTGGGTATCGGCGAGCATCTCCTCGACCGGACACCCCAGCTGCTCGGCGAGCGTCTCGAGGACGTCGAGGACGCCCTGCGAGTAGTCCGGCGGCGTCGAGGGTGCCTTCGCGGCGAGAACAGTGCCGGCATTGTCATCCAATACCGCGTCTGTGAACGTGCCACCGACGTCCACTCCGATCACATATGCCATTGCCGCTGTGCTCCTTCGATGCGAGGGGATGAACCGGCGGTGCGAGGTGATCCTCCAACACCGTCTTACGTCAATGTCGAGTATTCGACGTCGATGATGGCATGTCAAGACCCGGGCGTGAATGCCGTCACGATTTGCCCCGGCGAGGGGCGGGTCTTGACTATTCATCACTACCGTCGAATACTCGTCGTAGGCGTAAATACGGTCTGAGGCGGGGCGAGAGGCCCCGCACCTCCCGGACATTCCTCACATCAGAAGGGCCACACACATGGGCATTCATCGCATCGGACTCGTCGTCCCGAGTTCGAACGTGACGGTCGAGACCGAAATGCCGGCGCTCCTCGGCCGGCATACGGACGCGCAGTTCTCGTTCCATTCCAGCCGGATGCGGATGCAAGCGGTCTCCCCGGAACAACTGCGCGCGATGAACGCTCAGCGCGAACGGTGCATCCTCGAACTCGGGGACGCCGGCGTGGACGCCGTTCTCTACGCCTGCCTGGTGGCTCTCATGTCGGCCGGTCCGGGCGAGCACCGGCGGGTGGAGGGCCTGGTCGCCGAGCAACTGGCCACCGGCGGATCCGCGGCAGCGGTCCGGTCGAGTGCCGGCGCGCTGATGGAGTCCCTGCAGGCGCTGGGCGCCGGGCGCATCGCTCTCGTCACCCCGTACATGCGCCCCCTGGCGGAGCAGGTCGTGGCGTACATCGAGGCGGAAGGCATTCAGGTCACCGACTGGCGCGCACTCGAGGTCGCTGACAATGCCGAGGTCGGATGCATCCCAGGGGAACGAGTGATGGCCGCCGCCCGGTCCCTCGACCTCACCGGCGCGGATGCGCTCGTCATCTCCGCGTGCGTGCAGATGCCCTCGCTACCCCTCGTGCAGGCGGCCGAGGATGAATTCGGACTGCCGGTGCTCTCCGCCGCGACCGCCGGTGCATATAGCTTGCTGCGTGCGCTCGACCTCGCCGTCGACATCTCCGGCGCGGGCAGCCTGCTGCGCACCGACGCCCCGGTCCCCACCCACCCGTAACCGACCCACCACTGGGAGTTCCCCATGTCAGACCTGCAGCACACGGTCAAAGGCGTCGATCACGTCGCCTACCCGACCTTCGATCCGGCCGCCACGGTGAAGTTCTACCGCGACGTCCTCGGCTTCCCCGTCGTGCATTCGATCTGCGCGGCCGGCTGGGGCCCCGAGAAGCACCCGGACTTCATCCACTTCTTCTTCGACATCGGCAACGACGACCGGCTGGCCTTCTTCTACTACTTCGGCCTAGAACCGTTCGACGGTGGGCCGCAGGGTGACTCGTACTCACGGTTCGCCGAGGACATACCGATCTTCTTCATCCGCTCCCGGCACCTCGCCATCCACGTCGACAGCGAAGACCATCTGATGGAATACCGCAGACGGCTCGACGGCAGCCAGTGGCCGGTGGAGATGCAGATCCAGCACGAGACCATCGAATCGATCTACACCCACGACCCCAACGGGTACATGATCGAGATCACCCGGGCGCTGCGCCCGGTCACTCCGCAAGAAGACCTCGACGCCAACCTGACCATCGACGCTCTCGTCGACGTCGTCTCGGGACCCGACCCGAGTATGGCGGCTCTGCTGAGCCGCAAGGCGGAGTTGATCGTCGAGCGCGCCGAGCAATGGCAACACACGCAGGACCGGAAAGAGATGGTGGGCAACCGATGACCACGCTGTTCGTCCTCGATGTCCCGGAGAACAACCCGGTCGCCGCGGTGGCCGGGCAGGACCCGGCGGTGACGATCGACCGCGTCGGCCCGTACTTCCGGATTCAATCCGAAGATCCGATCGTGATCGACCGCCGCGCCACCGGCTGCCGCCACGCCGTGTGGTACAGCAGTGTCGCGGGCCTGCACCGGTCCCGAATCATCCAGTGGGACAAGGACGCGATGCGAATCGAAGCGCGATGAGCGAGCACACCGAGAGACTCGGCGCCGGCCGGTACATCGACGCCGCGCAGGCACCGCGCGACACGGTCACCACGGTGCACGAACTCGCCACCGCCGACGGAGCGAAGGTCACCGGCGTACTTCGCGTGGTCCCCGGTGCGCGGACGGTGGTCGCGCTGATGCATCCACGCCAAGACCTGACCCACCACGTGCTGGTGCCCGAACTGCTCGCGCGCGGATACGCGGTGTGGACGCAGGGCACCCGTTCGGTCAACAACGACCTCACCCTGGTGCACGAACAGGCACTGCTCGACGCCGCTGCGGGACAGGTCTTGTTGCGGCAGAAGGATTTCGACCACGTCATCACGCTGGGGCACTCGGGCGGGGGCGCTCTCTTTGCGTTCTACCACGAGCAGGCCGGCTTACCGTCCGCGCAGCGGTTGACGCAGACGCCCGCGGGTAGACCCATCGACCTGGCGGCGGCGGAGATGCCGCTACCCGACGGCGCCGTGTTCATGGCCCCGCATCCCGGCCAGGGCGCGTTGTTGCTGCGGCTGATCGACCCGTCCGTCGTCGACGAGTCCGACCCGCTCGCGGCCGATCCGGATCTCGATCCGTTCGATCCCGCCAATGGATTCGCCCAACCACCGCACAGCTCGTCCTACTCTCCGGCCTTCGTCACCCGCTATCGGGCTGCGCAGCACGACCGCATCGCCCGACTCGACGAGATTGCCCGCCGGCGAGTCGACGAGGCCGCCGCCGCCCGGCGCCGGTACAAGCGCACCTCGGATCCGGTCGACCGCCGCACCGCGCTCGCACCGCGCGTGCTGACCATCTACCGCACCGACGCGGACCTGCGGTTCGCCGACCTGTCGCTGAGCCCGAACGACCGCCCCTACGGATCGTTGTTCGGCCGTCGACCGGACCTCACCAACTACGGACTGGTCGGCTTCGGTCGGCTCACCACCCCGGACGCCTGGCTGTCGACCTGGTCGGGACTGAGCAGCAACGCCGACTTCGTCCGCTGTGCCCCCACCGTCACCGCACCCACCCTGTTCGTCGAACTCACCGGCGACCAGGCGTGCTTCCCCGAGGACGCCAAGACGATGGTCGACGCCCTCGGATCGACGGACAAGACCCATGTCCGCGTCGCCGGCACCCACTTCGGCGGCCCGATCGCCGACGGTGCCCCCACCGGCGCCGGCCTCGCCGCCGCCGAAATCGGCGCGTGGCTCGCCGACCGCTTCTCCTGACCCCTTTCATCCATCCCGGCACCGACTCACGCGGCCGAATCGCCGTCGAGTCTCGGTGCCCGGTCGAACGGAGTGCCCATGTCTACCCGCCCCACCTCCCTGCCCGTCCTCGGCCTTTGCCTGATGGCCTTGATCCTCGAGGGTTACGACCTGCTGATCCGTGAATCTTTCGGCGCAGACCCGGTCCTTCAGGTCCGGGATAGCCGATCTGGTTTTGACACCAGGGGTCAAAGGCCGGGGCTGCTCTGGCGGGTGCACCGCATCACGGGCTCCGGACGTATGGTCCGGTGCTGCACTCCTAGCCGCACCCGTTCCCGCGCGGTGACCACCCGCGGAGACCTCGGCTAACCCTCGTCTGAGGTGCCCCGACCCGGGTGGGGGCGTGTCGAAGGGGTTGGGACACCGCCGGCGGACGCGGTCATTCGCGCGTTTTCAACCGTGAGGTGTGTCGCTTCGCTACGTCGAGGTCGGAGTCAGCGATTCCGAGCGTGTCCTGAGCGGCGCGGAGGGCGTCGACGGCGCTCTCCAACGTCTCCGGCGCCGTGGTCGGGTCGCCGCTTGCGTCCACGTCGAGCGCGTGCGCATCGAGGTCTGCGTAGGTGCGCTCGAGGTCGAGGAGGGTTCGACGTAGGGCGTGCAGCGCGTCCCGGACCTTGGTGACCTGCTCGTCGAGGTCAGCGGGTCTGCTCACACGATCACGTCCCAGAGCGCCGCGGCGTCGGTGAGGTGCGGCTGCCCGTCGGCCGGCGTGCCCAGCTGCCCGCGTATGCCGGCTGTCGATTGGTCGAGGTCGGTCATGCGATCACTCCATCTGTTGTGAATTCCGCCGAGTTCGTCAGCTGGTCGGAGCCGGCAGCGGGAGCGGCGCCGACGAGGGCGCCGACGAGGGCTCCTGCGGCGGCTGCTCGATCGGTGGTTGCTCGATCGGTGGTTGCGTGATCGGGTTTTCCGACGGCACCGGCGGGGGCGGTTGCGTGATCGGGTTTTCCGACGGCACCGGCGCGGGCGGTTGCGTGGTCGGGTAGTCCGACGGCACCGGCAGGGGCGGCTCCGGAGTGGGGACCACTGTGATGGTGGGTTCGGGGATGGTGGACGGCAACGTCTCGGGCGGGAGCGTCGTCGTGGGTAGCGGCGGCAGTGAAGTGGGCGGCACACCGGGAATCTGCAGATCCGTGGGCAGAGTTCCCGGCGACTGTTCGACTCCCGGCGCTGTCATGGAACCGGGTGTGCCCGGAACGATGGCCGGCAGTTCGGTGGTCTGTATCGGCGCGACGGTGGTGGTGGTGCCGGGCGTCGTGGTCGCCGGCGGGGTGGTGGGAGCGAGCTTCTCGATTTCCGCGGCGAGCTTTGCACGCCACACGTCGAGTTCGTTGCGCATGTCGGCGTCGCGTACCCCGCCGGCACGGTCGGCGGCGTTGTCGAGCAGGTGCCGCGCCGCCTCCGCGTCGCCCGCCGCGATCAGCCGCTCGGCTTCCTGCAGCTGTGAGGTGGTGTCGATCTGCGCGACGGTCGAGTCGGCCTGCTGGCTGAACACGACCGACTTGACGCTCCACAGCGGATCGCCCGGTTCGGCGTTGTACGAGAAGATGGTGGCGCCGCCCACGATGACGGCGATCGCGGCGGCAGCGCCGGCGATGGGTCGCAGCAGACGGAGCTTGCCGCGGGCAGCGCTGCGTGCGGAACGGGCGTCCGAGGCGTCGATCGCCGCGATCACGTCGTCCAGCAGCGGACCGGTCGGCATCGGCGTCGCCACGATGTCGGCGCGCCAACTGGTCAGCAGGAGCGCGAGCTGGTCCTGTTCCGACGAACCCGGTGCGACGGGACCGCCACCGGCGATCGCGTCGATCAGCGCATCGTCGCGGCGTACTGCCGCGACGTCCACCGGTGCATCGTCTTCTGGGAGATCGGCATCGGGATTGCCGTTGCCATTGATGCTCCTGGCCACACCTCTCACCTGCCCTCGTCACCCGCGATGGCTCGTGTCGAGCCACGCGGACAGCTCCCGTGGTACTACCCACGGCCGGGGCCGTTTCCTCGGCTGACATCCCGCTGTTCGGGTCGTGACTACGACACCTGGTATGTCGGGGACGGGCTCCGACTTGTTACGGTTGCCGCACCACCACCCCGTCCTACTTGGGCCGACCCCGGCGCACTCGGGCGGTCCTGAGGCCCTGGGCCGGGGGTCGACGTCTTTGCAGGGGCATCGTCTTCGGGGTGGACGACTCTCCCGGTTGGATTATCCCACCAATGGCCGTACTCGGCGAGGCTCAGCAATTGTCACACCGGAACATGCCCCGGGGACCGTTACAGGCCGACCACCTGTTCGAGGGCGTCGAGTTCGGTGTCGAGGTGGTCGAGCATCGGGTGCAGGTTCGGGACGGTGCGCCGGCAGCCGGTCAGTCCGAAGACGAGTTCGTCGTCGCTGCTGGTGCAGGTGATGTTCAGGGCTTGTCCGGTGACCGGGATCGACAGCGGGTAGAGGGAGTCGAGGCGGGCTCCGTTCCAGTACAGCGGGGTGCCGGGTCCGGCGACGCTGGAAATCACCAGGTTGAACGGCGGGCGCTGCGGTCCCCGGCGACCGAGGAGCATCTCGATGCCGAGGGGTGCGGCGCCCAGGGCGCTCATCGCCAGGACTTGGGTGGGGCTCATCGCGCGCAGAGCGTGTTTGCCTTCGCGCATGCACGTCCGCACGGTGTCGAGGCGGTGGGCGGGGTCGGGCAGATGGGTCGCGAGGTTGCACATCAGGACCCCGATCCGGTTTCCGCCGGCGGCTTCCGAATCCGTGCCGGAGGTGTTGGGGCGCAGGGAGACCGGGACCATCGCGATCAGCGGCTCGGCGGGCAGTGCGCCGAGGTCGTGCAGGTAGCTGCGCAGTGCTCCGGCGGACATCGTCAGGATGATGTCGTTGACGGTGGCGTCGGCGTGCTTGGCGAGCAGCCGTATGCGTTCGAGCGGCCAGGTGCGGGCGGCGAAGTGCCGGGCGCCCCCGATGGGAACGTTGAACATGGTGTGTGGCGCCCGCGTCGACAGCGGGCCGCCCTCGGCGCGGAATGCGCGGTCCACGGTGCCGGCCAGCGCCGGTGCCAGGCCGGCGACTTCCCCGGCCGCGCTGCGGGCGCCACGCAGGACCTGACCCGGTAGACCGCGGAGACTCGCCGGTGTCGACGGCGCGGGTTCCGTCCGGACCGGGTCGGTCACGGGTGCGGCGGGTTGCCAGGGAGCGGGCATGCCTCTGCGGGTGGGGTCCTCACTCATGCTGCGGCGCAACAGATTCATCGCGGACGCACCGTCGGCGAGGGCGTGGTGGATCTTGGTGTAGACGGCGTAGCGGCCGTCCGCGAGCCCCTCGATCAGGTGCATCTCCCACAGCGGGCGGGTGCGGTCGAGTGCGGCGCCGTGCAGCCGGGACACCAACGTCGTCAGTTCGAGCATGCCGCCCGGCTGGGGTAGAGCATTGCGATGCACGTGATAGTCGACGTCGACGTCGGTCGCGGTGTCCCAACCCCACTGTCCCAGGGTGGTGACCGATCGGCGGGCCTGCTTGCGGAAAAGTGGTGCCACCTCGTCGGAGGCCGCGGCCGCCGCGAACATCGCCCCCACCTCGGCCGCGTCGGCGCCGTCCGGTGGCGTGAAGATCGCCAGGCCACCGACGTGCATGGGATGCTCCCGCGACTCACCGAGCAGGAACATCGAATCGGTCGGCGACATCGGCAACACCATGTGTGGCGTCCTTCCGCAGTACGAAATCGAGCATCCGTACTGCCGCTACGGGTACTTCCGGAGCCGAGCGTTCAGCTCCTGGTAAACAGGTCGTAAGATAACGGTTGCGTGTGGTTCATGTCACAAACCGGCATCCCTGTTTAGTTGTACAGGAAGCGCGGCCTACCGCGCGAGGCCGAAGGTCCCGGATAGGACAAGTCGGGCGAACTCAGCGCTCAGGTCGTCGATCCCCGGCCGAGCACTCGGTCCCACCAGTCGGCGAGAGGGCTGGGCTCGGGCCAGATGATCGGATCCTCGGGTGTCGACACGGATTCGCTTTGGTCCTCGCCCTCGGAACTTCGATCCCGATCGGTGTCGGGGAGGGATCGCCGGACGGCACCGCACCGGTTGGCCGACACGGTCGGTGATCGATCCGGACGAATCGTTCGCCGCAGCGGCGGTGGATCGGCCGGCGACGACGGGATGCGGACTACAGGGGGGAATTCGTTCTCGGGCACGAACGTTTGCTCCTTCACTGCACGCACCGAGCAACTGGACGCGCCGGCCGGCCGATCCCCGTCTAGGGGAGTGACCCACCCGCGTCACTGTCGATGCCCTCTCAGTTCTATCCGACCCGGCCCGCCCTGTCAGCTGAAACGCCGAACACTGCGGAAGCGTGCCGCTGCCGGGCATCCGCCCGAAATGCGAACCAGCCGGGGCCGGCGCATGACGGAGGTCCCCGGAGCATTCCCCGGGGACCTCCGTCGGTTCGGGGCAAATCCCGAGGGGTCTCAGCGCGTCGATGGGGTGAAGGTGATCGGTAGCTTCTCGCATCCACGGACCTGGGACGAATGGAAGATCGCCGGACTGTCCGGCACGAGGGTGTAGTCGGGAATCCTCCGGTGGATTTCCTCCAGGGCCAGTCTCAGCTCGAGCCGCGCGAGGTGGGAGCCGAGGCAGCGGTGCGGGCCGGCGCCGAAGCCGATGTGGCGATTGGGATGCCGTTCGATCTGCAGTTCGTCGGCGTTGTCGAACTCGTCCTCGTCGCGGTTGGCGGAGGTCATCACCACCAGCAGCTGGTCGCCGGCCCTGATGGTGACGCCGCCGATCTCGACGTCGCGGGTTGCGCGACGGCCGCTGCTCGTCGCGGTCTCGATGCGCAGAATTTCTTCCACCGCCGACGGGATCAGCGTCGGGTCGTCGATGATCGCCGCGCGCTGCTCGGGATTGCGCGACAGGTGGATCAGTCCCCAGGCGAGAGCGCCTTGGACGGTGTGCAGCCCCGCCACCAGGAGGAGGAAGAACATTCGGCACAATTCCTCGTCGGTGAGTGGCCGGGGTTCTCCTCCGACGTCGAGCGGGGTGTTGATGATCTGCGCCGTGAGAGTCTCCGAACTGTCGTCGCCGGATCGCACTCGCGCCACGACCCGACCGAAGTACTCGTAGATCTCGGCGGCGGCCTTCGCGCGGGCCTCGGCTGATTCCTCCTCGCTCGCGCCGGGGATGCCCTGGAGTGTGATGTCGGTCCACTCGGTGAATCGCGGTGCGTCGCTCAGGGACCATCCCATGAGCGCAAGGAAGATTCGAGTGGGCAATTCGTGCGCGAACTCGGAGATGAACTCGCACTCACCGGCCGCAGCGAATCCGTCGATGAGATCGGTGACGATCCCCCGGATCTCGGGCTCGAGCGCCTTCATGCTCTTGGGGCTGAACAGCGGCTGCAATGCCCGCCGGTAGTAGCTGTGCTCGGGTGGGTCGAGTTCGAGTGGAAGGAACTTGCCCTGGGCCGCATTCAACAGGTTGTTGGGGAAGCTCGAGAAGGTCTCCGGATCCTGGAGGACCTGGAGGGCTTCCTTGTATCGGGTGACCACCCAGTGTCCGCCGTGCTGCGGCGACCAGAGGATCGGTCCCTGCGTGCGCAACGCGGCGACACGTTCCTGGAACACATCCGTGGGCGATGCCAGGGACGGGTCGTACACATTGAAGTCGGTGATCAGGTGACCGGGAATTGCGATCTGTGTCGTGACCATCGGGATCCTTCGCGAGGGAGAAGTCCGGTGCGTCGCCTCGAGGGGGACGTACCCGGAGGGTCGGATGAACTCGCGCTGCCGTGAACCAAGGCGAGGGCTGAGGTGAGAAAGGCGACTGCCTTGCGACGAAGGTAGATCAGCGCCCTCGGCGCGGTCAACAGTCAATATGTTCTAACCCCGGTATGACGCACGGGATTCAGCCGGCACAAGACGTCTCCCCTTGACCAATTAACCGACAGCATTTAGATTAACTGACGTGATCCGCGACACTGTGGTGTGTGAGCGAGTGGTACGTCGCACGGAGGTGTGCGGTGACTCGTTGCCGCGCGGCAGACTCGGCGTGAAAACGTTGTGGAACAGAGGATCTCACCGGAGCTGAACCATTCGAACACTCTGCCCCGCGGCCGCGTTCCCCTTGTCCTTCCCTCCCAGTGGTTTCCTCCGAAGGGGCAATTATGAGCTTTCGCCGTGTGATCGTTGCCGAACCCGACGGCTCGGCTGCACTCGTTGCCGACAGAGAGATCGCGAGGTTGGCCGCCGAGGGTATCGACCCCATTTGGCGTACCGACTCCGTTCCCGAGGTGCCCAATCCCGGCGGTGTTTCCGACACCCTCGGGTTTCCCGATCCGGGTGGGGTATGGGTCATCGGTTGGATTCTCGAACCTGGCCGGATGGGCAACAGCGACAACGGAATAGTGGTAATGGACGAGGAGGCGCCGGGCTTCCATCGCACCGATTCCATAGACGTGCACGTGCTTCTCGAGGGCTCGCTCGTGCTCGAACTCGAGGACGGCACGGAGATCGCGCTCGGCGCCGGCGACACCGTGGTCGTCAACGGCAACAAGCATCGATGGCACAACCGGGGCGAGCAGACGGCACGGGCCATCGTCACCATCTGCGGCGCATCACGCACCAACCGACAGGAGATCTGACATGGAACCTACAGTTGTGAACAGCGTGCCGGCCGCGCGGACTGCACCGCTCCGGTGCGGAGTGTTTCTTCCGCCGTACCACAACCCGCGACGCAACCCCACGATGGCAATCGAACAGGACCTCCGCCACGTCGAGGATCTCGATCGCCTCGGATTCCATCAGGTGTGGTTCGGGGAACATCACAGTGGCGGGTACGAGGTGGGGCCCTCACCGGAACTGATGATCGCGGCAGCAGCCCAGCGTACGTCACGCATCGAGCTGTGCAGCGGCGTCATCTCCCTTCCTTATCATCATCCACTGATGGTTGCCGACCGAATCACATTCTTGGACCACATGACTCGCGGTCGCATCCGGATCGGAGTCGGTCCGGGTGCGCTCGTGGCCGACTCGCAGATGATGGGCATGGATTACAACCTGCTGCGGCCGCGGATGGAGGAATCCCTGGACGCCGTCCTGGAACTGCTGAGCACACCTGGACCCGTCGACCGCAAGACGGAATGGTTCTCGCTCGAGGACGCCCGAGTTCAGCTGGGCCCCTACTCGTATCCCGGGGTGCCGATCACGGTCGCGGCCGCCATGTCGCCGTCGGGCCCGAAGCTTGCCGGAAAGTACGGGCTCGGTCTGCTGTCGATCGGGGGAACCAGCGCGAAGTCGATCGAATTGCTCGCGCAGACGTGGGACATCACCACCAGCGAGGCGAACGCGTACGGGCAGTCGGTGGATCGCGAGGACTGGGCCATCGTCGGCAACATCCACATCGCCGACACCTACGAGCAGGCCGTCGAGGACACCAGATACGGGCTGCGCGACTTCATGGACTACCGCCACGTCGTCACCCCGATGAAGATGATCGAACCCGGTGAGGACGTCACGCACGAGGAACTGGTCCGGCGTGTCAACGAGTCCGGCTACGGCTGCATCGGCGACGCGAACGACGCCATCGCGTACATCCAGAAGATCATCGACCGCACCGGCGGCTTCGGCACGTTCCTGGCGACGGCCCACGACTGGGCCGACACGGAGGCCACGTCGCGCATGTACCGCATTCTCATGCGTGACGTCATGCCGCGCTTCACCGGAACGTGCGAACCGCTGCTCAATTCCTACCACTGGACGCAGGCGCGCAAGGAAGGCTTCAGCGAACGCTTCGCGACCGGTATCAGCCAGGCGACCCATGACTACGAGCGCGCGAAGAGCGCACGGTAATTCCCACCTCGACCACCTTTTCGAACAACAGGAGTATCGATGACGTCACTCGACGGAAAAGTAGCAGTCATCACCGGCGGAGCACGAGGGCAGGGCCGTTCCCACGCGCTCACCCTCGCCGCCGCCGGCGCCAAGATCGTGGTCTGCGACGTCGCTGCGCCGATCAAGGAGGTGCAGTACGCGCTCGCAACATCGGAGGATCTCGAGGAGACGATCCAGCTGGTCAAGGAAGCCGGCGGCGAGATCGCCGGCATTCAGGCGGACGTCCGGAGCAGCGCGGAGATGAAGTCCGTCGCAGACCTGGCGGTGTCACAATTCGGACGGATCGACATCCTGCTGGCGAACGCCGGTATCCACGATCACTGCGAGTCGACGCTCGAGATCGAGGACGACGCGTGGCAGACGATGCTCGACGTCAATCTCACCGGCGCGTGGAAGGCCTGCAAAGCGGTCGTTCCCGTGATGATCGACGGAGGCCGAGGCGGATCGATCGTGATCACCTCGTCCGTCGACGGACTGCGCGCTGCCCCGTCGTGGGGTCACTACGGAGCGGCGAAGCACGGACTTCAGGGCTTGAAGGACACACTCGCATTCGAACTCGGCCAACACAACATCCGGGTCAACACGGTGAACCCGACGGGGGTCAATTCGCCGATGGCGGCCGGCCTGTCGCAGGTGCTGCCGCACGTGGTGCGGAAGTGGAAGGACAACGACCGCACGAACCTGCTGGACGTGACGATGCTCGAACCGCAGGACATCTCCGACGCCGTCCTGTGGCTCGTGTCCGACGCCGCCAGGTACGTGACCGGGATCGACGTGCCGATCGACGCGGGCTACCTGACCAAGCACTGACCGTTCGGGTCCGTTGCGACACCGGTCCACAGGCTGGAATCGAAATGCCAATTCACGAGAGTGGAGATGCGATGACCCCGAGTAGCGAGGTGGCCCGCGAATTCCCGGCGACGCTGGCCGGCCCGTATGCGGACGGCCTGGACCTGCCGTACTGGGAGGGTCTGCGGGCAGGTGAGCTCCGTCTGCAGAGGTGCGGCGAGTGCGGCTTGTGGATCTGGGGGCCACGCTGGATGTGTGGGCAGTGCCAGGTGTTCGACCCGGAATGGGTCGCCGTGGAAGCGGTCGGACGGGTCTTCTCGTGGTCCCGGACCTGGCACTCCTTCATCCCGGAACTGGCAGGCGAACTGCCGTTCATCACGGTTCTCGTCGAACTGCCGCATGCCGGGGGACGCCGGGTCCTCGGCCTGCTCACAGAAGACGGAGACGCCGACATCGCCATCGGGGATGCAGTCAGCGGGATCATTCAGCAGCCCGCCGATGCGCCGTGGCCGCTGCTGCGCTGGCAACGCGCGGGCACGCCCCCCGAGACCGAGCAGGGAGAACACCGATGACCGATTCATTTCTGCGCGGGGCGGCCGCCGTGGTAGGCGTCAGCGAGTTCCACTACAAGCGAGGAGAATCGCCCGACAGCGAACTTCGGATGACGTTGCGGGCGATCGTCGAGGCGGCCGCCGACGCCGGCGTGTCACCGCGCGAGATCGACGGCTTCGTGTCGTACGGCGGCGGCGAGAACGATGGGACCGTCGTGGGCTCATCGCTCATGTCGCACCGGATTCGATGGTCCAACATGATCTGGGGAGGCGGCGGCGGTGGTGCAGCCGCGGCGATCACGAACGCGGCGGTCGCCATCGCGGCAGGACAGGCGCAGTGCGTCGTCGTCTATCGCGCTATGGCGCAACAGGATTCCGGTCGTCTCGGATATGCCAAGCACCACTTCGACGGGCACATGCTCCCGCACGGGGTCGGATCGCCGGCCCAAGCCTGCGCGCTGCGCACCCGGCGGATGCTCGAACACGACGGTGTCCCGGAATCCGCGATGCGATCCCTGGTTCTGGCCGACTACTTCCATGCCCAGCAAAATCCGTCTGCCGCGGCATTCGGCCGTCCACTCGACGAAACTGGATACGACGCGTCCCGGATGATCGTCGAGCCGTACCGGCTGTACGACTGCTCACGGGAGAATGACGGCGCGGTCGCATTGATCCTGGTCTCCGCGGATCGCGCCGAGGCGCTCGGCCCGAATCCGGCGTACGTGCTGGCCGGTAGTCAGGGCGCGGTGGGCGGCTATGCCGTCGACACAGAGAACGATCTCGACTACACCTCGGCCGGATTCGGCGGCACCGCCGGCGTCGCGGAGACCCTCTGGGCGGATGCCGGCCTCGGACCCGACCAGGTCGATGTCGTCCAGGTCTACGAAAACTTCAGCGGTTCGGGAGTGGCCGCACTGATCGATCACTCGCTGTGCCCACCCGGTGCCGATGCCGGCAAGGTCATGACCGTCGAGAATCTCACCGCACCACACGGGCTGCTCCCGGTGAATACCAGCGGTGGCAACCTGGCGGATTCGTTCGTCAACGGCATGGGGTTGGCCGTCGAAGCGGTTCGCCAGGTGCGCGGAACCTCCACCAACCAGGTTCCCGACGCGACGGTGTCCCTCTTCATCGGCGGACCGATGGCCGCAGTCTCGAGTTCGGTCCTGCTGTGCACGCGCGACGTGCTGTGAGCTGAAAGGAAGCACGACATGGCAGTGACAGGAGAGGAACAGCCGGTCCTGAGCCCCCGGTCCGGCATCGATGGTGTCGCGATCGCGGACCGAATCGTCGGGTCCTGGGAACTCGTCGAGTACTCGACGACGTCCGACGCGGGCACCGTCGGCCATCCGCTGGGGCCGGACGCTCGCGGACTGATCATCTACTCGGCCGACGGGTTCATGTCGGCGCAGATCATGCGCCCCGGCCGAACCCTCTACCGGTCGGTCAATGTGCACAGCGGCGAGACGAGCGAACGCAGCGAGGCGGCCGGCGGCTACCTCGCGTATTCGGGTCCGTACCACGTCGACGAGGCGAACTGCGCCGTGTGGCACGAGATGACGGTGTCGCTGTATCCGAACTGGATCGGCGACAACCAGAAGCGGCAAGTGCGCTTCGACGGCGACCGAATGACGCTCTCGTCGGATCCGTTGGTGTTCCGCACGACCACGCTGTTGCCCGCGCTGGTCTGGCAGCGAACCGCGCGTCCGAGGCGGGTGACGACATGAGCGGCGGGGGTTTCACCTTTGCCGTCGACCTGTCGACACCGAACGCGTCGGTCGAGAGCATCGTCCTCGTCCGGCGACCGGGTGCCGTCGAGACCGTGCGGATAACCGCTCCGGACCTTCGTGAGGCGCAGAAGAAGCGCTCATCGATCAGGGCAGGGTTCGAAGAACGCGGAACGTCCGGTGGCCGGGTCGACGTACTGCTCGACGTCGTCGTCCACATCGCTGCGGATGCTCGCACTGCCCGCCGCGAAGCGGTCGGAGGACAGGGCCACACGGTGGTGTACGTCGGAACACCCAGCGGACTCGCAAGCTTGATTCTCGACATCCGCGCGGCCGACGTTGCCGACGGTGTCACCGTCGTTCCGGTTGCCGCGGAGGGGCGTGCACGCGATTCCTGTGCACAGCTGCTGCTCGGTGACGTGCTGGCGTTCCTCGAAGCCCGCGGCCTCGCACCGGACGTGACGGCCCGGCGGCACGCCGGCTAGCTCCCGCCCAGCCACGGAGAAACGGAGAACCAATGCGAATCGTCGTCGACAGGATCCCCGGTGAGTCACAGATCCGGCTCGAAGACGCCGGCGAGTTCGGCTCCCTCCACATCGAATCGGCCGACCCGCGGCACGGCGTCTCGCCGGATCACCTTTCAGCTCTCGGCCGACCGTCCGGCGCATACCAGGTGTTCGTCGACCCGGCCACGATCCGTGCCCTCGCGGGGAACCGGGCGTCCGACCCGACGTGGTCGGCGGGATTCGAGGCGATGATCGACTTCGCCGAGCGTCGCGGATGGCTCAGTCCCGCAGGCGAGATCAGGGTTCACATCGCACCGAACGTATGAGAGGACGAGACGTGACGACACGATTGGACAGCAGTGAGTTCTCGGCTGTGAACACCCGGGAGCTCCGTGACGTACTGGGGCACTTCTGTTCCGGTGTGACGGTGGTGACGGCGATGGTCGGCGGCGAACCGGCGGGTTTCACCTGCCAGTCGTTCTCGGCGCTGTCGCTGGATCCGCCCCGGGTATTGCTGTGCCCGAGCAAGCGCTCGACGAGTTGGCCCACGATCCGCACCGCCGAGACGTTCTGTATCAACGTGCTCTCGGCGGGGCAACAGAGCCTCAGCGACCGCTTCGCGATATCGGGTGGACCGAAGTTCGACGGAGTGCAGTGGCACCCTGCCGAGCGCGGAGCGCCGATCCTGGACGGTGTGGCGGCCTGGTTCGAGGTGGCACTGGAGGCGGAGCACGACGGTGGCGATCACCTGATTGCCGTCGCCGCGATGCTCGGCTTCGACGCAGACCCGGCCACGGAACCTTTGCTCTTCCATCGGAGCCGATACAGGGGGATCGTGGATCCGAGCCGCTGATCATCGTGGAGGCGATCCCGGCAGAGCGCCGTGGGACGGCCGGAGCGAGTCGATTTTCGACCGAAAGTGGGAGTGATGGGACGACCGGCAAAGCCGCTGATCAGTCGGGGTTCGACGGTCGCGGCAAGCATCGAGATCATCGACACCGAAGGAATGGATGCGTTCAGTCTGCCGCGCGTCGCCAAGCATCTGAACGTGAGCACGTCGTCGCTGTATCACCACTTCGCCGATCGCCGTGAACTCATGACCGAGGTGGCGAAGGAGATCATGTTGGAAGCGGTCGTCCCCGGCCACCCACAGGGCAAGGACTGGGTGGAGTGGTTCGTCGACCTCAGCCTCAACTATCGCGACGCCATTCTCCGCCATCCCAACGCAGCCCTCGTGTTGGTGCAGTTCCTCCCGCGAGACATCCTCACGAGCACATACGAGAAGTGCGCCCGAATCCTCGACGACGCGGGTGTGCCGGCACCTCTGCATGTGGTGATATTGGATGGGTTGGAGAAACTTTCGCTCGCGACGACCCTCACCGAACTGATGCGTCAGCCGGTCGGAAGCACGGAGATCTTCCCGAACGTCGACGCGCGCAGACACCCCACGCTCACCCGCGCGCTGGCGACGAACCGGTGGTCGTCGCGGGAGCTCTTCGTCGTCACGATCCGCGGTTTCCTGGCCGGCGTGGTGAGCGGGGCCCCAGCGGTTGAATCTTCCACGTAGACGCACCGGATCTCGGTGCGGTCTCAACCGTGATACTCCGAAAAATATTGCAGTTGAGTAATTCTCGAAAGTTTTGATTTGCATCTCCCTTGACTCCTGTTATCTATAACCTTAAGGTAAAAGCAGTTCGCGGATCACGTCCGGTGCGAACCGTGACTTCAGTGCGGGGTGTGAGACCCGCCAGGGAGCCCTTTCCGAGCTGCCCGATCAATTCGATCCACCCGATGATGCGGAGTGAGCCATCGTGAAATGTGATTTGTATGTGGACGGCACATGGTGTGCCTCCGCGAGTGCCGAGCGTATCGACGTGGTCGATCCGACCACCGAGGAGCTGATCGGGGACGTCCCCGCCGGATCGGCAGAGGATGTCGATCTTGCGGTTGCCGCTGCGAGACGGGCGTTGGAGCCGTGGTCACAGACCGAGCCGAGCGCACGGGCCGAGTTCGTGTCTCGTCTGGCCGACGAACTGGAACGGCGGCAGGACGAGATCACGGACCTCGTGGTCGCCGAGGTCGGCACCCCGCGCAGGGTGGCGCGCTGGGCGCAGGTCGGACTGGGCATCGTCGACCTGCGGGAGGCCGTCACCGCTGCCGAGGACTTCCCGTTCGAAGAAACGCTCCGAAACTCACTGATCGTGAGGGAGCCGGTCGGTGCGGTCGGGTGCATCACGCCCTGGAACTACCCGCTGCACCAGATCACCGCCAAAATCGGCGCCGCGCTCGTGACCGGGTGCACGGTCGTCGTCAAGGCCAGCGAGGTCGCCCCGTTCACCGCTCGGGCCCTGGCCGAAGCCGTCGACGCCGTCGGCATCCCACCGGGCGTGTTCAACCTCGTCCACGGATACGGACCGATCGTCGGCGAGGCCATCGCCGTGCATCCGGACATCGACATGGTCAGCTTCACCGGATCGAACTCGGTCGGAAAGCGGGTCCTCGAATTGGCCGCGGGAACCGTGAAGCGGGTGTCGGTCGAACTGGGCGGCAAGAGCGCGGCGGTGCTGCTCGACGACCTGAGGGGCGACGACTTCGCGAAGGCGGTGCAGCACACCGTGCGCGCCTGCTTCATGAACGGCGGACAGTCCTGCAATGCGCAGACGCGGATGCTCGTACCGCGCTCGCGCCTCGCCGACTCCGAGAAGTTCGCCGCAGCGGCGGTCGCCGCCTATACCCCGGGCGACCCGACCGACGGCGACACGAAGCTCGGTCCCATGGTCACGGCGGCTCAGCGGGAGCGGGTGCTCGGCTACATCCGCACCGGTGTCAAGGAGGGCGCGAGACTCGTCGCCGGTTCCGTCGACGCACCCGCCCGCACGGGGTTCTTCGTCGAGCCGACCGTGTTCTCCGAGGTGGATCCAGACGCCACGATCGCTCAGGAGGAGATCTTCGGTCCGGTGCTGTCGATCATCCCGTACGACACGCTCGAACACGCGATCGCGATCGCGAACGGCACGATCTTCGGTATCGCCGGCGCTGTGTGGTCTTCCGACCCGGAGCGTGCGACGTCGGTCGGGCGGAAGCTGCGCGCCACGCAGATCGAGGTCAACGGCGGAAAGTTCAACGGTGCAGCGCCGTTCGGCGGGTTCAAACAGTCCGGCCATGGGCGTGAGGGCGGTGCGTTCGGTCTCGCGGAGTTCACCGAAGTCAAGAGTCTGCAGCTGTAGCGACGCGCGTGCGGGCTCTGACGGGTTCCGCGAAGGAGTGAGCACGATGGTTTATACCGATCTGCCGTACGACGAGGTGACGAAGACCGGGTTCGCCCGGGCCATGTTCGATCACCTCGCCGAGGGCACCACCGATATGGCGCCGGAGATCCTCGAGGTCGATCCTCGCGTCTACACCGATCCGGAACTCGCGGCTCGGGAGCGCGCCGAACTGTTCGGATATGTTCCGATCATCGCGGCGCACAGTACCGAACTTCCCGGCAAGAACGATTTCCTGACCGTCCAACTGCCCAACAACGAAGTTGTCCTCGTTCGGCAGGCCGACGGCGGAGTTCGTGGCTTCGTGAATACCTGTCGACACCGAGGCGCGCGTCTCGTCCCCGACGACAAGGGCACGAAGCGGATCTTCTCGTGCCGCTACCACGGCTGGGCGTACGGAAGCGACGGCAGCCTGCGCTCGATCGCGGACGAACCCACGTTCGGATCGGTCGAGCGCAGCTGCATGAGCCTGCTGGAGATTCCGGTCGAGGAGCGACACGGCTTCATCTGGGCCGTCGACTCCGCGGCGGGTGATCGCAAGATCGACATTGCGGAGTGGCTCGGCCTGGAGTTCGACGAGTCCCTCGCCGCCATGGAGATGGACAAGTACACCTGCCACATCGCCCAGAACTTCGATGTGGACATCAACTGGAAAGTCCTGATGGACGCCTTCCTCGACGGCTACCACATCACCTCGACCCACGCCGGAACCGTGGCCCCGTACTTCTACAACAACGCGCAGGCCTGGGAGCCGATGGGCAGGCACGGGCGGATGGTGACGGCACGCAAGAGTATCGATGCCGTGCGTGGTGCGGCGCCCGAGGCCGTGCCGATCGATCGACACATCACGGTTGCGCACTTCCTGATGCCGAACATGACGGTCCTGCGGCAACCGGACCATCTGGAGGTCCTCAACTTCGTGCCTGCTCCGGGCACGGCCGTCGGAACTCGGATGCAGATGCGGCTCCTCACGCGGGAACCTGCGGTGACGGAGGAGGAGAAGGCGCGGTGGGACAAGAACTGGAGCATTCTCATGGCCGTGCTTCGTGACGAGGACCTCGTCGTCAACGAAGGCCTGCAGCGGGCCGTGGCGAATACCGACATCGGGCCGCTCCATTTCGGACGCAACGAGATCGCCAACCAGCACTTTCATCAGTGGATGGCGCGGGCGTTCGAGGATCCGCGTAGGTGGGGCTGAGCTCCGAAGACATGATGGGCGGTCGACCTCTGTCGGCCGCCCATCGCCGCCCTGGTCGACGTCGCACGTAATTGCGCAGCGCGCCAGAAGGTTCGATAGAAGCAATAGTTCGTTCCGGCTTGTCACGAGTACCAACAACCATTAGATTAACGCTCATGTGACGTACGCCATATGGCGTCTATATCCGCCACCCCCGCCCTGCCGTCATCGAGCCCAAACATTCACAAACCCGAAGGAATCGCATGTCGCACAACTCCGGTCCGGTGAAAGAAGGTACCGCCTCGGGTGCCAGATCCGTGGTCCTCACCTGCTTGGCCATCACGATCCTCGACGGCGTCGACCTCATCATGTTCGGTGCCGTCCTGCCGACGTTGCTGGAGACCAAACAGTGGGGAATTACAACCGCAACAGCAGGTTTGATCGGAAGTCTGTCGCTGGTCGGAATGATGGCCGGTGCCATGCTGGCCGGCTACATCACCGATCGCATCGGCCGGCGACCCGTCGTACTCGCCTGCATCGTGAGCTTCAGCCTGTTCACCGGACTGTGCGCCCTCGCGCCGAACGTCGAGGCCTTCGGACTATTCCGGTTGCTGGCCGGACTCGGTTTCGGTGGAGCACTCCCCACCCTCATTGCGCTCACCCAGGAATACGTCAAGGTCGATCGACGACAGTTCTACAACGGTGTCATTCAGACCGGCTTCCCGATCGGCGGGTGTCTGGTCGCCGTTGCCGGCATCTTCGTGATCCCCGCCTTCGGATGGAAATCGATGTTCGCCGCGGGTGGCCTTCTCGGCGTCGTCCTGTTTGTGACGGCATACCGGAAGCTGCCCGAATCGATTACCTTCCTGACGAGCAAGGGGCGGCACGATGAGGCCGGCGCGCTGGCGCAGCGCTACTCGATCGACGCAAGCGCCGAATCGGGAATGGCGCTCGAGCAGTCGAGAGATACTGGCAGTGAAACGAAGTCGGGACTGAAGCTCCTGTTCGCGCCGGGTTACCGGGTCGCGACGATCATGTTCCCGCTCATCACCTTCTTCGGACTCCTCGTCTCCTACGGCATGAATACCTGGATTCCGCAGATGCTGAGGGCTTCCGGTTACGACCTCGGATCCGCTCTGACGTTCCTGCTCGCGTTCAACCTCGGCAGCGCGATCGGCATGGTGGTGATCACGGGCCTGGCGGATCGGGTGGGATCGCGTCCGGTGATCTCGGTGAGCTTCATCGGTGGTGCGCTCGCAGTGTCTGCCCTGACCCTGCAGCCGGCACAGGCGGTTGTCTTCGGACTGGTTCTCCTGATCGGATTCTGCTCCTCGTCAACGACGGGTGTCTACGGATTCGTCGGGGTCTACTTCCCGGCCGCGGCGCGTGGCACGGCGCTCGGGCTGGCGGTCGGCCTCGGGCGGTTGGGTGGCGTGTGCGGTCCCATTCTCGCCGGCCTGATCATGAGTTCGGCGTTGGGATCGAACTGGGCCTACTACGCCTTCGCGTTCGCCGGAGTAGCTGCTGCAGTGCTGGTCTCGTCGGTACCCCGAGCGAACAAGACCGCGGCCAGAACGCCCTCCACCGTCGAGAAGGCCGCAGAACTTGCCTGAGTGCGGGCTCGTTCCTCCCGCAGAAACGCCACGTTCGATCCGAGGCGTGGTGACACAGAAAGGTCCACCGAAGTGACGACGAAAACAAGACTGACGTGCCCGTGTGGAACCGCGATCACCGGCACGGACGAAGACGACCTGGTTGCGAGGACGCGGTTGCACCTGGCCGAGTCGCATCCCGGAATGGAGTACTCGCGAGACGAGATCCTCTTCATCGCGTATTAGACCCGACACATGTTCGAACAGAGGAGTATTCATGAAACTCGAAGGCAAGGTCGCGCTGATCACAGGTGCCGGATCCGGGTTGGGGCGCGAGGCGGCCCAGTTGTTCGCGTCGGAGGGCGCGAAGGTGGCGGTGGTCGATATCGATCCGGAGCGGGCAAAGGGCACGGTCGCGCTGGTGGAAAAGAACGGTGGTTCAGCTGTCGCGATCACCGCCGATGTGCGGATCGAGCAGCAGGTGATCGACGCCGTGGCGGCGACGCTGGCGGCGTTCGGCAAGCTCGATATCGCCTGGGCCAATGCGGGAATCGTCTCACGCGGCGGAGTGCCATCGGTCGCCGGCGGTGAACAGGTCGAGTTCCAGGATCTGACGGATGCGGACTGGCAGGACGTGGTCGGTGTGAACCTGTCGGGTGTGTTCTACACCGCTAAGGCCGCGGTGCCGGCACTGCGGGCCAATGGTGGTGGTGTCATTCTGGCGACGTCGTCGGCGGCGTCGTTCGTGGCCTACCACAGCATCGCGGCGTACTCGGCGACGAAAGCCGGTGTGAACGGGATGGTTCGGGGATTGAGTCTGGATCTGGGGAAGTACGGGATCCGAGTCAACGCCATCGCACCGACGCACGGTATGTCACCGAACTTCCTGGCGCCTGCGGGTGCGCCGGTGGTTGGACAGTCCTACGAGCAGGTGGCCGGCCCCTGGGATCCCGAGGTGTCGCCGATTCCGCTGAAGCTCAATCGTCCGCCGTCATTGTCGGACAACGCGCGGGCCGCGTTGTTCCTGGTGTCCGATGATTCGGCGTATATCTCGGGCGTGACTCTGCCGACCACCGATGGTGGCACGTTATCTCGCGTGGCGATGATGTTCCCGGAAGACGGCAACAATCCTCCCCCCCATCGTCACCGGCGAGGAGTGACCGTCATGACTGCCCACGACAACGCACCGCGGAACGGCCCGCGCCGCCTCGTCGTTGATCGGTCGGTGTGCGCCGGGCACGGTGTGTGTTACGGCCATTCACCCGAGGTCGTCGACTGCGATGATTCCGGATTTCCGGTGATCCTCCAGGACCCACTCGAATTCGACCAGCACATCACGGCCGCCGAGGAGGCGGCCGTGATGTGCCCCGAGCGCGCCATGACGCTCGAGTCGCTCTGACCACGCGCAAATCGACCGAACGGCCGGAACTCCGCGGCCGTTATGCGGTGATTCCGCCGTCGGCGGTGTAGACGGCTCCGTTGACGAAGGAGGAGTCGATCGATAAGTGTTGCTTACCGGCGGGCCCACGATACGACCTGGTATCGGGCGGGTAACGGCGGCGCAGTGGTCCCAGTCACAGCGATCGGACAGCCCCGATGTTTGCCGTGCCGACACAGGAAAACCGTCGCGTTCCACGAAATCGCGCACGAGGTCTTCCTGCCCAGTGCGACCGGGCCGGCGGAGTGGACCGACCGACTATTGGTTGGTGAACCCGCGCCCGGATGGGTCACGCGCTCGCACCGGCCCGGCGATATCGACCGTCGTGGATGCCCGAACAATGCGCCGCCGGCTACTGCGGCATCGCCACGACCGCGGAATCGGTTCCCCAGTTCTACGCGCACCCCGGCGTTCGCTACGTCGCCATCGAAGACCTCGCCCCCACGCACGTTCTCCTCTGCGCTCGCGCAGACGACACCAACCCCGCCGTGGCAGCGTTCGAACAACTCGTGAGCGAGATCGTGGACACTTGAATCCGCGAGGGTCGGCTTCGTCTGGCAGCCGGGGATGTGGCCGTCGGGGTGCAGTGCGCCGGTGACGCCGCGATCAACGGTTCCCTCGACTCCTTCCCCTCACCCGGAGGGAATAATCCTGGTTCCTTACGGGGTATTTCCGGCAGAATTTGTAGCGTCGATCACATCGCGTTGCTTACGGTCGCCCTGACCGATCTTGCGCCGCGAAATTGAGGAGCCGTTGTGATCACCGCTGCTGATGTCGATTACCACCCGAGTGAGCCGTCGGCTCGGACCTGGGCTGAGACCATTGTGTTGGTCTTTTCAGTTCCGGAGGCCGGAATCCTCGGCAACGCTTACGTTCTGTCTCGGCCTAATGTCGGGGCCACCATCTCGTCGGTGGTCGTGCATTCCGGGCTCTGCACGCAGCCCTACCAGATCGATTTCACGGACCCGCAGATGCACGTACCGGCCCCGGAGGTGTTCTCGAAGTTCACGCTGGAGAGCGGGCTGAGTCTCGAGGCGACGAACGCGCCCCGCGATTTCCGTGTCTCGTACGAGAATGCACTGGGGGTCTGTCGTTTCGACCTCCAATTCCAAGGCCTGCACGAACCTTTCGACGTCCACGACGCCAGCCAGAATCCGCTCGTAGCCGGTGCTGACGGCCCCATCGACACCGGGCTCGGTGACGTGTGGGCGAACGGGCACTACGACATGATCGGGCACGTGACCGGCACCCTGGAACTGCGGGGCAAGGAGTACCAGGTCGACTGTTTCGACGGCATGGACCGTAGTTGGGGGCCCCGCGCGGAGCTCGGACACAGTGGTGCCGCCTGGATCCACGTGACGCTCGGCCCCGACTTCGGACTGCACCTGGGGATGGCCCTGGGCATCCGGAACGGCGAGGTGGTCTACGAGGGTCTGCGCTTCGGCTATGTCGTCGAGGACGGCGAAGTCTTCGGGATCACCCACGCGACCGTCGAGGCCTCCCGAGTCGACTTGATCGCTGTCAACAATCACATCACCGCAGTCGACGTCCGCGGCAAGAAGCACGAATTCTTCGGTACCGCCGTCGGTGGCGCACCGTGGTACAGCTTCAGCCCCGCCTACGTCAGTTGCCAGAGCCTGTTCCGTTACCAGGTCGGAAACCGGGTCGGATACGCCGAGGCGACGGATGTGCTGGGACTGGAGTTTCTCGCCGAGCGACTGTCGAGTCATGGCCGGCTGCGCGCAGGGGCCCGTCCCTGACGGTCCTGGTCTTCTCCGACGACGAAAGGCCGGCAATTCCATGCAACGAACAATCACGGCCGCGGTGGTCACCGAACCCGGCGGTCAATTCATTACCCACCAGGTCGAACTCGTCGATCCCGGCCCCGACGAGGTGGTCGTCGAGATACGGGGCGTGGGTCTGTGCCACACCGATATCGCCGCCCGCGACGGACCCTTCGGCCTGACATATCCGATGGTTCTCGGGCACGAGGGCAGCGGGATAGTGGTCGAGGTCGGTGTAGGAGTGACGACCGTACGGCCCGGCGATCACGTCGCGCTGTCGTTCGCTTCGTGCGGGAAGTGCGGCCCGTGCGACGACGGCCACTCCGCCTATTGCCTCGAGTTCGCGGCACGAAACTACGGCGGTGGCCTCGAGGCGGACGGCACCAGCTCGATCAGCCTGCAGGGCGCCCCCGTGACCGCGGCGTCCTTCGGACAGTCGTCGTTCGCGTCCCACGCCCTCGTCTCCGCACGCAACGTCGTCAAGGTCGACGTGGATGTGCCGGTGGAACTCATCGGCCCGCTCGGCTGCCGTATACAGACCGGTGCCGGTGCGGTGTTCAACAGCCTCGACTGCAAGGAAGGCGAGTCGCTGCTGGTTCTCGGTGCCGGACCGGTGGGGCTGTCCGCCGTGATGGCGGCGAAAGTGCTTGGTTGCGAATCGATTATCGTCTCGGACCCGGATCGACGCCGCCGTACGCTCGCCGCCGACCTGGGTGCCACCGCGACTCTGGATCCGGGCGATGGACCGCTCGTCGACCAAGTCCGTGCAGCGGTACCTGCGGGTGTGGACTACGCATTCGACACGACCGGAGTCCCGGCCGTCATGGTGGAGGCACTCGGCGCTCTCGCCCCGCTCGGCACACTCGGTTTCGTCGGTGTGCCGCACGACATGGCGGCCACGCTCGCGCTGCCTCTCGTGCCGGCGATGGTGGCCGGGCTGACCGTCCGGGGCATCACGGAGGGGGACAGCGATCCTCGCACGTTCATCCCCTACCTGCTCGACCTCTATCGGGCCGGAAAATTCCCCTTCGACCGGCTCGTCGGCACGTTCCCGTTCGCCGACATCGAGGCTGCGGTACAGGCACAGCTGCGTGGCGAAGTCGCAAAAGTGGTCCTGATCCAGGACGGCGCCGACCCCACACCCCACTCGAACGGAGAATGATTCATGGTGATGACAACGCCCTCCACCCGCGCGGCCGCGCGCGTGGAGTCGACGATCGACGCCGTCCTGCGTCGCAAGATGCAACGGCGGGGGGCCATGATCCATGAGCAGCCTGCAATCGACGCCGTGTCGGAACGACTGCGGGAGTTCCTCTCCCAACGGATCGACGGAGAATTCCTCATCGAGGGCATCGGCCGACTTGCGGGAGGTGCGTCGAAAGAGCAGTTCGTCTTCGATCTGGGCTGGGTGCGGAACGGGCAGCGCAGGCGGGACCGCATGGTGTTGCGGATGGATCCGCCTGGGTCGATGGTCGAGACTCCGCGGCTGCGCGAGTTCGAAGTACTGACGATGCTCGACGGTGTGGTCCCCGTGCCGCGCGTGTTCTGGGCGACCGAGGATCCCGCGGAACTCGGTGCGCCGTCGATGATCTGCGGCTACGTTCCAGGATCGGCGAGCGCGAAGGCTGCCGTGAAGACGGCGTCGGGGCTCGGAACCGTGTACGGCGCGGCGCTGCGTCCGGTCTTGGGACCCCAGTTCGTTCGTCATCTCGCCGAACTGCATCGGTTCGATTGGACTCCCCACGATCTCCCCTCGTTCGAACGACCGCGGGCCGGGACGACTGACGCGATCGATTGGAGACTGGCGGCCACCGACCGCGCCTGGCAGGAAGACTCGTTCGAGGCGCACCCGGTGATTGCCCTGACACAACGGTGGTTGTGGGAACGACGTCCGCCGGTCGATCACGTGTCGGTGATTCACGGCGACTACCGCAACGGCAACTTCCTGTTCGACGAGGATGACGGGACGATCACCGCCTTGCTGGACTGGGAACTGACGTATCTGGGCGACAGACACCACGATCTCGCCTACGCGATGATGGAGGGATGGGGTGAGCACGACCCGGCGACGGGACAGTTCTACTGCTCGGCGCTGGTGACCCGTGACGACATGATCGCGGAGTACGAGAAGGTTTCGGGTCTGCCGGTGGATTCAGCGCGACTCGAGTACTACACGGTGCTCAACATGTATTGGGCGGCGGTTGCTCTGGTCGGTACGGGGCCGCGAAACGCGGCCGAACGCCTGACCCACCTGGATTCGATGCAGACATTTCTCGGCGGACTCGGCGCCTTCTATCTCGACCAGTTGCTCGCAATTGTCGGCAAGGACTAGGAGCTTCCCATGATTCCCACTGTGGCACAGCAGATCAGCGCAGTTCGCAACACGATCCGCAAGTCGGTGTTACCCGCTCTCGATCCGGACGATTCGTTCGCGGCGGAGCAGGCCGGACTCGTACTCGCCTGCCTGGATTGGGTACTGGACGTTCAGGCGTTCGAATACCCGTACGAGGTCGCCGAGCACGTAGACGCTCGGCACACCCTCATGGCCCTCACGGAACTGAACTCCGAGTTCGCCGTCGAGTGCCGCGCGCTGCTCGACGAGACGGCCTCGCCCGCGACGAACCCCCTGGAATTGCGGCAGCAGGTGCGTGGCTTGAAGGAACTCGTTGCGCGCGGGTATCGGGATCTCGCCGCTGCGGAAGGGCCCAGCGCCGAATCGGCTCTTCGCATCGTGGCCGAGGCCGCAGCCCGGCAGACCGAGCGGGAACTCGCGTGGTGCCGTATGACGGGTTTCCCCCAGGGTGACGTGCCGAACGTCGGCGAGGTACTGAGGGCCCAGCGGCGCGAATGACATGGACCTGGCCGCGGCACGGAGGGGCCGCTAAGAATTGCCGGCATCGAAGCGCGCGATGAGTTCGGCTCGATTGGCGGCGCCGCACTTGCGGAGAACCCTTTTGACGTGAGACCGCACGGTTTCCACGGAGACGACCAAGTTGGCGGCGATCGCGGCGTTCGAGGCACCTGTCAAAGCGAGTGCGAGGACGTCGCGTTCTCGCGTGGTCAGCGGTTCGAGTGCGATGGACGAGTGCGGATCCGGAGTCGGGGCGGGAGCAGGAGTGGCCCGCGTGTGGGCGGAGTCCCCGAGACTCGCGAGCGTGTGCAGAAGGTCTTGCTGACGGTGGTGCCGCCGGTCCAGGGCCGCACAGTCGAGACAGGTGCCGACCACTCCCGCGTAAGCGAGCAGAGCATCCATGACGACGTCGTCGGGAGTGGAGCCGACATGGATCACGCCGGCCGGTAGGCCGCCGATATCGACCCGGAACGCTGTATACCTCTTGTGCGCAGAGACTTCGGGGATTCCGGTGGCCTCCGGACCGTCGAGTTCGGAGAAGAACACGTCCTTGCACGTGGCTATGGCGGCCGCGCCGGGGCACACCGCGCGGATGATGTCGTCGACCGTGGTGGCACGCTGCAGGACGGATACTGCGGACTGCAGTAGGTGCGTTGCGGCTTCCAGCCGGTCGAGGTCGTCGGCGTGTGTCCGGTCCTGTGCTTCGATCAGCTCGACGAGCCGGATCGCCGCATCGTGCGGTTCGGCAGCGGAATCATTCGCAAGATCGGCGAGAATACGGTCGATCTCGTCGGTCAGCGCATTCTGGTCGGTCATGCGAACCTCAGCACGTTTCTCGCCCGGGCCGGTGCAATTTCCTGTGCAGGACCGCCGCTTCGGCGCGGGTGGACACACCGAGTTTGCGGTAGATCCGCTGGACGTGGGACTTCACTGTGCCCTCGGAGACGAACAGTGCTCGGGCGATGTCGGCGTTCGGTGTGCCGTGGGCGACGAGCTCGAACACTTCGTGTTCTCGCACGGTGAGGGCAGCGCAGTGGGAGGTCCCGGCCGGGCCGCTCGTGCAGTCGGCGCGATCGGGTTCGGCGCCGAGCGCCTCGGCGAGACTGAGCTGTGACTGCTCGAGGTCGTCGAGGGCGGACTGAATCGCCGTCATCTGTTCTGTCATCCGGTGGCGGCGGGTCGCGATGGCGGATCGGAGGGTTTCCTGTTCCGCGGTCAGCGCGCAAACCGCGGCCGCAGTCTGCAGGGTGGTCATGTCGGACTCGTCGACCTCGACATCGTCGTGGTCCGCATGAAGTAGTGCTGTGACTCGCCCCGCGGCAACCACCGGTACCGCGAGATAGCCGCGTGGCCGCGACAGTTCGACCAGCGGGCGATAGGTGTTCCGATAGATGTCGATCGGATCCACGGCGATTCCGCGTCCGCTGCGGAACACCTCTTCCTCTCGCGGCGCGGCACCAGCGGGGAGTGACAGCGCCGCCACCGCCTGCCGCAGAGGAGCGAACGAGTCGTCCAGTTCGGGATGAATCGCGATCGTGGTGGGAGACCAGCCGGAGGTCGTGGCCGGGGAGTACACAGACTTCTTGAAGCCCAGGTCCCGGCACAACCGGTCGGTCACGACATACGGACGCTCGGCCCGCGACACCCCGCGGAGATTGGTGAGAAACGCGCGAAAGCCCGTGAGCTGAGATCGATGGTCCGCAATCCGCCGCGCCTGTCGCCGACGCTGGATCGCCTCGATCTCCTGGAGAAGTTCAGCGGCATTGCGGATTTCGCCGGAATCTCTCGCCCCTGATCGCAGGCGCGAGAGCAGGGCCTGACGGGTCCATTCGAGAGTGAGGGGGTCTTCGCCGGATTGCACCGCCAGTTCCGCTGCGGCCTGCGAGTTGCCTCTCCGGACGGCGAGGTCGAACAGAGGAGCGAGTTCGCCGTCGGATGGTGGGTTCATCGGGATACTCATTTCCTGCGGGGTCCTGCGACCTGCGGGCAGGAACTTCCAGGCCGCGCGGTCGATCGACGCGGCTTCCTTCTCACATCTTTGGACTGATCATAAAGCCAAAGCGTGGGGTGCGGCAAGGGTCGCTGTCAGGTGCGACGGCGTGCTCGGTAACGGTGACGCCGTGAGGACGCGGCGTCTGGACCTCACGTCCTCAGCGGCGTGAGGTCCAGACCGCCCGCCTACAGGAATTCGTCGATACTGCGGAGTTGCTCCGGGGCGGCTTCGAATCCGAAGGGTGCGTACCAGGACCGCTCGAACGCGAGGAGGTTGCGGGACGCCTCGGTGACCCATTTGCCCACTGCCAGGCGGACGTCGTCCGGGAGTGACTCGTCCTGGACGACGGTGCTGACAGCGGCGGCCAGGGTCGCGCCCAGCTCGATGAGCTCCGTCGTGCCGGTGGACGCGGATTCTCGTGCGCTCCGGGCCGTATCGATGTGTTTGGTCAGCTCACCGATTGCCGGGATCGATCGCGTGGGGACTCGCGCCAGCACGCCGTCGGCCATCCGGAGGTACTCGCCGAGTTCGAATCTCGACCTTTCGTGGATCCGATAGATCCGCGTGCGCAGGAACTCCAGGTAGTCGGCAACGAGGGGCAGTTGCTCGGAGGCGAGCGGATCGGCCCGGTCGACGGCCGGCGCGACCGAGTCGAGAAGCGACTTGCGCAGGGCTCCGAGTGTGTTGCGCGAGTGGTCCATCACAGCACCTCTTCCAGGAGTGTGTTCAGTTCGTCCGCTGCGACCGCAGACATGCCCTTGACGCGACACAGGACGACGTCCTGATGCGACTTGCCCAGCTTCGCGACCCGGTGTGCGGAGGCCATCGTGGAAACGACGATCTGATACGCGTTGAGGATCTTGTAGAAGGTGAGTTTCTCGGAGTCCACCGGCAAACCGGTGGCGGCCTCGTAGCGTCGGTAGAAGTCGTCCTCCGGGATCAGCCCGCATACGAGGTACCGATCCTGCTCGTCGTAGTGGCCGAACGTGGATTGCGTGGTCCATGCGAGGTCTCGGTGCCGGTCGCCGAGATGGCCGCGTTCCCAGTCGAGCCAGGCCGTGATCGCCAGGGTGTCCTCGTCGTAGAGGAAGTTACCGCTGCGGTAGTCGCCGTGGACGACGCTCACGTGATCGAGGACGGGCAGATGACCGAGCATCCAGTGCTCGGCCACGTCCATCAGCGGCACGTCGGCCGCGCGGTCCTCCACCCAGGTCCGGCGGGCCTGATTGAGCAGCCACCGCGCCGCGTCATCGGTCCCGACCCGAGGCCGGGCGAGGCTGGTGAACTCCGCCTCGGACAGATCGAACGTGTGAAGGGCGGCCAGGTAGGACACGAACTGATCAGCGAGACGGCTGCGTGTGCCGGCACCGAAATTCGTTCCCAGGCCGCTGATCCTGCCGGTGGTGGTCGCCGACGGCTTGGTGACTCCCGAGACGTAGGAGTAGATGAGCGCGGGTTCCGGGAAATACTCGCCGTCGATGTCGATGAAGCGTGGTTCCGGAACGGGAACGGTGCCCCGTACCGCGCCGACGAGTTCGAACTCGCGTAGGCGACTGGTGGCGTTCGACCCCTCGGCCGGGTCCATGCGAACGACCAATCGCTCACTCGTCCAGGATCCGGACTCTTCGCGGTGCAACGTGAATCCCATCTGGACCTTGGACACACCGCCGGTGAACCATCGGGCATCGGACACCCGGAAGGGGCCGTCGAGGTGAGCCGACAGAAACGTCTCGACACAGCGGGTGAACTCGTCCAGGTCCATTCGCCGGTACGAACCGAGTGCGCGACGGTTCATCTTGCGGGTCAATGTCCGATCGACTTCGGGTTCGGTGGGGTACCGCGCGCGGAGACGCTCGATCTGTGCGTTGGTCGGGGCGTCGGCCCAGTCCCTCTCGGGCAAGGACAAAGAAGTGCTGGTCATCGGAATTTCCCCCTACTTCAATCGGCCGTGACGGGACATCCGCTCGGCCAGATAGTCCAATCCGAAGATGTCGCCCATCTCGCCGTAGCCGACGGCGGAACCGCGCTCGTACCGGAACAACGACTGGTAGCAGACGTGGGAGGGGTTGAACGTGTACCACGGGTGCCCCGCGATCGCGCTGCCGAAGAACTCGTGTTTTCTGCCGCGGACATCGGTGGCCGTGACGTGGTTGCTGAACGCGAGCATGTCGACGCGCTCCGCCTCGATCGTTCCGTCGATCAGGCCGAAGACCTCGCCGTGCTCGACGACGTAACCGAACCGGATCTTGTCGTAGAACACCTGGCCTCGTTCGATTCGCATCGGCACCGCCATGTGCATCGCGAAGTCCTCACCGAAGTTGATCGAGACCCAGGAGACCGACCGTGTGCCGACCTCTGGGCGGGGTCCCCAGCTGTGGTCCATTCCCTCGTACGATTCGACCTGGTACGTCTTGCCGCGCAGTTCCAGTTCGCCGCGGATGCGGCCCTTGACTTCGAAGTGCCCGTTCTCCCACTCGTTGCCCTTGCGTGGGTCGTGCGAGGTTTCGCGGTCCAGGTCGAGGAGCGGATTCTGGTTCGGGTCGTGTGGGTCGAACGGTTCGTGCAGTCCCTCGAAGGTGAGGTCGAAACTTGCTGCCCCCAGGGCGTTCTTGTACTGCATGCGGTAGTTCCGCGGTCCGTCCGTGGACACGGTGAGGCCGTTGTCGAGGGTGTAGTTGCTGAACGAGTCGGGGCAGGGCAGGTGCATCTGGGGGTCGGTGAAGTCGACTTCGTACGGTTGGCGGCAGAATCCCTCGGCCAGGATGACCGAGGACAGGGTGACGCCGAGGTTCGGCCGGGCCAGTACGTAGGCGTTGCCGAAGATTCGTGCTTCGGGCACGGAGATGATCAGGACGGTGGTTTCGGTCCAGGTCTTGTCGGTGAGGTCTCGGGAGTGGAATTCGGTATCGGAGTGCGTGATCACTGCGTTGTCCAATCGTGTGGTCGTAGGGGTCTGTCTGTGCGCTCAGTCGTGTTGCAGCTGTTTGGTGTTCGAGTGAATTGGGGTGCTCGTGCGAAGGGTTTTCGAGACGGCGATCATGATCAGGCCGCCGACGCCGAGGACGATCGCGCCGACGAGGAACGACAGCCTGTTGCCGGCCTCGCCCGGGAAGGCGTCGCGGATGATGCCGAACATGTACGGCGAGACGAACCCGCCGATGTTGCCGATGCTGCTGATCAACGCGATCCCTGACGCTGCGGCGGCGCCGGAGACGATCTTCGGTGCGGTGGTCCAGAACGTCGGGATGGTGGCCATCGAACCGATGGTGCCGACGCAGATCGCGATCGCTGCGATGTACGGGCTGGAGGACACCGTAGCGGCAGCGATCACCCATGCGCAGGCTCCGGCCAGGGTCGGAACGACGAAGTGCCACATGCGTTCCTGGGTGCGGTCCGAACTCCGGGAGATCAGCACCATGGCGATTCCCGTGAAGACATACGGCACCGCGGCCAGGTAACCGATCCCGGTGGTGCCGACGGTGCCGCCGGTCATCTCCTTGATGATCGACGGGAGGAAGAAGCCCATGAGATAGATGGGCACGACCATCGAAAAGTACACGGCAGCGAGCATGAGGACTCGGTAGTTCTTCAGCCCGTCCGACCAATGCGGACGACTGGTGCCGTCGTCGGTATCGGTGGGATCCTCCTGGCTGATCGTGTCGGTAAGCCACTGCGCTTCAGAGGTAGTGAGCCAACGCGCGTCGCCGGGCTCGTTCGGGAGGAACTTGACGATGACGACGGCGAGCAGCAGGCAGGGCAGGCCTTCGGCGATGAACATGAACTGCCATCCGGCCAGACCCCACGGGTTGAGCGACATGAGAGTGCTGGTCAGGGGCGACCCGACCGCCGAGGCGACGGGAATGGCGAGGAAGAACAAGCCGAGGATCCGTCCCCGGTTCGCCGACGGTACCCATCGCGTGAGGTAGTAGACCACTCCCGGTAGCAGGCCGGCTTCTGCGGCGCCGAGGAGGAAGCGCATCCCGTAGAACATCCAGATGTTCTCGACCAGCGACATCAAGGCTGTGACCAGGCCCCACGTGATCATGATGCGGGCAATCCAGATCCGGGCCCCGATGCGGTGGAGTGCGATGTTACTGGGAACCTCGAAGAGGACGTAGGCGATGAAGAAGACTCCGGCGCCGAGGCCGAAAGCGGCTTCGGAGAGGCCGAGATCGGTCTGCATCTGCAGTTTGGCCACACCGATGTTCGTGCGGTCCACATAGCTGAGCAACGCAGCGAGAAACAACATCGGAACGATCCGGAACGAGATCTTTCGCGAAATGCTCGAACCGGGAGCGTAGTCGGTTGTCTGTTCGGCGGGGTTTCGCCGAGGGTGGTTGTCCATGGTCACCTGAACCTTCTGAGGGGGAAATCGCGGACTGGGTGCAGATCCCAGCGGAAGTGACGACGTCACCGCGAACCATAAGAACGACGGGAATGGCAGTACAACGCTCTGCCCGGCCCCTACCGGTTTCGCGGGTGAATCGGCGCTGTGGTTGCCGACAGCGCGGCCCGGCGGGGATGCTTGCCAATCAGTGGTGGATGCAGTACTAGCGAATCCGTCCTGTCGGTGAGCAGATTCGCGCTTCGGTCTCAACTTGTGAGGCCGGTGGGGCTGGTGGGGCGCTCACGCATGCATCCGAGCTGTTGAGTGCTCGACATCACCTGTAGTGGCGGGGTGTTCCGAAACTACGCCGAATGCACTACAACGACAGATCGTGATGAACGAATCGAGTTCGGCGCACGACGCCGGAAGTCGCGACGGCGGAACGGCGCGTGCCCTCCCGCGGGGGTTCGCGGTCTTCTGTGCGCAATTCGCCGCTCGATTCCCCCGCGTCGAGCCCCGTCGACGGATGACGGCGTACGTATACGGACTGCTGGATGGCGCCTGGCGCAAGAACGGGTGGACGCAGGCAGACGCGGCGGGAGAAGCCGGCCCGGAGGGCATGCAACGGTTGCTGAACGCGGCATCCTGGGACGAGGACGGCGTGCGCGACGACACGCGCGAGGTGGTGGTCCAGGCGGTCGGCGATGTCTGGCAGGGTCGGCTGATCGTCGGCGACCTGTGTTTCCGCAAGCGAGGCAGCCGGTCTGCGGGGGCGGCCCCTCGGGTGTCGGAGGAGAGCGGGCGGGCCGAAAACGCCCAGTCCGGCATATTCCTGGCGTACGCATCCGAGGCGGGCGTGGGCCTGATCGACCGCGAGCTGTACCTGCCGAGGGAATGGACAGATGACCGGAACCGTTGCCGGACAGCGGGTATCGACGATTCGGTGGAATACGAGAGCCCGGCCGACTTGGCGCGGGCGATGATCGACCGGGCCCTCGACGCGGGGGTGCCGTTCGTCTGGGTCACGGCCGGCGCGACCTATGGCCGGTCGGAACCTCTCCGGAGATGGCTGGAGGAGCGCGGTGTTCCCCACATCGTCGAAGTTCCAGGCGACTGCCGGGTGACCACGGCGAACCTGCAGGTCCGCAATGTCGATGCTGTGATCGATGAACTGTCGGAGACGGTGTGGCACCGGCTCAGTCACGGTGACGGAGCCACCGGACATCGCGTTCGGGACTGGGCGGCCGTCGACTTGCACAGGTCCGGACAGCGGCACGGGAGCTGGTTACTGGCCGGACGATTGATCACCGATCAGTCCGACGTCACCTATCACCTGTGTTTCGGGCCGGTCGGCAGCATCCTGTCCGAACTCGCCCGGATAGCCGATGGGCATCGGGCAGTCGAGGGGTGCCTCCGCGCGGCACGGGAGAAGTCAGGTCTCGCGGACTATCAGGTCCGCGGGTACAGAGCGTGGTATCGACACGTCACCCTGTCGATGGTGGCGGCGGCGTACCTGTCGATCCTGGAGGCGAAGACGGCGGACCGGAATGCGGGTGAGGTGTCGCATGTGAGGCCGGTGCGTTCCCGGCCGAACGCGGTCGCACCGTGGTGGTGAGACAGAGCACGTCGACGTCCTCGCCGGCCGTCGTGGTCGTTTCCTCGACGACATCGAGCGCGGGGTGGCCCTGGAAGCGGAGAATCAGCAACGCGGTCTGGATGCTCAACTGATCCGCAGCGTCTCCGACGATGTCGAGGCCCGTCACGGCGTGTACGCGCGAGAGGCGAAGTCGCACGGTGTTTTCGTGGATGCCGAGACGGCGTGCGGCACCACGAGGACTCCGGCCGGCGTCGAACCAGCACTGCACGGTACGCAGCAGATCGTCCGTTCCGGGCGCATCCCGGAGGAGAGGTCCGAGGAGGTCGCCGACGAACCGCCGCAGGGCGTCGAGGTCACCGTTGGCCAGAAACACCCGGGCCGGGCCCAGATCGTCGACCGCGAGGATCCGGTGCGTCGCGGGTGGGGTGAAGCGGTCGGCGCACTGGACGACTTCGCGGGCCTCACGGTATGCGCGCGAGAGTCCGGCCGGTTCGCATACCGATGACACACCGGCGATCATTCCCGGGGACCGGCACACCGCCGCTGCTGCGCGAGTGAGCGCATCCTTGACGTGCGATACCACGATCACGGACGCGACATCGCTCGAGGCTTCGACCAATAGGATCACCCCTTCCGACCCCCGGGTCGACAGCACCTCGACACCGAGGGAACGCTCGATGTGTTCGGTGATCGTTTGATCGAATCCCTCGCGCTCCCCGTCCGGAGCCTGTACGAATACCAGCACGCGGTGTGCCTCGGTATCGACGCCGAGGTACTCACCGCTCGCCGCGAGATCCTCGTGAGCGCCCGTTCCGAGGATCAGTTGTCGAGTCAACGCGGACTTCGCGTTCCACGCGACGCGGGCGATGCGTCGTTGGCTCAGGAACTGGGCGCCGATACGACGTGCACACCGCGCCGCGGTGTACTCGTCCGTCGGGCGGAGCGGCGTCGGATGTTCATCGATCACGAGCCAGCCGAAATGCTCACCCCGCTCGGCAATCCGGGTGACGATCTTTCGGCGGATCATCTCGGTCGACGCTCCGGCGGCGAGCACGACGGGTTTCGATCCCGCAGCCGCGTCCGACGGGTAGGACTGGAGAATTGTTGCGAGCGTGGGCATCGACGTTCGCCCAGTCGAGTGTGGACCGGCAGCGGCGATCGTTCGCTCCCGCCGGTCGAACAGGACCACGGACTTCCCCGTCAACTCCGCGCAGACCTTCACGATCGCGGACATGGTGTCGGCAACGGCGACTGCATCGTCGAGTCGCTCGACCACCGCGGCACGCTCGTCGGTCAGCAGTCTGCCGTGCTCGAGGTCCCGCCTGCGACGGCGCTGCTCCTCGGCGTCGAGGACGGTAGCCGCTGCGGAATCGACCAGCGAGCGGATCGAGTCGAGCGCAGCAGAATGCACGGTGGTGAACTCGGCATCGGGCCCCGGGTCGGTGAGGAGAAGGATCCGGACGGGATCCGATCGGGCATCGGACAGCCGAAGCACCACGATCCGCGCGGAATCCTGAAAGCAGCTACCTGCCAGTTCCTGACCCCCGCCGAAGACCGGCTCGGGGGACTTCAACGCTCGGCACACGAGCGGTTCGCCCGGAGGCACCCGTAGTCCGGGGGCTCGGGATCCGCTGAATGGAAGGGGGATGAACAAACCACGGGCCCCGTCTTCCACCAGCACACGCGCGGACGCGAACCCGGACTGAGATGCTGTGCGACTGAGCAGTTCGTCGAGCAGGCGCAGATACGGCGGGATCGTCGGCAGATGTGCAGTCATGACTCCTCTCCCGATCAGGCGCACCGAGGTGGCGAGTCGTCACCGTCCGGTGACAGCCGCTCCGGCATTTGGACTGACCATAATTCCCGTGGGCGGATACGGCAAGGGTCTCGCCTCAGGGGCGACTCGGAAATGGGTCACGCGACGTGCCGGTGCGGGATGGCGTCACCCGCACCGGCACGAACCGGCTACGCCTGGGCGGGAACCCGGGTGTCGTAGGGGTCCGCGGTGTCGCTGGTGCCGATCCAGTCGAGGATTTCCTCGGTGTGCTGCCCGAGGACCGGCGGGGGAGCATGCTCGGTCCGCACCAGTGACTGGCCGTCGGCGTTCTCCATCCGCAGCGACGGGCCGGGCAGTTGCACGGGACCGACGACGGGGTGCTCGACTTCGAGCAGCAGTCCCTGGCTGCGGGTCTGCTCCCACTCGTAGACCTCGTCGATGGTGCGGATCGATCCCGCAGGCACGCCGGCAGATTCGAGGGCGGCGAGCACGTCGGCTCGGGTGCGGTTGGTGAAATCCGCTTCGATGGCGGCGATCAGCTTGTCGCGGTTGGCAACCCGGTCCCGGTTGACGCTGAACTGCGGATCGTTCGCCGACAACCCGGCGACGGGCGCGAATTTGGCCCAGATCGCCTCGCTGCCGACCGCGATCTGCACGAACCCGTCCCCGCACCGGAACGACCCGTACGGGGCGATCTGCGGGTGGTGGTTGCCGGACCGCTGGGCGACCTGGCCGCCGACCGTCCACTTGGTGCCCTGGAAGGTGTGGGCGCTGACCGCCGCGGCCAGCAGCGAGGTGCGCACCACCATGCCCTTGCCGGTCTTCTCCCGGTTGGCCAGCGCCGCCGACACGCCGGCGGTCCCGTGGACGCCGGCGAGCACGTCCGCGATCGGCACGCCGATGCGGGTGGGCTCACCGTCCGGGGTTCCGGTGACCGACATCAGCCCGGCCTCGCCCTGGGCGATCTGGTCGTAGCCGGGCCGCGATCCTTCCGGACCGTCGTGCCCGAACCCGGTGATCGACAACGTGATCAGCCGCGGGTTCAGTTCTTCGAGCACGTCGGCCGGGAACCCGAGGCGGTCGAATGCGCCGGGCCGGAGGTTCTCGATCAGGACGTCCGCGCGGCGGATCAGCCGTCGCAGCGCGTCCTTGCCGTCCTCCGTCTTGAGGTCGAGGACGATCGATTCCTTGTTCCGGTTGGCCGACATGAAGTACGACGACTGGGGGTCGTCGTCGGGTCCGACGAACGGCGGCCCCCAGGTGCGGGAGTCGTCGCCGGTGCCGGGTGCTTCGACCTTGATCACGCGGGCGCCGAGGTCGCCGAGCATCATCGCGGCGATCGGGCCGGCCAATGCGCGGGAGAGGTCGAGGACGAGGATGTCGCTGAGTGGTCCGACAGTCATGATGCGTTGCCCTCTCAGAGTGTGCGCAGGCGCACGTTGACCTGCTTGGTCTGGGTGAAGCCGGCGATCATGCCCTCGAGGGAGACCTCACGGCCGAGTCCGCTCTGCTTGTATCCGCCGTAGGACTGGCCGACCATCTGGCCGCCGCCCTGGTTCACCTGCACCCAGCCGGTTTCCAGGGCGTGCGCGGTGGACAGGGCGAGGTCGAGGTTGTGCGTCCACACGTAGGCGGCGAGGCCGTAGTGGGAGTCGTTGGCCATCGCGATGACGTCGGCGTGATCGGTCCACGGGATCGCGACGAGCGCGGGTCCGAAGATCTCCTCCCGCGACAGACGCCAGGAGTTGTCGGCGCCCGAGAACACGGTCGGGCCCATGTAGTAGCCGTCGGAGTTGCCGACCTTGCCGGGGGAGCCGTCGAGGACGGTGGAGACCTTCGTCGAGCTCAGTCCGTCGTCGAGGAATCCGCACACCGACGCGAACTGCTTGTCGTTGATGATCGCGCCCATGTCGGTGGCCTCGTCCAGCGGGTTGCCGACCGTCAGGCCGTCCAGGGTGGTGACGAGCCGGTCGAGGACCTGGTCGTAGATGTCCTGGTGCAGGAACAGGCGGGAGCCGGCGGTGCAGCTCTGGCCCTGCCGGTGTACGCGCGTCGAGAGCAGCAGCTGGTTGATGAAATCGTCGTCGACGGTGACGTCGGGGAAGACGATCGAGGGATTCTTGCCACCGAGTTCGAGGGAGACGTGCGCCAGGCGGCCGCCGGCCTCGCGGGCCACGTGGCGGCCGACCTCGGTGGACCCGGTGAAGGAAACCTTGTCGACGGCCGGGTGCTGCACGAGTGCTTCACCGGCAACCCGGCCGGATCCGGTGATGACGTTGAGGACACCGGCGGGCAGGTACTCGGCGCAGATCTCGGCGAGCAGCAGGACGCTGAGCGGGGCAGCCTCGGCGGCCTTGACGACAACGGTGTTACCGGCGACAAGGGCGGCGGGAATCTTGAAGCCGGCGATCATCAGCGGGGAGTTCCACGGCAGGATGCAGCCGATCACGCCGAGCGGCTCCTGCCGCGAGTACTGCAGCTGGTCGTCCCCGGCGGGCAGTACGGTGCCCTTGATCTCGCCGGCGACGCCGGAGAAGTAGCGGAACAGGTTCGCCAGGGTGGTGACCTCGGGGCGGGCCTGGGTGCGCAGCGCGTTGCCGGTGTCCAGCGCCGTGAGGCGAGCGAGCTCCTCGGAGCGGGCGTCGATGGCGTCGGCGATCTGCGCCAGGACTCGGGCACGGGCGGTGAAATGCTGCGAACGCCACTGCGGGAACGCCTGACGCGCGGCGCGCACCGCGCGATCGACGTCCGCCGCGTCGGAGGAGGGAACCCGGCCGATGACGTGCTCACGCAGGACCGGGGTCGTCACGTCCGTCCACTCGCCGGACTGCGCTTCCACCCACGCGCCGTCGACGAACATCGGGTAGTCGCGGGCCTCGGGAATGCCGAGTTCGGTTACGGAGGTTTGGGTAGAGGTCATGGTGGGGCTCCTTGAGATCCGCTGCGCGGAATCGAAAGCGGGTGGTAACGGTCTGTGGTGCTCCGTCGCACGGGGCGAACCGGAACGGAAAATCTGGTGAACGTCAGGAACGGGGGTCTGCGTTGCCGGTGTCGGACAACGCCCACGGGTGCAGACCGGAGATGGCGCGCTGGTGAACGTCGTCGACGGTGCCGTGGGCCTGCACCTGGACGAGGATGGGGGCGTAATGGGCGAGCAGAGGCTGATTCTCGCCGTGGTAGACCCGGAGACGGTTGCGGATCACCGCTTCGTTGTCGTCGGCACGACCGCGTGCCAACATCCGGGTGACCACCTCCTCGTCCTCGACGACGAAATCGAGGACCGCATTGAGTTGGCTCAGTTGATCGTTGAGGATGTCGTCGAGGGCGATCGCCTGCTCCACGGTCCGCGGGAACCCGTCCAGGATGAATCCTGACGCCGCGTCGCCGTCGGAGAGGCGCTCGCGCACCATGTCGACGGTGACATCGCTCGGTACGAGTTCACCGGCATCGATGTACGACTTCGCGGTCTGCCCCAGCGGGGTGCCGACGGCCATGTTGTGGCGGAACAGGTCGCCGGTGGAGATGTGCGGAAGATCGAGTGCGGCCGAGAGCCGTTGTGCCTGAGTTCCTTTACCCGCTCCGGGAGGACCCATGAGGACGATGCGCACGAGCGGTTCCTTTCGTGGTTACGACTGCGCCGGTTCGGAGCCGAGCGCACCGGAGCGAATGGCCGTCACGATCGCGGAGAAGTCGCGACCGGGGCCGTCGTGGGTGACGAACTGCTCGTAGAGTTCGGCCGCCCGCCGCCCGAGGACGGTGTCTACGCCGTTGTCCGAAGCCGCGGCCTGTGCCAGCCGAAGATCCTTGAGCATGAGGGCGCTCGCGAAGCCACCCGCGTAGTCGCGGTTGGCCGGGCTCGTCGGAACCGGACCGGGGACGGGGCAATTCGTGCTCAACGCCCAGCACTGACCCGAGGCGGTGGACGAGACCTCGAACAGGGCCTGATCGGTCAACCCGAGCTTTTCGGCGAGCGCGAACGCCTCGCTGACCGCGATCATCGAGATTCCCAGGATCATGTTGTTGCAGATCTTCGCCGCCTGGCCGGCGCCGGAGTCGCCGCACCGGACGATGCGGGCCCCCATGACCTCGAGGAAGGGGGTGGCGTGGTCGACCGACTCGGCCGGGCCCCCGACCATGAAGGTGAGGGTTCCGCCGTCGGCGGCGCCGGTGCCACCGGAGACAGGGGCGTCCACGGCCCGATGGCTGGCGCTCACGGCCAGATCTGCGGCCGAACGCGCGTCTGCGACATCGATGGTCGAGCAGTCGAGGAAGAGGGTGCCGGGTGCTGCGGCGGCCACGAGATCGGCGTATACGTCGAGCACGTGCTTGCCGCTCGGCAGCATCGTGATGATCACGTCGGCGTCCCGCGCGGCATCGGTGACGGACGCCGCCGGCGTGATGCCGCGCGAGGCCGCCTTCTCCGCCGCGGTCGGCGCGGGATCGAAGCCGGTGACCGTGTGACCACCGGTCACCAGGTTCGTGGCCATGCCCAAGCCCATGTTCCCGAGACCGAGAAAGGCGATCTTGCTCATCGTGTCCTCCTAGCAGTGTGGCGCCCGAGAGTGCTGCAGCCGGATCGTGATCGGGAAACGACGAATTGCAGAAGTCTCAGAACAGGATTGGCCGTGCTCAGTTGCGCAGCGGGGCTGAATGCCAGTGTGCCGTGGACGTACGGGCGGGGGAATCATCTCTTTTGCAACGGGGTGGCGCATTTTTGCATCGCCGCAGGTAGGGCGCTTCGCGCCCCGTGCGCCCTTTTGGTAGCTGGAGCAACCAGAAAGGCGCACGGGCGGCGGAGCCGCCTACCGCGGCGCCATGCGCAAGGCACCGTCCATACGAATGGTCTCACCGTTGAGATAGTCGTGTTCGACGATCATCTGAGCGAGTTTCGCGTACTCGGCGGGCTGGGCCAGCCGCGACGGGAACGGCACTCCGGCCTCGAGACCCTGGCGGTACTCGTCGGTGACGCCGGCGAGCATCGGGGTGTCGACGATGCCGGGGGCGATGGTGTTGACCCGGATCCCGAACTGCGCCAGGTCGCGGGCGGCGGGAACGGTCATGCCGTGCACGCCACCCTTCGACGCCGAATACGCGATCTGTCCGACCTGGCCCTCGAACGCGGCAACGGACGCGGTGTTGATGACGACGCCACGCTGCCCCGACTCGTCGACGGTGTCCGTCTTCGCGATCGCGTCGGCGGCGAGGCGCATGACGTTGAACGTGCCGAGCAGGTTCACCGTAATGACGGTGCGGAACAGTTCGAGGTCGTGCGGACCCTTCTTCGACAGGATCCTGCTCGCCCAGCCGACACCGGCGCAGTTGACGACGATACGCAGCGGCACAGCCGATTCCACGATCTTGTCGATCGCGGCCTGGACCTCGTCGCCGCTGGTGACGTCGGTCGCGAGGAGGGTGACGCCGTCGGGGACGTTGTCACCGGCGCGCTCGATGGACTGCGGCAGGTCGAGTCCGAACACGGTGGCACCGGCGTCGGCGAGGCGCTTGGCGGTGGCGGCACCGAGGCCCGAGGCGGCCCCGGTGACCACGGCGGCGGAATGTGCGATCTTCACCTTTGAGGTTTCTCCTACTGTCGGTACAGGTCGACTACTTCAGTCGACCACACGGGTATTGGTCCGGAACGAGTGACGACGCCGAACTACCGATGGGTGAAGGCGGGCGACCGCTTCTCGACGAACGCGGTCATGCCTTCCTTCTGGTCCTCGGTGGCGAAGGTGGAGTGGAACACCCGGCGCTCGAAACGGATTCCCTCGGTGAGCGTGGTCTCGAAGGAGCGGTTGACTGCTTCCTTCGCCATCATCGCGACGGGCAGCGACATCTCGGCGACGGTCGTGGCGGTCTGCAGCGCGTCGTCGAACAGGTCGGCGGCGGGCACGATGCGGGCGACGAGTCCGGCGCGTTCGGCTTCCTCGGCGTCCATGTTCCGGCCGGTCAGGCACAGTTCCATCGCCTTGGCCTTGCCGACGGCGCGGGTGAGGCGCTGCGACCCACCGATGCCGGGGATGACACCGAGCTTGATCTCGGGCTGACCGAACTTGGCCGTGTCGGCGGCGAGGAGGATGTCGCACATCATCGCGAGTTCGCACCCACCGCCGAGGGCGTAGCCGGCGACCGCGGCGATGATCGGTTTGCGGGCTGCGGCGATGCGATCTCCGATGGAGAAGAAGTCGGAGAGGTAGACGTCCATGTACGTCTTGGTCTGCATCTCCTTGATGTCCGCGCCGGCCGCGAAGGCGCGGTCGGATCCGGTGAGGAGGATGGCACCGATCTCGCTGTCGCCGTCGAGGTCTTCGATCGCCGTGACGAGTTCACGGAGAAGTTGGGAATTCAACGCGTTCAGTGCTTTCGGACGGTTGAGGGTGATGATCCCGACCCGTCCCTTGCGGTCGAGGAGGATGGTCTCGAAGTCGGTCACTGCTGTGCTCCGGTCGTCGTGGTGGGGTGGGGGAGACCGAGTTCGAGGTCTCCGAGTGGTGTGAAGAACTGTGCGACGTCGTCGTCGTGCACGTCGTCGATGGACGGGGGTGACCACTGCGGGTTGCGGTCCTTGTCGACGACCTGCGCCCGGATGCCCTCGACCAGGTCGGGGGAGTTCAGGCAGGCCACCGACACCCGGAACTCGTCGTTGAGGACCTCCTCGAGGCTGCCCGCCCGCCGCGCCCGCCGCAACGAGGCCAGGGTCACCGCGCACGCGGTCGGCGACTTCGACCGCACCTGCCCGGCCGCCTTCACCGCCTCCGGCACCGCACTGTTCTCGAGCCGGGACACGATCTCCGCGACACTGTCGGCGGAATACGCGGCGTCGATCCAGCCCTGCTGGGCCAGCAACTCCGACGCCGGGGCCGGCTCGGCGTACGCGTCGAGCGCCTCCTGCACCGACGTCGACGCCAACGCCTCGATGAATGCGGTGATCTTCCCCGACGGGACGAAGTGGTCGGCGAACCCGCACGCGATCGCATCGCCGGCGCTGAGCCGGGCCGTCGTCAACGCGATGTGGGTACCCAACTCGCCCGGGGTGCGGGCCAGCAGAAAGGTGCCCCCGACATCGGGGACGAACCCGATCCCGGTCTCGGGCATCCCGATCATCGACCGCTCGGTCACGATCCGGACGCTGCCGTGCGCCGACACCCCGACCCCGCCGCCCATCACGATGCCGTCCATGATCGCCACATACGGTTTCGGATAGTTCGCGATCACCGCGTTGAGGACGTACTCGTCGCGCCAGAACTCCCGGGACCCGGTGCCGCCGTCCTGCGCGTCGTGGTAGATCGACACGATGTCCCCGCCCGCGCACAACCCGCGGTCCCCGGCGCCGGTGATCAGCACCGCCCGCACCGCATCATCGCCGGACCACCGATCCAGGGCGGCCGCGATCTGCCGGACCATCGAGTGGTTGAGGGCGTTGATCGCCTTCGGCCGGTTCAGCACGATCCGGCCCAGCCCGTCGTGGCTGTCGATCAGCACATCCGGCCGCATGGTGGTGGTGTCGGTCATGCCGCTCCCTTTCCGTGTCCGGCGACGACGCTGCGGGCGATGACCACCCGCATGATCTCGTTGCTGCCTTCGAGGATCTGGTGCACCCGCAGGTCCCGGACGATCTTCTCGATTCCGTACTCGGCAAGATAGCCGTACCCGCCGTGCAGCTGCAGCGCCCGGTTCGCGACCTCGAACCCGGTGTCGGTGGCGAACCGCTTCGCCATCGCACACAACTCCACCACCTCCGGGGCGCCCTCGTCGAGGGCCGCCGCCGCCCGCCACAACAACGTCCGCGCGGCCTCGAGTTCGGTGCGCATGTCCGCCAACTGGAACTGCAACGCCTGCGACTCGAGCAGCGGCGCCCCGAACGCCTTCCGGTCCGCCAAATAGGCGACCGCCTTGTCCAGCGCCGCCTGCCCACCGCCGACCGAGCAGGCCGCGATGTTCAACCGGCCCCCGTTCAGGCCGGCCATCGCGATCCGGAACCCACCGCCCTCCGCACCGAGCAGATTCGCCGCCGGCACCCGGACGCCGTCGAAGATCACCTGCCGGGTCGGTTGGGCGTTCCAGCCCATCTTCACCTCGTTCGGCCCGAACGACAGCCCCGCCGAGTCCTTCGGCACGATGAACGCCGAGATCCCCCGCGGTCCGCGGTCGCCGGTGCGGGCCATCACCACATACACATCCGACGCCCCGGCCCCGGAGATGAACTGCTTGACCCCGGTGAGCACGTAGTCGTCGCCGTCGCGGACCGCCTTCGTGCTCAGCGCCGCCGCATCCGACCCGGCCCCGGGTTCGGTCAGGCAGTAGCTGCCCAGCTGATCCATCGCACACAACCCCGGCACCCAGGTGCGGCGCTGCTCGTCGGTGCCGAACCGGTCGATCATCCAGGTCACCATGTTGTGGATGGACATGTAGGCGGCGATCGACGGACACCCCGTCGCCAACGCCTCGAAGATGCGGGCCGCATCGACCCGGGTCAGCTCCGACCCACCCACATCCTCCCGGACATAGATCCCGCCCATCCCCAGCGACGCCGCCTTCCGCAGCACATCCACCGGAAAATGCTTCTTCTGATCCCACTCCACCGCATACGGCGCGAGATGCTCGGCCGCGAAATCACGAGCAGTGTCGCGAATCGCCCGCTCGTCATCGGACAACGTGAACATACGAATCGATCCTTTCAGATCAGGTAAGTTGGAAGTACTATAGTTGGACATCCATGCAATAATCCAGTTGTACTTTCATCTGCCATCGAATGCAGGCGGAAACGGCGAGGAGGCCCCATGAGCACTGCTCGCGACACGCTGGAGTGCGATGACGCATCGGATCTGTCGGCCACCACGTTGGTCGCGGCCGTGCTGCAGGCGCAGAAGACGATCTTGCGTCAACTCGATGCCGTGCTGAGCCCGCTGGGGTTGTCCTTCCCGCGATACGAAGTTCTCGCGCTGGTGGGTGCCGCTCCCGACGGCGTCGTTCCGATGGTCCGCCTGTGGCGGACCCTCGATCGGCATCCGACGACCATCGGATCGCTGGTCGATCGGCTCGAGGGGGCGGGTCTGGTCACCCGGGCCACCAATCGCGCCGACCGGCGCGAGACGCTCGTGACGATCACCGACAAGGGTCGCGGCACGGCGTCGTCGGCGGCGCGTGCCATCGATCAGGTCCCCGTGGCGGACGCGGACCTCATGCGCCGACTGAGCGTCGATCTGCGCACGTTGATTGCCTGCTCGGCAGCCGAGGCCGCGATCGGTGACAGACCCCCGAACTCGCCTCTCGGGCAACGTGACGCGAAGCGCGCCGCATCATGACCGGCATCGGCGCGGAGGGAACCACGGGAGCACGAGTCGACGGCGGGAATTCGCCCGTCAAGCCCGCCGTCATCGATGCCCGTAGTATCCGGTCCGACGATCTCCGGTTTCTGCTCGCGGTCGCGCGCAGTGGACGACGCAGATCGGCCGCGATGGATCTCGGCGTCGACCACACCACGGTCTCACGCCGGGTGCGGGCCCTGGAGAAGGCGTTGGGAGTCCGCCTGCTGCAACGCAGCGCCGACGGCTGGGAATTGACCGACGTCGGGCGGTCGGTGGCGGAGAAGGCACGACTGATCGAGGAGGCCGTCCAGGAGACCGCAGACGTCGTCTCCGGCATCAGCGAGAACCCCCTCCGCGGAACCATTCGGGTCACCGCTCCGGACGGATTCGGGCCGATGTTCGTCGCTCCCGCGCTGGCGAAGTTGCGCATGAACCACCCGCACCTCGTCGTGGAATTAATTACAGCAACAAGGCAATTGAACCTCCAGCCCGCGGGATTCGATATCGCGGTCGCGGTCGGAACACCCATCAGCAGCCGGCTCGTGTCCGAACGGATCTGCTACTACTCGCTGGGTCTGTACGGCAGCGAAGAATACCTGCGCGACTACGGTGAGCCGACCACGATGGACGAGTTGACGGCGCATCCGCTGATCTTCTTCGTCGATTCCCTGTTGCAGGTCGGTGACCTCGACCTCCAGCGTCACCTGCCCGGGGTGACCGCAAAATTCATGTCCACCAATATCTTCGCGCACCTCTCCGCCACCCGCGCGGGCGGCGGCATCGGCCTGTTGCCGGCATTCATGGCCGACCAGCACCCCGACCTGCGGCGCATCATGGCCGATACGGTCGACGTCCGGCTGGCCTTCTCGCTCGCCGCGCGCCGGGAAAGTTTGACCAACCCCGCCGTGCAGGCTGTGCGGCGAGTGCTGCACGAAGAAATCCTCCGGCGAAAAGACGAACTGCTGCCGAGCCGCACGAAGACCGGGTGACTCGTCGGTCGTCCGCTCTCCCGTCCGATGCGGGACAATCGGCGGATGGAATTGACGCTGATCGCGGCGTGGTCGTAGCCAGCATCGTTGCCGTCGCAGCCTTTTCGCAGCGCCTCGGGCCGGCCGCTCCGCTGAGTCTCGTCGTCGTCGGAATCGGTCTGAGATTCGTGCCCGCAGTTCCGGACGTCGAGATCGAGCCCGAGTGGATCCTCGCCGGGGTGCTCCCTCCGCTGCCGTCACCATGCCGGCTCAGGACTTTCGCCGGAACTTCAAGGCGATCAGCGGGCTCGCGGTTCTGCTGGTGGTCGTGACCACGGTCGGTGCCGTCATCGGACTCGTCAACGTGCGGGTCCGCGGTTGGTTCAACGACACGGTGCTCAACACCGCCGTCTCGTTCGTCCTCCCGTTCGTCGCCTGCTCGAGTCCGCCATCTTCCTCGTCATGGGTCTGAGCCTCGAGCGCCTCCTCGACGAGGTGCAGGATGCCGGTCTGCCGTCGGGGCAGGGCCTGCTGATCGGGCTCGCGGCAACCGCATTGGTGATCGCCGTCCGGATGCTGTTCGTGGTGCCGCTCGTCGCGATGCTCGAGCGTGGCGAACGACGCGCCGCCGAGCATCTCCCACGACACCCGGCGCGAGGAATACCTGCGCCTGCGACTGCTCACCATCTCCGCGGAACGCGGCGTGTACAGCTCGCAAACTCTCAACGCGGCACAGCGACCCCTCGACCTCGAAGAAACCCGACTCCAGTCGATGAGCGAACGACCCTCACGGGGATTCGCCGCAGCGCCCACGCAGCTGTGCGAGACTCGACACCGTAAGTTGGCGCGCGAAAACCACCGTATGATGCGGAGGGCAACGATGGTGCGTTCGGTCTTCGGGGACGATTCGGCCGAGGGCGCGCGAGAGGTGTACACGCGCATCCGTGCCGCCCACCTGCATGAGGTGCAGGCAGCTCTCGAAGACCACGTCGCGCGGCTGGAGTGGACGCGTCAGCAGATCGAGCGGTACCGAGACCAGCGGCTGCGTGCCCTCCTCGCCTTCGCCGCTGAGCGGTCGCCGTTTCACGCGCGCCGATTGCGTGGTCTCGATCCCTCCTCTGCCACGGTTGCCGACCTCGCCCGGTTACCGATGATGACCAAACGCGACGCGCAGGACGAGTGGGATGCCATCGTCACGGTGGCCGACCTGGACCGGCAGGGCGCCGAACGCACACTGGCTGAGCAGCAATGGTTTTCGTACACACGAGGGGGGCAGCAGATCTTCAGCTCGGGTGGATCCAGCGGCGTGCGCGGCGTGTACGTGTGGGATTGGGACTTCTTCGTCTCCGCCGGATGCCTGGCCTGGCGGACGCAGGCGCGGGAGGAGCGTCGCGGGCAATCGATGCCGGGTGCGCGCCTCGCCGTGCTGACGGCGGGCGGTCCACCGCATGCGAGCACACCGTTGTTCGATGTGCCGACCGCGCCGGGGATGAGCACGGTCGTGATTCCGGCGGGCGCACCGTTCGACGAGGTCCTCGCGACCGTGGCGGCCGCGCGACCCACCCACCTCGTCGGCTATGCGACGGTGATCGGGCGCCTGGCCCGCGCCGCGGTGGCCGGTGAACTGCGCATCAGTCCGGTGCGGGTGAGCACCAACTCCGAACCGCTGCTCGAGGAGGATCGGAACGCGATTCGCGAGGCGTGGAACGTGCCCGTGCACAACCTGTGGGGATCGACCGAGATCGGGGTGCAGGCGGTGGGGTGCGGGCACGGCGAGGGGCTCCATGTCTGCGAGGACGAGGTCGTCCTCGAACGTGTCGACGAGAACGGGGCGCCGGTCGCCCCCGACGCGCCCGCCGCACGCACGCTGGCCACCGGCCTCGCCAACCGCACGTTTCCGTTCATTCGCTACGACCTCGGGGACCAGGTCACTTGGTTGCCCGGCACGTGTCCGTGCGGAAGCGCCTTCGCGCGCCTGGCCGACATCGGCGGCCGGCGCGACGACGATTTTCGCTTCCCGACGTGCACGATCCCCGCGAGCGTCTTCCGGCACGTCCTCGGCACGGATCCGCACGTGTCCGAATATCAGGTCCGGCAGACCGGAGCGGGCGCGGACATCCTCGCCGTCGGCGCCCCCGACGTGGACCGGTTGACGCAGTTGGTAGTCGCCGCGGTGCGACGGCACGGTCTGAGCGATCCGAAGATTGCGATCCGGGTCGTCGACCGTCTCGAACGTCACCAGGCCACGGGGAAGCTGCCGCGATTCATCCCATTGCGGTGAGCCGATCGAGTGCGGCGAGCGTCGCCGCCTCGACGGTCATCACGACGAACTCCCGTCGTCGGGCGTCCCGCTCGCGCCGATCCGGCGGCGGGGTCGTGAACAGCTGGTCCGCGGTCTGGAGCGCGACCCATCCGTCGACGAGGGTTATCACGCTGATCAGCAGATCCTGGGCGGCGGTCTCGGAAAGTTCGGGCACCGCCTCCCGGGCGGCGGATACCAGTGACTGCGCGTGCCGCCGCCGTGATTCCTCCGCGACCGGTGTCTCGAGTTCGAGGCCCTCCCAGAACAGCAGGCGGGAGAAGGCGGGGTGCGCGCGCTGGTGATCGAATCTGCGGCCGGCGTAGTCGGCGATGGCCGAGGCCCCGCGACCGGAGAGTGCGACCGCGGCCAGGGACGTCGCCAGTTCGCGCTCGAGAACGGCACTGAAGAACGCTTCCTTCTTCCCGAAGTACTGGTAGATGCGCTCCTTGTTGACGCCCGCCTTCTCGGCGATCCGGTCGACGCGCGCACCGGACAGTCCGAACGCGCTGAACTCGGTGACACCCGCCTCGAGCAGAAGTCGCTTGGTTCGTGCGGTGTCCCATGCCATGGGCCGATCCTAGGGCAATCTCCAACTGTTTGGTTGCAAGTGGGCAGTCCGTCCCCTACGCTGCAAACCGCAACTATATGGTTGGAGTTTCCTCGAGGAGGGCTGCCGCAGGATGGAATGTCTCGCACTCGCCTCTGCCGTGGTCGAACTACTCGCACCCACCGCGGTACGGGGCAGCAGTCAGGCTGGACGTCACCACGAGTCCGTCCCGGTCGCCGCCCCGTCCGTCCACGTCAGGGTCGCGGTCACCTGGGTGTCCATCTTCCCGCTCGTCACGCTGGGGATGACCGCGATGACGTTGCTGGGTCCGCGTGCGGCCGCCTGGCCCACCTGGTTGCGCGCGTTGATGCTCACCGGCGTCGTCGTTCCCACCGCGGTGTATCTCGTGGTGCCCCGGGTGCTGGCCCTGTCTATCCGGTTGACCACCCGGCGGCACCGTCGCGCGGCGGAGTACTGCGACCGAGCGCCCTACGCCTGAGGAACGCGCAGGATCAGCGCGTCGCCCTGTCCGCCGCCGCCGCAGAGCGCGACCGCGCCGGTGCCCCCGCCGCGGCGCTGCAATTCGAGGGCGAGGTGCAGGGTGATCCGGGCGCCGGACATGCCGATGGGGTGCCCGAGCGCGATGGCGCCGCCGTTGACGTTGACCCGGTCGGGGTCGACGCCGAGTTCGCGGGTGGAGGCGATCCCGACCGCGGCGAACGCCTCGTTGATCTCGATCAGATCCAGCTCGGCGGGTGAGATGCCTGCTGCGTCACAGGCTTTCGAGATGGCGCCGGACGGCTGGAACTGCAGACCCGAATCCGGCCCGGCGACCATGCCGTGCTCGCCGATCTCCGCCAGCCAGGTCAAGCCTTCTGCCTCGGCGCGTTCCTTGCTCATCACCACCACGGCGCACGCGCCGTCGTTGATCGTCGACGCGTTGCCCGCGGTCACCGTGCCGCCGTCCCGGAAGGCGCCGCGCAGTCGCGCCAGGGTCTCGGCGGTGGTGTCGGGGCGGATGCCCTCGTCGCGGCGCAACCAGGTGCTCTCACCCCGGCGGGCGGGGATCTCGACGGGGACGACCTCGTCGTCGAAGATTCCGTTGTCCCAGGCCTTGGCCGCCAACTGGTGCGAGCGGGCCGCGAACGCGTCCTGGTCCTCGCGGGCGATGACGTCCTTGTCGTTGCCGGCCTCGGTGAGCAGGCCCATCGGCTGATCGGTGAACGCGTCGTGCAGACCGTCGAGGGCCATGTGGTCGACGAGGGTGACGTCGCCGTACTTGAAGCCGCCCCGGGACCCGGGCAGCAGATGCGGTGCCCGGCTCATCGACTCCATGCCGCCGGCGACGATCACGTCGAACGCGCCGGACCGGATGAACTGGTCGGCGAGGATGATCGACTCGACCCCCGACAGACACACCTTGTTGATGTTCAGCGACGGCGTGCTCATCGGAATCCCAGCCTTCGCGGCGGCCTGACGGGCCGGCATCTGCCCGGCGCCGGCGGTCAGCACCTGACCCATGATGACGTACTGCACGCGGTCCGGGGCGACACCGGCCTTGCCGAGCGCCGCCTCGATGGCGATGGCGCCGAGGTCGGCGCCGGAGAACCCGGCGAGGGAGCCCTGCAGCCGGCCGATCGGAGTGCGGGCGCCGGCGACGATCACGGAGGTGGTCATGTGCGAAAAGGCCTTTCGGGTGTGGGTTCGTCAGTTCGCGGCGAGGGTGCGGCTGATGACGAGACGCTGAATCTGGTTGGTGCCCTCGAAGATCTGGGTGATCTTCGCTTCGCGCATGTACCGCTCCACGCGGAAGTCGCGGGTGTAGCCGTAGCCGCCGAGCACCTGGACGGCGTCGGTGGTGACCTTCATGGCGGCGTCGGTGGCGACGAGCTTGGCGACGGACGCGTTGCGGGAGTACGGCAGTCCGGCGTCGCGGCGGCGGGCGGCGTCGATGTACGTGGCGCGCGCGGAGTCGACGGCGGCGGCCATGTCGGCGAGCAGGAAGCCGAGGCCCTGGTGGTCGATGATCTTCTTGCCGAACGCGGTCCGCTCCTGGGCGTAGGCGACGGCCTCGTCGAGCGCGGCCTGGGCGAGACCGACGGCGACCGCGGCGATGCCCAACCGGCCGGAATCGAGTGCGCTGAAAGCGATCTGCAGACCCTGCCCCTCGGCGCCGATGCGTCGTTCCGAGGGCACGAAGGCGTCGTCGTAGTGCGCGGACGTCGTCGGCACGGCGTGCAGGCCCATCTTCTCCTCGGGCTTGCCGAACGTGAGCCCCTCGGTGTCCTTCGGGACCAGGAAGCAGGAGATGCCCTTCGATCCCTCACCGGTGCGGGCGAAGAGGTTGTAGAAATCGGCGATGCCGCCGTGGGTGATCCACGCCTTCGCGCCGTTGACGACGTATCCGTCGTCGGTCGCGGCGGCCTTGCACGCCAGTGCGGCGGCGTCGGATCCGGCCTGCGGCTCGGACAGGCTGTACGCGCCGATGGTGTTGCCGCCGAGCATGTCCGGGAGCCACCGCTGCTTCTGCTCGTCGGTGCCGAACGCCATCAACGGGTGGCAGGCGAGGCTGTGGACGCTCACCGCGACCGCGACGGCGGCCCAACGGGCGGCGATCTCCTCGAGCACCTGCAGGTACACCTCGTAGGGCTGCGCGCCGCCGCCCCACTCCTCCGGGTACGGCAGGCTCAGCAGTCCGGCCTCGCCGAGGGTGGCGAACACGCCCTCGGGGTAGGTCTCGGACTTCTCGTGCTCGTCGACGATCGGCGTCAGGACCTTGTCGGCGACGTCGCGCGTGAGCTGGATCAGATCACGGGCTTCGTCAGTAGGCAGCAAACGATCGACGGCCACGGTTTCTCCTCGCAGAAGGACTACGGAAAGCAGTACTGGATTACGACCCACAGTACTGATTACGGAATAGTACTGCAAGGCGCCTCCCAGTACTATTTCGGTCATGGAGCAGCCCACCCGACCCGGTTTCGCCACCCGACGGCGCACCCAGCTCTTCGACGCCCTCGTCGACCTCTTCCTGGACGAGGGGTTCGCGCACCTGACCCTCGACGAGATTGCGAACCGGCTGCGCTGCTCGAAGTCGACGCTGTACACGCTCGCCGGCAGCAAGGAACAGCTGGTCCGGGCCGCCACGGTGCACTTCTTCCGCCGCGCGACCGACGACGTCGAGTCGCGCATCGAGCCGATCACCGGGGCCCGCGAGCGGATCACCGCCTACCTGTCGGCCGTCGGCAATGCCCTCGCGGCCGCATCCGACCAGTTCATGGCCGACCTCGACGCCTTCCCGCCGGCGCGGGAGGTGTACGAACGGAACACGCGGTTCGCGGCGGCGCGGGTGCAGGAGCTCATCACCGAGGGTGTCGCCGGCGGGGACTTCCGCGACGTGCATGCCGCGTTCGCCGCCGACCTCGCCGCCACCATGATGGTGCGCATCCAGCAACGCGGGGTCCGCGACAGCACCGGACTCGACGACGCGCACGCGTACGCCGAACTCGCCGCCATTCTCACGGGCGGCATCAGCGCCTGAGCCGCATCACCGGGTTCGGGTGGCGAAGAGCGTCGTCGAGCAGCAGTTCCAGCCAGCCGCGGTCGCCAGTACTCACTGGTGTCTCTGCCCATGCATTCCCGGATTCGGTCGGTGAAATCTACATTGGCCGAGATTCAGATCACAGCTATGTTCGAGACATCACCTTCTCGCCTGCAAAGGACTGGTTTTCGCCATGTTGATCGATGCACTGTTGGCATCCCTCCCGGCGGATCGCGTGGTCCAAGACCCCGACGTCGTCGCGAAATATCAGCACGACGAAGCCGAGTGGGCGCCGTACTCCGCCCCGCTCGCCGTCGTCAGGCCGCGTACCGCCGAAGAGGTCCAGGCCGTGGTGCGCGCGTGCCTCGACCACGACACCGCGATCGTGACCCGGGGTGCCGGAACGGGCCTGTCCGGCGGGGCGAACGCGACCGACGGCTGCATCGTCCTCGCGCTCGAGGGCATGAGCGCGATCAAGGAGATCGATCAGCTCGAGCGGTACGCCGTGGTCGAGCCGGGTGTGGTGAACGACGATCTCCGCACCGCGTGCGCCGAGTACGGACTCTGGTATCCGCCGGACCCGGCCAGTTCGCCGTGGTCCACGATCGGCGGGAACGTCGCCACCAACGCGGGCGGTCTGTGCTGCGTCAAGTACGGCGTCACCCGCGACTACGTCCTCGGCATGCAGATCGTCACCGGCACCGGTGAACTCGTGCGCCTCGGACGCAGAACCGCCAAGGGAGTGGCCGGCTACGATCTGGCGGGCCTCCTCGTCGGTTCCGAGGGAACGCTCGGCGTCATCACCGAGATCACCGTCAAATTGCGCCCGCTCCAGGACCCCCAGCGCACGGTCGCCGGATACTTCGACTCCATCGTCGACGCAGGTCGGGCCGTCAGCGCGGTGGCTGCGGCGGGGCTCACGCCGTCGGCGCTCGAGTTGGTGGACAAGCAATGCCTGGTCGCCGTCGACGCCTGGAAGAAGATGGGGCTGTCGGTGGAGGCGAACGTCGTGCTCCTCGGTCGAGTCGACACGGCTGGGGTGGTCGGCGATCAGGAAGCGGAGAAGATGCTGTCGTGCTTCGCCGAAGCCGGGGCGACGTGGTCTGCCGTCTCCACCGACCAGGAGGAGGCGGACGCACTGTTCGCGGCACGCCGTCTGGCCTACCCCGCGATGGAGCGGCTCGGTCCGGTACTCACCGAAGACGTGTGCGTCCCGAAACGGGCTGTCCCCGAGATGCTTGCACGCATCGAACGCATCGGCATCGCCCATGGAACCACCATCGCCAACATCGCCCACGCCGGTGACGGAAACCTACACCCGCTGCTCATCACCCCCCGCGACGACGAGGCAGCCCGCGCCCGGGCGCAGGTCGCCTTCGCGGAGATCATCGACGCCGCACTGGAACTGGGCGGCACCGTCACCGGCGAACACGGAGTCGGTCTCCTGAAGATGGACGGCCTGTCCCGGGAACTCGATCCGGTGGTGCTGGAGATGCATCGATCGGTGAAGAACGCCCTCGACCCGCACGGAATTCTGAACCCCGGCAAGATCTTCTCGTAACCCATCCCAAGCCGTGAATGCCTGTCGCGCAGAGCTTTCCATCCTGCGCGACACGGCGGACCGACCCGTACCCCCTTACCGGAAAGTCGAGTCATCCATGTCATTCGTACTGCAGGAATCCGAGATCGAGGCGACAGTGGTCCGGAAGGTCGCTCGACGGCTCATTCCGTTCCTCGGCCTCGCGTAATTCGTCCACTACCTTGATCGAACCAATATCGGACTGGCGAAGTTGACCATGAGCGAGGAACTCGGACTCACCGAGACCATGTTCGGTCTCGCCTCCGGCGTCTTCTTCATCGGGCACCTCCTGTTCGAGATGCCGAGCAAACTCGCGCTGCACAGGTTTGGGGGCACGCCGGTGGATCGCCCGGATCATGCTCACGTGGGGAATCGTCGCGGCGGCTATGGCCTCCCTGCCCAGCATCGTCGCCGGTTTCAAGAAGACGTTCGACACCGACCTCACCCTGTTCACCACGGGGTTGATCGTCGCGGTCCCGTTCGCGGTCGGGGCCGTCGCAATGGTGTTGTGGAGCAGGCACTCCGACCGCACCGGTGAGCGGATCTGGCACGTCGCCGTCCCCACCTTGATCGGAGCCATATCGCGATCACGATCAATGCGGTCGGGGTGTTCTGCGCGCTGTCGGTGTTCTTGTACCTGCCCAGCACTTTCTGACCGGTGCGGGCGCCGCGGCGGGCATCGCCGTCGTCAACTCGGTGGGCAACCTGAGCGGTTTCGGGGCCCGTATGTCACCGGATGGCTGTTCGACGCCAACTCGCGCGCCGGGCCGTGGGTCGTGGGGGCGGCCATGCTCGTCGCCGTGATGCCGGTGCTCGTGCTCAGAACGCGGGTGGGGTCCACCCGTCCTCATTTCTCCTCGGCGATCCGCTCGAGCAGTGGGCGGGTTCGGTAGGGAATGGCGTCCCGCATCGCGACGGCCACCGTGGTGCGCTCGATCCCGGGCACAGCGAGGATGAGACCGGCGACCCGGTACAGATCGTCGGCATCGACGGCGACCACACCGATGTGCAGGTCTGCCACCCCAGAGATGCCGACCACCTCGACGACCTCGGCGATGTCTCGCAGGTGCTCGATGACGTCCTCGAGGCGATGCTGGTCGACCACAGCGGTGACGAACGCCTGCAGGGGGTATCCCAGATCGCGGGGTGACACGCAGCGGTCGACGGGTGCGAGCACGCGCTGTTCCTCCCAGCGAGACATCCGTGCCTGCACGGTATTCCGGGCCATGCCGAGCAGGGACGCCAACTGCACCCCGGTGGCCCGCGGAGCGTCGCACAGGGCGATCAGCAGGCGGGCATCGGTCCGGTCGAGTCTTGTCATGTAGGGCAGTATGCCCGACCTTACGGCTGAGAGCTGAGCATTCTGCTCAGCGGGCGGGACGGAAACGGTGCTTCGGCGTCGAGGTGGTTGATATCCGCCCGCGCAGTGTCACGCAGGGTGTCGTTGCCGTCGAGGAGGGCATTGAAGTAGGCGCCCGCGGCGACGGGGGCGAACGGCCAGTCGCTGCGGTACGGAACGTGGCCGGGATTGGCGAATGCGAGCAGGCTCGGAAGGGCCGCGGGACTACCGGACAGCGCGGTTTCGTAACAGAAATCCGCGAAGTCGGCCAGCGCGTCGAAGGGGTCCCGTGCGCCGGTGGCGACGACCAGATTGAACGCAAGGCCCTGTCGATCTCCGACCCCCGGTGTCGAATTCCGCGCCGGGCACGGAGGCGAACGGCATGGCGCGGTACTGCAACACCTACGCCGTTGAATTGTTCACCTCTCACCCCATGCGTTTCGGCGGCTCGCCGTTCTGCCCATGCACGACGTCGCCGCTGCCGTCCGTGAGGTCGAGTACGCGCTCGACACCCTGCACCTCGACGGAGTGGTACTGCTGTCGGCCTACGACGGTGTGTATCTCGGCGACCCACGGTTCGAGCCACTGATGCGCGCTCTCGGAGACTTTCGACACCGCCGACCGGATGCAGATCGAACGCACCAACGCTCTGCGCGAACTCCCGCAACTCGCGTCGGCCCTGCAGTAGGAGGCGGGGCTACCGCGATCGTGCCGCCGAGTAGGCCATGCGGATCGCACTGACCAAGTCAATAGATCTACTATCCGGTAGCCTTGGTGGTTACGGATGTATCGGAGAAGCGAGGAGCGAAGATGGCACGTCTGCCGGCCGGGCAACGCCGAGAGGACTACATCACCGCGGCGGTGCAGATTATTGCCGAACGCGGTGTGCATGGCGCGACCACTCGACGCATCGCGGAACGTGCGCAGGCACCGCTTGCGAGCTTGCACTACTGCTTCCATACGAAAGAGGAGCTGTTCCTCGCCATCTACGACGATATGGCTGCGTCGCAGATGAGGGATGGTTTTCACGTACGTGAAGGCTCAGGACTCGGCCGGGCGGCGGCTGGACTTCTGCGTCAGATCGCAGCATGGTTCGCGACGGAGGACGTATACGCGCAGGCTCAATTGGAATTGTTCTTCTGGGTCTTGAGGCAAGACAGCGACCTGGGGAAGCAGGTGTATCAAGTCCATCTCGACAGGCTTGAAGGCTTGCTGCGTCAGGGGTTGAGGCCCGACGACGACGTCAAGTTGGTCGAGGTTCTGGCTCGAGCGCTCGCTTCGGTCGCAGATGGTCTGGTTCCACAATGGCTGACCTTCAAGGATCCGGTCATGCGTGACACGACTGTCGATGTCATCGCCGAATCCCTGGAACGCCTCGCCGACGCGCACCGAATCCCGCAGACGACGGCAGCCGGCTGAAAACCCAGCAAGATTCCGGCTACCGTCCGACTGTGAACCCCGGATTGTGAGGGCTGGCTCAGGTGGCCAGCGGGTCAGAGTGCAATTTCCTCCTCGCCTCGGATGGGGGCGGGTGCGGAGGTGGAGGGGCGCCGGCGTCGGCCGGAAATCACGAAGACCGCGAGCACGAGTGCGATCACGACGATGATCACCCATGACATGGCATCGCTCGGTGGTGCCGGAGGATTGATCACCCCGTTGAGGTAGACCCAGGCCATCGTGATGCCGCCGAGTGCAGAGCACACGAGGATGAGGGGATGTTTCGTCCTGGTGCGCAGCATCAGAATTATGGCGCCGACGGTGATGAGGATGTACGGGGCGACCCATGCGTACACGATCAGTGGCGCGCCGGCGTAGTACGCCTCTGTCACGGTTCCGGTGACGGCCATGACGGCGGCGATGTCGGCGAACCCGAGTACCGACAGAACGATGATCGCCACATGCGGAGTCTGGAACTTGGTGTTCACCGCGGTGATTCGTTCAGGCAGCAGCTTGTCGATTCCCAGCGTCATGACGAAGCGGGCACCGTAGTTGACGAACCCGATGAGCGCCGCGAAGCACGCCACGGCGAGCACCAGGTCTGTTGCCGTGGCGACCGCGGATCCGAGCCCGGCATTGAGCGCCAAAGCTGCCGGCGCCGACATTCCGGCTTCGAGATCGGACGAAGCGGCGATGAGCCCGGGCACTTGCAAGATGGTGCAGAGCAAGTACAGGACACCCAGCACCACGGGCACGGACATCACCGCAAGTGGAATATTGCGTCGAGCATCCCGGGTTTCGGCGGCCAATGCCGTGCAACTTTCGAATCCGACAAGGAACGTGGTGCCGGCGGCCACACCCTGCAGGATCCCACTGACGCTGATGCCGTCGAAGTCGAACTGGTGGGACAGGTCGAGTCCCGTATGCACTGCGCTCGCGATGGTGATGATGAGGACGAGTGGAATCGACAGCGCAGCGAGGCCGACCGCAACCCGCACTGACGTGTCCAGACCGCGAATAGCGACGATAGCCGCGATAACGATCGCGCCGAGAATGATCGCCGATTGCGGGCCGAAATCGAGAGCGTTCTCGAATCCCCGCGAGATGAGGAAGCTACCGGTAAAGATGCCGACGATTCCGCCGATCCCACCCACCTGTAGGACGAACCCAACGAAGAGTGCTGCTGCGGTGAGATATCGGGCCCACGGTCCGAAGACCTCGGCAACATAGCTGTACAGCGAGCCGGTGCTGACAAATCGGCGAGCAAAGGTGATCACGGACAGCCCGACGAAGATCACCGCAAGCGCACCCAGTAGGGCGGACGGCCACGCCGCCGTGCCGGCGGTCTCGAACATCAGAAGCGGTACGAGTGCCATGCCGACCGCTGGAACGAACGAGGCAAGGGACAACGAAACCAGTGGTATCCGCCCGAGATGACCGGTGTCGAGATCTCCGACTCCCGACTGATGGGGGTGCTCGTTGCCATGGGGCGATGCAGTATCGACCATGCGACTACTCCTAGAAGGTTTCGCGACAGACGTCGCGTCGATGGGGGCGGCCCCGCGGGCGGCCCTCCGGGTCGGTGCAGCGAATCCTCGACGACCGGTGCCAAACTGTTCAAACGATTCGGTCGGAAGACATCCAGATGATTGCAGCATGTCCGGCTGTGGTCAATGCCACAGTCGATATTACTCGCCGCACGGGCTGGTCGGGTGCGATGAGGGCAGAGGGGCCGAGCATTTGCGACCTTCGTGAGCTGTGCGATCTGCCTGCTGGGGAGGCGGTGAAGCCGGCTTCCGGGGTGACGGCAACGCGGCGATGGGGGAGCGCGTGTCGGCGGAAACGACAATGTCGGCTGACCGTTGACAAAATCGCTGTGAGCCGTTTAACGTCTGATCATAAGACTTGGGCAAATGATCAGACGTTGTCGAGAGGTGAAACCCCGAAACGTGATGAACGGCGCGCAGACGCACACACGTCGACAGGGCGCCCGGTTGATCCAGCCCGCGACTGCGTCGTAGCACCCGCGATGCACGAATTCTGAAGGACGATCATGCGCAGCACAATGAATGACGGACCGCTATCGCTCGCACGCTTGCTGCGCTATGCCACCACCGCGCACAGCGCAGCAGTAGTGTCGACCTGGACCGGCGGCGGCTGTCGGCGCCGAACCCTCGGCGAGCTGGCTCCCCGAATGGCGCAGTTGGCGAACGCGTTACAGGGCCTCGGCGTGGGACGGTCGGATCGAGTGGCCACTTTCATGTGGAACAACAGCGAGCACCTCGAAGTGTATGCTGCGGTGCCTGCGATGGGTGCGGTGGTGCATCCGCTGAACATCCGGCTCTCGCCCAGTCAAGTGGGCTTCGTGGCAAACCATGCCGAAGATCGGGTTGTGATCGTCGATGCTTCGCTGTTGACCGCGTTCGGACAGGCGTTGCCGATGATGACGACGGTGCGGCACGTCGTCGTGGTGGGCGCGCCCGCCGAGAGTTTCCAGGCGCCCGCGCACGTCGCGGTGCATGATTACGAGGAGCTGCTCGCAGACCGATCGGAGACCTACTGCTGGCCGGATATCGACGAACGATCGGCTGCCGCCATGTGTTACACCTCCGGGACCACCGGAGATCCGAAGGGTGTTGTCTACTCGCATCGTTCGCTCTACCTGCACGCGCTGCACGTCACCACGTCCATGGGCATGGGATTGAGCGCCCGGGACACCTGCCTGGTCATCGTGCCCATGTTCCACGTCAACGCCTGGAGCTTGCCGTATGCGTCGATGCTCTCCGGCGCGTCGCTACTCATGCCCGATCGCTTCCTGCAACCGGAGCCGCTGCTGGCGATGCTGGCGGCCGAACGCCCGACCATCGCCGCGGCCGTGCCGGCGATCTATACCGCCATACTGCAGACCCTCGCGCGTACGCCGCAGGACCTCACACACCTGCAGCGGGTCTTCGTCGGTGGATCGGCGGCACCGTTGTCGTTGCTGCAAACCTACGAGGACGAGCTCGGTGTCACGATGATCCAGGGGTGGGGCATGACCGAGACATCGGCGGTCTCTGCCACCGCGGCACTGCCCGCGGGTCACTCCGGTGACGATCCGTGGGCGTATCGCGCGACGCAGGGCCAGTTCGCGTCGCTGGTCGACTACCGGCTGAAGAACGATGCCGGTGACGTTGTCGCCAACGACGGTGTTTCACTGGGTGAGCTTCAGGTGCGGGGTCCGTGGGTCACGGCGGCGTACTACGCGCGCGATGACGTCGAGCGGGAGCGGTACGCCGGGAGTTTCGACGGTGATTGGCTGCGGACCGGCGACGTCGGCCGGGTGTCGCCGGACGGGTATCTGACTCTGGTGGATCGCGCCAAAGACGTCATCAAGTCCGGCGGGGAATGGATCTCGTCGGTCGAGCTGGAAAACGACCTGATGGCACATCCGGATGTCGCAGAGGCGGCCGTGTTCGGTATCCCCGATCAGAAGTGGGACGAAAGGCCATGTGCGGTGGTCGTCCTCGAGGAGGGTGTGGAACGCGATCCGAAGGTGCTCCGCGACCATCTGAGTGGGAATCTACCCAAATGGCAGTTGCCCGACAGCTGGGTCTACATCGACGAAGTGCCGAAGACCAGTGTGGGCAAGTTCGACAAGAAGCGGCTTCGGCAGCAGTTCGTCGACGGCCACCTCGAGGTCCTCAGTTCCGAGTAGTCGAGTGGCTGAAATTTGTATCGAGCCCATGAAAGAACAATTCCGTCCGCACATCTTTGAAGGAGCCATCGTGGCAGGTTTGACCACCCTGGAGGCAAGCGCCCCCCTGGACGACGTGATCGCGCACATCGAGCGTGACGGCGGCGTTATCATCCGCGACTATTTCGACGGCGAAACACTGAAGGAAGCCCGAGCGGAGACCGATGCCGCGCTGGAGACAGCGGCCTGGGGCCAGGACGACTTCTCCGGACAACGGACCAAGCGTCTGTATGGCGTTTTCAAGCACGCCACGTATGCCGCTACGGCCGCACGTCACCCGATCTACAACGGCGTAGCGGCGCACTACCTGGAGCGCACCCGGCCGATCCTGCTGGGTGAAGATCAGGTCGAGATGGTGCCGAACTACCAGATCGGGGTCACCTCGATCATTGATATCCACCCCGGCGAGGGCGCGCAGCCGCTGCATCGGGATGACAGTGTGTGGCAATGGCGCCACCACGACGGGTACAACCAGGCCCGCGTCCAGTTGATGGTCGCCATCACCGATTTCACCGCAGAAAACGGAGGAACGATGGTGGTTCCGGGCAGTCACAGGTGGGACGACACCCGGGCGCCGAAGATCGGCGAGGCCCTGCCGACGGAGATGGCCGCGGGATCGGCGTTGATCTGGGTGGGCGGTACCTATCATGGCGGCGGCACCAACAACTCCGACAGCAACCGGATCGGATTCACCATGGGCTTGGATCTCGGATTTCTGCGTCAGGAAGAGAACGCCTTCCTTACCTACCCGCCGGAGATTGCCAGGACGTTCGACGAGGACATTCAGAAGCTGCTGGGCTACTCGACCTGCCCACCCAGTACCGGATTCGTGGGCCACGAGGGCATGATGGCCGACCCGATCTTCTTGCTGAAGGAAGGCGCCGATGCCAAGTAGGCGGGGTCATCGTTTCGTGTTGGAGACCTACCAGGCCGCTACGGCGAAGACATGCCGGGTCCGGCGACCCGGCGCGTGAGATCGACTTGGGTTACACAGATTCGGGAGAGAGAGAATGCGAACTGTATCGGTTGTCCTCGTGGGGCTCGGCAGCGTTGGCGTCGACGTTGGTCGGACGCTCAGCCGACGTGAGGACTGCGCCGTGGTGGGCGCGCTGGACATCCAGCCTGCACTGCATGGCCGCGGTGTCGGCGAGTTGCTCGGCGTGGGTAGCTCCAGAGGGGTCGTGGTCGGTTCAATCGACGCATTGCCGAAGGCGGACGTGGCGTTCGTCGCGACCACGTCGTTCGTCGAGCCGATCGAGCCGCTGGTCACGGACTTGCTTTCGCATGGTTACAACGTCGTGTCGATATGTGAGGAATTGGGGTATCCGGCGCACGCTCATCCCGAGTTCTCGGCGCGGGTCGACGAGGTAGCACGCGCAAACGGCCGCAGCGTGGTCGGCACCGGATGTAATCCAGGCATGTTGATGGACACCCTGCCGTTGCTGCTCAGCAGTTTGACTCAGCGCGTCGAGAGCGTGCAGATCGAGCGGGCCACCCAGATGGTGCACTACGGCCACATCCTCGGAAAGTTCGGTATCGGCCTGACCGAGTTGGAGTTCGTGCAGGCCCAGGACGAGGGGCGGGTCATCGGTCACGTCGGATTCACCGAGAGCATCGCCGCATTGGCGGCGGGACTGGGGTGGGTGCTGGACACGATCGAGGTCGACAGTCCGGCACCGGCATTTCTTACCGACAGTGAGCGGATCGGTGACAATGTCATTGTGGCGCCGGGAACAATTGCAGCGGTCCGCCATGCCGCCCGGGGGATTCGGGACGGCGAACCCCTCATCGAGGTCGCCGTCCATTTCGGCTTCTTCGAAGACGGCGATCCAGTCGTGCCCGGCGACCGGTGGCTGATCGAGGGTGAGGAGCAGACTCTCGAGTTCATCGCGCCACGTGGGCTGGACAGCCTGCAGTCGACTGTCGCGGTCGCGTCGAACGCGATCACGGCGATCGTCGACGCGGCGCCGGGCCTACGCACCATGGCCGATCTTCCGGTTGCGGCGGTCGCGTCGAAAGGTGCCCATCGAATCCAGTCCACGGCTGTGGCGTAGTACCTGCCCCGAGTTCGAACGAATCGATACCACTGCGGATGCCGTGCAGTTCCCGATCGGAACTGCACGGCATCAGTGCTATTCGGCTGAGAGTTTGACGATCGCGGCGAGGTCCTCGTTCGCGAGGCCGGCGGCGACTGCCCGGTCGAACACACCGGTGGTTGCCCGAATCATGTTGGCCGGTCCGTGCGGTGCCATGGTGTCGAGGAAGGTCTGACCGCCTCCTGGTAGACGGTGAGTGTCGCCCGCTCGGTGGCGAAAGTGCCGGTGTCCAAGCGGTTCAGGATGTCGTGGATCTCCTCGGAGAACTGATCGAGGGTGTGTGGCAGTAGGGACCGGAGCGCGTCGGTGCTGACACCGGCGTTGCCCATGTACCGGGCCGCCTCGATGAACGCCACCATGCTGGACATGTAGAAGGCGCCGACCAAGCCGGCGTCCATGACGTTGGCGGCGCCGTGGACGGTGCCGACATGCAGTGCCCCTCCGGCCAGCCCCCGAACGATGTCGCTGTGCGCCGTCCAGAGTTGCTCGGGGCCGGCGACCAGGATACGGGCCTCGGCGCTGCCGATCTGCTCGGGGAAGCAGAGGATTGCGCCGTCCAGATACGGCACGCCGTGTTCGGCCGTCCACGCCGCGAGTTCGTTGGCCTCGTCGGGTAAGCCGCTCGTCAGATTCAAGATCGTGCCGGCGACCCGGGCGGGGTCGATCTGTGTGAGCAGGGCGCGGACGTCGTCGGTCGTGCTGACACAGACGATGGTCAGGTCGGCGTTCTCGAACGCCGACCTGACTTCGGTGAGGACGGTGGCGCCTGCATCGACCAGTCGCATGGCGCGCTCCGGGCTGCGATTCCATACTGCGACCGAATACTGCTTCGCGAGCGCAACCCGGGCTATCGCGGACCCCATGTTTCCGCAACCGATCACGGCCACATCGAGTTGATTCGTCACATCCATGCGCACACTCCTCTTGTCAACCGAACAGAACAGACGAAACAAGTCTTTGTCCCGCGGGCGGAGCCGCCCCGATCGGGAACTCGCCTCGGCCCCGCCGGCTTCGGAGGTCGCCGGAGCGCCGCTGGGCGCACTAGGCGAACTGAAGCACCCCATCGTCGGGATCGGCGCCGAGGATCTCCTTGGTGAGCTCGTGTACCTGCGGGTTCAGCCACGGGAGCCGATCGCCCTGCGACGGCATGTGATCCAGGTACCGCAGGAAGTATCCCGAGGTCACGCCGGTCATCCAGGGATCGCGGGGCATGTTCTCCTCGCCGGGACGCAACACCGGGGTCACCGACTTGGCGCCCAGCTTGTCCATTGTGGTGAGCAGTGAACTCCAGAACTGGTTGACCAGTTCGAGTCGCAGCGTCCACGACGAGTTCAGATAACCGTGTGCCTGCACCAGGTTGGGGACGCCGCTGAACGCGACACCCTTGTAGGTGTAGGTAGTGCTGAAGTCGACCGGGTGCCCGTCGACGGTGAACGCAACCTTGCCGAGTGTGCACAGGTTCAGTCCGGTGGCGGTGACGATGATGTCGGCCTCCACCATTTCGCCGGACTCCATTCGGATGCCGTGCTCGGTGAACTCGGCGATGGATCCGGTCGCCACGTCGGCCCGGCCGGCCTTGATCGCTTCGAAGAGGTCGCCGTTTGGGACCAGGCACAGGCGCTGATCCCACGGTTCGTAGGACGGGGTGAAGTGCTTCTCACGAAACTCGGATCCGACGATCGCGTCGATCGCGTCGAACAGCGGCTTCTTGAACTCGTCAGGATGCTTGCGTGCGAACTGATAGTTGATCTGTTGCTGTTCCAAGTTGCGCAGGCGGACCGCGTCGAACGCGGCCTCGTCGCCGATTTCCGCACGCAACGTGATGGCGTCCTCGTCGACGTCGCTGTCGATCGCGACGTACGACGGCGAACGCTGCACCATCGTGACCTTGGTGGCGGTGCCGGCCATCGCCGGGATCAGCGTGATGGCCGTGGCACCGGAACCGATGACGGCCACTTTCTTGTCGGCGTAGTCGAGATCCTCCGGCCATTCTTGAGGGTGGACGATCGGGCCCTCGAAGTTCTCCTCGCCCGGGAATCGTGGTCGGTAGCCGTTCTCGTTGTCGTAGTAGCCCGAGGCCATGTACAGGAACGAGCACGTGATCGTTTCGTATCCGGCGGACGACCCGACCTGCACCGTCCAGGTGCTGCTCTCGCTGGACCAATCTGCGCTCAGCACACGATGATCGACGCGAATGAAGGGACGCAGATGATGCTCCTCGACCGCCTCGTCGAGGTATGCGAGGATGGTTTCCCCGGCCGCGATCGTCTTCTCGTCCCGCCACGGCTTGAAGCTGTAGCCGAGGGTGAACATGTCGCTGTCGGACCGGATGCCCGGGTACCGGAACAGGTCCCAGGTGCCACCGAGGTTGTCGCGCTTCTCGAGCATGACGAAAGTCCGCTCGGGATGGGTGGTGCGCAGTTCGACCGCGGCGGCGATGCCGGAAAGTCCCGCTCCCACGATTACGACGTCGACGTGCGAATTTGTTGGCTCCATGAAGTCACTCCCTACCGAACGGGCCGGCCGTTACTGATGTCAGTTGGGTTGTTGTCGGGGCTCGATCGGATGCCACGGGGCGTGCTGCCGGCCGTGGAGCACCCGTATCTGAACCGAGGCAAAAATCTATTGACCTAATCAAATGATCTGACTAACTAGTTTGCAGTAGGAACGGCATCCGCGTCAACAGTGCGAGCCGAATCGTAGCGCCGCGAACAGTCCGTTCGTCGATTTGACCTGCAATTTCCGTGGGCGGGGTCGCGCAACCGGGTCGGTGAACGAGTCGCGACCCGGCGAATGACCCTTGACGTCACCGGTGACACCCGCCACACTACTGATCATATGACTTAGGCAGAGGTCTTGGTCAGTCTTTGAAAGGAGGTCGAGTAGGTGAGTTCTCTGACTGCAGAAGATGTGCTGGTCGCGGTCGAGCCGGATCCGACGCCGCTGGTGTTGTCGGTGGCGCGGACGCTGAGGGCCAGCGCCGAGGTTCCCGAGTTGCGCGCGCTGATCGGCGGCACTACCGGGACGGTGGCGCTGAAGTCGGTCGCCGATCCGCAGGCGGTGACGCTCGATTTCGTCGACGGTCGCGTTCACGTGAGGCACGGAGTCGCCGGCGGTGTCGAGCCTCTCCAACTGCACTTCTACCCGGAATACACGGTCGTCGGAGGAGGTGAGCTCGGGGAGGCGGTCGGCCGGCTGCTCTCGCCGCCGCTGCCGGACTGGAATGTCGCTGCGCAGAAGTTCTGGGAACTCAACGCAGACTCGGCTGGATTCCCCGAGCAGCTGGTCATCGTGTGCACCGACGACGACGAGCGTGTCGTCTTCGGTGACGGCGGGGCCACTTTCGAGATCCACGGATCGGCTGAGTCATTGTCTGCAGTCCTCAGCGGCTGGTTCGATTCATTTCTCATCGCACTGGGTGTCGGTGCCGTCACGATGGTCGGCTCGGCTGCGCAGGTCTCTGTGATGTGCGGTGCACACTGGAAGGTGCGGTTCAATGGCTGAAACAACGAGTGCCCGGGTCCGGCGGTGGCTGGACGAGCGGGCCATCACGTCGATTCGAATCGAGGCGACGAACCTCGACGGGACGTTCGTGGGAAAGTCGATTTCCCCGAAGAAGTTCCTGAGCGGACTCGAGACGGGATTTCCGTTCGCCGATGTCGTCCTCGGCAACGATCTCGGTAACTTTCCCCAGTTCGGTTTCGCCTTTCCGGAGTGGCGCGGCGATCTGCTGGACATCTTCCTGCGTCCCGACCTGAGTACGCTGATCGAATGGGAGCCTGGCAAGGCATCCGTCATCGGCGACTTCTGGACCAAGACCGGCGCCCCGGTGTCGGTATGTCCGCGGAACCTCTTGCGCAAGGTGGAGCGGCAGGCTGCTGAAGAGGGCTACTCGGTGAAGGCGGCGATCGAGATCGAAGCGACCCTCTTCGAGGAGTCGGTTCACGAAGCGCGCCGCAAGGGATACAAGGATCTGACCCCGCTCGGCGGTCTGGCCGGCTCAGCCTATGTGCACGCCAAGTCCGGCGATTGGTGGCAGTTCCTGGACCGAGTGCAGCACCGTTTGGAAGAGCTGGGACTGGAGTGGGAGGCGTGTAACGACGAGGCGGCCGTCGGTCAGATCGAGATCAACGTCGCCGTCGCCGACATCGTCACCACGGCCGACAACTGGGCCCGGACCCGACAGGTCGTTCGTGAGGTCGCGAACGAGCTGGGTCGGTCGGTGACGTTCATCGCCAAGTGGTCCGACGCGTGGGGCCAGGCTTCGCATCTGAACATCTCGTTGGCGAACGAGGACGGCAACGCGTTCTTCGCCGAGGACGGACCGTCCGACGTGATGCGAAACTTCATCGGCGGCGTCGTGCAAACCATGCCCGGGGCAACCTCGCTGGCACTGCCGTTCATGACCTCTTACCGGCGGCAGATTCCGCTGGAAGGCCCGCCCACGACCGTCACCTGGGGCATCGACAACAAGACCACCGCCGTCCGTGCGGTGACCCGTCACCCGAAGTACTCGCGCATCGAATACCGGACGCCGGGAGCAGATTCCAACGCGTACCTGGTGGCTGCGGCGGTGCTGGGAGCCGGACTCCACGGTGTCGTCAACGGCGTCGAGCCGCCTGCCCCGTTCGTCGGCATGGCCTGGTGCAACCCGGCCGCCACCGAGACGCTGCCGCACACGATCACCCGCGCCGCCGATGCGCTCGCAGCCGACAAGGCACTGGCCCAGGTACTCGGGCAGGAATTCGTCGACTACTGGATCGGAACCCGACGCTGGGAATGGCTGGCGTTCCACACCATGGGTGGCGGCGACCCCGACTGCGGGATCACCGACTGGGAACTCAACCGCTACTTCGAACTCGTATGAGCACGCGTATCAAGGCGGCAGTGCTCAACGCCGCGCCAGGTACGTTGGATATCGAAGAGCTGGTCATCGACGACCCCGAACCCGACGAGGTGCTGGTCCGGATCGCGTACGCCGGTCTGTGTCATTCGGACCTGCACGAGATGGATGGAACCTTCGAGTCCGACACGCCGATCGTGCTCGGCCACGAGGCGGTGGGCGAAGTCGTCGAGGTCGGAAGCGCTGTGACGGAGTTCGGTCCAGGGGACACCGTCGTGACCTGTCTGTCGGTGTACTGCGGGTCGTGCGAATTCTGCCTGGCCGGGCAGCAGACCCTGTGCGCGCGTCGGGCGGAGTTGCAGCAGGGCCGCGCCCGGCCCCGTCTGACGAACAGTCAGGGGGCGGCGGTGCGCGCCACTGCCGGGATCGGTGGTTTCGCCGAGATGGCACTGGTCCACAAGAACAGCGTCGTCGGGATCGCGCCGGGGGTACGTCTGCAAACGGCGAGTGTGCTCGGCTGCGCGGTGACCACCGGGATGGGCTCGGTGCTGCAGAGCGCCTGCGTTCGTCCGGGGCAGACTGTCGCGGTGATCGGGCTCGGCGGAATCGGATTCTCCGCGGTGCAGGCCGCCCGGCTGGCCGGCGCGGCTCAGATCATCGGCGTGGACGTCGTGCCGGAAAAACTGGAGCAGGCCAAGTTCTTTGGAGCAACGAACGTGGTGAATGCCCGCGAGACCGACCCGGTCGCGGCGGTGCGGGCGCTGACCAGCGGCGGCACCGACCACGCGTTCGAGGCGGTCGGCTCCGGGGCCACCGCAGGGCAGGCGTTCGCGATGCTGCGACCGGGCGGCGTGGCCACGGTGATGGGCATGATCCCGGATTCGCATTCGATTCCACTTCGTGGATCCGAACTCTTCATGCAGGAAAAGAGCTTGCGCGGGTCGTTCATGGGATCGAACCACTTCAAGGTGGATATCCCCATGTATCTGCAGTTCGCACGGGCGGGACTGTTGCAGCTCGACGAGCTGGTCACCGCAGAATACTCACTCGAAACGATCAACGAAGGGTTCTCTGCCCTGGCATCAGGCAGGGAAATCCGCGTTGTCGCACGAATCGGGAAGGAGTCGACATGAGACCACTCATCGGTATCACGGGCCGTTGCTATCGGCTGGAAATGGTGGCCGGTACATCGCCCCGCTTCACCGATCGGTTGACGAACTCCTTCTTCACCGACTTCGACCGGTGCGTGGCCGAAGCCGGAGGCATTCCGGTCAACCTTCCGTTCGTGTCGAGTTCGACCGGTGTGGCCGACAGGCTGGACGGGTTGATCGTGACGGGCGGACAGGACGTGCACCCGTCGCGCTGGGGTGGCATGCAGCCGGTCGACCCGGATGCCGATCCGCGCCGGAACATCGACGTCATCGACTTCGAGCGGGACCAGTACGAGGCCGATCTGATTGCCGATGCGCTGTCTCTGGGCATCCCCATTATCGGCGTGTGCCGCGGGCATCAGCTGCTGAACGCCGTCCTCGGCGGAACGCTGATCGAGGACATCGAGGAAACGTCAATCGTGCATTCTTCACCGAAGGCTGCCCCCTACGCCGGTGACGACAAGCATGTCGTCGAATTTTCCTCTGGCAGTGTCGGACGCCAGATCTACGGTGCCCATCGAACATCGAACTCATGGCACCATCAGGCGGTCGACCTGCCCGGTGTCGGACTCACGGTCACCGGCCGAGCCACCGATGGAATTGCAGAGATGATCGAGCTGAGTGGCCGACCGGTTGTCGGCGTCCAGTGGCACCCCGAATGGCAAACCGAGCGTGACCCGATCTTCGATTGGCTCATCGAACGGTGCACGTGGACCATGGACGAGCGCCAAAAGGGCCAACAGGACAGGAAGGTCGGTTAACTCTCGGATCCGAGTTTCGGTCGAAATCGGCCTAGTCCACCACTGGATATGGTCAAGCGATTACACATGTTATGAGTCCCCGCACCCCAAAGGTGGTGCAAGCCAGCCCGTGTCGACAATCGTCTCGACAGGTTCGGGCTGGAGTTCAGTTACACGAGGAGTTGTCACCGGGTATGGGTCTTCAATCTTCACTTGCCGCATTTCAGCGTTCCCGGAACAGCATTGGCGGCGGGGTCAGTTCGGGGCTGCGTGCGTCCATGCAGCCGCATCCGTTGTTCGTCGCGGAAGCTCGCGGCGCCCACGTCTGGGACCTCGACGGTGATCGCTATGTCGACTGTGTAATGGCATGGGGTGCAATGGTACTCGGTCACAGCGACGAACGGGTGGTGTCGGCGGTCCGGGGAGTCCTGGACCGCATGCAGGTGGTCGGCACCGGTCACGTCCTGGAGTATGCGGCGGCGGAAGCGGTGCTGGACGCGGTTCCGCACGGTGAGCGCCTGCTGTGGAGCAACACCGGCACCGAGGCCGTGCAGGTGTCGCTGCGGCTGGCCCGGGCCGCGACCGGACGTCGACGCATCGTCAAGTTCGCCAAGAGTTACCACGGCTGGCAGGATTCGGTCTATGCGGGCATGTCGTCGGACGAGTACGGCAGGCCGACGCTGACCGCAACCAAAGGTCAGAGCCCGAGCGTCCTCGATGACCTGATCGTCTCGGAGTTCAACGACATCGAGATGATCACCGGCATTCTCGAGGACGCGCGCGAGCTCGAGATCGCCGCGGTCCTGCTCGACCCGATCATGAGCAACGCCGGGGTGACCGAACCGCTCCCGGAGTTCTTGCAGGCGGTGCGGGCGCTGTGCGATAAGGCCGGCGTGGTGCTCATCTTCGACGAGGTCATTGCTGGCTTCCGGATCGCGCGCGGTGGCGCCACCGAGCGCTTCGGGGTACGCCCGGATCTATCGGTGCTCGGCAAGGCGATTGCCGGCGGGTTCACCCAGAGCGCGGTCGTCGGCCGCGCGGACTTGATAGATCAGGTCACCGACGGCGTGGTGCACGCCGGAACGTTCAACGGAAACCCGGTCGCGTTGGCCGCGGTCGAGGCGACGATGGGTGTGCTCGCGGACCCGGCGGTGTATGCGACGCTGGAGAGCAACGCGGCGCGGTTCCACGACCGGTTCGATACGGTACTGGCCGACGCCGGAGTCCCGGCCCATCTGAACCGGGTCGGATCGTTGCTGCAATTCGTGCCGGAGGACGCGGCCACCGGGCTCCACGGAACCGGCGGCATCTGGGGGAAGGTCCTGGGCGGGATGCTCGCCGAAGGCGTGATGTTCATGCCCTCGGGAAAAATCTTCCTGAGTACTGCGCACACCGCGGAAGACATCGACTTCATTGCCGAGGCGCTGAGCCGCGTCGTCGTCTGAGCTGTTGGCGCGCGCCGTCCGCTTGCCTGCTTGATCACGTGATCAGAAGGAGCGCCGATTCGGTGCCCGCTTCGGCATCGACGGCCTGAGTGACGCGTCCGGTCGGATTCGCGAAGGTGCACAGATCGTGGGCTAATAGTGCTGTACCACAGTACTTTCAAGAGAAGGAACGACCGCCGACGCGGATGTGACGGATCTAACCAAAACCCTTGTCTGAACACTGATCAAACGATAAAATCAAACGATTATAAATCACCCGTCTACCGGATGGAGAACAAGATATGACTGTCGACCAGCAGGCACTGCAGCGAGTACCCGTGACCACGTCTGCGGAGAAGATTCTCGAGATCGTCCGCCGCGACGGCGGCGTGATCATCGGAGACTTCCTCACCGAGGACCAGATCAAGCGCTTCAACGCTGACATCGACGATCCGATGGCAAAGCTGCGCCCGGGCTCGACGCATGACGGCCTCATCGCCGAGTTCCACGGAAGCAACACCAAGCGCCTGACGAATCTGGTCACGCACAGCGAGACTTTCCGCACGGAGATCATCGAGCACGACCTGGTTCATGAACTGAGCGATCAGACCTTCGTCGAGGAATCCGGCACGTACTGGATGACCACGGCGCAGGTCATCGAGATCGGCCCAGGTAACAAGGCTCAGATGCTGCACCGTGACCTGGGCAACTGGGCGCCCTTCATCGCCATGGGCCCGTCCGGCCCCGAAGCGTGCATCAACTTTCTGATCGCGCTGACCGACTTCACCGAAGAGAATGGTGCGACTCGTGTCATCCCGGGCAGCAATCATTGGGACGACTTCGAGGACAACGGGACTCCGGAAGGGACGATCCCGGCGATCATGAAGGCCGGCGACGCGCTGTTCATCAGTGGTAAGACTGTCCACGGTGGCGGGGCCAATCTCACTGACAACAAGTACCGTCGGGCTGTTGCGTTCACGTTCAACGCCGGCTTCCTGACCCCCGAAGAGGCCTACCCGTTCATCGTCGATCTGGAGATAGCCAAGTCGCTGTCGCCGCGTGCGCAACGGCTGGTCGGATTCCGCTCGCAGTACCCGCTGACATCGCCTGGCCTGTGGCAGGTCGATTACAACGAATTGGCCGGAGTCCTCGGGCTCGACAGCTGAATCGGTCGTTCGAGAATTCAGAGCAGCGGCACCGAGCCGCGCGAAAGGCGGAAGTAACCGTGGCAGTCGAAACTGAGACCCCGGGACGGGCCACACCCAACGAGTGGCTGGACGTCGAAATGCCGGCCGAGTTGCCGACCGCGATGTGGATCGACGGCGAGTGGGCGCAGGCAAGCGGCGGCAATACCGCAACGCATACCAGTCCCCGCCGCGGCGAGACAACGCAGGTGGCGAGTGCTGCCGAAGTGGATGTCGAGCGCGCGATACAGGGCGCCAAGAACGCCTTTCGCAGCCGGGTGTGGGCAGGCTTGGAGCCGCGTGAGCGTGGTGAGGCGCTGATCCGGTGGGCCGACCTGCTCGACCAGCATCGTGATGAACTGGCATTCCTTGTCGCGTATGAAATGGGTAAACCCGTCACAATCGCGTGGAACGTCGAAATGCGTACCGCGATCAACACTGTGCGCTGGTACGGCGAGCTGGCCGACAAACTGATGGACGAGTCGCCGCGCGGGCGCAACGGCGCGGTCGCCCTGGTGACCCGTGAACCGGTCGGCGTCGTCGGCATCATCACGCCGTGGAACTTCCCGATGACACTGGCCATGTTCAAGATTCCGGCTGCCCTGGTCGCCGGCAACAGCGTCGTCGCCAAACCGGCCAGTCAGACGCCGTTCTCGTTGCTGCGGGCCGCGGAGCTTGCCTACGAGGCGGGCATTCCGTCGGGCGTGCTGCAGGTGATCACCGGCAGCGGCGCCAAGGTCGGCGAGCAGCTGGGCAAGCACGACGACATCGCGACCCTGGCCTTCACCGGATCTACCGACGTCGGAAAGCAGCTGCTGTCCTACGCGGGTGCGTCCAACGCCAAGCCGGTGTGGCTCGAGCTGGGCGGCAAGTCGCCGAACATCGTGTTCCCCGACGCGCCCGACCTGGACCGGGCAGCATCAATGGCTGCCTGGGCGGTGTCCTTCAACAGCGGTCAAATGTGCACTGCAGGGTCGCGATTGGTGGTCCACGAAGACATACGCGACGAAGTGGTGGCGAAGGTCGTCGACAACCTGAACGCGGCGGTGATCGGTGATCCTCTGGATCCGGCGACCACTCTCGGTCCGCTCGCCTTTGCCGCGCATCGCGACGACGTCCTGGCCGAGATCCGCAAGGGGATCGACTCGGGTGCCAAACTGGTTCTGGGCTCCGATACCAGGCGTGATGACGGCCTGTACGTCGACCCTGCTGTCTTCGTCGACGTCGATCCGGACAGCAGGCTCGCTCAGCACGAGATCTTCGGTCCGGTGCTGGCGGTGCACTCCTTCCGTACCGAGGAGGAGGCGCTCGCGATCGCGAACAATACGGTTTTCGGATTGGGTTCGTCGGTGTGGACCGCGGATCTGAGCCGGGCTCACCGGATGGCGCGCGGGATCGACGCCGGTATGGTCTGGATCAACTGCTACGAAGAGGGCGACTCCTCGGTCCCGTTCGGCGGACGCAAGCTGTCCGGGCACGGTGCGGACAGGAGCAATCACGGTCTGGATAAATACACGCACCTCAAGACGACCTGGATCGAGCTGTAATCGCTGGGTGCGCGACAGATCGTTTCTGATGTTCGGGGGCCACTGACGCCTATCCGCTGCGCGAACACGTTGTCTGCCAGGGCAATGCGATCGTCAGTCGACATACGTCCCGGGAACCGGAACACCCGGGTAGGCCTCGGTGACGCCGAACTCATTCTGAAACGGTCAGTGAGTAACGGTATTTCAATGAAGGCCATCGCTCCCCGGATCGCGCGGGCAAATGCGATCCGGGGACCGGTGTCAACGAGAGAAATGGATTGTCATGTCCGATGTATCGGTTCTCGGTCTCGGTCTCATGGGGAGCTCAATCGCCCACACACTGATCGACAAGGGCTACTCGGTTACCGTGTGGAACCGAACCACGGAGAAGGCCGCCCCCCTGACGGCGGCAGGCGGCAAAGCGGCCTTCACCGCTGTCGAGGCCGTCGAGTCGAGCCCCATCACTATCTCCGTCCTCGTCGATTCCTCCGCTCTCGTCGAGTGTCTCGGTGACGACATCGATTTGACCGGTCGCACCATAGTGAATCTGGCGACAGGGACCCCGGCGGATGCACGTGAGCTCGAGCAGTGGGTCACCAAGCGGAACGGGCTGATGCTGTCAGGTACGATCTCGGCTTATCCAAAGGACATCGGCACTCCTGTGGGCGGGGTGAACTACGCAGGGCCCATTGAGCTTTGGAACCGGAATGCGGAGATGCTTCTCGCGCTCGGCGGCTTGAGCGGGCACGTCGGCGAGGTTATTACCGACGCGAGCACCCTCGACCTTTCGATGCTGATCTTCTACATGTCGAGCATCGCCGCGTTCCAGGAGGCGGTGGTCTTCGCGGAAGCGTTCGGTGTGAGTCCGGACCGGCTCGTCGAGTTCGTCAGGCCGGGACTGCCGGTCCTCGAACGTGAAGTCGACGAGACGGTGCGACGAGTCGAAAGTGGCGACTACACAACCGACGAGGCGACGATCGGAACCTTCCATCACTGCATGGACCTCGTCTGGAAGGCGTCCGCCACGATCGCGGCCCGTCCGATTATCTCCTCCGCCGCCCGTGAACTCTTCGCCCTCGGAGTATCGGAGGGCCGGGCGAACGAGATCCCGTCAGGTGCCGTCCCCCTATTGCGGCAGATCCGAGACCGCAGCCAACATAGCTGATCCGTGAACACGATTCCCGAACTCGAACCGGTTGATCGGGTGGTCGGGCTCGATGCCGGGATCAGGAGCCTGTACACGCTGTCGACGGGGGAGAAGATCACCAACCCGCGTCATGAGGGCAGGGACCGTGCGCGGTTGGCGAAGGCGCAGCGGGTGCTGGCCAGGAAGGCGAAAGGGTCCCGTAACCGGGCCAAGGCCCGACTGAGGGTCGCGAAGATTCATGGCCGGATCGCCGATCGGCGGCGCGATCATCTGCACACACTCTCCACTCGGCTGGTGCGCGAAAATCAAGTGATCGCCATCGAGGATCTGAGTGTGCGGAACATGGTCAGGAATCGGTCGTTGTCGCGGGCGATCTCGGATGCGGGTTGGTCCGAGTTCCGGTCGATGCTCGAGTACAAGGCCGACTGGTATGGGCAGCGGTCGGTTTCGTCCTGAGTCTTCGTTGTGTCCTGCCGGGAAGCAGTTCGTTCGTCGGGGATCTCGATCTGCACCGGAAACGATCGATGATCGTCCGGCGCACCGACACCGACATCGACATCGAACGAGCATCTCTAGTGTCCCGCGTCAGAAATTCGTGAGATATATTTGGCGAGGGAATCGAGGATCTCCTCGGCGGTCTTGTGCCAGACGAACGGCTTCGGGTCGTCGTTCCAGGTCTTGATCCAGTTGCGAACGTCTTTCTCCAGTGCTGCAACGCTTTTGTGTACACCACGGCGGAGCAGCTGATCGGTCAGGAATGCGAACCATCGCTCGACCTGATTGATCCACGAGGACCCGGTCGGGGTGAAGTGGACGTGAAAACGTGGGTGCTTGGCCAACCAGTCGCCCACTGCCGGCGTCTTGTGGGTGGCCAGGTTGTCGCAGACGAGATGCACGTCCAACTCGTCGGGGACGGCCTTGTCGATCGCGGTGAGGAACTTCTTGAACTCCACGGCCCGGTGACGTCGATGAAGCTCGGAGATCACCGTGCCGTCGGCGATGTTGAACGCCGCGACTCCCCCAAGGACTACGTCCAGGGAGGTACCCCCAGGCTGGTGACGCCGCTGCGGGCGTAGTCATGACTGCGCCGTTCCGGCATGCCCGGCATCATCGGCAGCACCGGCTGGGAACGGTTCAAGGCCTGCATCTGACTCTTCTCGTCCACACAGAGGATAACGGCATGCTCGGGCGGATTATGGTAAAGGCCAACAACATCGACGACCTTGTCCACGAACTGCGGATCCGTGGAAAGCTTGAACCCGTCGGTCAGATGCGGTTTGAGTTCGAACTTGCGCCAGATCCGGCCGATCGTCGACGGTGACAGGCCGGTGCGCTTGGCCATCGAGGTACGCGACCAGTGCGTCGCATCGGCCGGGGCGGTTTCCAGCGTCGCGGTGACCACGTCTTCGACCCGGTCCAGCAAGATCGAGGGCGGACGACCCGGTCGAGGTTCGTCGACCAAGCCGTCGAGGCGTCGGTCGACGAAGCGCCCGCGCCATTTGTTGACCGTGTTAGCGGATATCCCCAGGTCTGCCGCGACTTGCTTGTTGGTCATCCCCGGCTCCGCGCAGGCCAACACGATCCGCGACCTCAGTGCCAACGATTGTGGGGTTTTCGCTCGCCGCGACCATCGAACGAGTTGTTCGCGTTCGTTATCGGTCAACATCAACTCCGCCTTCGGGCGTCCGGTTCGAGGCATGCCTCAGGATATCAAGTTAAAGCACGAATTTATGGCGTACGACACTAGGCGGTCCGGATCGTCGACGATCCGCTCCGTGCTGGCGAAGGTCGTGTACCGATCTTCGTGTCGGACCTGTTCGGTGTCACCGGCACGGACAGTTGCTGGGGGCAGTCCCGGATGACAGCGCCTCCACGCAACACGCGGGAAGGCGATCAATGAGTGGCTGTCCCGCCACCCGCGGTTTCACCTGTATTTTACCCGCCTCGGCTATGTGGGCCGTGACCGGCGGTCGCCCATTGGAGCCACGCCTCCGCAGCGACTCACTCAACGGGTGTGGATTCCGTTGTTGTGCGGTCGGGCTGGTAGATACGGACCGGCACCGAGACGTTCCCGCCCTCAGTGACCCCGGAGATGGTGCGGTCCTCGACCGAGGCCACCCGTGTCGTGCGGGGCGGGGGGAGTTGGCGCAGCGAACTTTCGAACACCGTCGAGCCCCAAGCGTATGAAGGGGTCCCGGCAGCAGTTCATCGAGCTGCTTGGCCACTGCCAGCGCATCCGCGTCCAGGACGTCCTGCCATTGCGAGTAGGTCATATGCAATCACTCTCCGATCGCGACGATGATGTGGTGAGAAGCCGGCCGCTACGGGCGGCCGATGCGTTCGTAGGTCTGCGGCCGCACCCAAGGCAGGCAGTTCTCGTCCGATGAACTGAGCGCACGGATCTTCCGATCATGTCAGATGATCGGAAGGGCGTCCACTGCGAGATGGGCGGTCCGGCTGCGTGGAGGCGGCAAAACGGAGACCTCCTCTTGCAGTCCCAGGCATCGTCCAGGTCATCCAGCTCGCGATACGTTCGACGACGTCTGCACGGTGTGCCTCCCGGTGGCGTATCCCAGGAGATCGCTCGCTCTTTCCGCTGTGCATTGACACACGCATTCGGCGGGCGCGCGGACAGGGCAGGCGAGCTAGCTGGGGGTGACGAGGAAGGTGCGGAAGGCGTTGTTGTTGGAGGCGGGTCCGGTTTGCCGCGGGAGGTCAACCGTCGTTCCTCGTCCCGAGTCCGTCGACCGCGGACCCTCTCGCTGAGAACGGCGGTCGAAAATTATGTGATGCGCATCACAGTTACGAAACTGATCTCAGTCTCAGGTTAAGCTTCCCCAACATCTCGCGGGTGTGGCTACTTCCACCCAAACATTCTGCGACTGAATATCTTTGAGAAAGTTCTGAGGGAAGCAAATGATGAAGAACTCTGCATCGGGACTGCGCCGGGGCGTCCGTATTGCAGGCCTGGGTGCTGCTGCGGCTGCCCTACTCGGTGTGATGTCTACTGGTGCGGCGAGCGCGGATACTTTCATCCCGCTGCCTGATGGTTCGAAGACCGGCCCGAATGTGACGTTGACGCGGACGGCGGAGAGTGCTCTGTCGTCGCCGTCGTTGGCTGCCAATGGCGTCGGTCGTGTGGCGTGGGTGTCGGGCACCGTCGTTGCCGATGTCAAGGGCATCAAGGACGTCACCGACGTTCCGGACGCGAACAACACGACGAACAATGCGGGTACCTACAACGGTACGAATGCGTCGACCACGCATGGTGTTTCGCGGGTGTCGACCGGGTACATCGTGGGTTGCCAGGTGGACATCACGGGTCTGTCGGCGAACCCGTCGTTCAGTCTGGGTTTGGATTCGTTGTCGGCGAGTGCGGGTCTGACGGTTCCGTTGGCTTCGGGTGAGGTCAAGTACGTGCCGCTCGGTGGTAAGGACATCAAGAAGGACGGCGTCTACGCGCTGCAGTACCAGGATTCGGAGCTGCAGGTGCAGAAGTGCGGCGGTTTCGCGCAGGCTCGTTCGTACTCGGTCGTGGAGATCGTGGGCAACGACTACTCGAAGACCGTTCTGTACGGTGCGCCGTTCAGCATCGGCTGATTTCGGCTCTTTCGCAGTCCTTCCCACCCACTTTCTCGCGTGCGCGAGTTATCTACCCTTAGAGGGGAACAATGATCATCAACCGTAAGAACGGTGTGCGTCTGGCCGCGGTCGGGGCCGCTGCTGCCGCGACCATGGGCTTCTTTTCCGTCGGTGCGGCGAACGCCGACACGTTCGTGCCGCTGCCCGGTGGCAGCATCACGCAGACCCTCGCGGACGGCACCGTGGTGACGGTGAACCTGACGGACGAGAGTGCGAACATTTCGCCGTCGATGGGGTCGACGCCGTTGCACCGCAACGTGTGGGTCTCCGGCAAGGCCGCCGTCGCGCTGCAGGGTGACGGTGTGCAGAGTGCGTACATCTATCCCGGCTACGTGCTGGCGTGCCAGGTCGACTTCGGTGCCGAGGCGGGCGCCGAGGGTGGGGCGGGGATGTCGTGGGCGGACATCGCGACCGGGTCGGTCGGGAATCCACTTGCCGGGGGGACAAGTGGCGGAATCACTCTCGGCCCCGGCCAGGCGATTCCGGTCGACATCCTGGACCAGGAATACGCCGACCCCTACGGCGGGGAGGCGCATTGGGGTGGCAACTACGTCGAGGGACCCACCGGTTCGGTCTCGTGGAGCGACTCCACCCTCGGGGTGAGCGGGTGCGCCGGCTACGCCCAGGCCCGGGCCTTCGTCAACGTCGAGGTCGAGACCGAGAACGTCACGAGCACCGTCACGCTGTGGGGCCAGCCCTTCAGCATCGGCTAGGGGCCATCACGGGGCGCTGGATAGGGACATCACGCCGTCGCGCCGCTGCCGGGCCCCGTACACCTCGACATCGTCCCGGATCGGGTCGACCTCCGCGGTCAGGATCAAGGCGGGCGGCAGCCGCGCGCGTTTCGGCGCGCACGGCTGCCGCGAGGTGTTCGTCGCCCGGTGTCTCGGCGGACGTATAGCTCGCAGAACCAGCGGACGTCCGAGGTCCACTCGTCGCGCCGGTGCAGGCAGACGGCAGCGGCGAGATTGCCGCCAGCGGAGTGGCGCCCGATTGCGATCCGGCGCGCTTCGATGTCGAGCTTCGGTGCCGCCGTGCAGGTAGGCGAGGGATGAACTTTTCGATACCGACGGGTGAATTCCACCAACTCCACAACGTCACCCGCGTTCGCTGAACTCCCCCATCAGAGTCTGTCGACCGGCGGTCGCCCATTGGAGCCACGCCTCCACAGCCACTCACTCAACGTGCGTGGATTCCGTTGTTTCGTGGACGGCGCGGGTACGCCCGTGCCAGGAGTTGTAACTCCTCCAAGGCGCAGTTGGAATCCGGGATTTTCTGCCACAAGCGGTCGATGAACTGGAGTCTCGACAGTCCGAATCGAACGAGGATCTCGTCGTCACCAGCGCCCCCGTACGGTGCCCACATACTCGCGAACCCAATAAGGATCGCCGCCTCTTTGTCGCGATGCTTCCGCTTGTGATCGACCGCACCCCGTGCGGCGTGCCGCAGGTGCCCTCTGCCATCTTCGGTGGAGGTCATTCTTTCGTTGAACGTCACGCTGTGTGTCCACCGAATTCGACGACTCCTGACATTGCGTCCGTATGAGGGCGACTCGGCGTCTGTCCAAACGTGGTTGCGGGACCCAATCGGAACGCCAGTTGCAGGCTTTCGCATGCGTCCAGCACGGCGCGGCGACTCTTGGCGTAGGTCTGCACCTCCGGGAAGAACCCGTGGAACATGCCGGTGTATCGCTGGCGACGCACCGCCACGCCTGCCTCGTGGAGACCGGCGGCATATGCCTCGCCGTCGTCGCGAAGCGGATCGACCTCGGCGGTGGCGATGTGAGCCCGGGCCAGTCCGGCCAGCGAACCGGCCTTCATCGGAACCGCGAGCTCGTCGAGATCGGCGGGAGAATCACCGACGTACTGCCTCCAGAACCACTGCGCGGTTTCGGCGTCGAGTAGTGGGGCGTCCTTGAAGTCGGTCCACGACGGCCTTGTGAACTGATCGTCCACCGCCGGATAGACGAGCAGTTGCATCACGGGCTGAGCGATTCCGCGACGGCGGAGGTCGAGGCACAGCGAGGCGGCCAGTCCACCGCCGGCCGAATCGCCGCCGACCGCGAGCTGGGACGGGGCGACGCCCAGTTCGGCGGCGTTGGCCCGGAGCCAGTCATAGGCCGCGCGGACGTCGGTGATCGCCGCCGGGAAGGGGTGCTCGGGCGCAAGGCGGTAATCCACCGATACGACGACGCAGCAGGCCTCGTCGGCGATGATCCGGCACAGCTCGTCGACGCCGTCGAGCGAACCGACGGTGAAGCCGCCGCCGTGGATGTAGAGCAGCGCGCCGGCCCGGGTTGTGCGGTCGGGCTGGTAGATACGGACCGGCACCGAGACGTTCCCGCCGTCGGCGACTCCGGAGATGGTGCGGTCCTCGACCGATAACACCTGTGTCGTGCGGGGCGGGGGAGTTGGCGCAGCGAACTGCCGAACACCGTCGAGCCCCAGCGTATGAAGGGGTCCCGGCAGCAGTTCCTCGAGCTGCTTGGCCACTGCCAGCGCATCCGAGTCCAGGACGTCCTGCCATTGCGAGTAGGTCATATGCAATCACTCTCCGATCGCGCGACGATGATGTGGTGGGAAGCCGGCCGCTACCGGTGTCCGATGCGTTGGTACGTCAGCGGCCGCACCGAAAGCAGGCATGTACTCGGTCCGACGAACCGAGTGACAGATCATACGATCATGTCAGATGATCGGTTTGATGTCCACTGTGAGACCGGATCGAGTGGAAGTCTCGGAAAGGAAATCATCTCGTCCGGGTGGGTGCCATTGACATCGCGCGTCCCACGAGGGTATCTATTCACTGTGACCAAGTTAACCGACTAGGTCAGATGAACAGTTGTGTACGACCACCAGCAACGAATGAATCGTTCTGTGTAAACCGTTCTCGGACAGGGAGTTGCGATGGGGCCATATGCATCGGACGTCGGTACGGTCGCGGCTGACGGCGGACTCCTCTCCCCGAAGGATCACTGGTGAACACTTTCCATACGGCGTTGCTGCTGATCGCCAACGTCTCGATGCTGGGCGCCGGCTACTATTACGGCGTCAAATTCCTTCGCCGCCAGCATAATCTTCTGCTCGGGATCGAGTGGCTGGTGATTGCGTTGTCCGGGACGAACGTGCTGTTCCTGGCCGCCACCGGGATCGTGCACTCGAGTTTCAGCTATCACCTCATGGTGTTCTTCGACGCGTTCTCGCGTTCGTTCGGGATGACGCTGATCATCGTGCTCGGGATGATGGCGGTGACCCGCGGGTACCGTCCGTCGTGGATGGTGGACGTCGGCGCCGTTGCGGCAGCGGTCGCGGTGGGATTGAACCGCACACTCGAAGTACGTCCCGTCGAGTTGGGATGGGCGATCTTCTATCTCGTGATGAATCTTGCGGTGGCGCTGTTCATGTTCGCGGTAGCAGTTCGTTTGTGGCAGATCCGTGAGCGACGGCACGCGGTGGGAGTCTTCGTGGCTACGGCCCTCGGAGCGTTCGTGGCGGTGATCTACGACTTCTTCCCGATTCCGGGTGATGATGCAGACCACACGCTGTTCTACATTCTGGCGTTGTCGGTCTGGGCTCTCATGCTCGTGACCTACTACCACGGATACCGCGTGCTGGGCGAGTACACCCGGGGCGCCTCCGGTGACGGTCTCGCGCCCGCGGCGGTGGAGGTGTCCGGCGTGGTCAGCCCACAGTGATCAGACGCTTGACGAGCTTGCCCGTGTGCCTGCGCGGCAGGACGGTGATCGCGGTCCAATTCGACTTCACCAGTCCGAGTTCCAATGCTGGGGAGCACGACCGGATCGACGTCGGTGCCGCCACGCGGCCTACCGGGTTGGGTGCCGCCCGTGTCCGAGGAAGAGGGGGGCGTCCTCGCACACGAGCGGCGGGCGGCCACCCGGCCGAGGGGGACCGGTCAGGGGACCTGGCTGCGTCTCGGGGCCGCCGAGCCCAGTGCAGCGTAAATGTCGGGTACCCCGCCGATGGGCGAGTTACTCGGGCGCGGCGGAAATGTTGTGCGCCGCCGGTTCACCCCGACTACCTACCCGGCCGAAGAACAGACCGGACGGTACCGACATCCGCAATGCGTCTCATCCCAGTTCGGCAGACGTGGGTCGCAAGTCGGCCGTCGGACGGGCAGTCGGCGATATCCTGAGGAGATGAATCGATGTAGTCGATGACCGATGTCGATCCGTTCGCGACCCAACGCGACGTGTCCGGTTCGGTCACCGCGGAGTTGGCGGCGGCCGGGTTCGACGACGCCCAGGAGATCGGTCGTGGCGGTTTCGGGGTGGTCTACCGCTGCACCCAGACCGCGCTCGACCGCACCGTGGCGGTCAAGGTACTCACCGCAGACCTGGACGCGGAGAACCGGGCGCGGTTCCTGCGCGAACAGCGTGCGGCGGGCCGGCTGACCGGGCACCCCAACATCGTCAACGTTCTCCACGCCGACGTTACGGAGAACGGCCGGCCGTTCATCGTCATGCCGTATTGCGCGGGGAGTTCTCTCGACGAGCGCATCCGGCGCCATGGTCCGCTCCCACCGGACGAAGCACTGCGGTTCGGAGTCAAGACGGCCGGGGCGCTGGAGACTGCCCACCGCCTCGGAATCCTCCATCGCGATGTCAAGCCCGGGAACATCCTGATCACCGACTACGGTGAGCCCGCGTTGACGGATTTCGGCATTGCGCACATCGCCGGCGGGTTCGAAACCGATGCCGGGATCGTGACGGGATCGCCGGCGTTCACCGCCCCCGAGGTGGTGGCCGGCGACCCGCCGAGTCCTGCCGCCGACGTCTACGGTCTCGGTGCGACGCTGTTCGCGGCCATCACCGGGCACGCTGCCTTCGAGCGCCGCAGCGGTGAGCAACTGGTGGCGCAGTTTCTGCGGATCACGTCCGAGCCGGTTCCGAACCCGCGCGAGCACGGCATCGCCGAGGACATCAGCGCGGTCATCGAGCGCGCGATGTCCGCGGAACCCGGTGACCGACCCTCCGCGGTGGAACTGGGCCGGCAACTTCGTGAGTGCCAACTGCATCACGGCTTCCCGGTCGACGAGATGGCGATGAATCCGGAACCCGTTGCAGTGCAGGGCGGGTTGCCCGTCGTGGGAGGCCGTTCGACGGAGGAAAGTGCGTCACGCAGGCCCGCGTGGTCACCGGCCGATTCGGGTCGGACGGGTGGACTTCCGCTCGAGCTCACCAGCTTCGTGGACCGCCGCACCGAACTGGCCGAGGCGACGAACCTCTTGTCGACGTCGCGGCTGGTGACGTTGACCGGAATCGGCGGGGTGGGCAAGACCCGGCTCGCCCTGCGTGCCGCCACCAAGGTGCAACGGAACTTCTCGGACGGCGTGACGCTGGTCGAACTGGGTGAGCTGCGCGATGATTCGCTGCTGCCGGGGATGGTGGCGGCTGCGCTGGGGGTGCGGGACCAGTCGGCGCGATCCGCTCACGAGGTGCTGGTCGAGTTCCTCGCCCCGCGGGACCTGTTGCTCGTGCTGGACAACTGCGAGCAGGTGGTGGCCGCGGCTGCGAAGCTCGCCGAGATCCTGCTTCGAGCGTGTCCGCAGTTGCGGATTCTCGCCACCAGTCGCGAAGCGCTCGGGATCGGCGGGGAAACGGCGCTGCTGATTCCCCCGCTGCCGGTCCCGGATCCCGATCACCTTCCGAAGGGTCTGCCCCGCAACGATGCGGTCACTCTGTTCGTCGAGCGGGGCGCCGCCGCCGTCCCCGGGTTCGAACTCACCGAGGACAACAAGGTCACCATTGCCAGGATCTGCCAGCGGCTGGACGGACTGCCGCTGCCGATCGAGTTGGCGGCCGCCCGGCTTCGAGCGATGACGCCCGACCAGATTCTGCGGCGGCTGACCGACCGCTACCTGCTTCTCACCCGCGGCAGCAGGGATGCGCCGTCGCGGCAGCAGACACTGCGGATGTGCATCGACTGGAGTTACGACCTGTGTACACCCGCGGAACAACGGATGTGGGCGCAGCTGGCCGTGTTCGCGGGCAGTTTCGAACTCGAGGCCGCGGAACAGGTGTGCGGCGGCGGCGAGGCGGAGGACCTGCTCGACACGGTGACCTTCCTCGTCGACAAGTCGATCCTGACACGTGAAGAGTCGGGTACCGCGGTGCGGTTCCGGATGCTCGAGACCTTGCGCGCCTATGGGTGCGAAAAGGCGCAGGAGAGTGGGGAGTACACCGAACTTCGCCGTCGGCACCGTGACTGGTGTGAGCGATTGGCGCTGGACGCCGATGCCGATTGGATCAGCTCCCGGCAGCTCCCGCTGATCGCCCAGCTGGGGCGGGAACAACCGAATCTCCGTGAGGCGCTGGAGTTCTGCGTGTCCGAAAGCCCGGACATCGGAGTGCGCATCGCCGCCGCTCTGTACCCGTTCTGGCTGTCCCGCGGATTGTTCGGCGAGGGGCGGCGGTGGCTCGGCCGCTTCCTCGATCGGCTGCCGTCCGAACCGACGAGCGATCGCGCGACGGCGCTCTACGCCGGCACCGTGCTTGCCGGAGTACAGGGCGACATCCCGGTCTCGGACACCCTGGCGGACGAGGCGCAGGCGCTCGCCGCCCGGACGACCGACCCGATGGTGCGCGCCCACGTCGACCACACGGTCGGATACGCAGCACTGTTCGGTGGGCGGCTCCCCGACGCACGCGCGCGACTCGACCAGGCCGCCGAGGCCTTCGCGGGACGCAACGACCTCTACGAGGTCGCCGCCATCGTGGGCCTGGGTATGACGCACGACCTCTTGAACGACACGGCACGGGCCATCGAATGCCATGAGCGCGTCCTCGCGATCACCGAGGCGCAGGGCGAATCGGTTTATCGGTCCTATTCGTTGTGGGCGCTGGCCGTGGCCGTGTGGCGGCTCGGCGAGAGGGAGCGCGCGGCGCGCCTCCTCGGGCAGGCACTCCAGGTGGACCGCCGGGTGAACGACCGGCTCAATGCCAGCGTCTGCCTGCAGGCGCTCGCGTGGATCGCCGCGGAGGAGGACAACGCGGAGCGGGCGGTCGTGTTGATGGGAGCCGCCGACGCGCTGACCCGGTCGGTGGGCAGTTCGGCGGTGTTGGTACCCGGTCTGAGCGTGTATCAGGACGAGTGCGAACACCGGACCCGGGAGGCGCTGACCGAGCAGGCGTATGCCGCGGCGCACGAAAGGGGTCGGGGGTTCGGCTTCGACGCAGCGGTCGCCTACGCACTGGGCGAGCAGGTGTCGTCCGCGCAGGCGTCGGCGTCGGCGGGTCCGTCGTCGAAGCCGACGAAACGGGAGCGGGAGGTTGCCGCCCTGATCGCCGAGGGGCTGACCAACAAGGAGATCGCCGCTCGACTGGTGATCTCGCCTCGCACCGCGCAAGGGCACGTGGAGCATCTCCTGACGAAGCTGGGATACAACTCGCGTGCACAGATCGCGGCGTGGGTCGTGGAATCCCGGGGCGAGGGTTCCTGAAGCTAGCTCGGGTGTCTGCCGCTCCAGTGGGACGCGATGCCCTGCAGTGCGGTGATGTGACGGTGCGCGAGTTGCATGAAGTGTTTCGTTGCCGGCGACAGTCCACCGCCCGCGTGGGTGACCAAGGCGAACCGCTCCTCGTAGGGCGGGTCCAATGCCACCCACGCGACCTTGTTCGCGCTTTCGTGAGACCGAGCGACGAGATACGACACCAGGGTGTCGCCGACCCCCCCGTAACCGCGCACTGAGCACCACCGCGGCGCGAAGCGTCCCGCCTGCACCCGCCGCTCGCGCCGAGCACAACCCCGTCTGACCGGCATTGTTTCGGAGCCGTCGGGGCGCGGAGAATGAGACCTCGGCATTATCGCGACGAGCGACAGGGGTGTCACGTGCAACCGACGAAGCGAAACCGCGGGCGACTTCGCGGCCGTCGTACCGCTCTCGCCGTGCTCTCGATCATGGCGGTGGCGGTCCTGCCGGTGGCCGGGTGTGGATCGCAGACCACGCCGTCCGAATCCGAATCACGACAGGACGTGACGACTTCCGCGACGAACCTGCTGCCCCAGGACGTTCTGGTCGCGCTGGACGCCGTGCAGAGCTACTTCCCGGAGATCGATCACCAGACCACGACGAGTGAGAACTCGACTGCTTCCGGTAACCCGGACGCGACGAGAATGGTGATCTACGAGGGGGAAGACGGCAAGCGGATCACGGTGTCGGTCGATCGGTATCCCAGCCCCGACTCGGCCTCGGCCGCATTCGAGCAAGCGATCGACGCGAGTGAAGTGGTCCCGGGCTTTGCGCCGCTGCCGGCTCCCGCCGACGTCGGCGACAAGGCGTTCGCCGGCGTGGTGACTCAGGGAGAAGACACTCACATCGGAGTCGGCGCGCTCGCGGGCGGCCAGGTCGTCGGCGTGACGTCGGCCGGCTACCCGGCCACACCCCGAAATATCGGACAGCTGACCGAACTCATGCGCGCAGCCGTCGAGAAGGCGACAACGGCGTAGATCGCGGGTTGGCACTACCGTTGACGCGGTCGACTTCCGCACGCCAGAAGGGGAACCGCCACGCATGGCCGGCAACGAGGGTTCGAACCACGCGCATTCGACGGCAACACCGCACTTGCGTCGCCGGCTGGGGGTGTTCGACTCGGTGATGATCGGCCTCGGCTCGATGATCGGGGCGGGGATCTTCGCGGCGCTGGGGCCTGCCGCGGCCGCCGCCGGGGGTGCGTTGCTCGTCGGGCTGGCGCTGGCCGCGGTGATCGCGTACTGCAATGCCAATTCGTCGGCTCGGCTCGCCGCGCTGTACCCGCAATCCGGCGGCACCTACGTCTACGGCCGTGAACGCCTGGGACCGTTCATCGGGTATCTGGCCGGCTGGGGATTCGTGGTGGGTAAGACCGCGTCGTGCGCCGCGATGGCCCTGACGGTGGGCGCCTACCTGTGGCCGGGCCGCGAGCACGTCGTCGCGGTGATCGCGATGGTCGCCGTCACCGCGGTGAATTATCTGGGGGTGCAGAAATCGGCCCTGGTCACCCGAGGCATCGTGGTCGCGGTGCTCGCCGTCCTCGCGTTGGTGGTCGGGGCCTGCCTGACCGGTTCCGACACCACCGTCGGGGACCTCGGGATCGGCTCCGGCAACGGAGTGATCGGGGTCCTGCAGGCGGCGGGTCTGCTGTTCTTCGCGTTCGCCGGGTACGCCCGGATCGCGACGCTCGGCGAGGAAGTGAAGGATCCGCACCGAACCATTTCCCGGGCCATCCCGATCGCGCTGGCCATCACACTCGTCGTCTACCTGCTCGTGTCGGTGGCGGTGCTGACAGCGCTCGGCCCGGACGCCCTCGCCGTCGCCACCGACCCGCTCGCGCAGGCGGTTGCCGCTGCCGGGTTCGGTGGGCTCGAACCGGTGGTCCGGGTGGCCGCGGTGGTGGCCGCGCTCGGTTCGCTGCTCGCGCTGACATTGGGGGTCTCGCGCACCGTCTTCGCGATGGCCCGCGACGGTCACCTGCCGCGCCTACTCGACGCCGTGCATCCGCGGTTCGCGGTGCCGTATCGGGCCGAGCTGGCGGTCGGCGCCGTGGGTGCGATCCTCGCCGCGACAGCGGATCTGCGCGGGGTCATCGGATTCTCCTCGTTCGCGGTGCTGGTCTACTACCTGATCGCCAACGCGTCCGCCTGGACACTCTCCCCGAGATGGTGGCCACGCGCGGTGACGATGGCCGGCGCGGTGGGGTGTGTCGTCCTCGCCGTGTTCCTACCGCTGGCATCCGTGGTCTCGGGCGTGATCGTCCTCGGTATCGGGGCATTGATCTACGCGATCCGATCGGCATCTGGAGCGGCCGGCGAGGGTCGGGTTTCGCGCTCCGCGGGCTGAGGCGCCGCCGTCGCGGGCTGGCCAACCGCAGCCTCGCATGGGAGCCTTCAACGACGATCCACTGCGCTGCGCCCGCCGCGTGATGTGACCGGGAGGAGGTGGGTGAATTGTTCATCCTGCTCCGGCACGCCCACGCCGGCGACAAGAAGAACTGGGACGGCCCCGACGCCGACCGCCCACTCAGCACGTTGGGGGATCAGCAGGCCCAGGGCCTGGTCGAAACGCTGACCGGCATCGAGGTGGCAGTGCTGTTCTCGAGTCCCACCACCCGCTGTCGGCAGAGTCTGCTGCCGCTCGCCGACGAGCGCGGTCTCAGCGTGCAGGATCATCCACTGCTGGGCCCGGACGCACCGCCAGAGGAACTCTTCGCGGTGCTGCACGCGCCGGACGCCGACAGGGCCGTCTTCTGCACCCACGGGGAGGTCCTCAACGCCCTGGCGGAGTTCGCGCGGTCCCACGGAACACCCGGTGTTCCACCGTCGGGGGCGACCGCGAAAGGCGGCGCCTGGTTCGTGGACTGTGCGGCCGGCGTGCCCCCGACCCTGAAGTACCTCGCGCCGGCGCCCGCCCGCTGACGGCGACCGCTGTCTAGCCCGCGAATGCGGCGACGCTCTCGCGGGCCTGCCGTGTCCGCGTCGATTCCACGGCGTACAGCAGACCGAAGATGAAACCGCTCTCGTCCGACGTCGTGCCGGCGCGTGCCCCGGACGCCCGGAGGGCCTCGGCGGCGGCGACGCTGTCCTGGTGCTCGCCGAGCACCTGCTGGACTTTCTTGTACTTGGCTGCCTTCTTTTTCGCGGACTTCTTTCCGAGCAGCGGTGCGACGAGTTCGACGGCATAGCGGGCACGTTCGGCGGCCGTGCGCGCCCGGTGCAGCGCCTCCTCGTCCGTGCCCACCGCCGCGGTCGTGACCAGGGTGGCGGCTTTGCGTTCGGCCCGCCGAACGCTCCGTTCGAGCACCGTGGGGCCGTCCGCGGCCTCGGCTGTCAGAGGTGGGTCCGTTCGCCACCGCGCCACCGCCGCCAGCAACGTGCGGTAACGGTCACCGTCGAGGGCGGCCGTCACCTCCTGCAGGCTGCGCCGCTCGTCGGCGAGCAGATCATCGCCGACGCGCGACACGACCGGACCTAGTTCGGCCGTAAGGCCGGCGAGCGCGTCCGCGACGTGCGCCCGGTGCACCTGCCGGTCTCGCACATCGTCGAGAAGACTTTCGTACCAAGACAACTCCGCATCGAACTCTGCCGCGGCCGTCGGCTCGAACAGGCGCTCGAAGACCCGGAGGGTGCTGCGGAACCGCCGGATCCCTGCCCGGGTGGAACGCACCGGGTCCCGTCCCCGGCGAAACCGCACGTCACCGGCCACGATCGCTTGCGACTGGGTGTCCAGATAGCCGACGAGCAGCGCCTGTGTCGGAGTCCGGTTCCTGCGATCCAGCACGAGATGCGCGGTGTTCAGCACACGACCGAGCTTCGACGGGTGCCACGACGGCTTCGCGCCGCGCAGGCTGAGGCGTTTACCGATCTTCCCGAGCAGTTTCTCGTCGCCGGCGTGGCCGAGTTCCACCTCCACCTCGCGCCACTTGCTCACGACGGTACGGTCACCCGAGAGGGTGCCGCGCACCCGATCGTCGGTTACCTCTGCCACGAGGCGGTCTTCGGAGTCGAACAGGCGTCGCGTGCGTCTCGTCGTCGCCAGAGTGGCCACCGGATGCACCGGTTTGCCCAGTGCGACACCCGAAATCAATGCCGTCAGCTCGTCGGGTACGGCGTCACTCTCACCCGGAGGCATCCTGATCTCGGTACGGGCCTTGCCCGCGGGGACCTTCAACTGCCAGCCGACGTCTGCATTCCCCGTCCGGCGGCGAAACGTGAGGTGCTGGCGCAGCAGGTCGTGGTCGGCCGTGTCGTAATAGACGCTGGTCCGGTTCACGGTTCCCGACTCGATCCGGCCCCCGTCGGGGATCACGTCTTCGAAGCTCGGCAGGACGAATTCCAGACCCACCTCGTACTTGTCCCGCTCCCGCTGCGTCGACACCATGAACTCAGTGTGCACCCACCACCACCGTGCCGTTGCTCGTCGCGCAATCGGCACGGAGTGCGGGTAATCTGTCTGCACGGTAGTGGTCGATCGCGCCTCGACGTCGAGGCCGGTGCGCCGCGAAAAACGTTTCGCAAATGGATCTTTCGATCGCTTGATGCATGCTTCATGCAATGCCACCTGCGCGGGGCAGGTCACTCGGGTGAGCCGCATCTCCGAGTGCCCCGACCGTGTTCGGTCTTCGAAAGGGGAACGTCCCACATGTGCACTCCGAACAGGCGCCTCGATCTCGACCGTCCCGTGGAACTCGACTGGATAACGCGGGCACAATGCCGGGAAGGAGACCCGGATCAGCTCTTCGTGAGAGGTGCCTTACAACGCAAGGCGGCGGCCATGTGTCGGCATTGCCCCGTAGTGATGGAATGCGGCGCGTATGCACTCGACAATCGAATCGAGTTCGGCATCTGGGGCGGTATGACGGAACGTCAGCGTCGTGCGCTGCTGAAGGAGCACCCCGGCGTCTCCTGGTCGGAGCTGTTCGAGGCGCAGCGCCGGTGTTAGCGTGAATCACGCTGCCACAGCATGGAGGTGCGGTATGAGGCTCTCGAACGCGGTGCACACCTCCCGGTCCTGGCGCGTCCACGAACTCACCAGCGATTTCACGCTCGAGGATGTGTGGGCGCTGCCGACTCCGGGCGGCCGGAACGACTTCACCCGGCTGGTGCAGGACTTCCCTCGGCTGATGCAAGGGCTGGCGTCCGGCGACTCGTCGCATGTCACCTCACGCGCTACCAGGATGCTGTTCGCGATCCGGAGGGCGCTCGGGCGGGTGTTCCGATGGGACGGGTCGGGCTCCGGTGTCGGCTACAGGGTGCCGACGCTCCGAGACCGTCTACCGGCCGATCTGCGCGACGCCCCGTCCGGGCCGGACCTGGGCTCCTTCGCCTCCGTCTACCTGCTCGACGACGAATGGGCCGTGGAACTCGCCAATCGGACCGTCCACGGAGTCATGCACATCGGCTGGGTTCCCGACGATGCCGGCGGCTACCGCGGTGAGATGGCGGTCTATGCCAAGCCGAACGGGCTGCTCGGCACCTGGTACATGCATGCCATCGCGCCGTTCCGGCGCATGATCGTCTACCCGGCGATGATGCGGCAGATCGAGCGGAGATGGCGGGCAGGTATCAGCGGCGCCGTTCGGCCGGCACCCGAGGACACCTGAGGATCTCAGTACGGCAACGAGGAGCACTGGGGGTTCGCGATGACGGACTTGCCCTCACAGAACACAATGTTCGGGTTGTCGTCGAAGCGTTCGGCGCGGTCGCGGTCGCGGGTGTCGCGGTCCGACGGCGAGACATGTGCGATGCCCGAATCCGATGTGGTGGGCATGGCCGTCGCGACTCCGGCTGCGCCGGTGACGGAGATTGCGACTGCGGCGAACATCAGGCCGGCGCGGATGGCGGTATGACGAAACATGCTGAGTCCTCGTTGGTGTGTGATCGAGTGTTACTTGGTCACACCAACACTGCCGTCCCGCGAGCGGTGCCGACAGCCACCCCAGGGTGCTCAGAACCCACCCTGTCGCTCGAAAGAAGTCGTGGGCGGCGAAGCGCGGATCCGGGAGTCCGCGATCAGTGCTTGAACGAGTTCTTGATCTTTCGTCCCGCCTGCTTGATCTTGTCGCCGACCTGTTTTGCGTTGCCCTTCGCCTCCTGTGCGCGACCCTCGGCCTCCATGCGTTCGTTGCCGAGTGCCTTGCCGACGTTCTTCTTGGCGGTGCCCTCGGCGGTCTCGGCCTTGTGCCGGATCTTCTTCCCGATGCTCATGGCGATGCGTCTCGTCTCTCGAGTGCCAAGCCGGGTCCAGGCTGGACGGCGGGCTCGTGGCAGAAACCGTGCTGCGGGGTTGCACTCATCAGTGAACGCCGCACGGCCAGAACGTGTCAACAGACGCTCGTAGGCAGCCCGATCAGTCAGCGCAGGGCGGCACGCTCTGCTCGAAGCTGAACACGTTGTCCGGGTCGTAGGTGGTCTTGACCCGGCGCAGCCGCTCTCGGTGCGGGCCGTAGTACTCGCGCTCCCAGTCCGCGGCGGCGGCGTTGGGCACGTTGACGTAGGCGCCGTCGCCGTAGGGGCGCAGGGCACGCCAGAAGTCGGCCGCCCAGCCCAGAGCTGTCGCATTCAGGGCGGGATCGCTCCAGGCGGCGCCCGGTTCGCAGTAGAACAAGGCGTTCCGGTGCGGGAACGCCGACCCACCGGGTGGGTCGTCCCGCACGGCTCCGCCGAAGCTCGAGCAGAAGAAGTTGCTCGCGCCGCTGGGCGTGTTGTCCATGAAGCGGACGACCAGATCGATCGCCTCATCGGGGAACGGGCGGGTGACGAACTGTGAGTAGAACTTCCAGAAGGGAACGTCGTTCGGGCCCCGGTCGACCTGCCCGTAGACGGTCGGCCACGCGTCCTCGACGACGCTCACCTCGGGGTCGCCGATCGCCAGCAGCGCACGTAGTTGGTCTTCCAACTCGCCGCGGGTGCCGCCGTACAACACGGCGGAGAGTTCGACCGCGGTGGAATCCGCCTCGACCGCACTGGTCAGCCGCTCGTCGGCGACCGGGGCGTCACGCTGCCACGTGCGCAGCAGTGCGCCGAGGTCGCCGTGCCCGGTCCAGCGGGCGACGAGAAACGTGACGTCGGACAGCTCGTGCAGCTTCAGCGTGTACGACGTCGCGATCCCGAAGTTGCCGCCGCCACCCCCGCGGCACGCCCACAGCAGGTCGGGGTTGGTGTGCTCGGTGGCATCCACGATCTTCGCCGAGTGCTCGCCGTCGGCCACCACGACTTCGGCGGCGAGCAGGTTGTCGCTCGCCAAACCGAAGCTGCGGGTGAGTAACCCGAAGCCGCCGCCGAGCACCACACCGCCGAGACCGACGCCGCCTTCCGAGCCGGTCGGAATCACGAAGCCGCGCTGCCCGAGTGCCGCGACCGTCTCCGCCTGAGTGAGTCCCGTCCCGACCGTCGCAGTGCGCGCGTCCGGGTCGATGGTGAGGTTCTTCATTCGGCTGACGTCGATGACGAGGCCGCCGTCGATCGAGGACCAGCCCTCGAGACTGTGGCGGCCACTGCGGGCCCGCAGGGCGATGCCCTCCCGTCGCGCCCAGGCGACCGCGTTGACCACGTCCTGGTTGTCGCAGCAGAAGACGATGGCGTCGGGATAGCGGGAATGCAGGCGGTTCCAGCCGATCCGCGCCGATTCGTAGCGGGGGTCTCCCACCCGCACCACGTCGCCGGTCAGTGTGGCGGGGACGGGTCTCGCCTCCGGGTCAGTGTGAGAAGACATCGGCGTCTCCGGGTTCGGTGTCCAGGACCTCACGTTGGAAGAACCACAGGTAGCCGAAGTAGAGCCCGCCCAGCAGGAGCAGGCCGACCGCGATCAGGATCGAGGTCAGGGCCTCCGGTGGTGACACGATCACGAACAGGACGACCGCAGACCACACCAGTGCTCCGATCGCGACCGGCCATTCGAACCGTCCGAGATCGAACGCGTCCTCCTGGTGACCGAGTCGTCTGCGGACCGCGAGATAGAGGACGATGATCCCGCCGTAGAGGACCGCCGAGATGACCGTTCCCACCGTGAGCAACTCCAGGAGTGCGCCACCGGGAAGCGTTGCCATCAGGACGACCCCGACGGCGACGATCAGGATGGTCGCCGGAATCGGTGTCTGGGTGCGCGGGTTGACCCGGCGCATCAGCCGGTACGCCGGGAACCGTGCGTCGCGCGACATCGCGAACACCATCCGTGAGCAGGTGGCCAGGGTGACCATGCCGGCGCCGAAGAAGGCGAACGCGATGGCGATCAGCAGCAGGTGCTCCATCACCGGACCCAGCTGGTCGCGCAGGATCGCCGCCACCGGGGTGTCGCTGGCGCTGATCCGCGGAATGTCCTTGATCGCGACGGTGAGCGCGATGAGGAACACCAGTCCCAGCACCGCCGCAGCCACGACCGATCCCACGATCGCGCGCGGGACGCTGCGGAAGGGGTCTTTGGCTTCCTCGGCCATGTTCGCGGCGGAATCGAAACCGACGAGCGTGGCGAGTCCCATGATCATCGCGGCCATCAATCCGCCGCCGATGGCGAAGTAGTCGGGCGCGCCATCGGTGATGCCGCGCGAGGTGAGGTTGCCGATCGAGCCGTTGCCGGTGACTGCCACCGCGACGAACAGCCCGATCGCCAGCACCACCACGATCACCAGTTCGAGCCCCACCGCGCCCGACGTGATCAAACCGACGAGGCGGGTGGAGAACACGACGAGGACCGCCTGGACGAGCACGACGACGAGCGTGATCATGCGGGCGGTGTCCTCGTCCGGCTGCATGCCGAACAGCGGCATGAGCGCGGAGCTTGCCATCGCGTTGTCGACCGTGACCACCCCGAGCGCCAGGTAGCAGAAGGTCAGCCAGCCGAACACCCAGCCGATCTTCGGGTTGGCCAGCCGGGAGGCCCATTGGTAGGAGGAGCCGCTCAGGGGGATGCGGGCCGCGAATTGCGCGATCACCAGCGCCACCAGGGTTTGGCCGACGGCCACGACCACCCAGAGCCAGATCCCCACCGGCCCGGAGTCTCGCAGGACGTCGTCGTAGGTGCCGAAGATCCCGACCGCGACGGAGATGAACGCGAACGAGATCGCGAACACCTGAAACGAGCCCAGTGTGCGTTTCAGCTCCGGTGCGTAACCGCAGTCGCGGCATTCCTGATCGGCGGTCTGCGTGGGCATCGGTTTTTCCGCCGTCATCTCGGCCGCCTCACGTTCAATCGGGAACTGCGGGAGTTGGTGCATCGCGGGAAGGGCAACCACCGAAAGCAGATCCGTTCCGCGATCAGAGCGAGTGGTCTGTTTCATTGTTACTCGCCGCCGGTACCGATGTCAGCAATGATTCGGCCGCCTAACTACTCCCACGTCGGCGCGGCCGCGGGGTTATGTGCAGCAGTTCGGGTCGAGGACGAGTCGCAGAGCGTCGAGGGCGTCGCTGCGGGCCCGGTAATAGACGTTCATGCCGCGGCGGGTCGGTTCGACCATTCCGGCCTTCTTCAACTGGCCGAGGTGATGGCTGACGGTGGATTCGGACAGGCCGACACCGGTGGCGAGATCGCACGTGCAGACCTCGCCGTCGTCGGTGGTGAGCAGGATCGACATCAGCTTGATCCGCACCGGGTCGGCCAGCGCCTTGAGTCGCAACGCGACCTGCAGGGCGGCGTCGTCGTCCATCGGCGCGGCGGACACCGGCGCGCAGCAGATCGGGGCGCTGACATCGACCACGGGCAGTGTCTTCGGCATGAGGGCAAGTCTACCCAACCTTCTTGACTTATGTCGAAAAGGTGGGATGCTGAAGTCGTCCAGAAATTCGACATATGTCACACACGTCGGAGGTTGTCATGTCTCGCACCCAACTCGCCCTCAACGTCGACAACGTGGAGGACGCGGTCGCGTTCTACTCGAAACTGTTCGATACCCAACCGGCGAAACTGAAACCGGGCTACGCGAACTTCGCGATCGCCGATCCGCCGCTGAAGTTGGTGCTGATCGAGAACCCCGGTTCGGGGGGCACCCTCAACCATCTGGGGGTGGAGGTCGAATCCTCGGAGAAGGTGCACGCGGAGATCGCCCGCCTGTCCGGCGAGGGACTGCTCACCGAGGAGGAGATCGGCACGACTTGTTGCTTCGCCACCCAGGACAAGGTGTGGGTGACCGGCCCGGCCGGGGAGAAGTGGGAGGTCTACACCGTCCTGGCCGACTCGGACACCTTCGGCCGCAGCCCAGGCCATCTCGACGCGAAGCCCGAGGCCGCCACGTGCTGCGGCACCTCCGTCGCGCCCGAGGTCAGGAGTGGGCGGGGGTGAGTTCGGCGATCAAGGCTTCGACCTCGACGCGAATCCGGTCGCGGATCGGGCGGACCGCGTCGAGGCCCTTGCCCGCCGGGTCGTCGAGAGCCCAATCCCGGTAACTGACGCCGGGGAAGACGGGGCAGGCGTCTCCGCAGCCCATGGTGATGACGACGTCGGAGGTTTCGACGGCGTCCGGGGTGAGGATCTTCGGGGATTGCTGCGCGATGTCGATCCCGATCTCGGCCATCGCCGCCACGGCGGCCGGATTGATCCGGTCGGCCGGAGCGGATCCGGCGGAGCGGACCTCGATCCGATCGCCGGCGAGGTGGTGGAGGAACGCGGCGGCCATCTGGGAACGGCCGGCGTTGTGCACGCAGACGAACAGCACGCTGGGCGTGTCGGTCACGGGGTGGGCACCTTTCCTGAGGTGAAGCGGCCTCGCAGGGCGAGCGACACGTAGACCAGTCCGACCAGCACGGGGACCTCGATCAGCGGGCCCACCACACCCGCCAGGGCCTGGCCGGAGGTGGCACCGTAGGTGGCGATCGCGACGGCGATGGCCAGTTCGAAGTTGTTGCCCGCCGCGGTGAACGCCAAGGTCGTGGTCCGCTCGTACCCCAAGCCCGTGGCGGCGCCGAGCAGGTAGCCGCCGCCCCACATGATCGCGAAGTACGCCAGCAACGGGATCGCGATCCGCACCACGTCGAGCGGCCGAGAGGTGATCTGCTCGCCCTGCAGGGCGAAGAGGATCACGATCGTGAACAGCAACCCGTACAGCGCCCACGGCCCGATTCGCGGAATCAGCTTGGTCTCGTACCAGGTTCGGCCCTTGGCCTTTTCACCGATTCGGCGCGTCAGGTAGCCGGCGAGCAGCGGGATGCCCAGGAAGATCAGCACCGACTTCGCGATCTGCCCAGGGGAGGTGTCGATGGTGGTCTGCTCGAGCCCCAGCCAGCCGGGCAGCGCATCGAGGTAGAACCAGCCCAGGACGGCGAACATGAGCACCTGGAACACCGAGTTGATCGCGACCAGCACGGCCGCGGCCTCCCGGTCACCGCACGCGAGGTCGTTCCAGATGATGACCATGGCGATGCAGCGGGCCAGGCCGACGATGATCAGACCGGTGCGGTATTCGGGAAGATCCGGCAGCAGCAACCAGGCCAGGGCGAACATCAGCGCCGGGCCCAGCACCCAGTTCAAGGCCAGGGATCCGATCAGGAGGCGGCGGTCGCCGGTCACCGAATCGAGGCGGTCGTAGCGGACCTTCGCCAGCACCGGATACATCATGATCAGCAGGCCCACGGCGATCGGCAGGGAGATTCCGCCGATCTCCACCGCCGACAGGGCGCCACTGAGTCCGGGGATCGTCCGGCCCAGCAGCAGACCGGCGACCATGGCGACGCCGATCCAGACCGGCAGGAACCGATCCAGCGTGGAGAGCTTCCCGACGACGGCCGGGTGGTGTGCGGTGGTGGTCTCGCTCACGCCGGCACCTCGGCGCAGGACTCGGAGGGAACCGTCGGACCGGTCTCGGTGAGCAGCACCGACGAGAGCTGCTGCAACGCAGAGGGAATCACCCAGTAGTAGACCCAGGTGCCACGCCGTTCGCAGTCGAGCAGCCCGGCCTCCCGGAGCACCTTCAGGTGGTGCGAGATCGTCGGCTGCGACAGATCGAAGGACGGCGAGATGTCGCATACGCACGCTTCACCACCCGGGTGTGAGGCGATGAGCGACAGCAGTCGCAACCGGATCGGGTCGCCGAGCGCCTTGAACATCCGGGCCAGATCGCCGGCCCAGTTCTCGGACAGCGGTTCGCGCGCCAGGGGCGAGCAACACGGTTCGGTGCCCGCCGCCGGGCTCTGATTCGACATGCGTCGATATTGACAGATGTCGAATCAGGCCGCAATGCGCCGGACGGCGACCCCCGCACCGCGCGTGCGATCAGCGGCGGAGGCCCGCGTCCAGCATGCGGACCAACTCCCCGACCCGTCCGCCGCCACCCGGTGCCGCCGGGAAGCGTTCGAGCACGTCGACGACGAGCGGGTTCGCACGACGTATCGCTTGCTCGACCCGTTCGGCGCCGACCGTCCGATCGTCACCGGCGACGAGCTCGGCTGCTCTGGCCGCATGTGCACCCGCTCCGAGAATGTGCTTGACCTGGGTGGCCTTGGCCAGCGGATGCAGGTAGGCGGCGCCCGCCGCGGACATCGCGGCCCAAGCCGCCTCGCGCGCAGCCGCGGTGCGCGTGCCCTTGGCCGCCGACAGCGCCGCCCACGCGGTGTCCCGCAGAGATTTCCCACGTTCGCCACCCCGCGCGAACTCCCGGGCAGCACCGATCGCCTCTCGCGGCCGCGAGTCGTCCGGTTGATCGGCTTCGAATATCTCGAGCACCACCTCCGCGCAACCCGCGGCGAACGCAGCGACCTCACGAAGCTCCTGCATACTCAGAACGATCTCGCTCACGTCGCCCGCCATGCTCCTATCTTCGACCAGAGGGGCGGAATATCTCCGAGGGCGGTACTGTTGTACGCGTCGACGGTGTCGGACATACCCCGGGTACCACATTAAATTCGTCGCCGAGAGCGACCACTTGCCGAGAGGCGATATGACGGCACCGTCGCAGAGAAGCCGCCGGCACCATCAGGTGCCGGCGGTTTTTTCTGCCCAGGACCTCACCCGACAGGCTCGAAACCGGCCAGCATCTGCTCGAGTGCGGCCTGGTCGGGCCCGATGAAGGGGTCCGACTTCGGTGCCTCGGCGAGCATGTCCAGGAACTCGGCCGTGTGTCCGTCCGCCGGAGGGAGATGGGTGCTGAGGATCCATCGCGGGTCGAGCGTTCGGAGCCCGGCAACGGTCTGCAGGAACTTCGCCTCGTCCACCAGGTGCACCCAGGGACTGTCGACGGTGGCCCACAGATGTTGCGCGGCACGGATGGCGCCGGGCGCGCAATACCCGACATCGTCGGCGGAGGCGAGTTCGGCGGTCTCCATCGGCGCCCCGAAGCAATCCGAGGAGAAGCAGGCCTCACTCCGGTCGTCGTAGAAGCCGACGGTGCTGGGATTGTCGAACAGCGGCGGACGCAAGGCGGTCAGCGTCCGATCGCCGACGTCGAGGGATTGGCCCGGATTGAGCAGGTAGACCCGGCCCATGGGGACGGGCCGTGCGCACGACAGGATGCCGACGCCCGCGAAGGTCGTGATAAGGCGGGCGCGCGGCGCCGCGTCGATCAGATCGAACAGTGCGCCGGTGTGATCGCGGTCCGGATGTGTCAGCCAGATCCACTCGACGTCCGCGGGGTCGAGCACCGATCCCAGCGCATCCATGAAGCCGCGCCCGGGCAAGCTGAGTCCGGTGTCGACGACGACAGGTTCGGCGGCGTGGAGAACATACGCGTTCACCGGTAGGTGCCCGATCCCCGGCACCTCCAGTTCGTCGGCGAGTACCGTGATGTCGCGTCGGATTTTGTTGATACGCATGACATTGCCTTTCGCTCCTCGTGGCTGTCGCAGTCTGGATTGTCGCCGACGTTACGAGCGGTGGAGCAGTCGCACCATTCCACAATTGTGGTATTTCGGCCGCCGATCCGCGCTCGTACGATTGACTCGTGAGCGTGGATTCCGCGCAATGCGCGGCAGAGAAGGTCGCACAATTGTGCGCCGCCCCACGAGGCCTGGTCTCGCTGTGGCGAGAGGCGTCGGACGTCGTCGCCGGGGTCGTCCCGTACTACTGGACGCCGTGCTGGTTCACCCTGGACCCCGTGTCCTTGCTGATGACCAGTCACTATCACTTCGGCATGGACGAATTTCCCGGGGAGTGGCTGGCCGCCGAGTACTACGAGGACGACGTCCAGACCGTCCCCGACGTGATGCGGTCCGCCAAAGGTATTTCCACGTTGCACGAAGCCGCGCAGGGTGATCCGTCGGAAAGCCCGCGATGGCGCCGGAACCGGACACTCGGCGGCGACCAGGAGTTGATCGCACGGTTACGCACGCGTTCGGGAGAGACGTGGGGAGCGCTGAGTCTCTATCGCGACGACGGGATGCCGATGTTCTCGGAAACCGAGAAGTCGTTCGTGCACGAGATCGCGCCGGTCCTCGCGGGCGGTGCCCGCCGTGCGCTGCTGTACGGACAGGCCGAGGAACCGGAATATGCAGATTCGCCGGGTCTGCTCGTCCTCGACGAGAACTGGAACATCGAATCCGCGACCCCCGGGGTCGACCGGTGGATGATGGATCTGCCGGGTGGCGACTGGGATCGGGGTGAATTGCCTGCGGCGGTGATCACTCTCGCCGGTCGGGTGTTGCGTTGTGTGGAAGACCGCGATCGGCTGGGCGACGTGGCCATCTCCCGGGTGCTGTCGCAGTCGGGTGCGTGGTTGGTGCTGCACGGCGCGTGCCTCGCGTCGACGGGCACGCGGCGCATCGCTGTGATCGTGGAGCCGGCACATCCGAGTCGGCTGTATCCGCTGCTGATGTCGGCCTACGGGCTGACCGAGCGCGAGAAGGAGGTCACGTCGAGGGTGTTGCAGGGGGCGTCGACGTCGCAGATCTCCGCTGAGCTGCACGTGTCGGCGCATACCGTGCAGCAACACCTGAAAAGCATCTTCGACAAGACCGGTGTGCACAGCCGACGTGACCTGGTCGGCAAGGTGTTCTTCCAGCATTACGAACCGCGGTTCCGCGACAACGAGAAGAGGACCGCCGCGGGCAGACCTGTCCGGGGCGGTCCCTGGCCGCCGCCGAGCAGTGAACCCGGGTAGACCGGTTGCACCGGCCACCCGGGCACACGATGACGGTCGGCCGATACGGACGGATTCCGATGCGGCCGAAGTCGGGAGCGGGCGTCTACTGTTCCTTCTTCAGGCGGGCGGCCAGCATGGCCTTGCCCAGATCGCCACCCTTGCGGCTCACGGCTTGGGCGCGGCGGAAGAAGTCGGCGAGCTCGGCGTCGCCGTCCATGTCGGCATCCGAGATGTAGCCCTCGAGACGCAGGGCGTTGCTCAGTGACGCTTCGACGAACCAGATCAGGTTGTAGTCCTTGTCCCGAATACCCGTCACCGAACGTGCATCTTGTTCACTCATCAGTGCGTCCTTCCCGAGAAACGGCCGACTGTCTTGTGGTTCCTGCCTACCCGTGTGGTTGCATGGTAGAACGTGAGGCGCGCCGGGCTCAGGCGAATGCCCAGTTCATCAGGACGACGTACAGCGCCGTCCCGGCGACGATGGAAAGCACCGCGTTCTTGCGCCACAGGTGCACCGCGGCCGTCGCCGCCACCGCGATCAGTTCGGGGATCCCGTGTGCCGGCGCGGTGACGGACACGTCCTTCAGCGAATACGCCACCAGGATGAGCATGATCCCGGCCGGCATGTAGACGCCCAGATAGCCGACGAGCGCGGACGAGCGCAGCGGCATGACGATCGCGAAGGGAACGGCGCGCAGGGCGAACGTGACGACCGCCATGATCGCGACGGCCGCGAGGACGTACCCGGTGTCAGGCATCGGCGGACACCTTCCTCCGGGACAGGAAATACCTGACGATGAGCAGACTTACGAAGGCACCCATGGCAATCGGCAGCATGTGGTCCGGGTCGGCGAGTCGCGCGATCAGCGCGCACGTCACGGCCATCGCGGGAACCGCGTAACCGCTCTGAGCCCGGATCGCCTCGATGGACAGCACGACGAACAGCGCGGTCAGCGCGAAGTCGAGACCGACGATGTTGTCCGGAATCCATTGCGCCGCAGTGGCTCCGAGTATCGCGCCGCCGATCCAGTAGGCGTGGAGATACAACTGCGAGTACACGATGACCCGGCCGGACATCGACTTCCGGTCGCCGGTGACCGACATGGCATACGCCTCGTCGGTCAGCGCGAACATGCTGTAGAAGCGGGCGAGCCCGCCCTTGACCCTGTCGAGGGGGAAGCTCAACGCGTAGAACACGTGCCGAAAGTTGACCAGCAGTGCGGTCAGTGCGATGTACGGGAGCGGCGTCATCGCGGCCACCATGCCGACCGCGACGAACTCGAGAGACCCGGCATAGATCAGCGAGGTGAAGACCATCGCCCACCAGGGGTTGAGACCCTGTTGGACGACGAGCACGCCGAGGGCGATTCCCAGTGGGATGAGCCCGATTCCGACGGGGAGCGACGCCTGCAGGGCGCGGCGCCATTCCGGGGTGTGCCGGGGGTCGGAGTCGACGGCGGTGGCCGTCGGGAGGGTTGCTGGATCGATCACCACGCAAATCTATAGCAATCATCGCGGTGCGCGATTGCGGGCAAATGCCGGATGGCGGCCTCATGCGCAATAATAGTGCGGTGGATGCTATCGATGAAGCAATTTTGGACCACCTCCGTGCAGATGCCAGTCTGACCAATACGGAATTGGCGGATCTGGTGGGGCTGACGCCGTCACCGTGCCTGCGCCGGGTCAAGAAGCTCGAGGCGGACGGGATCATCACCGGCTATCGCGCCATCGTCAGTCAGGAAGCGCTCGATCGGGGCTTCCAGGTGATCGTCACGGCCGAGATCGGCGTCAACGACCAGGCAACGATCGAGCAGTTCGAGTCGCGGGTGGCCGCCTTCGACGAGGTGATCGAATGCCGGCGGCTGTTCGGGATCCCCGACTACTTCATCCGCGTCGCGGTCCGCGACCTCGCGACGTACGAGAACTTCATGGCCACCAAGCTGAGCGGGCTTCCGGCGGTCTCGCGGGTCACCTCGCTGATCACGATGAAGACGATCAAGAGCGTCGATTGAGCGGGGGCGGGCCTGCCGTCGCGCGCTGTGACGCCGCGCACCCGGCGTCCGCGAGGGTAAAGAGTCCTTTACTATGGGTGATTCATCCTCCGCATACAGAGAGAGCCATGACCAGCGCCTCGCGCCCCCGAAGACCCAGCCCGCCCCGGCGTGACCCCCGCGGCACCCGACGCACGTCGCGGGTGACCGCACGATGACCCTCCTGAGCATCTTCTTCGGCGTCGTCGTCGTATTGCTCATCACGGCCCTGACCGGCTACTTCGTCGCCCAGGAATTCGCGTACATGTCGGTCGACCGCTCGCGGCTCAAAGCCCGGGCCGAGGCGGGAGACGCCGGGGCGGCCCGCGCCCTCGCCGTCACTCGCCGCACGTCGTTCATGCTGTCCGGTGCCCAGCTCGGCATCACCGTCACCGGCCTGCTCGTCGGTTACGTCGCCGAACCCCTGATCGGCCGCGGCCTCGGGGAACTCCTCGGCGGTGTCGGCATCCCGACCGCTGTCGGGATCGGCATCGGCGCCGTCCTCGCCGTGCTGTTCTCCACCTTCGTCCAGATGCTGTTCGGGGAGCTCTTCCCGAAGAACCTGGCGATCGCCCGGCCCGAGCCGGTGGCCCGCGGGCTCGCGCTCTCGACCACCCTCTATCTAAAACTCTTCGGCTGGTTGATTCGGCTGTTCGACCAGTCGTCGAATCTGCTGCTGCGGGTACTGCGGATCGAGCCGGTCCACGACGTGGAGCATTCGGCGACCCCGCGCGACCTCGAACACATCGTCGCCGAATCGCGCGACGCCGGCGAGCTGCCGCAGGAGTTGTCCACCCTGCTCGACCGAATCCTCGACTTCCCCACCCGTACCGCGGGACATGCGATGATCCCGCGCGCCCACGTCGACACCGTTCACGCCGACGAACCCCTGAGCAGCGTTCTCGCGAAGATGGGCGCCGGCCACACCCGCTATCCCGTGGTCGGGACGTCCACCGACGACCTCCGCGGCGTCATCCACCTGCACGACCTGCTCGGCGAGCAGGCACACGGTGCCGCCGGTACACGGGCCCGCGCGGCCGTCGTCGTGCCGACGTCGCTGCCCCTGCCCGACGTGCTGACGAACCTGACGGCGGCGGGCGACGAGATGGCCCTCGTCGTCGACGAGTACGGCGGGTTCGCCGGTGTCGTCACGATCGAGGACCTCGCCGAGGAACTCGTCGGTGAGATCGCCGACGAACACGACCCCGAACTCGACGTCGCGGTGACGGGCTCGGCGTCCGACGGCTGGGTCATGCCGGGAGATCTGCACATCGACGAGGCCGAACGGATAGTCGGCCACGACCTGCCGTCCGGTGACTTCGAGACACTCGCGGGCGCCGTCATCGCGGAGTTCGGCGCTCTCCCCGCCGCGGGGGATGTCGTGACGATCCGGCTGAATCCGGATCCGGCCGACCTGATCGACGACGCAGATCCGCCCGTCCGCAGCCTCGACGTCGAGGTTCGGGCGGTCGACAAGCACGTTCCGTCCTCGCTGTTCGTGAGGCTCCGCGTATTGGAAAGTGAATCCGCCGATGAGTAATCCGTGGATCGTCGTGGTGGTCACCGTCGGGCTGATCGCGGCCAGCGCGTTCTTCGTGGCGATCGAGTTCGCCCTGATCGCCGCTCGCCGGCACCGGCTCGAGGATGCGGCGCCCACCAGCCGGGCGGCCCGCGCCGCTCTGCGCAGTGCCTCGGAATTGTCGGTGCTGCTCGCCGGATCGCAGCTGGGCATCACCGTCTGCACCCTCGCGCTCGGCGCCGTCACGAAGCCGGCCGTACATCACTGGCTGACCCCGGCGTTCGCGGGCTGGGGTGCGCCGCTGTGGCTGGCGGACGTGCTCGGATTCGTGATCGCCCTGATCATCGTCACGTTCCTGCACCTCGTCGTCGGCGAGATGGCCCCGAAGTCGTGGGCGATCGCGCACCCGGAGAAGTCGGCGACACTGCTGGCGATCCCGATGCGCGGATTCATGTGGGCCACCCGTCCCCTGCTGGTGGTCCTGAACCGCATGGCCAACCGGTGCCTGCGGACGTTCGGCGTGGAACCGGTCGATCAGGTGGGAGGAGGACAGGACCCGGACGCGCTGCGTCACCTCGTCGCGCACTCGGCGACCGTCGGCACACTCGACGAGCGCTACCACGGGCAGCTGACGAGCGCCCTGGAACTCGAATCGCTCGCCGTGCGAGACATGGTGCGGCCGAACACGTCGCCGAGCAGTGTCGCCCCGGACGCCACCGCGGTGGCGATCAGGGCGGCCGCGGACCGCAGCGGCCACCTCCGACTGCTCGTCCGCGACGACGGCGGGATCCGCGGGGTGGTGCACGTCCGGGACAGCCTGCAGGCCGGCGGAGGCGTCACCGCCGCCGACCTGATGCGCCCGGTGCTGACGCTCGACGCGGGCGCCGCGGTGTACGAGGCGCTGCACGTCATGCGCGAGACCCGCAGTCACCTGGCCGTCGTCACCGACGACGAACAGCTGATCGGCGTCGTCACGCTGACGGACGTCCTCGCCCGCCTGCACCCGGCGACCGGGGTCTCCGCCTGACCCGTCGAACGGTACCCTCGCCGGGGTGAATTCACGGTTGGATGTGGTCGCGCGGGTGCGCGGCTCCTTCGTGGGTTCACTGTCCGGGGCGGTCAGCATCGCCGCCCACGGTGCCGCCGGGGGTGGCATGCCGCCGAGCTCCTCGGCCTCAGCTTGCGCGCGTTCGTTGGCGTGGATGTCGCGGTCGGTGCCGTCGACCCGCTTCTTCAGCCGAGCCAGTCCGGACCGGGCCCGTTGGCTTCTTCGAAGATCAGCCACGTCTTGGTCGCCTGCACGCCCTCGAGACTCTGCAGACGCTCGAGGACGACGTGGCGCAGCGCGCTGTTGTCCGGTGCACGGACGAGGACGAGAACGTCGAAATCGCCACCCAACAGCGAGAAGTGCTCGACGAAGGGCAGTGTCCGGAGTTGGGTGGAGATCCCGCGCCACGAGTCCTGCCTGATCGACAGGGCGATGAATGCGGAGGATCCGAGGCCGGCCTTCGAGTGGGAGATCCGGGTGGTGAACCCTTCGATGATCCCCGCGTCCTGCAACCGCTCGATGCGGACGTAGGCGTGCGCCCGGGAAATGTGGGCCTTCTCCGCCAACGCTCGCATCGAGATGCGGCTGTCGGCGACGAGTTCCTTGATGATGCGGCGGTCGATCACGTCGAGTCGATACGTGTCTTCCGTGTCGTCTGCCATCTGTCCATCCCGCTGTGGTCGCTCGCACTCCGGAGAGACATTCTGCTCCCGGCAGGCCGAGTCTAGACCAATCGTCTCCATTTCCCGTTTGTCATTGTCTATCCGTCATCCAGTTGCGAGCATTGGCGAACACAATGCATCTGGAGGTAGACGTGACGCTCGTAGAGCCGCCCCTGGCGACGCCGTATCGGAAGTTCCTTCCCGCCGAGACCGCGGTGCAGTATCTGGACGCGGCGGGCGAGCTCACCGGGAGCGAGGCACGGTACCCGAGGCCGAGCGACGACCGCCTGGTCGAGATGTATCGGAACATGGTGCTGGGCAGGCGCTTCGACCAGCAGGCGACGGCCCTGACGAAGCAGGGGCGGCTGGCCGTCTACCCGTCGTCGCGGGGGCAGGAGGCCTGCCAGATCGCGGCGGCGATGAGCTTGCGGCCCTCGGACTGGATGTTCCCGACCTATCGCGACTCGGTGGCGCTCGCCGCCCGCGGCATCGACCCGGTGGAGATCTTGAGCATGCTCGCCGGCAACTGGCACTGCGGCTACGATCCCGCCCGCCACCGCAGTGCGCCGCAGTGCACTCCGCTCGCGACCCAACTCCTGCACGCGACCGGTGTCGCCTACGGCGAGAACCGCAAGGGCCGGGACACCATTGCCCTGGCGTTCTGCGGCGACGGCGCGACCAGCGAGGGCGACTTCCACGAGGCCCTCAACTTCGCGGCCGTGTTCAAGGCCCCGGTGGTTTTTCTGGTGCAGAACAACGGTTTCGCGATCAGCGTGCCGCTCGCCCGGCAGAGCGTCGCCCCCACGCTGGCGCACAAGGGAGTCGGCTACGGAATCGGCAGCGAACAGGTGGACGGCAACGACCCGGTGGCCATGCTGGCCGTGATGGACGAGGCCGCGGCATTCGTCCGCGCCGGCAACGGTCCGGTCATCGTCGAGGCCCACACGTATCGGATCGATGCGCACACCAACGCCGACGACGCCACCCGCTACCGCGATTCCGCCGAGGTCGAGCATTGGCTCGGGCGCGACCCGCTGGCCCGGCTCGACAAGTACCTGCGGGGCGGCGGATTTCACGACGACGCGTCCGCGGCCGCCCTCACGGCGGAGGCCGAGAGCGCGGCCGCCGAACTGCGGGCGGGCATGAACGTCGACCGCGTCGCCGACCCGGCGGATCTGTTCCGGTACGTCTTCGCCGAGCAGACACCGCAACTTCGAGAGCAGCAAGCACAGGTCGAAGCCGAACTGGCCGCCGAGTCCGAGGAGAACTGACACCGTGCCCACGATCACCATGGCCCAGGCCCTGAACACCGCGTTGCGCGACGCGCTCGCCGCGGACGAGAACGTCGTCGTCTTCGGAGAAGACGTCGGCACACTCGGCGGCGTCTTCCGGGTCACCGACGGACTCACCCGCGACTTCGGCGACGACCGCTGCTTCGACACCCCGCTCGCCGAATCCGGCATCATCGGCTTCGCGATCGGCATGGCGATGTCCGGGTTCCGGCCGGTCGTCGAAATGCAGTTCGACGCGTTCGCGTATCCGGCTTTCGAGCAGATCGTCTCCCACGTCGCGAAGATCCGGAACCGCACCAAGGGTGCGTTGTCGGTGCCGATCGTCATCCGCATCCCGTTCGCGGGCGGCATCGGCGGGGTCGAGCATCACTGCGATTCCAGCGAGGGCTACTACGCCCACACCCCGGGTCTGAAGGTGGTGGCCCCGTCCACCGTCGAGGACGCCTACACCCTGCTGCGGGCGGCGATCGACGACCCGGACCCGGTGATCTTCCTCGAACCCAAACGCCTGTACTTCTCGCGTGCCGACGTCGACCTCGCGGTGGGCGCGCCGATCGGGCAGGCCGCGGTTCGTCGTCCCGGCCGGGACGCGACCCTCGTCGCGTACGGGCCGTCGGTGAACGTCGCGCTCGAATCGGCCGCGGCCGCCGCCGCGGAGGGCCACGATGTCGAGGTGATCGACCTGCGGTCGATCGTGCCCTTCGACGACGAGACGGTGATGGCCTCGGTCCGGAAGACCGGACGCTGCATCGTCATTCAGGAGGCCCAGGGTTTCGCCGGGGTCGGCGCCGAGATCGCCGCCCGCGTCCAGGAACGCTGTTTCCATCACCTGCACGCCCCGGTGTTGCGGGTCAGCGGATTCGACATCCCGTACCCGGCGCCGAAGCTCGAACGCCTGCACCTGCCGAGCGTCGATCGCGTCCTCGACAGCGTCGACCGGTTGCAGTGGAACGATTCCGCCGACACCCGCTGGGCGGTGACCGCATGAGCGACCAGGTATTTCTGCTTCCCGACCTCGGCGAGGGCCTGATCGAGGCCGACATCGCGGAGTGGAAAGTGAAGGTCGGCGACACCGTCACCATCGACCAGGTGGTCGTCGAGGTCGAGACCGCGAAGGCCGCCGTCGAGGTGCCGATTCCCTTCGAGGGCACCGTGATCTCCCTGCACGGCGACGAAGGCTCGACGCTCGAGGTGGGCACACCCCTGATCACCGTACAGAGTTCCGGGTCGGGCAACGTGCTCATCGGCTACGGCACCAGCGAGGACACCCGGCAGCGTCGCCGGCGTGTGCGGCGACCCGAGGTCACGCCTGCATCGAAGTCAACGGGCGGCGTGCGCGTGATCTCGCCGATCGTACGAAAACTGGCCCGGGACAATGACATCGACCTGACCGCCCTGTCCGCCACCGGACCCGGCGGTGTCGTCACCCGCGCCGACGTCGAACGGACCCTTACGGCGACCCCCGCCGACCGGACCGCCGACACACAGCGGATTCCGATCACTGGACTGCGCAAGGCGGTCGCCGAGAAGCTGTCGACGAGCCGCCGGGAAATCCCCGACGCGACCACGTGGGTGGACGTCGACGCCACCGGTCTCCTCGCGGCGCGCCGGGCGATCAACCAGACCCTCGGCGACGACGCCGGGGTGAGCCTGATGGCGCTGCTCGCGCGCCTGGCGCTCGCCGCTCTGACGCAATACCCCGAACTGAACTCGACCGTCGACACCGCACGCAACGAGATCATCCGTTACAACCATGTGCACCTGGGCATCGCGGCGCAGACTCCGCGCGGACTGGTCGTCCCGGTGGTCGAACACGCCGATCGGCTCACGACCGTCGAACTGGCCCGACAGCTGCAGGACACCACGGATCGCGCCCGCGAGGGCACCCTCCCGCCGGCGCGACTGTCGGGCGGCACGTTCACCCTCAACAACTACGGCGTGTTCGGGGTGGACGGGTCCACTCCGATCATCAACCACCCCGAGGCCGCGATCCTCGGTGTCGGCCGCATCATCGACAAACCCTGGGTCGTCGACGGACAACTGGCGGTCCGGAAGGTTGCTCAGGTGTCACTGAGTTTCGATCACCGCGTCTGCGACGGCGGCGTCGCCGGCGGATTCCTCCGGTTGTTCGCCGACTACCTCGAGAACCCGATCGCCGTCCTGGGGAGGCTGTAGATGACCGAGAACCACAGCGACGTCCTGATTCTCGGGGGTGGCTCCGGTGGCTACGCCTGCGCGTTCCGCGCCGCGCAACTCGGACTGTCGGTCACGCTGATCGAGGCCGACGAGGTCGGTGGAACGTGCCTGCACCGGGGCTGCATCCCCACCAAGGCGCTGCTCCATTGCGCCGAGGTCGCCGACACCGCCCGCGCCGGGGCGGAATTCGGCGTGCGCACGACATTCGACGGTATCGACCTCGAGGCGGTGCACGCGTACAAGAACGACACGATCGAGCGGTTGTACCGGGGACTGCAGGGCCTCGTCGCGCACCACCGGATCACCCTCGTGTCCGCGCACGGACGGTATGTCGGCGAGCGGACGATCGAGGCGGACGGTGTCCGCTACACGGGGACGTCCGTGGTGCTGGCCACCGGGTCGTACGCCCGCACGGTGCCGTCCATCGAACTCGGTGACCGCATCGTGACCAGCGACGACGCCCTCGATCTCGGGTTCGTCCCCAAGACGGCCGTGGTTCTCGGCGGCGGCGTGATCGGGGTCGAGTTCGCGAGCGTCTGGGCATCGTTCGGCGCCGACGTGACGGTCGTCGAGGCGCTGCCCCGCCTGGTCGCGGCGGAGGATCCGTGGTGCTCGAAACAACTCGAGCGGGCCTTCCGCAAGCGCGGCATCTCCGTCCGCAAAGGTGTGCAGGTCGAGTCGGCGAAGGAATCCGCGGACGGCGTCCTCGTCGAACTGGGCAGCGGCGAGACGGTCGAATCGGAGGTCCTGCTCATTGCCGTGGGGCGCGGGCCCCGCACCGCCGACAGCGGATTCGCCGACCACGGAATCGCCCTCGACCGTGGCTTCGTCGTCGCCGACGAGCGTCTGCGCACCGGCGTCGACGGCGTGTATGCCGTCGGGGACGTGGTAGCCGGACTTCAGTTGGCGCACCGCGGTTTCCAGCACGGTGTCTTCGTTGCGGAGGAGATCGCCGGTCTCGCCCCCGTTCCCGTGGCGGAGCACCTCGTTCCGCGGGTGACGTACTCGCACCCCGAGGTGGCGTCCGTCGGGTACACCGAGGACGCCGCCCGTGACCGGTACGGCGACGTGACGTCCCTCGTCTACGACCTCGTGGGCAACGGCAAGAGTCAGATCCTGAAGACCGCCGGCGGAATCAAGGTGGTGCGCGCCGGCGACACCGGCCCCGTCGTCGGGGTGCACATGGTCGGCGACCGCGTCGGTGAACTCATCGGCGAAGCGCAACTCACGGTCGCATGGGAGGCCCTGCCCTCCGACGTCGCGCGCTTCGTCCACGCACATCCCACGCAGAACGAGGCACTGGGCGAAGCGATGCTCGCGTTGTCTGGGAAGCCGCTGCACACGCACGGTTGACGAATACTGTCTGATGCGGAGCAGTTTCCCCACACAATCTGGAGGACGTCGCACACTCAGCTCAGCGGGCACACGCTGCGGGTGTCCTCGACGAGTTGCTCGGCCAGCGTGACGGCTGCGGTCAGTTCTTCCGGTGTCGTTCCGAGCCGGCCGAGGACGGCGTGCGCGCGAACGGTGAAGTCGGCGGGGGCGTTCGGGAGCGCACCGGCCTCGGCGACCGCGCCCTTCTCGTTGATCAACCAGCGTCGGGCATGCGCGTGGAGGGCGTGGGCGCACAGGCACAGTGCGCGAAACAGGCAACCCGCGACGTACGTCGCATCGGCGCGGGAGATCGCCTTGCGGGCCAGCACGGTGACGAACTCCGCCTCCCACAGTCGCCCCACGAGCGCGTCGCGCAGCGGGTCCGGGTAGTGCCGCACCTCGGCGCGGAGGGCCGCGAGTCGTCCGGACGGGTCGGCGAGAATCACCGCCGGCGCGAGTTCGCCCGGGTACGCGATGTCGGCGAATCCGAACGGGTGACCGGTCTGAGCGTGAAACCCGTACACACCCTGCTGCGTGTCCTGCCACACCGCGATCACCCGATCGAGGTCGCGGTACAGCCAGTCGACCGCGGTGCCGTCGATCGACAGCCACGCCCCGCCGTCGACCCACGGTCCCCACTCTCCGGTGCGCGTCGCCGACGCCCCGGCACCCGCGCATTCCTGCGCGAGGCCGGTCAGCGCGTCGGTGTCGAGAATGCCGCGGTAGTAGATGCCCACGTCGTAGTCGGAGTCCGTCGTGTGCGTTCCCCGGGCGCGGCTGCCACCGAGGGTGACACCGACGACCCCGTCTACGAGACACAACCGCTCGGCGAGTGGTCGCAACACCACATTTTCGAACTCCACCCCCACATCGTCCACCTCGGCCGCGCGCAGCGGATAAGTTCGGTTCATGCTCATCGTGGGACCGACCGTGATCGGCGCACGCGACGTGGGGCGTGCCACCGAATTCTGGACCGCGGCGCTCGGGTTGACCGCGCTCCCGCCGGTCGGCGCCAACGACTTCACCAACCTGACGCGGCCCGACGGCCGACTGCTGCTGGCCATCCAGCAAAGTGACCACGACGCGGAACCGGAGCCACGGCTGCACCTCGACCTCTATGCCCGGGACGGCGACGATCAGGCCGCGGAGGTCGAGCGACTGATCGGTCTCGGCGCGCAGCGGGTGCCGTGGGACCGATACCCCGAGAACGCCGACTTCGTGGTGCTCGCCGACACCGAGGGCAACCGGTTCTGCGTCATCGACAACGCTCGCGCGCCGGACCAGTGCCGGCTCCAGATGCCCTGACGCCGAGGGTGACGGCGTCGACGGCTAAGCAGCGTCCGCGTACTGGGCGGGACGCGGCAGCATGGGCCTGCAGACGGCGCGGGGGATGCCGCACACCTCGAAGAAGTCGATGACGATCGACCGGACCTGAGCGGAGACGACCGCGGAGGAGAAACCCGCCGAGACGTCCTGCTGCGGAAGTGCGCGCGCGAATCGTTCGAGTTCGTTGCCGATCTGGATCTCGTTGGGCTTCGTCGTCGGGGTCGCGAGGATCATCTGGCGCATCCGGTCGGCGATGGTCGCGAGTTCGGACACGGCCTCGGCCAGTTTCGGGTCGATCTGCTCGCCGTCGTACGTGGCGATGAGGGCGCGCCGCACGAGGACTCGGGTGTTGCGGGCGGCATTGTCGATCGGGTCCGCGATCGATCCCAGCCGGCCGATCCGGCGACGGGCCCGCCAGTGGATCGGCGACATTCGCGCCACCTCGGATCCGGAGCGGAGTTCGACGCGCATGCTGTCGATGGTCGACTGCGTCGAACGGGCAAGGGCGAGAGCATCCTCCAGTGCGGAGATGTCGCCGGCCGCCAGCCCCTTCGACGTCTGCCGGAGGGCGGCGCCGACGCTGTCCAGCACGGCCGCGGCGCACCGGCGTGTCCGGCGCACGGGATCGGTGGGTAGCACGGACAGCGCCACGAGACTGAGCGCACCTCCGATCAGCGCGTCCACGACGCGGTCGAACGGGTGTGCGGCGGTCGCGGACGCCATCGCCGCGACCAGCGCCGCCGACGACCCCGCCTGCAGGACGATCACGGAACCACCGTCGAGGAGCACGGCCAGCGACATGGCCACCGCCACCACGAGGCAGATCTGCCACGGACCGTTGCCGATGTACCGCACGACGACGTCCGACACGATCGTTCCGATGGTGACACCGGCGATCAGTTCACCGGCCCGGCGGCTGCGGGCGCCCCGCGCAACGCTCAGGCACACGACCGCCGCCAACGGGGCCAGCAGCGGTTGCTCGTGACCGGCCACTTCGACCGCCACCCACCACGCCGCCCCGGCGGTGACCGCCGTCTGCGCGATCGGCACCAGGTACCCGGCGAACCGCAGCAACGCGGCGCGCACGGCGGGCACCGCGGTGGCGCCTGCCTGTCGGAGGGACGTGAGCATCGAAATGAGCTGGAGCACAGTGGTACGGCTTTCTGAACGGTCACACGTGGGCAGGAGCACAATCTCGTAACGCCTGCCGGGACCGGACGGCGCCGGTGGACAAGCCTTCGCAAAGCTTGTCGTGAATTTCTTACGGTCGTGTAAAAGTGGGCCCTTTCATTACGCAGATCACGTTCACCGGCCGTATCCGGGCGATGCAGGTCACAACCCGGTGCCGAACGTACTTTGAAATCCACGTGATTCAAACCACTCGACGGCATCGCGGGCGACCGTACTATTCCACCGAATGCATGGGGAAACCTTCTCCGTGAGTGAAGGGGATTGCGCGCGTGCCCGAAGTGGGAAGTAACGGAACCGGCGGTATCGACGACGGGCAGACGCTCCCGCCGGGGGCGCGCGGATACGAGGGGTTCGGCGGACACATCGGGCGGACCAGCACGGAGTCGACGCCGTGGTGGAAGCCGGAGACGAAGGCGCCGGCGGGTGCACCGAACATCGTGGTGATCCTCATCGACGACATGGGCTATTCGGATATCGGACCGTTCGGTTCCGAGATCGACACCCCCAACCTCGACCGGCTCGCCGACAGCGGGTACCGGCTGACGAACTATCACACCACCTCGGTCTGCTCACCGGCCCGCGCGGCGCTGCTCACCGGATTGAACCCGCACCGCGCCGGGTACGGCAGCGTCGCCAACTTCGACCCCGGCTTCCCCGGACTGCGGATGGAACTCGCCGACGACGCACTGAGCCTCGCGGAGATTCTGCGCGCGAACGGGTACGCCACCCACGCGGTGGGCAAGTGGCATCTGGCCCGCGACACCAACCTCGCGCCGGGGCGCACCCGCGACTCCTGGCCGCTGCAACGCGGATTCGACAGTTACTACGGATCGCTCGAGGGTCTCAATTCGTTCTATTACCCGAACGAGCTGATCTCCGACAATTCGGTCGTCGACGTCGAGGAATACCCGTCGGATTACTACGTCACCGACGACATCACGGACAAGGCCGTCGCGCGCATCAAGAGCCTGCGCGCCCACGACGCCGACAAGCCGTTCTTCCTGTACTTCTCGCACATCGCGATGCACGGACCGCACCAGGCCATGCCCGAAGACCTGGACAAGTACCGCGGCCGCTACAGCGAGGGCTGGGACGCCGTGCGACGCAAACGTTTCGACGCGCAGGTCGAGGCCGGATTCTTCCCGCCCGGAACGCCGATGGCCGAGCGCAACACCGAACCGGGATTCGACGCGCCGCCGTGGGACGAACTCACCGACGACGAACGACAGCGGTTCGCCCGGTACCAGGAGGTGTACGCCGCGATGGTCGACAGCATCGACCAGAGCGTCGGTCGCGTGCTCGACACTCTGGACGAACTCGGCGAGACCGACAACACCATCATCGTGTTCACGTCCGACAACGGTGGCACCGCCGAGGGTGGTGCGGTGGGAACCCGTTCGTATTTCAGTCAATTCGTGCACGGACCGGTCCCGTCGGACTGGGTGCGCGATGTCCCGCACGACGAGGAACTGATCGGCTCGGAGAGGATCGGGGTGCACTACCCGCGCGGCTGGGGGCAGGCGTCGAACACTCCGTTCCGGTTCTACAAGGGGCAGACATTCGCCGGCGGTGTGCGGGTGCCGTTCCTGCTGTCGTGGCCGGCCGGACTCCGGCGCGCGAACGGTGACACCGGGCTGCGCAAGCACTACTCGTACGTCACCGACATCACCCCGACCCTGCTCGAGCTCGCCGGACTGCACACGCCGAGCCACCGGAACGGACTCCCCGCCCAGGAGCGGGACGGCGTCAGCATCGCGCGGGTCCTGCGCGACGCCGCGGAGCCGACGCCGCACACCGAGCAGTACGCCGAGTTCGGCGGTCACCGCGGTTTCTACCGGGACGGCTGGAAACTGCTGTCGCTGCATACGGATCCGACTCGGGTCGACGATCCGCGGTGGCAGCTGTTCGACGTCGAAACCGATCCCGCCGAGACGACGGACGTGGCCGGCCGCTACCCGGAGAAGGTGCGGGAACTCGCCGAGGCGTGGGACCGTGCGGCGTGGCACAACACGGTGTTCCCGCTGCTCGACGATCGCAAGGCCGTGCAGCGCCGACCCGACGAGCGCCGACTCGCCGAGCCCGTGACGATCCTCGCGGGCACACCGACGCTGGAACGGTATCGGTCCAGTGTGCTGATCCAGTACCGCGACTTCACCGTCGACGTCGCCACCCACGCGATCGCCGCCGGCGACGAGGGGGTGCTCGTCGCGCACGGCGATCCGCACGGCGGGTATGTGCTCTACGTGGAGGAGGGCCGGATCGTGTTCGCCGTCAACAGCTACGGTCGGGTGGCGCAGACGTCCGCGCCTCTCGGTGCAAACGTGGTGGGGGTGCAGGTGCGGGCGTCGGCCACCGAATCGGTTCGGTGGAATTTCGCCGTGGCACTCACCGATTCGGCGGGAGCGACCACCGATGTGGCCACCCTCGACGACCAGTTCCAGCTGGTCGGCATGGCGCCGTGGACCGGGATCTCGGTGGGCGTCGATGCTCGCGGACCCGTGGTGTGGGATCTGCGGGAACGACGCGGGACCTTCCGATTCACCGGCCGACTGCGGTCGGTGACCTACACCCCCGGTCCCGTGCGGGTGCCCGAACCGGTGATCCGGGAGGTCGAGGAGCTGGCCGAGGCGATGGCCGACTAGCCGTCGGAATCCGTTTTCTCGCCGGAACCTTTCGAGCCGTCGGAGTTCCTGAAGTTCTGCTTGTACGTCTTCGCGGCGTAGGCGCCGCTGTCCACCCATTTCTTCAGCTCGGCGTCCGCGCAGCACCGAGAACGGGTGGGTGAGCAGTTCGATGTTGAGGAGCCCGAGCACGCCGTCGCGCAGATCGCCGCTCGCGTCGCACTCGGCGGCCTCTAGGCAACTCCGGCGCGACGTGGCACCATCGCCTGTGTGACCAGCAGACCTGCCGAGCCGCAGTACCTGCGCGACCTCGCGCGGCTGCGCCGCGTCCGCGACCGGATCGACCGTGAGTACGCGCAACCGCTGGACGTCGAGGCGCTCGCCCGCGACGCGCACATGTCGGCGGGGCACCTCAGCCGCCAATTCCGGATCGCGTACGGCGAGTCGCCGTACGCCTATCTGATGACACGGCGCATCGAACGCGCGATGGCCCTCCTGCGTCGGGGCGACCTCACGGTCACCGAGGTCTGTTTCGAGGTCGGCTGTGCATCGCTGGGCACCTTCAGCACCCGCTTCACCGAGCTGGTCGGTGTGCCGCCCAGCACCTACCGGCGCGAGGCGGCGCGGGCAACCGCGGGGATGCCGTCGTGCGTCGCGAAACAGGTGACGAGACCGATCAGGAATCGAGAAGCACAGGTCGCGGGCCGCAACTAACGTGGCCACCATGGACATCAGCATTCATTCGAGCTTCCTCCCGCACAACGACCCGGCCGAATCCCTGGCCTTCTACCGCGACACCCTCGGTTTCGAGGTTCGCAACGACGTCGGCTACAACGGGATGCACTGGATCACCGTCGGCCCCGTGGGTCAGCCCGACGTCTCCATCGTTCTGCACCCCCCGGCCGTCGACCCCGGCGTCACCGAGGACGAGCGCCGCACCATCGTCGAGATGATGGCCAAGGGCACCTACGGCGGCATCCTCCTGGCCACCAAGGATCTCGACAGCACCTTCGAGCGGCTGCAGGCCGGTGACGCCGACGTCGTCCAGGAGCCGACCGAGCAGCCGTACGGGGTCCGCGACTGCGCCGTCCGCGATCACGCCGGCAACCTGATCCGCATCCAGGAACTGCGCTGAGCTTCCGTCCAGCCGGTAGGCAACCGACCCACGGAGACCGCGGTCGCGGTCCGCACACAGAGGGAGACAGGATGAGCACGGCCACGAGGACGGACACGCAGTCGACTGAACTGCATGCCGCCGACAGCCACGATCTGATCCGCGTGCGGGGTGCGCGGGTGAACAACCTCGAGAACATCAGCGTCGAGCTCCCGAAGCGCAGGCTGACCGTGTTCACCGGTGTCTCCGGCTCGGGCAAGAGCTCGCTGGTGTTCAGCACTATCGCCGCGGAGTCGCAGCGGATGATCAACGAGACTTACAGCGCCTTCGTGCAGGGTTTCATGCCGACGCTGGCCCGCCCCGACGTGGACGTGCTCGACGGGCTGACCACCGCGATCATCGTCGACCAGCAGCGGATGGGCGCCGACCCGCGTTCGACCGTCGGCACCGCCACCGACGCCAACGCGATGCTGCGCATCCTGTTCAGCCGGCTCGGCAGGCCGCACATCGGATCGCCCCAGGCGTTCTCCTTCAACGTCGCGTCGATCTCCGGCGCGGGCGCGGTCACCGTCGAGAAGGGCGGCCGTCAGACGAAGGAGCGGCGGAGTTTCAGCATCACCGGCGGCATGTGTCCGCGCTGCGAAGGCAGGGGCTCGGTCACCGACTTCGACCTGACCGCGCTGTACGACGACAGCAAGTCGCTCAACGAGGGCGCGCTCACGATTCCCGGCTACAGCATGGACGGCTGGTACGGGCGCATCTACCGCGGCTGCGGCTACTTCGACCCCGACAAGCCGATCCGCAAATACACCAAGAAGGAACTCAACGACCTCCTCTACCGGGAGCCGACCAAGATCAAGGTCGAGGGCATCAACCTGACGTACACCGGGCTGATCCCCCAGATCCAGAAGTCGTTCCTGTCCAAGGACGTCGACGCGATGCAGCCGCACATCCGCGCATTCGTGGAGCGGGCCATCACGTTCACCACCTGCCCCGACTGCGACGGCACCCGGCTCAACGAGGGCGCTCGATCCTCGAAGATCAAAGGCATCAACATCGCCGACGCCTGCGCGATGCAGATCAGCGACCTCGCCGTGTGGGTCCGCGGCCTGAAGGAACCGTCGGCGGCGCCACTGCTGGAATCGCTGAGCGACACCCTGGACTCGTTCGTGGAGATCGGGCTCGGCTACCTGAGCCTGGACCGGCCGTCCGGGACGCTGTCGGGCGGTGAATCTCAGCGCACCAAGATGATTCGACACCTCGGCTCCTCGCTCACCGATGTCACCTACGTGTTCGACGAGCCCACCATCGGTCTCCACCCCCATGACATCCAGCGCATGAACAACCTGCTGCTTCGGCTGCGGGACAAGGGCAACACGGTGCTCGTCGTGGAGCACAAGCCGGAGACGATCGCGATCGCCGATCACATCGTCGACCTCGGCCCCGGTGCCGGCACCGCGGGCGGCACCGTCTGTTTCGAGGGCACCGTCGACGGACTGCGTGCCAGCGACACCATCACCGGCCGCCACTTCGACGACCGGGCCACCCTGAAAGAGGCGGTGCGTTCGTCGTCCGGGGCGCTGGAGATCCGCGGCGCGACGTCGCACAACCTCCAAGGTGTGGACGTCGATGTCCCGCTCGGGGTGCTCTGCGTGGTCACGGGTGTTGCCGGGTCCGGCAAGAGCTCACTGATTCACGGCTCGATCTCCGGGACCGACGGGGTGGTGTCGATCGATCAGACCGCGATCCGCGGCTCGCGGCGGAGCAACCCGGCCACCTACACCGGACTGCTCGACCCGATCCGCAAGGCGTTCGCGAAGGCCAACGGTGTGAAGCCGGCACTCTTCAGCTCCAACTCCGAAGGTGCCTGCCCCACGTGCAACGGCGCAGGCGTGATCTACACCGACCTCGGTGTCATGGCCACCGTCGAAACCCCGTGCGAGGAATGCGAGGGCAAGCGATTCCAGGCGTCGGTGCTCGAGTACACGCTCGGTGGCCGGAACATCGCCGAGGTGCTCGCCATGTCGGTGACCGAGGCGGAGGAGTTCTTCGGCGACGGCGACGCACGGATCCCGGCGGCACACAAGATTCTGCAGCGGCTCGCCGACGTCGGGATCGGGTACCTCAGCCTCGGTCAGCCGCTCACCACGCTCTCCGGCGGCGAGCGGCAGCGGCTCAAGCTGGCCACGGCCATGGCCGACAAGGGTGAGGTCTACGTCCTCGACGAGCCGACGACCGGCCTGCACCTCGCCGACGTCGAGCAGCTGCTCGGCCTGCTCGACAGGCTCGTCGACTCCGGCAAGTCGGTCATCGTCATCGAGCATCACCAGGCAGTCATGGCGCACGCCGACTGGATCATCGACCTCGGCCCCGGCGCCGGTCACGACGGCGGCCGGATCGTCTTCGAGGGCACGCCGGCGGATCTGGTCGACGCCCGCTCCACCCTCACTGCCGAGCACCTCGCGACCTACGTCGGTGCCTGAACTCGACGTTCAGGCACCGTCGACGAGTCGATCCAGCAGCGGGGTCAGGCGGTAGTCCACCAGCTTGCGCATGACCAGTGAGGTGGTGGTCTGCTCGACCCCGTCGATGTCGAGGATGCGGCCGGCGATCCGATAGAGGTCGTCGGCATCACGGGCGATGACGTGGATGAGAAGGTCCGTGGCGCCGCTGAGTCCGTGCACCTCGACCACTTCGGGGATGCCGTCGAGCGCGGCGGCGACAGGGGTGAGTTTGCGCTGGGTGACGCTGGTCAGGATGAACGCGGTCAGCGGATATCCCAGCGCACCGGGGTCGATGCGGCGCTCGAAGGACTGCAGCACTCCTTGACGCTCGAGCTTGCCGAGTCGGGCCTGCACGGTGTTGCGGGACAGTCCGGTCTTGTCGGCGAGCGCGATCACGGTCGCGCGTGGATCGTCGGTGAGCGCGCCGAGAATCTTGGCATCGAGGGAGTCGACGGTGTTGCTGCTGGGCATTGTGCCAACCTCCAACGGGGGTGACGGCATGGTGGTTCGCAGAATGCTGAAATTCTGCGGCCGGTATTGCTCGAAGTGTATGCCGGTGGTCGACTGATACGAGAGATCTGCACAAGAACTCGCAACAGACGGGTGGAGTGACGCCACCCCGCGGTAGGTCCGGTTCCAGAAGGTCCGCCTGCCCGTCACCGCCGATCCACCCCGCCCACGACCTGGGCCGGGGAGGATCGAGTCGGTGCCAGGAATTCACAGGCAAGGACGGAACGATGACGGACTCCCGCACGACACAGCTCTCCCCGCGCTCGACCACTCCGGAAACACTCGTGGAGATCGAGCGGCGTGTGCTGTGGCTCTCGACCGCGATGATTCATCACGCCAACCGGGTTCGCCCGAACCTGTCGGGCCTCAAGGTCGGCGGTCATCAGGCGTCCTGCGCGTCGATCGCGACCATCATGACCTCGCTGTGGTTCGAGCAGTTGCGGCCCGGGGACCGGGTGTCGGTGAAACCGCACGCCTCCCCGGTACTGCACGGCATCAACTACCTGCTCGGCGAGCTGGACGAGAAATACCTGACGACGCTGCGCGAGTTCGGCGGGCTGCAGTCGTACCCGTCCCGGATCAAGGACCCGGACCCGGTGGACTATTCGACCGGGTCGGTCGGCATCGGTGCCACCGCCCCGATCTGGGGTGCCATCGCCCGCCGCTACGTCGACACCGCGATCGGCGGCGCCGGCGGCGTGGGTTCGGATCGCTCCGCAGGCTCCGCGCTCGGCCGCCAGTACTCCCTGGTCGGCGACGCCGAGTTGGACGAGGGCGCGGTGTGGGAGGCGATCCTCGATCACTCGGTCGCCGACCTCGGCGAGATCGTGTGGATCGTCGACTTGAACCGGCAGTCCCTGGACCGGGTGGTCCCCAACATCGCCGCCGGCCGGCTCGAGGCCATGTTCGCGGCCGCCGGGTGGCAGGTGCTCACCGTGAAGTTCGGGACCCTGCTCGAATCGCTGTTCACCCGGCATGGTGGGCCGGCGCTGCGGGCGCGGATCCTGGACATGCCCAACCCGGAGTACCAGCGGCTGCTGCGCTGTGACGCCGCGCAGGTCCGCGACCGGCTGCCCGGCGACGGCCCGGACGCGACCGCGATCGCGTCGTTGATCGCCGGCCTGGACGACACCACCCTACTGCGGGCGATCCGCAACCTCGGCGGCCACGACCTCGACGCCCTCCGCGCGGCCTACGGGCGGATCGACGACACCCGCCCGACGGTGATCATCGCCTACACCATCAAGGGCCGCGGCCTGCCCACGCAGGGGCATCCGCAGAACCACTCGTCGCTGCTGACGGTGGAACAGTACGAACAACTGGCCGCCGAAGTCGGGATGGACCCGAAGAACCCGTGGGGCCGGTTCGACCCGGACAGCACCGCCGGACGCGTGTGCGACGCGGTCGCCCGACGGCTCCGGCGTGACCCGGTCGAACTGGCCACCCCACCCGCGGTGCCCGCGGACATCGGGCGTACCCCGTCCGGGACGTCCACCACGCAGGCCGCTTTGGGCCGGGCGCTGCTGGATCTGTCCCGACAGGCACCGGACGCCGCCAAACGCATCGTCACCGTCTCCCCGGATGTCAGCTCGACCACGAACCTGGCCGGGTGGTTGAACAAGGTGGGGGTGTGGTCACCGCACGAGCGCCGCAACTGGTTCGACGACGACGCCGAGACGATCATGCACTGGCGGGAAAAACCCACCGGGCAGCACATGGAACTCGGCATCGCCGAAACGAACCTGGTCGGGTTGATGGGTGAGCTGGGGGCCACCTGGAGTCGGTGGGGACAACCGCTGTTCCCGATCGGGGTGATGTACGACCCGTTCGTCGAACGGGCCCTCGAACCCTGGTCGTACGGGATCTACGCGGGCGGGCAGTCCATCCTGGTCGGCACCCCGTCCGGGGTCACCCTGGCCGCCGAAGGCGGCGCGCACCAGTCCATCAAGACCCCGTCGATCGGGCTCGAGCAACCCGGCTGCGTCAGCTTCGAACCGGCGTTCGCGATCGACGTGGAGTGGACACTCCTCGATGCGATCTCCCGGCTCGGTCGCCCGGACGGATCGTCGTCGTATCTGCGGCTGTCGACCCGCCCGGTCGAACAAACCCTCGCCGCGGTGCCCACCGATCCCGCTGCCCGGGAACGCCGGCGTCGTCAGGTGGTCGCCGGTGCGTACACGTTGCGGCACGCCGACCACCCGGCGGTCACCCTGGTGGGGATGGGGGCGATGATCCCCGAAACCCTCGCCGCCGCAGACCGATTGGCCGAGCAGGGCATCGCCGCCGACGTCGTGTGCGTCACCAGCCCGGGACTGGTGTTCGAGGCGGTGCAGGCCCGCCGCGGACTGGCCGACGGCCCGTCCTGGATCCTCGATCAGGTGTTCCCGGCGGAGCGGGCGGCACCGATGGTGACCGTCCTCGACGGGCACCCGCACACCCTCGCGTTCCTCACCGGCATCAACCACGTCCGCGGTGCGGCACTCGGCGTCAGCAAGTTCGGGCAGGCCGGTTCCCTCGACGACGTCTACCGGTACCACGGCATCGACACCGATGCCGTCGTCCGCGCCGCCCTCGACCTCGCCGACTGACCGCGAGGGGCGGCTACCTCGTGGTGGTCGGCGCCGCCGGCTGGAGCGACAGCCCGGCGTAGATCTGGTCGAGAACTGTGGGCAGCAAGGCATTTGCCGTCGTCTTGCCCTCGGGCGACAGGGTCAGGTTCGTCCAGATCACGAGCGTCACTTCGTTGTCGATGTCATGGCCCATGAACGAGTTGAAACCCGGCAGTTCACCGCCGTGGTAGTACATCGACGCGTTCGGGCCGAAACGCTGGTAGCTGATGCCGTACCCGTACTGCTGGCCGTCGGGTGCACTCGGGTCCTCGGCTTGCAGGCTCTGGAGCCACTGCTGCTGGTAGTCGGAGTTCAACACTTTGCCCGACACCAGGGCCTGCATCCAGATGGCCATGTCGTCGGCCGTCGAGATGACCCCGCCGGCGGCGGTGGCGTAGGAGGGGTTCTGGTTGGTGTAGTCGATGGGTTGCAGCGTTCCCGCACGCGCTGCCGCCTGGATGTCGGGAGGATACGGTTCGTCGACGAGTGCGTAGGCCGACCCCCCGTACATGTAGCCGTGCGAGTACGGATCCGGGATGGCGGTGTCGTCGGCGGCGGGGAGGTTGGTCTGCTGCAGTCCGAGCGGGCCGAGCAGCCGATCCTGGAACTGTTCGGCCAGCGGGCGACCGCCGACCTTCTCGGCCACCAGGCCCAGCAGCGCGTAGTTGGTGTTGTTGTACTCGTAGGACGTGCCGGGCGGGAAGTCCGGAGGGTGACTGAACGCGATCGCCAGTGCTTCCTGCGGTGTCCAGGCCTTCGCAGGGTCGGCATCCATGGTAGCCGCAAGTTCGGGAGCGCTCGTGTAGTTGTAGAGTCCGCTGCGCATCTTCAACAGCTGGTCGATGGTGATGTTGTTGCCGCCCGGTACATCTGGGACGTAATCGGACACCGGGTCGTCGAACCGGAGCTTGCCGTCTTGGGCGAGCAGTATGGTCAGGGCCGCCGTCAAGGTCTTGGTATTCGAGGCGATCCGGTAATGGGTATCGGTGGCCGGCGGCGATTGCGTGCCCAGCTGGGTGGTGCCGACCGACGCCGTGAAGCTCCCTTGCGGGGTATGCACCAGGACCACCGCGCCGGGGACGAGTAGCTCCTCGGCGGCGCCCTCCACGGCATCCCGGAATGCGGCCGGATCGATGGAGTTCAACGCGGACTGCGTTGGTGTGGTACCGATTTCGGTGGTCGGTTCGGAGGTGGTGGAGCAGCTCGCGATCATGAGGGCAAGGCACGCCACGAGTGCGGCGCAGCGCGCGCCAAATCTCTTCTCCGCCCGGACAACTCTCATCGTCGGGATCACCGCCTTCGCCGCGAGCATCCGGCGCCGCGCCGATGAGCGTACCGGTGGTCGACGTCGCAGTCGTCGAAGCGATTCTAACATCGCACGGCAGCGCGCTCGGGCTTCTCCGTCGTCCCGATCGTCGCCTTTGCCCCGAACGAACGGGACGCTCGTTGCGTCAGATCGAACGGGCGTCCCGTTCGTCCGGTGGGAGGCGTGCCCGGCGACTAACATCGCCAGCACGTCAGGAGGTGGCCGATGGCCGAGCAGATCGACGACTACTTCACCTCGGTGGTGTCGTCGCTGGTGCCCGGTGAATGCCGCCCCGGAGGGCTGCCGGCGGACCCGATCCGGCCGCCCTCGCCGTTGTCGGTGCAGGGCACGCTGGACCTGTTCGACGCCCAGCTCGGCAGCCGGCATCTCGATCTGGCGGCCCGCTGGTTGCGGTCGCGGGGCAAGGGGTTCTACACGATCGGCTCCTCCGGGCACGAGGGCAACGCGGCGGTCGCGGCGGCGCTGCGACCCACCGATCCCGCTCTGCTGCACTACCGTTCCGGCGGATTCTTTCTGGCGCGGGCACGGCAGGTCGACGGTAGTGATCCGTTGCGCGACGTGCTGCTCGGACTCGTCGCGGCAACGGAGGAACCGATCTCGGGCGGCCGTCACAAGGTATTCGGTCGCCACGACCTCGGCATCATTCCCCAAACCTCCACCGTCGCCTCGCATCTCCCGCGCGCGGTCGGTGTCGCGTTCTCGATCACCCGGGCGGCGAAGGTGCACGTCGACTCGCCGTGGCCGGCCGACGCCGTCGCGGTGTGCAGTTTCGGGGACGCGTCCGCGAACCATTCCACGGCCGTCGGTGCGATCAACACGGCCGTCCACTCGGCCTTCCAGGGCTTGCCGTTGCCGCTACTGCTGGTGTGCGAAGACAACGGGATCGGCATCAGCACGAGAACGCCGGCGGGGTGGATCGCGGCGAACTTCGGGAACCGGGCGGGGCTCGAGTACTTCGAGGCGGACGGTTCCGACCTTCCGGCGACGTACGCCGCCGCGAGACACGCCGCCGACTGGGTCCGCAGGAACCGTAAGCCCGCGTTCCTGCACCTGCGCACGGTCCGGTTGATGGGCCATGCCGGGTCCGATGTCGAGTCCGCGTACCGGACGTCCGCCGAGATCGTCGCCGACTTCGACCGCGACCCCGTGCTGTGCACCGCAAAACTGCTGGTCACCAGCGGCACCCTCACGCCGGGCGAGGTACTCGACCGGTACGAGACCGCGCGCGCCGAGGTGCTCGCGCTGGCCGAGAAGGTCAGCGAGCTGCCCCAACTGAGCAGTTCCGCGGCGGTGATGCGGCCGCTCACCGACAGCGCCGAGCAGGCCGCCGCGGCCGTCCCCGAGCGCGTCGACCCGGCCCGACGCGCGGAGGTGGTCGGATCCCCGCTCCCCGAGCAGGAGGGCCGGCTGACCCTCGGCCTCGCGATCAACCGGGCCCTGCTCGACGTGCTCGCCCGATACCCCGAGGCGCTGGTGTTCGGTGAGGACGTCGCCCGCAAGGGCGGGGTGTACGGCGTGACCCGGGGTCTGATGAAGAAGGCCGGGTCGGCGCGCGTCTTCGACACACTCCTCGACGAACAGGCGATCCTCGGCCTCGCGCTGGGCGCCGGGGTGTCCGGCCTGCTGCCGATCCCGGAGATCCAGTACCTGGCCTATCTACACAATGCCGCCGATCAGATCCGTGGGGAGGGCGCGACGTTGCAATTCTTCTCCGACCGGCAGTACCGCAACCCGATGGTGGTGCGGGTCGCCGGATACGGATACCAGAAGGGCTTCGGCGGGCACTTCCACAACGACAACGCCGTCGCCGCGCTACGCGATATCCCCGGCATCGTCGTCGCGTCGCCCGCGCGTCCCGACGACGCCGCGGCCATGATGCACACCTGCGCCGCGGCCGCCCGCACCGCGGGTGCGCTGTGTGTGTATCTGGAGCCGATTGCGTTGTACCACACCAGAGATCTGTACGAGGACGGCGACGAGGAGTGGCTGACCGCATATCCGGATCCCGACCACCACGTGGCGATCGGCTCGGCCCGCACGTACGGCGACGGTACCGACCTGACCATCGTCACGTTCGGCAACGGCGTGCGGATGAGCCTGCGCGTCGCGCGCAGACTTGAGCAGGCGCGCATCACAGTGCGGGTGGTGGACATGCGTTGGCTCGCACCGCTACCCGTACCCGACATCCTGCGTGAAGCGAACGCCACCGGACGGGTTCTCGTCGTCGACGAGACCCGGAAGTCCGGCGGTGTCTCCGAGGGTGTCGTCGCCGCACTGGTCGACAACGGATTTTCCGGACCGCTCGCGCGGGTGACCAGCGACGACAGTTTCATTCCGTTGGGCGACGCCGCGCTCGAGGTCCTGCTGTCCGAGGACACCATCGAGGCGGCGGCAATCGCACTCGCAGGCCGGTAGGGCCACATCCCTCGCGCGCGCCGCCCACGTCATCGGCGTCGGGCAGGTGGCGGAGGCGCACGAGGCGCGGGGACTGTTTCCCTGACCTCGGTCGAGCTACAGCGCAGACACCTGCTCCAAGGCGTCTGCGCGGAGATGTTCGTCCTCGCTGGGTGTGTCGGAGTGCCCGGTCAGCTCGTCGAGAAGGATGTATCCCCCGTAGCCGAGGCCGGCGACGGCGAGGACAGCGGCGTACAGCCGGTCGAGCATCAGTTTCTCCGTATCGTTTGCGATCGTTTGCGGAAACCCCCGAGCCGGGCAAGTATGCCGCGGCGCGAGCGTCGGGGGCCCTACCCGTTCGGGTAGGTTTCCGGGGAGTATTCGACTGACCATACGGTTGGAAACCGTCAGGGTTTGAGCTGAATCTTCACCGCGCCGTCCTGCTTCTTCTGGAAGATCTCATAGGCATGCGGTGCCTGTTCGAGGGGAAGTTCGTGGGTGGCGAAGGTGTCGACGCCGAGTGGGTCGTCGTCACCGAGGAGCGGCATGATGTCGTCCACCCACTTCTTGATGTTGGCCTGGCCCATGCGCAACTGAATCTGCTTGTCGAACAGGGTGAGCATGGGAATCGGGTCGGCCATGCCGCCGTAGACGCCGATGATGGAGATGGTGCCTCCGCGGCGGACGATGTCGATCGCCGAATACAGCGCGCCGAGCCGATCGACACCGGCCTTCTGCATGAGCGGCGCCGCGACGGCGTCGGGGAGATACCCGACGATCTGCTGGGCGAGTTTGCCGATCGGTGAACCGTGCGCCTCCATGCCGACCGCGTCGATCACCGAGTCCGTGCCGCGGCCGTCGGTCGCGTCACGGATGACATCGGCGAGATCGCTGCCGTGCTCGTCCAGATTCAGGGTGTCGATGCCCCGGGCCTGGGCGCGGGCAAGGCGTTCGGGAACGTTGTCGACCGCGATGACCCGTGCGCCCTTGTGATGGGCGATACGAGCTGCCATGTCCCCGATAGGACCGAGGCCGAGCACGGTGACCGACCCACCCACGGGGATCGCCGCATACTCGACCGACTGCCACGCCGTCGGCAGCACGTCGGACAGGTAGACGAAGCGGGAATCGGGCGGGCCCTCCGGGACTTTCATGTGGGTGAATTGGGCCTGGGGGACCCGTAGGTACTCGGCTTGGCCTCCCGGTACTTCGCCGTAGAGCTTCGAGAAACCGAACAGTGCGGCTCCCATGCCCTGGTCGCGGACCTGTGTCGTCTCGCACTGGGTGTACAGCTGCATGTTGCACATGAAGCAGTCGCCGCACGAGATCTGGAAGGGGATCACCACGCGGTCGCCGACCTTCAGATCGCCCGCCTGCGGCCCGACCTCTTGGACGATCCCCATCGGCTCGTGGCCGAGAATGTTCCCCTCTGCCATGAAGGGGCCGAGCGTCTCGTACAGGTGCAGATCGGACCCGCAGATATTCGTCGTCGTGACCTTGATGATCGCGTCGGTCGGTTGTTCGATCTCGGGATCGGCGACGGTATCGACGCCGACCTTTCGTTTGCCTTGCCAGGTGACTGCTCGCACTGGGAACCCAACCTCTCGTCGGCCATTGTTCGTTTCGGATGCCCGACGGGGGATGGCGGTAAACCGCTCGGCGGTGTGGGGGTCGGACCTACTCGACGGCGATGACGTCCACCGGACGGATGTCGGGGTCCGCGGCCAGTTCGTCGCCCGTGCCCGGCTTCGCCTCGAGCAGTGCCAGAATCCCTCGATCGATCGTCACGACGTCTCCCCTCCTCGTCGAAATCCGGCACGGGTCGCCGAACGCCCCGATCATGCGGTGGTCCCGACGGCCGCGGTGACCGGCGGGGTGGGGAAGCCGCCGACGGCCAGTTCATAGGTGTGTGCCACGCGTAGGACGGTCGCGTCGTCGAAACGCTTGCCGATGATCATCATCCCGGTCGGCAGGCCGCCGACCAGTCCGGCGGGAACCGAGCAGGCCGGGTGACCGGTGACATCGAACGGGGCGGTGTTGCCGACCATCGACAGTGCGACGTCGAGGTAGTCGCCCAGAGCCACATCGGCCGGGGGGATCTGCCTCGCGGTGTAGGGGACCGTAGGCATGACCAGCACGTCGAAGTCGGCGAGCGCGGCGTCGTAGGCCGCGCGCAGTTCGGGGACGAGTTGGCGCGCCATGGCGTAGTACTTTCCGCCGCCGATCTCGAAGGTGTACCGGCCCGACAGCCCCACCAGCTTGACCGTCTTCGACAACTCGTGACCTCGCTCGAGGCGCTGGCGCGCGAAGTGGGCGACCAGTTCCGGGTCGTAGAAGCCGTCGGTGTTCATGCCGTAGGCGTTGCCGTCGAGCATCTGGTACGCGGCACCCTCGGTCGCGATCACGTTCCACACGTGCATCGCGTCGAGATGCCATCGAATAGACACCGGCTCGGCCGCGAGCCCGGCACCCCGTAGAACCTCGACCGAGGCGCGGACGGCAGCATCGACCTCCGGATCGGACACGGCGGTGCCGAAGCCTTCGGAGACGACACCGACCCGGAGCCCCGATGTCGGTTCGGTGAGCGCCGCCGCATAGTCCACCGGCTCGACCGGGTGCGATTGCCGCGGGTCGGCCCCGTCGGTGCCCGCGAGCACGGACAGCATGGTGGCCGCGTCGGCGACGGTGCGGGTCATCGGGCCGAGATGGTCGATGGTCCTCTCGATCGGAAAAGCGCCGGTGTACGGGACGAGACCATGTGTCGGTTTGTGCCCGACGATGCCGCAGAACGCGGCGGGAATGCGGATGGAACCACCCTGATCTCCGCCGACGGCCAGATCGACCTCGCCGCGGGCGACCAGGGCACCGGAACCACTGGAAGACCCGCCCGAATTGCGGGTGATGTCCCACGGATTGCGTACCGGTCCCGGCTGTGAGGTGAAGCTCCCACCCGAGAAGCACAGATCCTCGCAGACGGATTTTCCAGCGATCGTGGCGCCGGCGTCGAGGAGCCTGCGGACCACCGTGGCATCGTGACGCGGGACGAACCCCTCCACCGTGCGTGAGCCGTTCATCATCGGAACGCCCGCGACCGCGACGTTGTCCTTGACCGCCACCGTGCGGCCGGCCAGCGGTCCCTCCGTGGAGCCGGCGATTTCGGTGGTGACGTACCACGCTCCCAGGCGATCGTGTTCCGGTGCCGGCGGCGCCCAGGACCGTTCGGGGACGGGCGGGACCGCACGTTCATAGAGCTGCTCGACCGCGATCGACGCGGTGAGGGTGGCCTCGACGGCGGGAGCGAACTCCTCGAGGTCCGCAGCGGACAGCCCGAAGCGGAAGTGCTCGTTCAGCGCCGCCAATCGGGCGGAATCGGGTGCAGGCAACGACGTCATGAAGGTGCGCTCCTCAGCTGTAGTGTGGCGCTCATGGGCACCTGGTCGAGGGTCTGCGGTCGGGGCGGAAACGACACCGGACCAGCCGGAATTTTCCCGGCGTTCCACGAACCGTATGAGCAGTCGGCACGCGGCGTTTGTCTCCGAGCGACAGCCTGCTTTGCGCTCCGCGCCAATCCCACCGCTGAGGCGAACTTTGATTGACAGGCATGTCGGACTGCTCCTAGCGTGATCTGCACGCGAGGGAAAGGGGCTGGTGATGCCGTTGTTTCTCGCACCCGGAGACGATCGATCGACTCCGCTCGACGGCGAGTCTCCGGCCGTGCTCAACGCTGCGGACGCGCGCGAGCACCACCGCCAGGAAGTGATTCGCACCGCCGCCCTCGGCGACTGGGTCGAGGCGATCAGTGAGACGTTCGTGGCGTTGAAGATCAGCCCGGCCGACTCCGACCTCTTCGCGGGGACGGTCCACACGCGGCGTTTCGCGCACCTCCTGGCCGCCGACGTCCTGGCCACACCTCAAAGCTTTCACCGGACGACGCAGCTGGCCGACCGGTACCCGCTCGATTTGATGCAGATCGGCATGGTCGTCGCCGGCGAGGGGCAACTCGTTCAAGATGGGCGAACCTGCACTCTGCGGCCGGGAGACTTCGCCATCTACGAAACCTCCCGCCCGTTCACCTGGAACCTGCGACCGGAATGGCACCTCCGCGTTTTCACGTGGCCGCGCAGCGCCGTCGCACTGACCGAGGGTGAGTCTCAGAAACTGACGGCACGCACAGTTCGATCGAATTCGGCAGTAGGACAGCTGCTCTCGCCGATGCTGGCCGGACTTCTCGCCGTCGAGAAGGAACCGTCGTCGGCCGGTGCGATGCGACTGGCGGACGGAATCGCCGACCTGGCTGTCACGGCCGCACAGGAGGAGGCTGAACCGGACGATCCCGACGCCGCCGCACGCGAGCTCTACACGAACATGCTGCGGTACATCGAGCGGAATCTCGACGACCCCGACCTCTCCCCGCAGCGCATCGCCCACGCCTTCTTCGTCTCCACGAGAACCGTTCACAGAGTGTTCGCTCGATTCGGAAACACTGTGGCAGCCACGATCCGGGCGCACCGGCTCGAGGTCTGCCGTGAGGCGATACTGTCGCCGCGCAACGCCTCCCGTTCCCTGACCGATGTCGCCGCGGAGTTCGGATTCATCGATCTGTCGGTGTTCAGCCGAGCGTTCGCGACCAGATACGGCGTCAGCCCGAGCAAGTACCGGGACCTGCGCAGGTAGCCCGAGCAGTTTCCCGGGGGGAGCGCTGACCCATCAGACCGAATTGAGGTACCCGTGCTTGTCAGATCCGGTTTTGCGCTGCCCACGCGGACGACACGGGCCTGCGATTGGGAAGACATGCTGCGCGAGCACTTCGTCGCCCTCAGCGTCTCGGACATCGAAGACTGCCCCCGGTTCACCGGTGCGGTGCGCTCGTCCGAACTCGCTCATCTCAAGGTCTCCACAGTGCAATCGACCGAGCAACGCATTGTCCGCAGCGGCAGCCTGGCCCGAGCCGACCGCGCCGACTACCTCCAGATCGGGCGGATCCGTCGCGGGCGGGCCGTGGTCACCCAGGACGACCGGGAGTGTGTGCTCACCCACGGCGACTTCGTCCTGTACGACACCACCCGGCCGTTCGATTGGCAGATCGACGGACATCCGGACGACGGTTCCTGGGTGCTCGAGGTCTTCACGTGGCCGAGAGCCTCACTTTCGTTCACCGAATCGGAGATTCACGATCTCACCGCAATAGCGTTCGACGGGCGCGCCGGAGCCAGCGGGCTCCTGGGCCGGTTTCTTCACGACATCGTGACGAGCCGGATCGCATCCGATGCCGGAGCCGGCAACGCGATCGTGGACGAGGTCGGTGACCTGATCGGTGCGGTCCTGCGAACCGTTGTCCGGCCGCTCGGCGCTCCACGCTCGAGCACCTACCGGACGGCGGTCACGATGATCGACGAGAATCTCGAAGATCCCTCGCTGTCACCGTCGGTCATCGCTGCAGCCCTCGGCATTTCTACCCGGCAGCTGCACCGGGTATTCGCCGAGCAGGACACGACGGTCTCGCGCGCCATCCGGATGCGGCGACTCGAACAGTGCCGCCGCGAGATGTCGCAGAGCACGACCAGGGATCGCTCGGTGGGCCAGATCTCTCGCCGTTGGGGTTTCGCCGATCCCTCATTGTTCAGCCGAACGTTCAAGAACGAGTACGGCATGAGCCCGCGCCAGTACCGGGCGTCGGCGGCACAGCCACTGACCTGACAGTCCTGTTCGGTCGACACGCCATTCGAGTTGTCACTCTCATCCACATTCCTGTCGTTCTCGGTCAGATTCACCCCGGATCGGGGAGGTAACTTTCGTTCTTGCCGGGTCTTCCCTCTGCCGGCAAGGCAGCCCGCACGAGTTGAACCACAATCAGGAGCACTCATGGAATCTGCAATCAGCGACCACCTCACCTGCCCCCGCACATTGACACGCCGGGTCCCGGAGGATTACCAACCACCCTTCCCCATGTGGGTGGGACGTGCCGACGAACGAGTGCAGCAGGTGGTGATGGGATATCTGGGTGTGCAGTTCCGTGGTGACGAGCAGCGCCCGGCCGCGCTGCAGGCCATGCGCGACATGGTGGCTGGTTTCGACCTGCCCGACGGCCCACTGCACTACGACGTGACCCATCACGTCGACAATCAGAATCACGAAAATCTGATGGTTGTGGGGTACTGGAAAGATTCTGCTGCCCACGACCGTTGGCTCCAGCTGCCTGCGGTGGCGGACTGGTGGGCATCGGATGAACGACTTTCGGAGGGGCTGGGATACTTCCGTGAAATCGTGGCCCCGCGGGTCGAGCAGTTCGAAACGCTGTACGCCTTCCAGGATGCCCTTCCGGGAGTCGGTGCCGTCATGGACGGTGTCAGCGGCGAAATCAATGAGCACGGCTACTGGGGGTCGATGCGGGAGCGCTTTCCTGTCTCCCAGACCGACTGGATGCAGCCGTCGGGTGAATTGCGGGTTCTCAGCGGCGACCCCGCCGCGGGTGGCCGCGTGGTGGTACAGGGTCACGACAACATCGCACTGATTCGCTCCGGGCAGGACTGGGCCGACACCGAAACGTCCGAACGGAACTTGTACCTCGACGAGATCTTGCCAACTCTGCAGGGCGGCATGGACTTCCTGCGGGACAACGGACAGTCCGTGGGCTGCTACAGCAACAGATTCGTACGCAACATCGATCTGGACGGAAACTTTCTCGACCTGAGCTACAACATCGGACACTGGGGTTCGCTGGACAAGCTCGAACGCTGGGCGGAATCTCATCCCACCCATCTGCGGATTTTTACCACGTTCTTCCGCGTCGCCGCGAGCCTGTCGAAGTTGCGGCTCTACCATGAGGTCTCGGTTTTCGACGCACGCGATCAGCGTTACGAGTACATCAATTGTCATCCGCAGACCGGCATGCTGCGTGACGCGCAGCCGCAGCAGTAGATCTATTCGCAGTTTTCAGCCCACACAGAAAAGGTGAAAATATGTCGGTAGCGATCGAACACACACCGGAGAACGCGGCGCCTGCACAGGCCCCCGCTGCCGACCGGGCCTGGGCGCTGTTCCGGGCACTGGATGGAAAAGGATTGGTTCCCGAGGGATACGTCGAAGGCTGGAAAAAGACTTTCGAGGAGGACTTCAGCCCCAACCGCGGTGCGGAACTGGTTGCCCGGGCGTGGACCGACGACGAATTCCGGGAACTTCTGCTCACCGACGGTACAACGGCCGTCGGGCAATACGGTTACCTCGGACCGCAGGGCGAGTACATCGTGGCGCTCGAGGACACCCCCACGCTCAAGAACGTGATCGTGTGCTCTCTGTGCTCGTGCACCGCCTGGCCCATCCTTGGCCTGCCGCCGACCTGGTACAAGAGCTTCGAGTACCGCGCCCGTGTGGTTCGCGAACCGAGAAAGGTGTTGTCCGAGATGGGCACCGACGTTCCCGAGGGCGTCGAAATCCGCGTCTACGACACCACTGCGGAAACGCGCTACATCGTCCTTCCCCAGCGGCCTGCGGGCACCGAAGGATGGAGTCGGGAGCAGCTCCAGCAACTCGTGACCAAAGACTGCCTGATCGGGGTTGCGATCCCGCAGGTTCCGACCGTCTGACCACCCGGAGAAAAGGAATCAGATCCATGGATGGAGTACACGATCTCGCCGGCGTACAGGGGTTCGGCAAGGTCCCTCATACCGTCAACGCCGACGTCGGCGGGCCCTTCCACGCGGAGTGGGAACACCTGCCGTACAGTCTGCTGTTCCTCGGTGCCGCAGACCTGGGTGCGTTCAGCGTCGACGAAGTCCGGCACGTCGTCGAGCGCATGGAACCCCGCCACTACATGATGACGCCGTACTATGAGAGATACGTCATCGGCGTGGCCACCCTCATGGTAGAGAAGGGAATTCTCACCCACGACGAACTCGAGACGCTCGCCGGCGGCCCGTTCCCGTTGTCACTTCCTGCCGAGTCGGAAGGCCGGCCGGCGCGGACCGATCAGGTCACCTTCGACGTCGGGCAGCGCGTTCGGGTTCGTGACGAGCGCGTGCCCGGACACATCCGCGTGCCGGCATACTGCCGCGGTCGCGTCGGAACGATTACCCATCGCACCACCGAGAAGTGGCCGTTTCCCGACGCGATAGGCCACGGGCGCAACGACGCCGGCGAGGAACCGACCTATCACGTCGAATTCGCGGCGGAGGAACTGTTCGGTGATGACACCGACGCCGGCAGCGTCGTGGTCGACCTGTTCGAGGGATACCTCGAAGAGATCGCCGTCTGAACGCTTCCGACACGATGAACACAGACCGGCGGCGGGCATCTCGCCCGGAGTTGCCGTGCGGCCCCCGCCGGTCCGCTGTCGAGTACGCACAGATTCTCCGGAAGGAACTGACCAATGAACGACATGCGCCTCCCCGTCACCGTGCTGTCGGGATTTCTCGGTGCAGGAAAAACGACACTCCTGAATCAGATCCTGCGCAACCGTGAGGGCCGGCGCGTGGCGGTGATCGTCAACGACATGAGCGAGATCAACATCGACAGTGCCGAAGTCGAACGAGAGATCACGCTGAGCCGGTCGCAGGAAAAGCTGGTCGAGATGACCAACGGCTGCATCTGCTGCACCTTGCGGGAGGATCTTCTCGACGAGATCAGGACCCTGGCAGCGGACGGTCGGTTCGACTACCTCCTGATCGAATCGTCCGGCATCTCCGAACCCTTGCCCGTCGCCGAAACGTTCACGTTCATCGACAGCGACGGACACGCGCTTTCCGACCTGGCCCGGCTGGACACCATGGTGACCGTCGTCGACGGCAACAGCTTCCTGCGCGACTACCAGTCCGGTGGCCCCGTGGAAGCCGACGCGCCCGAGGACGAACGCGACATCTCCGATCTGCTCGTCGATCAAATCGAGTTCGCCGACGTCATCCTGATCAGCAAGGCCGATCTCGTCTCCGCCGGGCAACTCACCGAACTCACCGCGCTGATTCGAACACTCAACAAGACCGCGCGCATCCTCCCCATATCTCACGGGCACGTTCCGCTCGGCACCATCATGGATACCGGCCTGTTCTCCCTCGAACGGGCCGCACAGGCACCCGGCTGGCTGCAGGAACTCCAGGGAGAGCACACCCCCGAGACCGAGGAATACGGAATCGGGTCGGTCGTCTACCGTGAACGAGCACCCTTCCACCCCCGACGGTTACATCAGTTCCTCACCAGCGAATGGACGAATGGCCGGCTTCTCCGCGCCAAGGGCTACTTCTGGAATGCCGGCCGGTTCACCGAAATCGGCAGTATCTCGCAGGCCGGCCACGTGATCCGGCACGGGTACGTCGGTCGATGGTGGAAATTCCTTCCCGACGGCTACTGGCCGGAGGACGATTACCGCCGGCAGGGCATTCTCGACAAATGGGAAGAACCGGTCGGTGACTGTCGCCAGGAACTCGTGTTCATCGGCCAGGGCATCGACGCCGACACACTCCGGAACCAACTCGACGGCTGTCTGCTCACCACCGAGGAGATCGAGCTGGGTCCTGACACGTGGACGCACTGGCCCGACCCTCTCGGCGCCGGTCACTCCGATCACGTGACCAGCAACGTAGCCCAGACGAGCACCCTCTGACCCCATGCTCGCTCCGGGTGATCAGCTCGCATTTCGCGCGGCGACGAGCGCCGTGAGGCCGTCGAAGATCCGGGCCAGGCCGAATTCCAGTGCGTCGTCCTGCCCGGACGTGGAACTGGCCGAGGCGAAGGCGGCCGCCGCCTCGGGGTAGCGGTCGGCGTGGGCGGTGAGGATTCCGGACATGATGTCGTTCAGGGACTTCTCGGGTGTGTCGGTGACGGCGCCGGGTGCGGTCATCTGCTGAGCGAGGCTGCGCACGTGGCCGGTGATCAGGACGATCGAGTCCAGTCGCTCTCCACCGGTCAGTCCCGTGCCGCTCAGTGCCGCGAGACCGGTCTCCAGCCAGCCCAATTCGTTCGGGCCCAGCACCCGGGGACCGACGGCGACATCCACGACCCACGGGTGGCGTCGGAGTCCCGCCGACATGCGGAGAGCCCACTCGTGGAGAGCGGCACGCCAATCTTTGTCGAGGTCGGACAGGTCGGGCGCGGGCCCGAGTGCGGCGTCGAGCATGAGGGCGATCAGTTCGGTCTTGCCGGGGGTGTAGCGATACAGCGACATCTTGGTGAACCCGAGGTCTTCCGCGAGGCGCTGCATCGACAGCGTGGCGAGGCCGTCGGCATCCGCCATCGCGATCGCGGTCGCGACGATCTGCTCGAGACTCAGCGCCGGTTTCGGCCCCCGCTTCGGTCTCGCCGACGACCCCCACAGCAGTTCGGTGGTACGGGGCTGGGTGACCATCTGCGCTCCTCCGGACGACTTTTGCTCCGGAATAGTGTCTACCATACACTAAATTGTGTCCAACAGACACAATTCGAATTGTGGAGGTCATCGTGCCGAACAGAACCGTCCTGATCTCGGGTGCAAGCATTGCCGGGCCGGCCCTGGCGTTCTGGCTCGGTCGCTGCGGCCACGCGGTCACCGTCGTCGAGCGCGCACCGGACCTTCGGCTCGGCGGCCAGGCCGTCGACTTCAAGGGGGAGGTCCATCGAAAAGTCCTCGAGCGGATGGGGATTCTCGACGAGGTGTACCGCAGGCAGACCGGGAAGACCGACCTCCTGATCGTCGACGAACGCGACAGGCACCTGGCGACGATCCCCGGCGAATTCATCGGCGGAGACGTCGAGATTCTGCGCGGCGACCTGACCGAGATCCTGTACGAGCGGACCGCGGAGTCGTGTGAGTACCTCTTCGGTGATTCCGTCACCGCACTGGTCGACACGGAGTCGGGTGTCGACGTCACGTTCGAGAAGTCGGACGCACGCCGATTCGACCTGGTGTTCGGCGCCGACGGCATCCACTCGGCCGTGCGCCGCCACCGGTTCGGGCCGGAGGAGGAGTTCGTCCGCTTCCTCGGGTATTACTACGCCGTCGTCGGGACCACCGACTCGGCGACCGACGCCTCGACGGACAGGGCACGCGCGACGGGGCTGATGTACAACGAACCGGGCCGGATGGCCGTGGTCGGCGGACCGAAGGCGCCGGAGTTGTTCGTCTTCGCCTCCGACAAGATCGAATACGACCGCCGCGACACCACCCAGCAGAAACGACTCCTGACCGCCGCGTACGCCGACGCGGGGTGGCGCGTGCCCGGGTTGCTCGCAGGCCTGGACGACGCGACCGAGTTCTACCTCGACTCGATCGCGAGGGTCGAGACCGGCACCTACACCGCCGGTCGCGTCGCCCTACTCGGCGATGCCGCGTACGGGAACACGCTGGGCGGCTTCGGGACCGGACTCGCCCTCGTCGGTGCGTACGTACTGGCGGGCGAGCTCGCGGGCGCCGACGGCGACCACCGGGTGGCGTTCGGACGCTACAACGAGCAGATGCACCGGTACGCGAAGATCGCTCGGAAGGGCAACGCGGGACCGTTTCTCGCGCCGAAGTCGGCTGGTCGAATCAAATTGCGCAATGCGACGTTCAAGTCCAGGACCTTGTTCGGCCTGATGATGAAGTTGACCGATTCCTTCGCCACCGACATCGACCTGCAGGACTACCCGGCGCTGTTGTCAGCTCGCCGTCCCGGCAATGTTGACCATCCATGAAATGCCGAACCGGTCTGTACAGGCACCGAATTCGTCTCCCCACATCTGCTTCTCCAGGGGCACCGACACGGTGCCGCCGTCCGAGAGTTTGGCCCAGTAGCCGCGGAGGTCGTCACCGTCGTCTCCGCTCAGGCTCACGGCGATATTGGTTCCCGGGTTGTGCTCCATCCCGGGCGGTGTGTCGGCGGCCATGAGGGTGAATCCGTTGTCGGATTCGAGCATGGCGTGCATGATTTTGTCGGAGCCCTCGGCGTCCGGGGCGCCGAATTCGCCGAACGTGCTCACCGCCAGGGTGCCACCGAAGACGTCCTTGTAGAACTCCATTGCCTGCCGCGCGTTGCCGTCGAAGCTGATGTAAGGGTTGAGACGAGAGGTCATGGGACATGCTCCTTCTTCGTGCCGGAACCGACAGGAACGACGGTACAACGACCGACCGACACGATGGGGGGAACGTCGAACGCGAGGCGGATCAGTGGGCCGCGACCGTCGCGAACGCCGCCCACAGCACCGGTGACTGCTCGATGGTCCGCTCGTCCCGCCACGCGGCCACCCGCTGTCGCTGCCAGGCGCACAGCGCCCCGACCGCGTCGGGCAGTTCGTGTGCCGCGTCGATCGAGCAGATTGCATCCTGCAGCGGATGCGCGTCCGCGGCGGCGCCGGCGAAGCGCTGGAACGCGAGATCGGTGGGCAGCGCCCAGCGGCCGGCCGTGACGAGTTCCGCCCCGCCCGCGATCATCGAGGACACCAGCCCGAGTGCCTCGCTGAACCGCAGGTCCCCGCCGCTCTCGCAGGCGATGAGTGCCACCCTGCTCGGGATCGGCCACAACTGCGACCCGCGGACCGGTTCGGCGGTCAGCGTGTGCGTACCCAGCAGCAGGTCCTTCGCGGACAACGGCCGGTGCGCACGCGTGGGCTCCGCGAACCCGGTGGACTCCGCGGTGCAGGCGAGGTGCAGTTCGGCATGCTCGCTCTCACCGGATTCGGGTGCGGCCGCGGTGACGTGCCCGACGTACACCAGCCGGCCGGCTCCCGCCCGCAGCGCGGTGCCGAGCCACTCCCGGTCGACGTCGTCGCGACGGAAACAGTCCGTCGGTCCGCCCACAGCCGGAAACAACCTGCCCTCGTCGGCGTAGGCAGCGACCCGCTGCGACAGCGGACTGTCCGCGCTCATCCGCCCCAGAACGGAACCGAGCGCCGAGTCCGCCCGGAATCCCGGCACCCGGGGGTCGAGCACCGCGACCACGGGCAGGTGCCGGGTGTGCGCCCAGGTCCGGGCCTCGCGGCCGGACGCATGGACGATGCCGAGGGGCGCGAGCAGGGAGACATCCGCGATGTCGACGAGACGCAGCCCCGGGTCGGGTGCGATCAACTCCCACGGCACCTGTGCGACCCGGGGTGACGGCTGTATCCGCAGATGCGGGCGCACACCGCGGGTGAACAGGTCGTGCAATTGCCGAGCCAGCCCGAACGGAAGAAGTGTGCGCGACAGATGCTGCGCCAGTTCGTGTTCGGACTCGTAGGAGGAGAATCCGCCCGTCGTCAGTGCGCGGTGCAGACCCTGCGGATCCGTGAGGTCGGGCAGGGACCGCCCCAATGCGGCGACGGCCCCGTCGACCTGCGCCGCGGATGCCGCGTTCACCCCGCCGGGCAGGACGTCGTGAGTCCATCGCCACGACGTGTACAGGTCGCCGGCGTCGGCCATCCGCACGATCGCGGTCGGCTGCTCGGGCGCGCTCACCATGCCGGCACCGTGCGGGTGTCGCGGACCTCGCGCCCATAGCGTTGCTCGGCGGCCGTGATCGACGCGCCCAGGACGACCCGGCCGTCCGTCGTCACGGTGAGCCGCGGCGGCAGGGGTACCGGCAGGCCGGCGCCGGCCGCGATTCCGGCCAGTGCGGAGCCGAGGTGGAACGAACCCGGAGTGTCGGACGCGCCCGCCGGGGGAGGATCGGGCAACTGCAGGGGAAGGCGCGCCGGGGCGCCGTGTCCGGCGCGGCCGACGTCCACGGTGGTTCCCGCGCACCGTGTCTCGACGAGATCGGCCACCAGGCGCGCGTCGCCGGTGGAGTAGGCGAGGCGGAACGCCAAGTGCATCGCCGGGTCGGCTATTTCGCGATTCCACTGCTCGCGTTGCCGCCCGTTCGGGAGCGTGTAGCGGACGGCGTCGATGGCGACGGCCGCGGGCACCGCGAGCGCGGTGGCGCGTACCCGGAGTGCGCTGTCGGGCGGGTCGGCGGAGGTGAGCACGGAGTCGAGGAGTGTCGCGTGCCAGAAGTCGACCTGCGCGCAGTGCAGGCCGAGCCCCAGGTCGCGATACGTGGCGAACGCGGCGGCGAGGAGGCTCTCGGCCACGTCGGGCCGCCCGTCGGCGAAGGCGACGGTGGCGAGGCGGGTCTCGATATCTGCGACGTCGAGCACCGCGCCGGACTCCCGGAAGTAGTCGAGGCTGCGGCGGTAGAGAACTCCCGCACGCTCGGTGTCGCCCCGGCCCTCGGCGAGGAACGCGAGCACCTTCGATCCGATGCCCGCCCGGTGGCCGATGCCGGCGCGCTCGAAATACGCCTGACTCGACAGCAGCAGCGGTTCGGCCGCATCGAGTCGATTCGCGCGGACGCGCATGATCCCGAGGTTCTGCTGCGTCTCGGCGACCGCGTTGACGTCGCCGGCAGTCTCGAACGCGGCGAGCGCCTGCCCGGCGAAATCGTCGGAGAGATCGAACCGCCCGGTCTCGAAGTGGATGGCGGCGAGATTCATCAACGGGTGACCGGCCAGCGACGGCGCGAAACGCACGGCCGCGTCGAGGGATTCGGTGGCGACGACGGCCGCGTGTGCCCACTGCTGCCGGTGCATCGCGACCGCCGTCAGCGACGCAAGGCACGCCACCGTCACGTCGCCGTGTTCGGCGCGGCCCGCGAGGAGTTCCCGTGCCTGCTCGAGCGCGTCCTGGGCGCCGTCGAGGTCACCGAGATGTTGCAACGCCTGCGACAGATTGACCAGCGCCGCGGGACGCATCCGCATCGCATCGGCAGGCAGCAGCGCGAGAGCGTCCCGGTAGAGCCCGACGGCCCGCGTGTGATCGCCCAGCTCGTCGGACATACTCGCCGCGTTGATGATCGCGCTCGTCCGGACATCGCCGGTGCCCTCCCGGGCGGCCCGTTCGAACACGCCGAGCGCCTCGGCGACATCTCCGCGGGCGTAGGCCGCCGCGCCGGCCGCGAGGAGATCGCGCCCCTTCTGATCGTCCACCTCAGAAGTCCGGATCCGAGGCAGCGGCATCGATTTCCGCGAGCAGCGGCGCATCGGGACCGTCGTCCGGCGTCGTCTCCGCAGCCCGGCGGAGCCGCTGCCGGACCAGGTTCCGAACCCGCTGGCGGGCCTCCGGGCCCGCACCGTCCGAGGACCCGTCGACGCCGAACCCGGGCACATACACGCCCACGGACACCCCGGCTTCCGAGCCCCGCGGCGCGGCCGACTCGCCGAACCACGCGTCCCCCGACAGTTGCAGTGCGACGTCGACGGTTCCCGCCGCGGTGCCGACCGTCGCCCAAGGTCGCAGATGGTCCGGAACCGCGGAGAGACTCGGTGCCGCAACGATACTCACCCGCACAGAGGTGGTCCCGGCAGCGCGTGCCACCTCCCAGAACACCGCCCGCTCGGATGCGTCGACGAGCCCGGGAGGGTACCGGCGCCAATCGGTTCCGCCGGCACCGCGCGCCAGCACGAGCCTGCTCGGCACGGCCGCCGTCGCGGCGCCGGCCGCGAGGGCATAGTCGTCCGCCCGTCCCGGCAGGCCGGAGACCGGGAGGCCGGCCGGGGCGAGCGCGTCGTCGCCGTCGACGAGGAGGTCGCAGTCCTCGGCGAGCGTGCCGATCTCGCGGTTCAGCAGTCCGGCGTCGAGTGCCGGGATGGCGTCGACCGTGGAGGCCGGCCACCACCGCGTCGCCCACTGCGCGAAAGCAAGTCGACGAGCAGCGGCGGCAATCCGCGGTCGCGCCGGTCCAGCCGTGACGTCGTTCCCGGAACCGGCGGCCAGAGCGAGCGCCACCTCCTCGCCGAACACCGCCCACACCCAGTTCTGCGCGGAGTCGACGTCGTCGATCACGGCCGCCGGAACCGCCGAGTCGGCGAGCACAGTCCATGACAGATGCCCGCCGCGCACCTCGAGCACCGCGACGTCGATCCCCGCCGTAGCGTCGAGAACGCTCGGCGCGCCGTCGGGGGCGATGATCCGCACCCCGTCCGGTGCACGCTGAATCCGCACCGTGCCCGTCGTCAACTCGCCCTCGATTCGGGAGCATCCGACGCGTCCGCGAGCGGAATCATGCTGAGCGCCTGCTTGACCCGCATCCGGTGGTCGAGGATGACCGACCGTGCCACCCCGTCGAGGAGGTCCCAGAGTTCGTCCGGTTCGTGAATGGAGAACTCGCGCACGTCCCGGCCGTGCAGGCGGACCCACAGGCGGCGGAGATACGGTCGCCACGGCTCGACTAGTTCGGCTGCGAGTACCGCGAGTGGATTCGTTCCGGGCAGCGACACCGCATCGGGGCTCACCGTGAGGCGGCGCGCCTGCAGGACGTACGCCTCACGTTGCCAGCGGCCGTTGATCACCCGGGCGGCGGTCGTGTCCGTGTCCGTGCCCGCGGGCGCGGCGGCCACCCCGATCGGACGGAGGCCCACTGCCAGCGCGGCGCCCGTCGTCGCCGCGACGCGGAGCGATTCGTCGAGAAGCGCCCAGGGCGAGCAACTTCGGGCGATCTCGGTGGTGACCAGTTCGTGAATCGGCGACAGTTCGGCACGGTCGGTCGACGCGCGGAGCACGGTGAAGACGCGTTCGTGGACGGACCGGTCGAACGGCAGGCCGAGGGCCGTGGTGGACGCCGACGCCCCCAGAAGCGGCGGTCCGGGCAGCGGATGCACCGTCAGGCCGAGGCTGCGGGCCGACACCTCGGTGGTCCAGAGCGCGATTCCGTGATGAGTGCCCGCGTGCCCGGCGATGAGACTGTCGAGAGCGGCCCGTCCGCCGTCGCCGTCCTGCGCGAGGCGTGCGCCGGGGCAGGCGTCGAGGACTTCGCCGATCGCATCGGTGTGAGTGCCCGCGGACCCGGCCGACAGCGGTCGCCGTGCCCACGCGACGGCGATCAGGGCGGTCAGTTCCCGTGCCCGCGCCGGGTCGGTGACGTGGGCTTTCAGCGCCTGCGTGGTGCGACCGGCAGCGAACTCGTGCACGTCGCGCAGGGTGTCCTCGGCGACGGACTCGTCCCGGAGCGGATCGGGCGGGCCGGACCCGGTCGCGAGTTCGTAGCATCGCTGGAAGTAGAGATCCTGCGGGTTGCCGTCGGTGATGCGCAGTGTCCGGCGAACCCGCTTGAGCAGAGTGAACCAGGCCGCGGTGGCCCGGAGCGCATCGGCGCAGGCGTACACCCGGGCGGCGAGCAACTGCGCGCCGTCGGCCGTGACGAGCGGTCCGGCGCACAGTGGGTTCTGCACCGGGCGGATGACCAGCGGATCGAGGATCAGTTTCACGGTGCGGCTCAGCGGTCCGCCGTCGCGCCCGCTGAGCGGTTCCACGTCGTCGAGCTGTCGCCAGACCTCGTCGAGAACCATGGCGCGGGGTCGCCGAGCAGCCTCCGACCCCGCTGCTCCCGTCTGCATTCGAGCAGGTTACCGCAGGCGCGACCGGACGACGCGACGAGAAATCTGGGATCGGTAGGGCGCGAGAAGTTCCTACCTTTCTCGCATCGGCTCCGGAACGCGAGCCGAAGGAATCGACGACGGGCGCCGAGCGCCCCTCACGAAACGTGAAGGACGGATCATGAACAAGGTCATTCGGACTCGCAAGCGCATCTACACCGGCGGCATCGCCGCAGCCGCCGCGGTCGCCCTGCTCGTCTCGGGCTGCAGCGACAACGGTTCCGGCGGGGGAGGCGCCGAGCAGGCGCCGGCCGCCGCGGCTCCGGCGGGCGCGTCCTCCGCGTCGGTCGACGGCACGGCCCTGGACGCCGACTTCGACGCGACCTGCGCCAAGCAGGGTGACACCCTGGCGTTGGCGCTGGCGGACACCGCCAACGCGACGTACGGCGACTTGGCCGTCTCCGCCACCATCACCGGTACCGACACCGTGCAGGCGGTCGGGATCGCCGGCAGCAAGGGCGGGTCGAACGGCCTGCCGTACGCGCTGGGCTTCGGGCAGGGGATGCCGGGCGGTTCCGCAAAGGTCGTGAAGGACGGTGACACGTACACGGTCACCGGTGAAGGGGTGGGCGCCCCCGACATGAGCAACCCGACCGCGCCGAGTGCGTCGAAGTTCGACATCACGTTCGCCTGCTCGACCGTCGTGGGCGGCTGAGCCCACCCATCGGAACGCGCGCGGATTCGTTGGAGTCCGCGCGCGTCCCGCCCGTTCAACCATGGAAGGACACATCGTGAAGAAGTTCGTGCGGAGCGCCGCCGTCGTGTTACTCGTCGGGTCGATCGCGTACTACCTGTGGTGCGGCCTCGGCGACCGCGGGCGGACCAACTATGGAATCGACGCGCTGTCGTGGGTGGGCCCCCAGATGATCTGGCCGATCGTCGCGGTCAGCCTGGTCATGGTCTGCTTCGCCCTTACCGGTGACAGCGTGCTGGCGGCGTTGACGCAGCGCAACAGTGCGGCCTTCCGGCACGGGGCGGTCGGGATCGGAACGGTGCGGTCGGTGCGCCAGACCGGCATGACGCTCAACGACCAACCGGAGGTGCGGATCGACGTCGGCGTGGAGGGCGCGGACGGGAAGATGTTCGAATCGCACGCCAGGATGATCGTGCCGCTGACCGAACTGGCGCTGCTGCAGCCCGGTGTCGTCCTGCCCGTCCGCTATCTTCCGAACCGCACCGACAAGGTCGAGATCGACCGCTCCGGGGACATGTCTTCGGCGCAGGAAGCGTTGAACCGATCCATGATTCGTCAGGGAATCACCACTCCGGGCAAGCTCGACATCGCGGCGCGCGGCATCGCCGCGCAGGCGGTGGTGCAGTCGCTCAGTGTGCCCGGCGAGATCCGCAACGGGAATTCGAAGGTCGCGCTCGGGTTGGTGGTCACCCGGCCCGACGGGACCACGTTCACCACCCGCGTCGAGAAGTTCCTGCCGCCACGCAGCGTCGCGCACGTCCAGGTCGGCCGGGTCGTGACGGTCCACTATCTGCCGGGGAACGAGCAGGAGGTCGTCATCGCCCTGCCCGCGAATGTGTGATCAGTCCTCGGCCTCGTTCCGGGACGGAAGTCCCAGCGACCGGACGAGGCGGAGGAGTTGTTCGCGCAGCGGCCCCGGGTCGCCGACCGCGGCGGTGAGGGCCGCATCCTCCTTCTCGAGGGTCAGCAGGTGCCGGTAGATCGCGCGGCCCGACTCGGTGATCGCGACCCGCTTGCGGCGCTCGTCGGTCGGATCGGTCTCCCGGGTGACGTACCCGGCGCGTTCGAGGCGGTCGATGGTGCGGCTGATGGTCTGGTCCGTCACCCGCGAGGCCTTCGCGATGTCCCGCTGCGAGGCGGGCCGGTCGGCGATCGTGTGCAGTGAGATGAGTCCTGCATGGGTCATGTTCTGTGACCGGAGAATGTCCTCCCACGAGTGCTCGACCAGTCGTGCAGCCGTGGACAGCAGACGTCCGGTCGGCCACTGGTCCATGCCGTCGCTCGTCATTTCCTCGCCTCCATTTGCAATTTGCTCAGCAGGCTGAACAAAATAGGAACGTCGCAAACCGGACATCCGGTCGTCGAATCGCCCAGCATCGGAGAGCACGTGATCACAACTGCCCGCCCACGCCCGGTTCGCCGACTGCGGTGGATTCTGCCAGCCCTGCTGGTGATCGTCTGGCTGGCCGTCGGCGGTTTCGGCGGACCGTTCGCCGGCAAACTGTCCACGGTCCAGCAGAACGACAGCACGTCCTTCCTCCCCGCGTCGGCCGAAGCCACCGAGGTGTCCACGCTGCAGAAGGATTTCACCGACACGCAATTCGTGCCCGCTGCCGTCGTCGCCGAACGCCCGTCGGGTATCACCCCGGCCGACACCGAGTTCCTCGCCGGCACCGCGACTTCCCTGGCCGGATCGCACGGTTTCGGTGACGAGGTGTCACCGCCGATCCCGTCCGCCGACGGCCGGGCACTGCAGATGTTCGTGCCCGTCGACAGCGCCGGCGAGGTGGGCGACAGTGTCACCGAACTCCGGGACGCGCTCGATGCCGCGCCGGACGGCCTCACCGTCCTCGTCACCGGGCCCGCCGGCCAGGTCGCCGATCTGTCCGCCGCGTTCGCCGGCATCGACGGACTGCTGCTCCTGGTGGCGGGTGCCGTCGTCATCCTGATCCTCATCGTCGTCTACCGGAGCCCGATCCTCCCGTTCGCGGTGATCACGTCCGCGGTATTCGCCCTGGGACTGTCCAGTCTGCTCGTGTATCTGCTCGCCGACGCCGATATGATCGCCCTGAATGGGCAGAGCCAGGGCATTCTGTTCATCCTCGTGTTCGGCGCCGCGACCGACTACGCGCTGCTGCTCGTCTCCCGCTACCGCGAGGAACTGCGGATCGAGCAGGACAGGTACCGCGCCATGCGGACCGCGTGGCGGGCGACGCTCGAACCCGTCGCCGCCTCCGCGGGCACGGTCACCGCGGGTGTGCTGTGCCTGCTGTTGTCCGATCTCAACTCGAACCGCGGTCTCGGACCGGTCGCGGCTATCGGTATCGCGGCGTCGTTCGTCGCGTCCATGACGTACCTCCCCGCGGTGCTCGTCCTCCTCGGCCGGGCGGCGTACTGGCCGAGCAAGCCCGCCTTCGACGCAGAGCACGCCGAGTGGGGCGACGCCGCAGACCACAAATTCTGGGCTGCGCTCGCGGCGCGGACCGGTGCGCATCCGCGCCGATTCTGGGTGGCGTCCAGCCTGGTGCTGGTGCTCTTCGCGCTCCTGATGCCGCGGTTCGACGCGAGCGGTGTCGCGGAATCCGAGACCTTTCTCCTCGACGTCGATTCCGTTGCGGGTCAGCAGATCCTCGGCGACCACTTCGATGCCGGCTCCGGTTCACCGGCCGTGATCATCGCGAACGAGGATTCGCTCGACGCGGTACTCGATGCGGGCCGGGTCGACGGCGTCGCCGACCTCACCGTGCTGTCCGCCGCCGGCACGCAGGACCCGCTGGTGGTGGACGGCTGGGTGGCGATCGAAGCCACCCTGACCGACCCGGCCGACTCCCTCGCGGCCGAGGACACCATCGTCCGATTGCGCGACGCCGTCCACGCGGTCGACGGTGCCGACGCCCTGGTCGGGGGCACCACCGCCACGGACCTCGACACCAAGACGACGTCGACGCGTGACCGCACGCTGATCATCCCCGTCGTGATCCTCGTGGTGTTCGCGATCCTCTGCCTGCTGCTGCGGGCGCTGCTCGCGCCGCTGCTCCTGATGGGCACGGTGGTGCTGTCCTTCGCTGCGACGCTGGGCATCTCGTCGCTGGTCTTCGAGCACGTCTTCGGATTCCCGGGCGCCGATCCCGTCGTCCCGCTGTTCGCGTTCGTGTTCCTCGTCGCCCTCGGCATCGACTACAACATCTTCCTCATGACCCGGGTCCGGGAGGAAGCCCAGCGCATCGGCACCCGCCGCGGAGCGCTGCGCGGTCTGACCGTCACCGGGGGAGTGATCACGTCGGCGGGAGTGGTTCTGGCGGCCACCTTCTCGGCGCTCGCCGTCATCCCGCTGATCTTCCTCGCGCAGATCGCATTCATCGTGGCCTTCGGTGTGCTCCTCGACGCCCTCCTCGTGCGCTCACTCCTGGTACCCGCCCTCACCGTCGACATCGGGCAGAAGATCTGGTGGCCGAGCAAGCTCGCGTCGGCCCCGGAGCCGGACGAGACCGTCCGCCCGGAGCCGGAATTGGATTCGAGTCGTACGTGAGGCGGCGCCCCGTCGAACGCCGCCGAAGCACACCGCGCCGGGCCCGATGAGGCCATAGTGGAACGGGATGTGAACACGACGAAAGGAAGATCGTGGACCATAGCGCGCTGTTGACCGACGCTTTCGATCGCATTCAGGAGACCGTGCATTCCGCGCTGGCCGATCTGCCGGCCGACGCCCTCACGTTCCGGGTGGACGCGAAGGCGAACACCATCGCGTGGCTGGTCTGGCACCTCACCAGGGTGCAGGACGACCACGTCGCCGGTGTGGCGGGCACCGAGCAGGTGTGGACGTCCGGCGGGTGGGTGGAGCGTTTCGGCCTGCCGTTCCCGGTTGCCTCCATCGGGTACGGGCACTCCGCGGAAGAGGTGGCGCGGGTGCGGTCGAGGGCCGACCTCCTCCGGGAGTATCACGATGCCGTGCACGATCGCACCGTCGATTACGTCCAGTCGATCGGTGCGGACGACCTCGACCGCATCGTCGACGAGAATTGGGATCCGCCGGTGACTCTCGGTGTCCGGTTGGTCAGCGTAGTCTCCGACGACCTTCAGCACGCCGGGCAGGCCGCGTTCGTCCGCGGCATCTACGAGCGCCGCTGATCCGCCGACTATTTCTCGTTCGCGGAGAGCCAGGTCTCCACCCGCCGCCGGGACCGCCTTCCGACTCGGTCCCGTACTGCCGGACTGCACCGCGCCGCACCGTGCAGCACCCCATTCCCGGCCAGTGCCAGCGGAACGAACCAGGCCGGCACGACCGGCAACCCGAGTTCACGCATGCCGCTCTTGCCTGAGAACAGACGCTGAATGCTCAGCAGACGCTGGCGGTTGAGCCTGCGGCGCAGAGGCTGCGCGTACGGGTAGTGGAACGTGGCCCACGACTTCTGCAGTGAGTCGGCCAGCACCCGGGAATTCTCGTCGGGGCCGGGCGCGAACATCCCGATCTGGCACATGATGCGGCGCCCGGTGTTCTCGTCGTCGACCAGCCAGTGTTCGTCGATGCCGATCAGCCAGCCGATGTACCGCCACAGGTGCATCACGTCGCGGCCCTCCTCGGCCGACACCCACACGCCGAGTGACCGGAGGCCGACGAGGAACGTCGTCGAGAAGAGGGCGAGCGTGCCGGCCTGATCCGACTGGTTGATAGGCATGCCCCAGTCGGACACGTCCCAGTTCTCGTCCTGCAGCAGGGTCAGATTGACGAAGGCGTGCATCAACCGGACGTGGACGGACAACTGCCAGCCACGGCGGTCGCGGTCCATGCCGGCGGGCAGGACGCACTCGTACCACCATCGGACGGTCTCGGTCACCCGCTGACCGGCGCCCTCGCCGACGAGTCTGCCGGTGGCCACCAGTTGGCGGGAGGTGGCCGCACTGCGGTACCCGTTCATCAGCGAACCGGTAGCCAGCAGGTCGAGGCCGGTCATTCCGCTGCGCAGGCACACAGCGGCACCGTGCTCGAGGCGGCGGTCGTCGACCCACGACGGCCGGTGGTCGACGGCGTCGAAGAACGCGGTCAGCGGAGGTGCGGCGTCGGGCACGCTGCCGATGCCCGCGGACAGGGCCTGGGAGAACTGGTCCATGGTGACGGTCTTGTCGACGAGAATCGCCCGCGCCAGTGCGGCGCCGATCTCGTCCTGACTCGCCACGGCGCGGGCATGGAGTTCCCGTTCCGCCGCGGTGGGCGTCGGGTCGCCGTGCACGAACCGCGACAGCGTCCGCATCGATCGGCGGCCCCATTCCGAGTCCATGTCGAACCGCCGCGGCGGTGTGAAGGCGGAGGGTCCGGGCGCGGATTCCCGGGACTGGATTTCTGTCATGTCCGATGCACTCGATTCGCTCGTCGACGCAGGCGCGGGGTGGTGTCACCGCCCTGCTCCGGGGCTGTGAGTTACAGTTCACCTCACCGAATCGGACGGGTACAAGTCGCATTGCGGGACAGATCGGGGAGGCTGAGGGAATGCCCACTGGCCAGCGGAAAGACCCCTCCCAGCGACGGTCGCAGGCGACGGTCGCACGCATCCTGTCGGCAACTGGTCAGGTTTTGCGGACCAAGGGTTACACCGGCTGCAGCACCAACGCGATCGCGGAGGCCGCGGGCATCTCGAAGGGCTCGGTGTATCAGTACTTCGCGAACAAGGACGAGATCATCGAGGTGCTGATCGACCAGCTCATGGAGGACGCCACCGCCTCACTCGGGGCGAATCTCGAGGAGGCCGTCGCGCAGGGGACATTCCTGAAGGACGCGGCCCTGCAGATTCAGCTCCTCGCGGTCCTCGACCGATATCGCGACGTCCTCGCATCGTTGCTCAACGACGCCCCGCATTTGACCCTGTCGGCTCACCGTTCCGTCCGGATCGAGGAACGGTGCCGTGACCTCCTCCGTACGTATGTGACGGTCAATCCGTCCGCGATCGGCCCGGGTGTGGACCTCGACGCGCTGCTGTTGGTGCTCACCGTCAGCTACCGCGAAGTGAGCCTGGAGTACCTCCGCCAGGACCTGCGTAACCGGAGAAACGAGCTGGCCACCGTCCTCTACGACATGACGATGGGCGGCCTCGCCGGGGGCGCGACAAAAAGGGTGTAACGCGAAGGGACTCTCGAGAGAAATACAGGTTGAGCCCATGGCGCTGTCGGACCCCGACCCGGCAGCGCCAGGGCCCTTTTTCTTTTGCCACCCGATCACTACCGGCGCCGCCTGGACGACGACCCCGGCACCTCCAGCCACACCACCCGCTCGAGCGCGCGGAGGTCGCTCTCGATCCGCCGGAACAACTGGTACACGCCAATGAAGGCGAAGATGCCTCCCAGACACAGTGCGCGCACCGTCTCGTTCACCGCGTCGCCGGTGGTCCCGCCGACGAAACTGAGCCCGGCGACGCCGATCAACGGGACGGACGCCGCGACGGCGAGATACCGCGGCAGACTCCGGCCGAGCGCACGCATGCGGTAGCCGTCGCTTTTGCGCAACTCTCCGTGCGACAGCAGGATCGGGGACAGGCAGCGCACGGCGTAGAAGGTGAGGATGAAGAACGGGTAGGCGAGGGCGACCGCCCCGCACACGGCGAGGGACGCGAGGAGTTGCATGTACGCGCGGAACGGGATTCCGCCGGCGGTGACCTGCAGCGCGACCGGGTAGGCGACGCCGGCGACCACCCACAGTCCGAAGCTGACCACGACCGCACGGTCGCCGAGGCCGAGCGTCGCGGCCCGGGCTTTCCCCAAGATTTCGGGACTGTAGGAGCGGCCGTGACGGAGACCGCGCGGCACCGTGAACGCGAGGCGACACCAGTAGATGATCAGCACCGCACCCAGCGGGAACGCGACCCCCCCGATCACCAGGTGCACGAGTTCGAGGTGCTGCTGCGCCTCGGCGGGCAGGGTCGCGATGATCAGCACCTTGTTGTAGTAGTAGTTGTAACCGGCCGCCAGCAGGTTCGGGATGCCGACCGCGGCGAGCACGATGGGCAGCGCCCACCGCCACATGGTGGACCGCAGGCTTCCCGGTGGTGGGTCGACGAGATCGCGGGCGTGCGGGTCGAGGCAGAGCGCGAACTGACGCGTCAGCTTCCGGCCGCTCGACCACCGGTCGTTCCGGTCCGGGGCCAGCGACTTCACGAGGATGCGGCGCAATGCGGCCGGGCAGTCCTCGGGCAGCGGCGACCGCTCCGGGTCCACTCCCCGGCATCGCGATTCGAGTAGTGCCTTCGGCGACGGCGGCGATCCGGTTCCGTCGTCGTCCGGGAACGGCCGCGCCCCGGTCAGGAGTTCCCACAACATCACCCCCAGCGCGAAGATGTCGCTGCGGGTGTCGAGGTCCGAGGCGGTCCGCGGGGAGCCCGGGTCGACCGCTTCCAGTTGCTCGGGCGACATGTAGGCGACGGAGCCGCCGATGAAGCCGCCGGCGCCGGGCGTCTCGACGCTGTCGCTCGAACTGACATTGAAATCGGCCAGCTTGGGGATGCCTTCGAGGCCGAGGAGCACGTTCGCCGGTTTGATGTCGCGGTGCAGGACACCGTGCTGGCGGGCGTAGTCGAGTGCGTCGGCCAGCCGGAGCCCGATCCACGCAACGGTCTCGGGCCACGACAGGGCGGCGATGTCGTCCCGCACACTCGAGTACTCGGGCCGGATCTCTCCTCGCGTCTCCAGAATGCGGTCGATCGAATCGAGGAGCAGCTTCCCCGACCGCTGCTCGGGCGGCGTCTTGCGGACCAGCCGCACCACGTCGAGGAGGGTGCCGCCGGGAACGTATTCCATGAACAGCACCCGCAGCTGGCGGTCCTCGAGCAGGCGTTGGTCGAAGACGCGGACGATGTAGGGGTGGTCGAGCTGCGCCAGCATCTGTGGCTCGTTGCCGATGTTGCGGGAGATCTTCAACGCCACCCACCGTTGCATCGACCGTTGCCGGGCGAGGAACACCCGTGCGAACGCGCCGCGGCCCAGCTCCACCATGAGATCGAAATCGTCGAGACGCTTCCCGACGTCGAGGTCGTCCCGCGGCCCGAGTTCGGCGGCGGCGGTGCGACGGTCCAGGGTGCGCCGGTCGTGTTCGAGCAGGCTCTCGAACCGGGCCGCCTGCTGCGGGTATTCGGTCAGATATTCGTCGGCTTCGACCTCGACGCCACTCAGGCGCCGAACGCGGTACTCGAGGTAAACGAGTTCCGGAGGCAAGGGCGCGGCGAGCAGTTCCGGGAAGTCGAGGCAGTAGTCGGCGATGCGCTTGGGGCGGCCCGAACGCAGCCACCGGTACTCGAGGTCCACCTTGATCAACTCGATCAGCGCGGCACGCCTGATCGCGGCGGTGTCGGGCAGATACTCCGTGAGCTCGGCGGGCGAACCGGACGATTCCCAATCCGCGACGAGGCGTTCGACGCCGCTCTCGACGACGAACACGGGTTCGGCGCCCGACGTCGTCGTCGACGGCGGCAGCTGGGTGTCCTGACCCAGTTCGGTGGGCGGCCCAGACGCGATCGTCGAATCACTCGGCGGGCGATCGTTCATGGCGGTTCGATTCCGGGCGGGCGGATTCCAGGCGATGAAGGGGTGTGCACTTGCCAGGGTATTCCTGACGGTGCGTCGAGGGGACGGATAAGGCCGCGTCACGACCGCCTCCGGCTGCTGCTGTGTCTCAGATCCGACGAGAACCGGGCCGGGAAGATTGCGCGACTGTCACAGTGCGTCGATGCAACCCTCGACGACGGTGGCGCAGATCTCCGGTTGGCCACCCGATTTCACGAGCACGCTGAGGCCGATCACCGAGGCCAGCATTTGACGAGCTGCGATGTCGGCGGACCGGCTCTTGTCGAATTCCCCGGACTCCTGTCCATGCTCGATCGCGCGCCTGAAGACTTCCTCGATCCGAGTGAACAGCTCGTCCGCGATGCGGTTCACCTCGTCGTCGGCCGTGCCGAGTTCTGCCGCGGCATTGACCATGACGCACCCCCGCCGGTGCTCGCCGACCCCGGCGAGGGCAGTCATCGCCACCCCGAGGCGAGGCCTCAACGGGCCAGGCGCGGCGAACAGGTCGGCGAGGTATTCGAGTCGCATTTCGCTGTAGCGCCGAAGCGCTCGCAGAAACAAGGCGTGCTTGCTCCCGAATGTGTTGTAGAGACTGCCCTTGCCGATTCCCATTTCGCCGGCGAGTTCCTGGGGAGTCGTCGCGGCGTATCCCTGGAGCCAGAACAGGTCCATCGCCTTGTCAACCGCCACATCCGTACTGAAGAGCATCGGTCTAGCCACCGAAGTAGGTTAACCCGCGACCGTGTTTGACCTCAAGGTCGATAACTAATAAGGTAGCCGCGAGCGTATTAGACCCAAGGGTCAATAACTCGGTGCACACCCCGCATGCCCGGGAATCTCCGCCCAGCCAGGAAGGCATTTCAATGGCAGCCCATTCCAAGAGCGTTGCCCGCGAGCCGGGCTCGCGCACCCATTTCCCACTGAACTCCCTCGCGATCCCGCTGGGTCTCGCAGGCCTTGCCCAGGTCTGGTCCGTCGCTACGGCCGCGCTCGGAACTCCATTCGCCCTCACTCAGGCGTTCTGGCTGGTCGCCGCGCTCGCCTGGATCGTGATGGCGGCAGCGCACGCGCACCGCGACCGGCGCGTCGCCCTAGGGTTCTCGCATCAGCTCACCCACTTCGCGCACGGTCCGCTCGCGGCGCTGCTTCCGCTCTCCGCGATGCTGCTGGGGGCAGACCTGCACCGCACGTTTCCCCTCGCCGGTACGGTGCTGACCCTGATCTCCATCATTGCCGCAGCCATCTTCGGTGCATGGATGATGAGCTTCTGGATGAGCGGAGAGATGGCGCTCGAATCCGTGCACGGCGGCTACTACCTGCCCATCAGCGCAGCCGGCCTCGTCGGCGCGCTCACCGCCGCCCAAACCGGTCTCGACTGGCTCGCTATCGCAAGCTTCGCGATCGGCCTGTTCTTCTGGGTGGTGATCTCCATGCTTCTGTTTCTCAGGCTCGCGTTGCGCCCCGCCATGCCCGCGCCCCTCGTCCCGACGCTCGTCATCATGATTGCTCCGCCGGCAGTTGGCGCTGCTGCATGGCTGGCCATCTCGAACGGGCAACCCGACGCTCTGTTCGGAGCGCTGACAGCAATCACGGCTTTCATGGTGATGGTCCAGGTGCCCTTGCTGCCACGCTATCGCGCTCTCCCCTTTTCACACGGTTTCTGGTCGTTCACTTTTCCCGTGGCGAGCGTCGCTGCCCTCGCCATCAGCTGGCTTCACCTCCTGCATCCGCCTGCTTGGCGAGCCGTCACCCCCGGACTACTCGCCGCTGTGACGATCTTCGTGGGGATGATCGCGGTGAAATCCATCCTGTTGATCCTCGACCCCTCGCGTCGCTCCGTGCAGTGACTCGCCCCGGCATTCGCCGCCACGACCGGCGAGGTACCGACGGCGCTACACGCAGGCGGCCGTCGATTCGCGGACGGACACCTCTTCCGCAAATGCGGACGCGGCATCGATCAGTGCTTGTCCTGGTCGACGGCTCGCGATGTGTGGAAGTGCGGCACGCAAGCGCTCGGCATGTTCCGGGTTCGCCACTTCCCAGTCCACACGGATCAGTTCGATGACGGCGCCGTCGTCGGCTCCCATCACGCGATCGACGTTCAAGGTCGCGGACACTGTGAGCGCGGCAGACTCGGCTATTGCGACCTCGCCGAGCAGCCGGAGCACAACCAGCGAGGCAGCGGCAATGCCGGCAAGCAGATGCTCGACCGGGTTTGCGCCGGAGTCGTGCCCGCCGTACCGCGTGGCTTCGTCGATGGTCAGCTCGTGGCTGCGCGCGGTGACCGTCGTGCCATGGGTCCCGGGCAGCGCGTGTACGACCAGTTGTTCACGTCGAGAAGTAGTCACCGAACCGCCTCGTAGAAGTCTGGGGTGGTGTGCCCACCCGTGTGTAGTACGCCTGTCAACCATTCGAACGCATCCGCACCAGCGGCTTGAACATCATGTGGATCGGGACCGTATCGAGGGGACAGGTAGTCCGACAACATCCGCTGCGCATCTGTCCTGCTGCTGTCGTGCAGGAGCGACGCAACGGCATCGAGTGCGACAGGAGCCCGGTTCTTGACGTCAGCGATTGCTGCCGTTTGTGCGGCAACGACCTTCCGTACCGTCGGGTCGTCGAGGCTGGTTTTCTCCAGGTCGACTGCGATACCGGCAGTGGGGAATCTCAGGGCGGCGCCGAAGAACAACGAATCGGTGATCCCGAGCCGTGACAAGGCGCTGGGCGCGAAGGCGGAGCCCAGAACAGCCGCGTCTGCGGTTCCGGACCGCAGTGCCTCCAGTCGCTGTTGATCACCGGCGATTCCTCCAGGAAAATGCAGGACCGACGGGGCTTCGTCCCCTGCCCAGCGGGTGCTCAGCAACCTCTGGGTGAAAGCCCACACGATCGATCCTTCCGGATGCGCGGCCAGGACGGTCGGCCCGGCCGGTTGTATCCCTGCCTTTCGTGCCCAGATCCAGAACAGCGGGTGAATAGTGTGGACGAGCGCAACTTTCCAGCGGCGTTGCCCTCGAAGTGCTTCGACAAGCGAGCCGCCCAGCCCCGCAGACAACTCTGCCTCCGGATGGTCCGAGCCGGGCACCGACTCCACCTCGATCCCCAGACGGTCGTAGTAGCGCGCTCGCTTGGCGATCTCGTGGCACACCAATTCGTGGACGTTGTGATCGCGATACCCCAGGAGAATCATGTCCGGTCCTTCTCGGCGAGCCGTGCGTATCGTGTTCATGATAATGAACTTGATGCGATATTTGGAACAAAACATAGTGATCTCGCTCGACCGCTGTCAAGCACCGCACCCGTGGCCGGTGCGAGAGGCATCTCCGATTGCGAGCACCCGAACTCGAACACTCTTGTTGCGCAGAATTATTGGATGTTGCGCGAACTCGTGGTTCGGAGCGAGCGCCTTCCGGATCGCCGACCCCCCGGGGTCCCCGGAAGGCTTAGGTATTCCCACATGCCGCCGCACGCACGTTCTGCGGCTATATCCTTGAATGCACGCTATCGAGAGGTGAGTCCACGGGTGAATTCGCACTGGTCGCGCCGTCGGGACCAGTGCGCGGGGAACCATGAGCCGACGGGGTGAGTAGACCGTCCGATGGGTGAAGGTGATCCGATCGACACTCAGCGGTACTTCGTCCCCGCTGTCGCTTCGGAGCTGAGTGCGGCTGGTTTCGACGATGCCCAGGAGATCGGGCGCGGAGGCTTCGGCGTGGTCTACCGCTGCACCCAGGCGGAATTGGATCGCACGGTGGCGGTGAAGGTCCTCACCGTCGAGCTCGACGAGGAGAACCGGGCCCGGTTCTTCCGGGAACAGCGGGCGATGGGCCGGCTGACCGGGCACCCGAACATCGTGGGCGTGCTGCAGGTCGGTGCCACCGGCAGTGGGCGTCCCTACATCGTCATGCAGTATCACCCGCAGGATTCGCTCGATGTGCGCATCCGTCGCGGCGGTCCGCTGTCGCTGGAGAATGTGCTGCGGCTGGGGGTGAAAATCGCCGGCGCGGTGGAAACGGCGCACCGGCTCGGCATCCTGCATCGGGACATCAAACCCGGGAACATTCTGCTCACCGACTACGGCGAACCGGCGTTGACCGATTTCGGTATCGCGCACATCACCGGCGGCTTCCAGACCGCCACCGGTGCCGTCACCGGATCGCCGGCCTACACCGCGCCGGAGGTCCTCGAGGGCGACCCGCCGAGCCCGGCGGCAGATGTCTACGGCCTCGGCGCCACCTTGTTCAGTGCTTTGACCGCTCACGCCGCGTTCGAACGTCGCGACAGTGAGCAGGTGGTCGCGCAGTTCCTGCGGATCACCACGCAACCGGTACCCGACCTGCGCGAGCACGGGATCCCCGACGACGTGGCCGACACGATCGCCCGCGCGATGTCCCGGACGCCCGGCGCGCGCCCGGCCACGGCAGCGGCCTTCGGGGAGGAACTGCGACGGCTCCAACTCGATCACGGCATTCCGGTCGACGAGATGGCCCTCCACACCGCGCGGGGTTCGGCACGCGACCAGGCGCAGCGAGTATCGAAACTGCCGCGGTCGCCGGCTCCCTCCGCGCCGGTCGCGACGGGAAGGCTCCCTCTGGAACTGACCAGTTTCGTCGGCCGTCGGCACGAACTCACCGAGGCGAAGAACCTGCTCGCCGGATCGCGGCTGGTGACGTTGACGGGGATCGGCGGAGTCGGCAAGACGCGGCTGGCGATGCGGGTCGCGTCGGCTGTCCGGCGCGAGTATGCCGACGGGGTACGCCTGGTCGAGTTGGGTGAACTGCACGACGAGTCGTCGCTGGTCGACACGGTGGCCGCCGCCATGGGGCTGCGGGATCACTCGGGCAGGCCGCTGCGTGAGGTCCTCGTCGAGCACCTGGCGGTACTGGAACTGCTGCTGGTTCTCGACAACTGCGAGCACTTGGTGGACGCCGTGGCGGAACTCGCCGGCGTTCTGTTGCACACCTGTCCGGGGCTGCGGATCCTCGCCACCAGCCGCGAACCTCTCGGCATGGGCGGGGAGGCGCTGCTGCGGGTTCCGCCGCTGGCGGTGCCGGATACCGCCCGGCGGCCCTCCCTGCGGGGGTTGACCAAATACGATGCGGTGTCGTTGTTCGCCGAACGCGCTGCTGCCGCGGTTCCCGGTTTCGTACTCACCGAGGACAACGTGGCGGCGGTGGCGGGGATCTGCCGCCGGCTCGACGGGTTGCCGTTGCCGATCGAGTTGGCGGCCGCCCGGTTGCGTGCGATGTCGCCCGAGCAGATCCTGCAGCGGCTCACCGACCGCTATGCCCTGCTGACCCGTGGAAGCCGGGGTGCGCCGACGCGGCAGCAGACGCTGCGATTGTCCGTCGACTGGAGCTTCGAGTTGTGCAGCGCCGGTGAGCAACTGGTGTGGGGTCGGGTATCGGTGTTCGCGGGGAGCTTCGAACTCGATGCGGCAGAGCAGGTGTGCGGTGACGGCCTCGAGCCGGACGAGTTGCTGGACACGTTGACGTCGTTGGTGGAGAAGTCGATTCTGATCCGCGAGGAATCCGGTGCGGTGGTGCGGTTCCGGATGCTCGAGACCCTCCGCGAGTACGGCTGTGAGAAGCTGCAGCAGGCGGGCGAATTCCTCTCCATGCGCCGACTGCACCGGGACTGGTACGAGGCGCTGGCGCTGGCCGCGGAGGCAGAGTGGATCAGTGCCCATCAGCTCGACTGGATCGCCCGGCTGAAGCGGGAACAGCCGAATCTTCGGGAGGCCCTCGAATTCAGCCTTGCCGACGATCCCGCTGCCGGCCTGCGTACCGCCGCCGCACTGTTCTTGTTCTGGGGCTCCCAGGGCTTGTACAACGAGGGGCGGCGCTGCTTCGGTCAGCTGCTCGCCCGCCAGAGCGGCCCACCGACCGTCGAGCGGGTCAAGGCACTCCAGCGCGCCAGCATGATGGCCAATGTGCAGGGTGACCTCGAGGCCGGAGCCGCGCTCGTGGCGGAGGGTCGTGCGCTCGCCGCGCACACGAGCGATCCCATGATGCGCGCTCTCGTTGCCTATTCCGCCGGCATGCTCGCCCTCTACAGCGGTGAGCTGGCGAGTGCGGCCTCGCACCTCGAAACCGCACTCGCAGAGTTCAGCGAGCGCGGAGATCGACTGTTCGAAGTAGCAGCCCTGTACCCGTTGGGGTTGGCGTACGGACTCCGCGGCTTGACGGACCCGGCGATCGAACACCTCGAGCGTGTTCTCGCGATCACCCAGCAGCACGGCGAGAAGATGTACCGGTCGCACTCGTCGTGGGCCCTGGGTATCGCCGTGTGGCGCCAGGGCGATACCGATCGCGCGGTCCGAGTGCTCGAGCAGTCATTGATACTGACCCGGCAGGTGCACGGCCCACGCGTCGCCGCAGCCGGTCTCGAGGCCCTTGCCTGGATCGCCTGCGGACTCCACGACGAACCGAGGGCTGCGGTTCTGCTGGGAGCCGCAGAAGGGCTGGCGCGGTCGGTGGGAAGCGACGTGGTGATCTACTCCGATCTGCTTGTCTACCATGACGAATGCGACCAGAAGTCGCGACGGAAACTGGGGGAGAAAGCATTCGGAGCGGCCCACCGCAAGGGGGAACAGCTCGGTTTCGACGCGGCAATCGCCTACGCCCTCCACGAACATCCGCCCGGCACCCCCGCGCCCGGCACCGATACGTCGACGCGACTGACCAAGCGGGAACGCCAAGTCGCCGACCTCGTCGCAGAAGGCCTGACCAACCAGGCCATCGCCGACCGCCTGGTGATCTCGCCGCGCACCGCGCAGGGGCATGTCGAGCACATCCTGGCCAAACTGGGTTTCACCTCCCGAGCACAGGTCGCGGCCTGGGTCGTGGAGCAAACCGACGCATAAAACGGACCCAACAGTTCGCGTCGAATCCGACCAGCGGGGCGGGCATCGTCCGTCGGCGGCATTGGTGTGCAGAACCGTTGGGGCTCAAGCTTCTTCGGTTCGGCAACGCCGACCATGAAACTCATTCTGCCCGTCTCCGGAGTCTGGCGCTGCCGGTAGGGCTCGTCCGGCGCATCGGCGGTGGCTTCGAGGTGGGCGGCGATTTTCCCTATTGACAGCGAGCGGAGGTGCTCGTAACGTCCGTGGTGTTCCAAATAATGATGTCAGTTCAGGATAATGAACGGAGCTAGTGATGGGGTTCACCGGAAAAATCGAGGCGCTCTCGGGCATCCGAGTAATCGACGCCGCGACGATGGTGGCCGGCCCCTTGGGGGCGTCGCTGCTCGCCGACTTCGGCGCCGACGTCATCAAGGTCGAGCCGATCGGTGGCGACGAGTCACGGACATTCGGACCAGGACGAGACGGCATGAGTGGTGTCTATTCCGGCGTGAACCGGAACAAGCGCGCCCTCGCGCTCGACCTTCGCACGGCGGCAGGTCGCGAGCTGTTCCACGAGCTCTGCTCGACCGCGGACGTCCTCATCGAAAACATGCTGCCGGCGGTCCGTGAGCGATTCGGGCTGACCGCCGCCGAACTTCGCGAACGGCACCCGCACCTGATCTGCCTCAATGTCAGCGGGTACGGCGAGAGCGGTCCCCTTGCAGGTCGTCCCGCGATGGACCCGGTCGCTCAGGCGCTCACCGGTCTGATGGAGGCCACCGGCGAGCGCTCGGGGAGGCCGCTCAAGGCCGGACCGCCCGTCGCCGACAGCGCGGCGGGCTACCTCGTCGCGATCGCCGCCCTCGTCGCACTCTTTGCGAAACAGCGCACGGGGGAGGGGCAGACCGGCTCGATATCCCTGGTGGGAGCGCTGTTCCATCTGCAGACTCCGTGGCTGGGGCAGTACCTCCTCGCCGACTACATCCAGGGCAAGGTAGGCAACGGCAGCAATTTCTACGCGCCGTACAACGCCTATGCGACCCGGGACGGCGGTGCGGTACACCTGGTCGCCTTCAACGACCGTCACTTCGTCAAGCTGACCAGGGCGATGGATGTGGAGGCTCTTCTCGACGATCCGCGCTTTGCGGACGCCGCATCCCGGTTGGAGAACCGTGAGGCCCTCGACGCCGCCTTCGCGCCGTGGTTCGCCGCCCGCGACCGTGACGATGTGGTCGCACTGCTCTCGGCCCACGACATCATCTGTGCCCCGGTCCTCGCGTACGACGAGGCCGTCAACCATCCCCAGATCCAGGCCCTGGACCTCGTCGTCGACATCACTCACGAGGAACTCGGACCGTTGCGGGTCCCGGGTCTCCCGGTCAAGCTCTCGGGCACCCCGGGTTATGTACATCGCCCACCGACGTCGTTGGGCGAGCACACAACCGAGATTCTCAGCGATCTCGGCTACGAGGACGACCGGATCGCGGCCCTGAGGGCCGAGCGGGTCGTCCGATGACCACCGAACACGGCGAAAGGAACCACCAATGAAGGTCGGAATCAGGATCCCCGGTGCGGGACCGTGGGCAGGGCCCGAGGCAATCACGGAGGTGTCGCGGTTCGCTGAGAAGATCGGCTTCGACTCCCTCTGGATGACTGATCACGTAGCGCTGCCGACCCGAGTCGAGACGCCGTACCCGTACACCGCGGACGGCAAGTTCCTGTGGGACCCCGCCACGCCGTACCTCGACTGCCTCACATCGTTGACGTGGGCGGCGGCTGCAACCGAGCGGATCGAGCTGGGCACGTCCTGCCTGATCCTGCCGTGGCGTCCGCTCGTCCAGACCGCCAAGACGCTGGTCAGTATCGACGTGATGTCGCGCGGCCGGCTGTCGGTCGCCATCGGCGTGGGCTGGATGAAGGAACAGTTCGAGCTGCTGGGAGCGCCCTTCGAGGGCCGCGGGAAGCGGACCACGGAAATGGTCAACGCGATGCGGCACATGTGGAAGGAAGACGAGGTCGACTTCGACGGCGACTTCTACCAGCTCCACGACTTCAAGATGTATCCGAAGCCGGTGCGGGGCACGATCCCCGTCTGGTTCGCGGGATACAGCACCGCCTCTCTGCGCCGCATCGCCGCGATCGGCGACGGCTGGCACCCGCTGGCGATCGCGCCGGAAGAGTACGCCGGCTACCTGGCCACCCTGCGGCAGTACGTCGAAGAGGCAGGACGCGACATGAACGAGATCACCCTCACCGCACGGCCTTTGCGGACCGCGCCGTACAACGCCGAGACGATCGAAGCGTACGGCGACCTCGGCGTCACCCACTTCATCTGCGACACGTCGTTCGAGCACGACACCCTCGAGGCAACCATGGACGAGCTCGCGGAACTCGCTGATGCCGTCCTCCCCACCGCACACAACCTGGCCTGACGGCCCGGCGGAAGAAAGGACGAGAATCGTGCAGGCACTCACCTCATCAGTTCCCCTCGTCATCGGTGACCAACTGAGCGCATCGTCGACCGGGGCGACGTTCGACTCGATCAACCCGGCTGACGGGTCGCACCTGGCCAGCGTCGCCGAGGCCACGCCTCAGGACGTCGCGCGCGCCGTCGAGGCCGCGAGGGTCGCCGCCAAGGCGTGGCAGCGCATGCGTCCGGCTCAGCGGACCCGCTTGATGTTCCGCTACGCCGCGCTGATCGAGGAACACAAGACCGAGCTCGCTCAGCTGCAGAGCCGTGACATGGGCAAGCCCATCCGCGAGTCGCTGGGGGTCGACCTGCCGATCATGATCGAGACCCTCGAGTATTTCGCGGGCCTCGTGACCAAGATCGAAGGCCGCACGACGCCGGCCCCCGGACGCTTCCTCAATTACACCCTGCGTGAGCCGATCGGTGTGGTGGGCGCCATCACTCCCTGGAATTTCCCTGCAGTGCAGGCGGTCTGGAAGATCGCGCCGGCTCTGGCGATGGGCAATGCCATCGTGCTGAAGCCCGCGCAGCTCGCACCGCTCGTGCCCGTGGCACTCGGCGAACTCGCCCTCGAGGCAGGTCTGCCGCCCGGGCTGGTCAACGTCCTGCCGGGTCGCGGCTCGGTAGCGGGTAACGCGTTGGTGCAGCACCCGCTGGTCGGCAAGGTGACCTTCACCGGCTCGACCGAGGTCGGCCAGCAGATCGGCCGGATGGCAGCCGACCGTCTGATCACGGCCTCGTTGGAACTGGGCGGCAAGTCGGCGCTCGTGGCCTTCGGCGATTCGTCCCCGAAGGCTGTCGCAGCGATGGTCTTCCACGCGATGTACAGCAACCAGGGTGAGACCTGCACGGCGGCGAGCCGGCTGCTCGTCGAGCGGCCCATCTACGACGAAGTGATCGAGCTCGTCCAGAAGCGGGTCGAGGCCGCCCGCGTGGGCGACCCCCTAGACCCCGACACCGAGATCGGCCCGCTGATCAGTGCCGGACAACGAGAGTCGGTCCACTCGTACGTCGTCTCCGGGATCGAAGACGGTGCCAAGCTGATCAGCGGTGGAGGGCAGTCGCCGGACGGACCGGCAGAGCAGGGCTTCTACTACCGTCCAACGCTCTTCGCCGGGGTCACCGCGGATATGCGCATCGCCCGGGAAGAGATCTTCGGACCAGTGCTGTCAGTGCTGCCGTTCGAGGGTGAAGAGGAAGCGATCACCCTCGCCAACGACACCATCTACGGGCTGGCCGCGGGCGTCTTCACCCGCGACGTGGGTCGCGCGCTGCGGTTCGCACAGACGCTCGACGCCGGCACTGTGTGGATCAACAGCTGGGGAGTGCTCAACCCCGCGTCGCCGTATCGAGGCTTCGGGCAGAGCGGCTACGGCAGCGACCTGGGCCAGGCCGCCATCGAGAGCTTCACCAAGGAGAAGAGCATATGGGCACGCCTGGACTGACCTCCGGGTCGTCCCGACCACGGATAAGTCGGCTGATCGATGCCCGCCACACCCACGACTGGGAACCTGCGGCGGACTACACGATCACCGAGGACGCCCTCTTCTCACGCGACCCCGACGCCGTGGCCGTGCTGCGCGGGGGAACCCACGCGCCCGAGGAAGTGACGTTCGGCCAGATTCAGCGCGCCGCTGTACGCATCGCGGCTGTCCTCCGTTCCCGGGGAATCAATCCCGGTGACCGCGTGGTCCTGTACCTCGACCCCTCGGTGGAGGCCGCCGAGGTCGTCTTCGGGGTGCTGGTCGCCGGCGCCGTGCTCGTGCCCGTCCCACGACTGCTCACCGGTACGTCGGTGGCGCACCGGCTCGTCGATTCGGGCGCGACTGTGCTGGTCACGGACGGTCCCGGCCTCGACCGGCTGGAGTCGACGGGATGCTCCCTGCACGACGTCGACGTGCTCACGGTGGACGGCGCCCGCGGCCCGCGGCTCGGGGACCTGGCCGGCCGGGTCGACCCGCTGGCCCCTGCTCCCGGGCGGTCCTCGGATCCTGCCCTGCTGATGTACACGTCGGGCACCAGCGGTCCGGCCAAGGGCATCGTCCACGGACACCGTGCCCTGCTCGGACATGCCGGCGTCGATTACGCCTTCGAGCTGTTCAGGCCCGGTGACGTCTACTTCGGCACCGCGGACTGGGGTTGGATCGGCGGCCTGATGCTCGGCCTGCTGGTTCCGTGGTCGTTCGGCGTTCCCGTCGTGGCTCACCGGCCGCAGCGCTTCGACCCCGGCGCCACCCTGGACATGATGACCGGTCTCGGTGTGACGACCGCCTTCCTGCCGGCGTCGGTGCTGCGGATGTTCGCCGAACACGGGGAATCGGCTCCGCGCCGCCTCCGCGCGGTCGTGACCGGAGGAGAGCCCGCCGGTGCGGCGGAGCTCGGCTGGGCCCGGCACCATCTCAGCGACGCCGTCAACAAGGCATACGGCCAGACCGAGGCCAACGCCCTCATCGGGGACTCCGCGATACTCGGGTCCGTCGACGATGACACCATGGGCGCTCCGTATCCCGGGCACCGCATCGCCCTGCTCGACGAGGAGGGCACCCGCGTCGCGCCCGGCGAGGTCGGTGAGATCGCGCTGGGACTTCCGGATCCGGTTGCCCTCCTCGGTCATTGGGACGGCTCGTCCGCTCGGGTGGTACCCCCATCCGGAGGATGGCACCGGACAGGCGACCTGGCGCGGCTCTCACATGGACGACGACTGGAGTACCTCGGCCGCGCCGACGACGTGATCAAGAGCCGCGGTTACCGCATCGGCCCCGCGGAGATCGAAGAGGCCCTCAAGTGTCACCCCCAGGTCCTGGACGCGGCGGCCGTGGGGCTTCCCGACCGGGAGATGGGGCAACAGGTCAAGGCATTCGTGCACCTCGCTGCCGGCGAGCTCACCGAGGAGATAGCGAAACAGCTCCGAGAACTCGTCACGACAGCGGTCGGTCCACACGCACGGCCCCGGGAGATCGAGGCAGTCGCTACGTTGCCGCGCACCGAAACCGGCAAGATCCGGCGCCGTGAATTGGTGTCGCCTCCGGCTCCGTGAACTGGTGTCGCCCCCAACGTAAGCGCTGGGAAACCGAAAAGACGAACAAGTGGAAAGACGAAGCAATGCGTAAATTCTGGCACGTCGGCATAAATGTGACCGACATGGACAAATCGATCGACTTCTATCGAAGAGTCGGCTTCGAGGTAGCGCAGGACAAAGAGATCGAGGACAGCAACCTCGCGCGAGCATTCATGGTCGAAGGGGCCAGCAAGCTCCGCTTCGCGCACATGCGCTTGAACGACTCCCCGGACGAGGCCATGCTGGACCTCATCGAGTGGCGGGATGCACGCTCCGAGGGCCGAGCACAGAGCGACCTCGTGCACCCCGGCTTGTGCCGCTTCTCGATCCTCACCGACGACATCGACGCCGAATACGCACGGCTGGCGGACGACGGTGTCGAGTTCCTGCACTCGCCGCAGACCATCATGGGTCCGGACGGAGTCAACGGCTGGCGGCTGCTCTTCGCCCGCGATCCCGACGGCACACTGTTCCACTTCGCCGAATTGTTGGGGCAGGCGGCTACGGTCGGCTGACAGCAACGACACGACGAAGGTAGGAACCCTTGACGAAGGCAGAGGTCCCGGGCGGCGCGACCGACGAGCGGGGCGAGCAATCCAGCGAGCAGTTGGTACCTGCCGTCTCCCGCGCCACCCGCGTGCTGGAGACACTGGTTCAGCAGTCCGCCGGGGCGACGCTCACCGAGCTGGCCAAGCAGTGCGCCCTGGCGAAGAGCACGGCATCGGTCCTGCTCCGGACCATGGTGGTCGAGGGCCTCGTCGTGTACGACCAGGAGACGCGTCGGTACAACCTCGGCCCGCTGCTCGTGGAGTTCGGCGTCGCTGCGATCGCGCGAACGTCGGCGGTCGCCGCGTCGCGGACGTACATGGAGTGGTTGGCCGAGCGGACCGAGCTGGCATGTCTCGCCATCCAGCCGATGCCGGACGGGCACTTCACGGCGATCGCGAAGATCGAGAGCCGTAAGGCCGTCAAGGTCACCATCGAGGTCGGCGCGCGCTTCGACCGAGATACTCCGTTGATCAGCCGACTCGCGGCAGCATGGCCGAGCCGGGGTCGCCTGGAGGTTGTCGAGTATTCCGCCGAGGAACTCGAGGAGCTCCGGGCGCAGGGCTACGGCGCGGTCTACGGCGAATACCGGCCGGAACTCAACGTCGTGGGAGTTCCTGTGTTCGACCGCGACGGTGAGCCGTGCCTGTTCATTGCCCTGCTGGGTATCGGTGACGACCTCACGGCCGAGGGTGTGGCCGGGATCGCCGAGTACCTGGTAACGGCTTCGAGGGAGATCAGCTCGCATATCGGCGGCCGCATCCCCGAGGATTTCCCGGTGCCGGTGGGGACACCCGACCTCGGCGCCCGGCGCGGCTGACCAACCGGCATTTTTCTTCATGCGGCGGCCCCGCCGGGGCCCGCCGCTCCGAGTCGACCCTCAACGGTCGGCTGCCCGCCTGCGGTGCAACAGCCGGAGGTGTCCCGTCCAACGTTTGTAGGAGACATAGATGAAGAGCAGCAAAATCGCCGTCGTCGGCGGCACCGGACCCCAGGGTAAGGGGTTGGCCTACCGGTTCGCAGCGGCCGGCTGGCCCGTCGTCATCGGATCGCGTTCGGCCGAACGCGCGGAGGAGGCGGCGGCCGAGGTGCGCAGACACGCCGGTGACGGCGCCGTGGTCAGCGCCGCCGACAATGCGTCGGCTGCCGCCGACTGTTCCATCATTCTGCTGGTCGTCCCGTACGACGGCCATCGTGAGCTGGTCTCGGAACTGGCGCCCACTTTCGCGGGCAAGCTCGTCGTCAGCTGTGTGAATCCGCTCGGCTTCGACAAGTCCGGGGCCTACGGCTTGGATGTCGAGGAAGGCAGCGCTGCCGAGCAGCTGCGCGACCTCGTGCCCGATGCCACCGTTGTGGCGGCCTTCCATCACCTGTCGGCGATCAACCTCTGGGAGCACGAGGGCCTCCTCCCTGAGGATGTGCTCGTGTGCGGAGACGATCGGTCCGCCAAGGACGAGGTGGCTCGCCTGGCCGTCGCGATCACCGGTCGGCCGGGTATCGACGGAGGGGTGCTGCGGGTAGCTCGGCAGCTCGAACCGCTGACCGCCGTTCTGATCAACGTCAATCGGCGCTACAAGACGCGCTCGGGTCTCGCCGTGAATGGGGTTGTTCATGATTCACGAGCTGCGTGAGTACATTGCGCTACCGGGCCGCGCGGAGGAACTGCACCGCAGGTTCGCCGACGAGACGCTGGCCCTGTTCACGGAACTCGGGTTGCAGGTCGAGGGCTTCTGGCAGGAGGTCGGCAATCGTGCCCGGATCGTCTATCTCGTGGCCTTCCCCGATGTGGAGGCTGCGACGGCACACTGGGCCCGGTTCAAGGCCGATCCCCGGTGGCTTGCGCTGAAAGCCCGCACCGAGAGCGACGGGCCGCTCATCTCGGAGATCCGGAGCACGTTCATGGTCACTCCGGAGTACGCCCGACCCTGACCGGCGCGGCCCCCGAAAAAAGGTGCCGGTCGGCTCTTGACCGTGGCCGCCTTCTGTCCTTAGTCTGTTCCATATAGTGATTCGAGTTCATCATCATGAAAAGAAGTCCTATGATCAAAGGCATCCAGCTCCACGGATGGGCTGACGGGCCACAGATGGTGGAAGTGGCCGAGATCGCCGCCCGGAGTTTCGAGACCGTCTGGCTCAGCGACCAACTCCAGTCCCGGGGCGTCGCCGTCCTCCTCGGCGCGATCGCAGCGCGCACCGGTATGGGCGTCGGTACGGCGGTGACATTCCCCTTCGGACGCAACCCGCTCGAGATGGCATCCAACATGGCCACCCTTGCGGAGTTCGTGCCCGAAGGGCGCCGGGTCAGCATGGGAATCGGCACCGGCGGCGGACTGGTGAGTGCGCTCATGACGCGGCAGAATCCGACAGAATGCGTGGCCGAGTTCATCACGATGTGCCGGCTCCTCTGGCAGGGCGAGGCGATCCGCATGGGCGACTACCCGCGGACCTGCGCCGCCCTCGGATTGCGTGAGGACGGACGGGCGTCGTTCTCCTGGACAAGCAAGCCCGACGTACGCGTGATCGTCGCCGGCGCCGGACCGCGAGTGCTGGAGATGGCCGGCGAGCTCGCCGACGGCGTCATCTGCGCCAGCAACTTCCCGGCCCACAGTCTCGCGGCCTTTCGGAGCGGCCAGTTCGATGCGGTGAGCAATCTCGACTCACTGGACCGGGGACGCGAGCGCAGCAGGCGGGGGGAGTTCACCCGGATCTACGGCGTGAACCTGTCCGTGTCGGCCGACCGAGACAGCGCCCGTGCGGCCGCGCGACGGCAGGCCACCCTCATCGTGAGCCAGCAGCCTCCGGAGAACCTGCATCAGGTGGGCTTCGAACCCGCCGACTACGCCGCCACCCGAGCGGCACTCAAAGCTGGTGACGGCGTCGACGCGGCTGCCGACCTGCTCGAGCAGGAAGTCGCGGATCAGCTCGTCGTCTCCGGCACTCCCGGCGATTGCATCGAAGCGCTGGCCGAGCTGCTCGAGTATGCGGAGAATGCCGGATTCACCGAGGCCTACATCGGGGCCCCGGTGGGCCCCGATCCCCGCGAGGCGGTCGAGCTGCTCACCTCCCAGGTCCTGCCGGAGCTTCGATGAGCGCGGACGTGGAAGCGGTCCGAGACCTGTGCCCGGCCGAACAACTCGACGGTCTCGTGGTTCTCACGCTCAATCGTCCCGAGGCGCGCAACGCCCTCGACGTACCCCTGCTGCAGGCGTTCGTCGCCGGACTTGCCGCGGGGAGATCCGCGGGCGCCAGCGTCGTTCTGGTGCGCGCCGAAGGGCCCGCGTTCTGCGCCGGCGCCGACGTGCGTTCGGACGACGGCACCGCGATCGGCCGCCCGGGACTCCGGCGGCGGCTGATCGAGGAGAGCCTCGACCTGATGGGGGGCTACCCGGCCGCAGTCGTCGCCGTCCAGGGTGCCGCGGTCGGCGCCGGGTGGGCCATCGCCGCGGCTGCGGACATCACTCTGGCCGCGCCTGCCGCTTCATTCCGATTCCCCGAGCTCCCACTCGGATTCCCGCCACCCGACAGCACGGTGCGCAGGCTCGCGGCCGCCGTCGGCCCGGCGCGGGCGCTGCGGCTTCTGGCCCTGGACGAGCGCTGTGGCGCCGACGACGTCGCCAGGCTCGGCCTGGTGGACGTCATCCCCGAGGCTTCGCTCGACGGGACGGCGCGCGAGATGGCAGCCCGGCTCGCGGCTCTTCCGCCCGAGCTGCTGCGCAATCTCAAAGCAGGCCTCTCCGCCTCGGAAGCGGGCCCCCTACCGACCACCCTCGAAAGGCAGTCATGACCACCAGCATCCACACCCAGACCGAAGAGCAGACGCACCTCCGTACCGCTGCCCGGGGATTTCTGGCCCGGCACGCTCCCGCGCACGACGTGCGCATCTGGGACGAGGCGGGGTCGTATCCCGAACAGCTGTTCCGCGAGATTGCCGGCCTCGGGTGGTACGACGTGGTGGCCGGCGGCGAGGTCGTCGAGGAGACAGCCGGCCTGCTGATCACGCTCTGCGAAGAGATCGGCCGGGCAAGCTCCGACCTCGTGGCTCTGTTCAACCTCAACCTCAGCGGGCTGCGCGACATCCACCGCTGGGGCACACCCGAACAGCAACAGACGTACGGTGCACCGGTGCTGGCCGGTGATGCGCGCCTGTCGATCGCCGTGAGCGAACCGGACGTGGGCTCGGACGCCGCAAGCGTTGCCACGCGCGCCGAGAAGGTCGGCGACGGGTGGGTCCTCAACGGGCAGAAGACCTATTGCGAGGGCGCGGGCCTGCCCGGCGCGGTGATGGAACTCGTCGCCAGGGTGGGCGGGGGTGGCCGCAAGCGCGACCAGCTCGGTGTCTTTCTCGTGCCGGTCGACCATCCGGGTGTCGAGGTCCGCCGCATGCCTGCGCTCGGGCGGAACATCAGCGGCATCTACGAGGTCTTCTTGCGGGACGTCGCCCTCCCGGCGACGGCGGTGCTGGGTGAGCCCGGTGAAGGATGGCAGATCCTCAAGGAACGTCTGGTGCTCGAGCGGATCATGATCAGCTCCGGTTTCCTCGGAAGCGTGGCGGCGGTGCTCGACCTGACGATCCAGTACGCCAACGAACGCGAGCAGTTCGGCAAGGCGCTCTCGAGCTACCAGGGGGTGACGTTGCCCCTCGCCGAGATGTTCGTCAGGCTCGACGCGGCCCGGTGCGCCGTACGCCGTTCGGCCGACCTCTTCGACGCGGGCCTCCCATGCGAAGTGGAGAGCACCATGGCGAAGTTCCTCTCGGGCCAGCTCTACGCAGAGGCCTCTGCGCTGGCGATGCAGATCCAGGGTGCCTACGGCTACGTGCGCGACCATGCCCTGCCGATGCACCACTCCGACGGGATCATCGCCCGCGTCGTCGCGGGGCCGCCCTCGGTCCAGCTCGACTTCATTGCGCGGTCCATGGGCTTAGGGATCGGAGCGAGCAGATGACGAGTCTGAGCCGCGCGCTTGCGCGGGTGAGTTCCGCCAAGACAATCGACGCGGGCGAGGCCGAGGCTCTCCTGAGTGCGCGCGGTGCCGATCTCGACCGACTGTGCGAGGCCGCCGCGGCCGTCCGGTCGGCCGGCCTGTTCGACGCCGGACGCCCCGGGGTGGTGACCTACAGCCGGAAGGTGTTCATCCCGCTCACCCGTCTGTGCCGGGACCGCTGCCACTACTGCACCTTCGCGACGACGCCGGGACGCGTCGACGAACCCTTCCTGTCTCCCGACCAGGTGCTGGAGATTGCACGCGCGGGTGCCCGGATGGGTTGCAAGGAAGCGCTTTTCACACTGGGCGATCGTCCCGAGGACCGGTGGGACGCCGCCCGCGAGTGGCTGGAGTCGCGCGGTTACGCCGACACACTGTCCTACGTGCGGGCCATGGCGGTGCTGGTGCTCGAGGAGACCGGTCTGGTGCCGCATCTGAACCCGGGAATAATGTCCTGGGCGGAACTCCAGCGCCTCAAGCCGGTGGCCGGTTCCATGGGTTTGATGCTCGAGACCACTGCGCGCTCGCTGTGGGCGGAACCCGGGGGATGCCATTACGGTTCCCCGGACAAGGATCCCGCTGTTCGCCTGGCGTGCATCGAGGATGCGTCCCGCACCAACATTCCCTTTACGACCGGAATCCTGGTCGGGATCGGCGAGTCGCACGGCGACCGCGTGGAGTCCATCCTCCAGATCCGCCGGATTGCACGGCAGTACGGCGCCGTTCAAGAGGTGATCGTCCAGAATTTTCGTGCGAAGCCGGACACCGCGATGCGGTCGGCGGACGACGCAGACCTCGAAGAGTACCTGGCCACGATCGCAGTGGCCCGCATCCTGCTCGGACCCTCGATGCGTATCCAGGCCCCGCCCAACCTGTCGGAGCCGGACGAGCTGCGCCGGCTGCTGGCGGCCGGGGTCGACGACTGGGGTGGGGTGTCGCCACTGACCCCCGACCACGTGAACCCCGAGCGGCCCTGGCCGGAGATCGAGCGACTACGTGACCTGAGTGCTGCCGCCGGTTTCGAGCTCCGGGAGCGCCTCGCCGTCCAGCCGCAATACGTCCTCGCGGGGGAGCGGTGGGTCGACGCCCGCGTCCGGCCCCACCTGCTGGCGCTCGCCGACCTGGAGACCGGGCTGGCCGCCGACGTGCTGCCGGAGGGACGGCCGTGGCAGGATGCAGCGCCGGGCGAGTCCAGTGGCAGAACCGATCTGCACCTCGAGATCGACACGGAAGGGCGTCGGACCGATACCCGCAGTGACTTCGCGAACGCCTTCGGTGACTGGACTGTGCTCGGCGAGGAGATGACAGCACGCGCCGGTGCCGGCGCCCATTCTCGACTGGGCAGTGAAGTACTCGCCGCTTTGCGCGCGGCCGAGCGGAACCCCGCCGGGCTCAGCGACGCAGAGGCCCTTGCCCTCATTCACTGCGACGGCGCCGATCTGGATGCCCTGTGCGCGTTGGCGGATCAGGTCCGGCAGTCGACGGTGGGCGACGCGGTGACGTATGTCGTCAACCGGAACCTGAACTTCAGCAACGTCTGCTACACCGGATGTCGCTTCTGTGCGTTCGCGCAACGCGCAAGCGACGCCGATTCGTACCGGCTCTCCATCCCCGAGGTGGGGGAGCGGGTCGCCCAGGCCTGGGAGGTAGGCGCCACCGAGATCTGCATGCAGGGCGGCATCGACCCGGGCCTGCCCAGCACCATCCATCTGGACCTGGCCGCCGAAACGAAACGCCGGAGCCCGCAGATCCACCTCCACGCGTTCTCGCCCATGGAGATCGTGAGCGGGGCCTCGCGCATGGGCATCTCGGTGGCCGAATGGCTCACCGAGGCACGCAGAGCCGGTCTCGACTCCGTGCCAGGCACCGCCGCCGAGATCCTGGACGACGAGGTTCGGTGGGTGCTGACCAAGGGCAAACTCCCCGCGGCCGAGTGGATTCGGGTCGTCAAGACCGCGCACGAACTCGGGATCCGCACCACCGCCACGATGATGTACGGCCACGTGGACGAACCCCGGCACTGGGTCGGCCACCTCCGTGTCCTGCTCGACATCCAGAGGGAGACAGGCGGCTTCACGGAATTCGTTCCGCTGCCATTCGTGCACCAGAGCTCGCCGATCTACCTTGCAGGTCTGGCACGACCAGGCCCGACCCGACGGGACAACCGCGCAGTCCACGCGATGGCGCGGCTGATGTTGCACGGTCAGATCGACAACATCCAGTGCTCATGGGTCAAGCTCGGTCCGGACGAATGTGTGGAACTACTCCGCGGCGGGGTCAACGACCTCGGCGGCACCCTGATGGAGGAGACCATCAGCAGGATGGCCGGTTCGACCAACGGCTCGATGAAGACCATCGCAGACATCACCCACATGGCCGGTTCGGCAGGCCGGCCGGCCCGGCAGCGCACCACCACGTATGAAGAGGTCGACGCCGAACGCACCGCTGCGGCTGAGCGATTCGACGACCAGGTGAGGACCGTGCTGCCACTGAGCGTGGGGATGGTCGCACAGTGAGTGCGGCACGTGGCGAATCCTTGGGCCGAGGGCCCCACGGGCCCTGGGTGGCCGTCATTCCCCAGCGTGACATCACGTCCGCGAAATCTCGGCTCCTGCTCCGGCCGGAGTCCCGGCAAGTGATCGTGCGTGCCATGTTCCGAGATACGGTCTCCGCGGTACTGGCGGCCTCGCAGGTGGAGGCGGTCCTCGTTGTCGTCGACCGGATTCAGGACGCCGCCCACGTTCGGTCGCCTGATGTCGTTCCCTTGGTGGCGCCGGACGCGGGCGGTATGAACGCCGCTCTGTGTGAGGGCGGACGTCGCGCTCGCGAGTTGTGGACACGTTGCCGGCTGGCGGCAATTCCCGCCGATCTCCCGAGCCTGCGCAGCGAGGACCTGGACGTCGCGCTGAAGGTGGCTGGGCGACACGAGCGTACGTTCGTCGCGGACTGGCGACGTGAGGGAACGAGTCTCCTGACAGCCTCCGAGGGCGTAGACCTGGCTCCGAAATTCGGAAGACGCTCACGGTTGGCGCATCTGGATTCCGGAGCAGTGGAGACGCTGGACTCGAACATCGAGTCCCTACGTCGGGACGTGGACGATCTCGACGACCTACTGGACGCCGCCGTGAGACGGCCCGGTGCGACCCTGAGCGCCGTCCTGCGCAGTCTGGGGCACCCCTTCGAGTTGGAGTCGGCTCGGCGGTCCTTCGCCACTCTTCAGTCATAACCAGCACAAACGATCTACGAGCGAATGGGCTCAGCGTCACTGACGCTCGACCGTGGACGCGGTCGATTCGGCCTGCCTCCATCAGTATTCAGACCCGGTCTCCGCATCCCAGCGGTTCCCTCACCTATCGAGGAGACACATGAACATTCGATTCAGCCTTCCCACATATGTAGGCGTCGCAGTGCTTGCTTTTCTTGCGATAGCCGCCGACGGCTACGACCTCGCCATCTTCGGTGCCGCGACGCCGAAACTGCTCCACTACGCTGATTGGGGTCTGACTACCGCGCAAGTCGGAGTGGTCGCCAGTGCGGCGATCATGGGGATGGGTATCGGATCCATCGCAGCAGGCGTGCTCGCCGACCGATATGGTGTCCGGCGATTGTTCCTACTCTCCGTCACCTGGTTCTCCGTCGGCATGATGCTGTGCGCCGCGGCACCCACCGCAGAACTGCTGGGTGCCGCCCGGTTCATCGCCGGGTTCGGCCTCGGTGGGGTGGTGCCCACTGCGGTCGCAGTGACGATGAGTGTCGTACCGGCAGAACGGAAGAATTTTCTCAACGGCGTGATCCTGGCAGGCATACCCATAGGTGGCGTCCTTGCCGCTCTCACCGCCCTGGCCTTCCTCGACGTGCTGGGCTGGCGCGGCGTCTTCTTCGTCGGGGGCGCTTTTCCCCTGCTGACAGTGGTACCGATTGCCGCGGTGAAACTCCGGCGGTGGGTACCTACGCCGAACGCTCTGCGTTCGGACGGCGGGGCCACGCGCCGCGCCTTGCGCGACGTCTTCAAGAATCTCGGACCCACTGGATGGGGAGCCCTGGCGGTGTTCACCGCGCTGACCTTCTGTGGCCAGATCCAGTGGTACGGACTGCTCACCTGGTTGCCGCAGATCATGAAGGCGAGCGGTTACTCTCTCGGATCCGCGTTGGTCTTTCTGGTGATCTTCAGTATCGGTGCTGCCACCGGTGCGTCCGGAGGCTCCTGGATTGCGGACAAGTTCGGAGAACGTCGCGCAGTTCTTGCCGCCTTCACAGTCGGCGCGGTCGCCGTCATGACCCTCGCGGTACACCTGCCGTCGCCGGTCCTCTACGTTTTCCTGTTCCTCGCCGGGGCGGGGACGGGGGGTACGCAGCCGATCGTCTTCGGATACGTGGCCACCTACTTCCCCGTCGATATCCGCACCAGCGTTCTCGGATTCGTTTCCGGAGTGGGCCGGATCGGTGGTGTCTGTGGACCGATCCTGGGCGGCCTTCTCGCCGGCCGGCCGCCGATCGTCATCTTCTCTGCTCTCTCCGGGATCGGGGTGTTCGCCGCACTTCTCTGCTGCGTCGCGTTGGCGGCGAACAAGTCCGAGATGGACGACACCACCATTACGGCAAGCACCCCAGCCGAGGTCTGAGTGAACGTGACCGTGTTGGTTGGCGGGGTGGGCGGGGCCCGGTTCCTGCAGGGGGTGCGCAGGCTTCTCGGTGCCGATTCGGGCCACCGCGTCACTGCCGTGGTCAACGTCGGCGACGACGTGTGGTTGCACGGTCTGCGGATCTGCCCGGACCTGGACACCTGCATGTACACCCTCGGTGGGGGTATCGATCCCGAGCGAGGGTGGGGGCATGCGGGCGAAACCTGGAATGCCAAGGAGGAAGTCGCCGCGTACGGGGCGAAGCCGGAGTGGTTCGGGCTCGGCGACCGGGACATCGCCACGCACCTGATCCGCTCGCAGATGCTGCGCACCGGGTATCCGTTGTCGGCGGTGACGGAGGCGTTGTGCAACCGGTGGCAGCCGGGGGTGACGCTGCTCCCGGTGACCGACGATCGTAGTGAAACTCACGTCGTGATCACCGATCCCGACGACGGGGAGCAGCGGGCGATCCACTTCCAGGAGTGGTGGGTTCGGCACCGCGCGCAGGTGCCGACGCACAGCTTCGCGCACATCGGCGCCGAGCAGGCCACCCCGGCACCGGGGGTGCTCGCGGCGATCGAGAACGCCGACATCGTGTTGCTGGCTCCGTCCAATCCGGTGGTCAGCGTCGGGGCGATCCTCGCGGTCCCCGGGATCCGGGGTGCGTTGCGGACCACGGCGGCGAAGGTGGTCGGGATCTCCCCGATCATCGGCGGAAAACCGTTGCGCGGCATGGCCGACGAATGTCTCGACGTCATCGGTGTGGAGACCTCCGCGGAGGCGATCGGGCGTTGGTACGGGGCGCGGAGCGGGACCGGGATCCTCGACGGCTGGCTGATTCACGACACCGATTCCGCCGAGGTGCCGGGCGTGGACGTGCGGGAAGTCCCGCTGATCATGACCGACCCTGACACGACCGCCGACATGGTCCGTGCCGCACTCGACTTGGTAGGGGCTCTTCTGTGAGTGAATTTGCGCGACAATCCGATCACGCGCCGGGCCGCGCGCTCGAGATCCGCCCGGTGACCGGGCTGCCGGAGTTCCGGCCCGGCGACGACCTGGCCGCGGCGATCGTCGCGGCGGCGCCGTGGCTGCGGGACGGGGACGTCCTGGTGGTCACCAGCAAGGTGTTCTCGAAGGTGGAGGGCCGGATCGTGACGTCCCCGACCGACCCCGAGGAACGGGACGCGGCCCGGTGGCGGCTGGTCGAGCAGGAAGCGGTGCGCGTCGTCGCACGCAAGGGCCGGACCCTGATCACCGAGAACCGGCTCGGGATCGTCCAAGCGGCGTCCGGGATCGATGGTTCCAACGTCGACGGTTCCGAACTCGCTCTGCTGCCGGAGGATCCGGACGGCAGTGCCCGCGTACTCCGCGATGCCGTAAAGGACGCGCTCGGTGTCACGGTCGCGGTGGTGGTCACCGACACCATGGGGCGGGCGTGGCGCAACGGGCAGATCGACGCCGCGATCGGCGCAGCCGGTGTTCCGGTGCTGCACAGGTACGCCGGGGCGCGTGACAGTCAGGGCAACGAGTTGGTCGTGACAGAGGTCGCGGTCGCCGACGAGATCGCCGCGGCTGGTGACTTGGTCAAGGGCAAACTCGGTGGGGTGCCTGTCGCCGTGGTGCGTGGCCTGGAGCTGGTCGACGACGGTTCGCGGGCGCAGGACCTGAATCGTCGCGGCGCGGAGGATATGTTCTGGCTCGGCACCGCCGAATCCGTCGAGATGGGACGGTCGGAGGCGGTGCTGCTGCGCCGCTCGGTGCGGGAGTTCGCCGACGACCCGGTCGACCCGGCGGCGGTGCGGGCGTCGATCGCGCAGGCGCTGACCGCTCCGGCGCCGCACCACACCCGGCCGGTCCGGTTCGTGTGGGTCCGCACCCGCGCGGTCCGCGACGAATTGTTGTCCCGGATGGCCGAGCAGTGGCGCGGCGACCTCACGTCCGACGGCCTGAGCGCCGATGCCGTGCAGGCGCGGGTGGCCCGCGGGAACATCCTGTGGGATGCCCCGGAGGTGATCGTCCCGTTCTGCGTCCCCGACGGCGCCCACGACTATCCCGATCCGCGGAGGCGGGCGGCGGAGGCAACGATGTTCACCGTCGCGGTCGGTGCGGCGGTGCAGGGTCTGCTGGTGTCGTTGGCGACCAAGGGAATCGGGAGCTGCTGGATCGGGTCGACGATCTTCGCCGCCGACACCGTCCGCGACGTCCTCGACCTGCCCGCGGACTGGCACCCCCTCGGCGCGATCGCGGTCGGTCACCCCCTCGAACCACTGACACCCCGCACCGCTGGCGGCCCCGGCGACGCCCTGATCGAGAAATAACCGCCTCACAACCAGCCCTGCCTGATCGATCAATTCCGACGACACGCTGACGCGGATCGTCGATAGCGAAGGGAAACGAGTAGAGAATGACCATCGTGTCCGAGCCCACCACAGCGCGGAAGGTCGAGTTGACCGACGAAGAGATCTTCGCCGGCCACATCGGGGGGAAGCTCTCCGTAGAGACCACCACCGCTCTCGATTCGCAGCGCGCCCTGTCCATCGCCTACACGCCCGGTGTCGCGCAGGTCTCCCGCGCCATCGCGGCCGACGAGACTCTCGCCGACCGGTACACCTGGACCAACCGCCTCGTGGTCGTCGTCTCCGACGGCTCCGCGGTCCTCGGTCTCGGCGACATCGGCCCCCGCGCCTCGCTTCCGGTGATGGAGGGCAAGTCCGCGCTGTTCAAGAACTTCGCCGGCCTGAACTCGATCCCCCTGGTCCTGGACACGAAGGACCCCGACGAGATCGTCGAGACCCTGATCCGGCTGCGCCCGAGCTTCGGGGCGGTCAATTTGGAGGACATCTCCGCCCCGCGCTGCTTCGAGATCGAACAACGCGTCATCGAGGCGCTGGACTGCCCGGTCATGCACGACGACCAGCACGGCACCGCCATCGTCGTCCTCGCCGCGCTCAAGGGTGCGGTCAAGGTCCAGGACCGGGACCTGTCCGCGCTGCGGGTGGTGATCTCCGGGGCCGGTGCCGCCGGCGTGGCGTGTGCGAACATCCTGCTCGCCGCCGGCATCGCCGACGTGACCGTCCTCGATTCGAAGGGCATCGTCTCCGCCGACCGCCAGGATCTGAACGCGGTGAAGGTGGATTTGGCGGCCCGCACCAACCCGGCCGCACGCCGCGGCGGCATCGTCGAGGCCCTGGACGGTGCGGACGTGTTCCTCGGGGTGTCCGCGGGCACGGTGCCGGAGGAACTCATCGCGACCATGGCGGAGAACTCCATCGTGTTCGCGCTGTCGAACCCGGACCCGGAGATCCACCCCGACGTCGCCCGCAAGCATGCGGCGATCGTCGCCACCGGGCGCAGCGATTTCCCGAACCAGATCAACAACGTGCTCGCCTTCCCCGGTGTGTTCCGCGGCGCCCTGGACGCCGGTGCCCGCCGGATCACCGAGGGCATGAAACTTGCCGCCGCCGAGGCCATCCTCTCGGTCGTCGGTGACGAGCTGGCTGTAGACAAGATCGTTCCCAGCCCGCTCGATCCTCGCGTGGCCCCCGCTGTCGCGGAGGCAGTCGCCGCCGCTGCTCGTGCAGAAGGCGTCACCGGCTAGCGAGAATCCGTCGAACACCCCGGACCGGAGCCCGCACCCAGGCCATGGTCCGGGGTGATCGCGAGCGACGGCGCAGTGTCAGGGCACCACAAGGAGAACTCGAACAACCGAGACATGACCCCTCAACGGCCGCGCACGAAACGGGATACGCGTACCGACCGATATCACCGGGCGATCATGGAATTCCACCGAGCATGGGAACCTTTCGGTGGTCCCAGTGCCGCAGACATCTTCACCGAGTTCGGGCTCACCGTGAACCAGTACTACGCTCGATACCGTGCCGTCACGCGCACCAGCAGCAGCACGAATGTGGCCACTAGAGACCGAACTGCCCGTCGCACAGCCTGAACCGCCCATTTTCGGTCCGCCCCGGAGTGGCAGGCCGTTGCCGGTATGTGTGATGCAGCGCACCTCAAGTTTTTGACCTACGGGTACATAAAAGTACTACAATGGGAATACGAGAGCTCGGGAAGAGCGTTGAAGTTCGAGCCGAATATCCTGGTAGACAATGGCGTCGACCTGTTCCGGCGTCAGAGTTTCTTCAACTTCGGTGGTATCCGCGGCGATGGGGCACGGAGAGCCGGCGCCTGTGACGTGGGCGCTCCGTGAAGACTCGGCGGAAGCGCAGTGAAGCGAACAGAAGCGAAGCAGGAGAATGGCTGTGTCAATCAACATGACCGGACCAAGTACGACGACCGACGCGGCGGCCGAATCCATTGCGGGCAGCCGGCCACCGGTAGCGCGGACGACGTCGATCCCGCCGAAGCCGGCGGATGCTCCGGTGGCCGCGTTCCCCAAGGCGCCGACTGAACCGGCTGAGGGCAGATCCACTGGGACCGCTATTCGCGGGGTGGCCAGGGCTCTGGTCGCCAACATGACCGCCAGCTTGAGTATTCCGACGGCCACGAGTGTCCGCACGATCCCGGCGAAGCTCATGATCGACAATCGCATCGTCATCAATAGCCACATGACACGGGCGCGCGGCGGCAAGATCAGTTTCACGCATCTGATCGGCTGGGCGCTCGTGAAGGCCCTCGCGGATTTCCCGAGCCAGACCGTGTCCTACGCCGAAGTGGACGGAAAGCCGTTCGCTGTGACGCCGGACCACGTGAACCTCGGAATCGCCGTCGATGTAACGAAACCCGATGGATCACGATTCCTTGTCGTTCCGAACATCAAGCGGGCAGACGGGATGAGCTTCGGTGAATTCCTGGCGGCGTATGAGACTCTCATCGTCAAGTCGCGAACCAACGCACTGACCGTCGAGGATTTCGCCGGTACGACACTGTCGCTGACCAACCCTGGCGGCATCGGGACGGAACATTCGATCACCCGGCTGATGGAAGGCCAGGGGTGTGTCATCGGTGCGGGCGCTCTGGAATATCCGGCAGAGTTCCAGGGGGCCAGCGAACAGACCCTTGCCGATCTCGCGATCAGCAAGACAATCACCCTGACGAGCACATACGATCACCGGGTCATCCAGGGCGCGGCGTCGGGAGAGTTCCTCAGGCGAGTCCACGAACTCCTCACCGGGCAGTCCGGGTTCTACGAAGAGATATTCGCGGCGTTGCGAATTCCGTACGAGCCGATCCACTGGGCACCCGACATCAGGGTGGATCCGGCGAGTGCGGTGGACAAGACAGCGCGCGTGCAGCAGCTCATCGACGCGTACCGTACCCGCGGGCATTTGATGGCCGACATCGACCCGCTCGAGTACGCACAGAGATCCCACCCCGATCTGGACGTGGCCAGTCACGGGCTCACGTTCTGGGACCTGGACCGGGAATTCGTCACCGGTGATTTCGGCGGTGACCAGCGGCAGATGAAGCTCCGCAACATCGTCGGTGTTCTGCGTGACGCCTATTGCCGCACCGTCGGCATCGAGTACATGCACATCCAGGATCCGGAGCAACGCGCGTGGATCCAGGACAGGGTCGAGCTGCCTTACACGAAGCCGACCCACGACGAGCAGATGCGGATCCTGGGCAAGCTCAACGAGGCGGAAGCCTTCGAGACCTTTCTCCAGACCAAATACATCGGCCAGACGCGCTTCAGTCTCGAAGGCGGCGAGTCGACGATCCCGTTGTTGGACGCGATCATGCATGCGGCGGCCGACAGTGGTCTCGACGGTGTGGCCATCGCGATGGCGCACCGGGGACGGCTCAGCGTGCTCACGAACATCGCAGGAAAGACCTACGGTCAGGTGTTCCACGAATTCGAGGGAACGGATGTCTCGGACAATTCCGACGGCTCGGGGGACGTGAAGTACCACCTGGGCACCGAAGGAATCTTCACTGGCGCGGGCGGCGAGAGGATCCCGGTCTACGTGGGGGCGAATCCGTCCCATCTCGACGCGGTCGACGGCGTGCTGGAGGGCATCGTGCGTGCCCGGCAGGACCTGAGGCCGGCCGGTGCGTTCGGCACCTTGCCGATCATCATCCACGGTGACGCGGCGATGGCCGGTCAGGGTGTCGTCGGAGAGACCATGCAGATGTCGCAGCTGCGCGGCTACCGCACGGGTGGCACGATCCGCATCAACATCAACAACCAGGTGGGCTTCACGACCCTGCCGGGTGAGGCACGAAGCTCCGTCTACTCGACGGACGTCGCCAAGACGATCCAGGCGCCGATCTTTCATGTCAACGGAGACGATCCCGAGGCAGTTGTCCGGGTCGCGGAGCTTGCTTTCGCCTACCGCCAGAGGTTCCACCGCGAGGTGGTCATCGACCTCATCTGCTACCGCCGGCGTGGCCACAACGAGGCCGACGATCCGTCGATGACGCAGCCGCAGATGTACGACCGCATCGAGGGCAAGCGCAGTGTCCGGACCCTCTACACGGAGGCTCTGGTCGGTCGTGGTGACATCACCCTCGACGAGTACGAGCAGGCCAATGCGGACTTCCGCGGTCGTCTCGAGAGCGCGTTCGCCGAAACCCATGCCGAACAGAACGACCTGGTGCCGGACTCCTCGACACATCCGATCGACGCGCTGGAGAGGATGCTCGCAACCGAACCCGAGGCGCGGAGGAGCCCCGACGCCACCGGGGTGAGTCCCGACGTGATCGCTCTGGTGGGAGATGCCTTCGACCATCGGCCGTCCGGCTTCACCGTCCACCCGAAGTTGCAACAGTTGCTCGACAAGCGAGTGCAGATGAGTCGCGGCGGGGACATCGATTGGGCCTTCGCCGAACTACTGGCCTTCGGTTCACTGTTGGTGGAGGGGACACCCGTCCGGCTGACCGGTCAGGACAGTCGCCGGGGCACATTCGTCCAACGCCATGCGGTGCTTCACGACCGTGACAATGGTCGGGAATGGCTCCCGCTCACCAACATTGCCGAGGACCAGGGTCGATTCTGGATCTACGATTCGCTGCTCAGTGAGTACGCCGTAATGGGATTCGAGTACGGCTATTCGGTGGAACGATCCGACGCGCTGGTGCTGTGGGAGGCGCAGTTCGGCGATTTCGTGAACGGCGCTCAGATCATCGTCGACGAGTTCATCAGCTCGGCCGACCAGAAATGGGGACAGCAGTCCTCGCTTGTACTGCTCCTGCCACACGGCTACGAGGGCAGCGGACCGGATCACTCGTCGGCGCGCATCGAACGCTTCCTCCAGCTCTGCGCGGAGAACAACATGACGGTGGCGCAACCGTCGACCCCCGCATCGTATTTCCACCTCCTCCGGCGCCAGGCCTACGCTCGCCCACGCAAACCGCTCGTCGTGTTCACCCCGAAGTCGATGTTGCGCATGCGCGCAGCGACCAGCGCCCTGTCCGAATTCACCACCGGTACATTCGAACCCGTCGTCGACGATCAGCGGGATGTCGACAAGGCCGACGTGCGCCGCGTGCTGTTGGTGTCGGGGAAGCTGTACTACGAGTTGCTCAACAGGCTCGCCAAGTCTCCGGATCCACGGATCGCTCTGGTGCGGATTGAACAGTTCTACCCGCTGCCGGAAGCGGAACTGGCCGATGTCGTCGGCACCTACCCCGACGCCGAGCTGGTATGGGTGCAGGAAGAGCCGAGAAACCAAGGCGCCTGGACGTTCCTCCTCAGCGAGCTCGGGACCATCGGCTCTCGTCGTATTCGCCTCGTGTCTCGCCCGGCCTCTGCCGCCCCGGCAACGGGTTCGAGCAAACGGCACACCCAGGAACAGCGGAAGCTCATCGACGAGGCGCTGGAGAAGCAGGCCTGAGCCGGCACTCTGCCGCTCACGCCGCCTCGCGGGGCTGCCACCGTGCGCCGTTTTGTCGTAACGTCGTAGGAGTGAGGTCGACGAATGACCGACCGCTGTTCCTGGTGACCGGTGTGGGCAGTGGTCACGGCAGCATCAGCCGACTGGTCGCCGAGTTGCTCCTGCAGAGCGGCGCGCCGGTGCGGGCGATGGTTCATCGCGATGACGGCCGTGCCGACGCTCTACGGGAGTTGGGAGCAGAGATCGTCGCCGGTGATCTGACGTGCCCCGGCGACGTCGCTGCGGCGCTGGCGGGCGTTACGCGGATGTTCTTCAACATGAGTGTCTCCGCGGATTATCTGGAAGCCGCCGCGGTTGTCGGCGCGATTGCCGACGAGCGGGGCGATCTCGCGGCGTTGGTGAACATGTCGCAGATGACGGTGTCGCAGATGACGTCGACCAGCACCGAGGAGTCCCGGCATCAACGACTGCACTGGCTCGCCGAGCGCATTCTGAACTGGTCCGGTCTGCCCGTCGTACATGTCAGACCGACGGTCTTTCTGGATAATCCGCTGTTCACCCTCATGGCGAGCCGTTCGGTCGCCGAACGTGGCGTTCTGGCTTTGCCGTTCGGGACCGGGAGGACCTCGCCCATCGCCGCCACCGATGTGGCCCGGGTCGTCGCCGCCCTACTCCAGGATCCAGCAGATCGCGTCGGGCACGTTTACGAGCTGACCGGCCCCGCCGTTCTCGACATCGAGGGACTCGCCGAGCAGTACACCCGCGGCCTGGGTCGGCCGGTAACCGGATCCGATCTGCCCTACGACGACTTCGTGGAGCTGTTGGGCGCGGTGCCGGGTATCTCGTCGCATACCGTGCAACACCTCCTCACGGTCGCGAAACTGCACCGCGACGATCGCTACAACCGGCTGACCACCGACGTCGAGAACGTGACCGGACAGCCCGCGCAGACGGTCGAGCAATACATCGCCGCACACCGCGAGTTGTTCTCGACGACGGACGCCCCCGGTAGCACCGACTGAAGAAGTCGTTCAGCGAAGGTGGTCTTGCCGGCGCCGCACGTAGACGTTCTGCAGCACGAACCCGATCGGCCACGACGGTGGAAACAGGAACAGTCCGACCGCGGCGAAGTCGGGGCTCCATCAGTACGGCCACGCCGCCGCGACCGCGGCGGCCCGCCACTGCCGCAGGGCGAGGAACAGGATCTCGAAGTAGGCGGGTCAGCGTGCCCCGGCGCCCAGCCCGATGCCCACCCCGCGCAGAAGGCTGCGCTCGGGCCGGGCGAAGTCCCACAGCACCCACAGCATCAGCACGAGGTCGATCTGGCCGTAGAACAGAGTCCGGATTCGTTACCGCCCCGTACCGGCTCCGAGAGGCCGCGGAGCGCTGTCGAAATCGTTGACGGACATCCGAGCGCGTGCAACACTGAACTAGATGGTTCAGCATTCGGTTCTCGACGCCACGTTCGCCGCACTGGCGGACCCCACCCGGCGTGGGATTCTCGACCGACTCGGCGACGGCGCCTGCACGATCAGCGACCTGGCCGAAGCCTTCGAGATGACCCTCACCGGCATCAAGAAGCACGTGCGACTGCTCGAAGATGCGGGGATGGTCGTGACCGAGAAACGGGGCCGGGTGCGGTACTGCATGCTGGGGACGAATTCCCTCGAGCGTGAGGTTGCCTGGATCCGCGACTACCAGAAGTCGCTCGAAGGTCGGCTGAACCGTCTGGACGAATTCCTCAATCGAACGGAAGGTACGTCATGAGCACCTCACAGTCCTCCACCGCCGCGACCCTCTCGACACCGACGGACCGAGAGATCCACGTCGAACGCATTTTCAATGCCCCGCGCGACCGGGTGTGGGCGGCGTTCACGACACCGGACCTGCTGGCGCAGTGGTGGGGCCGCGGTAACCGCCTCGATGTCGAGCGCTGGGAGTTCGAGCGTGGCGGGCACTGGCGCGTCGTCGAACACGCCGACGACGACTCCCACGGATTCGAGGGCAGGTTCCGGGAGATCACCCCGCAAGAGCGCCTGGTGTACACGTTCGAGTGGGACGGCATGCCCGGCCACGTCATCATCGAGAACAACTCCTTCACCGACCTCGGGGACGGACGCACGCGGCTGTCCGTCGTCAGTCAGTTCCACACCCCCGAGGAGCGCGACGGCATGCTGCAGTCCGGTATGGAAGGCGGCATGAACGAAAGCTACGCGGCGCTCGATGCCGTTCTGGCGCAAACGAGCTGGTAGCCGCCGATCACTCGACGAGCACGCAGCGGGCGCCGCTGAAGATGGTGGGCATGCACTTGTTGCAATGGATGCACAGTGACCGGGCGCGGGGCTCGGACCGGATGCGGTTCACCAGATCGGGTTCGCGCAGCAGTGCGCGGGCCATGGCGACGAATTCGAAGCCCTCGGCCATGGCGGTGTCCATGCCGGCCCGGTCGGTGACGCCGCCGAGCAGGACGAGCGGCAAGGTCACCGCCGCGCGGATCTGGCGTGCGTGCTCGAGCATGAACAGGTCGCGGTAGGGGTAGGCGTGGATCATCGACTTGCCCACCAGGTGCACGCCGAGTCGGACCGGTTGCGGCATGGCGGCGGCGAACTCGCGGACCGGTGCGTCGCCCTTGAACAGATACATGGGATTGAGAAGCGAACTGCCCATGGTGAGTTCGAGGGCGTCGACGCTGCCGTCGCGTTCCAGCAGTCGGGCCACCTGGATGGCCTCGTCGAGCCAGAATCCACCGGGCACGCCGTCGTCCATGTTGAGTTTGGCGAGGATCGCGACCCTGCCGCCGACGGTCTCGCGCACGGTCCGGGCGACGTTCCGCACCACCCGGGCCCGATTGCCGAGCGATCCGCCGTACGAATCCGTGCGCCGGTTCAGCTTCGGGCTGAGAAAGGAACTGGCGAAGTAGTTGTGGCCGAAGTGAATCTCGACGGCGTCGAACCCGGACTCGACCGCGAGCCGTGCCGCGGTGCCGTGCGCGGCGGTGATCCTGGCGATGTCGGCCGCGCTCGCGCTGCGGATCATGCGCATGCTGAGCGGGTTGAACGATCGCGACGGTGCGAGCGCGGGCAGTCCGGTGGACTTCTCGTTCGCGACGGGTCCGGCGTGACCGAGTTGGGCGGAGGCGGCCGCCCCCTCGGCGTGGATGGCGTCGGTGAGCTTGCGCAGGCCGGGCACCGCGTCGGGGCGCATCCACAACTGCCCACGTTCGGTGCGACCCTCAGGTGCGACGGCGCAGTAGGCCACCGTCGACATTCCGACGCCACCAGCCGCGGGGCGGCGATGGAACTCGATCAGGTCGTCGGTGACCAGTGCGTCGGGCGTGCGGCCCTCGAACGTCGCCGACTTGATGATCCGGTTGCGTAACGTGATGGGACCCAACGTGGCCGGAGCGAAAACGTCTGGTGGTGTCGTCATGTCCGGCCCTTCGTCGCGGACATCCGACGGTAGGTCACGACGCGGTGGGACGAGAAGGAAGTGTCCGCTCAGCGGGAGACGGTCGCTGTCCCACGGACGACCCCTCGACGTCCGTGAGACAGCGGCAGTGTCCGGTCAGCCGACGGTCTCGGGTGCCTTCTCCGGTGCGACGTCGGCCGCAGAGCGCTGCCGACGCCCGAGCGCCCAGCAGGCCAGGGTGATCGCGCACGTGAACGTGAGCGTCGCGAACAGTTGGTTGCGTGCCGCGTCGTCGAACAACGCCAGCACCGCGACCGCGGCGAGCAGCGCGAGGGCGACGTACGACAGATACGGGAAGGCCCACATCTTCAGCGGCAGATCCGTCCGGCCCGACTTCTCGGCGCGCCGCCGCAACACGATCTGCGACACGGTGACGAACGTCCACAACACCAGGATCGTCGAGCCGACCGCATTGAGCAGGAGGGGGAGAACACGATCCGGGGCCAGGTAGTTGAGGACCACGGTGACGAAACCGAACGCCACCGACGCCAGAACCGCCACCCGGGGAACGCCGTTGCCCGACACCCGGCCGAACACCTTCGCCGCCGCACCGCGTTCGGACAGCGAGTAGATCATCCGGGAACCACTGAACAGCATGGCGTTCAGCGACGACAGCAGCGCGATGACCACGACGACGGTCATCACGGCGCCGGCGCCGGGCACGTGCGCGGCGTTCAGGACGGCGACGAACGGACCCGTCGCGAGTTCGTCCGCGGTCCACGGCAGCACGGTCACCATGATCAGCACGGAACCGACGTAGAACACCAGGATCCGCCACACGATGGACCGCACCGCCCGGCTCACGTTGCGCTTGGGCTCCGACGTCTCCGCGGCCGCGATGGCCATCACCTCGGTGCCGCCGAACGCGAACACGACGATCAGCAGGCCGGCCGCGATGCCGGTGACGCCGTTGGGGGCGAACCCGCCGTGGCCGGTGAGATTCGACAGCCCCGGCGCGTCGAAACTCGGAATCCAGCCGAGAATCATCGCGCAGCCGACCGCCAGGAACGCGACGATGGCGGCGATCTTCAGCGCGGCGAACCAGAATTCGAACTCACCGAAGCGGGAGACGCCCGCCAGGTTCACCGCGGTCAGCACGCTCATGTACGCCAGGGCCGCCACCCATTGCGGCACCGCGGGTATCGACGCGGCCGTGATCGCGGCCGCCGCGGTCGCTTCCGCGGCCACCACGATGACGACCTGCACCCAGTAGAGCCAGCCGATGGTCCGGCCGGCGATCGGGCCCATCGCGTTCTCGGCGTGGACGGAGAACGCACCGCTGTCGGGATCGGCGGCCACCATCTCGCCCATCATCCGCATCACGAGGACGACGAGGAATCCGGCGATGAGGAAGGAGACGAGCACGGCGGGCCCGGCGACGGCGATGCCCGCACCGGAGCCGACGAACAGTCCGGCGCCGATCGCGCCGCCCAGACTCATCATCACCAGCTGACGCGGTTTCATCGCCTGCTGTAGGCGCGTGGTGGAGGCCGGTGGGTCGTGCACTGTGTTCATGGGTTCTCCCGGTCCGTCAGACGAGCTGATCGAGTGCGATCTCGAACGCGGTACCGGCGATCCCGGTCGGCTGCGCATTCCGTGCGAAGCAGCGCTCGAGTGCCGTCGCGATCGTGGCGGAGACGTCACCGAAGATCGCCTCGTCCGACACCTCGACGTCACCCTCCATCAGCAACGCGAACGCTCGGGCCATACCGCAGTTGGCGATGAAGTCGGGAACCACCGCGACGCTCTTGTCCGCGTATTCGTAGGTGGGTCCGTAGAAGATCTCATCGTCCGCGAACGGTACGTTGGCGCCGCTCGCCACCACCTCGAGGCCGCCCGCGATCAACCGGTCCACCTGTTCGCGGGTCACCAGACGCGATGCGGCGCAGGGCAGGAACACCTCGGCGCCGGAACTCCAGATCGTCTCGTCGATCTCCTCGAACGGCAACGTGCCCGCGGCGCGCAGTTCGTTGCCTTCCTTCGCGAGAAACAGGGCGCGAATCTGCTCGAAGTCGTAGCCGTCGGTATTAGACAGTCCACCGTTGCGGTCGAGGATGCCGACGATCCGGGCACCCGACTGCGCCAGGTAATACGCGGCGGCGGCACCGACGTTGCCCCAGCCCTGCATGATGACCCGCTTGCCGGCAAGTTCGCCGCCGTAGACCCGGTAATAGTGCCGCACCGATTCGGCGACACCCCATCCGGTGATCAGATCGGACACCGTGTACTTCGCCTGCGGATCGGGAGTGAACCGCGCATCCTCGACGACCTTCGCGACGCCCAGCCGCAACTGGCCGACCCGCTGCACCCGCTCACGGTCGCTGGCCGCGAAGTGTCCGTTGACGACGCCTTCCTGCGGATGCCACAGCCCGTAGCTCTCGGTGATCGGCACGACCTCGGCCATCTCGTCGACGTTGAGGTCGCCGCCGGTGCCGTAGTACGACTTGAGCAGCGGGGTGACCGCTTTGAACCAGCGTCGCAGCACCTCGTCCTTGCGCGGGTCGGTGGGGTCGAAGTCGATGCCCGACTTCGCGCCGCCGATCGCCGGTCCCGAGACGGTGAACTTCACTTCCATCGTCTTCGCGAGCGACTCCACCTCGCGGCGATCGAGACCGCGGCGCATCCGGGTTCCGCCGCCGGCGGCGCCGCCCCGCAGCGAATTGATCACCGTCCATCCGCGTGCGGAGGTCTCCGTGTCGTGCCACTCGAAGACGATCTCGGGGGCCTTCTCTTCGAATCGGGTGAGCAGATTCTTCATCGCTTCTCTCGGTTTCTCGACTGCCGGGATGGGGCGTCGCGGTCGGTGTGTCCGACCGGTGCCCGCGCTGTTACGGCGATCACTGTGGTGGGCGCCACTCGTGCGCCGCAACCGGGTGCGCAGCAGGTAGCCGCGATGAACATCACCGAGAAAGAAGTTCGACGTTTTCCTATTCAGTTTGTGCAGCAGAACCGGTGATTACGTGGTTAATCCGGATCCGTGACGGCGGTGCGGTAGGCCGGAGCCTTCGCCGAGCGCGGTCGGTCGAGGGTTCGGAGTAGGGGCATCGAGCGATAGGGGACGATCACCGACAGCACCATCACGCTGGTGGATCGGGCGACGACGCTCGACTTGTTCAGATCGATCAGGGTCTGCTGCAGCCCGAGGTGCGAGCCGGCGGCGATGCGGCACAGGATGTCGCCGGAACCGGTGGTCGCGAACGCCTCGAGCACACCGGGAATCGACTCCAGTTCGTTGGTCACCGAGTCGAGTGCGCCCTGCGCCGTCTCCAGCGTGACGAACGCCTGCACGTCGAACCCGGCGGCGGCGAGGTCGAGGCGTGGCTCGTATCCGGCGATCACGCCCGACTCCTCGAGTTTGCGCACCCGCGCCTGGACGGTGGCCCGCGCGACCTTGAGCCGCCGGGACAGTTCGAGTACGCCCGCCTTCGGGTCGTCGTGCATGGCGTCGAGCAGGGCGAAGTCGAGTTCGTCCAACTGAACAGCGTCCTTCATGGTCGGGCCTCTCCGAAGTGATCCAACTAGTCCGACTGTATAAGAAAAGTGGTCCAGGGGCCGTCAAAGGTGGCACTACGGCTAGCTACTGCTGGCTCGGTTGCCTACGTGAGCGGCGTGAGTTTTCGTAGTGATCCAGGCAACAGGCCACGCCCCCGTCCCTCGAACCAGGAAGACAGCGATGACGATCGAGCAGACTCTCACCGACAAGGAACGCCTGGCAGGTCTCGACCTCAGCCAGCTCGAGCAACTGGTCGGGCTGGTGGAATACGACGGCACCCGCGACCCGTTCCCGGTCAGCGGCTGGGACGCCGTCGTCTGGGTGGTCGGCAACGCCACCCAGACCGCCCACTACTTCCAATCCGCCTTCGGGATGACCCTCGTCGCCTACTCCGGGCCCACCACCGGCAACCGCGACCACCACGCCTTCGTCCTCGAATCCGGGGCCGTCCGCTTCGTGATCAAGGGCGCCGTCGACCCGGACAGCCCGCTGATCGAGCACCACCGCACCCACGGCGACGGCGTCGTCGACATCGCCCTCGCCGTCCCCGACGTCGACAAGTGCATCGCCCACGCCCGCGCCCAGGGCGCCGTCGTCCTGGACGAGCCGCACGACGTGACCGACGAGCACGGCACCGTCCGGCTCGCCGCGATCGCCACCTACGGCGACACCCGGCACACCCTCGTCGACCGCACCCGGTACACCGGCCCGTACCTGCCCGGCTACGTCGAGCGGACGTCGTCGCACACCAAACGCGTCGGCGCCCCCAAGCGCCTGTTCCAGGCCCTCGACCACGTCGTCGGCAACGTCGAACTCGGCAAGATGGACCACTGGGTCGACTTCTACAACCGGGTCATGGGCTTCACCAACATGGCCGAGTTCGTCGGCGAGGACATCGCCACCGACTACTCCGCGCTGATGAGCAAGGTCGTCTCCAACGGCAACCACCGGGTCAAGTTCCCGCTCAACGAACCCGCGATCGCCAAGAAGCGTTCGCAGATCGACGAATACCTCGACTTCTACCGCGGTCCCGGCGCGCAGCACCTGGCGTTGGCGACGAACGACATCCTCACCGCCGTAGACCAGCTCACCGCCGAGGGCGTCGAATTCCTGGCCACCCCCGACTCCTACTACGAGGACCCGGAACTGCGCGCCCGGATCGGCAACGTCCGCGCCCCGATCGAGGAATTGCAGAAACGCGGCATCCTCGTCGACCGCGACGAGGACGGCTACCTGCTGCAGATCTTCACCAAACCCCTCGTCGATCGCCCCACCGTGTTCTTCGAACTCATCGAACGCCACGGCTCCCTCGGCTTCGGCATCGGCAACTTCAAAGCCCTCTTCGAAGCCATCGAACGCGAACAGGCCGCCCGCGGAAACTTCTGAGCGAGAGACTCACTCCACGGTCGGGGGGCCGCCGATCGCCGTCAGCAGAAACGCCTCGGCGGCGGCGGCGTCCACACCGAGCGCGGTGAGTGGGCCGGGAGCGTCGGACTCGCCGGCGAGCAGTGCGAGCAGCATGTGTTCGGTGCCGACGTAGTTGTGGCCGAGGCGCACCGCCTCACGAACGGTGAGTTCGATGACCTTCTTCGCCGCCGCCGAGTACGGAATCAGGGCAGGCAACTCGGCGTCGGACACGGCCTCGGGCACCGTGGCCTCGGCGGTCTCGCGGATCGCGATCGGGGTGATGTCCTGGTCTGCCAGCGCGCGCATCGCGAGACTGTCCGGGGCGCAGAGCAGGCCGAGGAGCAGGTGCTCCGATCGGATCTCGGGCTGGTGGGCGGCCCGGGCCTCTTCCTGGGACTGGACCACCGCTTGCCGGGCCTTCTCGGTGAAGCGCGCAAACATGTTCGCGCTCTCCTTGGGGGTGAAACGTTGTTGCGCAGCTTGTTTGGTGACTCCGATGCAGCCGCCGATCTCCGTCCACGAAGCGCCGCTGCGCCGCGCCTGGTCCACGAAGTGCCCGATCAGGTGGTCGGCGATCTCGTTGACGTGGTCGGCGGTGAGTACGGCCGCCGTGAGTTGTTCGAGCGGTTGGTCGGGGTAGCCGGCGCGGATCCCGTCGATCAGGTCGTCGAGCCGAATTTTCGTCATGCGTCAACGCTAGATTGACGATGGCGCATCGTCAAGGCTTTCTTGACGATCTTGTGCGGCGGCTTTGCCTCCGGATCGGTGCCCTCGCGAATACGATGACGCCATGAGCCCTACCGAGGCAGTGGTGGCCGGGGCCGGGCCGACCGGTCTCACGCTCGCATTGGAACTGGCGCGCCGCGGTGTCGAGGTGCGGATCCTCGACAAGTCGCCCCAGCCGTTCGCCGGCTCGCGGGGCAAGGGATTGACCGCGCGCAGCCAGGAGATATTCGACGACCTCGGCATCGTCGACGAGGTCGTCGACGCGGGGTTCCGGCACCTTCCCAACCGGATCGCGGTCCGCGGTCAGGTGGTCAGCGACAGCGACCCGCACGCGGACCTGAGCCCCAGCCCCGACCGTCCCTACGACAGCGGGCTCATGATTCCGCAGTGGCGGACCGAGCAGATCCTGCGAGATCGGCTCTCGGAGTTCGGAATCGACGTGGAGCGCGGCGTCGAGGTGGTCGGTTTCGACCAGAACACCGACAAGGTGACCGTCCGGCTCGCCGGGGGCGGGACCGTCATGGCGCGCTACCTCGTCGGCTGCGACGGCGGCCGCAGCGCGGTGCGCAAGGCGCTCGGGGTGTCGTTCGAGGGGGCCGGCGGAATCGAGGGCATGCTCCTCGGGGACGTCGCCGTCGACGGTCTGACCCCCGACCGCTGGTACCAGTGGACGCACCCGGAGAAGGGGTTCGTCGCGTTGTGCCCGTTCCGGGGAGTGAATTCCTGGCAGTTCCAGGGTGTGCCGTTCGCCGATTTCGACGAGGACGGCAACCTGCCGGAACCGTCGCTCGACTACTTCCAGCGGGTGCTCGACGATGTCGCCTGCGATCCGGGCGTCCGACTGTCCGAACCGACCTGGTTGTCGACGTGGCGGGTCAACGTGCGCATGGTGGACCGCTTCCGCGACGGTCGCGTGTTCCTGGCCGGGGACGCGGCCCACATACACCCGCCGGCCGGTGGGCTCGGGATGAACACCGGCATTCAGGACGCCTACAACCTGGGGTGGAAGCTCGCCCTGGTGCTGGCCGGCTCCGCGGACCCGTCGCTCCTCGACACGTATCAGGAGGAGCGCATGCCGCTCGCGCGCTGGACGCTCGGGGTGAGCAGCGAGGGGTTGCAGAAGGTCGCGGCGAGCCTCGGCAGCGAGGATTCCACGGGCCTCGCGGGCGCCGTCACCGAGGACGGTCAGCAACTCGGTTTCGGCTACCCATGGAGTTCGCTGTCGCAGGACGGGGACGTGACGACGGGTGTGCGCGCGGGCGACCGCGCACCCGACGCGCCGTGCCTGAGCCCGGATGGCACCCCGCTACGACTGTTCGACGTCTTCCGCGGCACGCATTTCACCATCCTCGGGTTCGGCGGCGGGTCCCGGCACCTGCTGCAGACTCTCGCCGAGGAGGCGCCCGACGACGTGAAATACGTGGTGGTGGGCGATTCCCGCGGTCCCGGTATCGACGTCGTCGACGACCGCGGTTTAGCGCGCAGCGCGTACGGGGCACACGGTGGCACGCTGGTGGTGGTGCGCCCCGACGGCTACGTGGCGCTCACCGCCGCGGCCACCGCCGCCGATGACGTCCTCGACTATCTCGGCCGCCTCGTGGGGAGGTCGTCCTGACGAAAGGCTGCACGATGCGACACAAGGACGAGGAACGCGACTACGACGAGGCCGACCTCCGGGTGGAGTCCCCGAAGGACCATGCGGCCGGGCCGACCGCTGTCGCGGTGTCGATGAAACGGTCGCTCGAGCACATGGGTGTGGTCCGGACGGCCGAGACGTTGCTGCGGCTGAACCAGGCCGAGGGATTCGACTGCATGAGCTGCGCGTGGCCCGATCCCGACCCGGGCCATCGTCACGCTGCGGAGTTCTGCGAGAACGGCGCCAAGGCCGTGGCGGAAGAGGCGACGCGGGATCGGGCGACACCTGAATTCTTCGCCCGGCACAGCATCGCCGACCTCGACTGCCACAGCGAGCACTGGCTCGGGCAGCAGGGCCGGATCACGCACCCGATGGTGAAACGGCCGGGCGGAACTCACTACGAACCCATCGAATGGGACGAGGCCTACGCCCTGATCGGCAACCAGCTGAACGCCCTGGACAGTCCCGACGAGGCGATCTTCTACACGTCCGGCCGGGCGTCCAACGAGGCCGCGTTCGCGTACCAGTTGTTCGTCCGGGCGTTCGGGACCAACAACCTGCCCGACTGTTCGAACATGTGCCACGAATCGACCAGCATCGCGCTCCAGGAGTCGATCGGCATCGGCAAGGCCAGCGTCACGATGGACGACGTGTATCAGGCAAAACTCATTGTGTTGCAGGGCCAGAACCCCGGAACCAACCATCCGCGGATGTTGTCGGCGCTGGAGAAGGCCAAGCAGAACGGCGCCAAGATCCTCGCGATCAATCCGCTGCGCGAGGCGGGTCTGGTCAATTTCAAGAATCCTCAGACACCCCGCGGCATGGTGGGCCCGGGCACCGACCTGTCCGACCTGCACCTGCCCATCGCACTCAACGGCGATCTCGCCCTGCTGCAGGCCTTCGGGTCACTGCTCGTCGAATGGGACGCCCTCGACCACGAGTTCATCGAACAGCACACGATCGGGTTCGAGCAGTGGAAGCAGCACGTCACCGGCATCGACTGGGACGTCGTCACCCGCACGACCGGCCTGTCGCGGGAGCAGATCACCGATGCAGCCCGGCTTCTGCGCGATTCCGACGCCACCGTGTTCTGCTGGGCGATGGGGCTGACCCAGCACCATAATTCGGTCGCAATCATCAAAGAAGTCACCAATATCGCACTCGCCCAGGGAAACATCGGCAAACCCGGTGCGGGGCTGCTGCCGGTGCGCGGGCACTCGAACGTGCAGGGCGACCGCACGATGGGGATCTGGGAGCGCCCGCCGCGGCATTTCCTGGACGCTCTCGCGAAGGAATTCGACTTCGACCCGCCCCGGGAGAACGGCTACGACACCGTCGATTCCATCCGGGCGATGCGCGACGGCAAGGCGCATTTCTTCCTCGGGCTCGGCGGAAACTTCGTCCAGGCGGCCCCGGACACCGACGTCACCGCCGCCGCACTGCGCAAGACCCGGATGACCGTCCACATCTCCACCAAGATCAACCGCTCGCATCTCGTGTGCGGCGACACGGCGCTCATCCTGCCGACCCGGGGGCGCACCGAACAGGACGTCCAGGCCGGCGGGGCCCAGTTCATCTCGGTCGAGGACTCGACGTGTTCGGTCCACGCGTCCCGGGGCCCGCTGAAACCGGCCAGTCCGCACCTCGATTCGGAGGTCGGCATAGTCACCCGCATCGCCGAGGCCACCATCGGCGACCGGTACGGCCTCGAGTGGAAGAAGATGCGGGACGACTACGCGAACATCCGCCTGCACATCTCGCGGGTCATCCCCGGCTGCGAGGGGTACGAGGTGAACGTCCGGCGGCCGGGCGGGTTCGTGCTGCCGCACCCGCCGCGCGACTCCCGGACGTTCCCCACCCACTCCGGCCGCGCCGAATTCGCGGTGTCCCCGATCGAGGTGCTGCAGGTGCCCCAGGGCCACGTGATCCTGCAGACGATCCGTAGCCACGATCAGTTCAACACCACGATCTACGGGCTCAGCGACCGCTACCGCGGAATCGAGGGCGGACGCCGCGTGATCTTCCTGCACCACGACGACATCGCGGCTCTCGGATTCGACGACGGTGACATGGTCGACCTCTTCACCCACTGGGCCGAGGACGACCGGGTCCGCTGCGCCCACGACTTCCGGATCGTGGAGTACGACACGCCCCGCGGGTCCGCCGCCGCCTACTACCCGGAGACCAACCCGCTCGTTCCCCTCGACTCCACGGCGGCAGGCAGCAACTGTCCCACGTCGAAATCCGTCGTCGTCTCACTGGAGCGCGCAGGCCGCTACAACGCCGAATGCCCGCCGGGGGCCGGCCAGGACGAGGTCGGCGCGGACTGGATCCACAAATCGAGCCCCCAGCCGAAGCATCTGTCCTGACGTAGTTGCCATTGTGTGCCTGCTCAGCCCCTGTCGCGGTCGCGCAGGTAGTCCGCCAGCGGCGCATGCTGCTGTATGCGCGACAGGGCGATTCGGCGCGCCACCACCCACATGAGCGCGGAGCTCGCCACGGCGACGAGGACACACAGCGCGAAGTCGGCCGTGCCGATTCCCGTGTGCACGTCGTCCGGTTTCACGATGCGCCACAACACGACCGGGACCACCGCGATCGCCGCCGAGAACGCCGGAAACACCGCGTAAGGGACCACCAGCAGGATCAGCCACCGCACCACAACGGTTCGCCACCTCACGCGCTGCTCCCACCGCCACCGCAGCGGACGCTGGTGGTACGGGAAGAACACCCCCACCAGACTCGACCCGGCGAGCGGGCCGAACGGGCACAGCGCCACCGCGACGACGACCACGGCCGTGAACAACCAGTCCCGATCGGCGAACCCGACGGCGATCGCAATCGTCGCGCACAGCGGGGCGATCAGCATCCACAACGCCACCGCCTTGGCGCCGAGCATCGCCCCGAGTGCGTCCCGGTCGTCGAGTGCGGCGAGAATGCGCTCACGGTCCGGTGCCAGCACATTGGTGGCGGTCACGTCGGCGTACATCCAGCCCGCGAGGGCCAGGGCGAAACCCGACGGTCCGGTCCACTCGAACAGCCAGTTCCGCGGCAGCAGGAACCAGGCACCGATCATCAGCACGGCGTTGAACGCAACGGTCGCGAGCGTGTCTGCCGGGTTGCGCCAGATCCTGATCCACTCCGCACGAAGAGCGGCCATGACATTCAGCGTAAAGCGCCGGGCGGGCTGCCGGAGCCGTGTCGGCACTTCGCAATCGCTAGACTCGGCTGGTGGACATCCGGGACGCCGAGTATCTCGTCGCCGTGGTCGATCACGGCAGCATCACCGAGGCTGCGCGTGCCCTGTTCATCGCCCAGCCGTCGCTGTCGCAGGCGATCCGCGCCCTCGAACGCGATCTGGGTGTGGAACTGTTCGATCGTGGCGGGCGGAAGCTGAGGATCACCCCAGCGGGGGCGTCGTTCGCGAGCGCGGCGCGGCAGGTTCTTGCCGATGTCGAGCGGGCGCGGGCCGTCGTGCACGATGTCGCCGAACTGCGGTCCGGCACGCTCACGATCGCGGTTCTCAATTCTCTTGCCGCCGATCCGCTTCCGCGCATCGTCGGCCGGTTTCATCGGCAGTTCCCGCGCGTGGTTCTGGTCACGGTGGCGGCGGACGCTCCCGACGGCGTGGGCCGCGCGGTCCGGTCGGGTGAGTGCGATCTCGGGTTCACCGAACTGCTCGGCGACCAGCAGGGGCTCGAGTCCCGGGTGGTGGGAACGCAGGAGATCGTGCTCGCACTCCATGCCGATCTGGCGATCGAACTACCGGATCCGGTGCCCGTCGATCTGCTCGCCGACATTCCGATGATCGTCGAGATCGGGTCGCGGCCACGACTGCCGGTGGACAACATCGCCGTCGAGTGTGCCCACCGCCAGTCGATGTGGGAGCTGGTGGTCCAGGGTGCGGGGGCGACGCTGCTTCCGAGGCGCGTCGCCGAGCAGGAACTGCCGGGGGTCGTGGTGCGTTCGCTGGCACCGCCGGAAGTGCGCACCATCGGAATCGTCCGTAGACCGGATCCGCCTCCGCCCGCGGCGGCAGCGTTCATCGCTGCGCTCGACGAGGCTCACGGCGCGAGCGTGCCGAGGAATGCGCGTCCGGCCGGAGACAGCCGCGCTTCGTCGTAGATCACCCCGTACGGTGCGGTGATCGGCGGGTCGAGGGTGCAGATCCGTGCTCCGCCGACAGCGGCGCGTTTCGCAAGTGTGCGTTCCATGAACGACATTCCCACACCCTCGACGACGAAAGCGCCGACGGCTTCGCGCTGTTCCACGACGGCCGACAGGGTCGTCCGGCTGCCTGCGTTCTGCAGCGCCTTCTCGATGACGGTGCGCGACGACGACTCCTTGGGCAGCCCCACCACGGGAAGGTCCGGAAGGTCGTCGAGGGGGAAGGGGTCCCGCCAGGTGATTTCGGCGTCGTGCGGAACCACCAGCCAGTATTCATGAATTCCGAGGACGCGCGTCGTCAATCCCGCTGCAACGAAGGGGAAATGACTGAAAGCGATCTCGCAGTGCCCGTCGCGGATCATCGACCCGATGACGTCGACCGGACGCAGGTCGGCGAGCCGGACGACCACGCCGGGGTACTGCTTGCGGAAGGACCCGATCAGTTCCGTGACCGGTCCTTCCGCAACGTGTGCCGACGCGCAGATGTCGAGTCGGCCGCGCGGCAGCCCCGAGACGTCGACGAGCGAGCTCTCGGCGGCCACCAGATCTCGCACGATCTTGCGCGCGGGACCGACGAATGCCCTTCCCGCCGCGCTGAGGACCAGGCCGCGGCCCACGCGGTGGAACAGTTCGACACCGAGGTCACGCTCGAGATTGCGCAGCCCCTTCGACAACGACGGCTTGGTGACGCCCAGGGCCTCCGCCGCGAGCGCGAGGCCGTCGTTGTCGACGGTGGCGAGAAAGTACTCGACGTGTCGCGACTCCACCAGTGCAGACTACTGCCTCAGATGTGGCGTCCACCGGTGACTTCGAGGACGGTCCCCGTCATGTAGCTCGACAGATCGGACGCGAGGAACAGGGCCACGTTCGCGATCTCCTCGGGTTCGGCGCCGCGGCCCATCGGGACCTCCTTGAGCTTCGCCTCGATGATGTCGGCGCGCAGGGCACGGATCATGTCGGTGTTCACCACGCCGGGCTGGATCGCATTGACCCGGACGCCGAGGTGGGCGACCTCCTTCGCGGCCGCCTTGGTGAGGCCGACCATCCCGGCCTTCGCGGCGCTGTAGTTGGTCTGCCCGACCATGCCGACCTTGCCCGAGATCGACGAGATGTTCACGATCGAGCCCTTGCCCGCCTCGCGCATCGCGATGGAGGCGATCTGGGTGCCCAGCCATGCGCCCTGCAGGTGCACGTCGATGACGGAGCGGAAATCGGCGAGGGACATCTTGCGCAGCGTCGCGTCGCGGGTGATGCCGGCGTTGTTGACCCACACGTCCATGGCGCCGAACGTGTCGATCGCCGTCTTTCCCAGATTCTGCATCTGGTCCGGATCGGTCACGTCGCAGGCGACGGCAACTGCCTGGAATCCGTCGGCCTCCAGCTTTCCGGCCGCGGCCTTGACGTTCTCGGCGTGCATGTCGCCCAGGACGACCGACGCGCCCTCACTCGCGAACTTCCGGGCCATCTCGAAACCGATGCCCTGGGCTGCGCCCGTGACGACGGCGACCCGTCCCTCGAGAAGTGTCATGAATTCTTCCTTCCTCAGTTGTCCGAAACGCCTCAGTTGTACGACCGCAGCACGCCGCGGCTGATGATCTGCTTTTGAATGTCGCTGGTGCCTTCGCCGATGAGGAGGAACGGCGCCTCCCGCATGAGGCGTTCGATCTCGTATTCCTTGGAATAGCCGTAACCGCCGTGGATCCGGAAACTGTCCTGCGTCACCTCCGAGCAGAACTCGCTGGCGAGGTACTTGGCCATCCCGGCGGCGACATCGTTGCGTTCCCCGGAGTCCTTGAGCCGCGCCGCATTCACCATCATCAGGTGCGCCGCCTCCACCTTGGTGGCCATCTCCGCGATCCGGAACGCGATCGCTTGGTGCTCGGCGATCGGCGATCCGAACGTCTCCCGCGCCTTCGCGTACTTCACGCCGAGTTCGAACGCGCGCTGCGCGATACCGCACGCGCGGGCGGCGACATTGACACGGCCGACCTCGACGCCGTCCATCATCTGCCGGAAGCCGCGGCCAGGGTCGCCGCCCAGGATCGTGTCCGCGGCCGCCCGGTAGCCGCTGAACACCATCTCGGTGGTGTCGATGCCCTTGTAGCCCATCTTCTCGATCTTGCCCGGAATGGTGAGCCCGGGCAGCACCTCGCCGAACCCGGCGGGCTTCTCGATGAGGAACGCGGTGAGGTTGTCGTGGGCCTTCGGTGCCCCCTCCTCTGTGCGAACGAGAACGGCCACCAAGGTCGACGACCCGCCGTTGGTGAGCCACATCTTCTGGCCGTCGATCACGTAGTTGCCGTCCGCAGCCTTGGCCGCCTTGGTCCGGATGGCGGCGACGTCGGATCCGAGTTCGGGCTCGGACATCGAGAACGCGCCGCGCAGTTCACCGGTCGCCATGCGCGGGAGGTATTGCGCCTTCTGTTCGGGTGTGCCGTGCTGGGTGATCATGTGCGCCACGATGAAGTGAGTATTGATCACGCCGGACACGCTCATCCATCCGCGTGCGATCTCCTCGACGCACAGTGCGTAGGTCAGGAGGGATTCGCCGATTCCGCCGTACTCCTCGGGGATGGTGAGCCCGAACAGGCCCATTTCCTTCATCTGTTCGACGATGGCCGTCGGGTACGTGTCGGAGTGCTCGAGTTCCTGCGCCTGCGGGATGATCGCCTTGTCGACGAACGCCCGTACCGCCGAGACGATCTCGTCCTGCGTGTCCGTCAGTCCGGCGGTCTGCGCCAGTCGTGTCATCGTTCCACCTGTCCCGTAGTCATCAGTTCTCCGTACTCTGCTCGTCGTGCAGGCGTTCGCGCATCGCCGACCGCAACACGGCGCCCCGCGGGGGCGGGGGCAACTCGTCGACGAAGACCACCTCGCGCACCTTCTTGTACGGCGGCACCTTCGCGGCGACGAACTCGATCAGGTTCTCGGCGGTGAGGTGCGCCGCGGTGTCTGCGACCACCAACGCGACCGGCATCTCTCCGACCCCGGGCACGGAGCGGCCGACCACCACGACGTCGAGCACACCGCGCCGGGACAGCAGCAACTGTTCGAGTTCCTGCGGGTCGACGGTGTAGCCCTTGTAGAGGAGTGCGTCCTCGGGTTTGCCTACCATGTCGAATATCGAGTTCCATCTCGCCGGGAAATATTATTGTTCGCGAATATGCCCGGACAATTTCCCCGGACGCTGACCCTATTCAAGTGCCTCGGACGGCCGTGGTCAAAGACGCTCAGGGAAACCGAGGGTTGCCCTGTTCCTATGGGTCGTAAATGTGCTCTGTGCTGCGTGTTCGTGTTCGTGGTACGTGCTTGACAGCGGGGCCGGGTTGCTGGATATTCACCTTCATGGCTGAACGCGAAGTGAGCGACGAAGACTTCAAGGACATTCTCGCGCAGACGAGAGCCTTTATTCAGAAGGAAGTAATTCCCAGGGAAAATGAAATCGCGGAAAAGGATCTGATTCCGGACGACATTCGCCGCAAGGCGGCAGACATGGGTCTGTTCGGATACGCCATCCCGCAGCAGTGGGGTGGGCTCGGCCTCGACCTCACCCAGGACGTCGAACTGGCGATGGAGTTCGGGTACACGAGCCTGGCGTTGCGGTCGATGTTCGGTACCAACAACGGGATCGCCGGCCAGGTGCTGGTGAATTTCGGTACGGACGAACAGAAGTCGGAATGGCTCGAGCGCATCGCGTCGGGTGACGTGGTCGCGTCGTTCGCGCTGACCGAGCCGGAGGCCGGGTCGAACCCGGCGGGCCTGACCACCCGCGCCGTTCTGAAGGACGGTTCGTGGACGATCAACGGCACCAAGCGGTTCATCACCAACGCCCCGCTGGCCGACCTGTTCGTCGTCTTCGCCCGCACCCGCCCCGCCGACGAAACCGGAACCGGCATCGCGGTGTTCCTGGTCCCCGCCGACACCGCCGGTGTCGTGGTCGGGCCCAAGGACAAGAAGATGGGCCAGGAGGGCGCCTGGACCGCGGAGGTTGCGTTCGACGACGTCACCGTCCCGGAATCCGCCCTGGTCGGCGGCAGCGAGGAGGCCGGCTACCGCGCCGCCATGACGTCGCTCGCCCGCGGTCGGGTGCACATCGCGGCCCTCGCCGTCGGTAGTGCTCAGCGTGCGCTCGACGAGTCCGTCGCCTTCGCGGCGGTCACGAAGCAGGGCGGCACCCCGATCGGTGACTTCCAACTGGTGCAGGCAATGATCGCTGACCAGCAGGTGGGCGTGTCCGCGGGCCGCGCGCTGGTGCGGGACGCGGCGCGCAAGTACGTCAGCGGTGAGGACCGTCGGATCTCCCCGTCCGTGGCCAAGCTGTACTGCACGGAGATGGCCGGCAAGGTCGCCGACCTCGCGGTGCAGGTCCACGGCGGCACCGGATATATGAGAGATGTTCCGGTGGAACGGATCTATCGTGAAGTCCGGCTGCTGCGCCTGTACGAGGGCACCAGCGAGATCCAGCAGCTGATCATCGGCGGCGGCCTCGTCCGCGAAGCGAAGAAAGCACTCTGAACCGATGTTCGACGCAGTGATCTGTGAACCCGTCCGCACCCCCGTCGGGGGATTCGGCGGCATGTACCGCGACGTCCCCGTCACCGCCCTCGCGTCGACGGTGCTGAAGGGCCTGATCGAGCGGACGTCGCTCACGTCCGACGACATCGACGACGTCATCTTCGGTCAGGGCTACGCCAACGGCGAGGCGGCCGCTATCGGCCGGATCGCTGCGCTCGACGCCGGCCTCGACGTCACCGTGCCCGGCATCCAACTCGACCGCCGGTGCGGCTCGGGGCTGCAGGCCGTGATCTACGCGGCCATGCAGGTGCAGACCGGGATGAGCGATCTGGTGATCGCGGGCGGCGCCGAGTCGATGAGTCAGACCGAGTTCTACAGCACCGGAATGCGCTGGGGCGTCAAGGGTGCGTCGGTGGAGTTCCACGACCGGCTCGCCAAGCCGCGCACCAACTCCGGCGGCGTGAACTTCCCCGTCGAGGGCGGCATGATCGAGACCGCGGAGAACCTGCGCCGCGAATACTCCATCAGTCGTGAGGAGCAGGACGCGTACGCCGCCGAATCGCATGCGCGCGCAGTCCGGGCGCAGGACGCCGGACTGTTCGACGCCGAGACGATCCCGGTGACCGTGCCCGGCAAGCGTGGCAAGGATCCCGTCGTCCACACCACCGACGAGCACCCGCGCCGTGATGTCACGGTCGAGTCGCTGGCGGCGCTGCGGCCCATCCGCTCCCGCGTCGACCCGGATGCCACCGTGACCGCGGGCAACGCGTGCGGACAGAACGATGCGGCCGCCGCCGCGATCGTCACCACCCCCGACAACGCGGAGCGACTCGGCCTGCGCCCGTTCGCCCGGCTCGTCAGCTGGGGGGTGGCGGGGGTGGAGCCGAATCGGATGGGCATCGGCCCCGTCCCGGCCGTCGACAAGGCGCTGAGCCGGGCGAAGCTCACACTGAACGACATCGATCTTCTCGAGATCAACGAGGCGTTCGCCGCGCAGGTGCTGGCGTGTGCCCGGGAATGGAAGTTCGACGACACCGACATGCGGGACCGGTTCAACGTCAACGGTTCCGGAATCTCACTGGGACATCCGGTCGGCGCCACCGGTGGCCGCATCCTGGCCAATCTGCTTCGTGAACTGGACCGCCGCGCGGCCCGCTACGGCATCGAGACGATGTGCATCGGCGGCGGGCAGGGCATCGCGGCCGTGTTCGAGAACGTCAACATCTAGCCCTTCCCCTTTGCCCGGTACCGGGCCGACCCGAAGAGAGTGTCATGCGCGTATTTCAGGGAATCGACGACGTCGAATCCGCAGTCGGCGAACAGCTCGGGCACAGCGACTGGCTCGAGATCACCCAGGACCGGGTGAACGGGTTCGCCGACGCCACCGAAGACCACCAGTGGATCCACGTCGATCCCGAGCGGGCCGCCGAGGGCCCGTTCGGCGCTCCCATCGCCCACGGCTACCTGACGCTGTCGTTGCTGCCGAAACTCGGCGCCGAACTCATGCGCATCGACGGCGTGAAGCTGGTGATCAACTACGGCCTCAACAAGGTTCGCTTCCCCCAGCCGGTGAAGGTCGGGGCGAAGGTGCGGGCCGGCGGCGAGATCGTGTCGTTCGAGCGCACCAAGCAGGGCGCGCAACTGGTCGTCAAATACACCATCGAGATCCAGGGTGAGGACAAGCCGGCGTGCGTCGCCGAGACCGTCCGCGTCCTGGTCTCCTGAAAACGAGGAACAACATGCGTAGAGCAGCACTGGTCGCCCCCGTCCGCACGGCCGTCGGCCGATTCGGGGGCGGACTGCGCGACGTGCCCGCCGAGATCCTGGCGGCGACGGTCATCAAGGAGACCGTCGCGCGGTCGGGTATCGACCCTGAACTCATCGAGGACGTCGCGATGGGGCAGTCGTACGCCAACTCCGAGGCCCCGTGTATCGGACGGTGGGCGGCGCTCGAGGCGGGACTCCCGATCTCGGTTGCCGGACTGCAGACCGACCGTCGCTGTGGCACCGGGCTTCAGGCCCTCGCGACGGCGTCGATGATGGTGCAGACCGGAGCAGCCGACGTCGTGCTCGCCGGTGGCGTCGAGTCGATGAGCAACATCGAGCACTACACCACCGGAGCCCGGTGGGGCACCCGCGCCGGATCGCTCAACCTCTACGACCGTCTCGACCGCGGCCGTGAGCGCTCCCAGCCGGAATGGCGGTTCGGGAAGATCAGCGGCATGATCGAGACCGCGGAAAATGTCGCGTCGCGGTGCGGAATCAGCCGGGAAGAATCCGACGCCTTCGCCGCCGACAGTCACGCCAAGGCCCACGCGGCCTGGGAGGCAGGCAAGTTCGACGACGAGGTGATCGAGGTCAAGATCACCGATCGGAAGGGCAACGTCTCCGTCGTGTCGCGTGACGAGGGGATCCGCCCCGACACCACCGCGGAGTCGCTGGCGCGGCTGCGCAGTGTCGTCAAGGACGGAGTCGTCACGGCCGGTAACGCATCCCAGCAGAACGATGCGGCGTCGTCGATGCTCGTGGTTGCCGAGGACAAGCTGGACGAACTCGGTCTCGAGCCGATGGGCTTCCTCACCGGGTGGGCCGCCGCCGGGTGCGAGCCGGGACTGATGGGCCTCGGACCTGTCGCGGCCGCGGCGAAGCTGTTCCGCCGGACCGGTGCGAGCTTCGACGACTTCACGCTGATCGAGCTGAACGAGGCGTTCGCGTGCCAGGTGCTCGGGGTACTGAAGGAATGGGGTTTCGACGACCGGGACCGCTTGAACGTCAACGGTTCCGGCATCTCGCTCGGGCACCCGATCGGCGCCACGGGTGCGCGGATGACCACCACCGCGCTGCATGAACTGCGGCGGCGTGGCGGCGGCAAGGCGCTCGTCACGATGTGCATCGGTGGCGGGCAGGGGATGGCCGCCGTCGTCGAAGGTGCCTAACCTCGACTGACACTCGCGTCTGCCGGCTCCGACTTCGGCGCCGGCAGACGCGACTTCACGTAATTGACAAGCAATGCGGCGAAGACGATCGCGCATCCGATCGATCCGATGGCGAGTGCGTGCGCGATCCCGGTTTCGGTGGGAAGCAGGTCCGGTGCCAGGTTCGCAGCGAGCACCGCACCCGCGACGGCGCTGCCGAACGAGCCGCCGACGGTACGCAGCACCTGGTTGAAGCTCACGGCGCTGCCGAGTTCGGTGTCGGCGACGCTGCGTGCGATCAGGGCAGGCATCGCCGCGTACGTCATGCCCATCCCGGCGCCGAACCCCAGCATGCCGATCAGGATTTCCCACAGTGCGTGGTGGGCGACCCAGAGGAGCACGCTCGAGGCCGTCACGAGGCCCGCGCCGAGGAGCAGCAGCGTTCTCATGCGGATCCGGTGCGAGACCGCGCGGACGAGTCGGTTCGCGCCGAAGCTGGCGACCGACAGGGGAAGCATTACGAATCCGGCCCAGAACAGGGGCAATGCGATGCCGTAGCCGGTGGAGGCGGGCGCCTGGGCGATGAGGCTTCCGATCGAGAGTCCGATGTACATCGCGGCGCCGAGGCCGATCGCGGTGCTGTTCGCGACCAGCACGTCAGCGTTGCGCAATACCCGCAGGTTGATCAGCGGGTGTGGGGTGCGCAGTTCGACGAGCGTCCACGCCGTCAGCAGTATCGCGGCCCCGGCGAAGAACCCGACGGTCCACGGAGAGCCCCAGCCCCACCGCGAGCCCTCACTGACGGCGACGAGAAGTGACGCGAGTCCGGTGCCGACCAGCAGGGCGCCGGGCACGTCGAGCGTGTTGCGTGGCGCCTGCTCGTCGGGGCCCGCGGGAACGACACGCCAGACGACGAGGATGGTGGTGATCAGGAACAGTGCCGCGAACCAGAACGCGAAACGGAACCCGAGAAGGTCCGCGAGAATGCCGGTCAGGGGGTATCCGAGTCCGAGGCCCGTCGTCACCGTCACCGACAGGCTGGAGATGCCGAGCCGGGCCTGGTTCTCGGGGAGATAGCGGCGGGCCAGCGCGATCGTGACCGGAACGATTCCGTAGGTGAGTCCCTGCAGGGCGCGTCCGATGAGGAAGACGGTGAAGGTGGGGGCGGCGGCCGCGACGATCGAGCCGACCAGGATCGTGGTCAGCGAGCACAGCAGCAGGCGCTTCTTGTGGGGGCCGTCGCTCAGCCGGCCCATGATCGGTGTCGCGACCGCACCGACAAGCAGATTGACGGTGAGCATCCACTGGCCGGTGCTCACCTCGACGTGCATGTCGTGGGAGATCGTGGGCACCAGCAGCATGCCGAGTGAACTGACGATGGCGGTGGTCAGGGCAGCGTAGGCCAGGGCCGGCAGTAGCCGGGGGTGCGTGGTGGTCTCAGTCGACGGGCGCATCGTCCACCAGCTTGCGCAGAATCGGGACGACGGAGTCGAGGGTCTTCTTCTCCTCGGCGGTCAGCCGCTCCGCGATCGCCTGCTCCAGCCAATCCAGGCCCTTCGACCGTTCCTGCGCCAGCCTCTCCCGACCGGAGTCGGTGAGTTCGATCCAGATCCGACGTCGATCCTGCTCGTCGGGCGTCCGCACGACCAACCCGAGACCTTCCAGTTCGCGCACGGCCGTGGCGATCGCCTGGGGGCTGATCCGCTCGGCCGTCGCGAGTGTCGACGCGGACGTTTGTCCGTGCTTCGCCAGATACGCGAGCACGCCTATCTTGCCGACGGAGATCGTCCTGCCCGCGGTGAACTGTCGCCAGATCGGGCGCAAAGCTTCCCGCAGGACCTGAGCGGTGGCCTGTTCGGTGATCATGAGCAAAGCGTACAACCAGATTGATCAATCTAATTGACTAAATGGGGAGGCTCACACCGGTCACTGCCAGGATCGTCCGCACCGGCCTCCGTCGGCGATATCCTCGAGAGGACGCCATCGCGAGGTGAGTCCACAGGAATGTGCGCTGGTCGTGCCGTCGGGACCAGCGCGATGGCCGATGAGCCGACGGGGTGAGTGGTCCGTCCGATGGGTGAAGGTGATCCGCTCGACACGCAGCGGTATCCGCCGTCGCCGGCCGCGGAGTTGGCGGGCGCCGGGTTCGAGGATGCCGTGGAGATCGGTCGCGGCGGATTCGGCGTCGTCTACCGCTGCACGCAGGCAGACCTGGACCGCACGGTCGCGGTGAAGGTGCTCACCGTCGACCTGGACGAGGAGAACCGGGCGAGGTTCTTCCGGGAACAGCGGGCGATGGGCCGGCTGACGGGGCATCCGAACATCGTAGGTGTGCTGCAGGTCGGTGCCACCGATTCCGGTCTTCCCTACATCGTGATGCCGTTCCATCCGCAAGATTCCCTCGACTCGCTCATCCGCCGCGACGGTCCGCTGGCACTGGATCGGGTGCTGCGGGTGGGGGTGAAGTTGGCGGGTGCGGTGGAGTCGGCGCATCGGCTCGGGATTCTGCACCGCGACATCAAGCCGGCGAACATTCTGCTTACCGACTACGGCGAACCGGAGTTGGCGGATTTCGGTATCGCGCACATCAGCGGTGGTTTCGAGACCGCAACCGGTGCGATCACCGGGTCGCCCGCCTACACCGCGCCGGAGGTGCTCGCCGGTGATCCGCCGAGCCCGGCCGCCGACGTCTACGGTCTGGGAGCGACGCTGTTCAGTGCGTTGACCGGACATGCGGCGTTCGAACGGCGCAGCGGGGAGCAGGTGGTGGCGCAGTTCCTGCGGATCGCCACGCAAGAGGTGCCCGACCTTCGTGAGCACGGGATCGACGACGACGTGTCCGCGGTGATCGCCCGCGCGATGTCCCGCGATCCCGGTGATCGTCCGGCCACCGCCGCCGACTTCGGGGAGGAACTGCGCAGGCTCCAACGCGACCATGGGATGCCGGTCGACGAGATGGCCCTGCGCGCGGAACCCGGCGCGCAGGGGGACGGGCAGCAGCCGTCGGTGCGCGGACGATTGTCGCCGCCGTCCGCCTCTGTGGGCGCGACGGGCAGCCTCCCTCTGGAGCTGACGAGTTTCGTCGGTCGCCGGCACGAGTTGACGGAGGCGAGGAATCTGCTGACCGGGTCCCGGCTGGTGACGTTGACCGGGATCGGTGGTGTCGGCAAGACGCGGTTGGCGATGCGGGTCGCGGCGGCGGTGCAGCGCGACTATGCCGACGGTGTGCGGCTGGTCGAGTTGGGGGAACTGCGCGACGGGTCGTCGCTGGTCGATGCGGTGGCGGCAGCGGTGGGGGTGCGGGATCAGTCGGCGCGGCCGCTGCGGGAGGTGCTGATCGAGTTCCTCGCCCCGCGGGAGGTGCTGCTAATTTTCGACAACTGTGAACACCTGGTGGACGCGGCCGCCGAACTCGTGGGTCACGTCCTGCGGGTGTGCCCCCAGGTACGGGTTCTGGCGACCAGCCGCGAGCCCCTCGGCATCGGTGGGGAGGCGGTGCTACGGGTTCCGCCGTTGACCGTGCCGGATCCCGGCCGGCAGCCGTCTCTGCGGGGTTTGCCTACCTACGATGCGGTGACCCTGTTCGCCGAGCGCGCCGCGGCCGCCGTTCCCGGATTCGCGCTGACCGAGGACAACGCGGCGGCGGTGGCGGGGATCTGCCATCGCCTCGACGGGTTGCCGTTGCCGATCGAGTTGGCGGCGGCCCGGTTGCGGGCGATGTCGGCCGAGCAGATTCTCGGGCGGTTGACCGATCGTTACGCCCTGCTGACCCGGGGCAGTCGGGGTGCGCCGTCGAGGCAGCAGACGTTGCGGTTGTCGGTCGACTGGAGTTTCGAGTTGTGCAGTGCCGGTGAGCAACTGGTGTGGGGGCGGGTGGCGGTGTTCGCCGGGAGCTTCGAACTCGATGCCGCCGAGCGGGTGTGCGGCGCGGGCCTGGATCCGGACGAGTTGCTGGACACGCTGACGTCGCTGGTGGAGAAGTCGATCCTGATCCGGGAGCAGCACGGGTCGGTGGTGCGGTTCCGGATGCTCGAGACGCTCCGCGACTACGGTTACGAGAAACTCGAGCAGACCGGTGAGGCTCTGTCGTTGCGTCGTCGGCATCGGGACTGGTACGAGGCGTTGGCGCTCGAATCGGAGGCGGAGTGGATCAGTGCCCGGCAGGTGGAGTGGATCACCCGGCTGAAGCGGGAGCAACCGAATCTGCGGGAGGCGCTCGAGTTCAGTATCGACGATGATCCCGCCGCCGGGCTGCGTACCGCCGCCGCACTGTTTCTGTTCTGGAGCTCGCAGGGCCTGTACAACGAGGGGCGGCGCTGGCTCGGACAACTGGTCGCCCGGCAGAGCGGCGCACCCACCCTCGAGTGGGCCAAGGGTCTCTACGGTGCCAGCGTGATGGCGAACGTGCAGGGTGACCTGAACACGGGGACGGCACTCGTCGAGCAAGGGCGCGCGCTGGCAGCGAAGACCAGCGACCCCTCGGTACGGGCGTTCGTCTCCTTCGCCGACGGAATGCTCGGCCTCCTGGGCGGTGACCTCGTCCGTGCCCGCTCGCACCTGGAGACCGCGCTCGCAGAGTTCAGCCGACGGGGAGACCGCACGCTTGAAGTTGCCGCCCTGTACCCGCTCGGGACGGCCTACGGACTCAGCGGCTCGGCATCGCAGGCGATCGAATGCCACGAGCGGGTCCTCGCGATCACGGAGAAATTCGGCGAGAAGATGTATCGCTCGCACTCCCTGTGGGCCCTGGGAATTGCCGTCTGGCAGCAGGGCGATGCAGATCGTTCGGTGCAACTGCTCGAGGAGTCGCTGCAGCTGACCAGGCAGGTGCGCAGTCCCCGTGTCGTTTCGGCCTGCCTCGAAGCGCTCGCCTGGATCAGTTTCGAACGACACGATGCACTCCGGGCCGCCGTTCTGATGGGGGCTGCGGACGGGCTGGCGCGAGCGATCGGCAGTTCCGCGGTGATTCACTCCAATCTGATTGTCTACCAAAAAGAATACTTGGAGAAGGCGCGGAAGGACCTCGGCGACAAAGCGTTCGAGGCCGCCCGACGTGAAGGCGAGCAACTCGGCTTCGACGCGGCCATCGCCTACGCGCTCCACGAGCAACAGTCCGGAACCCCCGCGCGTGACACCGGCGCGTCGACACGACTGACCAAGCGCGAACACGAAGTCGCCCACCTCATCGCCGAAGGCCTGACCAATCAGGCCATCGCCGACCGCCTCGTGATCTCACCGCGCACCGCGCAAGGGCACGTCGAGCACATCCTGGCCAAACTGGGCTTCACCTCCCGGGCGCAGGTCGCCGCCTGGGTCGTGGAGCAGCGGGAACACGATTAGGCTCCCGGTTGCCCGCGGTGATCTCAGAGATGCTTCTTGTAGAAGGGGATCAGCTTGTCGAGGGCGATCTTGACGGGCTCGGGCTTGTCGTAGAGGTCGTAGTGGGAGAAGCCCTCGGCGACAACGAGTTCCTTGTCCTTGGATGCTGCGCGCCGGACGATTTCCAGGCCGTCGCGGTACGCCCCGAATGCGCCCGGCTTGTCACCGACCACGATGCACATCGGTTGAGTCAAGAGCACCTCGGCGCGGTTGAAAGCATCCCAGCCGACGGCGGTGGCCTGATGAGAGAACAGCGAACGGTTGAGACCGTGCGGTTTCTGTCCGCGATCGGTGCGGTAGTACTCGGTCGCCTCGTAGACGTCGATCTCGGTGAGGCCCTTGTCCTTGGCGACTTCCGGAGAAGGCGGCAGCAGGTCGTCCACCCGCAGCTCGGCGCCACGCGCTTCGGCGGTGCGTTGTGCCGCCATGGCTTCGAGGGCACCGATGGGGTCGTAGCCGGTGACAAGCTTCGTGCATCAGCCGACCGTAGTTCGCGCCCGTGACCGTGCCGAGGGCCTTGATTCGGCGCTCGGTCATCGTGGCGTTGACTGCGTAGCCGCCCGCGCCACAGATTCCGAGAACACCGATACGATCGTCATCCACGTAGGGCAGCGTCACGAGGTAGTCGATGACGTAGCTGAAGTCCTGGACACGGAATGTCGGGTCCTCGATGAAGCGCGGCTCGCCGCCGCTGGAGCCCTGGAAGCTTGCGTCGAACGCGATGACGACGAACCCTTCCGCGGCGAGGGCGCTGCCGTAGACGTTGCCCGACGTGATCGGTTGTGCGGCATCAACGACCCGATGCCCCCGACGAACGCACCGACACAGACGAGGACCTGCTCTTCGAAGTCACGGAGGAAGTAGCCACCGATTGCCGCGACGATCATGGCGACCGCCACACGCAGCAGCCGGGCAGGATCGCGGAGGGGTCGTCCCGGCGCCAGCCCACGCAGGCGGCGTGACCGACTGCCTCGAGGTGCATCACCCGCCGCGCATCCGTCGGGTGTTCCGGCCGTGCCGCGTCTGTCATGGGACGTTTCCGCACTGCGTTTCCTTCGGCACTGTGCTTCCTTCGGTGTGCCCGGGCGCTCAGACGCTCCGGAAGATCGTCTTGAGCTCCAGATACGGCTCGAGGCTGCCGGGCCCGAGTTCTCTACCCATGCCGCTGTTCTTCACGCCGCCGAACGGCGCCTCCGTGGGGAACGACGCGCTGTTGACTCCGATCGTTCCGGTGACGATCCGGCGGGCGACCGCGGTCGCGTGCTCGCGGTCCGGCGAGAAGACTCCACCGCCGAGTCCGTAGTCGGAATCGTTCGCGATGGCGATCGCCTCGTCCTCGTCCTCGTAGGGAATGACGACGAGGACGGGTCCGAAGATCTCTTCACGGGCGATGCGCATGTCGTTCGTGACGTCCCGGAAGACGGTCGGCTCGATGTAGTAGCCCCGATCGAACGCCGTGGACCGGGCACCGCCGACGACGACCTTCGCCCCTTCGCGTTGCCCCAACTCCAGGTAGGACTCGACCCGATCTCGCTGCCGTTCGGACACCAGGGGGCCGAACAGGTTGGCCGGATCGGTGGGATTGCGCGAGACCGAGAACGCCGAGATCGTTCAGCAGGCCGCGCGCGGTGAAGCGGACCTCGGGGTCTTCGCGGCCGCACACGAACTCGACCTCGACGGTGTGGACGTCACGCCCTACCGGCGAGATCGCCTGGTAGCTGTGGTGCCGCTGGGGCACCGGCTCACCGAGCAGTCGGCGGTGACATTTCAGGAGTTGCTGCCCGAGAATCTGTTCGCGGCGCGTGCGATGGTCCCCGCATTTCGCGCGGCCGCGAATCGGCTGGGAGAGCAGTTCGATTCCAAGCACTCCGTGCGGAGCGGAGAAGTCGCGATCAGTCTCGTCCAGGCGGGAATGGGCGTCACCGTGCAGCCGGAGTGCCTACTCGACCACGAAAGGAGGAGTCGCGTTGCAGTGATGGAACTCGCCGAGCCGTGGGCGGTGCGCCGGATCCACCTCGCCACCGCGCGCGGCAGGGCGCTGAGCCCGGCGACGCGCGCACTCGTCGCGCAGCTGCTCGACCGTCCGCTCGAGGAACAAGCAGAGCCTGACGAACGGCTCAGTGCACCTTCCTGATCCTTGGCCGCATCGAGGTGTCGCCGCCCTCGTCGATTGACGCGGCAGTACCCGGGCGAGCAGGCTTTGGGGTGGAAACTCTGTAGAAGCAGCTGCCGACGTTGCAGGTCATCATGCCGCTTCCGAGAACCGGCGACCTGTGGGAGGCGGCCACTAGGAGATCGAGGGTGACATCGAATGAACACGTTTGTTTCGCGAGTAGCGATCACGGCCGCCGCCATCGGGGCGCTCGCCGCGGCCGGTTCGGGCGTCGCGTCTGCTGCGCCGATTATTCACGGCGACCCGAACACGCCCGGCACACAGCTTCACGTCACGAGTCCACCGGAAGACCCCAACGGGTACGCGTGCGGGGCCCTCGGTGTCGCCGGCGTGGGAGTCGGATCGAATACTCCCGGCGGTACCGGTCAAATGAACGGTACCTACTTCGGCAGCGGACCGATGCAGGGCGGATGTGTGGGCAGCGACGGGTCCGTCCACTTCCCGTCCGGGAACGCCCACTGACAGCCGCGGTGACCGCCTCACCGGGACGCCGGCGCGCGCGTCCTGCGACGCGAACGGCGTAGGCGGAGTCGGCTATAGGTGAAGGCAGCCAGTACGAGGGCGATCAGCACGAGCATCGAGATGCTGAGCAGCCACCACGAGGGGGTGTGCTGCCACAGTGTGTCGGGTTCGGTGCCGGGGACGTTCGTCCGCAGGTCGACCGTCGAGGCGGCGGCCGCGAATCCCCACCGGGAAGGGAACAACCAGGCCAGTTGTTCGAGCACTTTGCGTCCGGTGATGCTGATCAATCCTCCGCACATCACCAACTGGACCATGATCACGATCACGAGCATCGGCATCACCTGCTCGTTGGAACGTGCCACCGACGACAGCGCCATGCCGACGAGGACGCAGGAGCAGGTGGTGACGGCGATGTCCACGATCAATTCGACTGCACCCGAGGGGATCACGGTTCCGTGTCCGGGAAGGCCCTTGCCGATGTAGACGACGATCATCATGACCACCGACTGCACGATCGCCGCGGCACAGAACACGACGATCTTCGCCGTCAGGTACGCGGACGGCAGCAGTCCGGCGGCGCGTTCGCGGTGGTAGATCATCCGCTCGCCGACGAGGTCGCGGATCGTCAGCGAGCAACCCATGAATGCGGCGCCGAGAATCAGCACGACGAGGATCTGGGTGAGTTCGCCGGATTCGTCGTCCGCCGGCCCGAAACCGGTGTCGCCGGGCACCAGGACGGACAGTCCGCCGAGCACGAAGGGCAGCAGCGACAGAAAGATCAGATAGCCCCGGTCCGCGCGAATCAGCCGGAGTTGGCGCCGGGCGACGGTACTCAGTTGCTTCGACCGCGAGGTGTGCGCGGGACGCCCCAACGGCCCCGGTGTACTCGGCGGAGGCGGCTCGCCCGCGGGACGGCGCGCGCGGTATTCGGCGAACACCTCATCCGGTTCGGATGCGACGCGGGCGAAGATGTCTGCCCAGTCGGAGCTTCCGAGCACCGCCCCGATCTGGTCCGGCGGCCCCACATAGGCGGTCTTTCCGCCCGGGGCGAGAAGCAGGATCTGATCACACATCTCCACATACGACAGCGAATGCGTGACGATGACGATGACGCGGCCGGAGTCCGCGAGCCGGCGCAACGTCGCCATGATCTGCCGGTCGAGCGCCGGGTCGAGACCCGAGGTGGGTTCGTCGAGGATCAGAAGGGAAGGGCCGGTGAGCAATTCCAATGCCACCGACGCGCGTTTGCGCTGCCCGCCGGACAGGCGGTCGACGCGCGTGTCCGCGTGTTCGGTGAGCTGGAGTTCGTCGAGCACCGACGCAATCACTTCGTCGCGGTCGTCCCGGCTGCTGTCGGGCGGCAGCCTCAGTTCGGCGGCGTAGCCGAGTGCCTGCCGGATGGTCAGCTGCCGGTGCACGAGGTCGTCCTGGGGCACCATCCCGATTCGGGACCGCAGCACCTGGTACTCGGCGTGCACGCTGCGACCCTCGAACTCGACCACGCCGTCCGTCGGACTTTCCGAGCCGGAGATGATGGTCGCGAGGGTGGTCTTCCCGGCGCCCGAGGGACCGATCACCGCGGTCAGGCTTCCGAGCGGGACGGTGAAGGTGACGTCCTCGAGCAGTCGCCGCCCGCCGTCGATGGTGAGTCCGACGCCGTCCACGCGCAGACCGCCGACGGTCTCCGCTACCGCTGGCCGCAGGGCGAGCCGTCCGTCCTGAACGGTGAGGTCGGTGTTGCCGATGGTGACGACGTCGCCGTCGCTCAGCGGCGCGCGGGACACCCGGGCCCCGCCGACGAACGTGCCGTTGACGCTGCCGAGGTCTTCGATCTCGAGGCCGGACGCCCCGGTGTGGAGGGTGGCGTGCCGTCGTGAGGCGAGCACGTCCCGGACGACGATGTCGTTGTCCGGGGCGCGCCCTATCGTCAGGGACCCGGCGGGCAGCGGACGATCGGGGGTGGGGGGACGGGCCGTGACCCGGTCGGCGCCCACACTGATCGTCGGCTGATCCCAGCCCTGCCCGGCCTGCCGCGTGGCCTCGGGATCCTCGACGGAGATCCGCACGACGGGGCCGTCGGCGCGGTCCCCGAGACGGACGACGACGGGGTTGTCGACGCGGACCCGCTCCCGCCGCTCACCGCCGACGAAGATCCCGTTCTTGCTGTCCGAATCGACGAGCTGCCATCCGTCGTCCCAATTCAGGCGTGCGTGCTCGCGTGACACCACGGGATCGTCGATCGTGATCTCACTGTCCGGATCGCGGCCGATGCGGATGGTCTCGCCCGCGTCGTAGCTCCCGTGGCCGTGGTCGGTCTCGATCATCACCCGCGGGTGCCCATTGCCGGCCCGATCGTCCATCGCCTCGGCCTCCGTCAGCGTCTTCGGGCGTAGGGGTGTCGAACTCCTATCGTCTCACGCGCACCCCACGCTCGCGGACGGAACGAGCGGCCGCAAACCCGTAATCGAGCGCCCTATTTTCCGAAGGAGGCGGTCCCGATCGTCCAGGCACGGGCCTGGTCGCTGAGGGTAAAACCCAGCCCCGGCCGGTTGGACAGATGCATCCGGCCGTCCCGGATCTCGAGGTGCTCGTCGAACAACGGGTCCAGCCAGTCGAAGTGCTCGACCCAGGGCTCGGTGGGGTAGACGGCCGCGAGATGCAGGTGGATCTCCATCGCGAAGTGGGGTGCGAGTTGCAGATGCTTCTGCTCGGCCAGCGTGGCCAGCTTCAGGAACTGGGTGATACCACCGATGCGGGGGGCATCGGGCTGGATGATGTCGACGGCGCCGGCTTCGATCAACCGAACATGCTCACCGACGCTGGCGAGCATTTCACCGGTCGCGATCGAGGTGTCGAGGCTGCGGGCGAGGTGCGCGTGCCCTTCGGCGTCGTAGGCGTCGAGCGGTTCCTCGATCCAGACGAGGTTGAACTTGTCGAAGATCCGGCCCATCCGCATGGCGGTGGGACGGTCCCACTGCTGGTTCGCGTCGACCATCAGCGGCACGTCGTCGCCGAGGTGCTCGCGCACCTTCTCCAGGCGGGCGACGTCCTGCTTCCAGTCCGGCTGCCCGACCTTGATCTTGATGCCGCCGATGCCGTCGGCCAGCGACCTCGACGCGTTCTCGAGGACCTGCTCGATCGGGGTGTGCAGGAAGCCGCCGGACGTGTTGTAGGTCTGCACCGAGTCGCGGTGCGAACCGAGGAGCTTGGCGATCGGCAGACCGGCACGTTTCGCCTTGAGGTCCCACAGTGCGATGTCGATCGCCGCGATGGCCTGGGTGGCCACACCGCTGCGGCCGACGGACGCGCCGGCCCAGACGAGCTTGGTCCAGATCTTGCCGATGTCGTTGGGGTCCTCACCGATCAGGACCGGGGCGATTTCCTGGGCGTGGGCGTACTGCGCGGGGCCGCCGGCGCGCTTCGAGTAGCTGAATCCGATGCCTTCGTGACCCTGCTCGGTGCGGATCTCGGCGAACAGGAACGCGACCTCGGTCATGGGCTTCTGGCGGCCGGTGAGCACCTTCGCGTCGCTGATCGGGGTCTTCAGCGGAAGGGTGATCGACGACAGGGCGATCGACTCGATGCGGTCGACGGTGGCCTCACCGGCAGCGAGGGCCTTGATCGCGGCGTCAGGGGCCGCCAGGGCGCTGGTCGGCCGCGTGGCAAAGGTATTGGTGGACATCGGTACTCCTTCGGGGGTGGCGTCGTTGCCGGGTGAGATGGGCGAGTTGTCCGGTCAGCTCTGTTGCAGGGCGCCGTCGACGCGCCGCCAGATTCCGAGGGGATTGTGGGTCCGCAATTCCGGGGCGAGCAGTTCCTCGGGGGCGTTCTGATACGCGACCGGGCGCAGGAAACGTTCGATCGCGCGGCTGCCGACCGAGGTGGTCGACGGCGCCGAGGTGGCGGGGAACGGCCCGCCGTGCACGATCGCGTGCCCGACCTCGACGCCGGTCGGCCAGCCGTTGAACAGAACCCGGCCTGCGATCAGCTCGAGCCGGTCGACCAGGGCGCCGGCGGCCTGGTAGTCGGACTCCGCCGCGTGCACGGTCGCGGTGAGCTGTCCTTCGAGCCGGTCGATGAGTTCCGGCAGCTGACCGGCGTCCTCGACACGCACGATCACCGATGCCGGTCCGAAGACCTCCTCCTGCAGGTGCTGATCGTCGAGGAACTGATCGGCGGTGGTGACGAACAGCTGCGGCACCGCGCCGCAGGCGATCGACGCGTCGGCGTCGGCGCGGGCCGCCGTTGTGATGTTCTCGTTCGCCTCCAGGCGCGCGACACCGTCGGCGAACGACGACGCGATACCGGAGTAGAGCATCGGTGCGGGTGCCGCAGCCGTGACGGCGTCGGCGGCGGCCCGGACGAAGTCGCCGGCACCCGGGGCGTCGACGAGGAAGACGACACCCGGACTGGTGCACAACTGCCCGACGCCGGTGGTCATCGAGGCGATGAATTCGGCGCCGAGCGCGTCGGCGCGGTCGTCGAGTGCGCCGGGGAGCACGAAGACCGGGTTGATGCTCGACATCTCCGCGTAGACGGGGATCGGCACGGGGCGGGCCGCGGCGGCCGCGGTCAACGCAACCCCGCCCTGCTGGGAGCCGGTGAATCCGACCGCGCGGATCCGCGGGTCCGTGACCAAGGCGATGCCGACGGTCTGCCCGGCGCCGAAGATCAGGGAGAAGGTCCCTTCCGGAAGGTCGTGTGCGCGCACCGCGGCCCGGATGGCGCGGCCGACCAACTCCGAGGTGCCGGGGTGAGCGGAGTGCGCCTTGACGATCACGGGCGCACCGGCAGCCAGCGCTGACGCGGTGTCGCCGCCGGCGACGGAGAACGCGAGCGGGAAGTTGCTGGCGGAGAACACGGCCACCGGGCCGAGCGGTACCGCACGCTGGCGCAGGTCCGGCTTGGGAATCGGCGCCCGGTCGGGATCGGGGGTGTCCAGGCGCGCCTGCGTCCAGCTGCCTTCGCGCACCACGGCGGCGAACATCCGCAGCTGACCGGTGGTGCGGGCCAGCTCGCCCTGCACGCGTGCGGCGGGGATGCCCGTTTCGGCGGTGACGCGCTCGATCAACACCGCGCCGAGGCCTTCGATCTCGGCCGCGATGGTGTCGAGGAACGCGGCCCGCTGCGTGGGGGTCGTGTGCCGATAGGTTCCGAACGCCTCCCAGGCGAGCGCGGCCGCGCGGTCCACGGTGGCGCTGTCGGCCTCGTGGTAGACGGGCGCGATCGCCTCTCCCGTGGCCGGGTTCGTCGCCTGGAACGGGCCTTCCGCGTCGGAGACGTCGCCGAAGCCGATCAGGTTGGCTCCGGTGAGTTCGACGGTGTGTGCGGCGGTCACGGTCAGTTCACCTTCTTGATCAGGTCGGCCAATTCCGCGAGCTCGACGTCGTCGAGGTCGGTGAGTGGGCTGCGGACGGGGCCGGCGGGGCGGCCGACGGCCTTCATACCGGCCTTGACGATGCTCACCGCGTACCCGGACTTGCGGTTGCGCAAATTGCAGTACGGGATCACGAAGTCGTTCAGCGCCGAGATGACGAATGCGGTGTCGCCGCGTCGCAGGGCGTTGTAGAAGTCGAGCGCGAACTGGGGAACGAAGTTGTAGATCGCCGACGAGTACGTGGTGACACCCAGCGCCAGGTACGGCAGCGCGAACATCTCCGCGGTCGGGAGGCCGCCGATGTAGGTGAGGCGGTCGCCGATGCCCGCGTAGATCCGCGTCATCTGCTCGATGTTGCCGACGCCGTCCTTGAATCCGACGAGATTCGGGCAGCTCTCGACGAGTTCGGCGACGGCCGACTCGGTGTAGACGGCGTTGGCGCGGGAGTAGATGGTGACCCCGAGGTCGGTGGCGGCGCACACCTGCTTGACGTGCGCGACCAATCCGTCCTGGCTGGCCTCGGTCAGATACGGCGGGAGCAGCAGGATGCCGTGCGCGCCTGCGCGTTCCGCGGACCTGGCCATCTCGACGGCGGTCGCGGTGCCGTACCCGGCGGGGGCGATCACCGGCAGACCGTCGGGTGCCTCCTGCACCGCCGCGGTGACGACCTGCTCGACCTCGGGCGGGGTGAGCGAGAAGAATTCCCCGGTGCCGCCGGCGGCGAACAACCCGGAAGCGTCGAACTGTCCGAGCCACGCGATGTTCTCGCGGTAGGCGGCCTCGTCGAACGAACCGTCCGCGCGCAGGTGCGACACCGGGAACGACAGCAGACCGGAACCGAGCTTGTGGGCGATCTCCTGAGGCGAGGCGGTGGTCATGATGTTGCGGTCTCCTGTCGACAATCGTGCCCGTGGTGTGCACTGATTCACAACGCTACGAACTCGGTACCGTTCAGGTCCAACACTTCTTATGGATCATCTGATACAAGGAAGGTATCGATGTTCTCCCCGCCGAGCGCCTTCACATGACGCAGCCGCCCTCGAGCCGGCAGATCAACTGTTGGAGAAATACCTCGAGGTGCAAATGCTCGACACGTCCAGCCGCGCAGTCACTCTGACACCCGCTGGAGAAGCGTTCATGGAGGATGCGCGACGGCTCCCCCAACTGTCCGAGCGCGCCGCGTTGTCGGTGCGCAAGACGTCGCAGGGTCGCTCGGGCATCCTCCGCGTCGGCTTCACCGGCGGCAGCGTCCAGCGAATCGCGGTACTTCTGCGAGCTGCTGTCGTCGGTGTTCCACGAGGCCTCGGTCGCGCCGGTGGTCGTGCAGTACGTGCATCAATTCCACACCATGCCGGCGCTGGTGAACCTCGGCAGGGGCGTCGCCCTGGTACCCGAATCGGCGAGCAAGATGTATTTCGACGGTGTCGCGTACTCGAGTGCCCGCCGGTCCGATACCTGTTCGGTATCGCAGGATGCAAAAGTCGGCTTGGACGCGCATTCGTGGGCGTGTGTAGATTCGGCTGAGCTCGCGAATGTGACTCACGACACCGTCCGTTCGCCCGCGTAGAATCTCAGTTCTTCGAAGGAGCCTCCGTGATGACCACCAGCCGGTCGGTCGAGGAATCGACCCTCGCCTCGACGTCGAAGACCGGGAAGGTCCGGTACACGATTCTGGCGATGATCTTCGCGGTCACGGTGATCAACTACGCCGACCGCGCGACGATTTCGATCGCCGGTGACGCGATTCAGGACGAGTTCGGAATCAGCTCGGTTGCCCTCGGATACATCTTCTCCGCGTTCGGCTGGTCGTATCTGATCGGGCAGATCCCCGGCGGCTGGCTCCTCGACCGCTACGGTTCGAAGCGGGTCTACGGTGGTGCGATCCTGCTCTGGTCGACGTTCACCGTTATGCAGGGGTTCCTCGGCAACTTCAGCATGGGAACCGCGGTCGGACTCCTCTTCCTCCTCCGTTTCCTGGTCGGATTGTCGGAGGCCCCGGCGTTCCCCGGCAACTCGCGAATCGTGTCGGCCTGGTTTCCGACGAAGGAGCGCGGAACCGCGGCCGCGATCTTCAATTCGGCCCAGTACTTCTCGACTGTCGTCTTCGCACCGATCATGGGCTGGCTCGTCACCGCCCTCGGGTGGGAGCACGTGTTCACCGTCATCGGCGGCGTCGGTATCGTGCTCGGCCTGGTCTGGATGAAGGTCATCTACAGCCCCCGCAGGCATCCCCGTCTGAAGCAGCCCGAATTCGACTACCTCGAGGCCGGCGGCGCACTCGTCGACATGGACGAACCCGGCCAGAAGAAGCAAGCCGGGTCGGATCAACTTCGCTACATGAAGTTGCTGCTCACCAACCGGATGTCGCTCGGTGTGTTCGTCGGCCAGTTCTTCATCACCACCATCACCTGGTTCTTCCTGACCTGGTTCCCGGTCTATCTCGTCCAGGAACGCGGGATGAGCATCCTCGAGGCGGGTTTCATCGCCGTCCTACCCGCGATCTGTGGATTCGTCGGTGGCATCAGTGGCGGCCTGATCTCGGATGCGCTGCTGCGCCTGGGCTGGTCGCTGACCCGGGCCCGCAAGACCCCGATCATCGTCGGTCTGCTGCTCGCCACCGCGATCATCGGCTGCAACTTCGTCGAAGCCTCCTGGGTCGTCGTCGCCCTGATGTGCGTGTCCTTCTTCGGCAAGGGCCTCGGCGCGCTGGGCTGGGCCGTCATGGCCGACATCTCCCCGAAGGAGATCTCCGGCCTCGGCGGCGGAGTCTTCAACACCTTCGGATCGGTAGCCAGCATCACCACCCCGATCGTCATCGGCTACATCGTCGACAGCTACGGCTCGTTCGAACTCGCCCTCGTCTACGTCGGGGCCTGCGCCTTGCTGACGGTCGTCGTCTACGTCTTCGTCGTCGGACCGATCAAGCGCCTCGACCTCGCCGAAATGCAGGCCCGCGCCGACAGCAGGCGCGCCGCGAAGCGCGCCTGACTGTACCCCCCAGTACCCGCCCGTATCCGGCTGCCAGATCGGCATTTTCGTTGGATCGGTAGCCGCCGTCGATGTATCGGTTGTCGCCGATGCCGTGGGGAGGGCGCCCGGGTCGGCACAGCTCGCGGTGACGGCCGAGCGGCGACGACGGCGCGCCGCTGCGTCTGCGCGGAGTTGTCCGACGCCGCATCCATTTCGAGCGCCGCCGCAACCAATCTGCGGCGCATGTCGGCCGCATCCCGAGCGGCACGGATGATTGCGCTCGTCCTTCCCAGAGGTCCGCCAACGGAATATCCGGAACGCCCCCACCGGCAGCAACGGAATTTCGCGGGGTCGGGAGTCGTGCGGCCCCGGGTCGTGGTGTGTTCGGCTGCTGCGGTGACCGGTACCGACCACGGCCGCTGCGCGGGCTGAATCCTGTTGCCCCGCAGGTGATGAACGCTCGTCGTCGGCACCGCCGACCGCTTCCTCCTTCCGGCGACGAGTCGCTGTTCGATCGGCCGTCGCTGAAATCGCGCTTGACATCCCCTCCCTTGTGTGACCACCATTACAGCATCATGTGATAGAGGTTATCACAGTATGAGAGGAAATCATGAAGGTTGCCGTTCTCGGTCTGGGTGAGGCCGGAAGTCTGTACTCGTCGGGATTCCTTGCGAAGGGCTGGGAGGTGACCGGGTTCGACCCGGCCGACACCGCCACGCCGGCGGGAGTCCTCCGCTTCGACGACGTCGCCGACGCTGTCCGCGGCGCGGAACTCGTGCTGAGTCTGACCAGTGCGAAGGTGGCCCTGCGCGCGGCGACCGACGCCGCCCCGCATCTGGCGGAAGGTGCCTGCTACGCGGACATGAACGCCGCATCGGCCGAGGTCAAGAACGAGGTCGCCACCGTCGTCGAGAGGGTCGGTGCGGTGTTCGCCGACGTCGCGGTGGTCGGGTCGGTGCCCGCGCACGGGGTCCGCACCAATCTGGTGATCAGCGGGAGCGGGTCCGCGGTCGCCACCGGCTTCTTCGAAAGCCTGGGTGCTTCGGTCGAGGACATCGGCGGTGCACCGGGAGATGCGTCGAACCGGAAGCTGTTGCGCAGCACGTTCATGAAGGGTCTCGGCGCCCTGATCGTCGAATCGGTGGATGCCGGCAAGGCCGCGGATGCCGAGCAGTGGGTACGTCAACAGATCGCGAACGAGCTCGCCGGTAGTTTTTCCTCCCTCGACCGACTGCGTGACGGCACCCGTAAGCACGCCGGCCGCCGCTCGGTGGAGGCGGCCGCCTCGGTGGAGCTTCTCGACAACTTGGGTGTTCGCCCCGTCCTTGCATCCGCGACTGCGAGGGTGCACGCCGCCCTCGCCGATGCGAACGGCCGGGACATCGTGGAGTTGTTCGAGGCCTACGCCGGTCTTCCGGTGGCGAACATCGGGGACGCACGCCAGCGCATGGGCATGGTCGATTCGGGTATTCATGCGATGTGGAAGGGCGCACGGATCGTCGGCCGTGCCCGTACGGTGTGGACACGCGCCGGCGACAACAAGGCGCTGCACGAGGCGCTGGCGAAGGTGCAGCCGGGTGAGGTGATCGTCATCAACGGACAGGGTGACCAGAACCGCGCGCTGATGGGCGAGCTGATCGCCGAGCGCGCCCGCTCCCGCGGTTGCGTGGGCATGGTGATCGACGGCGCCGCCCGCGACATCGACGTCCTGCAGGAAATCGGCTTCGGAGTGTGGGCCCGCGCCGTCAATCCCTCCGGTCCCTACAAGGACGGCCCCGGCAAGATCGATGTCCCTGTCGCGGTCGGCGGTGTGGTCTGCGCCCCCGGAGACCTCGTTGTCGCCGACGACGACGGTGTCATCATCGTCCCGGCCGCCGAAGCGTTCACCAGCCTGGCCGGTGGCCGGGCCGTCGAAGCCGACGAGGCGCAGCGTCGCGCTGCCATCATCGCCGCACGCAAGGTCGCGTCATGATCGCCATATGGGCGCTCCTCGCGTTCATCACCTCCATCGTCTTCTGGAACGCGGTCCTCAAACGCAACATCGGTGAGGCGATGATCGTCGGGTTCGTCGTAGTCGGTGCATTCGCCGGTCGCGACGCCCCGAAGTACATGTGGGAGGGGTTCGTCGACTCGATGCAGGAGGAGGTGACGTTCGCCGGGCTGGCGTTCATCTTCATGAGTTTCATCCTCGCGAAAACTCCTGTGCTGGACCGGCTCATCGACATCCTCAACTCGTTCCTCGGACGACTGCGCGGCGGGCCGATCTACACCTCGACTGTCGCGGGAGGCATGTTCGGTGCGATCGCCCACGTCGGCGCGTCGGTCACCGCCGCGGTCGGCTCGGTGACCGTACCGTGGATGAAACGTTCCGGAGTCAGTGGCGAATTGTCCGCCACGGTCGTCGCGGGCTGCGCGGGCATGGGCGTGACCTTCCCGTTCAGCGCCACTATGTTCATCCTGGTCGGATCCAGCACCGTCACCGGCATGATGGCCGCCGACGACATCATCGTCCCGTTGGCGCTCGCCGGCCTCTGGTGCCTCGGATACCGGCTGGTGCTGAGCTACTACCTGGTCCGCAAGAACGGCCTGCAGCCGATCGCGCCTGAGGACCGCATCCCGGTCAAGCGGAGCCTGCGCGTCGGGTGGACGTCGCTGTTGCTGTTCGTCCCGATCCTGGTCCCGTTGCTGCTCACCCGCGGTCCGATCGCTGCACCCCTCGCGCACTACACCGACCTGGTGATGTCGAGCGCCCTGAGCCTGATCACCTGGATCCCGGTTCTGATGATCGTGCTGGTCCTCTTCCTCGGCCGCCGGCACCTGCCCAACACCACCACCGGCTGGTGGAAGGTCCTCGGCGACGCCGCACCTCAGTTCGGCGTCATCGGCATCACCATCGTCGCGGCGTTCTCCGCTTCGGCGGTGCTGGCCAAGCTGAAGTTGCCGCAGCAGCTGACCGCCATGCTGGAGAGCCTGAGCGCTCCGTCCTGGCTGATGGCGATCCTCGTCGGCCTCATCATCGTCATCATCGCGATCCCGCTGACGGCGTCGGCCACCATGGCCTCTGTCGGCCCCGTCGCCGTCGCCGCGCTGGTCGGCACCGGCATCGCCGCACCGATCGCAGCCGCCGCGGTGCTGGTGTTCGCGTCCACCGAAGGAGCCTCCCCGCCCTCGGGCGCCCCGATCTACGTTGCCTCCGGCATCGCCCGGATCGACCCGTCGAAGATCTTCATGCCCCTGCTCAAGTACTACTGCATCCCCATCCTCGGCATCGGAGTGCTCATCGCCCTCGGTCTCCTTCCCGTCTGACAACCCCGACAGGACACGTCATGTTCCAGAAAAGCTTCTCCACCCTCTTCCGCATCAGCGTCGTGGTGTTCCTGCTCGGCGGGCTGGCGATCGTGCTCGGTCAGAGTGCCGGCCTGATCCTCGGCGACGGCCGCGTCGTCACCCACGTCGAGGAACTGCTCGCTCCCTACGCATACGGCGCCGCCGGTGTCGCGGGACTGCTCGCCTTCGTCCTGTCGTACTTCCACCACGGCGGAGAGGAGGACGCCCTCGGAAACGAGGACTCTCCCGCCCGCACCGCCGAGCACGTCGGATGACCACGTCGGTGAGCGAGATCGACGCCGACGCCACCTACGCCGATCTGTGCGCCCGCACCGACGGCGCCCCCGCCGGATCGAGTTGGGGAGTGTTCGACGACCCGGACCGGGGGACGGCGAACTTCGCCGGCCCCCGGCAGGTGCGCGAAGCCGCAGCGTTGGTCGAGCGCGGTGCGGCATTCGCCCTCGACTACCCGCTCGGAGCATTCGACCCGCCGATGGCACGGTCGCGTACCGCGCCGAAACACACCATCGTCTCGGCGCACGCCGAATCCCGCGACGATCTGCTGGACGGCTTCTATCTACAGGCCAGCAGCCATCTCGACGGCCTTCGCCACCGACGGGTGTCCGGGCACGGGTTCTACGACGGTGTACCCGACGGCGAGATCGTCGCGGGCACCCCGCCGCTCGGGATTCAGGCCTGGTCGCAGGACCCGATCGTCGGTCGCGGAGTGCTGATCGACCTCGACGGCCTGTTCGCGGAGCGTGGCCGACCACTCGATCACCACCAGGGTCCGGCGATCGACGCCGCGGATCTCGACGCCGCGCTGACCCGGCAGGGCTGCGAGATTCGCGAGGGCGACCTCGTCCTCGTCCACACGGGGTGGGCGAATTGGTACCTCGGCGCCTCCGACGAGGAACGCGACGAGGTGCGCACGGGCCGGCGGTCCACTGGGTTCGCGCAGAGTCGTGAGTTTCCGCAGTGGCTGTGGGACAACAAGATCGCGCTCTTCGCCACCGACACCTTCGCCGTCGAAGTGCTCCCCGTCCTCCCTTGCAGCCCGTTCACGGAGTCCGCGCCGGAGGATGCGGGCATGATGCACCAAGAGCTGATCGGCAAACTCGGCGTCCCCCTCGGCGAGCTCTGGAACCTCACCGCTCTCGTCGAGGACAGCCGCCGTACTCACACCTGGGACGCCCTGGTCACCGTCAAACCATTGAACTTCGTCGGAGGGGTTGGTTCGCCGTGTAACGCCACCGCCGTCCGCTGATCCCTTATCGCAGGATGATAAGTTTGATCGAAAGTAGGGCGAATCGAGGAGGACGGATGACGACGCCGACCAGCAACATGCGATCCCTGGACCGCGCATTCGACGTGCTCGGCGTCCTCCAGGAAGCAAAGCAACCGCTGCGGCTCAGTGAGGTAGCCCGGCACTCCGGCCTCCACGTCGCGACGGTGCAACGGATACTCGGTGTCCTCCTCGAACGCGGATACGCCGCCCGGATCGGCGACACCTACACCGCAGGCCCGGCCGCACTCGCGGTCGCGCATGCGTTCATGGTGACCAACCCGCTCAGCGTCCTCGCCCAGCCCACGCTGCAGCAACTCGCAGCGAGCACCGGATTCACCGCGTCGATGTACGTGCGGGTCGAAACCTCACGAGTCCTGATCGGCCGGGTGGAAAGCGACAACCCCCTCAACTACATTCTTCCGGTCGGCGAACGGCTGCCCCTCTACCTCGGCGGTGCCGGCAAGACAATTCTCGCCGAAATGGATGCCGGTGAGATCGACGCGATCCTGGCCCCCGCCGGCGACATCACCCTCGCCGGTGGGGCATCGATCTCCAAAGCCGACCTGCTCGCCCAACTCGACAAGATTCGCAGCGACGGGTTCGCGGTCTCGGTCAGCGAACGCCTCTTCGGCATCGCCTCAGTCACCGCCCCCGTCCATGCCTCCGACGGCACCCTCGTCGCGGTCATCGGTGTGACCGGGCCCGTGGACGCCCTCACCGACGCGCAGATCGAGCACTTGATCCCCGAAGTGCGCCGCGCTGCAACCAGTCTGGGCGCTCGGGTTCCCGTCGCGGGGTAGTCACGGGCGACGGGAACCGCCGGCAATCGCCAGAGAATCATCGGCCGGCATTCCCTGCTGAAGCCACGTGCCGATGTGCGCGGCCGAGTCGGTCGATCCCATGATTGCCTCCTGTGTGTTGTGCGCCTGGTGTGGGGAGGGCTATCGGCACGGCTTCCCGATTCGTCAACCCGGATGTCGGTGCCAGGGTCTAGCGTCGGATCCGTACCCGACAGCTGAGGAGTAGCGATGAGTGCCGTCACCACGAACCAACCTCTCGGAACGCCCACCTGGATCGACTTGGGTATCCCCGACCTCGACCGCGCGATGAGCTTCTACGGTGGGGTCTTCGGGTGGGAGTTCGATGTGGGCCCCGAAGAATTCGGGCGATACACGATGTGTCTGCTCGGCGGTAAGAAGGTCGCCGCGCTGATGCCGAATGCCGACGAGAACGCCACCGACTTCTGGTGGAACGTCTACCTGGCCACGGATGACGTCGACGCCACTCTCGCCCGATCCACCGACGCCGGCGGCACGCTGCTGATGGAGCCCATGGACATCGCCGACCAGGGCCGGATGGCGATGGTCCGCGATCCTGCCGGTGCCCAGTTCGGCCTGTGGCAAGGCCGGGCGCACGTCGGGTGCGAGCTCGTGAACGAGCCGAACACGCTGCTGCGCAACGACTTGGTGACCGCGAGCCCCGGACCGGCGCGCGACTACTACACCGCGGTGTTCGACTTCACGCTGGACGGGAACGACGACCTACCCGGCATGGACTTCACATTCCTCCGTCGTCCGGACGGGCACGAAATCGGTGGCATCATCGGCGCCCCGGACGCGCCGTCGTCGTCCTGGGGGACGCTGTTCCAGGTCGCCGACGCCGACGCGGCCGTGGCCGCCGCGCGCGCCGGCGGGGGAACCGCGGACGACCCGGCGGACATGCCGTACGGGCGGACCGCGGAGGTCACCGATCCGTTCGGTGCGAAATTCACGGTGGGTTCCCCGCTGGCCGGGTGACACGCGCCGATTCGGCTACCTGCCCGTGACGTCCGCGGATTCCGTGGCGTCGAGAGTGATCCATGGTCGCCGGCGTGCATCGATCGGGGTGCCGGCGAGAACACGGACGCGTCGGCGCCCGGGCTCGAGCAGAACGGTCGCCAGGGTGGCCCATCGCTGCCCGAAGGCCGCGTCCGGGGCGGGGACACAGCACAGCTGCGGCTGACCCGGATCGGAGTACAGATACTCGACGAGGTGATCGGCCTCGGTCGGCTCGGCGTACCGGCGCACCCGGGAGGCGATGAGACCATAGCGATCCTGCGAGTCCGGTTCGTACAGGCCACGCTTCTCGCGTTCGGCATTGGCCGGGTCGAGAAAGTGGTTGGTGTGCGCCAGGAACCGCTCGGTCGGGCGTAACGTCGCAATCCCGGCCGGGCTCACCTCCGCGCACACGACCGAGTTTGCGTCGAGCAGGGTCAGCGCGCCCGACGTCGCAACGGGCGCCGAGCGCAGCAGGTCGAGCGCCTCGTCGACGCTGCCCGCCTCGCCCAGCGCCGCCGCGGACAGGAGGTGGACCGGGACCCCCGACGGTGCGTCGTCGCGGTGGCCGAGGATGTTGAAGAAGACCCCGAGGCCCGCGCTGTTCATCCCGATCTTGCCGAGGATGCCGTGCTCGGTCAGCCCGACGAACGAATGCCGCGTTCCGGAGACCTCATGGGTGTGCCAGTACGGGTCCAATTCCTGGTGCCAGTCCCAGGTTTGGACACCGAACGGTGCGTGCACGGGTCCGGTGCCGGTGTAGGCGAGGGTGGAGCACTCGCCGGGGCGGGTCCCGTTCGCCTGGGCCAGGATCTCGGTTCTGCCGTTCAGTGCCATCACCTGCCAGGCCTCGAGCCCGGCGCCTGCCGCGACGCCCCCGATCTCCTCGGTGTACCGGGGATTCCATTCGGCCACGACGTCCGCGAGGCGGTGCGCGCCGTCGCGGACCCGGTGCTCACTCACCCCGACCGTGTCGAACAGCCGGAGGTACAGCGCGAGGGACTCGGGCAGGGTGTCGCGCAGCTGCTCGCCACGGGCGAGGCCGCGTTCGTGGGGGCGGGTGTCGTCGACTCGGACGTGCGCGCGGGTGGGGTGGGTGTCGGTCATGGTGTCCTCACAAGGTGGAGCGAACGGGGCTGCAGTTCAGCGGGTTACGAGTGGAGTGCGGGTGCGGTACATCCCCATCAGGGCGATGTAGAGGCCGGCGCTGACGAGCAGGCCGACCGGCAGGGACAGGTCCACGCCGACGGCGCGGGCGATCACTCCGGTGTAGATCTCGGCGTCGACGCACAGGCCGGCCGCCGCGATGCCTGCGAACACGGCGATCGTTCCTGCCCAGTTGATTCCGCCGGTGAACCAGTACGGGCTGGTGCGGGTTTCGTCGCTGAGACCGGGGCCGTCGTAGCGGTTGCGTCGCCACAGGACGTCGGCGACGTAGACGGCCATCACGGGCCCCATGACGGTGACGACGAGTTGCATCATGTTGTTGACGGTGTCGAGGAAGTTGGAGACGAGTAGCGCGTACAGCGTCAGGGCCACACCGATCGAGCCGTCGAGAAGGACGCTGCGCGACCGGCGCAGGCGAAGCCCGACCGACTGCAGAGCCAGGCCGGAACTGTATGCCGTCATGGCATTGTTCGCGATGGTGCCGAAGATGACGGCGATCAGAAAGATCGGCGTGAACCACGGCGGCACGATCGTCTCGAGGGCGGCCTGGGGGTCGGTCATGTCGAGAGCGGTTCCGGCCAGCGCGCCGAGTCCGGTGAACAGCACGCTGGGGACGAAGGCGCCGAGCGCCGTCCACGCCGCGACCGCGACGGGGGACGTGGTGCGCGGCAGATAGCGGGAGAAGTCCGCGCTGTTGGTGTAGGAGAGCGGGGCGGACGCCACGATCGTCAGACCGGCGAGCGCGGTCGCCCACAGATCGATGCCGTGCAGCGCCGATTCGGGCCGGTAGCTCCAGTTCGTCTCGGCCAGCACGAATCCGGCCATCACCACGAACACCAGGGTCAGGGTGACCGCCAGTGGTTGGTAGAGCCGCACGATCGTGGCGTGCCCATACACGCTGATGACCAGGGTGATCGCGGCGACCGCCAGGATCACCCCGATCTGGACCGGGGTGGTGACCTCGATGCCCAACCTCCCGACCAGGCTGAACGCGGTATACGACGCAGCAGCCCAGTTCAGCGCCAGATAGCAGACGCTGATGAACCAACTGGTCACGAGGATGTTCACCCGGTTGCCCCGGATGCCGAATATTGCCCGCGTGATCACCTCGCTGGGAGTCCCCGACGCCGGGCCGCTCGCGGCGACGATGCCGGTGAGGACCGAGAACAGATTGCCGGCCACGATCACGGCCAGGGCCTGCCACAACGTCAGGCCCATCAGGATCAGTGCGCCGCCGACCACGAGGGCCAGATAGCTGACGTTGGGCGCGGCCCACACCGCGAACAGGTCCCGGGCACGACCGTGCCGTTCGCTGTCGGGGATGACGTCGATGCCGTGCGATTCCACACGGCCGGCCAGATCGGCAGTCGACCCGGTATTGGGTGACCCTGTCTCGGGCGACTCCGTTCGGGAGTTCGCGGTGGTGGGTGCCATGAGGTCCTCCGGATGATCGGGCGGGGGAGCGGGCCACGGGTGCGTGCCGTAGACCTGCGTGATGCCGGTCACCGTACGGAACCAAATCGATTTGGACAATAGCGTCTCAGATCATAATTCAAATCGATTTGGTGCTGGTACGGGTTGATACCCTAGGTGGGTGACGGACAGGCGCCCGCGACCCACGATCCACGACGTCGCACGCCGGGCAGGCGTGTCGGCGACAACGGTCTCGCATACGTTCAGCGGGAAGGGGGTCGTCGCGACCGCGACGCGTGAGCGGGTCCGGGTGGCGGCGAAATCGCTCGGCTACCGGCCGGACGTGGTGGCGCGGAGTCTGCGGAGCAACCGGCTCGGCGTGATCGCCCTCGTTCTCCGCCCGTTGGAAACGCTCGACTCGTTTCTTCCCGAGGGCGTCGACTACTTTCTGCGCTTCGCCGGGTCGGCGGCCCTGGCCGCGATGGAACTCGGCTACGGGCTGATGCTGGTATCCGATCCGACGCGGGAGGAGTCGCCCGCCGCTGCCCTGGCCTGTGACGGGTTCCTGATCACCGAACCCGTCGTGGACGATCCGCTGATCGAGATGCTGCTCGACGAGGGTGTGCCGTTCCTGTCCGTCGGGCGGGATCCGGCCCGCGTCGACTACCCGGAGTGGCTCGACACCGAGACCGAGGCCATGACAGGGCGTGTGCTTCGGCACCTCGAGGAGTGCGGCGCCAGCAGGGTCGCCCTCGTCGTCGGAACCGATGCGAACTCATGGAATCTCGGCGCCGAGGCGGCGTACCGGGCGTGGGCGGCGGAGCGCGATCAGGCAGAACTGGTCGCGGTCCGGCCGGAGACCGACGGGGAGGCCGGCGGGCGCGAGGCCGCGGACGAACTGTTCGACCGCACCGACCCGCCGGATGCGGTGTACTGCCTGACGGGGCGCCACGCCGCCGGGGTGCTCGCCCGGGTCCGCGAGCGCGGACTCGCCGTCCCCGGCGACGTGCAGATCGTCGGCGGATCGGACTCGGAACACACGCGGTCGGCGACGCCGCCCATCACCTCGGTGGACCTACAACCCGAACTCCTTGCCCGGGTGGCAGTCACGGTGCTGACCAATCGGCTCGACGAACAGAGCCGGCCGGTGCCGCCCGGACCACTGCACGGCCGCCTCGTCGTCCGGCAGTCCACTCGGGAAGCGACGGAAGGCGCGGTGCCGCGACCCTGATCCCCTCAGACGTCGATGCGCAGGAAGTTGTTCGCCCAGTTGGTCTCACCGTTCGCGGTGACGAAGTAATTGATGCTGGGAAAGATTCCGCAATCGAAGTACTGGGCGATCGCCGATTCGCCGGGGGCGAGGGGGCCGAGGTCCTGGGGTGCGTACGTGAGCGGGGTGTGGACGGTCACCCCCGTGGCCGTGCCGTCGCCCACGTTCGTGACCCGCACGGCGCACGCACTGACACCCTGGGCATTCGCCTGCGTGATCGCGAGATCCGGCCCGCCACCGAGGGAGCCGAACGGCGCAGCGGACGCCGTCGCGACTCCCGCAGCCGTCACGCCCGCGATCATGGCCCCCGCCACTGCCATCCGTCGAAGGTTGCGCATGGATGTGCCCTTTCCTCGGTTGTCCGGATTGTGCCGATTCGTACCGTACTTGCACAGGCGGCGCGGGGAACGCAGGCGAATGAAACCCACGGTCGTGTCGTCGGCAGAGCGGGAGATCCGTGATCGGTCCAGTACGTTCTTGTGTCATGAGGCTTTTGGACGGGTGGACACCGGGCTGTCACACGGTCGGTGGGATCACACACTCGACCTACCGCAGGGGGCGTGGGCCGGGCGTCATCGTGATCCACGAAGTGCCGGGTGTGACGCCGGAGGTGATCGGATTCGCGGAGGAGGTCGTCGCCCGAGGGCACACCGTGGTGATGCCCTCCCTGTTCGGGAAGCCGGAGCGGGGGTACGGCACGCTCAGCACCGTCAGTTCGCTGGCGCAGGTCTGCGTGAGCCGGGAGTTCACGAAACTGGCGCTCGGCAGGACGGCACCGGTGGCGGTGTGGTTGCGGTCGCTGGCGCGCGATCTGCACGAGGAACTCGGTGGCATCGGAGTCGGTGCGGTCGGAATGTGCTTCACGGGTGGCTATGCGTTGGCGATGATGGTCGACGCCCCGGTGGTGGCGCCCGTGCTGGCGCAGCCGTCCGCCCCGTTTCCGGTCGGCGAGACGCGTAGACGGGACCTCGGGCTCAGCCCCGCAGACCTGGACGTGGTGCGCGCGAAGGTGAACGCCGGCTGCCAGGTCCTTGGCCTGCGGTTTCGGGAGGACGGTCTGGTGGGCAATCGCTTCGAGACGCTGCGCCGCGAGTTCGGCGACAACTTCATCGCGGTGGAGTTTCCGGGCGCGGAGCACTCGACGCTGACCGCGCACCGGCGGCAGGAGGGTGTCGAGCGGGTGCTGGCGTTCTTCGCCGACAAACTCGGCGGCCCCGACTGAAGGGCGATACCCGCCAAAACCGCGTCAGGATTGCGGGCGGGGGAGTCATTTCGGCGTCAAGATCGGCTGCAGCCCCGCTGGGCGGGGGTAGATCTGGAACTGATCCCCCGCGTTGTTCGACCCGGGGATCCCACCGGATCGAGGAGGTTCCGATGACGATGCATCTGCCGCACCCGTTCGTTCACGAACAGGCGCGCGAGAACACGGTGCTCGACGTGTCCGAGATGGGCCCGGGCATCGAGGACGCGGTGCGTGCGGTGATGGACCAGCCACGGCTGCGGTTGGTTGGGTTCCGCTGCAGTGTCTCGTCCGGGTCCGATGATCCGCAGTCCGTCGCCGGCCGTGTCGACGACGTGATCGGCCTGATGGAACAGGTGCGGCGCGATTACGGCGTGATCCTGACCGAATTGATGCTGCTGGATGCAGATCCCACCGGCATCCGCGACGCCGTCGACGACGGTCTGGACGAAGCCTGCGCCCGCAACCGATACCCCCGCCCGACGGTCGTTTTCGCGGGCACCGGCGCCGGTGTCTCGGCCTTGACGAGATCTTGACGCCACACCCCTTGCGTACTGGTTGAACGCGTGTTTAGGGTATTAAACATGCGTTCAACCCGTGCTGGTTCCGAGACCCCGCAACCCGACCTGACCACCCGCGCCCGAGTGCGCGACGCGGCGATCACGGTGTTCGGCGATCACGGTTTCAGTACCGGAGTGCGGGCGATCGCCACCGCCGCCGGGGTGTCGCCGGGCCTGGTGATCCACCACTTCGGTTCGAAGGACGGTCTGCGCTCCGAATGTGACCAGCACGTCCTGCGGATCATCCGCGAGCAGAAGGCGGAGGCGATCTCGACGCCCGGACCGGCCGGAGCCATGCAGGCCCTCGCCGACATCGAGCAGTACGCGCCGCTCGTCGCGTACATCGTGCGTAGTTTCCAGGCCGGCGGCGGTCTCGGCGAATCGCTCTTCGAGCACATGGTCGAAGACACCGCGGAGTACCTCGAAGTGGGAGTGGCGGCGGGGCGTGTGCGGGCCAGCCGCAACCCGCAGGCGCGGGCACGTTATCTCACCCTCTACAACGTCGGCGCGCTGCTTCTCTATCTGCAGATGCGCGCCGACAAGGAAAGTCCGCTCGACTACGCGACGGCTATCCGCGACCTCGCCACCGACGTCACGCTGCCCGCCCTCGAGATGTACACCGAAGGCCTGCTCCCGGATTCGTCGACGCTCGAGGCGTACCTGGCCACCGAAGACGGTGCCGCACAGGCGGCTGCCGCACACACAGAATTCAAAGACTCCCCGAACTAGGAGTAGCTATGAGTGCGATCATCGAAGTGCGCAACCTGGTGAAGACGTTCGGACGAACCCGGGCGCTGGACGGACTCGACCTCGAGGTCGGCGAAGGTGAGGTGCACGGGTTCCTCGGGCCGAACGGCGCCGGAAAATCCACCACCATCCGCGTCCTCCTCGGCAGCCTCCGCGCGGACAGCGGTGAGGCCACCGTGTTCGGTCGCGATCCCTGGCGCGACGCCGTCGCCCTGCACCTCGAGATGGCGTATGTGCCCGGCGACGTGACGCTGTGGCCGTCGTTGTCCGGAGGCGAGACCATCGATCTCCTCGCTCGGATGCGCGGCGGGCTCGACGAGACCCGCAAACAGGAGCTGATCGAGCGTTTCGACCTCGACCCTCGGAAGAAGGGGCGCGCGTACTCGAAGGGTAATCGTCAGAAGGTGGCGTTGGTGTCGGCGTTCTCGTCGCACGCTCGCCTGCTCCTACTCGACGAACCCACCTCGGGCCTGGACCCGTTGATGGAACAGGTCTTCCGGGAGTGCGTCGCCGAGGCCCGCGGCCGCGGGGTGACGGTGCTGCTGTCCAGTCACATCCTGTCCGAGGTGGAGGCGCTGTGCGAACGGGTCACCATCATCAGGGCGGGACGGACGGTCGAATCGGGCACGCTCGCGTCGATGCGACACCTCAGCCGCACGTCGATCACCGCCGAACTCCTCGGTGACCCCGGCGATCTCGGCCGCATCGAGGGCGTCGAGGATATCCACCTCGACGGGTCGACGCTGCACTGCCAGGTCGACAGCGAACATCTCGGCGAGCTCATCCGGGTGCTCGGCGACACCGGGGTGCGGAGCCTCGTCAGCAAGCCGCCGACCCTCGAAGAACTGTTCCTGCGGCACTATGAGATCGACGACGGCACGACGGCGTCGTCCGGAACGGTGGAGAAGGTGCGGGCATGAGTACCGCAACGGTATCCCGGTACCGGCCGACCGAGCCGGCGCCGGTGTCCTCCTCGGATTTCACGGGGACACTGCACTTTCTGCGGTTGTTCCTGCGCCGGGACCGGATCGCGCTGCCACTGTGGATCCTGATCTTCGCGTTCGCGCCGGCCCTGTACGTGGCGAGCATCGCCGACATCTACACCTCCGACGCCCAGTTGGCGGACTTCGCGGCGACGACGGCGGCCAGTCCGGCGCAGATCGCGATGTACGGGCCGATCTTCAACTCCAGCCTCGGGTCGGTCGGAGTGTGGAAGGCCGGCATCTACTACACACTGATCGGGCTGGTGGTGATCCTCACGGTCATCCGGCACACCCGCGCCGAGGAGGAGACCGGCCGGGCCGAGCTCCTCGATTCCACGTCCGTCGGACGGTACGCGGGGTTGACGGCGGCACTGACCCTGGCGGGCGGCGCCTCCGTCGTCACCGGAATACTCTGCGCGGCAGCGTTGCTCGGCCGCGACCTGCCGGTGGGTGGTTCGGTGGCCTTCGGCACGTCCCTGGCCTGCTCGGGACTCGTGTTCACGGCGGTGGCCGCCGTCGCGGCGCAGGTGAGTACCGGCGCCCGCGTCGCTCGCGGCATCGCACTGACGGTGCTCGGCGTCGCCTTCGCCGTGCGCGCAGTCGGTGACGCCGGCTCCGGCACCCTGTCCTGGTTCTCGCCGCTCGGCTGGGCGCTCCAGATCCGTCCGTACGCCGACGAACGGTGGTGGGTAATCGTCCCCAGCCTCGTCACGGCAGTCGTCCTCACCTGGGTGGCCTACGCACTCCTGCGCCGACGGGATGTCGGGGCCGGACTGATCGCCGAACGCCCCGGACCCACCGCCGCATCGCCGGCACTCGGCGGCACGTTCGGGCTGGCCTGGCGGATGCACCGTGGCACGCTCGCCGCCTGGACGGCCGGCCTCGGGTTGTACGGTCTGCTCATCGGCAGCGCCGCCGAGGGGATCGGCGGGCAGGTCGGCGACAGCCAGACGATCCGGGACATCATCCTTCGGATGGGTGGTTCGCAGTCGCTGGAGGAATCGTTCATCGGGTACGCGTTCACGATGCTCGCGATCGCCGCCGCGGCCTACGCGATCTCCGCCTCGCTGCGCATGCATTCCGAGGAGAACGCCCAGCGGCTCGAACCCGTGACGGCCGGCTCGGTCGGCCGTGTCCGCTGGGCGTCGAGCCACATCCTGTTCGCGTTCGTGGGTCCCGCCGTCGCGATGGTGGTGGCCGGGGCGGCCGCCGGATTCACCTACGGCGCATCCGTCGGCGACGTGGGTGGGGCTCTGCCCGACGTGGTCGGGGCGGCGCTCGTGCAACTCCCCGGAATCTGGGTGCTCGCCGGCGTGACGGTCCTCCTGTTCGGGGTGATCCCGCGATTCACGCCCGTGGCATGGGGAGTGCTCGTCGCGTTCCTGCTGATCTTCATGGTCGGATCGATCGCGCAGTTCCCGCAGGCGGTACTCGACCTCGAGCCGTTCAGCCACGCTCCGAAACTGCCGGGCGGGCAGTTCACGGCCACCCCGATTCTGTGGCTGCTGCTGATCACGGCCGCACTGATCGTGGTGGGCGTGACGGCGTTCCGGCGGCGCGACCTGCGCTGAGCGTCACCGGGTGTGCACACTGAAGGGATGGCGCGTGTGCACACCGGCGAGTCCGTCTTGGCCCGGACGGTGCGGATCGTCGAATCGTTCCGCTCGGACGATTCGCTGCTGACCGTGTCCGAGATCGCGCGACGGTCCGGTCTCCACATCTCGACCACGTCGCGGCTGATCGACGAACTCGTCGGATGCGGCTGGCTCGAGCGGGAGAACCGGCAGGTGCGGATCGGGGTGCGCCTGTGGGAGGTCGCGTCGCGGGCGTCCCCGACCCTCGGGCTCCGGGAAGCGGCGATGCCGTTCATGGAAGACCTGCACGCCGTCGTCGGGCAGCACACCCAGCTGGGGGTGCTCGAAGGGGACGAGGTGTTGTTCGTCGAGCGCCTGACGGCACCCGGCGCGGTGGTCAACTACACGCGCATCGCCGGCCGGATGCCGCTGCACGTGTCGTCGTCCGGGCTGGTCCTGCTGGCGCACGCCTCGCCGGACCTTCAGGAGCGGATCCTGGGGGAGCCGTTGAAGGTGTTCACCGACAAGACGATTCGTACCCCCCGGCAGTTGCGCGGGGTGCTGGCCGACGTCCGCAGGCAGGGCTTCATCCTCTGTGCCGGTCACCTGTACCCGGACACCACCGGTGTCGCGGTTCCGGTGCGGGACGGCGCCGGACGGGTGGTCGCCGCGCTGTCGGTGATCGTCCCGAACGACGAGAAGGCGTACGCGCAGATCCCGGTGCTGCAGGCGGCCGCGAGGGGTATCACCCGGGTGATGGCGGCGGCGAAGTAGCCCGCACCGGTGCGGTGGACTATCCGCCCGGCCCGTGCCACGGTGGAATCGGAACCACTTCTCCCGGAAAGCGCAGCGCCATGGAAAGCACATCGCACACCAGCCCCCTGGAATGCCCGGACTGCCACGCCCTCACCGCGAACCTCGAGGCCCACAAACACTGGCACTCCCGTCTCGTCCACGACATCGCCACGGCCGTCGACAAGGACATCAGCCGTCGGGCCCACACCCCGTGATCTCAGGCTGAGTGACCCTGGTTACGTCTTTACTTTCAACTATTGAAAATGATCTGGTGACTCGTCCCCTCCTCGGAAGATCCTCGAACAAACGCGAGATCGAGGAGTCGAGATGTCACAGAACCCGGTTTCTTCCGGCGCACCGGCGGACGCCGCGCTGCGAGTTGTCGCCAAAGAGGCTGTCGCGGAGGGTGTTGTCGCGCTGACCCTGCGTCACCCGACGGGGCGACGTCTGCCGGACTGGGCGCCGGGAGCGCACATCGACCTGGTGTTCCCGACCGGGCTGACGCGCCAGTATTCGCTGTGCGGGGACCGTTGGGACGCGCACACCTACCGGATCGGGGTGTTGCGCGAACCCGTCGGACGGGGCGGGTCCGCGTACGTCCACGACGAACTCGCCGAAGGCGATGTCGTCGGGGTCGGTGGCCCGCGCAACAACTTTCCGCTCGTCCCGTCGCAGCGGTACCTGTTCATCGCGGGTGGCATCGGGATCACGCCGCTGCTGCCGATGATCCGACAGGCGGAACTGGTGGGAGCCGACTGGACGCTCGTGTACGGCGGCCGCACCCGCACGTCGATGGCGTTCCGGGACGAACTCGCGGCATACGGCGACCGCGTCGTGGTCGCACCTCGGGACGAGTGCGGCCTTCCGGACCTGCCCACGCACCTCGCCGCGGCGGACGCGACCGACACGAGGGTGTACGTCTGCGGGCCCGGACCGCTGCTCGGTGCCGTCGAAAACTATTGCGCGCACTGGCCCGTCGGACAACTGAGGACCGAACGCTTCGTGCCGAAGGATCGTGGTGCATCGCTGCGCGACGAACCGTTCGAGGTGGAACTCGCGCGTTCCGGGCTCGCGGTGACCGTGAGTCCCGGCGCCACCGTGCTCGACGCCGTGCAGGCGGCGGGCGTGAACGTCTTGTCCTCCTGCCGCGAGGGCACGTGCGGGACCTGCGAGACCACCGTCCTCGCCGGCGCCCCCGACCACCGCGATTCCGTCCTCGACGACGACGAGCGGTCGGCAGGCGACTGCATGCTCATCTGCGTCTCGCGGTCGTGCTCCGACCGTCTCGTGCTCGACCTCTGACACTCGAACCCGAAGGGATTCACCGTGACGATGTTCGCCCCTGCCCCGATCCTGCCCGTCAGTGACGCCGACCCGTTCGCCCTCGACGTCCTCGAAGACCCGTTGCCGTTCCAGGCCGACCTGCGGGACGCCGGCCCCGTCGTGTACCTGCAGCGGTACGGCGTGTTCGCGATGGGTCGCTACGAGCAGGTCCACGCCGCGCTGACCGACTGGCAGTCGTTCCAATCCGGCGCCGGAGTCGGGCTGAGCAACTTCCGGTACGAGACGCCGTGGCGCCCGCCGAGCATCCTGCTCGAGGCCGACCCGCCGCACCACGACGCCCCGCGGGCGGTCCTCGCCAAGATTCTCAGGCCGCGCGCTCTGCAGAAACTTCGGGCGTCGTGGTTTCGGGACGCGGAGGTCCTCGTCGACCAGGTGCTCTCGACCGCAACCGAATTCGACGTGGTCGCCGATCTCGCGGCCGCGTTCCCGTTGCGTGTCTTTCCCGACGCCGTCGGCATCCCCGACTCCGGACGCGAGAACCTGCTGCCGTACGGGGACCACGCGTTCAATGCGTTCGGCCCGGCCAACGGTCTGGTGGCGAAGGGCGCTCCGCGGGTGGCCGAGCTGTCGGGCTGGGTGAACGAACAGTGTGCCCGCGAGGCGCTCACCGCCGACGGGTTCGGCGCGCAGATCTGGGCGGCCGCGGACCGCGGCGACATCACGCACGAGCAGGCGCCGCTCGTGGTGCGCTCGCTGCTGACGGCTGGTGTGGACACCACCGTCAACGGACTCGCCGCCGTGCTCTACGCGTTCGCGCGGCACCCCGAGCAGTGGGCGGGGTTGCGGGAGAACCGCACGCTGGCGCGGACGGCGTTCGACGAGGCGGTCCGGTGGGAGTCACCGGTCCAGACGTTCTTCCGCACCGCCACGAGCGACACAGAGATGGGCGGCACGATGATCCCGGACGGCAAGAAGATCCTGATGTTCCTCGGCGCCGCGAACCGCGACCCCCGCAGATGGGAGAACCCGGACGCCTTCGACCTCGCCCGCAACCCGTCCGGGCACGTGGGGTACGGAATGGGCATCCACCAATGCGTCGGCCAGCACGTCGCCCGCCTCGAATCCGAGGCGCTGCTGACGGCCCTGGCAACGAGGGTCGAATCGTGGGAGATCGCCGGGCCCGTGCGCCGTCACCTCAACAACACCCTGCGGTCGTGGGAATCCGTGCCGGTGCGGGTCCGGCTCGGCCAGTGAAGCCATACGTACGTATGTATTGCCCGACGGGAGGTGGTCAGGTCGCCGGCTTGGACTCCGACCAGTCGCTGTCGCGGGTGTAGAGCAGTTCCGCGGCGCGCACGGCGAGCCAGAGCTCGGACAGTGAATTGGTGTCCGCCAGATCGCGGGACGTCAGCGCCTCGACCTTGCGGATGCGATACATGACGGTCTGCCGATGAATGTGCATCGCCTGCGCGGTCTGCTGCCATGACCGCTGGTTCTGCAGGAACGCGTCGAGCGTTTCGACGAGCCTCGAATTGTGCTGCTCGTCGTAGTCCAGGACCGGGCGCAGGATCGTGTCCACCAGGGTTTGTGCGTCGGCCACGCTCGACAGCCCGACCCATGGGACGGCGCTGCCGTACCGGGAGATCACCGTCTCGCGTCGTTCGGCGATCGACAGTGCCCACGCGGCCTCCCGGGCCGAATCCTGAAAACGCGCGAGGGAGCCGATGGTTCGGCTGATGCCGATACGGGCGGTCGGGCCCAGCGCGCGGGACAGTACCGAGTCGGTGTCCGGGCCGTCCGGCACCAGGACGTGCGCGGTACCCATACGCAGCAGGCACAGGTACGGAAGCGCGTGCCGCCACAGCGAATTGTGGAGCTCGAGCATCCGTTCCGGCTCCTCGCTGCGCGCCGCCACCAAAACGGCGGACTCGGGTTTCAAGCCGAGATCGGCTAGCTGGGCGGTGACCCCGGCAATGTCCATGCGGCCTTCGAGCATCTGAGTGAGAAGCCCTGAACCGTAACGCCGTTCGTGTTCGAGCATCAACTGTGTCTGCGATAGTTCGATGGCGACGACGGTGGCAGCGTGCTGAAGCTGGATCGGGTCGACGCCAATCCGCGGATCGCTGAGCGTGACGAGTGCGGCGCCTGCGTGGCGGGGGATGTCGGTGAGCATCGCCGCCCGGTCGTCGACCGACGGAAGTCCGTACGCGCCGCCCGTCACGTTCTTCGACGCCTCGGACAACGCCACGACGCGTCGCTGATTTCCTGGTCCAGCGGGGTCGTGCCCGGAAACCAGGGCTCCCCGGTGGCGCGGTCGCACACCTGGATCTCGCAGCCCAGTTCGCGTGCGAGTGCGGACAGAAGTGCGGCGGGCGCGGCGCCGCGGGCGGTGTGCCTGCGGATCAGGTCGTAGATCCGGACGGTGCGAGCGAGGCGATGCGACTGGTCGACGAGGGTGGCTTCGGCCACCGACCGGGAGATGGCGACGAAGGGGAGGGGATACCGGATCCACAGGACCGGGAAGCTCAGTTCGTCGCTGGTCCGCGTGAACGCTGCCGTCAGGCGCGGGCAGTACATGTTCTCGCCGATGCCCAGTCCGGCAACCCCGGCGTCCGCGAGGTGCCGTACCAGGTCGGCCTGGTCCTTCGCCGACTTCGGAAACGACATGCCGTTGGTCATCAGGAATTCGCCGCCGGTGACCCATCGCCACGGTTCGGGCAGGTCGGAGGTGTGGGTCCAGGTGACCTCGCGACCGAGCCCGGATGCCCCGGAATACACCTCCAGGCGCAGGTGCGGGATCTCCACCAGCTCACCGACGGTGACGGCCACGGAGCCTCCTCTGCGTCAATGCCCAATCATGTTTGTGCGATCGAATAAAGCGTAACCACCGGTTTTGCGCATTGGCTACTCGTGCTCCACCGGAATCGCCAGGCAGTCTGTGTTGGACGTCACAACCGGCAGCACCCGCACTTCGTCCAGTCCAGGAGCCCCAATGACTAGTACCGGTCATCTCATCGACGATGCACCGTTGACCTCCTTCCACAAGAAGCTGACAGCGTTCTCATCCGGGGGGCCGTTCATCGACGGCTTCGCGTTGTCGATCATCGGCGTAGCGCTGATCACCCTCGAACCGGCCATGGACCTCAGCGCCACCGAGATCGGTCTCATCGGAGCGGCCAGCCTGGTCGGCATCTTCGTCGGCGGCGGTGTGTTCGGGTACGTGACGGACAAGATCGGCCGGCACGTCATGTACATCGCCGACCTCGTCGCGCTCGCCGTGTTCTCCGTCCTCTCCGCGTTCTGTGGTGAGGCCTGGCAGGTCATCCTGCTGCGGTTCCTGCTGGGTGTGGCCATCGGCGCCGACTATCCGATCGCCACGTCGCTGCTCGCCGAGTTCCTGCCGAAACGGCAACGTGGTCGACTGCTGGGCGCCATGTTCGTGGTGTGGGCCGTCGGCGCGGCGGCCGCGTACGTGGTCGGCTTCCTCGCGAGGGGCCTCGGACCCGACGCGTGGCGGTTCCTGCTGGCGAGCCCGGCGATCTTCGCGATCATCACGCTGCTCGCCCGGATGGGTACTCCGGAGTCTCCCCGCTGGCTGATGAGCAAGGGGCGGATGGCGGAGGCGGACGCGTCCATCAAACTCGTCTTCGGCGAGCAGTACGGCGTCGCCGACCTTCCCGAGGAACCCGTCGTCAGCACGTCATTCTTCCGGGTGTTCCAGAAGCCCTACCTGCGACGCACCATCTTCGTGGCGATCTTCTGGACGGCCCAGGTGATCCCGCTGTTCGCGGTGTACACGTTCGCCCCCGACCTTCTCGAGTCCTTCGGGCTGTACGGCGACGCCAACCTGTACGGCGGCTCGCTTCTCATCGCGATCCTGTTCGTCGTCGGCGGCATACCCGGTCTGTGGCTGGTCGAGAAGGTCGGCCGCCGGAAGTTGCTGATCGGGTCGTTCGCGATCATCGTCGTCGCCCTCGCCGTGCCCGCGCTGATTCCCGACGTCTCGGCGAGGATCTTCTTCCTCGCACTCGCGGTGTTCGCCATCAGCTCCGGTGCCTCGAGCTTCCTCGAGGTGGTCTACCCGAACGAGTTGTTCCCCACCGAGGTACGGGCCACCGCGGTCGGTATGGGCACGGCGATCAGCCGCATCGGCTCTGCCGCAGGCACCTATCTGATGCCGATGGCGCTGGTGACGTTCGGAGCCAGTGGGGCGTTGATGATCGGCGCGGTGGTCACCCTGGTCGGACTCGTCGCCTCCATCTTCCTCGCGCCGGAAACCCGCGGCGTGTCGCTGACGGACACCGCGTCGAAAACCGAGTCAGGAGTTGCGAAATCAGCCGATCCCGGCCCGGCGCCCGTGACCCGTGCCTGACCTGAACCGACCCGACTACACCCTTCCCGAGTACAGGAGAGACAGCCATGCCCCAGCCCAGAGAAACCCTCGTCGGTGCACTGCCCGCAACCCAGGTTCCCCGCTACGCCGGCAAGGGCACGTTTGCCCGCATCGCCGACATCCACGAGGTCGACGACTACGACATCGCGATCCTCGGCGTGCCCTTCGACGGCGGCACGTCCTACCGGCCCGGCGCCCGGTTCGGCCCAATGGCCGTCCGGCAGGCGGCGCGGGCACTGCGCCCCGGCTATCACGTCGAACTCGGTGTCGCACCGCTCGAAGAAGTGCAGGTAGTCGACGCCGGCGACGTGACGGTGACGCCGTACGACATCGGTGAGGCCTGCCGGCAGATCGAGGCGCACGCCGACGAGATTCTCGGTGGCGGCGACCGCAAGATCGTCTCGATCGGCGGCGACCACACGATCGCCCTGCCGAATCTGCGGGCGCTGCGCGCCAAGCACGGACCGATTGCCCTGGTACATTTCGACGCTCACCTCGACACCTGGGACACCTACTTCAACGCACCGGTGACGCACGGGACGATCTTCCGGCGCGCGTTCGAAGAGGGTCTTCTGGTCGAGGACCACTCCATTCACGTCGGAATCCGCGGTCCGATCTACGACCAGGCCGACCTGAACGACGACGCTCGGATGGGATTCCGGATCATCCGCGCGGGCGATCTGGACGTGATGGGCACCGAGGCGGCCGTCGACGTGGTCCGCCGACGCGTCGCTGACGTCCCGGTGTACGTGTCGATCGACATCGACGTCCTCGACCCCGCATTCGCCCCCGGAACGGGCACGCCGGAAGCGGGCGGACTGACATCCCGCGAACTGCTTCGGATGCTGCGTCAGCTGACCGGGCTCAACGTCGTCGGCGCAGACGTCGTCGAGGTGGCCCCGGCCTACGATCATGCCGAGATCACCTGTGTCGCAGCGGCCACCGTGGTGTTCGACCTCGTGTCGCTCATGGTCGCGGGTTCACAGCGCGACACCGTGGCCGCGGCGGCCGAGGCCATCGGCACGTCGGCTCTCGGTTACTGAACATCCAGACGGAGCGGTGCCCCGGCGACGGGCACCGCTTTCTGTCGTCAGTGGTACCGGCCGTCTCTCAACCGGTCGGCTTCGTCCGTCGAGTCGGCGCATCGGCCTCGGCGCCCGGGTCCGGAAGGACGATCAGGCGTACGGCTTCCTGTGCGATCGATTCGCTGGTGTACTTCTCGCGGCTGCTGTACCAACGCGAGACCCAGTTGACCATTCCGAGGATGAGTCTGGTGGCCACCACGGGATCATCGGCGCGTAGGTGGCCGCCCTCGATGGCGCGCTCGACCGTTCTCGTCCACAGTCGTTCGTACCCACTGGCCCATTTGCGCCATCTCTCGTAGGTTTCGGCCGGCAATCCGATCCCGAAGTACACACCCGCGTACTCGCGCATGCGGATGGATGCATCCACCTGAAAAGAGATGAGAGCGATGAGCGCCTCGCGGGGATCTTTGACCTTTCGCATCAACTTGCGGGCCTCGACCTCGACGTTGCGGGCGCTGCGTTCGAACAGCAGTGTGTGCAGGTCGTCCATCGAGCGGACGGTTCGGTAGAGGGTTGCGCGTGACAGGCCGAGTTCTTCCGCCACGGACTCGATGGACACCGCGTCGTAGCCCTTCTCGGCGTACAACTTGGCCGCGACGTCCGCGACGACATCCAGGTCGATGACGCGCCGTGGACGCCCCACCGGGCGTTTGCCGCCGTCTGCTTCGGCGACAGCCTCGGTCGTCCTCGCATTTTTCCCCGGCATCGTGCCTCCACATCGCATCGGATATCGGGTCCACGATACGAGATCATGCGAAGTTCGACGCCGATCCCGGGACGGGGCACCCCGGCGCAGGGGTGGAACCCGAGGTTGACGACAGTTTGTCATTTTGAGATAGTTCATTTCGTAATCCTCGGGGCATCGGCCCGCAGCGCACACGGAGGTCTTATGCAGGCGTCTTGGCAGGGGATCAGGCATATTTCGGTCACCGAAATCCTGGCGGAGCTGGTCTCGGCGAAGCCCGGCGGCGTGTTCGCCAAGTTCGGTGGTTGGGCTCCCACGTACGCCGAGATCGACGCCCGGGCGAAAGAACTTGCCGGTCAGCTGCACGCGCTGGGCGCGCTTCCGGGAGACCGGATCGCCACGCTGGCGCCGAATCGATACGAACTACTCGAACTCTTCGTCGGTATCGCCGAGATGGGCGGCATCCAGGTTCCGCTCAATCCCTACCTGAAGGGTGAGTTTCTCAGCCACCAACTGCGAGATTCCGCAGCCGGAATCGTGGTCACCGATGGGCCGGGCTGGCGCGCGCTACGGCCACTGCTCCCCGAGGTGCCGTCGATCCGAGCGGTCGTGCTGTTCGACGACGTGGACGACCGTTCCGCCGACATTCCCGCCGTGCTCTACCGGGAGATGCCGCACGGGATCGCGCCCTCGGTCGACGTGGGCCCCGAATCGACGATGGCGATCATGTACACGTCCGGCACCACCGGGCAGCCGAAGGGGTGCGTCCTCTCGCACGGCTACTACGCACGGGCCGGCCAGACCATCGCAGAGGTCATGAGGCTGACCGAGGACGATGTCTTCCTGACCCCGCTGCCGCTGTTCCACGCGGGCGGCCAACTGGCGTCGATCATGCCGTCCTTGATCGCCGGTATTCCCGTCGTGGTGGTGCCGGCTTTCAGCGCCGGCGGATTCTTCGAGACCGCCACCGAGGCCGGTGCCACCGTCGCCAACGCGGTGGGTGCGATGGGCATGATGCTGCTCCGTACGCCACCGGGCAGGTACGACAAGGCACACAAGCTCCGGCTGTTCAACGTGTCGCCACTGGCGTCGACGTATCACCCGGAATTCCGGGAACGATTCGGTGTCGACCCCTGGACCGAGTCGTACGGCCAGACCGAATGCGTGTTCCAGACCCTGAACTCCCCGTACGGTCGGCGCGACCGGGACAGCAACGGTAAACCGCTGCGAGATCTGGAGATCGCGTTGCTCGACGACCGGGGGCAGCCGGTGCCGCAGGGCGAGGTGGGCGAGATCTGCGTACGTCCGCGGCACCGCTTCGCGATGTTCGACGAATACTGGGGGCGCCCGGAAGACACCCTGGAGGCATTCGAGGGATTGTGGTTCCACACCGGCGACTTCGGCACGATCCGCGAGTCCGGTGCGCTCCGCTTCGTCGACCGCAAGAAGGATGCGCTCCGGGTGCGCGGCGAGAACGTGTCGAGTCTCGAACTCGAGGCGGCGCTGTGTCGCCATCCCGCCGTCGTCGAGGCCGCAGTGCACGCCGTGCAATCCGAACTGGGGGAGGACGACATCAAGGCGTGCTTGGTCGTGCGGGAGGGCGAGACGATCGAACCGCCCGGTCTGTTCGAATGGATGCAGGACCACGTTCCGTACTTCGCAGTACCGAGGTATGTCGAGATCGTCGCCGAGCTTCCGAGGAACCAGGTCGATCGGATACAGAAGCACCTGTTACGTGAGCGCGGAGTGACCGCAGAAACCTGGGACCACCGCGTACTCGGGCTGACCATCGCCCCGGCCGTGCGCCGCTGAGGGCCGCCGATCGCGTGATCGGTTGGTTTGCAACCGAACTGGGTCGCGGGGATCTGTCATGCGCGGGTCTCACGATCTGCCTGGTGACGCCGGCCTCGCGGAACTCACGACGCACGGTGCGGCACTGCCGTGCGTGCGGACCCTGCGCGTAAAGTCGTTGCGATTCAAGCGTGCCGGGGCCAATTGAAGTGCGGAAATGATCAGGAAACTAATTTGCGACGATAAGTCTTGCAATTACCGACCGCTGGTCATAGAGTGGGTCACGTCACACCGACCCAGCTTCGACGGCAACTCTGGCCCGAAGGCATGCGGTCTCGGAACCCCCTAGGAGAGGCATGTCGAGTTTATTGCCGTTCGTGATTGCCGGGCTGACGCTCGGTGCGGTATATGGCCTGGCCGGCGTGGGTCTCGTCCTGACCTACAAGACATCCGGTGTCTTCAACTTCGCCCACGGCGCGTTGGCCACCGTCGCCGCGTACTCGTTCTATTCGCTGCACATCACGATGAAACTGCCGTGGCAGATGGCCGCCGCGATCGCCGTCTTCGTGATCGGCCCACTGCTGGGCCTGGCGATGGAGCTGCTGGCGAGACGGATCCAGTCGACGAGCCTGCCCTTGCAGGTCGCCGCCACCGTCGGTGTCCTCCTGGCGATCGGGGCTTCCGCCCAGCTGATCTACGGAACGGACCAGCTCCTGATCGTGCGTAAGTTCCTCGGAACGGACACTTTCAAGCTGGGCGGCACGACGATTCTCATCGCCGACGTCATCACCTGCGGTGTGGCTCTGCTCGCGACCATAGGGCTATCTGTGTACTTCAGAGTGACCCGGCGCGGCATCGCAATGCGCGCCGTCGTCGACAACCCTGAGCTGCTCGACGTCGTCGGTATGAGCCCGGCCCTGACCCGTCGGATCGCGTGGGTCATCGGCGGTGTGTTCACCGCGGTCAGCGGAGTGTTGTTCGCGCCGCTGCTGCCACTCGACGCCGTCCAACTTACGTTCCTGGTCGTCTCCGCGTTCGGTGCGGCCGCGTTGGGAGCCTTCTCGAACCTGTGGGTCACCTTCCTCGGCGGTCTGGTGATCGGTGTACTCGCCTCGCTGTCCACCAAATGGTTCACCGACGGAATTCTCGCCGGAATCCCTGCGGCGCTTCCGTTCCTCGTCCTCTTCGTCGTGCTGCTGGTCTTCCCGAAGCGCGCCCTGTCGGTTCCGGCGTTCACGATCCCGCGTCCACGTCCGGTCTGGGCGGCACCGATGCGCATGCATGTCGTTGCCGGCGTCGTTCTCACCTTGGTCTTTGCGGTCGTGCCCGCGTTCGCCAGCGTGTACCTGACGGCATGGACGACCACGCTGGCCCTGATCATCGTGTTCCTGTCCCTGGTTCTGTTGGTCCGAACCGCTGGCCAGGTCTCACTCAGCCACGTCGGGTTCATGGCAGTCGGAGCGGTCGCCTTCTCTCAGATCGGGCTGAACTCCGGGTTGCCGTGGATCGTTTCCCTGATTCTCGCGGGACTCGTGGCAGTCCCGATCGGAGCGATCCTGGCCATTCCCGCGAGTCGACTTGGCGGCCTGTACCTCGCCCTTGCGACATTCGGCTTCGCGGTCCTGCTGCAGGAAATGTTCTACACGCAAAGCTTCATGTTCGGCGCGAGCGTCGCCACCCTGAACGTCCCCCGGCCGGAACTTGCCTTCTTTCAGTCCGACACCGGTTATTACTACGTGGTTCTCGCGCTCGTCGTGGTGACCGCGATGGCCGTCATGGCACTCAACATCGGCCGCCTCGGCAAGCTGCTGCGAGCGATGTCGGACTCGCCGACCGCACTCGCGACGAGCGGCGCGTCCGTCAATGTCACACGCGTCCTCGTGTTCTGCCTGTCGGCGTTCCTCGCCGGTGTCGGTGGCGCGCTCGTCGGGGCCGCGCAGACGTCGATCTCGGCGATCTCCTACCCGCCGATGCTGTCGCTGACCTTCTTCGTTCTGATCATGATCAATGTGGGCGGAATGCCCTGGAGCGCAGTCATGGCTGCGATCGGTATGACCCTCGTCCCTGCCTATATTCATGGCGAGACCGTCAACATCGTCTTCCAGTTGCTGTTCGGCATTTTCGCAGTTGTCGTTGCTGTGCAACCGAATTCGTCGGGCGGAGCCCCGGTCGTAGTACAACGCGTCGTCGACCGGATTTTCGGTTCGCGCGGTAACCACGCGAAGAAGTCGAAGGTCCCGGTCGCGGCGGTCCGGCGCGGGCGCGTGCCACAGGGTGAGCTGACGGTAGAAGATCTGCGCGTCCAGTTCGGTGGAATCGTCGCCGTCGACGGCCTCGGGTTCTCCGCGCCGACCGGAACCGTCACCGGACTGATCGGTCCCAACGGCGCGGGCAAGACCACCACGTTCAACGCCTGTTCGGGCCTCAACCAGCCCGCCCGCGGCAGGGTCCTGCTGAACGGCAAGGACGTCTCTCGTCTGGGTCCAGCCGCCCGGGCCCGGCTGGGCCTCGGACGAACCTTCCAACGAATGCAGCTGCTGGACTCGCTGACGGTGCGCGAGAACGTTGCAATCGGTCTCGAGGCCGCGCTCGCCGGTGCCAACCCGATCAAGCACTTTCTGCCCAAGCGCGGAGAGCACGCGCTCGTCGATGCGAGGACCGAGGAAGCCCTCGCGCTGTGCGAGCTGACCGATCTCGCGGACACGCCTGCCGCGTCCCTGTCGACCGGTCAGCGCAGGCTGGTCGAACTGGCGCGGTGTCTGGTGGGTGATTTCCGAATCCTGCTCCTCGACGAGCCGTCGTCCGGCCTGGATCGGGCGGAGACTGAACGGTTCGGCGAGATCCTGCGTCGCGTCGTCGAGGAAAGAGGGGTCGGCATTCTCCTCGTCGAACACGACATGGCCCTGGTCCTCGATGTCTGCGAGACCCTCCACGTCCTCGACTTCGGCAAGCACATCTTCTCCGGCACCGCTCGGGAAGCTATGCAGTCCCCGATCGTCCAGAGCGCCTACCTCGGGGAAGACCACGACTTCGAGAAGGCCGTCGCAGACGAACTCGACGACATGGCAGTGAAGCTGCCGGAAGGTGTTCCCGCGTCATGACCAACGACAACACCGTTCCCGCGATGGAACTGAAGAACCTCACGGCGGGCTACACCGGGGCACCGGTCCTGCAAAACGTGAACATCACCGTCCCGCCGAGCACTGTCGTGGCTCTGCTCGGACCCAACGGCGCAGGTAAGACAACTCTGCTGCGCACCGCCGGAGGCCTGCTCGAGCCCAGAGAAGGCACTGTCACCGTGGCCGGCAAAGACGTCACCGCGGACCGCCCCCATCGACGCGCAGCAGCGGGCCTGTGTCTGGTCCCGGAGGGCCGGGGCGTCTTCCCGCGTCTGACGGTGAAGGAGAACCTGGCCTTGTTCGCACCCGCCGGCCACAAGCAGGAGGGCATCGACGTCGCGGTCGAGGCCTTCCCCGCCCTCGGTCGGCGGCTCCACCAGGATGCAGGCAAGATGTCCGGCGGTGAGCAGCAGATGCTCGCGTTGTCCCGCTGCTTCATGACGAATCCGGAAGTTGTCCTCCTCGACGAGGTGTCCATGGGGCTCGCGCCCCTCGTCGTGGAGCAGATATTCGAAGCACTGCGCGCGCTTGCCGCGACGGGTACTTCGTTGCTGCTGGTCGAGCAGTACATCGGCCAAGCACTGGCCTTCGCGGACCATCTCTACCTGTTGGAGCGGGGCGAGATCGTGTTCTCGGGGTCACCGGAAGAGATAGACGAAGACGAGCTGGCACAGAAATACCTCCACGTCGAGGCTTCCTCCGACCACACACTCAGCGTGTGAGGCCTGCTCGGTGCCCCAATACTTTCCACCGATACCCCTCGAAAAAACCCGTCAGCGGGTCCCCGGACACCGCGTCTCCAAGGAGTGACATGCGCACGTGGAAGAAAGCACTGACCGTGGCCGGCAGCGTGGCCGCCCTGGCCGTCGTAACCGGCTGCAGTGGAGCGTCGTCGGCGGGAACCGACCCCGTCAGCACCGTATCGGGCGATCCGATCCGCATCGGATTCGTGTGTAGCTGTTCGGGCCCGCAGTCCGATTCGCTCGGCGCGACGGACGATGTCGCCCTGGCGTGGGTCAAGGCCACCAATGCCAACGGAGGTATCAACGGCCACCCGGTCGAGCTTGTCGTAAAGGACGACGGTCTCGATCCCACTCGTTCGCTGCAGGCGGTCAAGGAACTCGTGGAGGTCGACAAGGTCGTTGCGATCGTCGGCGAAGCCAGTCCTGTCGCCGATTCATGGGTGAACTACGTTGATTCCCAGAAGATCCCGATCGTCGGTGGCTTGTCGTTCACGCCCGCCTTCCAGACGAGTCCCAATTTCTACGCATCCGGTCCGTCGCTGGCAGTGCAGGAATTCGTGGTCTACAAGATGGCGAAGGAAACGGGCGGGACGAATCTTGGCTTCCTCTACTGCGGAGAATCTCCCGCATGCAAGGACTCTGAAGGACTGGCGGGGAGAATCGCCGATCATTTCGGCCTGGGATTCTCGTCGCTGCAGATCTCGAGCACGGCTCCCAATTTCACGGCCCAATGCATTCAGATGAAGGATAAGGGCGTCGATGTTCTGAAGGTTCTGGGAACGTCACCGGTGCAGTCCAGGGTAATGGAGAGCTGCCGTCAGCAGGGCTATGAACCCGCCACGATCTCCACGGCCGGTGGCATTTCGGACGATTGGTTCTCCGATCCCAACTTTGAGGGCAGACTTACCTCGTCACCGGCCGCGAACTACACCGACGAGAGTATCCCCGCCGTCAAGGCGTACCTCGACGCGGTCGACCAGCAGTTGCCCGATCTGCGTGGCACCAGTCAGTTCAGTCAGACGAATTCTCTGGTGTGGGTCGGATTCGAGCTGTTCGAGGCGGCTGCCAAGGCGGCCAACCTCGGCCCGACCTCGACACCGGATACCGTCCGCCAGGGCCTGTACGCCTTGAAGGACGAGACCCTTGGTGGTCTCTCCATCCCGCTCAATTTCACAGAGGGCACCCCGGCAAACATCCCGTGCTACTTCACGTTCGAAGTCAAGGACGGTGAACTCACGTCCCCCGACGGCCCGGGCTACAAGTGCCTCAGTGACGACGAAGTGGCGACCCTCGGACGCCTCAATCAGAAGACCGCTTGATTCCGGCAAGGAGTGAGTGAAACGCAGGTCGTGTCTCAGGGCATCACGCAGGATGTCTGTCTGGCGCTGCTGGTCGACAACGCCCATACCGCTATCGCCGGCCTGCGGTCCGGTCACTCTTCTTGCCCGACCGAAATGAATTCGAGAATTGTGGAGAATGTTGATGAGTCAGCGCTTGCAAGGAAAAGTTGTTTTCGTGACCGGTGTCGCCCGCGGTCAGGGTAGGGCGATCGCGGTTCGCGCGGCCCAGGAGGGTGCTGACGTCATCGGCATCGACGTCGCCGATCACCTGCCCGGTGTTCCGTACGATTCGGCGACGCTCGAGGATCTGAAGGAGACGCGTTCGCTGGTCGAGGCCACCGGGCGCCGGGCGCTGATCGAGCAGGGCGATGTCCGGGACCTGGAGTTCATGACCTCGCTCGTCGACCGGGGTGTGGAGGAGTTCGGCCGGTTGGACGGAATCGTCGCCAATGCGGGAATTTGTATCCCGAACACGTGGGACGCGACGACGCCCGAGGAGTTCCGTGACACGATGGACATCAACGTCACGGGTGTCTGGCACACCGTGATGGCCGGTGCCAAGCACCTCGTCGATGCGGGCGGCGGTTCCATCGTCATGACCAGTTCGTACGCCGGGGTCAAGATTCAGCCGTTCATGGTTCCCTACACGGCGAGCAAGCACGCGGTCACCGGGATGGCGCGCGCCTTCGCCGCCGAATTGGGCAAGCACAATATCCGGGTGAACAGCATCCATCCGGGCGCTGTCGAAACCCCGATGGGCTCGGGTGACATGCAGCAGCGAATTGCTCAGGTGGAGCAGACCAATCCGCCGCTGGGCCTGATGGCGACCGCATTTCTGCCGGACCGCCGCATCGACGTGGACGATATCGCGGATCTGGTGCTCTTCCTGGTGTCGGACGACTCGAAGAAGATCACGTCCGAGCACATCAGTATCGATGCGGGCGCGCACTCCTACTGAATCTCGCACGGCCACTGTACGAATCAATCGAGGAGCAAGCATGAACTCGCGCACATCAGCCACGTCCTGTGAGACGCTCGAGAGTCGCCTCGAACGTGTCGAGGCACACTTCGACATTCAACAGCTCGCGGTTCGATACGCGCGGTCGGTCGATGCGCGCGACATCGATGCGCTCGCCGCGCTCTACTCGCCCAGTGCCGACTACACCCGTTTCGGATTCTCGGACGCTCTGGGCCCTGAGGGTGTACGCGCCATGTTCGACAGCGACGATGTCCTGACCAGGTTCTACCGCAGCATGCATCAGATCTGCGGTCACGTTGTGGATCTTGTCGACAGCGACCACGCCGAGGGCACCGTCTACTGTCGCGTAGAGCACGAAGACGGGGACGATTGGATCGTCCAGTTGATGGTGTATTTCGACCGCTATATTCGCGTCGACGGCCGCTGGCTCTTCGATGATCGTCAAATGGCCTATCTTCACACTGGCGACCCTCGGCAGTCGCCTCAGGACGCCGGCTTCGTATCCTGGCCGAGCCGACCCGACGCGCACTCCCGATTCCGCCCCACCTTGCCCCACCGCTGGAAGACCTGGGACGAATTCTGGAGTCGCCATCGTGACCAGGTTGCGAAGCGTACGTCTATGTCCTGAATCAACTTGGTAGGCGCAGCTACCCATTGAATCGAGCGGAACATTCCGGAGGCTCGATCCTGGCTCCAGGCGTTCCGCCCGCTACGAAAGGATGCACACGTTGTCGACACCGCTGCTCAGTCCACTACGCATCGGCAGGGTTCGCGCTCGGAATCGAGTCTTCATGGCACCCTGCACGCGTCACCGTGCTGACATCGACCAGGTGCCGACGTCGGTAATGGCGACCTACTACGCCCAGCGCGCGTCCGCCGGGCTGATCATCACGGAGGGTGTGAATCCGTCTCCACATGGGCGGGGATACTACAACGTGCCCGCCCTTTACACCGATGAACACGAGCGGGGATGGGTACCTGTCACCGATGCCGTGCACGACGCCGGTGGGCTGATCTTTGCCCAGCTGATGCACGTCGGTCGAATATCGTTCCCTGAACTATTGCCGGGTGGGGTGAACCCGATCGCCCCTTCGGCGGTGCAACCAGACCCGGCATTTCGTGGCTATCCGATCAGGTGCCCACGGCACGATCGGCCATTCCCTGTACCCGAAGCGCTCGACACGGCAGGAATCTCGAGGGAAGTCGGCTTCTTCAGGGAGGCGACCATCCGGGCAATGCGTGCAGGATTCGACGGAATCCAGATCCACGCCGCGAGTGGCTATCTGCCCATGCAATTCTTGTCGTCCAACGCCAACGAGCGAACGGACGCCTACGGAGGATCAATCGCGAATCGCTCGCGGTTCCTGCTCGAGTGCCTCGAAGCTGCCGCTGAGATCGCTGGTCCAGAGACGGTCGCCGTAAAGCTGTCGCCAGGTTTCAACTTCAACGACGTTCGCAACGAAGACACCCAGGAGCTGTATGCGTACCTGTCAAGCCGCCTGAATACGATGGGGCTCGCGTTTGTCGAGGTCGCGGACTATCGCGGATCGCACTCGGAGATACCCCGGCTCGACCCGATTGCGCTGATCAGAGCCCACTACTCGGGCGCGCTCGTCGCCAACGGCGGGTTCGATAGAGAATCAGCCGAGTCGCTACTCGAACTCGGGGGAGCCGACGCGGTGAGCTTCGGCGCTTCGTTCATCGCCAATCCGGATCTCCCGGAGCGCTTCCGTACCCGTGCGCCACTAAATGCACCGGACCGTGCGTCGTTCTACGTTTCTCCGACGGGTGACCTGTCCACAGGGTATATCGACTATCCCTCCCTTCATTGGACGCCGGGCAGCTCTGCGGCGGTTTCTTGACGGACCAGTTGTTCGAGGCCGCCGCGAAGGCTGGCAACGTCGGTCCGACGTCGACGCCGGACGATGTGCGAAAAGGTCTGTACGCTCTGAAGGATGAAACGCTCGGCGGTTTCTCCATCCCGCTCAATTTCACAGAGGGCACCCCGGCAAACATCCCGTGCTACTTCACGTTCGAAGTCAAGGACGGTGAACTGACGTCCCCCGACGGCCCGGGCTACAAGTGCCTCAGTGACGACGAGGTGGCCAACCTCCAGCGGCTGAACCAGCCGAATACGTAACCGATCCAAGGAGTGAGTGAAATGCAGGTCGTGAATCAGGGCATCACGCAGGATGTCTCTCTGGCGGTGCTGCTCGACAATGCCCGTACAGCGATCGCGGCGGCTCGGGATGCCGGCCTCGACATCCAGAGCATCGGCATCAGCCCTGCCGACTTCGAAGCGGTCCGGGAGGCGAAGGAGTTCGAGCTGCGGGTCGGTGTTCCGCTGCGGCTCTTCGGTATCGCCATCGAATCCGACGACGAGGTCGGTCTGGGCGCGGTGCGCCTGTAATTCGCCGGCCTGCGGTCCGGTCACTCTTCTTGCCCGACCGAAATGAATTCGAGAATTGTGGAGAATGTTGATGAGTCAGCGCTTGCAAGGAAAAGTTGTTTTCGTGACCGGTGTCGCCCGCGGTCAGGGTAGGGCGATCGCGGTTCGCGCGGCCCAGGAGGGTGCTGACGTCATCGGCATCGACGTCGCCGATCACCTGCCCGGTGTTCCGTACGATTCGGCGACGCTCGAGGATCTGAAGGAGACGCGTTCGCTGGTCGAGGCCACCGGGCGCCGGGCGCTGATCGAGCAGGGCGATGTCCGGGACCTGGAGTTCATGACCTCGCTCGTCGACCGGGGTGTGGAGGAGTTCGGCCGGTTGGACGGAATCGTCGCCAATGCGGGAATTTGTATCCCGAACACGTGGGACGCGACGACGCCCGAGGAGTTCCGTGACACGATGGACATCAACGTCACGGGTGTCTGGCACACCGTGATGGCCGGTGCCAAGCACCTCGTCGATGCGGGCGGCGGTTCCATCGTCATGACCAGTTCGTACGCCGGGGTCAAGATTCAGCCGTTCATGGTTCCCTACACGGCGAGCAAGCACGCGGTCACCGGGATGGCGCGCGCCTTCGCCGCCGAATTGGGCAAGCACAATATCCGGGTGAACAGCATCCATCCGGGCGCTGTCGAAACCCCGATGGGCTCGGGTGACATGCAGCAGCGAATTGCTCAGGTGGAGCAGACCAATCCGCCGCTGGGCCTGATGGCGACCGCATTTCTGCCGGACCGCCGCATCGACGTGGACGATATCGCGGATCTGGTGCTCTTCCTGGTGTCGGACGACTCGAAGAAGATCACGTCCGAGCACATCAGTATCGATGCGGGCGCGCACTCCTACTGAGCCGGCCGTTCAGCGGAGGCCCTCGATATCACGGACATCCGTTGGTATCGAGGGCCTCTTCTCGTTCCCGGCGGTCAGGATGCGGAGGAATCGGGCCTCGGTCCGCTCCAGTTGGGGAGCACGAGTTTGATCGCCGCGTTCGCGATGTCGTCCGGTGTCGGTCCGCTCGTCGAGCTGTACCAGCGGGACACCCAGTTGACCATGCCCAGGATCAACCGCGTGGTGGTTCTGACGTCGTCGCTCTCTAGGTAGCCGGCGTCGACCGCGCTCCTGACCGCCTCGGTCCAGAGTTGCTCGTACCCGCCGGCCCACGAGCGCCACTTGTCGTATACCTCGGGGGACAGCCCCCAGCCGAAGTAGACGCCTACGTAGTTCCTCATCCGGACCGATGCGTCGATCTGGAAACGGATGAGGGCGATCAGGGCGGTTCCCGGCTCGTCGTGTGCGCTCAGGATCTTGCCTGCACTGTTCTCGACCGTCGACAGAATGCGTTCGAGGAGGATGTTGTGCAACTCGTTTAAGGATCGCACCGTCCGGTACAGGGTCGCGCGGGACACCTCCAGCCCTTCAGCGACGGCCTCGATGGACACCGCGTCGAAGCCGTGCTCGTCGTAGAGTCGAATGGCGACGGCAGCGACCTCGTCCGGGTCTATCCGGAGTTTCGGGCGCCCGACCGGACGTTTCGCTGGAGACTTCCGATCGGTGGATCGGCCACCTGTCGTTGTTCGAGTCATACGTACTCTCCTGGTATCGGCAAGGTCTGAGGTGCGCGCCGCTCTTGTTCGGCAAAGCCGCCACATGTTCGACACCGGCGGTTGGGTAGCAATTCGATGTTCGCCAGCTTAGTTGCCGGCGCGGGACGGTACCAGTGCCCGAGCGTGTTTACCGAGAGCGCTTTCCGCTCAACTGTTCTCCGTATGTGCGAGCAGGTGCGATCCGGAATGAATTGCCACGGGGAGTTCCGCCTGCAACAGTTATGGCATAAGCTGTCTCAATATAAAGACGTTGACATGAAAGGAGGTCGGGTCCTTGTACGACGCACTTGTGTCAGCCGACATCGTGACCGACGATCCGGACGGAGCGGCCGCGGCCCTCGTGGAGCTACTGGGCCTGCCCGCACCGAGGCCGAATGCCTTCCTCGAACCCGAGGGGCACGGCTTTCGGGCGGCGTGGTTGCGGATGCAACCGTCGATGAGGTCGGCGCCGACCCGTATCGAACTGATCGGTGCACGCCCACGGACCGCGCCACACGACTACGTGGAGGAGCGCATCGACGCCCAGGGCAACCGCCCGGTCCGCACGCACGCGACAGTACTCGCGGGCGACGTCGAGGCCGTGATGAAGCACCTCCGGACGAACGACGTGCGGCATCGGGTCACCCCGGTGAGCGAGGACTTCGACTTCCCCCGGGTGTGGATCGGCGTCACGGCCGACGACCCCCTGGGATACGACGCCGACGTCGACGCCGGTCTGTGGATCGAGGTCGTGCCCACATCGAGTTCGGGTGTGCCCGCAGTGCCCGCCGAGGACGGTGCCGGTGACGGCCCGGGTGTGCGCAGGATCAGGGCCCGGAGGTTTCTGGTCGACGACGTCGACGTCGCGGTGCGGGCACTCGACGCGAACCTCGGCCTCGTGGCCACCTCGGTCAGCACGCACGAGTACGGAGTCAGCGCGACCTACGAGTTGGGGAATCCGCTCAGTGCGGCGCTCGAACTGTGCCAAGCGCGCCCGGACTCCGAGCTCGGCGCGTTCCATCGCGAGTGGGGCCCGGGGCCGCACGCCATCGTCCTCGAAGTCGGCGACCTCGACTACATGGAGACGGTGCTAGCCGATCGCGGTATCACGGGTGTCACCTCGACGAACGCGGACGGGGAGCGGATCCGTCGCCTCGACCCGTCGTCGACGCTGGGTGTCCCGTTCGAGCTGGTCGAACCCCGAGCGCACCCCTGACCTGTAACCAATTCAAATCAAAGGCGGCAAAATGAATCTCGAGGAATCCTCGTCCGACCACGAATTCCGGATGGAGGCGCGCGACTGGCTGCGGACGAATCGTCCGGCCGAACGGTTGCCGTCTCCCGATACCGAGCGTGGCTTCGCTCTCAACCGCGAGTGGGAACGGACGCTCTTCGAGGCGGGGTGGGCTGCGGTGTCCTGGCCCGAAGAGTACGGCGGCCGCGGTCTCGGCCTGTGGGAGTGGATGATCTTCGAGGAAGAGTACTTCGCGGCGGGGTTGGGCCCGCGGGCCGCTCAGAACGGGCTGTTCCTCCTGGCGCCGTCATTGTTCGAGTTCGGCACCGACGCGCAAAAGGCCCAACTGCTGCCCCGCATCGCGGGGGTCGAGGACATGTGGGCGCAGGGCTGGTCGGAACCCGAGGCGGGCAGCGACCTCGCCGCTGTGCGGGTACGGGCGGACCGGGACGAGGCGGCCGGCGGCTGGCGGGTCAACGGTCAGAAGACCTGGAGCACGCGCGCCCCGTTCTGCAACCGTCTCTTCGCGCTGGTCCGAACCGATCCGGAGTCCACGCGCCACCGCGGCCTGTCGTACCTGTTGATCGATCTGGATGCCCCCGGCGTCACGGTTCGTCCGGTGCAGAAGCTGGGCAACGAGACCGGCTTCGGCGAGATCTTCTTCGATGACGTCTTCGTTCCCGACTCCGAGGTGCTCGGCGGGGTCGGCAACGGCTGGAAGGTCGCGATGGCGACGACGGGTTCCGAGCGTGGGCTGATCCTGCGCTCGCCCGGCCGGTTCATGGCTGCGGCCCAGAATCTCGTCGATCTGTACGCCTCCGTCGACGGACCTTCGTCGACCCTGAAGCGGGACGTCGTCGACGCGTGGATCTCGGCTCAGGCCTACCGGTACAACTCGATGAAGACTGTCACCCGGATAGCGGAGGGCGGCAAGGTCGGAGCCGAATCGAGTGGCAACAAGGTGTTCTGGTCGGAGATGGACGTGCACATGCACGAGACGGCGCTCGACCTGCTCGGTGACGGTGCCGAGATCGACGGAAAGTGGTGGCACGGGTTCATTACGTCGATGGCAACGCCGATCTTTGCAGGAACCAACGAGATTCAGCGCAACATCGTCGCTGAGCGTGTACTTGGAATGCCGAGGAGCTGACATGCGTTTCACACCGACCGAGGATCAGATCGCCTTCGCGGAGGCGACGAGAAGTTTTGTGTCACGGGAGTGCCGGCCCGACGTGGTCCGTGCAGCGTGGGCCACCGGGCGGACGCCTGCTGCCCTGTGGGACGGGCTCGACGGGCTCGGCCTGCTGGCGCTGCTCGCGCCGGAGGAACTCGGTGGCGGTGGTAGCGAACTGGAGCTGACGTCGGCATTCGAGGAACTGGGCCGGGCCGCCGTGCCCGGGCCTGTCGTCGAGCACGCTGCCGTCGCTGTGCCGCTGCTCGCCGCACTGGCTCCGGACCGGCTCGCGGATTCCGCAGCGATGAGCGGAGGCCTCACTGCGACCGTCTCGGACGTCGTTCCGTACCTCGGCGCCGGGCACGCGCTCGTTCTGGAATCGGATCGCATCCGGCTCGTCGATCTGAACGGTATCGAACCGCAGGAATCGATGGACTCGTCACGGGCGGTCGGACGCCTCGACCGGTCGCGGATCGACACGGCCGAGGTCCTCGCGCAGGGCCCCGGGGTGGCCGCCCACATCGCGCGCGCGGAGGATCGTGCAGCGCTTATGACGGCCTCTTTCCTGCTGGGACTGTCCGCGAGGGCGATCGAGATCACCGTCGAGTACACCTCGAGCAGGAGACAATTCGGTTCCCCGGTCGGAACCTTCCAGGCGGTCAAGCATCATATGGCGAATGCGCACATCGCGGTCGAGATGGCCCGCCCGGTAGCGGAAGCGGCTGCCTGGGCGATGGCGACGGACGCCGACGACTCCCGTCGCGTCTGTTCGATGGCGAAGGTGATGGCGAACAAGGCTGCCCGCCGAACAGCCAAGGCGGCCTTGCAGTGCCACGGTGCCATCGGGTACACGATGGAAGCAGATCTCCACCTGTACCTGATGCGGATCTGGAGCCTGCTCAATGCCTGGGGGACAACCGAGTTCCACTCGGACAGAGTGTTCGACGCCTTGGGTGATGTCGAGTCGGATTTCAATCGCACTCGGCAGGCGAGCCTTGTCGGCTGAACCGCGGTCGGGGCCGATCTCAGGATCGGCCCAACCAGTATTTCTTATGTAATCGACTGGGGCAAAGTTTATTTAACGCCTCTACCCATGTCTTCCAGTATTAAGACTAATAAGCTCGAAATTGTGTGGCGGAGCTCATGCCACGGTCCCGGAACGATGTGTCGTGTCCGACGGGGCACGGCGAAAGGATTACACGTGACGTTGCTGTGGTCGGCTCTGGCGATCGGCGCTCTGTACGCCCTCGTCGCGGCGCTGTTCAACATCGGGAGGCGCAATCCGGGGTATTCAATTTCGCTGCGCCGCAGACTGTGATGGTCGGAGCGTTCGCGTCGTACGAATTCGTTTCCCGGGGACCTCAGATCCCCGCCCTTCTGCTGGTGCCGATCTGCCTCGTGGTTGGCGCCATACTCGGCTACGTCACCGAACTGGTCGCCGTGAGGCCGGTCATCTCCAGGGGCGGTGACGGCATCCTGATCACCACGGTCGGGGTCGCCTTCGTCCTCGAGGGGATCGCCTTCGCGACGTACGGAACCGACGGGCACCGGGTTTCGGTCTTCGGGCTGGACCGGGGCATCGATCTCCTCGGGGGACGGCTCGCCGTCGTCGACGTCGTTCTCGTTTTCGCCGCGGTGGCCGGCATCTTGGCTCTGCACACCCTGACCCGCCGGAGCCGGTGGGGGCTCGAGGGTCGGGCGGTGACCATCGATGCCAAATCGGCGATGCTCAGGGGTATCAACGGCACCCGCGGCCGGGCTCAGGTGCTGATGCTTGCCGGCGCACTGGGGAGTGCGCTGGGCATCCTGGCCGCCACGAAAATCCACTCGTCGTTCGACCTCGGGATCCAGCTCCTGGTCTACGCTTTCGTCGCATTTGCTGTTGGGGGAATCGGCAGCTTCCACGGATGCCTCGTCGGCGGGCTGATCGTCGGCCTCCTGCAGGCGTACACGGCCCGCTACATCGGCGCGGAATACTCACTGATCTTCGCGTTCGCCCTCCTTCTCCTGACGCTGCTGATCCGCCCGACAGGGCTGTTCGGGACACGTCAGCTCCGGCTCGTCTGAACTAGGAGAAATCGACCCATGGAGCGCATCGTCAAGTACGGCTGGACCGTACCAGTCGTGTTGTGGCTCGTCGTCCTGCTCCTCCCCGCGCTCGGCTTTTCGATGCTGTCCGAACGCCAGATCATACTGATCGGCGTCTATTGCCTCGTGACGGCCGGCATCAACCTCAGCTTCGGGTTCGGCGGTGAACTCGCGCTGGGTCAGGTCGCCGTAATGGCGGCCGGAGCGTACAGCGCGATGATTCTGGGCATCAACGGGATCAACGATCTCGTCGTCAATCTCGTCGTCGGCTGTGTTGCGGGCGTCCTGCTCGGTCTGGTCACCGGCCTGCCCGGTTTGCGGCTCAGCAAGTGGTCGCTCGGTCTGACGTCGTTCTTCCTGATCATGTTGTTGCCGTCCGTCGTGGTCGCCCTGCGGGACTACACCGGCGGGCTGGAGGGCAAGTTGATATCCCCGCCCGCCTTCCTCGGCGTCCCGCTGACGACCGGCGAACTCTACACCGCCACCATCGTGGTGGTCGGAGTGTGGCTCGTCATCTTCCGCAACCTGATTCTGTCCGGCTACGGCGTGGCGCTGAGGTCATTCCGCGAGAGCCCGCGCCTCGTGGAGTCTCTGGGCCACTCGGCCACCACGATGAAGCTGAGTTCGTATGTCGTGGGTTCGATTCCCGCCGCTATGGGCGGTGTTCTCTACGCGTACCTCGCCGGATACATTTCACCTGCCCCGTTCAACCTGTCGATGCTTCTGGCGGTTCTGGCGGCCTCGGTCCTCGGCGGAACACGCAGCATCTACGGTTCGGTGATCGGTGCGGCGATTCTCGTGATCGTCCCGGACCGCATCTCCTCGTTCGAGGTGTACTCGATGGCGATCTTCGGTGCATTCCTGGTCATTGTGGCCGTGCTGTTCTCGCACGGCATCGCGGGCTACCTGTCGATGCTGACGAAACGGATGCTGGGTGCCGCGCGGGAAAGCCGGAAACGCGCCGTGCCGCAGCGCGCAGACGGGGTTCTACCGGACTTGAGCGGGGGCACGCTGCGGGCGAGTGGCGTGACGAAGCACTTCGGCGGCGTGGCCGCGCTCGACGGGGCCGGTGTCGTCGCCGAGCCGGGCCGGATCACCGCGATCATCGGCAGCAACGGCGCGGGGAAGACGTCTCTGCTCAACGCGATCTCGGGCTTCATCCGGCCGGAGTCGGGAGTGATCGAGGTCGACGGCACGTCCATCTCCCGCCTCACAGCCGCTGCCGCGGCCCGGTCGGGCGTATCCCGCGCGTTTCAGACCCCGGCGATTCCCGATGAGATGAGCGTCCGCGAGATCGTCGCTTCGGGAATGCTGCGCACGGGCCGATTCCGTCCCGTGGCGGCAATCCTCCGCCTGCCGTCCTACCGACGTGCACGGCGTGACGAGACCGACCGAGCCGAAGCGTTGATCGCGCTCGTCGGGCTCGATCACCTCGCGGACCAGGAAGCGGCCACGCTTCCCCTGGGCACGCGTCGCCTGCTCGAGGTCCTCCGTGCCGCGGTCGGTGCGCCCAAGGTGATCCTGCTCGACGAACCCGCCGCAGGCCTCGACGAGACCGCGCTGAACGACCTGACGCGCCTGTTGCAGTCGCTCCGCAAACTCGGCGCAACCATTGTCCTCATCGAACACAACGTGCCCTTCGTGATGTCGTTGGCTGACACAGTGTTCGCGATGCACCTCGGGAAGGTCATCGCGTCAGGTGATCCCGAGGCGGTGCGCAACTCTCCCCAGGTGATCGAGAGTTACCTGGGTCGTCCGCTGACCGTGGCAGTGCCCGAGACGCTCGATCCGCAAGGAGCGCAAGATGTCCGATGAGATTCGCGGTGGGCGACTCGAGGTGAGCGGCGTCAAGGTCGCCTACGGCGACATGACGGCCGTGTGGGACGCCGGACTGACCGCCTCGCCCGGCAGGGTCACGGTCCTCGTGGGGCGCAACGGTGCCGGGAAGACGTCGCTGCTCAACGGGATCGCCGGATCGCTTCCGATCAGCGCAGGTTCGGTGGTGCTGGACGGGAAGGATCTGTCCGGTTCGCCTGCGTGGAAGCGGGCCCGTTCCGGAATCAGCCTGGTTCAGGAGGGCCGGCGGATCTTCGGCGACTTGCGCGTCGACGAGAATCTCCTGCTCGGACTGCCGCGGGTGTCGTCGGTCGAGCGGCGGCGACTGCTTGACGCCGTGTTCGAGGACTTCCCGCTCCTCCACGAGATGCGTGCACGCGTGGCCGGGCACCTGAGCGGTGGGCAGCAGCAACTGCTCGCCATCGCGCAGGCGATCGTCGGTCAACCCCGGGTGCTGCTCGTCGACGAGCCGTCGTCAGGCCTGTCCCCGGTCGCCTTCGCCCAGGTCCTGGACGTGATCAAGTCCGTCCGGGATCGCGGTCTCGCCGTCGTGCTTGTCGACCAACTCGTCGACATGCTCCTCGACGGGATCGCCGACGACGTCGTCGTCCTCGATCGAGGGAGGGTGACGTTCGCGGGTTCGGCCGAGGAGATGACCCCCGATCGGATCACTTCGGATTTTCTCGTCTGAGGCCGTCGCCGGTGGGCCTCGCGTGAGGCCCTCGTCGAAGCGTCGTGCCCCGGGCCACAACGAAAGTAGGAATCGATGAATCACACTTCCACCCGCCGATGGCTCACCGGCCTGGCCGGGCTGTCGTGTACCGCTCTCGTGTTGACCGGTTGCAGTGCCGGTGCGAGTGCAGGCAACGACGGGTCCGCGTTCCACGTACTGGCACTGGCCCCGCTGAGCGGGCCGCTGAGCTCTCTCGGATCTCTCCAGGTCGCGGGGCTCGAAGCTGCCGCTGACATCATCAACGACAAGGGCGGCATCGACGGCCGCAACGTCGTCGTGGACGCCGAGGACAACGCCGGTGACGCCGCGACCGGTGTCGAACGGCTACAGACCTACCTGACCGATGACGGCAGGCCGGACATGCTCATGCCGGGCCTGACGAGCCAGGAGGTGATGGCCGTTCTGCCCCTCGCCACCGCGAACCAGATCCTGACCATCCACGTCGGGGGTGCTACCGATGCGAACGATCCCGAGAAGTTCCCGTATGCCTTCGGTTCCGGTACGACGTTCATGGAAGTGAATGCCCGCGTCATCGAGCACTTCCAGGCCGAGGGGTACCACAAGATCGCGTACATCGGGGCAGACACGACGAGTGCACGACTGAGCTTGGCCGCGATGGAGAAGGCAGGCAGCGAGCACGGGATCTCGGTGGTCTCGGAACTGGTCGCGCCGACATCGGTCGACGTCACACCCACGATGCTCAAGCTCGCCGCGCAGCAGCCGGACGCACTGTTCCTCGCCGGAGCCGGGCCGATCACCGGCGTCTACCTCTCGAGTGCCCGGACCGCGGGATGGGACAAGCCCATCTTCGGCAGCAGTGAGACCTGCGCAACCGACTTCGCCACCATCGCCCAACCGGAGCAGTGGGCGAACGTCCAACTCCACTGCTACGCCTTCGCGGTCGAGGGGCAGCCGAGTGCGCAGAGCGACACGTTCGCCGCCTTCCGCCAGGCGCTGGGCAACCACACCGACCAGCCGATCGGCGTGAGCCTCGTGACCCCGGGGTTCACGTACAACGATCTGATCCTCGCGTGGGGTGCATACGAGGCCAGCGAGAGCAACGAGGCCGCGGATCTCGCGGACGCACTCGAAAGCGGCCGGGTTCCGGCCGAGATCCGGGAGAAGTACATCGGGCCCGTGGACTGGGACTTCAGCGCGGACGACCACACCATGACCTGGGGCGCCGACGAACTCGTATTCGTCCACGCGGGCCCGACGGTCGACGGAATGCTCGTTCCCGATGCCGACTAGCGAGGTACGACCCGATCGGGAGATTGCCGGGAGGACCGAATCGCCGATCCTCCCGGCACCGGTCTTCGACCGGCTCATCACCGAGATGCGACGCTTCCAGGACCTGCTCGCCGGCGCGGCCCTCCCGGTCGCCGAAGCGGAACAGCTGACGACCCTGCTCGTCACGGGTGCGTCTTCGCTCGCGGAGCATCAGGTGCCCGACGTCCATCGCGACTTCTCGCACCGCCGCGACGTGCCGAGCCGCGGCCAATCGATGACTCCGTGGTTCGAGGTGGTCGAACGGGATCACGACAGCGTGGTCGCCCAAGTGCGGTTCGGTCGGTTCTTCAACGGTGTGGGCGGTGTGGCACACGGCGGCGCGATCCCGCTGATCTTCGACGACGTGCTCGGCTCACTCGCGTCGTGGGAACGCTCGAGTTCGCGCACGGCCTATCTCAACGTGTCGTACCTTTCGGTCACACCGCTCGACACGCCCCTGATACTCGAGGCCGTGTTCGAGCGGGAAGAGGGGCGCAAGCGCTTCCTCCGGGGCACGTTGCGGAACGGGGACACAGTGTGCGCGCAGGCAGAGTCGTTGTTCGTCGCGACCACGATCTGACGAAACGCACGTCCTGCAGATCCGGCACCCCTTCCGTAATCCTTTGTTACGCAACTACGAAGTCGCCCGGTGCGCGAAAATTCCGTGTTCCGCACGTTGACATCTGCACCTCCGGTCGTGTGTAGTGGGTCACACCACGATTTTGAGTCGATAATTCTCGTAATTGGATATCGGCCGGGGGTGGCTCGTCTCCAGCTCCTTCCCGTCGATCCGTTCCCAAGATGTCAGCAGGCGTAAACATGCTGGGCCGCAGTTTCATTGGAATCCTGGAAGGAACGTCATGAATTTGTGGAGGAAGCTGGCCCCGATCGCCGGAGCCTCGCTGATCGCCCTGGTCGCCGGATGTGGCCAGGTCGAGGAACCGGCGAGCGCGGTGACCGGGGACCCGATTCGCATCGGATTCGTGTGTAGCTGCTCCGGGGCGCAGTCGCATGCGCTCGGCCGGATGGCGGACATCGCAGAGGCATGGGCCAAATCGGTGAACGCTTCCGGAGGAATCAACGACCACCCGGTCGAGGTCATTGTCAAGGACGACGGACTCGACGCGGCCCGCTCGCTCCAGGCCGTGAAGGAGTTGGTCGAGAACGACAAGGTCATGGCCATCTCCGGGGAAGCGAGTCTGGTCAGCTCCTCGTGGGTGAACTACCTCGCGGACAAGAGAGTCCCTGTCGTGGGTGGGCTCACCTTCTCCACGCCGTACGAGACCAGCCCCGACTTCTTCTCGACCGGCGCGTCGTTGACGCTGCAGGAGTATGGCGCCTATTCCCTCGCCAAGGAACAGGGAGCCGAAAAGCTCGGCTTCCTGTATTGCTCCGATTCACCGACCTGCAAGGACTCCGCCGGCGTCGCCGAAAAGATCGTCAAGGGTCTGGGTATGGAGATCGTCTCGGCGCCCGTCTCGTCGACCGCGCCCAACTACACGGCGCAGTGCCTGCAGATGCGCGACGAGGGCGTGGATGCCCTCATGATCCTCAACTCGGGACCCGTGCAGGCGCGCGTGCTGTCGAGTTGCGCCCAGCAGGGATACACACCGACCACCGTCTCCACCGCCGGTGGGTCCTCGGACACGTGGACACAGGACCCGAATTTCGACGGCCGACTCATGTCGTCGGCCATCGCGCCGTGGCAGGACGAGTCTGTCCCGGGAGTCCGGACCTTCCTCGAAGCCATCGACACCTTCGCCCCGGACCTTCGCGGTTCGGAACTGTTCCAACAGCCCGCCGCGCTCGTGTGGGCGGGTCTCGAGTTGTTCAAGGCCGCAGCCGAAGGCGGCGGAGTGGGACCGCAGTCGACGCCGGCCGACGTGCGCAACGGCCTCTACGGTCTCGTGGACGAGACACTCGACGGGTGGACCGCACCGCTCAACTTCCACGAGGGGGAGACGTCGTCGGTGCCGTGCTACTTCGTGATGGGGATCGAGGACGGCGCGTTCGTCTCCCCGGAGGGTGTGGGCCCGCTCTGTGTGGACGAGGGCGTGTACACGGGACTGAAGGCTCTCCGCGCAAGCAGGCGGTGAAGGCAAGGCCTGGACTCTGTCCGGGCGACATCGACAAACGTGTGTGGGAGTGAACTCATGCTGAACCAGGAAGACAACGATCTGTTGACGCGTGTCGAGGGTGACGCACCGATGGGTGTCTTGATGCGTCGTTATTGGACGCCGGTGCTGATGTCGGAGGATGTCGTCTCGGACGGTGCTCCGCGGCGGATCAAGATTCTCGGTGGCAAGTATGTGGCGTTCCGGGACACCGAGGGCAAGGTCGGGGTGCTCAACGAGGCGTGCCCGCATCGGGGTGCGTCGTTGGCGTTGGCGCGCAACGAGAATTGCGCTTTGCAGTGCCTGTATCACGGGTGGCGGGTGGATCGGAACGGGAAGGTGGTGGAGACGCCGTCGGAGCCGGCGGACAGTACGTTCAAGGACAAGATCCGTCATGTCGGGTATCCGGTGCGTGAGGCCGGCGGCCTGATCTGGGCGTATTTCGGTGACCCGAAGGCCGAACCGGAATTCCCGGCGTTCGACTGGACCGCTCGCAAGCCGGAGCAGATCTACACGATTCGGGTGGCGCAGCGGTGCAATTGGGCGCAGGCGATCGAGGGTGCGATCGATGCGGCGCATGCGAATTTTCTGCACAACGATTTGATGCGCAAGTTGGCGGGCGGCGGCGACTACACCGGCGGCGGCGGCCTGCAGAACCTGACCCTCGTGGACGGCGCCCCCAAACTGGAGATCCAGAATCTGCCCTACGGCTTCCAATACGCAGCCGTCCGCAATGCGGTATCGGACGGTAGGCCGATGCAGTATGTGCGGACCACCCAGTTCGTCGCTCCGAACTGGGCCCTCTTCTCCGCGCCCGAGGGGTGGGCTTTCAATCAGGTGTTCGTGCCGGTCGACGACGAGAACACCATCTTCTACTTCATCCACGCCCGGGAGGGGGACGAGATCATCGATGAGCCCTATCGGGCCAAGATTCTGGAATGGTCCGGTGTGGGTGACCTCGACGACAACTTCCACATGGACTTCCGCTCGGGGAACATGTGGCGGCAGGACCGAGACCTGATGGACCGCAAGAAGCACGGCGACCACTTCAGCTTCAGCGGCATGACCGGAAATCAGACCGAGGATCTCGGGGTACAGGAGAGCATGGGTCCGATCGAGGACCGCACCCGCGAGCACCTGGGCACATCCGACCTCGCCGTGATCCGGATGCGTCGCCTGATGCTGGACGCCGCACGCCGCAGCAAGCGCGGTGAAACTCCCCTGGCTCTGGGTGGCGACTTCCTGTACGGCGAGATCCGGCCGGGCGAAGAACTGATCGAACCCGGCGTGTGCTGGCAGGAGACCGTCGGCTCGCGTGGCGAAGCACCTGCGACAACGCGAACCGTGTAGAGAACGTCGAACAATCTGGCACCGCGGAACGGAGTCCGGGACGCAGCCCCGGTCCGGGCTTCCTACGCGATGACAACGATCAAGATCGGTAGGATTCCTATGACTCACATTCGTCTCAGACATGTCGCGGTGGTGACCGCGGACTTGGCGGGCACGGTCGACACGGTGCAGCAAGCATTACGGTTGCCGGAGCCGTTCAACGACGACCTGGCGAACCAGTTCTCGACGCACAACGCCGTTTTCGGCCTGGGCAACTCGTTCCTGGAGATCTGCTCCCCGTACGAGGACGGTCCCGTTCGGAGATACGCCGAGGAACGCGGCGGCGATGCCGGATACATGGCGGTGTTCCAGGTACCCGACAACGACCGTGCCCGAGCCAGATTGGACGGGCTGGGGGTGCGGATCATCGCGGAGCTGAAGTTGTTCGACCAGGGCGCGAACATGCTGCATCCGAAGGATGTGCCGGGAGCGATGGTGTCGGTCGACTGGGCGACGCCGTACGAATCGTGGAGGTGGGGAGGTCCGGCCTGGTCCGGGAAGGTTCCCGAGCATCCCGACGGTGGGATCCTCTCCATGGAAGTGCGGATGCTGGATGCACGCCACGCCGCCGAGAAATGGGCAGTGGCCCTCGATGCCAGGGTGGAAACGGTCTCGGACGACGAGGCGCACGTCCACCTGCTCGAGGCCGGCCAGGTCGTGCGCTTCACCACGACCAAGGACAAACTGCGCGAGGGAATCTGCGCCGTCGACCTGAAGCTCCCGAGCGAAATCGTCGTGAAAGAGCAGTTCGACGTCGCCGGCGTCCACTTCACCTGTGTCTGATACTCACCTCCTACGGAATTGATTTGGAGACTGCTCATGCTGAACCAGGAAGACAACGACCTGCTCACCCGTGTCGAGGGTGACGCACCGATGGGTGTCTTGATGCGTCGTTATTGGACGCCGGTGCTGATGTCGGAGGACGTCGTCTCGGACGGTGCTCCGCGGCGGATCAAGATTCTCGGTGGCAAGTATGTGGCGTTCCGGGACACCGAGGGCAAGGTCGGGGTGCTCAACGAGGCGTGCCCGCATCGGGGTGCGTCGTTGGCGTTGGCGCGCAATGAGAATTGTGCTCTGCAGTGCCTGTATCACGGGTGGCGGGTGGATCGGAACGGGAAGGTGGTGGAGACGCCGTCGGAGCCGGCGGACAGTACGTTCAAGGACAAGATCCGTCATATCGGGTATCCGGTGCGTGAGGCGGGTGGTTTGATCTGGGCGTATTTCGGTGACCCGAAGGCCGAACCGGAGTTCCCGGCGTTCGATTGGACCGCTCGCGAGCCGGAGCAGATCTACACGATTCGGGTGGCGCAGCGGTGCAATTGGGCGCAGGCGATCGAGGGTGCGATCGATGCGGCGCATGCGAATTTTCTGCACAACGATTTGATGCGCAAGTTGGCGGGCGGCGGTGAGTACACCGGCGGCGGTGGGCTGTTCGACAAGGTCCTAGTCGGAGGCGCTCCGCGTCTCGAGATCGACAACCTGCCCTATGGGTTCCAGTACGCCGGTATCCGTGACGCGACACTGAAGGACGGAACGACCAAGCAATATGTACGGACGACGAAATTCGTTGCGCCGTACTGGGCGATGTTCTCCGCGCCGCAGGGTTGGATCTTCTCGCAGGTGTTCGTGCCGGTCGACGACGAGAACACCATCTTCTACTTCATCCACGCCCGGGAGGGGGACGAGATCATCGAGCCCGAGTACCGCGCAAAGATTCTGGAATGGTCCGGTGTGGGTGACCTCGACGAAAACTTCCACATGGACTTCCACTCGGGGAACATGTGGCGGCAGGATCGGGACTCGATGGACCGCAAGAAGCACGGTGACAAGTTCAGCTTCAGCGGCATGACCGGAAATCAGACCGAGGATCTCGGGGTACAGGAGAGCATGGGTCCGATCGAGGACCGCACCCGTGAGCACCTGGGCACATCCGACCTCGCCGTGATCCGCATGCGTCGCCTGATGCTGGACGCCGCACGTCGGAACCAGCGCGGCGAGACGCCACTGGGCCTGGCGGGGGATTTCCGCTACGACGAAATCCGTTCGGCGGAGGAACTGATCGATCCGGGTGTGCGCTGGCAGGACGTTGTCGGTGTCCCCTCGTCGGCCAAGGCCGCGCAGTCGACCGACGCATGACCCGTAATTGAGCTGAGTACGAACGCCTCGACCCCGTTGCACCGATTCCATATCGGTGCAACGGGGTCGAGGCGTTCGGAGTGAAGGTCAGGCCGTGACGATCACTGCTGAACCGTGACCGAAGAGACCCTGGTTGATCGACATGCCGACGTTGGCATTCGGCACCTGACGCTCACCCGCGTCGCCGCGCAACTGGACCGTCAATTCCACGACCTGGGCGATGGCCTGTGCCGGTACGGCCTCGCCGAAGCTCGCGAGTCCGCCGCTCGGGTTCACCGGCACCCGTCCGCCCAGTGAGGTGACGCCGTCGTGCAGAATCTTCTCGGCCTCGCCCTCGGCGCACAGCCCGATGTGCTCGTACCAGTCGAGTTCGAGCGCAGTCGAAAGATCGTAGACTTCTGCAAGATTCAGGTCGTCGGGCCCGAGACCGGCCTCGGCGTACGCCGAACTGGCGAGCGAGGTCTTGAAACCCTCGTCCGGTGCGGGCACCGCGAGTGTCGAGTCGGTGGCGAAGTTGGGCATCTCGATGACGTTGTTCGGGTAGGTCGGCGAGTTCGTGGACAACGCCGATATGCGAACGGCGCGGCCACCCCGCTCGAGCTGCTTACGACGCGCGTAGTCCTCGCTCGTGATGACCAGTGCCGCGGCGCCGTCACTCGTGGCGCACACGTCCAGCAGATGCAGCGGCTCGGCGACGTACGCGCTCGCCAGCACCTCGTCCTCGGTGACCACTTTGGTGAACCGTGCGTTCGGGTTGAGTGCGCCCGCACGGCTGTTCTTCGCCTTCACCATCGCGAAATCGCGTTCGCTCGCGCCGTACGCCGCGATGCGGCGCTGCGCGTAGAGGCCGAAGTAGGTGGGGTTGGTGGCGCCGAGGAGCCGGAACCGCAGCCAGTCGGGATCGGTCTGATCGCCGCCGCCGAAGGGGCCGAAGAACCCCTTGGGGGCGACGTCGGCGCCGATGACGAGGGCGACGTCACACAGACCGGCGAGGATGTGGGCCCGGGCGGCCCCGATGGCCTGAGCCCCCGACGCACACGCGGCGAACGAGCTGCTCAGACGGGTTCCGTTCCAGCCGAGCTCCTGCGCGAAGGCCGCGCCGCTGACCAGGCCGGGATAGCCGCCCCGCCAGGTGTTCGCGCCGGCGACCATCTGCACGTCGGTCCAGTCGATGCCGGCATCCTCGAGGGCCGCGCGTGCGGCCACCCGGCCGTACTCGACGAACGACTTCCCGAACTTGCCCCACGGGTGCATACCTACCCCGAGAACGGCTACTCCACTCATGATGCGACCTCCACGGTCTCGGAATTGTCGAGGGTCCAGCGCCACACCAACTGGACGCCGTCTTCGTCCTCCAGCAGCTTCTCGGTGCGCAGCGACACCATGTCGCCGACGTTCGCGGGCGGGCTGTCCGGGCTGAGCTGCCCCAGTACGACCAGGCCGTCCTCCTCGAGCTCGACCGCGAGCACGGTGTAGGGCTCGAACGGATCGCCCGAGACGTAGGGGGCCGGAGGCTTGTAGTGGTTGCGTGTCCACGACCAGATCCGGCCGCGGGTGCTCAGAGGGTGGGTTTCGAGCACATCGCCGCCGCACCGCGGATTGCGGCAGCGGTCGATGGTCGGGGGGAAGAAGACGGAACGGCAGCGCGTGCACGCCTTGCCCAGGAGCCGGGTCTCGCTCGCGTCGAACCAGTCGGGGACGGCGGAACGGGAGGGTGTCGTCATGATTCCCTAGTTCCTTTCGGGGGTGTGGGTGGTGGCAACGAGGTTCGTGGCCTTCGGCCGTTCGGTCGCCGAATCTTCGGGTGGCAGCAGCGGGACGAACCCGGCGCGTGCGGTGAGCAGGGTGTCGCCGTACTCGTCCATCCGCTGGATCAATCCCTCGCGGAACGTGTAGATCCAGCAGTAGTCATTGGTGTAGGTCTCGCCGTCGATTCGCTTCGCGCGCATGAGCTGCCGGACGACTGCGGTCTCGCCGTCGACCACGACCGCGACGACTTCGCGCTCGATCGTGTCGACGTGAAGTACCCGACTCGTATTCGCCCCGGTGAGGGCGGCGGCCACCCGCTCTCGGCCGCGGAAGGGCCGGGGACGGATGCCGGCGGGTGGGTGCCATTCGACGTCCTCGGCCAGCAGCGCGGCGATCGCGTCGACGTCGTTACGAGCGCGAGCCTCATTGAATTGCAGGACCAGAACCCGGGTGCGTTCGGTGTCGGTCATGTCGAGTTGCCTTCCGTCTTAGTAGGTATGAGGAGGATGCGGCTCACAGATCGCGCGTGCGCTCGATGAACTCCTCGGCGACAAGACTGCGAGTGCGATGCCAGTAGTCGGCGTTCGTCCATGGCGTGTTGGTGACGATGCGGCCCTTGCTGTTGCGGTAATAGGTCGTCATGCCGGTGTGGGTCCAGATCGAACCGTCCAGCGCAGCGTCGATCTCGCCGTTGTAGGCGTCGAAGACCTCCTGCCGGCATTCGATGCTCGACAGGTTCCGCTTCGCCATCCGCGCGAGAGCCTGCAGTACGAAGCGGACCTGCATCTCGACGCTCAGGACGTGGCTGCCACCGTGGCCTGCATTCGTGTTGGGGCCGTACAGGATGAACATGTTGGGGAAGTTGGGGACGGTCATGCCCAGGTAGGCCCGCGCGTCGTCGGCACCCCAACTCTCCCGCAACGTTGTCCCGTCGCGGCCGTGAATCTCCATGGGAGCAAGCATGTTGAGCGTTTGGAAGCCGGTGGCCAGCACGATCACGTCAACCTCGTGCTCGGCGCCGGACGAGGTGACTACGCGCTGACCGTCGATGCGGGACACACCCTCGCCGACGAGGGCGACGTCGTCACGGAGAAGGGCGTCGAACCAGCCGTGGTCGAGCAGTGGACGCTTGCCGTACGGCGGGTAGTCGGGCACGCACTTTTCGATCAGATCGGGGCGGCCCGCAAGCTTCTGCTCGATGTACCGGGTCAGGAACTGGCGGTGGCGCTCGTTCTCGGAGTTGATCGACCGGTCCTGATGCGGCCATTCCGGATCGATGCGCAGCATCGGATGCAGTCGGTCACCGAACTTCCACGCCTGCTGCAGCCGGTACCAGGCGAGGTAGCCGGGGAACTCGGCCATGAGGAACTGCTTGGCCGGCTCCACGCCGCGAGTGGTATTGGGATTGGGCATGATCCACTGCGCCGAACGCTGGAAGACGGTTACCTCACGGGCGGTGCCTGCGATGGCCGGCACCAATTGCATCGCGGAGGCGCCGGTTCCGATCACGGCGACCCGCTTGTTCTCCAGGTCGATCCCGGGATCCCAGGCACCGGTGTGGACGACCGGTCCGGTGAAGGAGTCCAGACCGTCGAGTTTCGGGTAGGCAGGACGGTTGAGCAGACCCACCGCGGTGATGACGACCGGGTACTCCGCGGTGTACGTGGAGTTGTCGACGCGGCGGAGCGTGACCCGCCAGTGCTGCCGGTCCTCGACCCACTCGGCAGTTTCCAGTTCGGTGCCGAACTGCACCTGCTTACGGATGCCGTACGACGTCGCGATGTCGAGCAGGTAACCCTCGACCTCCGACTGCTTGGCGAAGTACCGGGGCCAATCCGCTCGCTGGGCGAACGAGTACGAGTAGAGGTGGACGGGGGTGTCGACGCCGCAGCCCGGGTAGACGTTCTCGTGCCACGTGCCGCCGGCGTCCGGGTTCTTGTCGATGATCGTGTACGGCACACCGGCCTCGTCGAGACGGATGGCCGCGCACAGTCCCGAGAAGCCGGTGCCGACCACCAGGACGTGCGGTGCCCGTTCACCGGACGCGGTGTCGATGACCGGCGTTGCACGGGACAGAGCGCCGAGTTCCTCGGCGAGCATGCCGCCCTGCGCGCTCGGCACTTCTTCGTCCAGGCATCGGCCGAGGACGTGCAGTACCTGCTCGGGTGTCAGGGCGGGAGCGTCCGGCAGTTCGCCGCGTCGATGCGCCAGGACGACGTCGAACGCAAGCGTGCGCAGCTCGGCTCGAACGTCTTCGGGCATGCCGCCGTCGTCGTGGTCGCCCGGTCCGCGCATGGCGGTGGGCCGGAACTTGCCTTCGAGAAGTGACAGATCGCCGGTGAGCTGCACGACCGCCGCCAGCAGTGTCGGCAGATTGGCATCGTCGAGCGCGGCGGCGAGGGAGTGCTGGAACTCGGCCTCTGCGGGGTCCGAGACGGACAGCGGCGCGGGAGTTGTTTGGGTCACAGGATTCCTGACTTCTGGCGACGGGAAAGGGCTCCGCGACTCGGCGGATTTTGAAACTCTGAATATCAGAATAGGTTACGTGCGCGTCGTGCCGCAATGGGAACCGGCGAATTGCTCGGTGCGGGGAAGGTCGTTTCATTGCCTGCGAGCGCATTCCGGCGAGGATCGATCGTTGTGACCTCGATGTGTACCGGAGACCGTCGGGGCAGGAACACGCCCAGGAACGTGGTCACGAGGGCGCACATCCCGGCCACCACCCACACGACGTCGAACGCTCGTGCCGTGGGGATGGGGACAGAACCGGAGTCGACGCTGAGCGAGACGAGGATCATCGCGAGGGTGGCACTCGCCAGCGACGCGCCGACGGAACGGAGAAGGGAGTTGATGCCGTTGGCGGCCGAAGATTCGGATTCCGGTGCGGCCGCCATGACCAGCCCGGGAAGTGTTGCGAACGAGATGGCGGTGCCCCCGGCGATCACGAACGCAATGGCCGTGACGGTGACGACGGTGCCGGGCACCACGAGCCGGGTGGCACACGCGACGGTGGTGACGACACTCCCGATCAGCAGCACGGCACGACCGTTCCAGCGGTCGATGAGCATTCCGGCGAACGGCGAGACCATCACCTGTGCGAACGCGGTCGTCGCGACCGCGAGGCCGGCGGCGGTGGCGGTGAGACCGAAACCGTGACCGGTCCAGGTCGGGAGTTGTAGTTGCTGCGTCGTGGCGAGCGTGTTGATGAACATCGCGAACGTGATGAGCATGCCGGCCAGATTGGTCAGCAGAACCGGGCGACAGACGGCGGTCCGCAGGTTCACCAGTGGATTGGGCGCCCGCCATTGCAGCGGCGCCCATACCGCGAAGACGACGGCCGCTGCGGCGACACAGCCGAGTGTGCGCGGACCGGCCCAGCCCCAGGACCCGCCCTTGGACAGCGCCAGCAACACCGCGGCGAGTCCCATCGACAACAGCAGTGCGCCGACGAAGTCGAAGCGTCCCGGTGACCGTGACCCGATATCGGGGACGATGAGGAGTGCGCCGACGGTCAGCAGCGCCCCGCAGGCTCCCGCGACCCAGAACACGGTGAGTGGTCCCGCCATGTCCTGCAGGAATCCGGCGAGAGGGATTCCGAGCGTGGTCCCGATGCCGAGCGTCGCGCTCAGCCCCCCGATTGCGGTGCCGATTCTCGCCGGGGGCAGCGTATCTCTGAGAATGCTGATCGCGACGGGCACGAGCGCCGTCGCGAAGCCCTGGAGAGACCGCCCGGCGATGAGCGCCGGGAAGGTGCCGAGGAGGGCGATGAACGAGCCTGCGGTCATCACCGACATGGCGACGACGAGCATCCGGCGCCGTCCCACCATGTCGGCGAGTCGGGTGACCACCGGGGTGGCGACGGCGGCGACGAGCAGGGTTGAGGTGACGAGCCAGGAGGCGTCGTCCGTGCTCACCCCGTACGTCTCCGGCACCGACGGAAGCATCGGGATCGCAATCGTGTGCTGGAGCGAGACGATCGTGCCGCACAGCGCCATCAACGTGACGATCAGCCAGGTGGGAGGCATTCGGCGGGGGAATATCACTGCAGTGCCTCCGGTCTGTGATCCGTGTTCGAGCAGAACCGGAGGCAACCGAGATGCTCCGGGCAGGCGTGAAATGACGGTCTTGTTTCGTCTGCCTGCCGACCCGACCCACGATATTATGATATTTGAAGTATCATAAGTATCACGCGGCCTGCAAGCGTCTCGCCGCCCTGGGTCCGGCGCGAGCGCGTCGGCGCAGGTCAAGTGCCCAAATCGGGCAATGTGAACGAGCGTTTCCATTCGCGTCCGGGCGGTGCTAATGTGCGACGTGCTGCCGGATTTCACCCAGCCGTCGCTATCGGAGGTATGAGGAAAATGGGATATCCGTTACCCAAGGGCAATTCGTTGCGGGGGCCGTTTCAGCCGATGCGTTTCGAGGCGACGGTCGAGGAGTGCATTGTGACGTCGGGGGAGATTCCGCGGGAGTTGTCGGGTGGTTTTTATCGGTCGGGTCCGACGTGGCGTCGTCCGTCGAAGCAGGGTACGACCCCGTTGATCAGTATGGACGGGATGGTGCAGGGTCTGGTTTTGGACAATGGACGGGCGGATTTCCGGAATCGGTGGATTCGGACGCCGAAGTTCGTGGCGGAGGAGCGGGCGGGGCGGGGGTTGTTCGAGTGGACCGATGGGGGGTTCGGGGATTGGCGTGATCACGCGTACGGCGATGTCAAGCGTGACGAGTTCACGGTGGGGGTTCCGCAGGGTACGAACAACATCAATATTTTCCCGTTCGCGGGGGAGGTGCTGGCGTCGGGTGAGCAGGGTGGGCCGCCGATCGCGTTGGATCCGATCACCCTGCAGACGCGGGGGATCGTGAATTGGTCGAGTAAGTTGTCGGCGGGTCTGCACGCGAAGTCGTCGTTCGGGGATGCCTCGTTCACGGCGCATCCGAAGTGGGATCACGACACCGGGACGTTGTATGGGTGGAATTGGCGGGACGAGGCGCCGTTCGTGACGATCCATATCGTGCACCCGGACGGTGCGGTGGAGTCGCGGGATCTCGAGGATGCCCCGTATAACACGGTGGCGCATGATATTTGGTTGACGCCGGAGTGGATCGTGATGCCGTTTCAGCCGTTCACGGCGGATCGGAAGCAGATCACCGAGCGCAAGTTGGGGATCTGGGGGTGGGATGCGTCGTTGCCGATCGTGATCGCGTTGATTCCGCGGCACGATCTGCAGGGGCCGGTGCGGTGGATCAACACGGATCTGCCGGCGGAGTATGTGATGCACACCTTGTCGGCGAATGTCGAGGGTGATCTGTTGATGTTGGATGCGCCGATCTTCAACCGGCCGCCGTTCCCGTTCGCGGAGGATTTCGCGGAGGGCGAGGATGTGGCGTTGTTCTTCTCGGTGTCGCGGAGTTTTCTGGGGCGGTGGACGATCGATCTGAAGACGGGGGCGGCGAAGACGGAGCAGCTCTCGGATCGGCCGTCGGAGTTGCCGAAGGTCGACGAGCGGTTCTACGGCAAGGGGTACACGTTCGGGTTCCAGGTCGGTGGGGTGGTCAAGCGTAACGGGATGTCGATGAACAGCCTGGTCGTGACGAATGTGAAGACGATGGCCGAGCAGGTGTATCAGATCCGGTCGACGGAGGCGGCGGCGGTGTTGGAGGCGACGTTCGCGCCGCGGACCCCGACCTCGCCGGAGGGGGATGGGTTCATCATCGTGCCGGTGTCGTGGTGGGCGGAGCGGCGGGGTGAGTATCTGATTTTCGATACCTACGACATCACCGCGGGCCCGGTCGCGCGGATCGAGATTCCGTTCCTGATGGGCTGGACCCCGCACGGACACTGGATGGACTTCCGCTGACCGGCAGGCCTCGAACGGAGCAGATGACCATGTCGGATTCGACGATTACTTCCGCGCTCCCGACTTGGCAGCGTGTCGCGCTGTCGAAGGGCGGACTCTCGTGAAGGTCGGAGTGTATTTCGATCTCCGGGTGCCGCCCGGATCGGGACTCGACCCGGCCCGCGTCTACGCGCACACCCTCGAGATGTGCGAGTTCGCCGAGGCCTCGGGCCTCGACTCGATCTGGGTCAGCGAACACCATGGCTTCGACGACGGGTACCTCCCGCAGGCGCTCACGTTCGCGGCGGTGGTCGCGGCGCGCACCCGCACCGTCCGGGTGGGAACCGCGCTCGTCGTCGCACCGTTGCACGCCACCGTCGAATTGGCGGAGCAAGCGGCGGTCCTCGATCTGATCTCCGACGGCCGTCTCGACCTGGGGCTCGGCGCGGGATACCAGCAGGCCGAGTTCGATCTCTACGGCGCCGACCGCGACGCCCGCTTCACCACCATGACCAGGCAAGTGTCCGAACTGCGAGAGATGTGGGCGGGGCAGCAGGTGACACCGACTCCGGTCCAGTCCCCGATCCCGATCTGGCTGGGCAGCGGCGGTGAGTACGGCGCGCGTCGTGCCGGGCGACTCGGTGCCAACCTGCTGTTCGTCAATCCGGACCTGATGCCGGCGTATCGACAGGGCCGCGCCGACGCGGGGCTCGACCCCGACACCGGACGTATGGGCGGGCCGTTCTTCGCGCTTCCGAGCGAGGACCCGAACCGCGAGTGGCCCGAGATGTCCGGGTACATCGCATATCAGCAGAACTCGTATCGGCGTCACATGGCGCGCGGAATCGAGGGACCGGCTCCCCGGGAGTACGACCCCGCCGCCGGACGCAACAGGCCGCTGTCCGGTCCGGGAGCGTTCTGGTTCGGGACACCCGAGGATCTGACCGCCCGGTTCGCCGCCTGGATCGGCGACTGCCCGGTCGACACCGTCTTCCTCTGGGCCTCCGTCGGAGGCATGCCCGAGAAGACGGTCGAGCGCACGGTCGACCTGATCGCGCGTCGGATGGCGCCGCTCCTCCGTGGAATCGGCAAGGGCAACAACAACTGTGAATCAAACAAGACACCGCTGCCGGTCGAACCGGCAGACGAATCCGGGAGTGTGATCGTGTAATGGGCTCGACGATCGAGTTGATGAACCGTGGACCGGTTCGTCATATCCAACTCAATGCGCCCGAGCGGCTCAACGCCCTCGATCGGGACATGCTCGACGAGCTTGCCGCTGCGATCGCCGCCGTCGCCGCGGACCCCGAGGCGAGCGCACTGGTCGTGTCCGGCTCCGGCCGGGCGTTCTGCGCGGGCGCCGACGTCGGCAGCCTGTTCGGTGACACGACCCGGCCGCCCGCGGAGATCCGCGACGAACTCAAGACGGTGTATGCGAGTTTCCTCGGGATCCACGACCTGAAGATCCCGACGATCGCGGCGGTGCAGGGCGCCGCCGTGGGCGCGGGCGTCAACATCGCGCTGGCCTGCGATGTGGTGGTCGCCGGTCCACGGGCTCGCTTCGTCGTCTCGTTCGCCGACATCGGCCTGCACCCCGGCGGCGGCTGCAGCTGGTTCCTGACGCGCCGGATGGGCGCCGACCGTGCGATGGCGACGATTCTCGGCGCCAAGACGATCGGAGCGGACGAGGCGTACCGGGAGGGCTTGGCGACCGAACTCGCCGACGACCCCATTGCCACGGCACTCGAACTCGCAGAGCGGTATTCGACGCGGGACCGCGGGATGCTCGCGGACATGAAGCGTGCGGTGCAGCTCGCCCAGGACGGCGACCTGGCGTCGGTACTCGAATTCGAGTCGTGGGCGCAGGCGTCATCGGTCACGCAGCCGGCGTTCCAGAAGTACGTGGCCGAGTTCGGCCGATGATTCGTGGAAATCGGGAAAGGAATCGACATGCCTGACGGCACTCACGTCACACTCACACCGGCCGAGGTGGTCGGTGCGTTCTACGGCGCGCTCATCGACCAGGATCCCAAGCGACTGGGGGAGCTGGCCGACGCAGGCTTCGACGACGCGATCTACGTGGAGATGCCGTCGTCCCTTCCCTACGGGGGCCGGGTCGAGGGTGCACGGCGACTTCGCGCAATGTTCCAGGCCATGGCCCGCGGTGTGGTGGACGTCGGTCCGCGCGGACTGACCCTCGATGCGCTCGTCGACGGCGGCAACCGCGTCGCGGCGCGGCTGTCGTTCGACTGGTACCCGCCGGGCGGCGGTGCGCCGATCGCGTCCGGCGCCGTTGAGGAATGGACGTTCGAGAACGGCAAGGCGACCGCGATCCGCGCGTATTACCGCGATACGGCCGAGCTTCTCGCCGCCTCGGCCACTGCGGTGGACGGCGCCTGATGGAATTGATCAGGGTCGGCAGCGGTGTCAGACTCGCCGTGCACGAGCTCGGCGAGGGACCGCCGGTCGTGCTGGTGGCGGGTTTCGGTCTCGACCACACGGTGTGGGACCGCCAGATGCGGGTGCTGGCCGACGCGGGTTTCCGGGCGATCTGTGTGGACCAGCGGGGGCACGGCCTCTCGGACAAGCCCCGCCACGGGTACGACGTCCCGCAGCTGGCCCGCGATCTTCTCGACGTGGTCGAGACGCTCGACCTCGCCGGAGTGACGCTGGTCGGGCACTCGTTCGCCGGGCAGGTGGGGTTCAAGGCTGCGGCCCTGGATTCCGGCCGGATCGCCGGGCTCGTGCTGGTGGGATCGAATGCGGTCCGTGCCAGCCGGAGCGCGGACTTCCCGTTCGGTGCGCCCGCGAGTGAGGTGCTGCCGCGTCTCCTCGACGGCGAGAACGCCGATCGGCTGGGGTCTCGGCGGACCAACCTCGCAAGTGCGTTCGCCCAGCCGCCGACGGAGTCGACGATCGAGTGGCTCATGCGGGTGTCGTTGCAGATGCCGTCGTGGGCGGCGATCGAGTGTTACCGCTCGATGCTCGAATCCGACCAGATCGACGAGCTCGCACACGTCCGCGTACCCGTTCTGCAGGTAGTGGGACGTGCCGACCCCGTGCACTCGGCGCGGGGTGCGGCCTGGCTGTCGGAGCAGCTGACGCGCTCGCGACTGGTCACGATCGAGGGGTGCGGCCACTATCCGATGCTGGAAGAGCCCGACGCGCTCGAGCGGGAGTTGCTCGCATTCGCGCAGGCCGTGGGCTGCGAGCGGCCCGCGTAGGAGCGATCGGACAAGTCGTGTCCGTCGTTTCCTTGCCACGTCTATTATGAGACGATAATATTCAAAATAACGCGTGGGATGGATCACCAGCGTCACCGGCCGAGTCGGACGTCGGGTAGGTACGGATCCTCCACCCTCGAAGAACTTGGAACCGCAGCCCGGTCGTCAGACCCCGAACTTGGAGAGAACTCATGCTGAACAAGCAAGACAACGACCTGCTCACCCGCGTCGAGGGTGACGCACCGATGGGTGTCTTGATGCGTCAGTACTGGACGCCGGTGCTGATGTCGGAGGACGTCGTCTCGGACGGCGCTCCGCGGCGGATCAAGATCCTCGGCGGCAAGTACGTGGCGTTCCGGGACACCGAGGGCAAGGTCGGGGTGCTCAACGAGGCGTGCCCGCACCGGGGTGCGTCGTTGGCGTTGGCGCGCAACGAGAATTGTGCATTGCAGTGCCTGTATCACGGGTGGCGGGTGGATCGGAACGGCAAGGTGGTGGAGACGCCGTCGGAGCCGGCAGACAGCACGTTCAAGGACAAGATCCGTCACATCGGGTATCCGGTGCGTGAGGCCGGCGGCCTGATCTGGGCGTATTTCGGTGACCCGAAGGCCGAACCGGAATTCCCGGCGTTCGACTGGACCGCTCGCAAGCCCGAGCAGATCTACACGATTCGCGTGGCGCAGCGATGCAACTGGGCTCAAGCCCTCGAGGGTGCCATCGACTCGGCCCACTCCAACTTCCTGCACAACGACCTCAACCGGCGTCTGGCCGAAGGCGGCGACTACACCGGCGGCGGCGGCCTGCTCAACTTCCAGCTGACCGACGGGGCGCCGCGCCTCGAGGTCGAGAACCTGCCCTACGGGTTCCACTACGCGGGCATCCGCGACGCGCTCGTCGACGGTGAGCACAAGAAGTACGTGCGCACGACCCAGTTCGTCGCCCCGTTCTGGGCGCTGTTCTCGGCGCCGGAGAACTGGGTGTTCTCGCAGGTGTTCGTGCCGGTCGACGACGAGAACACCATCTTCTACTTCATCCACGCCCGTCTCGACGACGAGAACATCGAGCCCGAGTACCGCGCCAAGATTCTGGAATGGTCCGGCGTCGGCGAACTTGACGAAAACTTCCACATGGACTTCCACTCGGGGAACATGTGGCAGCAGGATCGGGACTCGATGGACCGCAAGAAGCACGGTGACAAATTCAGCTTCAGCGGCATGACCGGTAACCAGGTCGAGGACCTCGGCATCCAGGAGAGCATGGGTCCCATCGAGGACCGCAGCCGCGAGCACCTGGGCACGTCGGACCTGGCCATCATCCGCATGCGGCGCCTGATACTCGACGCCGCGCGCAAGTATGCGAAGGGCGAGACCCCGATCGGCCTGGGGCGGAACTTCTCGTACGAGGAGATCCGCGCCGCCGAGAAGATGATCGAGCCGGGAACCTCTTGGAAGGGTCAGGTGGGTTCGCGCGGAGTCGCCAAGGACTCCGCCGTCAACTGAATCGGGTCGGGTGCGGGCGGCGGGAGAGAGGTGTTCCTGCCGCCCGTCCGATCCCGGGCGCCCGCTGCCACGGCCGGTCGCCTCTGTCGAGAGGAACAGAACATGGATGCACAGTCCGCATTCTTCAACGTCGTCGCGGCCGACGAGGCGATGCACGATCCCGGCCCGGAGTCGAACTGGAACGAGTCGGCCTTCTTCCACGTCGTCGAAGAGGACGGTTCGGCCGGGGCGCTGTTCCGCATCGGCCGACGGGTCAACGAGGGTTTCGCCGAGGTGACGGCGCTCCAGTTGCGCAGCACTGGTGACGCGCTGGTCGGTTTCCGGAGAGCGAAGATCACCGACAACCTCCGGTGGCAGGCCGGGGACCTCGACTTCGCCGCGGAGGGGACGGCCGGGGGCTGGTCGATCTCGTTCGACGGCGAACTGAGCCACCTCGCCGACGGAACGGAATTCGCGGATCCGGGTACGGCGTTCCGCAACTCGCCGAAGGAGAAGGTCGCGTTCGACCTGTCGTGGGTCGACCTGGCCCCGCCCTACCGCACGTCGACGGACGGCACGTACCACGGCGGCGAATCGGTCGCCAAGGATCACTATGCCGGCGTCGGGCAGGTGACCGGTACCGTCCGAATCGACGGTCAGGAGAAGCGAATTCGCGGATTCGGCTTCCGTGACCACTCATGGGGCGTGCGCAACTGGCAGTCGATCGACTGCTGGCGGTGGGTCTACGGCCAGCTCAATGCCGACAACCTCTTCTCCGTCGTCGCGATGCAGGTCGGCACGCCCGAACCCGCGGTCGCGGGCATCGTCCTGAAGAACGGCACGCCGCACGTCGTCACGAAGATGAGCGTGAAATGCCGGTACGACGGGGCCCCCGACTACTGGCTGGCCGGTGCGGACGTCACGATCCCGCTGCCGGACGGCGACGTGTTCGAGGCGACCTACCAGCCGACGTGCCGTCTCCCGCTCCGGCACACGAAGGGTGACGAGGTGCTGCGCATCGTCGAGCATCTCGCGAACGTGCAGATCAACGGCAAGTCCGGTGCCGGCTGGATCGAGGTCACGGACCGGATGGAGGACGGCCGCCCGTTCGGGTTGGTCCACGGCGACGCCTGACTCCGAAGGCTGTCGCCCGTTTCGGAACCACCGGACCGCCCGTGCGTCACGCACGGGCGGTTCCGTCATCTCTGCAGGCCGGGCAGCTCGTGGTGGGCGGGCCGCACGGCGCTCAGGTGCGCGAACTTCCAATCACCTTCGATCTTGACGTACCGCTCGTCGTATCGCGCGAGCGTGAGCCGGGCGGCGCCGTCGTGGAAGTCGACGACGCCCACGAAATGCCACGTTCCGCACGCGGTATCCCCGGTCACGGTGATGTCGAGATTCGTCGTGTTGTGCTGGGAGAAGCGTATGGACCGCCCGAATCGCTCGAATGCCCGGCGAATCTCGTCGTGACCCCGGTATGTGCCGACCCCGTCGGCCTCCCAGATGCCGTCGACAGCGAAGAGCCGGACGATCGCGTCCGGGTCGTGGTGATCGTCGCAGACGTTGCAGTACTCGGCCTTCAGGCGACGGATTCGCTCGATGTCCTCGAGTCTGATCAGGCGTTCTTCGATGCTCGGCACGGTGTCTCCCGGCGGTGTGAAACGGGTGGTCCCGGCGGATTCCGGGCGGTGGGTGGATCGACTCACCGTGGGGTGCAGGATGTGAGTCGGGTAACGCGAATGGCTTGACGGCGCTGCGTGCGGTTCCTATATTGATCCTAGCAGTCTCAATTATATTCGCGCCGACAGTCGAGGAGACTCCGGTTTCATGCTTGATACTTCCGATTTCCAGCCGAGCGCGCCGGACGAGATCACGGCCGCGTGGCTCACCGGGGTCCTGCGCCCGCAGAACCCGACGCTGACGGTCGAGCACCTCGAGGTCACCAAGATCATTTGGGGCACAGCCACGAAGGTGCTCCTCGAGGCCACCTACTCCGGACAGCCGGACGTCCCGCTGTCCCGCAATCTGTGCGTCAAGGGCGGCCTGGATCGCCGTCTCGACAACGTCTCCGACGACGCGATCCACACGATGGAGGCCCGGTTCTACGGGGAACTGCGGCACCTGTTCGAGTCCTCGGCGCCCGAGTGCTACTACGCCGGCGTCGACCGGACCGGCGGCAAGGGACTGATCGTCCTCGAAGACATCGCCGCGGCGGGATCGACGTTCATCGAGCCGGGTGACGTCCTCACCGTCGATCAGGTCGTGAGCGGACTGCGTCACCAGGCGAAGTGGCACGCCGCCACCTGGGGGAAGACCGCAGCCGACCTTCCGGGCGTCGGCGTCGGCAGCATCACCCGGAAGGCCGCGAAGCTCTTCTACCGAGAGAAGTACTGGAACTCGCACTTCGCGCAGGAGGGTGCACCCCAGTACCCCGCGGAGCTTCAGAACCCCGACCTGCTGTACCGGGCGTTCAAGAAGGTGTGGGAATCGGACGACGTCGCCGTGCACTCCCTGCAGCACGGCGACGCACACCTCGGCAACACATTCCTGCGCCCGGATGGCGACCTCGGCTTCATCGACTGGCAGTGCTACTGCTTCGGACCGTGGTCCTACGACGTCGCCCTCTTCCTGTCGGGTGCGTTGTCCGTCGAGGACCGCCGGAGCAGCGAACGGGATCTCCTCAGGGACTACCTGGACCAGCTCGCGGCGGCCGGCGGACCGCGGATTCCATTCGACGAGGCGTGGGCCGACTACGTCCGGCACCTCGTCCACGGGCTGATGTGGACGATGACACCCAAGGTGATGCAGCCCTTCGAGCGCAGCCGGATCATGAGCGACCGCTACGTGACCGCCGTGATGGACCACGGCGCCGTCGCGGACGTGTACGCGTGACGATCCGCCGCACTCTTTCTCGAGTAGAGCTTTCGGAAATGAACAGGAGAGACCGAAGTGCACGCTGATAGTGGTCGAGAAGGTTCCGTCCTCGCCGCGGACTCCGCTCCGGCGAGTCTCTGCGCCCGCTTCCAGGACAGCGCCGCGCGCTACCGGGACCGGATTGCGTTCACGTCGTTCGACGGGTCGTTCGCAGACATCACCTGGGGTGAATACGCCCGCAAGGTCGAGGAAACCGCAGGGGCACTCGCGGCCATGGGAGTGGGCCGGGGTGACTGCGTGGCACTCCTGTTCTCCACCCGCCCCGAGTTCCACTGGTTCGACCTCGCGGCGCTGCACCTGGGTGCCCGCACGGTCTCGGTCTACAACACCGCGCCGCCGCAGTTCATCGAATACCTGCTCACCAACTCCGGTGCCCGGGTCCTGGTCACCGAGCGCGCGTACAGCGAGCAGGCGGAGCAGGCCGCCGGCCTGATCGAGCACGTCACGGTCGTCGACGCGGTCCCGGGTGACCGGCACGCGTGGGCCGACCACGTCGCCGCGACGCCCGCCGACTTCGACTTCGAGGCGCGCTGGCGGCAGGTGCCCTCGTCCGCCCTCGCGACGATGATCTACACGTCCGGGACGACCGGTGTGTCGAAGGGCGTCCAGCTCACGCACGGCAACATCCTGTGGGCGGTCGGCACCTACATGGAGCGGATGGGTCTGCCGTTCGGCTCCGCGCAGATGTCGTACCTGCCGATGGCACACATCGCCGCGCGGAACATGGACCACTACGGACAGATTCTGCGCGGCTTCCAGATGACGCTGCTCACCGACCATTCCGAGGTCCTCGACGGCATGCTGAAAGTCCGCCCGGGTCTGTTCTTCTCCCCACCACGCATGTGGGAGAAGCTGAGGTCGCGCATCCAGGCCGAGATTGCCGCGCAGAGTGATCCGGCCCGCCGTGCGGAGCTGACCTCCGCCCTCGAGCAGGGTCTCGAACTCGTCCGGCGGGGCGAGAAGCCGAACGAGGCGGACATCGCCGTCATGCGCGACATCCGAGCGCTGGTCGGCCTGGACCGGATCGCGGCCGCGATCATCGGTGGCGCCCCCGTGGCACGGGAACTGATGGAGTTCTTCCACTCCGTCGGCGTTCCGCTGGGTGAGTCGTACGGCATGTCGGAGAACGGTGGTGTGTGCACCACGAACCCACCGGACGGTGTGCGCTTCGGAACGATCGGCGTCCCCCTCGACGGGCAGGAGGTCCGCCTCGCCGACGACGGCGAGATCCTCGTCAAGGGGCCCGGTGTCATGGTCGGCTACCGCGACATGCCGGAGGCCACCGCCGAGGCGATCGACAGCGACGGCTGGCTGCACACCGGTGACATCGCCACGCGGGACACCGACGGCTATCTGACGATCGTCGGCCGCAAGAAGGAACTCATCATCAACGCGGCAGGCAAGAACATGTCGCCGGTTCTGATCGAGGGTGAACTCCGCAAGCACGGCCGGTTGCTGTCGACCGCGGTCGCGATCGGCGAGGGCAGGCCCTACATCGTGGCGTTGCTGACACTGGACCCGGACGCTCTCGCCACATACTGCGCCGACAACGGCATCGAACCCGCTCCGCTGGAGGAGTTGGCCACCGACGCGCGGATTCTCGCCGTCGTCGCGGAGGACGTCGAGACGGCGAACCAGGGGCTCTCACGCGTCGAGCAGATCAAGACGTTCCACATCGTCACCGACACGTGGGCACCGGGCGGAAACGAGGTCACCTCGACGCTCAAGATCCGCCGCAAGGGTGTCGCCGACCGCTACCAGGAAGAGATCCGGGCACTGTACGACCGTCGTGCCCTCGCCGGCTCCGCCGGCTGAACCGCCGAACACGACACCGACTCTCCCGAGAGTCCGACCGAATGTGGGAACCCTCCATGGACCTGATCAACTCGACGCCTGCCGACGTCCTCGCCACCCTGCTCACGGAGCGCCGTAGCTGCCGCAGCTACCGGCCGGAACCCGTCGACCGTGACGTCATCCGGTCGCTCGTCGCGGACGCGAGCCACGCCCCGTCCTGGTGCAACACGCAACCGTGGAACGTGATCGTCACCGAGGGCGAGGAGACCGAACGGTTCCGCAAGGGGCTCAGTGAGCACGTCGGTGAGAAGTTCGAGGACGACCCCGATTTTGCGTTTCCGGCGGCCTACGAGGGGGAGTACCTGGCGCGCCGCCGCGAGTGCGGGTTCCAGCTCTACGAGAGCGTCGGCATCGCCAAGGGTGACCGCGTCGCTTCCCACCGGCAGATGTTCGAGAACTTCTCGCTGTTCGGGGCTCCGCACGTCGCGATCGTGACCACCGAGCGCAACCTCGGCATCTACGGCGCGGTGGACTGCGGACTGTTCGTGCAGAGCTTCCTCCTCGCTGCACAGGCCCGCGGGATCGGGGCCGTTCCCCAGGCCGCCATGGCCAGCCAGGCCCCGTTCATCCGGGACTTCTTCGACATTCCGGAGGAGCGGATGATTCTGCTCGGCATCTCGTTCGGGTACGCCGACACCTCCGATCCGGTGAACGGCTTCCGCACCCGGCGGCAGACCGCCGACGAGATCATTTCCTGGGCAGGCGAGCAATGACCATCGACGAGGCACAGACCCGATTCGAGAGCACCGCGGGCGAAAGCGGGGACGACGTGAACGAAGAATCGCTGCGACTGCGGGTCGTGGACGCAGTCGACGTATCGGATTGCGTCCGCGGATTCCGGCTCGCCGCCGAGGACGGCACCGCACTGCCGGCGTGGGCGCCGGGTTCCCATCTGGACCTGGTCCTGCCGTCGGGCCTGATCCGGCAGTACTCGCTGTGCGGCGATCCCGCCGACGGATCCGCGTATGAGATCGCGGTGCTGCGGGAACCCGAATCCCGCGGCGGCTCGATCGAACTGCACGCGTCTGTCCAGGTCGGCGACGTGCTCGTGGCGCGCGATCGGCGTAACCACTTCGAGCTGCGTCCCGCGCCTTCGTACCTGTTCGTCGCCGGGGGAGTGGGGATCACGCCGATCCTCCCGATGATTCGCGCCGCAGCCGAGCAGGGCGCGACGTGGCGGCTCGTGTACGGCGGACGCAGTCGTTCGTCGATGGCGTTCGTGGAGCGGGCCACCGGTTTCGGTGCGGAGTCGGTCGACATCGTCGCGCACGACGAGCGCGGGCTGCCGGACCTGGCAGCCGAGGTCGCGGCGACGAATCCCGATGCCCTGATCTACGCGTGCGGGCCGGAGGGCTTGCTCCGGGCGCTCGAGGACGTGTGCACGGAGGCTGGGCGCGGTGCGTCGCTGCACTTCGAACGGTTCGGCGCGTCGAGCGAACCGGCCGAGACGGGGGACAACACCTCCTTCGAGGTCGTGCTCGAGCGAACCGGTACGACCTTGCACGTCACGGAGGACGTCACGATCCTCGAAGCGGTGCGTGGGGTGATCCCTGACGCGCCCGCGTCGTGTGAGGAAGGATTTTGCGGAACGTGTGAAACACGTGTTCTCGGTGGGGTTCCCGAGCACCGCGACTCCGTGCTGTCGGACGAGGAGCGCGAGGCGAACGAAACGATGATGATCTGCGTCGGGCGTTCGTGCACCCCCCGGTTGATCCTGGACCTCTAGATCCTGCAATTCCCGGTGCCGATCGAGGAACGATCGTTCTGCCCGTCGCGCCGGGATCAGACATCACCGACACGAAGGAGTCCTCATGGTCGAGGCCATCGTCACCTCCGCCGTCCGCACCGCAATCGGGACGGCGTTCAAGGGCAGCCTGGCACACACCCAGCCCGACGTACTGACCGTCCCGGTCATCACGGCGGCACTGAAGGAATCGGGCGTCGCACCCGATCTGGTCGACGACGTCATCCTTGCCGAATCACTCTACGGCGGGGGCGATATCGCACGATTCTCAGCGATCGAGGCCGGCCTGACGCACGTGCCGGGCCTGGCCGTGAACCGGCACTGTGCCGGCGGGCTCAGCAGCGTACTCCTCGCCGCGGCCGGTGTGCGCGGGGGCGGCGAGCGGTCGATCATCGCCGGCGGCGTCCAATCCTCCTCCACCGCACCTATTCTGCGGCTCCGTGAGGACCCGGACACCGCGTGGCTGTTCCAGTCGCATCGGCCGACCCTCGACGCGCCCGCCGACGACATGTCCGTCACCGTGGGCTGGAATGCAGCGCGCCTCAGCGGAATTTCGCGCGAGGACCAGGACGCGTGGGCATTGCGCTCACATCGACGCGCCCTGGCGGCGATCGAGAAGGGCGTGTTCGCCGACGAGATCGTGCCGCTGTCGGTGCCCGCAGCGGACGGCGCGATACAAGTATTCGATACGGATGAGCACCCGCGCGCCACGACCGACGCCGCGAAACTCGCGTCCCTGCGGGTCCTGCACCCCGAGATCCCCGGTTTCAGTGTCACCGCAGGCAACGCCAGCGGGATCAACGACGCCGCTGCCGCGCTCATGATCACCTCCTCGGATGTCGTCGACGCCGACGGACTACCGGCTCTCGCGACGATCCGGGGCGGCGCTTCGGTGGGTGTCGACCCCGTGCGCACCGGACTCGCCGCGGTCGACGCGATCCGGAAGGCACTGTCCCGCACAGGCATGTCGGTCACCGATATCGACCTGTGGGAGATCAACGAGGCGTTCGCGTCGGTTCCGATCGCGGCCTGCCGCGCGCTGAATCTCGACGAGGACCGCGTCAACCCGTTCGGCAGCGGGTGTTCCCTCGGGCACCCCGTGGCGGCGACCGGCGCGCGCATGCTGACGACCATCGTCCACGAACTCGGGCGCCGCGGTGGTGGCACCGGCGTTGCCGCGATGTGTGCCGGTGGTGGGATGGCCTCGGCGGTGATTGTCGAAGTCGGTTCCTGAGTACCTCGATTCCGGCGGGTCACCGCCCGCGCCCACGCTTCCCGATCCCGAAAGCCTGCACATGAACACTTCTCGATTGGTTCCCCCGGTGTCGGACGATCCGCACGCCTTGGACGAGTTGCGCCGCGAGGTCCGCGACTTCGTGGCCGAGTACATCGCCGACGGTCGCGTCCACCGGCAGGTCGACTGCTGGCTGACCGGGTGGGACGAGGACTTCACCCGGGCGCTCGCGGCCCGCGGCTGGCTCGGCATGACCGTGCCGAGCGAGTACGGCGGCCACAGCCGCAGCCACCTGGAGCGATTCGTCGTCACCGAGGAACTCCTCGCGGCCGGAATGCCGGTGTCCGCGCACTGGATCGCCGACCGGCAGATCGTCCCCTCGTTGCTGAAGTACGGCACCGAGGTCCAGAAGCACAGGTTCCTGCCCGCCATCGCGAGCGGCGACTGCTACTTCGGAATCGGCATGAGCGAACCGGACTCCGGCTCCGACCTCGCCAGCGTCCGCACCAAGGCCACCCGCGTCGACGGGGGATGGTCCGTCACCGGAACGAAGGTGTGGACCTCGGGTGCGCACCGCGCGCACATGTTCATCTGCCTGGCACGAACCGCCCCGGTCGATCCTGCGCACCGGCACGACGGTCTCAGCCAGTTCATCGTCGACCTGCATTCTCCGGGCGTCGACGTCCGCCCGATCGTCTCGATGAACGGCGGGCACCATTTCAACGAGGTCATCCTCGACGACGTATTCGTCCCCGACGACATGGTGTTCGGCACCATCGGCAACGGATGGCAGCAGGTCACGTCCGAGCTGAGTTTCGAACGCAGCGGGCCGGAACGCTTCCTGTCGACGTTTCCTCTGCTCGCGGAGTCCGCCGAGCAGATGCGCCGTGAGGCGTTGCCCCGGCACACCGACGTGGGCCGGTATGTGGCGCGGATCGCCGGGTTGCACCAGATGTCGACGGCCGTGGCCGGAGCACTCGGACGACACGAGCCGGCGGATACCGCGGCGGCGGTCGTCAAGGTCTTGGGAACCTCCACCGAGGGCGACATCGCCGATTTCGCCGATCTGCTCACCGGCGACCCGTCCGCCGAGCAGGCGGATTACGCGGCGATGCTCGAGAGCGCCGTCGTCCAACGTCCGGGATTCACGCTCCGTGGCGGCACCAACGAAGTTCTGCGCGGCGTGATCGCACGAGGATTGGGGATGCGCTGATGACCACCGCAACGACGATCGACACCGATCTGGTCGACATGATGTCCGCGGTCTTCGCGCGGCACCGGCAGCAACACGAACCGGCGATCGGCGCGGCACCCTGGAACACGACGCTCTGGGCGCAGCTCGACGAACTGGGCCTGGTCCGCCTCACCGGCTCCGAGGCCACGGGCGGGAGCGGCGGAAGCTGGCTCGAGGCGGCCGAACTGGTCCAGGCCGCGGTCTGGAACGGCGTCCGGGTGCCCGTCGCCGAACACGACCTCCTCGCCGGGTGGCTCCTCGAGACGGCCGGACTGCCGGTCGGCACGGCGCGGCGCACAGTGGCCGTGCTGGGCGCCTACGGTGCTGCGTCGAGTGTGCCGTGGGCACGCGAGGCCGAGCGGATCGTCACCGTATGGAACGACGGAAACACCTACCGCGTAGCCGATCTCGCGACGAGCGCCTTCGAGATCACCGAGGGTGTCAACCTGGCCGAGGAGCCCCGTGACACCGTGCGCATCGACCTGACGGCGCTGTCGGGCACCGCCGTCGACGAGTCGATCGTTCGGCAGTTCTTCCTGCGCGGGGCGCTGGTCCGGGCTCTGCAGACGTGTGCCGCGCTCGACCGCATCGTCGACCTGTCGGTGTCGCATGCGAGTGAACGGTCGCAGTTCGGTCGTCCACTCGCCAAGTTCCAGGCGGTGCAGAACCTGGTGGCCGACATCGCCGCGGAGGCTGCGCTGGCCCGGGCCGCCACCGAGGCCGCGCTCGCCGTGGCGGTGCGTACGCAGTGGGCGGCAACGGATCTCGAGTTCTCCATTGCGGTCGCCCGGTCGTGCGCCGGGCACGCGGCGTCGGTCGTCGTGCGCAACGCCCATCAGGTGCACGGAGCGATCGGCACGACCCGCGAGCACCGACTGCACGAGTTCACCAAGCCGGCACTGGCCTGGCGGTCGGAATTCGGTTCCGTCCAGTACTGGGACGACAAGTTGACCGACGCTGCGCTCGCCGCCGGGCGCGACGGCCTGTGGGGTCTCGTCACCGGCTAGAGGAGTCCCAGCCCGCGTGCGGTCAAACGGTCGACCCGACGTTGCCCCACGTTTTCCGATCACCGGACCTGGAGACGATCGTCTTCGTCGTCCTGCGGTGACCCTGCCGTTCTCCGGGCGGAGTTTCGATGTCGTCGGCGTCGATGCGATCGCCGCGGCTGCGGGTATCACCGGTTCTGCTGTCTACCGCCATTTCTCCAGTAAGGACGAGGTCCTCGCCGCGCTCGTCTATCGCCTCCTCGATGCTCTGCTGATTCGGATCGGCGAACCGATTGATTCCCCCCGAGGCGGATTTCGAAGGCCTGATCGCCGCACATGTGGAATTCTCGATCGACAATCCCGAGCTCGCAACCAACTGGAACCGTGAGCAGGCGACGTTGTCGCAGGTGTACCGCGCCAACATCACGAGGCGTAAGCGCAGGTACATCCATCGATCGTTGGATCCGCGCGCTTGATGCCAACTATCCCGGCCATGCGCGAGAAGAACTCGCGGCGGCAGTTCGCGCAGTGCATGGCCTGATCTCGTCGGACACTCCCGTCCCGAGGGAATCACGCGTCCTTCGGGCATCTCGGGCGTGCTCCAGCGCATGGCCAAAGGGGCATTGTCGGGTTGGAATCGCGCGGACGAATTTGAATAACTTCGTAGTCAACACGTCTTCGGTGAGGACTGTCTGGCCCGCGCTGACAGCAAGCCGGCTCAACCGCGGCTATGTGCACCAGCCCGCGACCGTTCGCGGGGCAGGGGCGACAACAATCCAGACGTGTAGACCTCAGGGTGCACCGGGGCGATGGGACCGACAGCTGGCCAGGCCGGTGGCCCCGCGGTGGGACCGCTCGGTCGCGATGTCCGCGAATCGGCGCGGTGGCACATGCGGTTGTCGGCGAACATGACTAACCCGCATCAATAAACCGAAACCAGGTGCGCCGCAACCGCATCACTTGCTCGAATCCGGGGCTGCATGGTGGGTCGATCTACGACACGGCTGGCGTTTCAGTCCTCACCTATAGCGCGCCCGGGTGAGGCCGTCTCCATCGGCGCGTGGCTCATGTGATTGATGTGACTCGTGATGCATGAGCTTTCTTCGCAGTTTGGTACCGGATGCATTGTGGGAGATCGCTGAGCCGCGGAGTACGCGGTTCGCCACCCGCCCAAGGCGGCGGTCGCCCACCGGTCGACGATCGGGAGGTGTGGACCATCACCACGAACGGCGGCGGCAGAGGCCGCCGGGCGCAGCTGCTGGTGAGGGCGAACACGACCGCGATGCGGGTGGGCACGCCCGTGATGGTCGCACCGGCGGGCCTCGTCATGCACGATCCGGGCGACAATGCTTCCTGGTCGGATCGTGTTCGAACACGCGTCCACATCGGTGAGGGTACGACCGACGGAACACATCGACCATCGGTGCTGTCAGGCTGGGGGTATCGAGGCCCGCAGCAGGTCGGCAGTGGTGACGAACTTGGTGCGCGGCCGGCCGTCGGTCCGGCCCGCGGCGCGTTCGCGCTCGTCGATCCGCTGCCAGCCCTCATAGTCGACGTACTGCGGAGCGCGTTCCGCGACGAGTGCGGCAAGCTTCTCCCGCCCGCCGACCGGCGGCATGAGACGGCCCGCGACGAAGTCCTCGATCAGGCCGTCCACGGTCTGTTCCGAACACAGTCGGTTCGTGCCGATCACGCCGCTCGGACCGCGCTTGATCCAGCCGGCGGTGTACACCCCGGTTACGGGATTGCCAGTGGCGGGGTCGACTACACGGCCGCCATCGTTGGGGATCGTGCCGCGGCGGTCGTCGAACGGCAGGTCGGGGATCGATTTCCCCCGGTACCCAATAGAACGCAGGACGAGACCGGTCTCGAGAGTCTCCAGCACGCCGGTGCCCGACGCCACTGCCCGACCGTCCACTGTCATGAGTGCGGTGCGTTCCAGGGTGATCGCCTCCACCTTCCCGTTCCCCGTGAGCTCGATCGGGGACGAGAGAAAGCGGAGCACGATACGTTTGTTGCCCGGTGTGACCGGCTGCTGCGCGAACTTCTCGAGTTGGCCTACTTTCCAGCGGATCCGGGGTTCGGTGTCCGGGTCGTCGTGCGCCGCCTGCGTGGATGGATCGAGGGCGAGTTCGTTGTCTTCGACGACGATGTCGACGCCGTCGAGGTTGCCGAGGGCCATGAGTTCGGGTGTCGTGAAAGCGGCCTGCACCGCACCTCGTCGCCCAACGATGACAACCTCACGGATCGCGGAGCCGCGTAGCGCGGCCACGGCGTGTTCCGCAATCTCACTCCGGGCCAGGTGTTTGGGATCGGTTACGAGGATCCGCGCGATATCGAGGGCGACATTGCCGTGGCCAATGATCACGGCACGCTCACCGGACAGGTCGAACACCCGGTCCGCATAGTCGGGATGACCGTTGTACCAGGCGACGAACTCGGTGGCTGCGTGGGAACCCGGCAGGTCCTCGCCCTCGATACCCGCGCGCCTGTCACCTGCGGCGCCGACGGCGTAGATGACGGCGTGGTGGTTGGCTAGCAACTCGGCATGGGTGAGATCGGTGCCGATCTCGACCCCGAAGTGGCACTCCGTGTTCTTGTGGCCGAGCGCGCGGCGAAACAGGTCGCCCACAGCCTTGGTGCTGGTGTGGTCCGGGGCGACGCCGCTGCGGACCAGCCCGTACGGGGTGGGGAGGCGGTCGAACATGCTCACCTCCACACGGGCGCGGGACGTCAGGTCGAGGGCCGCGTAGCAGGCAGAAGGGCCCGAGCCGACGATGGCGACTCGCAGAGTACCCAGATCTACGGGGGCGTTGACGTGGTCCCGGCCAGTCGGCCACTCCGGCCCGATGGGGTACCGCTCATAGTACTCGGTGGCGAGCTGCTGGTACGGCTCCTGGTCCTCGGTGAGTTCGTGGTCGGCGTAGATGGCGTCGGTGGGGCACTCGTCGGCGCACGCACCGCAGTCGATACACGTGTCGGCGTCGACGTAAAGCATCTCGGTCGTCGCGAAGGGTGCCTCGTCCGGTGTCGGGTGGATGCAATTGACGGGGCAGACCGACACGCAAGACGCATCGTTGCAACATGATTGGGTGATCACGAAAGCCACGGCGGGACCTCTCTGGAACGGTGGGAGCGGTACCGCGTCGTGGTTGGACTGCCGACTGCGGTGTCGCGCTCTTCGATTGCCGCGATTGTGCCGTATTTTGATCCTCATTGTCTATATATTGTTCGGGGTCGGCTCCGGTCCGGTCGGAGTCTCGCGCCGGCCGTGTTCCATCAGCGATCCGTCGGCGCCTCCCCACCTGGCGACACCACACCCGGATCGTGCGTACGACGGGCGCATGAAGTCATCTCGGGTCCGGCTCCGCGCTTCCTTGAAGGGCCGTAAAGACGGTGATGGGAGCTTATGTCGCAATCAATTGAAAGAAAGCCCATCCAGGAGATTTGCGACTGTCAGTCTTGCAATTATCAGGCCCGACTCGTTAGAGTGTGACGCATACGGCCTCGCCGGTGTGGATCTCGTATCTACCTACAAGACCTCCGGTATCAGGTGATAAGGAGCGGGTGAGACGCAGACCGTCAACCAGAACTTCACGCGGGAGCCTTTCCATAGCCACTGCGGTCCCATCTGACCGTCGTGCGACGTCGAGGACATCGCCCTCTGGTTGTCTTCCTCGTCTCGAACGACTCGAATATGATCACGGCTGAGCGCAGCAGCTCGATGCGGGCGCACACTCACCTAGAAATCTGGCTCCATTACGTTGATGACTGCTCGGCGGTCTCGGCGCATCGGGCCGGAACCCGTACCGCGCGGATCTTTCTAACCGAGAGGAACATCAATGACCGACATTCTGTCGTCCAAGGTCGGCAGCCTGCTGTCCGGCTTCGACCCCTGGGATCCTGCGCATGTCGACGATCCGATCGCCGTCTACACGATGATGCGCGAGACCGAACCGATGCACTGGAACACGAAGCGCGGGTTGTGGTTCGCGACGCGGTATGACGACGTCGCCCTGGTGCTGCGGGATCACGAGAACTTCTCCTCTGCCCAGTACAACATCGACAAGCCGCACATGACCGAGCGGCCGGTGGATGGCGAGCGGTACCAGGCGTTCAAGGGCCCGACGATGGTGACGACCGAGCCGCCCGAACATACACGTCTACGCAAGGGCTCGGCGCCAGCCTTCTCGACGCGCGGTCTCAAGCGGCTCAAGGATCGTGTGGAGGACATCGCTGACCGACTGCTGAACCAGGTCGAAGGCAACGAGGGCATGGACGCCATCGCCGACTACGCCTACCCGCTGCCGGTCTACGCGATCGGTGAACTCCTGGGGGTGCCCCATGAGGACCAGGACGAGTTCTTGGCGCTGGCTCTGGCGGACAAGGGAAGCCCCGCGCACGACCCCAATGCGACCAAAGAGACGCTGGAGCGCACCGCTGCCCACGGGCGCCGCCTGCGCGATTTCGTCGAGGACGTGATCGAGAAGAAGAGGAAGCAGCCAGGCGAGGACCTCATCAGCTCCCTGTTGGTGTCACAGCAGGAGGACAACCTGACGCATGCCGAGATGATCGACACCATCCACCTCATGATGGAGGCGGGTCACATCACGACCGTGAACCTCATCGGTAACGGCCTCGATGTACTGCTTGACCGTCCCGAGGACATGGAGTGGCTCCGCAACGACCCCGACCTCGCGACTTCGGCCGTGCAAGAGTGCCTGCGCTATGTCGGCCCGGTGCAGTTCACCGGGCGCACGGCGATCAAGGACACGGTGCTCGGTGGCCAGCTCATCAAGGCCGGCGAGGCCGTCATCCCGCTGATGCCGGCGGCGAACCGAGATCCGTTGCAGTTCGCGGATCCGGAGGAGTTCCGGATCGATCGCAAGCCCAACCGGCACCTGGGAGTCGGGATCGGTATCCATGTATGCATTGGTGCAGCACTCGCGCGACTGGAAACCGAGATCGCGTTCACCAAGCTGCTTTCACGTTTTCCGAACCTTCGGCGAGCGGGCGAGGCCGAGTGGAACACCAGCTTCGAGCTGCGTGGCCGGACGACGCTTCCGGTCGCCTTCCGCTGAAATTAATTTGCGACAAGGCGTCTTGTAATAATCTGGTAGTCCGGATTAGAGTGAGGGACATCACGATGCGGCGGCTGGTCTCGGCAGCCTCAGGGACTTACGGGTGAAGCGGACGACGATGCGTAAGTCCTGTCTTCGCCGGTAAGACGCAGCAATCGCAGGAATGTGAGATCACCTGCAGAAGGAGGAGCCGGGTAATGGCTGAGCATTTCGCCGCTGAAATGGTCATCAACGGTAGGCGCGTGACGAGTGACTCCACCGTGGGTGTGCTCGATCCCGCGACCGAGGAGGTGTGGGCCGTCGTACCCGAGTGCTCCGATGCTCAGCTCGACGAGGCCTTCGCCGCTGCCGCGGAAGCTCAGCCCGCCTGGGGGCGGGACGAGGAGGCGAGAAGGAAGGGACTGCGTTCGGCCGCGGATGCCCTGCGCCGCAACGAGGACGAACTGTCCGAACTCCTCACCCGGGAACAGGGTAAGTCCCGCGCAGATTCACGGATGGAGATCCAGCTGTCGGCGATGTGGCTGGAACAGTTCGCCGAGATGCCGGTGCCCGAGAGTTCGGTGCCGGACGACTGCGCGGGCTTCGCGGTCAGCGCCGAGCGCCGGCCCCTGGGCGTGGTTGCGGCGATCACTCCGTGGAACTTCCCTGTGACACTTGCATGCTGGAAGCTGGGCCCGGCGCTCAGGACCGGCAACACGGTGGTGCTGAAGCCGTCGCCGTACACGCCTGTCTCCACGTTGAGATTCGGTGCCTTGATTGCCGACGTGCTCCCGCCTGGCGTCGTCAACGTGGTCTCGGGCGGTGATTCGCTCGGCGCCCGAATGACCACGCATTCGATACCTGCGAAGGTGAGCTTCACCGGTTCGGTGGCGACGGGCAAGGCGGTGGCCCGATCGGCCGCGGACGATCTGAAGCGCATCACGCTCGAACTCGGCGGCAACGATCCGGCGATCCTGCTCGACGATGTCGACCCCGAAGCCATCGCCGAGAAGCTGTTCACGTTGAGCTTCGCCAACAACGGTCAGCTCTGCGGCTGCATCAAGCGAATCTATGTGCCTGCAGCGCATTTCGACCGCATGGCAGAACTGCTGTCCGGACTCGCTCGTGGCGTGCGGGTCGGGCCCGGCATGGTCGAAGGTACGGATCTCGGGCCGATCAACAATCGCCCCCAATACGAGCGTGTGCTGGAACTGCTCGACGACGCGATTTCCCACGGAGCGAAAGCGATCGCCGGTGGCGAGCCGCCCGCCGGACCGGGCTACTTCCTGCCGCCCACGGTTCTGGTCGACGTTGCCCCGGACAGCCGGATCGTGCAGGAGGAACAGTTCGGACCCGTGCTTCCACTCGTCCGCTACACCGATCTGGATGCTGTCATCGATGACGTGAACTCGTCGAAGTTCGGCCTCGGCGCATCGGTCTGGGGCCGCGATGTCGACCGCGCACGCGCAATCGGCCGCCGCCTCGAATCCGGCACGGTCTTCGTCAATGCGCATTCGATCGCAGCGCCGAACATCCCCGTCGGGGGCGCCAAATGGAGCGGTCTGGGGATGGAGAACGGCCTCGAGGGTCTTCACGAGTACACACAGCTGAAAGTGACGTTCGAGTCGCAGGACTCCTGAGCCGGCCATCCACAGGGCACTGTTTCTTGCTGAGAAGGGAACCGGAACAATCATGAACACCCCTGCCGACGAGAGGGTACCGGCGCCGCACGCCGCTGACGGGGTACCCCCTGCGAGTTGGACTCCGCGTCTGATCATTTCGCTGATCTCGCTGTGCCTGCTCCTCGAAGTCACCGCGTCGTCCAGCGCCATGACCGCGTTCGCCATCCCCGCCATCTCGCAGCACTTCCACACTGCGCAGGGCGCCTGGGCCGTGGCAGCGACGCTGCTCAGTGGTGCTGTCCTGTCGCCGCTCGTCGGCAAGCTGGCGGACATGTACGGCAAGCGCAAGCTGCTTCTGCTGGTCATGCTCGTGGCGACCGTGGGTTCCGTGGTCTCCGCGCTTGCGCCGTCCTACTTTCTGTTCGTGCTGGGACGCGTCCTGCAAGGGTTGATAGGGACCACCCTCTTCCTCGTCTATTCCCTGATCCGGGACGTGTTTCCGCGCAACAAGGTTGCTGTCGCGATGAGCTTGTCGATGGCCGGGCTGAGCATCTTCACCACCGCGTCGCCCTATCTGACCGCGTGGATCCTCGAGCTCTGGGGCCTGCGCGCGATCTACTGGATGACCGCGTGCGCCCTCGTAGTCCTGGCCGGCTTCATCACGGCGAGTACCGCCGAGACGCGGGTGCGGGTGCGATCGCGACTGGACTTCGTCGGAGCAGCACTGCTCGGAATCGGGCTGGCCGGCATCCTCATCGGGGTGACGTTCGGGCCGACGTGGGGCTGGACTGCGAAGGGAACGCTCGCGGGGTTCGTCATCGGGATCGTCGCGCTCACCGCCTGGGTGGTGTCGGCGAACAGATTCGCGGATCCGCTCGTCGATCTGCGACTGTTCCGCAAGCGCGCAGTGACCTTGACCGCCGTGACCGCGAGCTGCGGGTATGCCTGCGCACAAGCCCTCTTCGTGCTTCTGCCGATGGTGTGCATGACCCCGGCGGTGCTGGGCCTGGGGTACGGCCTGGGACTCGACGGGTTCGGGTTCGCCCCGGTGCTCGCCGTCTACGGCTTCGCCAACATGGTCGGTGGCATCACCGTCGCGAAGCTGGTGAGCGGCATTCCTGCCCGCCGTTTGATGGGAGCAGGTCTGATGATCGCCGGTCTCGGTGCCCTTCTGATCACGCTGTCCCACCAGCAATTCGCCCTGCTTCTCCTGTTCAGCTTCATCGCGGGCTACGGCCAGGGCATCATTCTGGCCTCGGTGCCGAATCTGATCGTTGCCGCGGTACCCGCCGAGCAGCAAGCGTCGATCGCCGGCCTCGTGAACGTCTTCACCCTGACCGGTGCCGCCGCACTGCCCGCCGTCGCGTACGCCGTTCTGAACTCGAACGTCGCGTTGGTTGCGGACGGTGAAGTCTTCTCGACGAGTACTGGCGTGACACTCGCGTTCCTCCTGCCCACCGTGGCCGCTTTCTTCGGTGCTGCTCTCGCCGTGTTCGTGCCGTGGCGCCAGATTCAGCAATCACCGACACCGCCCGGTGCGGAGGAAGAGGGCGGAAGCGAGAGCGAGCTCGTCCGCGCGCAATCCTGAAACTCGTTCTCGGGGAGCGTGAAACGCCGCCATCGAGGAGTTGCTGCGCTGGACGGCGCCTCCCGTGCCGACCCGGACCATCGTCGACGACTCGGTCGAGGTCGGCGGGGTCACGATCCCCAGGGGCGAGCGGGTGCATTTTCCCGTGGCTGCGGCGAACCGCGACCCGAAGTACTATCCCGACCCGGACGAGGTGCGATTCGACCGTGACGCACGGCCTCACCTTGCCTTCGGGATCGGTCCGCACCGCTGCCTCGGCCTGAACCTGGCCCGGCTGGAACTGAAGATCGCGTTCACCGAACTTCGGCGCCGCATCCCGAAGTTCGAACGGCTGCCCGGCAAGGAACCCCACGAGCACCTCGGTCTGGCGTGGGGAGTCGAGAACATCCATCTGAAGTTCCCGGCCGCGGAACGAGAAACACCGCAGCGGTGCACGATGGTCGACGCCACCCGTAACCCACCCGGCGAACTGTTCGAGCCGATCACGATCGTTCTTGCTCGAAGCAGCCCTGTCGTCACGGACCTTGATCGAGATCTGCACGACCCAATGAACTGAGGAAGAGGACATGAAAGCATCCATCGTCGAGGAACTCGGCCGCGGGTTCACGGTGCGCGACATCGAGATCGCTGCGCCGCTCGGCCGCGAAGTACTGGTCGAGGTCAAGGCGTCGGGACTGTGCCATTCGGATCACAGCATTGCGACCATGGGTCTCGGCTACGATTTCCCCATCGTGCTCGGACACGAACTGGCCGGCGTGGTCAGCGCCGTCGGCCCCGACGTCACCGACATCCGGGTCGGCGACCACGTAGTCGCCAGCCTTCTGCAGTTCTGTGCCACGTGCGTCAACTGCCTGTCCGGCAAGACCTATCGCTGTCTGCGTACCGACGCGACGCTGCGGGAAGCAGGCGAACCGCCGCGCCTCGGCACCGAGGCGAAGCCGATCGGTCAGATGAACGGGCTCGGCGGATTCGCGCAGCAGGCGCTGGTCCACGAAAACCAGCTCGCGGTCGTGCCCGAGGAGATGCCGTTCGCCCCAGCCGCCCTCCTGGGATGCGGTGTCTTGACCGGAGCCGGCGCCGTACTCAACACCGCCGACGTGCAGATCGGTGAGACGGTTGTCATCATCGGCGCCGGTGGCGTCGGCATGAACGGGGTGAGCGGCGCGAGGATCGCCGGGGCCGCCACGATCATCGTCGTCGACGTGCAGGACGCCAAGCTGGAACGCGCACGCGCGTTCGGTGCCACCCACACCGTCAACTCGTCCACGACCGATCCGGTGGCCGAAGTCCTCAGGATCACCGGGCACGGCGCCGACCATGTCTTCGACTTCGTCGGTATCAGTTCCGTCACCCGGCAGGCGTTGGAGATGCTGGCCAAGGGCGGCGGTTTGTACCTCGTCGGCCTGGGTGCCAACGACGCCCGCCTGGAAATCGACAGCGTGACGATGTTGACCAGACAGATCCACGTTCACGGTGTCTGGATGGGGTCGTCGAACCTCAAGCGAGACATTCCGCTGTACGCCTCGCTGTACCTGCAGGGACGGATGAATCTCGACGACCTGGTGTCCAAGGAGATCTCACTGCACGAAATCAACGAGGGCTACGAGGCGCTCGCGGATTCGTCCTCCGCTCGCCTGGTCATCACCGACCTGTCCTGATCCACGACTGCCGCGAAAGGCGTCACGGTGGGGGGACGGGTCGGTCGTCCTGGGCGTGCGATTCCACCACCCACGCGGCGATCTGCGTGCGGGAAGTGAAGCCCAGTTTCGACAGGATGTGCTCGACGTGGCCCTGGGCGGTGCGGGGCGAGATCACCAGACGGTTGGCGATCGCCTGGTTGGTGAGGCCCTCGGCGACGAGGCCGGCGACCTGTCGTTCCCGTTTGGTGAGTCTCACCGGCGCACCGGCGGGAGCGGGGGAGGCCGGCGGTTGCTCGTCGAGGGCGTACGCGACCGCCGCATCGAAATCCAGGTGCTGCCCGCTCCGGCGCGCTGCGGTGAATGCTCTTTCGCCGAGCGCCCGCCGCGTTTGCTGCTCGCACGTGTCGTGGTAGACGAGCATGTTCGAATACATGACGGCGACGCTGTCCACCGACCGCCCCAATTCCTCGGCTGCGCCCATCAGAACCGCCGCACGTGCCCAGTCGCGGCGTTCGCCGGCGATCCAGGCCAGAGCTTCGAGGCAGGACGCGGTGATGCGGGGGCTGTGCACCCGCCGGGTGATCTGCAGCGCGTGCTCGAGCAGCCGCACGGCACCGTCGGCATCACCCTTGCGCCACTTGACGACTGCCATGGACCACTGCGAATACGATCGAAACATCGACTCGCCACACGCCTCGGTGGTCGCGAGCAGCCGCTCATGGCACTCGGTCGCGCGCTCCGTCTCACCGCGCAGCCCGTATGCGAGTGCCAGCGTGTACAGCGCACTCGTCCGCAGGGTGCGGTTCGCCTGCCTGTCGAACTCCGCGAGGGCGTCCTCGAGGAAGGGGCACGCGCGGGCGAGATCACCGCGATACAGGGCGAGGGTGCCGTCGGAGTAGGCGATGAGAGCGAGAATCAAGCGGTCGCTGGTCTGCGCGGCAACCGCGCGTCCCTCCTCCATCGACGCGACTGCGGACTCGAGGTCGCCCTGCACTTCGGCGAGGACGATGCCGGCATACAGGGCCTTGATCCGTTCGAGGGTCGGGTGACCGTCCTGCTGGGTCAGCAGGCGATCGAGCCAGCGCCGTCCCTCGTTGTAGAGACCCTGCGACGCCCAGAACAACAGGAGCGCAGCGGAAATGCGAAGTCCCGCGTCGGGGCTGTCGGACACGCTGAATTCGAGGGCCTCCCGGAGATTCGGTTGTTCCCGCTTCAGGCGGCTGATCCAGTCCAGCTGTCGGGCGCTGATCCATTCGGCCTCGGCGTCGAGCGCCAGCGCCTCGTACCAATCCCGGTGACGGCGACGCAGAGCGAGGTCCTCGCCGGTCTGCTCCAGTTTCTCGTAGCCGTATTCGCGGAGGGTCTCGAGCATCCGGAACCGCACCACCGATTCGTGTTCCTCCCGGATCAGGATCGACTTGTCGGCCAGGGACGTCAGCGTGTCGAGCAGTTCGTCCGGGCCGAGGCCGGCGCCACAGACCTGCTCTGCGGCATCGAGTTCGAAGCTGCCGGCGAAGACCGCCAACCGTCCCCACACCAGTTGCTCACGGGTGGTGCACAGTTCGAAACTCCAGTCCACGGACAACCGCAGGGTCTGTTGCCGCGTCGGGGCATTGCGGCTGCCGTGGGTCAGGAGTGTGTAGCGCTCGGTCAGTCGCTGCAAAATCTGCTCGGGCGACATCGCTCGCAGCCGGGCGGCGGCCAGTTCGATGGGCAGCGGCAGCCCGTCGAGGCGGTGGCAGATCCCCGCCACCGCCGCCGCGTTGTCCTCGGTGAGCGCGAACCCGGGGACGGCGGCGGCGGCGCGGTCGGCGAACAGGGTCACCGCATCGTATTTGGGTAGACCCCGCACCGAGGGCTGCCGGCCGGGATCCGGCACGGCCAGCGGTGGGACCCGCTGCACCGTCTCCCCGCCGATGCCGAGGGGTTCGCGGCTGGTGGCCAGAATCCGCAGTGCCGGGCACACTCGCAACAGGGTGTCGGTCAGCTCCGCTACGGCGTCGACCAGGTGCTCGCAGTTGTCGAGCACCAGCAGCAGTTCCCGCGCCGCCAGATGTTCCACGAGGACCTCGCGCAGCGGCCGCGCCGAATGGTCCCGCATGCCCACGGCGGCGGCCACCGCGTCGACCAGCAGCGACTCTTCGCGCAGCTCGGCCAATTCGATCAGGCGCGCACCGTCGGCGTATTCGCGTTGCACGGTCGCCGCGACCCGCATCGCCAGCCGCGTCTTTCCGACCCCGCCGATCCCGGTCAATGTCACGAGCCGGGACCCGGCGAGCAGGTTTTTCGCCTCGGTGAGTTCGTGCCGGCGGCCCACGAAACTCGTCAGGTCCAGGGGTAGGTTCCCGGTCACGCCTCGTGGGCTGGGCGCCGTGGCACGGTGTCGACTGCCCTGCGCCGCCTGCCGACCGGTTTCGTTCGCCGCCGGGTTCGCGTGCAGCGCCATCTCGTCGACAGCGAAGTCGTGGCGACGCTGAATCTGCCGCAGTTCCTCTCCGAAGTCTTCGGCGGTGGCCGGACGCTCGTCCGGCGCGCCCGACATCGCGCGTCCGATCGCCGCGGACACGTCCTCGGGGATCCCGTGCTCGCGCAGGTCGGGGACCGGCTGCGTGGTGATCCGCAGGAACTGCGCAACCACCTGTTCCCCGGTGCGACGTTCGAACGCGGCGTGACCGGTGAGGGCGCTGAACAGGGTGGCGCCGAGGCCGTAAACGTCGGCGGCCGGGCTCGGTGGATCGCCTCGGAGCGCCTCCGGTGCGGTGTAGGCCGGCGACCCGGCCACTGTCCCGGTGGCGGTGTGGAAGCCGCCGGTGATGTGCGCGATGCCGAAGTCGGTCAGCGCGGGTTCGCCGTAATCGGTGAGCAGGATGTTCGCGGGTTTGATGTCCCGGTGCAGGATTCCGAGCCGGTGCGCCGTCTCCGCGGCGCCGGCGATCTTGACCCCCAGGTGCAGTGCCTCGGTCAACGGCAACGGCCCGCGGCGGCGGATCTGTGCGTCGAGGGAATCCTGCGGGTGATACGGCATCACGATGTAGGGGAGACCGCTGTCGGTGGCCCCTACCTGCAGAATGTTGACGATGTTCGGGTGCCCGGTCAGCCTGCCCATCGCCCGTTGTTCCCGGAAGAATCGGGCTCTGTTCTCCTCGTCGATCTCGGTGGTGAGCACCTTCACCGCCACCGTGCGATCGAGGTTCGCCTGGGTGCAGCGGTAGACGACGCCGAAGCCGCCGCGCCCGATTTCCTCTGCGCCGGTAAAACCGGTGGCGGTCAGCTCTTCGGTGACGGAGCCGGCCCGGTATCGCTGGGTATCGAGCGGATCGTTTTGGCCCATCGGACGTCACACTCGGTTCGTCACGCGGTAGTTCTCGCGTGCGGGGCTCCGACGGCACGACCACTGGCGATACACGGTGCACACACCTCTCGACGGCGTTCACTCAGGATATCTGTCGGGGGTCGTCACCGGTAACCTGCTGAATGGAAACGATCGTTTTTATCATTCGGCCGCGTCTCGGCAGCAATCTTGCAGGAAGATGGGTTGCGTGTCGTCTACAGGTGGGAATTCGTTTCCACCACTCAGGCGCCTAGAATCCAGGTATGTCCAGAGAAGATCAGATCCTCAGTGCGGCGACCCGACTGTTCTCCGAGCGGAGTTTCGACGGAGTGGGCGTCGATGCCATCGCCGCGGCTGCCGGCATCACCGGCTCGGCCGTCTACCGCCACTTCTCCAGTAAGGACGAGGTGCTTGCCGCGCTCTTCGACCGTCTCCTCGACGCGCTGCTGATCCGGATCGGGGAACCGATCGACTCTCCGGAAGACGAACTGGAACGCCTGATCGCCGCGCATGTCGAGTTCTCGATCGGAAATCCGGAGCTCACCACGATCTGGAACCGTGAGCAGGCGACGCTGTCGCAGGTCTACCGAGCGAACATCATGAGGCGCCAGAAGATGTACATCGACCGCTGGATTCGAGCTCTCGACGCGAACTATCCGGGCCATGCGAGGGAAGAACTCGCGGCGGCGGTGCGTGCGGTGCACGGCCTGATCTCGTCGGATACCTCCCGCAGGGAAGGGGCCAAGCGTCCGTCAGATATCGCCGGCATGCTTCATCACATGGCCAGAGCATCACTGACGGCGTTGGCCGGCGATCGCGCTGTCGACGCTGTGAAGGGTGCTTGAGGAACTCGGTGCTGGCAGGCAGAGGTCCGGCCGCCGGATGCAACGAGTGCATCACCGGCGGCCGGGACGGACGGGTCAACCGCTTCGGTCAGCGGAAGTCCATCCAGTGTCCGTGCGGGGTCCAGCCCATCAGGAACGGAATCTCGATCCGCGCGACCGGGCCCGCGGTGATGTCGTAGGTATCGAAAATCAGATACTCACCCCGCCGCTCCGCCCACCACGACACCGGCACGATGATGAACCCATCCCCCTCCGGCGAGGTCGGGGTCCGCGGCGCGAACGTCGCCTCCAACACCGCCGCCGCCTCCGTCGACCGGATCTGATACACCTGCTCGGCCATCGTCTTCACATTCGTCACGACCAGGCTGTTCATCGACATCCCGTTACGCTTGACCACCCCACCGACCTGGAACCCGAACGTGTACCCCTTGCCGTAGAACCGCTCGTCGACCTTCGGCAACTCCGACGGCCGATCCGACAGCTGCTCCGTCTTCGCCGCCCCCGTCTTCAGATCGATCGTCCACCGCCCCAGAAAACTCCGCGACACCGAGAAGAACAACGCCACATCCTCGCCCTCCGCGAAATCCTCCGCGAACGGGAACGGCGGCCGGTTGAAGATCGGCGCATCCAACATCAACAGATCACCCTCGACATTCGCCGACAAGGTGTGCATCACATACTCCGCCGGCAGATCCGTGTTGATCCACCGCACCGGCCCCTGCAGATCGTGCCGCGGAATCAACGCGATCACGATCGGCAACGACGCATCCCACCCCCAGATCCCCAACTTGCGCTCGGTGATCTGCTTCCGATCCGCCGTGAACGGCTGAAACGGCATCACGATCCACTCCGGCGTCAACCAAATATCATGCGCCACCGTGTTATACGGGGCATCCTCGAGATCCCGCGACTCCACCGCACCGTCCGGGTGCACGATATGGATCGTCACGAACGGCGCCTCGTCCCGCCAATTCCACCCATACAACGTCCCGGTGTCGTGATCCCACTTCGGATGCGCCGTGAACGAGGCATCCCCGAACGACGACTTCGCGTGCAGACCCGCCGACAACTTACTCGACCAATTCACGATCCCCCGCGTCTGCAGGGTGATCGGATCCAACGCGATCGGCGGCCCACCCTGCTCACCCGACGCCAGCACCTCCCCCGCGAACGGGAAAATATTGATGTTGTTCGTACCCTGCGGAACCCCCACCGTGAACTCATCACGCTTGACATCGCCGTACGCGTGATCACGCCAATCCCCGAACCCCCCATCGGTCCACTCGAACAACCCCCGCCCCGCCCGCTCCTCCGCCACGAACTTCGGCGTCCGAATCCACCGATTCCGGAAATCCGCCCGACCATTGTCCAAAACCAGACCCTGCACCATCCCGTCCATACTGATCAACGGGGTCGTACCCTGCTTCGACGGACGACGCCACGTCGGACCCGACCGATAAAAACCACCCGACAACTCCCGCGGAATCTCCCCCGACGTCACAATGCACTCCTCGACCGTCGCCTCGAAACGCATCGGCTGAAACGGCCCCCGCAACGAATTGCCCTTGTGAAGTGGGTAGCCCATATCTCTCGTCTCCCGGTGGTGAAAGGTTGCACCACGATGTCCCGTGGTCGACCACCAAAGTAGCACGCCCGGCAATGCCCGGTAAACGAACGTTCTCGGAATCTTTCGGAACCTGTGACCGTCTCGCGACGCTGCGTGACAATCCGAGTTCAGCAGCGACTTTTCGTCGTTGACTTCCACTCCTGGGCCAGATTTACGTGGATCTGGTGCCGGTTCGGAACCGGTGCTACCGTCGGCTGGTGAACGAACGTTCTTGGTCGCAGGAATGTGTTCGGTCCGGCCGGGCCGGAATTCGGCGACCGTTTCGCGCTGGTGCGAAGAAGGGGAGACAAGTGGCGAACGATATGCCCGTAATGAGCCTCGTCCCATCGGAGGATGAGACGGCGCTCCGTCAGGTCGTCGCCGATCTGGCGAAGAAGTTCGACCATGACTACTTCATGGAGAAGACACGACAGGGGCTGCCGATCGACGAACTCTGGGACGAGCTCGCCGCACTCGGATTCCTGGGGGTCAGTCTGCCGGAGGAGTACGGGGGCGGCGGCGGAGGACTCTGGCAACTGGCGATCGTCGCCGAGGAGTTGGCCGCGGCAGGATGCCCGCTCCAATTGCTCGTCTATTCGCAGTCGATCGGTGGCAGCATCCTCGCCAAGCACGGCACGGACGAGCAGAAGGAGCGGTGGCTGCGGGGCCTGGCCACCGGAAAACTCAAGTTCTCGTTTGCGCTCACCGAGTCGGAGGCGGGATCGAACTCGCAGGGGGTGTCCACCTCGGCCCGCGTCGTCGACGGCAAATACGTGCTGTCGGGCACGAAGACGTTCATCTCCGGCGTCGAGGGTGCCGATGCGATTCTGGTCGTGGCGCGAACCGGACTGGACGAGAAGACCGGCAAGGGGCAACTGTCGCTCTTCATCGTCGACAGCGATGCGCCCGGGCTCACTCGGCAGCTGGTTCCGACTGCACTGGAGGCGCCGGACAAGCAATGGACGTTGTTCTTCGACGACGTGACGCTCGATGCCGACCGGCTGGTCGGCGAGCTGCACCGGGGATTCCGGGCGGTGTTCGACGGTCTCAATCCCGAGCGCGTGCTCGGTGCAGCGTTCTGTGTGGGGATCGGCCGCTACGCGCTGGACAAGGCAGCCCGTTACGTCAACGAGCGTGAGGTGTGGGGTGTGCCGATCGGCAAACATCAGGGCGTCGCGCACCCGCTGGCGGCGGCGAAGGTCGAGTTGGAGTCGGCCCGCTTGATGATGGAGAAGGCTGCCAGGCTCTACGACGCCGGATTGTCGGCGGGGGAGACCGCGAACATGGCGAAGTACCTCGCCGGGGAGGCTGGAGTCCACTGCCTCGACAGTGCCATTCAGGTGCACGGCGGAAACGGCTTCGCGCTGGAGTACGGATTGACCGACATGTGGTGGCTGGCGCGTCTGATCCAGGTTGCTCCCGTGTCGCGGGAGATGGTCCTGAACTTCGTCGCCGAGCATTCGCTGGGACTCCCGAAGTCGTACTGACAACGGTGTTTCCGGGCGAATGCGACGCCCGTGCCCGAGGCGGTTCCGGTGAAGCAGATCACAGAAACTGCTTGACCAAGGGATATGAGCAACGTACTCTCAAAATTAATCCCGGACTCCCGGCACGCTTCGTCGAGAGGGTTCGGCCATTCTGCCGAAAGACATTTCGCGAGATCCTCGGAAACGGCAGACGCGGAGAATTCGTGCTTCCACCTGCTTTCGGTGCGCAAGGCCGCCCCCTATTCCTATCTGTCGAAGACTGGAGTGACTTGAAGATGGACAACAGCGGAGTACGCCCACGGGGCCCACTGGCCGGCCTGCGGGTGGTCGAGCTCGCAGGGATCGGCCCGGCGCCCTTCTGCGCGATGCTCCTGGCCGACCTGGGCGCGGAGGTCCTCCGGGTGCGGCGCCCGCGGAAGGCGAAGGCGGGGCCCGTCGACCCGCCGCCGCTCGACTTGATCGAGCGGAACAGGACGCTGTGGGAACTCGACTTCAAGGACCCGTCGGCGCGCACCGACCTGATCGCGGTCATCGAGCAGGCCGACGTCGTGATCGAGGGCTTCCGCCCGGGAACCACGGAGCGTCTCGGCCTCGGTCCGGAAGAGATGCGTGCGCGCAATCCTAAGCTGGTGTACGGACGGATGACGGGATGGGGGCAGGACGGACCGCTCGCCCAGACCGCGGGGCACGACATCAACTACATCGGGCTGACCGGAGCCCTCGACCTGATCGGGGAGTCGGGTTCGGCCCCGCTCCCGCCGCTGAATTACGTGGGCGACTACGGCGGCGGCGGCATGCTCCTGGCCATGGGACTGCTCGCGGCCGTGTGGGAGGCATCCCGATCGGGCGTGGGGCAGGTCGTCGACGCGGCGATGGTGGACGGGGCGACCGTCCTGTCCACGCTCTACTTCAGCCTGAGCAATGCCGGGCGGTGGCGCGCCGAACGTGGAAGCAACATCCTCGACGGCGGGGCACCGTTCTACCGCACGCATCAGACGGCCGACGGCAAGTACATGGCACTCGGGGCACTCGAACAGCCCTTCTACGACGAGTTCGCCGCAGTGGCCGGTATCGAGAGCATGAGCGAGGCGGAGCGCCTCGAGCCGGCGAATTGGAACGCCCTCGCCGGCGGACTGTCGGCCCTCTTCCTGACCCGGACGCGTCAGGAGTGGACGGAACTGTTCCGAGACACGAACGCCTGCTGCACCCCGGTGCTGGGCCTCACGGAGGCAGCGGAACACGAGCACATCAAGGCCCGGTCGACGATCCTCTCGGTTGCCGGTGTGGCGCAACCGGCGCCGGCGCCGCGGTTCAGCAAGACTCCGTCCGGCACACCGTCGAGTCCGGCCGAGTACGGCGACTGGCGAGAGCTGACCGCATCGTGGGGTGCCCCGATCGGCAGCACGGACCAGCACGCGGCGCAGCCTGCCACCATCTGACCAGAAGGAGCTCTCACACGTGGGAATGCTGAATAATCAGGCAGTCGTGATCACCGGTGCGGGAGGGGGACTCGGTCGAAGCTATGCCCTCGCGGCGGCTTCCGCGGGCGCGTCCGTGGTGGTCAACGACATCGACCCGGACGGGGCGCACGGCGTGGTCGCCGAGATCCGCGCGTCGGGCGGCAGAGCCGAGCCGTACGTCGGATCGATCGCGAACTGGGACGAGGCAGCGGCGATCGTCGGGCAGTGCGTCGAGTGCTTCGGCGCCATCGACGCGCTGGTCAACAACGCCGCCATCATGCACATGGGCGACGTGCTCGAGGACACCGAAGCCGATTACCGCGCGCTGGTCGAGACGAATCTACTGGGCTCGGCTTTCGTCGGGCTCCATGCCGCGCGAGCCATGGTCGGGTCGGGCGGCGGCAGGATCGTCAACGTCACCTCGACCGCGCATCTCGGCCGATCCGGCACGAGCGCGTATGCGGCGACGAAGGGCGCGGTGTCGTCCCTCACCTACGGATGGGCCGTGGATCTGCAGGGCCACGGGATCAAGGTCAATGCGATCGCGCCGAGCGCACGAACCCCGATGCTGGAGGCCAATCCCATTGCGGGTATCGACTACTCGACACTTCCGTCGCCCGACGAGATCGCACCGCTTGCGGTCTACCTGATGAGCGAGCGCGTCGCGTTCACCGGTCGAGTGCTGCGCCTCGAGAAGCGTGACCTCAAGGTGATGAACCTGCCCAGCTTTCCCGAGCGCGGTGTGGGTCGCGATACGTGGACAGCCGAGGACGTGGCCGAGGCACTCGAGCAGCACCCGGATGAGCGCGCCACCGCGGTCTGACGATCCGCGCCTATCTCATTTCGAGCCAACCGATTTCGGGATTGCTGAAAGGACCAGCCATGACCATGCAGGCGGAGAGGCCGAAGGCCCTCTACGCGGGCACACTGCCCGAGGCGTTTCAGCTCACGCTGCGGGAGCGCCCTGACGAGGTCGCGTTCCACGCGACCGACGAGATCCCCGCGATGACCTGGGCGCAGTATGCGGAACAGGTGCGAACGGCTGCGGCGGTGCTGGCGGGTCTGGGGTTGCGCCGCGGCGACACCATCGCGCTGCTCTTCACCTCGAGGCGGGAATTCCACTTCCTCGACTCGGCCGCCCTCCACCTGGGCATCACCAGTTTCTCGCTCTACAACAGTGCCTCGCTCGACGCCATGCGCTTCGTTCTGAACAATTCCGGTACCCGGGCGGTGTTCACGGAGGCCGCGTTCGCCGAGCGGGCAGCCGAACTGGGCGCCATCGTCGACGAGGTCGTCGTCATGTCCTCGGAGCCGCACGACCTGACCGACTGGGACACCCTCGCGGGCGAGGCCGACGCCGACTTCGATCTGGAAGCAGCCGCAGTAGCCGTCTCACCCGACGACGTCGCCACCCTGGTGTACACGGCCGGCACGACGGGCGACCCCAAGGGGGTTGAGCTGACCCACGCAAACATCACGTTCGCCATGCGGACCTTCGTCGAACGGATGGAGATTCCGCAGGGAGCCAACCAGCTGTCGTTCCTGCCGATGGCGCACGCGATGGCGAGAATGATGGACCACTACGTCGCGATGATGCTGGGATTCAGCGTCAGTATCTGCGCCGACCCCGCCCGCATTCTCGCCGATCTGAAGGACGTGCGTCCGAGTTTCTTCGCATCCACGCCGCGAGTCTGGGAGAAGCTGCGCGCCGACATCGACAATGCGGTGGCGGGTGTAGCGGACGGCGAGCGCCGGGCCGAGATCACGCGCGTCGTCGAGTTGGGTATCGAACGGGTCCGCGCGGAGCAGAAAGCGTTCGAGGCCGGCCTCGAACGCCCCGAATTCGACTTCACGCCGGACGAAGCGGAACTGCTACGGAATCTCCGACGACAGGTGGGGCTCGATCGGATCTCGGCGTCGATCGTCGGCGGCGCGCCGGTCGACTCCGAGATGGTCGAATACTTCCACGCCCTCGGTGTCCCGATGGGGGAGGCCTTCGGCATGACCGAGTCGTCGGCGGTCTGTGCCGCGAACCCGCCGTCGCGGGTCCGGTTCGGCACGGTCGGCCCGGCGCTGGACGGGGTGACGGTCCGCCTCGCGCAGGACGGCGAACTTCTTCTCAAGGGTCCCAACGTGATGCGTGGTTACCGCGGCATGCCCGAACGCACCGCGGAGGCGATCGACCGGGACGGTTGGCTGCACACGGGAGATGTCGCACGGGTCGACGGCGACGGCTACCTGCGCATCGTCGACCGCAAGAAGGACATCATCATCAACGCCGCCGGCAAGAACATGTCGCCGACGCTGATCCAGAGTGCGCTCGCGCGCGCCACCGGTCTCGTCAACCACGTCGTGGTGATAGGTGATCGTCGCCCCTACAACGTCGCGCTCGTGGTGCTCGACGCGAACGAGGTGCTTCGGTTCGCCCGGGCACACGGTGTCGAGGCGGACGATGGGTCCGAACTCCTGGACCACCCGATCGTCAAGGCCGAGCTGGACGACGCGGTGGCACGCGCGAATTCGGGATTGTCCCGCCCCGAGCAGATCAAGAGTTACCGCGTCCTCGAGGCCGACTGGGTGCCGGGTCGGGACGAGCTCACACCGACCATGAAGCTCAAGAGGGCGTCGATCGTGCGCAAGTACGCCGAGATCATCGACGAGATGTACGAGACGGCGAAACGCTGAGTCGATGCAGAGTTCAGGACGACAGATTGCGCGACCAACTGTCGCGGAGCACGCCACGGTCTATGCGGACGACTTCGAAGCCGGGCAGCGGATCCCGCTGGGATGCCGATTCGTCAGCGAAGAGGAGATCGTCGAGTTCGCACGCAAATGGGATCCGTTCCCGTTCCATCTGGACCGCGATGCGGCGGCGAAGTCCGAGTTCGGTGGTCTGGTGGGCAGCGGGTTGCACGTGCTGGCCATCCTTCAGGTCCTCGAATTCGAGGCCGTGCTCCATCGCACGGCGATGGTCGCCGGCCTCGGCTTCGACGAGATGAGGCTGCACGCTCCCGCGTACGCGGGGGACACGTTGACCGGCAGCATGGTGATCCGCACGGTGCGCATGCGCGCCGACGGACGCGCCGTCGTCACGTGGCAGGGTCTGCTCGACCGAGGCGACACACGTGTGCTGTCCATGGAAGGGGCCGCGATGATCCGGCAGCGGCCGACGTTCCCCGAAGTGCCGGACGACGCCGGAAGGTCCGAGTGAGATGAGTGTGAGCGTGACGGACGGTGTCTCCGACTCGATCGTCGTCGAGCAGTCCAACGGGATCTGCGTCGTGCGCCTCAACCGGCCACGGGTGGGTAACGCCATCAGCGCCGAGATGTTCACCCGGCTCGGTGAGGTGTTCGCGGAGATCGACGCCGATGACCGCGTCCGCGTCGCCGTCCTGACCGGTACCGGGGATCGCGCATTCTGTGCGGGCGCCGACCTCGAGGAGTTCATTCCCACCCTGACCGGCGGCAATCTGGGCGCGGTGATACCCGATCCGAGCAAACGAATCTTCTCCGACGTCTACACGCCGATCATCGCCGCGGTCAACGGTACCTGTATCGCGGGCGGCATGGAACTGTTGCTGGGGACGGACATTCGCCTTGCCGCCGAGCACGCGACGTTCGCGACTCCCGAGACGCGGCTCGCGCTGGTCGGAGCGGGCGGCACCGTGTCGCGACTCGCGCGCCAGGTGCCGTGGGCCGTCGCCATGGAGATGCTCCTCACCGGGGCTCCTATCGACGCCCACCGGGCGCGCGAGGTGGGGCTGGTGAATCGCGTCGTTCCGGCTGCCGGCCTCGTGGACGAAGCGTTGCGGCTCGCTGAGAGCATTTGCGCGGCCGGACCGCTGGCGACCAGAGCGACAAAGGAAATCGTTGTAAAGGGGGCCGCGATGGAATCGCCGTTCGGCATCGAGGCCGAGCTCGCCGGGCGCGTCTTCGGTACCGAGGACGCGCTCGAGGGACCGCGGTCGTTCGTCGAGCGGCGTGCTCCGCGGTTTACCGGTCGGTAGTGACAAGTACGGTCGAGGTCGACTGGGCGGACATGACCGGATAGTCGGTGTATCCCACCTCGAAATGTCCTGTCGGGCTGGTGTAGTAGGTGGAACGCACCGGTGCGTTCAGGGGCGCACCGGTCTCGAATCGCTTCGGAAGGTCGGGGTTCGCGATGAACGTTCCTCCGAAGCTCACCGCGTCTGCGGCCCCCGACTGGAGTAGTTCCTCGGCGGAGTGCTGGTCGAAGCCGCCGTTGGCCACGACGACGCCGTCGTAGTTGCGGCGAATCAGGTTGATCGGATCGATGCCGTCCTCGGAGTGCCTGCCCCGGTAGTCCGATACCTCGATGAAGGCCAACCCCATGGCACTCAGTCGTTGGGAGACATAGGTGTAGAGGGCTGTGCTGTCCTCGTCGTGGACGTCGTTGAAGTAGAAGCCGGGTGAAAGTTTCACCGCGATGCGTTCGGCGCCCACTCGTTCGGCGGCTCCTTCGATGCACTCCAGCAGGAACCGCGACCGATTTTCGATTGAACCCCCATATGAGTCCGTGCGCAGATTGGTACCCGACGAGAGGAACTGCATGGGCAGGTATCCGCCGGCGGCGTGGATCTCGACTCCGTCGAATCCTGCTCGAATCGCTCGCGTCGTGGCGTCCACGAAGCATCCGATTTCTCGCGCTACTCCGGCGCCGTCCAGCGCATCTGGAGTCGGGAAGGGCCGGTCGTGGCGGGGGCACCTGATCGAGTATCCCCGGAATTCGGGATCGGGCTGCACGGCGGAAGGCGCCACCGGATTGACCGCTCCCGGGAGCAGCTCCGGAAACGAAATGCGCCCGACGTGCATGAGCTGGGCAAAGATTCGGCCGCCGGCCCGGTGCACGGCATCGGCTATGGGTTCCCATCCACGTCCGTGCGCGTCCGAGTACATCGCCGGCTGGTTGAGTTCGCCCCGTCCGAGCGGGGACGGATTGATGCCTTCGGTGATGATGACTCCCGCGCTCGCGCGTTGTGCGTAGTACTCCGCCATTATCGGCGTCGGGACTTGGTCGAGGTCGGCGCGGAGCCGGGTGCACGGTGCCATGAAAACTCGGTTGGCTGCATCGACCTTGCCGACGCGCAGTGGACTGAGCAACTTCATGGTCACGATCTGTACTCCTGACGTCATTCCACCATGTTATGAGAAAGTATGAATCAAAAATAGCTGTAGGTGCAAGGTCGGTTGCTCGGCCGCGATCCGTCCCGGAGCCTGTGGTGGCAGCTGCAGCGCGGATAGTCGGCGAACTCGAACGCTTGCGCAGCTGTTACCGCGCGAACGCTGTCATTTGGCCGCGTTTCCGGACGCCTCGCCCAAGTGACAGCAGTGGCGGTGACCATCGTTCGGTCCCCGTTGTCCATTCTGTGAAGGAGTACCAGATGCGCGCAGGTCTTTCGCGCGACCCGGAGAAGGCTGATTCTGGAGCCTTCGCCGTCGTCGGCTTTCTCATCGTCATGGAGTTCGGCAGTGGGCTGCTCCAGGGCTGGTATCCGCCTCTTCTCGCTAGTATCGGAGAGGCGCACGATGTTTCGGCGGCCGCTCTGAACTGGGTCAATGTGGTATTCCTGTTGACGTCGGTAGCTTTTGTCCCGATCATTGCCAAACTCGGCGACATCTACGGGCACCGTCGGATGCTGGTAGTCGCAGCAGCCTTGGTCGCTGTCGGCTCGCTGCTTGTCGCGTTGGCTCCGACGTTCGGATTGCTCCTGGCCGGCCGCGTGCTCCAGGCGCCGTTGATCGCGTTCCTTCCGCTCGAATTCGCCATCGTGCGTGATCGCGATCAAGAGACAGCCGGCCGGAACATTGCCTACCTGGTCGGCTCCCTCACTGCGGGAGTTCTTGTCGGAGGTCTGGTATCCGGAGCGATGATGACGACCTTCGAGAACCTCACTCTCGTTCTTCTCGTTCCGGCCGTCATGATGCTCGTGTGCGTTCCGACCGCACGTTTCCTCGTCCGCGAGACCGTTGCGCGGAGCCGAGCGACGGTCGACTGGAAGGGCGCGATTCTGTTGGCGTCCGGTTTGCTGGCACTCCTCAGTGGCGTGTCGAACGGTAACAGTCTCGGCTGGTCTGATCCCCTGATCGTGATGCTGATCGTGGGAGGAACGGTTGTACTCGTCGTCTGGGTTCTGGTCGAGTGTCGCGTCACCGATCCGCTCGTCGACTTCGCGGTCATGGCTCGTGGACGCCTCGTGCTGCCCGTGGTGATCGCCGCTCTGATCGGAGCACAGATTTTCGGATCCCAGGCGCCGACTGCGCTGTTCATGCGATCCGACCCGGACGTCTACGGGTTCGGTCTCGGTGTCAGCGCTTCCTTTGCCGGCACACTGCTGGCCGTCAACGCCGCAGGCGCATTTCTCGGTTCCACGCTCAGTGACCGGATTGCACGTGCGAGCGCCCGGCATCATGCCATCGCGCTGGGCGCGGTCTTGACCGCCTGCGCCTACACACTGATGATCGTCGTCCCCGCGAGCGCTCCAGTCTTCTCCGTGTACCTGTTCCTTCAGGGTTTCGGCATCGGAATCCTCGTCGGACTCGTGCCGGCCGTCATCGTCGATCGTGCTCCATCGGATTCCGTCGGAATTGCATCAGGGATTTACAACACCTCTCGCACCGGAGCCGGTTCGATCGCCGGGGCGATCTTCGCCTTGGTGATGTCGTCGATGCTGACCACGGTCGATGTCGGTGGCGTCGACAAGACCGTCTCGTCGCTGGGTTCCTACCACGCCGTCTGGGCGACGTGTGCGGCAATCTGTGTCGCCATCGCGGTACTGGCGTTGTTCCTGAATGCAGATCACCGTCGCGATGTCGACACCTCCGAAACGGATGTGCGCGACACCGTCGGATTGTGACATCGCAGTCGCCCGAGCCCTTCATTTCGGGCATGTAGGGTTCATGTCTGCGGAATCGAAGGACACACTATGCAGGATTACGAGCCGGATGACGTCGATTTTGCCCTGATGCACGCACTGCAGATCGAGCCCCGGGCAACGTGGAAGTCCCTCGCCGGAATTCTGGGAGTCGATCCAGTGGCCTTGTCGCGACGGTTCCGTCGGCTCCATGAGGCAGGGCTCATCTGGATCACCGGTTATGCGGCAGCACTTTCGGGTCACATCGCGCTGGTCGAAGTGGAATGCAGACCGGGAAGAGCAGCGCGCACCGCACAGATACTCGCCGAAGACCCGTTGGTGTCCAGCATCGATCTCACTGCGGGAGGTCGCGACCTGCTGCTGACCGTGATCGCGCAGAACTCGGGCGAAGCCTCCCGATTCCTGCTCCACCGGCTCGGTGAGTACCCGGATATTCGACGAGCCCGGACGCACCTCATCACCGAAGTTCTCTTCGAAGCGGGGAACTGGAGGCTCCGGACCTTGGCACCCGCACAGGTCGACCAGGTGCCGAGGTCGCGCCCTCCGCGTCCACGCGCTGCAAGAACCGTCGCTCCGGAGCTCAAACGCGTGATCCACCACGAACTGAGCATCGACGGCCGTGCATCGACCACCGCGATCGCGGAGTTGGCGGGGGTCAGCAACCAGCGGGTGGTCGATGCAATCGCAACGATGCGGCGTGACGGTTCCCTCGGGCTGCGTACCGATATCGCCCGCACCTACTCGGAGTGGCCTGTCTACGCCTGGTACTTCATGCAGGTTCCCGCCACTCTCGTGGAGCGGCTCAGGACGTCTCTGGGACGTATCGAGGAAGTGCGGTTAGCTGTACTCGTAGCCAGCGAATACAACCTGATCCTGTCCGTCTGGTTGCGCACGTTGAATGACGTCCACCGGTTCGAGGTGCTCTTCGAGAAGCTCTTGCCGGGGGCGCGAGTGGCGGACCGGTCCGTGGTCATGCAGATCAGCAAGCACGTTGGTCACATCCTCGACGATCACGGCCGTGCGACAGGCCCTGTGGTGCCCATGGTGCCGCCGACCAGGGCCTGACGAGCCACTCTCGCGCGCATGCTGATGACTGGATCAGTGCCCGCTACGGCCGGTTTCCGGACATGGCGGCGCCTTCCCGCACGCTTTCCTGACATATTCGCCACCGAGTTTCGACTCCCGCCAGAGTACGAGCACGCCACCGTTTCCGGCCGCAGATACTGCCGCCGATCCGGGCGGCCACGACCCACGACGATGGAGCTGGAATGATCACCACAGCAAACACATCCGCAGAAACCGCGGTCCGGTCCAACCTCGACCACATAGAGAAGTACGAGCCGGAGATCACCTCGCTGATCACAATTCGTCAGGAAGAGTCGATTGCCGAGGCACGTCGACTCGACGAGCAGGTCGAGAACGGCTTCTGGCCCGGTCCGCTGTACGGAATGACTCTCACGGTCAAGGACAACTTCGATGTGGCGGGTACGCCGACGACCAACGGAACGTCGTTTGCGTACGCCCACAGCGCATCCGAAGACTGTTTCGTCATCGACCGAGTGAAGGAGGCGGGCGCGGTCGTCGTGGCGAAGGCGAATCAGTCGGAGTACTGCCAGTCGGTGACGAACCAGAACATTCACCACGGGTCGTGCCGGAACCCGTGGGGTCTGGACCGCATCGCGGGCGGATCGAGCGGGGGTTCTGCCGCCGGCGTTGCTGCGGGGATGGCAACGGCTTCGATCGGGAGCGATTCCGGCGGATCGATCCGGATCCCGGCGAGCCTGAACGGGCTCGTCGGCCTGCGACCGTCGGCGGGCCGCCTCTCCAACCGACGTACCGCATCGACCCGCGTGGCGACCTTCACCGTCGGGGGGCCGCTCGCGCGGACGGCTGTCGACGCTGCCCGGTTGTTCCACGCCATGGACGCGTACGACCCGGCCGATGTGACGTCGGTCCGGCGACGTCGTGACCACACCCTCGGTCTCGGTCGTGAAGGAATCAAGGGTCTCCGGATCGGCGTCCCGAAGAACTACTTCATGGACGACGTGGACAGTGAGATCCTGGCGGCAGTCAACACGGCCATCGGTACCCTCAGCGACCTCGGTGCACACATCCGAGAGGTGCACGTGCCGGGTGCCGAACAATGCCGAACTCACTTCTATCCGATGGTGACGGCGAACTTCTTCGCGCTCTACGGCGACTATCTCGACCGACCCGTCGACGGTCTCGACCCCGAAGTGGTGATGTCACTGGAACACGGCCGTTCGGTCACCGCGACCCAGTTCGCGGAGGCTGCGATGTACCGGCAGCTGTTCGTTCGCAACCTCGAGGAATTCTTCGACGAAGTCGACGTATTCGTGAGCCCGACCGTGCCGATCGCAACGCCTCGCCTAGGCAAGCTCGAGCACTCGGAAATGATGGACGTGTCACGCACCAATTTCGTCCAGCCGTTCGCCGGGATTCCGGGGATTTCGATTCCGTGTGGATTCCGCTCGGACGGTATGCCGATCGGACTGCAGATGACAGCGGGATACTGGATGGACACCGTCTTGTTGAACGCGGCCATCGCCTTCCAGAATGCCACCAGCTTCCATACTCACCGGCCGCCGCTCGTGAGGTGACGGAATCCTGATTCGACTGTCCGAATATGCGCGGCGGCGCGCGCGTACCGTCGATGTCATGACCGATGACGATCAGGTTGCGCCGTGGGATGACATTTACCGAGGCAAGGCGGAGGATTTTTCGGGACAGGTGCCGTGGAACATCGGTGAGCCGCAGCCCGAGATTGCCGAGCTGATAGCGGAGGGCAAGTTCCGCAGCGACGTGTTGGATGCGGGTTGCGGGCACGCCGAGACGTCGCTGCACCTGGCCGCTCAGGGGTACACGGTGGTCGGTTTGGACTTGTCGCCGACGGCCATCGCGGTGGCCGAGGCGGCCGCGGCCGATCGCGGGTTGACGACGGCCACGTATCAGGTGGCGGACATCTGTTCGTTCACGGGTTTCGACGGCCGATTCGCCACCATCGTCGACAGCACCCTGTTCCATTCGCTTCCCGTGGATCGGCGGCGCGACTACCTGCGCGCCGTCGCCCGGGCGGCCGCTCCCGGCGCGTCCTATTACATCCTGGTGTTCGCGAAGGGCGCCTTCCCCGAGGGAGAGGGGCCGAATCCGGTGACCGACGACGAGCTACGCGATGCCGTGGCCGAATTCTGGGCCGTCGACGACATCCGCCCAGCCTTCATCCATGCCCTGCTCGGCCCGGAGCAGGCCGCGAACTGGCAGCAGGACGACAAGGGCAGGACGATGCTGCCCGCATGGTTGCTGTCCGCCCACCTCGACTAGATGTGTTGTGGGGCCGTCTTTTTGCGTCCCAAGAGATGGAAGGGACGGCTGAGCTGGCGGTAGGGATCTCGCCTACCGGCCTCGAGTTCGACGGCGGCTATCGCCGCGACCTGCTGTTCATCGGCCGGGTCGAGTTCGGTTCCGCTGAAGTCGAGCCAGTCGGTGAACAGCCACACCCCGTACCAGTCCAGTGGCGTCACACCTCGGTCCTGCATGAGAGCGCTGAGGTGCTCGACGGTGTCGGCGCGAGTCGGTACGCCCAGCACTCCGATCTCGCCGGTGGCGTCGAACGCCGCGAGGGCGTCTTCCCACCGCCGTTCCAGCGCCGGGCGCACCGCCAGCGTCCTGGCGTTGCCCGTCATGATCGAGACCACGCCACCGCGGGCGGCGCATCGGCACATCTGGTCGACCAGCGGTTCCGGCTGCTCGAGGTACCCGAGCACCCCGTGACACAGCACGGCGTCGAAGCGCCGGCCGTCGACTGCCGTGACGGCGCTCCCGCCGTCGGCCTGCATCAGCGTCACCCGGCGCCGGGCCTCCTCGGGCAGCCGCTGGAGTCGCTGTTGCGCCTTGTCCAGCATTGCCGGCGACGAATCAAGCAGGGTCACGTCGTAGCCGGCATGGGCCAGCGGAAACGATTGATGGCCCGCACCGCCACCGATATCCAGGACCGTGGCGGGTGGTGCCGGTAAGTGCTCGAGCAATTGCCGGTGCAACACGTACGTGCGTACGCGACCCTTCACCGAGGCATACGCCTCATCCGCGAAGAGGTCGGCCAAACCGGCCCAAGTGTCATCGCTCACCACACCACGATAGGACCGTAAAATTCCGGTTCCGGAAAGCCTCGCGGCGGCCGGGGTGACGCCGCGGTCCGACGGCAGTGTGAAGTTTCGGGTTGGGGAGTGTCACGGTGGTCACACCGCACGTCCGGCGACTGCCGCGGGCGGCATCGGGGGAGTACCGCACTGACCTGCGGCTCGGCGGATTCAGGGAAGAATTGATAGCTCCATCCAATCTATGGAATAGGTCTCATAGATTGGACCTATTCCAAACTGCTGGATAGCGTTCTCGGTATCGGCTTCCCGTCTTCCACCGAATAGAGGTTTCAATGGCCCTGGTCAACCAGCAGATCAAGCCCTTCGCCGCGAATGCGTTCAAGGATGGCGCGTTCACCACCGTGTCCGCCGACGACGTTGCGGGCAAGTGGGCGATCTTCTTCTTCTACCCGGCCGACTTCACCTTCGTCTGCCCGACGGAACTCGGCGACCTCGCCGACCACTACGAGGAGCTGCAGCGTCTCGGCGTCGAGGTCTTCTCGGTGTCGACCGACACGCACTTCACGCACAAGGCGTGGCACGGATCATCCGACACCATCGGCAAGATCAAGTACGCCATGATCGGTGACCCGACCCAGGAGATCAGCCGGAACTTCGAGATCCTCCGCGAGAACGAGGGCTTGGCCGACCGCGGCACCTTCCTCGTCGACCCCGACGGTGTCATCCAGTTCACCGAGGTCACCGCGGAAGGAATCGGCCGCAACGCCGCCGAGCTGGTCCGCAAGGTCAAGGCCGCCCAGTACGTCCGGTCGCACCCGGGCGAGGTCTGCCCGGCCAAGTGGGAAGAGGGCGAAGAGACCCTCGCCCCGTCGCTGGATCTCGTCGGCAAGATCTGACGCAGCCCACACGCACCGTCGGCACGGGCTCAGATCTTCTGAGCCCGTGCGCGCGGTTCCCGGTGCTCCGCTCCCGTGGGGGCAATCGGTGTCGCACCAACACTTTCCGGACCTGTCCAGGTGCTCCGGTTCCCGATCCCCTGTCCTCCCGATCGATGGAGTAGATCCGCATGCTCGAAGCCTCGCTCGCCGGCCAATTGAAATCCCTGCTCGAAAAGCTGACCTTGCCGATCGAGCTCGTGTCCTCGCTCGATGACGGGCCCAAGTCGGCGGAACTCGCCGAACTGCTCACCGAGATCGCGGCGATGTCGGACAAGGTCACCTACGAACGCCGCGACGACGACGAGCGACGCCCGTCGTTCGCGGTCCGCCGCAGCGGCACCGACATCGCGGTCCGCTTCGCCGGCATCCCGCTCGGTCACGAATTCACCTCGCTCGCACTGGCTTTGCTCCAGGTCGGCGGTCACCCGTCGAAGGAGTCCGCCGAACTGCTCGAGCAGGTCCGCGACCTCGACGGCGACTTCCACTTCGAGACCTACTTCTCGCTGTCGTGCCAGAACTGCCCGGACGTGGTGCAGGCTCTGAATCTGATGTGCGTGCTCAATCCGCGTATCAGCCACGTCGCGATCGATGGCGCCCTGTTCCAGGACGAGGTCGACGGCCGTCAGATCATGGCCGTGCCGACGGTCTTCCTGAACGGCGAGCTCTTCGGTTCCGGCCGGATGAGCCTCGAGGAGATCATCGGCAAGCTCGACGTCGGCTCCGCCGACCGCGCGGCCGCCGCGATCGCGGAGAAGGAGCCCTTCGACGTCCTCGTGGTCGGCGGCGGCCCGTCGGGTGCAGCGGCCGCGGTATACGCCGCGCGCAAGGGAATTCGCACCGGCATCGCCGCGGAACGCTTCGGGGGCCAGGTGCTCGACACCATGGCGATCGAGAACTTCATTTCCGTTCCGTACACCGAGGGCCCCCAGTTCGGGTCCGCGCTCGAGAATCACGTCCGCCAGTACGGCGTCGACATCATGAACACCCAGCGGGCCGCGAAGCTCGTGCCGGCTGCCACCGAGAACGGTCTCGTCGAGATCGAACTGAACAGCGGCGCTTCCCTTCTCGCGCGCACCGTGGTCCTGTCCACGGGTGCACGGTGGCGCTCGATGAACGTGCCCGGCGAGGACGCGTACCGGAACAAGGGTGTGACCTACTGCCCGCACTGTGACGGTCCGCTGTTCAAGGGCAAGCGCGTCGCCGTGATCGGCGGCGGCAACTCCGGCGTCGAGGCGGCCATCGATCTCGCGGGAATCGTCGACCATGTCACGCTCATCGAGTTCGACTCGGTGCTCCGGGCCGACGAGGTGCTGCAGCGCAAGCTGCGCAGCCTCCCAAACGCGGACATCCTGCTGAATACGCTCACGACCGAGGTCCTCGGAGACGGCAACAAGGTCACCGGCCTGGCCTACCAGGACCGCTCGACCGACACCGCGCACACGCTCGACCTCGCGGGTGTCTTCGTCCAGATCGGTCTGCTCCCCAACACGGAGTGGCTGGACGGGACGGTCGAGTTGTCCGCTCGCGGCGAGATCGTCATCGACGACCGCGGTCAGACGTCGGTACCCGGCGTGTTCGCTGCCGGTGACTGCACCACCGTCCCGTACAAGCAGATCGTGATCGCCGCCGGCGCCGGTGCGACGGCAGCCCTGAGTGCGTTCGACCGGCTCATCCGGACGAGCGCGCCGGCCGAGAGCGCTGCCGCTGCAACCGTCGGATAGCTCGGCGCCGTCGGCCGGCAGGCGGGGCAGACCGCACTCGGCGCAGGTCGCCGCGACGGGAATGAGGACCTGTCTCGCGGCGGTGATCCTGCCCGCGGTGGCCCAGGCTCCGCGCGTACAGCACCCTGGCCTCGAGGAGGGCCCGCGGTCGCCGGGCGGCTTCGAGTGTCCGCACCACCGCCTCCATGCGGGCACAGGCACGGTCATAGTCGCCGGCGGCCAGCTGTGGCAACCGGCCACCTTCGATGTCCTGGCCGCCGGCTGTGACGGCCGGGGCCGCAAGCTCCCGGTGCAGGGTCATGTCACTGCTGCGCCTCTGGGTTGGCTGCGCTGCTGGTGACCGGGATCCTGCTGCTCGGGGCGTGAGCGCTACCCGAGGGTGAACAGTGCGTCGCTCCGGTCGTGCTGGAACGCCGCGGACCGGAGGACGTCGAGGGCCGCCGCGTCGGATGCGTCGACGCTGGTCTCGATCGAGTCGGCGCCGCTCGCCCAGAGGTGCTCGATCGCGGTCCGGACGACACCGACCAATCGGTCGCGGCGGGTGTCGACCGGACTGTCGGCGACGGAGATGCGCAACCGCCGGGCACCGGCACCGGCATCATCGAAGTGCTCCCACACGGACAACGCGCCGACCTCACGACCTTCGTCCGCACAGGCCACGGACCGCGGCCGCGGTGAGCGAGCCATGCGGGACGCGGCGTAGTCGGAACGGGACGGCAGGAGGAGCTGGTCCCGTCGGCCCCCGAATCGTGCACCGAATCGCCGTGCAAGCCGGCCGGACGCCGGATGCGAGCCGTAGGAACATCCGACGACGGCGGCGCCGGCGATGGCTCCGAACGGTGCAGGCATCCCCGACAGGTCGGCACCCACGGTCTCGAAGACAGCGGTGGCGACGCCCATCGACCGGTACTGCGGATCGACCACGATGTCCACTGCCCACAGGGACGGTCGCAGTTGTCTGGCGGTGACGACCGCGGCGAGCACGGGTGCACTCGGCGCGGCGGTGGTCCACCGATGCAGGAGGGTGCGAACCTCGGCGGTCAGGGAGTGTGCCGAGGGCCGCGAAAAAGACTGGGCCGGTTCGGAGAATCCCATCTCCGCGTCGGCTGCGCGAGCCGCCTGGAACAGCGGGGCGGTGTCGTGGGACGGGGGACCGCCGTAGCACCGGAGCGAGATCAGTTCCGGGTCGGTGTCCGCGGTGGACATGCTCATTCCTCCGGGGCCGTCTCGACGAGGCGGCGCACTTCCCGACGGAAGAGGTGGCTGGCCAATTCGTTCCGGCCGAGCAGCATCGTCCCCGCATCCATGCTCGACAGCACGCGTTGCGAACCGTCGAGGATGGGAAAGTCCTCGTCGTGGAGGATCGAGATCAAGATGTCCCAGTTCTTCTTCCACCGTTTCGTCCAGTGCTCCTCGGCGAGCCCGCTGTCCTCCACCGTCGGAGCCATGACCCGCATCTGCATGATCGACTCGTTCGGGTCCGCGCCCACCGGACGGAACGTGAGGAGCTCGATGTGGGTCGCGTGCTTGAGCAGCATGGTGTTCGGCGCGAGAAAGCAGCTCTCGATGGTGTGATTCACCATCGACGGCTCCCACGTCAGGTCCTGGCCGATGAACTGATCGATGCTCTTCCGGCTGGTCAGGAACCAGAAGTGGCGTCCATAGTCCTCGAGGGCAACGGCATTGGTGTGCAGCATCCTTCCCGCGGTGTTCGGATGAGCGAATTTCACGTGGTAATTGTCGAGGAACCCGTCCTGCATGATCTTCCAGTTGGTGGGCCGGCGATACGTGTGCGGGTCGACGCTCACGAGGCGGTCGATGCCGAACCCGCCGAGAATCTCGTCCATCTCGGGCCCGAGCCACTCGGCGACATCGATTTCTCGCCGGGCGTTGTCGATGATCCAGACGAAGCCGTGACGCTCCTCGACGGGAAGCTCGACGAGGCCGAATCGGGACCGATCGAATTCACCGAACGTGTTGTCGAGGGTGACGGTGCGCAACCGGCCGTTCGGATCGTACGACCACCGGTGGTACGGGCACGAGAAGAGCCGGCACTTGCCTGATTCCTCGGTCACCAGCTGGGCGCCACGATGACGGCACGCGTTGACGAAAGCTTTGACGCTGCCGTCCTTCTGCCGGATGACGATGGCCTTGTTCCGAGGCAGTTCGACGGAGATGAAGTCGTTCTTGCCGGCGAGTTCCGTGCTGTGGGCGACGATGAACGGCACTTCGCCGAAGATGCGGTCCCGCTCGAGTTCGGCTACCGCCGGATCGTGGTAGTCGGTCGACTGGAACGGCGCGATCTCGTCCCATTGGTCGGTGACGGAGTCACTGAGGTGCGTCAGCAGTTTACGCAGTGCGCGGTCCCGCACGGTCTGCATGTCGATGTCGATGGTCATGATGAGAGAACTCCACTCGTTCGAGAGTCACACCTACGCTGTGGTGCAACGGGGTTGCGGTCAGGATGCGGTGCGGCCGATGCGGTCGTGATGCTCCGGCAGGTCGACGTACTCGGCTCGGAGGATTCGTTTGTCGATCTTCATGCTGGAGGTGCGCGGCAACGGGTTGTCGCGGAAGACGACGTATCGGGGCACCTTGTAGTTCGACAGCCGGTTCCGGCAATGATCGATGATGTCGTGCGAGGGCACCTCGGCGGAGGTGCGCAGCAGGACTGCTGGGGTTTCGCCGAACTCGTCGTCGGACACGCCGATCACCGCCGCCTCGAGTACTGCGGGCAACTCGAGGACGGCGCGTTCGAGTTCGGCGGCATAGATGTTCATCCCGCCCGAGATGATCACGTCCTTGGTGCGGCCGACCACCCGGATCGCGCCCTCTTCGTCCCTGACGCCGACGTCGCCTGTCCGTAGCCATCCCCCGGCGAACGTCTGCTCGGTGAGCGCGTCGTCCTGCCAGTACCCGCGGGCGACGCCGGGGCCGGAGATCCAGATTTCGCCCGGTGTTCCGGCGGGGCAGGGCGTCCCGTCGAGATCCATGATCTCGACCGTGGTGAGGATGCCGCCGAAGCCGACCGACTCCGGTTTGCGCATGGACAGTTCGACGGTCGGGAAAGTGACCATCGACAACGACTCGGTCAGTCCGTACGCCTGGCGCAGGCCCACCCCCTTCCTCGACCATGCCTCGATCAGCTGCAGAGTGACGGGGTTTCCGCCGATGAACACCACCTTCAGCGACGAGATGTCGGTGGATTCGAAGGACGGGAGCGTGGCCATCTGCTCGAAGAAGATCGTGGTGCCTGCCATCGTCGCCACACGTTCGGACGCGATCAGCGACATCGCGACCTGTGGATCCCACTTGGGCAGCATCACGATGCTGCCGCCTAGAACAAGGGGTGCGAGGAATCCATTGAGCAGGCCTGCGGCGAACGACATCGAGCTGAGGTTCAGGGTGCGTGCGCCCATGTGTGCCGGTGCCTGCAGAGACCATTCGAAGAACGCGCCGAGCAGGGACTCGTGGGTGTAGACGACACCCTTCGGCAGTCCGGTCGACCCGGACGTCGGGATGATGCACACCGCGTCGGCAGGATCTCGGCCCGGAGGCGGCAGGGGTACGTCGAGGTCGGTGGTGCGCAGGGTCCGGGGATCCAGGATCTGCGGGGGTTCGGTGATGCCGGTGCAGGCGGCCTCCGCAATCTCCAGGTTGGCGGCCGCCGCGACCACCACCCGCGGGGTCAGTTTCCGGTAGACCTCGCCCAGTTCGACGGACTTGTGCCGCTCGTTCAGAGGGCACAGGATGCCGCCGGCGCGGATCGCGCCCAGAGCGGCAATCGCCCACTCCACGGACAGGCCGCCGAGCACCCCGACACGATCACCCGGCAGCACACCCGAGGACACGAGTTGTGCCGCAGCGCGATCCATCGCGACTGTCAACTCGCGCCACGTCAGCGAGGTGTCGTGACAGATCAGCGCCGGTGCGTCCGGTTGGCGAACCGTCCAGGCCTGGATGGCGCGGAGAATGGTGGTGTCACGCATCGACGTGCTCCTTGTCGTAGGTCTCGGGATGAAGGGATGGGGGTACGATTCGCGCGGACCTGAGGAGGATCAGTGGGACGCAAGCCGGCGATCACGCGGAGCGCCGTGGTGTCTGCCGCCATCGAGATCATCGATCGCGACGGCATGGACGGATTCAGCCTCGAACGGATCGCGACGGCGCTCAATGTGCGTGCACCGTCCCTGTACAACCACTTCGCCGACAAGACCGAGATCCTGTCGGAGGTGGCACGCGCGGTCGTGCTGGAGACTCCGCGGATTCCCGACCCGGCACCGGGGCAGTGGCGGGAATGGCTGATCGCCGAGTCGCTCGAGTTCCGGAATTCGCTACTGCGCCACCCGAACATCGTTCCGGTGGTGTTCACCTGGTTTCCCGAGAACCTCCTGCACAAGCTGTACGCGCAGTATTCGAGGTTGCTGGGCGACCAAGGGGTTCCGCGGTCCCGTCAGTTGTTTCTGCTCGAGGCCACGCACCGGATGACGGTGGGATCCGCGATGTGCACGGCGACCGGCAGGCCCGCGCTCGTGGAGTTGCCCCCGATCGATTCGGAGGCACCCGGCCAAAGAACATCGGTGGCGGATGCGGACCGGGCGCTGTTCGTCGAGATGCTCAGGGCGTTCCTGATCGGTGTCGACGTCGAAGGTAGAGGCTGACCGCGCGTCGACTCGGGTTCGAGTCGATCGGTGGGCGGGCGATCGGCGGTGCAGGCATTCCAAGCCTCCCTCGGGCTGACGAAAGCGCGTGTCCGTGGCGTGAGACAACGCTACATCGAGCGTGGTTTGTCTCACAGAGAAATAAACTATAGGCATTAGTAAATTGGGTCAAGCCCCACCTTCCCGTCCGCCAACGCAGGTCACTGGCACGGAAACTGTCCGAGGAATTTGCCCAGATAGAGGCCGAGGTGCAGTTCCAGTCGATGGGCGCCCACTGCCAGGTCGAGTCCCGTGAGGTCCTCGATACGGCTGAAGTACAGGGTCTGGCGATGGATGTTCAACTCCGCGGTCGCGGCGGCGTCTCCCGCATGAGCCAGGTAGATTTCCGCCGTCGAACGGAGGTCGGTGTTTCGGTGTTCGAGGAGAGATCTGACGGCGGGGGTGATTGCCTCCTCGGCGATGGCGTCGGCGGACGCCACGGCCGTCAGCCGGTAGGCGCCGATGCTGTCCCAGGAGGTCGCGGGTCCCATCGACGGGTCCTGTCGGATGAACGAAATGCCCACGCGCGCCTGGAGCCAACTGCGCCGGCATCGGAAAGTCGGTGTACGTCCCGCCCACACCGTCGGGCGTGACCCGATGGGACATTCGTCCACTCGGATCGGCCCGCTGTGACATTCGGTCGCGAAAGCCCGCCCCGGCTACGGGTCACCGGCCACGGTGCGCAGTACGCGGGTGACGGTTCGCACCGCCGGCGACGGATTCGAGTTCTCCCACGCCATCGCGATGGGGAGAGTCGGGACGTCGCCGGCGATGGGCAGGTATACGACACCGTCCATCGTGAGGTGTGCCGTCGAATCGACCACCACGGCCACGCCGACCCCCGCCCCGACCATCGCGAGGAGGCTGTAGGGGTCGGGTGCCTCGTGCGCGACGACGGGCGCGAAACCGGCTGCTGCACAGAGCGCGAGCGTGGCGTCGCGGACCACGGAACCGTGTTCGGCGGGGTAGATGACGAACCGTTCGCTCGCCAGTTCCTGCGGCACGACCGCACCGGCGTCCACTAGACGGTGCCCGGCCGGGACGGCCACCATCAGTGCCTCCTCGCGGACGGTGTGGGTGGCGAAACCCCGCGGGACCGGCAGCCCCACGATGCCCATGTCCAGGGTTCCGCGCGCGATTGCGTCGAGCACCTCGCCGGAGTACATCTGCGGGCGGAGTTCCAGTTCGATTCCGGGATAGGTGTCGGCGAGGGATCGGGCGAGGACGGAGAGCACCGTGTAGCCGCCGGCGCCGCCGAAGCCGACGGTGACGCGCCCGGTCTCACCGGCGGACGCCGCCCGCGCGATGCCGCGCACGATCCCGATCTGCGCCTCGATCACCCGCGCCGGGGCCACCAGCGCCTCACCCGCGGCCGTGAGCCGCACCGAGCGGGTGGTGCGGACGAACAGGTCCGTGCCGAGTTCGCGCTCGAGCGCTCGCACGGTCTGGCTGAGCGGCGACTGCGCGACGTGGAGACGCTCGGCGGCCCGCCCGAAGTGCAGTTCTTCCGCGACCGCGAGAAAGGCGTGCAGGTGACGGAGTTCCACGACCGCTCCTCGCAATTATGTGGGCTGAGCACCTAAACAAGCTGAATTAAGTCTTGGACTCTACACGGAATCCCGACCATAGTGATGCACACCACCGCTACCCCGGTGGGACGAGCACGACAGTCAGGGAGAACCGTGAATCCGAATCCCGGCCGCGACGCGGCACCACCCGAATACAGCACCCGGCAGGCCCGTCGAGCGGGAGTCACCGCGTTCGTGGGCACGACCATCGAATGGTTCGACTTCTACATCTACGGCACCGCGTCCGCGCTCGTGCTGGGCCGGTTGTTCTTCCCCGATGCCTCGCCCGCGGTGGGCACCCTCGCCGCCTTCGCGACGTTCGCGATCGGGTTCGTGGCACGGCCGCTCGGCGGAATCGTGTTCGGGCATTTCGGTGACAAGTTCGGCCGCAAGAACGCCGTGATCATCACGCTGGCCCTGATGGGGATCGGGACGGTCGGAGTCGGTTGCCTTCCCACCTACTCGCAGATCGGGATCTGGGCGCCCGTGTTGCTCGTCGCGCTCCGCGTGGTCCAGGGCATCGCGATGGGCGGCGAATGGGGTGGCGCGGTGCTCATCGCCACCGAGTTCGCGCCCCCGAACAAGAAGGTGCTGTACGGCGCATTCGCGCAACAGGGATCGCCCGTCGGCAACCTGCTCGCAACCCTGGCGTTTCTCGCGCTGACGCTGTTGTCGGACAGTGTGTTCGAGAGCTGGGGCTGGCGTCTGCCGTTCCTCGCGTCCGCCGCGCTCGTCGTCGTCGCGCTGTACATCCGGCTGCGCATCTCGGAGACCCCGGAGATGAAGAAGGCCGTCGTTGCGCAGGAGCGCACCCGAATGCCGCTCGTCGAGGTGCTGCGCTCGCACCCCGTCGAACTGGTTCTCGGTGTGGGCGCAGTGGTCGCGGGTGTCGCCATCACGTATGTCAAGACCACGTTTGCGCTCGCCTGGGCCACCGCCGATCTCGGGTTCGACCGAAGCGACTTCCTGCTGGTGATCACGGTCGCGCTGGTCGCGCAGGTTCTCGTGCAGCCGTTCGGGGCGGTGCTCGCCACGAAGATCGATCCGTCGCGGGCGGTCCGGTGGATGCTGCTGCCCGAACTCGTGCTGTTGCCGTTGATGTTCCTCCTCGTCCAGACCGGGTCGGTGCCGCTGGCCATGCTCGGCATGGTGCTGGCCACCGCGCCGCACGCGATGTACTACGCGGCGCTCGCCGGCATCCTCGCCCAGGTCTTCCCGACCACCGTGCGATACACCGGGATTTCGCTGTCGTATCAGCTGTCGACGGCGATCTTCGCCGGAACCGCCCCGATGCTCTGCCAGTTCCTGCTCACCCACACCGACTCGATCTGGCCGGTGGTCGCCCTCGGGCTCGGTTACGTCGTGCTCTCGCTCGTCTGCATGACCCTACTGCTCCGCAGGGGAGACGCCCGTCGGAACCGGGACGCCGCGACCCCTCCAACCCGCTCCTTCATCCGGAAAGATGCTGCCCACTCATGAATTTCGTTCGCACCGACCCCGCCCTGCGCATCGTCGTCGACCGCTGGACCGACGCCGCGGACCGGAACAGGCTGAACGCCCTGCTCGACCGGCTGGGCGCAGACGCCGCCGGACGGCTCGACGCTCTCGCCGCCACCGCCGACAAGAATCCGCCCGTGCTGCAGCAGTTCGATCGCGACGGTGAACGCATCGACCGGATCGCGTATCACCCGGCCTACCGGGAACTGTGCCGCGCCGCCTACAGCGAATACGGGTTGTCGGCGCTGTCGCACCGCGGGGGCCTGCACGGCTGGGAGGCCGTGCCGCCGCACCTGGTGAAGTACCTCGCGTCGTACGTCTTCGTGCAGGCCGAGTTCGGGCTGGCGTGCCCGGTGTCGATGACGGACGCCGCCGCCCGCATCCTGCGCATGTTCGGCGACCCCGGCGTGTTCGGTTCCTGGATAGACGGATTGACGTCCACCGACCCGCGGCAGGCGATGACGGGCGCGATGTTCATGACCGAACCGCAGGCCGGCACGGACATCGCCCGAACGGAGACGGTCGCGGAGCGGGACGGCGACGGGTGGCGGCTGACCGGGAAGAAATGGTTCGCGTCCAATCCCGACGCCGACGTCATCATCACCCTGGCCCGGTTCCCCGGTGGCGACGACCACTCGACCCGGGGCGTCGGAATGTTCATGGTGCCCAAGGTTCTGGCGAGCGGACAGCGCAACAGTTACACGATCGACCGGTTGAAGGACAAGCTCGGTACCCGGTCGATGCCCAGCGGCGAGGTGTCGCTGACCGGCGCGCACGCCCTGCAGGTGGGCGAACTCGACCGCGGGTTCCGGCAGATGGCCGAGATGGTGAACACCTCCCGGCTGTCGAACGCGATGCGGTCGAGTGCACTCATGCGACGGGCCGTGCGGGACGCCGTCGACCACACCCGGCAGCGAGTGGTGTTCGGCAAGAAGCTGTTCGATCAGCCGCTCATGCGCGCCACCCTGCTGCCTCTTGCGCTCGACGCCGAGGCGGCGCTCGCGCTGGTGGCGTACAGCGCGCAGTGCCTGCAGGCGGCAGACACCGGCGACGACGCCGCGCGGGGGCTGATCCGGGTTCTCACCCCGCTCGCGAAGCACTACGTGTGCAAACGGGCCCGGGTGGTCACCGGCGAGGCCATGGAGGTCCGCGGCGGCAACGGATACATCGAGGAGTGGGCCCATGCCCGCCTGGTGCGCGACGCCCACCTCGGCTCGATCTGGGAGGGCTCGAGCAACGTCATCGCCCTGGACGTGTTGCGGTGCATGCGGAAGTCCGGTGCGCACCGTCAGCTGGCGGATGCGATGCGCGGCATCCTCGCCGGGCTCGGACCCGACTGCGCCGCCGGTGCCGACGTTCTCCGTCGCCGCTGGGACGACCTGATCGAGGAAGGCGACCTGCTGCTCGCCGGCGACGACGACACCGCGCAGGCCGGATGCGCGCGCTACGCGAACGAGTTGGCTCGCACGGTGATGGCGACCTTGCTCTTCGACCTCGCCGACTTCGCGATCACCTCGGACCGCGGGTACCGGTCGCTGCTCGTCGCGAACGCCTACCTCGCCGGCGGCACCGGGCACGTCCCGGCCGCGGCCCTGCACGAACTGGCCGCCGTCGTCGACGGCACCGACGTCGAAGCCCGCGCCGCGCACGACACCGCACCCCGAACCGTTTCGGCGACAGGAGTTCTCCTGTGAACACGACAAACGCCGGACCGGCGCCCCTCGCGGGTGTCCGGGTGCTGGACCTCTCCAAGATCCTCGCCGGTCCGTACGCCACCATGTCGCTCGCAGATCTCGGCGCCGACGTCACCAAGGTCGAACATCCCGACGGCGGCGACCCGACCCGGTCGTGGGGGCCGCCGTTCGTCGGCGCCGACGCCACCTATTACCTCGCGATCAACCGGGGCAAGAAGTCGGTCACCGTCGACCTCAAATCGGAGGAGGGGCAGGACGCGATCCATCGGATCCTGGAGGAGACCGACGTCGTCGTCGAGAACTTCAAGCCCGGCAGCGGGTTGCAGCGCATCTTCGACTACCGGACGCTGTCCGAGCGGTACCCGCACCTGGTCGTGCTGCACATCTCCGCGTTCGGGGAGGAGGGTCCGCTGCGCGACGAACCCGGCTACGACATGATCGCGCAGGCCGCAGGTGGCCTCATGTCGCTGACCGGTGAACCGGGTGGGGCGCCGATGAAGGCCGGATTCGCGATGGGTGATCTGGGGGCGGCGCTGTTCGGACTGGTCGGCGTGCTCGCGGCTCTCGTGGAACGGTCGCGGACCGGACGCGGGCAGTACGTCACGACGTCGCTGTTCGAGTGCCAACTCGCCCTGCACGTGAACTGGGCGACGAATTACTTCGCCACCGGGGAGCGCCCCGGCCCACTCGGATCCGGCCACCCGAATCTCGCGCCCTATCAGGCCTTTCCCGCGAGCGACGGGTACTTCGTCGTCGCGGTGGGCAACGACGCGCAATGGGCGAGCCTGTGCTCGGCGATCGGCCGGGAGGATCTGACGTCGGATCCGCGCTTCGGACGCAACCGCGACCGGGTGGCGCATCGCGGCGAGCTCGAGCGGGAACTGTCCGCGGCCTTCGCGACGGGCACCGTCGAGCAATGGTGCGACACGCTCACCGCGCACGCCGTTCCGGTGTCGCCGATCCGGCACCTCGACGAGATCTACGCCGATCCGCACACCGCGGCGCTCGGGATGATCGGCACGGTCGACCACCCGACGCTGGGCAGCCTGCGGCAGATCGCGTTCCCGGTCAGCTTCGCCGGCGAACGCCCGCACCTGACGTCCGCGCCGCCGGTACTGGGCGCGGACACCGACACGATCCTCGGCGCCCACCGGCCGCAGTCGGTGGCCGGCGGATAGGCGCGGTTACCCGCCCTCGCGCAGCAGCGCGACGTCGGACACCATCCGGATGTGATCGGCCATCGCCCGGGAAGCGCCCGCGGAGTCCTGATCTCGAATCGCTGTCGCAATGCGCCGGTGCCCTTCGAGGGAGGCCCGCGGGCGTTCGGCCTGGGACAGCGACTCGATCCGGGTCTCCCGGATCAGCCCGGAAATCTCGTGCATCAGCTTGGCCAGCAGTGACGAGTGCGCCGCAACGGTGATGGCCTCGTGGAACTGCTCGTCGCCGACGACGCCGCGATCGCCCGCGGCGATCTCGGATTCCATCGTCGCGAGTGCGGAATCGATTGCCGCCATCTCCGCGTCGGACCGGCGCTCGGCGGCGAGTCCGGCGAGTTTGACCTCCAGCGCCTCGCGGGCCTCGATCACCTCGGGAAGGCGGTCGGCGTGTTCCCGCAGCGCCTTGACGGCGCGCTCCTCGATGGGACGGCGGACGAGCACGGCACCGTCTCCGTGCCGCACCGACACCACGCCTTGCACCTCGAGGGCGACGAGCGCCTGACTCAGGGACGCGCGGCTCACACCCAACTGAGCTGCGAGTTCGCGTTCCGCGGGGAGGCGGTCGCCCGGCGTCATCTCGTGGTCGGCGATGTGCGCACAGAGCTGCTCGACGATCACCTCGTACAGCCGCGGACGCGCCACCGGACGCAGTTGCTCAGCCACTGGGCCACCCACTCTCCATTCCACTGAAACTACTCCACGGTATCTCGCAAAGTCATGTAACCGCACGCACAGTTCCTGTTGACAGTGATCCACAACACTGCTTCGATGAAGTGGCTAGGCCAATCTGCCACTGAGTCAATTTGCTCGCCGGCGGCGGCCGAGACCATGTCACTGCCACAGAACCGGAGACTCTCGTGTCGACCGAGTTGATTCCCATCCTTGCGCTCGCCGTCATGTTTCTGGCGGCGACCGTGCTGCCCGTGAACATGGGCGCCCTCGGCTTCGTTGCCGCCTTCTTCGTCGGAACCCTGTCGCTGCACATGAGCAGTGACGACATCATCGCCGGCTTCCCCGCCAGCCTGTTCCTGACGCTGGTCGGCATCACCTACCTCTTCGCGATCGCCCAGAACAACGGGACCGTCGACCTGATGGTCCGCGGGGCGGTCCGGCTGGTCCGCGGTCGCGTCGCCCTGATCCCGTGGGTGATGTTCGGGATCACGGCGGTGCTCACCGCGATCGGCGCCCTCGGCCCCGCCGCGGTGGCGATCGTCGCCCCGATCGCGCTTGGCTTCGCCGCCCGCTACAAGATCAACGCCCTCCTGATGGGCATGATGGTCGTGCACGGAGCGCAGGCCGGCGGATTCTCGCCGATCAGCATTTACGGCGTCACGGTCAACGACATCGCGTCCACGGCGGGATTGACCAGCAGTCCGCTCACCCTGTTCCTCGGCAGTCTCGTGTTCAACGCCGCGATCGGTGTACTCCTGTTCGTCTTCCTCGGCGGTCGGAGCCTGATCGGGCGCAGCGTGCACGACGACGGCCCCGAGGATGCGGCCGAAACCGTCGACGGGGTGTCGGGCGGCGGAGTTCCCGCCACCGCCACCGGCGGTGGCTTGGGCTCGGGCGGCGCCACCGCGACCAAGGTGCGCCCCACGCCGACGGTCGCGGATTCGCCGGCCCGTTCCCGTGTCACGTTCGATCAGGCCCTCACCCTCGTCGGCCTCGTCGCGCTCGCCGTGTTCTCGCTGATCCTCGATCTGGACGTGGGCTTCATCTCGATGACGGTGGCCGTCGTCCTGGCGCTCGCCTCGCCGAAGGCGCAGAAGGGCGCCATCGCTCAGATCAGCTGGTCGACGGTTCTGCTCATCGGCGGCGTGCTCACCTTCGTGGGAGTGCTGCAGGAAGCGGGCACCGTCGAGTACGTCGGCAATGCGGTGGCGAGCCTCGGTCTGCCGCTCCTCGTCGCCCTCCTCCTCTGCTACATCGGGGCCATCGTCTCCGCCTTCGCCTCGTCCACCGCGATTCTGGGAGCGACCATTCCGCTCGCGGTTCCGTTCCTGCTCGCGGGCGAGGTCGGCGCGGTGGGAGTCATCGTCGCGCTCGCCATCTCCTCGACCATCGTGGACGTCAGCCCGTTCTCGACCAACGGCGCCCTGGTGCTTGCCAACGCCCAGAACGTCGATCGCGACCGGTTCTACAAGCAGATCCTGAAATACAGCGCGCTCGTCGTCGCCATCGGACCACTCGCGGCCTGGGCGATCCTCGTGGTGCCCGGCTGGCTCTGACCGTCGCCGGGTAGGCGACCGGCACATTCTCCGGCTCTTGACATCGGCCGGGTCAGATGCTTCATTTAATTGGCTGGTCCACTAGGTCACTGAACCAACAATCCAGATATCGCGGCTCTCGCCAGGAAGTAACGGTGGTTGCACATGTCCACGAAAACGATGGAGCGAACCGGTCCGCTGCAAGGCGTGGTCGTCATCGATCTGACCCGCGCACTCGCGGGCCCGCACGCGGCGATGATGCTCGGCGACCTCGGCGCGGAGGTCATCAAGGTGGAAACCCCGCACGGCGGCGACGACACCCGCGGCTGGGGACCGCCGTTCGTGGACCCGGCCTACGGCGAGCGGGAATCGACGTACTTCCTGTCCGCGAACCGGAACAAGAAGTCGATCACCCTCGACCTCAAGGCGGACGACGGACGCGGCACCCTCGAGTCCCTCGTCCGGCGCGCCGACGTCCTGATGGAGAACTTCCGCACCGGCGTGCTCGACCGCCTCGGCTTCACCACCGAGCGTCTCGCGGAGCTGAATCCCCGCCTGGTGATCCTGTCCATCAGTGGATTCGGACACGACGGACCCGAGGGGGGACGCGCGGGCTACGACCAGATCGCCCAGGGCGAGGCCGGGCTGATGTCGCTGACCGGACCGAATCCCGACGACGTCCAGCGCGTCGGCGTCCCCATCGCGGATCTGCTCGCCGGCATGTACGGGGCCTTCGGCGTCGTCGCGGCCCTGCAGGAACGCGAACGCACCGGCCGGGGCCGCGTGGTGCGCACGTCGTTGCTGGCCAGCGTCGTCGGCGTGCACGCCTTCCAGGGCACCAAGTGGACCGTTGCCGGCGAGGTCGGCGAGGCCCAGGGCAACCACCATCCGTCCATCTCCCCGTACGGCCTGTTCCGCACCGCCGACGGCGCCGTGCAGATCTCGGTCGGCAGCGAGGGACTGTGGAAGCGGTTCTGCGCCGGCTTCGACCTCGACCCCGACGCCCCCGGAATGGCCACCAACCCCGAACGCGTCGAAAACCACAAGCAGGTCCTGGAAATGGTCGAGGACGCGTTCGGCGCATACACCAGCGACGAACTTCTCATCGAACTCGACCGGATCGGGGTGCCCGCCGGGCGGGTCCGGACCATCTCCGAGGTCTACGAATGGGAGCAGACGAAGTCGCAGAGGCTGCTGATCGACGTCGACCACCGCACGCTCGGCACCATCACCCTGCCCGGGCCGCCGCTCCGGTTCTTCGACTCGGACGGCACCGAAGTCACCGAGACCCGGCACACCGCACCCCCGGTCCTCGGCGCGGACACCGACACCGTGATGTCGTGGCTGAAGGAATGCAGCTGATGGCACGCCTGACAGCGCCCGAACTGCTCGACCTCGTCGCCGACACCGGAACCTGGGAGTCGTGGGACACCGCCCCTATCCCCGTCGCTGCGGATTCCGAGTACGCCGACGAACTGCTGCGCGCACAGCAGAAGACCGGACTGGACGAGGCGGTTCTGACCGGGGCTGCCACCATCCGCGGCCGCCGCACCGCAATCCTGATCTGTGAGTTCGGCTTTCTCGGCGGCTCCATCGGGGTGGCCGCGGGCGAGCGCTTGGTCGCCGCGATACGCCGCGCCACCCGCGATGGGCTTCCGCTCCTAGCCCTCCCCACGTCGGGCGGGACGAGGATGCAGGAAGGGACCACCGCATTCCTGCAGATGGTCAAGATCACGGCGGCGGTGATCCGGCACAAGGAAGCGCACCTGCCCTACCTCGTCTATCTCCGGAATCCCACGACCGGCGGCGTATTCGCGTCCTGGGGCTCCCTCGGCCACGTCACGATCGCCGAGCCCGGAGCGCTCGTCGGATTCCTCGGACCGCGGGTGTTCGAGGCGCTGTACGACTCGCCGTTCCCGGCCGATGTCCAGACCGCCGAGAATCTCCACGCCCACGGACTCATCGACGCGGTGCGGCCGCCGGACCAGCTCGCCGAGATCGTCGACCGCGCGCTGCGCATCATCACCTCCGGCCGTAATGGCCGGCCGTCGCTCGCCGACGCGCCCGTGCGCGAGACCCTGCCGGACGTCCCTGCGTGGGAGTCGGTGGTCGCCTCGCGCCGCGAGGACCGCCCCGGGGTGCGCGACGTGATGTTCCACTCCGCCTCGGATGTGCTGCCGCTCAACGGAACCGGTCAGGGTGAGAACGACCCCGGCCTCATCCTCGCCCTCGTCCGGTTCGGTGACATGCCGTGCGTTCTGCTCGGCCAGGACCGTCGCGGACAGACCACCCGGTCGCCGCTCGGCCCCGGTGCACTGCGCGAAGCGCGGCGGGGAATGCGGCTGGCGGCCGAATTGAACCTGCCTCTGGTGACGGTCATCGACACCGCGGGGGCGGCGTTGTCGAAGGAAGCCGAGGAAGGCGGGCTGGCCGGGGAGATCGCACGCTGCATCGCGGACATGGTCTCCCTAGACGTTCCCACGATCTCCCTGCTGCTCGGGCAGGGCACCGGCGGCGGCGCGCTCGCGTTGATCCCGGCCGACCGGGTGCTCGCGGCCCGGCACGGCTGGTTGTCGCCGCTGCCGCCCGAAGGGGCGAGCGCAATTCTGCACCACGACATCGCGCATGCTCCGGACATGGCTGCCCGGCAGGGGATCCGGTCGTCCGACCTCCTCGCGAGCGGCATCGTCGACGAGGTTATTCCCGAATACCCCGACGCGGCAGAAGAATCCGCGGCATTCTGCACGCGCGTCGGGGCGGTACTCCACCGCGAGTTGTCGCTGCTCGACGCGGCGGACACCACCCAGCGACTCTCCGAACGTGCGGAGCGATTCGACCGGATCGGTCTATTGCAACCTGCACCTGCATGACCACGGTGCCGGGATCCCGATCGGATTCCCGGCACCGTGCGCTTACTCGTGGTGCGTTGCGGCGATCTCCGCCCGGAATGCCGCTTCTCGGGCCTGGTGCCCGGGGCGGCGCCGGAGGATCGACCATGCCACGCCGAGGATCGCGAACCACACCGGAGTCACCAGCAGCGCATGCAGGGTGTCGTCCTTCTGGGTGAGCGCCCAGATCAGGAATCCGAAGAAGGCGAGCACGACATAACACATCACGACGCCGCCGGGCATCTTGAACGTCGATGCCGCGTGCAGATGCGGACGACGCTTGCGGTACACCACGTAGCTGATCAAAATGATCGACCAGACGAACATGAAGAGCAGCGCGGAGATCGTCGTGACCAGGGTGAACGCGGCGATGATCGAGTTTCCGGCCGCGACCATCGCGACGCCGGCCAGAAGGAAGACACCCGACAGCATCAGGGCATTCGCCGGGACGTGACGCCGGGTCAGTGTGCCGAACCGCGTCGGGGCGTCACCCTCCTGCGCCAGGCCGTAGACCATCCGCGAGGTGGAGTAGATACCGGAATTCGCGGACGATGCGGCGGACGTCAGCACCACGAAGTTGATGACGGAGGCGGCGATGCCCAGACCCGCCAGGGTGAACATGGTGACGAACGGACTCTTGTCCGGGAGGATGTCACGCCACGGCGTGACGGAGACGATGACGACGAGTGCCACCACGTAGAACAACATGACGCGCACGGGGATGGAGTTGATCGCGCGGGGAAGATTCTTCTCCGGATCCTTGGCCTCCGCCGCTGTCGTGCCGACGAGTTCGATACCGACGAAGGCGAACGTCGCGATCTGGAACCCGGCAACGAAACCCATGGGGCCGGTGGGGAAGAGACCGCCGTCGTTCCACAGGTTCGAGAAACCGGCGACGGCACCGTCGGGCGAGGTGAAGTGGGTGAAGATCATCACGAGTCCGACGACGATCAGGCCGCCGATAGCGAGGATCTTGATCAGGGCGAACCAGAACTCGGTTTCACCGAAAGCCTTGACCGTGGGCAGGTTCAGCGCGATCAACAGTACGACCGCGCCGAGGGCGGGAATCCACAGCGGGAGATCGTGCCACCAGTACGTGACATAGCCGGCGATGGCGATGATGTCGGCGATGCCGGTGACGATCCAGCAGAACCAGTACGTCCATCCAGTGAAGAATCCCGCCCACGGCCCGAGCAGGTCCCCGGCGAAATCGGAGAAGGATTTGTAGCTCAGATTCGAGAGCAGAATCTCGCCCATCGCCCGCATCACGAAGAACAGCATGAAGCCGATGATCATGTAGACGAAGATGACGGACGGGCCGGCGAGTGAAATCGTCTTACCCGAGCCCATGAAGAGCCCGGTGCCGATGGCGCCGCCGATGGCGATCAGCTGGATGTGGCGATCGGACAGCTGGCGCGACAGATGCGCGCCTCCCGAATCACTGTCCTGTGGAGACGGGCTCGGGTCGGGAGGCGAGGCGACGGAGGCACGGGTCGGATTCGTTCGTTCGGACAAAGGAACTCCGTGTGGTCGTTGACGCGCAAGGCACGCCACGGTGGGTGGGCTGCCTCCCCGCTCTGTCATCGACCTGAGAGTTTCCGCGAGTGACGACCCGCTTGCCCCATCGGTGAGCCGACCCGGAATTGCAGTCGACCGCTTTCCAGAGGTGCCGTGCCGCGGCGGTACAGGTGCCTGAGAGTTTCCCGGGGAGGATTTGCTCCTTCGGCGCCCGCTGATCCAGATGGTGGAGGGCGGAACTCTCCCGCCGCGGCTCAGTGGCTTCTTCCGTTATGTGATCTGCCTCATACCATACCGTGAATAGCGTTCTGCCTCAATAGATATGAGTCAGCATTCGACGAGATTCACCGACACGTTCACGGCGAGACCCCCGGTGGAGGTCTCCTTGTACTTCGAACTCATGTCGGCGCCGGTGGCCCGCATCGTCTCGATCACCTGATCCAGGCTCACCCGGTGGGTTCCGTCGCCGCGCAGGGCCATCCGGGCGGCGTTGATCGCCTTACCCGCCGAGATGGCGTTGCGTTCGATGCACGGGATCTGCACCAGACCCCCGATGGGATCACACGTCAGACCCAGACTGTGTTCCATCGCGATCTCCGCCGAGTTCTCCACCTGTTCCGGGGTTCCGCCGAGGATCTCGGCGAGACCGGCGGCAGCCATCGACGCGGCGGACCCCACCTCACCCTGGCAGCCCACCTCGGCCCCGGAGATCGACGCCCGCTCCTTGTACAAGGATCCGACCGCACCCGCCGCCAGCAGGAAGCGCACCGCCGTGTCGTCCGGATCGGACCTTCCGGCGGGGGTGTAGTGCACCGCGTAGTGCAACACCGCCGGGATGATGCCGGCGGCGCCGTTGGTGGGGGCGGTGACGATCCTGCCGCCGGACGCGTTCTCCTCGTTGACGGCGAGAGCCACCAGGTTCACCCAGTCCTCCGCGAACGCGGGATCACGTTCGGGGTCTTCCACATTCAGCCGCTCGTACCAACCGCGGGCGCGCCGCCGCACCCGAAGGCTTCCGGGCAGGTACCCGTCCCGGCTGATGCCGCGTCGCTGGCACTCGACCATCACGTCGCGAATGTGCAGTAGCCGCGCCCGGACCTCCGACTCGGGGCGGAGAGCCCGTTCGTGTTCGAGCATGACCTCGCTGATCGTGAGACCGTAGTGCTCGGTGAGGTCCAGCAACTCGCGCGCCGACCCGAACGAGAGGGTGTTCGCGACGGCGCTGACGGACACCTCCGGTTCGTCGCCGGTGACGACGAACCCGCCGCCGATCGAATAGTACGTCTGCGCACGGAGTTCGCGGCCGCCCGCACCGATTGCGGTGAGGGTCATGGCGTTCGGGTGGAAGTCGAGGACGGTCAACGGATGCAGCACCATCTCGTCCTCCGCGAGCGCAATGTCCACCACGCCGCCGAGACGGATACGCCGACTCGCCCGCACCGCCTCCAGCCGCGCCTCCATCTCCTCGGTGGCGATGGTCTCCGGTCGGTACCCCTCGAGACCGAGGAGAATGGCGGACATGGTGCCGTGGCCCGCGCCGGTGGCCGCGAGCGATCCGTACAGATCGACGCGGACACCGGCGACGTCGTTGAGAACGCCGAGCGCGCCGAGGTCGGCGACGAACGTGCCCGCCGCCCGCATCGGCCCGACCGTGTGCGAACTGGACGGGCCGATACCGACCGAGAACAGGTCGAACACACTGATGGTCACGAGGTGAGATCCTTCCTGAGCATCGCAGCGAGTACCGCAGCGCAGCGAGGAACGCAGTGAGGAGCGGAGGGACGGATCGCGCCGGGAAACCTGTTCATTACAGTCCCGGGTAGAGCGGATATTTGTCCGCGAGGACGCGGACCTGAGCTGCCAGTCCGGTCGTGTCCGCGTCGGCGGGGGCGACGAGGGCCTGGGCGATCAGGTCGGCGACCGTCACGAAATCGTCCCGGCCGAAGCCGCGCGCGGCCAGTGCCGGTGTGCCGATCCGCAGTCCGGACGTCACCATCGGCGGCCGAGGATCGAACGGAACGGCGTTGCGGTTGACGGTGATTCCGATCGCGTCGAGCCGGTCCTCGGCCTGCTGTCCGTCGATGTCGGCATCCCGCAGATCGACGAGAACGAGGTGAACGTCCGTGCCACCGGTGAGGACACTGATTCCGGCTTCCTTGACGTCGGGGCGGCTGAGGCGCTCGGCGAGTACCTTGGCCCCGTCGAGGCAGCGTTCCTGGCGTTCCGCGAAATCGGGTTCGGCGGCCATCTTGAATGCCGTTGCCTTACCGGCGATCACGTGCTCGAGCGGTCCGCCCTGCTGGCCGGGGAAGACTGCGGAGTTGATCTTCTTCGCGATGGCCGCGTCGTTGGTCAGGATGATCCCGCCGCGGGGGCCGCCGAGGGTCTTGTGCGTCGTCGACGTGACGACGTGCGCGTGCGGTACCGGGGACGGGTGAAATCCGGTGGCGACCAGTCCGGCGAAGTGGGCCATGTCGACCATCAGGTAGGCGCCGACCTCGTCCGCGATTTCCCGGAACCGGGCGAAGTCCAACTGCCGCGGGTAGGCCGACCAGCCGGCGATGATCAGCTGCGGTCGGTGTTCGCGGGCTGCCTTCGCGACCTCGTCCATGTCGATCAGGTAGTCCTTCTCGGACACCCCGTACGCGGCCACGTTGTAGAGCTTGCCGGAGAAGTTCAGGCGCATGCCGTGGGTGAGGTGACCGCCGTCGGCGAGGGAGAGACCGAGGATCGTGTCACCGGGTTTGATCAGCGCGTGCATCACCGACGCGTTCGCGGTGGCCCCGGAATGCGGCTGCACGTTGGCGTATTCGGCGGCGAAGAGCGCCTTGACGCGGTCGATGGCGAGCTGCTCGATCGAGTCGACGTGCTCGCATCCGCCGTAGTAGCGGCGTCCGGGGTACCCCTCGGCGTACTTGTTGGTCAGCACGGAACCCTGCGCCTGCATGACCGCGAGCGGCGCGTGGTTCTCCGACGCGATCATCTCGAGGCCGGTGCGCTGCCGCTCGAGTTCCTTGCCGATGAGTGCGGCCACATCGGGATCGAAATCCGCGAGGTCGCGGTTCAGGACGCTCATGCGTTCGCCCCGTTCTTCTCGGCATACTCGGCGGCGGTGAGAAGCTCTCCGGCATCGGACGGCTGGACGGCGAACAGCCAGCCTTCCCCGTACGGGTCGGAGGTGACCAGGCCGGGATCGTCGACGGCGGCGGAGTTGATCAGGGTCACCCGACCGCTGACCGGCGGATACAGCTCGGAGACGGTCTTGGTCGATTCGACCTCGCCGCACGCTTCGCCGGCGACGATGGTGGCGCCGACCTCCGGCAGATCGACGAAGACGAGTTCGCCGAGCGAGTTGACGGCGACGGAGGTGATGCCGACGCGGACGGGTTCGTCGGGGAGGGCGGCGCCCGGCGCGATCAGGACCCACTCGTGGTCGTCGGTGTAGCTACGGTCGTCGGGGAAAGCTGCTGAAGACATGGGTGCACCTTTTTCGGGGCCGAAGGGAGTGGGACGGTTCAGGAACGGCGATAGAACGGCGACGGGGTGACCACGAACGGTTCCTTCTTGCCACGAATGTCGACGGTCAGTTCGGTGCCGGGTTCGCGGAGCGCGACGTCGACGAACGCCAGCGCGATCGGATGCCCGAGCGTCGGCGACAGGGCGCCGGACGTGATCGTGCCGACCGCGCTGCCACCGGACGCGTCATGGACGGTGTAGTCGGCGCGGGCGGCGCGGCGACCGGTGCCCGCGAGGCCGACGAGTACTCGCTGAGGAGCCTGCTCGGACAGCGTCTGCAGCGCCTCCCGACCGACGAACTCCTTGTTCAGCCGGACCACCTTGCCGAGACCGGCCTCGTACGGGTTCGTGCCGAGGGTCAGCTCGTGCCCGTAGAGCGCCATGCCCGCCTCGAGCCGCAGGGTGTCGCGGCAGGCGAGACCGGCGGGGACGCCGTCGCGGGCCGTCGTGGCATCCAGGAGCGCGCGCCACAACTGCACGGCCTGCTCGTTCGGCACGTACAGCTCGAATCCGTCCTCGCCGGTGTAGCCGGTGCGGGCCAGGAGGACGTCGATGTCCGCGACGACCGCCCGGGTGACCGCGTAGTACTTCAGCGCCGCGACGTCGGCAACCTGCCGGTCGGGGACGAGGGACTGCACGATGTCCTGCGCGGCCGGTCCCTGCACCGCGATCAGCGCGGTCTCGGCGGACTGGTCGTCGACCGTCGCCGAGAAACCCTCGGCGCGTGCGGCCAGCTCGCGGTACACGGCCGGGGCGTTCGCGGCGTTGGCGACCACGAGGAACTGTTCGTTGGCGAGACGGTAGACGACGAGGTCGTCGATCACACCACCGTCCGCGTTGCAGAGCAGCGAGTACTTGGCGCGGCCGACGCCGATCTTCGACAGCTCGCCGGCGAGCGCGTAGTCCAGCAGCGCACCGGATTCGGGTCCGGCGACGGCGATCTCACCCATGTGAGAGAGATCGAACAGTCCGGCAGTCTTGCGAACCGCATGGTGTTCGGCGAGTTCGCTGTCGTACTTCAGCGGCATCTGCCAGCCCGCGAAGTCGGTGAAGTGGGCGCCGAGCGAACCGTGCTCGCTCAGCAGCGGGGACGCGGACGTGGTGGTGAGGGTCATGCGAAGGCCTCCTCGGGGGTCTCGGCGATGGCCGGAGAATCGATGTCGGTGGTGTTCTCGAAGGCCTCGGGCGCGGGGCACGAGCACACGAGGTTGCGGTCGCCGTGCACGCCGTCGATGCGGCGAACCGGAGGCCAGTACTTGTTGCCGCGCAGCGACGCGACCGGGAAGGCGGCGAGGTGGCGCGGGTAGGGCAGATCCCAGGTGTCGGCGGTGACCTGCTCCGCGGTGTGCGGGGCCTGACGCAGCGGGCTGCGCTCGAGCGGCCACACGCCCTCGCCGACCAGATCGATTTCCCGGCGGATCGCGATCATCGCCTCGATGAAGCGGTCGAGTTCGGCCAGATCCTCGGATTCGGTCGGCTCGACCATCAGGGTGCCGTTGACCGGGAAAGACAGGGTGGGGGCGTGAAAACCGTAGTCGATCAACCGCTTTGCGACGTCCTCGGCGGTCACGCCGGTCGCCTTCGTGACCGGGCGCAGGTCCAGGATGCACTCGTGCGCCACCAGACCGGACGGCCCGGTGTACAGGACGGGGAAGTGCGCGTCGAGTGACTTCGCGACGTAGTTGGCGGACAGCACCGCGGTCTTGGTGGCCTCCGTCAGCCCGTCCGGGCCCATCAGCGCGATGTACGCCCAGGTGATCGGCAGGATTCCGGCAGACCCGTAGTTCGCCGCCGACACCGGGGTGCCGAGCTGGTCGCCGCCGAGCGGGTTGCCGGGCAGGAACGGGGCCAGGTGCTTGCGCACCGCGACCGGGCCGACGCCGGGCCCACCGCCGCCGTGCGGGATGCAGAACGTCTTGTGCAGGTTCAGGTGCGACACGTCGCCGCCGAACTGGCCGGGCTGGGCCAGGCCGACGAGTGCGTTGAGGTTCGCACCGTCGACGTACACCTGACCGCCGGCCTCGTGCACGAGATCGCACACCGTCCGCACGTCGTTCTCGTACACGCCGTGCGTGGACGGGTAGGTGAGCATGATCGCGGCGATCGTGCCCTCGTGCGCGGCGATCTTCGCGCGCAGATCGTCCAGGTCGATGTTGCCGTTCGACGCCGTCGCGACCACCACCACCCGCATGCCGGCGAGCACCGCGGAGGCGGCATTGGTGCCGTGCGCGGACTGCGGGATGAGGCAGATGTCCCGGCTGAGGTCGCCGCGGCTCTCGTGGTAGCCGTTGATGGCGAGCAGCCCGGCGAGCTCGCCCTGCGATCCGGCATTGGGCTGCAACGAGACCCGGTCGTACCCGGTGATCTCGCCCAGCCACCGCTCGAGCCCGCGGATCAGCTGCAGGTAGCCGCTGGTCTGCTCGACCGGAGCGTACGGGTGGATGGACGCGAAACCGGGCCAGCTGATCGGTTCCATTTCCACGGCGGAGTTGAGCTTCATCGTGCACGAGCCGAGCGGGATCATGGTGCGGTCGAGAGCGAGATCCTTGTCGGACAGCGCACGGAGGAAGCGCAGCATCGCCGTTTCGGACCGGTGCTCGTGGAACACGGGGTGCCGCAGGTAGTTCGACGTCCGCAGCAGCGACTGTGGCAGCCCGGACGCCGTGCCCGCCTGGGCTCCCGCGCCGAACGCGGACAGGACCCGGTCCACGATCTCGTCGGTGGTGCACTCGTCGCACGCGATCGCGACGTGGTCCGCGTCGACCAGTCGCAGGTTGATGCCGTCCCGGTCGGCGTGATCGACGACCTCGCGCGCCCGGGCCGGAACGCGCACCAGCACGGTGTCGAAGAAGCTGTCGTGGACCACCGAATGTCCGGCCGTGCGCAGACCGCCCGCGACGGCGGTCGCGTGAGCGTGTACCCGAGTCGCGATGGCGCGCAACCCTTCCGGGCCGTGGTACGCGGCGTACATCGCGGCGACGTTGGCGAGCAGGGCCTGCGCGGTACAGATGTTGCTGGTCGCCTTGTCGCGGCGGATGTGCTGTTCGCGGGTCTGCAACGCCAGCCGGTATGCGGGCTTGCCGTCGACGTCGACGGACACCCCGACCAGCCGGCCGGGGAGCATCCGCTCGAGACCGCCGCGGACCGCCATGTAGCCGGCGTGCGGACCACCGAAGAACAGGGGCACACCGAAGCGCTGGGCGGAGCCGACTGCGATGTCGGCGCCCTGCTCACCGGGCGGGGTGAGGAGCGTCAGCGACAGCAGATCGGCGGCAACCGTGGTGAGCGCCCCGCGCTCCTTGGCGGCGGCGATGAGCGGGGCCAGGTCGCGCACGTGCCCGCTCGCGCCGGGTGCCTGGAACACGACGCCGAACAGGTCTCCGTCCGGGAGTCCTCCGGAGAGGTCGGCCACCTCGACCTCGATGCCCACCGACCCGGCCCGGCCGCACACCACTGCGAGGGTCTGCGGCAGGCAGTCGGCGTCCACGACGACGCGGGGAGTCGACGACTTCGACTTGTTCGCGCGGCGCATCAGCAGCACCGCTTCCATCACCGCGGTGGCCTCGTCCAGCAGGGATGCGCCCGCGAGGGGGAGGGCCGTCAGGTCTTCGATAACCGTCTGGAACGTCAGCAGCGCCTCGAGCCTGCCCTGGGAGATCTCCGGTTGGTACGGGGTGTACGCGGTGTACCAGGCGGGCGACTCGAGCATGTTCCGGCGCAACACCGCGGGGGTGATGGTGTCGGAGTATCCGAGGCCGATCATCTGCACGCGGGTCTCGTTGCGCTCCGACAGCGTGCGAAGGTCGGCGAGAACCTGCTGCTCGGACCGCGCCGCGGGCAGGTCGAGGGTCTCCGGGCTGCGGATCTGGTCGGGTACGGCGGCATCGATGAGCTGATCGAGCGTGTCGTACCCGAGGGCGCCGAGCATGCGCTCGGTGGCGGACGCGTCGGGACCGATGTGGCGAGACGGAAAATCGCTGGTGAGCGGCGCGTCGTGGCGCGCGTGACGGCTTTCGACTGGCACGAGGTGACTCCGGTTTCGTTGAGTCCGGACCGCACCGGACGTCGACTGGGGGCACCTCCCCGCTCTGTCCTGAAACCTGAGAGTTTGGGCCCACCGCAGCTACGGCGTGCTCTTCACCTTCGGTAAGTACCGGCCTGGGCCGATTCTGTTCTCCAGAGTTGCCTCTACGCTGCGGTACTGGGGCCTGAGAGATTCCCGGGGAGGAACTTGCTCCTACGGCGCCTCCGAAAACGGAGGTTCTCCCGCTGCGCGTCAACGGCGTCTTCAGTTGTGGTTGGCCAAACAGTACACACGCGTGGCGGGTTTGTCTCCCCGGGCTGCTCCGCGGTCGCCGGGCGGCGACGATCTTGCCAAAACGCCTCGTCGTTTGGCATCCTCGACTGATCTTCGCTCGGACGTGACCGCACACGCCGATCGATGAGAGCCCAGATCACCGCAATTGCAACGGTTGTCGCCGCGTGCTCGCCTTCCCTCACACTCCCGGTCGAGCGGTGCTGCCCGCGCCGCCCGACATTCCATACCGATCGGTCTCGGCTGATCGAAGGAGCCCCCCAATGACCACATCGGAAACATCCCCGGCCACCCGCCGCCTGCTCCGACTCGAAGTCCGCAATGCTCAGACACCGGTCGAACGCAAACCGCCGTGGATGAAGGTGCAGATGCGCACCGGACCCGAATACCGGAAGCTCGCCGCGCTCGTCGAGCGCGAGGATCTGCACACAGTGTGTCAGGAAGCGGGATGTCCCAACATCTTCGAATGCTGGGAGGACCGGGAGGCGACCTTCCTCATCGGTGGGAGCCAGTGCACCCGGCGGTGCGACTTCTGCCAGATCGACACCGGCAAGCCGGCAGAACTGGATCGGGGCGAGCCGAGGCGTGTCGCGGAATCGGTCCAGACGATGGGGCTCCGGTACGCCACCGTCACCGGCGTCGCCCGCGACGATCAACCCGACGGCGGCGCGTGGCTGTACGCCGAGACAGTGCGGCAGATCCACGCGCTGTGCCCGGGAACCGGCGTCGAACTGCTCGTTCCCGACTTCAACGCGAACCCGGAGCAGCTCCGCGAAGTGTTCGACACCCGCCCGGAAGTGCTGGCGCACAACGTGGAGACCGTTCCCCGGGTGTTCCGTCGTATCCGGCCCGGGTTCACCTACGAGCGTTCCCTCGACGTGATCACCCGGGCGAGGGAGGCCGGCCTGATCACCAAGTCGAATCTGATCCTCGGGTTGGGGGAGACCACGGACGAAGTGATCCAGGCTCTGCGGGACCTGCACGCGGCCGGCTGCCAGTTGATCACGATCACCCAATATCTGCGGCCGTCGGCCCGGCACCATCCGGTGGAGCGGTGGGCGAAACCCGAGGAGTTCGTGATGCTCGACCAAACCGCCCGCGAGATCGGATTCCTCGGTGTGCTGTCCGGTCCGCTCGTCCGGTCGTCGTACCGGGCCGGCCGTCTGCACGCGGAGGCCGTCGCCGCCACCTCGACCCACTGACCTCACACCCCTCATCCTGTCCAGCTAGGAGTTACTCATGTCCAGATCTGCAGACGTCGTCATCCTCGGTGGTGGTTCCGGCGGTTACGCGGCCGCGATCCGCTCGGCCGAACTCGGCCGCTCGGTGATCCTGATCGAAGAGAACGAGCTCGGAGGCACCTGCCTGCATCAGGGGTGCATCCCGACCAAGGCCCTGCTGCACGCCGCCGAAGTCGCCGACAGTGCCCGCACGGCGTCACAGTTCGGTGTCGAGGTCACGTTCGGCGGAGTCGACCTCGAGAAGGTGCTGAGCTACAAGAACACGATCGTCACCCGGCTGCACAAGGGACTCCAGGGCCTCGTCGACTCGCACGGCATCACCGTCGTCAACGGTCGCGGACGGTTGGTCGGGCCCAACGGTGTCGAGGTCGACGGCGAGCTGATCACCGGTGCCGCCGTGGTTCTGGCAACGGGATCGTCGCCGAAGACGGTGCCGGGCATCGCCATCGGCGGCAGGGTCGTCACCAGCGACGAGGCGCTCGTGCTGCCGTCGGTCCCGAAGAAGGCGATCATCCTCGGCGGCGGTGTCATCGGCGTCGAATTCGCGAGTGTGTGGGCGTCGTTCGGTGCGTCGGTCACGATCGTCGAGGCGATGCCCAGACTGGTGCCGAACGAGGACGAGACCGTCTCCAAGTACCTCGAGCGCGCCTTCCGTCGTCGCAAGATCGCCGCGAAGACAGGTGTGCGGGTAACGGACGTGACGCAGGACGACGATTCGGTGTCCGTCACTCTCGACTCCGGGGACGTGCTCGACGCCGACGTCGTGCTGGTCGCGGTCGGGCGCGGTCCGAACACCGACTCGATGGGATACGAACAGACCGGAGTGGTCCTCGATCGGGGATTCGTGGTGACCAGCGACCGACTGCGCACCACGGTGCCGAACGTCTACGCGGTCGGCGACATCGTCGCCGGGCTGCAGCTTGCGCACCGCGGTTTCCAGCAGGGCATCTTCGTGGCAGAGGAGATCGCCGGACTCCGTCCGGACGTCATCGACGAGACCGGGATCCCGCGGGTCACCTACTCCCACCCCGAGGTGGCGTCGGTCGGGCTGACGGTGAGCGCGGCACGCGAGAAATTCGGTGGGGACGTCGAGACCGTCACTTATGACCTCGCCGGCAACGGCAAGAGTCAGATCCTGAAGACGTCGGGAGCGGTCACACTCGTGGTGGCGCCGGATGGTGTCGTCGTCGGCGTGCACATGGTCGGCGACCGCGTCGGCGAGCTGATCGGTGAGGCGCAGCTGCTTTACAACTTCCAGGTCGAGGCCGCCCAGGCGGCGAAATTCGTGCACGCCCATCCCACCCAGGGCGAGGCACTCGGTGAGGCCCTACTCGCCGTGGCCGGCAAGCCTCTGCACGTCCACGCCTGAAACGCAGGTGAGCGGCAAAGTGTGCTGACGCACGCTTTGCCGCTCACATGGGGGTCCTGCTGGGGCGTTAGCTTCCTGACCGGGCGTCGACCGGCACCCGAGGTGCCGAATGGTGATCGCTGACGATGGTGACCGCGCATTCCACGCGCGTATCGAGCAGCGAACGAACCACAAGGGGCTCTTCGACACTCGTCTCCTCGACCGGCTGCTCGTCGAAAATCTGCTCGTCGAGTGCGCTGGTCTCTTCGGGAAGTTCGACGGCTGCCTTCGGTTCGCGGGTAGCCAGCCAGCACAGGATTGCCCCGATGCACACCACGGCGGTTCCCACCCAGAAGGTGAGCCCGAGTGCCGTGGCCAACATCAATGACGAGAAGGCGGCGGACAGTACGGGCGTGAAGTACGAGGCCGCGGCGAGCAACGTCATGTTTCCGCGAAGGATTCCGACATTCCACAGGGCATAGCCGAAGCCGATCGCGCAGGCCGCCACCACGGTCGCCGCGATTGCGGTGAAGCTCAGGTGCATGGGCTCGCGGCCTGACAGGAGGTACATGCACCAGAACGACACGGCCGTCAGCGTAAAGAACGGCGTGATGCCGTTGTTCCCGTTCGCGAACATCTTGGTGACGGTGCAGTAGCCCGCCCAGATCAGTGCGCCGGCGAACGCGAGAGCATAACTCAGGGGGTTCGAGCGCACGTTGTCGATGGTGCCGGTGATGTCCAGCCCGGTGTCACCGCCGAGAACCACTGCAATGCCGGCCACGGACAGCGCGATGCCGGGCAGAATCAGGCGCGAAGCCTTCTGGCCGGCGAACACGATCGCGAACACCACCGTCAGGCTGGGCCACAGATAGTTGACGATCCCGACTTCGATTGCCTGCCTCGGGGTATCGGCCAGTCCGATTGCGAGGGCGAAGCACACCTCGTACGCGGCAAACATCACGGCACCTGTGACGAGATACGTCCGGCTGAAGTCCTTGAACTTGGGCCATCCCACAGTCACCGACAACAGAATCGCGCAGCAGGAGTAGATCATCGCGGCACCGCCGATCGCTCCCAGGCTATCGGTGACCAGACGGATCATTCCGACCATCGAACTCCACAACACAATCGCCAACAGCCCCGCCGCGGTGGCACTTCGGCTCGCCTTGGTCGCTCCCACAACAACAACTCCTCCACTGCCGTACTCGTGGATTCTGGGTGAATCCCGTCACCTGTACCGATTCGCCCGGACTGCACCGGGTTCCGGGCGCTGTCGCCAGCCGCCGGGAAACGAACCACTACTGGGACCGAAGATCTGGTGTGCATCGCGACCATGAGTGACTCTGTCGCTTACATTTCGGTAACACGAACGTAATCTGTGATCACATATGGCTCAAGCTCTCAGCCGAGTGAGACGTACCACTATTTGAGGTGAATGAGGCTCAGACCGATTGACCCCGCGCAGATTTCACCCCACAGGCGCCGAAAGAAAGCGTCGCGTTCGTCTGTCCTTTCGGAAACGCGGTCCGAAACAATGGCGCGCCCCCGAACGGCGCAGGGGAGCGCCATGCCTCCGTGTCCCCGTCGGCCGCCGCAGATCGCGGCCGTGGAGACCGAAGGGCTCCTTACCCCGTACCCGACGATGTCGAGGCCGCGTACCCCTGGCCGCCAGCTCGGTGAGGCTGGTCCCGAGGTGAAGCGGAGCGGTCGAGAGGACGCTCCTCCCTGGCTGCACGTCAAGGGTTGTGTGATCTGTGATCACATATTAGTCTAAGGGCACGGGTATGACCGGCATCACTGTTTATCCCATCAGGCGACGCCCCGGACTGCGTGTTCTCACGGAGCCATTGCAGGTCGGGAGTGCGCGCCCCGAAGCACGAACTTGCCACGAACTCGCCACCACTTCCGGCGAGAGACACGGCCCCCAGTGAAGGAGTATCGAAGTGCGAGATGTAGTTGTAGTCGGCGCCGGCCTGGCCGGTCTCTCGGCGGGCTGGCGGTTGCGTCACTGGGACACCCTCGTCCTGGAATCCGATGAGCGCGTCGGTGGACGTATCCGTTCCGAACGACGCGGATCGTACTGGCTGAACTGGGGTGGCCACGTTTTCGCCGGGCCCGGATCTTCCACCGACGCTCTGCTCAACGAGGCCGGCGTCATGTCGGTCGACATTCCCGGGTCGCTGCAGGCGCTGGCCATGAACGGGAAGTTCCTTCGCAAGGGCCATATCGCCACGTATCCGTTCCGGATCCCGATGTCGCTGTCGGCGCGGGTGGCGACCATGCGGGCCGGCATGAAGGTCGTTGCCGGTGTCGGAAAGTACACCGGCGTGGTGCGCAAGCGCACCGGCGAGTCCGGCGCGATGCGCCAGCAGCGAATCTACGACTTCGCGAACAACCAATCCTTCCTCGACTTCGTCGGCGACCTGCCCGAGGACGCGGCTGCGCTGTTCAAGACCACCGTCACCCGGTCGGCTGGAAACATGGACCAGATCTCGGCGGGTGCCGGCATCGGATACTTCAGCCTGGTACTCGGCTTCGGACAGGGCCTCAGCCGCGGCATCGTCGGCGGCCCGTCCACCCTCACCGAAGCCCTCGCCGCGTCGCTGGGCGACCGCGTTCAGCTGGGTGCCGCGGTACACGAGGTCGTGCACAAGAAGGACTCGGTGATCGTTCGCTACCGCCAGGACGGACGCGACCACGAGGTGGAGGCGCGAACGGTCGTGCTGGCCACGACCGCGGACGTGTCCCACCGCGTCGGCGTCGACCTGCCGGAGAACCTGCGCGACGCGCTCTCGCAGATCAAGTACGGCCCCCACGTCAGCTCGGCGTTCCTCACCGACGAAACGACGAAGCGTCCGTGGGACGACATCTACGCCATCGCCGCCCCCAAGCGTTCCTTCGCCATCGCGCTCAACCAGGCGAGCATCGTCCGCGGCACCGAGACCGTCCGCCAGCCCGGCGGCAGCTTCATGACGTTCTCACCCGCGGCGCTGGGCAGCGCACTGCTCGACAAGAGCGACGACGAGGTTGTGAAGACTCACCTCGCCGACCTGGAACAGATCCTCGGGCCCGGGTTCTCCGACACCGTCGTGGAAGCAAAGGCCGCACGGTGGAAGAACGCATCGCCCTACAGCTTCCCCGGTCGCGCGAAGCTTCAGCCCACGCTGACGCGCGGAGCCGGTCGAGTCTTCCTGGCCGGCGACTACCTCGGAACGCTCTACACCGAAACCTCGATCACCTCAGGGTTCTCCGCGGCCCAGGAGGTCGTCAGCGTGCTCGCCACCCATCGTCAGACCCGTCACGCAGACGAGCTTCCCGTCCATTCCGTCAGCGCCTGACCGTCCTCACACCCGAATACGTCTCAACGATCTAGGAGTCCTTTCGATGTCCAAACAACTCAGTGGTGTCCTCACCGCCTTGACCACCCCGTTCGACGCCGACGAGCTCATCGACACGGACAAGCTCGAGCGCGTGGTGGACCGCTCGATCAAGGCCGGCGTCAACGGCGTCGTCGCGGCAGGATCGACCGGTGAGGTCGGGGCACTGTCATCGGACGAGCGCGAGCGTCTCGTCGACACGGTCATCGAGCACACCGACGGCCGGGTTCCCGTCATCGCCCAGACCGGTGCCACGTCGACCGCAGAGGCCATCCGCCTCTCGCGCGCCGCCGAAAAGTCGGGCGCGGACGTGCTCATGCTGATCACCCCGTTCTACGAGCCGCTCTCGGTCGACGAGACGGTGGCGTACATCAAGGATGTCGCTTCGTCGGTGGAGCTGCCGATCATGCTGTACAACATCCCCGCAGTCACCGGTGTGAACCTCGACCCCGGCACGGTCCGCTCCCTCGCCGAAGAGGTCGACAACATTCGGTACATCAAGGACTCGAGCGCGAACTGGGAACAGGCGCTGCAGCTGATTCACCACCACAGCGACGTGATCGGCACGTTCATCGGCTGGGATCCGTACCTGTACGGTGCCCTCGTCGAGGGAGCTGCCGGTGTCATGGCCGGTACCGCCAACGTGGTTCCGGACGAGATCGTCGCCGTCAACCGGCTCATCGTCGACGGCGACCTGCGCGGCGCCCTCGCCAAATGGCGCGACCTGTACCCGGTGATCGACGCGCTGATCTCCGTTCCCTTCATTCCCGCCGTCAAGGCAGGTCTCGCTCTGCTGGGCGAACCCGTAGGCGCGCCCCGCCGGCCGACCGCCGAACTCTCCGCAGAGCAGGTCGGGAACATAGGACAGGCGTTGAAGACGCTCGCTAAGGGAACAGGCTAAGTCATGGGCCTCGACTGGGCCGAGACACTCACAACCCTGGCGGACGGCATCTGGGGACCGATGGCCTACGTGGTCCTCGGCCTCGGGGTCGCATACACCGTAGCCACCAAAGGAATTCAGTTCCGACGCATCCCGGACATGATCCGACAGCTGAGGGAGACCAGCGAAGGCGAAGGAGGACTGTCGTCCTTCCAAGCGCTCGTACTCGCACTCGCCAGCCGAGTGGGTGTCGGAAGCATCGCAGGTGTCGCGACGGCGGTCGGCGGTGGTGGACCGGGAGCTCTGCTGTGGATGGCCGTGACCGGACTGGTCGGCTGTACCGTCGGCTACGCCGAGGCAACCCTCGCGCAGGTGTTCAAACGTCAGGTAGAGGACGAAGACCGGAGGAAAGCCAACGAAGACATCGGCGGCATGCCGTACTACATCAAGTACGGACTGAAACTTCCCAAGGTCGCGGGACTCGTCGCGTTTCTCGGTCTGGTCGGCTACGGCTTTCTGTTCCCCGGATTTCAGGTCAGCACGATTGCCTCGAGTGCCCGGCTGGCATTCGGAGCACCGACCTGGGTGCCGGCCGTGTTGATGACCGTCATGATTGCTCTGGTGATTTTCGGCGGCACCACTCGAATCGTCAAGGTCACGCAGACTCTCGTGCCGATTCTCGCTATCGGATACCTGACGTTGGCGCTGGCGGTGATCGCCGCGAACATCGAAAATGTGCCGGACGCAGTCAAACTGATCGTGAATTCGGCCTTCGGCATCGACCCCGTGCTGGGCGGCATCGCAGGCGCTGCGGTCGCGTGGGGCGTGCGCCGGGCGGTCTTCGCTTCAGCGAACGGAATCGGTGAGGCGACGTTCGCCGCCGCGGCGGCGCGGACGTCCCACCCAGGCAAGCAGGGTCTCGTCCAAACGTTCAGCATCTACATCGATGTTCTGCTGATCTGCATGGCAACAGGGTTGATGATGGTGGTGTCCGGCCAGTACAACGTCTCAGACGGTGCGGGCGGGCACCTCGTCGAGAACCTTCCGGGTATGGAGGCCGGACCGAACTGGGTCCAGAAGGCCATCGACACCCTGGTGCCCGGGTGGGGCGCGGCGTTCATCGCGGTAGCGGTGTTCCTGTTCGGCTTCACCTGCCTCATCGTGTACTTCTACGTGGCGAACTCGAACCTGTTGTTCCTGTTGAACGGCCGGAACGGGCCGGTATCGAAGATGGTCCTCAAGGTCGGCACGCTCGTGATCGTGTTCCTGGGTTCGATCGTGAACGCCGGACTCGTGTGGGCCATCGGCGATATCGGGCTCGGGCTCATCGCCTGGATCAACCTCATCTGTCTGGTGTTGCTCTTCCCGCTCGTCAGACGGGTGTACCGCGACTACGAGCAACAGAAGAAGCGCGGACTCGACCCCACCTTCGATCCGACCGCACTCGGCATCGAAGGAGCCGAGTTCTGGGCGTCGAACACCGTCTCCGAACACAGCGTCTCGCGTTGAGGCGTTTCCGCAACTAACCGCCGCGGCGCAGCTGACCGCCCAAGGCAATTCCGCCACTTGCCAGTCGATTTTGGAGGTTCACCCCGATGTCCAATACCACCCTCACCGGACACGTCGCCGTCAGCCGAGCAGCTGGTGGTTCATTGAACGTCCGGGACGATCTGCCGCCGACCCAGCACTACATCGCCGGAGCTTTCGACGCGGTCGACACCTCCGGCCCCCGCACCGAAGTCGTCGATCCGAGTACCGAACAGGTCATCGCCGCGGTACCCCAGGGGACCGTCGCCGACGTCGACCGAGCGGTTGCAGCCGCGGTCGCCGCCGAGAACGACTGGGCCGGACTTGTTCCCAAGGAACGTTCGACTCTGCTGCACCGCATCGCGGACCGCATCGAACAGAACTCCGAGGTGCTGGCTCGGCTCGAATCTGCCAACACCGGAAAGCCTTTCGAGGTCTCGAACGACGACGTGGCGGGCACCGTCGACACCTTCCGGTTCATGGCGGGCGCGCTGCGTGCGACCACGTCGATGGCTGCCGGGGACTATGCCGAGAACCACCTGTCGGTGATCCTGCGGGAACCGCTCGGCGTGGTCGGCGTCGTGACTCCGTGGAACTATCCACTGCTGATGGCGGCGTGGAAGATCGCTCCGATCCTCGCCGCCGGAAACACGTTGGTCATCAAGCCGTCCGAGCAGACCCCGCTGACGACATTGAAATTTGCCGAACTCGTCGCCGACCTGCTTCCGGCGGGCGTGTTCAATGTGGTGACCGGCCTCGGACCGACCGTGGGGGCGCGGCTGAGCGAGCATCCCGACATCGACATGATCGCCCTGACCGGATCCGTGGGCAGCGGGAAGGCCGTCGCACGCGGAGCCGCGGACACGCTCAAGCGCGTCCATCTCGAACTGGGCGGCAAGGCACCCGTGGTGATCTTCGACGACGCCGATCTCGACGACGCCGCGGTGTCGCTGCGTGCGGCCGGCTACTGGAACTCGGGCCAGGAATGCGGTGCGGCATGCCGCATCCTCGTCCACGAGTCGGTCGCCGATTCGTTCACTCGAAAGCTGGTCGACCAGGTGAGCACGTTCGTGGTCGGTGAGCCGGGAGCAGGCGACGACGTCGAAATCGGGCCCCTGGTGTCCAAGGCACACTTCGAGCGGGTCACCGCCTATCTGGAACGTGCTGCCCGGCAGGGAATCACCGCCGCGATCGGTGGAACCCCGCTGGACGGACCCGGCTACTTCATTGCACCGACCGTGCTTGTCGGGGTATCCGACGGCGCCGAATGCGCTCGTGAGGAGATCTTCGGTCCCGTGGTCACCATCGAGACCTTCACCGACGAGGACGAGGCAATCCGCCGCGCGAACGACGTTCCGTTCGGTCTCTCGGCGTCCGTCTGGACCGAGAACGCTCGGCGTAGCCATGAGGTCGCCGCCCGGATCGACGCCGGAACGGTGTGGGTCAACTCCCATCTCGTGCTGGCCAACGAAGTTCCGTGGGGTGGTTTCAAGGGATCCGGTTACGGACGCGACCTGTCGATCTACGCCCTCGACGACTACTCGCGCACCAAGCACGTCATGCACAACCACGGTCGTTGATTCGCTGCGCCCCGCTAGCCGCCTCAGTGGGCGGTCAGCGGAGCGTCCGCGGCGGCGTCCACGCTGGACTTCTCGAGTCGCAGCCGCGACACGGCGAGTCCGGCGAGGAGGAAGGACACGGCGACGAGGAGGTACAGCTGGGTGGGTGACCAGTCGCGGTCGAGGAGGGCGCCCGCGACGATCGGTGACGCGATGGCGCCGACCCGGCCGATGCCGATACCCCAGCCGACGCCGGTGGCGCGGACGGACGGCGAGTAGACCGACGGTGTGATCGCGTACAGCCCGGCGATGCAACCGTTGGCGAAGACGCCGATGAGGGCGCCGAGCCCGAACGCGACGACGATCGACGCGGTGGCGGGGACGAAGACCGCCAGGAGCAGGCCGGCGATCGCCATGTAGGCGATGAGCACGCGTTTCAGGGCGAACCGCGCGGACAGCGCGCCGAGGAGCGTCGCACCGAAGATGCCACCGAGGTTGAGCAGAACTCCGCCGGTGACGCCCTGATTCGCGGACATGCCCGCCTCGACCAGCAGCTTCGGGGTCCAGCTGGTGACGAAGTAGAAGCCGAACATCGCCATGAAGAACGCGAACCACACCAGGAGGGTGCGGCGGCGCCGCTCGGGCGACAGGAGGACACGCACCGCGAATCCGGCGTCCGCGGTGGCGGTGGCGCGTGGTGCGGGCAGGTTGTCCAGCCGCGGTTGACCGACCCGCACGGCGAAGGCGTTGATGCGGTCGAGGGCGTTGGCCGGTCGCCGGACGAGCAGGAAGTCGATCGATTCGGGAAGCCGGACGAAGACGATCGGAAGGATCGCGGCCGTGCACACCCCGCCGAACAGGAACACCGTGCGCCAGCCCAGCGAATTCTGCAGCACGACGGCGATGATTCCGCCGGCCGTCGCGCCGACGGCGTATCCGGTGGAGTTGAGACTCACGGCCAGCCCACGCCAGCGGTTCGACGCGTATTCACTGGCGATGACGTTGCTGCTGGCCAGGATTCCGCCGATACCGACGCCGGTGAGGGCACGGAGCAGGCCGAGTTGCATCGCGTTCTGACTGACCGCCGACAGCAGCATGCCCGTCGACGCGAGCGCCAGGCACAGCAGGATCATGGCGCGGCGACCGATGGTGTCGGCCCACGGCGCCAGGAACAGCGACCCCGCGGCCATGCCGAACAGCCCGGCGCTGAGCAGGAGTCCGACGACCGAACCGGACAGATCCCATTCCTGCGACACCGACTGCGCGGTGAATGCCATGACGAGGACGTCGAAGCCGTCGAGCACGTTGAGTAGACCGCAGATGGCGATGGCGCCCCATTGGTAGCGCGTCATCGGGCTGTGGTCGATGCGTTCGCGGAGGTCGAATTGCATGTGCGGGACCTGCTCTTCCTGGAGGCGGGCTGTGAGGTGGCTCACGACCCACTTACCGTGGCGGACGGGTCACTCGTTTCCAACTCCGTTTCCGAATGCCGGAATGTCGGGCACGGCCCGTCGCAGTTTCCGCGCGCCGGGTTTCGGGTAGGCGTCATCGATGACAGACGATCGGCACGCAGAACCGGAACCCGACGATCCGCGCAAGCCGGATTCGCCTGTGGACCTGACGAAACCGTCCTGGTGGTACGTCGTCCGGAAGACGGCGCACGAGTTCACACGCGATCAGTGCACCGACCTCGCGGCCGCACTGACGTACTACGCGGTCCTCTCGCTGTTCCCCGCGCTGCTTGCGCTGGTCTCGTTGCTGGGAGTGTTCGGGCAGGGACAGCGCACGACCGATGCGGTCCTGCAGATGGTCGACGATCTCGGGCCGTCCTCCGCCGTGGACACGCTGCGCGCGCCCATCACGCAACTGGTCGAGACGCCGACCGCGGGGATGGCCCTGGCCCTCGGCCTGCTCGGCGCGGTGTGGTCGGCGTCCGGGTACATCGGGGCGTTCGGACGTGCCATGAACCGCATGTACGAAGTGGAGGAGGGGCGTCCGGTGTGGAAGCTCCGGCCGCTGATGCTGGGGGTCACCGTCGCCGGTCTGATCCTGGTGGCCGTCGGCGCGGCGATGCTCGCCCTGAGCGGTCCTGTCGCCCGCTCGGTCGGTGACGCGATCGGATTCGGCGACACCGCCCTGACCGTGTGGAACATCGCCCGCTGGCCGTTCGTCCTCGGCATCGTCGTGGTTGCCGTCGCCATCCTCTACTACGTCACACCCAATGTGAAGCAGCCGAAATTCCGCTGGATCAGCGCCGGTGCGTTCCTCGCCATCGTGACGTGGATCGTCGCGTCGGTCCTGTTCGGTCTCTACGTCGCCAACTTCGGCAGCTACAACAAGACCTACGGATCGCTGGCCGGGGTGATCGTGTTCCTGCTCTGGCTCTGGATCACCAATCTGGCACTCCTCTTCGGCGCGGAACTCGATGCCGAACTCGAGCGCGGACGAGAGTTACAGGCCGGGATGCCCGCCGAGGAGGAACTGCAATTGCCGCCTCGCGACACCCGGGTATCGGACAAGAACGCCGAGAAGTACGAGAACTACGTGCGCGAGGGCAGGGCATTGCGTGACCGCCCCTGAGTGCTTGTCAACCGCCGGCGGTCACGAAGTACTCACGGGCGCGAAGCGCATGGCGTCGTCGACGAGCTTGCCGTGCCGCAGCATCACCAGGTCGCGGAAGTAGTTCATCCGCAGGCGCCACGGCGCTTTCGACCCCTGCTTCGGGAACGACTCCACCGACCGCAGCACGTACCCGGCGGCGAAGTCGAGGAACGGTTCCTCGTCGACCGAACTGTCCCGCTCCGGGGCGCACTGTGTGAATCCGTTGGCATCCATGTGCGCCAGCAGGCGGCAGACGTACTCGCACACCAGGTCGGCCTTCAGCGTCCAGGACGCGTTGGTGTAGCCGATGACGAACGCGAAGTTCGGCACGCCGCTGAGCATCATCCCCTTGTACGCCATGGTCTCGGTGAGGTCGATGTCGCGGCCGTCGACAGCGAGGGCCATCCCGCCGAACGCGAGCAGATTCAAACCTGTTGCCGTGACGACGATGTCGGCCCGGAGCTCGTCGCCGGACTTCAGCGTGATGCCGGTTTCGGTGAACGTGTCGATGTGATCGGTCACGATCGACACCTCGTCGTTCCGGATGGATCGGAACAGATCCCCGTTGGGCACGAGGCACAGTCGCTGGTCCCACGGGTTGTAGCGGGGCGTGAAGTGGGTGTCGATGTCGTAGCCCTTCGGCAGCCACTTCTCCTGGAGTTGCCGGATGCGCCCCTTCATGAACTCCGGGTACCGCTGGCACAGTTGATAGATCGCCGTTGCGACGGATGCGTTCTTCAGCCGCGTGAGAGCGTACGCGAGGCGCGCGGGCAGGTGGCGCCGCAGCTTGTTGGCCAGCTTGTCCTTGGCCGGCATCGAGATGATGTAGGTGGGCGACCGCTGCAGCATCGTGACGTGCGCGGCCTCGGCGGCCATCGACGGCGCCAGGGTGACCGCGGTGGCGCCGCTGCCGATGATGACGACGCGCTTGCCCGCGTAGTCGAGGTCCTCGGGCCACTTCTGCGGGTGCACGACCTGCCCGGCGAACCGGTCGATCCCCGGAAACTCGGGGGTGTAGCCCTCATCGTAGCGGTAGTAGCCGCTGCAGGACATCAGGAAGTTCGCGGTGAACCGCACGGTCGCACCGGTATCGGTGCGCTCGGCGTCGACCGTCCACTGCGAGTCCGCGGTGGACCACTCCGCCCGGGTCACCCGATGCCGGAACCGGATGTTCCGGTCGATTCCGTGCTCGGCTGCCGTGCCCTTGACGTACTCGAGGATCGACGGGCCGTCGGCGATGGACTTGTCGTTCTCCCACGGCTTGAACCGGTAGCCGAGCGTGTACATGTCGGAGTCGGACCGAATGCCGGGGTAACGGAACAGGTCCCACGTGCCGCCGATCGATTCGCGGCTCTCCAGGATCGCGTAGGTCCGGCGCGGAAAGTTGTCCTGCAGGTGGTAGGCGGCACCGATCCCGGACAGTCCGGCGCCGACGATCAGCACGTCGAGATGCTCGACGCGAGCCTGCGCGCCGGGGGTGTCGGCGGCGGTATCGGTGTGTGACATGAACACTCTCTCGCTCGGTGGGAAGGGTGGCTACTTGGGGTCTACGGCGACGTCGTCGAGAGCGACATTACGTGCGCTGGTGGACCGGCCGAGCTTCGCGACCTCCTCGTCCATCCGCGGCAGGATCTCCGGGACGTGGGGCAGCAGGCTGCGGTCGCCGACGCGCGACGTCACGACGGCCTTCAGCCAGGCGAAGATTCCGACCCAACGGGGCACATAGACCCGGCGTTTCCGCTTGGCCAGGCCGTCGACGAACGCGTCGACGCACGAGTCGACCGAGGTGGTCTTGCCCAGTGGTCCCGGCAGGGCGGCGAGAAGTTGGTTGAACGCGGTGAGGTCGGCTTTCGCATCCTGGACGAGCGGTGTGTCGATCCATGACATGTGGGCCGAGCCGACGGTGACCCCGCGGTGGGCGACCTCGAGGCGGAGGGTGTTGGCGAAGTGTTCGACCCCGGCCTTACTGGCGTTGTACGCGGCGAGTCCCGGTGCGGGCGCGAATGCGGCGAATGACGAGACGACGAGGATGTAACCCTTGCGCTCGATCACGGACGGCAGTGCGGCGCGGACCGTGTGGAAGACGCCGAGAATGTTGATGTCGACGACCCGTTTGAATGTGGCCGGATCGACCTGCATGACCGAGCCGTAACTGGCGATGCCGGCGTTCGCGAGAACGAGGTCGATGCCGCCGAACTTCGCGACACCGGCGTCGACGGCCTTCTGCACGGCGGCCAGGTCGCAGACGTCCGCGGCCACGGCGAGCGCGACGTCGTCACCGAGTTCGGCGGCAAGGGCCTTCAGCGGTTCGGCGTCCAGATCGAGCAGGATCAGCTTGACGCCCCTGCGTGCGAGGGCGCGCGACGTCTCGGCTCCGATGCCACGCGCGGCGCCGGTGACGAGTGCGACTTTGTTCCTGAGCGTGGGCATGGGATCTCCTGACGAGTGATCTGGCACCGTTCAGTGTCAGTTTGTATCTGGAACTGTGCGGTGTCAATATTGGGTAGTGAGTTCGCCCAGACTCGACGAGTCGGGCCGCACCTACCGCGGTGCGGGCCCCCGGCAGCGCCAGGAAGACCGCCGCGTGCGGCTCGTCGACGCTGCCGTCGAAGTGTTCGGGACCAGCGGATACCGCACCGCGACGGTCGAGAAGATCTGCTCCACGGCGGGGCTGACCAAGCGCTACTTCTACGAGTCCTTCGACGGCAGCGAGGCCCTGCTGCTGGCCGCGTACGCCAGCGTCACCGACCGCCTGCGCGACAGCGTTCTGCGCGGTGCGGCCGAAGGAGCCGATCTGGACGCCCGGGTCCGCGGAGCGCTGACCGCGTTCTTCGAGTCCGTCGCCGACGACCCACGCATCCCGCGGATCGCGTTCCAGGAGGTCCTGGGCGTCGGACCGGAGGTCGACATCGCCTACCGCCGCGTCACCCGCTCGTTCGTCGACGCGGTTCTCGTTGTCATCGGTCCGGCCGTCGACCGGACAGCATTCCCCGACTCCCACCTGCGGACGCTCGCGACCGGCCTGGTGGGTGCCGTCCTGTTGATCGCCCAGCAGTGGGTGCTGGCGGAGAACCCGCAGCCGATCGAATCCGTCATCGCCAGCGCGCACACCATTCTCTCGGCCGTCCTGGGCAGGCTCGGTCCGCACCCCACGTGAGTGCCGTTGCGTGCCGGGTCACGCTTTGTCACTCACGTGCACTGACGTGGGAGGAATTCGGGTAAACGCCGGACAGCATCACATATATGTTGTTAAATATCTGGCATGCCCGGTGCTGTGCACTGCCCGCCACCGTGGGTCCGGACCGCGACGATCCGCACGGTGCTCGTCGCGTTGCTGGGCGTCGTCGTGCTAGCGGTGCCGACGCCGCCTCTCACGCACGCGGCCGGTTACGACGCCCTCCTCGACATCACGCCCGCGAATGCGGCCGCGGAATCGATCGGCGGGCTCGACCCTCGGCTGCCCACCGACTCCCGGGTGCTCGGTGCCGCCCTGGCCGCCGCCCGCGCCGACGGCGTTGCTCCGGCGCGGTATGCGGCCTTGCTGCAACAGTATTGGCTTTCGCGGGGGAGTGAGGTGTCGGGAATCGACCTGGCCGCATGGGATCCGAACGCCGGCCTCGTCGCCAACGCCGCGGTGGTCGACCACGTGTACGAGAACTACGGCCGATACCAACTCCAACGCGCCGAGCTCTACTGGTCCGGTATGGCCGGGCTGGCGGGCGGGTCGTTCGCCGCGGGGTTCTGGGACCTCGACCTCGGCCGGACCGTGCTCGGTGTGGACGCTGTCCATGCGCTCGGCAACGCCGTCGCGTCCACGTTCGGTGGCTTGCCCGGCGAGGCGATGACACTCCTGCCCGCGGACCCCAGAACGCTGGCCACCGTCGGTCCGGCGATGACCCCCGAAGACCTGGACTGGTACCAGAAGCGTCTGCTGATGATGCAGAAGCACATCTACTTCGACATGGTGCCCATGCACGAGGCGTACCTGACCGGGGGCCGGGCCGCCGTCGAGGAGATGGCCGCCGCCGGCCTGCTGGACGAGAACGCCGAGATCGCCTGGAACGGAATATTTTCGGGAACATCGTCGGGATACGTCGACGCCCTGTTCCGGATGGCGTCGCGCGAACAGAATCAGATCATCGCCGATCAGTGGGACGTCACCGCCGCCGCCCGGAACGGTGTCGGCCGGGCGCTCACCTATGCCACCACTCTTGCGGCGCAGCCCTCGGTTCCCGGCTCTCGCGCGCCGGGGAAAGCGGCGCCGATGGTGGTGACCGGCGACTCCGACGGCGCGAACTACCGTCTCCGCGCGCCGCTGCCCGCGTTCAACTGGGCCGACCGCGACCCGCGCTGGCAATACATCGTCAGCGACATCGCGACGTCCTACCAGCGGCTCGCCGAGGATCGCCCGGGAGAACTGCGGGCGCTGCTCGCCGTCCCGTTCCGCGACTTCGTCGAGAGCCAGCGGGTGCTGCGGCGGGTCCCCGACCTCGCCCGGGACATGAGCACCGGCTGGGAGCTGTCGCCTGCGCAGCCGTAGCAGTCGCCTCCTGCCGGACTCCTGCCGGACTTTTGCCGGACGAACGGGACGCTCGTTCGATCTGACGCAACGGGCGTCCCGTTCGTCCGAGGGGTGCGCGGCAGCGCGCTCGATCGGTTTCCTGCCCACGTACGAACAGATCGGAATCGCGGCCCGATCCTCCTCGTCCTGTGCCGCCTCGCGCAGGGGTTCTCGGCGGGCGGTGAGGCGGCAGGCGCCAGCACCCTCACGCTCAGCTGTCGGATCGCATCGGACGACGCCCCGTCTGGATCGCCGGCGCCCTCTGGGCGATCTCGGGCCGGTTCCGTTCCGCTGATCTTCCTGGACTCGAGGCCAGCGTTGCCGACATCGTCGCGGCAGTCGTGGAGACCGTGGGGATTCCCGACATCCTGGTCGACTGCGCGGGCATCATCGGCAGGCCCGCGCCGTCCCACGAGGCGTCGGTCGCCGAGTTCGACCAGATCTTCGACGGCAACGTCAAGGCGTCCGAACTCGTCGTCGACGGTGGTTACACGGCACGCTGACGTTGTCCACGCTCGGCGCCGCGCCCGATGTCACACTGGTTCAGTTCGACTGCGCCGGTGTGACATCGGGCGAGGGCCATCAGCCGAAGTGCCGCGCCAGACGGCGATGCCGGTGCCCGAAGAACGCACCGAGGACGCGCGTGAGCACCGGCGTCAGCGGCACCAGCGGAAGTCTCGGCTCGAACGTGATCCGGTCGTGGACGCCCGTGGTCCCGTCGTCGAAGGGTCGCAGCGTGCGTTCGTGCTCCCACCGGCGCATGCTGAGCATCGTCGACTTCTCGTGGAACCGCAGACCCGGTTCCAGCTCGGCGATGGTGAGGTCGTCGTAGTCGAACGGGACGAGCCCGAACAACCGCAGCCACGCCCGCCCGAGCGGCTGCCCTACCGCAACGGTATCGATGGTGATCGACTCCCGACCGCGCGGAATGCTCATCGTCATCCACGGGCGCATCTCGTCGTTGATGCCCTCGGGATCCACGACCCTGGCCCACACCTGTCCGATCGGCGCCCCGACGACCGAGTTGCGTTCGATGATCACCACCTCATCATCCTCGGGCCGCACGACGGTGAGCTACGGGTTGCCCCGCCGAGCGCGGGCGGGGAACCCACGCTCGACGTCACTGCCCCTACCGAAGCAGCCCGAGGCCGGTGCGCAGTTCTTCCTCGAGGAGTTGGGCCTGTTCCCAGGCCGCGAAGTGGCCGCCCTTGTCGCGCTTGTTGTAGTGGACCAGTTTGGGATACGCCGGCTCTGTATCGCCGCACCCCAGCCGGTGCCCTGTCCTTCGGAGTGGGTCCGTCGAACGGCTCCGCCGGTGCACACTTGAGGCAAGCCACGCGGTCCGGATCGGTGCTCACCGGAACCTCGGAGGCGATGCAGGAGGACCGGATGTTCCACCGCGGCGACCACGTCGTCACCGAAACCGCGACACTCGACGAGGACCTGCTCGTCGAGTCCGAAGCCCGCCACCGTCCGTGGGTCGAATTTCTCGCATCCACGCCCGGCCGGCTGACGGTGTTGGGGATCGTGCTCATTGCCGTCGTCATCGCTGCGGGCGCGATCACGTCGGCGGCGGTCGGCGCGCGGCAACAGCGCGTCGAGACACTGCGCACCCACACCGAGCCTCTGGCGAACGCCGCGCAGGCCCTGTACAGCTCGCTGTCGATCGCCGATGCCGCAGCCACCACGTCCTTCGTCTCCGGCAACGGTGCCAACTCGGCTGCCGGCGCGGAGCAGTTCACCCAGGCGGTCGGAGACGCGTCGAACGCGCTGGTCACAGCGACGAACGGGGTGTCGTCGCAGGACGCCGATTCGCTGGCCCTGTTGTCGGACGTGGTGCGGAACCTCGCCGAGTACTTCAACCTCGTCGCCACGGCTCAGGCGAACGACCGGTCCGGTAACCCGGTGGGTGTGGCGTATCTGTCCGACGCGTCCGCGCTCATGCAGAACACCATCCTCCCGTTGGCGGAGCGGCTCTACGTCCATCAGGCCGAGGCGGTCGCCGAGACCCAGACGCACACGGCTCAACTGCCCGCGACCGCCTTCACGGTCACCGCGGCCGCCCTCGTCGTCCTCGTTCTCTCCCAGCTGTATCTCGTACGGAAGAGCAAGCGCCGGTTCAATCCCGGACTCGCTGTCGCCTCCCTGCTCATGGCCGGCCTCCTGCTGTGGCTGATCGTGGCCAGTCTGGTGTCGACGTCGGCGAGCGAGCACGCGAGGACGGAAGGAACGCAACCCATCGACATGATCGCCCGCGCCCGGATCCTGGCGCAGCAGGCCCGCGCCGACGAAACCCTCGCCATCGTGCAACGCGGATCCGACACCCAGTCGGAGATCGACTACGTGCAACACTCCCAGGCGCTGTCCGACGAACTCACCCGGCAGCGGGACAGTGCGCACGGTCGCGATGCCGCCGCTCACATCGGCGACGCCGGGACGGCTTTCGACGGCTGGCGGGCCGCGCATCGGGATATCGAGATCGCACTCGAGCGCGGTGACTACCCGACCGCCGAGTCGATCGCCGCCGGATCGGGCACCGGCACATCGGCGGCGCAATTTGCCGCTCTCGACGAGGCCCTCCGCAACGCGATCGACCAACTCCGCGCCGACGAGGCCGACGCCGTGTCGAATGTCTATCGATCAATGTCGGCACTGGCCATCGGTAGCATGGTTATCGGCGTATCCTGCGGATTCGCTGTCGGCGGAGGTATCTGGCCGAGACTGAACGAGTACCACTGATGACGCAGACGAGGCATTCGCGACCGGGGGCGAGACCAGGTGCCCGGCATCTCGTCGGCGTGCTCGCCGTCGCCGTCCTCGCCGGCTGCGCCGCACCCGACCCGCTCACCCCGACCGTCACGGGCACGTACACCACCCGGCCGATGACGAACGGGGCACAGATCATCCCACCCGGCACTCCGCCCCCCGAGTCACCACCGCCCGAGTCGTGCGGGGCGCTCGCGAGCCTGCGGCCCGGCCCGCAACCCCCGCCGGGGCAGATGCCGCCCGGTGGGTCGTTGGCCGAGATCGCGGCGCGCGGCCGGTTGATCGTCGGCGTCGACCAGAACACGAACCCGTTCAGCTTCCGCGACCCGACCACGGGGACCCTGCAAGGCTTCGACATCGACACGGCGAAGGAGATCGCCGGGGACATCTTCGGCGATCCGAACCGGGTCGAGTTCCGCCTGCTCACCTCCGCCGGCCGGTTCACCGCGCTCGAGCACAACGACGTCGACCTCGTCGTTCATGCCACCGCGATCACCTGCGAACGCGCCCAACGCGTCGGCTTCTCCACCGAGTACTTCCGCGCCTTCCAGCGCATTCTCGTCCCGCTGGGCTCCGACATCACCGGACCGGCGGACCTGGCCGGAAAACGGGTCTGCACCTTTATCGACACCACCTCGCTGCCCACCCTCCAACGAGTGGCGCCGGACGCCACGATCGTCGCGGTCCCCGATTGGGACGACTGCCTCGTCACCATGCAGAAACGGCAGGCCGACGCGACCAGCACGTCCGACTCACTCCTTGCCGGGCTCGTGTCTCAGGACCCGAATTTTCAGATCGTGGGTCCACCGATGGAGGGAGAAGAGCACTGGGGAATCGGTGTCAACAAGTACAAGGACGACCTGATTCGGTTCGTCAACGGCACCCTCGACCGCATGCGCGCGGACGGCACCTGGATGCGCTTCTACGACCGGTGGCTGGCCGGATCACTCGGGCCGATCGCGGGCCCACCCCCCGCAACCTATCGGGATTGAGACGACGACCTCGTCCGTGCGACAACGGCGCCTGCAACCTACGCCGCATGACCCGTTGCTTCGGCCTGCCGACCGAGGCGGAGCGTCGACGACTCTCCGGGGCGCACGGCGCTGTCACCAGCTGCGCTGGTCAAATGTGCCCAATGGGATCGTGGGTTTGGGCAAACATTGCCAGTGCTCGAAGATGCTCGTCCTCATAGCGTGGGCGGCGTGAGAGTTGTGATCGGGTTCCCGGCGATCCGCACGATAGGTGGTGACTTCCGGCGAGGCGGTGATCATCGACGCCGAAGTCGAAGACCCGCATGCCGATTCGTCGAGATCGGGCGGACGGGTGGTCGTCACCGCCTGATCTTTCCACCCTGCTAGCCCCACCCAGAGGAGATGTCAATGCCCGAAGCAATCGAGGTCCGCAAGGTTCCGCTGCACAGCGTTTCCGACGCCAGCGAACTGGCAAAGCTCATCGACGACGGCGCGCTCGAAGCGGACCGTGTCGTCGCAGTCATCGGCAAGACCGAGGGCAACGGCGGCGTCAACGATTACACACGCATCATCGCGGACCGGGCCTTCCGTGAGGTCCTCTCCGCCAGGGGCAGCCGCAGCCTGGACGAGGTGGCCCAGGTGCCCATTGTCTGGTCCGGCGGTACCGACGGTGTGATCAGCCCGCACGCCACGATCTTCGCAACCGTGCCGGCGGGAAAGGCGACGAAGACCGATGAGCCGCGACTGACCGTCGGTGTCTCGATGAGTGAGCAGCTCCTGCCCGAAGACATCGGTCGCACGCCGATGATCACGAAGGTGGCGGCGGCGGTGAAGATGGCAATGGACAATGCCGGCATCACCGACCCCGCCGACGTGCACTACGTGCAGACGAAGACGCCGTTGCTGACGATCCACACCATCCGAGACGCCAAGAGCCGCGGCGAGACGGTGTGGACCGAGCAAACGCACGAGTCGATGGACCTGTCGAACGGCTGTACGGCACTGGGGATTGCCGTCGCGCTCGGCGAGATCGAAATGCCGAGCGACGCTGATGTCATGCACCGCCGCGACCTCTTCTCGTCGGTTGCATCCTGTTCGTCGGGTGTCGAGTTGGACAGGGCTCAGATCGTTGTCGTGGGAAACGCGCGCGGTGTCGGCGGCCGCTACCGGATCGGGCACAGCGTGATGAAGGATCCGCTCGATCAGGACGGCATCTGGGCCGCGATCCGGGATGCGGGACTCGAGCTGCCCGAGCGGCCCCACACGAGCGACCTGGACGGCCAGCTCGTCAACGTCTTCCTCAAGTGCGAAGCGAGTCAGGACGGGACGGTACGTAACCGCCGCAACGCGATGCTCGACGACTCGGATGTGCACTGGCACCGCCAGATCAAGTCCTGCGTGGGCGGTGTCGCGTCGTCGGTTACGGGTGACCCGGCGGTATTCGTGTCTGTGTCGGCTGCACACCAGGGGCCGGAGGGCGGCGGCCCCGTTGCCGCCATCGTCGACCTCGGCCAATAGTTCTCGGTCACAACGTGAATGAGGCAGCGCCGCGGCCGGAAGCCGGACCGCGGCGCATCCTCGACCGCACCAACCGCCGACTTGACCGATGCAACGGTCAGAGTTCGTGCACATCGGCGTTCGCCGGTATTCGTTCGGAAACCGTGGAGAGGTTCACCAGTGACACACGTCATCGACCCCGTCAACGCAGGCGAGTCCGGCAACACTCGCCTGGGACCTTCGTGCCGGCCGCACGAATACGAAGAGCTCGTCATGTGTGATGCATTGACGCTCAGCGGTTTGATCAAGAGACGCGAGGTGTCGTGCGTCGACGTCATGACTGCCTATCTCGACCACATCGAATTGCACAATCGCAGTGTCAACGCCATCGTTGCCCTGCGTGACCGGGACGAGTTGCTGACCGAAGCGCGCGAGCGGGACCGCCAGCTGGCCGACGGGCAATACCGTGGCTGGATGCACGGGTTCCCGCACGCAGTCAAGGACCTCTCCGCGGTCGAGGGACTGCCGTTCACCTCCGGATCGCCCATCTTCGCCGACCGGATCGCCGACGCGGACGACCTGTTCGTCACCCGGATCAAGGCGGCCGGTGCCATCATTATCGGCAAGACCAATACCCCCGAGTTCGGGCTCGGGTCCCAGACGTACAACCCCGTATGGGGCACGACGGCGACACCGTACGACACCTCACGGACCGCCGGTGGAAGTAGCGGCGGTGCTGCTGCGGCCCTGGCGTTGCGGATGGTCCCGGTCGCCGATGGCAGTGATTACATGGGCTCACTGCGAAATCCGCCAGCCTTCAATAATGTTGTGGGATTTCGCCCTTCGTGGGGTCGCATTCCAGAGTCCGGCTTCATCGCTCAGGGCGCGGTTGTCGGTCCGATGGGACGGTCGGTGGCAGATGTGGCGCACCTTCTGTCCACGATGGCAGGCCCCGACGCCAACGCCCCGCTCGGCATCGACGAGGACCCCGAGGTATTCACCCGGAGCCTCGAGCGGGACTTCCGCGGGACTCGGATCGCGTGGGTGGGTGACTGGGGCGGGTACCTGGCGACCGAACCCGGGGTCCTCGAGCTGTGCGAGTCCTCATTCGATGCGTTCCGGAACATCGGTTGCGGCGTCGAGGCGGCGCTCCCCGACTACAAGCCCGAAGACATCTGGCAGCTTTTTCTGCGATGGCGCTGGTGGGCGCAACTCGGCTTGTCCGACCTCTACGACGACCCGCAGACACGCGAGCAGATGAAGCCCGAATTCGTGTGGGAGATGGAGCACGGACGCGCACTCTCCGCGCTCGACATCACCAAAGCTGCTGCGGCCCGGAACGACTGGCAGACGGCCGTCACCAAGATGTTCGAAACCTATGACTACATCCTCGCGCCCAGTGCCCAGGTGTTTCCGTTCGACAAGGCCACACACTGGCCTGCAACGATCGCCGGCCGGCCCATGGATACATATCACCGATGGATGGAAACCGTCGCACCGTGGACGATGACGAGCCTCCCGGTTGCTGCGATGCCGGTCGGTTTCGATGACCGCCGGCTCCCCATGGGAATCCAGATCATCGGACGACACGGCGCAGACCGAGCTGTTCTCCAACTTTCCTACGCGTACGAGCAGGCAACGAAGTGGGTGGAGCGTGTGCTTCCGCCCGCGCTCCTCTCGAGCTGAGCCGGACTGTGGACGCAGCTGCCGGATCGTCGTCGGAGTACGGTTTGCTCCTGAAACATGATGCCAACAAGGAGCACTCGCATAAACGTGACTTGCCGGCACCCGCTGGCTACGCGCTGACGATTCGGGAGCTGCTGACCCTGCCCAGCCTGGCCGGCTCGCAGCTGATCGCGGGGGCCCGCGGCCTGGAGCAGATCGTTCTCCGAGTCAACGTCATCGAGGTGCCGGACATACTGCCGTGGGTAAAGCCGAACGAGCTGTTGCTCACCACCGGGTTCCCTCTGCGACATGCCGACTCGGGTGAGCCGTTCGATCCCGGGGCTCTGGTCGAACTCATCGAAGGCCTCGCCCAGCGCGGCGCGGCAGCGCTCGGTGTGAAGGAGGGCCGGTACCTCGGCGATCTTCCCGCCGCGATGCTCGAGGCATCTGACCGTCTCGACGTTCCGCTGTTTCTCATCCCACACGACATCGGATTCGACGAGGTGATGTCGGAGGTGTTCGCACACCTCGTCGATCGTCAGGCATTCGCCCTCGACGTTGCGGACCGCATGCACCGTGCCTTGACCAAGATCGTCCTCGAAGGCGGCGATCTGCCGCAGATAGCGGACGAGGTCGCCGTGCTGTTCGACGCCGCGGTGCTCATCTGCACGCCCGACGGGCGAGTGAACGCGACCGCTGGTGCGACGGCCGCACTGCAGGCGCTGGAGGGGTTGCCGCTGTTCGACCCGACCGGCCGACTTCGTACCGAGCGACTGCACCACGGCCTGCAGTCGGCGCCGGGCACCGAGGCAGGCCAGATCGCCGTCGCACCCGTTTGCGCCGGCGGGACCGACCACGGCGCCATCGTCGCCTTCGTGGGAGACGGCGGATTGGGCCCCGTCACGATGCAAGCACTGGAGCGTGCCGCAACCGTTGTTGCGTTGGCGGTTACCAAGCAGCTCGCGGTGTCGGCGGTCGAATCGAAGTTTCATGGCGACTTCCTGCGCGATGTTCTCAACGGGACCGCGGGGACGACTGCCCAGATCATGGAGCATTGCGCGCAGCTCGAATGGGACCTGAACCGCAGCATGGTGGTCGTCGTCGCGGAGCTCGACCCGGACGCCGCTCCCGCCGACCGTGCGACACGTCCGCCGGCCGCCGGAAGATTGCCGCAACAGCGGCTCACAGCTGCCTGGCAGCAGGTGGTGCGTCGCAGGGACCGGCGTGCCCCAGTAGTTGGCTTCAGTCATGAAGTGGTGGCGTTGATGCCGGTGGGCGACAACGATGCACGAATCGTCATCGACGATCTGATCGCGGCCGTGACCGGTGACCGTGGAGGCGGCAGGCATTCGTTCTGCACCGGAATAAGTCGCGTCATCGGCTCCGTGGCCGACATTCCGCAAGCGTACGATCAAGCACGAATCGCAGTGACGGTTGTACGGCGCATGCGCGGGAACGGTTCTGTCGCACACTTCGACAGCTTGGGCGTCCACAGACTGCTCTCGCTGGTCGACGACAGCGCTGAACTCCAAGCGTTCGCCACCGAGATCCTCGGTTCACTGGCCGGCGACACCGACGAGATGATCGATCTCCGCCAGACGCTGCAGGAACTCCTGAACACCAACTGCAACGTCGCCGAAACTGCACGCGTTCTGCATTTCCACTACAACACGCTGCGCTACCGGATCGGTAAGTTGGAGAGCATCGTCGGCCCGTTCACGACAGATCCGATTCTTCGCCTGGATGTGGCGCTTGCATTGCGGGTAGTGGAGATGGAGGGTCTCTAGGGCACCGGCGATACTTGCTCAACCAGCTGGAGATTTTGGTAGGGGTTCACCATCTTTGCAGCCGGGCATCGATGGAACACTCAGTGAAGCCGGCGGGAATACCCTACCCGCCCCGCAAGCTAGGTGTTCGCCCTGACCGTCCACTGCCCTGTGATAGGAAAGCAATGAACGCTCTGCTCTACGTCGGCATTGTGCTTCTCATTGTCTCGAACATACTGATTCCCCCGTCGCTCCTGCGATTCCGCAACGGCACCAGCCGGTTTCTCAGCTGGTCCGTCATCCTGCCATTGGCAGGGTCGGCGGCGATGATGGTATGCGCACTGACCTCCACGGACGCTTCGGTTGGACAACGGTGGGCTACCGCGCTTGCCGGTGTTCTCTGCGGCGGCGTCTTGGCTGCGACCATTGCTCTACTGGTCAGACCTCGATCCGCCGAATCACATTGAGAAAGTGACAGTCTCGGGAGTCGACTCCGCGTCACTTCCCCCCGACGATGCCGGTGTCCAGGAGTTTGGCAATGTCGGAGTCGGAGCTGCCGAGGAGGTCTCGGAGCACGCTGCGGGTGTCGTCGCCGACTGCGGCGGCGGGGGTGACTGTGGGGTGGTGGCCGTCGAACGATGCGGGATGTCCGGAGGCAAGGTAGGTGCCGATGCGTGGCTGATCGAGGGGGGCGAACATCGGGTTCTTCTCGAGTTCGCCGGACTTCACGACTTCCTCGAAGGTGCGGTAGCGCTCGGCGAGCACGGACGTCTTCGAGAGTGCCTCGGCCACTTCGGTTGCGGTGTGTTCGCGGAACCAGCGGGCGAACAGGGCGGTGAGGACGTCGCGGTGGGTGAAGCGATCGGTCTCGCGGGCGAAGTCGGCGTCGAGTGCGGCGGCCAGTGCCTCGACGGGGGCGGTGGTTCCGGTGACGGCGACCAGGTCGCGGAAATGGCGGGGCGTGAGGGCCACGATCATGAATCGTTCGCCGTCGCTGGTGGTGAAATCCGTTCCGTACGTGCCGTAGACGGAGTTTCCGGTCGCCGGCCGTCCGCTGCCGTTGATCTGGACTTCGGTGAGGTAGCCGAGTGTACCGGCGGTGGCGAGCGCGACGTCTTCGAGCGGCAGGCGGATGTGGGTACCCTCGCCGGTGCCGTCGCGGTGCCGGACGGCGGCGGCGACGGCCAGTGCGGCATACAGCCCACACACCACGTCCCACGCGGGGAGGACGTGGTTGACGACGCCGGCATGATCGGTGGGACCGGTGATGGACGGGAAACCGAGCCCCGCGTTGACGGTGTAGTCGACGGCGGGGGAACCGTCGGTGCCACCGAGGACTTCGAGGGTGATGACGTCCGAGCGCAGGGCCCTGAGCGCGTCGTGGGCGAGCCAGTTCCGACCACCGGAGTTGGTGACGAGAATTCCGCCGCCCGCACCGGGGGCCGCGACCAGTTGCTGGACCAGTCGCTGCCCCTCGGGGCTGCGCATGTCGACGGCCACGGACCGCTTGCCGCGGTTGAGACCGGTCCAGTAGATGCTCTCACCGTCACTCGTGACCGGCCAGCGTTTGTAGCAGGCGGACCCGCCGATGGGGTCGACCCGGATCACCTCGGCCCCCAGCTGGGAGAGCGTCAGCCCGCACAGGGGGGAGGCGACGAAACTGGAGACCTCGACGATGCGGAGTCCGGCAAGGGGGGTGTGGGCGGTCACGAGAGATGCTCCTTGGTTGTGGCGGTCAGGCCATGAGGGCGGTGAAACGCCAGTCGAGGACGGGAACGTCGGACGCGGAGGCGTTGTACGCGAACACGAGTGAACGCAGGTGCAGTACTCCGCCGCCGCCCGGCAACGCCTCGGCGCTCTCGACCTCGAGTTCGCTGGTGAGGGTGTCGCCTTCGTGGACGGGCCCGGTGTGGTCGCACGACTTCCAGCCCAGAACGGTCACGAGGTTGGGCAGGGCGCGCGTGGCCTGACCGAGCGCGATGCCGATGGTGTGCCCGCCGTAGACGAGCCGTCCGTCCGCGCCGACGCGTTCGTCGTGGTGGGTGGCGGCGATGTTGAGGGTGAGGCGCGCCAGTTCGGGGGCGTTCGAGACCACGTCGCCGCTGCTCCGCAGGACGGTGCCGGCGAGGTCGGCCGAGAAGTGTTGTCCGGGAACCTTGTCGCGGTAGCGGGCGAGGTCCCAGCCTTCCGGCGCGGCGAAGGACTGCTGCGTCTGCGGACCGATGGCGGACAGGTCGTCGGACTTGCGGACACGGTCCTCGTCGGGGTTCTCGCTCAACGGGAGCATGGCGCAGCGGTAGAAGTCGAGGACGGTGCGGCCGTCCTGGTCGGTGGACGTCATCCGCAGTGCCGCCAGGCCGGTGGGTTTGCGTCCGGGTTTGGCCGAATTCTCCCGCAGGCCCACCACTTCGGTGCGCGTGTACAGCGTGTCGCCGAGGTGGGGGAAGTGATGGAAGCGGAGACCGCGGTAGAAGAGGTTGGCCTTCACATGGTGGGTGGCCAGCGTGGACTGCCCGATGGCGACGTCGCAGACGAGACCCGGATTCGCGACGGCGTCCCCGGATCCGGTCACGGCCCGGGACAGATGCGCGTCGAGGGGCAGGCGCAGGCGGTCACCGAGGATGGCTTGATGGGTCGCGGCGAGACCGCTGGTCAGGGTGACGGCGGGTGCGGTGTCGAAGACGTCGCCGACCTCGAGTTCGTCGAAGTACGGTCCGCCGACATATGTCTGGGTGATCGTCACTTGCCACCTACCTGAGCCAGGATTCGCCGGGCCGCCACTGCCACGGCCTCGTCGAGCATCTGTCCGTCGAGTTGAGCGGCGCCGTTTCCGGCGGCGTCCGCCGCGGCGAGTGCGTCGATCACGCGTCGCGCTTCCTCGACGGCCGTGTCGGTGGGAGTGAACGCCGCGGCGGCCGACTCGACCTGGGCGGGGTGGATGACCCATTTCCCGTCGAAGCCGAGCGCGCTGGTCCAGGCCGCCGAGTGCCGGAAGGCGTCGTCGTCGGCGATGCCGAGGAACGGGCCGTCGACTGCCTGGATGCCGGCCGCGCGGGCGGCGACGAGGACGGCGTCCTGGATCGCGAGCCAGTGCTCGGGCAGGGCGGTGCGGGACCGGCCGAGCGCCGCGCCGAGATCCGCGTAGCCGATGACGACGGACTCGAGCCGGGTGATGGCCCGGGTGATGTCGCCGATGTTCTGCACCCCGACCGGGGTCTCGACGAGAGCCTGGACCCCGATGTCGGTGCCGGCGAGAACCTGATCGGCATGAGCGAGATCGTGTGCCGTCTCCGTCTTGGGAAGCACGACGGACGTGAGCGCGCCACCGAGCGAGGCGCACAGCGCGAGGTCGTCCTCGGCCCACGGGGTGGTCAGCGCGTTGATGCGAACCGAGACGGGGCGGGAGCCGTCCGACTCGAGCACGAGACGGCGCACGAGGTCGCGGGCATCGGCCTTCTTCGCGGGCGCGACCGCGTCCTCGAGGTCGAGAACCACCTCGTCGGCGGTCGACCGGAGCGCCTTGAGGGCCTTGCGCTCGTCGGATCCGGGGGCCACCAGAACGGCGCGCCTGCGGGTGAGGTTCTGCACGATGCTTCATTCCTAGGGTCCGGGAGCCCGGGTCGGGCTGGATATGTACGGCCAGCCGGATGCGGCTGCGCTGCTGATGCTGGCAGCGGATCAGGGGTCATGTCAAGACTGATCCTTGACATTGGGCACACATTGTCAGATTCTGGCCGTACAAATGCTGTGCAAAGTGTGAGGTGGAGTTTCATGGGCAGGCTGAACGAAGAAGAGTCGTATCTGGTCGAGACGGTGCGTGCGTTCGTCGACCGCGACGTCAAGCCGACGGTGCAGGCGGTGGAGCACGCCAACGAGTACCCCGAGAAGTGGATCGAGCAGATGAAGCAGATCGGGATCTACGGTCTGGCGGTCCCGGAGGAGTACGGCGGATCGCCGGTGTCGATGCCGTGCTACGCGCAGGTGACGCAGGAATTGGCTCGTGGGTGGATGAGCCTCGCGGGGGCGATGGGCGGGCACACCGTCGTCGCGAAGCTGCTGTCGCTGTACGGCACGGAGGAGCAGAAGCGGCAGTACCTGCCGAAGATGGCGACGGGTGAGATCCGGGCGACGATGGCGTTGACCGAGCCCGGTGGCGGTTCGGATCTGCAGGCCATGTCGACCACCGCGAAGGCGGACGGCGACGATCTGGTGATTTCCGGGGCGAAGACGTGGATTTCCAATGCGCGTCGGTCCGGGTTGATCGCGTTGCTGTGCAAGACCGACCCGCAGGCGACCCCGAAGCATGGGGGGATCTCGATCGTGCTGGTCGAGCACGGTCCCGGGCTGACGGTGTCGCGGGATCTGCCCAAGCTGGGCTACAAGGGTGTGGAGACGTGTGAGTTGTCCTTCGACGGGTACCGCATTCCGGCGACGGCGATCCTCGGCGGGACGCCGGGTAAGGGTTTCGGTCAGATGATGAAGGGGTTGGAGACCGGCCGGATTCAGGTGGCCTGCCGGGCGCTGGGTGTGGCCACGGCGGCGCTCGAGGATTCGCTCGCCTACGCGCAGCAGCGGGAGAGCTTCGGTCAGCCGATCTGGAAGCACCAGTCGATCGGGAACTATCTGGCGGACATGGCGACGAAGCTGACCGCGGCCCGGCAGCTGACCTGGCACGCGGCCGAGCAGTACGACAGCGGCGACCGGTGCGACATGGAGGCGGGGATGGCGAAGCTGTACGCATCCGAGGTGGCGATGGACATCGCCCTCAACGCCGTCCGGATTCACGGTGGTTACGGCTATTCCACCGAGTACGACGTGGAGCGGTACTTCCGGGACGCGCCGCTGATGATCGTCGGTGAGGGCACCAACGAGATCCAGCGGAACGTCATCGTCTCGCAGCTGGTGTCGCGAGGCGGGCTGTAGTCCAGCGACCTGCACGTAGGATCGGTGCGCGATGAACGGTAGGGAACGAGAACGAGAGACGGAGCCGGCGTACCAGCTGGTGTCGCGGCAGCTCCGCGAGCACATTGCGGCGGGCAAGTACCGCGGCGGTATCAAGCTGCCCACCGAATTCGAGCTCGCGGAGCAGCACGGCGTCAGCAGGCAGACCGTCCGCCGCGCGTTCCAGGACCTGGTCGCCGAGGGCATCGTCTACCGGGTTCCGGGGCGCGGGACGTTCGCCGCCGAGTCCGACGGCCGATACCTGCGTCAGCTGGGGTCGATCGAGGATCTGATGAACCTGTCCACGGACACCACCATGGAGGTGGTCTCGCCGCTGCGCCGCCGGGTCGACATCGAGGCCGCAAGCAGACTCCGGCTCGACACCGACCTCGTCCACACGGTCGCGTTCCGGCGGCGCCACGACGACACCCCGTTCGTGTTGACCACCGTGTACCTTCCCGACGAGATCGCCCGTCTCGTCGCCGACGCGCCCGAGATGTCGGCCGGCGCCGTCAGTTCGTATACGATCATCGGTTTGCTGGAGCCGCACCTGCGGAGCCCCATCGTGGAGGCGGCGCAATCGATCACGGTCGCGGCGGCACCCGCGGACGTGGCCCGCGAACTCGGGTGTGCCGAGGGGCATTCGATGCTGCGGGTGGATCGTCTCTACTCGGACGCGGAGGGGCGGACCGTCGAGTTGGCGGTCAGCTACTTCCTGCCCGAGCACTACACCTATCGCGTGACGCTGCGACGCGGCGGACGCTGACAGTCCACGTATTACCCTGAAACCCGCTGCGCCGGAAGGTTTTCTCGCGCCCATTCCGTCAGGGCGGTGAGTGACGGCAGGAGTGCCCGGCCGGCGGGCGTGAGCTCGTAGGCGACCGAGACCGGCGGGCCCGCCTCGTCGAGCACATGAGCGAGGGGAACAAGGAGATCGACGCCGCCCTGCAGGCCGGGTACTTCATCCTCGCCGTGCGCTCGCTGTCACGATCGGGCTCTACGTGTCACCGGGCGTGGTACCTGGACCCCCGCTTCCGAACTGCTCCACCACGTCCCACAGCGGGTCGTCGGGCCCGATGTCGTAGGTGCAGTCGGTGGGCCGGGGGTCCGGGACGAACGCCCACAGGAGCGCCCCGGCCGCACCCGCGTCCTTCTGTCCCTGGATCTTGGTGTCGATGTGCGTTGCCCGGTCCGTGATGGAGGCGCATGATCCGGCGAGTTCGCCGATCTCGCCCATCAGGAGCGGCTTGCCAAGCGCCGCAGCCTGTTCGAGGCGTCGTGCGAGACCGTTCCACTGATCGCCGGGCAAGGGAACGCCGTCGGCGCCGTAGTCGTGATACTGCACGACGTCGACATACGGTGACGCCGAGACGAATTGGTACTCGTCGCCTTGCGTTCCGCACTGGCCACCACCGGTGAATCCCGCCGTGATCAGCGTCCGCGGGTCACGCGCCCGCACGTCGGCGCCCGCCGTGTCGAAGAAGTCGCGCAGCACCTGCGCCGCGTCCGGCTCACACGTGCGTGTCCACCACGAGCACTCGGCGTCGGTGCACGTGCTCGTCTCCGGCTCCCCGACGAGCTCCCACGCCGCGAGCGACGGCGAACCCTGGAACCGGTCGACGGCGGTGCGCATCCACTCCTGAAAGCTCATCAGCGTGCGGGGAGCCCCCGGCGTCATCGTCGTCCAGCCGTCCACGTACCACTGCCGGCCCTTGAACACCCCGTCCTCGCACGCTCCGTCCTGCGGTGCCAGGACCGGGACGAGCATCTGGTCGTGCGCCTCGGCGGCCGCGAACACGGCGTCCATCGGTCCGAAGTCCAATTGCCCGGTGAACCGGTTGATCGCCAGCGCCTGAAAGAGGTTGAACCGGGTCAGCGAGTGCGGTGGCAACGCGGAGAAGTACGAGTCGAGGTCGACCATCGCGCCGCATCCCCAGTTCACCGACCAGTTGGTGGCCAGTTGATACGCGTTGAACCCGGTCGGCCACCACGGCTGCCCGTCGAGCGCGAACCCGTCGGACGAAGCGGTGACCCGGGCGCCCGGCGCCGGCGCGGCAGTCGACACGGTGGCACCCCCCAACACGGTGACGGCGACAGTCGCGATCACCGCTGCCAGCGTCGTGATGCGCGATTGCCTCATGGATCGATGATAGAGACCGCCCGGTACGAACGGCGGCTCATTCGGACCCTCGGGCGACCGTCCAGTCCCCCTGCCAGGGGACGACGCCTCGAACTTCACCCCCTCGACCCGATAGTGTGCACGGCGGGGGCAAGCGCACTTCACCACCGAGAATTCGCAGAGGTTTACATTGTCGAGTCCCGAAACGGACGCCGAGCTCGCTGGCCGCGTCCAGCGCCTGCTGCAGTTCCTGCGCGAGATCGTCAGGGCTCGTACGAAGCCGGTTCTCCGCGTCGACCAGCACGAACAGGTCGAGTGGCTGCACCAGGACGGCCGTACGATCCAACTCGATCCCGACGCCGAGCAGGGCGACATCGTCCTGCGGGTGCCCCTCATCGGCGTCGACGATCCGCCGGACCTACCCACCGTTCTCGCCGGCTGGGTGGACGCGTCGGCCCGCGCCGACAGCTCCCGCACCGACCTCGAGCTGAACGCGTTCGATGCCTACGCCGAGGACTCCGACGAGGAATACGACGTGCGCCGCGCCTACGACGTCCGTCAGGCGTTCGACGTCTACGTGCAGCGGTGGCAGGCGTGGGCGAAGTCCGACCGCGAGCGCCGCCCGCACGCCGATTTGTACCAGTCGTTGCAGTTGATGTTGCAGGAGCTGAACGCGCGCCCCGAGACGATCGAACTCGTCCTCGCGTCCGGTCTGCTGACCCTGTCGGATGCCGGCGACGACGGTGTGCACACCCATCTGGTGACGCAGTCCGCGAGTATCCACCGCGATCCGCGGACCGGTGACCTGCTGGTGCGGCTGATCGCCGGCTCCCGGCCCCGGCTCGAGGACTCCCAGTTGTTCACCGGACTCGGCGTCTACGACAGCGCGCACGCGATGCCGCTGCAGAAGCAATTGCAGGACACCGTCGCGTCGCCGCTCGGCGACGGCGTTCGCGCACTGCTCGCGGAGTGGGCGCCGAAGTCGCTGATGACGCCTGTCACGATTCGGGACGACATCCGGCCTCCCGACGCCGACGTCGACGGCACCGTCACGCTGTCGCCCGCGCTGGTTCTGCGCAAGCGCAGTGCGTTCGCCCTGGTCGAGTATTACGAGCAGATGATCTCCCACCTCGAACGCGACGGCGCTACCGTTCCGCTCGGGCTCGCGCAGCTGGTGGAGGCGATCGAACCGGCCGACCGGCTGGCCTGGCTCGAGCGCACCGGCGCCGCCACCTCGTCGTCGCTCGCCGAGGATCCGCTCTTCCCGCTCCCGGCCAACGCCGAGCAGTCGCAGATCATCGAGCGGCTCGGCGGCGACAGCGGAGTGGTGGTCGAAGGCCCGCCCGGGACGGGGAAGACCCACACGATCGTCAACCTGGTGTCGGCGCTGCTCGCGCGGGGCCAGCGGGTGCTCGTGACGAGCGAGAAGGCGCAGGCGCTCCGGGTGCTGAGGGACAAGCTCCCGCCGGAGATGCAGGAACTGTGCGTGTCGATCACCGACCTGTCCCGCGGCGGTTCCGACGAGCTCACCCGCAGTGTCGCGACGATCGCCGAGCGGAAGTCGTCGTTCAATCCGCACAGCGAGGGCCAGAAGATCGCCGACCTGCGGGCCCAGCGCGACGAGGCCGTGCAGAAGCGGTTCGTCGTGCTCGAGCAGGTGAAGGCGCTGCGCGAGTCCGAGACGTATCACCACGACACGGTCGCGGACGGCTACGAGGGCACCGCCGCCACCATCGTCCGCAAGGTCATGGGTTTGCAGGACGCCTACGAATGGCTCCCCGGGCCGCTGCTGTGCGAGCAGCCGCCCCTCGTCGGCACGGAGGTCGAGACGCTGCGCCGGCTGTGCGTGACGGCGTCGCCCGAGCGTGCGCAGCGGTCGCACCAGACGCTTCCCGCGCTCGACGCCCTGCTGCCCAACCGCGCCGAACTCGAGCGGCTCTGCTCGCGGGCGTCGACCAATGTCCCCATCGACACCCCGCAGTCGGCGCATCTGCTGGAGGTCCTCGGCGGCGTCGACCCGGAGACCGCGTACACCGTGCGCCGGCACTGCAAGGAACTGCAGGCCCGCGCGCACGACGTCCTCGACCTGGACGGCCAGTTCCAGACCCTCGCCGACACGGTCCTCTCCGGCCGGGCGACCCACCTGTGGGGCCGGCTCGACGCCCTGCCCGCGATCGTCGAGGCGGCCGCGGCCGCGGACCGCTATATCGGCGCGCACGACGTCCAGTGCTCCGTCATGACCCGGCCCGCCCTGCAGGCGGTGGGTGCCCTCGCCGTCGCCATGGAATCCGGTGCAGTCGAGTGGAAGACGCGGTTCCGTCGCAGCGAGGAGCAGAAGGCCGTCGAGGAACTCGGCCTCGACGCCGTCGTCGACGGCGTACCCGCGACGACCGCCGCGACGGTGCGGCTCGTGACCGAGCACCTGCGCGCCCACGACGCAGCGCAGACCGCCGCCACGCTGCTGTCCGATCTCCGGATTCCGGTGGACATGAGCGGTTCTCGCGCCGTGCAGGTCGACAGCCTCAACATGATCGTCGGCCGGGTGGCCCGCGTGCGCGCCCTCCTCGTCGCCCGCGACGCCCTCGCCCGTGAACTGTTCGCGCTGTCGCCGAACGCGCCGCGGATCCGCACCCTCGCCGACGCGACCGCGGTGGCCGGGGCGGCGGAGGCCATCACCACCCGCGCCGACGTGGACGATGCGCGGGCCGCACTCGACGCCATCGTGTCCGCCGTGTCCACCGAGGTCGACGCGGGACCGTCGCCGGAAGGCACCGCGCTGGTGGCGGCACTCGACCAGGCCGACAACGCGGCCCTCTCGGACGCTCTCGCCCGGTACTCGATCGCCCGCGTCGAGCAACAGGATCAGCGGCTCTTCGACGAACTGTCCGAACGACTCTCACCGGTCGCCCCCGCCCTGTACGAGTTGGTGCGCAGGACGGCCGCGCTCACCGAGTGGGACGAGATGAGCTGGCAGATGTCGGAGGCCTGGGCGTGGCGCCGCGCCCGCCAATGGGTCACCGAGCAGCACCGCGCCGGCCGCGAGCAGGAACTCGAAGCCGAACTCAACGCCGTCGACGCGGATCTCGCGCATCTGACGGCACGGCTCGCCGCGGCCACCGCCTGGCGCGACTGCCTCGAGCAGTTGACGGCAGATCAGGTCCGGGCGCTGCAGACGTACCGTGAGCACATCTCGAGTATCGGCGCGGGCGCCGGGAAGTACGCCGAGAAGTACCGCAGCGCAGCGCGTTCCGCGATGGGAGAGGCGCAGGGCGCCGTTCCCGCATGGGTGATGCCGCTGCAGCAGGTGCTCGCGTCCATCCCGCCGGTGCCGGGCAGCTTCGACGTCGTCATCGTCGACGAGGCCAGCCAGGCCGACATCACCAACCTGTTCCTGCTGTGGCTGGCGCCGCGCGTGATCGTCGTCGGTGACGACAAACAGTGCGCACCCGCCGACATCCCCACCAACGGCACCCTCGACGACGTGTTCACCCGGCTGGACGCCTACCTGCCGGACCTGCCCGAATACGTCCAGGCCACGCTCACGCCGCGGTCGAGCCTGTTCTCGATCCTGCGCACCAGCTTCGGCCAGGTGGTCCGGCTCCGGGAACACTTCCGTTCGATGCCCGAGATCATCAACTGGTCGAGCACCCAGTTCTACGGCGAACTGCCGCTGGTTCCGGTCCGGCAGTTCGGTGCGGACCGGCTTCCGCCGCTGAAACATACGTACGTATCCGGCGCCACCGTGTCGGGTAAGGACGCGACTCTCACCAACCACGTCGAGGCCGCCGCCCTCGTCGACCAGCTCATCGAATGCCTCGTCGACCCCCGGTACGACGGCAAGACGTTCGGAATCGTCGTGCTGCAGGGGCAGTCCCAGGTCGACGCCATCCGCACCGAACTCGTCAAGCGGATCGGCATCGAGCAGTGGGAGCAGCGGCGACTGCGGGTCGGGACGCCACCGGACTTCCAGGGCGACGAACGGAGCGTCGTCTTCCTGTCGATGGTCGTGGCGCCCGAGCAGAACTTCGCACCGCTGACGGCGAACCAGTACAAGCGGCGATTCAACGTCGCGGCGTCGCGGGCGCAGGATCAGCTGTGGCTGTTCCACTCCGTGACCGTCGACGAACTGAAGCGGGCCGATCTACGCAACTCCCTGCTCGGTTACATGATGTCGACATCGCCGGCCCCGGCCGACCCGATGCCGCGGGACGTCGACCGCGACGTGCGGATCCCGCCGTTCGACAACCTGCTCGAGCAGCGGGTGTTCAACGACATCGCCGAACGCGGCTATCACGTCAATTCGCAGGTCGAGGTGAACAATCGGCGCATCGATCTCGTCGTCACCGGCGGCACCATGCGACTGGCGGTCGAATGCGACGGCGACGCCTTCTCGACCACCCCGGAGCAGCGGATCGCGGACCTCGAACGCGAGCAGGAACTCAAGCGCTGCGGCTGGACGTTCTGGCGGGTCCGCGAATCGGAGTACTACCTCGACCCGAAGGCCGCGCTGTCGAGTCTGTGGGACACGTTGGACAACCTGGGAATCGCGCCGCACGCGGTCGACCACGCCATGGCCATCGAGGCCGCCGCCGCCGAACGGGCGGCACGCGACGCGGCCACACCCGAACACGGGAAGCACGCCGCCCCCATTGGTGCTGCGCACCCGTGAGTACTTGTCAACGTCCCGCGGTCAATGAGTACTCACGGGCCGAAGGCATCGACTGTCGCCACGGAATTCGGCGACGACGTCGTCGCCGCGGCGGACGGTGACGTCGTAGAGGCCGTTGCGCCCGTAGCGGGCGCGTTCCACGGCCTCGGCGACGAGCGTGTCGCCGAGACGGGTGGACGCGAGGAACCGGATGTCGGCGCGGGCGGCGACGGCGGGCAGGTCGTATCCGTTGCACGCCATGGCGAATGCCGTGTCGGCGAGGGTGAAGACGAAACCGCCGTGGGTGATGCCGTGCCCGTTGACCATCGTCTCACCGACGACCATCGACGCGACCGCGTGGCCGGGGCGGAGTTCGAGGATCTGGATGCCCAGCGCCTGTGATGCGGTGTCGGCCTCGAACATCTCCCGTGCGATACGGCACTCTGCGGACGCGTCGACAGTCATGGTTCTCCTACTGGTTGTAGACGGATTCTTCTTCTTGGACGTACATGGTGACGCCGCCGGTGGCGAAGTTGTGGACGTCCTTTCCCGCCTGCTTCATCTCTTCGGACTGCAGCCCGGACTTCATGGTGTCGGCGTCGGGGAAGTACAGGCTCGCGACGGCGTAGTACGGCGGCGTTCCGCCGTCGAGTGCGCTGCACTTGCCCCAGGTGAAGTCGGACAGGCCGGGGATCTTCCGTGCCAGCGGCATGTGGGTGTCGCGGTAGTAGGCGTCGAACGCCTCGGTGTCATCGGGCTGGCCGTAACAGACGGCGACCTTGAAACTCATGCGTTGTCTCCTTTGGTGACGAGGGTGAGGACGTCGTACGTGGCGACGGGATCGCCGTCCTGGTTGACGACGACTGCATCCCAGCGCACCTCACCGTAGTCCGCGCTGCTGCGCGGGGTGATGAGCTTGGCGGTGAGGGTGACGGTGAGGCTGTCGTCGGCCTTCACCGGGGTGAGGAACCGCAGGTTGTCGACGCCGAAGTTGGCGAGCACCGGACCGGGTGCGGGGTCGACGAACAGGCCGGCCGCGAGCGAGACCACCAGGTACCCGTGCGCGACGATGCCACCGAACAGCGGGTTGGCGGCGGCCGCCTCGGGGTCGGTGTGGGCGTAGAACGTGTCGCCGGTGAACTCGGCGAAGTGGTCGATGTCCGCCCGGGTGACCTGACGTGGACCGCCGACGATGGTGTCGCCGATCCGCAGCTCGGCGAGGTTCTTCCGGAACGGGTGCACACCGTCGTCGTGACGCTGTGCCCCGGTCACCCACTTGTTCCCGACCGCGGTCAGGATGTCGGGGGTGGCCTGGACCGCGGTGCGCTGCATGTGGTGCAGGATGCCGCGGATGCCGCCGAGTTCTTCGCCGCCGCCTGCGCGTCCGGGGCCGCCGTGCACGAGGACGGGCAGCGGTGAGCCGTGGCCGGTGGATTCCTTCGCGTCGTCGCGGTTGAGGACGAGGACGCGGCCGTGGAACGGGGCGAGTCCGAGGACGACGGCGCGGGCGAGTGCGGGATCGCGGGTGACGAGGGAGGCGACGAGGCTGCCCTTGCCGCGGGCGGCGAGTTCGATCACCTCGTCGGTGTCGTCGTATCCGATGACGGTGCTGACGGGGCCGAAGGCCTCGATGTCGTGGGGTTCGGTGGCGTCCTTGTCGTCGGAGCGCAGCAGGATCGGCGGCAGGAACGCACCGGTGGCCTTGTCGGCGCCGACGACCGCGAAGTTGTCGGGGTCGCCGACGACGATCTGCGCCGACTTGGTGAGCCCGCGAAGCGACTTCAGCACCTCGTCGCGCTGTTCGAGGCTGGCGAGCGCACCCATCGTGACACCCTCCGCGTCGGGGGCGCCGACCACGACGCGCGAGAGCCGGGTTTCGACGGCGGCGATGACGTCGTCCATCATCGCGGTGGGCACGAAGGCGCGGCGGATGGCGGTGCACTTCTGACCGGCTTTCACCGTCATCTCGGTGACGAGTTGCTTGACGTAGAGATCGAATTCGTCGCTGCCGGGTTCGACGTCGGAGCCGAGGATGGACGCGTTGAGCGAGTCGGCCTCGGCGTTGAAGTGCACACCCTCGCCGACGACGTTCGGATGCGCCCGTAGGGTCGCGGCGGTGTCGGCGGATCCGGTGAACGCCACGGAGTCCTGCCCGCCGAGGTGGTCGAGCAGCCCGCGGGCACTCCCGGACAGCAGCTGGACCGACCCCTCGGGCAGCAGCCCGGATTCGATGATGCGACGGAACACGAGTTCGGTGAGGTACGCCGACTGGCTCGCGGGCTTGACGATCGACGGGACGCCGGCGATGAACGCGGGCGCGAGCTTCTCCAGGAAGCCCCACACGGGGAAGTTGAACGCGTTGATCTGGACGGCCACGCCGCGGCGGGACGTGTAGACGTGCTGGCCGAGGAAGGTGCCCTTCTTGCCCAGCTGCTCGAGCGCACCGTCGAGGTAGACGGTGTCGTTGGGCAGTTCGCGCCGGGCCTTGCTCGCGTAGCTGAGGAGGGTGCCGAAGCCGCCGTCGATGTCGACGCCGGAGTCGCGTTTGGTGGCGCCGGTCGACGTGGAGAGGGCGTAGAACTCGTCCTTTCCGGCCATGAGCGTCAGAGCGAGCGCCTTGAGTGCGGCGGCGCGCTCGTGGAAGGTCAGCTTCGCCAGCGCCGGTCCGCCCACCTCGCGGGCGTAGGTCACCATCTCGCCGAGGTCGAGGCCGGTCGCGGAGATCCGCGCCACCTCGGAGCCGTCGACAGCGCTCAGCAGCGGCGTTCCCTCGTCGGGCGCGGTGTACCAGCGTCCGGCAGCGTAGCTTTCCAGTAACTTGCTCACGACAACTCCATTTCACCGTACGTTCGGTCGGTTAACAGGATCGTCTTAGTAGTCGCTGGTTGTCAAGGTCGGATCGTAGAAACCCGACCACTACCTCCCCTTGCGTACCGACCGAAGATTCGGTTATTAATAGACGGTACCCCCGTGAAGGAGAAGACTGTGGCCGAAGTGTTTCTGGTGGACGGAGCCCGTACCCCGCAGGGTCGGTACGGCGGAGCGCTCGCAGGAGTACGCCCCGACGACCTCGCGGGTCTCGTCGTGGCCGAGGCCGCCCGCCGGGCCGGTATCCCGGGCGAGGCCGTCGACGAGGTGATCCTCGGCGCCGCCAACCAGGCCGGTGAGGACAACCGCGACGTCGCCCGCATGGCCGTGCTGCTCGCGGGTCTGCCCGACAGCGTCCCCGGCTACACGGTGAACCGGCTGTGCGCGAGCGGTCTGACCGCGGTCGCGTCCGCCGCGCACACCATCCGCGGCGGGGAGGCCGACATCGTGATCGCGGGCGGCGTCGAGTCGATGACCCGCGCGCCGTGGGTGATGGCCAAGCCGGGCACCCCGTGGGCGCGCCCGGGGGAGGTGGCCGACACCTCGCTGGGTTGGCGCTTCACGAACCCGCGGTTCACCGCCGCCGACCGCGACGTTCCGGCCGGTGCCGGACCGGACGTGCGCAAGGTGACGCTGTCGATGGGCGAGACGGCCGAGGAGGTCGCGGCGCTCGAGGGCATCACCCGTGCCGAGAGCGACGCGTTCGCGCTGCGCAGCCAGGAGCGGGCGATCGCGGCGGTCGACGCGGGCCGCTTCGAGCGTGAGATCGTCGCCGTGCCGCTGAAGGACGGCGAGCTGACCGCCGACGAAACTCCGCGTCGAGGAACCACTCTGGAGAAGCTGGGCAAGCTGAAGCCGGTGTTCCGCACCGGTGGCATCGTGACCGCCGGATCGTCGTCGTCGCTGTCGGACGGCGCCGCGGCCCTGGTCGTCGCGAGCGAGGCGGCGGTGGAGAAGTACGGACTCACCGTGCGTGGCCGCATCGTCACCAGCGCGAGCGCGGGCATCGCCCCGAACGTGATGGGCCTGGGTCCGGTCCCGGCCACCCGGAAGGCGCTGGCCCGGGCCAACTGGTCCGTCTCCGACCTCGGCGCCGCCGAACTCAACGAGGCCTTCGCGGCGCAGTCGCTCGGGGTGATCCGGCAGCTGAAACTCGACGAGTCGATCGTCAACGCGGACGGCGGCGCCATCGCCCTCGGCCATCCGCTGGGCTGCTCGGGTGCGCGGATCCTGCTGACGTTGCTCGGCCGGATGGAGCGCGAGGGCGCTCGCCGCGGGCTGGCCACGCTGTGCGTGGGCGTCGGCCAGGGCGTCGCGATGCTGATCGAGGCGCCGTGAACACGCTGAAGATCGAGGACCGCGACGACCGGATGGTCGTCATGCTGCACCGGCCCGCGCAGCGCAACGCGATCAACGCGGAGATGATCGCCGAACTGCACGAGGTGTGTGCTGCGCTCGAGGCCACGCCCAAGCCGCTGCTGCTGACCGGTGAGGGTGAGCATTTCGCGGGCGGCGCCGACATCGGCGAACTGCGCGAGCGCGGCCGCGACGAGGCGTTCGCCGGGATCAACCGCACCTTGTTCGACCGCATCGCGAAGCTGTCGCTGCCCACGGTCGCCGCGGTGAGCGGGTACGCGCTCGGCGGCGGCGCCGAACTGTCCTACGCCTGCGACCTGCGCATCGCCACCGAGACCGCGGTGTTCGGGAACCCCGAGCCCGGTCTGGGCATCATGGCGGCGGCGGGCGCGAGCTACCGGCTGCCCGAACTGATCGGCACGTCCGTCGCCAAGCAGGTACTGCTCGGCGGGCGGAACCTCGACGCCGCCACGGCACTGCGCTGCGGGCTCGTGATGGACGTCGTCGCCCCCGGCGAGCACGTCGCCGCGGCCCACAAGGTGATCGACCGCATCACCCGGTCCGCGCCACTGGCACTGAAGCTGACCAAGATCATCGTCGACGCCCCGGGCTCGCACCCGTTCGCCGACGACATCGCCCAGGCGGTGCTGTTCGAGAGCAGTGACAAACACGACCGCATGACTGCCTTTCTGGAGACGAAGAAGAAATGACGAGCACAGCACCGAAGAACGTCGGCGTGGTCGGTGGCGGCCGGATGGGCGCGGGCATCGCGCAGGTCTTCGCCGCCCTCGGGTCCGTTGTCACCATCGCGGAGAGCGGCGACCGGGAGGCGGCCCTGCAGCGGGTGTCCGACGGGCTCGACCGTGCGCACGAGCGCGGCAAGCTCGGCGGCGCCGACCCCGCGACCGTTCTGGGCCGGGTGTCGACGGTGGCCGCACCCGATGCGCTGCCGACCGGCCTCGACCTCGTCGTCGAGGCCGTCCCGGAGATGGTCGACCTGAAGCTGGCTGTGCTGTCGGTGGTGGAGAAGACCGTGTCGCCGGCCACCGTGATCGCTACCAACACGAGCTCGATCTCCATCGCCGAACTCGGTGCCGCGCTCAGCGACCCGGCCCGGCTGATCGGGATGCATTTCTTCAACCCGGTCCCGGCGTCGACGCTCGTGGAGATCGTGCGCGCTCCCGCCACCGACGCCGCGGTGGTCGAGAAGGTGCGCGAGTGGGTGACGCAGCTCGGCAAGACCGAGGTGCTGGTCAACGATTCCCCGGGTTTCGCGACCAGCCGGCTCGGGGTGTGTCTCGGGCTCGAGGCCATCCGGATGCTCGAGGAGGGCGTCGCGGACGCCGAATCGATCGACCGGGCAATGGAACTGGGCTACCGGCACCCGATGGGTCCGCTGCGATCCACCGACCTGGTGGGACTCGACGTCCGGCTCGCGATCGCCGAGCACCTCGCGAAGACGCTCGGCGACCGGTTCGCGCCGCCCGCGCTGCTGCGGGAGAAGGTCGCGAACGGCGAACTCGGCCGCAAGAGCGGCCAAGGCTTCTACACCTGGTCCTGAGCGGCCACGCACACCACAACCAGCAGGAGGCACATTCTCATGAGCACTGACGACGTGGTCGGACTTTCCGTGGACGCGGGACTGGCCACCCTCACCCTGAGCCGTGCGGGCGCGTCCAACGCCCTGGACCGGGCGGTGAAGGAACAACTGCTGGCCGCGCTGGAGAAGGTGGCCGCCGACGACGCCGTGCGTGCCCTGCTGCTGCGGGCGGACGGGAAGAACTTCTGCGTCGGCCAGGACCTCGCCGAGCACGTGGCCGGGCTCGAGGCCGACCCCGCGCACGCCATGGACACCGTCGCCGAGCACTACAACCCGCTGCTGCGCGCCCTGGCCGGGATCCGCGTGCCGGTGATCGTCGCGATCAACGGGGCGTGCGTCGGGGCGGGCCTCGGCATCGCCCTGGCCGGGGACATCCGGATCGCCGGCGAGGGTGCGAAGTTCGCGACCGCGTTCACCGGCATCGCCCTGGCCGGCGATTCCGGGCTGAGCCACACGCTCGTCGAGGCGCTGGGTCCGAGCCGCGCGGCGGGACTGATGATGCTCGGCGACCGGTTCACGGCCGCGCAGGCGCTCGACTGGGGTCTGGTGCACCGGGTGGTGCCCGACGCCGAACTCGGGGAGGCGGCCGCCGCCCTGGCGCGGACGCTCGCGGACGGGCCCACCGCCGCCTACACGCAGGTCAAGGCGCTGGTCTCGGCCGCGTCCACCGGGCTGTCCGACGCCCTCGAGCGTGAGCGGGTGGCGGCGGAGGAGCTGGGGCAGTCGCGCGACCACCGGGCCGCCGTCGACGCGTTCCTGGCCAAGCGCACGCCCACCTTCGAAGGGCGCTGATCCACCTTCCGCACTTGTGCCGCGTGCCACAACCATGCATACTTGGACCAACCGATCATTCGGTAATAGAGGTAGGACATATGACCACGTCACACGCTTCGGATGACCTCCAAACATTGTTCGATGACACCATTGCCGCCGAACAGAGGGTCGAGCCCCGGGACTGGATGCCCGACGGTTACCGCAAGACGCTGATCCGGCAGATCGCGCAGCACGCGCACTCGGAGATCATCGGCATGCAGCCGGAAGGAAACTGGCTCACCCGTGCGCCGTCGCTGCGCCGCAAGGCGATCCTCATGGCGAAGGTGCAGGACGAGGCCGGACACGGCCTGTACCTGTACTCGGCCGCCGAGACGCTCGGCGCCGACCGCGCCGACCTCACCGAGAAGCTGATCGAAGGCCGGCAGAAGTACTCCTCGATCTTCAACTACCCGACGCTCACCTACGCCGACGTCGGAGTCATCGGCTGGCTCGTCGACGGTGCCGCGATCTGCAACCAGGTGCCGTTGTGCCGCAGCTCCTTCGGGCCCTACGCGCGGGCGATGATCCGGGTGTGCAAGGAGGAGTCGTTCCACCAGCGTCAGGGTTTCGAGCTGCTGATGACGATGATGCGCGGCACCGACGCCCAGCGCGAGATGGTGCAGGAGTCGGTGAACCGCTGGTGGTGGCCGGCGCTGATGATGTTCGGACCGCCGGACGACCAGTCGCCGAATTCCGAGCAGTCGATGAAGTGGGGCATCAAGCGGCACACCAACGACGAACTCCGTCAGCGGTTCGTCGACATGTCCATTCCGCAGGCCGAGGTCCTCGGCGTGACGTTCCCGGATCCCGACCTGAAGTGGAACGCCGAGCGCGGCGCTCACGATTTCGGTGAACCCGACTGGAGCGAATTCATGCAGGTGATCAAGGGCAATGGCGCGTCGAGCGTCGAGCGCGTCGCCAACCGGCGCGCGGCACACGAGAACGGGGCGTGGGTGCGCGAGGCCGCGACGGCCTTCGCCCGCCGCGAGAGCAACAAGGAGAACGCACGATGAGCACGGACGACACCGCGGTGCGCGCGGACTGGCCCCTGTACGAGGTGTTCCTGCGGGGCAAGCGCGGACTCAACCACGTTCACGTCGGATCCCTGCACGCCGCCGACGACGAGATGGCCGTCCGGCACGCCCGCGACGTCTACACCCGCCGCAACGAGGGTGTGAGCATCTGGGTGGTGCGGTCGTCCGCGATCGTGGCGTCGAGCCCGTCGGAGAAGGACCCCTTCTTCGCGCCCAGCGGCGACAAGGTGTACCGGCACCCCACGTTCTACGAGATCCCCGACAACGTTCCCCACATGTGATCCGGCCCCAACCTTTTCGCAGGCCGACGAGACTTCCGAGGATGTACCGATGACCGACCACGACAATGCCTACGAAGGCCTCGTCGACGAAGACAGCCACGGCCAGTGGGCGTTCGGCACCAGCTTCGACGACCCCCTGGCCGGCGTCGACACCACGGTTCCGGGTGACGTCGACCTCGCCGCCCTGGCCGGTTACTGCCTGATGCTCGGCGACGACGCGCTGATCAGCTCGCAGCGTCTCGCCGAATGGAGCACCCGCGCACCGGAACTCGAGGAGGAGGTGGCGCTCGCGAACGTCGGACTCGACCTGCTCGGGCAGGCGCGACTGCTGCTCGCCCGCGCCGCGGCCGCCGACGAGTCCGTGGTGCCGTTCATTTCGGACACGAGTCCGATTCCCGCCGAGGACGCACTCGCGTTCTTCCGGGACGAGAATCAGTTCCGCAACACCCGGCTGGCCGAACTCGGCAACGGAGACTTCGCGCAGTCGATCACCCGGATGCTGGTGTTCTCCACGTGGCGGCTCGCCCTGTTCGACCGGTTGCGCACCTCCCGTGACCCGGTGCTCGCGGCCGTCGCGGTGAAGGGTGTCAAGGAACTGACGTACCACCGCGACTACGCCGCCCGGTGGGCGGTGACCCTCGGGTGCGGTACGGCGGAGTCGAAGTCCCGGATGGAGGCTGCGCTGGCCCACGTGTGGCCGTACGTCGAGGAACTGTTCACCCCGACCACCGAGGAACTCGCGCTCGCCGCGGTCGGTGTGGGTGTCGACCCGCGGGACGTGCGCGCCGAGTTCGACAGCGTGCTCGAGCAGGTGGTGCACGCCGCCGAACTGACAGCCCCGACCGGCCGGACCGTCGGCACCGTCGGCGGCCGGGCCGGACGCCAGGGGCTGCACACCGAGGCCCTCGGACTCTTGCTCGCCGAGATGCAGAGCGTGGCGCGGGCCCATCCGGAAGGAGTGTGGTGACATGACCACCGCAGTGCGCAGCGACGCCCGCCGCCTCGCCGAGGCCGTGCTGGACCCCGAGATGCCGATGCTCACGCTCGCCGACCTGGGCGTCCTGCGCGACGTCGAGGAGAACGCCGACGGGTCGGTGGTCGTGACGATCACCCCCACCTACTCCGGGTGCCCCGCGATGGCCACCATGCGCGACGACATCGAGCACACCCTGCAGGACGCCGGATACATGGCTGTCGAGGTCAAGACCGTCCTGTCGCCGCCGTGGAGCACCGACTGGATCAGCGAGAACGGTCTGCGCAAACTCCGGGAGAGCGGCTACTCGACCCCCGGGCCCGCCCCGCTGCGCACGTCCGGTCCCGTTCCGTTGACGCTGACCGTCCGGCCTCGGGCGGTCACGTGCCCGGTGTGCCATTCGGCGAACACCCGTCTCGACTCGGAATTCGGGCCCACTCTCTGCAAGGCGCTGTACCGGTGCCTCGACTGCCTCGAACCCTTCGATCACGTGAAGGAAATCTGATCATGACCACAGCGGTCTCCTCGAAACCCGGTGCGGCGTACCGCAACAGGGCGTTCCACACTCTCACCGTCGCCGATGTCGAATCCCTGTGTGACGACGCGGTCGCGGTCACGTTCGACGTCCCGGCCGAGCTCGCCGACGAGTTCGCGTTCGGCCCCGGACAGTCGCTCACCTTGCGGCGCACCGTCGACGGTGTCGAACACCGCCGCTCCTACTCCATCTGCGCGCCGGCCGGTTCCGCGCCGCGGGTGGGGGTGCGGATGGTGTCCGACGGGCTGTTCTCCACCTGGCTCGTGAACCAGGTGCGCCCCGGCGACCGGATCGACGTGCAGGGCCCGAGCGGAACGTTCGTCGCCGATCCCGCCGCGGGAGGCCGCCACGTGCTGATCGCCGCCGGGTCGGGCATCACCCCGATGCTGTCGATCGCCGCGTCGGTCCTCGCCAACCCCGAGGCCGAAGTCGTTCTGCTGTACGGCAACCGGCGAATCCGGTCGGTGATGTTCGCCGAGGAGATCGCCGACCTCAAGGACATGTACGGGTCGCGGTTCGACGTCATCCACGTCCTCTCCCGCGAGCCGCGTGAGGTCGAACTGTTCACCGGCCGCCTCGACGCCGACCGGTTGCGGGCCATCTTCACGTCCATCGTGCCGTTCGTTGATATCGACCATTTCTGGCTGTGCGGACCGTTCGGCATGGTCACCGACGCCGAAACCGTTCTCGGTGAACTGCAGATCGACAAGAAGCGCGTCCATCACGAACTGTTCTTCGTCGACGACGTCCCCCCGCCGATGGAAACCCACCGCGAACCCGGCGTCACCGGGCCGAGCAGCGAGGTCACCCTGGTCCTGGACGGCCGCTCGACCACCGCGACGCTGCCGCAGGACGAGTCGATCCTCGACGCCGCCGAGAAGTACCGCTCCGACCTCCCATTCGCCTGCAAGGGCGGCGTCTGCGGCACCTGCCGCGCCAAAATCACCTGCGGTGACGTGGACATGCGCCGCAACTACGCGCTCGAGGACTACGAGGTCGACTCCGGCTTCGTGCTGACGTGCCAGACCTTCCCGGTCAGCGACACCGTGACCGTCGATTTCGACGCCTGACCATACCCAGCCCGCCCACCCCGGAGACTAGAATGACCAGTATCGCCACCCCCTCGCAGGACATCGAGTTCGCCACGCGCGACCGGATCTCGACGCTGCAGCTCGAACGCCTGCAGTGGTCACTTCTCCACGCGTACAGCAACGTTCCGCATTACCGGAAGGCGTTCGACGACGCCGGTGTGCACCCGAGCGATCTGAAGGACCTGTCGGATCTGGCGAAGTTCCCGTTCACCGCGAAGGCGGACCTGCGGGCCAACTACCCGTTCGGGATGTTCGCGGTGCCGCAGGAGCAGGTCTCCCGCATCCACGCATCCTCCGGCACCACGGGCCGCCCGACGGTGGTCGGGTACACGGCGAACGACATCAGCAACTGGGCCGACCTGATCGCGCGGAGTCTGCGGGCGGGTGGGGTGAAGCCGACGGACAAGGTGCACGTCGCGTACGGGTACGGCCTGTTCACCGGCGGCCTCGGCGCGCACTACGGCGCGGAACGGCTGGGCTGCACGGTGATCCCGATGTCCGGGGGCATGACCGACCGCCAGATCCAGCTGATCGAGGACTTCGAACCGGACGCGATCATGGTGACGCCGTCGTACATGCTGACGATCGTCGACGCGATGGTCAAGAAGGGCATCGATCCGTCGAAGACGTCGTTGCGGACCGGGGTGTTCGGGGCGGAGCCGTGGACCGAGGAGATGCGCACCGAACTCGAGAAGCAGTTGAACATGGACGCCGTCGACATCTACGGACTGTCCGAGGTGATGGGTCCGGGCGTGGCGATGGAATGCGTCGAGACGAAGGACGGCCTGCACATCTGGGAAGACCACTTCTACCCGGAGATCGTCGACCCGGTCACCGGGGAGGTGCTGCCCGACGGCGCGGAGGGTGAACTCGTCTTCACGTCGCTCACCAAGGAAGCGATGCCGATCATCCGGTACCGCACCCGGGACCTGACCCGGTTGCTGCCGGGGACGGCGCGGTCGGTGCGTCGGATGCAGAAGGTCACCGGGCGCACCGACGACATGATCATCCTGCGCGGGGTGAATCTGTTCCCCACCCAGATCGAGGAACTGATCCTCACCGTGTCGGCACTGGCCCCGCAGTTCCAGTGCGTCCTCGACCGCCCCGGTAGGATGGACGAACTGACCGTACGAGTCGAAGCCCGTCCCGACGCGTCCGCCACCGACCATCCGCGTTCCGCCGCCGAACTCCAGAAGCTGGTCAAGAACCGCATCGGAGTGAGCGTGAAGGTGGATGTGGTGGCGCCCGGCGCACTGGAGCGTTCGATCGGCAAGGCACGGCGACTGATCGACAACCGCTCCGCTCTGTGAGGTGATCGAAGGTGCGTCTCGGTGGTGAACACGCCCGTCCGGGCGACGGGCAGTTCGAACACTGGCGGCAGGCCGTCTCCACCGCCTTCGTCCCGCTCGCCGTGGTGTCCACGGCCGAGGACGGGGCGGCGAGATTCACCGGGACCCTCCGCACCACCGCGCTCGGCGGGTTGCAGCTCAGCGAGGTCGGAGGACGGGCGGTGGACGTGCGGCGCACCCGCACGTCGATCAAGCGCTCCGACCCCGGTCTCGTGAAGGTGGGCCTGCAATTGTCGGGTCGCGGCGTCATCGTCCAGGACGATCGCGAGGCCGTCCTCGGCCCCGGCGACTTCGCCGTATACGACACGAGCAAACCGTACGATCTGCACTTCGCCGACGACTTCAGCATGTTCGTGCTGATGTTTCCCCGCGAACTGCTGCGCATCGCCTCACGCGAACTCGGCACCGTGTCGGCGCGCCGCATCCCCGGCAGCACCGGCATGGGCGCGCTCGTCTCACCGTTCCTGAAAAATCTCCACCACGCCGTGGTGACCGGCACGATGCCGACGACCCCCCTCGTCGAGGACGCGGTGGTCGACCTGCTCAGCGCGGCGGTGCAATCGGAGGCGCCCGCCGACGCCGCGGCGCCCGGCGCGACGATGCTGTTGCGCGTGAAGTCGTTCATCGACGCACACCTGAACGACCCAGCGCTCGACACCACCACCGTTGCGTCCCACCACCATGTGTCGACGCGGCACCTGCAGAAGATGTTCGAGGCCGACGGACACACGGTCGCCGGATGGATCCGGCACCGCAGGCTCGAGCTGTGCCGGCGGGATCTGAGAGACGACCGATTCCGGGACGACAGCATCGGAACCATCTGTGCCCGTTACGGTCTCGTCAACTCGTCACACTTCTCCCGGCTCTTCAAGGACACGTACGGGGTCTCGCCGCGAGCTTTCCGCGAACAGGAACCGCTCTCGATCAACGTGTGAGGTCGGCGGAAATTCGCTCGCGCCGCGATCGCACAGGCCGACGCCGACCTCGGCGCCCTGACGCTGCCGCTGTTCGATCCCGCACTCGGTCATGCACCCGACGGTCCGCTGGCCGGGGTGGATCACGAACTGATGTCCCGATTCCGGTCCGCGGGCCTGGTGGCGTTCGGCCAGACCACCGCACCGGAATTCGGCCTGAACTTCGCGACGGAACCGGTGCGCTACGGTCCGACCCGTAATCCGCGGGCGCCGGACCGCGGCGTCGGCGGTTCGAGCGGGGGTTCCGCGGCGCTCGTGGCCGCCGGGGCGGTTCCGCTGGCGCACGGCAACGACGGTGCCGGGTCGCTCCGGGTGCCGGCCTCGTGCTGCGGCCTCGTCGGCCTGAAACCGAGCCGCGGCCGAATCCCGTGCGGCCCACTGGTCGGCGAGGCCGGCTTCGGGCACATCTACGAGTTCGCCCTCACCAGAACGGTCCGCGACACGGCGAATCTACTGGATGCCGTCGCCGCCCCACCGGTCGGTGAAAAGTACTCGGCACCGGCGCAGTCCGGCTCTTACGCCGACGCGGTCCGCGTCGACCCCGGCGGCCTGCGGGTGGCCCTGACGACCGCGCCCTGGGGCGAGACGTCGGTCGATCCGCAGGTATCGGCGGCGACGGTCGCGGCCGGTGCGATCCTCGAGTGGATCGGCCACACGGTGACCGAGGATCGTCCGCAGTTCGACGGGGAGGATGTCGTCGAGGCGTCGATGCTCACGGCGGTGTCCACCGGCGCCGCGATCCTTCGTGCGCCGCGCAGGCAGGATCCCGCTCTGCTCGAAGCGGTCTCGCGAACGGTGCTCCAGGAAACCCAGGCATTCACCGCGCTCGATGTCGCCGCAGCGCTCGACGCGCAGCATCGGGTGACCCGTTCCATCGGACTGTCACCGTTCAATCTGTCCGGGCATCCCGCGATCAGCCTGCCGCTGGCGCTGAGCCGCGAAGGCCTCCCCATCGGCGTCCAACTGGTCGCGGCCACCGGCAGAGAAGATCTGCTGCTGCAGGTGGCCGCGCAGGTGGAGCAGGCGGTGCCGTGGAAGGATCGTCAACCGTCGATCTTTGTCGACTGACGCCCTTCCGTCGGTGTCAGAGCGCGGATTCCAGCCACACCGCGATCTCGAACAGGCGCTGCTCGGCGCCGGGACGGCCGATCAGCTGCAACCCGAGGGGAAGCCCTGCGCTGTCGCGCTTTCCGGGGATGGTGACCACCGGCAGACCCATGGCCTGCCACGGGCGGCTCAGCACGGGCGTACCCGTTGCGTCGTGGCCGTGCGGCGCGGCGCCGAGCGCGGCGGGTCCGAGGACTGCTTCGTCTTCGTCCAGCGCCGACAGCAGCGATTGCCGGGACTCGCGTATTCCGGCAACGGCTGCAGCGTAATCCGCGCCGGCGGTCTGTGCCCCCGTCGCGAACAGCTCGGCGAGGGGTGTACTGATCTTCTCTGGCCGCGCCGCCTCGGCCTCGCGTTCCCGGGCGGCTTCGTACGCCATCACCGTGTGATGGTGTTCCGTCAGCGAGACGATGGTCGGGGCGGCGTCGAGTTCCCGGCACTGCACACCTGCCTCCGCGGCAGAGGCGGCGGTCTCCCTGAGTGCCGCGGTCATCTCCGGGGACACCTCGCCGAGTTCGACGCCGCTCCACAGGCGAAGCCGGTGCGGTGCGGAGGCTGCGAGAGCGGTTGCACGTGTGCCGTCGCGCAGCGCCGTCCACGCGAAGTGGAGGTCGGACACGGTGCGCGCCAGCAGGCCCAGCGAGTCGAGACTGGGGCTCAGCCCGGTGATGCCGCGGGTCGAGAATTCGCCGTGCGCGGTCACGAATCCTGCGACCCCGCAGAACGATGCCGGTCGTGTCAGCGACCCCGCGGTCTGGGTTCCGAACGCCAGCGGAACCATGCCCGCGGCGACCGCGGCCGCCGAGCCGCTCGAAGACCCACCGGGCGTGTGCTCGACCGCGCGGGGATTGCGGGTCGGGCCGGGTCGGAAATACCCGAATTCGGTGGTCACGGTCTTGCCGAACGGGATTGCGCCGACCGCGCGCGACCGCGCGACACAGTCCGCGTCCGTCGTGGCCGGCACCGCACTGCGCAGCCCGCTGCCGCAGCGCGTCGGCATACCGGCGACGTCGATGAGGTCCTTGACGCCGACGGGAACGCCCCACAGCGCGCCGCCCGGGCCGCCGTCCTGGATCCGGGCGGCCGCAGACCGTACCGCGTCGGCGTCGAGGTGAGCCCAGGCCTGGATCGTCGGATCCAGGTCCGCGATCCGCGCGAGTGCCGCCTCCGCCACGTCGATCGGCGTCGTCGAACCCGCCGACAGCTGCTCGGCCAGGTCCCGAAGCGGTGACCGCAGATCCGTCTTCATCGCGTCACCGCCACCGTGTCGTCGCTGGTCGTCTCGATCTGTCCGGTGAGCGCTCGGGTGCGCATCACGGTGAACAGTCGATCGGCTCGTGCCTTCGTCTCCCCGGACGGCGCCGACAACAGTGCGACGACGACGGACACCGCCAGCGACAGGGGTGCCACCGCGAGCGCCGGGTTCGAGAACCCGAGAACGGAGTCCGGTCCCTGCACCACCGGGCTGAGCAGGATGACGGTGACCGACAGCACCAGACCGACCACGATGCCGGAGATGACCGCACGCGCCGTCATCCGCTTCCAATACATGGTCAGCAGCAGGGCAGGCAGGTTCGCGCACGCCGCGATGGACATCCCCAGCGACGCGAGGAACGCGACGTTCTGCTTCTGCGCCGCGAACGCGATGGCGACACCGATGACGCAGGTCGCCACGGTCGCGACGCGGGCCGCGCGGTGCTGCGCCTTCGCCGACACCGACCCGTTCCGGATCACCTGCCCGTACAGGTCGTGTGCGATCGCACCCGACGTTGCGATCACCAGCCCGGACAGTGCGGCCAGGATCGTCACGAACGCGACGGCCGCGACGAACGCCAGGAGCACACCGCCGCCGACGGTTTCGGCGAGCTGCGCGACCGCGAGATTGCCGCCCCGATTCTCGGATTTGATCACGTCGATGCCGACGAGCTTCGCGGCACCGTACCCGAGCACGGGAACCAGGAGGTAGAAGGCGAAGAAGATCCAGATGGCCGTGTACGCCGACGTCCGCGCCTGCTTCGCGTCCGGAACGGTGAGGAACCGGATCATCACGTGCGGAAGACCGAGCACGCCGAGGACGAGTCCGACGGTCTGCGACAGCTGGTCGAAAGATGCTGCACCCGAGGTGCGCTGCGGTGCGACGAAGGACTGGCCGAACTCCGCCAGGGCGGTGCTGAACGGCCCGAACGGGTTGAAGTCGAATCGCACCAGCACGAGAACGAACAGCACCACGGCACAGACCATGAGGAGACCGGTCTTGATGATCTGGATCCAGCTGGTGGCCAGCATCCCACCCACGAGCGTGTACGCGGTGGTGAGTGTTCCGATGATCAGGACGGCCACGGCGTAGTCGAGGTCGAACAGCAGCGACACGAGGAGTGCGGCACCGACCAGTTGCGACACGAGATAGACCACGCTGATCACGACCGTGCTGACGGCCATCATCGACCGCACGTCCTTGCCGGGGAACCGGGTGGCCAGGACATCCGCCAGCGTGAACCGGCCGAGGTTGCGCAGGGGTTCCGCGATCAGCAGCATCGCGAGCACGAACGCGACGGGCACGAAGACCGCGAGGTAGAAGCCGTTGAAACCGGTGAGCGCGATCGCGCCGGTGACACCGAGAAACGAGGCGGCGGAGATGAAGTCGCCGGCGATCGCGACGCCGTTCTGCCGGCCGGTGAGACTTCCGCCCGCGACGTAGTGATCGGCGGCGGACTTGTTTCGCCGCGATGCCCACGCGGTGATCATCAGGGTGACCGCGACGAGTGCGGCGAAGAGGGACGCTGAGACGAGGTTCATGTGTTATCCCTCCGCCTGGACAGCGATGCGCGAGTCGAGGTCGGCGGCCCGCGTCATGTAGTACCGGGCCACGACGATGGCGACGACGAACTGCGCGACCGCATAGAGCCACGCCACCGTCACTCCGCTGAACACGACACCGTCGAGAACCGAAGTGAAACCGCCGAGGACCGGCAGCGGCAGGAAGAGCACGAGAACCAGGGCGCTGAGTCGGAAGGCGAGGGCGGCACGGGTATCGGCGAGCATTCGTAACTCGGAGACGGGCACGTGGGGGTCGGGCGGTGACGAGGTGACCATGTCTATTTTCCTCCGGCTGGAACGGGAACGAGGGCGGGCGTGACGGTGATCGGGTCGGACCATTCGTCGTAGAACAGCCAGTCGGGTGACTCGACGGGGACCGACAGCCGATGGAATTTGCGCTGGAAGTAGACGAGACTGTCGCCCTGGTCGCGGGTCTGCACGCGATCCAGTTCGACGAACATCACCGAATGTGACCCGACGATCTTGCTGTCTGCGATCCGGCCGGCGAGCACGACGTGGGCAGCCCGCAGAATCGGCACTCCGCCGCCGGTGTCGTCCTCCCAGATGTCCCAGGCGAAGCGGTCCGCCATCGCGACTTTCGTCGCCCCCGCGAAGTGCATGGCCAGTTCCTCGTCGTCGCCCGAGAGCACGTTGATGCACACCCTGCCGTTCTCCCGGAACACGTTGTGCATCGCGCTGTTCCGATTGACGCAGACGAGCGCCGTGGGCGGGGAGTCGGACACCGAGCAGACGGCGGTCACCGTCATCCCACAGCGACCGGCCACACCGTCGGTGGTCACGATGTTGACAGCGGCCGGCAGATTCGCCATCGCCGCGCGGAAGGCCAATTGCATGGCAGAGAGTTCGGGCATTTTCAGCCTCCATCAGTCGGAACAGGAAGTGTGTCTTAACAGTGCGTCCGTCTTCCCCCGAGAAGAATATGACGCACGTCATGCGCTGGAACAGTGGCGGCGACGCTACTTTCTCGCAGTAAGTCGCCTATCCGCGTAGGGGATTTCTTCAGTTGCCTATCGCTTCCGACACCGCCGGTGTTCACTGGACGGAAGAAGCAGGCAGTCGTCTCGAGGCAGGATGCAATGGAGCAGCAGGAAACGCGGGTCTACATCGTCGACGACGATCAGGAGTTGTGCGCATCGCTTGCGTGGCTTCTCGATTCGGTCGACATCAAGGCGGAGTCCTACTTCTCGGTGCACTCGTTTCTGGAGGGCTACCGGCGCGACGTCCCGGCCTGCCTCGTCCTGGACGTCCGGATGCCGGAGGTCGGGGGATTCCAACTCCAGGAGGTGCTCCTCGCGGACGAATCGCCGATACCGATCATCTTCGTGTCTGCGCACGGCGACATCAAGATGTCGGTGCGGGCGCTCCAACGGGGCGCGCTCACGTTCATCGAGAAGCCCTACGATCCGCAGCACATGCTCGACGTCATCCAGGACGCGCTCCGGGTCGCGCGCCAACGATTCGGCGAAACCCGCACGAGAACCGAATTGCAGGCCCGGATCGACGCGCTCACGGCTCGGGAACGCGAAATTCTCGCGCTCGTACTCGACGGATTGCCGAGCAAGAACATCGCCAAGGAGCTGGGCATCAGCGTGAAAACTGTCGACGTGCATCGCACCCGGATCAAGGAGAAGACCGGGGCCGACAGCATCGCCGTCCTGGTGCGCGACATCCTGCAGGCCGGAATTGCCGTTCCGCGATAGCTTCTCGCCGTCGAACGATGGGGAAGACCCTCACGGAAGTTCGACGACGAGACGCCCGGATCGAGCGCGCGACACACACGCCGCGATTCTGTCGCCGGCCTTCCGCTCGCTCTTGGTGAGGCAGTTGTCCCGATGGTCTGGCTCGCCTTCCAGCACATCGAGGACACAGGTGCCGCAGATACCCTCCCGGCAGGACGTGTCGATCTCGATGTCGTTCTCCTCGAGCACCTCGGCGATCGACTTTCCGGCCGGCACGTCGAACACCTCGCCCGTGTCGAGTTCCAATTCGAACGCCGTGTCTTCCCCGGTCGACACGGGTGCCGCGGCCTCGAAATGCTCGAAGTGCACCGAGTCCTCGCCGACCGCCGCTTCCGCCAACTGGCGGACCCGAGCCATGAAACCTTCGGGGCCGCACGTGTAGACGTGCGTCGCGGCGGATGCGTCCACCAGGATCTTCTCCAGGGCCGAGAACTGGTCGTCGCGCGTCAGACCGAAATGCAGGTGCACGTCACGGCGGAAGTCCGAGGCCTCCAGCAGTTCGACGAAGGCCGCCTGCTCCCTCGCCCGGGCGAAGTAGTGCAGTTCGAACCGGCGTCCGTCCCGGTGCAGTGCGAAAGCCAGGCTCAGCATCGGTGTGAGGCCGATGCCTGCGGCGACCAGGATGTGCCGATCCGCGTGCTCGGCGACGGCGAGCAGCGTGCGCGGCCGGCTGATCCGCAACTCGCTGCCGAGCGACACCTGGTCGTGCAACGCGGCCGAGCCGCCGCGCGGGCCGGTCTCGCGTTTGACTGCGACAACATAGGATTCGGGTTCGTGCGGCGGGCTGCACAGTGAGTATTGAGTGAGGACGTCCGTCGGTCCGAGGATGTCGATGTGGGCGCCCGCCGGATAGGGGTCGAACGGGGAACCGTCCGTGCGAACCAGTCGGAAGGACTTGATATCCGGTGCTTCGTCGACGATGTCCGCGACGGTGACAGTGAACATGCTCATGGTGATCCTTCTCGTCGCGCGGACGGGTTACCGCATATACAGGCCGCCGTTGACGTCCCAGCAGGCTCCCGTGACCGAGGCGGCCGTCGGAGACGCGAGCAGGGCAACCGTCTCGGCGATGAAGTCGGGTGAGCCCAGGGTGCCCACCGGAATCGTGGTGACAATCGCGGCGAGCTTGTCCGAGGGCACCGTCTCCCGCACCACCGGGAGGTCCAGCGGCCCGGGGGAGACGGCGTTGACCGTCACACCGGACGGCGCGAGTTCGCGTGCGAACACCTTGGTCAGCGTGCCGACGCCGCCCTTCGCCGCGGCGTAGTGGGCGCCGGTCGCGGTGCCGCCGTTCTGGCCGGCGAGCGACGCGACGTTGACGATTCGGCCGTATCCGCGTTCGGCGAAATGGCTGCCGAACACCTGACAGCCGAGGAACGCCCCGTTGAGGTTGATCTCGACGATGTCCGAGAATTCCTCGGGCGCGATGGCCATCAGCGACCCGGTCTGCGACCGGCCCGCGTTGTTGACGAGAACGTCCGCCCCACCCCAGAGGTCGACGACCAGGTCGCGCACGGATTCGAAGTTGGCCTTCTTCCGGACGTCGAGCGGTGCGGCGACGGCAGTGGTACCGGAGGCATCGAGCTCTGCGGCAGTCTCTTTCGCCGCGGCCTCGTCGAGGTCCGCGACCACCACTCGATATCCGCGGTCGTGCAACTGTCGGGCGATGGCGGCGCCGAGCCCGCGCCCAGCGCCCGTGACTACTGCGACATGATCCATGTCGAACTCCAATTCTGGGTGGGAAGGTCAGAGGAGGTAGCCGGACGCGTTGACCGCACCCTGCGAGTTGACGAGCCGGATCACCTTCAGGTCGAGTCGTGGTCCGGACTCGGTGTAGCGAATGCGGTGGGTGACGTCGGCGGCGAGGGTCTGCTGTTCGTCGCGCTTGAATCCGACGAGGATCTGCGCGGACCGCAGCGTGACCGAGTCATCGGTTCGCTCCTCGACCGTGAAGCGCGACAGCGTGCGGACGGTCCGGGCCGCGGCCAGCGCCGACATGGAGTAGCCGGACGTCAACCGTTCGATGCGCATGCGGCGCATCCGGGTGTCGTCGTTGACCATGTTGAGGGAACCGTCGAAGTCGTCGGTCTCCGGATCGATGGGAATGATGTACCGGCCGCTGTCGGTCCAGAGGGCGTCCCAGCTCTGGTAGTCCTTGGCATCGAGGAGTGCCGCTTCCTGCCAGACGAGTTCGATCGCCTGGAGCACCCGCGTGTCGGACAACTGGGCGGTCATGAGGTCAGTGCTCATCGTTCATCATCTTCTTCCACATTGCGTATGCCTCGCGCATTCCGGTCTCGTCGGTGACGTGCGACGTGCGGTGTCCGTTACTGTCGAGCCCTTCGCGGTTCAGGCCGCGGTTCACCATGATCGGCATTCCGGGGGCACCGCGGGATCCGCGTTGGACCCGGTCCCACGCCTCGGAGTCGTCGGGGCTGCCGAACCCGAACGGGCCCTGGAAGTGTTCGTGGATTCGGAGGCGTTCCCGGTTGACGATCTCCGGTCCGCCGTCCATGCCGAGGGCGATGTGCCGGATCTCGGTCTCGTCGACGGAGATGGGCCGCAGGACGCGGAAGAACGACATCGACATCGCGACGTTGGGGAAGATGTTGAGATTGAACCCGGCTCCGTGCATCGAGCGGACGATGCGGCGGACCTGGTCGGCGGGCATCGTCTTCGACAGCTCGTCGACGATGTGGTCGAACCGCGCCTGAATCTTCTCGCTGCCGTCGTCGTGGTCCAGGTCGACGTGTTCGGGGACCATGATCGCGACGCTGTGGCCGTTGCCGAGCGCATGCGTTACGGCGTTGTCGTCGGTCATGAAGGACAGCATGTCCGCCGTCTCGGCGTCCACGGACGACATCCACGACCGGTGCACGATGGGAAAGTGGTAGCCGTCGGTGGTGTTCTCCAGCTGGATCTTCCAGTTCCCGCGGAACCGGAAGCAGTGTTCGCCCTGGGTCTTGATGGGGTAGCCGGCGCCCTGCTTCATGAACAGGTCGATCCACACCTTCGCGTCGCCGAGGAACTCGTCGAGGGGTTCGACGTCGGGGTTGAAGCTGGCGAAGATCATCCCGGCGTACGACTCCACCCGCAGGCTCTGCAGGGGCAGGTCCTTCTTGTCGAGGTCCTCGTCGTAGCCGTCGGGGTAGGGGATCCCGCGTAGCCGACCGTCGAGGGCGTACGACCAGCTGTGATACGGGCAGGTGAACCCGTTCGCCTTGCCCTTGGGGACCTCGCACACGCTGGCTCCGCGGTGCCGGCACCGGTTGAGCAGGACGTTGAAGTTCCCCTTGCGGTCGCGGTTGACGATCACCGGCTGCCTGCCGATCGTGGCCTGCTTGAAGCTGCCGGCCTCCGGGATCTCGCTTTCGTGCGCCACCCACACCCAGGTGCGGTAGAAAATCTTCTCGAGCTCGGCCTCGAAGATCTCCGGGTCGGTGTACAGCGATCCGGCGACCCGGTCGTCGTCGGCGAGATCCGCGAACCGGGTGTCGGTCGCGGTGGGGTCGAGTGAAGTGGTCATCACGTTCTCTTTCAATTCGATTCGAGCAGTCGCGTCGCCTCGTCGAGGCGTGTCACGAACAGCTTCTCGGTCGTGAAGTGCTTGATTCGGGCGGTGCCGACCCGGACTTCACAGTCGGCGGTGACACGGGCAACGAGTAGTTCGGCCGATCCGTCGGCATATCGCGACAGCTGCTGCATGATCCACCGCCCCCGGGCCGTGGTGTCGTCGACGTCGATCTGCTCGCTTCCGAGAAGATGCACGTTGTTGCGGAAATGCGTGCTCGGGGGGAGATATTCGGCGAGCATCTCGACCACCGCGTCGCGGCCTTCCCGCTTGCCGAACTTGCCGGAGTAGGCGGCGCCGAGTCCCTCCCAGACCGTGTCGTGAGTGAAGAGGGAGGCGAGCTCCCCGAGGGAAAAGTTCACGGACGGAACGTCGCACAGCTCCATGTACCGGCACATCACGCGGTGCACGGCCGCGCGCTTCTCGATGCGCTCGATCGCTTCCGCGGAGTCCAGTCCGCTCACACGTTCAGATCGACGTCGTCACGGACGGTGAGTGCACGGCCGATGCGGGCCTCGATCTTCGCGTACCGCCACAGCGTGTACTCGCCCACCGTGGTGGTGCGGAAGAGGTTGCAGACGGCCTTGACAGTCTCCTGGGTGTCGACGTCGGCGAGGATGTAGCACGTCCACGGCCAGCCGTCCGACGGCCCGACCATGTGACTGTCGTCGTCGATGTCCCCGATCACCCGGACGCCGGGTGTGTCGGCCACCGCGTCCATCATCCCGGAGAACGCCTTCCACACCAGCCCGCCCTGGCCGGTCGGCAGGTCGAAGAAGTTCTGGTTGATGCCGATGCAGAACAGGACCCGCAACGGTGCGGTCTTGGTGTCGCTCATGATCGTCTCCTCGAGTCGAAATGGGGTGGTCAGATGAAGCCGGGGAAGGGCGGAATGTTCATCAGCACGGCGCCGGCGCTGTCGTAGATGCCGTCCCCGAGGAATGCGTGCTGCGGCGGAACGAGGGCCTCGCGCATGTAGCGCTGCATCGCGTTGCCGTCGTAGATCGCGCCGGTGCCCGACAGTTGGAACGCGGTGTGCACGGCGGACGCTCCCGCCTTGGCCACGTGCGTCGAGGACAGCCGGAGCAGCGCTGCAAGCCGGTCCGGGACCGGATCACCGGCGACCACCGTGGCATACGCCTCGTCGGTGACCTCGTAGAAGAAGGCGCGTGCGGATCGCAGCGTCGCCTCCGCCTTGGCCAGGTCGATGCGGTAGTAGGCGCGGTCGGCGAGCTTGGGCGCTCCGGTGATTCCGGTCCGTCCCGCACCGACCTCGAGCGCGTGGTCCAGGGCGGCACGGCCCACTCCGAGATTGACGACGGCCAGCACCTGCGCGGCGTAGGCGATGGACGGATAGCGGTACAGGGGTTCGTCCACGGTCGGGATTCCTCCCCGGATGAAGGTCCATTCCTCGGGGACGACGACCCCGTCGACCTTCAGTTCATGGCTTCCGGTTCCGGACAGTCCGACGACGTCCCAGTTCTCGACGATCTCGACGTCCTCCGGCCACAGCAGTGCGGTGCGCGGTTTTCCCGCGGTGGAGTCGCCGCCGCGGATTCCGACGCCGAGGATGTCGGCGCCCTTGCAGCCGCTGGCGAATTTCCACTGACCGGTGATCTTCAGACCACCCGGCACCTGCTCGGCGGGCTGGACCGGAAACAATCCGCCGGCGAAGACGAGGTCGGGGCTGTCCTTGTACAGCTCCGCCTGCGTCGCGAGCGGCAGCGCGGCCAGATAGACGAGAGCGGAGCCGAAGCTCGCGACCCACCCGGAGGACGCATCCACCGCGGAGATCCGTTCGATCATCCGCAGAAACTCGCTCGGCGGCAGTGCGTCGCCACCGAACTGGCGGGGTGTCGCCGCGCGATAGATGCCGACCGCCTTGAATTCGTCGATCATGTCGCGGGGCACGAATTTCTGTGTGGCGAACTCCTCGCGCCGCACAGCGATGTGCTCGAGGACGTCCTCGAACGACAACGGTGTGCCCGCAGTGGTGTCCGCCGTGTCCAGGGTCGGTGCGTTGGTCATCGAATACTCCGATCGACGCGAAGTAGAAGGGGTGAGGCGTGTTTCGTCTGAGTTCCACGCTATTGAGCGCGTCCGTGTCGCTCAATCGGTGCTTCCCCCCGCACCCGTGCAGAGATGTCGCCCCGGACTGAAGGAATTCCCTATCGCGTCCGGCGTCGGATCGCTCAGTAGACTCGGATCGAGCCGAAGGAGGCTGCAGTGTCCGATCTCGCGCCGTCCGACTACGAGCGACTCGTCGAGTCTCTCCGCTACTGCGTCCTGGTCCACGATGCGGCGACCAAGGACATCCTCTGGGCCAACCGGGCCGCGTCGGAACTGCTCGAGTTCACGGTCGAGGAGCTCAAACCGCTCAAGGCGCCGGACATGAGTTCGCGCGCGAAACGTTACCGGCGATCGGTGGGACGGCGATGGCTCCAGGAGGCGGTCGACCGGGGAGTCGCCGTCACGGAATGGGCGTATCGCGCGAAGAGTGGGAGAGAAGTCCTGACCGAAGCGATCGCGGTGCGGGTCGAATTGAACGACCGGACCGTGGTCATGGTGCAGTTCCGCGACATCGAGCAGGAAGCGTCGATGCGCCGCGACCTCACCCGCACCGAGGCCGATCTCACCCGGACCGAGGCCCGGCTGTCGGCCTTCCTGCGGAACATGGCCGAGGGAATTCTCGTGCTCGACGACGACAGCCGGATCACCTATGCGAGCGAGGCGGCGTCCCAGCTCCTCGAAATGCCGGTGGCATCGCTTGTCGGCGAACGTTTCACGGAGTTCTGCCGCGCCGGGCAGTCGCGGGAAAGTGTGCGACGGGCTCTGGAGCTGACGACCGTCGAGGGCGGATCGCAGGGTCTGCGCTACGAGGTCGAACTGCCGTCCGAGCAGCTCCGCTGGCATGCGGGCAGCTGCCAGCACATTGCCATCGAGAACGACCTGAGTGGCCACCTGCTGCTCTTTCACGACGTGACCGAACACGTGCACACCGAACAGGAGCACGAACGGGATTCGCAGTACCTCAATTACCTCGCCCGCTACAACGCGATGGGCGACATGGCGATGGCGATCGCGCACGAACTGGCGCAGCCGCTCGCGGCCGCCACCAATTTCGTCGCAGGAACGCAGAGCCGGCTCGGCGACGGCGAGGCCCGACACGACGAGGTGAGCTGGGGGCTGCGGGAGGCGCGCAAGCAACTCGACCGGGCAAACCAGATCGTGCGGAGCCTCCGCGAATACGTGACGCAACTCGAGGAGTCGCAGCAGACCGTCGACGTCAACGACATCGTCGACGAATGCGCCTATTTCATCGACATTCGCGCGCGGCAGAAGGGCGTTCGCGTCGAGTACCTCCGTGCGAACACGGACGTGTCCGTCGTGTGCGAGCGCGTGCTCACCGGGCAGGTCATCCTGAACCTGTGTTTCAACGCGATCGACGAGATGGCCGAATGGCCGCCGGCCGAGCGTGTCGTGACCGTCCGCACCGAGGCCACCGAGTCGGCGGGCGTCGTCAGCGTCGAGGACCACGGCAAGGGCCTCTCGCACATCCCGGACGGGCGAATCTTCGACGGCGCGTTCACCTCGAAGTCCACGGGCCACGGCATCGGGCTGGCGCTGAGCCATCGCATCATCACCCGTCAGGGCGGCACGCTCGACGCGCGGGAGAACGACCCGCACGGGGCCGTCTTCACGTTCACGTTGCCGATCGACCCGAACCGGTGAGCGGCCCGGTGGCCGTGCGGGTAAAGGTTTCTCGCCTTCCACCGGGCACCACCCGGTTCTAGCGTGGTACGAAAGATCGCCGCGGCCCCGGAGGTATCTCGTGGACTACTCGCATCACCATCGGACATTTCTGACCTGTTACGCCGACACCCACCGTTACGGGTGGCACCACGTCGACCTCTTCGTCCACGACGAGGACGGAAACGAGGTGAACTGGGTCCACTGGCAGGTGCGGGACGATGGACCGGACGGCGCCGACGCCGCCACCGCGCGTGTCGAGCCGAACCTGCGGCGGACCACCGACTGGCAACGCGGAATCAGCGCCGACGGCAGTGAATATTGGATCGCCGAGGCGGCATGGGCTCAATGACCCTTACACACAGGCAATTCGAGTAGAAAGCCGAAGAGCCGGTCCGCCGACATACGGTGGACCGGCTCTTCGGACAATGCCGAGGGGAGCTACCGGGCGCTCTCGAGAACGCGCTGGAACACGACCTTCCCGCCCAGCACCGTGGTGACCACCTGCATTCCCGGGATGTCGTGCGGGTCGATCGTCTCGAGGTCGCCGTCGAGGATGCACAGGTCGGCCACCTTGCCGGGCTCGAGTGATCCCTTCCAGTCTTCGGCGAAGTCCTGCCAGGCCGCGTTGGCGGTGTAGGTGCGGACGGCGTCCGCGAGCCCGATGCGCTGGTCGGGGCCGCTCACCGCGCCGCTGGCCTTGCTCTCGCGCAGGATCATCGTCGAAATGCCCTGGCGCCAGTCGGGCGAAGTGACGGGTGCGTCGGAACTGCTCATCAGGTGCACTCCGGATTCGACGGCGCTGCGGTACGGCCATTCGTAGGCGGCACGTTCGGTGCCGACCACTCCGACCTCGAGGTCGGCGATCGTCCACTTGATCGTCGGGTTCATGTTGACGCCGATACCGTTCTCGGCCAGGCGCTTCAGGGTCGCCTCGCTGATGAAGTCGCCGTGGATGAGGTAGTGCCGGGCATCCGCGCGGGGGTGCGCGTTCTGGGCGGCGATGATCGCGTCGGCGACGGTGTCGATGGCACGATCACCGGTGACGTGCACACCGATCTGGTATCCGGCTTCGTGGCCGATACGGATCATCTCGGTCACCTCGTACACCTGGCGCTCGTCGGTGTCGCCGCCGACGCAGAGGGAGCCGCAGCCGCCGCCTACATATTCCTCGTGCATCCAGGCGGTCTTGCTGGGCGGGATCCCGTCGGCGAACACCTTCACCCCAAGTATCCGGAACATCCGCGGATCGGTGGTTTCCGGAACGTCGATCTCGGCGAGGTTCCGGCCGAAATCCTCGGCCGACCCGGACATTCCGGTGGGCAGCAGGAGCAGGTTGACGCGGGCGCCGAGTTCCCCGCGCCGGGCGAGGTCGGCATACACCTCGAGTCCTTCCGCGCCCATCGCACCGCCCGCGAGGGCCTCGCCGCCGGGCCCGATCGCGGGGTCGGTGAAACTGGTGATGCCCTCGCTCTGCAGGATCGAGATCGCCGAACGCAGTGCCTCCTCGCGGCGCTCCCGGGTGAGGGCGGGAAGCACACGCTGCACGAGGGCCTGCGCACCCTCCATGACGATCCCGGTCAGCAGGCCGTCCTCGCCGACGGGCATGAGACTGCCCGGCGGCAGCGGGGTCGTCTCGTCGACGCCGGCGAGCGCGAGCGCCGCGCTGTTCACCCAGGACGTGTGCCGGGAGAAGTCCTGCAGAAACACGGGGTTGTTCGGCGACACGTCGTCGAGGTCCCCGCGGTTCGGTGTCCGCCCGGTGTCGCCGCGGCATTCGTCGAGATAACCGTCGTCCCAGCCGGTCCCGATGATCCACTGACCGTCCGGGGCGGCCGCAGCGGCCTCCCGCACGAGTTCGCGGACGTCGGCGATCGACCGGACCGTCGGGAACGAGACGTCGAGCGACAGCGGCGGCGTGTCGAGTCCGAACGCGATGGCGTGCAGATGCGAATCGTTGATTCCCGGGAGGACGGTCTTCCCGCCGAGGTCCGTGACCACGGTGTCCGGTCCGATCAGGGTTTCGATCTCGGCGTCACTGCCCACCGCCTGGACCAGTCCGTCACACACCGCCAGTGCGGTGGCGATCGTGAAGTCGTCGTCGACGGTGAAGACCTTGCCGTGGATGTAGACGGTATCGGCGTAACTCATCGGTTCCTCCAGGTTGCGGTCGGGGAGTGGGATCAGACGGCCATCGGTGCCATTCCCAGGATCATCAGTGCGGATCCCGCTGCCGCGGTGGTGACGCCGGAGCGGCGTTCGCGGGGCGGGGTGGAGCGAAAGAGGTGTAGTGCGATCAGGGCCCAGCAGACGAGGATGGCGACGGGCAGCCAGCCTGTCGACAGTTCGGCGCCGCCGTGATGGTGGCCCTGGGGCACCGACGCCGAGGGTGCCGGCATCGGCGCCGTCGGGGCGAGCAGCAGCAGCACTCCCATGGCCGTGAGATCCACCGCGCAGGGAATGGCGGTCCGGCGGTGCATCGTCTCACCGGTGACGAACAGGGCGAGGGCGACGAGGACTGCGCCCTCCAGGAGATGAATCCAGTCGGGCACACCGGGAATCATCATGGTCACCATGGACGCCGCCATCGCGCCGTGCGCGATCCGGACCCTGCAGTCCGTGCCGTGGGACCGCCACATCGGCATGACGGCCCCGACGGCTCCGACGACCATCGCCGCGTGCACGGCCGGGATCTCGAACATTCTCGGGCTCAGATCGTGGGGGTGAGTTCGCGATGCTGCTCGACGTCCGCCCGGCTCTGCCGAGTGAAGCGGGCGACGACCAGTCCGGCCACGAAGAACAGGGCGATCACGACCAGCAGGATGTTCGCGAGCAGTTCCGACCCGCCGATCAGCGTGGTGAAGTTGTCGAGCACCAACCCGGTGACGGCCACCAGGCCCACGCAACCGAGTACCGGGGCGATGCGGGTGTGCCAGAGCCGGGTATCGAGCCGGGTGCGGGCGAAGAAGACGATGATCGCGACGCTGGTGAGCACCATCAGCACCAGGATGCTCACGGTGGCCAGACCCGCCATCCAGGTGAACAGTTCCAGCACCGGATCCGCGCCGACTACTGCGAACACCCCCACGACCACCACCGCGGAGATCGTCTGGGCGATCGAGCCGATGTGTGGGGAACCGTGTTTGGTGTGGGTGCGGGACAGGGCCCGCGGCGCCGCGCCCTTGCGGGCCAGGGCGAACACGTACCGGGAGATGGCGTTGTGGAAGGCCAGCAGCGCGGCGAACAGGCTCGTGACGAGCATGATGGCCATGACGTCGGCGGCGGGACCGCCGAGGAAGTGCGCGGCCGCCGCGAACGTCAGCCCGGCGGGGTCCTCGGCTGCGGCTGCGGCCACGTTGTCGCTGCCGAACGCGAGGACGACGGCCCAGCTGGCGAGGGCGTAGACGAGTCCGATGACGATGACGGCGGCGTACGTCGCGATCGGGATCGTGCGCCGGGGGTTGCGGGCCTCCTCACCGTAGATCGCGGTCGCCTCGAATCCGATGAACGACGCGATCGCGAACATCAGTGCGACGCCTGGGGATCCGCTGAAGAACGACGTCGGGGTGAACGACGCGAAGTCGATGCCGGCGGCGCCGCCCTTCGCGAGCACGCCGAACGACAGCGCAAGAATGATGCCGATCTCGAGCACGAGGAGAACCCCGAGGACCTTCGCGCCGAGGTCGATGCTGCGATAGCCGAGCACGGCCACGAGCGCGATGAGCACCAGTGCCCAGAACCACCACGGCAGGTCGGGTCCGCCGTACTGGACGACCAGTCCCTGAATGGTCGAGGCGGCCAATCCGTAGACGGCGGCCTGGATCGCGGTGTACGTCAGGAGTGCGAGGCCGGCGGCGCCGAGCCCGCAGGATTCGCCGAGGCCCTTGGCGACGTAGGCGTAGAAGGCGCCCGTGTCGACCATGTGGCTGCTCATCGCCGCGTATCCGACGCTGAAGACGAGCAGGACCAGCGCGGCGATGAGATAGGCGGTGGGGGCGCCTGCGCCGTTGCCGATCGCGATCATGACGGGCAGGGCGCCGCCGATCGCGGTCAGCGGTGCGGCGGCGGCGATGACGAGGAACACGATCCCGACGACGCCGATGGATCCACGTAACTTACCGGCCCCGCCGGTGGTGGTGTCAGACATGGGTTCCCCCGTCGGAGTGGCAGCTGCTGCCCCCGGTGGAGCAATGCTTCGATGCGGTGCGGGGGACGTCGAGGGCGGGGTTGCGGTCGAAGAAGCCGTTGGGCTTCAACGTGAATCCGGTGTAGTCGACGGGCATGATCGGCCAGTCCTCCGGGCGCGGGAAGTGCGTGAGCCCGAACGTGTGCCACACGACGACGTCTTCGTTCTCGAGATCGCGGTCGCCGGCGACGAAGCTCGGCAGGCCGGCGCCGCCGGCGTGCTGGTTCACGAAATCGCCTGCCGCGTATCGTTCTGCGGCGTCGAACTGCGTCACCCACAGGTGCTTGGTGGCGAACGTCGCCCGCGCCGCGATCGACGAGTCGTCGTCGGCCAGCAGGATCGGCTGCCCCTCCGGGTGCAGTGCGTACGCCACCGGCTTGCCCAGCCGGTTCAGCCGGTTCGGGTTGCTGATGTGCCACACACGTCCGACGCTGTTGTCCGCGAGACGCTGCGCCTCCGATTCCGTCGTCAGGGGGGTGCGCTCGAGGGTGAAGGCATTGCCGTGCAGGTTGCCGGGCCCCATCTTCACCCGCTTGGTCTGCACCTCCTCCACCGAGTTGCGGTCGCCGTCGATCATCATGTCGAGGCGGGCGCTGAACAGGTGCTGGTGGTACGGGGCGCCGAGGCCGGGGGCGATCTCCGAGGCGTACGGGTAGTCGCCGCCCGGGTGACCCGACGTGAACACGATGCCGGTGGCCTTCACCTCGAACTCGATGGTGCCGTCGAGGTACAGGTACCAGAAGAAGCCGTAGTCGTAGTTGCCGATCGTGGTGAAGAAGGAGATGACGAGGCGGCGCTGGCGGCGGGTCTCGGCGGAGCCGGCCCACAGGTCGGTGTGCTTCCACAGCACGCCGAAGTCCTCCTCGTGCATGCATACCGCGTTCTTCAGCGTCTTGGGGCTGCCGAACTCGTCGGCGATGACGGCGTCGAAGTAGGTGATGTCGCCGACGCAGTCGCAGCCGAGTTCGAGGGCATTGGCGTAGCGGCCCACCATGTACTCGCCGGTGTCGAAGTAGTTCTGCCACGACCGCACCGGGGAGGGATCGCCGTAGGGCACCACCATCTCGGCGATGGACGCGCGGTGGATGATGGGGCGGACCCGGTCGCCGTCGGCGAATCCGAGCTGATGGAGGACGAGACCCTCGCGGGCGTCGAAGCCGACGCGGAACGACCACTTCTCCCAGTCGACGCGGTTGCCGTCGATGGCGAAGCTGGGGCCCTCGGGCTGGGTGATCTCGATGGGCTTCTGGGTGGTGCGCAGGGGGCCGGTGACGGCGAGGTCGTCGAAGTTGCCCGACTCCTCGGGGATCGGGACGGCGCCCAGGTCGAGGACGTCGGTGACGGTCCGGTTCATGACGTCGACGAATCCGACGAGACCGTCGATCGGGTGGGCCCAGGCGTGATCCTTGGGATGGTCCTGGCGGAACGCGAGCCCGCGGAGGATCCGCTTGCCCTCTTCGCCGTCGTAGTCGAAGACGCCGGCCGAGAGCGGGGCGACCCGGACGTCGGCGACGTCGAGTCCGCGGGCGGCGAGCGCGGCGAGCCAGCGTTCGTCGCCGGACAGCACCTGCTCGACGAGTTCGAACTCCTCGTCCAGGACCGGCATCTGACCGTCGCGGGTGGCGTCGAGGGTCACGGAGCTGATCACCGCACGCTGGGTTACGGACACGACGACGTCCACCGCGTTGGGCGACGAGATGTCGTGCAGTAGAACGCGGAACCGGCGATCGGTCTCGGGCGCCTCGGCCGTGTACAGCGTCGACTTGTCCGGTTCCTCGAGACCGACGTAGACGAATCGCGTCTGCTCGGTCAGCGCGTCGGCAGCCTCGAGGATCTCGCGGAGGGATGCGATTTCTTCGACGGTCGGCAGCGACAGCGGGTGGTCGATACGCGCGGGGGAAAGGGTGGGCATGTCGCGATCCTTTGGTTCTACGGGTGTTGAATAAAAAGCTTAGTGACGTACGTTACAGCCGAGGTGCACTCGTGTAAACAGTGAGTTTCGAAGCCGGACAAACTGACCGTTCGGTCAGAGACCGCGTTCTATCAGAATCCGGGACAACGATTTTCGCGGAGCCGGTGAATCAGAGAGCGGCGAGAAACTGCTCGAGCATTTCGAGCTGACGTGCCGCCGACGTCTCGCCCGGTGTCAGCACACCGAGAATCTGCATCCCCATCATCATGTTCAGGAGTTGCTCCACCACGATGGTGACGTCGATGTCGCCGACGGTGCCCTCCGCGCGAGCCTGCTCCAGGAAGACGGCCATCTGCTCGCGCCAGCTGTCCATCGTCCGGCGGTTGGTCGCGGCCATCTGCTCGTCGTACATCGCCCGCGGCCACAACGATGCGGCGATCCGGGCTTCGAGGAGTTGCTCCTCGTTGATCGGCATCACCTCGCGGCACAGGATGCGCAGGGCGTCGAGGCCGGTCGCGTTGCCGAGCGCCTCGGTAATCCGGCGATCGGTGGCCTCGGAGATGTGTTCGTACGACGTGCGGAGAATCTCGTCCTTGCCGGCGAAGTAGTGGCTCAGCGCGCCGTTGGTGTACCCGGCCTCGGTGGCGATGTCGCGCATGTTCGCGGCTTCGATCCCGCGGGCGGCGATCAGCCGCCAGGCGGCGGCGGTGATGCTTCGCCGACGCTCCTCGTGATCCACGAGCTTAGGCACGACGCGTACCTGCCCCACCAGCGGTCATGCGACCACGGTATCAATGCGCTCCGTCGAGATTGAGAACGACCACGCCCGAGACGACGAGACCGAGTCCGAACACCTTCGTCGCGGTCAGCGGCTCACCGAGGAACGCGGCCCCGATCGCGACGATCGCCGCCGTCCCGAGACCCGACCACAGGGCGTAGGCGATGCCGACCGGCACCGTCTTGACCGCCTGCGACAGGAACACGAACGCCAGGACGTACCCGGTGAGGCACCCGATCGTCGGCCAGAGCCTGCTGAAGCCCTCGGTGGACTTCAGCAGACTCGTTCCGATGACCTCGGCGGCGATCGCGGCAAGCAGGAACACGTACGGCATGGTGACAGGGAACCATGCCGCGCCGTCATCTACGAATACATGATGACGTCGCGGACGTTCTCGGCGTTCCGATCTGGTTTTGTCGGACTGGGATCAGAGGATGATGGTGACGACCTTCTCCTCGGTGTTGGCTTCGATTCCGGCCCAGCCGAGTTCGCGTCCGGTGCCGCTGGTCTTCATGCCGCCCCAGGGCAGGGCGGGGTCGATCGGAGCCCACCCGTTCACCCCGACGGCGCCCGCGCGGACCTTGCCGGCGAGGGTGTGGGCGTGCGAGACGTCGCGCGTCCAGATGGTGGCGGCCAGGCCGTAGTCGGTGGCATTGGCGATCGCGATCGCCTCGTCGGTGGTGTCGAACGCGATGACGGTGCCGACGGGGCCGAAGATCTCTTCCCGCGCGATCTTCATGTCGTTGGTGGCGTCGGCGAAGATGGTCGGCTGGACGAAGAACCCGTCCCGGTCGGGGCGGCCGCCGCCGGCGGCGACGCGTGCGCCCTCGCTGCGTCCGGCCTCGATGTAGCCGAGGACGGTGTCGCGCTGCTTCGCGTTGACCAGGGCGCCCATGGTGGTGGCCGGGTCGAGCGGGTCGCCGAGGACCTGGGCGGCCGCGGCGGCGGCGAGACCTTCGACGACCTGCGAGTACAGCGACCGGTGCACCAGGATGCGGGTGCCTGCGGCGCAGACCTCGCCCTGGTTGAAGAACAGTCCCATCGCGGTGCCGTTGATGGCGGCGTCGAGGTCGGCGTCGGGGAGGATGATCTGCGGGGACTTGCCGCCGAGTTCGAGGGTGGTGCGCTTGAACGTGTCGGCGGCGCGCTTGGCGATGATCCGGCCGACGCGGGGGCTGCCGGTGAAGCTGATCTTGTCGATGTCGGGGTGGCCGGCGAGCGCGTCGCCCGCGACCTCGCCGAGTCCGGGCACGATGTTGACGGTGCCTGCGGGCAGTCCGGCCTCTTCCAGGAGCGTCGCGAGGTGCAGGATCGACAGCGGTGCGTCCTCCGGCGGCTTCACCACCAGGGTGTTCCCGGCGGCCAGGGCGGGGGCGATCTTCCACGCCGAGATCATCAGCGGGGTGTTCCACGGGACGATCGCGCCGATCACGCCAACCGGTTCGCGGACGGTGTACGAGTGGGTGGGCCGGCCGAAGTAGCCGGCGGTCGGGATGGTCTGCCCGGTGATCTTGTCGGCCCAGCCGGCGAAGTGGCGGAACGTGCCCGCGGCCATCGGGATGTCGAGCATGGTGGGCTGGCCGACGGGCTTGCCGACGTCGAGGGCCTCGAGCCGGGCCAGGAGCGCTCCGTCGCGTTCGATGAGGTCGGCGATCTTGTTCAGGATGCGTCCGCGGGCGGCGCCGGGCAGCGAGCCCCATTCACCGTTCAGCTGCGCCCGCGCCGCGGCGACGGCGTCGTCGATGTCCTGGGCGGTGCCCGAGGCAATCTGGGCGAGGGGCCGGCCGGTGGCCGGGCTCAGATCCGTGAACGTCCCGCCGTCCGACGCCGGGCGCCACTGCCCGCCGATGAACAGCTCCGTCGCGGCTCCATCAGGAAGTCCTGTGGCACTGACGTTCTCGTGTACTGCGGTCATGGCGTCAACTCTCCCGGTGATGTTGTGATGGCTGTCACAAGGATGCGCGCGGGGTTGCGGCGTCGTCTTGCACGAGCGCGCACGCTTGTTGCTCGTATGCGCACTGATTCGCCGCCTGAACCTCGGAGTCGCAGTTTCCTGACAGTAAACAGCGCTGTTACGATGCCGAAGTGACGACTCGACCTGAGACCGGGATCCACCGCGACACGGGAGACCCCGCGCCCGTCGAGCGGGAGGTGCCGTCCGATACGCCGACCGGCCCCGATCTCGAGAAGGTCATCGCCCGGCAGGTCCGGTCGCTCCGCAAGGCCAGTGGACTCTCCGTGGGCGACATGGCGGCCAAGGTCGGTATCTCGAAGGCCATGCTGTCGAAGATCGAGAACTCGCAGACCTCGTGCAGCCTGTCGACGCTGGCGCGGCTCGCGGCAGGCCTCGACGTGCCCGTGACCTCCCTGTTCCGGGGCGCCGACACCGCGCGCGACGCCGTGTACGTGGAGGCGGGCCACGGTGCGGTCATCGTCGGGCGCGGCACCCGGGTGGGGCATCACTACGAACTCCTCGGCGCACTGCGCGGGCAGCACAAGCGACTCGAACCCGTGCTGGTCACGCTCACCGACTCCAGTGAGACGTTTCCGCTGTTCCAGCACGCCGGCACCGAACTGCTCTACATGCTCGAGGGCGTCATGGTCTATGGGCACGGCGAGGCCGAGTACACGCTGCGGCCGGGTGATTCACTGCTCCTCGACGGCGAAGGTCTGCACGGTCCCAACGACCTCGTGCGGTTGCCCATCCGGTTCCTCGCCGTCACGGCGTACCCGGACCACCACGAGGACTGACCCTGCCGACCGCGATTTCGTCCTTCCTCCATGCCGTGTGCCGGGCGTAGAGTGGCGGGTGGTTCGAAAGGTCGTGGTAGCAATGTTGGCGACAGTTCAGATAGCGTCCGGCGGAAAAGCGGCGCTGCCCTTCGATCCCGCCGAGCCGGTCCACCTGGCCACCGCGGGCGCGATCGGTCTCTACTATTTCGATTACGGCACCGATGCGCGGATGAATGCGGATGATCTCGGCGACTTCTACGTCGTTCAGATCCCGCTGTCGGGAACGGCCCGAATTACGTCTGGCGCAGAAGAGTTCGACTCGACCATGACGGTCGCGTCGATACTGTCGCCGGGACGCCCCGCGACCATGGAGTGGCACGAAGGGCAGTCGCAGCTGATCATCCGACTGGCGCGCCGAACCCTCGAGGAGCACGTGCAGGAAATTCTCGGGAGTCCACTCGATCAACCCCTCCAATTCGCGCCGCAGATGGAACTCGCAAGCCCCGCTGTGTGCGGGTGGCGTGAGGCGGTGGAACTGCTCGAACACGAAGTCGCGAATCATACAGCGATCACTGCCGATTCGGCCGCGATGGCGGAATTCGACCGAATCGTGCTGAGTCAGTTCCTGTCCGCCCAGCCGAACAACTACAGCGACAGACTACGTAGCCTGGCTCAGAGCCTGACCTAGTCGGCGACACCCCGCCCACGGAGTCCGCGGGCGGGGTGTCGATGTCAGTTGGCGCTCAGGCCTTCGCGGGGTCTCCCGCCGCTCCGGCCGCGATGGCTTCTGCGCCGAGCACCGCATCGGCTCCGTGCTTGGATGCGCCGGTGAGTCCGACGGCGTCGAGCACGTACGCCGTCTCGCCGTGGACGGACACGTCGAGGCCGTCGTATTCGCTTTCCTGGTCGGCCCGGATGCCCATGAACTTCTTCAGCGCGAGAACGATGACCAGGGTGACGACGAAGCAGTACGCGAGAACGGCTGCCACGGCGACGCATTGGCGCCACAGGACGTCGAATCCGCCGCCGTAGAGGAGCCCCGCGGCGCCGTTGGGAGCGGCCGGATCTGCGAGGAATCCGATCAGTACGGTGCCGAGGATGCCGCCGACCAGGTGCACGCCGACGACGTCGAGCGCGTCGTCGTAGCCGAGCCGGTACTTCCAGGAGACCGCGAAGCAGCAGACCGCGCCCGCGGCGGCGCCGACGGCCAGGGCGCCGAGGGGTGAGACGGCACCGCAGGCGGGTGTGATGGCGACCAGCGCCGCGATGAGACCCGACGCGGCGCCCAACGACGTGGCATGACCTTCACGCAGTTTCTCGACCACCAGCCACGCGCAGATGCCGGCGCACGCCGCGGCGACGGTGTTGAGGATGACGACGGACGCACTGTTGCCGGCGGACAGCGCCGAACCACCGTTGAACCCGAACCAGCCGAAGAGCAGGATGCCGGCGCCGAGCATCGTCAGGGGGAGGCTGTGCGGGCGCGGCGCGACGGGGAAGGTCTTGCGGGCGCCGAGAACCAGGACGACAGCGAGGGCGGCGACGCCGGCATTGATGTGCACTGCCGTGCCGCCGGCGAAGTCGATGGCACCGAGGGTGTTGGCGATCCATCCGCCGATCACCGAGCCGTCCTCGGAGTCGAATGCGAACACCCAGTGGGCGACGGGGAAGTAGACGAACGTCGCCCACAGTCCGGCGAACAGCATCCATGCACCGAACTTCATCCGGTCGGCCAGCGCGCCCGAGATGAGTGCCACGGTGATGCCGGCGAACAACAGCTGGAATCCGGAGACCAGCGCGGGCGGCAGTCCGGGTTCGGCCGGGGCCTCCAGCACCGAGCTGGAGCCGAAGAACTCGAGCGGGTCACCCAGGATGCCGAGGCCGCCGAGTGAATTGCCGAGCACGGCCGAGTAGCCGAACACGATCCACAACACCCCGACGACGGCGAACGCGCCGAACGTCATCATGGCCATGTTGAGCGTGTTGCGCACGCTGACCATCCCGCCGTAGAACATGGCCAGGCCCGGCACCATGAGGCTTACTGCCGTGAAGGCCGCCAGAATCCAGGCGGTATCGGCCGCAGCGACTGCTTCGTTCATTGTCGTCCACCTTGATCGAGGATGGCGGGGCACTCGCAGTGTCCGCCGTTGGGAATCAATGTCTATCCACAGTGAACCAAAGGGGAGATTTCGAGAATAGTGCGCTGCGTGACGAATGCGTTACGGATCCGAGCCCGCGACTGGGCTCGTCCAGAATGGACAACGTATCGTGACAGTGAACGATTTCGCTGAGGAGAATGTGTGTACACAGTGCGTGAGGCCCGCATCATCCGTCGTGCAGATCGCCACACCACCCGGTGGGCCAACGGTGCGGGGACGACCGCGGAGATCGCAACCGGTGCCGCCACCCGGTGGCGGGTCAGTGTCGCGACACTCGACGGGAGGTCGGCCTTCTCCTCGTTCCCCGGGGTGGACCGCATCTTCACGGTGATCGGCGACCACCCGGTCATGCTCGACTTCGGCGGCGCGCCGACCGTGATTCCCCGCCTCAGCCCGACGCCGTTCGCGGGTGAGAACGGTCCCGTCTGTGCCGCATCCGGGGCAACCGAGGCGTTCAACGTCATGATCGACCGGTCCACGACCGCCGCCTCGGTGGACGTCGTCGAGATCGGGATCGCTCATGAGGTGGCCGCCGGCGATCGGGTGGCAGTCCTGGTCCTGGTCCTGCACGGACGACTGGCGACGGACCTCGGGCCCGTCGGTCCCGGCGACTGCCTCCTCGTCGAGCGGGGGTCGGTGCACCTGTCGGGACCGGCGGCTGTCGTGGTCACCGAGATCCTCGACCGCACGTGAGTGGCAGCGCGTGCCGGGGCACACATTGCCACTCACCTGCGGGTGTCGTGGTCGGCGGACCGCGGCGATGCGAAGATGGTGTGCGTGGACCCCGACACCGTCACCCGACCTGCCCCGGCGCACGGCAGCAAACGACAGGCCCTGATCGACGCCACGATCACGCTGGTCGCACGGGGCGGTCTCCGCAATTTCACCTATCGCGCCGTCGCCCGCGAAGCAGGTGTCGCGCACGGTCTCGTCGCCCATCATTTCGGCAGTCGAGACGCCCTCATCGAAGAGGCGTTGCGGTACACGCTCGATTCGAGCGCAGAAGTGCTCACCGACGTGACCGAGGGATCCAGCCTGGACGACTTCGTCAGTCACCTCGCGGAACTGGTCTCGCGTGAACCCGATCTGCAGGCCTTCCAATACGAGCTGATCCTGGAGTCCCGGCGCAACCCGGAACTCGCGCCGCTCGTGGAGAATCTCTACGCGGCCTATCGCGACGCCACCGCGGACGCTCTCGAGCGGGTCGGAATCACGAGGGATGATGCCTTGACCCACCTGGTGTTCGCCGCCCTCGACGGGTTGGTGTTTCAGCAATTGGCTATGGGGAACTCGGCGCGGACCGAGGCCTCACTCGCGAAACTGCGGCAGTTCCTCGCATCGGCGCGCTGACGTCTCATTCCCGGAGGTGTCCCGCCACGTCAGCGGTGCCCGGTCCTGAATCTTTCTGCGGTAGAGGAAGAGTGCGACGCCGACCAGCAGGAGTGCGATACCCAGCAGAACTTCCTTCGGCCCACCGGCATGGCTGAGGCCGGGGTTGAGGACTCCGACGACGAGCATGAAGGTGTTGAGTACCGCGACCACTGCAGCAACCGGGATCCAGCCCTTCGAGAGCCGGATGGGACGCGGCCAGTGCGGGCGGTCCTTGCGGAGGAGCAGAAACCCGATCACGGCGAGGGTGATCGCCAGGATGTACCCGAGATTGCTGGCGATGAGAATGGCGACGGGGTTGCCGATGAAGACCAGGATCAGCAGGTTGACGGTCATGGTGATCCACAGTGCGCGGCTGGGGACACCGTTGCGGTTGAGCTGATCGAGTTGGGTCACGGACATGCCCTCGGCGGCGATGCCGAAAAGGGCGCGACCGGCGTCCGCGGACGAGGAGATCATGCTGAGGAACAGTGCGCCGCAGAGGACGGCGGTGATGATCCCGGACAGGCCACCGGAGATTTGCCCGATGCTGGCGACACCGTACGTGATCGGGTTCTCGGCGATGACGCCCTCGCCGAGCTGGCCCGTGGTCGCGATCGGGACGACGGTGTAGACGCCGACCATGAACAGTGCGATCGACGTGAGGGCGCGAGAGGTGTCACGGCTGGTGTCCTTGTATTCGGGCGCGAAGACGGCGCACAGTTCGCTGCCGTAGATCGCCCACGCCGACACGTACAACCACACCACGAACGTCTTCCAGCCGCCGTCCACATGGGACGTGAGGTTGACGGAGTGCCATTCGCCGGAAACGAACGGGCCGACCGCGAGCGCGGCGAGCACGACGATGAACGCGGCACCGATCACCTGGTTGAACTTCACCGCGACCGTGATTCCGGCGACGTTGAGTGCCGTGCACAGCACGATCGTGATCGCGGAGATGACATGGGGTAGGCCGAAATCGACCCCGGCGAGCGAGAACAGGGTCCAGGTGGCGTCCGGGAACCACTGCGCCTGGACGAGAGACCCGATCGTGAGTCCGACGAGGGAGAGCACCAGTGACCACCCGCACCAGTAGCCGAATGCGGCGAGGGGTCCGAGTGGGGCGAAGTACCGTTTCCAGGCCTCGGTCGCGAAGGTCGCGACGCCGCCGGCCTTGTCCGGGAACATTGCCGCCATCTCCGAGAACAAGGTGTTCTGCAGAAGTGCGACGACGGACAGGACCACACAGATCACCGCCGCGGGGATTGCTCCGATCGATCCGATGACGTACCCCACCGAGACGAAGAGCCCCGAGGCGATCGGCAGCGCGAGCATGAACCCGTGATACCACCGCAGAGTTTTGTGTAGTTGATGATCCGGCGCCGGCGACGCTGTCTCGTTCATGACTGTTCTCCTCGGGCGGGTGATCAGGCGATCGGGCTGACGGCGGACTCGGGGAACTCGGTGACCTCGATCTCGACGTCCTCGAGGAGGGCGAACATCTTCAGGAACTCGGGGAGGTTGGCGGCGTCCGCATTCGCGGCGTCCGCCGCTTCCCGGGTTTCGTAGATCCACAGGTCGACCCACGTTCCGTCCGACCGCTGCGCGCAGAACGGCACGGCCAGCAATTTCGGGTGGGCGGCCTTGACTTCGGTGATGGCGGCCTTGCGGAGGCGGCAGTATTCCTCCGCATCCGACGTCAAGGTGAAGGTGACGAGTTCGGCGCAGTACGACATGGTGATGGTTCCTTCGTCTTCGGTGGGGTGGGTGATCAGCGGAGCGACTGCAGAATTCGGGCCGCGGCGGTCTTGCCGCTCTCGATGGCGCCGTCGATGAACCCGGCCCATCCCTCGGCGTAGTCGCTGCCGGCGAGGCGGACCCGCCCGTGCGGTTCCGACGCCGCGTTCTGCACCGCGACGAGTTGGTTGGGCCGCAGCATGGCCCAGGTCTGCTGCGACAGGTCGTCGGTAACCCAGTCGTGGCCGTCGACCGCGACCACCTCGATTTCGGGAATCCATTCGCGCAAAGCGATTTCGACGGCGCCGCGGTCCGTGACGTCGATGCGCGTCGCGTCGCAGCCGAAGGCGACGACGAGGCTGTCCCCGTCGATGTCGTACTCGTACTGGAAGAAGTTCAGCGCGCACGTGCTGGGACCCAGACCGGCGACCTTGCCGACGTCGCCCCGGACGCGCACCCACACCTTGCAGCCGGTCGACGCCTGACCCTCGTCGGCGACCGAGCGGATGTCGGCGGGAAGCGCGGGTGCGAAGTCGATCGTGTTCAGGACGTTCAGCGGCAGGGTGACGACCACCTCCCGGGCGGTGAATGTCCGGCCGTCGGTGAGGGTGACGGTGGCGCCGTCCGCATCCTGCTCGATTCGCTGCACGCGTGCGCCGAGGCGGACGTCTGCGGTGGACTGAGCGGCGATGGCGTCGAGCAGGGCTTTGGTGCCGCCGGCCAGCTTGAAGGTGGCGCAGGCTTCGAACAGGAGATGCCAGTTGCCGCCCGTCAGCGCACACCACCTCAGGCCCTGCGTGTAGGCGGATACCTCTGGCCTGCCGCTGAAGTTCAGCGCCCACATGCCCTCGACCAGGGCATGTTGTTCGTCGTCCAGATTCAGCTCTGCGATCTTCTCCGCAACCGTGATGTGGTCGAGCGCTTTCAGTTCGTCGCTCACCGGCCGGAAGTGGAAAGGGTTGGGCAGCAACTGCGCTGATCCGTCGAGCACCGTCGTCATCCCTGTGTCGAGGAGGTCGAACATGACGTCGGGTGACCCGTGACGGATCTCGTCGCCGACCTTCCACAGCGCTTGTTCGGCGACGGGACTGCTGATCAGGGGCAGGTCGTACCGGCCGACCTCCGCCCAGACGTGCGGCTGCGTCCAGTGCACCCACGTGCCGCCGAAATCCAGGGACTTTCCCAGGGCACTCTCGCGTGTCCACGTTCGCCCGCCGAGACGATCGCGCGCCTCGAGGAGGATCACCGCGGCGCCCTGCTGGGTGAGTTCTCGCGCCGCGGTGACGCCCGCGAACCCTCCGCCGACGACGATGACGTCGGTGTCGTGCTGTGTCATGGCTTTCGCCCTTTCGATTTTCGGGAGATGTCGGGCAGGCCGAAGGCAACCGTGGCTCGGAATGTCTCCGATAGGCTGTGCTCCACGTCACCTGTACGGATGCACAGTAATGGGTGTGATTCGGTTTGCATAGACCCCAGAGTGTCCACTCGCAGTGGACATGAATTCTTATTGTGAGAACCTGCTGGTCAGAAATGCGGTATCGACATGCTCGGTCTCGGTGAACTTGACCATCTGGATAACATTGTTGCCCGGACTGGGTTCGTCGCACGACGGAAGGCAAGCGCTCCCACGACCCCCATGTGAGTGGCAATGCGTGCGGGGGCGCACATTGCCACTCACCTGAGGGTCGGCGGCGATGTGAGGATCGTGTCGTGGGCACCGACAGCCACGCTTACCTGGTGCCGCGTCGGGTGATGCACGGTGCATCACCCCGCCCTGTTCTTCCGCGGTTTGTAGTGTGTCGTCTCGAGTGCGGGTTGCCGGTTTGATCAGGGGTGCTGCGGGCGCCGGTTCAGTCCGGCCAGCTGCTGGTTACCGGACCCTCGAACGCAAGTGAGTGGCAATGCGTCCCGGGACACACATTGCCGCTCACGTGGGCGGAATTACCTCGCAGTCGACAGGATCCGGCGCAGGCGCTCGATGGCGCGCTCTGTCGCGGGACGGTCCTTGGCGATGAGTTGGTGCATGATGAAACCCTCGATCGCGGAGTAGACCAGCAGGGTCAGGTCGTCGTCGGCGGTGATGCCCAGCCGGGTCAGGGCCTGGGACGTCGCCTCGATGTACGTGGCGTACAACAGTTTCACGTGCGGGTCGAGGCGCGGGGTTCGCCGGGATTCGAGCATCAGTTCGTACTGGAACACCTGGAGGTCCGGGTCGCGGGCGACGAGGTCGGTGAGGTGCTCGACGAAGTTGTCGAGTGAGGACCCGGCGGCGAGGTCGGCGAAGACGCCGGCGCTCTTGTCCAGTGCGTAGCGGAGCGCGGCGTCGAGGAGGGCGTCCGCCGACCCGACGCTGCACAGCACGGCCTCCTCTGAGACGCCGGCCTCGCGGGCGACGGCCCGGACCGTCAGACCGCGCAACCCGTCGCGGGCGATCACGGCGACCGTTGCGCGGACGAGGTCGAGGCCCTGATCGGTCGGGGGCGCCGCACGCCGCGGCCGCCTGTCGGCGAGCGTCACGGCTCGACGTTCCCGTGGGCGGCGAGCCATCGCATCCCGGGCTCCCGGGTGCGGCTGATGCCCTTGTATTCGGCCATGTCCACGGGCAGGTCCTCGAGGACCTTGTACAGCCGCTCACCCCACTCCGGAACGGACGCGACATCCCGGAACGACAGCAGGTACGACCGGATCAGGAACATGACGGAGCCGGTGTGGGCGAGCCGGATCAGATGCTGGACTTCGGTTCTCAGGAACAGCCGGTCCCCGACGTCGTCGAGGGGGCCCTCGGCGAGGGTGCGCCGGTCCTTCCCCCACCGGGGATAGGTTTCGGTCGAGGTGTCGAGTTTGCCGTCGACGGTCAGCGTCCAGTTGGTGCGCCGGTAACTCTGGCCGGGTTCGAGGCGCATCAGGAAATTGTGTGCGCGCGTGATGATCTTCTCGCTGTGGATGCGCGGGACGGGGCCGTGGATCTCGAGGAAGGTCATGCCCACGTCGAACCCGAAGGACCAGTCGGCTGCGAACGTCACCAGCCCGGCGTCGCCCCACAGTTCGCCCTCGCGCTGATCGAGCAGTACGACGTCTTCCTGGATCTGGCTGCAGATGTAGACCAGCGGCGGCGCCGGCAACGTGGCGGGGTCGCCGAACGTGAAGCTGTGCTCGATTCCGAGTAGGTCGTTCTTCCAGAACCAGGTGTCGCCGCGGTGTTCGAGGGTCATGGTTCCGGGGTATTCGGCGGCGAGGGTGCGCATCAGTGTGAGCATCGCGTCCCATGCGGCGGGAACCATGTGGGGCAGGCATTGGTGTCGCGACGGGTCGCCGGCCAGGATCCGTTCGCGCTCGGCCAGCTCGCGTTGGTAGTGGGAGTCGATGGCGATGCGGGTGGCGCCCCAACTGCCGGCGAGGGTGTCGGTGGGGTTCCCGGCCGGTTCGACGTTGGTGCTGTAGCGGTACTGGTCTCTAGAGAAGGGGAACGGGAAGCGCGCGATGTGGTCGGCGCGTGAGTCGGTCGATGTCACAGGTCCAGCTCCAATCGGTCTCCGACGGCCCGCGAGACGCACGGCATGATCGAGTCTCCGGACGCCTTCTCGTCTTCGGTGAGGAACATGTCGCGGTGTTCGATCCGGCCACCGCGCACCGACAGCCGGCATTCGCCGCACACCCCCTGGCGGCACAGGTTCGGAACGTTGATTCCCTTGTCCAGCAATGCCTCGAGCAGACTGGTTCCCGACGGGACCGGGACGATCATGCCGGTGCGCCCGAGCGTGGCGGCGAACGGGGCGCCGTCGGGGAGCGGACCCGACCCGAACGCCTCCGAGTGCACCCGGCCCGGGGGCCAGCCGCAGTCGCGGGCCCAGTCCGCCACCGCGGCGATCATCGGCGCCGGACCGCAGGTGTAGACGTGGGTGCCGAGTGGTTGGTCCGCCAGTGTGGGAACCAGGGTCTCGCGCAGTGCGTCGGGCGTCGAGACGGTGACGAGGCGGTCGCCGCACAGCGCCGCCAGTTCGTCGACGTGCGCCCCCTGCCGGTCGCGGAAGGAATAGAACACCTCGAACGAGCGGCCCCATTCGAGGGCGGCCCGGACGTGCGACAGGATCGGGGTGACACCGATTCCGCCCGCGACCAACAGGTGGTGCCGGGCGTTGAGCACCGGCGCGAACGCGCTGCGCGGGCGGCTGACGCGGACGGTCTGCCCCGGCTGGAGGTTGTGGATCCAGCGTGAACCGCCGTGCCCGTTCTCGTCGAGCCGGACCGAGATCGCATAGTGGTCCGGCTCGATCGACGGCCCCGTCAGCGAGTAGGAATTGCGTCTGCCCTCGGCCCAGTCGACAGCGACGTGACTGCCCGGGGTGAACGACGGCAGCGCGCGGCCGGCCGGGTCCGCGAGGACGACGTGGCGGATGCCCGCGCACAGCGTCCGCGCCTCACGAACCGTGAGGACCAGGCCACTGCTAACGCTCTCGCCCGCAACCGTTTCGAGCGTCAGGGTCATGGAAGTTCCTCCGCGTCGGCTCGGTATCCCAGGTACGCGCTGTGGCGTCGGGAGAAGTGGTAGTAGACGGTGAGCTCCTCGGAACACCCCGCACACGGCGTCGTCCCGCCGACGGCCACCGGGACGTTCGGCGACGTCGTGTGGCAGTGCCCGCAGAACACGTCGCGCACCGGGGTGTCGGGGGCACCGATCACGGCGGCGATCTCCGCGGGCAGCGCGCCCCCGGAGATCAGGCGGGAGCGCACTGCCGCCACCGTCCGCTCGGAACCAGCGACGACGAATCGCCATCCGATGCGCGCCTCGCACAACAGGTCGTCGAGTCCGGACCCTTCCACGTTTTCGACGGTCGACGTGAGAGTCGGTACGGGGGCGACCAGTTCGGTCAGCTCGCGCAGCGCCTGGGCGCTGACCGAGCTGTCCGAGACGAGCGCGTAGCGGGTAACGCGAGTGCCGGCCGCCAGGTCGTCGACGGCCTGATAATCGGATCGCCACCGGGGGACGCTCGTCGACCGCATCGAGACCGCCATCGCAGATCAGGGCGCGAAGGAGCGGTGGCCGACGAAGTAGGCCAGTGCGCGGTCGGGGGTGGTGAAGCGGATACGCGACCCCTTGGGGAAGAAGATCGCGTCCTTCGCCCTCGCAACCTCGACCTGGCCGGTGTCGAGGTTTTCCAGGGTGAACTCGCCCTCGAGGACGACCTTCATCTCGTCGTATGCGTAGTAGTAGTCGAGCGGGGCGTCCGTGCGACGGAGTTCGAAGTAACCGGCTGACATCTCCGATCCGTCGGGGTTGGAGTAGACGTCGTCGATGTATCCCTCGGTGCCCGGGTACTCCGAGACCGGCATCTGCGGCAGGTTCTCGTGGAATCCGGCGGTGACGCGGAACGCGGCGACGGTGGGCTTGTCGGTCGTGGTCATGGGTTCTCCCTGGAGACGCGGTGATGAGCGTCGGAGTGCGAATGAGTGGGCCCCGTGTTGTGAAACATGAGGTAGCAACAGGAAACCACAACCCATATTTCCGCGGCGTAAATCAATCGGTCGATCCGGTAAATGCGCAGATCAGTGTGCCAATCAAGGGCGAAAAGACCACTGTCCATCGTGAATTGGTGATCCATCAACAACATTGCCGTAACGCGTTGGACATAGAAGAACTGTTTCATAGTGAACAACAGCGATTCATGAGGTGAAACGAACCGCTATGCAAGCCGCCAGCGCCCGAATGAAGGAAGCAACGTGACACAGACAGCAAAGTTCGTGATCGTCGGTGGGGGACTCGAAGGTCTCGCCATCGCGTGGTCGCTCGCGGACCGCGGAGAGACCGACGTCCTGGTCCTCGAGCGTGGCACCTTGTGCTCGGGCATGACCGGCAAGTCCAGCGGCGTGGTCCGGTGCCACTACGGCACTCCGTCGCTGGCGGCGATGTCGTGGTACGGCGTCGACATCTTCACCCGCGCCGCCCAGATCTTCGGCGACGACATGGCGTTCCGCCAGTGCGGGTACGTCGTCGGGGTCGGTGAGAACAACATCGACCCGCTGAAGGCGAACGTCGCGATGATGCAAGGCCTCGGCATCGACGTCGACTACATCGGCCACGACAAGATGGCCGAACTGTGGCCGGGTCTGCACCTCGACGACTTCGCCGCCTTCGCGTACGAGCCGCTCGGAGGCCGCGGCGAGGCGTACATGGCCGGCATGGCGTTCGGTGCGTCCGCCCGCAAGCTGGGCGTGAAGATCCGCCAGAGCACGCCGGTGACGTCGCTGCTGCAGAGCGCGGACGGCCGCGTCTATGGGCTGACCCTGGAGAACGGCGACGAGGTGCACGCCGAGCACGTGATCCTCGCGACCGGACCCTGGGCGCCCGAACTCGGTGCCGGTGTCGGTGTCGACATCCCGGTGAAAGCGCAACGGGCGCAACTCGTCCTGATCGACCAGGGAGTTCCCACCCCGGAGGTGCCGGTGCTGTCGGACCTCGCCGGACTGCAGTACATCTGCCGCGAACCCAACGGCGAACTGCTCGTCGGCAACAGCGACCACGCCGCCCCCGAATACATCGACCCCGACAAGTACAGCAACCGCGCGGACGACAGCACCATCGAGAAGAACATCGGCAAGCTCGGCAACCGCCTGCCCGACATGCCCGACCCGCGGATCACCTCGAGCTACGTCGGCGCGTACGACGTCACTCCCGACTACAACCCGATCATCGGACCGGCCCCGGTGGACGGTCTGTTCCTGGCCACCGGGTTCTCCGGTCACGGGTTCAAGATCTCCCCGGCAGTCGGGCGTCTGGTCGCCGACATGCTGCTGGACGACGGCACGACCACCCTCCCGAATGTGGAGCCGTCGGACTTCCGCTACTCGCGCTTCGAGGAGGGCGACCTCCTCTTCAGCCTGCACCCCTACGAGGGTGCCGGCGAAATGCGCTGACCCACACCCCACCTCACCCGTAGACCACCAGTTCAGGAGCTCACCATGGCTGTCGACACAGCTGACGCGTTCACCGCGCAGAACATCGTGACATCCCCGCCGCAAACCTTGTCCGAGGTGGCCCGGGCCACCGGAACCACCTTCATCCTCGCCCTGTTCGTCACGTTGTCGGGCAAGCCGTGCGCGAAACTCGTCCCGATCGAGGCCGTCGAGCAGCTGCAGAACGACGGCGTCGGCTTCGCCGGCTACGCGGCGGGACACATGGGTCAGGAGCCCAAGGACTCCGATCTCGTTGCCGTGCCCGATGTCTCGTCGTTCACCCCGATCCCGTTCGTGAAGCCCGGGCTCGCGATCGTGCACTGCGATCCGCACGTGGAGGGCAAGCCCTGGCCGTATGCGCCGCGGGTGATCCTGAAGGAGACGCTGAAGAAGGCGTCCGATCTCGGACTGTCCGTCAACGTCGGCGCGGAGATCGAATACTTCCTCGTCCACCGCACCGGAGACGGGCAACTCACCACCGCCGACACCGCCGACGTCAGCCGGCAGCCGTGTTACGACGCCCGCGACGTCACCCGGATGTACGACCACCTGACCGAGGTGTCCGCGGCGATGAACGCGCTCGGGTGGGGCAACTACGCCAACGACCACGAGGACGGCAACGGGCAGTTCGAGCAGAACTTCGACTACGCCGACGCGATGACCACCGCCGACCGGGTGATCACGGCCCGGTACCTGTTGTCGGTGATCGCCGAGAAGCGCGGGATGAAGGCCACGTTCATGCCCAAGCCCTTCTCCGACCGCACCGGGTCGGGCATGCATCTGCACCTGTCGTTGTGGAACGAGGACGGTTCGGTGTTCCCGGACGGTGACGACCCCAAGGGGCTGGGGCTGTCGCCGACCGCGTACGCGTTCATCGCGGGAATTCTCGAGCACGCCTGCGCGTTGCAGGGCGTCATCGCCCCGACCGTCAACTCCTACAAGCGAACCGGTGCCACTTCGACGAGCAGTGGTGCCACCTGGTCGCCGCGATACGCCACCTACGGTGGCAACGACCGCACCCACTATCTGCGGGTGCCGGACAAGAACCGGGTGGAACTGCGCGGCGGGGACGGTTCAGCCAACCCGTACCTCGCCGCGGCCACCGCCGTCGCCGCCGGACTGGACGGCATCGCCCGGAATCTGGACCCCGGCACCCCCGGGTCCGGCGACAGTCCCAGCGACATGCTGCCGATGACGCTGCTACACGCGATGGATGCACTGGAATCCGATCCCATCGTGACGGGCGCCCTCGACGTCGCCGGCCCCGGCGTCGCCGAGTACTTCGCGAAACTCAAGCGCGAGGAGTTCTTCGCCTGGCACAACACCGTCTCCTCCTGGGAGCTCGACCACTACCTGACAGCGTTCTGACAGACCTCCCGAAAGGAGACATCCATGTGTGGAATCGTCGGACTTCACCTGCGTGAGCCGTCCCTCTACCCACAACTCGGCGCCCTGCTCACCGACATGCTCGGGCAGATGTGCGACCGCGGACCCGATTCCGCAGGCATGGCAATCTACGGTGACACGACGTGGTCCCCGGTCGGCGAGTCCACGGTCTCGCTGCTCGACTGCCCCATCCCCGCAGCGGAACTCGCCGCGACGCTGTCCGCGTCGCTCGATACCACCGTCACCGGCATCGACCTGTCTCCGACGACGGTCCTGCACGGCGTCGTCGGTGCGGAGGATCTCGCAGCGGCCGTCCGCAGCGTGGTGCCGTCGGCACGGGTCATCGGATTCGGCGACGACTTGACCGTCCTCAAGGGCGTCGGAAACCCCATCGACCTGGCGCACCGGTTCGGTCTTCCGTCGGCGAGCGGCTGGCAGGGTGTCGCCCACACCCGGATGGCCACCGAGTCCGCCGTGACCGCCGAGGGGTCGCACCCGTTCTCCGTCGGTCCCGACGAGTGCCTGGTGCACAACGGGTCGTTCTCGAACCACATGACCATCAAGCATCAGCTCGAACGCGACGGCGTCGTGTTCGACAGCGCCAACGACACCGAGGTCGGGGCACGTTTCGTCGCCAAACAGCTCGCCGAGGGCGTCGACCTGGAAAAGGCGCTGCTGATGCTCAACGAGACGTTCGACGGCTTCTACACCCTCCTCGTGTCGACCGCCGACTCGTTCGCCGTGGTCCGGGACGCCATCTCCTGCAAGCCCGCCGTCATCGCCGAGACCGACCAGTGGGTCGCGATGGCCTCCGAATACCGCGCCCTGGCGAACCTGCCCGGCGTCGACAACGCCCGAATCTTCGAGCCCGAACCGGAAGAGGTGTACGTATGGCACCGGTAGCCACCACAGAAGCAACCGTCCTCGATTTCGCGACGTCGAGCACCCGGGCCGTCAACGAGCGTCTCTCCTCGCCCGAGGCGCCGAAGGCGGTCACGGTCACCGGACCCCAGGGGGCGCACGCGCTCGCCTGCGGCCTCGATTCGGACATCGACGTCACCATCGCGGGGCACGTCGGCTACTACTGCGCCGGCATGAACCAGCAGGCCACGGTGACCGTCACCGGCAACGCCGGCGTCGGTGTCGCCGAGAACATGATGTCGGGCACGGTGCACGTCAAGGGCGATGCGTCCCAGTCCGCGGGTGCCACCGCCCACGGCGGACTCCTCGTCATCGACGGCAACGCCGCCGCCCGGTGCGGGATCTCGATGAAGGGCGTCGACATCGTCGTCGGCGGCAACATCGGGCACATGTCCGCGTTCATGGGTCAGGCCGGCCGACTCGTCGTCCTCGGCGACGCCGGCGAGGCGCTCGGCGACTCGCTGTACGAGGCCCGGATCTACGTCCGCGGCACCGTCGCGTCCCTCGGCGCCGACTGCATCAAGAAGGACATGCGTGAGGAGCACCTGACCGAACTGCGGGAACTGCTCGACGCCGCCGGTTTCGACGCCGACCCGTCCGAGTTCACCCGCTACGGCTCCGCCCGCCAGCTCTACAACTTCCACGTCGACAACGCCAGCGCGTACTAGGAGAACCATCATGAACACCCCGAACCCGGCCCTGCGCGAATCGGCGACGTTCGACCGCGGCGTCATCTCCGAGATCCAGCGGGCCGCCGAGACCGGCATCTACGACATCCGCGGGTGGGGTGCCAAGCGGAAGCTGCCCCACTTCGACGACCTGCTGTTCCTCGGGGCGTCGATGTCGCGGTACCCGCTCGAGGGCTATCGCGAGAGGTGCGACACCGACGTCGTGCTCGGTGACCGCAACGCGAAGTTCCCGCTGCACCTCGACATCCCGATCACCATCGCAGGCATGAGTTTCGGGGCGCTGTCCGGGCAGGCGAAGGAGGCCCTCGGCCGCGGCGCCAGCGAGGTCGGTACGTCCACCACCACCGGTGACGGCGGCATGACCCCGGAGGAGCGTGGGCAGTCGAAGAACCTGGTCTACCAATACCTTCCGTCGCGGTACGGGATGAACCCGGACGATCTGCGCAAGGCCGACGCCATCGAGATCGTCCTCGGCCAGGGCGCCAAGCCCGGCGGCGGCGGAATGCTGCTCGGACAGAAGATCACCGAACGCGTCGCCGGGATGCGCACCCTGCCCATGGGCGTCGACCAGCGGTCCGCGTGCAGGCACCCCGACTGGACCGGACCCGACGACCTCGCCATCAAGATCATCGAACTGCGCGAGATCACCAACTGGGAGAAGCCGATCTACATCAAGGTCGGCGCCACCCGTACCTACTATGACGTCAAGCTCGCCGTGAAGGCAGGTGCCGACGTCGTGGTGGTCGACGGAATGCAGGGTGGTACCGCCGCCACCCAGGACGTGTTCATCGAGCACGTCGGCATCCCCACCCTCGCCGCGATCCCGCAGGCGGTCCAGGCGCTGCAGGAACTGGGCGTGCACAGGAAGGTGCAGCTCATCGTGTCGGGCGGCATCCGCAGCGGCGCGGACGTCGCCAAGGCAATGGCCCTCGGGGCGGATGCCGTCGCGATCGGCACCGCCGCCCTGATCGCGTTGGGCGACAACAGTCCCCGCTACGCGAAGCAGTACGAGGCACTCGGCTCCGCGGCCGGGTTCTACGACGACTTCCAGGCCGGCAAGGACCCCGCCGGCATCACCACGCAGGACCCGGAGCTGTCGAAGAACCTCGACCCCGTCGAGGCCGGCCGCCGCCTCGCCAACTACCTGCGGGTGCTCACCATGGAGGCGCAGACCCTCGCCCGCGCCTGCGGTAAGTCGCACCTGCGCAACCTCGAACCCGAGGACCTCGTCGCCCTCACCGTCGAGGCGTCCGCCATGGCCCGTGTGCCCCTCGCCGGCACCACCTGGATTCCGGGCGCCCTGTAGGCGGCTCCGCCGCCCGTGCGCCTTTTTGGTAGCTGGAACAACCAGAAAGGCGCACGGGCGCGAAGCGCCTGTCAGCCCGAACTATGAATAGAGGACCGAGAACATGACATCCTTCGATTCGCTGTGGGCCAGCATCCTCGATGTGGGACAGCACAAGTCGACACGGGGATACCGCCGATTCGCGTGGAACGACGCCGACCTGACACTGCGCGAATGGTTCGGCGACTGCGCCCGGCAGCGGGGGATGAGCGTCGAGGAAGACCGCAACGGCAACCTGTGGGCGTGGTGGATGCCCGAGGGGTGGTCGGGTGATCCCCGCGACGCGTTCGTCACCGGATCGCACCTCGATTCGGTACCCGACGGCGGCGCCTACGACGGACCCCTCGGGGTGGTGTCCGCGTTCGCCGCCATCGACCTGGTCCGCGAGCGGGGGATCGTGCCGACGCGACCGGTGGCGGTCGCCGCGTTCTCCGACGAGGAGGGCGCCCGGTTCGGCGTCGCCTGCGTCGGCTCGCAACTGTCCACCGGTGCGGTGACACCCGCACGGGCACTCGCGCTGCGGGACAACGACGGCATCAGCCTGGGCGAGGCCCTGATCGGCGCCGGCCGCGACCCGCACCATCTCGGCGAGGACCCCGACCTCGTCGATCGCGTCGGGGTGTACGTCGAACTGCACGTCGAGCAGGGGCGGGCCCTCGACCTGATCGACAGTCCCATCGCTGTCGCCTCCTCGATCTGGCCGCACGGCCGGTGGCAGTTCGTGTTCTCCGGGGAGGCGAACCATGCCGGCGCGACCCGGCTCGTCGATCGTCGCGACCCGATGCTCGCGTTCGCGTCGTCCGTGCACACCGCCCGAACCGCGGCGACGCTCCACGAGGCGGTCGCGACGTTCGGCAAGGTTCGGGTACTTCCGAACGGCGCCAACGCGATTCCGTCGGAGGTGCGCGCCTGGCTCGACGCTCGCGCCGCCGACGAGGACACGCTGACCAGGCTGGTGCAGCAGATCACCGCGGAGGCGCAGGCCTACGCGGCGGCCGACGGCGTCGGTCTCGAGGTCGACGCCGAATCGGTGACGCCGATCGTCGAGTTCCCGCACTCCGCCCGGGAACGGTTGCGCCGCTCCCTCGCCCACCTCGGGGACATCCCCGTCCTCCCCACCGCCGCCGGACACGACGCCGGCATCCTGTCGGCGAAAGTCCCCACCGCGATGATGTTCGTCCGCAACCCCACCGGTGTGTCCCACTCGCCCGACGAGTTTGCCGAAGCGGACGACTGCAACCGCGGCGCCGAAGCGTTGGCCGACGTCATGGCCGACTGGGTCACCGCCATGTGAGTGGCAATGTGTCCCGGGCACACGTTTGCCGCTCACGTCAGGGGGAGCGCCGCCATTCCTGCAGTTGCTCGATGGCTGTGTTCGCGACGGCGACGGCCTCGTCGCGGTTGACCCGCGACAGCAGGAGCGCGCTGACGGACAAGGATGTCAGGAGCCGGGTTCGGTGCTGGAGGGTGGCGGCGGAGGCGTCCGGGTCCTGGGCCCGGAGTGCATGGGCGAGTGCCGCGGACAGTTCACTTTGGTACGCGTCGACGACGGACCGTTGCGTGTCGTCGTGTGCCGCGAAGCCGGCGGCGCTGTTGAGGAGGAGGCAGCCGCGGCCGGGGGCGTCGTCGGGGAGGGCGGCGAGGGCGGCGGCGAGGCCGCGGTAATAGCGCTCGGCCGCGTCGGGACGGGTGGGTTCGTCGGTCAGGACGCGGAGGCGGGGGCGCACCACGCGGTCGAGGTAGTCGTGCACGGCGGCGTCGAACAGTCCGCGTTTGCTGGTGAACGCGTGGTACAGACTCGACCGATTCAATCCCGTGACGCGTTCGAGTTCGGGTATCGACGTGGCTTCGAAGCCCTTGTCCCAGAACAGGTCGCGGGCGTGGCCGATCACCTCGGCCGTGTCGAAATCCTGCGTGCGCGGCATGACGGTCCTCACTCATGGTTGTGAAACGACCATTTCAGTATATATTGAAATGGTCAGTTCAGAACGAGGAGGAGTTTCGTATGGTTGCCGCAGGTCTTGTTCTTGCCGCACTCGCCAGTGCGCTCCACGTCTACATCTTCGTGCTCGAGTCCGTCCTCTGGACCGCTCCGCGCACTCGCGCGACGTTCGGGACCAGCGTCGAAGAGGCCGGCGCCACCAAGGAACTTGCCTTCAACCAGGGCTTCTACAACCTCTTCCTGGCGATCGTGACGGCGGTCGGCATCGTGGCCGTGATCATCGGCGCGACCGCCGTCGGTGCGGCACTGATCTTCGCCGGCGCGGGGTCCATGCTGCTTGCCGCGCTCGTCCTGCTGCTGTCCTCGCCCGACAAGGCCCGGGCGGCGATCACCCAGGGAATGCTGCCGCTGCTCGCCATCGTCCTCCTCGCGCTCGGACTGGCGCTGTGACCGCAGAAGCAACGAAAGGAACACCGTGACCTCCAGCACCCAGATCCAGCTGATCACCCGCCCGGTGGGCTGGCCCACCCAGGACGATTTCCGCACCGTCACCGTCGAATTGCCCGACCTCGGGCCCGATCAGGTGCGCGTGGCCAACGAGTTCACGTCCGTCGACCCCTACATGCGCGGTCGGATGAACGACGTGAAGTCGTACATCCCGCCGTTCGCGCTGGGCGAGACCATGACCGGTGGTGCAGTCGGCCGGGTCGTCGAATCCACCGCAGCCACCCACCCGGTCGGCTCGGTCGTCGTTCACGACCTCGGGTGGCGCGACGTCGCGCAGGGCGACGCCTCGGCGTTCCGCGTGGTCGACGAGATTCCGGGAGTGCCGATCTCGGCCTACCTGGGGATTCTCGGCCTGACCGGACTCACCGCCTACGTCGGCCTCGTGCACATCGCCCACCTGAAGCCCGGTGACTCGGTCTTCATCTCCGGAGCCGCGGGCGCGGTGGGGACCGCCGCTGGGCAGATCGCACGACTCGAGGGCGCCTCCCGCGTCATCGGCTCCGCCGGGTCCGCGGAAAAGGTCGCGCTGCTCACCGAGAAGTACGGGTACAGCGCCGCGTTCGACTACAAGCAGGCACCCGTGCGCGAGCAGTTGCGCGAGATCGCCGGTGACGGCATCGACGTCTACTTCGAGAACGTCGGCGGCGACCACCTCGAGGCGGCTCTCGACGTCATGCGTCCCGGCGGGCGGGCCGCACTGTGCGGCGCGATCTCCGCGTACAACGCCACCGAGCGCACGCCGGGCCCGGACAACATGGTGAACATCATCAGCCGCGGGCTCACCCTTCAGGGCTTCACCCTCGGCAACTACACACACCTGTTTCCCGAATTCGCCGCCAAGATGGGACCGTGGCTCGCATCCGGCGACGTGGTGCACGACGAGACCGTTGTCGACGGCATCGAAAACTCGGTCGACGCGTTTCTGCAGCTCATGCGGGGTGCGAACGTCGGGAAGATGCTGGTGAAGGTGTAACCACCCGTGCGCCTTTTTGGTAGCTGGAGCAACCAGAAAGGCGCACAGGCGCGTCAGCGCCTCACGGACGCATACCGCTCCCGGACGCCGGGTGCGGGATCGGCCTCGAAACGCCGGGTGGACGTCTGACTCCACCGGGGCGGTTCGGGGGTTCCGGCCAGGGTCCAGGCTGCCTGCCTGCAGGCGCCGATCGCGACGTACTCCGCCGGTTGCGGCACGAGGACCGGGGCGCCGAAGATTGCCGGCGCGAGTTCGCACAGTGCCCGGGAGCGGGCGCCGCCGCCGACGAGGAGGATGCGCCGCACCGACACGCCCTGGGCGGTGAGGTGGTCGATGCCGTCGGCCAGGCCGCACAGCAGTCCCTCGACCGCAGCCCGGGCGAGGTGGGCGGGGGTCGAATTGGCCAGCCGCAGTCCGGCGATGGTGCCGGTGGCGTTCGGGCGGTTCGGGGTGCGCTCGCCCTCCAGATACGGCACCATCACCAGGCCGTCGCTGCCGGACGGTGCGGACAGCGCCAGCCTCGACAACTCGTCGTGATCGACGCCCAGCAGGGAGGCGGTCGCGTCGAGTACCCGGGCCGCGTTGAGCGTGCACACGAGGGGCAGTTGGCGGCCGGTGGCGTCGGCGAAACCGGCGACGAATCCGCCCGGGTCGTTCGCGGGTGTCACGGACACCGCGGACACCACCCCCGAGGTTCCCACGGAGACGACGACGTCGCCTTCCCGCGCGTCGAGTGCCAGTGCGGCAGCAGCATTGTCGCCGGTGCCGGGACCGACGACTGCACCCCACTCGGTTTCGCCGATCCGCTCGGCCGGTGCGGCGACCCGCGGCACGGTGGGGGTGCGCCCGCGCAACGCCAGCGACAGCAGGTCGGGACGGTAGGAATCGGTTGCGGCGGAATAGTATCCGGTGCCGCTGGCGTCGCCGCGGTCGGTGGCCAGTGCGTCGAGATCGGTTCTGCCGGTGAGCTGCCGGCCGAGCCAGTCGTGGGGCAGGCACACCGCGGAGGTCCGGTCGGCGTTCGCCGGTTCGGCATCGGCCAGCCAGCGCAGCTTGCTGACGGTGATCGCGGCCAGGGGTACCACACCCACGGCGTCCGCCCACGCGTCCGGCCCGCCGAGGTCGTCCACCAACTGCGCGGCGGCCTCGGCGGAGCGAGTGTCGTTCCACAGCAAGGCGGGACGCACCACGGTGCCGGTGTCGTCGAGGCAGACCATGCCGTGCTGCTGCGCCCCCACCGACACCGCCGCGACGTCGTCGAGGCCGCCGGCCGCGGCGATGGCGCCGTCGAGTGCGGTTGCCCACGCCTGCGGGTCGACTTCGGTGCCGTCCGGGTGCGACGCCCGGCCCTCGCGGACGAGTTCACCGGTGTCGGCGTCACAGACGATCACCTTGCACGCCTGGGTAGACGAGTCGATTCCGGCGACGAGAGTCATTGCCGGACCCCGGCGGCGCGGTCGAGTGTGTCGCGGGTGGGGAGGTCGGCGCCGGCCCGCGCGACCGTGAGTCCCGACGTGAGCACGGCGTTGTCGAGTACGTTGCGTAACTCGTCCGGTTCGATCGCGTGCAGCGCCGCCCGGCTCTCGGCGCCGAGGAACCCGTGCGCCCAGAACCCGTCGAGGAGTCCGGCCATGAATGCGTCACCCGCGCCGACGGTGTCGACCACCTCGACCGGCCGGGCCGCGACCTCGACGAGTCCGGCAGCGCAGACCGCGAACGCGCCCTCGGCGCCCCGCGTCACCGCGACCATCGCCGGTCCGCGGGACAGCCAGTCGCGGGCGATGTCGACGGGATCCCGGTCGCCGTCGTACCAGCGGAGGTCCTCGTCGCTGACCTTGACGATGTCCGACATCGTCACCAGGTGTTCGATCCGCCGCAGGGCTCGTTCCCTGTCGGTGATCAGGACGGGTCGTACGTTGGGGTCGTAGCTGAGGGTCGCGGAGGATCGGCGGCGATCGAGCATGTCGGCGACCACGTCGCATCCCGGTTCCATCACGGCGGCAATGGAACCGGTGTGGACCAGCGTCGGGGCCGACGCGCCGCTGGGGGAGGGGAGATCCCATTCGATGTCGAACTCGTAGGTGGCCGCGCCCGCGGAATCGAGGGTGGCGTGCGCCGTCGCCGTCCGCTCGGCGGTGACGCTGCCGGGTGCGAGGCTCACTCCCGACTCCTCGAGGTGCCGGACGATCGACCAGCCCCGCGTGTCGTCGCCGATCCGGGTGACGAACTCGACCGGGCGGCCGAGGCGGCCGAGACCGACCGCGACGTTGAGGGGACTGCCGCCGACGTATTCGGTGGTGGCGCCGGCGCTTGCCGTGACGATGTCGATGAGGGCTTCACCGATGACCAGACTCATGACTGCACCTTCTCACGCAGAGCCTCGAGTGTCTTCCGTGCGCCGACGCCGTGCAGCGAGTCGAGCGCCCAGAGATACGCGGTGACGAAGCGGGGGTTCTCGGCCAGATCACCGAAGACCGATCGGTTCTCGATGAACGCGGTGCGGTTCTCGTGCTGGCTGCGTGCGATCGGCACGAGCGAATCCTTCAACTGGTCGACGACGTCGATGGGCTCGCCGTCCTCGTCGACTCCCTCGGCATACCGGGCCCAGCTGGCCACGATCGCGGCCGACAGCCGGATGGGCCGGTCGGCGATCAGGTTCTCGCGGATCACCGGCAGCAGCCATTTCGGGATGCGGTCGGACGATTCGGCGCACAGGCGGGCGACGGTATCGCGGATCTCGGGGTTGGAGAAGCGTTCGATGAGGGTGCGCTTGTAGTCGTCGAGGTCGACGCCCGGCACCGGCCGCAACGTGGGGGTGGCCTCGTCGTCCATATACGCCAGCAGGAAGTCGGCGAACAGTGGGTCCTGCGCGACGTCGTGCACGAGACGGTATCCCGACAGGTAGCCGAAGTAGCAGAGGCCCTGGTGGCTCGCGTTGAGCAGGCGCAGTTTCATCAGCTCGTACGGTGCGACGTCGTCGACCACCTGCACGCCCACCTCCTCGAACGCCGGACGGCCGAGCGGGAAGGCATCCTCGAGCACCCACGAGGTGAACGGTTCGGCGGCGACCGGCCACCGGTCGTCGATGCCGAACCGCGACGACAGCGCGTCCGTCACCTCGGGTGTGGTGACGGGAGTGATGCGGTCGACCATCGAGTTGGGGAACGACGTCTCGGCGCGCATCCACTCGGCGAGGTCCGGGTCCTTCAACTCCGCGTACGCCAGGAACATCCGTCGCGCCACGTCGCCGTTGCCCTGAATGTTGTCGCAGGACATGACGGTCGGCGACGGCAACCCGCGTGCCCGGCGCCGGGCCAGTGCCTCGACGACGAGTCCGAACGTGGTCCGCGGAGCGGCGCCGTCGGCGAGATCGTGCACGACGTCCGGGTTCTCGGCGTCGAACTCGCCCGTGTCGTGGGTGAAGTTGTAGCCGCCCTCAGTGATCGTCAGCGAGACGATCTTCGTGGTCTCCGCGGCGATCTTCTCGATGACCGCTTCGGGGTCGTCGGGGGCGAAGAGATAGTCGACGATCGACCCGATGACGCTGACGTCCCAGGTGCCGTCGGAATGCCGCAGCGCAAGGGTATACAAGCCGTCCTGCGCGTCCAGGACGTCCTTCATGCGCCGGTCCCCGGGCAGCACCCCGACACCGCAGATCCCCCATTCTCGGGCCTCCCCGCGTCGCAGCAGCCGGTCGACGTACATCGCCTGATGCGCGCGGTGGAAGCCGCCTACACCGAAATGCACTACCCCGACGGTGATGTCGCGTCGATCGTAATTCGGCACCTGCACGGTGTCGTCCAACTGCTGCAGTGCGTGCGCGCTCAGTTGCATCGGTCTTTCCTCATTCCTGGACGCGCACGACGGCCTTGAGGCTGCCCGGCGTCCGGTCTGCGTTCAGTGCGTGCTCCGCCTCGGAGAGCGGAAATCTTCCGGTGACCATCGCATCGAGGTCGACCCGCCCCGACCGTGCGAGCGCGATGGCCGTCGGCCAGGTGTTGGCGTAGCGGAACACCCCGGTCAGCAACAACTCTCGGTTCTGGATGGTCTGGACGGGCAGGGTCATCTCGGCGGCGCCCATGCCCACGAGCACCACGGATCCCGCGGGCCGGACGGCCCGGATCCCGGCCAGGACGGCGGCGGGAGCGCCGGACGCGTCGACGAACGCGTCCACGTGAAGTCCCGCGACGTCCTGCTCACGCGGGTCGAGCACCGCGGTGGCCCCGAATTTCGTTGCGACGTCGCGCCGCCGCGGATCGAGATCCGAAACGAAGACCTCGGTGGCACCGAACGCGAGCGCGGTCTGCACCGTCGCGATCCCGATCGGTCCCGCGCCGGCGATCAGGACGCGGGAACCGGCCGTCACGCCGGCCTTGCGGGTGGTGGCTATCGCGACGGACAGCGGTTCGCACAGCGCGGCCGCGTCCTCGGACATCTCGTCCGGAATCGGGTGGGCGAACGCCGAGCCGATGGTCACGTACTCGGCGAGCGCCCCGTCGATCGGCGGGGTGGCATAGAACTGCATGTGCGGGCACAGGTTGTAGAGGCCGCGACGCGATTCGTCGGAGTCCGGGTCGGGCCGCTGCGGTTCGATGGAGACGCGCTGCCCGATCCGCTGCGCATCGATTCCGGGGCCGACGCCGACGACGGTGCCCGACGCCTCGTGGCCCAGCACGATCGGCTGATCGACCACGAAGTCCCCGATCCGGCCCTCGCGGTAGTAGTGCGTGTCCGATCCGCAGACGCCCACCGACGCCACCCGGATCAGAACGTCCCCGGGCCCGGGGGTGGGCACGGGGCGTTCCCGGATCTCGATCGCGCCCGGTTCGACGAGCACGCTGGCGCGCATCGTCCTGGGGATATCCGACGGGAGTGTTGTGTGGGTCACACTTCGATGCTAGCGTATTGAGCAGATGAACGCATAGTGATCATTTGCTCACGGTTTCCCGAGGCTCCGGAAGACACGCTCGACGGGCTCGGGATCATGGCGAGGAGAACCAGTGACGTCCCCCAATCCGACGGCCCCGACGCCGTCCCTCATCGCGGCGCCACCGCCGTCCACCACGGAGGATCTGCGCCTGGCGTTGCGCGCGGCAACGCTGTATTACCTGGACGGAATGACTCAGGCCGAGGTCGCCACGCGCCTCGGTGTCTCCCGCCCGACGGCGGGCAGGCTGGTGGCCCGCGCCCGCGCCCAGGGCCTGGTGCGCATCGAGGTGCAGGCCCCCGCGCATTTGCGCGACGCGCTGCGCTCGGACGAGGAGCGTGCGCTCGAGGAGAAGTACGGACTCGTCGAGGCGGTGGTGGTCGCCGACTCCGTCGACGCCGCGGGATCGATCGACGACCACAACAGCTTCGCCGGGGTCGGACGTGCCGCCGCGTCCCTGCTGGTCCGCCGGATCCGTGAGGGCGACACCCTCGGCTTCACATGGGGGCCCGAAACGGTCGCCGTCGCGCAGGGGTTGCCGTCCGGGGCAGCCACGTGCGCGTCCGTCGTGCAACTCGACGGCTCGGTGAGTGCCATCAACTACCAGACCGGAACCGAGTACGTCCTCGGGAGATGCGCAGAACAACTGCAGGCCAACACTGTTCGTCTCCCCGTTCCGCTGTACGCCGACGCGTCGACCGTGGTATCCATGCGGGGCGACTCGGTCATCTCGAAGGCCCTCGAGGCCGGCCGCACCGCGGAGATGATGATGTTCGGCACGGGCGCCGTCTCCACGTCGACCACCCTGTTCGAGGGCAGCTTCATCGACACGGACATGCTGTCCGTGCTCACCGGCCTCGGCGCGGTTGGCGAGGTCGGTGGCCGCTTCTATCGGCTCGACGGCACCGAGGTCGCCGGCCCGCTCGATGAACGGGCCATGTCCGTTCCGCTCGACGACATCCGCGCGTGCGAGGGATCGATCCTCGTCACGGGTGGCGTCGCCAAACACCACGCGGCACTGGGTGCCCTCCACGGCGGACTGGCCAAGATGCTGGTCTGCGACATCGAATGCGCGCGTTGGCTGCTCGATCAGTAGCACCACGCAAGAGAGGTGAAGATCGGTGAAGAAACACAGAAAACCGGCAACGATGCTGGTGGCAGGCGCGGGAGCGCTGTGCCTCACGCTCAGCGGATGCGCGGGCGCCGGATCGCTGGGAGCGTCGGATCAGACCATCACCATCGCGATGGTCTCCAATTCGCAGATGCAGGACGCCCGCAAGCTCGCCTCGCAGTTCGAGGAGGAGAACCCGGACATCGACCTGAAGTTCGTCACGTTGTCCGAGAACGAGGCTCGCGCGAAGATCACCGCGTCGACCGCGACGGGCGGCGGCGAATTCGACGTCGTGATGATCAGCAACTACGAGACCCCGCAGTGGGCCAAGTACGGCTGGCTGAAGAATCTGTCGCAGTACGCGCAGGCCACCGAGGGGTACGACGAGGCCGACTTCATTCCGAGCCTGCGGGAGTCCCTGTCGTACGAGGGGAACATGTACTCGGTGCCGTTCTACGGTGAGTCTTCGTTCCTGATGTACCGCAAGGACCTGTTCGAGCAGGCCGGAATCACCCTGTCGGAGAAGCCGACCTGGGCCGAGGTCGCCGCCGCTGCGAAGCAGCTCGACAGCGACGACATGGCGGGAATCTGCCTGCGCGGCAAGCCGGGCTGGGGTGAGCTGCTCGCCCCGCTGGACACCGTCATCAACACGTTCGGCGGCCGGTGGTACGACGAGAACTGGAACGCCCAGCTCACCAGTCCCGAGGTCGAACGGGCCGTGCAGTTCTACGTCGACCTCGTGCGCGAGCACGGTGAGCCCGGCGCCGCGACGAGCGGATTCGGTGAATGCGCCACACAGTTGTCGCAGGGCCATGTCGCCATGTGGTACGACTCGACGTCCGCCGTGTCCACGCTGGAGGATCCGACGTCGAGCGCCGTGGTCGGCAAGATCGGCTACGCGCCCGCCCCGATCGAGGTGAAGGACAACTCCGGCTGGCTGTACAGCTGGTCGCTGGGAATCCCCGAGAGCAGCGAGAATCCCGATGCGGCGTGGAAGTTCATCTCGTGGATGACCGACAAGCAATACATACGCACGGTCGGCGAGGACCTGGGCTGGGAGCGGGTGCCTCCGGGAAGCCGGTTGTCGACGTACGAGATTCCCGAGTACAAGGAAGCCTCGGCCGCCTACGGACCGCTCACGCTCGAGGCGATCGAGAACGCGACCCCGGATGCACCCACCGTGCAACCGGTTCCGTACACCGGCGTGCAGTTCCTGGCGATCCCGGAGTTCCAGGACCTCGGAACCCGCGTCAGCCAGCAGATCAGCGCGGCGATCGCCGGACAGCAGACCGTGCCCGAGGCGCTCGCCCAGGCACAGCAATACGCAGAGGTGGTCGGCGCGACCTACCGGGAGGAACGTTAGCGGTTCCCTTGCCTGACGGCATGGGATTTCACGCTCAGAGAGCACACACATCCGACCCGAAGGAGGAATGCACATGTCTGACGTCGTCAACACGAGTGTGGCCCCGCTCTGCCACAGCCAGAATCACCCTGGCAGCGTTCCTGTCCCGGCAGTCGCTGAATCCACACTGCTGGCACAAAAAGACTCGTTCCGCGAGCCCGAGTCGTTGCTTGGCTCTCGCGAAACAACTCGAACACGTCATCGTCGTGTACGCGGGCTGTACCAACACCACACTCCGGCCGGTCCGCACAGCACGTTCGATCAGTTCCCGCTTCGCGGCACCGATCGCCGCATCCGCGGCCTTACGGGCCACGTTGGACCTTGTAAAAAATTTGGGTCAGAAGTCCTCGACGGCGATCAGGTGATGGCTGTCGACGACTCCCTTGGCCCAAACCCTCGAATCGTGCCGAGCTTGCCTGGCGGCCTTCTTCTGCAACTTGGCGGCTTTCCTGCGGGCGCGTTGGTACCCGTTGGACTGAGGACCACGCGTGCCGCTGTGGCGCCGCGCCATCGTCCGCTGGGCCCTGCCAAGCTCTGCGGAACAACGCTTGCGATGTCCGAGATATGGCAAGTCGAACGCCGAGTTCGTGGTCGTGGCGGTAACGGATACACCCCAGTCGATTCCGATGCCACTATCCTCAACAATGGCGGGGACGGGGGTGGTGTCGCGCCGCACTACGAACGAGGCGTACCAATGACCGAGCGAATTTCGGTGCACGCGGACGCTTGTAGGCTCGGAAGGCAGTTCCCGAGACCAGACAATCGGTACAACGATACCCTTGGCCAGGCACAGTCGACCGTCACGAAGTGTGAATCCTCGGGACGTGTACTCGAGTGTTGGGAGCGAGTTTCGGCGCGCCTTGAACGTCGGTCGCCCGCGACCCTTCACCGTGAACGAATGCTCCAGCGATTGCGCGTATGTCCGCAGCGTCTGCTGTTGAGGGACTTGCGCGCCCTCACACAACCATCCATTGCGGCTGCGGGCATCGGTAAGCAGCTTTCCGAGCCTGGCGAACGTTGGCCTGCGGCCGGATTTCTGTTGCTGCACCGCCTCGTTCCACAAGTACCGGCACCGGTGCCACTCGGACTCGAGCGCACGCTGTGCCTGCGCGCCGGGCCGGAGCCGGTAGCTGTATCGCACGATTTCTTCCACAGCACAACAGTAATCAGGAGCACCGACATGTACCTACGCCGCACACCCCGCATGTGCACGAGCGGCCTTCCTGCCTCGGAGGATTGGGTATCCGCCCGTGAGTCCCGATGACAACCATCGCCGAGAAACCCACCGCGGACGGCACTGCCGACCGGGTGCGGCAACTGCGGGAGGCCAAGGACGACAGCGTTTCCCGGGCCGAGGGATGGCGTCGACGGGGGCCGTTGCTGCCCGCGCTGATCTTCATGATCGTGGTGACCCAGATCCCGTTCCTGTTCACGCTGTACTACTCGACGCAGTCCTGGAACCTGGTGCGGCCGGGTTCGCAGGCCTTCGTCGGCCTGCAGAACTACGTGGACGTGTTCAAGGACAGCCAGTTCCGTGAGGTCGCGGTCAACACGGTGATCCTGATCGTCGGAACCGTGCTGATCTCGGTGGTGCTGGGTCTGCTGCTCGCGCTGTTGCTCGACCGCGCCTTCCTGGGCCGCGGCATCGTCCGCACCCTCCTCATCACCCCGTTCCTCGTGACGCCCGTCGCCGGTGCGCTGCTGTGGAAGACGACGATGTTCGACCCGGTGTTCGGCATCGTCAACTTCGTGCTCTCCCCGTTCGGGGTGGGACAGGTCGACTGGGTCAGCAAGTTTCCGCTCCCCGCGGTCATGGTGAACCTGGTGTGGCAGTGGACGCCGTTCATGATGCTGCTGATCCTGGCCGGCCTGCAGTCGATGCCGCGCGACATCCTCGAGGCGGCGCGGGTGGACGGCGCCAAGCCGTTCGCGATGTTCCGGGAACTGACGCTCCCGCATCTGCGCCGGTTCATCGAACTCGGTGCGGTGCTGGGCGCGATCTACCTGATCAACACGTTCGACGCCATCTACATGATGACCCAGGGTGGGCCCGGCACCGCCAGTGCGAACCTTCCCTTCTACATCTACCAGCGCGCATTCCTCGGTTTCGACATCGGGCAGGCCGCCGCGATGGGCGTCATCGTCGTGATCGCGACGATGATCGTCGCTACCCTGGCGTTGCGCCTGATCTTCAAGAGCTTTACCGGTAACGAGGAGGCAGCGTGATGACTACCGACACTGCGGCGGCCCCGGTGGAGTCCACCCCCGCCGTCCCGGAGACGAAGCGGGCACGCAAGCACCGCAAGTTCAGCCCGTGGAGTGTGGTGGCCTGGATCGTGGCGCTCGGGTTCTTCTTCCCGGTGGCCTGGATGGTGCTCACCGCGTTCAAGCAGGAGGGCGACGCCTACACGAGTCCGCCGAAGCTGTTCTTCACCCCGACGCTCGACCAGTTCAAGGCCGTTCTCGACAGCGGAGTCGGCACGGCGCTGCTGAATTCGGCGTTCGCGACCGCCATGTCGACCATCCTCGTGTTGGTGCTCGGTGTGCCGGCGGCGTTCGCGCTGTCGCTGCGTCCGGTACGGAAGACGAAGGACGCCCTGTTCTTCTTCATCAGCACCAAGATGCTCCCGATCGTGGCCGCGATCATCCCGCTGTACGTGATCGTCAACGACATCGGTCTGCTCGACAACATCTGGGCGCTGGTCATCCTGTACACGGCGATGAACGTCCCCATCGCGGTGTGGATGATGCGCTCGTTCTTCCTCGAGGTGCCGGGTGAACTGCTCGAGGCCGCGAGTATGGACGGCGCGAGCCTGTGGACGTCGGTGCGTGAGGTGATTCTCCCGCTCGTCTCACCCGGCATCGCGGCCACCGCGCTGATCTGCGTGATCTTCTCGTGGAACGAATTCTTCTTCGCGGTCAACCTCACCGCCGTGCAGGCGCAGACGGTTCCGGTGTTCCTCGTCGGCTTCATCACCGGTGAGGGTCTGTACTGGGCCCGGCTTTCCGCCGCCGCCACGCTGGCGGCGCTCCCGGTCATCCTGGCCGGTTGGGTCGCGCAGAACAAACTCGTCCGCGGCCTGTCCTTCGGCGCGATCAAATGATCACCCCGGCAATCACTTCCCCCGACTTCGGCACCCATCAGAGGAGCAATCATGGCTGACATCGCGTACAAGGGCGCATCCTGCATCTACGAGAACGCCGATACGCTGGCGGTCGATTCGCTCGACCTGCAGATCGAGGACGGCGAGTTCATCGTCCTCGTCGGCCCCTCCGGTTCCGGCAAGAGCACCGCCCTGCGGATGCTCGCCGGCCTCGAGGACATCGACGAGGGCACCATCACCATCAACGGCAAGGACATGGTGGGAGTGCCGTCGAAGGACCGCGACATCGCGATGGTGTTCCAGAACTACGCCCTCTACCCCAACAAGACGGTGGGCGAGAACATGGGATTCGCGCTGAAGATGCGGGGAGTCGGTGTGGAGGAACGTAAACGGAAGGTCGCCGAGGCGGCAAAGCTGCTCGACCTCACCGACTACCTCGACCGCAAACCCGGCAAGCTGTCCGGCGGTCAGCGTCAGCGCGTCGCGATGGGCCGCGCGATCGTGCGCGAGCCGCAGGTGTTCTGCATGGACGAGCCGCTGTCGAACCTCGACGCGAAACTGCGCGTCCAGACCCGCACCCAGATCGCGGCGCTGCAGCGCCGACTCGGTACCACCACCGTCTACGTCACCCACGACCAGGTCGAGGCCATGACCATGGGCGACCGGGTGGCCGTCCTCAAGCACGGGAAGCTGCAGCAGTTCTCGGCACCCACCGAGCTGTACGACAAGCCGACCAACGCGTTCGTGGCCGGGTTCATCGGTTCGCCCGCGATGAATCTGCTGACCATGCCGATCGTCAGCGACGGCGTGCGCCTCGGGAACTCGACGCTCCCACTCGAACGCGGCCAGCTGTCGGCGCTGAGCTCCGCCGGTCTGCAGACCGTGACGGTCGGCGTGCGCCCCGAGCAACTGGAGTTGTCGACAGGGGAGGGCGGCATCGAGGTGATCGTCGACCTGGTCGAGGAACTCGGCAGCGAATCCTACGTGCACACCCACATCGCCGGTGACGGCACCCAACTCGTCGCCCGGTCGCTGACCCGCACCCCGGCGAGACTCGCCGACACCGTGTCACTGCGCAAGCGCGACGGGGCGGTGCACCTGTTCCATCCGGAAACGGGGATGCGGATCGGCGATTAGAGCATGGGCGCGGGCTGTTCCGAGGGCATGTCCGCGCCGATGCTGAATTTGCTCCCGGGGAGTGGCGCTTCTACGAGGACGACCCTGGCGCGGTAGTGCGCTTGATCCGGGTGAGTTCCAGGCGGGATATCCGCCACTCTCCGTTCACCCGGACATAGTCTTCGAGATAGTGACCGTACCCGGTCAGCATCGGAAATTTGCTGCCTGCTGGTGGTTCGACGAGATCGAACATCGCCCAGATCCCCGACGCGCGATCGGCATCGATGATCGTGATCTCTGGTGTGTGGCCCTGGTGCACGGTCACCGCATTGTCGAGATGTGCTCGGACCGATGCGACGAACGAGTCGCGGTCCTTGGGGCCACTGGTCGACTCTGCGATTTCGACGACCAATGTGCTGCTGAACAGTTCGGCGAAGTCGTCCCACTTGTGCTGATCCAGCAACCTGAAGTAGCGGGCTTTCAATTGTTTGATGTCCTCGATAGCGGTGAGACGCTCTAACATCGTCAATTCCTCGGTCACGAGTATGTCCTCTTCTCTGGATGCGGGCACCGATTGTTCATCAAAGTACTCTTGCATTCGAGTATCGGAAGATGAAACATCAGAGCTATGTTCGGTTGTTGTCGCCACGGGAGAGTCGGGATGCGCCTCACGTTTTGTGTCGGAGTTCGTCGCCTCGTCGCGGATTTTCTGTTCACGGTACGTGCGAGGCGCGCTGTTCGCAGACTGTTCTGCGGCTACTGTGGTCGAGACTTGTTCTGTTCGAGACGAATCGGCAGTCTGTACTGTTCCGACCAGTGCGCCGAGCGTGACTGGGCTCGCCGAACCATGACCGTCTGCCTCGGAATGTACTGATCTCGAGCCGAAGTGGTCCGTGCATCATCGGCAATGCCTGCTGCACGGACCGCCGGTTCTGCCACGGCCGGTCAGTGTCCGATCGTCACGGTCCCTGCCGCACCGTCTACCGTGATGATCGTTCCGTTGGTGATTCGCCAGGTGGCGTCAGTGCAGGACACGAGGCACGGAATCCCTAGTTCCCGACTGACGATAGCTGCGTGACTCATCGGCGCGCCGACATCCACGACGACTGCTGCCGACGAAACGAACAGCGGGGTCCACGACGGATCGGTGCCGGGGGCGACGAGGATCTCGCCCGGTTCCAGCTCATCGGCCTGGCTCGGATCATGGATGACGCGGGCCGGTCCGGTTGCTGTGCCTGCGCAGGCAGCGACGCCCTGCAGCACGGTGCCATCGGTGGCAACTGTCTGCCCCTGCGAATCGCGCCGTTCCCACGTACTGGTGGCGGCGGTTCCCCGATGACGATGAACGGGGGAACCAGCGCGGTCATCGCGTCCATCCGTGCTCGACGGTCTCGGATGGTCTGTGTGTAGGACCCCGGGTTCGCGACGAAGTCTTCGAATTCTTGCCGGGTGACGAGTGCGAAGTCTTCGGGGCGGTCGAGGTGCCCATCCTTCGCGAGGCGCAGTCCGAGTTCGCGGAAAGGCACCTTCACCTCGCCGATCATGCTCACCAGGGAGGTCTTGCTCCGTTCACGCGCGGGAAGGAAAATCTCGGCGGTATGCAACAGGGCCTGAAACTGCGGCCGTCGCCGCATCGTTGCGGGCGATCTTGCTCTGGACCGTGTCGATGGCTTTCCTGCGGTCTTCGGCCATGCGAGCGAGGTTCGCTCGTGGTGCTTTACTCTCGTCGGCGATTCGCATTCGGTCGATCGCCCCCAGGGCAATGTCCGGGTGCGTCTGCCACGTGGGGGTGTTCATCTCCCACTCGTTGACCCCACGCGACCCGAACTCGTAGAGGAACTCGTCGAACTGCTTGACGAAGGTTTCTACCTCGGGGTCGGAGGCGGCTGTCCAGCCCTTTGACGCCGCCGACGAAGAGGGCTCGCACTGAGTCGGACGCGCGCGCAACTCGACCTAGGTCCCACATTGCGATCGAGGGTGCAGCGGAGTCGACGTCACCGAATCCACTGATCAGGGGTGTCAGTAGCTCCGGTACGCCCAATTCGGCGGTCAGCGCCGCGAGCCCGCCCACCGGGATGGACGCGACGTAGATGAGGAAGAAGTGATCGCTCACCCACGGCAGGAACAGGGATTCCTGAATGCCCAGCGCGCGCTCGGCAAGCTGTTCGTTGGTCAATCGCCGAGGTCGGGTCGATCGCGGCGCAGGTCGGCGGCACGGGTGCGGTACTCCTCGAGTTCGGGAAGTCCGTCGGCTGTCATCGCCCACGTGATGACCTCGCCCATCCGTGCGGTCAGCTCCGTATTGACGTCCTCGGGACGCGGATCGTACGGCGGGACGCCGGGCTGGCTGCCGAAGTAGGACTGGTCGACGAGGTCGGGGTTGCTGCCGGGCATGCGGACGCCCATGACCCGGGAAACCGACACGTTGAGGTAGCCGTAGCCGCCGAAGATGCCGATCATCTCGTCGTGCTCGCTGTCGAACTCGTCCTTGTCGAACGCTCCGAAGCGAATAAGCCCGTTGCGCCATCCGTGTTCGGCGCCGCGCCACACCTCGCCGGTGGCGGCCAGCGGTGTGACCACGTCCGGGAATACCTCGGAGATGTTGGACCTCGTATAGATCGGGAACCGCTTGCTCGGAGGTGTATCGGCCAACCACTGCCCGTCGAGGGTGCTCATGATGCTCCTGTTGCGTAAGGGAAGTGACGTCCACGCCGCGCTTCCGGGTATGGACCACGTCACAAAGATAATCTGCCAATAGACTATTGAGAACACAACCATGGGGCGGTGGACACCCCAGAGTGCATCCATTACTCTAATGATAGAACATCTATGGATGGATAATCGCTACTCTGAAGTTGCTGGGCAAGAGTGCGGTCACACGTCTACACAACGTTGAGAGGGAGAATGCGGTGGAGTTGGTACTCGTCCGCCACGCCGAACCGGATCGGAACGCGGAGGGGCCGGCGCGGGCGAACCCGGGTCTGAGCGATCGAGGGCGTGAGCAGGCCACCCGAGTCGCCGACTATCTCGCCACAGAAGATGTCGCCGCGATCTATACGTCCCCGCTCATCCGTGCGGCCGAAACGGCGGCCGTCATCGGAAGGGCGGCGGGCCTGACGCCGGTTGTGAGGTCGGATCTCGCCGAGTTCGATCGCGACGCCACCGAGTATCTGCATTTCGAGGATCTTCGTGTCAACAACGACCCCCGCTACGAGGCGTTTCTCCGCGACGATCTCACCGCCTGGGGAACCGATGTCCCCAGCTTCAGGAAACGGGTCACCGCGGAGTTCGATCGGATCATCGAGGCCCACCCAGGCGAGCAGGTTCTCGTCGTGTCGCACGGCGGCGTCGCAAACGCCTTCGTCGGCGGGCTCATCGGAGCAAGCAGACTGACGATCCACGAACCGGGATACACCGGGTTCGCCCGCATTCGAGCCGGCCGTACTCGTCGCACCCTCGTCAGTTTGAACGAAACCCCGCACCTGCGGGGTCTCGACCTCGGTATACGTGCAGTTTGAGCGCAAGGAGCATGACAGTGTCCGAATCGGATTTCGACGTCGTCGTCATCGGCGCCGGCGCGGCGGGTCTCGCCGCAGCGCTTTCAGCGGTCGAGCAGGGATGCACACGGGTGTTGATCAGCGAGGCGACAGGGGTCGTCGGCGGCTCGTCACGGCTGGCTGGCGGCGTCGTCATGGGAAGTGGCAGTCAACTCCAACAGAAGGCGGGCATCGACGACGACCCGTCGGATCTGTTCAAGGAGTACATGTCACTCAACCACTGGGATGTGGCAGCAGGCCCGGTCAAGCGACTGACCGCGCGGAGCGGCGAGACGATCGACTGGTTGGCAGAGAGGGGTGTGACGTTCTTCGATCGCCTGATCTTCGGCGGCGACGAACGCAAACCGCGTTCGCACTGCGTCGACGGAGGAGGGCAATCGCTCGTCAATGCACTAGCAGCGGCATGCCGGGGCGCGGGAGTCGATATCGCGCTGGGGCACCGGGTCGACCAACTGCTCACGGACGGCGACACGGTGACCGGAGTGATCGCCGAAGGTGAGACGATCACCGCGGACGCCGTCGTCATCGCGACGGGCGGTTTCGGTGCCAACCCGGAATTGCTGCAGAAGTATTTTCCGTCGTCCTGGACGGCCGACTGGACGTGGTACATCGGTGCCGACGGGTCACGTGGTGATGCGATCGACTTCGCCGACCAACTCGGCGCCCAGCTCACCGGATTCGACCGGGGGCTCCGCACACTCGACCCCCACTTCGCCAAGCTCAACGAGGCATTTCTGCCCGGATGGACGGTCCTTCTGGATCCGTCGGGCCGCCGGTTCTGCGACGAGACCGCGCCGTACGGAATTCTCGATACGTTGGTTCGTGCGAGGGGCAACCGCGCGTTCGTCGTTTTCGACGACGCAGCCCTGCGCCCGCCGGCAGAGTCGGCGGACCGGTACCGGGATTGTTACAAGCAGGTGTGGCCGAACCACCCGCCGTTCCGTCCCAAGAACTACACGGCAGACCTTGTCGACGAGAACGTCGCAACAGGTAAGGCGAAGTCGGCTCGCGACCTGCCCGCCCTCGCGGAGGCAATCGGGGTGCCCGCCGAAACCCTCGAAGGCGAAGTGCAGCGGTACAACACCCTTGCCGCGCACGGGGAGGACACCGACTTCGGCAAGGCAGGAAAGTTCCTGCTGTCACTGAGTACGCCGCCCTTCTACGCCGTCGAGGTGCGTCCGGCTACCGTCAACGTGACGTCGTGCGGCCTCCGGATCGATGAGAAGGCTCGGGTACTGCGACACGATGGTGCCGTCATCGACGGGGTGTTTGCGGCCGGTGAATGCACGGGCGGAATTCTCGGCGAAACATATATGGGCAGTGGCAATTCGCTGGCGAATGCGTGCGGTTTCGGCCGAATCGCCGGCGAAGAGGCCGCGCACGCGGCCCGGTCGGTAGCCGCATCATGACACTGCCGATTGCGGTGCAGGCCTTCCTCGACGCAGTGCATCAACGAGATGCCACCGCTGCCGCCGAGTGCTTTACGCGGGACGGCGAATACTATTTCGCGGTTCCCCAGGAACCCGCGCGCGGTCGTGCGGCCATCGCGGATACCTTCATGAAGATCCTCGGTGCCTCCGACAAGGTGCAGTGGGACATCGTGACTGCCACCGTCGATGGTCGCCGCGTGTGGCTCGAGCGAGTGGACCGGTTCTGGTTCTCGGGACGTGAGGTGCCCATCGAGTGTGTCGGTGTCGTCGAGTTGGACGTCGACGGTTCCATCGCCGTGGTTCGCGACTACTGCGACATGTCGGTGTGGCGGGCACGCCGCGAAGCGGCGGCTGAACTCGTCGGCTAGAAGATAGCGGCGCCGGCGGGCGGAAGCCGTCGACGCCGCTCCTGAGAAGTCGTGGGGCGATCCTCCACGATACCCACCCTCTGGGTGGGGCCCGGTTTCGACCATTGGCCGGGTGGCGCAAAGCTTCTCCCCTACGCGCGGAATGCCGTAGGGGAGAAGCTGCGCAATACCGCTATGGATACATCGATTCGATGATCTCGGCATACCGCTGCAGGACTTGGGCGCGACGGATCTTTCCGGTCGCGGTCATCAGAGGAGTATCAGGCGTCCATTCGGTCTCCCCGCCGGGAAGTAACGCGAAGGACTTGATCCTCTCCGCCCCGGGAAGACTGGTGTTGATGTCGTCGATGTGACGGCTGACAGCCGATCGCAATTCCGGATCCGTCGCCAGGGTCGCCGGAGAGCGCTCCGCCCACCCCCGGTCGGCCGCCCACTTCGCGACGGCCTCCGAATCGAGGACGAGCAGAGCGGTGATGAAGGGTTTGCCGCTGCCGCAGAGCACGGCGTGGCTCACCAGCGGGATCTGCAGCAACCGGGCCTCGATCGGAGCGGGACTGACATTGTGGCCGGACGTCGGCACCAGCAGATCGTCCACGCGGCCCCGCACCGTGAGATTGTCGTTCGGGTCGAGTGATCCCAGGTCGCTCGTGTGAAACCAGCCATCGGAGTCGAGGACCATCCGGGTCCGGGCCGAATCGCGGTAGTAGCCGGAGAACACGGCGTCGCTCCGAACCAGGATCTCGCCGAGATCGGAGATCGCGACCTCCACGCCGTCGAAGGGCTTGCCGCAGGTCCCGAGGACGAGGTCGTGCGGATCCCACGTACCGACGCCGCATGTTTCGCTCTGACCGTAGCAATCGGCCAGGGGTATCCCGGCGGAATGCCAGAACTCCTGGATGTGTCGTGGGAGTGGCGCCGAACCCACGATCGCGATGTCGATGTGCCCGAGGCCGATCGTTTCCAGGTGACGGTGCAGGGATTCATCGGGCCCAGTTACCGCAAGGTCCTGAACCCGGGTGTACAGCTTCTCCCACATCCGCGGTGCGCCGAACAGCATGTGGGGCTGGGTTTCTGCCAGCACATCGGGGAAGGATTCGAGTCGTGCACAGCACGTGACCTCGCTCCCTTCGAGCATGTGCACGTAGTGCGTAGCCAGTCGCTCTCCGATATGCGCCATCGGCAGGTACGAGAGCTGGCGGCGGCCGCGCAGGCTGATGCCCATCCGCTCGGTCAGCGTGCGGGCGGCGAACAGCAGACTCCGGTGCGTCAGCGGTACGCCCTTCGGGTCGCCGGTCGTACCGGAGGTATAGAGCATGGTGGCGGTGTCGCCCGGGCGAGCGTGCCCGGCCAATTCGGCGAGGTCGGTGGGGGACGTCGCCGCCAGGTCGGCGAGCATGACGAGGTCGTCGCCGGGCGGTACCTCCTCGACCGCGACCAGACGCGGGTGGTGACCACTTTCCGCTGCGGCCGCCCGCGCACGTTCGAGCTGTACGTCGTCCTCGACGATGACCGCTACTGGACTGCAATGCCTCCAGATATAGCTGAGCCGCTCGATCGATGGGGAGTTGTATACCGACACCGGGATGCCCCGTATCAGCATCAGCGCCGTGTCGACCAGGTAGAAGTCGGCCCGGTTGCTCAGCATCAGTACGACGTGATCGCCGGCGCGCATACCCATCGACGTGAATCCATCAGCGAGGGCGGCGGCCTCGTGCCCGTACTCCGCCCACGTCAAGGACCGCCCGCTGGCGGCGCACTTCAACGCGACGTCCTGCGAGCACGTCTCCACGGTGTGGCGGAACACCTCGGCGAGAGTGGCGGCGTCCTGCACCGCGTGCTGGGGCTGACTTACATCGATCGGCGACATCAGCCGCGCTGACTGGAGTAGTGCTCGCGCAGGCGCTGCAGGATGGGCGCGGCCGCGTCCGTGTGGTTAACGTCGCGGGACCACTGCGACGTGGCACTCGACACGTCGACCACCACTCGTTCGTACTGTGCGTGCCGGGCCTCGAGTTCGGCGAAGTCCTCGTAGCGCAACGTTTCATCCGACGACGCGAGGAGCTCGGCGATCTGCGTCCGCTGCGGGGCGAAGGCGGCCGAGCGTGTCTCGTCGGCATCGGCCCACGCGCTCCAGTCGTGGAGCAACGCAGCCACTGCGTCGGTGTCTCGACCCAGCTTGATCGACGCGTCGTTCCAATCGACCTGTGCAAGAACCGATCTGATTTCGCGAAGTCGATTGAGCGCGTGCTCGTCGGTCAGCTGGGGTTCGATCGTGTCCTTCAGGATCCGTGAGATCCCGGAAATGATCTCCTGTGGTGCGGGGCGCATCATTCAGCCTTTCTCCGCGGCGAGTACCTGGTCGACGACTTTCGCAATCAGTGAATCGACGGGTGCCGACGGTCGGTCCGATCCCAGCTCGCAGAAATTGCGGACTCCGTTGAGGGCTATGACCGCGAGTCGGAACGTGGACAGCACCTGCCAGAACGTGAGGGCCCCCGGTGCGACGTCGCGACCGGTGGCAGCGGCATATCGAGCGAGGAAGTCCTCCTGGGTCCACTGCCCGGGCACGAAGTGCTCGCCTCGGTACAACGGCGTCGTGTACCACCCGAGATCGTCCAAGGGATCACCGAGACGGGCGAGCTCCCAGTCGAGGAGAACTCCGAACTTGCCGTCGTCCACCAGAACGTTCGCCGGCCGGAAGTCGCCGTGTACGAGAACGAGCCGGTCCGGCGACGCGGGAATGTGGTCCCTCAGCCATTCGGCACACAGGCGCAGACCCGGCTGCGGTTCGAGTTCGTTGCCGGTGAGTTCACCGATCCATCGTTCGACTTCGTGCTCCGCCGGGGAGCAATCCGGTACGTCCAGGATGTCCCGCAACCCCAGCGCGTCGATATCGACCGAGTGGAGTCGCCCCAGCACGTCGCACATGTCGTGGGCGAGCGCGAGCCGCTGCTCGGACGACAGTCGCAGGGGGTTCTTGTCACGCAGGACTCCGCGGTGTGCGCTGCCGTCGTAGCGGTCGCCGATCATGGTCGGTCGCGCCAGGTCGACGCCCTCGTCGTCGAGCCAGCGAACCCGCGGTGCCGGAATCGACGTCGCTTCCAGGGCTTCGAGGAGGTGGAACTCCGCGCTTCTGGCCGTGTCGACTACCGCGCTCTGCGGATCACGCCGCATCAAGAGCCGGTGCGTTGATCTTTCACCGGATTCGAGCCACGTCGCATCGAACGGCCAGTTTTCGCGTGAGCTGCCGGTCCCGGCCCGGTACAGTGCTTCGATCTCGGGATCCGCACCGGGAGGAAGATTCCGGCCGAGGAACGCGCGCAACGCCTCGGTCAGCTCGGTTGTCGTCAGCTCCCGGCTGGACACTGCGCTACTCATCGCGTGCCTTCGCATTCTCGGGCTTCGGGGGGATGGCCTCCGGATAGCGCGCATAGCCGGGGAGCACCATGTACTCCATGACCCCGTATCCGACCTGGCCGTTGTGCCGGACCTCCACGAGATGGTCGCTGCCCGCCTTCGCGTAGCGGTAGAAATTGTCTCTGTCGTTCAGGTCCCAGACGTCGTGTTCGAGGCTGTTCTCACCCTTCCAGTGGCCCTGGTACCAACCGTTCCAGCCTTCATAGCCGCCGCCGCGCAGATGTGCCCGGCCGGGATGTGCCGTCAGATCGAAGTCGAGCTTCTCACCGCTGTCCAGTGTGAGGGTGATGCGACCGCCGGCGAGGGTGGCAGCCGGTGCCCCGTCCACCCATTGCAGATCGTGGTCGACACCGACGATCAAGACCTCCGGCTCGCCTTCCGGCGCGCCGATCGGCTTGGAGAATGCGGCCGAAAGGTGAACGGGCCGTCCCGGTTCCGCCTCGTAGTAGTAGAAGTGGAGACCGAAGTCGGGTAGCTGGAGTGGGCAGAACATCAGCATCTTCCACTCGGGGCGTTCCCCGGGAGGCGCACCCTGCGCACGGGGAAGCGGCCGAGTTCCCCACGAATGATCGCGCTCACCCCACCACGTTTCCGGTGTCAGGGTGGCCGCGTAGTCCGGTGCGGTCAGGGTGCCGGCGGCACGCCCCACCTGCACATAGCGGACCGCATCGTACGTGACCTTCGATCGACTGACCTGAAAATGCCGCCCCTCGAGCGTGGGTTCCATACGTCCGGACCACGTGATGTCGAACTCGATGCCGGACGGATTCGGCTCCAGCGTGAGGCGCAACTCCGCGAGCGGCTCGACTACCTCGATGGTCAGCGGACCCACCTTCATGATGTGACTGTCGGGTGCAAGCGCCCTCGAAAGCCGGAGATTGTGCTGCTTGCCCTTGCAGGACAGCGCCACGAATGCCTCTTGGACATCCTGGTTCGGGTACTGCCCGATTCCGATGCTGAGAACGACCTCCTTGTTCTCGACATCCTGGATGCTGATCCAGTACCGTTCGCGCCAGCTCGGGTCGCTGGAGCCCACCATCGCATGGGGGTAGGAGACCTGATGGTTGAAGTATTCGTCGGGCGGTGTCAGACGGACCACGGTAATTCAGCCTCGCTCGTCGTTGTCGGTCGGGAACTGGGCGACGAGGGTCTTCTTGTCGACTTTCTCGCCGGCCAGCGTGGGAAGGGGTGCGTCTCGGAACTGCCACCTCGTCGGAATCGCGAAGTACGCCAGGGTGCCCGTGAGGAATTCGCGCAGTTCGCCGGGGGTGGGCGGGGTACTACCCGCCCGGAAGACGACAACGGCGGCCAGCTCTTCTCCGAGATCGGCGTGCGGGAGACCGATCGCCGCGACTTCGGTGACATCGGGGTGGGCGGCGAGTGCGGCCTCGACATGGGCGCAGGCGATGTTCTCGCCGCCGCGGATGACGATGTCCTTGCTGCGGCCGTCGAGGAAGAGGTAGCCCTTCTCGTTGATGTGCCCGAGATCGCCGGTATGGAGCCAGCCCTCGGAGTCGACTGTGTCGTCGTCGATCCCGATGTAACCGAGCATCACCGTGGGCGAGCGGACGAGAATCTCGCCGATTCCCCGCTCGTCGGGCCCGAGAATCTGCAGTTCCACAACGGAATAGGGGCGACCTACGGTTCCGGGGTACCGTTCGAGATCGCGGTTCCCTGCGACGGTGAGGAATCCGCCCGATTCGGTCATGCCCCAGGTGTTTCCGAGCCCGCGCTCGCGAAGCTGGGGGAGCTTTCGCTGCATCCGCTCGAGGAGTCCGGGGGTGACCGGGGCGCCGCCGAGCGGCCAGGACCGCAAGCTCGACAGATCGAACGAGTCGAAGTCGGGGTGCTCGAGGACGCGGCTCGCCATCGTGGGAACACCGCCCCAGCTCTGGACCTGCTCCTGTTCGATCAGTGTGAGCACCTGCTGTGGGTCGAATTTGCCCTCGTTGAGGACGATCTTTCCGCCGTTGATCAACTGTGTGACGAGGTTGGATATCCCGCCGATGTGAAACAGGGGAGTGCAGACCAGAGTGGATGCCTGCGGTGCGTCGATGGAAACCTGCTGGGGCAGTCGCCGCGAGCGCAGCAGCAGGTTGTGCTGATTGGCGACGACGGAGCGCAGTGACAGTTCGACGGCCTTGGGCATACCCGAACTGCCGGACGTGAAGAGGATGAGAGCCGCTGCATCCTCGTCTCCCCGCGGCGCCGAATCGTCCCGAGGACGGGCGGCCGGTTCCGGAAGGTCGGTGTCGAAGAATCGGCGCAGATCGTCCACGGACACCGTAGGAATGGTGACCGAGTCCGGCAACCGTGGCATGTCGGTGACGACACACCTCGGGGCCGCGACGTCGACGGCGTTCTCGATCTCATGGGGGCTCCACCACCGGTTGCCGAGCACCGGAACCGCGCCGATCATCCACAGCGACCACAATGCGAGGACCCAGTCAGGGCTGTTGTAGGCGAGCAGCATGACGCGATCGCCTTCGCGGATTCCGCGATTGTGGAAGTACTTACAGGCGAGCGGTATCGATCGAGAGAACCGTTCGAAGGTGATGCGGCGTTCGCCCTGCACCAGATACGTCCGGTCGTTCCACCGCTCTGTGCTGAGTAGAAGTTCGGCGAAGGACCGCGGATGCGGCTCGTAGAGCAGTCCGGGGTGGCCCGCATACTCGGAGGGGCGCACTTCGGTGCCCCACACCTCCTCGAGCGACGTGCGCTCCGCGCTGTCGATTCCCGTCATCGTCCCTGCCATGATCCTGGCCTCTTTTCCTTGAAGGCGCTCACTGCTTCACGTAGATCCTCGGTGGACGCGCTGATGGCTTCGAGGTAGAAGGCGGTGTCGAAGACCTCGTCGATGCGCGCGTGCATACCCTTGTTGAGAGCCCGTTTCGTGAGTTGAACTGCAGCCGGGGGAAGTTCGGCGACCTTTGCGGCGAGCGATCGCGCCAGCGGGGCCACCTCCTCGGGATCGTCGACGAGTTCGGTGACCATGCCCAGCTTGTACGCGTCCTCGGCGAGGAGCGGTTCGCCCCAGAGCAGATGCCGCTTCGCGCGGACCATGGGCAGGTTGGCCGGCCAGGTCACGCAGCCCCCGTCTCCCGGTACGAGCCCGAGGTGGACGTGGGGATCCGACAGCTGCACCGACGGGGTGGAGACGATGGCGTCGGCGGTCAGGACCAAGCTGGTCGCCACACCGAACACGTGCCCGTGCAGGGCGACGACCAGCGGCTTCGGGAAGTCGGCGAAAGTCCGGAAGAGTTGGCGGCCGTCGTCGACCTGCTCCATCAGAACCCGCAGATCGTCGTTGGCGGCGAGCATCGCCTCGGTGTCGCCCCCGGCGGAGAAGTGTCGTCCGGTCGACGTGAGAACTACGGCGCGAACGTCGCGATCCCGGCCGAGTTCGCTCAGCGCCTCGCCCAGTTCGTCGAGCAGGGCGCCGTCGAAGCGATTGAGTACGTCGGGACGGCACAGTTGCAGTTCGCCCACGTGACCGTCTCTCGACAGTTTCACAGTTTTGTAGTCCGTCATTTCAGCCTTTCGACTCGACGAGGATTCGGCCATCGGGACCTCTCACGCGGGAAGTGCGCGAGCCGTGACGTCGATGACGTGTCGTGTGCACTCGGACTCGGTGCGACTTGATCGTAGCCTACTACGTTGCTTCCTCGATAGTTGTTTATTAGAGTAAGTGCTGGCCCCGCGCCGGTGTCTGTTCCCGGCGTGGCGCCGTTCCCAACGGTTTGCAAAAGGAGTGCGCTGATGACGATTGCTTCGCGCGATGCGGAGGATGGTGGGGCACAGGCGGCTCTGCGCTGCGAGGGCACCGAGGTGACGTGGGAGGAGGCCGGTGCGGTTCTGCGACGGATCGCGAACGGTCTGAACGCACTCGATCTCGGCACGCTGCGGCGGGTGGCGGTCTTCGGCGGGAATTCCACCGAAGCGGTCCTCGCGTACGGAGGAATTACCCTCGCCGGCGCCTCGGCCGTGCCGGTCAATTTCCATCTGACCGCCGACGAAGCGGCCTACATCTTCGAGGACTCGGGTGCCTCTGTTGCATTCGTCGACGCGAGCACACTCGATCGTGGTCGTGCCGCAGCCGCGGTATCCGGAGTATCGACCATCATCGTGTGGGGCGACGTCGGGGAATCGGCCGACCCAGGCGTCCATCGATGGGACGACTGGCTCGACGCCGCATCGGACGTCCAGCCCAGGACCGACCTGGCGCCCCTGCCGTCCCTCGTATACACCTCGGGCACGACCGGCCGGCCCAAGGGGACCGAACTGCCGCCGACGGCCTTCGCCGGTGGTGCCGATATCACCGAACACCTCGACCGTCTCCGCAAGAACTCACTGGTCGAGCAGGGGCGCCACCTGGTTGTCGGTCCGCTCTATCACAGCGGCCCTTTGGTCGGGACCAGATTGTTCCTTGCCGGCGTGCCGGTGACGGTACTGCCCAAATTCGACCCGGAGAGCGTGCTCGAGGCGATCGAGAGGGACCGGATCGGTTCCTCGATCATGGTGCCGACGCACTTCCAGCGAATTCTCGCGCTTCCGGAGGACGTGCGGAGCAAATACGACCTGGATTCACTGCGCTTCGTCCAGCAGGTCGGGGCGAAATGCCCTACCGACGTCAAGGCGGCGATCATCGACTGGTGGGGGCCGGTCGTGTGGGAAAGCTACGGCGCCAGCGAGGTCGGAACCGTGTGCCGCATCAGTGCCGGCGAATGGCTGGAGCACCGGGGGTCCGTCGGAAGGCCCGTCTCACCGTTCGAAGCGGTTGTCGTCGACGCCGACGGAAAGCCGGTGCCCGCAGGGGTTACCGGCCGGCTGTACTTTCGCGATGCCACAGGTCGCGGGGTCGTCTACCACAACGCATCGAATGCGGACGCGCATCTCGAGCCGGGTCTGTTCACGCTGGGAGAGATCGGCCATCAGGACGCGGACGGGTACGTCTACATCACGGACCGCTTCTCGGACATGGTGGTCTCGGGTGGTGTGAACATCTATCCCGCGGAATCCGAGCAAGTGCTGGCAACACAACCCGGGGTCGTCGAAGTAGCGTGCATCGGAATCCCGGACGAGCAGATGGGGGAGCAACTTCTCGCGCTCGTCGTACGACGCGATCCCTCCGTCACCGAGACCGACATCCTCGCCTACTGCCGCGAGCGGCTCTCCCACTACAAATGTCCTCGATCCGTCGAGTTCGTCGAGACGCTGCACCGCAGCGCGGTGGGAAAGATCAACAAGCGTGCGCTACGCGCACCGTACTGGGACCGAGACAACGAATCCGCACCCGCCAGGCGCTGACATCCTCGGGCCGGCCGGGTCCGCTCGAGCCGCCAGGGCTCGGCCGGAGCGGGTCGGCCCCGCGTCCGCTCCGAAGAAACTCTGGGTCAGTGGGCGCGGTCGAGGTCTCCGGCGGCCTTCCGGATCGGAGCCACGATCCCCACCAGTGCCTCCGCCTGGTCTGGAGTGAGTCCGGGAAGACCGAAATCCGCCTTGCCCAGCGCAGCGGTGGCCTCGTCCACCAGTGCGCGGCCCTCGCTCGTGATGGTGACGAGGGTGGCGCGGCGGTCCTTGGGGTGCGGCTGCCGGGTCAGGAGCCCGCGGGCCTCCAGGCGGTCCGTCGCAATCGTCACGGTCGTCGCGTGAACCAAGAGGTGCCACGCCACCCGACTGAGTAGGCGGGTGCCGGTGTCGCTGAGCTGGAGGGTCTTGAGCATGAGGTAGTCCGTCAGGCTCATCTCGAAACCCTTCTTCAGCTCTTGCTCCAGTACCGACGTCATGAGCTGGTGGAGGCGTAGGACTGAACTCATCGCCAAGAACGGATACGGGTCGTCGTCGACCTGCTGCTGCCAGTAGAACTTGATCCACTGCATGGGATCGAGCTTCTCGGCTTCCGTCAGTTCGGCATTGCGTGCACTCTTCCTCGCAACTTTCTGTGCCACCGTCGTACTCCATTCGTCGCATCTGTCCCAGGGCACGCACCAATGCTCAAATCAATGAAGATCGAGCCCTAGAGTATCTAGGGTAACAGTTGTGGCCCGGGTGGCGGAAAACGGCGCCAGGATGTACGCAGCGCTCCGCCAAAACACTCTTCTTGTCAATGTTCTATCGTTAGAGTAATCTCGGGCCGTAAGTCGTACTCATGGATTGAAGGCCCTTCCGCTGATCTTCCGCAAGGTGGTGTAACCATGGTTTTCAAGCTTCGGCACCCGCTCAACGGTCACGTTTACTCCGCACTGCCCGACGCACGAGTCGAGGTGGACAAGGGCGGTAAGACAGGTGTTTTCGACCGCTACGGCGTCTGGATCTCCGGCGAGATCCGAACCGCGGATCCGGAGATGTGCCGATGGGTCGGCACACATGAGAAGGCAGTGGTGTCCCGACACGCTTCGGGTTTCGGGAGAAGCCATGCATCCACCCCGACCCCGCCTGCAGAAAAGGTGTGATCCAGACAATGACCGATCTCGAACCGCGCACCCGCACAGACCGCTCGCCCGGCGTGAGCTACCACGACCTCCTCGCCGCGGACACCCAGTGTGTTCCCGGCTTCCTGAAGATGGAGTCCCCGCACGATCTGGGGACCGCGGACATTCCAGCGTACTTCTACTTCTCACCGGAGATTCACGAACTGGAGAAGGAGAAGATCTGGCGCAAGACGTGGCAGTTCGCCTGCCGTGAGGAGCTCATTCCTCACGTCGGAGACACCGAGATCTACGATATTGCAGGCATCTCGATTCTTCTGGTGCGCACCGGTCCCCACGAGATCAAGGGATACTACAACGCCTGCCTCCATCGGGGACGGCAACTTCGCGAGGAGCCCGGCACCGTCCGCGAACTCCGCTGCCAGTTCCACGGGTTCTGCTGGGCACTGGACGGCTCGCTCGCGCACGTCCCCGCGCAGTGGGACTTTCCGCAGATCGAGCCGGAGAAATTCGGGCTCCCCGAGGTCCGGGTGGACACGTGGGGCGGATTCGTATTCATCAACATGGATCCGGACGCCGAACCGCTTCTGGACTACCTCGGTGAGCTACCGGCGCAGTTCGAGCGCTGGGACTTCGAGAATCGTTACACGCAGGCGCACGTGGAGAAGGTTCTCCCGTGCAACTGGAAGGTGGCGCAGGAAGCTTTCATGGAGTCGTTTCACGTCGTCACCACCCACCCGCAGCTGCTGCAGGGCATCGGCGACGCGAACTCCCAATACGACTACTGGGACAACGTCAGTCGCGCGATCACGCCCCGAGGCACGCCGAGTCCGCACCTCACCGTGCAACCAACGGAGCAGGAAATCTTCGACTCGATGATGGGCCTCGGCCTCGAGGACGCACCGATCAAGACCCTCCCTGATGACGTCCGCGCCCGCACCGTCATCGCCGACGCCACCCGCAAGGCCATGGGTGACATGCTCGGCGACCAGGCGCAGAGGCTGTCGGACACCGAATGCGTCGATACGTTCTTCTACACGGTGTTCCCGAACTTCCATCCGTGGGGTGCGTACAACCGGACGTGCTACCGCTTCAAACCCAATGGTGACGACCCCGAGACCTGCATCATGGAGTGCCTGGTTCTGTCGCCATTCCAGGGAGAGCGTCCGGCGCCGGCCAAGGTCCGCCGGATGGGATTGGACGAGACCTTCGTCGACGCAGACGAGTTGGGGACGCTGGCGAGGGTCTTCTTCCAGGACGAATACAACGTCGGATGGGTCCAGAAGGGCCTGCACACTCTCGTGGAGAACAAACCGGGAGTGACGTTCGGCGCGTATCAGGAAACCAAGATCCGACACTTCTACGACCTGTATCGCAAGCGAATCGGTAGGTAGGCGTGATCACATACGACGGAGAGGTCGACATGTCAGAACAGACGCTGTCGCACACGACGACCACAGACGCTGGATCGATCCCGGGCACCGATGTGCTCGAACAGATGTATCGGTTGATGGTCACCACGACCCTGGCCGACAATCGTTCGACGCAGGAGGCGAAGGCGGGCAGGCTTCAGGCAGCCTTTTACCCCGTGCGGGGTATGGAGGCGGTGTGCGCGGCGCTCGGAGCAGTGCTCACTCCCCAGGACCGCATGGTATCGACGTACCGAAATCTCGGTGACGCACTCGCCAAGGGCGTCACGTTGCGGTCGATCATGGCTGAGCTGTACGGCCGGATCGACGGCACGTCGAAGGGCAAGGGAGGGCCGATGCACCTCCACGACACGGCGGTCGGCTTCATGGCGACCACAGGCATCGTCGGTTCCGGACTACCGATCGCAGTAGGTCTGGCCCTCGCGAACCAGCTCGACGGAGGTGGCGCGGCCACCGTCGTCACATTCGGCGATGCCGCCACGTCCATCGGCGCCTACCACGAGGCCATGAACTTCGCCGCGCTGTGGAAGCTCCCGATCGTGTTCATCTGCCAGAACAACCAATGGGGCGAGCACACCCCGATCGCCGAGTATGCGCCGTCCGTCGAGCTGGCGAAACGTGCATCGGCGTATTCGATGCACGCCGAACGGGTCGACGGATTCGACGCACTCGCGACACTGCACGTCATCGAGACCGCAGTGGAACGAGCCCGACGCAACGAGGGCCCTACCTTCCTCGAGTGCGTGACCTACCGACTGACAGGTCACAGTGGTACGGCCGACTTCTCGTACGTTCCTCGTGACGAACTGGAGGCTGCCATGCAGCGCGATCCCGCGCCGACCTTCCGAACCCTGCTGATCGACCGAGGGCTCACGACCTCCGAGCGAATCGAGGCCCTGGACCGCGAGGCGGAAGCCTACGTCCTCGACGCGTTCCAGTTCGCGGAGAACAGCCCGCTGCCCCACGAGGACGAGCTGTTCTCCGATGTATTCGCAAACGACACCTGGGTACGGAGTGTGAAGTGACTACCACCGAACGCAGCACAGATACCGCCGTGACGTCGGCGGCGGCGATGAACTCCGCCCTCGACGTGGCGATGGCCGCCGACGACAAGATCATCCTTCTCGGCGAGGACATCGCCGAACCCACCGGCGGAGTGTTCAAGGTCAGCAAGGGGCTCTCGACGAAGTACGGCGTCGAACGGGTGCGATCGACCCCCATCGCGGAGCAGGCGATCGTGGGAACCGCGGTCGGACTCGCACTCGGCGGTTACCGGGCCGTCGCTGAGATCATGTTCTTCGACTTCATCGCGGTGTGCATGGACCAAGTGGTCAACCATGCCGCGAAGTTCCGGTACATGACCGGCGGCGCCACCCCCACACCGATCACCGTCCGGACCGTTGTGGGCAGCAGCCGATTCGGTGCTCAGCACGCCCAATCGCTCGAGGCGTGGTTCATGCACACACCCGGTATCAACGTGGTGATGCCGTCGTCGCCCGCCGACGCGAAAGGCCTACTCGCCGCCTGTCTCGAGTCGGAGGATCCCTGCCTGTACATCGAGCACATCTCGCTTGCCTACAGCAAGAAGGAAGAAGTGCCGACGGGGCACTACAGCATCCCACTGGGACAGGCGAACGTACTGCGTCCCGGGCGAGACGTGACACTCATTACGTACGGCCCCCAGGTTCCCGTCGTCGAGCAGGCAGCGGAGGAACTGGCCGCGAAGGGAATCGAGGCGGAGGTGATCGACCTCCGCACCCTCGTCCCCCTCGACTTCGACACCGTCCTTTCTTCGGTGGAACGGACGCGACGTGCGGTCATCGTCCACGAGGCCACCCAGTTCTGTGGGCCGGGCGCCGAAATCAGCTCCCACATCCACGAGGAACTCTTCAACGAACTGATCGCGCCGGTGCAACGGGTCGGTAGCGACTACTCTCCCGTACCCTTCTCGTCCGCGCTCTCCGGCTACCCGACGGTGGCCAAGATCGTCCACAGCGTCGAGGAATTGATGTGAGCGCGATGCAGACGATCGAGCCGAACGGCCCCGCGGACGCCGACACCGGGATCCCCACCCTCGTCGAGTTCCGTGCGGCAGCGAAGGAGTTTCTCGACCGCACCGCGGAGCCGCGGCGACCGCGAACCGCAGAATCGTGGGGGGAGGGCGACGACACTTTCAGCCTCTTCCGCGGTGCCACCGCGGAGGACGCGAAGGTCGCATGCGATTGGCGGCGGACGGTATTCGACGCCGGCTTCGGATGGATCCGGGGTCCCCGCGAATGGGGTGGCCGCGGACTGCCTTCGAAATACGAGAAGGCCTACCTTCAAATCGAGCGAAACTACGAGACCCCGTCGCGTTCGCCGCTCGGAGTCAGTCTCGGAATGGTGGGGCCGACCCTCGACCAGTTCGGATCCGACATCGCGAAGAAGCGGTGGCTCAAGGCGCTCTACCGTGGCGACCTCGTGGGATGCCAGCTGTTCAGCGAACCTGCCGCGGGTTCGGACCTAGCCGCCGTCAAGACCAAGGCGACCCGCGTCGAGGACCACTGGGTGATCAGCGGACAGAAGGTGTGGACCTCCGGTGCGCACTACTCCGACGTGGGACTTCTTCTCGCGCGGACGTCTGCCTCTCCCCGCCACAAGAACCTCACCGCATTCGTGATCGACATGCATGCACCCGGCGTCGAGGTGCGTCCCCTCCGGCAGATGACCGGCGGCGCCGACTTCAACGAGGTTTTCCTCGAGGATGTTCGCGTCGAGGACGAATACCGGCTCGGTGAAGTCGACGGAGGCTGGCAGGTCGCACTCGCGACGCTCATGCACGAACGTGGTGCGATCGGCGGATCGGCAGGTGGCGGAAGCGGCCTGTTCGACATGAATCGGCTGGCGGGGATGCTCGTCCACTTGGGCGCGCAGTTGGATCCGTCGATTCGCCAGGAATTTGCCAAGGTGTATGCGGGCGTTGCCGCAGCGAAGGCGATGCGAGCGCGCGCCGAGGCAGCTGCCAAAGCGGGCCACCTACCCGGACCGGAGATGTCGCTGTCGAAGTTGGCGCTGACTCGAAACCTGGCCGCCCTTTCACACCTGGTGAGTCAGACGCTGGGTCCCAAGTTGCTCGCGGACACCGGGGAGTGGGGTACCTACTCCTGGTCCGAGTTCGTGCTCGGGGTACCGGGATTCCGGCTCGGAGGCGGGACCGACGAGATCCAGCGCAACATCATTTCCGAGAGAGTCCTGGGGTTGCCGAAGGACCCGGTCATCTCATCTTCTCGCACATCGACCAAGGGCTGAGAGCCCGATCGACGCGTGGTTCGCTCTGGCGGACTGCAGCGTCCAACACCTGAGTAGGAGTTTCGCATGGGAAGCTTGGATAACGCTGTCGCAATCGTGACAGGCGCAGGCCGGGGAATCGGCCGTGAACACGCTCTGCTGCTGGCAGCGGAGGGCGCCAAGGTCGTCGTCAACGACCTCGGTGGTGGTCAGGACGGCACCGGTGCCGCGTCGAGTCCCGCCGAGGATGTCGCCGCCGAGATCCGCGCGAACGGTGGAGAGGCCGTGGCGAACGGTGACGATGTCGCGGATTCGGCCGGCGCCCAGCGCATCGTCGACACCGCCCTCGACACGTTCGGACGTCTCGACGTCGTCATCAACAACGCAGGCATTCTGCGCGACCGCGTTCTCGTCAATATCGAGGACGAGGATTGGGACCTCGTGGTCCGCGTCAACATGCGGGGGACCTTCCTGGTCACGCGTGCGGCGGCGCGATACTGGCGCGAGGAGAGCAAGGCGGGGCGGCCGGTCAACGCCTCGGTCGTGAACACCTCGAGCGAATCTGGAGTCTTCGGCAACCCCGGCCAGGCGAACTACGCCGCGGCCAAGGCGGCGATCGCATCACTGACGCAGGTCAGCGCGAAGGAACTCGAACGATACGGCGTGCGAGTCAATGCCATTCTCCCGCAGGCGCGTACGCGCCTGACCGTCAGCGCTTTCGGCGACGCCCTGTCGTCCGACGAAGGCAAGTTCGATCGGTGGGACCCGGCTAACGTGTCCCCGTTCGTCGTCTTCCTGGCCTCGCCCGAATCCGAACTCACCGGAGAGGTGTTCCTCGTCGGTGGCAGTCGGGTGCAGCGGATCAAGCCGTGGGAGAAAGATCCCGAGTGGAAGCTGCAGACCGAGGGACGCTGGACAGTGTCCGATCTGGCGAAGGCAGTCCAGGACGCCGGTATCCCGGCAGGCCAGAAGTGGACCGCGAACCCGAACGCAGGCAAGAAGTGACCGCCGACGCCATCCAGTCCGCACCGGAAACGGACGAGGCTCGGATGCCCGAAGCGGTCATCGACGACGCGATGATCGCCTCGATGGAGTCGAAGATCGGCGCGCAGTTGCGGATCGATCACTCGGTCAACAACGAAGAAGCCACCAGGATCGCGGTGGCCAAGTTCGCGGGCGGAATCGGTGACATCAACCCGCTGTGGACCGACGCCGACCACGGCAGGCGTTCCGACTACGCCGCCCCCGTCGCGCCGCCCTCGTTCTCGATCGGCTGCTTCTCCGGAATCCAGTTCGGTTGGCCCGGACTCGGCGCATTCCACTGTGCAACCCAGATGGATCTCCTCGCGCCGATCTACTGGAACGACAAGATCACCTCGGCATGCCGCTACGACGGATTCACCGGCCCTCGGCCCAGCAATTTCGCCGGCAAGATGGTCACCGACACGTTCACCAACACCTACGTGAACCAGTTGGGGCAGGATATCGCCGAAATCCGTTGGCAGGTCGTCAACTACGAGCGCGGTGCCGCGAAGAGCAAGAGCAAGAAGCGGGAGATCCAGGTTCCGCATCGGTGGACCGTCGAGGAGATCGAGGACGTCGAGCGGAAGGTTTTGGCCGAGAAGCCGCGCGGCGAGACTCCCCTGTGGTGGGAAGACGTTGCCGTCGGCGATGCAGCCTCGACCCTGACGAAGGGCCCGATCGGGCTGACCGACGAGGTGGCCTTCGTGGCCGGCGGTGGTGCCCCCATTCCCCGGCTCAAGGCGAACGCGTCCGCCGCGCTCGACTATGCCGCCCACCCCGCGTGGGCGTTCCGTGACCCCGTCACCAAAGCGCGTGAGCCGATCTATTCGGTGCACTACAACCAGGCGGCGGCGAACGCGATGGGCGTCGCCTACCAGTACGACGTCGGATTCCAGCGCCAGTGCTGGCAGATCCTCGCGTTGACCCACTGGTGCGGGGACAACGCCTGGGTCAAGCACGTGACAGCGGAATACCGGGGGTTCGTGTATCTCGGAGACGTCATCGAGCTCGGCGGAACCGTGACCGGCAAGCGGGTCGACGAGGACGGCGAGCACGTCGTGGAGCTCGAAACGTACGCGCGAAACCAACGCGGCGACAACGTGATGCCCGGAACGGCCGTCGTGGCATTGCCAAGCTGTGGGGCGCCGCAGTCGCCCGTGGCGATCCGTGCCCGCGCAGCCGAAAGCATCCGCTCCCATGTCTGACGTCATGGTCGAGGAGCGTGAGCAACTGCGATCGGCAGTCCGGAGCGTCATCACACGGCACGGTGACGTTCGTGCGTGGCTGGAGTCCACGGTCGACACCAGTGACGAGTGCGACCTGAGCTTGTGGCGGACACTCGCGGAGGAGGTGGGTGTCGCCGGACTGCTCGTCGCCGAGGACCTCGGGGGCGCCGGCGCACAGGTGGCCGATGCTGCCGCAGTGTTCGAAGAGACCGGACGCGCACTGTCGCCGGTACCGCTCTTCTCGACCGTGGGTCTGGCGTCGGCGATTCTCCTGGGGTGCGGTGACGCACCCGAGGCCCGGCGCCTGCTGCAGAAGATCGCGGAGGGCGCGGTTGTCGCGACGGCGGCGTTCCACGAAGTCGAGACCGGCTGGTTTCTTCCTCCGGCGTCGACCGCTGCCACCGAGACCGACGGACTATGGCATGTCAGCGGGGCGAAGGGCTTCGTCGTCGATGCCGCCGCCGCCGACATCGTGCTCGTCACCGCGTCCACTCCCCACGGCACGGGACTGTTTGCCGTGGAAGCCGACGCAGCGGGACTCCAGACTCGGATGCTGGACTCCCTCGACCTCGTCCGCCCACTCGGTACCGTCGAATTCGCGGCCACCCCGGCAACGCTGCTGGCGACGGGGGAGGCCGCGTCGGCGGCCGTGGCCAGTGGTCTCGATCTGGCCGTCACGCTGCTATCGGCCGAGTTGGTGGGAGCGGGACAGCGGTGCCTCGACCAGGCTGTCGCCTACGCGAAGCAGAGGGTGCAGTTCGACCGCAAGATCGGCAGCTTCCAGGCGATCAAGCACACTCTCGTGGACGTGCTGCTCGACCTGGAAATGGCGCGGTCGGCCGCTGACGCCGCGGCGGCGGCGGCGGAGAAGTGGCTGCGTAACCCCGATTCGGGGACCGCGACCGCACTGGCGATCGCCGCGAGCGTTTCCAAATCGGTGTGCGCCGACGCCTTCATGCACATCGCCGAGGAAACACTGCATGTTTTCGGCGGGATCGGGTTCACCTGGGAGCACGACGCGCATCTGTACTATCGCCGAGCGAAATTCGGCGAACTGTACCTCGGAACCGCCAGCGAGCACCGCGAACGCGTGGCGCAGCTGTCCGGGCTGGGGGAAAGGCGTGTCTGAGGTCCTGACCACCCGCTCGGACGGTGTCGTGACGGTCACGCTCAACCGGCCGCAACGCAAGAACGCGCTGACCGGTGAACTTGTGGAGGCGGCGATCTCTGCATTGGAGGAGATCGCCCGCACTCCCGACGACCGTGCTGTCGTGATCACCGGAGCGGGCGGCGCATTCTGCTCGGGTATGGATCTCGGCGCCCCATTGGAACCGGACGAGTTGACGTTCATGCGCCGAGTGGGCCAGTTGTGCACGCTTCTTCACGACCTGCCACGGCCCACCATCGCGAAGGTCGCGGGGCCCGCCGTCGGGTTCGGGTGCAACTTCGCGCTGTGCTGCGACCTCGTGGTCGCTGCCGACGATGCCGTATTCGGAGAGACGTTCGCCAACTTGGGCATTTCGGTCGACGGCGGCGCATCCTGGTCCCTCCCTCGACTCATCGGCGTCGCGAAGACGAAAGAGATCCTGTTCTTCGGCCGGCAACTGACCGGCACGGAGGCCGCGGAGATGGGGATCGCCAATCGTGCGGTTCCCGCCGGCGAACTCGACCGGTTCGTCGCGGAGTGGGCCCAGACTCTGGCGGATGGGCCGACGTCGGCGTTGGCGATGATGAAGAGCCTCGTCAACGTGTCCACGGAGTCTTCTTTTCAGCAGGCGATCGAGCGGGAGGCTCTCGGACAGTCGGTCAGCTTCAAGGGTGCCGAGGCCAGGGTGGCCGGCCGCGCGCGGATGAAGAAGCAAATCCCCAATTTCCGGAATCCGTGATCCCGGACCAGAACCAGGAGCCGTAGCGACCATGTCGGGTGCCACAAGCCCCAGGGCAATTCAGCTGAATGGATGCTTCAACTTTCGAGATCTCGGTGGTCTTCCCGCCTGGTCGGGGACCTCGATCCGTAGGCGAATGCTGTTCAGGTCGGACGCGCTCGGGCGGCTCGATCGAAGTGATCAGCGCGTCCTCGCCCGCATCGGGCTGAGAACCGTCATCGATCTGCGGACACCGAAAGAGGTCGAGCAGCACGGGCTCTGTGCGTGGTACGACCAACCGCCCGCCACGCATGCGACACCACTTGTGGCGTGGGAATCGCTGCCGACAAAGTCTCAGTCCGAGGATTGGTGCACGCCCGCGCCGATGATCGACGCCTACCATCAGATGCTGGCGGAGGGCCGAGACGCGATCGCGAACGTGCTGTCCACACTCGCGGACGACAGTGCGTTACCCGCTGTAGTTCACTGCACGTCCGGACGGGACCGGACAGCTATCGTCGTCGCGGTCCTCTTGGGGATTCTCGGGGTTCCCGACCAGCAGATCGCCGAGGACTACGCGCTCAGTGCCGCGGGCATGGCGCGCAGTCTCGCATGGATGCGCGCACACGATCCGGTAGCGATGGCCACCATCGTCAAGGATGAGGCCTCGATGGTCTATACACCGCCGGAGGTGATGCTCGGGTTCCTCGATGCCTTCCGTCGGCAGTACGGGTCCTTCGAGCGCTACGTCGACTCGATCGACCAGCGCGCCGAGGCCGGCCGCCTCCGCCGGTTACTGACGGTAGGCGGCTGACCTCTGCGTCTACCGCCGCGGGCCGGTGAAGGCGTCCTGCTGCCAGCGTTGTTCGCGCTCGAGCTGGTGACGCATGTACTCCCGTGCGGCTTGCCGACTGGGGTGCGATTCATCGGGTGTCGCGTCGATGATCGAGACCAGCGCAGCACGGAGGCGAATCGCGTCACAGTGAAGTTCTGCCAGGTCCGGGTACCGCGGCGCCGGTGCGTCGTCTATAGCCGCGACGATGGATGCGCGGACCTCGGTGGGGTGGTCCGCACACTGGAGGGCCGTCGTGAGGATGTCGCGTAGTTCATCGTTGCCGGCATGCAGCGCCGAGATTTCGTCCGCCGTGCGTGCCCGGACCGAGCGCAGCATCTGCGCGACGGTCTTACACAAACTCGCTGCGTGGTCGTCCTGGACGTGGGGAGCGATGTCGGTCTCGACCGCATCGATGATCGACGTGAGAACGACATTTGTCGTGGGATAGATCATTGTGAGGACCTCACTTCTCCGGGTGCGGCGCCGAAGAGGCCCGCCAGTCGCACCTCGCTGTGGAATCCGATTTCGGCGGCGTTCCACACGAACCGCAATGATGGATGGTCCTGATGGCGAACCTGCGCCGCCGCGTGATGGGTGTACAGGAATTGCAACAGGCCGTAGAGCGCTCGGTAGTAGTCGATCCGCTCGACCGTGACCTCGATGCCGGTGTGGTCGTAGTAGTAGGAGAGCGCCTCGGGAAGACCCCAGAGGCGCCGTCCGCCGCGCTCGATTTCGGGAATCATTTCCTGAATTTGTGCGAAGTCGTAGGCCGGATCACCGAGTGCGGCGAGCTCCCAGTCGGACATCGCAACGATGCGCCCACCGGACCAGACTTCCTCGCCGTGTCCGTTGGTCCCCTTGCACAGCGTGATCTGCGGGCAGTCCCGGGGAGCCGATTGCAGTAGGCGCGACACACCCTCGCGGAGTATCGGACTCGGTTCGAACTGAAACCGTTCGAGCTGTGCCACATTCGCGCGAATCAGATTGGCGGCGCAGTCCGCCGGGGAATCCGGTACCGCGAAGATGTCGGCGAACCCGAGGCCTTTCCAGTCCGCGGTGTGCACCAGTGCGAGCTTGTCGAGGTGTTCCTTCGACGCTGCAATGCGCATCTCGTCGTGCGCTTCGTCGGTGCTGCTGATGAAGGGAAGCTTCCAGTCGCCGGCGACATGGGTGCGAACGTATGCGGGCCGCGAGTCGGGGCACCAGTCGGCGTCGGCCTCGAACCACAGGGCCTTCGAGGTGGGAATCGCGGAGTCGCGCAGGAGCCGATAGACGTCGTACTCGGTCTGCAGCGAGGTCGGAATGATGCTCCCACTGGCGTGGTCGCGGCGGACGACGAATTGCTGCGGCGACCACGTCCCGTGGACCTGGACGGTCGCGGTCACAGACCACGTCTCCCGCGAAACTCCTCGCGAGAGACGCTCGGCTGCGGCGATCCGAACGTCGGTAGCGTGCGGGTCGATGTGGCCGAGCCGCTCGCGGAACCACCGCTCGACGAACGCGACGTCTCCGAGTACTGCCATCACTGCAGACCGTAGGGAGAGAAGGGGCCGTCGAGGAAGAGTTCGGTATGGCCGGCGCCGTCCCAGCGTCGGCCGTCGGGTGCCAATGTGGTGACCCGGGAGAGATACTCCTTGCCGTGCAGATTGCGGTGCACCGTGCCGTCGTACATCGTGTGGTCGAACGGTTGCTCGGCGAAATCGAACTCGTCCCATTCGATGCTTACACCCGGTCCGTGATAGGTCCGCATCGAACCGCCGTCCTTCCAGCTCCCGGCCTGGTAACCGATGGTGGCGGTGACCCACGGCGGCGCGACCGGTTCGACGTGCTGCACCCACTTCCCCCCATCGGCATCGAGGAGGGTGACGGTCGCCGCGCGCAGCAAGCGTGTGCCCGGCACGAGTTCGAGCTCGTGCGTCCCGCCCACCAGGTCGATGGTTTCCGTGTCCCAGCCCAGATGGAGCCTGCCTTCGAAGGGGGTACCGAATGTGTCGTTCATCGGTACCTGTTTGCCGTCGGGGGATTCGTGGATGGCATAGAACCCCGACAGTTCACCGGAACCGAACAGCGTCCAGAATCGCAGGGCACGAGGTAACCCTTCCGCTGCTCGCGGGGGTAGGAACCGTGAGTTAGGCGCGAGCGGCGGCCGCTCGTGGTACAGCCCCCACGAGTGATCTCGGCTGCCGTACCACTGTGTGGGGTCGACGTCGATGCGCTCACCGTCGATGTCGATCCACCCCCGCGCTGTTCCGGCCTGGGAGTACCTCGTCTGGTCGGTGGTCGGGCGACCGCGATTCGTTGCAAGGTGGTGGGCTTCCTCGTACGCAGGCGAGGAGCCCATCCAGTTCAGGTCGAATTGGAGACCCGAAGGGTTGTCGTCGAGCGTGAGACGGATGTCGCGATACGGCTCGACGACCTGGATGCGATAGGGACCTACGACGGTGTCGCACAGTTCACGCCAGGTCCGGCTGAACCGGACCGTCCTTTGGACGCCGTCGCGAATGAAGCCGACGTATCCACCGACGATGTCGGTGTTGGGGTTGATCCGCAGCCCCTGGAAGCAGACGGTCCGGTGGTCTGCGGAGAAGACACTGAAGAAGTAGCCGTCGTCGAACCCGGGGTCGGTGTTCGTCACGACCGACAGGGGGTAGGAAGTTTGATGGACGGGAAGCTCGTCGTACGGGCTCAGCATGGAGTTCCTTTCGGGCGACTGGTGGACTTCACCGCCATGTGCAGCGCCGACGCGGACGTTGCGCCGCCGGTGGTTCCGTTTCGCGGGCTACGCGACCCAAACACTTGCTCACATAAATATCTAATCATCGACTATCGTATCTTAGTGTGAGCTCGGTCACCAGTGTGCCGGCTCGGTGGACGACGATGCTCAGGTGCGGTCGACGGGGCCGAGATGGTCGAGTTCGCCGGCGTCGAGTCGCCGCACGATGCGAGGAGCTTCGCCTGCGTACATGTCTTCCCCGAGAATCAATCCCTCCGCGCTGATCGGCCAGACGATCAGCGCCTGATACTCCACCAGGAACCATGCCGACGACTCGTCCTGCAGCCCGTCGTAGCCGCGGGCTGTCAGCATGGCGCCGGAATAGGCGTGGCGGAAGACCCCTTCGGTGAGGACGGTGTCATGGTCCACCATGACGCGACCGATCTCGAACTCGAGTCGATTCTTGCCGATCCGGACCGCGGCCCGATAGAACTCCGCCACTTCGGCGTAGCCCTGCGGTCCCGCGCTCGTCGAGGCGCCCCACACCTGATATCGCGGTTCTGCGACAAGGGTCGCCATCAAGGCGGGGATGTCGCCGCGCACTTCTGCCTCGACATGTCGCGCGACGACCTCCATGTTCGCGCGAAGCCGGGGATTCTGCTCTGCTGCAGCACGATCAGCGAGGAGCCGCCACGTCTTGGCGGCCTCTGGGCTCAACGGGGTGATCATGGGGTGGCCTCGCTTGTGTAGGTAGGGTCTGCCGGCGCCCATCGATGTTGTAAGCCGTCGGCCGTGTCCCCGCAGCCATTGCCTCGAGGGTGACGGAGTGTCAGACTGACAGAAGCGTGATAGTCGCGCAATGCATTATCTAATAATAGACTGTTGTCGCGGGCGAGCGCCCCGGCGATCCGAGTATTTTCTGTGGAGAGGTGTGGCGAGTGAGTACAGCGTTGGTCACGGGCGCGGGACAAGGCATCGGACGTGCGATCGCGCGACGACTGGCGAAGGACGGATTCTCCGTCGTCGCCGTCGATCTGGACGCAGAGAAGGCGAAAGCGGCGGCAGAGGAAGACGGTGGTCGGGCGGTGGTCTGCGATATCTCGGACGTGGATGCGGTACGCGAACTCTCGCAATCCGTGGACGACCTCGAGGTGCTGGTGAACAATGCCGGGATCTTCCCAGCGGCATCGTTGGCCGACGTCGACGTCATGCAGTTCCGCCGTGTGATGGACGTCAACGTGGTCGGGCCGCTGTTGCTCACCCAGCAACTGCTTCCGCAGTTGACAGCCTCTGGCGGTTCGGTCGTCAACATCGCCTCGATGGCGGCGAAGGTGCCGACACCGGGAACCGGCGCGTACTCACCCTCGAAGGCGGCAGTGGTGTCGCTGACGAAACTCTGTGCCGTGGAGTTTGCGCAGTCCGGTGTCCGGTTCAACGCGGTCGCTCCCGGCGGAGTGGCCACCGAAGGCACGGCCGCCGCGATGGCTGACCCCACCCGCGAGGAGCGGTTCAACTCGCTGGTCCCGCTGGGCCGCAGGGCCGCGCCCGAAGACATCGCGGATGTGGTGTCGTTCTTCGCGTCGAACGACGCACGCTATGTCACGGGGCAGGTGCTGTACGTGGACGGCGGTCTGTCGGAAGCGACGGTGCGCTTTCTCCAAGCCGCGCAGCGTGGCTGACGAAAACCCAGCTACACCATGGACCGCGGCGTCCGGCGCCACATCGACGGCGATCCGGGCCGCGGTACCAAGTTTGACGCCCAGCGAGAGGCGAGTAGCCGAAGTCTGTCTGGAGCGGTCGGGGGACGTTGCCTGGGGCTCGGTGGCGGATCTGGCCGCACGGTCACGCACGTCGTCCGCGACCGTTGTTCGCGCCTGCCGAAGTCTCGGCTACGCCGGTTTTCGGCATCTCCGTGGTGCGCTCTTGGAAGAACTCGGCGCTTCGGCACGCGAGTCCCCGCCACGCCGCCAGGTTGGTCCGGCATCTGCTGCCGACGTTTTGCGCTCCACCTTTGCCGACATGTCGGAAGGACTCCGGAAAACGCTCGGTGCGTTGGATCCGGTCGCAGTCGACCGGGCAGTGCGACTGCTCGCCGCAGCCGACGTGGTCCTCGTCCTCGGCAACGGTCGATCGGCACCTTTGGCCATGGCGTCCGCAGCACTGTTCGTGCAGGCGGGTCGACGGACTCAGGCGCCCGCAGATGCATTCGTTCAGAAATTGACGGCGAGTCGTCTCCTGCGCCCGAACGTCGTCCTCGCCGTGAGCTGTAGTGGACAGAATCCCAGTACCCTCGACGCGGTGGAGGCCGCCCGTGCCACCGGTAGGGCATCGGTTGTGGGGTTGTCGTGTCGTGCGGAATCAGCGCTGATCGAATCGTCGGATATCGGGATTGTGGTTCCCGGCGGCGAACCGGTGAGTGTGCTTGCAACGCTGATGAGTCTGCAGATCGCATCCTTCTCGCTGACTACCGAATCGTTCGACGGGTAGCGAATCAGCCACCGGGGCGGGGGTGGAGCAAGCACCACGCCCCGGCGACTTCGCGACGCCTCCGGAGTTGCGCGCCTTCTCCGGTGGACGGCCTATTTGATTGCGTTCAAATCCTCGATCTCGGCGACCGCAACGGCGCCGCCTGTCGTCTGGCCGATGACGAGTTTTCCGGCTGCTGCAGCGACCGAATCGATGTCACACGGTCCGGATGCCGGCCGTGGAAGAGGAAAATAGTCGATGTGGTGAGTTGTGGTGTCGAAGCGTCCGATCGTGCTTCCTCCGGTGAAGCCGCCGTTCGCGGACCACAGGTTGCCGTCCGAACCCAGAACGAGCGGGCCCATGGAGGGAACGGGCACCTCTGGGGTTGCAATCGGGTATTCGGTGATGTCGCCGGACGCTGGGTCGATCCGGCCGATCTTCGCACCCAGCGTCTCGCTGAACCAGATGGCGCCATCGGCACCAAGCGTCAGTCCCTGCGGTACCGCGCCGGGTGTCGGCACGTCATGGTTCGTAAACTCTCCGGTCGCGGTGTCGTATTCGACGATCCTGTTGGCAAGAGCGGCGGAGAACATCATCTTGGTGCCGGCACCCGGCATGATGATCGTGGTGGGAACATTCAGCCCACCGCCTGGGATCGGCACCTCGGTGATCTGGTGTGTCGTCAGGTCGATTCGTCCCAGATTCTGGGCGATCGATTCGGTGAAGTACATGGCATTGTCCGGCCCGGGCCAGATGTCCGTCGGAGTCGAGTTCGGGCTCGGGGTGGGGAATGACCTGAACAGTCTGGTGTCGGGATCGAGGAACGCCACACCACTGGAAGCGCCGAAATATGTGAACCAGAGCTTTCCGTCCGGACCGAAAGCAGCCCCGCCGGCGGTCGTTCCCGGAACGGGAAGGGGATAGCGCGCGATCTCGCCGGTCACGGGATCGAGGACGCCGAGACTTCCGATGTTTCCGTTCGATCCTGGATTGACGATTTCCTCGATGTAGATCTGGCCGCTCGGGGCGTGGTAGATCCCTTCGCACGGTGCACGCAGTGGATCGGGGTACTCGGCGAATCCGCCCAATGGGTCTGCGGCAGAAGCAGTCATCGAGAGGGCCCATGCAGCTGCAGTGGCGGCGAGGACGGCGATCGAGGCGCGGGTCCTCGAATACGGGTTGTGGCGTGATGACACTGTCGATCCCCTTCTGGGTGATGAGGTGCGGGTGTGTGCAGCGTCGAAGTCTACTTACAAATAGTCGATGTAGCGACTATGGTGGTGACTGGCGTCACATGGGACGCCTGTCGATCGGCGGCCGACGGATGCAGCGCATCCGCGCCGAACATGACCCGCCCGGAGCCGGATTCCACTCAGGTGCCTGCGGTGCGGTCTCGATCGCTCGTTACACCCACAATGAGGAGTTCTGCATGTCAATTCGCAGGTCATCGATAGTGCTGTTGGTGGTCGGACTAGCGCTGATCGTATCGGCCGGTGTGATCAGATTCGTTGCTTTGCCCTCGTTGACGAAGCTTCCCGCCGACCTGAGTCAGGGCCAGAAGTACGAGGGAACGATGAGTGCTCTGAACCCTCAGGCGTTTGCGGCGAACGACCTTGCGAACCTCATCACGCCGGAGATGCCGATCACGGCCGACCGATCACTGACCGTCGACGCAACTGATGGTGACACCGCGATCGTCACCAGCAACACCGCAATCACTCTGCCGGACGGATCAACGCAGAAGGACGTGCACAGCTACGCGGTCAGCCGTGTGGACTACGCACCCGTACCGCTCGCCGATGAGCAGAAGCAGACGCTGATACCCGCTGCGGACAAGGCCACGTTCGAGGATCACGAGGGAATCGCGTTCAGCTTCCCGATGGGACCCGCCGAGGACGGCAATGCCCTGTACGACGCAGTGACCCGGACCGGGCAGGCAGCGACTTATGTCGATTCGGGAACCCGCGAGGGGCGAGAGGTGAACAACTACGAGGTCAACGCGTCCGGTCCCATCGAGAGCCCGACCGTGTTGGCGCAGTTCAAGGACTTCCCGTCGCAGCTTCCCAAGGCCGTCGTAGCGGGCCTTCTGCAGGCGGGCATCGTCCCCGAGGCTTCGCGTGCGACTCTGCAGGCCGAACTCGCGACGCTCCCCGACGTTCTGGATCTCGGGTTCGGCAGTACCAACGTGGCAAAACTGGCGGTGGACAAGCAATTCGGCGCACCTCTGAATGTCGACCAGACGCAGAGCATGTACGTCACCGTCCCAGTGAACGGTGAGGATGTGCCCGTGCTTCCGCTCTCGACCGTCAAGCTGCACACCGCGCCGAGCGAGATCACCGGCCTTGCGGGGGACCTGTCGAAGAACGGCATGCTGCTGTCGATCGCGGGTATGTGGGTGCCGCTCGGGTTGGTGGTCGTGGGGCTGCTCTTCGTTGCGATCGCAGCGGCGCGGTGGCGTAAACCCGTCTCGGTCGCACCGGAGCGGAAGGCCGAAGCGGCGCACGTCTGATACTCGACGAACGGAACGGGGTGGGCTCGCACGAGTGCAGTGCGAGCCCACCCCGTTCAGGTGTCTTCGAATTGATCCGTGAGTCTTTCGGCGCAGACCCGGTCCTTCAGATCCGGGATAGCCGATCTGGTCTTGTCGGACCGTGGGGCTAGTGTCTGCGTTATGGCGGGGAGAGTGGTGAGGCGGGCGTTCAAGTACCGTTTCTATCCGACTGCGGTGCAGGCGGAACAGCTAGCTCGGACGTTCGGGTGCACCCGGTATGTCTACAACCGGGCGTCGGCGGAGCGTACGCGGGCCTGGTCGCAGGAGGGGCGGCGGGTGAGCTATGCGGATACCTCGAAGATGCTCACCGGATGGAAGCGGGATGCGGAGACCGCGTGGTTGTCGGAGCCGTCGAAGGGGCCGTTGCAGGAGTCGCTGCGGCAGTTGCAGGGCGCCTACGACAGGTTCTGGCGCAAGCAGTCCCGCTACCCACAATTCAAGAGGAAGGGACAGTCGAAGGATTCGGCGACCTACTTCTCGAACTGCTTCACCTACCGCGGCGGGCAGATCCGGTTGGCCAAGCAGTCCGAACCGCTGGATATTCGGTGGTCGCGGCCGCTCCCGGACGGGGCGACGCCGTCGCAGGTGACGGTGTCGCGTAACGCTCGCGGGCAGTACCACATCTCGATTCTCGTCGAGGACACGATTCCCGAACTCGAACCGGTCGATCGGGTGGTCGGGCTCGATGCCGGGATCACGAGCCTGTACACGCTGTCGACGGGGGAGAAGATCACCAACCCGCGTCATGAGCGCAGGGACCGTGCGCGGTTGGCGAAGGCGCAGCGGGTGCTGGCCAAGAAGCAGAAAGGATCCCGTAACCGGGCCAAGGCCCGACTGAAGGTCGCGAAGATTCATGGCCGGATCGCCGATCGGCGGCGCGATTATCTGCACAAACTTTCCACTCGGCTGGTGCGCGAAAATCAAGTGATCGCCATCGAGGATCTGAGTGTGCGGACCATGGTCAGGAATCGAAAGTTGTCTCGGGCGATCTCGGATGCGGGTTGGTCCGAGTTCCGGTCGATGCTCGAGTACAAGGCCGACTGGTACGGGCGGCGGGTGGTGGCGGTCGACCGGTTCTATCCGTCGTCGCAGACCTGCTCGGTGTGTGGGGTGATCGTCTCGGCGATGCCGTTGAATGTGCGGGAGTGGACATGCGGGTGCGGCGCCGTCCACGATCGGGATGTGAACGCGGCGAGGAACATTTTGGCCGTCGGACTGACGGTGGCAGCCTGCGGAGATGGTGTGAGACGGCCCGCACCTAAGGTGTGGGGTGGCAACTGTCGGTGAAACAGGAACCTCGGGACGCGAGTCTCGAGGGGGAATCTCAGTCGTTCACGGCCGAGAGGATGTCAACGAATTCGTTGCCGTCGATGGAGCCGGGGATACGCTCGTCACGCTGCCCCTGGAGCCAGCTGATGGGCGCCGCCAGGTACGTGCTCTGCGCCGTGGCCTCCGGTTGACCTTCGTACTGTCCCGCCTCGATTTCCCGTAGCCGGGCAGCACCTCGACCGGCTCGTCCACAGCGCGGGCCATGAATTCGGCCGTTTCCTGCGTGCGGACCATCGTGGAGGCGTACACGCCGTCGAAGTCCTGGCCGGCGAACCTGTCGGCCGCAGCGCGCGCCTCCTGTCTGCCCTTGTCCGTGATGTCCGGGCCGGGTGTGGACGTGTCGATGAGCCCGGATGCATTGCCCGCGGACTCGGCGTGGCGCATCAGGGTGATGGTGATCGGCTCTGCGTCCCCCCGCGTGGGCTGCGCCGAGGTCGGCGCCGACGCGGTCGGGGTCCCGGTGCACGCAGTCAAGGAGACGACGGCGGTACTTACGGTGGCGAGGATGGAACATCGCCGATTCATGGAGGTCCTTCCAGAGGTTGTGCGGGCACGTCGACCAGCGGGGCTCGTCGACCGAGTGGCGTCAGGTGTCCCGTCCGAGGTAGCCCTCTTGCATGATGCTCGCCACCAACGCACCCGAGCGGTTGTAGATGCGGCCCGATGCGAGTCCGCGACCTCCCGTTCCGTTCGGGGAGTGCTGGTCGTAGAGCAGCCAGTCCGCAAAGTTCGCGGGCCGGTGGAACCAGATCGCGTGGTCGAGAGAGGCGACGATACCGGGGCCACGCGACGTCTTTCGCGCCTGAAGCATCACGGAGTCGAGGAGCGTCAGATCGCTGACAAACGTGATCAGGCAGCTGCTGAGCATCGGGTCGTTCGGGATGTCGCCGTCGGGTCGCAGCCAGAGCCGGCTCCGCGGTGGTGGCGCGAAGTCACGGTCCAGCGCGACGCGGGGCGGTGCATTGACGTAGCGCATGTCGAACGGGCGTCGGCGGACCCACCATCCGTCGTATTCGTCGGCGTACGGAGCGAGCTGGTCCTCGATTCGAATGAGACTGTCCGGCAGCGGAACCGCGGGCATCTGCTGTTGATATTCGATGCCGGAAATCCGCGCGCTGAAGGAGATCATCGCCTCGAAGATGACGATCCCGTCCTGTGCGGCAGTCACATTCCGGGTGGAGAACGATCCGCCGTCCCGTACGGAGTCCACGGTGTAGATGAGAGGAACGGCCGGGTCACCAGGGCGGAGAAAGTAGCCGTGGAGGCTGTGCGGCAGTCGCCCCGGTGTAGTCCGGCCGGCCGCCATCAGAGCCTGCGCGGCAACCTGGCCGCCGAAGACGCGTTGTCGGTCCTCGACAGGTTGTGCTCCCCGGAAGGTCCGTGGGCTGATCTCGTCGAGCGAGAGAAGGTCGAGAACCTCGGCTACGGTCGACGTCACAGCGAGGCAAGCACCGGCATGTCACCGCTCTTGACCCCCGCGCCGAGTTCGGTGCGCAGGCCGGCGGATGTTCCCAGCAGTTGTTCCAGTATCAAGCCGCGTCGGAGATACCGATGGAAGCTGTGCTCCCAGGTGAATCCCATGCCGCCGAGGAGTTGCTGACAGTTTTCGGCGGCGCTGCGGAAGAATCTGCCTGACAGGGATTTCGCCAGGATCGGTGCCTCGACCGCGCTGCTTTCCCAGGTGGCATCTGCGGCAAGGTCTGCGCATTCCTGCCACACCCGGGTGTCTGCGAGCGCATGTTTCACAGCCTGGAAGCTACCGAGCTCACGACCGAACTGCTTACGCGACGTGACGTGGTCGACAGTGGCGGTGAGCATTTCGCGCCCGATCGCGTTCAACTCGTACGACAGGGCGCGGTTCGCCGCCGCTCGGATGTGCCGCCAGAGGTCCGCGGCCTCGCCACCAGTCGACAGCACCGTTCCCTCGACGGTGCCCGTGACACGCGTCCACCCCGATTCCGGTTCGATTCCCGCGGGCTCGCGCGTCAGGTTCTGTTCGTCCAGTGGAGTCTGAACAACGACCAGATCTTCCCCGAGGCGTGCGGGAACGAGGAGCGACGCGGTAGCACGGGGGTCCAGCGAGACGATTCCGGAGACAGCGACGGTGCAGCGGTCGGAGCCGGGGGTTGCAGAGTCCTCGACAATGCTGCCGACACGGGCCGATCCGAGTGGGGGGAAGACGATGCGTGTGACTGGTGCGTTCGGCTCGCGTTGCCATTCGCTCCGGCCCGTAGCGGCGAGCGCCACGTCGTCGACGAAAGAGGCGTGCGGAAGGAGGCGCCCCTGGAGGTCCGACAGGATGCTGACGGCTGTTTCGGCGTCTTCGTCGAGCAACTCGTGCCAGCCGAACTCCGCGACGGCGTCGGGCCAAGCATCCGAGCCCGCTCCGGCGGTCACCTGCTCGAGGCTCGTACGAAAGAGATCTTTCTCGTCTGTGTCCATCATTTCTCCCGTGGAAGGCCGAGGATTCGTTCGGCGATGACGCTGCGCTGGATCTCTTTCGCGCCGCCGTAGATCGAAGATGCGCGTGAGTAGAGATAGTCGGTTCGCCAGTCCTTCGACTCGCGATCGTTGTCGAAGAGGACCGTCTCCGGCATCGCTTCCAGTGCGGAGTCGAAGAGGAACTTCTCGGCGGTCGACATCAGGTACTTGTCGAACGAGGGGAGTACACCGAGATCCTTCCCGGCCGACAGCGAGCGCAGAGTGCGGCGCGAGAGAAGACGTAGCGCCGAGATCAGTTCGAACGCATCGCCGGCGCGGGCGTCGGTGAGTCCCGGCGCGTCCGCAACCAGACGGTCCAGTCGCCACCGCATCCACGCTTGCCGCTGCCATGCGGCAGCACCTCGTTCACAACTGAGGATGAACATGGCGATTGCCCAGCCGCCGTCGACGTCGCCGAGCGTGCGTGTTTTCGGCACCTTCACGTCGTCGAAGTGGAGGCTGGAGAAGTCTGCCTCACCCGTGATGGCGACGAGCGGGCTGACGGTGATGCCCGGAGTGTCCATGTCGACGAACAGCGCCGTGATGCCCCGATGTGCGGAGTCGGGGGCGCCGGTTCGGGTCAGGACGATGCAGCGGTCGGCGAATTGCGCCCAGCTGGTCCAGACCTTTTCGCCGTTGACCACCCAGTGGTCGCCGGCGTCGACGGCCTTGGTGCGCAGCGAGGCGAGATCGCTTCCGGCGCCGGGCTCGGAGAAACCCTGGCACCAGCTCTCGTCGCCTCGGAGTAGTCGAGGAAGAACCTCGTTTGCGAGGTCGGTGCGGGCGTAACGCGCGATGGCGGGTCCCAGGACTTCCTGGGTCGCGAACGAGAATGGTGGGGGGTAGCCGGCGGCGGCGAGTTCTTCGCTGACGACCGCGCGTAACGCGGTCACGCCGCCGAGGCCGCCGAGTTCGACGGGCCAGCCCAATCTGATCCAGCCGGCCTCGTAGAGCTCACGCTGCATCTTCGACAGGGTCGAGAAGATGCCGTCGACGTCGGTCGGAAGCTCGCGGAACTGCTCGAGCGCGTCGGCCCGCTCGGTAAGCCAGCTGCGGAAAGCGGTCCGAAGCTCGTCGATCGACATGTCACTGCGAAGAGCCGACTGGACCGTGGTCATCAGCTCACCCCTGCCTCGAGGATGTGAACGGCGCATGCCGACGCCAGTCCGATCACGTGTGTGAGTCCGATCTTTGCCCCCGCGATCTGGCGTTCGCCCGCCTCGCCGCGCAGGTGAGTCGCCACCTCGTAGATGTTCGCGATGCCCGTGGCACCCAGGGGATGGCCCTTCGAGAGCAAGCCGCCCGACACATTCACGGGGGTCTTCCCGTCGCGCCACGGCGCGCCGGAGTCGAGGAAGTCCCCGGCGCCGCCCGGTTCGCACAGCCCGAGGTTGTCGTAGTGAATCAGCTCGGCGGTCGCGAAGCAGTCGTGCAGTTCGACCAGGTCGAGATCCTCCGGGCCGACACCTGCCTGCTCGTAGGCCGCGGCGGCCGCGTTCCGGGTGAGGGTGCTTACGTCGGGCTGGACCTGACCGCCCTCCACCCAGGGATCGGAAGTCAGAACAGACGCGGAGATCTTGACAGCGCGACGACGCACATCTGGATCCATGGTCTTCAACTTCGCATCGGAGACCACGACGACGCTGGCGGCGCCGTCGGTATTGGGGCAGCACATCGGCAGTGTGTTGGGGAATGCGATGACATCGGCGTTCAGGATGTCGTCGAGGCTGAATTCCTTGCGGTAGTGCGCCAGGGGGTTGAGCACCGAATGTGCATGGTTCTTCTGGGCAACCTTCGCGAAGTGAGTCGCGGTGACGCCGTGAGCGAGGGCGTACTCGGTCCCGGCCTGGGCGAAGACGCCCGGCATGATTCCGGTCCCGAGGATTCCCTCGGTCTTGAGCACGGAGCCGTACCGACCGCTCGGATTGTAGACCTTCCGAGCGTCGCGCTTCTTGGCTGCGCCGCCGATCAGTCCGCCCTTGCCCATCTTCTCGACGCCGACGGCAAGGCCGATGTCGGACTCACCTGCCTTGATCGACAGGAGGGCGACCCGCAGCGCCGTGGCGCCGGTCGCACAGGCATTCACGACGTTGTAGACGGGGATGCCCGTCTGCCCGATCTGCTTCTGCAGTCGCTGGCCGTTGTGCGAGTTGGCCTCGTACACGTTGCCCATGGTGAGAATGTCGATGTCGTTGATTGTGACGTCGGCGTCGCCGAGGGCATCGAGCGCCGACTCGGCGGCGAGGTCGATGAGGTCCTTGTCGTCGTGGCGGCCGAACGGCGTCATGGACGCGCCGATGATCCAGATGTCGCCGCTACTCATCCTTGCTCCTTCACAGGCTTGTATCCGAAGGCGATCGCCTCGGTGCCGTCGTCGTCGACACCGGCGACGAACGTCGTCATGGTGACGGTCAGGCCCGGGGTGATGTCGTCGAGTTGGGCATCGAGAAGGTTCGCCTTGACGACGCCACCTCCATCGAGTTCGACGATCGCGGAGATGTAGGGCACCGGAACGGAGGGAGCCGCCCGGTGGACCTGGGTGTAGCCGCGCACCTGTCCTGTACTGGCGAGAGCCTTCCAGGTGAAGTCTCGCCTACCGCAGTGTGCGCAGGCATTGCGCCGGTCGAAGTAGAGCGCATCGCATTGCGCGCACATCCGCGCTTGGAGGTGGGGTGGGTCGCCGAGCACCAGGTAGTCGACGACCGGAATCTGTCCCGGCATGGTGATCCGTCCGATCTGCGTATAGCGGTGAGGGCCGAGCAACTACACAAAGCTCGACATGAAAATAGTATATGAGTAGAGTTTCCCGGCAAGCAACCGTGTTCGGAATCCGGTTGCCGAATCACAGGTCTCTCGCAGCAAGGACACGACAAGATGACTCAGGCATGGATAGTCGACGGCGTCAGAACGCCGCGTGGCAAGGGAAAGCCGACCGGCGCACTGCACCGTGTCCACCCGCAGGAGTTGCTCGCCCAGCTCCTCGCGGTGTTGGCTGAGCGGAACAGTATTGCGGCGGCCGAGGTCGACGACGTCATCATCGGAAACGGCGATCAACGAGACGACCACGGCGACGACATCGGGCGTCTTGCCGTGCTGGCGGCGGGCTGGCCGGTGACCGTTCCCGGCGTGACGCTGAACAGGTTCTGCGGTTCGGGACAGCAGGCGGTGATGTTCGGTGCCGCGGGAATCGCGGCCGGCTGGCAGAAGCTCGTCGTCGCAGGCGGCGTCGAATCGATGTCCCGGTACCAGCCTCGGCGCACCAGTGGCCGGCTGGACGGGGGGAATGCCGCGATCCTCGCACAACATGCTCTGGTCCCGCAGGGAATCTCCGCCGACCTGATCGCCTCGGTGGAGGGGTTCACGCGCGAGGAGGTCGACCAGTTTGCGCTGCAGAGCCAGCAGAAGGCCGCCGAAGCAATCGCCGACGGACGCTTCGCACGGAGTCTCGTTGCGGTGCGTGATGACGCGGGGACGATTCTCCTCGATACCGACGAGCACCCGCGGCCGCAGACCACTGCAGAATCGCTGGCCGCGCTAGAGCCCTCGTTCGCGCGTAGCGGTTCCAAGGTGCGTGAGCCGGAAGGTATCTCCTTCGATCAGATGGCCGTCAATGCCTACCCGCAGATCGATGCGGTCAACCATGTGCATCATGCTGGCAATTCGTCGGGTGTCGTCGACGGTGCCGGCGTTCTCCTGCTCGCTGCTCCCGATTATGCGCGGGCTCATGGTCTGACGGCGCGGGCATCGATCCGGGCAGCGGCAGTCGCCGCGGCCGACCCGATCATCATGTTGACCGCCCCGGGCCCGGCGTCCGAGCGTTGTCTCGAGCAGGCCGGCATGTCCGTGCAGGACATCGATCTGTGGGAGATCAACGAAGCGTTCGGAGCCGTGCCACTCAAGGTGATGCGAGACCTGAAGATCGACCCGGGTCGCGTCAACGTCAACGGCGGAGCCATCGCACTGGGCCACCCCATCGGAGGGACCGGGCCGATGCTGTTCCAGACCGTCCTCGACGAGTTGGAACGCCGCGACCTCGCCACCGGCCTCGTCACCATGTGCACCGGGGGTGGCATGGCAACCGCCACGATCATCGAGCGAATCTGACCGCCGTTGACCTAAAGCTCTATTCTTAGATAATCTGACACGCAAGTATTAATCATGCAGCCACACCGATTCGACGGAGTTGATCACGAGTGCCCCAGCAAGAGCAGACGTCGGACCAGTCCGCCACCGGGCCGCTGACAGGGCTGAAAGTCCTGGAACTCGGCGGGATCGGGCCGGGACCCTTCGCGGCGATGTTGTTGTCCGACATGGGTGCAGATGTGGTCCGGGTGGATCGTCCGGGACCGGACAGCAACCTGGGGGCGACCGACGTGCTCCAGCGGGGCCGCCGTTCGGTCGTGCTCGACCTGCGTCGGGAGGAATCGGTCGCGGTGCTCCTGGACCTGGTCGAGCAGGCGGATATCGTCCTCGAGGGTTATCGGCCGGGCGTCGCTGAACGCCTCGGCGTCGGGCCCGAGGATTGCCTTGCTCGAAACCCGCGGATCGTCTACGGCAGGATGACCGGGTGGGGCCAGTCGGGACCCTGGGCGCAGATGGCCGGCCACGACATCAACTATGTAGCCCTGACGGGTGCCCTGCACGCTGTGGGCCGTGCCGGTGAACCGCCCGCGGTCCCGGTCAACCTGCTGGGAGATTTCGGTGCTGGGTCGACCTACCTCGTCATGGGCGTGCTCGCTGCACTGTGGGAGTCGAGACACTCCGGGCGCGGGCAGGTCGTGGACGCGGCGATCGTCGACGGCGCGGCATCACTCACGACCATGCTGCACGGCATGCTCCACGCCGGAAGCTGGAAAGACGAGCGCGGTGTGAACCTTCTCGACACCGGTCGCCCCTGGTACGACGTGTACGAGACGTCCGACGGTGGATGGATGACGGTGGGGGCCCTCGAATCGAAGTTCTATGCACAATTCGTCGACCTCCTCGAACTCCCCGCGCAGTTCACCCGCCGTCCGAAAGCGGAGGGGTGGGCGGAACTCCGCAAACATATCGCCGATCGATTCCTGAGCAGGACCCGCGCGGAATGGTCTGCGGTGTTCGAGCACACCGACGCGTGTGTTGCTCCGGTACTGACTCTCGGTGAAGCCGCTGATCACCCGCAGCTGCGCGATCGGCAGACGTTTGTCGATATTGCAGGCGTCCGGCAACCGGCGCCCGCTCCGCGCTTCGATCGGACTCCCAGCGCGGTCCAACGTCCCCCGGCCAGGCTGGGTGAGCACACTCTCGAGGTACTGACCGACTGGGGGTTGGCGAGCGCAGAGGCATTGATCGCCGACGGCATCGCCGGGAACACGTATCAGCCTGCAACGACCTCGTAACCTTCTCCGCCCCCGGGCGTACGGCACAGACAGGAATCAACTCATGTCGATCACCCCAGCAGCTATCGGTGCAGTGACGGAACCGAAACGCATCTCGTGGACCGACCGCGACACCCTTCTCTATGCGCTCGGTGTGGGGGCGGGAACGCAGGACCTGTCGTTCACCACCGAGAACAGCAACGGTGTGGAGCAGCAGGTGTTGCCCACCTACGCCGTCATCGCGTGCGCCGGATTCGGCGCATTGTCGAAGGTGGGAAAGATCAACTGGGGAAAACTCCTTCACGGATCTCAGGAGATCCGGTTGTTCGCACCACTTCCTGCCGCGGGGAGTCTCGACGTGGTGTCGGAGGTGGCCGACATCCAGGACAAGGGGGAAGGGAAGAACGCTGTCATCGTCCTGCTGGCCCGGGGAACCGACCCGGAGACCGGTTCGGCGCTCGTGGAAACCCGCACCACCCTGATCATCCGTGGCGCCGGTGGGTTCGGCGGCCGGCCGGGGACCCGTGCTGATGCCGTCGTGATTCCCGACCGTCTGCCGGATGCACAAATCAGCCTTCCGACCCGCGAAGATCAGGCCTTGCTCTATCGGCTCTCCGGAGACCGCAATCCCCTGCACAGCGACCCCTGGTTCGCCACGGAGAAGGCGGGTTTTCCGCGCCCGATTCTGCACGGACTGTGCACGTACGGTGTCGCCGGGCGCGCGCTTGTCGCCGAGCTGGGTCACGGAAAGGCGCAGAGCATCACGGCGATCGCCGCGAGATTCACCTCGCCCGTCTTCCCCGGTGAGACGTTGACGACGTCGGTGTGGACCACTGAACCGGGGGTCGCGGTGTTTCGCACCGAGGCAGTTGCACCCGACGGAACGAACGCACGCGTGGTCCTCGACGACGGCCGCGCCGAGTACGTCGGCTGACCACCGGTTACCCCGGTTGCCCGAGACAATCCCAGGAGGAAGCATGTTCACCACCGATTTCACCACCACCTTCGGGATCGAGCACCCGATCGTCTGCGGTGGGATGACGGCAGTAGGTCGAGCCGAGTTGATCTCGGCCGTCGCGAATGCCGGCGCGCTCGGATTCCTCACGGCGTTGACGCAGCCGACGCCGGAGGACCTGGCGAAGGAAATCGCGCGCTGCAAGGAGATGACCGATCGCCCGTTCGGGGTCAATCTGACGATTCTGCCGACCATCGATCCGGTTCCGTACGACGACTATCGTGACGTCATCATCGACAGTGGAATCAAGATCGTCGAGACCGCCGGCAGTAATCCCGCGCCGCACCTTCCGGCGTTCAAGGCCGCGGGTGTGAAGGTCATCCACAAGGCGGTGGCGGTGCGGCACGCGGTGAAAGCGCAGGCTCTCGGCGTCGACGCGGTGAGTATCGACGGTTTCGAGTGCGCGGGCCATCCGGGCGACGACGATATTCCGGGGCTCGTGTTGATTCCGGCGGCAGCACGCGCTCTGTCCATTCCCATCATCGCCAGCGGTGGGTTCGCGACCGGTGCCGGGCTCGTTGCGGCCCTCGCGCTGGGCGCTTCAGCTGTCAACATGGGCACGCGGTTCGTCGCGACCGACGAGGCGCCTGTGCACGAGAATGTGAAACAGCAGATCGTAGCCAACGACGAGCGATCGACAGTGGTCGTATTCCGAGAATTCAGGAACACCGCACGCGTCGCGCGCAACGCGATCTCCGAACAGATCGTGGAGATATCGGGCAAGCCCGGCGCAACTTTCGAGGACGTCGCACACCTCGCCTCGGGTAAGCGGGGTCGAACCCAGGTTCTCGAGCACGGCCTCGTCGACGACGGTATGTGGTGGGCAGGGCAAGCCCAGGGGCTGATCCACGAGGTCGCGCCCTGCGCGGAGGTAATCGACCAGATCATCGCCGATGCCACCGAGGTGCTGGCGCACCGTCTCCAATCGATGGCGATGTAGAAATTGCGTGCGCGATCCGGACCGGATCGTCATCAGGAGGCGGCAATAGTGGACGACAAACTCGAGGTTGCGATGAAGGAAGCGGTGTCTGCTGTCCCGGCGCAACCCGAGTCCGTCGACTGGTTGACCTTCGCGAGAGACCGTCGCGACGACGGAAACACAACCATGTTCATGGCGATGCGGTCCGTCATGCGATTGCAGCAACACATGACCTCGGTTCTCGAACGTGAGTTGAAAGAGCACTTCGAGATGAATCTGACCGACTTCCTCATGCTCAAGACACTCCAGATGAGCGATGACGGAACCCGATTGTTGAGCCGCGTCGCGTGGCACCTGCTCGTGCACGCAACGACCGTGACGATCGCGACGGACCGTCTGGAGGTCCGAGGGTTGCTGTACCGCCACGCGCACCCGCGTGATCGCCGAGCCAGGTGCGTCACCATTACGGAAGAGGGGCGTGCAGTAGTCGATTCGGCGACCGAGAAGCTCGGTGGCTGTGGTTTCGGTATGCCCGGCCTCGATGCCGGGACTGCCCGGACGCTCGTCGAGCTACTGGCACCTGTGCGGCGTACGGCAGGCGATCTCGATCGGTCTCACTGACAGCTGTGGGTGCTGCTGCCGCACGAATCAGTAGCTGAGGAGGTTGTGGGAGCACACATGGTCGATCTCGTTCACAGTGTGCATGGCCCACCGTCCGTCCCCATGAAAGGCGCGGGTGACCGAGGTGTGCGCTGCGTAGAAGAACATGTCTTCCCGGATCTCGAATGCTGCAGCCAGGAACGCGCTGATCACGCCGCCATGAGCGACGACAGCGAATCGCTCGCCGTCATGGTTGAGTGCCAGTTTTTCGATCTCGCGATACACGCGTGCCCGGAAGTCGTCGCTGCGTTCGCTGTGAGGAAATGCCTCCCAGCGTCGGGTCCGGAGGAACTCGTCGCCGGCGGCCGTGAGCTCGTCCGCGGTGGGATCCGGGAGAGAATCGTCGCCGAAACCGAAGACATCGATCTCGCGTAACCCGGCGAGCACCACAGGGTCCAGCGAGGACGGTTGCGCTCGCGCGACGCGCATGGCGGTCTCGCGAGCACGCTCCAGGTCGCTACAGTAGATCGCAGAGAACTGTTCGCCCGCCAGGTGCGCCGCTACCGCGTCGGCCTGCTCGAGGCCGACATCGGAGAGCGGCGGATCCAAATGCGCTGAGCGAGGCTCAGTCCTGGAGGGCGACACCTGTTGAGCGTGCCGAATGAGAACAACCTCTGTGCGGGGTCCCTCGATGAGCAGTGCGCGGTGGATCCGATCCCGCGTCGACGGCGCCGAATCGGGTGCCAGGATAGAGCGTGCTGTCTCGTTCATGGGCGAGTTACTCCTCGAGTTGCGCTCAGGATGAGCTGTCTTGCGGGTTTCACGGCACCCGCATGGTCACGCGACGACGAACTCATGCGAGATCGGACGCCGGCCACCATCGTGACAACATTCCGACGACAGAATCGTCGTCCCGGGCGGGAAGACGACCCAGGTAGCTGAGGTCGGAGCGATCACGGCGTGACCGCGCGAATCCACGTGGCTGCTCTGCCTCCGAGAGCATCGGCTGACGGAGGCGCCATTCGCGGACCACGATGCGATGCACAATCCTCCACCCCGCCCCCGGCCGGTTCTCGAAGCGGTCGATGTAACGGCACCCGAAGACATCCATGATCAACTCGTCGCTGTCGGTGGGCCGCACGTGGTGGGCCACGCAGTAGCTCTCGGCGCGCGCAATGTCGCCCTTGACGTCGATCAGGGTGTTCTGCAGCGTATGCATCGTGCTCTCGAAATGAAGGAGGTGCTCCATCACCCACTCCACATACGCATCCGGTCCACCCCGGAACGCTCCGCCGTGGTCGTCGATCGCGTCGTCGTGATAGACGGATCGCACGAGTTCGCCATCCCGCCGGTCGATTCCGCGGCAGTACAACTTCAACGCCCGATCGATGTCACGTTCCGCCGCGAGAAGTTCCATTGTTGCTGTGATGTCAGACAACGGTGTCTCCAAACTGGTGGTCGAAGTAGTGCCCGTGTAGCCGCGGTCGGCTGGCTGTGCTCGGCCGCTCGATGTCAGCAAATCACTCTTGTCATCAATAATCAACAGCTAGATAGTATGGGGAAGTGGGGCGTCGATGCTCGATCGCCACAGTTCTCGGCCTGTGCGGCGAGGATCGATCGGCAGAGACGATTGCGCGCCCCTCAGCGATGGTCTCGAATAGGAGTGGTAGCACATGACGGTCCCCATCAGTGATTACAGTTCGGTCGGCGTCGGAATCGTGGGGCTCAGCGCGTCGGGTGGTTGGGCCGCCGGTGCCCATGTGCCCGCCCTGGCGAGGCTTGCCGGCTTCGAGTTGCGTGGATTGGTCGCCAGCAGCAGAGCTACGGCAAAGGCGGCGGGCGACAAATTCGATGTCGACTTGGCATACGACAACGTGCGAGAACTCGCAGGCAGGGATGAGATCGACCTCATCGTCATCACGGTCAAAGTGCCCGAACACCGCGAGCTCGTCATGACGGCTCTCGACTGCGGAAAGGCAGTTCTCTGCGAATGGCCGCTCGGCAACGGGCTCGAGGAGACCGAGCAACTCGCGGCGGCGGCGCAGACGCGGGGTCTGCCGGGATTCGTCGGACTACAGGCGCGATCGGCTCCGACCATCCGATACATGCGCGATCTGATCGCCGACGGTTTCATCGGAGATGTCCTGTCGACCAGCCTCATCGGATCGGGCGGTACCTGGGGGGCGACCGTAGACGCTCGGAACGCGTACACCCTCGACCGTGCGAACGGCGCGACGATGCTGACCATTCCGTTCGGTCACACCATCGACGCTCTTACCATGGTGCTGGGAGAGTTCGATGACATCGCCGCCACCACGGCGACACGACGACGGCAGGTCTTCGACGGGGAGTCGAACAGGGAGATCCCGATGACCGCCGAAGACCAAATCGCGGTGAGCGGCGTTCTCGCAGGCGGTGCGATCGCGTCCGTGCACTTCCGAGGGGGAATGTCCGCCGGCACGAACCTCCTCTGGGAGATCAACGGCACCGCCGGCGACCTCGTGCTGACGGGAAACTTCGGGCATCTCCAGTTGGCGAACATCGAGCTGCGCGGCTCCCGCGCCGGCAGCGACATGGCAGTGATGTCGCCGCCGCGGCGCTACGAACTCGCACCGCGGGACGCGTTCGCCGAGGTTCCGCGGGCCTACAACGTTGCGAACGCCTACGCGCAGATCCGGGACGACCTCGCTTCTGGAACCACATTCGCGCCCACGTTCGCACACGCCGTGCATCGCCATCGTCTGCTCGAGCGTATCGGTGCGAGCGCTTCGAGGCGGTGCGGGTCGCGATGACGAGTGGTAGTGATCTGTTGCACACTGCTGTACGATCGGTTTTACTCTAAGGATCGACAATTAATCTGTCGAGTAAGAACGCACACCGAGCACGAAGGCAGAATCGATGAGCACCGGAAGTTCGCGCCACGAGGACACTTCGCAGGAACTGAGCCTGCTGCAGACCCTTCGCCTGAAGGGACGCGCGACATCGGATGCGCTCGCGTCCGCTGCTGGGATCGACAACGCAACGGTCGAACGTCTCGTCGACAGCGCTGTCGACGCCGAACGATGCACTCGAACTGGTCAGTTCGTGAAGCTCTCGGCATCGGGAAAGGAGCGACTTGCGGAACTGACCGCCGCTGAGCGCGCATCGGTCGATCACGCAGGCCTGGAAGGCCTGTACGAGGAGTTCGACTTCTACAACAACGACCTCAAGACCCTCGTCACCGACTGGCAGATGAAGGATGGGAACACGCCCAACGATCACGCAGATGCGGCATACGACGAGGAGATCGTGCGTCGGCTGTCCGAACTGCACGAGTCCTTCCTGCCGTGGCTGGGAAAGCTTGCGGCGCTGAACAAGCGCCTGGCTCATTACACGGCCCGATTCGACTACGCGCTCGACAAAGTCAGAGGCGGCGACCACAGCTTCATCGCGCGACCGATTGCCGACAGCTACCACACCGTGTGGTTCGAGCTGCACGAAGAACTGATCGGCCTGCTCGGCAGGGATCGCGCATCCGAGGCCGCAGCCGGCCGAGCGGTCTGATCACCGTCACCATTCATGGACTGAAATTGGTTAGGAAGGACAAAAGATGACGGTCTTGCGCCTGGGGCAGTGCCCGGATGCGGAGCGCGAGCTCATCGGAGGAAAAGCGTTCAGCATCAATTCGATGCTCAACCTCGGACTCCCAGTGCCCCCCGCGTTTGTTCTGGGAACCGATGAATGCGCACGGTATTACGCTTCCGACCGGAAGCTCGCCGATGATGTGCTGACGGAACTGAGACGGGGAATCGAATCTCTCGAGAGCACACTCGGGCGTACGTTCGGAGCTGCGCAGAAGCCGCTGCTCGTCTCCGTTCGATCCGGCGCGCCCCGCAGCATGCCGGGGATGATGGACACCGTTCTGAACCTCGGCATCAACGACGCCGTCGAGGCGGCTCTTCGCGACGAAACCGCCGACTCGGAATATGCGGCGGACACCCATCGTCGCTTCAAGGAGCAGTTCCGAAAGGTTGTCGGGAGTGACCCGTCGCCGGAGCCCTGGGAACAGCTCGAAGCCGCCGTCGCGGCCGTATTCAACTCCTGGCACTCGCCTCGCGCGGTGGCCTACCGCCGCCACCACGGCATCTCCGACGACGGGGGCACCGCGGTCACCGTGCAGGCCATGGTCTTCGGAAACCTGGACGATCATTCAGGGACGGGTGTGCTGTTCACCCGCGACCCCGTCACTGCTCAGTCCGCACCTTTCGGTGAATGGCTCCCCAAGGGGCAGGGTGAGGATGTCGTCTCCGGACGCTGCACGCCGCTCACTCTCGGCCACCTCGCCGGGTTCATGCCTGAGGTCCACAAGCAACTGATGGAGTCCGCGGCCCTTCTCGAACGCACATTCTGTGACGTTCAGGATATCGAGTTCACCGTTGAGTCCGGGCATCTGTGGTTGCTCCAAACTCGTTCCGCGAAACGCTCGGCGAGCGCCGCAGTGCACCATGCCGTCACGTTCGAAAAGGAAGGCATCGTCACTCCAGAGGGCGCACTGTCGATGATCAGCCCCGAGCAGTTGAGCGCGTTCCTCCGCCCTCATCTCGCGCCGACGGCACGCATCGGTGCCAAGCTACTGGCGCGGGGAGAAGTCGCGTGTCCCGGCGTGGTCAGCGGCCTGGTGGTCGGAACGGCAGACGAGGCGGAGGAGATGGCCGAACAAGGCATCGACGTCATCCTCGCTCGCCCGACGACCGATCCGGACGACGTCCACGGAATTCTCGCCGCCAAGGCGATCATTACCGAGATCGGAGGGGCCACCTCCCACGCGGCGGTGGTCAGTCGCGAATTCAACCGGGCATGCGTCGTCGGCTGTGGCGAGGGTTCGCTCATGGATCTGGTCGGCAAGAACGTCACCGTCGACGCCACGTCGGGTGAAATTCTCGACGGCGTCCTCGAAGTGGAGATTCCCTCGAAGGACACGCACCCCGATCTCCGCGTCGTCACCGAGTGGCTCGCGACAAGTGCAACGGGATGCGACAACCCGCTCAACAAGATCCTCGCGGCTGCCCATTAGTCACCATTCAGCGCAACGTAATTGGTGAGAGATGTGCCGCGTGTGGCCCCTCAGCGAGTTCGCTGAGGGGCCACACCCTATTCGTGATTCACGCGACGTTCGGGCTACCTCGGCGGACCGCCGAACCTTCACACATCTATACGAAAGGATGCGCGAATTGTCCTACTCATCTTTGTCATCCCCGTTGCAGTTGCCCGGCCGTCCATGGCAGAGGCATCTGAGGTGACCACAGGTCACAGCGACGGTTGCTTCGGTTGTGGCAGCGACAACCCGATCGGGCTCGGCCTCCGGTGTACCGCCGGTCCGGGGTTGTCGCTGCGCGCGTCGGTCGTACCGGCAGCGACGAATCTACGATGCATCGGCCCCGTACCGTTCGGGATCATCTCAGCGATTCTGGAGGAGGCCATGGGATTGCTGGGTGGGCTGGTGTCGACATCGATGAATGTCGAGCACCTTTCGATCGATTGCGACCATTTCCCCGATGCTGAGCAGGAACTCACCATCGAGGCCGCGATCGATGAGATCATCGGCGACCGCGTCCGCACCAGCGCGATCTTAAGATCTGCCGGTGGCGGTCTTTGCGACCGCTAGTGGCTCGTGATTGAAGTGTCTTGACGGTTCGCTTTGGTTAGTACTTGGTCGGCGGTCTTGGTCCAGACGAACGGCGCACAGCGGGTGTTCCATCCGTTGATGAAGGCACGGATCTTGGTGGTCAGATCCCTAACGGAACCGAAGGTTCCGCGGTGAATGGCTTGACGTTCGATGATCCCGAACCACACCTCCACCAGGTTCATCCACGATGCCGAGGTGGGTGTGAAATGCACATGGATACGGGGATGTTCGGCCAACCACGTGCGGACTTCGGCCTTCTTGTGAGTGGCGTAGTTGTCCATGACCAGATGCAACTCCCGTTCCGGGTAGGCGCGGGCGAGGTGTTTGAGGAAGACGAGGAACTCCTGATGACGGTGCCGCGGTTTGCACAGGCCGGTGACCTTTCCGGTGGCGATGTCGAGGGCGGCGAACAAGGTCGAGGTGCCGTGCCGGACATAGTCGTGGGTGCGCTTCTCGACCGAGCCGACGCGCATCGGAAGCATCGGCGCGGTCCGGTCCAGGGCCTGGATCTGCGACTTTTCGTCCACACAGAGCACGATCGCGTTGTCCGGTGGGTCCAAGTACAGCCCGACGATGTCGGTGACCTTGGCGACCAACTCTGGGTCCGTCGAGAATTTGAACGTCTCACTGCGCCAAGGCTTGACGCCGTATTCGCGCCACGCCGACGCGACCGTGGTGTTACTGATTTTCAACCGGTCGGCGAGCAACCGGCTGCTCCAATGTGTCACGCCGAGATTCTTTGGCGGCGGAGCCAGCGTCGCCGTCACGATGGCGGCGTGGTCGATCTCTCGGGGACGCCCGGAACGCTGTTCGTCCTCGAGGCCCGCGATTCCGAATCGCTCGTAACGCGAGCGCCACAAGATCACCGTCGGTCGCGATACCCCCACTGTCCGCGCGATCCGTGCGTTCGACTCTCCGTCGGCGGCCAGCACCATCATCCGCGCCCGCTGCGCCAAATCCGCGCGCACTGACTTCGACCGTGCCAACGCGGTCAACTCGTCCCGATCTCCGTCACGCAACATCAAAGGAGCAGCTCGCATGCCTTATTGTCGCAAACAAGACCGTCAAATTACTTACCCCACGCCGCACTAGAGGGACCTACGTAGCGTGCAGTCCCCGAGGGCGCTTCGCGCCTCGTGCGCCTTTCTGGTAGCTGGAACGACCAGAAAGGCGCACGGGCGGCGGAGCCGCCTACCGCGGCTGGCTGTTCTCCCGTGGTGAAGGAGCAGTTGCAGGAACGTAATTGGGTCGGAACGGATGGCGACCGAGCACCGTCTCGAGGATGAACGCAAACACCGCAACCCCCAACGCGATGGTCAACATTCCGAGCAGCTGTGTCGGCAGCCAGGGATAGTTGCCGTTGACTGCGATCCAGGAGGGCATTGCTATGAAACCGTATACGGCGGTCACGGACAGCGGAGTGATCAAAAGCATCGACACCGACTTCCAGCCACGCAGGCGCTCGCGGTACCGGTAGGCAATTGCGGCGGCCAGGAATACACCGACCGAGTTGCACGGGATCCACCACCACGGCAGTTGCGTGAGGATGATGAGCGGCTGATTCCCGTAGTAGTGGTAGACCCCCATATTCAGCAAGATCTCTTCGAATATCACCGAACTCGCCGCTGCGCCCGCCCACATCAACCAGATTGTCTTCGTACGCGGATTGCTCTCGAGAAGTTTGTAGATGAAGATCATGAAGGCGCCGTAGCCGAACCAGCCGGCAACGATCCACCACGGCATCTCCCGGCCGAGGATGGTGAAAGCATGGTTCGTCTCACTCCACGGGAAATAGACCGCGCCGATGACGTCGTAGAAGACCTCGGGGATGCAGATCATCGCCCCACTGAGCGCGAGCATCAAGGGCAGGAAGGAACCGGTCTTCCTGAGTTCGCGGATGCCGAGTCCGACCCCGATGAGCCCAGCCAAGGTCATGAAGGACGTCGCAATGATGTTGTTCATCGACATGTACGGGGTATCTTGCGGCGGAACCGGGATCTTGAAGACGGGATCCATCGTGAAGTCTGCGCTTCCGAGAACAGGGCCCTGCCGGAGCGCGGTGATGATGAGAGCCGCGGCGATTGCGAACACAACCGTAACGGCAATGATGATTTTGCTTCTTGGCGTGATGCCTTCCAGCGAGGATTGATCGGGGTTGATCTGCGGAGCGACTCGCTGGGAGCCCTCCTTGGACGGCGTGGAAACCATGTCTGCGCCTCTCTATGACGACAGCGAACTGTGGGCATCTGCCTTGACGTGGCAACTGATGCGTGGCAACGGCTGGGTGAGTCGTTGTTGCAAGACCAACCCTATGACACAGAACACATTAAAGTCTATAGATAGACTGTTGCAGATCCGATGGTCGGGCGGAGCGGGATGCGTCGATACCGGAGGCTTCACAGCCGCCGTCTCGTAGCGGTAGGGCCATCCCGGCGGCCCGACTACTCGCGAGGCGCTTCGCTCGGGGTCTCCAATTTTGCGTGACTGTCTATTGTCACATAGTCAATTGATAGAGTTTAATTGTGGTGTCCGTCACTTTGCGTAGCAGATCGCGCAGCGTCACGGTGCCGGAAGACCCCGGGTCGACGACCATTCCGGCCCACGTAAGGGTCGCCAGACTGCGCTCACGATGAGGAGAAATTCTTGTACACCACCGTCACCGACCCGATTCGCGGAACATCCGAACCTGATCGGTATTGGACCAGCACCAATCTGGGCGAAGCATGCCCTGAGGTGATGTCACCGATGTGCTGGAGCATTTGGGAGCGATCGGCGGAGCTGGGCTGGCTCTACTCGATGTACGCCTTCGGTGTGCTGCCGAAGAAGAAGGTCGTCGTCTCTCCCGACGTGAACGATCGCGGATTGTCATGCTTCTTCGGTAGGCAGGCACTCAATGTCGACGCGATCAAGGAGATCATGTCGGCACTACCGGGAGTCGACGCCGACGACTTCGAGCGCGACCTGATGGGCAGTGTGCGACCGGATGCGCCACGCTTCAACACGACCTACGCGCGCGTTCCCGTACTCATGTTCAAGGCGCCCTATGCGCTGCTGCGAACCGGCCCCCGGTTGAGGTCCTTGCACGACGAAATGTACGACTATTGGACCTCGGCAGTCTTCTCTCCGGCGGAATCGAAGTGCGAGCCGATCGAGGACCTCGTGAACGCGCGCGAGCGGTTCCAGCGCATCTTTTCGGTCCACTGTGTACTGCGATTCATGTTCCAGGGTGCACAGAGCGCGGTGGCACAGGCTGCTGCGAAGGCGGGTGATGCCGCACTTGCGGATCAACTTCTGTCGGGCGTCGGTGACGTCAACGAGACGAAGATGGCGGACGATCTGTGGCGGCTGGGCCAGGGCGACCTCACGGAGGCCGAGTTTCTCTCGACGTGGGGCTACCACGGACCGAACGAGGGAAATCCGTACACATCGGTGTGGCGCGAGAATCCCGGCCCGGTCCGCGCACTCGCGGCGTCCTACGCTCAGCGTGCGGAGCGGCCTGCCGAGCGAGCTGCACGCGCACAGGCGTCCGGGGCCGAGGCCGAACGCCGCCTTCTTGCTGCCACGCCGTCGGTACGACGTCCGGCGACGCGCTGGTTGCTGCGTCGGATGCGAAACATCATCCGCACCCTGCAGATCGGCAAGGCTGCGTATCTCATGGCGATTGACGCGGCCCGGTCGGCCGCTCGGACGTTTGGCGCTCAGCAAGTGGAGCGCGGCGTACTGGACCAGATCGATGACGTCTTCTTCTTCACGGTTGAAGAATGCCAGGAACTCGCCGCCGGACGGTTGCCGAATCCGCGAGAGATCGTCGATGTTCGACGCGCCACGCGGGCCGACTACAAAGCGATGGTGCTTCCGGTCGCCTTCCGGGGCATGCCGGAGCCTCTCGAAGCCGATGACCAGATCGACAGTGCCACTCTCACCGAGCTGTCCGGCGCCGCCAGTGGCGGCGGATGCGTGGAAGGCCGAGCGCGGGTGGTGGTCGACCCGGACCAGGAGGTCGAACTGGACGCGGGCGATGTCTTGGTCTGTCGGTTCACCGACCCCAGTTGGGCTCCCCTGATGGCACTGGCAGACGCGCTCGTGATCGATATCGGTGGTTCGGCAAGCCACGGTGCGGTCGTCGCACGAGAACTCGGAATTCCGTTCGTGATCGGAACGGAGAACGGAACACGAGTGATCCGGGACGGTGACCGGATTCGAGTCGATGGGACGGCCAACCTGGTGAGCGTGCTCGCGACGGCGAACCGCCCCGAAGCCGCGCCGGCATGAACAGACGACCACCGCCGGCGCCTGACGCTCCTCGGTGAAAGCCGATCCGCTCGGTCACGTGCTCGATCACGTGACCGAGCGGACTGCTGTCGATCATCAAAAATGCGATAGTACGAACTCCGCGATGGAGTTCGTACTATCGCATTTTTGGGTCGTTGCAGACCCGCGCGACGATCCGTCAGGCCGAGGTGGGCGTAAAGGTGACCGGCAGAGATTCGATGCCGTGTAACACGAAGCTGCGGTGGAAGGTCACGTCCTGGTCGGGGTCGGCCAGGGCGATGTTGTGGCACCGTTCCAGTAGCACGGCCAGTGCGGCCTTGGATTCCATCTTGGCCAGATTCATGCCCAGGCACGAATGTTCGCCGCGCCCGAATGTCAGGTGCCGTGCCCTCGTCTGGTCCAGGTCGAGATCGTCGGGCTCGCTGTAGACCGCGGGGTCACGGTTCGCGGAGCCAGTGACGAGGTAGATGAGGCTGTCGGCGGGAATATGTGTGCCTCCGACCTCTACGTCATCGACCGCAACCCTCCAGATGCCCTGGACGGGCGGTTCGAGACGAAGTACCTCGTCGAGGAAGTTCGTGATCTTGGAGGGATCCTCACGCAGAACGTCCTGCAGATGGGGATCCTTGGCCAGGGTCCACACGGCACTGGTCAGCAGGTTCGTGGTCGTCTCGTTTCCGGCGACCAGAAACTGGACCAGCATCTGGAGCAGTTCGGGCAGAGTCAGCGGTGCTTCACCGTCGAGTCGTGCGGCGAGCAGGTCGCTCAAGAGATCGTCGACCGGGTGCTCGCGTCGACGGTCGAGTTCCGCGGTGAAATAGTCGTAAAAGGCATCCACCTGGTCGAAGATCTCGATGATGGCATCAACGTCGTGGGAGAGTGCACCAACCCCACGTGTAAAGGCGTTCGACCAATCCTTGAAGGTCTTCATGTGTGACGGCGGGACACCGAGGAGCGTGGCAATCACCGTCATCGGAATCGGCATGCTGAAGGCTTCGACGATGTCGGTCCCGTCCGAGGCGAAGTTGTCGACGAGGCTGTTCGTCAACTCCTTCACCGCACCATCGAGTTCCGCCACCCGGCGAGGAGTGAATGCGGCGTTCACCAGTGAGCGTTGACGCTTGTGCAGGGGCGGGTCGGAAAACAGCAGAACACGTGATTTGCTGAGTTCCATCCTACGGGCCGCCTGTTGACGGGTGCGCTCCGGAATGTCGTCGTTGTGCAGGATCTGCTGGGCGATGCTGGACACCGAGCTCGGACCGCTGGCCATTCGATTCGAGAATCGGGTGACATCGCGCAGCACATCCAGGACATCCTCGTGTCGCGTCACGACCCAGGCGCCGAGCTGCTCGTTGTGGGTGACCGGTTCACTGTCCCGCTGCGCGGCGTACGCGCCGTAAGGACACCGTACGACGTCGGGGCGTAGTGCCAGCAGGTCGTCAAGTGTGGCGACTGGGCAGGTTGGGGTCTCCACTCGTTCTGTCACCGCAAACTCCTCATGCACGATTGATAGAATGTTGATCATTAGAGTATCTGACGATGTGCCGACCTGTCTACCACACGGACATCCCACGTCAGAGATCGAGGACGAGCTTTCGTCCCTTGCAGCGGCTCACGCAAATCATCATCACGTCGCTGGCTTCCTGCTCGTCGGGCGTCAGGTAGTCGTCGCGATGGTCGGGTTCACCCTCGAGTACCTTGGTCTCGCATTCCCCGCAGTAGCCTTCCTCGCACGAGAAGGGTTGATCGGGGAGCACGTTGCGTACCTCGTCGAGGATGTTGACACCCTCCGGAACGGTGAAGGTGACCCCGGTCCGGCGTAACTCCACTTCGAACGAGTCTCCGCTGGTGTCGACCGGGCCACTCGAGGAGAACCGTTCGAAGTGCAGGTCGCCCAAATGGTTGTGGGTGGTGTACTCCTTCGCGACGGCGTCGATCATCGGGCTGGGGCCACATGTGTAGACAACAGTTCCAGCGGGTGCATCAGCGAGAATGGCCGGCAGGTCGGGGTATCCGCGCTCTTCCTCGATCCACAGGTCTACCTGGTCTCCGAAAGAGATGAGGTTGTCGCGATACGCCATCGAACTCGCGCGGCGCCCACCGTAGACGAGCGACCACGTGGCGCCGGCTTTGCGGGCCTGTTCGATCATGGGAATGAGCGGCGTGATGCCGATCCCCCCGCCGATGAAGACGTACGACTCCGCCTCGACCAGATGAAAGTTGTTTCTCGGGAGGCGGATGCTCAGCTCGACGCCGGTCTGGGCGCCCTCGTGGAGTTCCTTCGATCCGCCACGGCCGTTCTCCTCACGCAGCACGGCGATCGTGTACTTCGACCGGTCATCCGTGTCGCCGCAGAGGGAATACTGGCGTGACAGGCCGGAAGGTAGATGCACTTCGATGTGTGCTCCCGGCTCCCAGACGGGTAAGGGATCTCCGTCCGGATGCGCGAACGATACTTCGATGACGTCGTCGGCGGCGACCGCCACGCTGATCACGCGGAGGGTCAGGCGTTCGATTGTGGTGATCATTGCGATCATCCCTTCGCTGCGTCAACAAGCGGCTCGAGCTTGCTGAGAACGTCGAGCCAGGCTGCTGATGTGGTGATTTCGGAACAGAAATTTGTCTCGACGATGACTCCGTCGAGGTCGGCGGCGGCACACTCCGCGACTCGGGTGGTCATCTCCTCGACGGACATCCTCTTGCCCGCGGTGGACTGCTGGGCGAGTCGATAGATCGCCCCCACCGGTGCCTTGCCGGCTGGGCGCACACTGTTGATGTCGTCGAGGATGGTTACGACCTTGCTGATCGGAATCGAACCGGGATTCCACAGATCGAAATCACGCGCGGTTCGAGCGAGGCCGGCCGCCGAGTACATACCCGACATGAATTGCGGAATCCGCGTGGGCTTCGGCTGCATGATTGCCGGGCCGATGTCGAAGAAGGTGCCGTGATACTCCACCGGGTCGTCACCCCAGAATGCGCGAAGTGCAGGAACGAAGTCGTCCATGCGCTTGCCGCGTGTTCGAGGGTCGACCCCGACCGCGCGGTGTTCCTCCTCGGACCACCCGACGCTCAGGCCGACGACAGACAGGCGACCGTTGCTGATTCGGTCGATGGTGGCCAAGCGGTTGGCGAGCTGTGCGGGCCAGTGATTTCCGCCGACGAGGATGCTGCTTCCCAACTGCATCCGTTCCGTCCAGGTGGCGACGGCGGCGAGCATCTCGGTGGGAGCCCACACCGAGCGATAGACATCGGGTTGATTGGCGGCGCTACCGCCGTAGTCGCCCGACTGATCCAGCGCGTACAGGAAGTGATCCTGTACCCAGAGACTGTCGAAGCCCATCTCATCGGCTTGTTGCACGAAGTCGCGAACCAGCGATGCCGACACGACCGGTCCGAGTTGAGGCAGGGTGAGGCCGATTGTCGTCACGAGGGGACTTCCTGCTTCGGGAGTTCGTGGCGCTCGATCCGAGTCAATCGGCTGCGGCAGATGCGCCAGCGCCCGTCGTCGCACCGGCGGTAGGTCTCGGTGTAGTGCCCCCACCCTTCGTGGGACACATATCCGCTGTCGGTGGGAGATTCGACTCGGTCGTACATCGGCCAGATGGCAGTGGCCGTCGAGTCGTCGGTGACGTCGATCTCGGGAACGTGTCCGTGATGCACCGAGTATCCCGTTTCGAAGTGCCGGGCAACGCTGGCGAGAAACTCTTGCTTTCCTCGGGGTGAGGACGTCGACTCCGCGAAATCGACCTGTAGGTCCTCGGTGAACAGGTCGGCGAACTCGTCCCAGAGTCGAAAATCGACGCAGCGGAAGTATCGGGCCTTGAGTCGGCGGATGTCTTCGATGGCTACGAGCCGGCGAACGGCCTGCTCGAGGGGGTCAACGGTCATTGTTCCGCTCCTGTGCGACGGTGTTCAGTGGTGGTGCAGCGGGAATCGCTCGCGGATGGGGGAGTCCGCGTTGTAGTCGGCGTAGCGAGCGATCTTTCCGTCCGCGACCACGAACGTGCCCATGATCGGGATTTCGATCGCCACGCCGCCGTCGGCGGTGTGCACGCGGTCGATCCGCTCCGTCAGCACGGTGTTGCCCCGGGATGCGATGTTGAGGAGTTCGGCGGTGCAGTACTCCATGTCGAGGGTGTCGTGCAGGGTTGTCAGGAAGTCCATGGCAGCCTGCTTGCCCTTGGTGGCGGGTGACCCGGTGTTCTCCCACGAGACTTCATCGGTCATCCATCGGTCGTAGCAATCACGCATGTGAGGCCACCCGCCCGGCCCCCAGTCATCGAGGAAGCCGACGACGGCCTTCTCGGCATCGTTTTGCGGTTCTGCGCCCGGGTGGATGATCACTCGATCCTCCTTGCTTTATGGTCCTTGTCACACCAGATACTCGCATGACAAACTATTGATCGTCAATGTAACTATCGTCGGTCGCGCGGGAGGCACAGTGAGTCTGGATTCGGTTGTCATTGCTGGGGGAGGCATCGCGGGCCTGCTGTCCGCCGCGGCCGTCAGCCCCCACGCGCAGCGGGTCACGATCGTCGAAAAGGACGATTTCCCTGCCGAACCAGTGCACCGACGCGGGGTGCCGCAGGGAAGGCAGGTCCACGCCCTGCTGGGTGCGGGTCAAGACGCGATGTCGGAACTGCTGCCCGGCATTGTGGATGATTTCGAGGCCGCAGGCGCCCGCATGGTCGACTCCCCGGCGGATCTTGCGGTCTTCGGTCGATTCGGCTGGGCCGGACGAGTGCGCAGTGGCACCCGGACGGTGATGATGCGTCGGCCGGTCCTCGAGCACGTGGTGCGCGCGAGGGTTCTGTCTCTCCTGAATGTCACTGTGCACAAGTCGGCGGCGACGGGGCTGTCGATGACCGCTGACCGGACGCGAGTAGTCGGATTTCGGCTGCTCGATGGCACGACCGCAGAAGGTGATCTCGTCATCGATGCCACCGGGCGGGTATCGAAGTCGATCGACTGGCTCGCCGATTTCGGATACGAAGCCCCGGAAGAGAAGGAAATGCGTTCGCGCATTGGCTATGCCACCGTCGAGGTGCGCCTGCCGGATGATGCCTTCGACGACGGGGTGGTGGGGGTGCTGGCGCATCCGCACCCCGGGAACTGTCGTGGTGCGGCCGTGGTACCCGCCGACAACGGGATCTATCTGATCGCCGGCCTCGGAATGATGAATCAGGATCCACCACGAGACCTCGATGGCTTCATGGCACACCTCGACGCCGCTCCGAGTCCGATAGTGGGGGGGATAGCTCGGAAGGCGGAGTTTCTCACCGACATCGTGACGTATCGAGTCCGCGGTAGCCGGCGCAGGATGTGGGAGGACCTCCGGCGGTCGCCGGACGGGTACCTGCTGATCGGCGACGCCGTGATGGCGTTCAACCCGCTGTACGGCCAGGGCATGTCGGTAGCCGCATGTGAGGCAGTTGCTCTGTCGCGCAGCGTGTCGGCGAACTCGTCGGCCTCCGGCCTGTCGCATCGGGCGCAGGCGGCGATGAAGGACGTCATCGACACCGTCTTCGCCATGGCGGTCTCCACCGACGGAGCGTACGAGGGTGCCGAACTCGTCGGCGTGCCGAGGCCGACCCCGGACGACATGAATGCGGGTGCCCTGCTGTCGCAGGTCGCGACCGAGGATCCGGAGGTGGCCCTTGCTGTCAAGCGGTATGCCCATCACTTCGATCGTGCCGATCTGCACAAGCCCTCGATCGCTGAAGCGCTACGGACCTGGCAGGCTGGTCGCCGCGAAGTCGTCCACAACAACCCACTGGTCATTCCCGGCATCATCGGTTGACCGCCTGGTGTCTGTCGCGCAACATGTTTGGCGGCCGAGTCTGAAATTCGATCTGTTACCCACGTCACTCGCCTGATAGTCTTTCCATGGAATATCTATTACACGATAGTTGGAGGACTGACATGGTGTCACCCAGCAACGACAAGGAACAATTCGTTCTCGACTTCTTCACGGGGATGGGACCTGACCTGGAGTCGTTCAAGAAGACCTATCGTGAAAGTCTCGCCGAAGATGTCGAATGGGAGAGCGTGGGGTTCGACCACCACCCCAACCTCGAGGACTCCCTGAAGTACCTCGACACGCTCGCCGAGCAGACGGGGATGGCGTACTGCGACATCAATGTGATCAACATCGGTTCGGCGGGGGACCTGGTCTTCACCGAGCGCGTCGACACGATGTACCGGAGCGACGGATCGAAGATCATGGACTTCCGTGTTGCGGGTGTTCTGGAGGTCCGGGACGGCAAGATTCATCGCTACACCGACTACCTGGACAGTCTCGGCACCGCGACCCAGCTGCAGTCGCTGGCTCAAGCGATGGGTCACGGAGCCGCCACGGCCTGATCTGCCTGCCGGTGCGGGGTCGGGGCGGGCCTACACCGGCATCGGTAGCTCACAGATTGCACGTTCGGTCGAGGAGGAACTCACATGAGATCGCGATGGATTCGCACGCCACGGCCGGCCTCGGTCGACACCGGCGTCGGCCGGAACAAATGCAGGCTGGCGACTTCATGACAATGGATCCGTTTCGGCTCGACGGTGAGGTCGCAGTCGTAACCGGTGGCACTGCGGGGATCGGTTTCGAAACGGCCAGGGTGCTACTGAGCGCCGGGGCCAGGGTGGTCGTCTGCGGCCGCAATGCTGAGCGTGGGCGCCACGCGGTCGAGCAGCTGAGGGCGGTGGGCGACGTGCACTTCACCCCCGCTGACGTAAGTGACGAGAATTCGGTTTCCGATCTGTTCGCCGATGTCAGGTCTCGCTACGGACCGGTGAGCGTCCTCGTCAACAACGCCGGCCCAACCGACCTGTTGCACTCGCGCGATGTCGATGGTCCGCTGGGTGCGGTACGGCCGACTGCGTTTGCGGCCTTGATGGAAAGAACGGTCACGTCGAGTTACCTGCCGACGCGCGAAGCGCTGACCGACATGCTCGGTGCCCGCGCCGGCAGCATCGTCATGATCTCTTCGATGGCCGCAGCACAGGCGATGCCGGGCTTTGATTCCTATGCCACCGGCAAGGGGGCAATCGAGTCGATGACGCGTGCGATCGCGGGTAGCTATGGGCATCTCGACATACGCTGCAATGCAATTCGCGTCGGCCGGATCGCGGTGGATCACGGCGGGGGCCTGCGTGCCGCCGCCGATCCGGTCGAGGAGGATCCGGATGCCTGGCGTGGACCCGCACTTCCGAAAGCGGGTGCGCCCGAGGATATTGCGCATGCGGTGCTGTATCTCAGCTCCGCTGCCGGCCGCTACGTCAACGGGGTAGTTCTCCCGGTGGACGGCGGCGTCGGAAGTCGCTCGCTCATGCCGTGGCAGACACCGCGGCCGGAGATGCTCGACGAACACGCGGGCGCATCACGCGGCGGAGACTGATTCCGCTCCGCCACGAGGGGGTTGCCGGTGCCGCCAGGGCGCCGGCAACCAGGGAGCTTACGCGTACAGGCCGCGCCGAGGGAGCGTCCCACGCGTCATCACGGCACAGTAGCCCGTCGACTTGACACCGTTCACCGTCATCCGGGCGAGCTGCTCGCGATGTCCGGTCGGGGTCGGCTGACCGTCGAGCAGCACCTGCTCCCGATCCGCATGCACGTAGACGTCGTATTCGGCGACCGCACCTCGCCACGCGCCGAGGCCGCGCCCGTCCCGGTATCCGCCGTCGTACCCGGTCCCCGCGTACGCCCACGCATGGATCAACGGCGTAGCGCTGACCAGCAACTCCGTCCCGTCGCCGACAACCAGTCGTAGCGTCACCTCGTCGTACAGTCGGGTTCCCGGGTGAAAGTCCACGTCGAAGGCCGCAATGCCCACTGGAAGACGAACCCCGTCCCGGGTCATGGCAACGACGTCGCTGAACGTGATCCGCCCTTCACCGTCCTCGCGCTGTTGAAGCGATACCCAGAAGTCGTCGTGCTCGACGACCAGCGCGATGTGCAGCATCGACGAGGCGGGCGATGTCGGCGAGGCGGACTTCGCCGATTGCGGATCTGCGACCGACCGGTCGAACCCTCCCACGCCGGGCCGCACACCCCACGAGTGGTCACGCGTACCCCACCAGGTGTCGACGTCTACCGTTTCGCCGGGGTACTGTATCGACCCCGTCCAGCGGCCGGGCTGGTGGTACCGAGTGATTTCCTGTCCGACACGTCCGCCGCGTGAGTCGACATAGTGTGCCTCGCAAGCCGGCTCGTGCGCGCTGGTGAACGTGAGGTCTGCAGTGAGCGGGGTGTCGGAGTCGGCCAGTCGAACGTGGAGTTGTCGAAATGGCTCCACAACGTCCACGGTCAAACCGCCTACGCCCGTAGTGACGACATCGTCACCGAGTGCCCGGGAGAACCGCGCGTTGTGCTGTCGATCGCCTTCGAGAATGCAGAGGAAGCCGTCGCACACTCCCATGTTCTTGTACATGGCCAGTCCGGCGACGAATCCGAACTCCCCGGAGGGGTTGACGCCCGCGAACCAGTACCGGTCGAAGAATCGGTGGTCGCTGGTCGCGGTGTACAGGAAAGGCCATGGCGCCTGGTGGAGCAAGGTCTCGTCCGCGGGATGGAGAGTGCGTTCGTCGATCACTGGTCACCTCTGGGATCCGGGTTAGATATTCGAATTACCGATAGTCTAACTCTAGATGTTTGTCGTTGACGATGCTACCGTGCGAGAGTGCGACATTCGGTAACGTCCAAGGTAGCCCGCGTCCTTCAAGCCGAGTTGGCTCTCGTCGACTCCGATCCGAGCAGGGTGTTCGACCTGCTGACGGTGGGGCGCGCATTGCTACGACGAGCAGAACTCGACGACGACCTCGCCTGCAGGCGCGCGGCAACGCCTGCCCCCCAGGGCATCGAAGAACTCCTCGCGGTCGAACTCCCGGCCGTAGGTGAAGAACTCGGCGGCGCAGTCGTCCCGATCGACTACGGCACGTCCACAGAATTGACTGTCACTGCCGCGGATCTCGTTGCGGCTCTGCGCCGTCAGCAGAAAGCGGGACGCATCGTGGTGTCCGTGGAGGATGTCCGGCGGCTGTCCGGCGGCTTCTCGAAGGAAATGCTGATGGCGCGAGCTACCTACTCCGACGGCTCCGGCGAACGATTCGTCGTCCGCAAGGTGGCGCCGGGGCGACGGGCAGATGGCCTTCGTGCCGAATACGACGTCCTGTCGTCGGCGTTCCGCAGTGGCTGCCCTGTGCCGGAGCCGTGGTGGTATGACAGCGAGGCTCTCGGAACACCGGCGATCGCAACCTCGGCACTGTCCGGTACCCCCGCCGGCGACCCGAACGGCTGGCTTGCCCCTCCTTCCTCGGCTTTGCTCGCGACGGTGGCGCGAGCGGCCGCGCAGCAGCATCAGGTCGAGCTGGAGGCGTTCGATGCGAATCCATTGCCCCCGTTGATCTCCGCTGAGGACCGGCGGGAGGCGCTCGCCGAGCGAAGAGCGGTACTCGACGGTCTGTGGGCGGACGGCGACGATGCCTGGGCGCCGGCATTCCATCTGGTGCTGGACTGGCTCGAGTCCGCGATCCCCGAGTCGGCCGATCCGCCGGTGCTGGTGCACGGCGACTTCGGGCCCCACAACTTCCTGATCGAGGGTGACGAGCTCTCGGGCATCCTGGACTGGGAACGTAGTCACGCGGGACTTGCCGTGGAAGATCTCGCCTACCTCAGGCCCACCCTCGACGACGAGTCGTGGAACGCATTCATGCGCGAGTACGTTGCAGCGGGCGGCCGGGAACCATCGGACGACGCCTTGGTCTGGTACATCGTCTGGCAGGACTTCTGGCGTGCGGTGTCCGCCTATCGGATGCGCAGCCTCTTCCTGCGGAGCCCCGACCAGGTCCTCTACGGAATCTCCGGTCTTCTTCTCGCGCCAGGTTTCCTCACGAGCGCGGTGCGTTCGGTGTCTTCGGCGCACGCGGTCACGGGGGCACGCCCATGTTGACGCGCCTCGACGAGAGCTTGTTTCACCAGACTTCGGACCCGTTCGCCGTGGTGGCGACGCCGGATCATCGCTTCTTCGATCGCTATTGGTTCTCGGGTCTCGCCCCCGATGGAACGGTTGCCTTCTTCGCCGGAACTGGCAGGTACCCCAACATGGCGACGCGCGACGCCTTCCTCAACGTGCTCGTCGGGTCGCGTCAGCACAACCTGCGGGTGTCGACCGAGATCGATGTGCTCGCCGATGCCGCCGCCGTTAACAGGGCTCAGGTCGGTGGCTTCGCGATCGATGTCGAGGATCCGTTCCGACTGATCAGGTTCACGGTGGACGAACCGTCGCATCGTGTTCGGGCGGAACTCGCATTCGTCACCGAGCGTCCTGCCCACCTGGAGGTCAAGCATCGTGAAATGGCCGGGCACCGACTGATTCAGGAGCAAACTCGATACGACCAGGTCGGATCCTGGAATGGGTGGGTTGAGGTCGAGGGGCGACGATTCGACGTCAATGACTGGTGGGGGGATCGCGACCACTCCTGGGGTGTCCGTGTCGACGTCGGCGGCCTGGAGCCGCCACCACTGTCGCGGCGTGTCAGCAGTCTGACGATCTGGTGCAACTTCTCGACCCCCACCCGGTGCGGACTCGTCCAGCTTCGCAAGTATGCCGACGGTAGACCGCCCTACATCGATGGGCAGGTGTACGCGAATGACGGTTCTTCGCTGAGCGTTACGGCAATCGGTCACGATGTCGAGAGATCGCCCGGCGGTTGGCGCAAGGCCCGGCTGCAGATCACGCTGGAGGACGGAGCCGAGCTCGTCATCGAGGCGACTCCGCACCCGGACAAGGCATGGGCGAGTCGCGGTGGTGGCTACAACCGGGGATTCAGCGACGGACTCGGCTTCGGTGCCCGTCGTGGTGATGTAGTCGAGTACGACGTCTTCGACCTCGCGGACTCGGGTGAGGTGTACTGCGATGGACTGCCGGTCGAACCGGGTCATCGGGAGAATTTGGCGGCGGTCACCGTGGACGGTGAAGCCGGGTTCGCGCACTTGCCGATCATGTGGCGCAGCGGGAACATGCAGCGCCAGAACTCGGCAAAATAAGTCTAGGTTCCGATAGTCGAGTGGACTACTATCTTGTGTGAGCGACGCCACTCGGAGTCGCCGGAAGGAGAATCATGGGCGACATCACACGTCCCTGGGTAGTTGACAACGAGTTGAGCACGCGGTGGCCGGTCTACACCCGCGGAAACGTCGGTGAAGTTTCTTCTACCGTTGCAACACCGCTCTTCTGGAGCATGATCGGTGGTCCGCCTTCTGAGCGTGAGTGGCAGCAGGCACTCGCGGAGTTCGGTGCATTCGACACCGATGAGTTCCGCGACGGCGTGATCGACATCCAAGGGCTGGTACATGGGTACGTGTACCTGAATCTGTCGAACATGCGGACGTTCGGCGCCCGGATGCCTGGAGCCACACCTGATCTGATGGACCGCACTTACCTCGGAGACCGCGAAGCACCCGCCTACGTGCCGCATCCCGACGACCAGAGGCCTGAGTACACCGACCGGATTCTGGCGACGGTCCAGCGCGTCATGAGTGAAACCGGTCGGCCCGATATCGAGGAACATCGGAAGACAGCGGAGAAGCTGCGCAGCGCCCGTCCCGACTACTCGTCGATGAGCGAGGCCGACCTCGTCGCGTACCAACGCATGGTGATGCGCGAGTACTATCCGATGTTCACGCGCACCCACCTGCGCATGGTCTACGAGGGTTCCATCGTCACCGGGGCATTGGAAGACGCAGTGGCCCCGTTCGCCGACCCGGGGCTGGCTGTCCGTCTCACCGCGGGTCTTGGCAACATCGCCTCGGCCGCTCCGAATCACGCGATGTGGACACTCGGCCGGACGGTCAGGCAGAGTCCGGACCTCACCGCCCTCTTCGAACAGGGAGTGGTCTCGCTCGACGAGCGTCTCCGAGCCTCAGCCGTTCCCGAGATCACCGATTTCGTTGCCGCGTTTGACGAGTTCCTCTATGAGTTCGGTTCCCGTTCCACGCAGGAATGGGAGGCCAATGCGCGAACCTGGGAAGCATTCCCGTCCATTCCGCTGGGCATGATCGACCGGATGCGCCTTCAGGACGAGGACAAGAACCCGGTCGAGCAGAGCAAGAGGCTGCGGGAGGAGCGAGAGCTCTGTGTTGCCCAGATGCGCGACACACTCGCCGACCAGCCCGAACAACTGGCAAAGCTCGAGGCCGCGCTTCAGTCGGTATCCGTGTACTCACCGGCACGCGAACAAAGTAAGACCAATACGATCAGGGTTCTGCACGAAGCCAGGCTGCCCATGGCCGAACTCGGGCGACGGTACGCCGATTTGGGAATCTTCGACCGTCCCGACGACATCGTCATGGTGCGCGAGGACGAACTGGACGAGTTGGTCGCTGATCCGCGATCCTTCCACAGCCTCATCGTCGAACGGTGGGCGTGGTTCGATCAGCTCTCCGAACTCGAGCCGCCGTTCATCGTCGAGGCCGGAAAGATCCCGCCGGTCACCGAGTGGCCGAAGAAATCGGACCCGGGTGCGGAGACCGCCGTGTCGGGGGACGTGTTGACGGGGCTGCCGGCCTGTACGGGTGTCGCGACCGGTGTCGCTCGCGTCATCACCGATCCCGAAGACGCCCCTGATCTGGAACCGGGCGAGATCCTCGTTGCGCCGCTCACCGATCCGGGCTGGACGCCGATCTTCACATCGGCTGCCGCAGTTGTCGTGAATGTGGGCTCCTCCATGAGTCACGCGGCCATTGTCAGTCGTGAACTCGGCATTCCCTGTGTGCTCGGCGTTCGGCAGGCGACCAAGCGAATCGAGGACGGCATGATGTTGACGGTGGACGGTGGGGCCGGCACGGTCACGGTCCACTGACCGAGGGGGGAGCGGTGTGATGGCGGGCGGACGAGGAACTCTCGTCCGCCCGGCCGAACACCGTCATTCGGTGAATCGCTCTTTCCAGAGCTGAATCGACTCGTCGGTGGCGCCGCGCGACCGCATCCATCCATGGACTCCGCCGGAGTGTGAGTCCCACTGTGACAGAACGCCTTCGAGGGCGTCGGGGACGGCCCCCCGCAGGTCGCGGTCGTGGGGATGCGTGCGGCCGAGTTCGGGAGCAAACCGGGTGATGCGCGCCAGGACGGCAGGCATGTGCTCGTTGGTCGACACGTAGTCGGCGAGGATGTCAGCGGGGTCGACGCCGGAGATGCGCAGCAGGAGTGCGACGGCGACGCCGGTGCGATCCTTCCCCGCCGCGCAGTGCAGCAGTATCGGTCCGGGGGTGGTCGCGGCGATCTGCAGGAGGTCTACGAGCTTGTTGCCCGCGTTGGTGAGAATGCCCTGGTAGACGTCGGCGAGGCGCGTGCCCTGGCTGGGTGCGGTGACTTCGGCATCGGTCAGCAGAGAGACCTGGTGCACGGTGGTGTCGTCGGACTGCAGTGGGTGTGCGCGGGTAGCGAACTCGCGCGGGCTGCGGAGGTCGATCACGGTGCGGGCAGGCCATTCGGCGACGGCCGTGGGACGGGCGTCGCCGGGCGCGGGGAGTGCACTGCGGTACAGCACTCCGGTTCGCGTTCGCCGGCCGTCGGTGGTCGGGAGCCCTCCAAGGTCGCGGAGGTTGGGAAGAACGTCGATGTCGGTCACTGTCATAGGAGCTTCTTTCTGAGATAGGAGGCGACGCGGTCGAGGGTCACCACGACCACCAGCACGACCAGGACGATCGTGAGGACATTTCCGTACTCGAAGAGCCGGAGTTGCTGGGTGAGTTCCATGCCGATGCCACCGGCGCCGACGATGCCGAGTAGCGATGCGGCGCGCACGTTTCCGTCGAGGACGAGGAGGGTGTAACTGGCGACGGTCGGCACACTCTGCGGCAGCAGGACCCAGCTGATGCGCTGCGATCGGGTGGCACCTGCCGCGGCGGCCGCTTCCCACGCCCGCATGTCCATCGTCTCGAAGATGTCGGCGAACAGGCGGGCCATGCCTGCCGCCGATCCGACGACGATGGCGAGGGTGCCGGCGAGCGGACCCAACCCGACCGCGGAGACGAACAGCAACGCCCACATCAGTTCCGGGATGGCCCTGGTGACGTTGATCGATGTTCGGGCGGCGTGGTGCAACCACGCCTGCTCGAAGACCGAACGCGCGCCGAGCAGCGCCCACGGCAGCGCGAGGACCACGCCGATCGCGGTGCCGATGACCGCGATCGCGAGGGTCTCGCCCATCAACGAGATCGCGGTGGGGAGGATGGAAAGGTCCGGGGGGAACATGCGGCCGATGAAGTCGGTGATGTTCGGGATCCCGTCGAGCAGTGCGGCGACGGAGAACTCGGTGGCCTGCGCCGACCAGAGAATGATCGCGGCGGCGGCGAGTAGACCGACGCCGGTCTGCCAGGACGGGCGTCGCAGCGTGGCGAGTTCGGCCGTCGTCGGGGCCGAGGGGAGGTCCGTCTTCATCACTGCACTCCCGCCAGCGCACGCGCCGGATCGGCGTACAGCAGTTCGAGGTCTGCGTCCGTGACGGACGCGGTGGGGAGATCGAAGACGAGTTCTCCCGCGCGCAAACCCACCAGCCGGTCCGCGACCTGTCGGGCCAGTTCCACGTCGTGCAGATTCAACACCGCCGTGAGCCCTTCGACGCGAGCGAGCCGTACGATGTCGTCGACGACGCCGCGGGCGACGACCGGATCGAGATTGGCGACGGGTTCGTCGGCGAGGAGCATGTCGGGTTGCTGCACGAGCGCTCGGGCGATGGCCACGCGTTGACGTTGCCCACCGGACAGGGCGTCGGCACGCTTGCGCAACTGGTCCTCGAGCCCGAGGCGGCGGACGGCGTCGACGGCGATCTCCCGATCGCGGCGCCGGACGAAGTGCACGAGGCTGGGTAGCAGCGGCTGGTAGGCGAGCCTGCCGATGAGCGCGTTCGAGAGCACCGTCGCCCGCTCGACGAGCTGGAACTCCTGGAACACCAACCCCACCCGGGCCTGCGCACGCCGCCTGGCGCGGCCGCGCAATCCGCCGCGATCGCTCCCGTCGTGCAGCACGCACCCCGATGTCGGTTCCGCGAGGCCCGCGAGGCATCGCATGAGCGTGGATTTTCCGGCGCCACTTCGGCCGAGCACCGCGACGATCTCGCCGGGCGCCACCCGCACCGACACCTCGCGCAGCGCCGCCGTACCGTCCGGATACTTGTAGCTCACCGCGTCGGCCTCCACGCGGGGCATGCCGTTCTGGGTGGACGTCATTTCCGCGACAGCTCCTCGAGGTTCACGCCGAGTTCTGCTGCGGCGTCCCGGAAAATGGCGAAGTCGTCCTCGCTGGCCTGCTCGAAGCTGGTCGCCCCCACGACACCGAGCGCGGCGGTGTTGTCGCTGCTTACGAACGCGTCGACGATGCCCTGCTCGAGTGCGGGGTCGAGGCCCTTGCGGGCGATGATCACCAGGGAAACGGGGATGGGTTCGGACTCGGCGACGATCTTCTGCGCACCGCTGTCGATTACACCCTTGTCGACCATCGTTTGGTAGGAGGAGCGTGCGTCCGCGGCGCAGTCGACGGAGCCTTGCTTCACCGCGAGTTCGGCGGTGTCGTGGCCGCCCGCGTAGGTGCCCTCGATGTCGGTGTCCGGGTCGATGCCCGCACGCTTCAGCAGAAGCTTGGGAATGTAATTGCCACTGGTGGAGCCGGCGTCGACGAATGCGACCTTGCGGCCACGGAGGTCGTCGATCGAGTCGATGCCGGTGTCGGTGCGGCACACGAACACCGAACTGTAGGCGGCGCCCTTGGCCACGACGAGTGGCTCGACACCGGCGACGGCCTCGGCAAGAGGGGTCGGGAAGGGGCTGAACGCGGCGACGTCGATGAGGCCCGACCGCATGGCCTCCACGATCGACAGGTAGTCGCTCGTCGGCTTCACCTCCACCGACTTGCCCGTCCCGTCCGCGATCAAAGAGGTGACCGGCGCGAACTTCGCTTGCAGGTCTGCATTGGCCTCCGCCGGTGGCAGTCCCACCCGCAGAACGTCGGGCGCGCCGTTCTGGTCGGAGGAGTCGCCGCAGGCGGCGGCACCGCACAGGGTGACCGCGCAGGCGGTGGCGGCCAAAGTGCGGCGCAGGGTCGGGTGGATGCTCACGGGCGGGGCCTTTCCGAGATGTGTCCGAAGTGATGCCCGAATATTCATCTAGACAAGTAGCGTAAACCACGCTCGAACGTGTCGCGCAAGTGAATGCCCGTCGAACAGGTCTGATGCGCTCAACTGGCACGGCGGTCAACTCCGAAAGTCCTCTAGACTTGTCGCATGCCGAGCACAAGGTCCGCGGGTCGCATACCGCTCTACCGACAGGTGCAGGACGTCCTCCTGCAGCGACTCGACAGCGGTGCCCTCCGACCCGGCGACCGCCTACCGCCCGAGACCGACCTGGCCGCCGAACTCAAGGTGAACCGGCTGACGGTCCGCCAAGCCATCGGTGAATTGACCCGGGCGGGCCGGCTCGTCGCCCGGCAGGGTTCGGGCACGTTCGTGGCCCCGCCGCCCCGACACTTCCCCATCGAACTCGCCGCCAGCTACATCAACGGACCCGATGGTCTCAGCGGGGCATTCGCATCCGTCGGCCGCACGTTGAGCGAGACGCCCGTCAGCAGTGCGATCGTGCTCGGCGGTAGTGCACCGCAGGCGGAGGAGTACTTGCCAGGTCGACGACTGCGTCGCATCGATTCCGTGCTCGCGGTCGACGGTGAACCCTGGTTTGCGAACTCGGTGTGGATGGACGACCACCGGTTCGCCGGCATCGATCGGCACCTGCAGGACGGGGTGCCGCTGTACACCGTGTGGCGCGACGTCTACGGCGTGCGCTTGAAGGCGGCATGGCGGTCGTTCGCCGCGGCCGCGGCCTCGCCGCGCGTGGCGGAGATGCTCGGTGTGCCCGCGGGAGCACCGGTGCTGCTGCGCGACGGGCTGAACGTCGACGAGGACGGCGCTCCCACCATTTACATCAACCGGTCGTGCCGCAGCGACCGCGTGCGATTCGTCGCGAACTATCTGGAGGCGGACTGAGTCGCCACGCTCGATGATCACCCGATGCGTTCCCGGTGTGACGTACGACATAGGTACCTACGTAGGTAGTTCGACGAATGGTCTCCCACCGTGTGGTCCTCCAAGCTGGAGAAGACAAGGAGGTCAGAGAATGAACACAGCGGAGTTGGGCGTACTCGAGCAGGTGGCAGTGAGTGAATTGGTGGCGTACTCGCACCGGTGGGACGAATCCGGGCCGACGGCGACATCGATCGGCCGCGCCGGTGAACCTGCATGCGACCGCCAGGCGCTCGGGCGACTGGAGAAGTTGGGCCTCATCGCGTGCGGGGCGCACTCGCGAAGCGGCGGACACGTCAAGATCACCCCGGCCGGCATCGAAGCGCTCTCCTACATCACCGCGACAAGCTGAGCCGAGGGCGATCAGTCGGGTTGCTCGGCTGTATCCAACCATCGCACGATCTGGGTTCGTGAGCGGAAACCCAGCTTGGTGAGGATGTGCTCGACGTGGGCGTCGACGGTCCGCTGGGAGATCACGAGCTTGGTGGCGATCTCTCTGTTCGTGAGACCGTCGGCGACCAGGGCGGCGATCTGCTGCTCACGGCGGGTCAGGCCGGCGCGAGTAGCAGATCCTTTACCCTTCGGTTTTCGATCCGTCTCCGAACCGAGGGCAAGTGCCACTGATTCGTCGAAGGAAAGCTCCTCACCCTTGGCATACATCTGCTCGAAGGTGAGGTTCCCGAGTTCCTGACGGAGTTCCCGTTCGACAATGCTCGTGACTTGCTGCACGGCGGCCTGCGCCAGTCTCATCTGGCTGTACTGCCAGATCGATTTTGCCGCGCCCAAGAGCACGGCGGCGCGATCAGGTTGGCTCGCGGCAGCCGACCACGCGAGCCCCTCGATGCAGACTGCGACCATGCCCGGATGCTCGAACATCTGATACAGGCGTATCGCCTCGGACATGAGTGCTGTGGCGGAGGCAACGTCTCCCTTCCGCCACCGCACTGCTCCGAGCGGATACAGGGCGATGGCTTTGAGCAGGTGTGCCTCGTGGCGCTCCGTGAAGTGCACGAAGCGCCCCGCGATGTGTTCCGCGTCCTCATGCTCCGTGATGAATGCGTAGAGGGCGGAAAGGGCCATCGCTTCGGCTACGAGACCTGGATTCTCCCGGTCGATTCCAAGCTCCACAGCCCTCTCTGCCTCTTCGAAAGCCTTCTGAATGTCATCGGCCGCGGACGCTTCCAGAGCCGACGCAAACAGGGCGGTCACGGCCAACTCGTGTGACGGCGGTTGTGTGACCAGTTCACGGTATTCGCGAAGCAGTGTGCGGGCGTCTTCCGTCTGCTCGACGAGGAACGCGAGGATGCTCGCGGCGACGAGACCCGTTGCCCGCTCGGGCGACGGGTCGGTGACTCGATCGAGGATGCGACGAAGCCACTGATATCCCTCGAGAACGGATCCGGATTGCTCCCAGAAGGGACGCAGAGCCGTCGCCATCGCAAGCGCGACCAGCGGCTCGCCGGGGTCGGACAAACTGAAGGCGAGCGCTTCGCGGATATTGGCTTGTTCTGTTTGTGTCGTCGCGTACCACTCGACGTCCCTGATGCTGCAATAGTCGGAAATCCCACGCTGGGCGAGACGGAAGAAGTAATCCCGGTGACGATGGCGTACAGCTGACGCGTCCGGGGACGACGCCAACCTCTCCATGGCGTATTGACGCACCGGCTCGAGCATTCGATACCGGCCCTGTGTTCCGTGAGGGCCGTTGATGCGGACGATGATCGATTTGTCGACGAGCCCTATCAATGCACCGAGGACACTGGATCCGGGTTCGGAGGGTACGCACACCCCGACCGCAGTCTCGACCGTAAATCCTCCGGAGAAGACTGCGAGTTGCTCCCACACATGCCGTTCATGTGGAGTGCACAGGCGGTAGCTCCAGTCCACGGCGGCGTCCAACGTGCGATGGCGTGAGGGGCGCGTCTGTTCGGTGGCCGTCAGGACCTCGCTGTCCTGGAGTCGCTCTGCAATCTCCACCGGGCTGAACGTGCGGACGTTTGCTGCAGCCAGTTCGACAGCCAGGGGAAGGCCTTCCAACGCTCGGGAGATTGTTGCGACGGCTTCGCGATTGTCGTCGGTGATGCGGAACCGTGGGTCCGCTGCCGATGCTCGCTCCTCGAACAGCAACATCGCTTCACTGAGGCCGGTTGCGGACTCGTGCGCGAGAGGTGGCACGGGAAAGACTTGCTCGCCCTCGACCCCCAGGATGTGTCTGCTCGTGGCAAGAATCTTGAGGGTCGGTGCAGAGCGAAGGAGCCCGGAGATCAACTCTGCGCACGCGTCGGTGAGGTGTTCGCAATTATCGAGAACCAGGAGGAGCCGCCGATCCCGGAGGTGCTCGGTCAAGAAGCCGACAGGGTCTTTCGACTCGTCCCGAATGCCCAGGACGCTGCTGATCGTCGGGGCCAGCAAGCCGCCCTGCCGGAGATCCGCCAGTTCGACCAGCCAGGCACCATCGGTGAAGTTGCGCCGGATTTCGCCGGCGAGCCTGACGGCGAATCGCGTCTTTCCGACTCCACCCATGCCGGTCAGGGTCAGCAGCCGCGTGGAGGCGAGAAGATTCTTCGCTTGCGTGAGATCCTCTCGCCGGCCGACGAAACTGGTCATCTCCACCGGCAGGTTGCCGACCGCACGCACACTCATCCGGTAAAGATCTCACCTCGGCCGGTGGAGTACCAGGCCGACTCACCGAGGTGAAGTGCGATCATGCCCGCTCAGTCTGCCGGGTCGACGTCGCCCGCAGCGGAGCGCAGTGCCGTGAGCGCGGCCAGGAGCTTGCGCTGCTGCACAGGCGTACTGCCCACCAGACCGAAGTTGATCTCCTTCAGGGTGTTGGTCACCGCCAGGATGAACTCGCGTCCTTCGTCGGTGATCGTCGCGTACGTTGCGCGCCGGTCCGTCGGGTGCGCGTCCCGCGATACGAGACCCTTGTTTTCCAGACGGTCGGTCGAAAGGGTGATCGTCGTGGCGTGCACGAGCAAACTCTTGGCCAGCCTCGACAGCAGCCGGGTGCCGTTTTCGCTCAGCTCGAGCGTCATCAGCAGCAGGTAGTCCGTCAGATTGAGCCCGTGGCTCTTCAGTTCGACTTCGAGCGCGTCGGTCACGATCCGATGGAACCGGAGCATCGAACTCATGGCGAGGAAGGCTTCGCGGTCCGCGCCGAGGTCGTTCTTCTCCCAGAAGTAGCTCGCCCAGTCCACTGGATCGCTCCGCTTCACAGCCTTCTTGTTCGTGGCTGTCGCGGCGTTCTTCCGTGGTGGCACGGCGATTCCTCCTTGTAATTCTTGCGCTGCCGAACGCACCCCTGCGCCCGTTGACCGAGTCTATCTGGGTGAGGCTCTCGCCGAGAGCAGCGCAACGGCAAGAGAAACCAGGACGTCGGAGCCGCAGGCCCCCTGTCGACGCCGGCACCGAACCTACAGCGGATAGTGCGTGAGGACGCCCATCGGGTCGTGTCGCTGCCGTAATTCCCGCAGTCGGCGGAGGTTTCCGCCGTAGGCCGCGTTGATTTCGGCGCCGGTTTCGGGGAAGCCGGGCCGCACCTCGACGCTGTAGACGCCGGTGGTGTGGGGAGCGAGCGCGTCGAGGGTGCCGCCCGCCCATGACAGGCAGGCGGCACCGTAGTACGGGTCGGACCAGATCGCGTTCAGCGGGATGTTCCACTCGCCGCTCCGGCCCCAGAAGGCGGTGTCCTCGTCGCCCACGTCGGCGAGTGCACCGCCGGTGTGCTGGAAGTCGATACGACATTCCCGCGTCGGGGCCCCGCGGATCTGGGTGGCGAGGGCCTCCGCGAGGTGGGAGTCGAGGGTGGCGCCCGTGAAGACGGCCTTCCCGAAGAAGGATCCCCGCGGTTCGCCCGGCTCGGGTAGCCGGATCGGCTCGGGTTCTTCGCCGTCGAGTCCGGGTGGTGCGAATTCGGGCAGCCCACCGAGGTAGGTGCCCGACGTCTCGGACCGGTACAGGACGTTGCCCGACCCGCCGGCGACCGCATCGGCGGCGGCGCGGGCCCGGTCGATGTCGGCGGCGTCGCTGCTCGCGCACGCGGTGTAGACGAAGAGGATGGGTTCGTCGGCGGAGAGTGCGCTGTAGCCGAGCACCGCGCCCATCGTGGTGTTCCGCGGAAGCGTCGGTGCGACACGGAAATAGGTGGCGAGCGAGTCGATTCCGAGCACCATCCGATCCACCCACACCGGGCCCTGCGGATGCGTGCGCAGCACCGCCGACGTGACGACGCCGAAGCACGGCGCGCAGCCCCGGACCGCCCACCACAGATCGGCCTCGTCGCCGGTGCTCGCATCGGACAGGTGGACGACCTCCCCGGAGGGCAGGACGAGTTCGACCTCGACCAGCTGATCGAGTGTCAACCCGAGACTGCGCGTGAGGTACCCGACGCCGCCGCGGGTGACGAGTCCGAAACCGGCGTGTCCGACGATCCCGACCGGCACCACCCGGCCGGTGGGGGCGAGGGCGTCCAGCATGGTTCCCACGGTGGCGCCGCCGGCCACGACCACCCGATCACCCTCGGGGCGAGCCGTGTTCAGAGCCGCCGACAGGTCGAGCATGACGGCGTCGTCGGCGACGCAGTTGGAACTCAGGCCGCCGCCGCGGACGGTGACGGTGCCACCCGTCCGGTGTGCCACTCTCATGACGGTCGAGACCTCGTCCACCGACACCGGTTCGACGACGCAGGACGGACGGCGTCTCGAGGCTTCGGGAAAGAACACCCGGCCCAGGGCAGCGTGATAGTCGTCCGTCTCCGGTAGGTGCACCCGGTGCGGCAGAACCGCCTTCAACTGTTCGACACATCCCGCGGATGGTGAACTCACGAGCGCCTCCTACGCCGTTGCGTTACCTGCCTGCCACTGATCCCACGGGACCTCCCAGTCCCCGTACGTGTCCCACACCGGAAGCAGCGGGCCGCCGGAGTTGGTGATCTCGACGACGTCGCCGATCCCGAAGTGGTCGAACATCCACTGGGCGTTGGCGGGGGCCAGGTTCACGCAACCGTGGGAGACGTTGCTGCTGCCCTGATCGCCCACCGACCACGGAGCCGAGTGGACGAACTCTCCGTCGTTCGAGATGCGGAGGTTCAGGTCGACCTTCTCGCGGTAGTAGTCCGGGTCGCCGGCGCAAACCCCGTAGGTGCACGAGTCCATGATGATGCTCTGCTGCCTGTCGGAGATCACGTGCGGACCCTCGTGCGACGGGTGATCGGGCGAGCCCAGACTCATCGGCATGGAGGTTTCCTGCACACCGTTGTGGAACACGGTGAGCACCTCGCTCGCCCCGTCAGCCTTGGCCACCCACGCGTCGTGCACGGTGTAGTCGGCCGAATTGTCCTCCGCACCGAAGACGCCGTCACCGAGGTCGACGCCGTACACGTCGGCCTCGACGTGGATCCTGGTTCCCGGCGCCCAATAGTTCGCGGCTCGGTAGTGCGCGTTCTGGTCGTCGGTCCAGTACCAGGCCCCCGGCTGCGGCGGCGTCGTCGTCACGTGCAGTCGCTGCTGCACCTCGGCCTTGTTCACGACCGGTTCCGTGAACTGGAACACCATCGGCTGGCCGACGCCGATGCCGGTATCGGCGACGACATCGGGTGCTGGGACGACGTTCGCGTACGCCGTGGCACCGGGCGTCATCGTCGTCACGGAGAAGGTCTTCTCGACGGGCGCACCGTCCGGGTTGACCGCGTCGGCGACGACTGTGTACGTGGACCCGTAGCCGAGCGGCACGCTGGTGGTCCAGCTCATGCTGTCGGGGGCGAGTGCTCCTGCGACCGGTGCGCCGGCTTCCGCGGGATTCGTGACGGTCACGGTGGTGAGCTTGCCGCCCGTCGCGGTCACCACGATCGGGGTGGTCGGGTTGATCGGCGCACCCTCGGCCGCGGGAACGGCGATCGATGCAGGCGCGGTCTGGGTGGTGGTCGCGGATTCTGAGGACGTGCCGGTATCGCCGATGGTGCATGCCGTGGCCAGGAACGTCATGGCCACGACCGCGATGATGCCGGTTGTGCGCGTGCGGAGAGTCACGACCACCTTCTTTCCGATCTCGATCAGCGTTCGCCGTCCTCAATAGTGCCAGCGATCGCCTCCGAGTTTCCTGTGGGACGCCCGGCGCGCCCGCCGTACCTGGAGGAATTCGAACGCCCTGAACCTCGCTCCGACACATTAGACAGCACTGCTGATGAATATCTCCGGGCGAATTTCCTGTTTACGCTGATGTGGCCTCATTGTGAGATGGAAATAAAACAGCTAGACTGGCTAATGAAACGACTGTGAGAGGGAGGCCACCATGGACGAGAAGGTCGAACAGCTCCGTGAGGACGTCAATCTGTTCACGCGGCGCATCCGGACTCAGCGCGCCGGGCACCTGCTCACGCCCTCGCAGCTCCAGGCCCTCGCCCATCTCGACCGGGAAGGTCCGATGAGTGCACGGGCTCTCGCAGGCTTCGAGCAGGTGGCGCCGCAGTCGATCGCGCGGACCGTCGCGATACTCGAGGAGTCCGGAATGGTCTCGCGGACGGTGGACCCCCAGGATGCGCGAGCGAGCATCGTCGCGATCACCGCGCTGGGGTTGCAGACCCTCGTGGACGACCGGTCACGGCGGAGCGAGTGGCTGACGGCCGCGCTTGCCGCCGAATGCACCGACGCCGAGCGCGACCTGCTCTTCATCGCCGGACGGCTACTCCGCCGACTCGCCGCGACCCCCGAGCCGGCGCCGCAGCGGGAGTCACTGATGCACTCGTGAGCGCGACCGTCGCGGACACCGGGGTCGCGCAGCAGGCTCGATCCGTACCGTTCCGGGTCAGCGGATCAGTCGCGACCGGAAGCATCCTCCAACCCCTGAACTCGTCGATGATCGCGGTGGCGATCGTCGGTATCGCCGCCCAGTTCGGCTCCTCGTCCGGGATCACCTGGGTGATCTCGGCGCTCTACATCGCGACGGCCGTCACCGCCCCGATGGCAGGGAAACTCGGTGCCCTGCTCGGTGCCCGGAAGGTGTATCTCGGGGGCCTCGCCCTCGTGGCGCTGGGCTCTGTCGCCGGCCTGCTGGCACCCACCGTCGGCTGGCTGATCTTCTCGCGAGTTCTGGTCGGAATCGGAACCGCCACGCAGTATCCCAATGCGATGACGATGATTCGCGGCTACGCGGAACGCCACGGCGCGCAGCCGCGCACCGCGATCACGACCCTCGCGATCTGCAGCCAGGCGGTCGTGGCACTCGGCCCGACACTCGGCGGACTGCTGGTTGGTGCGTTCGGCTGGCAGTCGATCATGTGGATCAACCTTCCGATCGCCGCGTTCAGTGCCGTGGCGGTCACGAAGTTCGCGAACGTCGGCTTCGTCGGCGGCATGTCGGTCAGCCGGCGGCAACTGGTGCACTCGCTCGACGTAGTAGGCGTCCTGCTGTTCCTCGCGCTCATCTCGTCGACGATGCTGTTCCTGCTCTCGCTCACTACGGCCCCGGTGTGGTGGCTCCTCCCGGTCTGGGCGGTGGTGCTGGCCCTGTTCGTCCAGTGGGAACGGCGGGCGGACGAACCGTTCATCGACGTCCGAGCGCTGGCGCGAAACCGTGCGCTCAGCGCCACCCTCGCCCGCACCCTCCTCACCTACACGGCGTTCTACTGCGTCTTCTTCGGAATCCCACAGTGGTTGCAGTATTCCCGGGGGATGAGCGCCACCGAGGCGGGGCTGACGATGCTGCCCGTCGCCGCCGTCGGTATCGGCTCCACGCTGCTCGCGTCGCGGACGTACCGGCGGCACGGGGTGCGTCGGACGCTCACCGTCGGCACGTGCGCACTACTGGTGGGCGGGTTGCTCCTGGCCTCGGTGGAAAGCAGCACCGCCCCGATCGTCGTCCTGCTCCTGGTGGCCGCCGTACTCGGAATCCCCAATGGATTCAACAACATCGGCAATCAGAATCTGATCAGCTCCGTCACGTCCGTCGAGGAAGTGGGCACGGCGATCGGGATGTACCGCACCGTGCAGTACGTCGGCGCGAACCTGTCTGCCGTCGTGCTGCAGACCACCGCCGGTCACGTCATCGGCGACGACGGCCTGCACCGCACGGGCTGGTTCATCGCCGTCGCGGGTGTTCTCCTGCTCGTCGGTGTGCTGACGTCGCGGAACATGGGCGACCGCCGCGCCCCGGCCGTGCCCGCGGCGTAGCCGGCACTCACGAGGGGGCAGTTCCCCCGACGGCCCGCCAGATCAGCGCCGCGGTCCGGGCCGGCCAATCGGCCGGGGGACGGTCGCCGGCGAGGGCCCGGCCGTACCAACTGCCGGTGGTCATGGTGACGGCGACATCGAGATCGGCGTCGGCGTCGATCAGGTTCAGCGCCGCGGCACGATCCAGGATCGCGCGGATGCGGCGGCGGCGCGGCGCCACCACCCGCGCACGGTACTGCGCGCGGACATCGTCATCCGTCGTGTCCTGCAGCATCGTCCCGACCAGCGACAGCCGGCCGTTGCGCGACACCCCGCGCTGGAAGTCGGTCAGCTCGCGCACCAGATCACCGAACGGGTCCGTCGACGACGGGTCCGCGGCTTCGTCGGCCAACAGCGCGACGACTGCCGCGGCCAAATCCGCCTTCGTCGCCCACCGCCGGTACAGCGCCTGACGGGTGGTGCCGGCCTCCGCGGCGATCGCGGCGAGCGACATCGCGTCGTATCCGGCCCGGGACAGTTGCCGGCTCGCCACTTTCAGCACCCTGGTGTCGATATCGGTGTCGCGACTGCGCCCGGCCACACTCATGCTCGATCCTCTTTTCAATCCAATACTGATGTGTATTGTAATGGAGAGACGACGGACATCGGGAGCTCACATGAGTGATCAGGACACACCGTCCCTGTACGAGTGGGCGGGCGGTGAGCAGTCGTTCCGGCGGCTGATCGACGCCTTCTACGACCGGGTGGAGCGCGACGACCTATTGTCGCCGATGTTCCCCGGCGGAGTGCACGAGGAGCATCGCCGCAACGTGACCCTGTGGTGGTGCGAGGTGTTCGGTGGCCCGCCCGGCTACACCGATCTACTCGGTGGCTATGAACGAATGTTGCGGCACCACATCGGACTCGGCATCAGCCCGGAGCAGCGGCACCGTTTCGCGGCGACGATGAGCCTCGCCGCCGACGACGCCGACCTGCCGTCCGATCCCGAGTTCCGTTCCGCCTTCATGGCCTACGTCGAATGGGGGACCAGACTGGCCCTCCAGAATTCGAGTCCCGGCGCCGAGGTCGTCGAGCACGCTCCCGTCCCACGATGGGGGTGGGGCGTCGCCCCGCCCTATCGCGGCTGAGCGGAATGTCCCGCACCGGAGATCGGGCATCCCGACGCCGCAGGGGCCGCGAGAAAGTTCGGCCGGATGTCCATGTCGGGCGCGTCGTAGAGCCGGTGGAAGGTGGGCGTGAGCGCCGCCGACATCGGCGGATTGATCCACGACCAATCCGTCGGGCACGTCCGGCCGAGCGACTCTTCGCGCTCGACGTGGCTGATGAACTGCTTCGCGACGGTGTGATGATCGACCATGTGCACACCCGCCTGCCGGTAACTGTGGATCACGGCCCGGTTCAGTTCGACGAGGGCGCGGTCGCGCCACAGTGTCCGCTCCGATGACGTGTCGAGACACAGCTTTTCGGCGATGGCGGGCAACATGTCGTACCGGTCTTCGTCGCTGAAGTTGCGGGCCCCGACCTCCGTGCTCACGTACCACCCGCTGAACGGGGCGAGCGGGTAGATGAGACCGCCGACCGAGAAGCTCATGTTCGACACTGCGGGGACGGCATGCCACCGGAGACCGAGGTCGGCGAACCAGCGGTGGTCGGGGTGCTCGATCTCGACCTCGAGAACCAGGTCCGGGGGAACGTCGTACCAGCGCAGCGGCTCGTCCGGAGTGCTGATCAGCAGGGGCAGCACGTCGAATCGCGTTCCCGCGCCGCGCCACCCCATCCTCGTGACGGTCTCGGTGATGCCCAGGTGCGCCGGATCGCCGGTCACGGTCCCGTCCGCATGGCGGTATCCCGCGTATCGGATGAGCTGCGGGCTGAGGATCTTGTACTCGCGACCGTCGGGGAGCGGCAGCGGACCGACGGTGATGACCGACCGCAGCGCGCCGCCGTTGGTCGCGACCCGCAGATGCTCCCAGCACGCCTCCGCGATCTCGTCGGCCGTCGTGGCGTGCCGGGCGTCGAGGAGTTTGAGAGTGCGCCAATGCTTGCGCCCCACACATCGGGCGTGGTTACGCCAGGCCAACTGGGCGCCGATCTCGATCTCTTCCCGGGTCTGCTCGTAGCGTCCCGTCGCGGCCAGTGACCGAAGCGCCTCGTCCAACCGGGAATCGGGGAGATGCGCGAGTTCGGGCTGACGGAAGAAGTCGGAACACTCCTCCATCCGGGCCGCGTGCCCGGCCTCCGCGGAGTCGAAGTCGTTCCATTCGGCCTCGACATCCGGCGCGTCCGGAACCGCCTCTGTGCTGCCCACCCGTGACCTCCCGACGATCATTGATCTCGTGCGCGACAGTATGGCAGCGGTCACTCACCGGCCTCGCACCGAGTCGGTCACGGGCCTGCGCCGACGCGTCGCACGGTCGGTTCGGGGGTATTCAGGAGGTGGCGCGAGTCCGAAGACGGCTGAGCGTCAGTTCGGTTCTGCTGTCAGCCGGCAGCGGTGCGGCGGGTGGGCCTGCGGTCGTCGGCGAACATCGCCTCGATCCTCGACTTGATCTCCGCGGTGCTCATGGTGCCGCCGCGCCGGGACGTCTGCGTTCCGGTGAGGGTCGTCGGGGTGATCGAGGTTGTCGCCACGCGTCCTGCTTTCGTCGATGTTGGTATGTGTGCCGCACGGTCACGCTTGTGATCTGGTTCACATTGTGGCCGACTATGTTGTACACCACACGTTCGGTCTCGTGCCACTCCGTCCGACAGCGACAGCCGTCGACCTCGGCTGTACGAGCTGGATTCGACGTGGCAGAACGCTACTTAAGCGCTTAACTAGTACGACGACGCGGATCGACCGCTGTTGTCACAGTCACGTCGATACGGTCGGTGCACCAGGGGTCGCGGGTGGGGTGGCAGCATGCCGCTGAACAGTGGAAGGGGTTGCCGTGAACAGTGCTGGTTCCACCCGTGCAACGGGTACGGCGCGCGCACGCAAACCCACCATGGACGACGTTGCTGCCCGTGCCGGAGTTTCCCGCACGCTGGTCTCGTTCGTGCTGCGCGGCAAGCCCGGGGCTGGGGAGCAGACGCGCCTGCGTGTGCTGGAAGTCGCCGCGGAACTCGGATACAAGCCCGACAGCGCGGCTCGACTGCTGGCCCGCGGCCGGAGCCGAACGCTGGGGGTGCTGCTCGACGTCCAGCAGCCGTTCCAGGCCGACCTGGTCACGCGGATCTACCCGGTCGCGAAAGCGGCCGGGTACGACGTGTTGTTGTCGGTGAGCGCGCCGGGGCGCGACGAGTTCGAGGCGATCGAGTCCATGCTCAGTCACCGCTGTGAGGGCCTGATTCTCCTCGGCCCGAACTCGGGCCGGGGGTACCTGGAAGAGCTGGAAGATCGCGCAGTCGTGGTCGTAGTGGGAAAACCGATGCCACCGAGTGCGTTCGACGCGGTGCGCAGCGCGGACGACAGCGGAATCCGGCAGTCGGTCGACCACCTCGCCGACCTCGGGCACCGCGCCATCCATCACATCGGTGGAGGTTCGGCACCGGGTGCGGACGCTCGACGCGACGCCTACGTCGCGGCGATGCGCGATCACGGCCTGGACGAGTTCATCCGCGTGATCCCCGGCTCTCACGACGAGGCTGCGGGAGTGGCGGCGGGACGGCTGATGCTCGAGGAGGGCGCGCTGCCCACCGCGGTACTGGCAGGCAACGATCGGTGTGCGCTGGGGCTGATGGACTCGCTGGACCGAGCGGGCGTCGATGTCCCTCGGGACGTGTCGGTCGTGGGGTATGACGACAGCGAGATCGCGCATCTGTCGCGCATCGATCTGACCACGGTCCGGCAGGACGTCGATCAGCTCGCCGAGAACGCGGTCACCTTCGCGGTGAAGCGCCTCGAGGACGACGACGCGGTTGCTGCCGAGGTCATCGTCGAACCGCGGTTGATCGTGCGGGGGAGCACCGGACCCGCCCGGTCCGTTCAGCGTGAGCGCTCGATGCGGCGACGCGTTTTCTCTCGCTGAGCTGCGGGGGAGTGCCACGTCGCCCCGTACACGGTGGTACGCCGGTGGTGATCAGGGCGTGCGGAATCCGCGGAAGGTGACGTGTTTGCGTGTGCGGAAGCCGAGCCGCTCGTAGAGCGCGATCGCGCCGGTGTTCGTCTCGGCCACATGTAGAAAGGGACGTTCGCCGCGAGCGACGATCTGCGCGACGAGCGTGAGGACCAGACGGCCGGCATGACCGCGCCCGCGTGCCTCGGGCGCGGTGCACACGGCGCTGATCTCGGTCCATCCCGGCGGCCGGAGCCGTTCGCCCGCCATTGCCACCAGCGTGCTGTGCTCGCGGATACCGAGATAGCCGCCGAGCTCATGGGTACGCGGCCAGAACGGTCCGGGCCGAGTCGACGCGACCAGGGCGCGCATCTCGGACACAGTTTCCGCGCCGAGTTCGACCACATCCGATCCGGCCCGATCACGATCGTCCGGCCCGTCACCGGCCCAGATCATCTGGCGACCTTCCAGGGTGAACACCGGCTCCCAGTCCGCCGGCGGCGTCGCGTCACTGCTGAACATGTCGGCGAACTCGCTCGGCCCGAGCAACCGAGCGAGGTCGTCCCACGCCTGCCGTTCGGAGTCGGCGACCGCGGAGAACGTCGCCACTTCCGGCAGGTAGGTGACGGCCCGGCCGTGTCGGCGTGCGAGGTGTGCGTGCCGGGATCGCAGTGATTCGCCCACCGGGTCGTCGAGCGCCGTGGCGTCGCGGAGGTCTATTGCACTGCCCCTTTCAGGTGACCGGGTTCCAGGGCCGAACTCAGCTTCGAAATGTCGACGAGAGGCGTCGAGGCCACGTACATCGTCGCATCCGTTCCTCGCCGGTGACCGCTTGCCTGCCCGGTGAGTTCACACGCCGCGGGCGGCCCACCGGGTTCGGAAACCCCCTCATCAGCCTGTTCCTCCGGCGATGTTTCAACCGAGACCTGTTCGGGTCCTTGCTCAGTTGAGCTTCTGCGGCACACCGTAGGGCATGACGGTGTCACCGTTTTCCGTCACGGCCATCGCGTACGGCCGGATGGTGACCGGTCCGATCGCTCCGGAGATGGACCCGTGCACGCCCTGCATGCGAACCAGCGCCTCGGGTCCGTCGAATTCCTGTCTCTCGAGCAGTGGGACGGTGGTGATGCCGTGCCCTCGAAGTGCGGCGATACCTGCAATCGCCGCGATGCGGGTAAGGGGTGGTTGTCTCCAGGGCGCCGTCGTGATCCGAGAGGGTGTGGTCGTTTTTCGAGACCTCCCATCGGTCTGACCTGCAAGGCAAATGCGTGGTTAGTGGGGAATCTCTATCATCTCAAATACCCACTACTGATATCGTGGGGTTCATGCCCGCATCCACGACACCTCCGGAGCGTTTGCTACGAAGCCCCACCTTCGTGGTCGCGCAGCTGTATCGGGTGGGCCGAGAGGACCTCGGGGCCGTGTTGGCGGCCGAGGGTCTGAACCTTCGGACGCACTGGATCCTCAGCTGTCTCGAGGAGCCGGGGGAGCTGTCCCAGAAGCAGCTCGCCGATGTTCTGGGCCTCGATCGCAGCGACATGGTCCGACTGCTCGACGACCTCGAGGAACGCGGGTTCGTGGCCCGCACCAAGAATGCCAAGGACAGGCGCAAGCACGTGCTGTCATTGACGCCGGCAGGCCGGCAGGTCCGCGAGCGTAGCGACGAGTTGGTCGACAAGGCATCCGATCAGCTGTACGGCAACCTCTCGGCAAAGGAACGCCGCAGCTTGCAGCGCCTCGTTCTGAAGGCGCTGGGCCTACCCAAGAAGTACGCCGACCCACCCACCTAGCCGGGTCAGCCCTGTTCTCATGGTGTCCATTGCGCCGCTGTCCCACCCGCTCGCGGATTCACACCCGTGCGGGCCGTGCTGTGCCACAAGGAGTTTGCACATTGACTGCCCCCACGCATCTCGACCCGTTCACCGCCGGTGATCTCGCTCCCGCCCCGCGGACCCTGATCGACATCCTCACCGACACCGCCGAGCGTCACCCCGACGCTCCCGCGATCGACGACGGCGAGGTGGCTCTGAGCTACGCCGAACTGGTCGACCGGATCGCCGCCGATGCTCGCGAGCTGGCTGCCCGTGGTGTCGGACCCGGCGATCGGGTCGGTATCCGAATGCCGTCGGGTTCCCGGGAGCTGTATCTCGCGATCCTGTCCGTCCTCGCCGCCGGCGCCGCATACGTCCCGGTCGACGCGGACGACCCGCCCGAGCGGGCCGAGCTGGTATTCGGCGAGTCCGCGGTCAAGGCGGTCGTCACCGCCGACGGAATCGACGCCGCGGGGAGTCATGTCGCCGTCCGGGCCCCGGAGCCGTCGGACGATGCGTGGATCATCTTCACCTCCGGGTCCACCGGAACCCCTAAAGGGGTGGCGGTCACGCACCGAAATGCCGCCGCGTTCGTCGACGCCGAGGCGAGACTGTTCGTGCGCGACGCCCCACTCGGTCCCGGCGATCGGGTACTGGCCGGACTGTCGGTGGCGTTCGACGCCTCGTGCGAGGGAGATGTGGTTGGCGTGGCGGCACGGCGCCTGCCTCGTCCCGGCGCCCCGTTCGCTGGTGCGCACCGGGATGGATCTCGGACCCTGGCTGATCGCACGGTCGATCACCGTCGTCTCCACGGTCCCGACGCTCGCCGCGCTGTGGCCCGCGGAGGCGCTCGACTCCGTCCGGCTCCTGATCTTCGGCGGCGAGGCCTGCCCGCCCGAGCTTGCTCGGCGGCTCGCGGTTGACGGGCGTGAGGTGTGGAACACCTACGGTCCCACCGAGGCCACCGTGGTTGCCTGCGCCGCACGGATGTCCGGGAGCGGTCCGGTCCGGATCGGGCTCCCACTCGACGGATGGGATCTCGCCGTCGTCGACGAGGGTGGCCGCCGGGTAGCCGACGGCGAGGTCGGGGAACTCGTGATCGGCGGCGTCGGACTGGCCCGCTATCTGGACCCGGCCAAGGACGCCGAAAAGTACGCGCCGATGCCCTCGCTCGGCTGGGACCGCGCCTACCGCAGCGGCGACCTGGTGCGACTCGACAGCGAAGGGTTGGTGTTCCAGGGTCGCGCCGACGACCAGATCAAACTCGGCGGGCGACGCATCGAACTCGGTGAGATCGACGCGGCCCTCCAAGCGTTACCGGGAGTTACCGCTGCCGCCGCCGCGGTGCGCACTTCCGAAGCCGGCACCGGGGTGCTCATCGGATACCTCGCCGCACCGGACGGTTTCGACCTCACCCGTGCCCGCGCGCACCTGGCGCAGCAGCTTCCGGCTGCCCTCGTCCCCCGACTGGCAAGGGTAGACGAACTACCCACCCGCACCTCGGGAAAGGTGGATCGAGGTGCGTTACCGTGGCCACTGCCCGGGGCGCGGGTTCCCAACGCGCAGGCGCAGCATCTGGACGGAACCACGGCGTGGATCGCCGGCCTCTGGACACGGATCCTCGGCGCCGAGGTCGCCGGCGCGGACGACGACTTCTTCGCCATCGGCGGCGGCTCGTTGAGCGCCGCCCAGCTGGTCAGCGCTCTGCGTGAACGCTTCCCCGAGGTGACCGTCGCGCAACTCTACGACCACCCCCGTCTCGGCTCACTGGCCCAGTTCCTCGACGAACTCGCACCCACCGCGGCCGTCGAGGCACGCACCGTCTCTCCGACGCCGCGGGCATCCCAATGGGCACAGATCGCGGCAACCGTCCCGCTGACCACCCTGACCGGCCTGCAGTGGATTACCTGGCTGGCAGTGGCGAACAACGTCCTGGCCTGGGCTTCACCGGCACCGTGGGCGCCGGCGCTGTCGTGGTGGCCGGTACTTGCGATGTTCCTCGTCTTCATCACCCCGGTCGGCAGGATGGCGGTCGCCGCGACCGGTTCCCGACTGCTTCTCCGGAAGATCGAACCGGGCAGCTACCGCCGCGGCGGGTCCGAACATCTGCGGATCTGGGTGGCCGAGCGACTGGTCGAGGCGAGTGGGGCGGCGAACCTGTCCGGCGCCACCTGGATGGTGTACTTCGCGCGGGCGCTCGGCGCGAACATCGGGCCCCGGGTGGACCTGCACACCCTGCCCCCGGTCACCGGGTTGCTCGAACTCGGCGAGGGCTGCTCGATCGAACCCGAGACGGATCTGTCCGGATACTGGATCGACGGCGACGTCGTCCACGTCGGATCGATCCGCATCGGAGCCGGGGCCTCGGTCGGCGCCCGCTCGACCCTGTTTCCCGGCACCCGCATCGGGGCGCACGCGGAGGTGGCACCGGGGTCCGCGGTCACCGGGAAGGTCACGGCAGGTCAGCGGTGGGCGGGCTCGCCCGCGGTAAAGGTCGGCAAGGCGGTGCGCCCCTGGCCGGAGAGCCGGCCGCCGCGTTCCTCACGGTGGGTCCCCGTCTACGGCCTGACGTCTCTCGCCGTTGCGGGGATGCCCCTGCTCGCGCTGGCCGGCGGTCTCGTCCTGCTCGGATGGTGGATCCGCGACGCCGACGACCTCGGCGCGGCCGTGACTCGGGCACTGCCGATGCTCCCGGCCGCGACCCTCCTCACCCTCGCCCTGTTCGCGGGCATGACCGTGGTGTCGGTGCGGTTGCTCGGGCTCGGCCTGCGCGAGGGCTATCACCCGGTGCGCAGCCGGATCGGGTGGCAGGCATGGTCCACCGAACGGCTGATGGACTCCGCCCGCACCTTCCTGTTCCCTCTGTACGCCAGCCTGCTGACCCCGCTCTGGTTGCGGCTGCTCGGCGCCAAGGTCGGCAAGAACACCGAAATCTCGACGGCCCTGGTTCTTCCGAAGTTCACCACCGTCGCGGACGGCGCGTTCCTCGCCGACGACACCATGGTCGGCGGCTACGAACTCGGCGGCGGATGGCTGCGCATCGAGCCCGCCAAGGTCGGCAAACGCGCATTCCTCGGCAACTCCGGCATGACCGGACCCGGACGGACCGTGCCGAAGAACGGTCTGGTCGCGGTGCTCTCGGCCACCCCGGACAGGAAGGGCAAATCCGGTTCGTCCTGGCTCGGCAGCCCCCCGGTCCGGCTGCGGCGTTCGGCGACCGAGGCCGCGTCTTCGCGGACCTTCGATCCCCCGACCCGACTGCGGGTCGCCCGGGCCCTGATCGAAACGTGCAGGTTGATCCCGATGATCATCACGTTCGGGATCGGGCTCGGGGTGCTCGCCGCCCTCGAGGCGCTCGCGGGCGGCATCGGATTCGTGTGGGCGGCAGTGCTGTCCGGGCTCGTCCTCCTCGTGGCCGGTGCCGTCGCAGGTGGCATTGCGGCGGCCGCCAAATGGATCGTCATCGGCCGCATCGGCGTCGTCGAACACCCGCTGTGGAGTTCGTTCGTCTGGCGCAACGAGGTGTCCGACGCCTTCGTCGAGACGGTCGCCGCACCCTGGTTCGCCCGCGCCGCGACGGGCACCGCCGTATTGAACCTGTGGCTGCGCGCAATGGGCGCCTCCATCGGACGTGGTGTCTGGTGCGAAACGTACTGGCTGCCCGAGGCAGACCTGGTCTCCCTCGGCGACGGGGCGGCCGTCAGCCGCGGCTGCGTCGTGCAGACCCACCTGTTCCACGACCGCATCATGAGCATGGACACCGTCACCCTCGGCGCCGGAGCCACCCTCGGTCCGCACAGCGTGGCGTTGCCGGCCTCGGCCATCGGGCCGAACGCCACCGTCGGACCGGCGTCTCTGGTGATGCGCGGCGACCGTGTTCCCGACTCGACCCGCTGGCAGGGCAACCCCATCGCACCCGAACCGGGAAACGGGCGATAGCCCAGCGCCCCGCGCCTCATTCCTTACTCGCGCGTCAGCACGGATCAGGCCGTATGCTCTGCCCCGTCGGAGGCTGCGAAATCGGAAGGTGTTGACCTCCTGCGACATCACTGAGCGGAACGGGGAGACCCATGTCGATGAACCCTGACCCGAAGAGCGGGCGACGACGACGGTTTGCGGTCGGAACACGGGTGAGAACCCCGCATTCCCTCGACGCACAACTCCCGGCCGACCGCTGGCCCCTCGCATCCGGGGTGATCATCGAGGACTTCGCCGAATCGGGCGGCCTCAGCCCAGAGTCCTTCGGACGCGATTGGGCGCTGACGCGGCGGTGGGCGATCGCCCTCGACGACGGCAACCTGATCTTTCGCGACAGCGAAGATCTCGACGACGAGTGGTGACGGCGCACCGCTCTGATGTACCGATCTTCGGCGGCGCTCGGCCGCCGCAGGCCCGCCGCGTCCGAATTGTTCACTTCGGCGCGGTAGGGGTACTCGACGTTCGTCGGATCGATTTCGACCGTCGGCATGGAACGTCGGAATGTGGTGAGGTGTCATGGCAACAATGCTCGAGGAGCAGCGTGAGAGGGAAGACAAGTACGAGGTCGATCCCGATTTCGCCGTTCCGGATCTCGCGGAAGCGCTGCCCGCCGACGGCCGCATCGAGCGGGCCACGGTCGACCTGGACAGCGTCTATTACGACACCGCCGACAACGACCTGTTCCGCCACCACGTGACGCTGCGCCGGCGGACGGGAGGTGTCGACGCGGGTTGGCATCTGAAGGTGCCCGCGGACAAGGCTCGCACCGAGATCAGGCTTCCCCTCGATGACGGGGACAGCGTCCCGGCGGAGTTGGCGGATCTGGTCGCGGGGGTGTCGCTCGGCAAACCCCTGCACCCGGTGGCGATGATCTCGACCGTGCGGAGCGCGCATCGCCTCTACGACAAGCAGAACACCCTACTCGCCGAGGTGGACGACGACCGGGTTCGGGCGACGGCGGTGGGGGAGAGTGCCCGGGCCAGCGAATGGCGCGAGGTCGAGGTCGAACTCGGTGAGGGCGGCGACGAGAAACTGCTGAAGCGGATCGGCAAACGCCTCACCCGTGGCGACGCGCACCCCTCGGGGCGGGCGTCGAAACTCGCGCGGGCGCTGTCGGCCGACTCCGACCAAGTGCTCACCGCGGGCGAGGACGGGACCGCGCGGGCGGTGGTTCTCGCGTATGTCGATGCGCAGATCCAGGCGATCGTCGGCGGCGACGTGGCGTTACGGCGTGGACACGATCCGGTCCATCCCACCCGTGTCGGTATCCGGCGGCTGCGCAGTATCCTGCGCGTCTACGGACCGTTGTTCGATTCCGCGTCACGGGACTGGATGGACACCGAATTGTCTTGGTATGCAGGACTGCTCGGTGAGGTGCGGGACCGGCAGGTGCAACGGGAGAGGTTCGCGACCGCGGTCGCCGGCCTGCCGACGGAGTTGGTGCTGGGACCGGTGGCCGCCCGGATCGAGAACGATCTGCTGTCCGAGCAACTCCACCATCGCGGCGCGGTGATGGAGGCACTGAGCGGGGACCGGTACCGGACGTTGCTGACCGTCCTGACCTCGTGGCGGTCCGATCCGCCGCTGACCGAGGCGGCGGAGGAACCGAAGGCCGTCAAGCGGGGAGTGCGCCGGGCGGGAAAGAAGGCGGACAAGCGGGTGGCGGTGGCGGCGGTCGCCGCGGTGGGTACCGAGGACGAGGCGCTGCACCGTGCCCGCAAGGCCTGCAAACGTGCCCGCTATGCGGCCGAACTCGGCGCCCCGGTCCTGGGGAAGAAGAAGTCGAAGAAGAGAGTGAAGAAGTACAAGAAACTGCAGGAAGTGCTCGGCGAGCACCAGGACAGTGTCGTCGCCGCGGGGATCCTCCGCACTCTCGGTGCCCGCGCCGGTAGCACGCCGGGGGAGAACGGTTTCACCTTCGGCCTGCTCTACGGCCTCGAACAACAAGCCGCGGAGAACGCGCGCATCCGGGCCTCCCACCTGTCGACCTGATACCGCAACGCGTCGCGGGGCAAGCCCCGCTCTGGTCGGTCGACTGAATGTGCGGATACGACCACCGCTGAGTAACAGCACATCGTCGCCGTCCGCCGGCGCCTCGGCCAACGGTTCCCCGATCTGGATCCGGATCTGATCGACGACGCGATCGATACGGCGCATCGCCGCTTCGGCGGTCGGCGGGTTCGAGTTGTGGCCGGGTTTCGATGCGATCTCCGAACGGCATCGTTCCAAGTCCTGTCAATGGCACCACAAGCAGGGTTCCGATGTGAGACTGGTGAGGTGACGCGGGCATCTGATCTCGGATACCGGAGCGCCGACGAGAACGTCGGCGGCGATAGCACGCGTACGGTGATCATCGCGTTCGGCGCCAATCTCGGGGTGGCGATTGCGAAGTCGGTGGCAGCGGTATTGACCGGTTCCGCATCCATGGTGGCGGAGGCCGCTCATTCCTGGGCCGATACCGGCAATCAGGTCTTCCTTCTCATCGCGAATCGTCGAAGCGCCCGAGTCGCCGATGCCGATCGTCCACTCGGATACGGGCGTGAGGCGTACGTCTGGTCTTTGCTGGCGGCCGTCGGCCTTTTCGTTGCCGGTGGGTCGGTGTCGGTGTGGCACGGCGTGTCGGAGCTGCTTCACGCGCCCACCGCCGGCGCCGATTACCTGGTTGCCTACCTTGTGCTGGCTGTCGCATTCGTTCTGGAAGGAACCTCCCTGCTGCGGGCGATCCGACAGCTGCGCGGTGAGGCCGAGGACTCGGACCGCGACGTGCTCGATTACGCCCTCGAGACGTCCGATCCGATGTTGCGGGCGGTCTTCGCCGAGGACAGCGCTGCGATCCTCGGTATCGTCATCGCCGCCGCGGGGGTCGGACTTCACCAGCTCACCGGCACTGCGGCCTGGGATGCGCTCGGTTCGATTCTGGTGGGGGTGCTGCTCGGTGCGGTCGCGGTGCTGCTCATCGACCGCAACCGTCGATTCTTGACAGGGGTGCCGGCGTCGGGGGCGCTGCGGGAGGCGGTTATTGCCCGTATCGAGGAGTTTCCGGAGGTGGCGACGGTGCGTTTCGTGCGACTCGAGTACGCCGGGCCGAGGCAGCTCTTTCTCGTCGCGAGCGTCGACCTGGTGGGCGACGCCGCGGAATCGCGGGTGGCCCGCACACTTCGCAAACTCGAAGGTGAACTGGAAAAAAATCCGCATGTTGTCGATGCCGTACTGACGGTCGCAGATCCCGACGAGGAGGATCTCTCCGGCCTGGTCGACGCTCGCGAACGGCGCTCCGGGGAAGAGCCCGGAAATGCTGCTGAGCGCTCACGGGCGACCCCGACCGACAGTGTCGATCCGTAAGTGACCGCCCCACGCCGGGCAAGCCCGGCATTACTGGCGGCGGGACCTCGCCGTATTCAGGATCGGTGTGTGCAGCCGGGATCTCCGAGACCGGGAGGGGACGCGTCCGACGGCGTGATGGCCAAAGACTCCTCGAGCGCGCGGATCGCGGCGCGTTCGACGAGCAGCGGCACGAAGTCACGGATCGCACATCCGTCGAACCGATGGTGCGCGGTGTCGATCGCCTCGCCGACACGATGCTCGTCGAGTACCTGATAGCGCTGACTCAGATGTGCGCGCACCGCATCGAGGTGCTGCTCTTCGGTGACGTCCACACACGGATTGTCGTCTCGTGGGCTGCGGCGCGGAAGCCCTTTCCCGGGTCCGGCGGAATGTCGGTGTGGTGGTCGACGAAGGGTTCCAATCCCGAGGATCCGGTGAGGCCATCAGCATTACTCCGAATCCGTTACGCCCCAGGGTTTCCCAGTCGTGCCGTCGACCCGGTATTGCGGGGTGACAGCTGGGGCCGGGCTCCTGTCAACCGGGAGACGGGTTCGGGGGTGCATCCGTCCCCCGACTGCCATCCCCGGGATCGGCGAACATCGCCGTGATCCGGCTCAGGATCTCCGGAGTACTCAGCACTCGCGGGGTGGGAACCACGTGGCGGGGTGCGGTCACACAACGAGCTCGAGGTCGCTTCACGCGTCACCTCCCGGTCATGGGCGATTGGCCAGGCAGGTCGGCTACGGAGGCGCACCCTTCCGGCACTTCCACTGTTCCAACCGCGTCGACCTCCCGAGTAGGGCACAAGGTCACCACCGGCTCCGGTGCCGTGCGGTCAAGACCTTCACTGTGTGCGCTCGGGCATCGGTGACCAGCCGGGTGGTCGAGCGCCGTCACTCCGCGCGTCATGATTGTGACCGCGGGTTCGTCGTGCTTGGCTGGATACCGGGACGCCCGTGAGGAGCCGAGATGATGACCGAGCCGTTCACCGGTGTCGTCGACCGAGATATTCGCCGCTCGATCCCGGACCGGGTTCGTCACGAGCTTGTAGAAGCACTACGGGGCGTGCGGGATTCGTCCGGTCGCGCCGGGTCGAGGACGCGATGACCTGGGCGTTACCGGCGATCGCAGCGATGCTGCTCGCCTTCGCCGGGATCTCCCGGAAGGTCGCGGGCACCCCACTCACCGCGCCGATCGTCTTCACGGTCGGCGGGCTCGCGCTGGGAGCGGAGGGGCTGGGCCTGATCGACGTGGACGTGACGAGCGAGACGATCAAACTGCTCGCCGAGGTGACGCTCGCGCTGGTGCTCTTCGCCGATGCGTCGAGCGTCGACCTGTCCGCGCTTCGTCCCGAGATCGCGGTTCCCGCCCGACTTCTCGGGTTCGGCTTGCCGCTGACCATAGCTGCGGGCTTCGGTACCGCGGTGCTGCTGTTCGGCGACTTCGGGTGGCCGGAGGCGTTGCTGCTCGCGGTGATCCTGGCTCCGACGGATGCGGCGCTCGGGCAGGCGGTCGTGACGCTGCCCGCTCTACCGACGCGGGTGCGGCAGGGCCTCAATGTCGAGAGCGGGCTCAACGACGGCATCTGCGTGCCATTGTTCCTCGTCGTCCTCGCGATCGCGGGCGCCGAATCGGGGGCGATCGGTGGTGGCGCCGCCGCGCGCCTGGTCGCCGAGCAGATCGGCTACGGGATCCTTGCCGGGGTGGGAGCCGGGTCGGTCGCGGCGGTGATCGTGGTCGTCGCCGGCCGGCGCGGTGCGGTCGACCCGCTGTGGGTGCAGATCGTTCCGGTCGCCGCCGCCGTGCTCGCGTACACCGCCGCCGTTCCGCTCGGCGGGTCGGGTTTCATCGCGGCATTCGTCGGTGGCCTCGCGTTCGGCGCCATTCGCCGGCGGGCAGAGGGTGAGATCTCGCACCTGATCGAGGAGTCCGGTGATCTCTTCAACGCGGTGACGTTCATCGTCTTCGGCGCCGTGCTGCTCGGTCCCGCACTCGGCCATCTGTCATGGCGGGTGCTCGTCTACGCGGCGCTCAGTCTGACCGTCGTGCGGATGGTGCCGGTGGCGTTGTCCCTCATCGGTCTGCACGCACGGTGGCCGACGGTTGCATTTCTCGGCTGGTTCGGACCCCGCGGCCTCGCGACCATCGTGTTCGTGGTCCTGATCGTCGAGGAATCCGGCGAACTCCCGCACGAAGACGTGCTGCTGACGACCGCGCTGGTCACCATCGGGGCCTCGGTTCTCGCTCACGGACTGACCGCCGCGCCGCTCGCCGATCGTTACGCGGCGTGGTTCCGGGGGCATCCCCGGCCGGAGTCCCTTCACCTCGAAGCGTCCGAGGGGGGACCGCGCGAGGTTGATTCTCGCGACGAAAGACCCTGATCCTGTTCAGGCTGGCGGTCTGTGGGTACTCCCGGGTCGGACAGGATCGGCGCATCGTCGATCTCCGGCAACTGTGGAGCGGGGCGAAAGAGTGATGAATCTGGTCAGCGGTACGGCACGGGTGGCGGCTGGGGCGGGTGGGGCCGCGACCGCGACCCTCGGCGCGATCGGCGGGGCTGCGGTCGGCGGTCTGCTCGGCAGCGTGAAAGGCGCGGCGGTGGGGGCTCAGGAGGGAGCCCGCCGCGGAAGTCACTCGACACCCGCAGCGGTGATGACCATGGGCGCGGTCGCGTTGAGCGGTGTGGTGCAGTGGCCGGTCGTGGCCGCTGTCGGTGGAACAGCGCTGGTACTCGACCAGCTGAAGCCGGGTACGCCGAAGCCCGGGACATCCGGCACCGAGAACGACGCGTCGGCGACTGCTTCCGAGGCCAAGGCGATCGCGCCCGCTCCCGAGGCGAAGGTGGTGACGCGCCGCGCGTCGGCGAAGCGGTCGGCTTCGTCGGCGCCCTGACAGCCGGTCGGCGGGTTTCACCTGCCAGCCCCTCTGGCTCTGGGTGCTGTTCATACCGATCAGGATCTGGTCGATCACGGTGTTTTCTGCGCGACGGTCTTGCCGTTGGTCACGTTGACGGTCGTGCTGACGTGACTGCTGCGATGGCGGGCCAGGCGCTTCCACGAGGAGGATTCCATTGCTGGTCTTCGGCGAGCCGTACGAGGCGGGTAACGGCACGGTGATCATCACTGTGTCGCGGAGTGGCTGGGGCCGTCGTCCGGAGTGTGCGGTCGGCATTTTCACCGTCACTACCGAGTGTGCGACGTGGACGCCGGCGATCGATACCAGTCGGCATGCGCTGATCGGGGTGTGTACAGGGTTCGCGGCGGCGGTGATCGGCACCGTCGCGGTTCTGCGGCGGCCGCCGTGGCCGGAGATGACCGAGCGGGTCATGATCGCGCTGGCGGACGCGCGGACGAGAAACGCACGCGAGTAGGGCCGGCTTGATCGGACGGTCGTCCGCGTCCGGAGTGGCTTGGTGTGGCGACGAGTACCAGCAGGTGTACTCAGAGTTGCATGTAAATCGTCGCGGCTCGGCTCGCTCAGGCGCCCGAGGGTCGCTTCTGTACCGTGAGTGAATTGCCCCACCCCGAGGTCAGGAGAGCACGCTGATGAAAAACTTCACCGCCTGGATCGCACGTGAGAGCGAGGGAGCCATCGGCCTCTCTCAGGAGACGGTCGACGAATCGTTCCTGCCTCAGGGTGAGGTCACGATCCAGGTCGAGTACTCGAGCGTGAACTACAAGGACGCGCTCGCGCTCACGCCGAAGGGCGGGGTGGTGCGCGAGTACCCCATCGTCCCCGGGATCGACGTCGCGGGCACCGTCGTCGAGTCGCAGTCGCCGGAATTCGCGGTCGGCGACGCGGTCGTCGCCCACGGTTACGACATCGGAACCGCCCGCCACGGCGGGTACGCGCAGTTCGCCCGCGTCCCGGCCGACTGGGTGGTGAAACTCGACGGCATGTCCACCCGCACCGCCGCCGCGATCGGGACCGCCGGTTTCACGGCCGCGATGAGCGTGGAGGCGCTGCTGTCCCGCGGAGTCGCGCCGGGCGACGGTCCGGTGCTCGTGACCGGTGCGAGCGGCGGGGTCGGCACCGTCGCCGTCGACCTGCTGTCCGCGGCCGGGTTCGAGGTGGTCGCGTCCAGCGGAAAGCCGGAAAAGGCGGACCTGCTCACCCAGCTGGGCGCGAGCACGGTCATCGGACGCCTCCCCGAGCCCGACACGAAACCGCGGCCGCTCGGCAAAGCGCAGTGGGCCGCCGCGGTGGACTGCGTCGGCGGCGCCACCCTCGCGCACGTGCTGAGCACCATCGAATACGGCGGTGCCGTGGCGGCGAGCGGACTGACCGGCGGGCCGAAGTTGGAGACCACGGTCCTGCCGTTCATCCTGCGCGGGGTCAGCCTGCTCGGGATCGACTCCGTCCAGTACCCCATTGCGCAGCGGCGCCGCCTGTGGGGCCGGCTCGCGTCCGACCTCGCGCCCACCCGCCTCGAGTCGATCACCCACGAGGTTCCGATCACCGACGTCGTGTCCGTGATCGACCAGGTGCGGGCCGGGACCTACTCGGGCCGTGCGGTCTGTGCGCTGCCGCGCCCGTGAGTGCTTGTAACCTCCCGCGGTTACAAGTACTCACGGGCGGCGAAGGCGCACAACCCAGGCACGGGTATCCGCAGGATCGATCACGTCGTCGAGTTCGAAGATCGTCGCCGCGTTGAGCGCCTTCCCGTGCTGGTAGGCGGCGTCGACGAGCTCGGCGAACGCCGCATCGCGTTCGACCGGGTCGTCGACCGCCTCGAGTTCCTTCCGGAACCCGAGGCGCACCGCGCCTTCGAGTCCCATGGCCCCGATCTCCCCGGTCGGCCACGCGACCGTGAACTCGGAGGCGTGGAAGGACCCACCCGCCATGGCCATCGCACCGAGGCCGTACCCCTTGCGCAGGATGACGGTTCCGTAGGGCACCGTCATCCGTGCGCCCGCGACGAACAACCTGCCGAACCGGCGGACCGTGGCCTCCTTCTCCGAGTCGGGACCGACCATGAATCCCGGTGTGTCGCACAGCGAGACCACCGGCAGGCCGAACGATTCGCACAGCTCCAGGAAGTGCGCCATCTTGTCGGCCGCGACCGCGTCGATCGCGCCGCCGAGGTGGTGGCTGCTGTTCGCGACGAGACCGTACGGCGCCCCCTCGACCCGGATCAGCGCGGTGACGATGCCGACGCCGTGGTCGCGGCGTAGTTCGAGGACCGAGCCGACGTCGGCGATGGACTCCACCGCACTGCGAACGTCGTAGGCGCGCAACCGGTTCTCCGGGACGACGTGCCGGGCCAGCCGTTCGTCGGGGGCTTCCCAGTCGGGGAGCACCCCTTGGAAGTACGACAGGTATGTCTTCGCCAGTTCGACGGCATGCGCCTCGTCGCGGGCGAGCAGATCGATCACGCCGTTGCGCCGCTGCACGTCGACCGGACCGATGTCCTCCGGCCGGTACACGCCCAACCCGCCGCCCTCCACCATCGCCGGACCGCCCATGCCGATGTTCGCGTCGGGGGTGGCGATGAGGACGTCGCAGACCCCGGCCAGGGCGGCGTTGCCGGCGAAGCAGCGGCCCGAGACGATTGACACCAGCGGGACCTTGCCGTTGAGCGCCGCCAGCGACCGGAAGGTGTTCAGGTCCAGGCCTGCAGCGGGACCGGCGTCGGTGTCGCCGGGGCGTCCGCCGCCGCCCTCGGCGAACAGGACGACCGGAACCTGTTTGCGGCCGGCGAGTTCGATCACCCGGTCCGTCTTGGCGTGGTTGCGCATGCCCTGGGTTCCGGCGAGCACCGTGTAGTCGTACGACAGCACCACGGCCTGGGAATCCTGCGGGCCGAACACGTCGCCGTTGATTGCGGCGAGGCCGGCGACGAGACCGTCGGCCGGGGTGTTCTCGATCAGGTCCTGCTCGGAGCGGCGACTGCGCTGCGCGGCGAGAACGAGGGGTCCGTACTCGACGAAGCTGCCGGGGTCGACCAGATCCTCGATGTTCGCGCGCGCGCTTCGCCGGCCGAGCGTCGCCCGCTTCGCGATCGCGGCGGGCCGGGCGGCGTCGAGGGTGACCTCGTGCCGCTGCCGGATCTCTGCCAGATCCGCGCGCTCACGATCCAGATCGATCGCGCTGTCGGCGACGTCGCCGGCCTCCGACCCGGAGCGGCGAATCACGACCAGCGGATCGCCGGCGTTGACTGTCTGCCCGGGCGACACCAGATTCCGCTCGACCACCGCGCCCGCCGGGGCCGCGATCACGTGCTGCATTTTCATGGCCTCGAGCACCACGAGCTGAGCACCGGACTCCACACCGGTGCCCTCGGTGGCCGTCTCGACCACGGTCCCCGCCAGATGCGCGCGCAGCACGTCCTCGCCGGCCCGCAACTCGAGTGCCTCCGACGCCACCTCCGCCGGCTGGTGCGCGTGCACAGCGTCGACGAGCGAGCCCATCCGCTCGGCGAGATAGTCGGTGCCGACGACGCCGTCGGCGAAGCCGGGATCGGTCAGAATCGCCCGCAGGAAACCGATGTTGGTGGGGACGCCCTCGACGACGAACTCGGCGAGCGCCGCCTCCGCCTTACGCGCGGCGGCCGGGAACGATGCGCCGCGCGAATGGACGATCACCTTCGCGAGCAGCGAGTCGTACCGCGGGCTCGGCGACAGCCCCGGCCGGCCGTAGGTGTCCACCCGCACCCCCGGACCCGTCGGCGGGGAGAACACGGACAGGGTGCCCGCGGCCGGGACTGCCTGACCGTCGGGGCGCATCGTCTCCATGTTGACCCTGGCCTGGATGGCGATCCCGCGGGCGGCAGCGGGAGTGCCGGACGTCTCGAGTCCGGTGGCGCCCACCCCGTCCGGCAGCGACAGGTCGTCGAAGTCCGCTCCCCGGGCGATGCCGATCTGTACGGCGACGAGGTCCACTCCCGTCACCTCCTCGGTGACCGTGTGTTCCACCTGAATTCGCGGATTCACCTCCAGAAAGACGAAACCGTCGGCGGAGACCAGGAATTCGACGGTGGCGAGCCCCCGATATCCGACACCGGCGCACAGTCGGGCGGCGGCCTCGTGCAGTTCGCTGCGCAGGCCGGGGTCGAGCCGCTGCGCGGGTGCGATCTCGACCAGTTTCTGGTGGCGGCGCTGCACGCTGCAGTCGCGGTCGCCGACGGCCAGGGCCCGCGTCGTGCCCGACTGCGGCGCCGCCACCACCTGCACCTCGATGTGGCGGGCACCGTCGAGGAGTTCCTCGGCGAACAGCGCCGGGTTGCCGAACCCGAGCGTGGCCTCGGACGCGCACAGCCGGTATGCCTCGTCCACCTGATCCGCGCTGCGGACGGCTCGGATGCCGCGGCCGCCGCCGCCCGCGAGGGCCTTGATCATGATGCCGGCCGGGTGGTCCGCGAAGAACGCGCGGACACCGTCGACGTCGGTGGGTCCGTTCGTGGCCGCGAGCACCGGCACCTTTGCGGCGACGGCGGCCTCGCGGGCCGACGACTTGTCGCCGAAGATGTCGAGCACCTCGGGGCTCGGACCCACGAAGGCCAGCCCGGCCTCCGCACACGCTCGGGCGAAATCGGCGTTCTCGCTGAGGAATCCGTATCCGGGATGCACCGCGGTGGCCCCGAATTCGGCGGCCGCGGCGAGCATGGCGCGAGGATCCAGGTATGCGGACGGGCCCGAACCGATGAGCGCGACCGCCTCGGTCGCCGCGCGCACGTGCGGACTGTCCGCGTCGTCCTCCGCATAGACGGCGATGGTGTCGACCGACATCTCCTCGGCGGTGCGGATGATGCGGAGCGCGATCTCGCCGCGATTGGCGACCAGCAGGGTCACTTGTACTCCTCGGCCAGGGCGAACAGGTCGGCCTTGCGGACCTTCCCCGTCGCCGTCATGGGTAGGGCGTCGAGCACCTCGACGGTGGGAACCTTGTAGGTGGCCATGTTCTGGGCCGCCCAATTCCGCAGTTCGTCGCCCGACACCTGACGGTCGGGCAGGAGTTGGACGAAGGCGAACGGCACCTGGCCCCTGTCCGGATCGGGCTTCGGGACCACCGCCGCCGCCGAAATGTCGGGATGCAGCAGGAGCAGCGCCTCGACCTCGGACGGGAACACGCTCATCCCGTTGGTCTTGATCATCTCCTTGTTGCGGGCCAGATAGTGCAGTGCGCCTTTGCTGTTGAGCTTGCCGACGTCGCCGGTCTGGAGCCAGCCGTCGCGGAGTGCGTCGGCGGTGGCGTCGGGCTTGCCGTAGTAGCCGGTGAGCAGCGACGGACTGCGGACGATGATCTGCCCGGGTTGCCCCACCGGCACGGGCGCCCCGGCCTCGTCGACGATCAGTACGTCGGTCCCCGGAACCGGAAGTCCGCAGAACACGGGTTCGCTGAGCAGGTCTTCGTCGTCGTTCTGGAAACCGAGCGTGATGGTGTCGGCGGTGTGCGTCTCTGTCATCCCGTAGCTGGCCTCGCGCAGTACGTGTCCGGTGGCGTCGCGCCAGCGGCGGCGAATCGCCGGGTCGAGTTTGAGCACGAACGACACGGCCATCGCGTTGTCGAGGGTGGAGAAGTCGCGGCGGGTGAAACCGGGCAGATCCATCAGTTCCACATAGTTGTCGACCGTCCCCACCATCGATGTCACACCACGACTTTCGACGAGCGCCGCCGCGGCCTCCGGGTCCCAGCGGGTGAGGAGTACGACGGTGCCGCCGTTGATCAGCGGGTACAGGATGCCGAAGTCCTCGCCGGCGATCCAGAAGATGGGCAGGAACCCGAGGACGACCGGGGGAGCCTCGCCCACCTGGCGGCCGCCGGCCAGTGTCGCGGTGGCGGCGGTGTAGACCATGTGCGCCTGCGTGTGTGCGCAGCCCTTCGGCATCCCGGTGGTGCCGCCGGTGTAGTTCAACGCCGCCAGCGCGTCGGGATCCATCGGAATCGGCTCGGCACGAGGAGAATCCATGATCTGTGCCCAGTCGGTGGTCATGGCCGCGAGGGGAAACGGCGGCGGGACGCTGGGGTCGGCCGGCAGCAGGTCCGACAGGGCGGTGACCGCGACGTGCCGCAACGCTGTCTGGTCGCGCACGGAGTCGACCATGGCCGCGAAGGAGTCCTGGGTCAATAGGATCTCGACGCCGGCGTCGCCGAGTTCGTACACGAGTTCGTGCTCCCGGAACAACGGGTTGATCGGGACGTGCACCGCGCCGATCTTGAGGATCCCCAGCATGGCGATGTGGAACTGCGGACAGTTCGCCAGGTGCACGCCGATGCGGTCGCCGGCCGTCGCGCCCCGCTGCCCGAGCCAGCCGGCGAAGCGATCCGACAACTCGTCGAGTTCGGCGTAGGTGATGTCGCGGCCGTAGAAGTCGATCGCGACCGTGCACGGTCGTTCCGTCGCCCAGTGCCGCAGATAGTCGACGACGGTGCGGCCTTCGATCGGGTACTCGACGGTCCGCGGGACCTGCGGTGGCCATGCGGCGTCCTGCAGTCGTCGTATCTCGGCGAGGGCCGAGTCCAGTACCGTGGGCACGCTCGAAGGCGAAATGGGCATACCGAACTCCCGATTCTGTGCGGATTGTCCTTGCTAGGCGAAGCCGATGAGTCTTTCGGAGATAGCCATGAGGTCGGCGGTGTAGCGGCGCTGTTCCCGGGCGGTCGCGTCGACCAGCCGGGCCGCGCCCGCGAGTTGGGCGTCGGCGAGGGTCTGCGCGATCCGGGCCGGCGGCGCGCACGGCGTGACGTCGCAGGTGTCGTTGATGCGCTCGATGAACCGGGTGTAGCGGCGGGTGAGCCGGGTCTGCACGGTGGTCCAGCTTCGGCCGACCTCGGGGTCGAGCCGGGCACGGTGCCGGATCAATTCGAGGACGCGCCCGTTGGCGTACACCGCCTCGACGAACGCTTTCGTGGTGGTGCGCAGCACCTCTCGCAGGTCTTCGCTCGCCGGTCCCTCCACGTGCTGGGACGCGAGGAATTCCTCGCAGACGTCGGCGGCGACGGCATGGAACACCTCCTCCTTCGACGAGAAGTAGGCGTAGAACGTCGCCCGCGACACCTCGGCCTCGGTGGTGATCACCTCGACCGTCGTCCGGTCGTATCCGAGTTCGGCGAAACAGGTACTCGCGGCGCGGAGCAGTTCGCGGCGGCGGGGGCCGTCGTTGCTCTTGCGCGCCGACCGCGCCCGTTCCTGCGCCTCGCTTGTGGTCACGATCACAGTATGTGTTGATATTGACGTCAATGTCAATGAGTGGTGTTCGCCTGCCCGACGCGAAGCGGGAGCGCGCGGTGGCGGAAGCGGCCGTCGAGCGCTAGCCGGTGTTCAGGAGTCGCGGGTAGCGGTGGCCGATCGGATGGGCGCGAGCACGAAGAGCCGGAATTCGCGTCCGCCGGACCGTCGGTGCTCCATGACGTACCCGGGCCAGTAGTCGACAACGAACTTCCAGAGGTCGTCGCGCTCCTCCCCGGTGACCATCCGGACGCTCATCCGGGACTCGTGGGCCCCTGTCTTGACGAGGGCCTCGTCTATGGCGCGCAGATTCGCCGACCAGGCCGGGTGCTCGGGGCGCCCCCAGTTGGAACCGGTCACGATGTATCCGTCGCCGTACGGGATGCACAGCAGGGCCGTCGTCCGCGGGGTGCCGCTCTTGCGGCCCGGGACCGTCACCTGCACGGACTGCAGGCCGGCGATGCCGATGAGGCTGACCCGGTTCCCGGTCCACGATCGCAGGTGCGATTCCAGCCAGATGATGAGCGGCGCCATCCGCATCACCCATTCGCGGGTGCCGAGCCAGCGCGCGAGAAGACGGAGGGGGTTGCGGAGCCGCCGCGATCGGGGAGGTGTCATGGGCGCAGCGTTCATGGTGGTCATCTTTCCTCAGTCACCGATCGGGGCCGACTGCGATGAGTTTTCTGCTCCCCTCGGGTCTACCTGTTCAGGTCTCGCCGAAAAGACCTCGATTTCACGCCTTGACCCAAATAATGGTTGAGGTTGCAGGATCGGTCAGTAGCACTGCGAAGTCCACTAGACAGGGAGCAACGAACATGTCCAGCACCGAAATCACGACCTCTGCAACCACGACCTCCCGCTTCAACCCGGCGACACTCGAACTGAGCCGGCCCTGGGCGATCGCCGCGACCGTCATCGGGGCGCTCGTCCCGAATCTGGTCATCTGGCTGCTCGGGCTCGCCGCCGGCGGGTCGTTCGAGATGACGGATGCCGGCACGACCAGCAGTGTCGCCCCCGGAGGCGTCGTCATCCTGACGGTGGTTCCGACGTTGATCGGGATGACACTGGCCGCGCTCATCTCACTCAAATGGGTGGCCGTCATCCGGCCTGCCGAAGTGATCGGCGCGCTGCTGCCGCTGGCGACGATCGCGCTCACCGTGCAAGCGGACTTCGACGCCGCCAGCACCATTGCCCTGGCTGCCATGCACGTGGTGATCGCCGTGGTGATCGTCGTCGGCCTCGAAGCGATGCGGCGGCCGCTGATCCGCGCCTAAGGAGTGCTGTTCACCGGCGCATGGGCCTCGATGGTGAGTGCGATGTGCTCGACGATCCGCTTCTGTGAGATCTTCGGGCTGCCGGTGAGCCAACGCTGATAGAGAAAGGCGATGGCCCCGAACAGGGCGATCGCATTGAGCTGGGTGTTGACGGCGTCGCGGGGTGCGTCGTCGGCGCCCAGCATTTTCAATGCCGCGGACATCGGGGTGGTGAATTCGGATACCAGCTGTTCGCCGCGCTGAGCCAGTTCCGGCACGGACTGCGATTCGACGAACATGATGCGTCCACGCCGCCGGTCCTGCGCGATGTAGCCGGTGAACGCTTTCACGACGTGACGGACGAGTTCGCCGGGATCTGCCGGCGCCGTGTCCAGCGCGCCGAGCAGGGTGTCCCGCGCACCCAGGACGACGTGGTCGAGGAGTGCGACGAGCAGCGCCTCCCGGTTGTCGAAACTCTCGTAGAAGTAGCGCTCGGTGAGGCCTGCCTGACGGCAGGTCGCCCGCATCGTCGTCGCTGCCGTCCCCTCGGTCCCCATGATCTGCAGGCCGGCCTCGATCAGTGCCGCACGCCTCGCCGCGCGGCGGTCGTCCGGTTGCCGGCCACGCCAGGTGCGGGGCGCACCACGAGTCTTCTCGCTGTCGGTCATCCGACCATCGTCGCACTGAATCCAGCACAGCTCGGGGAGCCGTCTCGGTCCCACTGTTGACATCAGGCGATGTCAACAGTCATTCTGAATGCAACACGTTCCCGATCGAACCGCATCAGGAGATCGCCATGACCACCACCGAGATTCCGTCCCAACGCCGTTCGGCTCTGCCGCCACTCGGGCCGGACTCGCTGACGTGGCACCGCTTCGGCGACTGGCGCACCGCGCTGCTCATCTCGTGGTCGGGCACGCTGCAGGTGATGCATCCCGTCATCGACACCGCCCTCGTGCAGCACTCGGCCGTCTTCGACAACGAGGTCGCCCGGCTGGCTCGTTCTGCGGGGCCCATCATCCGGGCGCTCTACGACCCGACCGGCGCCGAGGCCCAGATGATCCGGGACATGCACAAGGACATCAAGGGCACCACGGACGAAGGCCGCCGGTACCACGCGCTGAACCCGGGCCCGTACTTCTGGGCACACGCCACGTTCCTGGCCACCCAGTACGTGGTCGCCGAGTACTTCGGTGAACCGCTGAGCCCGGCCGAGAAGGAGCAGCTGTATCAGGAGTCGAAGCAGTGGTACGCGCTCTACGGGGTGTCGGCCGGCAACCTGCCCGAGACGTACGCCGATTTCGTCGACTACTGGAACGGCATGGTCGGCACCGTCCTCGAGAAGACCGAGACGGTGCGCCGGTCGCGGTTGCTGCGCGGGCTGCCGACGCCGTCACCCGACGACCGCATTCCCGCGGTGGTGTGGCGGGTCGTCGGCCCCGGGCTCGGGCGGCTGCTCGTGTGGATCGCCCGCGGAACGCTGCCGCCCGCCGCCCGCGACACGCTCGGCTGGGAGTGGTCCGCGGCCGACGAGCGCAGGCTCCGCCGATTCGGTGCGGTCGTGAGGATCGGCTTCCGGCTGCTTCCCGAGCGGTGGCGGCTCACGCCGATCGCCCGAAAAGCCTGCGAAGGAACGCTGTAGGGCTTCGCCGCGGTTACAGCGAGCGCCCGATGAGCACTTTCATGATCTCGTTGGTGCCGCCGTAGATCTTCTGCACCCGCGCCGCCGCGTACATCTGGGCGATGGGGTATTCCATCATGTAGCCGTAGCCACCGAAGATCTGCAGGCAGCGGTCGATGATCTCCACCTGCTTGTCGGTTCCCCACAGTTTCGCCATCGACGCGGTGGCCGCGTCGAGCTTGCCGTCGAGATACTGCTGGATGCAGTGGTCCATCAGCGTCTTGCCGGCGAGCACGTCGGTCTTGCATTCGGCGAGAACGAACTGCGTGTTCTGGAAGTCGAGGACCGGTTTGCCGAACACCTGCCGCTGTTTGGCGAACTTGATCGTTTCGATGACTGCCGCCTCGGCCATCGCGACACCCGCGATGCCGATGATGAGGCGCTCGCGGGCCAGTTGGTCCATCAGCTGATAGAAGCCGTGGCCCTCCACCCCGCCGAGGAGATTCTCCGCCGGAACCCGCATGTCGGTGAAGGACAGTTCGCGGGTGTCCTGCCCGTGCTGGCCGATCTTGTGCAGCACCCGGCCGCGCTCGAAGCCGTCGAGCCCTCGGGTTTCGGTGGCGATCAGGGAGATGCCCTTGGCGCCGAGGGAGGGATCGGTCTTGGCGACGATCACGAGCAGGTCGCAGTGGGTTGCGTTGGAGATGAACGTCTTCGAGCCGTTGACGACGTAGTGGTCACCGTCCCGGACGGCGGTGGTGCGCACAGCCTGCAGGTCGGAGCCGGTGCCGGGTTCGGTCATGGCGATGCCGACGACCATTTCACCGCTCGCCATCTTCGGGATCCATCGCTTCTTCTGCTCTTCGGTGGCGTAGGCCGAGATGTAGTGAGCGACGATCGTGGAGTGCACGTTGAAACCGAACGCGGTGTCGTGGGCGAGGACGAGTTCCTGCTGAACGACGGCTTCGTGGCCGAAATTGCCTCCGCCGCCGCCGTATTCTTCGGGCAGGCCGAGGCACAGCAGGCCCGCGCTGCCCGCCTTGGTCCAGAATTCGCGGTCGACGTGGTGTTGCTCGGCCCACCTCTCCTGGTGGGGTGTGGCCTCCCGGTGGAAGAACTCGGCGGCGTGCTTGCGCAGAAGCGCCTGGTCGTCGGTCTCCCAAGGGGAGCGGTAATCGGGAAACAGTTCGCTCATGATCGGGTCTACTTTCCGGTGAATTCGGGCGCACGTTTGGCGAGGAATGCCGCCTGGCCCTCGTGACTGTCGGCGGATCGGATGGACACGTCGAAGTTGCGTTTCTCGTGGTCGAGACCCTGCGACAGGGTCGTTTCGAACACACGCAGTGCGGCGTCCTTGGCCAGCGCCACGGCGAGCGGAGAATTGTTCGCGATGCGCTCGGCCATGGCGACCGCGTGGGCGAGTGCATCACCGTCGGGGACGACGTCGGCGACGATGCCCGCGACAGAGGCCCGCTGGGCGGACACGACATCGCCGGTCAGCAGCATCGCCAGGGCCGTGGACTTGCCGACTGCGCGGATGAGTCGTTGGGTGCCGCCACCGCCGGGGATCACCCCGAGTTTCACCTCAGGGACTCCGAATCTCGCGGATTCTCCGGCGATCACGATGTCGCATGCCAACGCGAGTTCGCAACCACCGCCGAGCGCCAGACCCTCCACGGCCGCGAGAACGGGCTTGGGGTAGGTGCCCAGATCTGCCCAGAGGGTGCCGCCCAGTGCCGGCCGGGCACCCAGTAGGGGCTGTGCACGCAGCGCGCCGAAGGCCGTGATGTCGGCGCCGGCGCAGAACACTCCCTCGGCGCCGGTGAGGACGACGGCGCGCACGGTGTCGTCGCCGCGCAGCTGTGCGAGTTCGATGTTCAGCGCAGTGAGGAGTTCCTCGTTCAGGCTGTTCTTCGCGGCCGGCCGGCACAATTCGAGGACCGCCACTGCACCCTGGCGGGATGTCTGCAGGACTGGGGGATTCATCGTTTCTCCGTGTAGAGGTCGGCGTGCCGGGATCGCAGGACCTTCTTGTCGAGCTTGCCGACGCTGGTGCGCGGCAGGGCGTCGACGAAGAGCACCGTGTCGGGGAACTGCCACTTGGCGAACGTGCCGTCGAGCACGCCGTGGATTTCGGTGAGGTCGAGTTCGGTTCCGTCGACGGTGACAACGAGCGCAAGGGGGCGTTCCTGCCATTTCGGGTGGGGTACCCCGACGACGGCGGCCTCCTTGATCTTCGGGTGCCCGACGAGCGCGTTTTCCATGTCGATCGAGGAGATCCATTCCCCGCCGCTCTTGACGACGTCCTTGAGTCGGTCGGTGAGCTTGAGGTACCCGTTGGTATCGATGCGACCGACATCGCCGCTGCGCCAGTAGCCGCCGGAGAACTTGTCGACGTCGTCGTCGAGCTTGTGGTAGCGCTCGATGATCCACGGGCCCCGCAGCAGGACTTCGCCCTGGCTCGTGCCGTCGTGCGGCAGGTCGTTGCCCTCGGCGTCGACGATGCGAATGTCGATGCCGTTGACCGGCATCCCCTGCGGGCGTTTGAGGTCCCACTTCTGCTCGTCGGTGATTCTGCCGCGCAGCGAGGGCTTGAGTGGTCCGTTGATCGCGACGAGCGGGGTGGTTTCGGTGGCGCCGTAGGCGTGGATGATGTCGCCGCCGGTGATCTCGTAGAAGTCGCGCATCAGCGACAGTGCCGGTTCGGTCGCGCCGGACAGGAGGCGGGCCCGGGAGAAGTCGGGGGCGACGTCCAGCGTCTTGATGTAGTCCATCATCGGCTGGAAGATCGCGGGCGCCCCGTTGGCGACGGTGACCTGCTCGGTGATCATGGCGTCCACCAGTACCGACGTGTCCTGCGCGACGTAGCGGCCGGGCAGGATGACCTTCGCGGCGCTGTAGACCGCGGCCTGGGGCAGACCCCAGCTCTGCCCGTGGAACATGGGGGTAATGAGCATGACGGCGTCGTCGCTGCGCATCCCCAGCCCGGCGGCCTGGGCGAGGGTGTGCAGATAGATGCCGCGGTGCGAGTAGTAGATTCCCTTCGGGCGCCCAGTGGTGCCAGTCGTGTAACACGCACTGTACGTCGATGTTTCGTCGATCACCGGCCAGTCGATCGTCGCGTCGGCCGTCGCCAGGAGGTCCTCCCAGTGCACGACGCCGCGCAGTGTGGTGACGATCTCCGACAGCGGTTTGTCGGTCATCACGATCCACGTCTTCACACCCGGCGCGTGCGGTGCCAGGGCCTCGGCGACGGGCAGCAACGATTCGTCGACCAGCACCACGGAGGCGTCGCTGTGACCGGTGACGTAACCGAGGTCCTCGGGGGCCAGTCGCAGGTTCATCTGCAACATCGCCGCGGCGAGACCGGGAATGGCCCAGTACAGCTCGAAGTGGCGCTTGCTGTTCCAGTCGAGGATGCCGACCACATCGGCCGGCCCGATACCGATCGAGCGCAAGGCGTTGGCGCTGCGGATGATCCGCACGTACGCGTCGGCGTAGGTGTAGCGGTCCCAGCCGCCGTCGGCGGTGCGGTAGACAATCTCCTGCTCGGGGTAGGTGCGGGCGGAGTGCCTGATCAGAGTGGTGGTGTTGAGCTGGTAATGATCGCCGTGAGTGGACGGCAGGCCCTGAACGATCTCGGTGGTCACGATGGCTGCCTTTCAGAGTCGTTCGATGATGGTGGTGTTGGCGGTGCCGTGGGCCTCGCAGATGGTCTGCAACCCCACGCGGGTGTCGGAACGTTCGAGCTCGCACAGCAGGTCGGTGAGCATCCGGGCCCCGGTGGACCCGAGCGGGTGCCCGATGGCGATGGATCCGCCGTTGACATTGAGCTTGCTGTCGGCGATGCCGAATTCCTGTGCGAACATCAGCGGCACGCCGGCGAACGCCTCGTTGACCTCGAAGCGGTCGACATCGTCGACGGACAAGCCGGTGCGCTGCAGTGCCTTACGGGTCGCGTCGAGCACCGCGGTGAACTGGATGATCGGGTCGGCCGCCGCGACGGACAGCGCCCGGAACCGGGCCCGCGGGATCAGACCGTGTTGCTCGGCGAAGTCGCGGTCGGCGATGAGCAGTGCCGCGGCGCCGTCGCTGAGCTGCGAAGAATTCGCGGCTGTGGTGCAACCGTCGGCCGCGAACGCCGCCTTCAGCGAGGCGATCTTCGCCGGGTCGAGATGCTCGCGGATGCCCTCGTCCGTCGTGATCGTCTCGCCCGAGGGGGAGTGTGGATCGGCCGTGATCGGGACCAGTTGGTCGTGGAACCGGCCGTCGCGGGTGGCGGCCAGGGCGCGCTCGTGGCTGCGGATGCCGTACGCGTCGAGTGCTTCGCGGCTGAGGCCGAACTTCTCGTTCATCAGCTCGGACGACGGTCCCTGGGCCATGAGTCCGCCGTCGTAGCGGGCGAGTTCGAGGGGCCCGTACTGGGGGCCCAGCGGGGCACCCGGCTGGAACGCCGGCGGCATACTGACCTGCGACATCGATTCGACTCCGCACGCGATGGCCAGATCGTAGGTGCCGGCGACGACGCCTTGGGCCGCGAAGGTGACGGCCTGCTGACCGGAGCCGCACTGCCGGTCGACAGTGACCGCGGGTACCGACTCGGGGAGGCCGGCGGACAGCACGGCGTGGCGTCCGATGTTCGACGACTGCTGATCGTGCTGCAGCACGCATCCGGCGATGACGTCGTCGATCAACATCGGATCGATGCCGGTGCGATCGACGAGGTGACGCAGCGTGTGGCCGAGTAGGTCGGCCGGGTGCCATGCGCTGAGGACGCCGCCGCGTTTCCCGACGGGGGTGCGCACCGCACCGACGATGACTGCTTCACGACCGGTCATGATTGCCTCTCTCGAGATGTGTTGGGGCCGGCCCCGACAAGGGGTTTCGGGGCCAGGACCGCGTTGAGGGGAATATCGGCCTCTTCTGCGAGGGCTTCCCAGTGCGAGGTGGGGCGCTCGGCGAAGACGCGCGAGAGGTGCTCGTGCGTCGGTTCGATATCCAGGCTTTCCTTCACACGTGCGGCGAAGTGCGGTTCGAGTGCCCCGAGGGCGACGTAGCCGTCGGCGGAGGCGTAGATCCCATAGGTGGCGACGGCGCCGCCGAGCGGGGCACCCGGTCCCATGAGCCCGTGCCGCACGGCGGCGCCCGCGTCGGCGGCGGCATCGTCGAGGACCACACGGCGGTGCCCTGCGGAGCCGGTTCGTGCGCGGTCGAGCAGGGCCAGCGCCGCCGCGGTCACCACCCGTTCGGCGCCCAGCATGTCGGCGACCGGGACGGTCGGCATCGCCGGAGGCGTCAGGGTTCCGTGCACGGCCTGGTAGTTCAGGTCGTGGCCGGGCGACTCCTCCTGCGCTCCGTCGTAACCGACGATCTCGATGTGCCCGAGCCGCGGGAACGTGGTGGTGACCTCGGCGAGACCCAGGCGATGCAGCGCGGACGGACGCATCGCGGTGATCAGGAAATCCGCCGCGTCCAGCAGGACGTCGAGCCGGGACCGGCCGGCCGGATCCTTCAGATCCAGCACGGTGACCTCCTGGTCGGCGGTGAGGTGCGAATACCACGCGGGAGCGACCGCTTCCAGCGGATCTCCGCTGGGGGATTCGACCTTGGTGACGCGCGCCCCCTGGTGATGGAGGCGTGCGGCGGCCAGGGGGCCGGGGAGGTTGATGGCGAGGGAGACGACGTGGATGCCGTCGAGGGGGCGAGTCATTCGATCCCTTTCGAAAATTGCTATACGACTGTATAGCGGATTGTATGGTCGTATAGCAAGGGTTGGATGGATATGATTCCGCGAGAGACGAGGAAACAGATGGAGCCAGGACACACACCGCCGATGAATCCGAACGATCTGACCGGTAAGGCGCGCATTCGCAACACCGCACTCGACCTCTACGCAGCCCACGGTGAAGACGGCACGTCGATGCGGGCAATCGCGAAGGCGGCGGGCGTCACCGTCGGCCTCCTGGTCCACCACTTCGGGACGAAGGACGGCATTCGCGACGCCGTCGACGACCTCGTCGTCGACTACTTCGCGCAAGCGATCGCGCAGGTTCCCCACCAGGGCACGCCCCAGGCGATCGCGGTGGCCCGCGATGCGGCAGTGAGCGAGATGCTCGCGACGCACCCCGAGGTCGTGAATTACATGCGCCGGGCACTCCTCGAACCCGGTGGCCACCGAAGCCCGCTGCTCGAGAAACTCACCACCCTCACTCACCATGAGATCGCGGCATTGCGCGACGCAGGTGTCGCGTCCAAGGGCCGGCAGGAATCCAGTCAGGTCATCGAGCTGATGGTCCGGCAGGTGGGGCAGCTGTTCCTGCAGCCGATGGTCGATGCGATGTGGGAACACTTCAACGGGCCGGACGCCGAGGACAAAGACAAGCCCGTGCTCGCCGTCGGCATCCGGGAAGGCGACCGGCACCGGTCCTGATCGGCGACGGCGGGGCAGTTCCTCGCTCCGGGCCGGCCCGTACTGTGAGTCTCGATGAAATTCGGACTGACCGACCTGATCGACCCGCGTCTACTGCCTCTCGTCGACGAGTCCCGCGCGTTCTACGCCCAGCGCGTGGCCGGTCGGGGTCCAGGCGGCTGGGAGGAATTGCGCGCTGTCCGAGCCGACGCCGTCGGCCCCGCCCAGTCGCAACCGCCGGCTGTCGAAGAGGTCGTCGTCATCGAGGGTCGTCGAGTCCCGCTGCGAATTCACACGCCCACGGGCAGAGCGGCGACGGGTGTCGTCATGGAGATCCACGGCGGCGGTTTCTACATGGGATCGGCCGCCGGCAGCGACGTCCGCAACCGCCGACTCGCGGACGCACTCGGCGTTGCAGTCGTGAGTGTGGACTACCGGCTCGCCCCCGAACACCCGTGGCCGGCCGCACCCGACGACTGCGAAACCGCGGCGCTCTGGCTCGCCGAGCACGCCGAGGACCGGTTCGGGACGCCGAAGCTGTCCATTGCCGGCTTCTCGGCCGGCGCCACGCTCGCCATGACCACGCTTCTGCGGCTGCGCACTCAGGGGATCTTCGCCGTCGATTCCGCTGTGCTGCAGTTCGGAACGTACGACCTCAGTGCTCGGACACCGGCCGGACGCCTGATCGCCGACGAGTACTTTCTCGAGGCTTACGCGGGCACGGCGTCAGACCGCACTCATCCTGATCTCTCCCCGGTCTATGCCGACCTCGCCGACCTGCCTCCGGTCCTGATGGTTGTCGGAGACGCCGACATCCTGCTGCAGGACAACCTCGCCATGGCCGCACGGCTGTCGGCATCCGGCGTCGACGTCGATCTCCGCATCTACCCGGATTCGCCCCACGGATTCACCGCCCACCCGACCTCGATGGCACGGGCGGCGCTCGACGACATCGAGGCGTGGCTGAACGGCCGTCCGGGCCCGCGTGCTCCGCGAGAACAGGCGTGACTCCACCGAACCCCGGCCCGCGAGAGGCTAACTACTCATGACCGTTCTCACCGTCAGTACCGGCGCCGGGAAAATCTCGGGTGCCCGCACCGACGGGGGCGCCCGCTTCCTCGGAGTGCCGTACGCCGCGGCTCCTGCGGGTGACCTCCGCTTCGCACCCCCGCACCCCGCCGAGCGGTGGGAAGGCATCCGGGACGCCACCGAGTACGGTGCCACCGCACCGCAACCGGGATTGCACCCCGCCCAGACGCATCTGGCGCCACTGACCGGGCTCGGATGGGTCGTCGGCGACGGCCACTACCTCAACCTCAACGTCTGGACGCCCGACCCCGGCACCAGTGGGCTGCCGGTGATGGTCTACATCCACGGTGGTGGGTTCATGATCGGCTCGGGTAGTGCCCCTGCCTTCGACGGAGCCGCGTTCGCGCGCGACGGCGTCGTTCTGGTCACCCTCAACTACCGACTCGGCGCGGAGGGCTTTCTCGCCCTGTCCGGTGGAAGCACGAACATCGGGCTACGCGACCAGATCGCAGCACTTCACTGGATCCATGACAACATCGCGGGATTCGGCGGGGACCCCGACAACGTCACCGTCTTCGGAGAATCCGCCGGTGGCACCTCGGTCGCGTTCCTGCTGCACTCCCCGAAAGCCTCCGGCCTGTTCCGACGAGCGATCGTCCAGAGCGGACACGACGAGATGGCCCGCCCGCTCGCGCTCACCGAGAAGCTGACGCAGGCACTCGCCCTGCGGCTCGCGATTCCCGCCACGGCAGAGGCGTTTCAGACGATGCCGGAATCCGCGGTGTTCCGTGCCCAGGCAGCTCTGCTCAGAACCGAGCCCCGCCCAGACCTGCGCGACGACAACGGTGTCGACCAGGGGCACCGCCGGGCGCTGTTCCTCCCCACCACCGGCGACGACGTCCTGCCCGCCCCGATCGGAGTCCCGAGCACGCTCTCCCAGGACGTCGCTCTGCTGATCGGCACCACACGCGAGGAAGCGAACCTCGGTCTCGGTGCCGAGGAGTTCGCTGGATTCGACGCTCACCGTGCCGTCGCCGAGCTCGCCGCCACCTATCCCGGCGCCGAGGCGCTCCTCGACCGTCACGGCCTCCACGACCTGGCGGTCACCGCCGCGGACGCCCTCACCTCCGCCTACACGGACCTGCTGTTCCGATCGCCGAGCCGGCGCACCGCGCTGCGCCACCCGGGCCGCAGCTACGTCTACGAATTCACGTGGCAAGCACCCCACCACGGCGCCGCACACGGTCTCGACGTCCCGTTCGTCTTCGACACCACCGACGCCTGCCGCGGCCTCATCGGCGACGCTGCACCAGACGCCCTCGCCGACGCGATGCACAGATCCTGGATCGACTTCGCAACCCACGGCACTCCGGGCTGGCCCAGCTACGGCGACACCAGAGAAGCCATGATGTTCGATGCCGATCCGCACCTTCGTGAGGACACCGCCCCCATCGACGTCGGCGCGGAGAACCTCGCGAACACCGGATCTTCCGCGGACGCCTCGCAACCGAATCCGCCTTCCGGCGCTCGACGAATATAGGACCGATCGTGGAGCTGTGACGTTACGGTGGCGGCGACACCGCGACACACACTGCTGGGAGGGTCATGGCTTCCGCCTCGACAGGAATAGCCGGCGCTTCGCCGCCGATGGCGCCGCTCTGGGATCGCGGCGAGGTGATCGGCGCGGCGGTGCTGGCGTTCGCGGGGATCGCCTGGTTCGGCTGGGCCCAGGAGGACCCGCCGGCATCGTGGACCCCGTATCTGGTTGCCGGGCAGGTGATCTCGGCTGTCCTTCTGGTCGTGCTGCTGGTGCTGCTGGTGCGCGGGCTCACGACATCCGGCTCGGCGATGGCGGACCCTCGGGTCCGCCGCCGCTACTGGGTTACGGTGGCGGTGGAGGTCGCGCTGATCGTGGGCGGCAACCTGCTCCTCGCCGCGGTCGGACATCAGGCCTACGACGCGGCATGGACGCTGTTCGTCGTCGGTGTCCACTTCGTCCCGCTGGGCAAGGTATTTCACGCTCGGGCCCTTGCTCTTGCCGGTGTCGTGGTCGCGGTTGCCGCGGTTGCTGCCGCCGGTCTCGGGCTTGTCACCGATTTGGCGCCCAGCGCGGCGGCCGGTGCCGGTGGCGGGGTCGTGTTCATCGGTTACGCCGGCTGGGTGCTCGGGCGTGGACGCCGACCCGTCCGGAAAGGCGACGCTCGGAGGACGACGCCCGGAACCGCACACCGGTAGGCAAATCCTCCTCGGATTGGACCATTGCAGGCGGCGCGCTGCGCATCACCCACGACATTCGTGGTTGTCGCTACGCTCATGGAGTGGAACGGATCGACCGCGTGAGCAGGACCATCGCCGCGCCGCCCGCCGCTGTCTACGCCGCGCTCGTCGACGCCGAGGCGCTCGAGCAATGGTTGCCACCGGATGGCATGAGGGGGCGGCTCGAACGCTTCGACCCACGGCCGGGCGGCGGCTTCCGGATGGTGCTGACCTACCTCGATCCGACCGACTCACCAGGCAAGACCTCCGATGTCGAGGATGTGGTCGAGGGCGAGTTCGCCGAACTGACGCCCGACGAGCGTGTCGTTCAACGAGCCGTGTTCGTGGCCGACGACGCCGCATTCGCCGGCACGATGACGATGACATGGGAGCTCACCCCGGTCCCTAGTGGCACCGAGGTCGTTGTGAGCGCGAGCAACGTGCCACCGGGCATCGAGCAGTCCGCGCACGAGGCCGGGATCTCGTCCTCGCTGGCCAACCTGGCTGCGTACGTCGAGCAGCCGTCCTGATCTGATGGGAAGGGCAACCATCGACGTAGGCCGTAACGCCGAGATCGACGCCTCGGCGAGGGGACAATATGCGCATGCCGAAAGTGCGGTGGCGCGAGGCGCCCGAGGAACATGATTACCCGGCCGCCGCAGCGTACCTGGATCTACTCACGTCCCGGGATACCGTCGAACGTATCGTCGCGGGATTGAGGACGGCTCCGGTCACGCTGCACAAGGCCAAGGACATCCTGCGCGCGTCGCGGCTGCGGTTGCTGCCTCCGGACAACGCGCATGTGGCCGCCGACCTGCGGAAGATCGAAGACGGCACACCTCTTTCGCCCATCCTGCTCGTGCGTGGCGATCTGGAGGCGGGCACGGCACTCGAAGTGGCAGATGGTTATCACCGCGTGTGCGCGAGCTATCACACCGATGAGAACACACAGATCCCGTGTCGGCTGACGAGCTTGCCGCCGGCGAGCTGAGATCCACGGATGTCGTTCGAGACTCTCGCCCTGATCTCGGCAGCCGCCCTGGCCGGTCCCTTGCTCGCGCTTCGGCGGGAGTGGCACCTGCCGGTGATGCTCGGCGAGTTGCTCGTCGGGATCCTCCTGGGCACGACGGGTATCCGCGTGATCCACCCGGAAGATCCCACCTTCACCTTTCTTGCGGATATCGGATTCGCGCTGATCATGTTCGTCGCCGGCACCCATGTGCCCGTTCGCGATGCGACCATCCGGCCGGCGCTCGCGAAGGGCGCCGCGCGGGCGGCAATCGTCGGGGTCCTCGCGGCTGCAACCGGGTTCGGGATCGCCCGGGCATTCGGCACCGGCCATGCGGCGCTGTACGCGGTGCTCATCGCGTCGTCGTCGGCAGCGCTGGTGCTACCGCTGATCGACTCGTTGCGGCTCGAGGGCACACCCGTGGTCCAGACGATGGCTCAGGTCGCGGTCGCGGACACCGCATGCATCATCGCTCTTCCGCTCGTGATCAACCCTGCCCAGGCCCCACGCGCGGCGATAGGTGCTGTCGCGGTGGCGGCGTCGGCGGCACTGTTCTACGCGTTTCTGAAGTATGCAGACGGCCGCGGCTGGCTGCTCAGTCTGCACCAGGAATCGAAGGACCGCCGCTTCGCGCTGGAGCTGCGGATCAACCTCAGCGTGTTGTTCGCGCTCGCGGCGTTGGCCGTGCACACTCATGTGTCGATCATGCTTGCCGGTTTCGCGCTCGGGCTGGCCGTCGCGGGTGTGGGGGAGCCGCGGCGCCTGGCCAAACAGCTGTTCTCGATTACCGAAGGGTTCCTCGGTCCGCTGTTCTTCGTGTGGCTGGGCGCCTCGCTGAACCTGCGTGACCTCCGTGCGCATCCTTCGCTGATCCTGCTCGGCGTCGCGCTCGGACTCGCCGCCGTGGCCGTTCACTGCGCGATCCGCCTGCTCGGGCAGCCGCTGGCCCTCGCCGCATTGGCGTCGGCTCAGCTGGGCGTCCCGGTGGCAGCGGCGACCATCGGCGAGCAGTCGCACATCCTCCAGCCCGGTGAGCCCTCGGCGCTGATCCTCGGTGCCCTCGTCACCATCGGCAGCACCACATTCGCGGGCGCGATGGCGGCACGCCAGGGCTTCGCCGCGCCCTCCGCTGCAGGACCGGTCGACGGACCGGATCACCGGTGATCAGCGTGGCGGATCGCTGGTCAGGAGCGAGGGGAGGCCGGCCGCCGTCTCTCGGCGATGAGTCTTGGAACGGTTCCCAGTCTGTACTCGTACGGATCGAAACTGCACTCGAGGAGAGCGACATGACCGCGACCTACACCTTCGACGTCTTTTCCAGCCTCGACGGGTACGGCGCCGCCAGTGCCAACTGGACCGGCTACTGGGGTAAGCAGGGCCCCGAGTTGCTCGACCACCGCCTCGCCCTGTACGGCCCGGACCAGCGGATGGTGTTCGGGGCCAACACATATCGGCTGTTTGCGGAGATGCTGGCCGCGAGCACCGAGGAGTCCGAGGTGCGGGACCCATGGGTCACTCGGATGAGGAGTCTGCCGGCGACGGTGGTGTCGTCGACGCTGGAAGGCCCCCTCGACTGGCCCGACGCGACCGTCGTGAGCGGTGACGCCGTCGACGTCGTCGCCCGGCTCGAGGAGGAGTCCGAGGTGCCGTTGCGCTCGCACGGCAGCCTGTCGATGAACCGGGCGCTGATGGCCGCCGGCCTCGTCGATCGTGTGCAGGTGACGCTCTTCCCGGTCATCACCGGTCAGACCGGTCTGGACCCGATCTTCCGTGGTGCGGCCGACTTCGACCTGGAACTGGTGGAGACCCGGACGCTCGACCACCACATCCAGGAGCTGATCTACCGGCCCACCCTCCATTGACCAAGAATTCGACGAGTGAACGAGCCGAGACCACGGGTCCGAGGAAATTTTCGGCGGCGATGTCGAGAACCCGTGTCCGGCTCCGTCCCCGAGGTGAATGCGACCACAATGGTTCGCACCAGCACCGAGGAGAACACGATGGCCAAGTACTTGCTGCTCAAGCACTACCGCGGCGCTCCGGCGGCGGTCAACGACGTGCCGATGGACCAGTGGACGCCGGAGGAGATCTCGGCGCACGTGCAGTACATGCAGGACTTCGCCACCCGGCTCGAGGGGACCGGCGAGTTCGTCGACGGACAGGCACTCTCCCCGGAGGGGACGTTCGTCCGGTCCGACGGCGAGGGACGCCCGCCGGTCACCGACGGTCCGTTCGCGGAGACCAAGGACCTGATCGCCGGCTGGATGGTGATCGACGTCGACAGTTACGAGCGGGCGCTCGAACTGGCCGGCGACCTCTCGGCCGCGCCGGGGGCGGGCGGCAAACCCATCCACGAGTGGCTGGAGGTGCGCCCGTTCCTGGCCGCAGACCGGTGCCACGACGACCACAGAAGCGATACCGCGACCGTCACGGAGTGACGGACATGGACGATGTCCTGCTGCGGTCCCTCACCCCGACCGTGATCGGGATTCTCGTCCGCCGCGGAGCCGATTTCGCGGCGGCCGAGGATGCCGTTCAGGACGCCCTGGTCGAGGCGGTGCGAGTGTGGCCGGACGACCCGCCGAGGGACCCCAAGGGCTGGCTGGTCACGGTGGCCTGGCGCAGGTTCCTCGACGCCACCCGCGCCGATACCTCCCGCCGAAACCGCGAGGTGCTCGTCGACGCAGAGCCCCTGCCCGGCCCGGGCGAGGCGGCGGACGACACACTCCAGCTGTACTTCCTGTGCGCGCACCCGTCCCTGACACCGGCCTCGGCGGTCGCGCTGACACTGCGCGCCGTCGGCGGCCTGACCACGCGACAGATCGCGCAGGCCTACCTCGTGCCGGAGGCGACGATGGCGCAGCGGATCAGCCGGGCCAAGCGGACCGTCTCGAGCGTCCGGTTCGACCAGCACGGCGACGTCGCCACCGTGCTGCGCGTGCTCTACCTCGTCTTCAACGAGGGCTACTCCGGTGACGTCGATCTGGCCGTCGAGGCGATCCGCCTCACCCGCCAGTTGGCGGCCAAGACCGAGCACGAGGAGGTGGCCGGTCTGCTCGCGCTGATGCTGCTCCACCACGCCCGGCGACCCGCGCGGACCGGCTCCGACGGCACGCTCGTGCCACTCGCCGAGCAGGACCGCGGCCTGTGGGACACCCGCCTGATCGCCGAGGGAATCGACGTGCTCCAGGCAACCCTCGCCCGGGACCGGCTGGGGGAGTTCCAAGCCCAGGCGGCCATCGCCGCGCTCCACGCCGACGCCCAGAAGGCGGAGGAGACCGACTGGGTGCAGATCGTCGAGTGGTACGACGAGTTGGTGCGTCTCACCGACAGCCCGGTGGCCCGCCTCAACCGCGCCGTCGCGATCGGCGAGGCCGACGGTCCTCGGGCCGGTCTCGCCGAACTCGCGGGGCTCGACCCCTCCCTGCCCCGCCACGCCGCCGTCGCGGCGTACCTCCACGAACGCGACGGCGACTTCGCAACGGCGGCAAGGCTGTACACCGAGGCGGCTCGCAAGGCACCCAACCTCCCCGAACGTGACCACCTCACCCGCCAAGCCGCCCGGCTCAACACCCACCGGACGTAGTCAACCGTTACCCGTCGTGCCCGTATCGGCTCATCGGCTGATGGTTCTGACGTGAAAGGTTTCCGAGGACGGGTGTCCAATTCAGAATTCGTTGGTCGGGTACGAGTCCGTGGACGGCGAAAGGGTCGTCGGCGAAGAGTGCTCGCACCGTTGCGGTGGTGTCTGCGTTGACGAGGATGAACGCGCCTGCGTCGTCGCCGTAAGGTCCGCAAGTGAGGACGGTGCCGGTGTCGACGAGGTCGGCGAGCCAGGCCCGGTGCGCGGCTCGGTGAGTGTCGCGGCCGGCGGCGGTCTCGGCGGTGTAGGTGTAATCGACGACGAAGTAGGGCATGTTCTCACTTCCTGGGGGGACAGGGTATTTCAGGAGTCCGATCGTGCCCGGTGTGGAACGTCGTGGTTGCTCAGCCGAGCAGTTCGTAGATCAACAGGCCGGACAGGGACAGGATGGACACGAAGCCGAGGACACCGATGACGTTCTTCCACCAGGTGTTGCGCAGGTTGCCCATCAGTGCGGTGTTGTTGCTCATCACGAAGAGCAGTAACCCGAGGAACGGGGCGATGAGCACGGTGAGGGCTTGAGCGAAGATGATCAGCTGGACCGGGGATTTCGTGAACAGGAGGGTGATCGCCAAGCCGAAGCCGAGGATGACGGCGCTGGTGCGCTTGGCGGTCAGGGTGCTCGGGGAGGCGCCTTTGCCGAGACCGTCGGAGAGCATGGTGCCGCCGGCGGTGGCGTTGGCGACCATCGCGGAGAATGCGGCGCCGGACAACCCGAGCGCGAAGATCGTGGATCCGATGGGTCCGGCGATGGGTTCGAAGATCTTGGCGAGGCCGGCGAGGGTGGTGGCTTCGGTGTCGGCGCGGCCGAGAACGGCGGCCGCGACGATGATGACCAGTGAGGTCATGATGCCCGGTGCCACGATCCCGGGGATGGTGTCGGCGATGGTCGTCTGCCGATATTCGGCCTCGGTGCGGTTGCGTTCGTGGGTGCCGTAGGAGGTGAAGAACGCGGCGTTGAGGGAGAAGTTCGTGCCGACGAGGGCGACGACGAGTAGTTGTCCACCGGGCGGGATGGAGGGGACGAGTCCGTTCACGGCCTGGAACCAGTCGGGTTGGGCGATGACGGCGCTGAAGATGAAGGTGGCGGCGAGGAGCGCGACGATCACCAGAAGGATGCGTTCGACGGTGCGGTATACGTTGCGGAACAGCAGGATCAGGCCGACGAAGATGGTGCAGACCGCGGACCATATGAGCGGGGTGCCACCGAAGACCATGGAAAGGCCCAGGCCGGAGCCGACGGCGTTACCGACCGAGAAGCACAACGTGATGACGAAGACGCCGATTCCGGCGGCGGTTCCGACGCGGCGGCCGAGGATGTCTTTAACCGAGCTGATCATCGACACCGGGGTGCGGATGCCCAGTCGCACGCTCATGTCGGCGTAGACCAGCATGAAGATGGTCGACAGGGCGATCACCCAGATGAGGGCGTAGCTGTATTCGCTGCCGGCTTGGACGGCGCTGGCGAGGTTGCCGGGGCCGAACTGCCACGCACCGGCGATGAACGCCGGTCCTGCCATCGCCAGGGTGCGCATCCAGGTTCGCTGCGACCGGCGTGGTTCCGCCGGTGGCCGGGGCGCGCCTGAGACCACTGATTCGCCTCCGGCCGATTCGGCTGCTGTACGCGATTGCTGACTCATCGATGAGCCTACTTTCTGGTGTTCGAGCCGCCGATGCGGACAGGGGCGCCGAGATGATGCGGCGCCGCCGGCTCGAAGGGGGAAGTACGGCGGCCACGGCCGCGGCGGGCCGGAAGTGGCCCAGGACTACTGGGGGTGGTGCCGCCCGGCCTCGAAGGTGTCCGGGCCGGGCGGCGGAACCGGTGCGCAGGGCCGGAGCCCTGCGTGCGGCGGACTCGTGTGTCGAATCCGTCGGTACTGATCCAGCCGGGGTGAGCTGGATCAGGCGGGGACGGTGACCGAGGACAGCCCGGCCGACTGCAGTGCGGCGGCGATCTCGGCGCCTGCGCCCTCGGCGAGCGGCAGCAGCGGCGGGCGGACGGTGGCGTGCTCGAGGATTCCGCGGGCGACCAGGCCTTCCTTGAGCGCGACGGTGCCCTCCATGTGCGAGCCGCGGTGGTAGACGTTGGCCGTTACCGGCAGCAGGCGGTCGTGGATGGCGCGGGCTGCGGGGTAGTCCTTGGCCTTGCCCGCTGCGATGAGCTCGACCAGCGGCTCGGGAGCGAGTCCGCCGTAGCCGACCAGCAGACCGTCGACGTCAAACATCGTGTGCAGCAGGTATTCGTCGTGGCAGCTCAGGATCTGCAGGTCGGGGTTTTCGCGGCGCAGGACCGGGATCTCACGATCCCAGCGACGCATGTTCCGCACACCGTTCTTGGTGGCGAACACGCCGGGCTGGGCGGCGATCTCGAGCTGGGTGTCCAGGTTGTACGTGGCCTTGGTGGCATCGGGGTACTGGAACAGGATCAGCGGCAGGCCGGAGCCTTCGTAAATGGCCTTGTAGCGATCCTGCGGGGCGCCGTCCTGGTAGCCGAACCGCAGCCATCCGTGCGACGGGTAGACCAGACCGGCCGAGGCGCCGGCGTCGACGGCGCGCTGGGCTTCGTCAACCGACACGGCTGTGCCTTCCCCGGTGATGCCGGCGATGATCGGCAGCCGGCCGTCGACGGAGTCCTTGAATGCGGCGATGACGCGGGCCTGCTCGTCCTGGGTGAGGAAGGTGCCCTCGCCCGCGTGTCCGAGCACGACCAGGCTCTTGACGCCGTCGACACTGCCGAGCCACGAGCCGAGGCGCTGAATGGCGTCGTAGTCGACGGCACCGTCCCGGGTGAACGGGGTGACCGGCGCCGGGTTGAGGCCGCGGAGGTCGAGTGTGCTCATGGGGTGCTCTTTCCCTCGAAGAAGACTTTGCAAACGTTCCCGGGAACGTTCCCGTGAACGATTTCATCGTGCAGTAGAATCGACCACTGTGTCAAGCGTCACGTGGTAAATCGGGTGTGATCAGGGCCTCGCGGCGAGTCTTCGGGGGCGCCGGGACGGTAGCGAAGGAAAACGATGGAATCGAACACGAGCGCGCAGCAGCAACTGCGGGACAGCAAGAGTCGGGTGGTCACACTCCGAGAGGTCGCGGAGGCCGCCGGGGTCAGCACCTCGACGGTAAGCCGCGTGCTCGACGACCGGGTTCCGCCGTCCCGGTCGGCGACCGCGGAGCGGGTACGGGCGGTCGCCGACCAGCTCGGCTACCGGCGCAACACCTTCGCCTCGAGCCTCCGCCGTGGGCAGACCGCCACCATCGGTGTCCTCGTCCCGCGACTCAGCGACACAGTCATGGCCCTGATGTTCGAGGCGATCGGCCGAGCCGCGCACCGGCTCGGTTACTTCACGGTGGTCGCGACGACCGGCGACGACCCCACCGACGAGGGCGAAGCCGCGCGCACGCTCCTCGCCCGCAATGTCGACGGTCTGGTCATCGCCTCCAGTCGACGCGAGGACCCCCTCCCACGTCAGTTGCGGGATCAGTGTGTGCCGCACGCCCTTGTTCTGCGCACCGACGGCATCAGCCCGTCGTCGGTCGGTGACGACGAAGCCGGCGGCTACCTCGCCACCCGGCACCTGATCGACCTCGGGCACACCGACATTGCGGTGCTGTCCGGCCCGTTGTTCACCTCCACCGCCACCGGCCGTCTCGCCGGCGCCACGAGGGCCCTCCGTGAGGCGGGATTGACCGTGAACCCTGGCTGGATCCTCGAGTCGGGCTTCGGGATCGAAAGCGGGGAGGAGGCCGGACGCCGCCTGCTCGCGTCCTCGACCCGTCCGTCGGCCGTCTTCGCCGCGAATGACAACCTGGCGCTCGGTGTGATGGCCGCGGCGCACCAGCGATCGCTCTCGGTCGGTGAGGATCTGGCCTTGGTCGGCTACAACGACATCCCGCTGTCGCAGCGACTGCCGGTTCCGCTGACCTCGGTCAGGACCCCGTTCGACCAGATCGCTGCCACCGCACTCGATTTGATGTTCGCCTCCGCTCCGCCCGGTGATCCGATCCGGCGTGCCCTGCCCACGCTGATCCCGAGACGCTCGTCAGGACCGCACAAGACCTCAATGGACTCTCCACGCTGACTGGACGCCGTCCCGGGCGCTGAGAAGTGTTCGGTATCCGAATAGTTCAGGTTTCGGATATCGCCGCGTCATCGGTCGCCTCCGACCCATCCTTGACCGTATACCGGCTGGTCGGTGATAGTGGTCGGAGGCGACCCCGAGTCCGCTGCCCTCGTGCCGCGGTTTCCCGAGTACTCGGGGCCTGACGTGCACAGGTTCACAGAACCGACTCCATTCCCACACGCGCTGACATCATCTCCGTGTTCGTCGAGAACTGGGAGATCGAATGCTGCGGTATCCCTCCGGCGTCGGTCATGACACCAGGTGGACGTTGACCTTCACCGAGTCGGCATCCGAACGTGGGACACCGCTGCCCGACGGCGCCCGCTGGAGTCCGCATACCCACCGCATCACCGCCGGCGCGATCGAGGCTTACTGGCCCAACCCGACCAGGCGCACATCGAGACTGTGAGCGGGTACTTCTCGGGCACCCGGCACGGACTGATCGTGCCCGAGGGAATGCTGACTCGCCGATCCACGACGTCAACACGTCATTGCCACCGTCAGCCAACTTGTGGACGGCATTGCCCGCCAGGATCGCACGACGCTCGACCGGCCGGCTCCTCGAGCACCTGCTCACGCACAGCGGCGATCCCGCATTCACCCGCTCGGTGGACGGCTTCATCACCGATCGTGTGGGCGGGTTCGGGTGGACGGTCCTGGGAGACGAGCAGTGTCGTTTCCACGTCGCGCAGATACGCGAGCTCGGTGGCTATCTGTGCGGCCGTGAGCTTTACGGGACGATGCTGCTCTACGAGCGCTACCGGCGCCCCCGATGAGTCGGACTGACCGGTCAGGTGCGGCGCAGTCCGTCGAACGTCAGCTCGACGACGGCGTCCGCGAGGTCGGCGACCGTCCCGCCGGTGCGGGGTCGATACCACTCGATCAGCGAGTTGACGGTGCCGAACACGAGTCGGCTGGTGAGCGCGGGATCGATTCCGGGCCGCAGGTCGCCCTCCTCCGCCGCCGCGACCACGAGGTCGCTGACGAACGCGTCGAACTCGCGGCGGCGGGCGAGGGCTCGACGCTCCACGGCGGTGTTGCCTCGCACGCGCAGCAGCAGTGTGACGTAGGGGAGTTCGGCGGCGAGCACCTCGACACTGCGACGGACGAGGTATTCCAGACGGTCGATGTACCGCCCGCTCGTCGCCTTCTCCTCGGTGGTGACCGCGAACAGGGCGTTGAGTGCGCGCGACAGCGCCAGTTCCAGCAGCTCCGACTTCCCGGACACGTGGTGGTAGATCGACGACTTCGTGATCCCCAGGCGCTGGGCCAGCACCTCCATGCTGGTGCCGTCGTAGCCCTTGTCGTTGAAGACCTTGACGGCGACCGCGAGCAGCGAGTCGAGGTCGTATCCGGGACGTCCGGGTGATCCGGTCTTCCGTGCGGGGCGTGCCGTAGTCATGCGCGCAATCCTTCCAGGTGCAGAACTTCACCGCATCGGTGCGCCGTCGTCCACGAAAGCCGACCGAAGGTTCGGTTGAGGTGAGAATACCGCGACAAGGCTACGCCGCCGGGGGCGTCGTCCGGATCAACCGCCCAGGGCCTGGGTCCGGCCCTCTTTACGGGCCTTCGCCAGCCCTCGCCTCGCCATGAAGCCGTTGGCCAGAAGCATGATCGTCTTGTTCGGCGGCGCCGCGAAACCGGACTCGGTGTGTGGTGCGTACAGGGCCTCGGTGCCCGTGACCTCGATCCAGCCGGTGTTCTGCCGCGACTCGAGTCCGATGAGCTTGGCGCGGTAGGAATGGGCGAGCAGGCCGGCGCGGCGGCCGCCCTGGGGCACTCCGACGGGAACGGTCAGACGCACCCCGTCGCTGCCCGCCGACTTCACCTCGACCGGCGCGATCGCCGGATAGCCGTCCGCCTGACGGTAGGCGAGCAGCCGATGCGGGAGCTTTCCGGCACGCTCCCCGGCGTTCGTCGCATCCACCCGTGGGCCGGTGCCCTTCTTCGGCGGCTCCTGGGGAGGCGCCTCGATGCTGGGGAGCGGTGCGCCGAAGACCTCGGGCCTGCCTTTCATGCGCAGATCGGGCCAGGCGACGATCCGTGTCACCGCGACCGTCACCGGTACCCGGTCGGTGTAGTAGGCGCTGAGCCAGCGGTCCCAGAATGGGCCCCGCCGCGGCTGTCCCATGTACGGGACCAAGCGCTCGCCGATGGCGTCGAGGACTTCCCGGTCGGGGGTGGGGTCGAACGTCGCGTCTCCCTGTACGAGCACGTAGTGCCGGTTGGTGCCGTCGCCGATGCCGTGCTCGCGCGCGTGATAGGCCAGCGCCACCCGGGGTTCGTCCTTGATCCGTTCGAGCTGGTGGCCGAAGCCGAGCGAGGTGGTGAAGCCGACCGTTCCCCGTTCGCGGTCGCGCAGCCCGAGCGGGGCGACCGCTGTCACCACGGCGCCGCCTGCGGGCGTGATGTACGCGAACCCACAGGTCAGATCGTCGCGGAGGACCTCATCGACCTCGTCCGACCAGGTGACCGGCATGTGTCGAGCGTACTCAGGGACGACGCGCCGGGCGAGTGCCCGAGCGAATCGAGGGGTTGACGCCCGCACAGGAGTGAATATAGCTTCACTCTTAGTGAGCCATCGCTCACGGACGGTGATTGAATATTCATCACGGCATCGAGGAGCAACCATGGACCTGGCACTGACCGAGGAGCAGAAGGAGTTCCGGCAGCTGGCCCGCGACTTCCTGAACAAGGAGGTCGTCCCGCATCGCGCCGAGTGGGACCGCGCCGAATCGGTGGACACGGCGATCGTCCCGAAGCTCGCCGACATCGGGTTCTTCGGAATGACCATCCCCGAGGAGTACGGCGGACTCGGCGGCGACTACATCACGTACTGCCTCGGAATGGAGGAACTCGGCCGGGCCGACTCCGCCGTCCGGGGCATCGTGTCGGTATCGATGGGTCTCGTGGGCAAGGTGATCCTCTCGCACGGCACCGAGGACCAGAAACACGAATGGCTCCCGCGTATCGCGTCCGGGGAGGCGCTCGCCTGCTTCGGGCTCACCGAACCGGACAACGGGTCCGACCCCGGCAACCTGAAGACCAAGGCGGTGCGCAGCGGCGACGACTACGTCATCAACGGGTCCAAGATCTTCATCACCAACGGCACGTGGGCGAAGGTGTGCCTGGTGTTCGCGCGCACCGGAGGTCCGGGGCCCAAGGGGGTTTCGGCGTTCCTGGTGCCGACGGATACGCCCGGCTTCGAATCGCGGGAGATCCACGGGAAGCTGGGGCTCCGCGGTCAGGCGACCGCCGAGTTGTCGTTCACCGACGTGCGCGTGCCGGCGAGTTGTCTTCTCGGATCCGAGGGTCAGGGCTTCTCGATCGCGATGCACTCGCTGGACAAGGGTCGCGTCTCGGTGGGTGCCGGATGTGTGGGGATCATCCAGGGCTGCCTCGAAGCGGCCGTCGACTACGCCCGCGAACGCACGCAGTTCGACCGTCCACTCGCATCGTTCCAGCTCGTGCAGGACATGATCGCCGACATGTCGGTCGACGCCGACGCCGGCCGGCTCCTCACCTGGCGGGCGGCCGACCTGATCGAGCGCGGTGAGCCCTTCGGCACGGCCGCGTCGAAGGCGAAGTACTTCTGCAGCGAGGCCGCGGTCCGCGCGGCCAACAATGCGATTCAGCTGTTCGGCGGATACGGCTACGTGGACGAGTACCCCGTTGCCAAGTACATGCGCGACGCGCGTGTCATGACGCTGTACGAGGGCACGAGCCAGATCCAGAAGCTGTTGATCGGCCGCGCCGAGACCGGGATCAGCGCCTTCCTGTAGCCGCCGCGGGCGGGGTGACCCTTGACACACCGCAGTGAATGAATGTACGTTCATTCTTACCGAATAGAAGTTCACAAATTTTGAACTGACTCTCATTTCCGGCTTTCGAGAAAGGAATCACCGTGACCGTTTACGAAGACATCACCTACGAGGTCGACGGCCCGGCAGCGGTCGTCACGATCAACCGCCCGGCGCGCTACAACGCCTTCCGCGGCAAGACGGTCGAGGAGTTGATCAAGGCCTTCCGCTCGGCGTGGGCCGACGACGCGGTGCAAGCGATCATCCTCACCGGGGCGGGGGAGAAGGCCTTCTGCACCGGCGGCGACGTGAAGCAGCGCGCGGAGACCGGTGACTACGGGCCCACCGAAAGCGGAATGTTCGAGATCGGCAACCTGCACAAGCTGATCCGCGACGTCCCCAAGCCCGTCATCGCGGCGGTGAACGGCATCGCCGTCGGCGGCGGCCACGTGCTCCACGTTCTCTGCGACCTCACCATCGCGTCCGAGACGGCAAAGTTCGGCCAGGCCGGTCCCCGGGTGGGCTCCTTCGACGCCGGATTCGGCTCCGCGTTCCTGGCGCGCGTCGTCGGCGAGAAGCGCGCCCGCGAGATCTGGTACCTCTGCCGTCAGTACGACGCCGTCACCGCCGAACGCTGGGGCCTGGTCAACTGGGTGGTCCCCGCCGACCGCCTGCTCGACGAGGCGAAGGGCGTCGCCGCCGAGATCGCGGAGAAGAGCCCCACCGCGCTGCGCTTCCTGAAGCAGTCGTTCAACGCCGACACCGATCACCAGGCCGGACTGAGCAATCTCGCGATGTCCGCGCTCGACCTGTTCACGCACTCACCCGAGGGCCTCGAGGGCGCGGCGGCGTTCGCGGAGAAGCGCAAGCCCGAGTTCAACAAGTACGTGAACGCCTGAGTCCGAACGCACGGGAAGAGGAAACACCATGAGCAACAACATCGCAGTGGTCACCGGCGCAGGATCCGGCATCGGCCGGGCCATCGCGCTCGCGCTCGCCGAGCAGGGCGACCGAGTGGTCGTCGCCGATCTCGATCTCCAGGCCGCGGAGAAGACCGCAGCCGACCGGCCCGACCGGCTCTTCCCGATGACGGTCGACGTCGCCGACCGCGGTCAGGTCGACGCCCTGCGCGACCGGGTGACGGCCGAGGTGGGGGTCCCGAACGTCCTCGTCAACGCGGCGGGATGGGATCGCACCGATCAGTTCCTCAACGCCACCACCGAATTCGCGGAGAAGGTCGTCGCGATCAACTACCTCGGACCCGTGCACATGTGCAGTGCATTCCTCCCCGGCATGGTGGAGGCGGGTACCGGTGGCCGCGTCGTCAACCTCGCGAGCGACGCCGGCCGTGTCGGCAGTGCGGGCGAGAGCATCTACGCCGGTGCGAAGGGCGGTGTGATCGCGCTGTCGAAGTCGCTGGCGCGCGAGATGGCCCGGTACCGGATCAACGTCAACTGTGTCTGCCCCGGACCCACCGACACCCCGCTGTTCCAGGCGCAGGCGGAGAAGCTCAAAGAGGCTCTGGTCAAGGCTATTCCGTTCCGCAGGCTGGCCCGGCCGGAGGAGGTCGCGGCGCCGGTCCTGTTCTTCGCGTCCGAATCCGCATCGTTCATCACGGGCCAGGTGATCAGCGTCAGCGGTGGCCTCACCATGGCCGGCTGACCGGAATCGGGACGGGAGACTCATCATGACGTACACGTACGATGCCCACGCCTATCGTCAGTACTTCGAGCACGACTTCACCTATCTGAACGGCTTCCGGCGCAACACTCACCGGTATGCCGATCGACTCGCGATGCAGTCCCCGTCGACCGGCGAGAGCTGGACCTATGCCGCACTCGGCGATCGCGTGGACCGGCTCGCCACCGGGCTCGCCCGCGCCGGCGTCACACCGGGCGCCGTGGTGGCCTACCAGTTGTTCAACGGCCCCGAGTTCGCCCAGCTCTACCTGGCCGGGCAGGCCTGCGGCGCAGTCGGATCCCCGATGAACTTCCGGCTCGCCTCCGGAGAGACGGCGTTCATCCTCGACGCCAACCGTCCCACGGTGTTCGTCTACGACACGGAGATCGGGCCCATGGTGCAGGACGCGTTGGCGCGGTCGACGCACAAGCCCGCCCTCGTCGTCGCCGTCGGTCCGGGAGAACCCGTGCAGGGAAGCGGGTTCGAGGTGATCCGGTTCGACGAACTCGTGGCCGAGTCGGCGTCGCCGCCCAAGGTGACGCGCACCGTGTGGGACGAGACGACGCGGCTGTTCACGTCGGGAACCACCGGCATGCCCAAGGGTGTTCCGCTCAACAGCATGATCGAGATCTTCAGCGCGCACGACGTGATCATGCACTTCCCGCTGTCCGCCGAAGACAAGACGCTGAACATGACCCCGTGGTTCCACCGCGGCGGATTGTACTGCGCCGGACCGAATCCGACGTTCTACCTCGGGGCGTCGCTGGTTCCGCTGCGGAACTTCGACGCCCGGACCACCCTCGACTACGTGGAGGAGCACGGGCTGACGTTCCTGATCGGCGCGCCGACCAACCTGGCCATGCTCGCGCGCGCTCAGGAGGAGAAGCCCCGAGACCTGTCCAGTCTCGAGGGCATCGTCACCATGGGCGCTCCCCTCGAGCGGGAGGCCGCACTGCACTTCCAGAGGGTCCTCAATCCCCGCATCTTCAACGGCTACGGAAGCACCGAAGGATTCTGGAACACCTTCCTGCGGCCCACCGATCTGCCGGAGTACGCCGGAACAGCGGGGCGGGCGTGCATCGACGACGACGTCGCCGTGGTCAAACTGTTCGACGACCGCCTCGCTGCCGCCCACGAGACCGTCGCCAAGGACGGCTCCGAGATCGGGGAGGTCATCGTGCGCTCCCCGAAGGGCGCCAACGCGTACTTCGATGCGCCGCAACAGGAGAAGCAGAAGTTCCGCGACGGCTGGCTGCACATCGGGGACCTCGCCACCTGGGACGAGAAGGAGTTCGTCACCATCGTCGGCCGCAAGGACGACATGCTGCTGTCCGGCGGCGAGAACGTTCACCCGGTGCAGATCGAAGAAGCACTGGGCGGGCACCCGTCGGTCACCGATTCGCTGGTGGTCGGTGTTCCGGACGACAAGTGGGGTCAGGTCGTCGTCGCCTACGTCGTCACCACCGCACCGGCGCCGTCCGCGGACGAACTGGACGACTTCTGCCGCAGCCACCCGATGCTGTCGCAGTTCAAGCGGCCCCGCGCCTACCGCTTCGTCGAATCGCTCCCGGTGTCGGCGACGGGAAAGAAGCTGCACTACAAGGCCACCGACACCGCGCGCAGGGAATTCGAGAGCGGGGCCTTCGTCGTCCCGCGTGCCCGCGGATCCCAGACCATCGGCTCGTAAAGGACATCGTCATGACCACGCACGCACAACCCCGGCCGTTCAGTGCGGTCGACCCGCTCGACATCGATTCGCTGTACTCGGACGACGAACTCGCCGTGCGCGACACCGTCCGGAAGTTCTGCGCCGAATATGTCACCCCGCACGTCGCCGACTGGTTCGAGGCCGGGGAACTGCCGGGGGCCCGGGAACTGGCGAAGGAATTCGGGAAGCTCGGTGTCCTCGGCATGCACCTCGAGGGCTACGGGTGCGGCGGTTCCTCGGCCGTCCACTACGGATTGGCGTGCCTCGAACTCGAGGCCTGCGACTCCGGGATCCGTTCCCTGGTGTCCGTCCAGGGCTCCCTCGCGATGTTCTCGATCTGGAACAACGGATCCGAGGAACAGAAGAACCAGTGGCTGCCCGGCATGGCGGCGGGTGAGATCATCGGCTGTTTCGGACTCACCGAACCGGACGCGGGTTCCGATCCCGCGTCGATGTCGACCCGCGCCAAGCGGGACGGCTCGGACTGGATCCTCAACGGCCGTAAGATGTGGATCACCAACGGCAGCATCGCCGACGTCGCCGTGGTGTGGGCGGGCACCGACGACGGGATCCGCGGATTCGTCGTCCCGACCGATACGCCCGGATTCAGCGCCCCCCTGATCAAGCACAAGATGTCGCTGCGTGCCTCGGTCACCAGCGAACTGGTGCTCGACAACGTGCGGCTGCCCGAATCGGCGATGCTTCCCGGCGCACGCGGTGTGCGTGCCCCACTGAGCAGTCTGTCCGAGGCGCGGTACGGCATCGTGTGGGGCGCGATGGGGGCGGCGCGGTCCGCGTGGCAGGCGGCGCTGCAGTACTCGAAGGACCGGGCCCAGTTCGGGCGGCCCATCGGCGGATTCCAGCTCACGCAGGCCAAGTTGGCCGACATGGCGGTGGAACTCCACAAGGGGCAGCTGCTGTCGCTGCACCTGGGCCGGCTCAAGGACACGGTCGGGCTGCGGCCGGATCAGGTCAGCTTCGGCAAACTGAACAACACGCGTGAGGCCATCGAGATCTGCCGCACAGCACGAACGATCCTGGGCGGCAACGGAATCTCACTGGAGTTCCCCGTCATTCGCCACATGGTCAATCTCGAATCGGTTCTCACCTACGAGGGGACCCCCGAGATGCATCAGCTGGTGCTCGGCCAGGCCTTCACCGGTGAGAACGCGTTCCGCGGATAGGAGACGAACACCATGACCATCGACTACGAGTCCGAGCACCATCAGTTTCGGGACAGTGTCCGCAGCTTCGTGCGCGAGCGGATCGTTCCGCACCACGAGCAGTGGGAGAACGACAGCTGTCTCGACTCCGCGATGTTCACCGAAGCGGGGAAGCAGGGGCTGCTCGGCTTCTCGGTTCCCGAAGAGTACGGCGGCCCCGGAGTCGAGGACTTCCGGTACAACGCGATCGTCATCGACGAGGTCAACCGGGCGGGCGCCGCCGCCGCGGGCATCGCGTTCTCACTCCAGAACGACGTGGTGCTGCCGTACCTGACGGACATGACGACGCCCGAGCAGAAGGCGCGGTGGCTTCCCGGGACCGTCACCGGGGAGACGATCCTCGGCATCGCGATGACGGAGCCGGGCACCGGCAGCGACCTCACCGGCATCCGCACCACCGGGGTGCGCGACGGCGACCACTACGTGGTGAACGGCAGCAAGACGTTCATCTCCAACGGTCAGAACGGCACGCTCTTCGTCGTCGCCGTCCGCACGTCGGCCGACAAGCACAAGGGATTGTCGCTGCTGGTCGTCGAATCGGACACGCCAGGTTTCTCCCGCGGGCGCAACCTGGAGAAGATCGGACTACACGCCCAGGACACGAGCGAACTGACGTTCACCGACATGCGCGTGCCGGTGGCGAACCTCCTCGGTGAGGAGGGCCGGGGCTTCTATCAGCTCGTCCACAATCTGCCGCAGGAACGCCTCTCGCTGTCCGTCGGCGCCGTCTCGGCCGCCGAGGGTGTGCTCGAGACGACGCTGGAGTACGTGAAGGAGCGCAGCGCCTTCGGGCAGCCGATCGCCGGTTTCCAGAACACCCAGTTCGTTCTCGCCGAACTCGCCACGGAACTCGACCTGGCCAGGACGTACCTCGACGACTGCATCCGGCAGCACGTCCGCGGCGAGCTGACCCCGGCCCGGGCCGCGCGACTCAAGTGGTGGACCACCGAACTGCAGGTCCGCGTCGCCGACCGGTGCCTGCAACTGCACGGCGGGTACGGGTACATGCGTGAGTACGCGGTGGCACGCGCGTTCGTCGACGCGCGGATCCAGACCATCTACGGCGGCACCACCGAGATCATGAAGACGATCGTCGCGAAGGATCTCGGTATCTGATCCGGGCCGGACTGCCGACCCGGGGCGGTCCGAGCTACTGTGAATACCCATTCACCGCAGATTTGCCGGCAAGGAAAGGTCATCTGTCATGGCGAAGGACACGTCCGCCGTTCCACTCGACGAAGCGGTCCGCGCCGTCCGCGTCAGCTCGCGGCGACGCCAGGTGCTCGACGCCGCCGTCACCGTGATGCAGCGGACGGGTTTCCACCAGATGTCCATGCAGGCACTCGCCGACGAGGCCGAGGTGAGCGTCGGGCTGATCTACAAGTACTTCGGCGGCAAGGAGGAGATCCTCCTCGCCACGATCGTCGACATCCTCGACGCCTTCCGTGACCAGCTCGAGCCGGCGATGGACGCGGCGGGAACCGACCCCATCGAGCGACTGGTGGCCGGGTTCCGGCGGTACGTCGAGATCGTCGACGAGAACCTGGATGCCGTCGTCCTGACCTACCGCGAGAGCCGGACACTCGACCCGGACGGGCGCGAGAAGATCAAGGAACTCGAGGTGGCGACGTCCAAACCGCTCCACGACGCACTCGAGGCGGCGATCGCGTCGGGCGTCGCGAGCGACCTCGACGTCGACCTCACCACGTTCGACCTGATGATGCTCGCGCACGGGTGGGCCCTCAAGCACTGGCACTTCGCGTCCCGCTACACCGTGGACCAATACGCCACGGCGCAAACACGATTCGTTCTCCGCACCGTGCTGGCCGACCCGAGCGCCGCGGCGTACCGACACCTGACCGGATGACCCGCCGGCGTTTCGAGGGGGAGATCACGGGCATCGGCACCGGGTCCGGGGTCCGCATCGTCGTCGGTCACTGGCCGCGGTCGCCGCTCGGGGAGTTCACCGACGTGATGGTCGAATTCGCCGACGGTCACCGCGTGCTCCTCGCGCCGTCGGGCGCCGTCCGCGATTTCGTCACCTCGACGTACACCTTCGACCGCTCGGTGATCACGCCCGTCCACTACGTGCGGTCCGGCGACGGTCGGACGGTCGACGCCGGCGATCTGCACGTCCGGTTCGACGTCGGCGCCCGCACGGGGCTCGGGCGTCTGCTGAATCTGCTGCCGCGGGCCGTCGCGGGCGCTCCGTGGTTCTGTGCGGTCAGCGACCCCATCGCCCGCGTCGCGCTCCGGGGTGTGCGCACCCGCGGCACCGCAGGCAACGGTCGCCGCGAGTTCTACGGCGCCGTCGATCAGCGGCGACTGTCCGGTATGTCCGCATCCTGGCAGGGCGACGACCTCGGTGCCCTGCGGCCGATAGATCCGCCCGTCCGATTCGGGTTCGGTTCGACCCCGCGGACACCCGCCACCACGGCCGTGGTCACCACGATCCTCGACTAGTCGAAGAGCGTGGGCGCGTCTCCCGGTTGTTCGTCGGGATGGGGCTGGACCTCACCCGCCGGACTCGTCGCCTTGTGCACCACGGACAGCGTCGTCGTCCGGACCGAGAGTCGATGTCCGTCCGGATGCTGCAGCGACGCCATGCCCTTGCTGATCTCGACCACCAGCCACGGACCGGCGTGACCGGATGCCTGCACCAGATCACCCACCTGTATCTGTACGGCTACCACCGCTTCCTCCCAAGGTTTACTGCATCGGCCTGTGCCCAGCGTAGCGACATCGGCGGGTGGCAGCCGAGTGACGGGGCTCCTCGTTCACAACTCTTCGAGGGTGACGATTTCGTCCTGGAGGGCGCGGATCAGCAGTTCCGTCTTGTTGGCCACCGGACGGCCGAGCTGCGCGTACTTGGCCCGGATCCGGATCAGGTGGGTGTTGATCGTGCCGAGGCTGATGCCGAGGTCGGTCGCCGTTGCCTGCTTCGATTCACCGAGCACCCACAGCCGGAGAACTTCGCGCTCTCGGGGGGTGAGCGACGGTTGGCTCCGCTGCTCCTCGTCGGGGCTGTCGGTCGGCTCGGGGTGGGACGTCACGGCGTCAGTTCCCGGTCGAGTGTCGGAGGAACATCGAAGACTCCAGTCTTTCGGCACGTGACGGTGGTGCAGAGTCCGCAACCCTGCCATCGAATATTCGGCGCCGCCGTCGGCCTGGATGGGTTGCCCGCCGCATCAGCCGTTACCGTCGGTAACCCGAAACCACCTGTGTCCCGATGTACTACGCGAGGAACGGCGCCAGCCGCTCCGCGTGCTCGCGGAGCGACGGCACGTGCCGCAGCATGAGATGTTCGTGATCGACGTGTCCCGACAGCGCCAGGGTTCCGATGAGGGCCCCGGTACCGGATCGGACGGGGACGGCGACGCAGGCCGACCCGTCCCGGAGTTCCGCGAGTTGGGTCGCGAAACCCTGAGTGCGGATCTGGTCCAGGTGCGCGAGAAATTCGGCCCGGCCGACGATCGTGCGGGCCGTCACTGCCCTCGGTTCCCAACGCGGAATCACGGATTCGAGTTCCGACTTCTCCGCGAGCAGGAGCTTGCCGACGGCGCAGGCGTACAGGTGCTGATTGAGGAAGGCCTCGTCCTCCGGCGGAGGGTATTCGGGGTCGGCGTCGGCGGTGCGGACCGCGACGTTGGTGTAGTAGAAGAGATGGACCCCGAACCGCACCGACAGTCGCAGTTCGGCGAGGACGTCGCGCGCGGCGGCGCACACGGTGGGCACGACCGCGGCGTCGACGAGGATCCCGATCTTCTGGCCCAGCGCGAACCCGGACAGGTCGGGGAGCCGCACCACGTAGCCCTCGCCCACCAGGATGTTGAGCAGCCGGTACGTGGTCGCGGACGGCATCGACAGGCGGGCCACGATGTCCTTCGCGGTGACACCCACACCGGCGCGGGCCACCTCCTCCAGCACCCGCAGGGCGCTGGTGACGGCCTTCGGCTGCCGCCCCGAGAGGGCTCTGTCGTCGGGGCTCACCGGCGCACCTCCCACGGCCGGTACCTGCCCAGCACGTCCTCGGCCACCGCCTCGTCGTACACACCCATCCGTTCTCCGATTCCGGGGGATCGTCGGGCGCGGATCGCGAAGACCGCGGCGCCCAGCAACATCAGCAGCACATAGACCGCGGTGGCCGCGCCCGCGACGTACGTGCGCGAGAACGCCGCCCACCCGACCAGCGCGACCATCGCCGTCGCCGTCAGCACGCCGACGACCGACGGAAGCCGGGTCAGTTCGCCGATCCGCCGGAGAAACGCCGGCGTCGCGACGCACAGCAGGACGTACGCGAGAACGTAGCCGTGCGCGGAGACGGCGAGCAGTCCGATGAGGACGTCGCGGCTCGAACCGCGGGCGATCAGGTAGAGGACGGGCACGGCGACGATCACCGGCATCGCGGCCACCAACGCCACGTGCGGAGTGTGGAACCTGCGGTGCGTCCGGCCGAACACGCTCGGCACCACCCCTTCGCGGCCCATCGCGAACAGGGTCCGCGACAGCGCGGTGGTCGAACCCAGGACGCACGCGAACCAGGAGGCGGTGATGCCGAGTTCCATCACGATCGACAGCGTCGACGATCCCGCACCGGACGTGTCGGGCAGGGTGAGGACGATCGGCAGCGAATCGACTCCCTGCCGCACCGGTTCCGGCAATTGCAGGGCGGCCGCGAACACGTACAGAACCCCCAAGGCGATGGGGGTCCACCGGATGGCGCGCGGGACCGCGACGAACGGGTTGCGGGCCTCGCGTGCCACCGTGCCCGCACTCTCGAAACCGACGAACGACGTGATCGCGAGCAGCACCGCGAACCCGACCGCGGAACCCGATTTCGCGCCGCCCGCCGACGACGTCGCGCCCTCACGCACCGATTGGACGAACGCGACCACCAGTGCGGTGGACGCGGCCACGATTGCGAACACCTCGATGGCGAGCATGATCCGCGCCGACAACTTCACGCCGCGCACCATCAGCAGCAGCGCCAGCAGGCCGACGATCGCCGCGAGGACGGCGATGAGCGGCGTCCCGGTGGGGAGACCGACCCGGCCGAGGAGGGCGGCGAGGTAACTCGCGGCGCCGAGTGTGCTCGCCATGGCCGCGGCGGCGTAGCCGATGAGCAACGACCATCCGCCGCCGAAACCGGGCATCGGCCCGAGTCCCTTCACGATGTAGCTGTAGAGGCCGCTGACCGCCACCATCCGGGTGGCGAACTGTCCGACGCAGTAGCCGACCGCCGTCATCAGAATCGCCGCGGCGACGAACACTGCGATGGTGGCCCGGCCCGCGTCGGGGATGACGAGTGCCGGCAGCGTCACCATCACCGCCGACGGTGCGACCGCCGAGACGGACTGCCCGAGCACCTGGACGAAACTCAGGCGCGCCCGCTCGAGACCGGCGACCGGTGATCTGCTTCTGATTCTCGGTGTACCGGACACCACGCACCTGCTCTCCACACTTTCCGGGCGGCCTCTCCCGCTCGATCACCGCGGGGGTCGCATGAGTTGCACGCTAGCGCAGGAGCCCAGTCGGATGCGCCGATCGGAATTAATTTTCGATCACCTCGAATGAGAATGGCCGGAGAATGCGTTCCCCATCTCGCACCCGGGTTCGGCGCGCAGGGCAGATCAACTGGGCCGACCCGGAAACGTCGAATGAGAATCGACGCCACCGCGGCCGGAAATGTCGAATGAGAATGGCGCAACCGCGGATTCCCATCCGGATTTAGTAGTGACCGGCGACACATCCGGGGTTTATCGTGGGTTCGGGCCGCAGCACGACGAAGCGAAAATTGTCGCCAAAAGTGTTCTGCAGAAGCCTGATTCAATCACAGATTCATTCACTCCCATCGAAGAGGACATGATGACTGCAGTCGTTCACTCCCCAGCAGCCCTCGACCCCCGAGTCGTCGACTTCGTGTCGTCGCCGAAGCGCATGTTCGTCGACGGTCAATGGGTGGACTCGGCGTCGGGCCGGACGTTCGAGACGGTCGATCCCGCCACCGGACAGGTGATCACGACGGTCCCGCACGCCGGCGTCGAGGACGTGGACCGCGCGGTGGCCGTGGCCCGGCGGGCCTTCGAGTCGGGGCCGTGGCGCTCGATCACCCCGGCCGAACGTCAGCGGATCCTCTGGAAGATCGGTGAGGGAATCCTCGCCCGGGCCGATCAGTTCGCGCAGCTCGAATCGATCGACAACGGCAAGTCCGTGGCGGTCGCGAAGGCCGTCGACGTCACCTGGGCGGCGGAGATCTTCTTCTACTACGCCGGGTGGGCCACCAAGATCGAGGGCCGCACCATCCCCGTGTCCGTGCCGTGGGCGCCCGGGGCCCGATTCCACGCGTTCACCACCCGCGAACCGGTCGGCGTCTGCGCGCAGATCATCCCCTGGAACTTCCCGCTGGTGATGGCCGCGTTCAAGGTCGCCCCGGCGCTGACCTGCGCGAACACCATGATCCTCAAGCCCGCGGAGCAGACCCCGCTCACCGCGCTGCTCCTCGCCGAGGTGATCGCCGAGGCCGGCGTCCCCGACGGCGTGTTCAACGTGCTCACCGGTTTCGGCGACATCGGCGCGGCGCTGTCGAGCCACGACGACGTCGACAAGGTGGCGTTCACCGGATCCACCGAGGTGGGAAAGAAGATCGTGAACGCCGCGTCGGGAAACCTGAAGAAGGTATCCCTCGAACTCGGCGGCAAGAGCCCGCAGGTGATCTTCTCCGACGCCGACCTCGAGGCCGCGATCCCGGGCGTCGCCAGCGGGTTCCTCTTCAACCACGGCCAGGCCTGCACGGCCGGAACGCGTCTGCTCGTCGAGGATCGGATCTTCGACGAATTCACATCCGGGGTAGCCGATTTCGCGAAGACGCAGAAGATCGGACCGGGCCTCGACCCCACCAACGACATCGGCCCGCTGATCTCGCAGGAGCAGTTGGGCAAGGTCACCGGCTACATCGACGCCGGACTCGCCGCCGGTGCCCGCGCACTCTCCGGCGGCGGGCGGCACGGCGACACCGGCTTCTACGTCGAGCCGACCCTGCTGGTCGACGTGAACCGCGACTTCAGCGTGTATCAAGAGGAGATCTTCGGTCCCGTTGCCGTCGCGGTGCCGTTCAACCGTGACGAAGGTGTCCGCGCCGCGGCCAACGACACCCCCTACGGTCTCGCCGCCAGCGTCTGGACCCGGGACGTCTCCCGCGCCCACGAGGTGGCGTCCGAAATCAAGGCGGGCACGGTGTGGGTGAACTGCCACAACGCATTCGACACCGCGCTTCCGTTCGGCGGCTACAAGCAGTCCGGGTGGGGCCGTGAACTCGGTGAAGGCGCCATCGGCGAATACACCCAGAGCAAATCCGTCAACATCGCACTCTAGATTCCCGGCCGCCCCGCAGATCCTCCCCCCGTGAAAGTCGAAGGAAGCCATGACAACCAATGCCCCCACGCACAGCAGTGCAGTCGGTGACGGTGCGCCGCGCAGACTGGCGGGCACCCTCGGTCCGGGTGCCATCGTGTTCATGGTCGTCGCAGCGGCGGCCCCGTTGACGGTGATCGCCGGAACGGTCCCCCTGGGGATCTCGGCCGGCAACGGCGCCGCCTATCCCGCGTCGTACCTCGTCTGCACGGTGGTGTTGCTGTTCTTCGCCGTCGGATTCACCGCGATGGCCAAGCACCTTCCGGGGGCGGGCGCATTCTACACGTACATCACCCGGGGGCTGGGCAGGCACGCGGGATTGGGCTCCGCCTTCCTCGCGCTGCTGTCCTACACCGCCGTCCAGGGCGCGGTATACGGGTACATCGGGGCCGCCGTCAACGATTTCGTCACCGCTCACGGCGGCCCCGAACTTCCCTGGTACGTGTGGGCCCTGGCCGTGACGGCGGTGGTCGCGATCCTCGGATACCGGCACATCGACCTGTCCGGCAAGGTGCTCGGCGTCCTCCTGGTCTGCGAGGTCGGGATCGTCCTCGTCATCGACGCCGCCGTCATCGTCCGGGGCGGCGGCGACGAGGGATTCTCGACGGCGGCGTTCCACCCCGGCGAGTTCTTCTCGGGGGCGCCCGGCATCGCCCTGATCTTCGCCATCGCCGGATACATCGGATTCGAGGCCACCGCCGTCTTCCGCGACGAGGCCCGCGACCCGGGCCGCACCATCCCGAGGGCCACCTACCTGGCATTGCTCGTCATCGGCGGCTTCTACGCGCTGTCGAGCTGGGCCATGGTCAGTGCGTGGGGCGACGAGGGCGCCGTCGCGATCGCGACGGAGAACCCGGAAGGCATGATCACCGAGACCGCCACCCGCTACGTCGGCGCGATCGCCGGCGACCTCGTCCAGATCTTCCTGATCACCAGCCTGTTCGCCGCCCTGCTGTCCTTCCACAACGTGCTCTCCCGGTACATCTTCTCCCTCGGGAACAGTGCGGCCCTGCCGGCGGGATGCGGCCGCTCGCACACCAAACACGCGTCGCCGTACATCGCGTCGGTCGTCCAGACGGTGTCCGCTCTCGTCCTGATCGTCGCGTCGGCCGTCGCCGGACTCGACCCGGTGACCGAGGTGTTCGCCTGGTTCGCCGGGGTGTCCTCGGTCGGCATCGTCGCACTGATGACCCTGACGTCCGTGGCCGTCCTCGTCTACTTCGGCCGGACCCGGGTGGACCGGCGGCTGTGGAACACCGTGATCGCACCACTGCTCGGACTCGTCGGCCTGGCCGGGCTCCTGATCATGACCGTCGCCAACCTTCCCCTTCTCGTCGGCGGGTCGAGCACACTCGCCGCCGTCATCGGGGTCCTGCTCGTCGGGACCTTCGCCGGAGGTGCGGCCGTCGCCGTCCTCCGACCCCACGCCGCACGACACGACACCGCTCTACCGCAACACGACCCGAACCACACCGTCCTCGACAAGGAGATCGCACGATGAGCACCGCCACCACCGAGACCCCGGCCCGCGTCGGTTCTGCCGCTCCGGATCACCCGCTCGCGCCGTTGTCTGCCGACGAAATCCGTTCGGCGAAGGCGCTCCTCACCGACGAGGGCCTGATCGGCGAGAACGTGCGCTTCGTCTTCGTCGCACTTGCCGAGCCGCACAAGTCGACGGTCCTCGCGTTCACCCCGGGCGACGCCATCGAGCGACGCGCCCGGATCCTGCTGCTGGATCGCTCCACCGGCGTCGGCACCGACCTCGTCGTGTCGGTGACGGAGAATCGTGTGATCAGCTCCACCACGGTCGATTCCGCCGCCGACGGGCACGTGCCGATCCTCGACGAGGAATTCGAGGACATCGAGGCGTTCCTGCTCGGCAGCTCCGACTGGATGGCCGCGATGGCAAAGCGCGACATCGAACCGTCGAAGGTCCGTGCGGTTCCTCTGTCGGCCGGGGTGTTCGGTCACGAGGACGAGGTCGGGCACCGCATCGTCCGGGTGCTCGCGTTCCATCAGGAGGACAAGGCGGATCTGCCGTGGGCGCACCCCATCGACGGAGTCGTGGCCTACGTCGACCTCACCGAGCGCCGCGTCGTCAGGGTGGTCGACGAGATCGACCTGCCGGTGCCGGCCGAGCGCGGCGAATGGGACGCCGAACCCCACGCGACGCCCACCCGCACCGACCTCAAACCGATCGAGATCACCCAGCCCGAGGGCGCCAGCTTCACCGTCGACGGCAACGAGATCACCTGGGCCGACTGGAAGTTCCGCTTCGGGTTCGATGTGCGCGAAGGCCTGACGCTGCACCAGCTCTCGTTCGACGACGGGGGAGTGGAACGCCCCGTGATCTACCGGGCGTCGATCGCCGAGATGGTGGTCCCGTACGCCGACCCGTCGCCGGTTCGGTACTGGCAGAACTACTTCGACCAGGGTGAGTACCTGTTCGGCCGGTACACCAACTCCCTCGAACTCGGTTGCGACTGCCTCGGTGAGATCAAGTACTTCGACGTCACCATCGCAGACGAGTCGGGCGACCCGCGGGTGATGAAGAACGCGATCTGCCTCCACGAGGAGGACTACGGCGTGCTGTGGAAGCACACCGACATGTTCAACGGCATGACCGAGACCCGCCGCTCGCGTCGCCTCGTCATCTCGTTCTTCCTCACCATCGGCAACTACGACTACGGGTTCTACTGGTACCTCTACCTCGACGGCACCATCGAACTCGAGGCGAAGGCCACCGGAATCGTCTTCACCTCCGCCTACCGCGGTCCGGAGGGGTTCTCCACCCAGATGGCGCCCGGGCTCGGTGCCCCCTTCCATCAGCACCTGTTCTCGGCCCGCCTCGACATGGCCGTCGACGGCAACGTGAACACCGTCGAGGAAGTGGATGCCGTGCCCGTCCCGATGGGCCCGGAGAACCCGTGGGGCAACGCCTTCCGCTGCCAGAAGACCACGCTGACCACCGAATCCGAGGGGCAGCGCACCGCCGACAACCTCAAGGCCCGTGTCTGGCACATCACCAATCCGACCAAGCAGAACCGTCTCGGGCAGGACGTCGGGTACGCGCTGCACCCCGAGGGTCAGCCGGTGCTGCTGGCCGACCCGTCGAGTTCGATCGCCGCCCGCGCCGCGTTCGCGACGAAGCACCTGTGGGTGACGCAGTACGACGAGTCCGAGCGCTATCCCGCGGGCGACTTCGTCAACCAGCACCCGGGCCAGGCCGGTCTGCCGACGTTCGTGGCGGGCAACCGGGACATCGAAGGCGAAGACCTGGTGCTGTGGCACACATTCGGGCTGACGCACTTCCCGCGGCCCGAGGACTGGCCGGTCATGCCCGTCGACTACGCCGGGTTCAAGCTCAAGCCCGTCGGGTTCTTCGACCGCAATCCCGCGCTCGACCTGCCGGCGAGCACCGCGAAGCACTGCTGCGAAGGCTAGACGTCGTGACCACCGTCATTTCCACGGCCGCCCGCCGCACCAGCCACTGGTGGCGGCGGGCGGCCGCGGCCCTCGCGGTCGCCACGGCCGGGCTCCACGCCGCGACGCTCGGTGAGCATGCGACGTCGTCGCCGACGGTCGGAGTGGTGACCGTCGCGATGATCTTCGGGTGCCTGTACTGCGCGCGGCACCTGTGGATGCGCGGTTCGCAGCGAGACTGGGGACTCGTCGCGTTGATGAACGTCGGGATGATCGCGCTGCACCTCACCGTGATGAGTCCCGGTTCCGGTGGCGGCGGCCACCACGGCCACGCGATGCATGCGGCGGCGTCGGCTCCGGTGACCCACGCGATGGCACCCGCCATGTCGGCGGCACTCGCCACCGCCGCGATCGAAGCGGTGATCGCCGTGACGGTGCTGTTCTACACCACTCGGTCCGACCTACCCCCCACTCACGTGCGGGGGAGTTCCGGGACACACCGACAGCTTGAGTTGGGCTAGCGTCCAGAGCGTTTAGGCTCGTCGGTGGTGCTCGGGGTGGTGCGGCCGGACGGTGGGTGGACTGTGAAACGCAGGGCAGGCGAATCGATACTGGCGGCGATGGTGACAGCCGCGGCGGCGGTACTGACGCCGATCGCGGTGGCCACGCCGGCTGCGGCCGACCCGGCCGGCTTCTCCAAGACCACGCTCCACTTCCAGGTTCTCGTCGGCGCGAACCGCGACGAACCGTGCGACGTGATCGGCGATGTGTACAAACCCGACTCGGCGTCCCCGTCGAATCGGGTACCCGCGGTCCTCACGACCAACGGCTTCGGCGGGTCCAAGAACGACCAGGCCGGGATCGCGTCGTTCCTCGCGTCCCGCGGCTACGCGGTACTCGCGTACTCCGGTCTCGGCTTCGGCGGCTCGGGCTGCAAGATCCACCTGGACAACCCCGACTACGACGGACGCACGGCGAGCGAACTGGTGAGCTTTCTCGGCGGACGCGACGGGATGGCCTTCGTCGATCCCGCGCACACCGTTCCCGTCCCGGGTCTCGACTACGTCGTGCAGGATGCAACCGCCCACCACGGCAGCCCCGAGGCGAACGATCCGCGGGTCGGGATGGTCGGCGGCTCCTACGGCGGCGCCGTGCAGTTCGCCGCGGCCTCGGTAGACCCACGGATCGACACGATCATTCCGATGATCACCTGGAACGACCTCAGCTACTCGCTCGCGCCGAACGGCACCGCCCAGACGGCCGGGGTCAGTACGTCGGTGCCCGGTGCGTCGAAGGTGCTGTGGACACTGACGTTCGGCGCCGTCGGCGCCACCAACCCCCGGACCGAGGGCTATGTGTCGGACCCCGCGCGGGCGTTGGGATGCCCCAACTTCGCGAACGCCGCGTGCCCCGCGCTGACCCAGGCCGCGGTGCTCGGCTATCCGGACCCGGCATCCGTCGAGTTCCTGCGCCAATCGTCGGTGGTGTCGTACGCGGACCGGGTGAAGATTCCGGCCCTGCTCATGCAAGGGCAGCAGGACACTCTGTTCGACCTCAACGAATCGACGGCCACGTTCGAGACGCTGCGGGCGCAGGGCAACGACGTGAAGATGATCTGGCACAGCTGGGGGCATTCCCATCTCACTCCCGCCGCGGGGGAGATCGACATGAAGGCTCCGAACCCCGACACGCAGTACGAGACGGGCCGGATGGTCGACTGGTTCGATCACTACCTGAAGGACAGCGGGGTCGGCACCGGGCCGGTGTTCAGCTACTTCCGCAACTGGGTCGATTACACCGGCAACGCCGCACCCGCATACGCCGAGTCCTCCGATATCACGGTGGGGCAAGACTATTCGCTCTACCTCTCCGGTGACGGCGCGCTGACCGATCGCCGCGACGGCATCGTTCCCGGCGTCCGGACGCTGAACACACTGCCGGGCGGACTTCCTGCCGACCGGGACGCGCCGGACACTCGTCCGGAACTCCCCGGAACCCAGATCGAGTGGTCGTCCGGATCCCTCGATGCGCCACTGGACGTGGTGGGCGCACCGACGCTCGACGTCCACGTCGACGCCGTACCCGCGGTCACAGGTGTCGACGACGCGGTCGTGATCTTCGCCAAGCTCTACGACGTGGCTCCGGACGGCACCGCCACATTGATCAACGGACAGGTCGCTCCGGCGCGCATCGTGACCCCCGGTGAGCCCGTGCAGGTCACGATGCCGGCCATCGTCCATCGCTTCGACGAGGGACACCGCGTTCGGCTCGTGGTGTCCGGCGGCGATCCGGGGTACCGGGGCGGGCTGGTGGCGCACCAGGTCACCGTCGCCGCGGGTGACGCGGGCCAGGTGCTGGTGCTGCCGGTCACCGGCTGAGGTCTCGCCTACTCCCGCATGAGCATCAGGGCGGCCTCCCGCTCGAGATCGATGTACGGTTCGCCGCTGACGTCGACCGCGACCCGGTTGATCGTGCCGCCGGTGAAGCGGTGCGGCGATTCGCCGGGGTAGTCCTCGGTGATCGGCTCGCCCGGATGCCTGCCGACGTACAGCCCCGCGCCGGCGATCGCGAACGCGCCCATCTGGGTTTTGATCCGGCCCTCGCCGACCTTCCGGTCCCCGTGGAACAGGGACAGGATTCCCTCGGTGGCCGCGGGCTTCTGCTCGTCCTTGTCGAACGAGGCGGACAGAATCAGGTCGGTACCGGTGGGGATGTCCTCGGAGCCGACGATCATCTGTTCCTCGCTGCCCACGAAGTTGTTGACGTAGTGCAGACGGTTGTCCTTCACGTACAGCGCGTGACCTCCGAAACGGGAACCGATCGCGAAGAGCACGCCCTCGGCTCCCGGCTCCGGGATGTCGACGAGCGCTCCGATCACGAACGAGCGTCCGCGGGTATTGACCGATTGCCATTCGGACACGGCGGCGACATCCGGGTAGTAGACGTACCGGTTCCGGGCGGCCGTCAGCTGCGGGCGGGGTGTGCTCATGATCTCGACGGCCGATCGATCGTCCAGTGGAAATGCGCCGTTCGCACCGGCTTCCGCGAACCAGATGTTCACCATCTCCCGCAGCTTGTCGGGATGCTCCGCTGCCAGGTTGTTCACTTCGGCGCGGTCGACGTCGGTGTGGTAGAGCTCCCATTCGTCGTCGTTGAAGTGGCCCCAGCCCGCAATGGTCGGATGTGTCGTGACGGCCTTCCAGCCCTCGTGCCAGATCGACCGCGAGCCGAGCATCGAATAGAACTGCGACTTCCGCTCCGACGGCGCGGACTTGTCGTCGATGCTGCTGCGCATGCTGACGCCGTCGAACGGGGTCTGGACGTGACCCTTGATGGTCTCGGGGGCGTCGACCCCGAGCATGTCCAGGATCGTCGGAACGAGGTCGATCGCGTGGTGGTACTGATCGCGGATCTCGTTCCGAGCCGTGGTTCCCGCCGGCCACGAGATGATGCACGGGTCGGCGGTTCCGCCGTTGAACTCATAGCGTTTCCACATCTTGAACGGGGTGTTGAACGCCATCGCCCAGCCGTTGGGGTAGTGGTTGTACGTTTTGGGCCCGCCGAGGTCGTCGAGTTTTGCGAGGTTCTCGGCGAGGTCGTCCGGGACGCCGTTGGCGAACTTCATCTCGTTGACGGAGCCGTTCGGGCCACCCTCCCCGCTCGCACCGTTGTCGGAGACGACCACGATGACCGTGTTCTCCATCTGATCGTTCTGCTCGAGATAGTCGAGCAGACGCCCGATCTGATGGTCGGCGTGCGCCAGGAACCCGGCGTACACCTCGGCCATCCGCGCGAAGAGACGCTTTTCGTCGTCGCCGAGCGTGTCCCACGGCCGGGTGTAGTCGAGTTCGGGGAACGGTGCGCCGTCGGGTCCCGACCGGGTGTCGGGGGTGCCGATCGGGTTGATCGGCGGAAGTTCGGTGTCGGCGGCGACGATGCCCAGTTCCTTCTGGCGGGCGAGGGTCTGTTCGCGTATCGCGTCATAGCCCATGTCGAACTTGCCTGCGAACTTCTCGATCCATTCCTTCGGGGCATGGTGCGGCGCATGGCACGCGCCGGGCGCGTAGTAGAGGAAGAACGGCTTGTCGGGTGCGATCACCCGGGCGTCCTTGATGAACTCCAGTGCCTTGTCGGTGATGTCCTCGCTGAGGTGGTAGCCCGCCTCCGGCGACCGGGGCTGGTCGACCGGGTGGTTGTCGTAGACCAGATCCGGATACCACTGGTTGGTCTCCGCGCCGAGGAATCCGTACCACCGCTCGAAGCCGCGCCCGCTGGGCCAGTTCCGGCGGGTGGCGGCCAGGTTCATCTCGTCGGTCGGGCACAGGTGCCATTTGCCCACCATGTAGGTGTTCCAGCCTTGCTCGGCGAGGATTTCCGACAGCATGCCGTTCTCCGGCGGGATGGTGCCACTCGCATTGGGGAATCCGATCGCGGCCTCGGTGATGCAGGCCATGCTGTTGCGCGTGTGGTTGCGTCCCGTCAGCAGGCACGAGCGCGTGGGCGAGCACAGCGCGGTGGTGTGCCACTGGGTGTACCGGACACCGTTGGCGGCGATCCGATCGATGTTCGGCGTTTCGATCGGTCCGCCGTAACAGCGCATCGCGGAGAATCCGACGTCGTCGAGGACGACATAGACGACGTTGGGCGCCTCGGCGGGTGCCTTCGGTGGCTCGAAGGGCGACCAGTCCGGACTCGAGTCACGAACGTCGACGTTGACGACACCCCGAAATGGCTTTCCCATGGTTTCGGCTCCTCACCTGTGGTCCTGGTTTCAGCGTCGACCACCGCGCCGCCGGGAACCTCACCCGACACGGGTGAAGCCGAGGAGCGTCCAACCGGGGGAGAGAAGTGATTGACACCACATCGGTGCAGGCTCACACTGAAACCTCAACTGAATCCGATGTCAAGATCAATTGCGTCGGCTGGTGGAGAGGAACCGCAGGTGACCCAGCTCGGAGGAGTGTGCGATCCGCGCTTCGCGGCGTTGCAGGACGCACTGAAGGACAATCTCGACTCCGGTGAGGAGCTCGGCGCGTCGATCGTCGTGACCCTCGACGGACAACCGGTGGTCGACGTGTGGGGCGGATGGTCGAATCCCGAACACACCAAGTCCTGGGAGCGCGACACCATCACCAACGTGTGGTCGTGCACCAAGACGGTGACCGCTCTGGCCGCGCTGATGCTCGTCGACCGCGGGCTGCTGGACGTGTACACGCCCGTCGCGAAGTACTGGCCCGAGTTTGCGGCCGCGGGCAAGGAGCGCGTCGAGGTCCGGCATCTCCTCTCGCACACCTCGGGTGTGTCGGGTTGGGATCAGCCGATCACCGTCGAGGACACCTTCGACCTCGCCGAGTCGACGAAGCGGCTCGCCGCGCAGGCGCCGTGGTGGGAACCGGGAACGGCGTCGGGATATCACGCACTGAACTACGGTCACCTGATCGGCGAGGTGGTCCGACGGGTCGACGGACGCACGCTCGGACATTTCGTGGCCGAGGAGATCGCCGGACCGCTGGGCGCCGACTTCCACATCGGGCTGGACCCGTCGCAGTTCGGCCGCGTGTCGAACGTGGTCCCGCCGCCTCCGCTGCCGATCGACCTGGCGTCCCTCGACCCCGCCAGCGTCATCGTCAAGACGTTCACCGGGCCCGGACCGGACGCCACCGCATCGTGGTCCGACGAGTGGCGCACGGCGGAGAACGGTGCGGCCGGCGGTCAGGGCAACGCCCGGTCACTCGCCCGGATCCAGTCGGTGGTGGCCTGCGGCGGCGAACTCGACGGAATCCGGCTGCTGTCTCCGGACACCATCGCGCTGATCTTCGAGGAGCAGTCGAACGGCGTGGATCTCGCGCTGGGGCAGCCGATCCGGTTCGGCATCGGGTACGGACTGCCGACACCCGTGTCGGTGCCGTTCGTCCCCGAAGGGCGCATCTGCTTCTGGGGTGGCTGGGGCGGTTCGCAGGTGGTCGTCGACACCGAACGCCGGATGACGATGACCTACGTGATGAACAAGATGGGACCGGGACTGCTCGGCTCCGACCGCACCGCCCAGTACGCGACGGCGACGTTCGATGCGCTGAGCTGATGCGACCCGGGACACTGACCTGACCGGACGCTCAGGACGCGAGGCCTTTGTCCTGCAGCCATTCCCGGGCGATGTCGCTCATGTCCTCGAGGTCGGCCACCCGCTTGTTCATCTCGATGAGATCGTCGGTCGTCAGGGCTGCCGACACGTCCGCGAGCACGGCGCGGACGTCGTCGCGGGCCTTGTTCTCGTTGATGATCGGCGTGATGTTCTCGGCCAGGAACAGGTGCTTGGTGTCCTCGAGGGCCACGAGGTTCTCCGAGCGCATCGCCGGGTCGGTGCTGAACACGTCGGCGACCTCGATCTGACCGCTGAGCAGAGCGTTGAGTGTGAGGGGACCGCCGGCGTCCAGTGCCAGGAACTCCTTGAACGTCAGACCGTACCGGTCCTTCAGGCCTGCGACACCGTTCTCACGGGTCTTCCATTCGGGTGGGCCGCCGAGGGTCAGTTCGCCGGCGTGCGGGACGAGGTCCTCGATCGTCTTCAGTGAGTATTCGTCGGCGGTCTCCTGCCGCACCGCGAGAACGTCCTTGTCCTCGGCGGGGGAGGGCTCCAGTGCGACGAGCCCGGCGGGGAGCTTGGCCTTGATCTCCTCGGTCACCTCGTTCGACGCGGTCGCGGTGGTGGCGCTGTCGAGATACTGCAGCAGCGCACCCGAGTATTCGGGCAGCAGGTCGATGGAGCCGTCCCGGATGGCCGGAACGTACACCTCGCGGCTTCCGATGTTCAGCTTCTCGGTCACGTCGATGCCGTTGGCACGCAACGCCTCCGCGTAGATGGTGGCGATCAGCTGGCTTTCGGGGAAGTCCGCGGAGCCGACGACGATGGCGCCGTCGCTGCTTCCGCCGCCGTCGGCCGCCAGGGGGTCCTTGCCGATCCCGCATGCCGTCAACGACACCAGGGTGGCGCCTGCCAGCGCGACGATCAATGCCTTCTTCATGGTGATGTCCTTCAGGTCAGCGAGGGTTCGGGTACGGAGGACGCGCGGGCCGCGACCGGGGTCTTCTCGGAAGCGGATCGCGTGCCGTTGCTGCGCACGCGCCGGGTGAGTCCGGGTGACACCACCCGCACGGTGAGGAACCCGATCGCGAGATCGAATGCGAGGGCGAGGAGGGACACGAGGACGGCCCCCGCCGCCATCTGCGCGTAGTCGCTCTGCGCCTTGCCGTCGATGAGGAGTCGTCCCAGGCCGCCCAGTGAGATGTACGCGGCAACGGTCGCCGTCGACACGATCTGCAACACCGCACTCCGGATGCCGGACAGCATCAACGGCAGCGCGCACGGCATCTCCACCTCGGTGAGGATGCGCATCGACCGGAACCCCATTCCGCGTGCGGCGTCGACGGCTGCCGGGTCGACCGCGCGGATGCCGGCGTACGTGTTGGTGAGGATCGGCGGGATGGCCAACAGCACCAGCACGATCAGGCTCGGAACGAGGTAGGCCAGCTTGGTCGAGAACGACGGTGCGATGACGAGCACCAGCAGGATCAGCAGGCCGATGGTGGGCAGGGCGCGCAGCGAGTTGGCCAGGCCGGCGACGACCACGGCGCCGCGGCCGGTGTGCCCGATGTACAGGCCGAGCGGAACGGCGATCAGGGCCGCGGCGAACAGGGCGAGGAACGTGTACAGCAGGTGCTGGAGCAGGAGGGCCGGAATGCCTTCGGGCCCTGTCCAATGAGCACCGTCCAACAGAAAGTCGATCATGATGCGACCACCTTGGGGGTCCACGGTGTGAGTAACCGATTGGCGAGCACGATGAGCAGGTCGAGAACCAGGGCCAGCAGCAGGCAGAGTGCGATACCGGCGATGATGGGTGTGTAGAAGCGCAACTGGAAGCCCTGGGTGAACAGGGAACCGATCTGCGGGATGCCGAGCAGGGCGGCGAGCGAGACCAGGCTGACGTTCGACACGACAGCCACCCGCAGTCCCGCGCAGATGACGGGAACACCCACGGGGAGCTGCACTTTCAGCAGCGTTTGATAGGGTCGGTAGCCCATCGCAGTCGCGGCGAGCACGGTCTCCTGGGGCACCGAATCGAGGGCGTCGGCGATGACGCGCACCAGGAGGGCGACGGTGTAGATCGTCAGGGCCACGACGATGTTCATCGGATCGAGGATCTTCGTTCCGAGGACGGGCGGGAGCAGGACGAACAGGGCGAGCGACGGGATCGTGTAGAGCAGACCCGCGGTCCCCACCACATAGGGGTTGATCCGGCGACTGCGATGCGCGAGCCAGCCGATGGGCAGCGCGACGATCACGCCGACGACGAGCGGCACGAGCGAGAGCAGGATGTGCCAGCCGACGAGTTCGGCGATGCGGTCGGACTGGCGGCCCAGCCACTCGAGGTTCATCGGGCCATCGCCTCCGAACCGAATCGGTGGCCGGCCCCGCGATCGCCGGCCGCGAGATCCGCCGACTCGATCGCCGCCACGGCCGCGTGCGCCGTCACGGTGCCGACGAGCGCTCCGTCGCCGTCGACGACCACACCCCGCTTGCTGGGTGCGGACAGCGCGGCGTCGAGCAGTGCCCGCATCGTCCCGTGTGCATCGGCGACGGTGCCGCTGAGATTCACGTCGTCCGGGCGAATGCTGCCGACGACCTTCGCCGGCTGCACCCAGCCGATCGGCTTGTTCGCCGCGTCGACGACGAGCAGCCAGTCGTCGAACGTCCGCGCGAGGGCGTCGACCGCCGAATCACCGAGACGGGCAACGGGTTCGGTGACGGTCTCCACGCGGCCGTCGAGGGTGGCGAAACCCAGCGAACGGTAGCCGCGATCACGTCCGACGAAGTCGGCGACGAACTCGTCGGCGGGCTCGGTCAGCAACTCCAGCGGGGTCGCCGCCTGCGCCAGGACTCCGCCGGTCCGCAACACGACCACCTGGTCGCCGAGCTTGAGGGCTTCGTCGATGTCGTGCGTGACGATGATGATCGTCTTGCCGATCTCCTTCTGCAGTCGGAGGAACTCGTCCTGCAGTTGGCTGCGGACCACCGGGTCGACGGCGCTGAACGGTTCGTCCATCAACATGAATGCCGGGTCGGCGGCCAGGGCGCGTGCCACACCCACTCGCTGCTGCTGCCCGCCCGAGAGCTGCCACGGATACCGGTCCGCGAAATGCGAGGCGAGACCGACCGTTTCGAGCAGCTCCATCGCCCTGCTCCGGGCCTCCTTCTTCGTCTTCCCCAGCAGTTTCGGCATCGTCGCGACGTTGTCCACGATGGTGCGGTGCGGGAACAGTCCGGCGTGCTGGATGACGTACCCGATCCGCCGCCGCAACAGCGCCGGGTCCATGTCCGCGGTGGATTCTCCGTCGAGCGAGATGGTGCCGGAGGTGGGTTCGATCAACCTGTTGATCATGCGAAGCGACGTCGTCTTGCCGCAACCCGACGGACCGACGAGGGCCGTGATCTTGCCGCTCGGGCACTCGAGGTCCAGCTCGTTCACCGCTGTCGTGCCGTCCGGGTACGCCTTGGTGACTTTGTCGAATGTGATCATCCGCGTGCTACTTTCGTGTGGTCCGGGTGGTGGGAACCCGGAAGTTCGGTGTCGTGGGACTGCTCTACCGAGCTGTGTCTTTCTCCGGGTTCGGCATCGTTTCCAGAAACTTCACCGCTGCTTTCAGGTCGTCGCTCAGGGGACGGTCGGTTGTCCGGGGGTCCAGGCACGTGCGCGCGCGGTGCAGGTAGGCGCCGAGTTCGGTGCCGGTGTCGAGGTCGCGGTGTTGCTGGCCGAGGGCCCGCACCGCCGAGATCAATTCGCACGCGAGGACGATCCGCGCCTGGGCGAGGATGTCGGTGAGCTGGGTGGCGGCCTGGGACGCGAAGCTCGCGTGGTCCTCGGTGCCGCGGGAGATGACCGTGTGCCCGAGGGAGCCCGGTGCGGCGGCCATCCGGATCTCCGCGATCGCCGCGGACGTCGTGTATTCCAGCAGCATGGTGCCGCTGCTGCCGGCCGGACCGTCGGCCAGGAACGGTCGCAGACCGGTGACCGCCGGATCCGACAGGTTGGCCAGCCTGCACTGCGACAGCAGTGCCGCGCTCGACAGCGCGAGTTTGGCCTCGTCCACGGCGAGGGCGATCGGCATCCCGTGGAAGTTCCCGTTGTGGAATACGGCGTCGTCCTCGACGGAGATGAGGGGGTTCTCGGAGGACGAATTCATTTCGATCGCGAGGGTGGCCCGCAGCCGTTGCAGCGCCTGCCAGGTGGCTCCGAGGATCTGGGGGAGGGCGCGGAACCCGTAGGAATCCTGCACCCGGGCGGCCGTCACGGGGTGGCCGGTGAGAAGCTCGCGGACCCGGCCGGCCACCTCTTCCTGGCCGAGGTGCCTGCGGGCGGCCTGCACCCGCGCTGCGAACGGCTCGACGGAACTGCGCGTCGCCAGCAGCGACAGCACGCCGACGATCAGCGAGTGCTCGAGCCAGTTCGCCACGCTGTCGGTGGCGGTGGCCGCGAGTGCGACGGTCATCGCGTTGGTCGAGATCAGGGGGAGGGCGTCACCCTGGTGCGCCGTCCATCGGCTCACCGACCGGCCGTCCCGCAGCGGTGTCTCACCCATCAGCCCGAGCGCGATCTCCGAGAACGCGCTGAGGTCTCCGGTGCCGATCGCGCCGCGGGCGTGCACGATGGGCAGTTCGTCGGCAGCGACGGCGTCGATCAACGCCGTCACGATGTCGGGGTGCAGACCGGATCCGCCGTTGAGGATCTGGTTGACGCGAATGATCATGGCGGCCCGGACCACGTGATCCGGCAACGAGGGACCCGACCCCGTGGCGTGGCTGCGGAGAAGCCGGAGGTCCTGTTCGACGCCGTCGGAGACGGACGTGTCCCGATTTCCCCCGACTCCTGTGGTGCGTCCGTAGATGGGCTGTCGTGCGGCGATCCGCACCGCGGTCTCCCAGGAACGGCGTGCATGCTCGAGCGTGGCGGGGGCAGGCTCGACCGCGACGGGTTCCCGGGCGAGGGTCGTGAGCTGATCGACGGTCAGCTGGGCGCCGTCGAGCAGCACCGGAACGGGCGGCTGCGGTTCCTCGGTCGAGCGGGGATCTTTCCGGGTCATCGGAACTCCGTGATCGATGCGGTGTACGGGTACTCACGAGGTGTGTCGTGCCTCACTCGTTCGAAATGTATAGTCCTGTATATACCGCCCTCTGTCAACCGTCGGTTCGCCCGGGTGACCGGGCTCCCGACCTGTCGGTGGCACGTCGGTTCGGGCTGGCATTCCGGCTAGGTCGGCCTCTCACTTCGATCAGTCCCCCGGTGCCCGTTCGGGACGTAGGGTCTCGGGAGAGGTGCATAGGTAGCCATGCATCGATCCCGCTCCGACTGATCGACCGTAAGGAATGAATCCCATGCCGCAGCAGGTACGAGGCGTCATCGCCCGATCAAAGGGTGCCCCCGTCGAGATCGCGACCATCAACATTCCGGATCCCGGTCCAGGCGAAGTGGTCGTCGACATCGCGGCCTGCGGTGTGTGCCACACCGACCTCACCTACCGCGACGGTGGGATCAACGACGAGTTCCCGTTCCTGCTGGGCCACGAGGCCTCCGGAGTGGTCGAGAGCGTCGGCGAGGGCGTCACCTCCGTGGCCGTCGGCGACTTCGTCGTCCTCAACTGGCGTGCCGTCTGTGGGCAGTGCCGGGCCTGTAAGCGCGGACGCCCGCAGTACTGCTTCGACACCCACAACGCCGAGCAGAAGATGACGCTCGAGGACGGCACCGAGCTGAGCCCGGCACTGGGCATCGGCGCCTTCGCCGACAAGACCCTCGTCCACGCCGGACAGTGCACCAAGGTCGACCAGTCCGCGGACCCCGCCGTGGTCGGGCTGCTCGGCTGCGGCGTGATGGCCGGTCTCGGTGCCGCCGTGAACACCGGCAACGTCGGTCGCGGTGACACCGTCGCCGTCATCGGCTGCGGTGGCGTCGGCGACGCCGCGATCATGGGCGCCCGCCTGGCCGGCGCCGTGAAGATCATTGCGATCGACCGGGACGAGAAGAAGCTCGAGTGGGCGAAGGACCTCGGTGCGACGCATACCGTCAACGGCGCCGACGTGGATGCGGTCGAGGCCGTGCAGGAGCTCACCGGCGGATTCGGTGCCGACGTCGTGATCGACGCGGTCGGCCGCCCGGAGACGTGGAAGCAGGCGTTCTACGCCCGCGATCTCGCCGGCACCGTCGTGCTGGTCGGTGTCCCGACCCCCGACATGAAGCTCGAGATGCCGCTGATCGACTTCTTCTCCCGCGGCGGATCGTTGAAGTCGTCGTGGTACGGCGACTGCCTCCCCGAGCGCGACTTCCCGACGCTCGTGGACCTGTACCAGCAGGGCCGGTTGCCCCTGGAGAAGTTCGTGTCCGAGCGGATCAAGATCGACGAGGTCGAAGAGGCCTTCCACAAGATGCACGCCGGTGAGGTGCTGCGTTCGGTCGTCGTCCTGTGAGCGGGCAGTTCCGGATCGACCGGGTCGTCACCGAAGGCACGTTCGCCCTCGACGGTGGCGAGTGGAACGTCGACAACAACATCTGGCTGATCGGTGACGACACCGACGTCGTCATCGTGGACGCCGCGCACGATGCGGAGCCGATCATCGACGCGGTCGGGGACCGGCACGTGAACGCGGTGATCTGCACACACGGTCACAACGACCACGTCACCGTCGCACCTGAACTCGCCGAGCGACTGCACGCCCCGGTGCTGCTGCACCCCGGCGACGACGTGCTGTGGAAGATGACGCATCCGGAGGCGAAGTACTGGAACGTCGAGGACGAGCAGCGGATCGCCATCGCCGGCACCGAGATCCAGGTGATCTCCACCCCGGGTCACTCGCCGGGGTCGGTGTGCCTCTACCTGCCCGAGGCCGGGGCGCTGTTCTCCGGAGACACCCTGTTCTCCGGCGGTCCCGGGGCCACCGGTCGCTCGTACTCGGACTTCCCGACCATCATCGGGTCGATCCGCGACCGGTTGTTCGCCCTTCCCGAAGAGACGCTCGTCCACACCGGTCACGGTGACGGAACCACGATCGGCACCGAGGCCCCGCACCTCGCCGAATGGATTGCACGAGGAAACTGATTCCATGACCGACATCACCGACAGGTACACCTTCGACGAGGAAGACGTCGTTGTCACGCACGAGAAGTCCTATGCGGCAGGTGTTCCTGCGGTGTTGGTGTCGTTGCGTCGTGGGATCGAGCAGATGGGTCCGGTGCGCACGGCCCGCACGTTGATGAAGCTGAATCAGCGGGACGGGTTCGACTGCCCGGGGTGTGCGTGGCCGGAAACCCCCGGGCACCGCAAGCATGCGGAGTTCTGCGAGAACGGGGCGAAGGCGGTCGCGGAGGAGGCCACCACCCGCACCGTGACCCCGGAGTTCTTCGCCGAGCATTCGGTGGCCGAGTTGCTGCGGCGCACCGAATTCTGGCTCGGTCAGCAGGGCCGGCTGACGCATCCGATGGTGCTGCTGCCCGGCGCCACCCATTACGAACCGATCGGGTGGGACGCGGCGTTCGCGTTGATCGCCGGGGAGCTGCGTGGTCTGGCGTCGCCGGACGAGGCGGTGTTCTACACCTCCGGCCGCACCAGCAATGAGGCGGCGTTCGTGTACCAGTTGATGATCCGGGCGTTCGGGACCAACAACCTGCCGGACTGCTCCAACATGTGCCACGAATCCTCCGGGTCCGCGTTGACGGAAACGATCGGCATCGGCAAGGGTTCCGTCTCCGTCCCGGACATCGAGAATGCCGACCTGATCCTGATCGCCGGCCAGAACCCGGGCACCAACCACCCCCGCATGCTCTCCACCCTGGAAAAGGCGAAAGCCAACGGGGCGAAGGTCATCGCGATCAACCCGCTGCCCGAGGCCGGACTGCTGCGGTTCAAGGACCCCCAAAAGGTGCACGGCGTCGTCGGCGACGGCGTGGCCATTGCGGACGAGTTCCTGCAGATCCGGATCGGCGGCGACCAGGCCCTGTTCCAGGGCCTGGGCCGGTTGCTGCTCGAGGTCGAAGACGCGGCACCGGGCACCGTGCTCGACCGGGAGTTCATCGACCGGCACACCGCGGGATTCGCCGAGTGCGCGGCGCATCTGCGTCAGGTCGATCTGGGCACGGTGGCGGCGGCCACCGGGTTGACGCTCGAGCAGATCCGGGACACCGCCGCCGCGTTGATCGCCTCGAAGAAGACCATCATCTGCTGGGCGATGGGGCTGACCCAGCAGACCCACGGCGTCGCGACCATCCAGGACGCGGTGAACCTGCTGCTGCTGCAGGGGATGATCGGCAAACCCGGGGCCGGGGTGTGCCCGGTCCGCGGGCATTCCAACGTGCAGGGCGACCGGACGATGGGCATCTGGGAGAAAATGCCCGAAGCGTTCCTGACCGCATTGGACACCGAGTTCGGCATCCGGTCCCCGCGTAAGCACGGATTCGACGCCGTCGATTCCATCCGGGCGATGCGCGACGGAAAGGCGTCGGTGTTTCTGGGGATGGGCGGCAACTTCGTCTCCGCCACCCCCGACACCGACACCACCGAAACCGCCCTGCGCAACTGTGCGCTGACGGTGCAGGTGTCGACGAAACTGAACCGCTCCCACCTGGTGACCGGGCAGACCGCACTGATCCTGCCGTCGCTCGGCCGCACCGACAAGGACCTGCAGAACGGGAAAAAGCAGCAGGTGTCGGTGGAGGATTCGATGTCGATGGTGCACCTGTCCCGGGGCAGCCTGCCCCCGGCCAGTGACCAGTTGCGCAGTGAGGTCGCGATCGTCTGCGGCATCGCGCAGGCGTTGTTCGGGCCGGACCACCCGGTGCCGTGGGCGCAGTTCTCGGTCGATTACGACCGGATCCGGGACTCCATCGCCCGGGTGATCCCCGGGTTCGAGGACTTCAACACCAAGGTGCGTCAGCCGGACGGGTTCGGGTTGCCGCACCCCCCGCGGGACGAGCGCCGGTTCGTGACGAACACCGGGAAGGCCAATTTCACCGTCAACGACCTGTCCTGGCTGCCGGTCCCGGACGGGAAACTGATCCTGCAGACCATGCGGTCGCACGATCAGTACAACACCACCATCTACGGTCTCGACGACCGCTACCGCGGCGTCAAGGGCGGCCGCCGGGTCCTGTTCATCAGTGCCGAGGACCTGGAGTCGTTCGGGTACGCGGCGGGGGACCGGGTGGACCTGATCTCCGAATGGGAGACCGCCGACGGCAGCGTGGAGGAGCGCCGCGCGGAGGATTTCCGGTTGGTGCCGTATCCGACCCCGGTCGGGAATGTGGCCGCCTACTATCCGGAGACGAACCCGCTGATCCCGCTCGACCACGTCGCGAAGAAGTCGAACACCCCGGTGTCGAAGGCGGTCCGCATCCGCCTCGAGAAGCGGGGCTGACCGGTGGGGCGGGTGACGACCCGGACCCCGGTCACCCGGATCACCGACACGAGGCACTCCACCCGGCCGGACACCGTGGTGGTGGAGGAACCCCTGGAGATCCGGGTGAACGGCACGCCGTTGGCGGTGACGATGCGGACCCCGGGCTCGGATGTGGAGTTGGCGCAGGGGTTTTTGCTGACCGAGGGCATCATCGCCGACCGCGGCGACATCGCGTCGATCCGGTACTGCAACAGCGTCGACGAGCACGGGGTGAACACCTACAACGTCCTGGATGTGGATCTGGCGCCGGGGGTGTTCCTGCCCGACACCGGTATTCAACGCAATTTCTACACCACGTCCTCGTGCGGGGTGTGTGGGAAGGCGTCGTTGGATGCGATCCGGCAACGCACCCAGTATTCGCCGGCCGCCGACACGGTGCGGGTGCCGGCCGCGACGATCGCGGAGTTACCGGACCGGTTGCGGGCGGCGCAGAAGGTGTTCGACACGACCGGCGGACTGCACGCCGCCGGCCTGTTCACTCGCACCGGGGAGTTGCTCACCATCAAAGAGGACGTCGGCCGGCACAATGCGGTCGACAAGCTGATCGGGTGGGCCACCGAGCAGGATCGCATCCCGCTGCGCGGGACCGTCCTGCTCGTCAGCGGCAGGGCGTCGTTCGAGTTGGCGCAGAAGGCGGTGATGGCCGGCATCCCGATCCTTGCCGCGGTGTCCGCGCCGTCGTCGCTGGCGATCGACCTCGCCCACGACACCGGACTGACCCTCATCGGATTCCTCCGCGGCACCACCATGAACCTCTACACCCACCCCGACCGCATCACCTGACGTGAGTGGCAAAGCGTGCTCCCGCACACTTTGCCACTCACCTGGGGGTCAGTGCCTTCCGGTGGCGTCCGCGCGGATGCCCGCCTCGAGTGCGATCGCCCCCGCTTCGCCGCGGGACGCCACACCGAGCTTCTTCAGCACACCCGCGACGTGGAACTTGACGGTGCTCTCGCTGATGCCGAGGCTGTCGGCGATCGCCTTGTTCCGCTTGCCCGTTGCCAGATGTCCCAGCACCTCCAGCTCGCGGGGGTTGAGGTCGCCGAGTTGCTGCTCGTCGGGTCGCGCGGCCGGCAGGTCGAGGGGGATCGCGACCGCGACCCGGGACCCCCACCCGTCTACGGACTCGACGTCGATGCGGCCACCGAGCGTGTGCACCCGGCCGGAGAGTTGCCGCACGAGGGCGTCGGTGTCGAGGCCGCCGTCGCCGTCGTCGCGGACTTCGACGAGGAGATTCGCCCCGTCGCAATCCCAGGCGATGCGGATCCGCTCGAGGGCGGTCTGCGCGGCGAACGCGAGGACGGCGCTGCGCACGACGGCCCGCGCGGCGTGCGCCACCTCGCCGGGCAGCGCGCGACCGTCGACCGGCGGATCGACGTAGTCGACCCGGACGGGACGGTGCTGGAGCAGCGGCCGGAGTTCGCCCTGCAGCCGGGCGAATGCGGTGGTGACGGCCTCCTCGGTGAGGATGCGATCGGACTCGCCCGCGGAGCGCAGGGTCACCAGCGCTGCGGACGCCGTCTCGCTCGCGGTGATCCGCGACCGCCGGTCGTCGAGGTCGTTGGACCGGAGCGTCGACAGGATCGATTCGAGCGTCGCCGCGTGGAGGTCCGTCAATTCCACGATGGTCCGGGCCCGCTCACTCGACGCCGCCCGCGATTCCGCCAGGTACGCCGGGCTCGCCTGCGCCACCTGATGCCGGATCGATACGGCCACGACACCGAACGCGCCCGCCACCAGCGGGACCTCCCGAATGCGCTGACGAGGCTTCGGGAGCGCGAGGAGCAGGGTGCCGGTCGCGTCCAGCAGTGCCCACACCTTCCGCTTCGAGCCGGCGATCACCGCCTGATCGTCGAAGGGGGTCCCCTCCGACATCCGGGTGCGCAGCGTGTCCAGTTCGGCGATGGTGACGCGCTCGACGACCGCCGGGTCTCCGCTGACCTTGCGGGGACGGCCTGTGCACTCCCGGGTGAAGATCACCAGCGCGGTGTGCGGCCAGATGTCGGCGAGGAACTTGGAGAAGCGCACCGCGATGTCGGGCAGCGGACCGTCGATGACATCCCGCATGGAACCGAGCACGTCAGCCGGTGACACCGAAGTAGAGCTTGCGAGAACCACATGACGAGCCTATCCGCGCGTCGGGTCGTTCCGGGGCGGGGCCGTCCGCTCAGTCCGCCGACGCCGCCCGCGCCGCCTCGACGACGGCGGATCGCGTGAGTCCGAGTGATTCCAGCGCCCGTGCCGCGGTGCCGTGGGTGATGGTGGCGACCGCTGCGACGACGTCGGCTCCGGCGATCGGTCGCCGTTCCGATCTGGCGAGTGCCACCGCATTGCGGAACGCGCTCTGGGCCGGTTCGGTCAGCCGCAGTGGGCCCGTGCGGGGGCGGCTCAGTGCGCTGGTCGCCGCGCCGGAGTCGCCCATGCCCACCGCGGTGAGCGCGTCTCCGTGCACGCGAACAATGGCCTCGCGCAAGCCGTCCCGGCTCGAGCCGAGTTGCTCGAACACTCGTCCGGCCGTGCCGTCGGGCAGTGCGAACGACCCGAGGAGGAGGTGTTCGAGGCCGGGTTCGCGGTCGCCCAGTCGGTCGGCCTCCGCCTCGGTTTCGGCGAACAAAGTCTTCATCGTGCGCATGTCGCGCCATGCCCGGGTGACACTCATCGTGCGCCTCTCGTCTTCGTACCGCCCGATCGCTTCGGGCCGAGGCGTTTGTGTGCCGCCTGACCCGAGACGCCGAGCGCCTGACCGATGTCCGCCCACGTCCAGCCGGCGGCGAGCGCGTGGGTGACGGCGTCGCGCTCGAGTTGATCGGCCTGGCGTCGCAGCGCGACGACGGCGGCGAACGCGGTGGCCGGGGTGGGATCGTCACTCACAGCCATCAACTTATGTTGACGGGCGGGGTCCGTCAACCTTTGTTGATGGCGAGGCGCACCCTCCACGGTGTCGGATCCCCCTGCGATGGGGAAGAATCAGGCCAGGTCGGGAGGTCTGTGTGCCGCGAACGCGGCCGTCGAGGGGAACGAGAAGATGGCGGCAGGGTCGCGGGTCGGCACGCAGTTCGGGCAGTACCAACTGCGCGCACTGTTGGGGCGCGGCGGGATGGGCGAGGTCTACGAGGCATTCGACACGGTCAAGGGACGCACTGTAGCCCTGAAACTCCTCGACGTGGAACTGGCGAAGGACGATACGTACCAGCAGCGATTCCGTCGAGAATCGCACGCCGCCGCGAGATTGCAGGAACCGCACGTCATCCCGATCCACGACTGGGGCGACATCGACGGCGTCCTCTACATCGACATGCGCCTCGTCCCCGGCCGCGATCTGCGCTCGCTGCTGCGTGCCGAGGGCCCGATGGATCCGGCGCGCGCGGTCGTGATCGTGGAGCAGATCGCGTCGGCCCTCGACGCCGCGCACGCGGACGGTTTGGTCCATCGGGACGTGAAGCCCGAGAACATCCTGGTCACGGCCAACGATTTCGCGTACCTCGTGGACTTCGGAATCGCCCACTCGAGTTCGGACCTGCGGCTCACCACCCTCGGCAGCGCGGTCGGCTCCTACGCCTACATGGCGCCGGAGCGATTCGACAACGCCCCGGTAGACGGCCGGGCCGACGTCTACTCGCTGGCGTGCGTGCTGCACGAATGCCTGACCGGGGCGATCCCGTTCCCGTCGAACAGCATCAGCAGCGCGATCCGGGCGCACCTGGCGGCACCCGTTCCGCGTCCGAGCGCGATCCGCCCCGACATCCCCGCCGCGTTCGACGGCGTCGTCGCGACCGGACTGGCCAAGGGCCGTGACGCGCGGTACCGAACCGCGGGCGCACTCGCCTCCGCCGCCCGGGCCGCCCTGTCGGGAACACCGCCCGCCCGGACGACGGTCGCGGCCGGACCCGCGCCGACCCGGATCGACAGTGTGGGCCGACCACCGGAGTACCCGCCGACGAGCGTTCCACGAGGCCCGCTCGCGCCGCCACCGCACAACCCACCACCGCCGCGTTCGAACTATTACGCAGCCGGTCCGCCTCCGCAGAAGTCCCGGTCCGCGGCCGTTCCGGTGATGGTGACCCTATTGGTGGTGGCGATCCTCGCGCTCGGAGGCGTGGTGGGCTGGCTGGTCCTGGACCGCAACAGGTCGGACGACCCGTCGACGACCGCGGCGAGCACCGTGGTGCAGCCACCCGCCGTGCGGACGTCGATCGAGTCCCCGGCACCCGTACCGCCGCCGGCGGTCGCGCCCCCGACGAGGACGACCACCCCGAGGACGACCACCCCGCGGACGACGGCGGCGCCGCCGCCGTTGGTCGGGCAGGTGTCGGGCACCGACGAGCAGGGCTTCCTGCCGCCCTCGGACGCGCGGTGCAATTACACCAACCCGGCCGCGTTCATCGGGCGCACCGCGAAATCGCTGGTCGTCGTCTGTCAGACCGGCGTCGGACGCTATTACTACCAGGGCGTGCGCATCAGCGACGGCGCCGCCATCTCCGTCGACGACCCCACCCCGGACGGGTCCGGGTTCGTCGCCACCAACACCGGCAACGGCACCCAATATCGCGTCACCCCGACCGCGCTCACCATCGTCGGCGGCGACGGAAAGGTCATCGCCACCGAGCCGATGCTGGAATCCGCGTACCGCTGAGTCAGGCTCGGATCAGAGGGCGGCGTTCTTGTCGAACTCGGTGCCCAGCTCCTTGGCGACGCGTTTCAGCATCGGGACGATGTGGTCAGCGGACTCGAGGGTGACACGCGCCGCGGGCCCGGAGATCGAAATGGCGGTGGGTGTGGGCGCGTTGGGGACGGGCACCGAGAAGCAGCGGACGCCGATCTCCTGCTCGCCCTCGTCGATGGCGTAGCCGCGTTGCCGGCTCAGTTCGAGATCGGCGATGAGCGAATCGGGATCGGTGAGGGAGTTCTCCGTATAGGACGCCATTCCGGTGCGGCCCACGAGGGATCGGACGGCGTCGTCGGACAGTTGGAGCAGCAGAGCCTTTCCGACGCCGGTGCAATGGGTGTAGACGCGCCGGCCGACCTCGGTGAACATCCGCATGGAGTGCTGCGATGGCACCTGTGCGACGTAGACCGCCATCGTCCCGTCGAGCACGGCCATGTTCGCGGTCTCGCCGGTGCCCTTCACCAGTTCGGACAGGTGGGGACGTGACCACTCGCCGATCAGCTGGGTGGCGCTCTCGCCGAGCCTGATCAATTTGGGACCGAGCGCGTACCGCCGGGTGGGGAGCTGCCGGACGTATCCGCGGTTCATGAGGGTGCGGATGAGCCGGTGAATCGTAGGCAGGGGCAGACCGGCCAACTCGGCGAGTTCGCTGACGCCGATCGACCCGCCTGCGCTCGCCATGAGTTCCAGCAGTTCGAAGGCGCGTTCCACCGACTGCACCCCGCCGGCGGGTGTCTGCGTGTTCGTCGTCGTGGGCTCCATGTCGTGCCTCCCCGGTCGTGATGTCGCGAGCGTCGGGACCTTCCATGAAGCGGAAAAACCCGTCCGGATGACGATAGCGCGGTTGAGGTGGATCGCGTCGATTCCGCCGCCGCATCGGTTGACAAAACGGGATGTGACGGCGTTCACTATATCGAGATACGAAATACAACTTCCGCATCATGGAAAACGCCAAGCCCTAAGGGAGGGCCCCGTGTCTGAAGTCGAAATCGCTGCCAAACCCCCCAGGCAGCGTTGGTACAGATCGCTTTTCGTCCAGGTGCTCATCGGCATTGCCCTGGGCATCGCCACCGGCGTCCTGTTCCCCGAGTTTTCCCATCACCTGGCGCCGCTGGGCGAAGGCTTCATCAAGCTGATCAAAATGGTGGTCGCCCCACTGATCTTCCTGGTCATCGTCACCGGCATCGCCAAGGTCGGCAGCATGAAGGCGCTCGGCAAGATCGGCGGCAAGGCGCTGCTCTGGTTCACCGCCGCCACGACCTGTGCGCTCGGCCTCGGCCTGCTGGTCGGCAATCTCGTCCACCCGGGAAGCGGTCTCAACATCGACCCGGCAACGCTGGACACCACCGCCCTCGACGAGAAGACACAGGGCGGACACCTGCCCGGCGGTGTCGAGTTCGTCATGCACATCATCCCGACCAGCGTGTTCGATGCGTTCGCGCAGAACAACCTGCTCCAGGTGCTGCTGTTCTCGATCCTGTTCGGAGTCGCGCTGGCGTCGTTCAGCGAGTCGGCTCCGCCGGTCCTGATGGACGTGATCGACCAGGCGCTGCACGTCATCTTCCGGATCGTCGGCTACATCATGTACCTGGCCCCTCTCGGGGCGTTCGGCGCGATGGCGTTCACCGTCGGCAACTACGGTGCCGGCTCCCTCAAATCCTTCGGAATACTCATCCTCGCGTGCTATGGAGCAGCCCTCGTCTTCATCGTCATGCTGTCGATCGTCGTCAAGCTGATCACCGGTGTGAATGCGTGGAAGTTCATCAAGTACTGCCGCGAGGAGTTCATGCTCGCGCTGGGCACCGGATCCTCCGAGGCCGTCATGCCCCGCATCATCAAGAAGCTGGACAACGCGGGCTGCGACCGCGCCGTCGTCGGTCTGGTGATCCCAACCGGCTACTCGTTCAACCTCGACGGCGCCGCGATCTACCTGTCGCTGGCGATGATGTTCCTCGCGCAGGCCGTCGGCGTCGATCTCAGCTTCGGCGAGCAGATCGCGATCATGGGCATCCTGATCCTCAGCTCCAAGGGAATGGCGGGTGTGCCGGGCTCCGCCTTCGTCGCGCTGTCCGCGACCGCCGCCGCGATCGGTGCATTCCCGGTCGCTGCCGTTGCGCTGTTGCTCGGCGCCGACCGGCTCATGGATTCGATGCGGGTGTTCACGAACCTGCTCGGCAACTGCATGGCCACCTTCGTCGTCGCGAACTGGGAAGGACTGCTCGACAAGGACAAGATGCGGGCTGTTCTCGACGGGAAGATCACGCCCGACGACCCGGACGACGTCACCGTCCATCCGCACCCGGGGCACGAACACCTCGCCGACGCACCGGCCCAGCCGGTGATCGAGAGGCCCGAAATGCTGACCACCGACGCAGCGGCGGAAGGAACGGTGAAGCACCATGCCTGACACCCATCCCACCGTGGGGTTGCTCGGCACCTGGGGTTACCACGGACTCCTCGACGAGGCCGAGCAAGTCGACGTCGACACCCCGTACGGACCGACGTCGGACAGCATCGTCCTCGGGTTCTCGGGCGGCCGCCGGCTCGCCTACCTGACCCGTACCGGGCGCCACCGCAACATCCCACCGCACCGGATCAACGCCCGCGCCAACATCTGGGCGCTGCACAGCCTGGGCGTGCGGACGATTCTCGCTCCCACCCCTTCCGGCTCCCTGCGACCGGCGATCGGCGTCGGATCGGTCGTCGTGCCCGACCAGCTGGTCGACCGCACGGGCCGCACCGACGACACCTTCCACGACGACGACGTGCACATCTCGTTCGCGGACCCGTTCTGTGCGCACGGCCGCCGGGCGGTGGTGTCGACGCTCCGCCGAAACGGATGGGTGGTCAACGACGGCGGTGTGATGGTCGCGATCCGCGGCCCGCGCTTCTCGACCCGCGCCGAATCGCGTTGGTACGCAGCGCAGGGCTGGGACCTGATCAGCATGACCCCGTACCCCGAAGCCGCGCTGGCCCGGGAGCTCGGCATGTCCTACACGTGCATCGCCCTGGTCACCGACCACGACGTCATCAGCGACACCCCGTGGCCTGTCACCCAGGACCTGGTGCGGGAGGGGCTCGATGCCGACACCAAACGACTACGCGAAGCGCTGCTGCAGGTGGCGATCGAACTGGCAGGCACGCCGGACACGGCGGCCACCGCCCACGGAAGAAGGAGCTGACATGGCTGAATTGTTCTGCAACGGTGGAGCGATGCGAGGTGGAAACCTCCATCACAACGTCTCCGCGCACACGTTCCTCGGCACGGTTCGGACCGCACCGAACTACCGATTCTTCTCCGTACGTGACGAATTCCCCGCCCTGCTGCTGGCGGCGAAGGGCGGCGCCGCGATCGAGGGGGAACTCTACGACGTCCCGATCGGCGACATTCGCACCGACTTCCTTCCCGAGGAGCCCGAGGAGCTCGAGCTCACCGTCATCGAACTGGCCGACGGCCGTTCGGTTCTGGCGGTAGGGCTGCGACCGGGTCTGCTCGAGAGCAAGGCCGGTGAACTCACCGAGATCACCGATTACGGCGGCTGGCGCCGCTACCGGGGTCTGCCCGACCCCGACAACACCACAGTCTCCTGAACATCTCGCGAGCGAAAGAACATCCGATGGATACCTTTGCCTACACCCTGAACTGCTCGATCCTGCTCACCGACGTGCCGCTGCTGCAGCGTCCCCAGGTTGCCCGGGACGCCGGATTCGACGCCGTCGAATTCTGGTGGCCGTTCGAGACCGCCGTACCGCCGGACAGCGACGTCGACGCGTTCGTGGCGGCGATCGAGAACGCCGGAGTGCAACTCACCGGGTTGAACTTCGCTGCAGGGGACATGCCGGCGGGGGATCGCGGACTGCTGTCCGACCCGGCGCAGGTCTCGGCATTCCGCGACAACATCGACGTCACCGTCGGAATCGGAGAACGGCTGGGCACCAAAGCATTCAACGCCCTGTATGGTAATCGCATCGACGGCGCGGATCCGAAGGCGCAGGACGAGGTGGCCACCGAGAACCTCGCACAGGCAGGCAAGGCGGCGGATCGCATCGGCGCCGTCGTGCTCGTCGAACCGGTCAGTGGCGCACCGGCGTACCCGCTGAAGACCGCGGCCCAGGCCATCGCGGCGATCGACCGGGTGACGGGCGAGCACGGTGTCGATGCACTCCGACTCCTCGCCGACCTCTACCACCTCGAGGTCAACGGCGACGACGTCGGCGCCGCCCTCGATGCGTACGCGGACCGGATCGGGCACGTTCAGATCGCCGATGCACCGGGCCGCGGCGAACCCGGCACCGGGACGCTCGACATCGACGGCCACCTGCAGCGGCTCGCGGGACACGGCTACCGCGGATACGTCGGGCTCGAATACAAGGCGACGCGGCCTGACACCTTCGACTGGCTGCCCCGCGAACACCGCGCGTCCCGCGGCGCCCGCTGACACCCACCACCACTTCGACGGAATCGAGGACACTCGTGAGCACTATCGCATTCATCGGACTCGGAATCATGGGCAGCCCCATGGCCGTTCATCTCGCCAAGGCCGGCCACCAGGTGGTCGGGTACAACCGCTCGCCCGAGCGCACCGCCGCGCTCGTCGAGGCCGGCGGCACCGCGGCCGACTCCATCGCCAAGGCAGTCGCCGGCGCCGACGTCGTGGCCGTCATGGTTCCCGACTCGCCCGACGTCCAGGCAGTGCTCGCCGGTGAGGACGGAGTCTTCGAGCACGCCCCGGCCGGCGCCCTGATCATCGACTTCTCCAGCATCCGGCCCGACGTCACCACGGCACTCGCCGCGCAGGCCACCGAGCGCGGCTTCCGGCTGATCGACGCCCCGGTGTCGGGAGGCGAGGCCGGTGCGGTCAACGCCGCACTGTCGATCATGGTCGGCGGCGCGCCGGAAGATTTCGAGGCGGCCAGGCCGATCCTCGACACCGTCGGGAAGACCGTGGTCCACGTGGGCCCGAACGGCTCCGGGCAGACGGTGAAGGCCGCCAACCAGTTGATCGTCGCCGGCAACATCCAGCTCCTCGCCGAGGCGATCATCTTCCTCGAGGCCTACGGTGTCGACACCGCGGCCGCGGTGGAGGTGCTCGGCGGCGGGCTGGCCGGTTCGGCCGTCCTGAACCAGAAGGCACAGAAGATGCTGGACCGGTCGTTCGAACCCGGGTTCCGCATCGAACTGCACCACAAGGACCTCGGCATCGTGACCAGCGCGGCCCGCGAGGCCGGCGTGGTGACCCCCCTCGGCGCAGTCGTCGCCCAGCTGATGGCCTCCGCCCGTGCGAACGGTGATGGCGGCCTGGACCATTCGGGATTGCTGCGTGGAGTGGAGCGGCTGTCCGGCCGCCCCGCCCGGTGACCCGTTTCAACTCGTAATCCTCGATGGAGAAGTGATATGCCTCGTATGCGCGCCGCTGACGCAGCGGTCAAGATTCTGGAACTCGAAGGCGCCACCCAGGCGTTCGGCCTCCCCGGTGCGGCGATCAACCCGTTCTACTCGGCCATGCGTGATCACGGAGGGATCAAGCACGTCCTCGCCCGCCACGTCGAGGGTGCTTCGCACATGGCGGAGGGATTCACCCGCGCCAAGGCCGGCAACATCGGCGTCTGCATCGGAACCTCCGGCCCGGCCGGAACCGACATGATCACCGGTCTGTATTCGGCCATGGCGGACTCGATCCCGATCCTCGCGATCACCGGCCAGGCACCCGTGGCGCGCCTGCACAAGGAAGACTTCCAGGCAGTCGACATCGCCTCGATCGCAGGCCCGGTCACGAAGATGGCGATGACGGTGCTCGAGCCTGCACAGGTTCCGGGAGCGTTCGCGCAGGCATTTCACCTGATGCGGTCCGGCAGGCCGGGCCCGGTGCTCATCGACCTACCGATCGACGTGCAATTGGCGGAAATAGAATTCGACCCGGACACCTACCAGTCGCTGCCCGTGTACAAGCCGGCCGCGTCGCGCGCGCAGGCGGAGAAGGCCCTCGACATGCTGGGCGCCGCCGAACGTCCGCTGATCGTCGCGGGCGGCGGCATCGTCAACGCGGATGCCGCGGACCTGCTCGTCGAACTGGCCGAACTGCTGGACGTCCCGGTGGTGCCGACGCTGATGGGCTGGGGCACCATCCCGGACGACCACCGTCTCGCTGCCGGGATGGTCGGATTGCAGACCGCGCACCGGTACGGCAACGCCACCATGCTGGCGTCGGATTTCGTCCTCGGCATCGGCAACCGCTGGGCCAACCGGCACACCGGCGGCCTCGACACCTACCGGAAGGGCCGCAAGTTCGTTCACGTCGACATCGAGCCCACCCAGATCGGCCGCGTGTTCGCGCCGGACTACGGGATCGTCTCCGACGCCAAGGCTGCGCTCGAGCTGTTCGTCGCCGTCGCGAAGGAGCGCAAGGCCGCCGGGACGCTCGCGGACCGCAGCGCCTGGGTCGGGGACTGCGTCACCCGCAAGCGCACCATGCAGCGCAAGACCCACTTCGACGACGTGCCCGTCAAACCGCAGCGCGTGTACGAGGAGATGAACCGGGTCTTCGGGCGCGACACCCGGTACGTGAGCACGATCGGGCTGTCCCAGATCGCCGGCGGCCAGTTCCTGCACGTGTACAAGGACCGCAACTGGATCAACTGCGGGCAGGCGGGACCCCTCGGCTGGACCATTCCCGCCGCTCTCGGAGTGGTTGCCGCGGAACCGGAGACACCGGTGGTGGCGCTGTCGGGCGACTACGACTTCCAGTTCATGATCGAGGAACTGGCGGTGGGCGCGCAGTTCAACCTGCCGTACATCCACGTGGTGGTGAACAACTCGTACCTGGGTCTGATCCGTCAGGCGCAGCGCGCGTTCGACATGGACTTCTGCGTCCAACTGGGCTTCGACAACATCAACTCCCAGGAACGCAGCGAGCACGAGACGCTGCCCGCGGTGCCGAAGGGGTACGGCGTCGACCATGTGAAGGTGGCCGAGGGCCTGGGCTGCAAGGCGCTGCGGGTCACCGAGCCGGGCGACATCGCCGGCGCCCTGGAGAAGGCCCGTGAGCTCGCCGGTGAGCACAAGGTCCCGGTGGTGGTCGAGGTCTTCCTCGAGCGGGTCACCAACATCGCGATGGGCACCGAACTCGACAACGTCGCCGAGTTCGAGGACCTGGCGGAGATCGGCGAGCACGCCCCCACCGCACTCATGCTGTTGGACTAGGGGACACCGCGACACGTGTACTGGTCGCACCCGACAAGTTCAAGGGATCGCTCGCCTGGGCGCAGTCGTGCGCGCCGCGTGCGGCCGCGACGACAGCCGGGTCGCGGGGGAGGAGCCGCGGGTGGGGCGTCGTCGCGACCGAGGCACGCGCCGCGGGCATCCCCGTCCTGGCCGTCTGCGGCCGAAACCGGCTCAGCGACATCCAACTACACAGCGCCGGTATCTCCGCGGCGTACGCGCTCGCGGATCTGGAACCGGATCAGCTGACGAACTGGCAACACTCAGCACACGAGGAGAATCATGACTTCTGCCGATTTCACCGCCCTGCCCGACCTCGCCTCGCGAGCCCTGGGCGGGAGCGTATCCGCGGCCAACGACGAACTGTTCGCCCAGCGGGAGAACCTCATCAAGGCGGAGGCCCCGTTCTTCGACCCGTCCGATTTCGGGCACAAGGGCAAGGTCTACGACGGCTGGGAGACCCGCCGCCGCCGGGACGACGGCCACGACTACGCGATCGTCCGGCTCGGCGCCGCCGGCATCATCCACGGGATCGTGGTGGACACCGCACATTTCAAGGGCAACTACCCGCCTTTCGTCTCCATCGAGGCGGCCTCCATCGAGGGCTACCCGTCCATCGAGGAGGTCATGAAGGCGGATTGGCAGACCATCGTGGAGAAGTCCCCCGCCGAGGGGCACGCCGAGAACACCTACGCCGTCGCCGACCGGCACCGGTGGACCCACGTGCGGCTCTCGATCTACCCCGACGGCGGTGTCGCGCGGTTGCGCGTGCACGGTGAGGTGGTCCCCGACCCCCGGTTCCTGGACGGGACGGTCGACCTGCTGGCCGCCGAGAACGGTGGCCGCCTCGTCGGCTGCTCCGACGCGTTCTACGCCTCACCCGCGAACATCATCCTTCCCGGCCGGGCCCGGAACATGGGGGAGGGCTGGGAAAACTCCCGGCGTCGCGGCGGCGGCAACGACTTCGCCGTGTTCTCGCTCGCCGCGGCCGGCCGGCCACGGCACGTCGAGATCGACACCAGCTACTACGTGGGGAACGCGCCCGGCTGGGTGCGGCTGAGCACCGCCGACGCGCGCACCGCCGACATCGCCGACGAGGGCGCGTGGACCGAACTTCTGCCGCGCACCGCCGACATCGCCGACGAGGGCGCGTGGACCGAACTTCTGCCGCGCACCGCCGTGCAACCCGACACGCGGCACCGGTTCGTCCTGGACGGCACGGCGGCCACCCACCTGCGGCTCGACGTCTACCCCGACGGCGGCCTGTCCCGGCTGCGGCTGTTCGGCGATCTCGACGCGACAGCGCTGTCGGAGACGCGCCGCACCTGGTGGGACGCCCTCCCGCAGACCCATCAGGCGCTCGTCGCCGACCAGGCGCCCCGCTGACGGAGACACGCCTCTTCATCCCTTCGACCACCCCGAGGAAACACGTAATGCCCAATCCCAGTCCCGGTTACTCCATCACCGTTCGCGTCACGGCCCCGGTCGGCGCGGGCACCACCTCGACACTCGCTGGGGCGGTGGCCTCCGTGAAGGGGGCCATGACCGCGCTGGACGTGGTCGAGAGCCACCCCGACCACATGGTCATCGACGTGACGTGCGACGCGTCCGACGTCGAGCACGCCGAACAGATCGCGTCCGCGATCGCCGACGTGCCCGGGGTGGTGGTGGGCAAGGTCAGCGACCGCACGTTCCTGCTTCATCTCGGCGGGAAACTCGAAGTGGTGCCGAAGGTTCCGCTCAAGCATCGCGACGACCTGTCCCGCGCGTACACGCCCGGCGTCGCCCGGGTGTGCACCGCGATCGCCGAGAACCCCGAGGACGTCCGGCGACTGACGATCAAACGCAACACCGTCGCCGTCGTCACCGATGGTTCGGCCGTGCTGGGGCTTGGCAACATCGGTGCCGCCGCGTCGATTCCCGTGATGGAGGGCAAGGCGGCGCTGTTCAAGCAGTTCGCGGACGTCGACGCCTGGCCGGTCTGTCTGGATACCCAGGACACGGACGCGATCGTCGAGATCGTCCGGGCCCTCGCACCGGTGTACGGGGGAATCAACCTCGAGGACATCTCCGCCCCGCGGTGCTTCGAGATCGAGGCCCGGCTCCGCGGCATGCTCGACATCCCGGTGTTCCACGACGATCAGCACGGCACGGCCATCGTGGTCCTCGCCGCGCTGACCAACGCCCTGCGCGTGGTCGAGAAGACCCTCGACACGGTGAAGATCGTGGTCTCCGGTGTCGGCGCCGCCGGGCACGCCATCATCGGTCTGCTGGTCGCGCAGGGTGCGGCGAACATCGTGGCGTGCGGACGGAACGGAATCCTCTCGCCCGACGACACGTCCGACTCGTTCCGCTCGTGGATCGCGAACAACACCAACCCGGATTCGCGGTCCGGATCGCTGCGGGACGCCCTGGCCGGCGCCGACGTGTTCATCGGTGTCTCGGCGCCGGACATCCTGACGGGCGACGACATCGAGACGATGGCGGAGAGGTCGATCGTCTTCGCACTGGCCAACCCGGTGCCCGAGGTCGATCCGATCGCCGCCGGGCGGCACGCCGCCGTCGTCGCGACCGGCCGGTCCGACTTCCCCAATCAGATCAACAACGTCCTCGCGTTCCCGGGCGTGTTCAGGGGTCTGCTCGACGCGCACGCCGTCGAGATCACCGACGACATGCTCATCGCCGCAGCCCGGGCGATCTCCGATTCGGTGTCTCCGTCGGAGCTCAACGCCACGTACATCGTGCCGAGCGTGTTCGACGCAGCGGTCGCGCCTGCCGTGGCGGCAGCGGTGCGCGGCGTCGCAGGCACAGGTCGTGACGACGATGACTGACCCACTCGATCTGCTGTTCCGGGCCCCGCGGGTGATCACCGCGGCGGGGGAGGTCGCCCGCTGCGTGGGTGTGCGGGACGGCCGGATCGTGGTCATCGAACCGTTCGGTGCCCCGCTCGACGCCGAGGTCGTCGTCGAACTGGGCGACGACGAGGTGCTGATCCCCGGTCTCGTCGACACGCACGTGCACGTCAACGAGCCGGGCCGCACCGAATGGGAGGGGTTCGCGAGCGCCACCCGGGCGGCCGCGGCCGGCGGCGTGACCACGATCGTCGACATGCCGCTCAACAGCATCCCGCCGACCGTCGACGCCGCGGCGCTCGACGTCAAACGCCGGGTCGCATCCGATCAGGCGTACGTCGACGTCGGATTCTGGGGCGGCGCCGTGCCCGGGAACGTGCCGGACCTGCGGGCCCTGCACGACGCAGGGGTGTTCGGGTTCAAATGCTTCCTGCTGCACTCCGGCGTCGACGAGTTCCCGCCGCTGGATCCGGCCGAGCTCGAACTGGCGTTGAAGGAGATCGCGAGTTTCGGCGCGATGATGATCGTGCACGCGGAGGACGCGCACGCGATCGACCGCGCGACGTCACCGGGCGGCGAGAAATATGCCGACTTCCTCGACTCGCGGCCGCGGGGCGCCGAGAATCTCGCCATCGCCGAGGTCATCGAGCTGGCCCGGTGGACCGGGTGCCGGGTGCACATCCTGCACCTGTCGAGCTCGGATGCGTTGCCGATGATCGCGTCCGCCCGCAAGGACGGCGTGAAGCTCACGGTGGAGACGTGTCCACACTATCTCTCGTTCGTTTCGGAAGAAATACCCTCGGGAGCAACACAATTCAAGTGCTGCCCGCCGATCCGTGAGGCCGGGAACCGAGAGCTGTTGTGGCAGGGTCTGGCCGACGGTGTGATCGACTGCGTCGTCACCGACCATTCTCCGTGCACGGTCGACCTCAAGCGGTTCGACATCGGCGACTTCGGTGTCGCGTGGGGCGGCATCGCCTCGCTGCAGGTGTCACTGTCCGCGGTGTGGTCGGAGGCCAAACGGCGCGGGCACAGCCTGAACGACGTGGTCCGCTGGATGGCGGAGAACCCCGCCGAGCAGGTCGGGCTCAACACGAAGGGCCACATCGCGCTGGGGTATGCAGCGGATTTCGCGGTCTTCGCGCCGGAGGAAGCGTTCGTCGTCGACGTGGCCGCCCTGCAACACAAGAATCCCGTCTCCGCCTACGACCGGCGGGCTCTCGCCGGCGTGGTGCGCAGTACCTGGCTGGCCGGCAAGCGGATCGACCTCGACGAGGCGCCCCGCGGTAGGCTGCTCAGTCGCGGACTGGCCTGACGCTGCGCCGACCTGCCCGCTGCCGCGCTGGATTCGAAAGATTCAGTGCGACAGCGGGTTTGTCGTATCTCGGGCGGCGTGACGGCAAGATATATCCTGCGGAAATCATTGACCGCCACTGTTGCCTGGCTCACACTTGAGGAGACCAATGGAACAAGCTTTCCGTGATACGGAAGTTCGTTCGTCGCCACGCAAGGACAGGCACATGCTCATAGACGACACAGTCTCGCGGCACACCACCGTCGACCACTCTGCCCCCGCCGGTCGTCTCACGACGACGAGTCCGAAACTCTACAACGCGGACCTGGCACCGACGAAGGCCGCAGGCCGTCGCTGGGGTTCGTACAGCATCTTCACGCTGTGGACCAACGACGTCCACAACATCGCCAACTACTCGTTCGCGATCGGCCTGTTCGCGCTCGGGCTCGGCGGCGGCCACATGATCCTGTCGCTCATGATCGGCGCGGTCATCGTCTGTGCCGCGATGACGTACGCAGGATTCATGGGGCAGAAGACGGGCGTGCCGTTCCCTGTGATGAGCCGGATCAGTTTCGGCATCCGCGGCGCCCAGATCCCCGCGATCGTTCGCGCGGTCATCGCGATCGTCTGGTTCGGAATTCAGACCTACCTGGCGTCGATCGTCTTCCGGATCTTCCTCGTTGCCGTCGCGCCCTCGCTCGACCGCTTCGACCAGAATTCGATCCTCGGACTGTCCAGCCTCGGATGGATCTGCTTCATCGGAATCTGGGCGATCCAGATCGTCGTCCTCATCTACGGGATGGAGGCGGTGCGTCGCTTCGAGAGCCTCGCAGGGCCGCTGATCCTCGTCACGGTCGGCTCCCTCGCCCTGTGGATGCTGTTCCGCACCAACTTCTCCATCGCCTGGGCGTCCGATCAGCCGGCCTCCGGCGGCGAGATGTGGCGGCAGGTGTTCGCGGGCGCGGCCCTGTGGATGTCGATCTACGGCACCCTGATCCTCAACTTCTGCGACTTCTCGCGGCGCTCCCCGTCGAAGTCGGCCGTCGTGCGCGGCAACTTCTGGGGCCTGTTCGTCAACGTTCTCGCGTTCGTCGTTATCGCATTCATCCTGTGCGGCGCCCAGTTCCGGATCGACGGGACGATCATCGACAGCCCCACCGACATCGTCGCGGCGATCCCCAGCACCCTGTTCCTGTCGCTGGCCTGCCTCGCCCTCGTCATCGTCACGATGGCCGTCAACGTGATGGCGAACTTCGTCGCACCGTCCTACGTCCTGTCGAACCTCGCTCCCGAGAAGATCGGCTTCCGCAAGGCCGGCATCATCAGCGCCTGCATCGGCGTGGTCCTGCTGCCCTGGAATCTGTACGACAGCCCGGTGGTGATCAACTACTTCCTCGGTGGCCTCGGCGCCGTCCTCGGCCCGCTGTTCGGCATCATCTTCGTCGACTACTGGTTCATCCGCCGCACCAAGGTCGACGTACCCGCGCTCTACTCGGACAGCCCGACCGGAACCTACTACTACCACAAGGGGTTCAACCTGCGGGCGATCTATGCTCTCGTTCCCGCCGCCTTCGTCGGCACCCTGTTCGCGATCGTCCCCGCCTTCCATCTCATCGCCCCCTTCTCCTGGTTCATCGGAGCGGGCCTGGCGGCAGCCATCTACGCGGTCGTCGGCGACCGCACCCGGCAGTACGTGGACGTGTCCGGCGAGTCGATCGCCGTGGACAGCGGCCACGGCGACCACTGACAGGAGATTTCGATGCGCATTCTCGTCGTCAACGTCAACACCACCACCTCCATCACGGACGCCATCGCCAAGCAGGCCGAGGCCGTTGCCGCACAAGGCACCGAGATCGTCGGGCTCACACCGGAGATCGGTGCGGAATCGGTCGAAGGGAATTTCGAGAGCTACCTCGCCGCGATCGCGGTGATGGACCGGGTGCGGTCGTACCCGAAACCCTACGACGCCGTGATCCAGGCCGGCTACGGCGAACACGGCCGGGAAGGCCTGCAGGAACTGCTCGAGGTCCCCGTCGTCGACATCACCGAGGCGTCGGCGAGCATCGCAATGATGCTGGGACACAAGTACTCCGTGGTCACCACCCTCGACCGCACCGTCCCGCTCATCGAAGACCGGCTCCGGCTCGCGGGCCTCGACACCAAGTGTGCGAGTGTCCGCGCGAGCGGCCTGCCCGTGCTCGCGCTGGAATCCGATCCCGAGGCCGCGATCGAGGCGATCGTCGACGAGGCCGAAGCCGCTGTGCGCGAAGACAAGGCGGAGGTGATCTGCCTCGGCTGCGGCGGAATGGCGGGCCTCGACGACCGAATCCGGGACCGCACCGGCGTTCCGGTGGTCGACGGCGTCAGTGCGGCTGTGAAATTGGCGGAATCTCTTGTAGGGTTGGGGCTCTCGACTTCGAAGGTGCGAACGTACGCGCCCCCGCGACCCAAGCGGATCACCGGATGGCCGCTGGCGAAGCCGTAGTCATTTCCACCGCCTCCACCCCGGGCGGATCCCACGGCTCCCGACCCCGCGCTCGCAGCGATGGAGTATCCCTCGGATTCTCCGACACCCGCCCCGCCGCCCGCCGGTACTTCAGCGTCGACGCCGCCAACCGGTACCGCATCGACGACGTCCGCGCCGCCGCCGTGTCCTACACGGACACCGGAAGCGCCTAGAGGAGAACTGAAAAACTCATGACTGCAACAGTGTCCGAAACATTTGCCGATCCCGTTCCGCAGGCGCCCGCGTCGGCGAGACGCACGAAGATCGTCTGCACCCTCGGGCCCGCGACGGCGAGCGGCGACCGCATCCGCGAACTCGTCGACAGCGGAATGGACATCGCCCGGCTCAACTTCAGCCACGGCGACCATTCCGACCACGAGGCGAACTACCTCCGGGTGCGGGGCGCCTCCGAACACACCGGACGGGCGGTGGGCATCCTCGCCGACCTACAGGGGCCGAAGATCAGATTGGGGCGCTTCGCCGAAGGCGGCACCGTCTGGGCCGACGGCGACATCGTGCGGATCACCGTCGACGACTGCGAGGGCACCTCCGACCGGGTGTCCACCACCTACAAGCAGTTGGCCGAAGACGCCAGGCCGGGCGACCGGTTGCTCGTCGACGACGGCAAGCTCGGGCTGATCGTCACCGAGGTCGACGGCAACGACGTGGTGTGCCGGGTCACCGAGGGAGGACCGGTCAGCAACAACAAGGGTGTGTCGCTGCCCGGGATGAACGTCTCGGTTCCGGCCCTGTCGGACAAGGACATCGCCGACCTCGAATTCGCCCTGCGCCTCGGCGTCGACCTGATCGCGCTGTCGTTCGTGCGATCCGCGGCCGACATCGACCTCGTCCATGCCGTGATGGACCGCGTCGGCCGCAGGATCCCGGTGATCGCGAAACTCGAGAAACCGGAGGCCGTCGACAACCTCGAGGCGATCGTGCGCGCGTTCGACGCGGTGATGGTCGCCCGCGGCGATCTGGGCGTCGAACTTCCCCTCGAACAGGTGCCGCTCGCCCAGAAACGGGCCATCCAGGTCGCCCGCGAGAACGCGAAACCGGTGATCGTCGCGACGCAGATGCTCGAATCGATGATCGAGAATTCGCGGCCCACCCGCGCGGAGGCGTCCGATGTGGCCAACGCCGTCCTCGACGGCGCCGACGCCGTCATGCTGTCGGGCGAGACGTCCGTCGGCAAACACGTGATGGAGACGGTCCGCACCATGGCCCGCATCATCGGTGCGGTGGAGGAGAAATCCACGCACGTTCCGCCACTGGGACATGTGCCCCGCACGAAGGGCGGAGTCCTGTCCTACGCGGCCCGCGACATCGGGGAGCGACTGGGTGCCGCGGCACTCGTCGCGTTCACTCAGTCCGGGGACACGGTGCGCCGGCTCGCACGGCTGCACACCCCGCTGCCGTTGCTGGCGTTCACCCCGCGCCCGGAGGTGCGTGCCCAACTCGCACTGACCTGGGGGACGGAGACGTTCCTGGTCGAACCTGTCGAATCGACCGACCAGATGATCCACCAGGTCGACCACGCGCTGCTCGGCCTGGGCCGGTACCAGCGGGGCGACCTGGTCGTCATCGTGGCGGGATCACCGCCGGGCACGATCGGATCGACCAACCTGATTCACGTGCACCGAATCGGCGAGGAAGACCACTGATCGGTGGTGACGCGCAACAGTACGACCGTCCGCTATTGACAGAACGCGAGAGACACGGTTTTCTCTATGTCAAGATACGAAACTGCGTTTTCGCATCGTGGAAGTTTTGCCAAGTGCGGAAGGTGAGTCATTCATGACTGAGCGTGTTGAGGTCGGCGGTCTGCAGGTCGCGAAGGTGCTCTACGACTTCGTGAACGAGGAGGCGTTGCCGGGGACCGGGATCGACGTCGACGGGTTCTGGTCGGGTGCGGTGAAGGTGTTCGACGACCTGGCGCCGAGGAACCGGGCGCTGCTCGCCACCCGCGACGACCTGCAGGCGCGGATCGACACCTGGCACCGCGACCGGGCCGGGCAGCCGATCGACCCGGCCGAGTACCGGGCGTTTCTGACCGAGATCGGGTACCTGGTGCCCGAACCGGCCCCGTTCACGGTGTCCACGGCGAACGTGGACACGGAGATCACTTCCACCGCCGGCCCGCAGCTGGTGGTCCCGGTCCTCAACGCCCGCTTCGCCCTCAACGCCTCCAACGCCCGCTGGGGGTCGCTGTACGACGCCCTGTACGGCACCAACGCCATCCCCGAGGACGGTGGCGCGGAGCCGGGCAGCTCGTACAACAAGGTCCGCGGCGACCGGGTCATCGCCTGGGCCCGGCGGTTCCTCGACACCGCCGCCCCCCTGACCGCCGGGTCGCACGCCGACGCCGTCCGCTACACCGTCGACGGCACCACCCTGGCGGTGGAGCTGGCCGACGGCACGGTCACCGGGCTGGCGGAGCCGGGCAAGTTCGTCGGCTACCTCGGCGACCCCACCGCCCCCACCAGTGTGTTGTTGCGCAATCACGGGTTGCACGCGGAAATCGTGATCGACCCCACCTCCCCGATCGGATCCACGGATGCGGCCGGGGTCAAGGATGTGGTGCTCGAGTCCGCGGTCACCACCATCATGGACTTCGAGGACTCCGTCGCCGCCGTCGACGCCGACGACAAGGTGGTCGGCTACCGCAACTGGCTCGGTCTCAACCGCGGGGATCTGACCGAGGAGCTGACCAAGGGTGGGAAGGCGTTCACCCGCCGCCTCAACCCGGACCGCACCTACACCGCCCCGGACGGGTCCGAGCTGACCCTGCACGGGCGGTCGCTGCTGTTCGTCCGCAACGTCGGGCATCTGATGAGCACCCCGGCGATCCTGCACGCGGACGGCACCGAGGTCCCCGAGGGCATCCTCGACGCCCTGCTCACCTCCCTGTGCGCGATCCACGGACTCGGCAAGTCCGAGGCGACGGGGCCGTGGGACAACTCCCGCACCGGGTCGATCTACATCGTCAAACCCAAACAGCACGGCCCCGACGAGGTCGCGTTCACCACCGAACTGTTCGGCCGCGTCGAGCAGGTCCTCGGGCTGCCCGCCAACACCCTCAAGGTCGGCATCATGGACGAGGAACGGCGCACCACCGTCAACCTCGCCGCCTGCATCAAGGAGGCCGCCGAGCGGGTGGTGTTCATCAACACCGGGTTCCTCGACCGCACCGGCGACGAGATCCACACCTCGATGGAGGCCGGGCCGATGATCCGCAAGGCCGAGATGAAACAGCAGACCTGGATCACCGCCTACGAGGACTGGAACGTCGACGTCGGCCTGGCCTGCGGCCTGCAGGGCAAGGCGCAGATCGGCAAGGGCATGTGGGCGATGACCGAACTGATGGCCGAGATGCTCGAGCAGAAGATCGGCCACCCCAAGGCCGGCGCGAACACCGCCTGGGTGCCGTCCCCGACCGGGGCCACCCTGCACGCCACCCACTACCACCAGGTCGACGTGTTCGCCGTCCAAGACCGGCTCGAGGGCACCCGGCGGGCCACCCTCGACCAGATCCTGACCATCCCGCTGGCCCCGGACACCGACTGGACCGAGACCGAGAAGCAGGAGGAACTCGACAACAACTGCCAGTCCATCCTCGGCTACGTGGTCCGCTGGATCGACGCCGGCGTCGGCTGCTCCAAGGTCCCCGACATCCACGACGTCGCCCTGATGGAGGACCGCGCCACCCTCCGCATCTCCTCCCAGCTGCTCGCCAACTGGATCCGGCACGGTGTGGTCACCGCCGAGCAGGTCGTGGCCTCACTGCAACGGATGGCCCCGATCGTGGACCGGCAGAACCAGGACGACCCGACCTACCGGCCGCTGGCCCCGGACTTCGACACCAACATCGCCTTCCAGGCCGCCAAGGAACTCATCCTCGACGGCACCAACCAACCGTCGGGCTACACCGAACCGATCCTGCACCGCCGCCGCCGCGAATACAAAGCCGCCAACGCCTGACAGGTAGTTCCCGATGTGAGTGGCGAAGTGTCCCCCCGGGACGCTTCGCCACTCACGTATCAGGTGAGGTTGACCGTCGCGAAGATGTCGCCGGTGGGCTGGGTGGAACCGCCGGGCGGCTCCACGCTGAACCCGAGCGCGGTCGACTGGTCGATGTCGTTCACGACCGCCGTCGTCGACGGCGCGACGTCGTCGGCTTCCATGACTCCCGCGGATACCGGCTCGTGTGTCGGTCCGAGCAGCCATATTTGGTACGCCGAACCCGGCGCCGGCGGCGGGACGTCGTTCATCACCAGCACGCCGGCGTCGACTTCCTTGGAGAACACTACGGTGGCCGAACCGCCACCGGCGATCGGTGCGACCGCTGTGCGGACGTCGTCGGCCGCGAGGATCTGCGCCGGCACGGGCTGGCCCTCCTCGCTCTGCAGTTGCTGGGCGACGGTGATGCCGCCGACGGCGAGGACGACCACCGCGGCCGCCGCACCCAGGGCGGTCAGGAGGCGCTTGCGCTTACGCGCCCGGGCCGCGTCCAGCGATACCGGTGCGGGCGCAGCAGTGGTCTCGGGCAGGGCGTCCAGGATCCGCCCGAGCAGGTGCGCGGGCGGATCGACCGCGGTGGACGCAGACTGGGCGGCCATCGTCTCGTGCACGCCGCGTACCGCGATGTCGAATTCGCGGCGCATGTGGGGTGGTGCCTGGCGCACGGCGGCGTCGATGTCGAGGCGCTGCTGATCGTCGACGGCGTCGAGTGCGTACACCTGAGCGAGGTCGAGGATGTCGGGCTGGGACTCATCCATCGAACTGCACCCCCAGACATTGCTTGAGCCGGATCAATCCGTCTCGAATTCGTGATTTCACTGTGGGAAGCGCCACGGACAGCCGCTCCGACACCTCGCGGTACGTCAGCCCTCCGTAATAGGCGAGGACCACCGTTCTCTGCTGGACTTCGGTGAGCGTGCCGAGGCAGTCGACGACGTCGCTGGTATCGCCTCGACGGGTGACTTCCTCCGACACGGCGTCGAACGGTCCGTACCAACTCGAGGCGCCGTAGGCGGCTTCGCGTTCGGAGCCCGACTGCTCGGACCGCACCCGGTCGACGGCGCGGCGGTGCGCCAGGGTGATCAGCCACGACAACGGCGACCCCTGCTTGGGATCGAACTTCGCGGCGTTGTTCCAGACCTGCAGGTACACCTCTTGGGTGGTTTCCTCGCTGTATCCGGGATCGCGCAGGACCCGCAGCACCATGCCGTACACCCGCGTGCTGGTGCGTTCGTAGAAGTCGCTGAAGGCATCTCGCTCGCCGTTCGCGATCCGCGCCAGCAACGCCGTCAGCGTCACGTTCTCCGTGTCCCTGTCGACGCCGGTCATCGGCCCATTCCGTTCATCGACCCACAGCCTAATAGCAGGTCGTGGACGGTGTGACGAGGACCGGACCCGAGGCGGTGCGAGCGACGCCGGCACGGCGCTCACCGCTTCGGCGGCAAGGGCAGGAAGTAACTGGTTCGCTGCTGGTAGTCGGGGTAGCCGGGACGCTGCGACATCGACTTCTCGAGCAGCCTCGCCCCGGTCGCGAACACCAGGAAGTAGGTCATGACAATGGGAGAGAGCACGGTGACGGGCCCGGGCCACACGCTCGCGGAGATCAGCCACAACCCCCACCACACGCAGGAATCACCGAAATAGTTCGGGTGCCGCGTCCACGCCCACAGGCCGACGTCCATGATCTCGCCCTTGTTGGCAGGGTCCGCCTTGAACTGCTTCAGCTGGTGGTCGCCGACGGCCTCGAACACCACACCCACCACCCACAGGACGACACCGAGCACCGCGACGACCATGGCGAAACCGGATGCGGGACCGAGGACGGCAGACACCTGCAGCGGCAGCGAGACGAACCACTGCGCGAGCCCCTGCGTGAGGAAGATCTTCCGGATCACGACCCCGGGCGAGTTCCCGCCGGCTCTCTCCAGCATCTCCTCGTAGCGCGGGTCTTCGCCCTTCCCGGCGGATTTGGCGTACATGTGCCAGGTCAGCCGCAGGCCCCACACCGCGACCAGCAAAACCATCAGCCAGCGGCGGAAAGCGTCGCCGTCGCCGATCAGGGCGGCGACGAGCGCCACCAGGACGAAGCCGAGACCCCAGGTGACGTCGACGACGTTGTAGCGACCGATCCGCCGGCCGACGAGGAACGTCGCGGCCTGGACGACGGCCAGCACCAGAACGCTCGCCGCGGTGACGGCGCCGAAGTGCGACCAGTCGAAGCCGTTCATCGGGGCACGCCGGATCGTGCGGAGCCGACCCGAACGGCGGGCATCAGGGACTGTCCCGCCGCAGTGGGCTTCACGGACAGGATCTGATCGACTCCCATGCGGCCCTGCGCGAAACTCATTCCGCCGCCGACGAGGTACAGCCGCCACACCCGGGCCGTCTCCAGCCCGACCATCGCGACCACGTCGTCCCAGCGGGACTCGAACTTCTCCCGCCACGCGTCGACGGTCCAGACGTAGTGTTCGCGAAGCCCATGCACGTCGCGTACCTCGAGCCCGGCTCGTTCGAGGTACGCGACGCTCTCGCCGACGGGACGCATGGTCATGTCGGGAGCGATGAACGACTCGATGAACGGGCCGCCGCCGGGATGGCGTCCGGTGCGCGACATCTGCTGAATCAGCACCCGCGCACCGGGCTTCGCGTTGTCGTAGAGGGCCTGCGCGTACCGGGCGTAGTTCTTCTCGCCCACGTGCTCACCCATTTCGAGGGAGGCGACGGCGTCGAACGGGCCGTCGGGGACCTCACGGTAATCCTGCAGACGGATCTCGACGCGGTCCTGCAACCCGCGCTCGGCGATCCGCGCGTCGATGAACGCCTTCTGCTCACGGGAGATGGTGACGCCGACGACATGTGCGCCGTATTCGGCTGCCGCGTGCAGACTCAGCGATCCCCAGCCGCAGCCGACGTCGAGCAGTCGCAAGCCGGGTTCGAGTCCGATCTTGCGGCACACCAGGTCGAGCTTGTCCCGCTGGGCGTCCTCGAGTCCGTAGTCCGAATCCTCCGGCGCCCCCGGCGCATTCCGGGTGAAATACGCGCACGAGTAGGCCATCTGCGGGTCCAGGACCAGCGCGTAGAAATCGTTGGAGAGATCGTAGTGATGGCTGATCGCGGCGCGGTCACGCAGCAGGCTGTGCAACCGGCCGCGGATGTTCGCCTGCGTGGCGGGTGCGGGCAGCGGCCCGCCCACCACGCCCAGCTTCGCGGCGACCCGCAGCACCTTCGCGATCATCGCGGGGCTCGGCCGGACTCCGGTGAGTCCGCGTTCGCGCGCCACCGCCCATACGTGTGCCAGGGCCTCGCCGAGGTCGCCCTCGACGTCGATCTCACCCGTCACGTAGGCCTGCGCGGCCCCGAGTTCACCCGGGCTCCACAGCAATCGGCGCAGCGCGTCGGGACTTCGGAGCACCACCCGGGGCGCCGTCGACGGTCCGGCGGTGCTGCCGTCCCATGCGGTCAGATGCACCGGCAGTTCGCCGCGGACGAGCGGACGCAACGCCTTGTCGAGTTCGGCGGCAACGGTCACGGTCGGGCTCCCGACTTGTCGAGGACGAGCTGTTGGACGTCGATGTACCCCGACCGGAAGCCGGCCTCCGAGTAGCAGAGGTAGAAGTGCCACATGCGACGGAACGTCTCGTCGAATCCGAGTGCCTCCGCCTGCGTACTGTGCGCGGCGAACCGCTCCTTCCACAGCCGGAGCGTCTCCGCGTAGTGCTGCCCCATGCTCAGCCGCTCCCGCACCCGCAGCGACGTGTGCTCGGCGGTGATCGACTCGATGGCCTCGGTCGACGGCAGGAATCCGCCCGGGAAGATGTACTTGTGCACCCAGGTGTAGGTGTTGCGGGTCTGCAGCATCCGATCGTGCGGCATGGTGATCGCCTGCAGCGCAATCTTTCCGCCCGGTGCGAGGAGCGTGTCGAGCACCCGGAAGTAGGTGGCCCAGTACTGGTGCCCGACGGCTTCGATCATCTCGACCGAGACGATCGCGTCGTACTCGCCGTCCACGTTGCGGTAGTCGAGCAGATCGATCTGCACGGAGTCCGAGTGCCCGGCCTCCGCGACCCGCCGCCGGGCCAGGCTCTGCTGTTCGCTCGACAACGTCACCGAGCGGACCACGGCGCCGCGTTCCGCCGCCCGGATGCACAGTTCGCCCCATCCGGTCCCGACCTCGAGCAGCCTGGTGCCCGCCCGGACGCCGGCCTCGTCGAGCAGCCGATCGATCTTGCGGTGCTGCGCCTCCGCGAAGTCCGACCAGGTCGGGGTGACCTGCGGGACGGGTGCCCGCAGGACCGTCACGTCCCGAACCTGCCCCACGCGGGTCGGTGTCGAGGAGAACACTGCGCTCGAGTACGTCAGCGTCTCGTCGAGGAACGTCTCGAACATCTCGTTGGACAGGTCGTAGTGCCGGGAGATGTTGGAGCGGGTGTTCTTCTCGGTGTTCCGTTCCTGTGCCGGGTGTTTCGCCACGTACAGTGCCCGCAACCGCTGCAGCGGCCGGGGGATCAGAGTCGCCATCCGCGAGGCGAACACGCTCAGCACCGCGGCCAGATCCGGCGACGTCCAGTCGCCGGCCATGTACGACTCGCCGAACCCGATGAGCCCGCCCGTCCCGACCCGCCGGGCGAACGCGTCGGGATTGCGGATGATCATGCGCGGCAGTATCTCCTGATCCCGGTGTGCACCCACCAGGGTGCCGTCGGGATACTCGATGCGGACGTCGAGGTCGGCGGCCGCGCGGCGGAACAGTCGGTCGGCGACCTTCGCCGACACCGCGGCGCGCGGGCCGGTCGGGACGTCGGCCAGCCCGGGCCAGATCCGGTTGTCGATCCGGGGGTCCTCGTCGGTGACGGCGAGATCGGCGGTGCTCACAGCAGGCGAACGGTCCATGTCGGTGTCCTTGTTCCTTCTCACTGAACTGTCTCCTTCTGACGGCCGTCGGGCCGAGCCATGACGGGGAGTCCGCGGGCCCACAACGTGATTCCCTGGATGCGGATTCGAGCCGACACCACGAGAGGTGCCAGGGGAGTGCGAAGTTGAGTCCTCAGGACCGTGCGGCGAGTGGCCGGCTGTCGCTTCCCTCGGACCGTCGCGGTGAACGGGGCGTGCCCGTCCCGGTGCAGCACCACGTTCAGGGACAGCGTGTCGCCGGGTTCGGGGAATCGCATGTCGTAGCGGCCGCCGACGTCGTTGAACGGGGAGACGTAGAACTGCTTGTCCACCTCGGCCCGGTCGCTGCCGTCGGGCCGGATCAGGTACGCGTGCCGCTGACCGTACGTGTTGTGCACCTCGGCGATGACACACCGCAGGTTGCCGTCGGTGCCGTGGCACCAGTACACGCTGAGCGGATTGAACACGTAGCCGAGCACCCGCGCGTTGAGGAGGGACGTCACCCGTCCGCCGCGGAGGTCGACGCCGCGGGCGGCGAGGAATGCATCCACCCGGGTGCGCAGCGTGTCGTCGCCCGTGGCGAGGTTGGCCTCGAAGTGGTCCTCGGCGCGGAAGCGGGCGAACGGCCGCAGCCATCGGGGGAGACGGGGCAGGTCGTCGACGTCTACGTACCAGCTGTAGCTCGAGTACTCGAACGTGTTGCGGACCGGCTCGGTGCGCGCGTGCCGGATCCGCGTCGAGTAGATCGCCGGCGCGGTCACGACACCGTCTCCCGCTCGTGCCGTCGTCCGGCCCGTGCGTCCCACGACCTGCCGATCCGCTCGGCGGCGCGCAGCCCCGAGAGCGCCCCGTCCTCGTGAAAGCCCCAGCCGTGGTATGCGCCCGCGAACGCGAACGTCTCGGAACCGAGTTCACCCAACTGTTTCTGTGCGGTAACGGAATCGGGTGTGTAGACGGGGTGTTCGTACGTCATCTCGGCGAGAACCGTCGACGGGTCGACCAGGTGCTTCCCGCCGAGAGTGACGAGGAACCGCCGGTCGCGCACCGTGTCCAGGCGCATGAGCCGGGTCATGTCGTAGGTGACGATCACACCCGACGCGTCGGTGCTGTCGGCGGGAGTCAGGTAGTTCCAGGACGCGCGGGCGTTCTCCGCGCGGGGCAGCAGCGAGTCGTCGGTGTGGAGTTGGGCGTGGTTCACCGAATACGGCATGGCCCCGAGGACCTCCGCCTCGAGTTCCGACGCGTCGACGAGCATCGCGAGCGCCTGGCGGGGGTGCACGGCCACCACCACGGCGTCGAAGTACCGGACGTCGCCGCGGCCGTCGACGACGCATGCGCCGCCGTCGGGGGTGCGTTCCACTTGCTGGACAGGGGTTCCGAGGAGGATCTCGTCGAGGTGCGCCGCCACTTTCTCGACGTAGCGGGCCGAGCCGCCGCTGATCGTGCGCCAGGTGGGGGATCCGAACACGGTGAGCATCCCGTGGTGATCGAGGAAGGTGAACAGGTAACGGGCCGGGTAGTGGGCGGCGGTCGTGGGATCGCACGACCACACCGCCGCGACCAACGGCGTCATGAAGTTCTCGACGAAGTACGCGCTGAAACCGTTGCGGCTCAGGAACTCGCCCAGCGATTCCAGTGTGCCGACGTCGCCGGCGGGGGTGTCGAGGACTGCGCGGGCGCAGCGGTGGAATCGGATGACCTCGCCGAGCATGCGCCAGTAGCGCGGCCGGGCCAGGGTGCGCGCCGTCGGGAACAGCCCTCGAATTCCCTTCGCGCCCGCGTACTCGAGTCCGTTCACGTCGGATCGGATCGACATCGACATGTCCGAATCCTGGGTGGCCACGTCGAGTTCGGCGAACAGGCGCAGCAGGGTGGGATAGGTGCGGTCGTTGTGCACGATGAAGCCCGTGTCGACGTCGACCTCCGCGCCCGAGTCGAGCGTCAGGTGGTGGGTGTGGGCGTGGCCGCCGAGACGGGTGTCGGCCTCGTAGAGCGTGACTCGGTCGTGGCGGGACAGAACGTAGGCGGCGGTCAAACCTGCGACGCCGCTGCCGATCACGGCGACGTTCCTGCGTTCGAGCTTCTCCGGATCAGGCATTGCGACCTGCTTTCTGGTCTGTCGATACGGGGATGACGCCCTCGGCGGCGAAGGCGTCGAGTACGAAATCGGCGGTGATCCGATGCCACCACCTGGGCCGGGTGAGCATGAAGTGGCCGGCCCCGGAGAGGGGGGTCCACGAGGCGTTCACTCCGCGGGCCAGTGCCCGTTCGGTCTGGAGCCGGGACGACGTCGGATCCGTCCACCGGTCGGCGGTGCCATGCGCGACCATCAGGCTGCGGTCGGCGGGCACCAGGTCGCCGTCCGAATCGGGCCACCAGGGTGCGAGCGCGGCGACCGCCCGGACGTTGTCGAGGGCGGCGAGGTGCGCGGCGACGCGGCCGCCCATCGAATGTCCGACGACGGCAACGGGGACGTCCCCGAACCGGAGCCGGGCCCGCTCGAGGGCGATCCGGGCGTCGTGAACGGGACTGTTCTCGGGCGCGTTCCATCCCCGGACCCGGTACTGCAACCGGTCCACGGCTATCCCGTGCCGCCCGAGCGTGCACCGCAGAGACCGGACCATCCAGGCCATCCGCAGATTCGACAGGTGCCAGAACCGTGAGGGCTCCGTGCTGCGAGGTTTTCCGCCGGGCAGCACGAGCACGTACGCAGGGGCGGGGGCTGAGCCTTTCTCCATATCAATTATTCGGAGCTGAACTTGTGTCGGATGGGAGCACCGCCGGCACCCGCACGCGAGTGGGAAAGCCGTGCCGGACCACGCATTCCCACTCACATCGGGGCGGCCCGGCGGCTTCGGATGGACCGATGCCGCCGGGCGGGGGAGAACTGTGAACGGAGTGTGCCTACTGCGGCATCAGGACGGAGTCGACGAGGTATACCGTGGCGTTGGCGGTCTGGACGCCGCCGCAGATGACGCCGGCGTCGTTGACCTTCAGGTCGTCGCCCGAACCGGTGACGGTGACCGTGCCGCCCTCGACGGTCGGGTGCTGGCCGGCGATGTCACTCGGCGCGATCTGGCCGGGGACGACGTGGTACGTCAGGACCTTGGTGAGCAGGGCCGGATCGGTCTCGAGGGTCTCGATGGTGGCCGGATCGACCTTCGCGAACGCGGCGTCCACCGGTGCGAAGACCGTGAACTGTCCGCTGTTCAGCGTGTCGACGAGGTTGACCTGTGGGTTGAGCTGACCGGACACGGCGGCGGTGAGGGTGGTGAGCAGCGGGTTGTTGGACGCGGCCGTCGCGACCGGGTCCTGCGCCATGCCGCTGACGGAACCGGCGCCGTCCGGCACCGTCTTCGCGTACTCGGCGCAACCGGGGCCCACCAGGTTGGCGGCGGGATCGGCCATCGCGGACGAGGACATCGAACCGGACGACATCGACTCGGACGTCATGGCCGCCGAGCTGCTGCTGCTCGACGAGTCGCTGTCGTCCGACGAACACGCTGCGCCCAGCAGGACCAGGGACGTGCTCGCTGCGACTGCCAGAACTCGTGTGGTGATGTTCATGGAATATTGCCTCTCTCCGGTGTGGGTGCGGATGAGCACCATCGGCAGGCATTCGGAGCGGTCTCCGTGGCGGATGGGTCGAAAAGTTCTTCTTGGATCGACCCATCCGATCCGGAAGTGGCGTCGAATGCCCTGAAAGGGCACAACCGTGAAAGGACCCGAGATGACCCTCTCGAAGGCACGTGGATTCGCCGCCGGACTGTTGACTGTCGTTGCGGCCGCGGTACTGGCGGCGAGCCCGGCACAGGCTCAGCCCGGTGCGCTCGCACCGGTTCCGTCCCTCGATGTCCCGCGATACCTCGGGACGTGGTATCAGTTGGCCGCTGTGCCACAGCCTTTCAATCTGGACTGCGCGCGGGACACGAAGGCGGCGTACGGACTCGTCGACCCGTCGAACGTCAGCGTCGCCAATTCGTGCACCACCTGGACGGGCGGAGCCAACGGCATCACCGGAAATGCTCGGGTCAACGATCCGGTCACCAACGCGCAACTCCACGTGAGTTTCCCGGACGTGCCGTTCCAGAGTTCCGCGGACGGACCCACCAATTACGTGGTCACCTACATCGCCGACGACTACTCGTGGGCGCTCGTCGGCGATCCGGCCCGGGTGTCGGGGTTCGTCCTTTCCCGCACGCCGGCGGTGGACGAGGCGGGGTGGACGCAGATTCGGCAGGTGGTGGAGTCTCGCGGATACAACTCGTGCCTGCTGCTGACGTCTCCGGCCACCGGAGGACGAGAGGGAATTCAGCCGCTCTGCACGGTCTGACGGGCCGCGGAGCCGGTGATGTTCTCCATCATGCCTTTGAATATGATGCCGTGAAAGGGGAGGATGGAGTACCAATACAACCGTCCGGCCAGGCCTTTCGGGAAGAAGATGGCGCGCTGATAGAGCCGGGACCGGTCGGGGTCCACGCGGTGGACGCGCCATTCGAGCCACGCCCCGCCCGGTGCCCGCATCTCGGCGCGCAGCCGGAGCAGCGTTCCCCGTTCGATGCGTTCGACCCGCCAGAAGTCCAGGGGGTCACCGGTGTTGAGCTGTTTCGGGTTCCGGCGTCCGCGGGTGAGCCCGACGCCGCCGACCACGCGGTCGAGCCAGCCGCGCACGGACCAGGCGAGCGGGAACGAGTACCAGCCGTTCTCGCCGCCGATGCTCTCGACGACGCTCCACAGTGTGTCGGCGTCCGCTTCGCAATCCTTCGTGCGTTCGTCGGTGTAGACCACCTCGCCGGCCCAATCGGGGTCGGAGGGGAGTGGGTCGGACGGGGCGCCCACCGGTGACGCGCTGGCCCAGGTCGTTTCGACCTCGCCGTTGTCGATGCGCCGCAACGCCAATCGCACCGCGTCGCGGTACGAGGTCAGGCCCTCCCTCGGCGGCGGGATCACGTCGTCGATGTCGTGTTCGGCGGCGACGGCGTCGTTGTGGAGCGATTCGATCAGTGCCCGCCCGAGTGAACGGGGGATCGGGGTGACCAGTCCGATCCACAGTCCGGCGAGTTTCGGGGTCAGCACCGGGAGGACGAGGATGCGGCGCTGACGCAGTCCGGCGACCTCGGCGTACGTCTGCATCATCTCGCCGTAGCGGATGACGTCGGGACCGCCGATGTCGAAGGTGCGACTGCGCGGCAGGGGCGCCTCGGCCGCGGCGACGAGGTAGTGCAGCACGTCGCGCACCGCGATCGGCTGGATCTTGTTGTTCACCCAGCGTGGAGTGGTCATCACGGGGAGCCGGTTGGTGAGGTGGCGGATCATCTCGAACGAGGCCGAACCGGAACCGATGACGACGCCGGCCTGCAGAACCATTGTGGGAACACCGGAGTCGATGAGAATCTGTCCCACCTGGGTGCGGGAGCGGAGGTGCGGTGAGAGGTCCGCCGACTCGGGATGCAGGCCGCCGAGATAGACGATGCGGCCGACACCGGCCGTGCGCGCCGCCTCGGCCACGTTCTCCGCGCTGATGCGTTCGGCATTCTCGAATTCGTCCGAACCTCCCATCGAATGCACGAGGTAGTACACGACATCCACGTCCGCGAAAGCAGCAGAAAGGGATTGGGGATCGCTCAGATCGCCGCGCGCGATCTCGACGTTCGACGCCCACGGCACGTCGGTCAGTTTTTCGGGTGAACGCACCAGCACCCGCACCCGGTGGCCGGCTGCGGCGAGCCGGGGAGCGAGGCGTCCGCCGATGTATCCGGTGGCGCCGGTGACCAGTACACGTAACTGCGTCATTCCCACACGCTACTCGTCGTTGTGATCGCCTCGCCCGCTATCGGGGCTAAGGTCGGGTCATGGGCATCGTGTATTCGAGCGTGGTCGAGGCCTCGCGGGACGAGTTGTTCGCCTGGCACGCGAGGGCCGGGGCGTTCACCCGGCTGTCACCGCCCTGGCAGCCACTGTCGCTCGCGAAGGAATCCGAATCTCTGGAATCGGGCCGTGCGGAGCTACGGATGCCCGGCGGCCTGACGTGGGTCGCGCAGCACGACGCGAAGGAATACGACCCCCCGCACCGGTTCGTCGACTATTCGGCCGCCCTGCCGCTGCGACTGCTGGTGCCGTGGCGGCACACGCACACGTTCGACGTCGTGTCGGAGGACCGGACCCGGGTCACCGACCGCGTCGACACCGTCGTGCCCGGCCACTTCCTCCGCTCGACGTTCGTCTACCGGCACCGCCAACTCGCCGACGACATCGCCCGGCACCACTGGGCGGCCACGGTCCGGCCGGACCCTCTGACGATCGCGGTCACGGGAAGCTCGGGACTCGTAGGCTCCGCCCTCACCGCGTTCCTGAGCACGGGCGGGCATCGGGTGATCCGGCTCGTGCGCCGCGCCCCCGCCACACCGGACGAGCGTCGCTGGAACCCGGATGCGCCGGCCGCCGACCTGCTCGACGGGGTCGATGCGGTGATCCACCTCGCGGGGGCGTCCATCGCGGGCCGCTTCACCGACGGGCACCGCCGCGCGATCAGGGACAGTCGCATACACCCCACCCGGCGGCTTGCGGAGGTGGCCGCGAAGTCCGGCACGGGACCGAAAATCTTCGTCAGTGCGTCGGCGATCGGCTACTACGGCCCCGACCGCGGCGACGAGGTGCTCCGCGAGCAGGACGAGCGCGGCGACGGGTTCCTCGCCGACGTGGTGGCGGACTGGGAGGACGCAGCGACGCCGGCAACCGACGCGGGCCTGCGAGTGATCCACGTCCGCACCGGGATCGTCCAGTCCACGAGCGGCGGGGTGCTGCGCCTGCAGCGGCCGCTGTTCGAGGTCGGGCTCGGCGGGCGGCTCGGTGCGGGAACACAGTGGCTGTCGTGGATCGACATCGACGATCTGATCGACGTGTACCACCGTGCCGTCGTCGACTCGGAATTGAGCGGCCCGGTGAACGCGGTGGCGCCGAACCCGGTGCGCAACGAGGAGTACACCGCCGTCCTCGCGAGGGTGCTGCACCGCCCGGCGTTTCTTCCGGTGCCCGACTTCGGTCCGAAGCTGCTGCTCGGCGAACAGGGCGCGCGCGAACTCGCCCTGGCCGACCAGCGCGTGACCCCCGGCAAGCTCCTCGCGCGTGGTCACCGGTTCCGGCGTCCCGACCTCGACACGGCGCTGCGCCACCAGCTCGGCCGGTTCACGGACGGGGGGTAGCGGAGCCCGCGTCGTACGCCGCGACGACGCGTTTCGGGGCGGTGAGGCGCCAGGCCTCTTCGACGAGTTCGGCGAGTTCTTCGGCGTCGACGCGGTCGAGGACGACGTCGATCCAGCCCCACCGTCCGAAGAACGGCGCGACCAGGAAGATCTCGGGATCCTCCTGCAACAGTGCCGCCTGCGTTTCCTTCGTCGCCTTGAGGCAGGCGGTGGGGGCGCCGTACCCGACGAGACCGAACATCTTCTTGCGGACACGGAACGTGGGCTGATCGCCCCAGTTGGCGACGACGACCTCGTGGGCCTCCGGCAATGCCAGCATCATCGCGCGAACGTCGTGTTCGGTGGGCATGACAGCTCCTGGGCCGGCGGTCGGTGGTACGGAACATGTATAGCTCCGACCACCGACAGCCTGGACCGCGGGCGCGTCAGACGAAGGCGAATTCGTCTCCGGCGTGGAACTTGGCGAGCGATTCGGACACCGAACGCCGCGACGGCGGGTGGAAGGCGAAGGCGTGGACGGCGGCGGCGAGGTAGCCGATGTCGGAGGACTTGATGAACGCGATCCCGCCGAGCGACTCGACGGCCGCGGCGGACGCGCGGACGAGTGCCTCTCGTATCGCGATGCGCGAGAGCAGCAGTCGCACCGAGATGTCCTGTCCGCGTTCGCCTTCGTCGACGGCGCGGGCGATGTTCTCGATCGCGGCCATCGCGTTCTCCACGTCGGCGGCGGCGCGGACGTAACCCTCGTAGTCGTCCTTGCCCGCCGCGAGCAGACGTTCGAGCAGCGCGCTCGCCGCACCCAGGTAGTTGGCGGTGACCAGCATGCCGAACCACAGGTACCCGGTCATCTCATGCTGTCCGTCGGGGTCGTCGGCCCCGTTGAGGAGGACGAGGTCGGCGGGCACCTCGACGTCTTCGAGGTGTACCTCGTCGCTCTCGGCTCCGGCGAGGATCCAGCTCTCCCAGAACGGTCGCACCGAGATCCCGGGGGTGCCCGCGGGGATCAGCGCGATCGCCCGCTCCCCGGTGTCGACCTCGACGCTGGCGGTGAGCAGGTCCATCGAACTCGACAGGCTGCACGGCTTCTTGCTGCCGTTGACGATGTAGCTCGAGCCCTTCTTCGTGGCGGTCATCGTGGGGATGAACACGCTGCCTCCGGTGACGCCCTCGGAGAATCCGGAGGCGACGATGGCGCGTTGTTCGACCAGGCTCTTGATGAGCGCGCGGTCTTCGTCAGTGGCCTCCTGCGCGAATTCGTTGAGGGTGGCGAGCGACAGATGGTGCATGGTGGTGGCCGCGCCCAGCGAGGGCGACCTGCTCCCGATCGCCCGTTGCACCCGCACGGCCTCCAAGGCGGTGGCCCCGAGCCCGCCGGACTCCTTCGGGATGGTCAGTGCGGTACCGCCTGCGTCCCGGAACCGGCGAATGGCCCCGCTGTCTCTGCCCTCCAGCGTGAGCAGTGGTATCTCGTCCAGATAGGCGGCGAGATCGGGCAGAAAAGACTTCAGCGCTGCGTGTTCACGGGCCATCAATGCGGTCATGACACTCCTCGAATTGTTTCGCGGAAATTCCGGATTCCAGGGATATCCAAAGGGGCATTCGGAGCGATGACCGATCCGGTTTGGTCGGTGACGGGCACCAAACCGGATCCGGCGCCGCTCCGAATCAACTGACAAATCCCGATCATGCACACCGCGAGGAGTTGGTATCGATGGCCTTGAACAAGCTGATCCAGAGGCTGGGTGGCGACGACCGGGTAAATCTACTCCGGGCGGTCCGCGAGTCGGACGTGAGTCCGTACTTCCGCGTGATGGAGTCCGTGACCGCGCCGGTCGTCCAGGTGGAGGGCGCGGACCGGATCATGCTCGGTTCCAACAACTATCTCGGGCTGGCAGATCACCCCGCCATCCGGCAGGGAGCGCAGGACGCACTCGACACGTTCGGCGGTGCCATCACCGGAAGCCGGTTGCTGAACGGCACCATGGACCTGCACCTCGAACTCGAATCGGAGATCGCCGAATGGCACGGCACCGAGGATGCCATGGTATTCACCACCGGTTATCAAACGAATCTCGGCACGATCAGCGCGGTCGCCGGCGTCGGTGACGTCATCGTCGTCGACGCCGCCGCGCACGCCTCGATCCGCGACGGGTGCGCACTCTCCGGTGCCACGGTCCGCAAGTTCCGGCACAACGACGTCGCCGACCTGGAGAGCATCCTCGACGACAAGGCGGACGGTGACGGCGCGGTGCTGGTCGTCGTGGACGGGTTGTATTCGATGGAGGGCGACCTCGCCCCGCTGGATGCGATCTCCGCGTTGTGCGACCGTCACGGTGCGGCCTTGATGGTGGACGAGGCGCACAGTCTCGGCATCTTCGGTGCGCACCGGACCGGTGCCGCAGAACTGCTCGGGATCGACGGCGACACCGACATCCGCATGGCATCGCTGTCCAAGAGTCCCAGCTCCACAGGGGGATTCATCGCGGGGTCCCGGAATCTTCTCGATTCGCTGCGAGTCAATGCCCGGGCCTTCCTGTTCACGACGTCCGGAGTGCCGGCCGCGGTGGGGGCGGCGCTCGCGGCGGTGCGGCTGATCCGCAGCGCGGAGGGTGAGCAGCGGGCGTGGCGCGCACTGGACAACGCCGCGGTCCTGCGGTCCGGGCTCGAGGGAAACGGTCTCGACGTGGGTGCGTTGTCGCCGCTGCCAGGCGGGGGTGAGACGGTGACGCCCATCGTGTCGGTCCACGTCGGGGACGACCTCGAGGCGATGATTCTATGGCGCGCCCTGTTCGACAAGGGTGTGTTCACCAGTGCGGCATTGTATCCCGCCGTCCCCCGGTCGGGTGCGATGCTCCGGCTGTGCGTCATGGCCACCCACACCGACGCCCAGTTGCGGCGGGCGGTGGAAGTGATCTCCGAGACCGTGACGGAGGCCGCGGCGTGATGAAGGTGGCCGTCACCGGGGCGACCAGCGACTTCGGCGCCGCGATTCTTCCTGTCCTGCTGGCTGATCCGGATATCGACACGGTGATCGGGCTCAGCAGGCGACCACTCCCGCTCGAACACCCGAAACTGGAATCCGTCCGGATGGACGTCCGCGACCCGGGCATCGAGGACGTGTTCCGCGGCTGCGAGGCCGTCGTCCACCTGGCGTTCGTCGTGGAGGAGATCCGCGACAAGACCGCAACCCACGACATCAATCTGCGGGGTTCCCGCAACGTGATCGACGCCGCGTACCGCGCCGGCGCGGTACGCGTCGTGATCGCGTCGAGCATCAACGCGTACGGTCCGGAGTTGCGGTCGAAGCCGGTGGACGAGGACGTCTATCCCGCAGGCGATCCCGACCGGTACTACTTCCACGACAAGGCCGAGGTCGAGCACTACGCCGAGTGGTGGCTGCGCAGGCATCCGGGCGAGATGGCGATCTCGATGCTGCGCCCCACCTACATCATCGGCCAGGACTTCTCCAATGACGGTATCGACCAGCTCACCGGCCCGGTCGGTGCGTTTCCGCGGGCCGACGAGGCCGCGTATCAGTTCCTGCACCAGCGCGACATGGCCGACGCGTTCCACCGCGCCGTGAAGCAGGATCTCGTGGGGCCCTTCAACCTCGGACCGAGGGATTGGGTGGGCGTGCGCGAACTCGCCGCCATGCAGGGGCAGCGGATGTTCGACGTGCCCGAACGGCCGGCGGTCGTGGCGGCGAACATCGCGTTCCGGCTCGGGCTCACCGCGTTCTCCGGTCAGTGGGTGACCGCGGGTGAGACCGTCGTCGATTCCACGCGACTCACGAAAGCCACGGGATGGGCACCGACGCTGACGGCCCGGGAATCGGCGGCCGTCATGATCCTGCTGCAGAGAAAGGCGTTGGTGCGCGGGGAGGACGCGCTCGAACGCCGGATCGCCTGCGAGGCGGCGCTGGAGCCGGCATCCGAATTCGTCGGGGTCGACGGCCGCGGGCTCGAGCACGTCCAGATTCCCGCGGCGACTGGAACCGTGCACGCCGAGGTCCACACGGCGCGGTCGGGTGGCGGGGCAAGCGTGGTCCTGCCCGCGCCGCCCGGACTCCATGCGCGATACCTCACGCCCCTCGCGGTGGAATTGGCGGAGAGCGGGGTCGACGTCGTCGTCGTGGATCTGCCCGGGCACGGGTTGAGCACGGGGAAGCGTGGTTACGCGACCACGGCGGGGGTGAAGGATGCGCTCGCGGTTGCCGTCGGATATGCGCGGATCCGGTTCGGTTCCACTCCGCACGTGGCCAGGGTGGGCGACGCCACCGAACGCCGGTCGCGGCCGGGACGCCGGTGGTCGTGGGTCGCCCGTTCGCGGACCCACGTGCCGGTCAACCCGGCGGACGGGTTGCTTCCGCGCCGGCTGCGGTACGAGGGTGGACTCGAACATCTTCGGCACGCGCAATCCGCCCGCGGCGTTGTCGCGCTCACACGCGCCGATCGGGGCGCCTCGTAGAGTTGTCGCCGAGATGTCGTAGGCAGCGAACAGGAGCGAACGATGACCAGTGAAGAACCCGGGCGGAGTGCGGCCGTCGAGGCGGGTCTGGCGGTGCGGCGGGACGTGATGGGGCCCGACTTCGTCGAACGTGCGCTCGACCGGACGGCGGGGACCGACAGCGAGCAGTTGCAGGAGTTCGTCAGCGAGCACGTCTGGGGTGCCGTGTGGAATCGGCCGGGGCTGGACCGCCGCAGCCGCAGCCTCCTCAACCTCGGCATGCTCATTGCGCTGCGCGCGCACGGCGAATTGAAGGGGCATGTGCGGGGCGCGCTGCGAAACGGGCTGACCCGCACCGAGATCGTCGAAGCGGTGATCCACGCGAGCGCCTACTGCGGTGCCCCCGCCGGATTGTCGGCGATGGCGGTGGTGCAGGAGGCGCTCGACGCGGAACTGGGACCGCTGACGTCGCAGGAGTAGATCCCCGAATCAGCCCGTGACGCCGGTGATCTCGTTGGGGGTTTCCGGCAGATCGGTCTGCCCGGACACAGCCCAGGTGTCGAGGTCGATCGTGTGGATCTTCCTGTTCGCGGGATCGGTCACGTAGGCGGTGTGGTCCTGCACGTACAGGGCCGGCCGCGGCGACTGCCACTTGTCCGGCTCGGTCCACACGTCGATGACGTCGACGGTCCGGGTCACGGCCTTGGTGCCCGGGTCGATCACGTGCAGGGCGCCGTCGGTACCGAGGACGAGTGCCTCACCGTGCGGACCGCGTCCGAGCGACCGGAACGTGTAACTGGTGCCGAGGTCGACAAGGGCGAGCTGTCCCGTGACGGTGTCGGTGAGGGAAACCCGTTCGGGGCGTTCGAGTTCGGCGTCAGGTTCGGTCTTGTAGTCGCCGAGCATGATCGGTGAGTCCTCGTCGCCGGCCTGATTGCCGATGCGCCCGTAGGGGTCGGGACTCGTCACCTTCGTGATGACGCCGTCCCGGTAGATCAGCAGGCCGTTCTGGCATCCCACGACCACCGTCTCGTCGGCGGCGACGGCCTCGCCGTGCACACCGGGGCAGTCCTCGTTGCGCGCGATCTCCGTGCGGTCGCGGTCGAGGACGACGATGCCGGTGCGCTCGTCCTCGTTGCCGACGGTGGTGAGCAGGCTGCCGTCGGACAATTCGACGGCCACGCCGTGATGCGCTTCCGGCGTGGTGAACTCGGTGGTGGCGGGCGTGCCGTCGGACAGTCCGGCCGGGTCGAACACGCGCACCAGTCCGGTCCCGTCGTCGAACAGGACGGTCTTTCCGTCGTGCCGGACGACGTGCCCCGGTGTCTTCGCCTCGAACGAGACGTCCGTGAGGGCGGGTTCGGCGGTGTCGAGCGCGGTGAAGCTGTTGCCGGTGCTGACCAGCACGTGCCGGTCGTCGCCGGCGGGGTTGAGCCGGGCGAAGCCGTCCACCTCGGCCGAACCGACCACGTCGAGGCTCGCCGCGTCGAGAATCAGCACGCCGCCGTCGTAGCTCACTGCCAGCCGCGGCGTGGCCGAGTCGGTGGTCGTCGCCTCGGCGGCGCCGGAGTCGGTGGAGCAGGACGTGAGGAGCGCCGCCGAGACTGCCGCGGCAGCAACGGAGGCGGGGAAGTGTGGTCTACGCATAAGGGTCACCCATGAGAAGTACCCGTTATTGCAAACGATTGTCAAAGTCGTAGGTGTGCATGTGGCGATGTGTCGGCTACCGCAGCGCCTGTTCGATCGCGAGCGAATTCGAATCCATCATCTCGATGTATGTTCCTGCGCCCGAGCCGTGTTCACCCAGTGATTCCGTGAACAACGAGACGACGGCGACGGGAACCCGTGCCTCCGAGGCCAGCACCTGCGCGAGCCGATCGGGCTGCGACGAATCGACGAAGATCGCGGGTACTCTCGCCGCGGTGATCGTCGCGGCGAGACCCGAGAGGTCGGACGCGCTGGGCGACGCCAGGGTGGTCCCGCTGGGAACCACCGCCCCGACCGTCTCGAACCCGAAACGCTCTGCCAGGTAACCGAAGACGTGATGGTTGGTCACCAGTTTTCGCCGGTCGGCGGGGACGGCCGCGAGCCGCTCGGTCATCCGGGCGGTGAGTTCGTCGAGTTGCCGGGCGTAGTTCTCGGAGTTCGCGCGGACGCTGCTCTCTTCGATCTCCGGCATGTGATCGAGCACCGCGTCGCGGATCACGGCGACGGCCTCGCGCATGCGGTCCGGGTCGGTCCAGACATGCGGATCCGGGGTGCCCGAGAACTGTCCGGAGCGATACTCGATCGGTCGCACGGCGTCGCCGACCTGCAGGATCGGGATTCCCTCGGAGTGCGCGGCGTCCACGGTTCTGCCGATTCCTCCCTCGAGGCCGAGACCGTTGGAGACGAGGAGGTCGGCGCGTTCCACCCGCGCGGCATCCGACGCCGAGATCTCGTACGAGTGCGGATCGGCGCCTCTCGGCATCAGCACCATCACGTCGGCCTGATCGCCGACGACGTTCTGCACCACGTCGCCGAGAATGTTCGTGGTCACCACCACGACCGGCCCGTCGGCGGCACCCGGGGCGCACGCAGTCACGGACAGCGACGCGAGCGCGGTGAGCAGGGCCGGCGCCAGCAGGCGCCGCATCCGGATCACAGCCCGACCACGCCGAGGGTGGACGCGGCGACGCCGACGTCGAGTGTGCGCGCCACCCGCGCGTCGTCCCGGAAGTCGATCTCGGCCACCGTCTTCGACGCGGGATCCGAGACGTACGCGCGGGTGCCGCCGACGACGACGACCGGCGGAGTCACAGTCGCGTCGTAGGGGGCGGCCAGCACGCGCGACGAGGCGGTTTCCGCGCCGGACGTCGTGTCGTACATGCGGAAGGTGCCGTCCGCGAGGACCGCGAACACGGAGCGGCCGTCGCCCGGCAATGCGACATCCACCACCCGATCCGCGGTTCGGACGTGTGTCCACCCCCGGGTGCGGGAATCGAAGATCAACACCCCGTCGTTGGTGGCGGCCGGTCCCGCCGCGGCGACGTGGATCGGCAGTCCGTCCTGCCCGCGGACCGACGTGGGGCGGGTGGCGGCGTCGATGCCCGCCGGGTACGGAATCTTCTCCGACGTCCAGGCGCCTGCGGTCGTGGTCGCGAGGAACAGTCCGTCGTCGCAGGCGGCCAGCACGTCAGTGTCGGTCACCGCCGCGCCGTGCGTGTTCGGGCAGGCGGTGTCGAACCGCCGCGGGACCTCCCCGTTCCCGGGATTGAACTCGAATCCGGCGGGGCGGGAATCGGTTCCGTACGCGGCCGCACGCGACACCACGACACCGTCGGCGATCGGCAGGGCGACGCCGTGATGCGGGCCGTCCGTCTCCACGACGGTTCCGACGTCGATGCTGTCCTTGCGGAGCGCGGCAAAGTCGATGACGCGGGCGGCGCCGTCGCCGTCGAAGAACGTCGCCACCGCGTCGTCGCCCTCGATCACGTGTGACGGCCCGCCGCCCTCGACGGCGCCGAGTTCGACCGGCGGCTTGGTGTACGAGTGGGTGTGGTCACCGTGGTCGATGGTCCAGGATCCGCCGTCCACCACATGCACGGCGCCGCCGGCACCGTCCACCGCGAACGCGTAGCGGTCCTTCACCGTCGTGATGCGCGCCGGGTTGTCGAACTCGAACGAATGGAGCGTCTCCGCGGTCGCGAGGTCGAGCACGTCCACGCGGCCCGAGTCGGCGTCGGATACGACGAGTCGGGGTTCGGGACCCTCGACCTCCGTCGATCCCGCCTCGGCGGCGAGATCGCTACCCGGTTGGCTCCGGCCACCGGGGGAGGCGGCCTCCTCGTCGGGGGCCGCGCAGGCGCCGAGGGTCAGTACGGCGACCGCGGCTATCGCTGCGCGGGTGGGGGTCGTGTTCGGCATTCGCGTTCTCCATCTATCGAACGGGTACGGGAGTGGGCAGAACGGCAGGTCGCAGGCGTCGCGACGCCGAGCGGGCCAGGGCCGCGGCGAAGAACTGGAGCACGGCGAGTCCGGCGATCGTCGCGCCCGCGGCGGTGTCGGCATTCCACGACACGATCAGCCCCGCGAAAGTGGCGGACCAGCCGAGGAGCACGGCGACGGCCATAGTGGCGCCGATCGACTTGCCGAACAGCGCGGCGGTGGCGGACGGCGCGACGAGGAGTCCGAACACGAGCAGGGTGCCGACGATGCGAAACGACGCGACCACCGCGAGGACCACCAGTGCGAGCAGGGCGAGGTGGGCCCACCGAGGCCGCAGTCCCAAAGTGTGGGCCTTGCGTTCGTCGAATACGAGGGCGACGAACGGGCGGTACGCGAGCACCGAGAGGATCCCGGCGACGGCGGCCGCGGCCGCGAGCCAGATCAGGTCGCCCCGGGTCGCCGACAGGACGTCACCGAACAGGAAGGCGGTGAGATCTACCGCGAACGACCGTGCGCGCGAGACGATCACGACACCGACTGTGAGCATGCCGACGAACAGCAGGCCGATTCCGGTGTCCTCGGACAGTCGCGAGTGCTTCGATACCCAGGCGACGCCGAGGATCATGACGACCGCACTCGCGGCCGCGCCGACGAGGAGATTCGCGCCCGCGAGATAGGCGACGGCCACTCCGGGGAGCATGCCGTGTGAGATGGCCTCGCTCATGAAGGCCATGCCGCGCAACACGACCCAGGTGCCCACGAGTCCGCAGAGCACGGACACCAGCATGCCCGCGAACAGCGCGCGCCGGACGAAGGACACCATCAGGGGATCGAGTAACCACTGCACCCTGCTAATCTAACGATAATGATTGTCGTAAGCGAAATCGCGGTCCGGTATGGCTCGACCCCGGCGTTGGACGGTGTGAGTGTGCGTCTCGCGCCGGGCACCGTCACGGCCGTCGTGGGTCACAACGGTTCGGGGAAGTCGACGCTCCTGCAGTGCCTCGCCGGCATCGTGCGTCCGACGTCGGGACTGATCGACGGCACGAGCCGATTGTCCACGGCGTATGTGCCGCAACGCAATGCGGTGAGCGATCAGCTACCGCTGACCGTGCGGGAGGTGGCGGCCATGGGAGCGTGGCACCGACGCGGAGTGTGGCGGCGGCTCACTCCCGGCGACCGCGATGCCGTCGACGGCGCGTTGACCCGACTCGGTCTCGCCGACCTCGGCAGCCGGCGGATCGGCGCACTGTCGGGTGGGCAGCGTCAGCGCGCGCTGCTCGCGCAGGCGCTCGTGCAACGCGGCGACCTGCTGCTCCTCGACGAGCCGACCACCGGTCTCGACGCGGAGGCCCGCGCCGTGATCGGCGCCGCCGTCGACGAAGAGGCCGCGCGGGGTGCGATCGTCGTCGTGGCGACGCACGACACCGCCGATGCCGCCCGCGCCGACCAGGTGCTGACCCTGTCGTCGGGGGTGGTGCTCAGCCCACTTCGACGATGATGGCAGGCGTCACGCCTGCGCGGCCGCCTTCTCGAGTTCGGCGACGTCGAGTTTGCGCATCTTCAGCATCGCCTGCATGGCGCGCTGCGCCTTCTCCGTGTCCGGGTCGGACAGGAGTTCGAACAGCCGCTCCGGGACCACCTGCCAGGACACTCCGAAACGGTCCTTGACCCAACCGCATTGGCTTTCCTCGCCGCCGTCGGTGAAGGCGTCCCAGTACCTGTCCACTTCTTCCTGATCCGCACACCGGATCTCGAAGGAGATGGCCTCGTCGAACGTGAACTGCGGACCGCCGTTGAGCGCGGTGAACGGCTGTCCGTTGATCTCGAAGGACACCGTCAGCACCTTCCCCTCCGGGCCGGGAGTGTCCGGACCGTAGTGGGTGACCTCGGTGATCCGCGAGTTCGGGAACAGGGACGTGTAGAACTTGGCAGCCTCTTCGCCTTCGGTGTCGAACCAGAGGCAGGGGGTGATGGGTTTCATGGCGCGGTTCCTCTCACAGGTCCTCGTCGATTCATCGTCGCCGATATAGACCACACCTGCGCCCGAAATTCATCGAACCGCTGTCAGGAGTTCAGTGCACCGTCCGGGTGGACGAGATGGCGATCGCTCCGAACAGCCCGACTAGGGCGAATGCATAGAATCCCCACGGGACCGCGTAGCCGGCGCCCAGCAGGACGCCGCCGAGGATGGGTCCGCAGATCGCGCCGACCCGGCCCACCCCGGCCGACCAGCCGAGGGCGGTCGCACGGATCTGCGGCGGGTGGTTGGCGCTCGTGAACGCGTAGACGAGAACCTGTGCGCTGAACACGAAGCAACCGGCGAGGAACACCAGGGCGTAAATGCCGAACGACACCTTGACGCTGAGCAGGGCGAGGAACACCGCAGCGCCCGCGAACCAGATGATGGCCGCCGTGCGCGGACCGATCTTGTTGGCGACGCCGCCCGCGATCAGCAGTCCGACCACCGCGCCGGCATTGAGGATCAGCAGGAACGTCAGCGACGCGCCGAGGTCGTAGCCCGCCTCCCGCATGATCGTCGGCAGCCACGTGTTGAGGCCGTAGACGAGCAGAAGTCCCATGAACGAGGTGACCCAGATGGCGATGCTGTTGCGCAGGAACGGGCGCGAGAAGAGGGCACGCACCGGGTTGGCCGCGCTCGCGACCTTTGCGTCTTCGGTGGGCGCGGGTTCCAGTTCCAGGTCGTACTGCTTCGCGAGGGCCTCGGCCTCGGAGCGCTTGCCGTGTGCCAGCAGGTACGAGGGCGACTCGGGGAGGTAGCGCAGCATCAGCGGAATCAGCACCACCGCGGGCAGGGCGCCGACGACGAACATCGAGCGCCAGCCGAACGGTTCGATCAGGACGATCGCCAGCGCCGCAGTCGCAACGGCACCCACGTGATATCCGGTCATCAGCAGTGTCGAGGCGGAGCCGCCGCCCTGCTTCTTCGAGAATTCGTTGACCAGGGCAAGTGCGGTCGGCAGCGCGCCGCCGAGACCGACACCAGCGAGGAAGCGCAATAGCCCGAAGAGGAACGGGTTGGGCGCGGCCGCGCAGAGGAGCGTGAGGATCGAGAACGCGGCCACCGCGTACAGCAGGGCGCGCCGGCGTCCGATGACGTCGGTGAGCGTGCCGATGACCAGCGCGCCGATTGTCATGCCGACCAGGCCGAACGTCGAGATGAACGTGATCGCGCCCGTAGACAGATTCCAGTCGCTGTACTCGCGGAGCGAGGGAATGACGGCGCCGAGGACGACCAGGTCGAAACCGTCGAGCAGCACGGCCACCCAGCAGAGGGGCGCGACCCAGAGGGCGGTGGAGGCGCGGGCGGCGCTTCGTTGGGAAGTGGTCATGATGTCCTCGACTCGAGCGGTGTTCGCGATGCGAACCCTAGTTCTGTAGGCGCACTTATTGTGTGGTGCGCCATAGTTGCCTGTCAAACATGGCTACTCGACATGGGGGCGGTCCGCCGACCCCGGGCGTCCGCCCACTGTCGCCACAGGTTGGTCAAGAACTGGTAAACCCCGTGTGGATAATCGACCGCGTACCGAGTCGATGAGCCAGGACGGACTGTGAGAACCAACCCCCAGGTGGCTACGAGCCGTCCGCGCCACGCTGCCGCACCGCCGTCCACGGCGAGCGGCTACCGGTACGACCTCGACGGGCTGCGTGGAATCGCGATCGCGCTGGTGGTCGCCTATCACGTGTGGTTCGGGCGAGTGTCCGGCGGCGTCGACATCTTCCTGGTGCTCTCCGGGTTCTTCTTCACCGGCATGCTCGTGCGGCGCCTGGGTGCGGACTCGGGTCCGTCGGTCCCCGCCGTCCTGCGGCGCACCGCCCGCCGGCTGTTGCCCGCACTGGTGGTGGTGTCGGCCGTGACCGCGGTCGTAACCGTGATCCAGCGACCGTTCACGCAGTGGTCGGGGATCGCGGACCAGCTCCTCGCGTCGCTGCTGTACGTGCAGAACTGGCAACTGGCTCGGACGGCAGCCGACTACGCTGCCGCCGACGCGTCGGTCAGCCCGCTGCAGCACCTGTGGTCGATGTCCGTGCAGGGCCAGTTCTATGTGCTCGCCCTCGTGGTCGTCGCGGGCGTGGCCGGGACGTGCCGCCGCCGGATCGGTCTCGTGCGACCCCTGCTCGGCGGCGTACTCGCGGCGGGATTCGTCGGGTCGTTCGTCTATGCCGCGGCGCTGTCACAGGACCGGCAGTCGTGGGCGTATTTCGACACGTTCGCGCGACTGTGGGAACTGCTCGCCGGTGCACTGCTCGCGCTCGTCGTGCACCGGGTCGACCTGCCCCGCGGGTGGCGAGTGGTCCTTGCGGTGTCAGGCTTCGCCGTGGTCCTCGGGTGCGGGTTCCTGATCGACGGCGCCGCCGTGTTCCCCGGGCCGGCGGCCCTGATCCCGGTCGGCGGGGCCGTGGCGCTGATCCTCGCCGGAACCGGCCCGTCCGATCAGCCGGGGATCGTGACGATGCTGGCGTCCCGGCCGTTCGTCGAGCTCGGTGGCCTGGCCTATTCGCTGTACCTGTGGCACTGGCCGATCCTCATCTTCTACCTCACGTGGCGGGAGCGGCCCGCGGTCGGAGCGCTCGGCGGACTCGCGGTGATCCTCGTGTCGCTGACGCTGGCGTGGCTCACGCAGCGGCTGATCGAAGTGCGGTTCCGGGGCGGGGCCCGTCCGGGACGCGCGCTCACGGCGCTGGTCGCGGTCCTCGGTGTCGCCGTCGTCGGCTCGGCGTCCGGCTGGCACGCGTACCTCGTCCGCAACCCGGAGACGACCGCCCGCGTCGGCGACCTCGACCCGTGGCTCTACCCGGGCGCAGCGTCGCTGACGGACGGCGTGTTCGCACCGCGCGCGGACATGCGACCCACCCTGCTCAAGGCGTCGGGCGACCTGCCGCAGCCGACGCTCGACGGCTGCATCTCCGACCTGAGCACCCGCGACGTCGTCACCTGCGCCTACGGCGACGCGTTCGCCGACCGGACGATCGCGGTCGTGGGCAGTTCCCATGCCGAGCACTGGGTGCCCGCGCTCGACCGCATCGGACAGCAGCGTGGCATCCGAGTCGAGACGTACCTCAAGATGGGTGCCCCCTCACCGTCGCGGACGTCCCGCTGCTCGCCGGCGAACCGTATCCCGACTGCGGCGACTGGTCCCGCGACGTCCTGGACCGGCTGCGGGATCACCGTCCGGACTGGGTGTTCTCGACGTCGTCGCGTCCCAACGACGAGGGGGCCGGCGACGTCACGCCCGACGACTACGTGGGCCTGTGGGAGCGGCTCGCCGATTTCGGGCTCCCGTTCCTCGGCATCCGCGATACCCCGTGGCTGCACCACGAGGCCGTCCCGTATTCGGCCGTCGACTGCCTCGCCGACGGCGGCGACGCCGACAGTTGCGGACTGCCGCGCGACGACCTCCTCGCCCCGGACAATCCCACCCTCGAGGCGGCCCGCGACCTGCCGTCGGTGTATCCGCTCGACCTCACGGATGCCGTGTGTGATGTGGCGATCTGCCGTGCGGTGCAAGGGAACATCCTCGTCTACCACGATTCGCATCACCTCTCGGCGACGTACGTTCGCAGCCTCGGCCCGGAACTCGACCGGCAGATCGGCATGGCCACCCGCTGGTGGTGACCGGGATACTGGCGGCATGCCCGAAGACGACCGCAGCATGCTGGGACGTGCCTTCCTGGTGCTGGGGTCGTTCACGTCGGAGCGGCCGCGACTGTCGCAGTCGGAGCTGAGCCGCCGCACCGGACTGCCGCTGCCCACCGTCCATCGGCTGTGCCGTCAACTCGTCGGCAACGGCGCGCTCGAACGCGTCGACGACGGGCACTACGAGATCGGGGTGCGGCTGTGGGAGTTGGGTGCGCTCGCGCCCCGCGCCCACGGACTGCGGCAGGTGGCGTTGCCGTACCTCGAGGACCTGTACGAGGCGACGCGGGAGAATGTCCAACTCGTGGTCCGGGAGGATCTGGAGGCGCTCTACCTCGAGCGGTTGTCGGCGCGCGGTGCCGTGACCGTCGTCGGCAGGGCCGGTGGCCGGTTGCCGCTGCATGCGTCGAGCGGCGGCCTCGTGCTGTTGGCGTTCGGCGGTTCGGATCTGCTCGACGACGTCCTCGCGGCGGGCCTCGAACGCTTCACCCCGTCCACCATCACCACCGAGCATCGCCTGCGCAGCACCCTCGACGACATCCGCCGGACCGGGTGGGTCACGTGCCGTGAACATCTCAATGTCGGAACGCTGGCCGTGGCCGCGCCGGTGTCGCGGTCGACGGGTGAGGTGGTGGCGGCGGTGTCCGTCGTGGTTCCGGCGGAAAAGGATCCCGCGCCTCTGATCCCCGCGGTCGTGGCGGCGGCGCGAGGCATTTCCCGGGGCGTCGCCTAGCTCGTCTTTCACTCAGTGAAAGTGGGGGTGTTGCGGGCCGCTCCTTCGCAGCACAGTGACTGGTGCCACGAACTACGCGAGGAGTCTGCTCATGAACACACAGGTCGGGATCGTCGGCGGGGGTCCCGCAGGACTGATGCTGTCCCATCTCCTGCACCTGAAGGGCATCGATTCCGTCGTGCTCGAAATCCGCACCCGCGAGGAGGTGGAGGGCACCATCCGCGCCGGCGTGCTGGAGCAGAACACCGTCGACCTGATGGTCGACACCGGACTCGGCGACCGCGTCAAGCGCGAGGGACTCACCCATCACGGCATCGAACTGCGATTCGGCGGCCGCGGTCACCGCATCGACTTCGACGAACTGACGAACGGCCGCGCCGTCACCGTCTACCCGCAGCACGAGGTCCTCGAAGACCTCATCGCCAGGCGCCTCGAGGACGGCGGCGACATCCGGTTCGGCGTCTCCGACGTGCAGATCCTCGGTCACACGTCCGACACCCCGAAGATCACGTACGTCGACGCCGACGGCAACGAGCAGACGCTCACCTGCGCGCTCGTCGCCGGCTGCGACGGGTCGCGGACCTCCACCCGCGGACTCATCCCCGAGACCACCGTGCGCACCGACCACTTCCGCCAGTACCCGTTCGCCTGGTTCGGGATCCTCGCCGAGGCCCCGCCCTCGTCGGAGGAACTGATCTACGCCAACCACCCCCGCGGCTTCGCCCTCATCAGCACCCGCACCCCGGACATCCAGCGGCACTACCTGCAGGTCGACCCCGACGATTCCGTCGACAACTGGTCCGACGACCGCATCTGGTCGGAACTGCACGCCCGCGTCGACGGTGAAGGCGCGGAGATCAAGGACGGCAAGATCTTCCAGAAGTCGATCCTCCAGTTCCGCAGCTTCGTGTGCGAGCCCATGCAGCACGGCAACCTCTTCCTCGCCGGCGACGCCGCCCACACCGTGCCGCCCACCGGCGCGAAGGGCATGAACCTGGCGATCGCCGACGTCTACTTCCTGTCCGAGGCGATGGGCGAATACTTCGCCACCCGCAGCCGGGCCGGGCTCGAGGGCTACACCGACACCGTCCTCCCGCGCGTGTGGCGGACCCAGCACTTCTCCTGGTGGATGTCCTCGATGCTGCACCGACTCCCCGACGACACCGGATTCGGCCACAAGCGGCAGGTCGCCGAGCTCGACATGGTCACCCGCTCCGTCGCCGGCCGCACCCTCATCGCCGAGAACTATGTCGGCACCCCTTTGCGCTGACGCGGTCGTGTGCGGACATGACGTCGATGCTAGCGGGCGGGCGTTTTCAAGCCTTCCCGCTCGCCGGCGGGCACGTCCGTGAGAGCGACCGACTCGTCCGCCAACGCGGCGCGGTCGACCTTGCGGCCCCGGGCGATCAGGGTGCGCACGGTCCGGAGATCCTTCGGTCGGCCCACGGCGATGACCCCGACCGGGACGTCCTTGCGCACCGCGATCGCCGTGAAATCGCGATCCGCGATCGAACCGCGGACCACGTAGTCGTCGTCGAAACGGGTCGCGCCGGCGAACTGCACGTTGTGGCCGTATTGGGTGGACCATCCCCACGGGACGTCCGTGAACGGCTGGGGTGTCCCGAGGATCGACCGCGCGGCGGCAATTCCCTGTGCCTGAGCGCCGTTCCAGTGTTCGGAGCGATATCGGTCGCCGCCGCGGACACCGGGGATGTTGGCCGCGTCTCCGGCCGCGTAGACGCCGTCGGCGGAGGTGCGAAACTGCCCGTCGACGGTGATGCCGTTGTGGACGCGCAGTCCCGCCGCGGCCGCGAGCGTCACCTCGGGGACGGTGCCCACCGAGACGAGGACGGTGCCGGCGCTCCAGCAGCGACCGTCGTCCGCAAGGGCGCGCGCGGAGCCGTCGCGCACCTCGAGCGAGGACAGCGCGACATCCGTGCAGACGTCGACGCCGTTCTCGCGGTGCAGCGTGGCGATTCTCGCCGAGACTTCCGGGGGCACAATGCGACCGAGAAGCGACGGGTCTCGTTCGAGAACGGTCACTTCGGCGCCGAGTGACCGCGCCGTGGCAGCGACCTCGCATCCGATCAGACCCCCACCGATCACGAGCAGGGAACCGGTGCGTCGAATCGACGCGCGCAGGGACTCGGCATCGCGCATCGACCGCAGCGTGAAGACATGCGCACCGGAGACGCCGTCGAGGCGGCGCGCCCGGCCGCCGGTCGCGAGCAGCAGAGCACTGTAGTGCAGTGTCTCCCCGGACGCGAGCGTCAGGCGCCGTGTCCGGGTGTCGAGTCCGACGGCCGTTGCGCCGGTGATTAGTTCGATGTCTTGCTCGTTCCAGAACGAGCCGGGCTTCAGTGCGGCCTTCTCCGCGGCCGTGGCACCCGACAGGAGGTCCTTCGACACCGCCGGGCGCCGATACGGCGGTGAGGGTTCGTCTCCGATCAGGACGACGCGCCCGCGGAAACCTTCCGAGCGGAGCGTCTGCGCGGCGCTCGCCCCCGCGATACCCGACCCGACGATGACTACCGTCGACAATTCGGTGGACGGATTCGGCACGGCGCTCACGCCCGGCTGACCTCGACCATATCGAAATCGGCCTTGGCTGCCCCGCAGTCGGGGCATGACCAGTCCTCGGGAATATCATCCCACCTGGTGCCCGGCTCGATACCGTCCTCCGGCCAGCCCTCGGCCTCGTCGTACTCGAATCCGCACTGGGCACAGCGGAAAAGCTTGAAATCGGTACTCATGTCAAGCCACCTTCGTTTCGAAATCGATCTTCTCGCGGACCCCGCAATCAGGGCACGGCCAGTTTTCGGGCACATCGGCCCAAGGGGTGCCGGCTGGGAATCCTTCACGGGGTGCGCCGGACGCTTCGTCGTAGACGTAGTCGCAGACCGGGCACTGGTAGGCGGCCATCACCGAACTCCGCCGTCGTACTCGGCCAGGACCTTCTCGCGCTTGCCGGGTTGGATGTTCACGCGCGTGATGTCGCCGTCGTAGTGGTCGAGCACCCGGTGGTCCATCACCTTGCGCCACAGCGGTGGGAAATACGCGAGCGTGATCATGCTGGCGTATCCGCTGGGCAGATTGGGGGCGCCGTCCATGCTCCGCAGCGTCTGGTACCGCCGCGTCGGGTTCGCGTGATGGTCGCTGTGGCGCTGCAGGTGGTACAGGAAGATGTTGGTCACGATGTGGTCGGAGTTCCAGCTGTGTGCGGGCGCGCAACGCTCGTAGCGGCCACTGGCGGTCTTCTGACGCATCAGGCCGTAGTGCTCGAGGTAGTTGACCGTTTCGAGGAGCGAGAAACCGTAGACGGCCTGGATGACCAGGAACGGGATGACGACCGGACCGAATATCGCGATGAGCGCGCCGAACAGCACCACCGACATGAACCACGCGTTGAGCACGTCGTTGTGAATGCTCCACGTACTCTTGCCGAGTCGCTGCATCCGAGTCTTCTCGAGCTCCCACGACGACTTCAGGCTTCCCCACACGCTGCGGGGCAGGAACGCCCAGAAGCTTTCTCCGAAACGTGAACTCGCCGGGTCCTCGGGTGTCGCGACTCGGACGTGGTGGCCGCGGTTGTGCTCGATGTAGAAGTGGCCGTAAAAGGTCTGGGCGAGAGTGATCTTGGCCAGCCAGCGTTCGAGGTCGGTCTTCTTGTGACCCATCTCGTGGGCGGTGTTGATGCCGATGCCGCCCATGACGGCGACGCTGAACGCGACACCGATCTTCGACACCAGTCCGAGGCCGCCGTCGATGCCGAGCCAGGAGAGGCTGTCCGCCGACCAGAGGTAGCACGCAAACACCAGGCTCGCCAGCTGGAACGGGATGAACACGTAGGTGCAGTACCGGTAGTACCTGTCGTTCTCGAGCTGTTCCATCACTTCCTCGGGCGGGTTCTGGCCGTCGGGTCCGAAGAACCTGTCGAGGATCGGGAGCACGATGAACAGCAACAGCGCACCGATCCACCACCAGACCGGAGCAACCGCCGAACAGCCGAGTTGATGGAACGCCCACACGAGCCCCGCGGCGAGGAACAGCGCGGTCGGGGGTATCAACCCCATCAGCCACAGGTAGCGCTTGCGGTCGCGCCAGGCTTCCGGTGGTGCTTCCTCTGTCGTCCTGCCGATATTCGACGTCGTCACGATCCGAACCTCCTCGTCCAGTCCCTGCGCCGGTATGAACCAGCTCACTCCGGGTTGGACAGTACACGCTTTTCGATCCATGGTCTAGACAAAACGGCTGATTTGTAAATCTAGACGCGGGCAGCGTTCTAACACCGGGGTCGTGCCGATCGATAGACAGTGCGACACCGTTTCACCGTGCGGAGGAGGCCCTCGATGTTCCGCGACCCCGGACTGCCCGACTGGCTCGAATTCGTACTCGGCTTGCTCGGGTACCGCTGGTAGTCGCCTACTCCGGCGTGCCCGAGCGCGCCGCGAACGTCGGCCGTCGCCACGACGGCGAAGAACGGCCCCCACCACGGGTGGCCGGCGAATGCGACGAGCACGCCGGTCGCCGCGAACACGGCGGTCCGGGCACTAGAACCTGTTACATTCGCGGGAGGGGTACTACTTCTGGAACTCGGAGAGAACGCATGAGCTATCGCGTCGTCGAATGGTCCACCGGTACGGTCGGGCGTCATGCCATCGCAGGCATCGACGCCCGCGACGACCTCGAACTGGTCGGCGTGTGGGTGTCCAGCCCGGAGAAGGTCGGGAAAGATGCCGGTGAACTGGCCGGTCTCGGCCGGGAACTCGGGGTGACGGCGACCGACGACAAGGCGGCACTCCTCGCCCTGAAGCCTGACTGCATCGTGCACACCGCGATGACGGACGACCGCATCTTCGACGCGATCGAGGATCTGATTTCGTTCCTCGATGCCGGCATCAACGTCGTGTCGTCGGGTCCGGTTCTGTTGCAGTACCCGATGGGTGTCGTCCCGGACGAACTCGTCGACCGGATTCGCCGTGCCGGCGAGCAGGGCGGGGCGAGCCTCCATGTGAACGGCATCGACCCCGGATTCGCGAACGACGTTCTGCCGCTGGCCATGACGAGCCTGTCGCAGCGGATCGACGAGGTGCGCTGCTCCGAGATCGCCGACTACTCCACCTACTACCAGCCGGTGGTGATGAGTGAGATCTTCGGTTTCGGCAAACCCGTCGAGGAGACGCCGATGCTGTTCCAGCCCGGTGTGCTGTCGCTGGCGTGGGGGAGCGTCGTCCGTCAGATTGCCGCGGGGCTCGGCGTCACGCTCGACGAACCGCTGGTCGAGAAGTTCGAACGCGTCCCCGCCGAGACGGATCTGGACACCCTGTCGTGCCACATCGCGAAGGGGACGGTCGCGGCGGTGCGGTTCGAGGTGATCGGCACCGTCGACGGGGTGCCGCGGGTGGTCCTCGAGCACGTCACCCGCACCCACCCCGAGCAGCAACCGGACTGGCCGAAACCCACCCGCGGCGACGGGTGCTACCGGATCGACATCACGGGTGAGCCGATGATGACCGTCGAGTTCAACCACCACGGCGAGCACGGCGACCACAACGTGTCGGGGATGATCGTCACCGCGATGCGCCTGGTGAATTCGGTCCGTGCCGTGGTCGAGGCGAAACCCGGGCTCGTGACCGCACTCGACCTACCCCTCGTCACCGGCCGCGGGTTGCTCCGGTCGTGAGTACTTGTCAACCGCCCGTGGTTGACAAGTACTCACAGGCCGAAGGCCCTGAGCGCACTGCGGAGACCATCCGGGCGCTCCGCGAGGGGAACGGGTTCGACGAGTGCGAACGCGCAGCCGACCTTCCGCGCGGCGCCGTCAGCTTCCTCGCTGTCGCCGATCATCAGGGTCCGCTCGGGTTCGGAACCGAGTGCGGTGAGGGCGTGCTCGAAGATCTTCGGATTCGGTTTGACCGCACCCACCTCGAACGACAACACGAATTCGTCGACGAGATGCTCGACTCCCAGATCCGTGAACGCCGGCCGGATGTCGAACGCGATGTTGCTCAGTACCGCGACCTTGATTCCTCGGTCCTTCAGTGACGCAAGCACTTCCGCGGTGTCGGGATAGGCGCTCCAGCATCCCGGGTCGATCAGCCGCTCGTACAGCCCGACCGCCTGGTCCTCGTGCGCGACCCCGGACTTCCGCAGCACGTCGAGGTACGCCTGCCGGTGGAACCGCGGGTCGAGGTCGCGGTTGATCCAGGCATGGTGCTCGGCGGCGTCCATCTCGACGGTCTGACCGACCGGCGCCGTCATGCGTCGCATCAGTTCTGCCTGCTGGTGGAGGTCGAACGGTTCACCGTCGTGGTCGGTGAGGCCGGACATCCAGCTGTCGTCTTCTTCCAGCCGGAACAGTGTGCCGGAGAAGTCGAAGATCACTGCGTCGAAGTCGGAGAGATCGGAAGCCACGTTTCCAGGCTAACGCGCGTTGCACGAGACTTCAGGGTGAAGCCGGACGGGTCAGTCGACTTCGAGTTCACCCATCAGGGACCACTCGGTGCCGTCGATCGTGGTGTTGATGATCCGTGGCGTCTGGGCGAGGGCGGGTTTCAAGGTGGCCATCGCGTTCTGGAAATGGTCGCTCTGCACGTGGGCGGCGGCGGCGTCGTCGTCGCGGAACGCTTCGACGAGGACGTACAGGTTCGGATCTTCGACCGCGCGCGACCAGTAGAACCACAGATTGCCCGGTTCGTTCCGGGTCGCGTCGGTGAACGGCCGCACCAGGTCGAGCCAGCCGTCCGCGTGGTCCGGTTTCACGGTGAAGTTGACGACGATGAAGATCACGGCTGCCTCGCTTCTCGAGTTCGCGGATTCCGTCACGAATGCTACGCGCGCGGTGATCCAGGGCGCGTGAGGAGTAGCGCGCCCTGGATCACCGAGGGTCAGTGCGCTTCGGCGAGTTCCGCGCCGATTCCGGTTTCGGCCCGGACCAGCATCTCGGCGAACTTCTCGTCCCGATCGGCCGACCGGCCCTGACGGCGTTCGGCGGTGAGTGAACCGATCACGGCGGCGGCCAACCCGAGCGGCATCGTGATGATCACCGGCAACTGGATGGTCAACGGCGCCGGTCCACTACCCAGCCAGAGCGCTTCGGTGAACAGCAGGCTGACGACCGTGGATGCGAGTCCCACCGAGATTCCCCACACGGCGCCGTTGCTGTTGAAGCGCCGCCAGTTCAGGCAGAGCAGCAGGCTGGGCAGGTGCGCGCTGCCGGCGACCATGAACGCCATTCCCATGAAATACGTGATGTTGGTGGTGTCGCCGATCGCCATCGTCAGTCCGATCGCGACGATGCTGAACGCGACCGCCGCGTATCGGGCGACCTTGGCCTCGCGGGCGTCCGCGGTCTCGGTGCCGGCGTCGGCGGTCTTCCTGCGGGTGAGGGTGGGCCACACGTCGTGGGCGAACGTTCCTGCCGCGGAGATCACGACGCCCGCGACGACGGCGACGATGCTCGCGAACGCGACGGCTGCCACCATGGCCAGCGCGATCGATCCGCCGATGGTGCCGACACCGCCACCGAGTTCCGTGACCAGCGTGGGAGCCGCGAGGTTGCCGCCCGCACCGACCTGATCCGCCCCGTCGGGACCGAGGAGCGCCGCGGTGCCGAAGCCCATCACGATGACGATCAGGTAGAAGACGCTGCACAGTGCGACGGTCCAGCCGAGCGATTTCCGCGCCGTTGCGGCCTCGGGGACGGTGAAGAAGCGGATGAGGATGTGCGCCATGCCGGCGGTGCCGAGCGCGAACGCCAGGGAGTACGAGATCAGGTTGATCGCACCGGTCTGCCCGAAGATCAGGCCCGGCGACAGGATGGCGTCACCGGCCTTCGCGTTCGAGGTTGCCGCCCCGAGCATGCCCGGGACGCTGAATCCGAACTTCGCCAGGATGCCGAGGCACACCACGACCGCCAGGATCGACAGGATGGACGACTTGATCACCTGAACCCACGTGGTGGCCAGCATTCCGCCGACGAAGACGTAGATCCCCATGAGCGATCCGGCGACCACGACGGACAGCCCGAACGGAATCCCGGAGACCGACTCGAGGAGAACGCCCGCCGCGACTAGTTGGGCGAGCAGCACGAACGTGCCGGTGACGATGGTGCTGAGCGCAACCACCACCCGGACCCGTCGTGCGCCGGTCCGAAATACCAGAACGTCGGCGAGAGTGAACTTTCCGACGTTGCGCATCTTCTCCGCGAGGAGGAACAGGACGGGGAGGAAGGAGATCACCGACGTGCACAGGATGACGGCGCCGTCGACTCCCTTGTAGAAGATCAAGCCGGTGGTGCCGAGGAAGCTGCCCGCGGAGATGAACTCACCGGCGATCGCGAATCCGTTCTGCCACCCGGTGATCGAGCGGCCCGCCGCGAAGAATCCGGTGGCACTGCGGCTTCGGCGCGACGCTGCGAACGTCACCCACAAGGTGAGGGAGATGACGGCGGCACAGATGCCGATGGCGAGGAAATCGGTGTCGCCGGTCATGACGCATGCTCCTGATCACGGTGTGCGATGGCGCGGACGGCGGCATCGGCGGCGGGTTCGATGTAGGTGCGGGAGAGCCGGAAGTACGCGAACACGAGCACCCAGGTGCCGGCGAACTGGGAGAACACCACCCACAGCGACAGCGGAATGCCGAACGCGGTGTTGTCGCCGAGGAATTCGGGGAAGTAGGCGAATCCGACGAGGAACGCCGAGAAGAGTGCGATCGCGACCAGGCCGAGACCGGTGGTGACGGCCCGGCGGCGGCGCCGCAGTTCGACGAACTCCGGCAGTGCGAGGATCGGTGACCAGACCGCCGCGCCGGGCACGGCGGTGGGCGATTCGGTGCTCACGCGTTCACCGCCGCGCGCCGTGCCGTGTCGAGGGCGAACTGGTTCTCGTCCCAGCCCTCGGTCAGTGGTCCGAAGTAGTGGAAGCGCACCTGCTTGACGCGATACAGCCAGCGACCGTCGATCTTGACGGCTTCGTCCGTGTAGCGACCCGCGGCGATGGAGGCGGCGCCGTCGGACACGCACGGCTGCCATAGAAACGAGCGGACGGTCGCACGATCGCCGTCGAGATCGATTTCCAGGTTGGTGATGAAGTGCCAGAACGCGGTGAGACCACCGGGGGCGAGTCCGGCGAAGAACTCTCGCATCGCGCGCTTGCCCTTCGGGTTCGACAGTCCGTCGAATTCGCCGTCGTCGGTGAAGAGGTCCATCAGGGCGTCCCAGTTGCCGTCGTCGAGATGGCGGCAGTACTGCGCGTCGAGGTATCGGATGGCCTCGAGGTCTTCCAGGCGGCGAATACGTTCTTCGAGGGTGCTCAAGGCGGCATACCTCCACGGTGCGATGTGCGGAATGTGCGAGCGACTTATTAACGGTCGTTCATGTGATGTGGACCATAACGGACATCACGTCCGCGGTCAACACGTACCGCCGTTCACCGATCGAGGGCGGTTGAGCTGCATCTTCCGGCAGGTTTGTTGCCCACACCGCACGCTGCACCTACTCTCCGAGAGATGAACACTCGGTCAAGCGGCACGGTGACTAGCCACGTCCGGCAGCGAATCCTGGACGCAGCGCTGGACGAGTTCTACACCGCCGGCTTCCACGCCGCGACCATGCGCACCATCGCGAAACGCGCAGGCTGCAGCGCCGCCAACGTGTACAACCACTTCGAGAACAAGGACGAACTACTGGTCGAGATCCTCCGGGCCGCCAGCGACGAGCAGTTCAGCGCCACCCGGAACGCCCTGCGTAAAGCGGGATCCGCACCCGCGGAGCAGTGGACGGCCGCGGTGGTCGCGCATTCGCTGTACACCGCGCGTAACCAGCGCGCCTGCCTCGTGGCCAACACCGAATTGCGCTACCTCGACGAGGTCGATCGCAAACGGGTCGTCGGCTCGCGCGATGCCCAGGAACACCTGTTCGTCACCATCGCCGAAGCGGGGGTGGCGGGCGGCGACTTCGACGTCCCGCACGTCCACCAAGCGGTGACCGCCGTGCTGACCATGTGTGCCGGCATCGCGCTCTGGTACCGGCCGGACGGCCCGCTGTCCGCGCAGGCGGTGGCGGACTCGTATGGGGTCTACGCGCTCAACCTGGTCGGACACCGTCCCGCCTGACTCGGGCGCGTTCGGCATTGACGGTCGACCCGGCTCATGCTCTACTGGGTGAACAAGCGTTAATGTGATCCGAGTGCAGAACCGCGAGTTCTCCCGTATCGCGCGCCCCGTAGTTCGAGTGGATGAGGAGTGTCCATGACTCACCGGCCGTCGCAGCCGCGTACAGACTCACCGCGGTATCTCACCGAGGACCGATTGGCGATCCGTGACCTGGCTCGCGATTTCGCAATGAAGCAGGTGCTGCCGATCGCGAACGAACTCGATCCGGTGCAGGGCACCATTCCCGACACGTTGAAGAAGGCGATGGCCGAGGTCGGCTTCTTCGGGATCATGATCCCGGAGGAGCACGGTGGTCTCGGTCTCGGGGTGTTCGAGTACTGCCTGGTCGCGGAGGAGTTGTCGCGGGCGTGGATGAGCGTGTCCGGTCTGCTCGCCCGGGGCAACGGGATGGGCGGCGGGTTCACCCCGGAACAGGAGGCCGCGCTGCTGCCGAAGGTCGCGGCGGGCGAGTACCTGGGGGCGTACGCGTTGTCGGAGGCCGAGGCCGGGTCGGATGTGGCGAACATTTCCTGCCGGGCCACCCGCGACGGCGACGACTGGGTGATCAGCGGCACGAAGATGTGGTGCACGTACGCCGACGAAGCCGATTACCTGGTGTTGTTCGCGCGGACCGATCCGCAGAAGGATCCGGCGAAGCCGCACCGCGGGATCAGTGCGTTCCTGATCGACAAGCAGCGCGGTGGGTTCCCGGCGGGGATCAGCGGCACGAAGATCCGCAAGATCGGGTATTTCGGCTGGAGCACGTGGGAGTTGTCGTTCGACGGTTTCCGGGTGCCCGGGTCGGCGATGCTCGGCGAGGAGGGCAAGGGGTTCTACCTGGCGGTGTCCGGGCTCGAGGTGGGGCGGGCGCACACCGCGGCCCGGGCGATCGGTCTGGCCCGCGGTGCACTCGAGGATTCGATCGCGTATCTGCACACCCGGCGTCAGTTCGGGCACGAGTTGGCCGACTTCCAGCATCTGCGGTTCAAGATCGCGAAGATGGCCGCCGATATCGAGGCCGCGCGGCAGCTGATGTATTCGGTGGCCACCGATATCGACACCGGTCGGCGGTGTTCGCTGGAGGCGTCGATGTGCAAACTCGTTGCGACGGAGATGGCCGAGCGGGTGACCAGTGAGGCGGTGCAGATCCACGGTGGCGCCGGGTACACCACCGATTTCCAGGTGGAGCGGCATTGGCGGGACGCGCGGCTCACGAAGATCTTCGAGGGCACCAGCGAGATCCAGATGCGCATCATCTCCGACGAACTGCTGGGGAAGGCAGCCGAATGAGCGCACCCACCATCAGCATCGCGGTCGGCGATCGCTCAGTGAGCGACACCAGGCGGGTCTCCGAACTCGCGCTGTCCCTGCCGGATACGTCCCTGACCGGAATCGCCACGGCGGGGGCGCTCACACCCGCTCCGGCGGCCGGAGCCACCCGCACCGGGCTGCAATGGAATTCGCAGTCGTCAGTGACCGGCGACGACGTCGTCCACACCGAGTCCGTCGTCACGCGCGTCGAGCAGGCGGGGAACGGGAACGTCGTCGATCGGCACGTGCGGTTGGTCGACGACGGTGGATCTGTCCGCGAGCAGGGAATCGAGACGTGGCTTCTGCCCGAATCATCCGACGTCCGATACGATCCCGCGGTCGACTTCTGCACTCCCGCCTGGGGCGAGCTTCTCCGTGAGTCCCTGTCCGCCGACCCCGCCTTCGCGTCGTCGTTGTCGACGTGGGACGGCACAGTCGGCCTGCGCTGCACCGACGCGTCGGGCCGGGCCCGTGAACTGCACCTGCGGATCTACCGCGGCCGGATCATCGACGTCGTGCGCCGCGTCCCGGGCGGGGCCACGTTCACGCTCGTCGCGCCCGCCGAGACGTGGGTCGACCTGATGTTCGCCGAGCACAACGACTTCATGCGCCGCGCCATCCGCGGCGAATTCTCCTCCAGCGGTGACGGGTACGAGTACCTGCGACTCACCAAGCCGCTCGACATCATCATCGCCCATGCCCGCGGAATGGAGGCTCGGTCATGATCGAGGCCCGGTACCTGGAGATCGACGGGGCGCTCGGCTTCGTCGAGATCGTCACCCCCGAGAACTACTCGACCGCCGAGACGCCCACCGTTCTGTGCCTGCACACCGCGGGGCAGAGCGGAGTCCAGTGGCGGCACGTCGCGTCCGACCTGGCCCGGCGGGGCTACCGGGTGATCGTCCCCGACCTTCCGGGGCACGGGCGTTCCGAGCCCGCGGTCGACGGCCCCGTCACCAGTATCGTCACGTTCGGCGACTGGCTCGGGAAGGTCCTCGACGCGCTCGACGTCGCACGCCCGTTCGTCATGGGATGTTCGATCGGGGGCAAGCTGACCCTCGAACTGGCCACCAGGCCGTCCCGACCGCTGGCGGGGGCGATCGCGATGGAAGCCGAGGCCGGACCCGGTCGCGTCAACGTCGGCGGACTGCGTCGCGAACTCGAAGACGTTGCGGGACCCAGCCGTTCGGACCGCACGTACCTCGGCACACTGGCCTCCATCGGACAGTCCGTGCCCGAGGTGAAGGCCCGCCTGATCGCCACGATGCACAAGCGTGAGGACCCGGAGATCTCGTCCTCGGACCTCATCGCTTGGGGAACCCACGACGTGCGTGAGCGTCTCGCCGAGATCACCTGCCCCATCCGGATCGTCGCCGGAGCGCAGGACCCGTGGATCCAGGCCGGACTCGTCGCGCAGGCCGCGTCGCAAATCGACGCCGCCCGCCCGGGACTTGCGACGTTCACCCTGCTCGAGGACATCGGCCATTACCCCATGGAGGAGATCGACGATTTCGCCTCGGTGGCGGACGGCTGGTTGACCGAACTGCGCGCGGCGGCGGTACTCTCGTGACCGCCCACGACACGGCCACGCGCCGTGGCACCCTCGCCTCGCTGCTCGACGAACTGGTGACGGCCGACCCGGATGCCGCCGTCACCGTGGACGTGGTCGACGGACACCCGATCGTCGGTAGCCGCGCCGATCTGCGCGCCCGGGTCGATGCCGTGAAGTCGGAACTGCACCGAGTCGGTGTCCGACGCGGCCAGTGTGTGGCCGTGTTGCTGCCGAACTGGTCGGACGCCATCGTCTGGCAACTCGCCTCGTCGGCCGTGGGCGCACACGTCATCGGCGTCAACACCCGCTACAACACGCACGAGATCGCGCACATCCTCACGTCGGCGCGACCGGCGGTCGTGGCCGTGGCAGACCGGTTCCACGGCCTCGACCTGTTCGGACGGCTGGACGAGGCACAGCGCTCCGTCGATCTCCCGGCCCCGACGGTCGCCGTCGTACACGGGCCGGGCACCGCCGGCGAGGCGATCGACCCGGCGCGGTTCGACCTCGGCGGTGGCGCCTGGGCGGCGGGCAGCGCGGACACCGGCGGGGTCCGGGCGCCGGAAACGCCCGACATGGCAACCACCACCGCTGCGGGCGAACGGGCTGCCCCCGACGACCCGCTCGCGGTCGCCTTCACCACATCCGGTTCCACGGGAGTCCCGAAACTGGCGGCTCACCGCGAATCGGCGGTGGTCGGGCATGCGCGGGCCGACGCCGCCGTCCTCGATGTCGAACCCGGCGACGTCACCCTCTGCGTGCTGCCGGTGTCGGGGGTGTTCGGATTCAGCACCGCCCTGGCGACTCTCGCCGGCGGCGGCGCCCTGCTGATGGAACCCGTCTTCGACGCCGCGACGACGCTGCGGCGCATGCAGTCGCTGAAGGTGACGCACGTGGTGGGCGGCGACGACCTCTTCGCTCGCCTCCACGACACGTGGCGGGGCGGTGAACGCGCCGACCTGTCGTCGTTGAAGCGGCTCGGGATCGCCGACTTCCTCGGTCGGTCGCACGAGGTGGCGGCGTGGGTTCGCGACGAATTCGACGCCGTGACCACCGGTGTCTTCGGGTCGTCCGAGGTGTTCGCCCTGATGCTGCTGTGGGACGTCACCGACCCGGAATCGGTGCGCTGGAACGGGGGCGGGCGCCCGGTGGAACCCGCAATCGAGATCCGGATCGCCGACCCGCTCGACGACTCCGTTCTCCCCGACGGCGAACAGGGTGAGCTGCAGGTCCGCGGACCGAACGTCGTCGACGCGTACCTCGGCAACCCCGATGCGGCCGCGCGCGCGTTCACGTCGGACGGGTGGTTCCGCAGCGGCGACCTCGCGGTCGCGACCGGCGACGGCGGCTATACGTATGTATGCCGGATGGGCGATGTGCTCCGGTTGCGCGGATTCCTGGTGGATCCCGCCGAGATCGAGCACCGGCTGGCCGAGCACGACGCCGTCCACCTCACGAAGGTCGTCGGCATCACCGGCCGCGGCGGATACACCGAGGCCGTCGCGTTCGTCGTCCCGACGGAGGGAACCGACGCCGACGCCGCCGAGCTCAAGGCCTGGTGCGCAGAGTCGTTGGCGGCGTTCAAGGTTCCCGCCGCCGTGCACATGATCGAGGAGATGCCGACCACCGTGGGCGGTAACGGAGCCAAGATCCGAGCGGTCGAGCTGCGCGAATGGGCGCAGCAGTGGACCGATCACGAAAGGGATTTCCGCAGTGCCTGAAAATTCGAACGCCCAGGCGACCGATGTCGTCGTCTGTGAGCCCCTGCGCACCCCCGTCGGCCGATACGGCGGCCAGTTCACGGACGTTCCCGCCGCCGACCTCGGCGCCCGCGTCGTGTCCGAACTGCTCGCTCGCACCCAGGTGGACCCGGGCAGCATCGACGACGTGATCTTCGGCCAGTGCTACCCGAACGGCGAGGCGCCCGCCATCGGCCGGGTCGTGGCCCTCGACGCGGGCCTGCCGGTGACGGTTCCCGGCCAGCAACTCGACCGTCGCTGCGGATCGGGACTGCAGGCCGTGCTCGACGCGGCGATGCGCGTGCAGACGGGAGTCGCGGAACTGGTGATCGCCGGCGGCGTGGAATCGATGAGCCGCGCCGAGTACTACACCGAGGCGATGCGATGGGGAGCCAAGGGTGCCCCGGCGGCGATGCACGACCGGCTCGCCCGCGGCCGCGTCACCGCCGGCGGACGCCACTATCCGGTGCCCGGCGGCATGCTGGAGACGGCGGAGAACCTGCGCCGCAAGTACCGCATCAGTCGCCAGGAACAGGACGAACTCGCGGCCAGCTCCCATCAGCGGGCGGTGGCCGCGATCGACTCGGGGAAGTTCGCCGAGGAGATCGTTCCGGTGGAAGTGCCCGTCCGTAAGGGCGATCCGCAGGTGGTGGACCGGGACGAGCATCCCCGCGCCGACACGACGGTCGAGTCGCTGGCACGCCTGCGGCCCATCATGGGCCGCACCGACCCCGACGCAACCGTCACCGCCGGCAACGCCAGCGGACAGAACGACGGTGCGGCGGCCTGTCTCGTCACCACCCGGGCGGAGGCGGAACGTCTCGGTCTCCGTCCGCTCGCCCGCCTGGTGACCTGGGCGGTCGCGGGTGTGGAGCCGTCCGAAATGGGCATCGGGCCGGTCCCGTCCACCGAGCGGGCCCTGAAGCGTGCCGGGCTCACGCTCTCGGACATCGACCTGATCGAACTGAACGAGGCCTTCGCGGCGCAGGCGCTCGCGGTCACGCGCGAATGGAACTTCGGCGCACAGGATTTCGAGCGCACCAACGTCAACGGTTCGGGGATCTCGCTCGGGCATCCGGTCGGGGCGACGGGCGTCCGGATCCTCACGACACTGCTGCGGGAGATGGAGCGTCGCGACGCGCGGTACGGCCTCGAGACGATGTGCATCGGCGGCGGCCAGGGGCTGACGGCGATCTTCGAGAGGGTCTGACCCCTCAGCTGTCGAGATCCCGAATCCAGTCGGTGAGCGCCCGCACTACGTGTGCGGGCGCTTCCGGCATGAGCGCGTGGCTCGCGTTCGGGACGACGGACACGGTGACCAGTTCGCCGAACCGGTCCCGCAATTCGTTCGCCGTCTCGCGAGGACGGAACGGGTCGAGGGCGGACTGCAGGTCGAGGATCGGCTGATGCGCGACCGCCCACCACTCGTCCTTCGGGGTGGCGGCGGACGCGGCGAGCTGCCGACGTGACACTTCCGGATACCAGCCAATGAGCCACTCCGCCGGATCGTTGCCGGGGGCGAAGAAGCCGGTCTGCAGGTAGCCGATCCGCTCCGCGTCGGGCAGCGAGGAATCCGAGCACTTCACCGCCAGCTCGGTGAGCGCCGCAGGATAGTTACGGGCCCCGGCGGCGGCCACCACGACCCCGCGTACCAGGTCGGGCCGATCGGCGCCCAGCATGCGCGCGACGTAGTGCCCGAAGGCGTGACCGACCACCACCGCCGCGCCGTTGTGCAGCGCCTCGATCACCGCTCCGACGTCGGCGGCCAGATCGTGCAACGTGATGTTCTCCAGCGGTCCTGCGCTGCGGCCGATGCCCCGCGGCTGCGGCCGGGCGACCCGGAACCCGTTCTGCGCCAGCCCGTCCGCGACCTCGTCGTAGTCGTACGACTCGCGGCCGAGGGACGGCAACAGGATCACCGTCGGCCCGTCGCCCTCGACGACGACCTCGATCACCGCGGTCGCGGTGTGCACGAACTCGGTCGTCCGCGCCTGCGAGTTGCTCGGCATGATACTTCCTCCACAAACGTCTGAAACCCTGGGCGACGCGATATCTCGCGTCGCCCAGGGCAAATGGTCGGTGTCTCAGTCCACGGCGGGATCGAGCGCGAAGTCGTAGGTAACGACCTTACGCCCGGCGTCGTCGAGCTGCGGATCGAGGAGCAGTTCGGGTTTCGTCGCGGTGGCGACGTCGTCGTCGATCCAGTCGCCACCCGCGAAGTACAGCTGGGTGATGATCGGCTGCTTGCCCGGCGAAGTCACCCGCAGATGCAGGTGCGCAGGACGCCACGGATGCCAGCCCGCGGCCTCGATGAACTGACCCGTCGGGCCGTCGGTCGGAATCTGGTACGGCGCAGGCTGAATGGTCGTGATGTCGTAGCGGCCGTCGGCGTCGGTGACGACAGCGCCGCGGAGGTTCCACTCGGGCAGGTGCGGCGCGAACTGCGAGTAGTAGCCCTCGTCGTCGGCGTGCCAGAGTTCGATCAGCGCGCCTCCGAGTCCGCCGCCGTCCAGATCGGTCACCTGCCCGCGGAGGACGAGCGGGGTGTGGACGCGGTCCTCGTCCCGCATGGGGAGGGTGCACTGCGCGGGTAGTTCCGGCGCCCCGGGCACGTAATACGGTCCTTCGATGCTGCCCTTGGTGCCCCGGAAGTTCCGGGAGTTCACCTCTTCCACCTCGTGCTCGACGAAGACGTCGAGCAGCAGCGGCCACTCGCCGCCCTCGCCCACGTCGATGAGCCACTGCTTGAGGACGCGATACTCCGGATAGGTGACGGCATGCTTCTGGATCAGCGCGCTCAACCCGGCGAGAGCCTCGGTGGCGATGGCGGACAGGCGTTCCGGGGACGTGTCGGCCATGAATCGGGCGCCCTTGAACTTGTCGGTCGCTGCGTTACCGGAGCCGACCGCGGTGGGACTTTCGATGGTGGTCATGGTTTCTCCTGGTCTGTGAAAACTAGCTGCGGCCGAAGTAGGAGACGTCGTCGTTGCCGATCAGGTCGGGCACCGTCCAGCCGTCGAGGTCGTACTCGGACAGGCACTGCTCGGCCAGTCCCTTCATCGAGCTGACCGTTCCCCGATTTTCGGCGAACATCAGCAGTTCCGCCTTCACACCCTCGTGGTTGCCGGCGTAATTGCGCTCATACAGTTCGTGGCGGCCACCGAACTCGCTGCCCACCGAATCCCACAGCGCCTTCATGATCTTGACCCGCTCGACCGCGGGCATGCCTTCGGAGCCGCGGACGTACTTGTCGAGGTACGGGCGCACGTCGGGGCTCTTGAAGTCGGCGGACGACGACGGCAGGTAGATCAGGCCGGACGCGACGTCCTGCTCGATGATCTCCTTGATCCGCGGGTACCCCTGCTGCATGAACATCCGGTACGTGAGACCGTATTCGAGCTTGGGGATGACGGTGTCGCCCACCCACGGCTCGGGGTCGCGGACCATCGATTCCGTCAACGACCAGAACAGGTTTCGCCAGCCGATGACCTCACCGACCCGCGTCTGCACGCCGCGGAAACCGCCTGCGCCGGTCGCGTCGAGGGCCTTCATCAGCAGGCCGGCGATGAAGTCGAGCTTCACGGCCAGTCGGGTGCAGCCCTGCAGGGTGAACCGAGGCAGGAACCCGGACTGCGGGAAGAACGCGTTGATCTTGTCCACGTCGCCGTACATGAAGACGTTCTCCCACGGCACCAGCACCTTGTCGAAGACGAAGATCGTGTCGTTCTCGTCCATCCGCGAGGACAGCGGGTAGTCGAACGGGCTGCCCATGACCGCGGCCTGCTGGGTGTAGGACGTGCGGCAGATCAGCTTCACCCCCGGTGCGTCCATCGGCACCGTGCAGATGAGGGCGAATTGCTTCTTCTTGATCGGCAGGCCGTAGTGGGCGACGAAGTTGTAGTTGGTGATCGCCGAACCGGTCGCGACGACCTTGGCGCCACTAACGATCAGTCCGGCGTCGGTTTCCTTCTCCACCTTCATGAACACGTCGCCGACCTCGTCGGGCGGCAGCTGGCGGTCGACCGGCGGGTTGATGATCGCGTGATTCCAGTACAGGACCTTCTCCTGCGACTCCTTGTACCAGCGCTCCGCGTTGGCCTGGAACGGCGAGTACAGCTCCTTGTTCGCATGGAGGGTGCCGAGGAACGAGGCCTTGTAGTCGGGGGAGCGGCCCATCCAGCCGTAGGTCATGCGCGCCCAGGTGGCGATCGCGTCGCGGTCCTTCAGCAGGTCCTCCGAGGACGTGGACGCCCGGAAGAACGGCATCGTCACGCCGCCGTTGCCGGTGTCGGTGGGCGTCGTCAGGGTGTCGACGTGCTCACCGGTGTGCATCGCGTCGTAGAGCCGGGCCGTCATCCGCACCGGATTGCGGAACGCCGGGTGGGTGGTGACGTCCTTCACGCGTTCGCCGTGGAGCCAGATCTCGCGGTCGTCTCGCAGCGACTCGATGTACTCGTCGCCGGTCATCGGGCGGGTGGCGAAGTTGTCGGTGCGGTTGGCCTCACAGTCTGCGGCGGTGTTGACCTTCGTGCGGTCGACAACGGTCTCGGGGGCAGCTTCGGTGGTGGTCATGATGTTCCCTTCGATGAGAATTACGAGGCAGCCTGGGCGAGCTGCAGGTGGAGCGGAGTAAACGACGCGGCGGCGTCGAACCATCCGCTGTGGGGGTCGTCGAGACAGCCATTCCACGCCGTGCTGCCCGAGGCGGCACCCAGATCGTGGAAGGTGCTGCGGTAGAACAGCAGTGGGTCCTTCGTCGGGTCCACGGACGCATCGACGATCTCGCCGATGAAGATGACGTGGTCGCCACCGTCGTAGGACGCCCACGGCGAGCACGTCAGTGTGGCCGCGTTGCCGGACAGTGCGGGGGCTATCCCCGCGGAGTCCCACGCGGGTTCCGTCCGCTGCGGTTTGCCGGCGAAGTGCATGGCGGTGTCGAGCTGATCGGCGGCCAGAATGTTTACCGCGAACGGCGCGCCGTCCAGGTAGCTGCACGCTTTCGACTTGCGGGTCAACGTCACCTGGCACAGCCGAGGCTCGATCGAGATGGCCGTGAACGCGGTGACTGTCGCCCCGTGCGGCTCGCCGTCGGCATTAGCGCACGTGATGACGGTGACGCCGCTGGCGAACTGGCCGAAAATGTTACGCAGAGTGCGCTGGTCCATTTCTCCTGACCGCCTTTCTGCACGATTCGTGCGATAACCCCCTGCGATGGGGACCTGCACAACGTATGACGGGCATCACAGTCCGTCGATCCGCATTGCGAAACCGCGATCCGGAACGCGAAACGGGTTTCCCGGACGGCGGTCGCGGGTGCTTGCAGTGACGCGAGTCACAGGCGATGCTAGGGTCGGGAGTTGCCCATGCGCGGTCGTTGCGCGAGGTGAGAGGTCTGGGACGACGCATGCGAGGACAGCTGGAAGGTCCCGGGTTCACCGACTGGGACGAGGTTCACGAGGTGGTCGCGGACGCCTACTTCCCCCACGAGCTGCGTCCGCTGTCCCGGGACACGGCGGCGCGGTCGTCGCTGGAGTCGTCCCAGGTGGGGGCGTCCAGGCTCGCCCGGATCGGTTTCGGGGCGCCCGTGTCGATCGAGTCCGACCACCCCGGTGCGTACGGCATCAACATCCCTCTGGCCGGCCGCATCGTGTCCGTTACCGGCGGCACGGAGGTGACCTCGACGCCGGGGCTGGCGACCATCTGCCCGCCCGACACCCGGACCGTGATCACGAACTGGAGTAGCACGTGCGAGATCATCGGTTTCAAGGTGGACCGGGACTACCTGCAGCGGGAAATGGACCGTGTCCTCGCCCGGCCGGGGCAGGTGCTGCCGCGGCAACTCGACCTGCGGTCCGGCTCCGGGGCCGAGTGGCTCCGGTTCGTGCGTTCCATCGCCGACCAGGCGTTGCACGACAGCAGTCTCCTGCGCAGTGGCCAGGTGTCGCAGCAACTGTGCGGCGCCCTGACCACCGCGCTCGTGCTCACCGCGATGCCGGAGGACGACACGGGCACTCCGGGTATCCGCCCGCGCATCGTCAAGCGCGTCATCGACGCCATCCACGAGGACCCTGCACGTCCCTGGACCGCCGGCGAGATGGCCGAACTCGTCGGCGTCAGCGTCCGCCGCATGCAGCAGGGCTTCCGCGAATACGTGGGCATGACGCCGACGGAATTCCTCGTCGACGTCCGTCTCGAGCGCGTTCACGCAGACCTGATCGGAAGCGGTTCCTGTACAACCATTTCCGAGGTGGCAACCCGCTGGGGAATCATGCACACCGGCAGATTCGCCGCCGCCTACCGCCGCAAGTACGGCGTGACCCCCTCCGAATCACTGCGCGACCGCGGGCTCTGATCAGTCGGACGGAGAGTCTCGGCAAGAGCGCGCACAGCAGACCTCGTGCGATAGCTACGTCACTCGTAGGTCTCGGTCTTCCGCTGCCCAAGTTCGACTTACCGGTGTGCTCATGAATCTCGCGGTGCCGAGACGGTCGGGCCATCGGTGTTCGCCTCCAGAACGTGTCGGACCCCCGCGGTAGTATTCGCGCATGAGTTCGACTGGGGGGTCGGTGAAAAGCCACGTGGCGCAGCATCTGTCGATGCTCGCTGCCGCGGTCGACGGGCTCCTCGATGCGGGGTTGACGGAATTGTCGGACGGTGAGGTAGTCGACGTGATGCGCGGGGTGGAGCAGTCGCTTCGCCGAGCGGATGCCCTCTCGCACCGGCTGATCGTGGAGAGTGTGGAGCGCTCGGTCCCGGCGAGTCTGGGTTACAACTCACCGAAGAAGATGCTGATCGACGTGCTCCGGATCTCGGCGGCGGACGCGTCCGCCCGTGTCACCGCGGCCCGCGAGCTGGGGGTGTGGCACAACCTGTCCGGTGACCCGATGCCGCCGGTGTTACCGGAAACCGCTGCAGCGCAGCGTGACGGCGACATCGGTGTGGGCCATGCGCGCGCGGTCGCGAAGGTGATGCGCAAGATCCCCCACGCCGTGGGCAACGAGGCGCTCGCCGACGCGGAGGCGGTGCTGGCCCGTCTCGCCCGGGACGGCACCCCGGAGGACGTGGAGCAGGCCGGGCACCGGTTGCTGGCATATCTGAATCCGGACGGGAACCTCGGCGACGACCGTGACCGGAAACGCCGGCGGGGTATCTCGATCGGGCGGCAAGACACCGAACTGATGTCGAAAATCTCCGGGGAACTCGACCCTGTCGCGCGGGCGCTGCTCGATCCGATTCTCGCCAAATGGGCCCGGCCGGGGATGAACAACCCGGACGATCCCGCGTCGCCGACCGGCGACGCCGAAGACCCGTCGGTCGATCGAGAGGTGTTGGCGGCGGCGGCCGCCCGCGATACCCGCACCGCGGCGCAACGTCATCACGACGCGTTCAGCGCGATGTTCCGCGTACTGCTCGCCTCGGGCGTGCTCGGCCGGCACCGGGGACTGCCGACCACCGTGATCGTCACGATGACGCTCGAACAATTGGAACGAGCGATCGGCGGTCGCGCCACGACGGCGACAGGCGGACTACTCCCGATCGAGGACGCCTTGGCCCTGGCCGAGGACGCGCATCCGGTGCTCGCGCTGTTCGACCATGCGGGTCGTCCGCTGCACCTGGGGCGACGGCGCCGTCTGGCCGGCGCCGATCAGCGCCTCGCCCTGATCGCGGCAGACGCGGGCTGCACCCGGCCCGGGTGCGCAGCACCGGCGAGTCTGTGTGCGGTGCACCATGTCACGGACTGGCACAAGGGTGGGCGCACCGACATCGACAGCCTGGCCCTGGTGTGCGACGCCTGCCATGCCCAGGTCAACGACGGCCCGGCCGGGTGGACGACGAGATCCGCGCCAGAACATTCCGCGCACCCGGGCCGGACCGAATGGATCCCGCCACCGCACATCGACCCCACCCGAAGACCGCGTGTCAACCACCGACATCACCCCGGTGAGTTGATCGAGCAAGCGCGGTCAGCCCCCGTCACCCACAGTCCACCAACAGGTGCCGCGGACCCCGCAGCACCGGATTGGGCCGGTAGGGCGGCGGGTCCTCGACGAGGCGCGGATTCGGGAGACGGCGGATGAGTTCGGTCAGCGCCATCTGCCCTTCGAGGCGGGCGAGCGGGGCGCCGAAGCAACTGTGGATGCCGCTGCCCAAACCGACGTGCTGGTTGTCCTTGCGGTCGGGGACGAACCGGTCGGCGTCGTCGAAGCGTTCGGGATCACGATTGGCCGACGCCAAGGCGAGGACGAGCGGTGAACCCTTCGGGACGGTGACGCCGTCGATGTCGATGTCGACGATCGGTGTCCGCTGGCCCAGCAGATGCACGGGCGGTTCGAACCGGAGCAGCTCCTCGACGGCGTGCGGCATCAGCTCGGGCTCGGCGCGAAGTCGTTCGAGCGCTTCCGGATTGCGGAGCAACGTCAGCATGCCGTTGGTGATGAGATTGACGGTCGTCTCGTGCCCGGCGATGAACAGCAGGATGGAGTTCGTGACCAACTCGACGGTATCCAACTGGCCGTCGGGACTCGAATCGTTCGCCAGACCCGACAGCATGTCGTCCCCGGGATTGCGGCGTCGCTCCTCGATGAGACCGGCCATGAACATGGCCATCTCCATCTGCGCCTTCTGTGCCGCCTCCGCGCGCGGATTGCCACCGGCGTTGTGCCGCGGGTCGATGGACGCCACCAACTCGTCGGCCCACGCGTGGAAGCGGGGTTCCTCCTCATGTGGCACCCCGAGAAGCCGGCAGATGACGGACACCGGGAACGGGTAGGCGAAGTCGTCGACGACGTCGATGCGCTCCTTGCCGTCGAGGCCGTCGACGAGCTCCGTTACGAGGGTGGCGAGTTCGCCGCGCATGGAGTCGATTCGGTGGGGGCTGTGCGGTGGACCGAATTGACGGGTCGTCAGCCGTCGCAGCCGATCATGCTCGGGCGGATCGAGTTTGAGGAAGGAATCCGGTGCGTTGCTCGCCCGATCCGCACCGGGAAGTCCCGCACCCCGGTTGTGCAGATCGGAGCTGATCCGCGGATCGTGAAGCAGCGCCATGACGTCGTAGTACCGGCCGACGAGGTACGAGCCGTCGTCCTGAGGCGCTACCCGGGTCTCCCGGAGTTCCTCGTACAGCGGATACGGATTCGGCCTGCTCGCCTGGTCGGTGATCCGCTGGAACAGCTGCGCACGCGACATGGACACTCTCCCTGTTACTTCGGTAGCGAGACGAACTCGACGCGGCGTTCGGTGGGCAGGTGACCGGTCACCGCGACGGTGGGTCCGTGGCTGAGCACCGCCGGATCCGGCAACTCGGACGCGCGGACCTCGAACGGCTCGGTCCGGTCCATGACATCGAATTCGGGTGGGAACGCCGCCGCCGACTCGATCAGTCCGCGGTAGAAATCGAGCCATTTGCCCTGGTTGAACGCCACGGCCGCGGTGACGCGACCCCGGAAGCCGTATGCTGCGACGAACCGCCGGTCCGCGACGGAGCCCTGCGTGATCACCACCTGATCGGAGTAGGTGGGGATGCCGACAGATTTGATGTTGACGCCGAACTGGCTGGACCAGAACGCCGGAATCTCGAGGTGTGGCCGCCGCCGGAGACCCTCGTGCATCATGTTGTGCGCCGCCACCTCGGCCTGACCGATGGCGTTGCCCCAGTGTTCCAGTGCCAGCAGCTGATAGTCGTAGAGCGGATGAGGCTGTCGCGCAACGTCACCGGCGACGAAGACGTTATCGGTGACGATGCCGTTGATGTCGAACGCACGGCAGCCGGCGTCGCACGTCACTCCGCGGGGCCCCGCGGCCAGACCGGATCCCGCCAGCCAATCGGTGTTGCGGATGCTGCCCTGCGCGACGATGGCGACATCGACGTCGAGTGTGGTCCCGTCCGACAGGTGCGCGCGGGACAGTCGCCCGCTGCCGTCGCCGTCGAGCCCGGTCACCGTGACGCCGGTGCGCAGGTCGACGCCGTGGTCGCGCTGCATCTCGGCCGCGACCGACGCCACCACCCCGCCGAGCGCACCGACCAGCGGCGCCGGACCTCGCTCGGTGACCGTCACGGACAGTCCGCGTTCCCGGCATACCGACGCGATCTCCGATCCGGTGAACCCGGCGCCGATCACCAGGACGTGGCGCGGCCCGGCCGACAGTCGCTCGTTGAGCGCCCTGGAGTCGTCACACGTCCGGATGGTGAAAACCCCGTCGAGCGCCGCCTCCGACGAGTTCGCCCACGGCCTGGCCCGGACGCCGGTGGCGATCAGTACCTTGTCGAATTCGACGACGGCGCCGTCGCTCAGCACCACCGCGTTGTTCTCCAGGTCGAGGGTGGTGGCCCGGACGCCGAGTCGCCATTTCGCGTCGAGGTCGAAACGGTACGGCAGCGCCGCGTGGTCGGGCGGCATGATCCCGAGGAGCACGGCCTTCGACAGGGGCGGCCGGTCGTAGGGCTCGTAGGGTTCGTCGCCGATCAGGGTCAGCGACCCGTCGAAGCCGAGCCCACGCAGTGCCTCCGCGGCGCGCAGTCCCGCGAGCGACGCTCCGACGATGACGATCCGCACGTCACTGCTCATCGCGTCGGTCGGGGAGGTCGGTTGTGATGGCGTGCACCGGGCAGGCAGCGGCGGCCTGGGAGACACGGTCGCGTTCGTCGTCCGCGGGGCCGGCGTCGTAGAGAAGGGCCTCTTCCCCGTGCAGGGTGAAGACGTCGGGTGCGAGGAACACGCACTGCGCGTACCCCTGGCACCGATTGAGGTCGACGACGAGTTTCACGTCAATCATCCCGATTCTGAACAGTTCTGGTCACGGGTCCACAGGGACTACGCGGCGCACGGCCGTCCAATCGCGTCGGGTGGAGAATTCCGCCCGGTGGCCAGTATTCCGGAATGGCCGGTCTGTTCGGATTCGATCCGCGGATCTGGAGTCATTCAGAAATGTGATCCCGCGGGCTACCTACTCCCGGGTAGAACTTCGCGGTAGTAACGGGAGTTACAAACATCTCGACGCGCTTCGTATCCTGCTGCCGATAAACAACTTTCGGACACGGTCTCTATTCGGCGACACAGACGCCGGGATCGTGATGTGATGTGGCTACAAGTGACCGGCAACGCCCAGTGGCGACACCTCAGAGGCGGAATATTGACGCTCGAAGCTCACCGCGACACCCGCGCGACACGGCATCTGTCCGCATTGGACTCTGCGATTCAATTCCTGACCACCGCGCGCGGAAGCTCGTACAGCGCGGATCAGGCCTTCGACGAACTACTCGACTCCTCCATGCGACATCAGGTCGATGTCGGGGATCTGGCGGAAGCACTCGCCGACCTTGCGGACGGTGTCCACCCCGAAGCCGACGACCACCGACGGGCACGGGACGTGGCCGCACGCGAGTGGGGAGCCCTCCTGCCCTAGCCGGCGCAGTCGATGCATGTCAGCGCGGCGGGTAGCGCATCGAGCCGGGCTTCCGAGATCGGCCGCCCGCACCGGATACACAGGCCGTACGTCCCGCTGTCGAGTCGCTGTTGCGCCGCCGTCAGGTCCTCGACCTCGCGCCGGGCGCCGGCGAGCAGCGCCGACACCTGGGCCCGTTCGAACGCGATCGTCGAGCCCTCCGGGTCGTGTTCGTCGTCGTCCGTCGTATATTCCGATCCCTCCACGATCGCGGAGAAACGGCCGGTCAGCGACACAATGCGACGCTCGGCGTCGGCTCGCTCCTCGGCGATGCGGATGCGAGGCTCCAGTGCGGTCATGTTCCCTTCAACGTCGGCCGCTGCCCGGTGCTTCCCCAGAGAATCCGCTCGATCGATCCGTTGCTGCGTCCCGCAACCCGCTGGCACGTATTTCTCCCAGTTCTTCGAGATCGGCGCCGTGGAACTCCACGACCCGATCGAGGCGACCGGGCCGTTCGTGGCCCACTCGACTCGTTTCCTCATCGACGCCCGGAAACGCGGTCGGCTCAGCCCATCGTCTTCGCGCCGTCGAGGGCCTCCCGGATGATGTCGGCGTGACCGGCGTGCTGGGCAGTTTCCCCGATGATGTGGAGCAGCACCCGGCGCGCCGACCAGCGTGACCCGGGTTCGAACCACGGCGCGGGCGGCAACGGATGCGAGATGTCCAGGTCGGGCAACGAGGCCACGATCTCGTCGGTGCGGTGCGCGATGTGTGCGTAGCGGTCGAGGACGCCGGCCAGCGTCTCGTCGCCGCGCAGAGTGAATTCCTTTTCTCGGTTGTCGGTTCCGGTGCCGTCGACGGGGCCACCGCGCACCGCGTCGGTGCCGCGCACGATGAAATCGGCCCACACCCGCTCGGTGTCCGACACGTGCTTGACGAGTCCGCCGAGGCACAGTTCGCTCGCCGTCGTGCGCTGCGCGGCCTGTTCGTCGGTGAGGTCGCGGACGGTGTAGCGGAGGAAGTGGCGATGTTTCGCCAGCGATTCCAGCAAGTCGGCGCGCTCGCCGGTAGTCGACGTTTTCGCGGTTGAGGTCACGGTGATCACCTGCTTCGGCCGGTCCGATGGTGCCGCATTCGACCGTAGTGGTCAGTCGCCGTGTGCAGTGACGAATCCGGTCGCGCGGCCGTGGGTGTCGAGTTCCCACCCCATCCGCTTGCGGGACCGGAGCGTCACCGACGAGTCGATGATCTCCAGGCTGGGTGCGCGGCTCTCCAGCCATTCCTGCACCCGCAGCAGGTCGGGCAGCGAGGGCACCCACATGCTGACGAGGAAGTTCGCGGGTCCGGTGAGCGACATACACAACCTCAGTTCGGGGCGGGTGTTGACGATTTCGACCACCTCCCGGTGCGCGCGCACGGGCAGTCGGCACCACCAGGTGACGGTGATCGGCCACCGCGTCGCGTCCTGGGCGACGTCGCACCGCAGAACCACCGCGCGGGAGCGCAACAGTCCCGCGAGTTGCCGGCGGACCGACGAGGCGGGCCGGTCGATGACCGAGGCGATCTCCCGCGCCGACGCCCGGCCGTTCCGGGTGAGTTCGCGGACGAGCGCGCGCGCCACTTCGTCCGTCAGACTCTCCGGCCGAGCCGACCCGGACTGCGGCGGGGTGCTCTCGAGCGCGGCGACCGCCGCCGACTGGGCGGTGTCCAGGGAATCCAGTCGCCAGCGACTGCCCTCCGCATGGAGTGCCGTGCAGGTGTGGGTCCGGGTCGAACGGATGCTCGGGTGGCCCGGCAACTCTTCGAGGACGAGGTCGGATAATTCGTGCAGAGACCCCGTCTGGACCGTCAGGATGAGGTCCCGGCCCCGGGCCGCGTGCTCGATCGACGCCACGCGCGGGTCCTGGGTGAGCGCCTCGACCAGCGGTCTGGTGCCGATGAGGTCGCAGGTCACCTCGATCATGGCCGTGAACGCACCCGCGCCCGTCATCGGCGCGGCGTACGCGGTGATCCAGGCCAGTCCGCGTTCGGTGATCGACTCCCACCGCCTGGCGAGAGTGGCGGACGTCGTCCGCAGGATCGGGGCCAGCTCGGCCCACGTCGCGCGGGGGCGGATCTGCAAGGCATGAATGAGCGAAAGCTCGGATTCTGTCAGCATTTCAGTCATCAAAGGCCTTTCGGGTCCGTTCGGATGATCGTTTTCGACGATCTCGGTCGTCCGTCACTTCGCGCATCACAGCATATGACCACCGCCGCATTCGGCTCTGAACGTGACCACCGACATAAGGAGAGCAATGGATCTCGTGGACGACGCCCGCGCGCTACAAGGCGACCTCGTGCAGTTGCGCCGTGTGCTGCACCGCGAACCGGAGGTCGGACTGGACCTGCCGCGCACACAGGAGACGGTCCTCGCGGCGTTGGCCGGATTGCCGTTCGAGATCGCGACGGGAACCCGCACGACGTCCGTGACCGCGGTGCTCCGCGGCGGCCGGCGTCCGGTCGGCGCCGCGCCGACCGTGCTGCTGCGCGCGGACATGGACGGACTCCCGGTGACCGAACAGACCGGCCTCGACTTCGCAGCGCAGAACGGCGCCATGCACGGATGCGGGCACGACATGCACACCGCAGCGCTGGTCGGCGCCGCGCAACTGCTCAGCCGCCACCGCGACCATCTGGCGGGTGACGTCGTGCTGATGTTCCAGCCTGGGGAGGAAGGGTGGGACGGTGCCAAGGTGATGGTCGACGAGGGGGTCCTCGACGCCTCGGGACGCCGCGCGGACACCGCCTACGGCATGCACGTGTTCTCCTGCCAGAAGCCTCGGGGTCGGTTCTTCTCCAAGGCGGGCACGCTGCTCGCGGCGTCGTACAAGCTGACGGTCACGGTCCGCGGGGCGGGCGGACACGGGTCGTCCCCGTCGACGGCGCGTGATCCGATCACCGCGATGGCGGAGATGATCACGTCGCTGCAGACCATGGTGACCCGAACCTTCGACGTCTTCGACCCGGTCGTCGTCACGGTGGCGAACGTGCAGGCCGGTTCGCGGCACAACATCATCCCCGATGACGCGCGGTTCGAGGCGACCGTCCGGTGTTATTCGCCCGCCACCTACGAGAAGGTGCCTGCCGCGCTGCGGCGGGTGCTCGAGGGAGTGGCGTCCGCGCAGCGTGTCGACGTCGACGTAACCGTGGATCCCGAGTTCCCGATGACCGTCAACGACGGCAACGAGGTCGCGTTCGGTGCCGAGGTCGTCAGCGACCTCATGGGCGAGGACCGATACGAGACGGTCACACATCCGATGGCGGGATCCGAGGACTTCTCCTACGTGCTGCAGGAAGTGCCCGGCGCCTTCATCGGGCTCGGTGCGTGCATGCCGGGTACCGACCCCGCGGCCGCCCCCATGAACCATTCGCCCCGAGCGCAATTCGACGACGCGGTGCTCGCCGACGCGGCCGCCATCTACGCCGGACTGGCCGTGCGCAGGCTCGACAAGGCCGGCGCCGACGACGCTCCTCTCGACATGGCCGCAGCAGCGGCGGGAAGTGACGCACGATGACCGAGATCGCCACCGACAGCGGGTCCGTGAACGCCGGACCGCACACCGGCCTGCCGAGATCCGAGCGCTGGGAGAAGGCCCGGGCGATCGTCGGGGTGGGCACCGGCAACGGGATCGAGTACTTCGACTGGACCGTCTACGCGACGTTCGCCGCGTTCTTCGCCCCGCAGTTCTTCCACACCGGCTCACCGGTCTCCGACCTGCTCGCGTCGTTCGGTGTCTTCGCCGTCGGATTCGTCGCCCGGCCGTTCGGCGGTCTGCTGTTCGGCTGGCTGTCGGACCGGCGGGGGCGCAAACTGTCGATGACGCTCGCCGTGGGACTGGCCGCGGTCGGCAGCCTGGTCATCGGTCTGACCCCGACCCATCAGACGATCGGCGTCGCCGCGGCGGTCGTCCTCGTCCTGGCGCGGCTCGCGCAGGGCGTCGCGCACGGCGGCGAGTTGCCGTCCGCGCAGACCTACATCGTGGAATTCGCGCCGACGGCGCGGCGCGGACTCTGGTCCAGTCTCATCTACATCTCCAACACCACCGGTGTCGTCGTCGGCACGTTGCTCGGCGCCCTGCTCACGACGACGCTGACCGCGGAGCAGATGGCCGACTGGGGCTGGCGGGTGCCGTTCCTGCTGGGCGGCGTACTCGGCCTGTTCGTGCTGTGGATGCGGTCCCGGATGAGTGAGACCGAGGTCTACGAGGAGTCGGGCGACGAGACCGCGAAGCAGTCGATGTGGCAGCTGTTCGTGGCGCACCGGCGGCAGGTGTTCCAGATCCTGTTCTTCACGGTCGGCGGCACCGTCGTCTACTACGTGTGGGCGGTGTCGGCGCCGGCGTACGCGATCGCCGTCCGCGGCATAGATCCGTCCGGGGCACTCTGGGCGGGGGTCGGCGCGAACCTCGTACTGATTGCGTCGCTGCCGTTCTGGGGCGCCGTGTCGGACCGGATCGGACGCAAACCGGTGCTGTACATCGGGAACTTCGGCATCGCGGCCCTGCTGTTTCCGCTCAACGCCATGATCGGGCACAGCGCGCTCACCCTGTTCGTCGCGATGGCGATCGCCCTCTTCGTGATGGGTGCGATCCTGTCGGTCATGCCCGCGATGATGGCCGAACTCTTCCCCACCGGGTTGCGCGCCGCCGGTGTCGGAGTGCCGTACTCGATCGGTGTCGCGGCGTTCGGCGGGACCGCGGCGTACGTCCAGACGTTCTTCGCCGACCGCGGTTCACCGGAACTGTTCCAGTGGTACGCGCTCGCGCTCCTCGCGGTCTCGACCGTCGCGCTGGTCACGATTCCGGAAACCAGGGGACGGGATCTCGCCTCCCGGCAGTAGCCCAATTGAGTGGCAAAGCGTGCTCCGGTGCGCTTTGCCGCTCACGTGGGGGTGACGCTCTATGTTGAAGCGGTGAAGACACACTCGGTGCTGACGACGCGAGCCGTGGCCGGCATCGCGATCGCCTCCCTGATGGTGGCCGGCACGTGCCTCGCCGCCCCGACCGCGTTCGCCGACGACGCCGACCGCTCGGCGGGCAGCGTCGTCGAGGTCGAACCGCTGCCCACGGGCCTCTGGCTTCCCGGCACCGCCGACGCGCAACGAATCACCTACTGGTCGATCGGATCCGACGGCAACCCCGCCCTCAGCAGCGGCGCGGTGTACGTGCCGCCGGGGGAGCCGCCCGCCGGGGGATGGCCGGTGGTCGCGTGGGCGCACGGCACGTCCGGCCTCGCGGACGACTGCGCACCCTCGCTCGTCGGACCGGCCCTCCCCGAGCGCGACTACCCGTACCTGGGACGCTGGCTCGAGCAGGGCTACGCCGTCGTCTCCACCGACTACGTCGGCCTCGGCACACCCGGTGTGATGCCGTACCTCGACGGAAAGGTCGAGGCGCACAGCGTCGTCGATTCCGTGAAGGCCGCCCGGGCCGTCGACGGGGCGCTGTCGAACAAGTGGGTGGTGGTCGGGCAGTCGCAGGGCGGCGGCGCCGCGATCACCACCGCCCGGTACGCCACCGAGTACGGCGGCGATTCGCTGGACTACCGCGGGGCCGTGGGAACGGGTGTTCCCGCGAACATCGAGCTGACGTTGCTGCCGCTCGGTCCGGGCGTGCCGCCCACGGCGATCCCCGCCGGACTCACCTCGTACCTGTTCTACATCCTCGCGGGACTGCGGTCGGCGCGCCCCGAGATCGACCTCGACTCGTACCTCACACCGCTGGGCGAGCACTATGTGAACGCGGCGGAACAGCTGTGCGTCAACGAACTTCACGACGCCGCGGAAGGGGTGGTGGTCGGTGACCTGTTCAGTAGGCCGCTGAACCAGGTCCCCAACCTCCACGGGCTGCTGGTGGACTACATGGGCGTCCCGACGAGCGGCTACGACCGTCCGCTGTTCATCGGGCAGGGCCTCACCGACGTCGACGTGCCCGCGCCGTCGGCGTTTTCCCTGGTCGCGGCGCTGACCGCCAATGGCGAACCGGTGACGTTCAAGACGTATCCCACCGACCACAGCGGCACGCTCATCGATTCGCAGGCCGACACGATCCCCTTCGTGCGGGGGCTGTTCGCCTGAGTGCAAACGAGCACTGTCCGGAATCCGGACAGTTGCCCGTCGCGACTCCCGGGCACTATGGCGTGGGTCACACTGTGTGGGTACGTTCGGGTGTGGGTGGTGCGCCGGTGCACGACCGAACCGAGCGCGGCGAGGAGTCGAGGTTGGAGTTTGGCGGCATGACCGGACAGTCGGCGATGCGTCCGGAGATCGCGTTGTCCTGGAAGCGCTCGGCGCTCAGCGGGCTGGAACCGAGTTCGACGCCGGACGATGATCCCTGCCCCGACCTGGACAAGTCCAGCCGGCTCCTGCAGGCGGCACGGCCGGTCCTCGACGAGATGGAACAGCAACTCCAGGGCACCGGTTTCTGCGTGCTGCTCGCCGACCGCGACTGTCGCATCGTCGCCCGCCTCTTCGACGGCCGCAAACTCGAGCGAATGATCGACGCCGCCGGTGCGGTGCTCGGCTCACGGTTCGGCGAGGACTGCGTCGGGACCACCGCGCTGGGAACGCCGCTGGAGGTCCGGCGCGGCGTCGTGATCCACGGTGAGGAGCACTACCTCGAACGGTTCAAGGACCTCAGCTGCTACGGCCACCCCATCGTCCATCCGGTGACGCGCCGCGTGGAGGGCATCCTCGACATGACGGGCGTCGCGTCGCGGGCCAACCCGCTGTTCGCCCCGTTCCTCGCTCGTGCCGCGAGCGACATCGAACGACGCCTCCTCGAAGGGTCGAGGGTGTCGCAGCAGCGGCTCGTGGACGCGTTCCAGCGGGTGTCGCCGCAGAACCAGATGGCGGTCACCGCGATCGGTGAGGACATCCTCCTCAGCAACCGGGTCGCGCTCGACCTCCTCCAGGTGTCAGACCACGCGACGTTGCGGGGGCTCGCCGCGGACCTTCGCCCGGACCAGTCGAAGACGGTGCGAATCGAATTGTCCTCGGGCGAACCGGCGTTGGTTCGCGCCGACTACGTGGCGGGCACCGACGGAGGGGCTGTGTTCGTCGTGCGCCCGGACCGCCGCACCAGCACCCCGATCCGGCGGGGCAAGGCGCCGTCGAGTTCCGTCGTCGAGCGCAGCAGATCGGAGTTGGCGCGGCTGCGTGAGACCCGGGACGCGGTGGTGATCAGCGGCGAACCGGGAACCGGCAGGACCACCGCGGTCCGGGATCTGGCGAGCGACCGGTCTCTCGTCTGCATGGACGCGGCCGCGATCGCACTCGACGGCGCCGAGGCGTGGGTCGACCGTCTGCTGGCGCTGGCGGCGGGGCCCGCTGCCGTCCTGGCGATCGAAGAAGTGCAACTGCTGCCGGAATCGATGTTGCCGCTGGTCGTGAAGCTTCTCGCGGCGGAGTCGGGGCCGCGGATCGTGATGACGAGTTCGCCTCTCGCCGACCTGTCGCCGGGGGCGGCCGGTCTGGTCGGCCGCTGCGCCGGGCAGGTCGTGCTGCCACCACTGCGCCAGCGCACCCGCGAGTTCGCGGACCTCGCGCAGGCGGTCCTCGATTCGATCGAGCCGGGCCTCAGGCTCACGGCGAGCGCGCTCGACGCGCTGATCGCCCGAGACTGGCCGGGCAACCTCGCGGAACTGTCGGTCGTGCTGGCGGCGGCCGCGGGCAGGCGCACCAGCGCGCGCATCGCCGTCGCCGATCTGCCCGACCTCTACCGGACGCTGACGCGGGTGTCCCGGCTGGCGGGTCGTGAACGCGCCGAACGCCAGGCCATCGTCGACGCACTGCAGGAATGCGGCGGCAACAAGGTGCACGCCGCGGCGGCGCTGGGCATCAGCCGAAGCACGCTGTATGTCCGGATGCGTGCCCTCGAAATTAGCGTCTAGCAGCAGTTTCCTTCCCCGAAGTTCAACCGTCCGGAGGTGTCCGAAGTCAGGACAGTTAGTGATATGGCAACCAGTGCACTATGAGCCACGTCACATTCACAACTTCGGAGGTTTTGATGACAGCGACGATCGAACCCAGCCAGGCGGAACTCCTGCCGTCGGTACGGAACTTCCTGTCCGGCACCAAGCGTTTCCTCGTCGGCGGGCAGTGGGTGGAATCGGCTAGCGGCGAGACGTTCGAGACGATCGACCCCGCCACCGGGCAGGTGCTGACCACCGTCGCACGCGGTGGCGCCGAGGACGTCGACCGCGCAGTCCGGGCCGCCCGCACGGCATTCGACGAGGGCCCGTGGTCCACCATGAAGCCCAACGAACGCGAACGCCTGATCTGGCGCGTCGGCGACATCCTCTCCGAGCGGGCCGACGAATTCGGTCAGCTCGAGGCGCTGGACAACGGCAAGTCTGCGGGCATCGCCGCGGCCGTCGACGTCGCGTGGTCGGCCGACATCTTCCGCTACTTCGCAGGCTGGGCCACCAAGATCGAGGGCAGCACGGTCAACGTGAGCATGCCGTTCGTCCCCGGCGGCCAATTCCACGCGTACACGCTGCGGGAGCCCGTCGGCGTCTGCGGGCTCATCGTTCCCTGGAACTTCCCGCTGCTCATGGCCGCGTTCAAGCTCGCACCCGCGCTCGCCGCCGGCAACACCGTGATCCTCAAGCCCGCGGAGCAGACGCCGCTCACCGCGCTCCTGCTCGGCGAGGTGTTCGAGGAGGCCGGCTTCCCGCCCGGCGTCGTCAACATCGTCACCGGCTACGGAGACGCGGGCGCCGCACTGTCGGCTCACGACGACGTCGACAAGATCGCGTTCACCGGCTCCACCGAGGTGGGGAAGAAGATCGTCGACGCCGCCCGCGGCAACCTGAAGAAGGTGTCGCTCGAACTCGGCGGCAAGAGCGCCAACGTCGTGTTCGCGGACGCCGACTTCGATGCCGCCGTCACCGGGTCCCTCAACGCCTGGCTGTTCAACCACGGCCAGTGCTGCGTCGCAGGCACCCGGATGTTCGTCGAGGACAGCATCTTCGACGACTTCACTGCTGCCGTCGCCGAAGCCGCCAGTCAGGTGAAGATCGGCCCCGGACTCGATCCCACCACCCAGCTCGGACCGCTGGTGTCCCAGGAGCAGCTCGACAAGGTCACCGGCTACCTGGCAGCCGGACTCGCCGACGGCGCCCGCGCCCTCACCGGCGGAAAGCGATGGGGCGACACCGGCTTCTACGTCGAGCCCACGGTATTCGTGGACGTCAAGCCCGAGTTCAGCATCGTCGAGGAGGAAATCTTCGGCCCCGTCGTCGCAGCGCTCCCGTTCAACGCGGAGGAAGGAGTCGCGAAGGCCGCGAACAGCAGCATCTACGGTCTCGCCGCCGGAATCTGGACCAAGGACCTGTCCAAGGCGCACCTCACCGCCCGCCAGCTCAAGGCCGGTTCGGTGTGGATCAACCAGTACAACGGGTTCGACACCGCCATGCCGTTCGGCGGATACAAGCAGTCCGGATGGGGACGTGAGCTCGGGGCCACCGCCATCGACCTCTACACCCAGACCAAAGCCGTCAACATCGCACTCTGACCGTCACTCGACATCGTCACTCGAAGAGGAGAAGACATGAAGACCAAAGCAGCGGTTCTGCTCGAAGCCGGCAAGCCGTTCGAGATCATGGAACTCGAACTGGACGGCCCGGGGCCCGGCGAAGTGCTCATCAAGTACGTCGCGGCAGGCCTGTGCCACTCGGACCTGCACCTCACCGACGGCGATCTGCCGCCGCGTTACCCCATCGTCGGTGGGCACGAGGGGTCGGGCATCATCGAGGAAGTCGGCCCCGGTGTCACCAAGGTGAAGCCCGGCGACCACGTGGTCTGCAGCTTCATCCCGAACTGCGGGACGTGTCGCTACTGCGCCACCGGTCGCCAGAACCTGTGTGACATGGGTGCCACCATCCTCGAGGGTTCGATGCCCGACGGCTCCTTCCGGTTCCACTCGGGCAAGGACGATTTCGGTGCCATGTGCATGCTCGGCACGTTCTCGGAGCGGGCCACCATCTCGCAGCACTCGGTGGTGAAGGTGGACGACTGGCTGCCGCTGGAGACCGCCGTCCTCGTCGGCTGCGGTGTGCCGTCCGGCTGGGGCACCGCGGTGTACGCCGGCGGAGTCCGCGCCGGTGACACCGTCATCATCTACGGCATCGGCGGACTCGGCATCAACGCCGTGCAGGGAGCGGTCAGTGCCGGCGCCAAGTACGTCGTGGTGGTGGACCCGGTGGCGATGAAGCGGGAGGCCGCACTGAAGTTCGGTGCCACCCACGCGTTCGCCGACGCCGCCGAGGCTGCCGCGAAGGTCAACGAACTGACCTGGGGACAGGGCGCCGACCAGGCACTCATCCTGGTCGGGACCGTCGACGAAGAGGTGGTCCAGAACGCGACCGCAGTCATCGGCAAGGGCGGCACCGTCGTCATCACCGGACTCGCCGACCCCGCCAAGCTCACCGTGCACGTGTCGGGTACCGATCTCACCCTGAATCAGAAGACGATCAAGGGCACGTTGTTCGGCTCGGCCAACCCGCAGTACGACATCGTCCGCCTGCTGCGCCTGTACGACGCGGGTCAGCTCAAGCTCGACGAGCTGATCACCACCAAGTACACGCTCGAGCAGGTGAACGAGGGTTACCAGGATCTGCGGGACGGAAAGAACCTGCGCGGTGTGATCGTCCACGCGTAGGCGGCTTCGCCGCCCGTGCGCCTTTCTGGTTGTGCTAGCTACCGGAAAGGTGCACGGGCGCGGAGCGCCACTCGTCGGCGAGCAGGTCGTACGTCTTCAACCAGGACGCGGTGTCCTCGGCATGGGACGCGACGATCAGTTCGTCGGCCTGTGCGTGCTCGGCGAACTCGTCGAGGTACGCCTTGACCTCGCCGGGGGTGCCGACGGCCGAATAGCGCACCATCTGCGCGACCTGCTGACCCGCGGGCGACGTCATGATGAGGTCGACCTCCTCGGGGGTGAACTTCTGCCCGCGGCCGACCATCTGCACCACCCGCCGCCGCAGGGACGCCTCGAACTGCCGGTGCGCGTCCTCGGTGGTGTCGGCGGCGATCGCGTTGACGCCGGCGATCACGTACGGCTCGGACAGGTCCTCGGACGGTTCGAAGCGCTCCCGGTACAGCGTGACGGCGTCGACGAGCGAGTCGGGGGAGAAGTGGGACGCGTTGGCGTAGGGGAGGCCGAGTTTCGCGGCGAGCTGCGCGCCGAACAGCGAGGACCCGAGGATGTAGAGGGGAACGTTCGTGCCCTTGCCGGGAATCGCGTCGACGCCGGGAACCCGTGACACGCCTCGGAGGTAGGCCTGGAGTTCCAGCACGTCCTGCGGGAACCGGTCCGCGGACGCCGGGTCGCGGCGCAGCGCGTACATCGTCTTCTGGTCGCTGCCGGGGGCGCGGCCGAGTCCCAGGTCGATGCGGCCGGGGTGCAGCGTCGCGAGGGTGCCGAACTGTTCGGCGATCGTCAGCGGCGCGTGGTTGGGCAGCATGATGCCGCCGGCGCCGAGCCGGATGCTGTCCGTGTGCGCGGCGACGTGCGCGATGAGGACGCTCGTCGCGGAGGAGCCGATCGACGGCATGTTGTGGTGTTCCGCGTACCAGATGCGGCGGTATCCGCGGGTCTCCGCGAGTTGCGCCAGTTTCACGCTGGCCTCGAAACTGTCGCGTGCGGTGTCGCCCTCGCGGATGTAGGCCAGATCCAGAATCGACAGAACAGCACTCACGGGCTTCTTCACCTTTCGTCACCGAGGCGCGAGAGGTTGGCCACGCGCACTACCTCCGGGTGTAACCGCAGAGGTAGTGCGCGTATTCCGGGACTCTCAGGCGTCGACGAGTGGTCGCAACGTGCGCCCGGTCAGCTCGACGATTCCGGGTTCGTGCCCGTTGGCGACGAGATTGAGGACGATGCCGTCGATTCCCGCGTCGAGGACCCGGGTCTTCAGCTGCTCGGCGACCTCGTCGGGCGCACCGCAGAACTGCCGGTCGGTGGCGGCGGCGCGTTCCTCGTCCGACACCGTCGACAGGTCGACACCCTGCGTGAGCAGGAAGTCGCGCTGCAGTTGCCGGGCGCGGTCGCCGTCCTCGTCGATGATGACGAACGCGAGATAACTGGTTTCCAGCGTGGACCGGTCGCGGCCGATCTCCGAACACCGCGCGTCGAGCGCTTCCAGCTTGCGCGGCAACTCGCTCGTGTTGCAGATGATGTTCAGGTGATCGGCGAACCGGGCGGCGAGACCGAACGTCTTCTTCTCGCCGCCACCACCGAGCATGATCGGCAGGTCGTCGCGGATTCGCGGCTCGTTGATCGCGTTCTCGACGTGATACCACTTGCCGTCGAACGTCGGACGTTCCCCGTGCAGCATCGGCGCGATGATCTGCAGTGCCTCGTCGAGGCGCTCGAATCGGTCGGTGAACGTGCCGAACTCGTAACCGAACTGCTTGTGTTCGAGTTCGAACCAGCCTGCTCCGATTCCCAGGACCGCCCGGCCGCCGCTGGCGACGTCGAGCGTGGTCACCGTCTTGGCGAGCATCGGCGGATTGCGGTAGGTGTTGCCGGTGACCAGTGCGGACAGCTGGATCTTCTCGGTGGCCGTGGCGAGGGCGCCGAGGGTGGTGTACGCCTCGAGCATCGGTTCGTCAGGCGCGCCGAGACCCGGCAATTGGTAGAAGTGGTCCATCACGAACGCGGTGTCGAATCCCGCGGATTCGGCTTCCTTCGCCTGCGCGATGACAGTGGGAAAGAGTTCCGTGACGGGAGTGGAGTAACTGAAATTCGGCATCTGGTATCCAAGGCGAATGGTCACCCGTTCGACGCTACTCGGATGGCGGCCGGGGTACCTCCCCAATTTCGAGGGTAGGCAGGTGCACACCCTGGGGTGCCTGGTGTGGGCGGTGCGGGTCGCGCAGGCTGATGGTGGGTGCCGTATCCGTCGCCGATCCGACATCCGTGACGACTCTGCGCAGTGGGGTGATGGAGCGCGGAGCGTAGACCGAGGGGGAACGATGAATTTCGATTTCGATTCGCAGCAGTCCGGCGGCACGACTTGCGCTTGCCCGGACAGGCCCACACTTGCCCGGCCAGAGGTCGCCATCGTGGAACGCCCGCTCGGGCGTCCGACGCGATCGACCGTGGGCGCCTTTCCCCTGGCCGCAGCGCAGCGATCCATCTGGTTCGCGCAACAGCTCACGCCGGAGATCCCGTACGTCATCGCCCACTACGTCGATCTGCGCGGTCCGGTCGAGCTTGCCGTTCTGTGTGACGCCACCCGTCGCGCGAATCTCGAATTCGGCTGGGGAGCGGTGCGGCTGGTGGACGTCGACGGGCAGCCGCATCAGGTCGTCAACCCGGTTGCCGACGATCGGGTACCCACCACCGACCTTCGCAGCGAGGACGATCCCGTCGAAGCTGCCCACCGCTGGATGCGGAACGACCGGAGCGCTCGTACCGACATGTACGACGGACCGCTCCTCGTCTCGCACATTCTTCAGCTGGGCGACGATCACTACTACTGGTACTCCCGCGCTCACCACATCGTGTCGGACGGGTACGCCGCGATGATGCTGATGAGCCGCACCGCCGAACTGTACGTCGCCGCCGTCGAGGGCAGGGAACCACCGGATTGCCGGATCGTGGGACCGGAACGTCTCGTGCAGGAGGACGCGACGTACCGGGCCTCCACCCGGTTCGCCCGGGACCGCGACTACTGGCGCGAACAGGGCAGCGGCCCGGCGTCGGTCCTCAGCCTGAGCGGCCGCGCGGCGCGACCGGACACCGACGCCCGGAAAGCGACCGGGCACGGGCGTCCGAGCGAGGGCCCGCGGAATCCCACCGCTGTGACTGTCGCCGCCTTCGCCGCCTACCTCGCCAGGATGACCGGCGTCGACGACGTGGTGGTGTCACTGCCGGTGTCGGCGAGGACGACGGCCCGCCTCAGGCATTCGGGCGGTTCGGTCTCCAATGTGATCCCGTTGCGGCTGAGGGGAATCGGCTCTGCCACCGTCCGTGATGCGGTCGGAACCGTCGAGGTGGCGTTGACAGCGGCGTTGCGGCATCAACGCTACCGCCGCGAGGACATCGGCCGGGACCTCGCAACGGGCGGTGTCGAACTGCTGCATTTCGGTCCGGTGGTCAACGTCATGATGTTCACGAAGGAGATCGCGCTCGGCGCCGTGAACGGGACGGTTCGGGTACTCACCACCGGTCCCGTCGCCGACCTTGCCGTCAACATCTATCCCGGGGCCGAGGGCAGTGCCGCCCGGATCGACTTCGAGGGAAATCCGGCACTGTACGACGATGCCGAACTGACCGGACATCACGCGCGGTTCCTCGCCTTCCTCGACAGGTTCACCACATCGTTCGAGTCGGAAGTGCTGGTTGCGGACCTCGACGTCTTCCTCGCCGCCGAACGCGAAGAATTCGCTCCCGCGCAGGGACTTCCGGATGCCGACCCGATCACACTCGACCGCCTTCTCGCGGCGACCGTCGCAGGTCACCCGGAGGCGATCGCGATCCGCGACCGCGGGCGGAAATTGTCCTACCGCGATCTGAACCGGCTTGCCGACCGGCTCGCCCGGCTCCTTACCGCCCGGGGCATCGGGCCCGAGGACATCGTCGCGGTCTCCATTCCGCGGTCGATCGAGTCGGTGCTGGCGTTGTGGGCCGTCGCGAAGGCCGGCGCGGCCTACGCTCCGATCGATCCCTCGCACCCGAGCGCTCGCATTGCGTACACCCTGGGCGATTGCGGCGCGACAGTCGGGCTGACCGTTCGCTCGGAGCGTGCCCGACTGCCCGGCACCGTCGCTTGGCTGACTACCGATATCGACGATCTCGAAAAATTGTGTGAAGAAGCCTCTTCCGCGGCTCTCCCCGATGCGGAACGGTCCCGTCCGCAGCTCGTGGACCATCCCGCATATCTGATCTACACGTCCGGGTCGACCGGGGCGCCGAAGGGCGTCGTCGTCACTCATCGCGGCCTCGCCAACCTCGCGCAGGAGATTCGGGACAAGTACGCGGTGTCCCCGCGTTGTCGTATTCTGCATTTCGCCTCGCCGAGCTTCGACACGGCGCTGGTCGAAGTGCTCGCGGCTTGTATCGGCGGCGCGACGCTCGTCGTGACCCCGCCCGGCGTCTTCGGCGGCGAGGAACTGTCACGACTGTTGCGCGACGAACGCGTCACCCACCTCCTGACGACACCGTCCGCGCTGGCCGCCATCGACTCCGCCGCGGCGGACGAACTGGAGTTGGTGCTGGTCGGAGGGGAGGTGTGCCCGCAGGAGCTGGCTCGGCGGTGGGCCGGTGGCCGGACCGTGCGGAACGCGTACGGTCCGACGGAGTCGACGTGCAGCGTCACCCTCACGGATCCGGTGTCACCGGATCGGAGGATGACGATCGGCTCGCTCATGCGCGGCGTGGACGCGGTGGTTCTGGATCGCCGCCTGCGTCCGCTTCCGCCGGGCGCTGTCGGTGAGCTCTACCTCGCCACTCCGGCACTCGCCCGGGGCTACCACCGTCGCCACGGGCTGACCGCTTCCCGGTTCGTCGCCGACCCGTTCGGCCGCGGTGGATCCCGGATGTTCCGCACCGGGGACGTGGTGCGGTGGACGGAGGAGGGAACGCTCGAGTTCCTGGACAGGTCCGACGACCAGGTCAAGATCCGCGGATTCCGTGTCGAGCTGGGCGAGATCGACGCCACGTTGACCACGCATCCGGGCGTCACCTTCGCCGCGACGGTGGTGCAACGAAATTCGGCCGGCGATCCGAACCTGGTGTCCTACATCATGGCCGAGGGCGACGCGTCGATCGATCGCGAAGTCGTGAAAGCGCGGCTGGCACGGTTCCTGCCGGACTACATGGTTCCGAAATCGATCATGCTCGTGAACTCGATCCCGCTGACACCGACGGGGAAGCTCGACCGGGCGGCGCTCCCGATGCCGGAGTTCGGCTCGGATACGGTGCCTCACCGTGACCCCGAAACCCCGGCCGAGCGCCGCGTTGCACGAGTGTTCGCCCGGGTCCTCGGCGTGGATTCGGTCGGCGCCGACGATTCCTTCTTCGATCTCAGCGGCGATTCACTGTCCGCCATCCGGGTGGTCGCGACGATCAACGCCGAGCTGGGCACCACGCTGGGCGTGCGCGAACTCTTCGATGCACCGACGGTTGCGGCACTCGCACTGACGATAGCGCAGGCCTGCGCGCACCCACCGAACACCCGCCCGCCGCACGGACCGAAGTTGGGTGCAACACCGCTGCCCACTCTCGTGCCGCTGTCTCCGTCGCAAAGCTTCATCGACCGCAGCGTCGGGGAACCCGCTCTCCACAACATCCCCTTCACGGTACGAGTGCGCGGCGGGTTCGACGTCGATGCCCTGCGCTCGGCGATGGCGGACGTCCTCGAACGGCATCGTGCACTGAGGACAGTCTTCCCCGATTCGCTGTCGGGGCCGTACCAGCACGTGCTCGACGTGGCCGATGCGCTGCCCGACCTGAGTCCGGTGGTGACCGGTGCGGCGGACATGGCGGCGCAGACGTCGGAGCTTTTGTCCGCGGGATTCGACGTGCGGCGCGAGCCTCCTCTGCGCGCCCGGCTGTTCCGGCTCGGCGACCGCGACCACCTTCTCGCCTGCGTCATCCACCACATCGCCGCAGACGGCTGGTCGCTCGCACCCTTGGCACGAGACCTCGCCGACTCCTACCGCGCCCGGTCGACGGGCAGTGAGCCCGCATGGGAGCCCCCGATCGTGCACTACGCCGACTACACGGTGTGGCGTCGGGCACTGCTCGGGGACGAGGACGACCCGGACAGCGTCGCGTCCAAGCAGATCGCACACTGGACGAAGGAACTGTCGGGACTTCGGGGGGAGCTCGCGCTGCCCATCGATCGTCCCAGGCCGAAGCGGTGGACCTATCGAGCGGGTCGGCTTCCGTTCTCCCTCGACGTGCATGCGCATCGAGGCCTGCTGGCCACCGCGCACGAGCACCACGCCAGCCTGTTCACGGCGCTCAGGTCGGCAGTTGCGGTACTGCTGGCCCGCCTCAGCGGAGATCCCGACGTCGCAATCGGGACTCCGATCGCGGGTCGGGGAGACCCGGCGCTCGACGACGTGGTCGGCATGTTCGTCAACACGCTGGTACTGCGAACGCGGGTCGACCCGACGATGACGCTGTGCGACATCGTCGATCGATCGCGCGGCGTGGAGCTTCGTGCTCTGGCGAACGCGGACGTACAGTTCGAGCGACTCGTCCAGGTGCTCGACCCGCCGAGGTCGCCGTCCCTGCACCCGCTGTTCCAGGTTGCGCTGTCGCTGAACAACTTCGCTCCCGCAGCCCTTAACGTGTCCGGGCTCGACTTCGAGGTCACACCCCGTCCACTCGACATCGCCAAGTGCGATCTGCATTTCCACTTCGCCGAACGGCACGATGCCGACGGGAGACCCGACGGCATCGATGCCGAACTGGTGTATTCCGCCGACCTCTACGACGCATCTACCGCACGGGGTTTCATCGACGGTCTGCACACCATCGTCGACCCGATCGGTAGATGACAGGGGAATCGACGTGGTAGAGATAGCGGATGAGCGGCATGCGGAGATCTGTTCTGGTGTCACTGCTCGGCGTCGCCGCGCTCCTCGCGCCGGCCGCCTGCTCCGATCGTTCCGGCACGGCGGTGAGCGAGCCGTCGGCACCGACGACCGTCTCCGCCGCGGACACGACCGGCACCGAGGCGACCGCGTCCGGGACCCAGCCCTACACGGAGACCGAACTGCAGGTCACCGGTTCCACCGGCCGGGTCGGCTACGACGTGACCATCCCGCAGATCGAGGGCGGCGATCCGGCGGTCACGGCGGAGTTCAACGAATCGATGCATGCCGCGCTGCAGGACCAGATCGACGGCTGGGGCACCGACTCCTTCACGCTGAGCAGTGAGGACCACAGCGTCGCGCACATCGGCGAGCACGTGATCAGCGGCCTGCTGGTGACGTCGTGGAACGCCGATCCGCCCGGCGCGCATCCCACCCCGATCGTCGCGACGGTGGTGGTGAATGCCGACACGGCTGCCCCGATCACCCTCGGCGACCTCTTCCCCGACCTTCCGGCCGGTCTGCAGAAGCTGTCGGACGAATCCGCGCGCCTGCTCCCGGCGACGGTCGCCGGACCGGACTTCGAGCGCAGCGGCGTCGAGCCGACCGAGGCGAACTTCGCCAACTGGCTGGCCACCCCGGATGGCATGGAGATCCACTTCAACGACTATCAGGTGGGGCCGCACGCGATCGGACTCGTCACGGTCACCGTGCCGTGGGACGCGCTGGCCGACGTGATCGACCCCGATCTCGCCCCCGTCGTGTCGAGCTAGCAGCTGCCCGACCGCTCACCGGGAACGAGCCTGTGGCCGCCCCGGTTTCGCGACTTACCGTCCCAGACAGGCCTTGCTGCCGAATGTGTCTGTCGAATGGGAGAGGAGCGCGCCCGTGAGTGCACGCACCGAGAATGATGCTCGTGCGAATCGGATCGGCGACGTGGACGCGGTCGTCGTCGGCGCGGGTTTCGCGGGTCTGTACGCGGTGTACAAACTGCGAAGCCTGGGTCTGACGGTTCAGGGTGTGGAGGCGGCCGCCGGTGTGGGCGGCACGTGGTACTGGAACCGCTATCCAGGTGCCCGGTGCGACGTGGAAAGCGTCGACTACTCGTACTCGTTCTCGCGGGAACTCGAGCAGGAGTGGGATTGGAGCGAGAAATACGCGACGCAGCCGGAGATCCTGGAGTACATCAATCATGTCGCGGACCGGTTCCACCTCCGCGACCGCTTCCTGTTCGACACGCGGGTGACGTCGGCGGAACTGGACGAGGAGTCGCTCCGGTGGGAGGTGCGTACCGACCGCGGCGACGTCCTGTCGGCCCGGTTCTGCATCTTCGCGACGGGCGCGCTGTCCACGGCCAACATGCCCGGCATTCCGGGACGCGAATCCTTCACGGGCGACTCGTATCACACCGGTCACTGGCCGCACGAGGGCGTCGACTTCACCGGCCGGAAGGTCGGGATCATCGGCACCGGGTCGTCGGGCATCCAGTCGATTCCGCTGATCGCCGAGCAGGCGGAGCACCTGTACGTGTTCCAGCGCAGCGCCAACTACAGCGTCCCGGCCGGTAACGAGACGTGGGACGACGAGATGCGGCGCGCGATCAAGGCCGGATACGACGAACGCCGGCGCCTCTCCAGGGAGAGCGGGGGCGGTTCCCCGTACAACGCGCACCCGAAGTCCGCTCTGGAGGTCTCCGAAGACGAACGTCGGGAGGCCTACGAGGTGCGGTGGAAGCTCGGGGGAGTGCTGTTCGCGAAAACCTTTCCGGACCAGACGAAGACCGACGCCGCGAACGCCACCGCGCGGGAGTTCGCGGAGGAGAAGATCCGCCGTCTCGTCGACGACCCGGCTGTCGCGGACAAGCTGATCCCGAACGATCACCCGATCGGGACCAAGCGGATCGTCACCGACACCCATTATTTCGAAACGTACAACCGGCCGAACGTCACCCTGGTCGATCTCAAGGCGGCGCCGATCGAGTCGATCACCGCGTCGGGCATCACCACCGCCGACGCCGACTACACCCTCGACACGCTGGTGTTCGCCACCGGATTCGACGCCATGACGGGCGCCCTGGACCGCATGCGGATAGTCGGCCGGGGTGGTGTGTCGCTGGCCGAGTACTGGAGCGAGGGGCCGAAAACCTATCTGGGTCTGGGGGTTCCGGGTTTCCCGAACCTGTTCGTCGTCACCGGACCGGGCAGCCCGTCGGTGCTCGCGAACATGGTGCTCGGCGCCGAGCAGCACGTCGACTGGATTGCGGACTGCATCGCGCATCTGTGGGAGAAGGACTACGACGCGGTGGAGGCGTCGGTGCCCGCCACGGAGCAGTGGGTCGAGCACTGCCGTGAACTCGCCGCGCAGACGCTGTTCCCGCTGGCGAACTCGTGGTACATGGGCGCCAACATCCCGGGCAAGCCGCGGGTGTTCATGCCGTACATCGGGGGCTTCGGCGCGTACGGGCGGATCTGTGCAGAGGTCGCCGAGGAGGGATTCCGCGGGTTCGAGTTCAGCCGGTCGCGGGCGCGGCTGGCCGACCCGGTGGGATAGTTTCACGGACATTGGTCAGCCGCGCAGGTAATTACCTGCGCGGCTGACCGATTCGTGGGAGAAGAGCGCTCAGTCGAGGAGTTCGTACGTGGCCCAGGCCTGGGCGAGCACGGCACCGTCGAGCGTGCACGTGATGGTCACGTCGGCCATGCGGGCGCCGTCCTGGACGTACGTCTGCTGCAGCGCGGACGACAGGTCGGCACCGGACGGCACCGACCGCCGGATGCGCGTGCGGAACCTGCGGAGGGTGCCGGGGAATTGCTCGGCGCCGTGCCGCTCGAGGAGGTCCACCGACCGATCCTCGGGGGTGACCGTCCCGGTGAAGCTGTTGGTCCAAACCTCGTAGACCAGCTGCTCGTCGCGGTTGCGGAATTGCACGAGTAGATCGTGCTCGCCCACCCGCCGGACCTGCGGCGACAGATCCGGAGAGGTCCGGGGCCGGAGCAAGAGGAGGTCCTGCTCGACCGCCGCCCCGGGCTCGGGGGTGACGGCCACCCCGTTCGGGACGGCGTCGGCGCACAGCCGGCGGATCTCTGCTGCGTACGGCTGCGAAGCGATGAGTGCGGCCATCGGTCCTCCCATTTCACGGGTCTGTGTTTCGAACGGTAGTCCCCGCGGTGGGCGAATGGGGTGCGCGGTCCCTGTGATCGGGATGCCGGCATCCCGACACTTTCCGCTTGCCCCGAAAGCCTCTCGCTGAGTGGGAGAGTCGGGTACCGCAGCGGGCCCGACGCGTCGACTATGAGCTACACCACACCCCGAGGGTGTTCTTGACGTACAGCGAGGCGGAGGTAGACATGGCGCGCAACAGTGCCGTTGACGGCGATGAAGTCCGGATGATCGAAGTGGGATCGGCACCAACGCGTTTCGCGCGCGGGTGGCACTGCCTGGGTCTGGCGAAGACCTTCAGGGACGGCACCCCCCATCAGATCGACGCGTTCGGGACGTCGCTGGTGGTGTTCGAGACGTCCGACGGGACGCTCAGTGTGCTCGACGCCTACTGCCGTCACATGGGCGGCAACCTGGCGCACGGCACGGTTAAGGGCGACTCGATCGCGTGCCCCTTCCACGACTGGCGCTGGGGCGGCAACGGCAAGTGCACGGGAATCCCGTACGCGCGACGCGTCCCGCCGCTGGCGCGGACCCGGGCCTGGACGACCATCGAGCGCAACGGGCAGCTCTACGTCTGGAACGACCCGCAGGGCAACCCGCCGCCCGCCGACGTGACGATTCCCGAGATCGAGGGATTCGGTTCTTCGGAATGGACCGACTGGACCTGGAATTCGCTGCTCGTCGAGGGCTCGCACTGCCGCGAGATCGTCGACAACGTGGTCGACATGGCGCACTTCTACTACGTCCACTTCTCGTTCCCGCGCTACTTCAAGAACGTCTTCGAGGGGCACGTGGCCACCCAGTACATGCAGTCGACGCCGCGCCACGACATCTCGGTGGGCACCAGCTACGACGACCCCAACTCGACGCTGCGCTCGGACGCGTCGTACTTCGGCCCGTCCTACATGATCGACAAGCTGTGGAGCGAGGCGAACGGCATGATGATCGAGACGGTGCTGATCAACTGCCACTACCCGGTCACTGCCAATTCGTTCGTCCTGCAGTGGGGCGCCATGGTCAAGAAGCCCGAGGGGCTGTCGGACGAGGTGGCCAACGGCATGGCAGCGCAGTTCGCCGAGGGCGTCGAGCTCGGATTCAAGCAGGACGTCGACATCTGGCTGAACAAGTCGCGCATCGACAACCCGCTGCTGTCGGAGGAAGACGGCCCCGTCTACCAGCTGCGCCGCTGGTACCAGCAGTTCTACGTCGACGTCGAGGACATCACCGACGACATGACCAAGCGCTTCGAATTCGAGATCGACACCACCCGGGCGGTGCAGAGCTGGGAGGCGGAGGTTGCCGACAACCTCGCCAACGGCGTCGTGCCGCTCGACACCAACGCCTGACCCTGCACCGAGTAGCGAGTAGAAGGACACGACAGATGACCCACGAGGTTCTCGACAACATCATGGCGATCGCGGATCAACTCCGCGATCAGGCGCCCGAGGCCGAGCGGATCGGCCGGCTGCCCGACGACACGGCGAAGAAGCTCCGCGAGGCCGGCCCGATCAAGTTGCTGCAGCCCGGCAAGTACGGCGGTTACGAGGCGCACCCCCGCGAGTTCGCGGAAACGGTGATGACGGCGGCGTCGCTCGACCCGGCCACGGGATGGGTGTGCGGCATCGTCGGCGTGCATCCCTGGCAGTTGGCATTCGCCGACCCGAAGGTGCAGGACGAGGTGTGGGGAGCCGACACCGACACCTGGATGGCGTCGCCGTACGCGCCGACGGGGATCGCGACCCCGGTCGACGGCGGCTACGTCTTCAACGGTCGCTGGCAGTTCTCGTCGGGAACCGATCACTGCGACTGGATCTTCCTCGGCGCGATGCTCGGCGACAAGGACGGCGCCATGGCGCTGCCGCCGAAGATGCTGCACATGATCCTGCCGCGCAGCGACTACGAGATCGTCGAGGACTCGTGGAACGTCGTCGGACTCAAGGGGACCGGTTCGAAGGACATCATCGTCCGGAACGCGTTCGTCCCCGACTACCGGGTGATGGACGCCGACGAGGTGATGAACGGGACCGCGGTGCAGAAGTTCGGCCGCACCGAGACGCTGTACAACATGCCGTGGTCGACGATGTTCCCGCTCGGCATCTCCTCGGCCGTCGTGGGAATCGCGGAGGGCGCCCTGGCCGCTCACCTCGACTACCAGCGCGACCGCGTCGGCGCGCAGGGCACCGCGATCAAGGACGACCCGTATGTCCTGTTCGCGGTGGGTGAGGCGGCGGCCGACATCAACGCCGCCCGTCAGGAACTGCTCGCCAACGTCGACAAGATCTGGGATCTCGTCGAGTCGGGCAAGGAGGTCACGTTCGAGGACCGCGCGGCCGGCCGTCGCACCCAGGTGCGGGCCGCATGGCGTGCGGTCACCGCCGTCGACCAGATCTTCGCGCGGTCGGGCGGCAACGCGCTGCGCATGGACAAGCCCCTGCAGCGGTACTGGCGGGACGCGCACGCCGGCCTCGCGCACGCCATCCACGTGCCGAGCACCGTGTACCACGCGTCGGCGCTCAGCTCGCTCGGCCTCGACCCGGCCGACAACCTCAAGTCGATGATCTGACCGCCGTCGGACCTCGAAAACAGCAGAAGGACAACACATGACAGACATCAAGGGACTGGGCTACGTCAAGATCCAGACCAACGACCTGGAGCGCTGGCGGACGTTCGCGTTCGACGTTCTCGGATTCGCCGAGGGCAGCGGTCCCGACGAGGACGCCCTCTACCTCCGCATGGACGAGCGCGCGGCCCGCATCGTGGTCGTGCCGGGCGAGACGGACGAGGTGGTCACCATCGGGTGGGAGGTCCGCGATCACGCGGGCCTGGTGCGCGTCCAGGAGGCGGTCGAGGCTGCAGGCATCGCCGTCAAACCGTTGTCGGTGGAGGAGGCCGACGCACGGCGGGTCGAGGAGGTCGTGACGTTCCAGGACCCGACCGGCGCGACGATCGAGATCTTCCACGGCGCGGTCCTCGACCACAGCCCGGTGGTCACCCCGTTCGGCGCGAAGTTCGTGACCGGGGCGCAGGGCCTCGGCCACGTCGTGCTGCCGGTGATGGACTTCAGCGGAGCGTTCGACTTCTACACCGAGGTGCTCGGCTTCCTGCCCCGCGGCGCCTTCCGTATCCCGGCGCCGCCGGAGTTCGGCCCGATGCGGGTGCGCTTCATGGGCGTCAACGAGCGTCACCACAGCCTGGCGCTGTGCCCCGCACCGCACGGCGGAGCGCCGGGTCTGGTGCACATCATGGTGGAGGTCGACACGCTCGACGCCGTCGGGCAGGCGCTCGATCGTGTCGTGAAGGACGGGTTCTCCGTCTCCTCGACCCTCGGCCGCCACACCAACGACAAGATGGTGTCGTTCTACGTGCGTGCCCCCGGCGGCTGGGACGTCGAGTTCGGCACCGAGGGCATGAAGGTGGACGAGAAGTACTACTCCGCGGAGGAGATCACCGCCGACAGCTACTGGGGCCACGACTGGTCCGGAAGTGAACCGCTGGCGGCGATGTAGAAGAGGTCGGGGCCCGGTCGCGTATCTGTCGATGCGCGCGCCGGGCCTTTTGGCTGTTCGGGGGCGTGCACGGAGCACTATTGCAAATAGGTATATGCCTATTTATAGTAAGTGTCGCCAGTCACACACCGCGACGCCGCTTACGGCAGCGCCGCTACGGAGGTCCCCATGACGACGTCACTCAGCCCCACCCCCACCGCCGGACTCGATCGCGCCGCCCTGCTCCTCGACGCCTTCGACGGACCGGGCAGGCTCACGCTCGCGCAGATCGTGCGCCGCACGGGGCTTCCGCGATCCTCCGCGCACCGGATGCTCGAACGTCTCGTCCAGCTGAGGTGGCTCCGCCGGGAAGGCCGGGACTACGAACTCGGCATGCGACTGTTCGAACTCGGGTCGCTCGCCGTGCACCAGGACCGCCTGCACCGGGCCGCGCTGCCGTTCCTGCACGAACTCCATCGCCTCACCGGGCACGCCGTGCATCTCGCGGTGCTCGAGGGGATCGACGTCGTCTACCTGGAGAAGATCGCCGGACGATTCGGGGTCGGGCTGCCGTCCCGGGTCGGCGGCCGCCAGCCCGCGCACTGTACGAGCGTCGGCAAGGTGCTGCTCGCCCACTCGCCCGAGACCGTGGTCGACCGTGTCGTCGAGGCGGGCCTGCCCCGCAGCACCCGGTTCAGCATCGACTCACCCGCGGCGTTCCGCGCCGAACTGCAGAAGACCCGCGAACGCGGCGCGGCGTACGACCGGGAAGAGGACCTCGTGGGCGTCAGCTGTGTCGCCGTGCCGGTGGGCACCGACGACAACGTGGTCGCGGCCATCTCGGTGTGCGGTCCGAGCAGTCAGATCAAGCTCGATCACCGCCTCACCGCACCGATTCGCATGTCCGCGAAGGGCACCTGGCGCAACTACATGTCGGCCGCGACCCCCGCCGCCGGCCGCGCCGACCGATACTCCGCCTGAGACGAAGGAGCACGAATGCCGCTCGACGAGCAGGCCGAGACCATTCTCCGGGGATTGAACGACAACTTCCCCCGGGTGGAGACCATGACGGGTGCGCAGGCACGGGCGGCGACGAAAGCAGGACGCACGGCCGTCGTCGACGCCGAACCGGTGGGTGCCGTGCAGGATCGGGAGATACCGGGTGGTGCAGGCCCGATCGGGGTGCGGATCTATTCGCCCGTGGCGCGCCCGGCGGAGCCCCTGCCCGTCGTCGTCTACTTCCATGGCGGCGGGTTCGTGATCTGCGACCTCGACAGCCACGACGGCTTCTGCCGTGCGATGTGCACCGGGACCGGCGCCGTCGTCGTCTCCGTCGACTACCGCCTGGCGCCGGAGGCGCGGTGGCCCGCGGCAGCCGACGACGCCTACGCCGCGACGTGCTGGATCGCGCAGCACGCCCACGAGTTCGGCGGCGACTCGGACCGGCTTCTCGTCGCCGGCGACAGCAGCGGGGGCAACCTTGCCGCGGTCGCCGCACTGATGGCCAGGGACCGGGGCGCCCCCGCCGTCGCCGGGCAGCTACTGATCTACCCGGTCATCGAACCGGTCTTCGACACCGAGTCCTACGAGGAGTTCGCGGAGGATCACTTCCTCACCCGCGCTGCGATGCAATGGTATTGGGATCAGTACCTGCCCGATCGCCGCGACGACGTACCCGTCTACGCCGCCCCCGTGCGGGCCGAGGATCTCGGTGGGCTGCCCCCCGCGATCGTGATCACCGCCGAACGCGATCCGCTGCGATCCGAGGGGGAGAAGTACGCCGCGGCACTCGCCGACGCCGGTGTGCCCGTGCACTGCCGGCGAGTCGCGGGAATGTTCCACGGATTCCTGACGATCGACGCGATGACCGCGGCGCAGACCGAGCGGCGAGAGCTGTGGCCGCGACTGCGGGATCTGATGGCCGAGCGGGCAGGAACCCCGTCGACCTAGTCTTCGCCGTCCGCCTCGTCGTCCGCGTCCCGTGCCGCCTTCATCGCGGCCTGGTACTCCTGCTGCGCCTCGCGGGAACGCCGGATCGAATGCGGTTCGTTCGGTTTCGGTGCGCCGGGACGTTCCGGCGTGCCCTCACCGTGCATCCGCAGGGCGGCCTCGTCGATGTCGGCGAGCATCTGCTTCGCCAGTTCGCTCTCGGCCGCGTAGTAGCGTTCGGACCACTTGTTGACCATGTGCGCGAACGCCCACGTCGGTTCGACGTCGGAATCGCGGGCGTCGAGGGCGGCCTGCCTTCTCATCCCCTCCACGTACGAGATGTGCTCCTCGAGAGCCTCTTTGAGTTGTTCGGGCTCGGTGAGGTGGCCCAGCCACATGCGCAGCATCACCCCGTGTTTGAGGACCGGGGGATCGATCGGCGCCTCCCGCGCCCAGCTGCGGATCACGGCCATCCCGGCGTCCGTGATCTTGTACAGGCGCTTGGGTTTCACCCGCGCCGCGTCGTCGACGACCGTCCTCGACGTCACGTATCCCGCGTCCTCGAGCTTCTTCAGTTCCGAGTACACCTGGCTGAAGGACGGGCTCCAGTAGAAGAAACGCACACTGTACGACGCCCATTTCTTCAGGTCGTAGCCGGACAGCTCCTCGCCGAACGACAGGATGCCGAGTACCGGCCAGCTCGTGGAGCGGAGGCCGGCGAACCCGGAGTTCTGTGTGGGGTCGGACGAAGGCATTTCCCGAGCTTATCAACCGAGCGTTCGGGCTTCGGCATGCGAAAGGCTGCCGCTGGGCGGGACGGGGCATTCCGCGCCGGGAGGCGCCGCGGCGAGGCTGAACGCAACCCGTCGATCCGAGGAGACACGATGACCCGAACCGAAGAACCCGTGCCGCCGGTGGTGCGACGCGTCGACCCCGCCCAGCTCAAGTCGGTGCTCGGGCATTTCTGCACCGGGGTCACGGTGATCACCGCACACGACGGCGACACTCCGCACGGCTTCACGTGCCAGTCGTTCGTGTCGCTGTCGCTGGACCCGCCGTACGTGTCGTTCAGCCCGGCGCGGACGTCGACCAGCTGGCCGCGGCTGCGGGCGAGCGAACACGTGTGCATCAACGTCCTCGCCCACGATCAGCGCGACGTGTGCGCGACGTTCGCGACGAGCGGCGCCGACAAGTTCGCCGACGTCGGCTGGTCGCACGCCGACAACGGCGCCCCGGCGCTCGACGGCGTGCTGGCCCAGGTGCGGGCGACCGTCGAATTCGAGCACGACGCGGGCGATCACACCATCGTCGTCGCGCGGGTCACCGGACTCGACGTGCTCAGGGACGTGCCACCGCTGCTGGTGTACCGCGGCGGGCTCGGCATCTTCACCGCTGTGACGTAGCCGCGCGGTCTCCCACTCGGCGGGAAGAACTGTGGGAAAAAACAATTGAGACCGGCAGGGTGTGATCGAGACCACTTCGGAAGGTGTGCACGATGAGCGTAGACGAGCAGAACTGGGACCGGGAGGTCGATCTCCTGGTGATCGGCAGCGGTGCGGGTGGAATGACCGCCGCCCTCGCCGGGGCCGCACGGGGACTCGACACCCTTCTCGTCGAAAAGTCCGGGGTGTACGGCGGTTCGACGGCCCTGTCGGGTGGCGCGCTGTGGATCCCCAACTCGCCCATCCTCGTCCGTGAAGGCCGAGCAGACGACCCCGCCGACGTCCGCAAGTACCTGGAGTCGATCGTCGGCGACAGCGTGCCGGCCGAACGCCTCGACGCGTACATCGAGCAGGGGCCCGCGATGATGCGGTTCTTCGAACAGAACTGCCCGCATCTCCGGTTCTCCTGGTGCGAGGACTATTCCGACTACCACCCAGAAAATGTGGGCGGCCGGCCGAAGGGGCGGACGGTCGAACCGCTGCCGTTCGACATGAACCAACTCGGTGCCGATCGCGCACTGCAGCGCCCGAACTCGCTCGCGATGCCGGGCGGGCTGTACATGACGTCCACCGAGTTCCGGCATCTCAACATGTTCTTCCGCACCTGGGCCGGTCGGCGGACCGCGCTGGGCGTCGGCTGGCGTTCGGTGGTGGCGATGGTGCGGCGCAGGCGGATGGAGACGCTGGGCCAGGCGCTGGTCGGCCGGCTGCGGCTGACGCTGCAGGAGGCCGGGGTTCCGCTGTGGCTGAATTCTCCGCTGAAGAGCCTGATCACGGACGGGCCGGGTGCGGTGACGGGCGCGGTCGTCGCATCCGGCGGGCGAGAACTGCGTATCCGCGCCCGTCGCGGCGTCATGATGGCCACCGGCGGATTCGAGCAGAGCGAGGAGATGCGGAAGCGGTACCTCCGCGAGGGTGGCAAGGACAACTACAGCGCCGGCTCACCCGACAACACCGGTGACGGCATCGTGGCGGGCGAGCAGGTGGGTGCCGCCCTCGACCTGATGGACGACGCCTGGTGGATGCCGTCGTTCCGGCGGCCGGACGGCATCATGCACGTCCTCGTGTCGGAACGGTCGATCCCGCCGTCGGTGATCGTCGACCAGAACGGCAAGAGGTTCACCAACGAAGCGTCCCCGTACGTCTCCTTCGTCCACGATCAGATCGCCGGTGGCCACGACCCCGTGTGGTTCGTCTTCGATTCGAAGGCCAAGAGCCGCTACCAGTTCGGTGGGGTGATGCCCGGGCAGAAGTTCCCCGCCGAATGGTTCGAGACCGGGCTGATGCAGCGCGCCGCATCTCTCGGCGAACTCGCGCAGAAGATGAGTGTTCCCGCGGAGTCGCTGTCCGCGGAGATCACCCGGTTCAACGGGTTCGCCCGGGCGGGAGTCGACGCCGACTTCGGTCGCGGCGACAGCGCCTACGACCGCTACTACGGCGACCCGCGACTGCCCAACCCGACCATGGACGAGGTGGACACGGCTCCGTATTACGCGGTGCGGATGGAAGCCGGCGACCTCGGCACCAAGGGTGGTCTCGTGTGCAACGAGCACAGCCAGGTGCTGAACGGCAGTGGCGTCCCGATCCCCGGGCTCTACGCCACCGGCAACACGTCCGCGTCCGTGATGGGCAACGACTACGCCGGTGCCGGCGCGACGATCGGTCCCGCGATGGTATTCGGCTGGGTCGGTGCCCGGCATGCAGCAGCCGGGGCGGTGGGCTGAGTGCTTCCCGTCGAATGCCGGCGCTGCGGCAACGCGGTGCTCGTGGAGAAATACAGCGAGGCGCACACCAGCGTGCAGTGGCTGGACGACGCCGAGCAGACGTGCCCGGAATTCGCGTCGCGCGCCGAGGCGGGGGAGCACTCGATGTTCGTTCCCACCTGTGGCGCCCTGCGTGGATCGATCGACGACGCGGTGGAGGACGGGCGGGTGGGGCTGTCCCTGCGCAGCTACCCGACTCCCGGCCACCTCGACTAGAAGGGAAATACCGATGTCACGGATGGCAGGCAAGGTCGCCTTCATCACCGGTGCCGGGAACGGCATGGGACGCAGTCACGCGGTTCGGCTCGCCGAGGAGGGCGCCGACGTGGTCGTCGTCGATCTGCCGTCGGCGGAGTCCGATCTCGCCGAGACCGGCAGGCAGGTCGGCGAACTCGGCCGGCGGGCGGTCGTCGCACATGCCGACGTCCGGGACCCGTCCGCGTTGCGGGCAGCCGTCGCGGCGGGGGTCGAGGAACTGGGCCCCCTCGACGTCGTCGTAGCGAACGCGGGTGTCTGCGACAACCCCGGCCCGGCCTGGACGATCGACGACGCGGACTGGCACCGGTCGCTCGACGTCAACCTCACCGGGGTCTGGAACACGGCGACGGCCGCGGTCCCGGCGATGCGCGACGGTGGCGGTTCCGTCGTGATCGTCAGTTCGACCGCCGGCATCAAGGCGGTGGCCGGGGCCGCCCACTATTCGGCGTCCAAGACCGCCGTGGTCGGGTTGGCCCGGACCCTCGCGAATGAACTCGGACCGCAGTTCATCCGGGTGAACGTGCTGCACCCCGGCGCCGTCGGCACCCGCATGACCTTGAACCCCGCGACGATGGCACGGCTGCGGCCGGACCTCGAGAATCCGACCCACGACGACGTCGTGCCGGTTCTCGCGGCCAACCACATGCTGCCCGTGCCGTGGCTGGACTCGCGCGACGTCAGCAACGCGCTGCTGTTCCTGGCCTCCGACGAATCGCGATACATCACCGGCACACAACTCGTGGTCGATGCCGGACTGACCCAGAAGGTGTAGAGATGACAGGTCGAGTGAACGGAAGAGTCGTCCTGGTCACCGGTGCCGCACGCGGGATCGGCCGGGCGCAGGCATTGCGGTTCGCGCAGGAGGGTGCCGACGTCGTGGCCGTCGACCTGTGCGGCCCGGTCGGCACGGTGGTGACGCCGCCGGCGAGTCCGGAGGATTTGGAGCAGACCGCGAAACTGGTCGGCGACACCGGCCGTCGGATCGTGACTGCGCAGGTGGACGTGCGTGACGGCGACGCGCTCGCCGAGTCGGTCACGGCGGCGGCCGGGGAACTGGGCGGGCTGGACTTCGTGTGCGCCACGGCGGGCATCACGTCGTCGGGTGCGGCACTGGAACTGGACTCCGAGACGTGGCAGACGATGCTCGACGTCAACCTGACGGGGGTGTGGCAGACGTGCAAGTCGGCGGCCCCGCATCTCATCGAGCGGGGAGGCGGCGCGATGATCCTGACGAGTTCCATCGCCGGTCTGCGGGGGCTCGTCGGTGTCGCCCACTACACGGCGGCCAAGCACGGGGTGGTGGGACTGATGCGGTCGCTGGCGAAGGAACTCGCCCCGCACGGGGTCCGCGTCAACAGTGTCCATCCGACGAACGTGGACACGGACATGATTCAGAACGACATGGTGCGGCGGGCGTTCCGGCCCGACCTCGAGCACCCCACCCGGGAGGAATTCGCGGCGGCCGCGGTGACGATGAACATGCTGCCGATTCCCTGGATCGAACCGGTCGACGTCGCCAACGCCGCACTGTTCCTGGCGTCGGACGAGGCGCGGTACATCACGTCCGTCGCCCTGCCCATCGACGCTGGAAGCGTCAGTAGATAGTGCTGGAAGCGTCAGTAGATAGTGCGAGTCGCTCCGCTCGGCGTGCCGGCCGTGGTATGTAGAACAGGTGTCAGTTTCCGATCTCGAGGCAGTCGCGGCGATCAGCCGGCTCAAGTACGCGTATCTCCGTGCGCTCGACACGAAGAGCTGGGACGAGTTCGCCGACACCCTGCTGCCGGACGCCACAGCGAACTACGGTGAGCGCCTCACCTTCGACTCACGCGACGCGCTCGTCGAGTACATGAAGTCAAACCTCGGATCGAACACCATCACCGAGCATCACTGCGGTCATCCGGAGATCGACGTGGACGCCGATGCGGCCACGGGACGGTGGTACCTCTCCGACACCGTGCTGATCCCGGAGCACGGCATGTTGTTGCGCGGGGCGGCGTTCTACTCCGACCGCTACCGGCGGGGCGCCGACGGTCGGTGGCGGATCGCGCACACGGGGTACGAGCGCACGTACGAAGCGGTGGTGTCGCTGGCCGACGTCCCGAGTTTCCATCTCACAGCCAACCGATGGGCGGACACCTGATGGGCACGCTGGACGGCAAGGTCGCGTTGATCACCGGCGCCGGTCAGGGGGTGGGCGCGGGCATGGCATTCGCGTTGGCCAAGGAGGGCGCCCGGATCGGGGTGGTCGGGCGGACGGAGGCGAAACTCGTCGACACGTGCGCCGCCATCGCCGACTTCGGCGGAATCGCCGAGCCGATCGTCTGCGACGTGAGCAAGCGCGATCAGCTGGCGCCGATGGTCGACCGCGTCGTGGACGTGTTCGGCGGCCTCGACATCCTGATCAACAACGCCAATGCCAGCGCGCTCGGACCGCTCCTCGACGTCACCCCGAAACTGCTGGACCGGGCGCTGGCGGTCGGTCCGGTGGCGACCCTGTTCCTCATGCAGCTGTGCTATCCGCACCTCAAGGCGCGCGGCGGCGGGTCGATCATCAATCTGGTCAGCTCCTCGGCGGTGCGGTGGGACACCAGCGGTTACGGGCTGTACGCGGCCACCAAGGAGGCGATGCGCTCGCTCACCCGCACCGCGGCCAGCGAATGGGGACCCGACGGCATCCGGGTCAATGCGGTCGCCCCGCATGCGCTGTCACCGGGCCTGAAATGGTGGACGGAGAACAACCCCGAGGAAGCCGCGGAATTCGTGAAGTCGATCCCGCTCGGCCGGATCGGCGACTGCGAGCAGGACATCGGGCGCGCGGTCGTCTTCCTCGTCGGCCCCGACGCCGGCTACCTGTCCGGTGCCACCATTCCGCTCGACGGCGGGCAGGCGCGCTGGAGTTGACCCCGCACGGTTGCCCCGCGCTTGCTCATTTCCCTCCGGTCCGGTAGGAATTGGGTCGTGCATACGACTCACCTGGTGCGACGCCTCACCGTCGACCTGTGCCGTACGTGCGCCAACATGTGTTGTTGTTGACGGTCCGGCGCGCGTACCGCGTGCTGTCCACTCCTCGGTAGCCATCGGCCTTTCGGTAATTCCTCGCGCATTCTCCGCGTTCGCAGGTCCGGGCCGACCCTCGACAATTTCGCGAAAGAAAATCATGAGCATTGCATTCGAGACCAGAGCTGCGTCGCTGACGCTCGACAAGTTCGGCCCGTCGTTCGGCGCCGAGATCATCGGCCTGGACGTCGCCACTGCCACCGACGACGAGGTGGCCGCGATCCGGTCGGCGTTGACCGAACACAAGGTTCTGGTCCTGCGGGGCCAGTCGCTCGACGACGGAAGCCACATCGAGTTCGGTCGCCGACTCGGGCGGCTGACCGCGGGCCACCCCGTCCACGACAGCGGCGACGTCGCGCAGGAGGTGTACGCGCTCGACAGTCAGGACAACGGTTTCGCCGACGTGTGGCACACCGACGTCACGTTCATGAAGCGACCGCCGCTGGGATCGATCCTCCGCCCCGTCGTTCTCCCACCGCACGGTGGCGACACCAACTGGGCCGACAGCCAACTCGCGTACGAGTCACTGTCACTGCCCGTGCGGCAGATGATCGATCAGCTCACGGCAGTGCACGACGGCAACCGGGAGTTCGGGTACTACCTCGCGCAGAAACGTGGCGGCAAGGGAAACGTCTGGGACGGTGAGGAAGTCACGGCGCTCGTGCCCGTCGAGCATCCCGTCGTGCGGGTTCATCCGGAGACGGGGCGCAAGGGCATTTTCGTGAACCCGGGGTTCACGTCCCACATCGCCGGAGTGTCCGAGGCGGAGAGTCGCGGAATCCTCGACTTCCTCTACGCGCACCTCACCAAACCCGAGCACATCGTGCGCCACCGGTGGCGGCTCGGCGACCTCGTGCTGTGGGACAACCGCAGCACCGTGCACTACGCCAACCGTGACTACGGAACCCAGCACCGCGTCATGCACCGCATCACGCTGGAAGGTGACGTGCCTTTCGGCCCGCGGTAGGGCAACCCGCGCATTCACCGGGCGGGCGGCGTCCGCAGCGACTACCGTCACGATCCGTGACCCCGGCATCGGACATCTCACGTCGCAAGTTTCTCGCCTCCGCCGCAGCGGCCGGTGGCGCCGCTTTCCTCAGTTCGTGGGCGGGCCCGGTCATCGACCGTGCCTACGCGCAGGATCCGGGCGGCAGTGGATCGCTGAACGACATCGAGCACTTCGTCTACCTGATGCAGGAGAACCGGTCGTTCGACCACTATTACGGCACGCTGTCGGGGGTGCGCGGCTTCGACGACCCGTCGCCGGCGTGGCAGCAGTACGGCTGGACGCCGGGTGCGGGGCCGACCCCGACCGGGTATCTCAACCCGTTTCGCCTCGACACCACGCAGGGCGCACACCTCGACGGTGAATGCATCAACGACCCGACCCATGCGTGGGGTCCGCAGCACGACGCGTGGAACGGCGGCGCGATGGACCGGTGGATGCCGGTGCACGTCGCGCACGAGGGACCGCTCAACGGTCCCGCGACGATGGGCTACTACACGCGGGCCGACATCCCCGTGCACTACGAGCTCGCCGACGCCTTCACGATCTGCGATCACTACTTCTGCTCGGTGCTCGGACCGACTGATCCGAACCGGCTGTACTGGATGACGGGAACGATCGATCCGGACGGTCTGGCCGGTGGACCGCTGGTCGAGACGCCGACGGTGATCCCCAGGTTCACCTACTCGTGGCGCACCTACCCGGAGAATCTGCAGGAGGCCGGCGTCAGCTGGAAGGTGTACGCCAACAAGGATCTCGGGCCCGTGTCGAGCGTCGCGCTCGACGGAATGCTCGGCTGCTTCAAGCAATACAGCGACCCGAATTCGGAACTCGCCCGACGCGGGCTCGATCCGACGTACCCGAACGACTTCCGGGCCGACGTCGCGAACGGAACCCTGCCCGCGGTGTCCTGGATCGTGCCCAACATCTTCACCTGCGAGCACCCGGCGCTGCCCCCGGCCGCGGGCGCGGTCGGGATCGTCGAGGTACTCGACATCCTCACGTCCAACCCGGCGATCTGGGAGAAGACGGCACTGATCATCAGTTACGACGAGAACGGCGGCTTCTTCGACCACGTCACCCCGCCGACTCCGCCGCCGGGCACCCCGGGTGAATACCTGACGGTTCCGTTGAACACGGTGTCGGAGAGCGACAACAATCCGGGCCCGATCGGCCTCGGTTTCCGGGTCCCGTCGCTGATCATCTCGCCGTACAGTCGCGGCGGCCTCGTCGCGTCCGACACGTTCGACCACACCTCGCAGTTACGGCTTCTCGAGAAGCGCTTCGGTGTACCCGTCCCCAATCTCACCGACTGGCGTCGCGGCGCCGTCGGCGACATGACGTCCGTGTTCGACTTCTCGTCGGCGCCGAACGCCGGCGTGCCCGCGATGACGGACCCGGGGCCACGCCTGCAGGCGGCGATCGCCCAGTGCGGGCCGAACGTGGCCGCGGGGACGCTGAACGCCGGTGCGCCCTACCCCGTCCCGCCGAATTCGATGCCCGTGCAGGAACAGTCGCCGCTGCGGCGCCGTCCCAGCGGGTTGATCATGTAGCGGCCTGCCGTCACAGGCGCACCGCCCGGCCCTCGTCGATCGACTGCACGATCGCCAGCGCGGCCAACGGTGAACTTCAAGGTCGGAGGGCGTCGACCGTCTCGCCGGCGGTCGTGGGATCCGGCGTCTCGCCGGTGGCCCCGCGCGTGCGCTGACGGTAGATTCCGATTCCGACCACCACGGCGGCGAGTCCCATCGAGACGTACATCTGGCTCCTGGTCTCCGGCAACACCAGCATGCCGACGCAGAGCGCGACGATGGCGGCGATGGTGCACCACGTCAGGTACGGGAACAGCCACATCTTCAGCGTGAGGTCCTTGCCCTCCGCCTCGAGCTGACGCCGCATCCGCAGCTGCGACACCGAGATCGCCAGCCACACGAACAGCGCGATCGCTCCCGAGGAGTTGACGAGGAACAGGAACACAGTGTCCGGGTACAGGTAGTTGAGGCCCACCGTCAGGAAGCCCACGACCGTCGAGACGAGAACGGCCTGACGTGGGACGCCGGACGAGCCGATCTTCGACAGTGCGGCCGGGGCGTCGCCGCGGCGGGAGAGCGAGAAGATCATCCGGCTCGCCGTGTACAGCCCGGAGTTCAGGCAGGACAGCACGGACGTGAGCACGACGACGTCCATGATGTTGCCGGCCGCAGGAATACCGAACGAGTCCATGACGGCGACGTACGGGCTCAGCGCGACGGACGCGTCGTCCCACGGCAGCAGCGTCACGACGACGGCGATGGATCCGATGTAGAAGATGAGGATGCGCCACACGACGGAGCGCACGGCGTTGCGCACTGCCGCAACGGGGTTCGCGGATTCACCGGCCGCGATGGTGGCGATCTCGGCGCCGAAGAACGAGAACACGACGACGAGCACGGCCGCGAACACGGCACCGGCCCCGTTCGGGAAGAACCCGCCGTGACCGGTCAGGTTGGTGAGTCCGGGTGCTTCGACGCCGGGCAGGGCTCCGCAGATCGCGAGGACGCCGAGCGCGAGGAAGATGACGATGGCCGCGACCTTGATCGACGCGAACCAGAACTCGAACTCGCCGAACGACTTCACGGACGCGATGTTCGTCAGCGTGAGCAGCACCATCAGGATCAGTGCCCAACTCCACTGCGGGACGTCGGGGATCCAGCGGTTCATGATGACGGCACCGGCCGTCGCCTCGATGCCGAGGACGATGATCCAGAACCAGGCGTAGAGCCAGCCGATGCTGAATCCGGCCCACCGTCCGATCGCGCGGTCCGCGTACGCCGAGAACGACCCCGTCTCGGGGTTGGCGGTCGACATCTCGCCGAGCATGCGCATCACCAGGATGACGACGATGCCCGCGAGCGCATAGGCGACGAGAACGCCGGGGCCCGTCTCGCGGATCGCGACCCCGGAGCCCACGAAGAGGCCTGCGCCGATCACCCCCGCGATAGCGATCATCGAGAGGTGCCGCTTCTTCAGTGAGTGCTGAAGCTGCGGATCGGTGGTACCTGACATGGAGAAATCCCTTCGGCGCTACTCCGGATGTGATGTGCGTCGCTGATTCGGGAAAGTGTGTACGAGTCGCCGGGGCGGAGGTACCGCCGATTCGGTGAATTTCGAGCAACCCGGTTGGACGAAACGGCAGTACCGCGCACCTGCACTGCCTTGACAACGCGTAAACGCTATGGCTACCGTCACATTATTCAATCAGCGGACAGGCGTTCGGCATGCGAACGGGATCTGGCGCAAACGTAGACGGGACAGCGGAATGAGCGATCACGCCTTCACCCCGGCGGCCGAGAAGCAGGCGCGACGCGCAGCGTTGAGCAGCTTCGTCGGCGCGGTCATCGACTGGTACGACTTCCTGCTCTACGGGTTGGTCGCGGCCCTGGTCTTCAACTCGGAGTTCTTCCCCAACGTCAGCCCCGCGATCGGGACGCTCGCCGCGTTCGCGACGTTCGGTGTCGGATTCCTGTTCCGCCCGCTCGGCGGCGTGGTGTTCGGCCACTACGGCGACCGCATCGGACGCAAGCGGATGCTGATCCTCACCGTGCTGATCATGGGTACGAGCACCGCCCTGATCGGACTGCTGCCGTCGTTCGCCGCGGTCGGCTGGTGGGCGCCGGTTCTGCTCGTCGCCTTGCGCGCCATCCAGGGCTTCGCCGTCGGCGGCGAGTGGGGTGGTGCCGCGCTGATGGCGGTGGAGAGCGCGCCGCCGAAGAAGAAGGCGTTCTACAGCAGCGGCGTGCAGGTCGGCTACTCGGTCGGACTCATCCTCGCCACCGGATTCGTCATGCTCATGAGCAACCTGACCACCGAGGAGGCGTTCAGCCAGTGGGGCTGGCGGGTGCCGTTCGTCGCCAGCGTCGTCCTCGTCGGCATCGGCCTGTGGATCCGCGCCGGCGTCCAGGAGAGCCCCGAGTTCGTCGACAAGGTCGAGAAGGTCGAAGAGGAGCAGCACAAGCAGGAGAAGAAGCGGATTCCGCTCGTCGAGGCGCTGCGCAACCACCCGAAGGCATTCCTGCAGATCATCGGTCTGCGTTTCGCCGAACTCTTCTCCATGTACATCGTCACCACGTTCGCGCTGAGCTACTCCACCAAGGAACTGGGCATGGAGCGCAACTTCATGCTCGACGTCGGACTGCTCGTCGGCGCCGTGGGCATCGGCACGATCCCGCTGTTCGCCTGGCTGTCCGACAAGCACGGCCGTCGTCGCGTCTACATCCTCGGTGCGCTGATCGGCGCGGTGTGCGCGTTCCCGTTCTTCATCTTCCTCGAACACGGGTCGATGATCGGCACCGTCATCCTGGCCGTGCTCCTCGTCAACATCTCGCACGACATGGTGGTCAGCGTGCAGCAGCCGCTGTTCACCGAGATGTTCGGGGCGGAGTACCGCTACAGCGGTGCCGGGGTCGGCTACCAGGTGGCCAGTGCGATCGGCGGCGGTTTCACCCCGTTCATCGCTGCCGCCCTGGTCACCGCCAGCGGGGGTTCCTGGCACCTCGTGGCCGTGTACCTGGCCGGCGGCTGCATCGTCAGCGCCCTGATCGCATGGCGACTGCAGCCCGATTCGGGTGCGGCGGCGTCGGACGCCGACGCGTCGGCGAAGCTCGAGAACGCGCGCTGAGCACCTACCGTCGTTCGTCGCACGGCGGGACACGCACGCCTGACGGCTAGCCGAGGGACAGGTCCAGCCCGATCCGCTCCGCCGTCGCCACCAGGCTCGGCACCACCGACGCCTCGACGTCGTCCCGCGTGTACTGGGTGCCCTGCAGCGAGGAGTTGAGGGCGGCGACCACGGTGCCCGTCCGATCCCGGATGGGCACGGCCGCCCCGCGGATGCCGATCTCGAGTTCGTTCTCCGACATCGACCAGCCGTCCGCGGCAACCGTCCGGACCTCGGCACGCAGTTGCTCGGCGTCGGAGATCGTGTGGGGTGTGAACGACCGGAATTCGGTGGACTTCAGGTAGTCGTCGAGCGCGTCGGCCGAAAGTCCGGCCAGCAGAACACGTCCCGTGGACGTCGCGTACGCGGGAAACCGCATGCCCACCGTAATGGAGATACGGATGATTCGCGGTGAACGCACCCGTGCCACGTACACCACGTCGGGGCCGTCGAGGATGGTCACCGAGATGGTCTCGCCCAGTTCCTTCGCGAGAGCCTCGATGTGCGGATCCGCGACCTGCGGCAGCCGCAGCGCGGCCAGGTAGGAGAAGCCGAACCGGAGCACGCGCGGTGTCAGCGAGAAGTTGCGGCCGTCGAGTCGCAGGAACCCCTTGTCCACCAGGGTGAGCAGAATGCGCCGCGCCGTGGACCGGGTGATCCCGACGGCCTGCGCCACCTCACTCAGAGTGCGCGCACGGTGCTGGTCGTCGAAGCATTCGAGAACGCTCAAACCGCGGTCCAGGGACTCGAGGAAATACCGTTCCTCGGCCACCTCAGCAGCTCCCCGATTCGCGCACGCCGCCATCCTACCGTGGCTGGCTAGAGGCCCGTTTCCGCAGGAAGCCGCCCCGATTTCACTGCCGCCCGCAGTGCGTCGTAATCCTTCTCGGACTGATCCGCGTAGAGGCGGGCCCAGTCGGTGACGGCCCGGTCGAAGGCATCCCCGTTGCCGAGATATCCGGTGACGAAGGCGGATCCGGGGCTCTGGCTGTGCGCGCGGGCGAGCATCGACCCGCAAAGCCTCGCGTACCGGGCCGACCGCGACGGATCCAGGGTGTGCAGGTCGACGGACCCCTTCATGTCGCGGAACTGGCGGAGGTAGAAGTCGCGCAGACGCCCGTCGTCGCCCTCCACACCTTGCACCCATCCCAGGAACGGATCCGATTGCGCCTGAAGGATTCGCTGCGCGCCGACGACTCGGGACCCCTGGCCCTTCTCGGCGACGGCACGAATGATCGATTCCGGTGCGGTCGTGACCTTCCCGTGTGTCTCCAGGACTGATTGGGGCGCCTCCTTGGCCTGCAGGAAGAGCGGCTCGCCGGCCGGCCCTTGCAGCAGTATCAACCAGCAGCGGGTTCCCACACTGCCCACTCCCACGATGCGCATCGCGTAGTCGACCACCTCGAACTGCGTGAGCAACAGCCGGATGTCCGCGCGCAGGGTGGCGAGATAGAGGAGGTAGAGCTCGGTGATGCGGCCCAGATCGTAGTTCTCGGAGTGCCGGATGACGGGGAACTGATCGACGATGAACGGCCGGCCGTCCTCCTCCGTCGTGGTCAGTTTGCGAAGCACCTGTTCGGACGTCCGTTTGCGTGCCTTCTGAGTGACCGCACGGATCTCGCGCTTCTGCGCGCCCGGATCATGCTCGAGAACGTCCGTCTCTTCCTGGAAGTAGTACCGCTCCGTGGCGGTCAGTTGAAACAGCCCAGCCAGAGCGCTTCGGTAGGAGCGGACGGCGGCAGTGGTGGACGCGGCGCATTGCTCCTCGGTGTGCGAATTGTCGCGCCCGTTGATCCACACGCTCGCGGCGAGTCGGCGCACGTCCCACTCCCAGGGTGCCGGGTACGACTCGTCGAAGTCGTTGAGGTCGAACAGCATCCGGCGTTCGGGCGAGGCGAACAGCCCGAAGTTGGCGAGGTGGGCATCGCCGGAAGCGATGACCTGACATCCGGTGACCGGTGAGTCGGCGAGGTCGTGCGCCATCATCGCGGCCGAGCCGCGGTACAGCGCGAACGGCGACTCGAGCATGCGTCCGATCCGGATCGGCACCAGCGACTGCAACCGGGTCGCATTCTGGGCTTCGATCATCGCCACCGGGTCGCGCTCCGGAAGGACGAACGCACCCTGGGCCTTGCGGGGGAGCGCCTCGCGGGCCGCCTTACCCGCCGAACGTCGGGCGTCGATCGCCGTTGTCGCACCGGCTCGGGAGGACGTGGCCATGACGTCGAGTCTAGGCACCCGCAGCCCCACGTGAGTGAATATGCGTGTGCGAGGACACATTGCCACTCACCTGGGGGAGGATGGACAGCGTGCGGCCGCGCGACGGGAGGACCCCCATGGGACAGCGACTTTTCGCGGCCACCGCGGTGCTGGTGGTGCTCTCGTGCACAGCCTGCCAGTCCGAGGGCAATTCCGCGCAGCCGACGACGACCGCCGCCGCGCCGGCCGCGGGCGAACCGGCCGTCGTCGCGTCCGACCTCGACGTGCCGTGGGGGATAGCGCTCCTGCCGGACGGGACGGCGCTGATCGCCGAACGGGACAGCGGCACCGTCCGGCACCTGCAGGCGAACGGCGACACGACCGTGATCGGCGACGTGCCCGGTGTGGCGGCGCAGGGCGAATCGGGCCTGCTCGGCCTCGCCGTCTCGCCCGCCTACGCGTCGGATCAGACGATCTACGCGTATCTGACCACGAACGACGACAACCGGGTGGTCGCCCTGCGGTTCGACGGCAGCAGCCTCGGTGAACCGACACCGATCCTGACGGGCATCCCCGCCGGATCGATCCACGACGGCGGCCGGATCGCGTTCGGCCCGGACGGCAAGCTGTACGTCGCCACCGGGGAAGCCGGGGACCGGCCCCGCGCGCAGGACCCGTCCTCGCTCGGCGGCAAGATCCTGCGGATCAATTCCGACGGGTCGATCCCGGCCGACAATCCCACCCCACGCTCACCCGTGTGGTCGCTCGGGCACCGCAACGTGCAGGGCCTCGCGTGGGACGACGCCGGCCGAATGTGGGCCACCGAGTTCGGGGCGAACACCTGGGACGAGGTGAACCTGATCCGACCCGGCGCCAACTACGGATGGCCGGAGGTCGAGGGGAAGTCCGGCGAGGCGGGCTTCGTCGACCCGGTGATCCAGTGGCCGACCGGCGACGCGTCCCCGTCCGGGATCGCCTTCCTGGACGGTTCGCTGTGGGTGGCGGCGCTGCGCGGCGAACGACTGTGGCGGATCCCCGTGGGCGGCGACGGATCGCTGGGCGAACCACAATCGCTGTTCGAGGGCGAATTCGGGCGACTGCGCACCGTCGTCGCGACACCCGGCGGTGACCTCTGGTTCAGCACCAGCAACCGCGACGGTCGCGGCGATCCGGGCGACGGCGACGACCGCATCCTCATGCTCCGCCTGTGAGTACTTGTCAACCGCGGGCGGTTGACAAGCACGCCCGGGGGGTCACTCCGTCCAGGGGACGATCGGCGGCTTCACCCACATGATCTTCTCGTCCCGGTGGGCCGGGGTGGCGGCCGGATGGTCGGGGTGGCGCTGCGCCCACGCGGTCTTCTGCTCGAGCAGTTCGACGACGGTGATCCAGGTTTCCATGGTGCTGGGCGGGTTCGACCCGGCCGCCCGGGCGAGTTTCCGCAGTGTGGTGTCGGTCAGGTCGAGGAGTTCCTGACCGCTGATCCCGCGATCCCACACGTACCGCGCGAGTCCCATCGCCTTCTCGCGTCGCCGCTTCGCTGCGCCCTCGGTGTGCGCGAAGTCGACTTCCTGAGGTTCCATCGTCGTCCCTTCTCGTGCGCGTCTCCACGGTAGGTCACCCGCGTGTCGTCCCGGTATCGTGGGAGCACGATTCTCGCAGCAGGCGCGAGTGGACGGTGCGAGCAGTAGGGACGACGGACGATGGGCAGGCAGCGCGGCGGTCGGGCTGCCCGGACTTCCGACGGGGGTCCCGTCGCCGGGGTGTATCCGATCGACACGGGGACGTGCGAACTCGCGGAGGATCACTTGAACCCGCACGGCTGGGTGCTGAAGGTGAACGGGGTCGAGAGTTCCCACATCGACCTGTCCGATCCCACCCACCTCGATTTCGAGTACATGCGGTGGATCGCCGAACTGGTCGCCTCGCACTGGGGGACGGAGCAGCGGGTGCGGGCCCTGCACCTCGGCGGCGGCGCCTGCTCGCTGGCCCGGCATCTCGCCGCCCGGTACCCGGACGCCCGGCAGGTGGTGGTCGAACTCGACGGCAGGCTCGCGGACCTGGTGCGCGAATGGTTCGACCTGCCGCGGGCCCCACTGCTGCGACTGCGGGTGGGTGAGGCGCGGGCGGTGACCGAGACGTTGACGGAATCGAGCCGCGATCTGATCGTGCGCGACGTCTTCGCCGGCAACACGACTCCGGCGCCGCTGACGACCGCGGAGTTCACCGGGCACGTGCGGCGGGTGCTGGCGCCGGGCGGGATCTACGCGGTCAATTGCGGCGACACCCGCGACCTGGTGCTGGCGCGCCGGGAGGCTGCGACCATCGGCGGCGTGTTTCCGCACACCACCGTCATCGCCGACCCGGCGATGCTCAAGGGCCGCCGGTACGGCAACATCGTGATCGCGGGCAGCGACGTGCCGATCGGCGAAGACCCCGCCCTCGTCCGCACGCTGCTCGGTGGCGGTGTGCCGGCCCATGTCTGGGACGACCGGCAGGTGCGGACGTTCGCGGGTGCGGCGCGGGTGCTGCGCGACGCGGACTTCGGCGGCTAGACGAGCACCCAGATCAGCGACGCCATCGCGAAGCCGACCACCGACAGGATCGTTTCGAGCACCGTCCACGTCTTCAGGGTGTCTTTCACAGACATGTTGAAATAGCGTGACACGATCCAGAATCCGCCATCGTTGACGTGGCTGGCGATGATGGATCCGGCCGATACGGCGATCACGATCAGCGCGATCTGCGCGGACGAGTAGTTCCCAGCGGCGATGGCCGGTTCGATGACGCCGGCGGTGGTGACGATCGCGACGGTCGCCGAGCCCTGGGCGATGCGCAGTGCGCAGCTGATCAGATACGCGGACAGGATGACTGGCAGACCGAGGGCGTCCATCGAGTCGGCGAGGGCCTGCCCGACCCCGGTGGCCCGCAGCACCGCGCCGAAGAACGCGCCCGCACCGACGACGAGCAGGATCATGCCGACCGGTTTCAACGCCGCCGCGGACATCGCCCCGATCTCCTGCGCCGTGATTCCGCGCCGGGTCCCGAGCAGGTACAGCGCCAGCAGGACGGCGATGGTCAGCGCGATCGTGGGTGTGCCGAGGAAGATCAGGACCGACAGCAGCGTCGAGCCTTCGTCGAGGACCACATTGCCGACCGTCGCACCGAGGATCAGCACCATCGGCACCAGGATGATGAACGAGATCAGCCACAGCGGCGGCGGGTTCTCGGCGGCTTCCCGCTCCTCCGGGATGAACTCGTCCGGGACCTCGATGATCACGCGCTTGCCGATCCAGGTACCCCACACGACGCCACTGACGAACCATGCGGGGATACCGCACGCGAGGCCCATGATGATGATCCAGCCCATGTCGACGTGCAGCAGACCGGCCGCGGCGACGGGGCCCGGGTGCGGCGGCAGGAAGGCGTGGGTCATGGAGAGGCCCGCCAGCATCGGCATCGCGTACATCACCAGCGATTTACCGCCGCGCTTGGCCGCCACGTACACGAGCGGGGCGAGGATGAAGATGCCGATGTCGAAGAAGACGGGGATGCCGAGGACCAGTCCGGTGACGCCCATCGCGAGCGGAGCGCCCCTGGGGCCGAACAACTTCAGAAGTCGTTCGGTGAGGACGTCGGCGCCGCCGGAGCGTTCCATCATCGCGCCGAGGACGGTGCCCAGACCGATGATCGGCGTGATGTGCCCCAGGATCCCGCCGAAACCCTTCTCCAGTATGGAGTCGGCCGCCGACGTGGGGGTGCCGACCAGTTCGACCACCGGCACTCCCGCGATGAGAGCGACGCCGACGCCGACGACGATCAGCGCGATGAACGGCTCGAGCTTGAGCTTGATGATGAGGACCAGCAGCACGGCGATGGATACCGCTGCGAGAGTGAGGAGTCCGGCTGTGTCGTGCTGCAGCCAGTCGACGAACGACGTCATTGCGTCTCCAGGAAGAGGGGGAGGGGTGCTCAGGCCGAGAGCGCGGTGACGAACGCGCGTGCGCGGTCGGTGATGTCGGTCCAGTTGCCCGCGGCGACACTGGCCGGTGGAACGACGCTGGTGCCCGCGCACACGGCCAGGGCGCCGGCGTCGAGGAACTGGCGGGCATTGGAACCGTTGATGCCGCCCGACGGCAGGAGTTCGACGCCGGGATACGGGCCGTGCAGGTCGGACAGGTAGTCGGGGCCGAGCCGCTTGGCGGGGAAGATCTTGACCGCGGCCGAGCCGAGATCGACGGCCATGGCCACCTCGGTGGGGGTGAACGCGCCGAGGAAGACGGGAATCGACCGTCCTGTCGCGACTTTCGCGACGTCGGGACGGATGCCGGGGGTGACGAGGAACCGGGCGCCTGCGTCGATCGCGGCGGCGGCCTGATCGCCGGTCATCACGGTGCCGACGCCGAGGATGCTGCCTGCCGCGGCTGCGGCGTCGGCGGCGCGGCCGAGGTGGTGGAGCACGTCCGGCGTGGTGAACGTCAGCTCGACCGTCCGGATTCCGCCCTCGGCGAGTGCGTGGCACAGGTCGGCGGCGTCGGGGATGGTCTCCGCGCGTACCACCGTCAGGACCCGGTCGGCACGCAGAATGTCGATCTCGGTCATCGGACTGCTCCTCCTTCTTCGCGGCGCAACGATCTTCCGGCGGTGGCGCCGGTGAGGCGGCCGTCCTCGAGGGCCAGGCAGCCACGGACGAAGACGTGGGAGATCCCGGCCGCCGCCTGGCGCGGCTGCTCGTACGTCGCGGTGTCGGCGACCGTGTCCGGATCGAACAGCACGAGGTCGGCGGCGTATCCGCGGCGGACGAATCCGCGGTCGACGAGTCGCAACCGGGTGGCGGCCCGGCCGCTGAGGTGACCGACGCACTCCTCGAGCGACATCAGGCCGAGGTCGCGGCTGTAGTGCCCGAGGTACCGTGCGAACGTTCCCCATGCGCGTGGGTGCGGCTTTCCGCCGACGAGCAGTCCGTCGCTGCCGCCGGTGTGCCGGGGGTGCTGCATGATCGCGCGCACGTTCTCCTCGTGCCCGACGTGCTGCAGGATGCCGCTGCCCAGCTGGTCGCGGATCAGGATGTCGATGCACACCTCGAAGGGGTCGCGGTTCTCGGCGGCGGCTATGTCCGCGACGGTCTTTCCGACGTAGCCGTCGAGTTCCGCGTTCTGGACACCGCTGATCTCGAGGGTGTGCCACTCGGCGATGACCCCGTGGCAACCGTCGGATCCGGTGACCTCGAGGTGCTCCCGGATGCGTTCGAGGGCAACCGGATCCCGGAGCCGGTCGAGTGTCTGTTCCATGCTGCCCGCCGACGCCCAGCTGGGCAGGATCGCCGACAGCGTGGTGGCGCCGGGAAGGTAGGGGTAGGTGTCGAGACTGATATCGGCACCCGCGGATTCGGCCTCGTCGAGCAGGGCCAGCAGTTCGGGAGCGCGGCCCTTGTTGGGTCCGAAGTTCAGCGTGGCGTGAGCGAGATGCAGTGCGCACCCGGCCCGCGACGTCAGGTCGATCATCTCGGCGTAGGCCTCCATCGCGCCTGCGCCGTAGGACCGGTGGTGCGGGGAGAAATAGCCGCCGTACTGCGCGACGGTCTGGCACAGTGCCAGCAGTTCCTCGTTGTCCGCGTACATCCCCGGCGTATAGGTCAGCCCGGCGGACAACCCGACCGCACCCTCCGCCATGGACTGCGCCACGATCCGCTGCATCTCCGCGATCTCCGACGGCGTCGCCGGCCGGTCGTCCCAGCCGACCACCAGCGCCCGGACCACCCCGTGCGGGACGAGATACGCGACGTTGGTGGCGATGCCCCGATCGAGCCGGTCGAGGTAGTCGCCGACGCTCCGCCAGGAGAAGTCGAAGTCCTCGGGGTCGGTGTTCCAGCCCGCGATCTTGCGCCGGACCACCGCGAGCACGTCGTCGGTGACGGGCGCGTAGGACAGTCCGTCCTGGCCGAGGACCTCGGTGGTGACGCCCTGGGTGATCCGCGACGGATGCTCGGGGTCGATCAGGATCTGCAGATCGGAATGGGCGTGCATGTCGATGAAACCGGGCGCGAGTACCAGGCCCTCGGCGTCGATCACGCGGTCCGCGGTCGGACGTTCGGTGCCTGAGTGGTCTGCCTCGGGCCGGATGTCGGCGATCCGGTCTCCGTCGACGAGCACATCGGCGCGGTACCGTGGCGACTCCGAGCCGTCGACGACGGTGGCGGAGCGGATCAGAGTGGTCATGGTTGGAAGTCCTCGGCGGGGGATCAGAAGAAGGTACGGATCAGGTCGACGACGACGGGGTCGTCGGAGTCGTCACCGATGACGGGTATCCACCGCCACTTGTCGAACGCGGTGCACGGGTGCGACAGGCCGAGGCGGACGACGTCCCCGACACGCAGATCGTGTTCGGGCCGTGCGGGATCGAGCCGCAGGAACGCGTGCTGGTCGTTGACGGCGGTCACTTCGGTGCCGACGAGGGGACGCGGCGTCGACCCGAGTTGGTCGGCGACGACCTGCGCGGTGGGCAGGCCCTCGTCGAACGGGACGTCGCGCTTGCCGGCGTCGAGCAGGGCGAGACCCGGCTCGGGGCGGGACACCACCCGGGCCCACGTGTGCATCGCCGACGTGAGCCGGCGCGCCTGGGCGTCGGCGCCGCGGCCGAACGGTGAGATCCCGGTGTAGAAGCCGTCGTCGTGAATGATGTAGGCGCCGGCGCGGACCACCACTTTGGTTCTGCCACCGGCCAGTTCGGCGAGAACCTCGGCGACCACGTCGAAGTAGGCGCTGCCGCCGGCGGTCACGTAGACGTCCTGCCCTTCCGGGTACCGGCCCTCGGTCGCCAGCCGCCGATGCAGTTCTGCCATCGACCGGAGGTAGGTTCGGACCCGGGTGAGGGACTCCTCGGACGCGTCGTGCGCGAGCGCGCCCTCGTACCCGCAGACGCCGGCCAACCGTAGTGCGGGACTCTCCGCGATCCGGTCGGCCACCGCGACGGCCTCGGCCACGGATCGGGCGCCGGTGCGTCCGCCCTCGCCGCCGAGTTCGACGAGCACGGGCAGCGGCCGGACCACCGTGACGTCCGCGAGGGCCGCGGTCATCGCGTCGACCGTCTGCGGGGAGTCGGCCCACATCAGGACCTCGAGGTCCGGGTTCGTCTCCATCTGCTCGGCCAGCCACCGCAACGCGGTCGGGTCGACAAGCGAATTCGCGATCTGCACCCGTCGAGCGCCGAATCGCACTGCCACCCGGAGCTGGCCGAAGTTCGCCAGCGTGATACCCCACGCGCCGCTGCGGATCTGCCGGTCCCACAGCACCGGAGACATCGTCGTCTTGCCGTGCGGAGCGAGGTCGACGCCGTGCGCGGCGCACCACGCCGCCATGGTGTCGAGATTGCCGGCGATGGCCGTCTCGTCGAGAACCATCACCGGAGTGCTGAAGGCGGACAGTCTCGGCTGCGTCGCGAGGAACTCGGACTTGGTCCGGCCGTTGGCGGCGGAGGGGAGGGCCTTGTCCACGTCGGACAAGCGCAACTCGTCGAGCTCCGCCAGGGCGCGGGAATCGAGTGTGTCCGGTCCGCTGATGGTCATCGTCGATCCTGTCGTTCGGGTTCTGCGGGACTTGCCCTCGTCAGATTAAGGGCATTTGAAGTGCTACGTTGCGCTATATGCAACGTTGATTGCGTTTTTGCGTCACCTATGTCTAGCATTGGCCTGGGTCATCGTCAACGGTCCGGTGTGTCATGCATCGCCGGGGCGCGGGCCCTCGAAACGCCGTCCCGTGCCGGTCCGAGCAGTCGTAGAGGTAACAAGTGCAGGAATCGACCCCCACCTCCGAGTCCGGTGTCGCGTGCCTCGGTGAGGCGATGGTCCTCGTGGCCCCGAATTCGACGCTCCACCTGGCCGGCGCCGAGGCGAACGTCGCCGCCGGGCTCGCCGCGCTGGGTGTCCCGGCCGCCTGGGTCGGCAGGCTCGGCGACGACGAGTTCGGCGCCCTCATCCGCACCGAACTGCAGGCCCGGGGAGTCGACGTCCGCGCCGTCGAGGTCGATCCCGGCAGGCCCACCGCGCACTACTCGAAGACCACCGCCCTCGACGAGCACGGCGAGCCGCGGACCGACAGCCGCTATTCCCGGGCGGGTTCGGCGGCGTCCGCCATGGATCCCGGATTCCTCGACACACCGGCGGTCGCGGAACTGTTCGGCCGGGCCCGCGTGGTGCACTGCAGCGGAATCACACCGGCCCTGTCCGATTCGTGCCTCGCGCTCATGCGGCGACTGCTCCGCGACCGGCCGGGCATCCCCGGTGTCGTCAGTTTCGACGTCAACTGGCGTGAGCAACTGTGGCCGGACGGCGACCCGCGGATGGTCGTGGAACTGGCGAACCTCGCCGACCTGGTGCTCGTCGGCGCGGACGAGGCCCAGCGCGTGCTCGGCACCGCGGATCCGCACGAGTTGCGGCTTCTCCTGCCGGCGCCGGCCACCGTCGTGGTCAAGGACGGAGCGCATCGCGCGCTGGCCGTCGACCGGAGTGGCCGGAGTGTCGCGGTCCCCGCGCTCCGCGTCGACGTCGTCGAACCCGTCGGCGCGGGTGACGCATTCGCTGCCGGGTATCTCAGCGGAATCGTGCGCGGCGACGACCAGTCCCGCTGTCTGCGCCGCGGGCACATCGGCGCCGCGGCCACCCTGACGGTGGCGGCGGACTCGGCGCCGCCGCCGCCCGCCGAGTTGCTCGACGCCCTGCTCGGATGTTCCGAATCGAACTGGGCCGCAACAGTCGTCACCGCCGACGGCTTCTCTCTCGGGAAAGTGGAGTGAACGGATGAGTCAGAGTGTCTCCCGTGCCCTGCATCTGCTGGTGCAGCTGGGCAACGGCCCCGCCAACCTCGACCAGCTGGCCGAATCCACCGGTGTCCACAAGACCACCGTGCTCCGGCTGCTCCGGACGCTGTCCGACGAGCGGTTCACGTTCCGCGACAACAGCAACCAGTACCACCTCGGTTCCCGCATCTTCGAACTCGCCGCGCAGGCCACCGATCAGCGGGAGGTGCGGCGCATCGCGTCACCACACCTCGTCGCGTTCAACCGCGAGTACGGGCGCACCACGCACCTCGCCGCGATGGAAGGCGGTGACGTGGTGTACATCGACAAACTCGAATCGCACGATCAGATCAGGATGTACTCACGAATCGGTCTGCGCGCCAACCTCAATTCGACGGCGGTCGCCAAGGTGATCCTTGCCGACCTGCCGGATTCCGAGCTGCGGCCGATCGTCGACTCGATGGACTTCTCCTCCCGCACGGCCAACACGATCACGACTCCCGAACGCTACCTCGACGAGATCCGCATGGTCCGGGAGCAGGGCTGGGCGCACGACCAGGAGGAGAACGAGCCGTCCGTCAACTGCATCGGCGTTCCCATTCGCAGCGCGTCCGGTCGCGTCGTCGCCGCAGTCTCCGTCTCGGTGCCCGACGTCGTGCTCAGCTACGAACGCGTCCTCGATCTACTCGAACCCCTCCAGGCCGTGGGAGCGCGGATCTCCCGCGACTGCGGTTACCGCGCCCAGCCCTGACAACCCCCGTCCGCTCGAAAAGTAATCACACACAGGAGAATCGACATGTCCGACACCACCGTCATCCGCACCGAAGGCGCCCCCGCCCCCGCACACACGTTCAGTCAGGGCATCAAGAAGGGCAACATGCTCCAGGTGTCGGGGCAGGGACCGATGGACCCCGTCACCAACGAGTACATCGCCGAAGGCGACGTCCGTGAGCAGACCCGCCGCACCCTCGCGAACATCAAGGCCATCCTCGAAGCCGGGGGCGCGAGCGTCGAGGACGTGCTGATGTTCCGCGTCTACCTCACCACCCGCGACGACTTCTCCGCGATGAACGACGTGTACGGAGAATTCATCGCGGAGAACGTGCCGAGCGGGCAGTTGCCGTGCCGGACCACGGTGTTCGTCGACCTCCCGCACGAGGTCATGCTCGTCGAGATCGACGCGCTGGCCGTGACCGGCTAGGCCGCTACGCGGTGACGAGGTGCCGGCAGCTCATCCGCGGTGACACGGGCAGCTCGGTGAAGTCGGGCTCGGAGCCGTCTGCCGCCGGCACCTCCAGGTAGAGGTGGCTGCCGTCCGCCACGACGCCCTGCGGTTGCAGGCCGATCAGTTTGGCCACCATGTACGTGGCGCTGAGGCTGGTGACGTCACGGATGATCCCGAGCCGCAGCAGCGACCTCGTCTCCGCGATCGCCTCCTGCTCCCCGGCCCGCAGGACCAGCCGCAGTCCGGGCGAGACGGCCTGCGCCGCCACCGACACCGCGATGTTGTCCAGGTCGTCGGAACCGACGGCGGCCAGCGCGAGGGCGCGGCCGACACCCAGTCGTTCGAGGAGTCCGCGGTCGCCGCCGTGGCCCACCACGGTGGGGATGTTCATCGACCGCACGAGCCGCAGGTTCTTGGCGTGCGGATCGCGTTCGACGCCCACCACCGCGACGCCGAGAGCCTGCAGTTCCCGGCAGAGCCGGAGCCCGACCTGGCCGAGACCCACGACGATGACGTGCCCCGAGCGGGGCAGGACGCGGCTGCCCACCAGACCGACCAGGCGGGGGCCGAGGAGGCGCTCGATGATGCCGGCGGTGAACATCGCCGTGAACACGACGGTGAAGAGCATCGCGACGGAGGCGAACACCGCGTAGGCGGGACTGCCGTGGGTCTCGGCTCCGGGACCGACGGTGGTCACCACCCGCACCGCTTCGTTGAACGCGTCGAGCGGTGCCACGTGCTGGCCGAGGATCAGCCACATCCAGTCGGCGAACAGGACGGCGAGCAGACCCGCGAGCCCGCCGAGCAGGATGCGGGTGCCGATGTCGTGGGACCGCAGCAGACCGGTCGCGCCGGTTGCCGCCATCCGCCACCAGTTCCGCCGGGGCAGGTCGACGTGCGCGCCCTCCGGGTGGCCGTCGATCATGCGGACCGTCAGCATCCGGTCGCCCGCGTGCCGGGCCGCGACGAGGTCCGGATCCAGGCAGGGCCCCGCGAGCGTGGGCGCGGCGAGGTCGGCGGGCGACGTCACCTCGCACTGCGGCAGCAGGTGCGCGAGTTGATCTGCGACCGTGCGGTCGAAGATCGTCACCATCAACGGAACCGACGCCGAGATGTGCGCGGCCGCCAGTGCGTACCGCAGCGCGACGACGTCGTCCCGCACCAGGACCGCCATCGCGCGGGGTTCGTCCGCCATGGCGACTCGAAGCTCGTCGTCGTCGGGAGCGACAAGGTGACGTACCTGAAAGTCCCTTTCGCGGAGGGATGCACAGACCCTTCGGGCCACGGTCGTTTCGCCGATGACGAGATATGAGTCGTTCACGTGTGGTCCTTCCGGCTCGGGATCACGAGAGCGTACCCGAGAAGAACGGCAGATCCCACACGAGAATCTGTACCGGTCGGTAGCCGGAGTTGTCCTGGAACACGTTATCGGCCAATGTTTTCCGATAATGGCGCCCTACTCGTCGGTAGGAGCGCCCCGGATCGCGACCAGGACGCCCCGACCCCGGGCGGGAACACCGCTTCGGGGTCCGTGGTTGGGTGAATCATGAGCCTCGATGCGAATGACGACCGGCGCCCACTTCTCGATCTCGTCGCCGCCCACAACCGTGCGGTCCTGGCGACGATCAAACGCGACGGGCGTCCGCAATTGTCCAACGTGATCTACGCCTGGGATCCCGACACGCAGACGGCGAGGGTGTCGGTGACGGCGGACCGGGCCAAGACCCGGAACGCCGCCCGGGACCCGCGGGTGTCGCTGCACGTCAGCGCGACCGACTTCTGGAGCTATGCCGTCGTCGAGGGTGACGCGGAGCTGAGTGCCGTCGCGGCGGATCCGCACGATGCGGCGGCGGACGAACTCGTCGGGGTGTTCCGGCAGGCGGCCGGAAAGGAGCACGACGACTGGGAAGATTTCCGCCGGGCGATGGTGGCCGAGCGCCGGCAGGTGCTCCGGGTCCGGGCGACGAACGTATACGGCATGGCCCAGCTGCCCTGAGCCGGCAAACGTAGCTGTGGCAGCCGGTCGTGGCCGGTGGGACGATTGAGGCATGCGCAAGAGGCGGTGGCCGGCGGCACCACCGCCCGCCACGGAGGGAGTCACGGTACACGGGCCGGTCGAGCTCGTGACGAGCCGTGATCTGAGTCTGCGCCTGTCGGAGGTCGTCGCCCACCCCACGGGCATGCTGCTGCACATCGAGCTGACCGCGAGGGGCAGATCCGCCGACCTGGCACGCCACGAGACGCGTCCGCTCGACGATCCCGACGATCCGTCGGCGCGATGGTCGTATCTCGCGGTGAACGTTCGCGTCGACGACGTGGAGGGCGTCGCCGATCCGCGCCACCCCCATTCGCCGTCGGTGCCGGACGCCGAGGGCGCGTCCGAATATCATTCCGCGCCGCACTACTGGATCAGCGACTATCCGGAGTCGGGAACGATCACGCTGACCGTCGGGTGGAAGGAGATCGGTCTCCTCCCGCGAACCCGCACGATCACTCTCGGTCCGAACCCGAGTCTGCGGCCCACACGGTAGACGGGCCACACGGTAGAGATACGAAGGTGCCCTTCGGCGCCGTGGGAGCGTCGAAGGGCACCGCCGTCCTGCGAGGGAACGCAGATCAGGGCAGGGGAACCCAGGTGCCGAAGAACCAGAATCCGTGCGGACTCGGTGCGGGAGCCTGCTGCTGGTCGTGCTGGGGCTGCGGGGCCTGCTGCTGCTGAGCGGGGGCGGGGTTGTGGTTCACGGGGTCGGCGCTGGCGACGCCTGCCCCGATGCCGAGAGCTGCGAGGGCGATACCACCGGTTGCGACGGCCTTGGTCACGACGGACTTCATGCGGTTCCTCCTGGAACGTATCGGATGCTGTGTCAGAACTTCCTGACACAGATCAGACTGCTCCCCGTCCCTGCCACGACTCTCCGCTCAGCCTGGCAATCTCCTGAAGGTCAGCGTGGCTGCTCCGCCAGCTTGGCCGCGATCACGCCGTTGAGTCGTTGCAGACCGCTCGGGGTGATGCCGTGGATCTGGCCCTCGATACTGCGCACGACATGCGTGTCGCTGAGCACCTTCTCACTCGACTGGATCAGAACCGTTCCGGCGCCGGTGAAGTCGAACTGCCGTTCCTCCCCGGAGTTGATTCCCATCATGTGGGCGCCGGCGGCGAGGAAGTTGCTGATCCACCCCTGGTCGTAGTGGTGGCTCGGGGACGGACAGTCGGCCCAGCCGACGAGCGCCTCGGGGTCGATGCGCAACGGAGGTTCGGCGAACATCACCGGACCGTTGGAGGATGCCAGGAACTTGCCGGTTCCGATGAGCGTCAGGAATCCGGGCACGATCGACTGGTTCAGGGCCAGACCCGGTTCGAACGCAAGGAGATTCGACGCCCGGATGGTGAGGTTGCCGTCGTCGAGGTCGTAGGAGTTGATGTCGTAGCCGCGGTCGCCGATGATCAGCTTCCCGAACCCTTCGGCCACCGCATAGTCACCCATGTACAGCGGCGCCGAGAACTGGTTGGCCACCATGTGCAGTGCGGCGCCGTGCAATCCGTGGGTCAGGGCCTGGAACTGCATCTGGCCGTAGTACGCGATCATCGCACCCTTGCGAATGAACCACGGCGCGGTGAGGTCGATGCAGAATGCGTAGCTGTTGTCGGGAATGTTGTCGCTGGCGCCGAGTGTCGACGGGTTGTGGATGGCGGTCACAGTTTCTCCTCCGAAGCCTGAACGTAGACGATGCCCTGACCCGTGCACTGCAGTTGCATGGCTTCCCCGACGCCGCGGCCCATGGCCTCGCGCCAGCCGACGGCCGACTTCAGTTCCACCTGAACGCTTCCGTACGTGCCGACGAACGCGTCGGGGTCGACGAACACCGGATTCGGTCCGCCCACAGGCAGTTCGATGAAACCGCCGTGCGCGAGCAGGACCGCCGACCCGTACCCCGACAGTTGCGTCGTGAACATCCCGGTCCCGGAGAGTGCGCCCGCGGCCGCGCCGCGCAGGGCGCCGAGCATGCCGCGCCCCCCGCCGCCGCCCTGACTGGTCACGGAGACCACCGAACTCTGCAGGCCCGCATTGTGCGCGAGCAGCCGGGACGCCTCGACGCACAGGGCGCCGCCCTGCGACATGTCGACGACGTGCACCTCGAGTCCGGCGTGGCCGTAGTGCACCACACCCTGCCCCTGAGCGAGCATCGTACGTTCGTGTTCGCCCTGCATCATGCGTCCGGCCATCCGGGTGAAGCCACCCATGCCGGCCATGGACTGCGAGCCCGGCACCTGATGCGGCGAGAACTGGACCTGCCCGGTGTAGAACAGCATCGCGCCGGTGCGGGCCACCACACCTCCCGCCGCGCCGACGTCGACCTTGACGACCTTCGAATTCACCTTCGAGAAGACCATGGTGTTCACCGCTCTGCCGGTTGAATGGAGACGACGCCGTGACCGTCCCACCGCAGCGAGAAGGCCTCACCGTTGCCCTGACCCACGGCGTTGCGCCACGACACATCCGTCACGAACGACTGTGTCACCTGCCCCCGGGCCGACACGAACGCGTCGGGATCGACCACGAGCGGGTACTGCGGCGACACCTCCAGGTGGACGAGCGGACCGCCGGCGGACAGCAGGGCCACCTGGCCCTGACCGGAGACGGTCGTGGTGAACAGACCCTGCCCGCCGACCCCGCCGCGCAGTCCGGTGAACGTGACGTTGGTGTTCAGGTTGCCGCTCAACGCGAGAAGCTGCTGCGACTCCACCTGCAGGGTTTCGTTCGCGAGGTCGACGACGGAGATGTACTGGCCGCCCACCGCAAGGTAGACGACGCCGTTCCCGGAGCATTCCATCAGCGACAGCGCCTCGCCCGTGGCGCGCCGCTTCATTCCGGCGAGCACCCCGTCACCGCCACCGAAACCCGCCGATTTGAAACTGACATTGCCTTCGTAGGCGATCATCGAACCCTGTATCGCGCGGATGGTGGTTCCGGCGAGCTGCGCCTCCACCACTTTCTTCGACTTCTCGAGCAGCCGCCCCATGGGTGCCCTTTCCAGTGTCGAGCGGCAGTGCCCGTGACCGAGTCACGAGCACTGCCGCTGGATGTGAGTACAGGCAGAACCTAGCCGACGGGCACCGACTTCTTCTCGTCCACGTCGTCGTCCAGGGTGCCGGCCGCCGCGGCCGCCTTGCGGTTGCGGACGATGCTGGAGATGAACGCGGCACCGATGAGGGCGACGCCGACGAGTCCGGTGACGTTCTCGTTGACGTGGTAGCCGATGGACACCAGCAGGATCACGGCCAGTGCGCCGATGGCCCAGTGGGCGCCGTGCTCGAGGTAGACGTAGTCCGAGAGGGTGCCCTTGCGGACCAGGAACACGGTGATGGACCGGACGAACATCGCGCCGACGAAGCCGAGGCCGAGGGCGATGATGATCGGGTCGGACGTGATCGCGAAGGCACCGATGACACCGTCGAAGGAGAACGACGCGTCGAGGACCTCGAGGTAGAGGAACAGGAAGAACCCGGCCTTGCCGGTGGCCTTGGCCAGGGCGGTCGGGCCGCCGGACCCTTCGACGATCTCGCCGTCCTCGCCTTCCTCGGGGGTGTTGAACAGTTCACCGAGGCCGTTGACGGCGATGTAGGTGACCATGCCGAGGACGCCGGCGATCATCACCGTGGAGACGGTGTCCTCGGGGGCGATGTAGGCGGCGGTGATCAGCAGCAGGACACCGGCGATGACGACGGCCAGCTGGTCGAGTTTGCCGGCGCGGGCGAGGGGCTTCTCCAGCCAGGACAGCCAGGTGATCTCGCGCTCTTCGAGGATGAAGCCGAGGAACAGCATGAGCAGGAACATGCCGCCGAACGCCGCGATCTGCGGGTGCGCGTCGGTGAGCAGGGTTTCGTAGCTGGCGCTGCCGTCGGGGAAGTAGGCGGCGCCGTCGGCGGGCGGGTTGAGGGCCAGGTCGAGGGCGGCGACGGGGCCGAGCCCGGAGGCGAGCCACACGATGACGAGGGGGAAGACCAGTCGCATGCCGAACACCGCGATGACGATGCCGACGGTGAGGAAGATCTTCTGCCAGAAGTCGCTCATGCGGCGCAGGACGGTGGCGTTGATGACGGCGTTGTCGAAGGACAGCGAGATCTCGAGGATCGAGAGGATCAGCACGAGGAGGACGGCCTGGGGGCCGCCGTAGATCGCGGCGACGATCAACGAGACGATCGTGACCGCGAAGGAGAGACCGAATATGCGCAGAACCACGAAGCGTGGCCTTTCTCTAGTGGGCATGCAGGGTGGCTACTGCAGGGGACGAGCACCGGGGAAGGGTTCACGGCAGGGCCATGACACCCTCCCCCGGCTGGAGATCGGAACGACTGTCAGACGTTGACGCCGTAATCGCGGGCGATACCGGCCAGCCCGGACGCGTAGCCCTGCCCGATTGCACGGAACTTCCACTCCGCGCCGTGGCGGTACAGCTCGCCGAAAACCATAGCGGTCTCGGTCGACGCGTCCTCGGACAGGTCGTAGCGGGCGAGCTCGTTGCCGTTGGCCTGGTCGACGACGCGGATGTAGGCGTTGCGCACCTGACCGAACGACTGCGACCGCGTCTCCGCATCGTAGATGGAGACGGGGAACAGGATGCTCTCGATGTTCGCGGGGACCGCGGCCAGGTTGACGTTGATCACCTCGTCGTCGCCCTCGCCCTCACCGGTGGTGTTGTCACCGATGTGCTCGATCGAGCCGTCCGGGGACCGCAGGTTGTTGAAGAACACGAAGTGCTGATCCGACACGACCTTCTTGTCGGCACCCGCACCGATGGCGCTGGCGTCGAGGTCGAAGTCGGTGCCGGTGGTCGAGCGGGCATCCCATCCGAGTCCGACCGCCACCGCGGTCAGGTTCGGCGCCTCCTTCGTGAGAGAAACATTGCCGCCCTTGGTCAAGCTGACGCCCATTCAGGGGTCCTTTCGAGAGGAGGTGGGTGGACCCTCGACTGCTGTCGAAGCTCCGGGTTCGTCGTGCAACACCACGATAGTGAATTTGTCCGACTTGTCCCATCCCGCGCACTGTCCACAGGTTTGTGCACAGGCGATTCCGGACCCGCCGGTGTTGTCGCCCCGACCAGTACGATTCAGAACGTGACGAGCGGATGGGCGGGACGCTTCCGAGGGAGAGCCCGGAACGACGACTCGGCTCGTCGCGCCCACGACACGATGGTCGCAGCGTTTCTCGACATGGACAACCGGCAGAGCATTGCCGCCGCGGCCGTGGACGCGTCCGGGCAGCTCTCCCCCGAACGCGGAATCCGGCGGGCGTGGGAGCCGGTGCGCGACGGCTGCTACCAGGCCGCGACGTCGTATCTGGCGGCCGAAGACCAGTTCGGCGACGACCCCTCGCCGGCGGCGACCGCAGCCTTCGAGCAGGTGACGCGGCAGCTGGTGGGCGCGACGCAGACGCTCGACGAGTTCTATCGCACACACCGCGGGCATCTCGAGGAGTCGACCGCGATGCTGGCGGCCGTTCCGCAACTCGCCCAGCAGGCCCTTCAGGTCGCCGCGGCCGCGCAGCAGCGCGCGCAGACCGAGGGCGCCGCGTACGCGGGGTACCCGTCGATGCGGGAGCGGGATGCGGCACTCGACGCCGCGGTCGTGGCGCTGCAGGGCGCGCGGGGAGCCAACCCGATCCGGGACGCGGCGGCGCGGGTTCGGGAGGAGTCGGCGGCGCTCGAGAAGGCGCTGGCCGCCGCGCCGTCCAAGGAGCGGGACGCAGCGCACGCGGTGTCGTCGGTGACGACGAGGATCGCCGCGGTGCAGACGCGGGCCGAACGGCTCGCGCCCGCGTATTCGGCGCTGCTGCGCGAGTTCAACGCGGCCAGTTCGGCCGACCTCGTTCACAACGACCGCGAGAGCCGCAGGCACATCGAGCAGGCGGAAACCGATCTCGCGCAGGCTCGAAACGCGCTGACCGGGGGAAACCCGGAGGGTGCGCTCGACCTGACCGCCGCGGCGCGGACCCACCTGGTCGACGCCGAGGCGAGCGTGGACGGCGTCACCGATCGCCTGTTGTTGCTGCGGGAGGTCCGGGAAAACCCGCGGGCGAAGGAAGACGAGATCAGATTTCGCCTCCGCGACGCCCAGATGTTGGCTGTCAATCGCGGGCTCGTGCGGGAATGGGGGTCGGTGCTCGACGCTCAGCTCGAGCGGATCGACCGAATTGCAGGGACACTGACCGGCAGGCATCCGGACTACTGGGCATACGTCACCCAGCTCGATGCCGTATCGGTGTTCATTGCCGAGGTGGTTCAGAAGATGAGAGGACACACAGGGCAGCGATGACACGGGGGGACGATGAGCATTAGCGAAGATCTGTCGACGGCGGTGCCGCGTGTGCGGCAGGTGCGGCACTTTCACCATCTCGATCCCGAGACGCACGGGCGGCTGTTCCTGCACGCGCCGCAGGCGCTCGGGCCGGACGAGGATCGTGCGGTGCTGGCCGTCGCGCTGGGCGCGACGCTGTACGTGCCGGCGACGAGGCCGGACCTCGCGGAGACGATCCTTCGCCGGTCCGGTGACGGTGTGTGTTCGATGGTCCTGGACCTCGAAGACGCGGTGGCTGATGACCAGGTGGAACCGGCGCTGCTCAACGCCGTCGACGCGCTGGACCGGCTCGCGGTCGACGGCGGCGCGCGGATGCAGCTGTTCGTGCGGGTGCGGGCGGCCGAGGATCTCCGGCGGATCGCCGACCTGCTGACCACCGGCGTCGACGTGTTGTCCGGGTTCGTGATTCCGAAGTTCGGCAGTGCGACGGGACGCGAGTTCCTCGACGAGTTGGCTGCGGCGTCGGAACGACTCGGCAAGCACCTGTACGCGATGCCCGTGCTCGAGTCGCCGATGCTGGTGCACCGGGAGACCCGGGACGACGAACTCGCGAAGATCGGCGCACTGCTCGTCGAACACCGCGAGCGGATCCTCGCCGTGCGCATCGGCGCCACCGACATGTGTGCCACGTTCGGCATCCGCCGCGACCGCGACCTGACGATCTACGACGTGCGGGTGGTGGCGGACGCGATCGCCGGCATCGTCAACTTCCTGGGGCGCGCCGACGATGCGGGGCACGTCATCACCGGTCCGGTGTGGGAGTACTTCGCCGATCACGAGCGGATGTTCCGGCCCACCCTGCGCGCCACGCCGTTCGAGGAGCACAACGAGGTGCGTTTCCGTCAGCAGCTGGTCAGCCGGGATCTGGACGGTCTGCTCCGGGAGATCGCCCTCGACCGCGCCAACGGCATCCAGGGCAAGACGGTCATCCACCCGACCCACGTCGCGGCGGTACATGCCCTGTCCGCGGTCACGCACGAGGAATACCACGACGCCGTCGACATTCTCGGCGCGGAGAGTGCCGGCGGCGTCCAGGCGTCGGGGTACCGCAACAAGATGAACGAAATGCGCCCGCACCGCAGCTGGGCCGAGAAGACGCTCGTCCGGGCGAAGGTGTTCGGCGTGACAAACGAGGGAATCACGTTCGTGGATCTACTGACCGCACTGGCCGTCCGATGAGCTCACCCATCGCCGTGCGCGCGGTGCCGTGGGCCACGGAACATCTCGGGTTGACGCTCGCCCACGTGGATTCGGGCTCGGGGGTGACCGTCCCCGAACTCGTCGAGCCCGGACTGCGGCGCAACCCGCGGCGCGCGCATCTGCTCGTCTCGACGGTCCTCGGCAAGCACGTGCCCGCCGACCCGGGTGCCGTGATCGCGGCCGGCGACCGTCTCGGTGAACTGGTCGCCGGGGTACTCGGACCGGACGCAGATCCCGTCGTGCTCGGATTCGCGGAGACCGCAACGGGTCTGGGTCATTGTGTCGCAACCCGGTTGCGCGCCCGGTGTTACCTGCACTCGACGCGCCGGGACGTCCCCGAGATCGAGACGTCCGCCGGGTTCGAGGAGGGTCACTCGCACGCGACCAGTCATCAGCTGCAGCCGACGTCCGTCGAGTTGTTCACGGGCGATCGCCCTCTCGTCCTCGTGGACGACGAGATCTCCACCGGTGCCACCGCGGTCGACGCGATCCGCGCGCTGCACCGGCAGAACCCCCGCAGCCGGTACGTCGTGGCGTCCCTCGTCGACATGCGTGAGCAGTCCCACCGCGACGCCGTCGACGCCGCCGCGACCGAATTGGGTGTGCAGATCGACAGCGTGAGCGTGGCGTCGGGGCGCACCGAGCTTCCGGACGGGCTGATCGATCGCGTCGCCGCCCTACCGGACCCGGTTCTCAACCCGGTCGGCGAGCGGAACGGGACCGTCGAGCGCGTCGACATGGTCTGGCCCGCAGCGGTTCCGGAGGGTGGGCGGCACGGATTCCTGCGGGAGGATGCCGAGCACTTCGACGTGGCCGTCGCGTCTGCGGCCGCGGCGCTCGGCGATCGACTCGACCCGCAGCGCCCGGTGATCGTCGTCGGGCACGAAGAGCTGATGTATCTGCCGCTGCGCATCTCGGACGCGCTGTCCGCGGCCGGCTTCCGGGTGCGATTCCAGACGACGACGCGTTCACCCGCGTACGTCCTCGACGAGCCGGGGTACCCGCTGCGCCGCGGATTCCGTTTCACGGCTCCCGAGGCCGGGGAGGACCAGCCGCGTTTCTTGTACAACGCGCAGTGGCCGGACGAGGACGAGGACGCGGTCGTGGTCGCGGTGATCGATTCGCCCGCCGACACCGACCGGCTCACCGCATCCGGTGGTCTCCTCGACGTCCTCACGGCGTCGGGAACGGACGTGGTCCTCGGCGTGGTGTCCGGAGCCGACCCGCGGGCGCTGCGGGCCGCCCGGGTGGGAGCGACGTCGTGACGGCGCCACTGACCGGCCCGGCGTTCGGTTCGTACGCCGCCGACGAGGTGGCATGGCTGCTCAAGGACCTGTCGCACGTCGACCTCGAAGCCGATGTCGCCGAGCGGGAGCGCCGCATCCAGTCGGGCGACGCCCACTATGCGGAGACTCTGCCCGTCGAGTACCAGCCCGACGCGGAGTACCGCGAGCTGTTCGAGAAGGTGCTGCAGGACAGTGCCATTCGGTTGGCGCGTGCGGTCGGAACGGTCACCGACCTCGTACTGGCCGAGCGGGGCCGCGACGTCACCCTCGTCTCTCTGGCCCGGGCGGGGACGCCGGTGGGTGTGCTCATGCGCCGCTGGGCGCGCGAGGTCCACGGGCTGACGCTGCCGCACTACGCCGTGTCGATCGTCCGGGACCGGGGGATCGACGCGGTCGCGCTCGACTACCTTGCGCGGCGTCACGACCCGGCGAACGTGGTCTTCGTCGACGGCTGGACGGGCAAGGGCGCCATCGCCCGCGAGCTGTCGCAGGCGCTGGCCGACTACCGCGCGGCCGGTGGAGCGGAATTCGACGGCGACCTCGCGGTCCTCGCGGATCCCGGGCACTGCGTCCGCACGTTCGGTACCCGCGACGACTTCCTGATTGCGTCCGCGTGCCTGAACTCGACCGTGTCGGGTCTGGTGTCGCGGACGGTCCTCAACGACACGCTGATCGGGCCCGGCGACTTCCACGGCGCCAAGTTCTACGCGCACCTGGCGGGCGAGGACGTGTCGAATCACCTCCTCGACTCCGTCGGTGCCTCCTTCGACGACGTGCGCGGGTACGTTCCCGGCGACGTCGAGGTCCTGCAGCGGTCGGACCGGACCCCGACGTGGGAGGGCTGGACGTCCGTCGAAGCGGTCCGGGAGCAGTACGGCATCCGGAGCGTGAACTTCGTGAAACCGGGCGTCGGCGAGACCACCCGCGTGTTGCTGCGGCGGGTGCCGTGGCGGGTGCTCGTCCGCGACCTGGACGCCCCCGAGCACGCGCACATCCGGCTGCTCGCCGCCGCGCGTTCGGTTCCCGTCGAAGAGGTTCCCGGCCTGGCGTATTCGTGCATGGGCCTGATCAAGGATGTGAGATGACCGCGTTGATCGCGACCGACCTCGACCGGACCATGATCTACTCGCGCGGGGCCATGGAACTCGCCGTCGCCGAGAGCGACGTGGCCGGGCGGCCCGGCGACGAGGACCTGCTGTGCGTCGAGGTGTACGACGGCAAACCGCTGTCCTACGTCACGTCGGCGGCGGAGGCCATGCTGCGGGAGCTCACCGCGGCGGCCGTCGTCGTGCCCACCACCACGCGCACCGTCGCGCAGTTCCAGCGCATCGACCTGCCGGGGGCGCCGTGGCGGTATGCGATCACCACCAACGGCGGGAACATCCTCGTCGACGGTGTACCCGACAAAGCGTGGCGGTCGGGCGTCGACATCGCGATGGCCGACGGCGGAGCGTCCCTGGTGGAGGTCGGCGCCGAGCTGAGTCGCCGCGTCGACGAGAGCTGGGTTCGCTCGTCCCGGGTGGCCGACGACCTGTTCTCCTACCTGGTCGTGGATCTCGACGCGATGCCGGCGGGCTTCGTCGAGGAGTGGAACGACTGGTGCGTCGACCGCGGATGGGGAGCGTCCCGGCAGGGACGCAAGATCTACACGATGCCCGACGCGGTGTGCAAGAGCCGAGCCGTCGCGGAGGTCCGTTCGCGGCTCGTCGAAGACGGCGTGCTCGAGCCGGAAGCGGCAGTGCTGGCGGCGGGGGACGGGGCCCTCGACGCCAACATGCTCAGTGCCGCCGACGCCGCCATCCGTCCCCGGCACGGCGAACTGGAAACGCTCGACTGGCAGCATCCGACGCTGTCGGTCACCGGAAGCAGCGGGATCGCCGCCGGTGAGGAGATCCTGCGCTGGTTCGCGGACCGCGTCGCGCGGGGTGCGGGGACGACGGCGGCCGGCGCTCTTTTGTAGGTTGTAGGCAAACAGACCAAACGGGACAAACCCGACGCTCCCACAGTGAAGGAATCACCGCAGTGTCCATTCCGCTAGCCAAGGGTCAGAACGGCCCGCTGAGCGTCGACGACGTCATCGTCTCCCTCGAACTGACGGCCGCCGCCGACCTGTCCGCGTTGCTCGTCACCGACTCGGGGAAGGTCCGCTCGGACGCCGACTTCGTCTTCTTCAACCAGCCGACCGGTCCCGGGGTGCAACTCGTCCCCGGAGCGACCGGCCAGGCGGCGTCGCTGAAGGTCTCGCTCGGCGCGGTGCCCGCCGACATCGCCCAGGTGCGCGCGGTCATCACCCTCGACGACGCCGCCAGCAACTTCGGCCGCTTCGCACCGCCCACGGCACGGGTCGCCGACGGATCCGGAAACTTCCTGTACGAGTACAAGATCGAGGGTCTGAACTCCGAGTCGATCGTCATCGCGCTCGAGCTGTACCGACGCCAGGGTGCGTGGAAGGTCCGGGCCGTCGGGCAGGGTTACGCCGGCGGATTCGCCGCGCTCGTCACCGATCACGGTGTGTCCGTCGACGACGCACCCGCACCCGCCCCCGCGCCCACCCCCGCCCCAGCCCCCGTCCAGCAGCCGCCCGCACCGGCACCGGCCTACTCGCCGCCGGCCGCACCGGTCCCGCCCACCGCGTCGCCCGCCCCCGCCGCTCCGGCTGCTCCGGCCGAGGTCAGTCTCACCAAGTCGCGCCCGGTCAGCCTCACCAAGGGCCAGAAGGTCACGCTCCGTAAGGACGGTGGCGTCGCGCTGACGTACATCCAGATGGGACTCGGCTGGGATCCGATCGAGAAGCGCGGCATGTTCGGAAACCGTTCCGCGAACGTCGACCTCGACGCGTCGGCGGTTCTGTTCGCGGACGACAACATGGTCGACGTCGCCTACTACGGGCAGCTGACGTCGAAGGACGGGTCGATCCGGCACCAGGGCGACAACCTCACCGGTGAGGGCGCGGGCGACGACGAGGTGATCCTCGTGGATCTCACGCGCATTCCGCCGCACGTGTCGACCATCGTGTTCATCGTGACGTCGTACCGCGGGCACACGTTCGAGCAGGTGAAAAACGCCTTCTGCCGCCTGGTGGACACCACGTCGAACGCGGAACTCGCCCGGTTCACCCTGCAGGGCGGGATGCCGTTCACGGGAATGGTGATGGCGAAGGTGTACCGGGTGGGCGGCGAATGGAAGCTGCAGGCCATCGGTGAGGGCATCCAGGCCAAGCACGCCGGTGAGGCCGCGCCTCAACTCGGCCGCTTCCTCGGCGTCTAGGAGCGGCGGTGACGGTCCACCTCGTCGCGGGGCAGAACACCCCGCTGCCGTCGCGTGTACTGCGTTTCCGCGCGGTCGATGCGACGCCGATCGACGTCTCCGCACTGATCGTGGACGGCGATCCCCGCACGCTGTCGTCCGACCATTTCGTGTTCTACAACCAGCCGCGCGCCGCCGGGGTGGAACTCGACCCGGACGGCACGATCGGGCTGCGACTGGACGGAGTGGACCCCGCCGCGGCTGCCGTGCTGTGCGTGGTCAGCGTGGATTCGGCGTCCCCGGGTGGTCCGGCCACGCTTTGCCGGCAGGGCCTTTCCGTCACTCTCACCGATGAAAACGGCTATCCCCTGGTCGTTTTCGACGTTCCCCTGGTCGGTTCCGAGGCGGCCGCGATCTGCCTCGAGATCTACCGCCGCGGCACCGAATGGAAGGTGCGCGCCGTCGGGCAGGGATACGACGGCGGCCTCGCCGAACTGATCACCCGGCACGGCGTCGAGGTGGACGAGCCGGCACCCGCTGGGGTCGAGCAGATTCCGGCGGTGCCCGGGCCCGCAGGCATCCCGCTCGATCCGGCACACTCGTTCGAGCGAGCGTGGATGATCCTCGAGGACGCGGCCCGGTCTGCGGCGTCGTTCCGGTCCTCGCGCGAGTACGCGCAGGCGAGGCTCGACGACGAACTGTCCGCGTCGGTGGCCGACCCGTCCACACGCAACAGTCCGGCGGTCGTGGAGGCGCAGGCCGCCGCGCAGGAGCGCAGCGATGCCCTTGTCGCCGAGGCGCAGCGCAAATTCGACGGTGAGACCACACAACTGGCCGACGAACTGCGCGCCATCGACCCCCTGCTGCCGCGGTCGCTGGCCACCTTCGAATCCGCTGCCTGGACGAACCCGGTTCCGAGTAGTGCAGCGGCGGACGGACTGCGGCTCGGTGAGTTGTCCGCCCCCGATCTCGGTGAGCTGCGGGTGCCGTTCTGCGTCCACTACCCGCCCGGTCGTCCGCTGTGGGTCGTCGGCGACCCGGCGGAGGCCGCACCGGTGGTCGCGGCGCTGGCGGTACGCACGCTGGTGGCCTCGCCGGGAATGGCACCGCGGTTGGCCGTCATCGACCTCAGCGGCTCCCTGCGCACGCTCACCGAACCCCTCGGCGCCGTGCTGGATTCGCCCGTCGTGACGTCGGCCTCCGACGTCACCGCCCGACTCACCGCGCTGTCCGAGAGCGTCGACCTCGCAGAAATGGCGGCCCGCAGCGGAATCCGAGACAGCATTCCCGAGCCGCGGCTGGTGATTCTGGGCGACTTCCCCCACGGTTACGGCGCCGAAGACGCCGCACGCATCGTGCACCTCGCCGATCACGGTCCCGCGGTCGGAACGTCGCTGATCATCGTCGGCGACAGCGCCGGAGCCGCTTCGGATCCGGGAGTCGCGGTGCTCGAACGCATCGCCCAGCAGATTCCGGCATCGGGCATCCTCACCGTCTCCGACCCGTGGACGGGCAACGACTGGATCCTCACCCCCGACCGGCTACCCGACCACCCCCTGCACCGCGCCTCGGTGCTGGATTCTCTGACCGGGCAGTGAGTCTCCCGTCACTCGTCGGGCAGTTCGACGCCCAGTTCGCGGGCCTTCGTGGCGACGGCGTCGGGGAAGACGTTGCGGAACAGGAACAGGTCGTGCCCGATCACCCAGCCGGGTGCGAGTTCGGTGGCGTACCGCTCGAAGTAGCCGAGTTGCTTGCCGAACAGGACGAGCTCCTCGGGGCTGGCGACGCCCCACCTCTTGCCGATGCCGATCAGCGCCATGATGAGTTCGCTGAGCCGCAGTTCGCCGAGGTCCCGGCCCAGGATGGGCGCGAGCGCTGCCGCCACCTGGAGTCCGATCTCGTCGTCGGTGGCGTCGTTGTCCTGCGCGTAGCCGAGGCTGCGGATGCCGCGGGCCATGCGGGAGAAGTCACCGTCGATGAGGGTCGCGTAGAACATGTCGCGCAGGATCTGCCGCCACGACTCGGGCAGCTCACCGACGATGCCGAAATCGAGCATCGCGATGCGGCCGTCGTCGAGGACCCACAGGTTGCCGGCGTGCACGTCGCCGTGGAACGGGCCGTGGAGGATGACGGACTCGATCCACACCTTGACGCCGCGCCGGATCAGCATGCGGGTGTCCATGTGGACGAGATCGGGGAACCGGTCGAGGGGCAGGCCGTACATGCGTTCCATGCAGATGACGTGCGGACCGCAGTAGTCCCAGTACACCTCGGGTGTGGTGACGCCCTTGTTGTCGCCGAACGCCCCGATGTTCGTCCTGAACCGGGCCTGCCGGTCGGCCTCCACCGCGCTGTTGAGTTCGGTCATCGTGGCCGCGTGGAGGTCGCGGATGATGGCGGTCGCGTTGGCGATACGGAAGAACTCGAACAGTTTCTCGAGGATGCGCGCACCCCAATACGCGGTGCGCAGGTCCACCACCATGCGACGGAAGATGTCGGGGCGTTGAACCTTGATGACGGCTTCCCTGCCGTCGGGGAGTACGCATCCGTGCACCTGCGCGACGGATGCGGCGGCGAGGGGGACGTCGTCGAACGACGCGAACAGCGTGTCGACGGGATGCCCCAAATCAGCCTCGATCACCCGGCGGGCGTCGCGTGCGGGCACCGGTGGAACGTCGTCGAGACATCGCAGGCAGGCGTTGGCCAGCGGGGCGGGGAACACGCCGGAGGACGACGCCATCAGCTGCCCGACCTTGACGAACGTCGGGCCCAGCACCTCGAAACCGTTGACCAGGCCCTCCGACGCCGCGTCCGCAAGGGTGCGGCCACGACGTCGGACCGGCCAGGTGACCAGCGCGAACAGTGTGTAGGCGACGACGACCACGCCGATGACCAGTGCCCGCCACAGTTCGGCGGCGCGGAAATGATCGAGGGAAGCGGTATGCACGGTCAGGGCTGCAGGTGGCGGCCCCGAAGCGTACGGGCCGACCGGACGTGCCGTTGGCTCTTGCACAGTTCCTACCTTGCGTTCAGTCCTGCCTGCCGTTCAGAAGGGGACCATACCCCGACCGTCTCGGCGAACCCCTTTCAGTATGCGGTACCGGTCATCACACCATTTCGTTAGCGGAGCTCAGAGTCCCAGCGCGCCTGCGAGTTCCCGCAGGGCCGGCACCGGATCGTCGCCGGCGGGGAGCACCTGGATGGCGACGTGATCGGCGCCCGCGTCCAGATGTTCCCGGAGGCGCCCTGCGACGTACTGCGCGTCGCCGTGGGCCGCGAGCGCGTCGATCAGTTCGTCGCTGCCGCCGTTCTCGATCTGCTCGTCGGTGTACCCGAGCCGCTTCAGGTTGTTGACGTAATTGCGGAGATGCAGGTACGGATTCTCGACAGCCGCACGTCCGATCGGGCGTGCCCGCTCCGCGTCGGTGTCCAGCACGACCTTCTGTTCCGGTGCGAGCACCGGCCCCTGCCCGAGGAGCTCACGGGCTTCCTTCGTGTGCTGCGGAGTGGTCAGGTACGGGTGGGCGCCGGCGGCACGGGCCGCGGAGAGTTCGAGAACCTTCGGTCCGAGCGCCGCGAGAACCCGTCGGCCGGCCGGGACGCCGGCAGCGTCGAGGACGTCGAGGTACTCGACGAGCGCGGCGTACGGCTTGCTGTAGTTCAGTCCGGGCTGCTCGGGATGGCCGACGCCGATGCCGAGGAGGAAGCGCCCCGGATGGCGGTCCTCGAGCCGGTGGAACGATGTCGCGATCTCCTCGGCGGGTGCGGTCCAGATGTTGACGATGCCGGTCGCGACGGTGATCGTCGATGTCGCGTCGAGCAGCCGTTCGGCGACCTCGAGGTCGGCCGGCGGGGAGCCGCCGATCCAGATCGCGCCGTAACCTGCCGATTCGATCGCCGCACCCACTTCGGGTGCCAATCCGCCGGCGTGACGCCAGACGCCGAAACGTCCGAGCTGCGGGGTTTCTTTCTTGGTCTCCGTCATGTGGCGTGCAACCTTCCCTTGTGGTCATTCATTCCGGTATCTCAGATCTGATGGAGCCAGGGGCGCTGCGTGAGTCCGACCAGCAGACATGGCTCGACGCCATCGGCCGATTCCGCCGTCGCACGTCATCCTGCAGAACGATATCGGCTACCGCGGGCGAGGACGATCGGTCAGCTGCCGGGCGCCCGGTACTCGGCGTCCCGGCGGACTGCGTCGTCGACCTGCTCCGGGGTCAGCAGCGCCACCGATTCGGACCTCGCCGCGCCGGAGGCCGAGGTGCGGATGCCGAGTGCGGCGGCCGCGACGTCGTCGGGCACGTCGCCGATCACGAACAGATCCCGGCCACCCAGTGCGAAGTAGCAGGATTCGACTGTGCCACCGACACTTTCGACCATCTGTGTGATCGCGTCGCGTCGTGCGGTGCCACCTTCTGCGAGCAGCCCTTTCGCGCCGTCGGGTGAGTACGTGACCTGCCAGAGGTATCTCGGCATCGGTGCCTCCTCGATTGTGGTGTCCTCTCATGGTTCTCCCGGGACGGGCCACATGCAATAGGTTCCGGCGCTAGGGTCGGAGGATGGGGCAGGCCCGAGTCGGCATCTCCGGCTGGACGTATCCGGGGTGGCGGGGTGACTTCTACCCGGACGGTCTGGCGCATCGCAAGGAGTTGGCCTACGCCGCGGGACGATTGACGTCGATCGAGATCAACGGTTCGTTCTACTCGTTGCAACGCCCCACGAGCTACGCGAAGTGGCGTGACGAGACCCCGGAGAATTTCGTGTTCGCCGTCAAGGGCGGGCGCTACATCACCCACATGAAGAGGCTGGTCGGCGCGGAGACGGCACTCGCCAATTTCTTCGCGTCCGGGGTGCTCGCGCTGGGTCCCAAACTCGGACCGCTGCTGTGGCAACTGCCCCCGACGCTCGCGTTCGATTCGACGAGTCTCGCAACATTCTTCGACCAGTTGCCGCGCACCACCACCGAGGCCGCGGCGCTCGCGTCGCGGCACGATGACAAACTCAGCGACGACAGGGCATGGACCGACACGGACGCCGATCGGCCGGTGCGTCATGCGCTCGAGGTTCGTCACCCCAGCTTCGACACGGACGAGGCGAGGGAATTGCTCCGCGCGCACGACGTGGCGTTCGTCCTCGCGGACACCGCAGGCCGGTACCCGTACGTGGACGCGGCGACGAGCGATTTCGTTTATCTGCGACTGCACGGCGACAAGGAGTTGTATGCCAGCGGTTACACCGACGAGGCCCTCGACGAGTGGGCGCGCACGATCGAACGTCGGCTCGGGCAGGGGCTCGACTGCTTCGCCTTCTTCGACAACGACATGAAGGGGTACGCCCCGTTCGACGCGCTGCGGTTGATCGAGCGGCTGGGCTGACTGTCGGTGCTCCGTGGGACAGTGGTCTCCGGTTCGACCCATACGAGAAGGGGATTGCCCGGATGTGGCCCACTCACTGGCCTGCTGTCGCGCGTGACATCGCCGACGCCCTCGACGCTGCCCTCGTCGCGGCCCGTGCGGCGGATGCGCCGGCACTGACCGAGGCGACGGAGAACCTGGCGGCCCTGCCGGCGGAGCAGGTCGGCGCGGTGCTGGCGGGGGTGATCCGCGAACTCCTCGAGACGCTGCACCCGGACGGTCTGACGGGCGAGGACGTGCAGGACGTGCTCACCCGATGCGTGCGGGCGTCGGCCCTGTGGTTTCCGGCCGTCGACGTCGACTCGCTGGTCACGGTGCTGACCGGCGCGCTCGGTGTGTCGGAGGTCGAGGAGAACCCGCGCAGGCCCGAGCGTGCCGTCGAGGCCGCGATTTTGGTGATCGCCGATCTCGTGAGCGCGGCGGAGGTCACCGCCGACGGCTACGTCCGCCGGGCACTCGACGAGATCGCGCGCGCCGAGACCGTCGAGATGCCCTGATCCGTTCAGAGTTCCGTGCGGATGTGCTCGGCCAGCCGGGCGATCTGCTCCTCGTCGCGGCGATAGTGGGTCCACTGTCCGATCCGACGACTCGTGACCAGGCCGGCGCCCTGTAGGGCGGCCATGTACTGCGAGGCCGTCGACTGCGACACCTCGGCTCTCGCCTGAATGTGCTTCAGGCACACACCCACCTCTTCGGCGGGTTCGAGTTGCGGGGGAAAGCTGTCCGGGTCCTTCAGCCACTGCAGGATCCGCACGCGGGTCGGATTCGACAGCGCTTTGAAGACCAGGGCCAGGTCGGTCGCGTCCGGAAGTTCACTCACCCGACCCATCGTACCGTCATATCGCGATTTTCCGATATGTGTGCTCCTATCGGTATATCGCAACTTCGCGATATACCGATAGGAGATGGGTGATGGCGAAGCGGAGAGTGGCAGTGGTCGTCGGTGCGCGCGGGGTGATCGGCGGCAATCTGATCGACCACCTCGAGTCAACCGGGGAGTGGGACATCATCGGGTTGTCCCGCAGGGGAGGGCCCGACACCGATCAGGTGCGGCACATCGCGGTCGACCTGCTCGACGAGCGCGACGCCGCCGGGAAGCTGGGTGAATTGCGCGACGTGACCCACGTCTTCTATGCCGCCTACCAGGACCGTCCGTCGTGGGCAGAGCTCGTCGCGCCCAACGTCGCGATGCTCGTCAACACGGTGAACGCGCTCGAACCGGTCGCTGCCGGGCTCGAGCACATCAGCCTGATGCAGGGATACAAGGTCTACGGCGCTCACCTCGGACCGTTCAAGACGCCGGCGCGCGAGAGCGACCCGCCGCACATGCCGCCCGAGTTCAACGTGGATCAGCAGCAGTTCCTCGAAGACCGACAGCGCGGCAAGCGCTGGACGTGGTCCGCGATCCGCCCGTCGGTCGTGTGTGGATTCTCGCTCGGTAATCCGATGAATCTCGCACTGGTGATCGCCGTCTACGCCACGATGTCGAAGGAACTCGGAGTGCCACTGCGGTTTCCGGGGACGCCCGGCGCGTACACGAGTCTGATCGAGATGACCGACGCCGGCCTGCTGGCGGAAGCGACCGTCTGGGCCGCGACCACCCCCGAATGCGCCAACCAGGCGTTCAACATCAATAACGGCGACTTGTTCCGCTGGAACGAGATGCTGCCGAAGATCGCGGACTTCTTCGAGTTGGACGTGGCACCGCCGCTACCGATGTCGATGGACGTCGTCATGGCCGACAAGGAGCCGGTGTGGAAGGGTCTCGTCGCGAAGTACGGGTTGGAACCCACGCCGTACGCGGATGTCTCGTCGTGGGCGTTCGGCGATTTCGTCTTCGGCTGGGACTACGACGTCATCGCCGACGGATCCAAGGCGCGCCGGCTGGGTTTCCACCGCTTCGTCGAGACCGAGCAGATGTTTCTCGACATCTTCCGCGACCTCCGGGCCCGGAAGATCATTCCCTGACGCGAAGGCCGTTATCCGCGGATCCCTGATTCGACGTTGGCGGCGATCCGCCGGAGCAGCCCGGCCAGCACTGCGCATTCGTCCTCGTCCAATCCGGCGAGGAACTGCCGATCGCGTTCGACGCGCTGCGGGAACTCGGTGTCGACGAGTTCGCGCCCGGCCTCGGTCAGGTGGAGCAACACCACACGCCCGTCGCGTTCGAACGGCAGTCGCTCCATGAGTCCCAGCCGGGTCAGGCGGTCGACGTGCTTGGTGGTGGACGCGCCGCTGAGCATCGTCACCGCAGTGACCTCGCTGGCGCGCAGTGGCCGGGCGCTCCGGGCGAGTACGCAGAGGACGTCGAACTCGGCGCGGGAGACGCCGCTCGCATCCAGGGCCCGGTCGAGTTGCTGCAAGGCCTGAGATCCGATCCGGGTGATGCGGCCCATCACTTCGATCGGTGTCGTGTCCACGTCGGGATGGGTCTCGGCCCATTCGCGGCGAACGCGATCGGTGAAGTCCTCATCCGGACGTGGGGCAGTACTCATGAAAACCATCGTAGCGACCAACTTCACACTAATTCATAACTATTTTACTAGTGAAATATACGGTACGCTGAGGTCATGCAGGCTTCCCCTCGATACGCACCCGACCTCAGCCGGCTCCATCGCTCCCGTGAGGCGCTGGCCCATTCCGTGGCGCGGTCGACGTGGCGGCGTGCGTTCGAGGTCCGCAACGCGGACGCCACCATCGCTCCCGCCCTGCGGGTGGGTGCGGCGACGGCGCTGGTGCTGGTGATCGGCGGTCTGCTCGGGCACGGCAACCTCGCCGGCTTCGCAGCCCTCGGCGCGCTGACCGCCGCGTTCGGGCGATACGAGCCGTACCCCCGTCTCGCCCGCAAGACGGGCCTCGTCGGTTTGGCACTCATCGTCTTCGTCGCCGGCGGAGCGTTGCTCGGTGCCGCGGGACTGTCGCTCTGGGTGGAGATCGCGGTCATGTCCGTCGCGTCGGGGGTCGCCGCGTGGCTGCTCGCGGCGTTCCGCATCGCCGGCCCCGGGCCCGTCATCCTGATCTTCGCGGCCACCGCCGCAGTGGGGTCCGCGACCACGCTCGCGGACCTCGTCCCGGCCGTGGTGGCTGTGGCCGTCGGCGTCGTCGTGGGCTGGATCGCCGCCATGACGCCCGGCCTGTTCGTGCCCCTCGGCCCCGCCCGGCTGGCGGTGGCGCGGGCACTCGCCGCCGTCGCGGAACTGGAACGTGCACACGACGACGCCGCGATCGCGGCCGCACGCAAGGCGATCGACAACGCGCGGGACGTGATCGCACACAGCGGCCGGGGCCGGGACGGGCACTCCCACCAGCTGTTCGCACTGCTCGCCGAGGCAGACGCGGTGGTCGATCGGTGGGCGCACGAACGAGACCACGACACGCTGCGTGCCCTTGTCGATCACGAGTCCGAACTCCGTAAGGTGAAACGCCGCAGTGATCTCTCGGCGTTCGGCGCGGAGATCGCCGCGCTGCCGAAGCCGGCAGGATTCCTCGCCGGGGGGCTTCGGGGACTGCGGTCACGAGAGGGGATCGTCAACGCGACCCGGATCGCCGCGGCCGCTGCGCTGGCCGGATGGATTTGTGTGGCAATGGGATTGGAACATCCACTGTGGGCGTCGATGGGCGCGATGGCAGCGATGCAGGGCTTCAACTTCAGTCAGACCGTGCAGCGGGGGATTCAACGCCTCGTCGGCAACGTGGCGGGCGCCGTTCTCGCCGCCGGGCTGATCGCCGCCGCGATGGGATACTGGCAGACCGTCGTGGTCATCGTGGTGCTGCAGACCCTGACCGAACTGGTCGTCATCAAGAACTACGCGTTCGCATCCGTCGCCATCACGCCCATGGCCCTGCTGCTCACCGGCCTCGGGTCGGCGGTCGCGCCGGACATTGCCGTGAGCCGCATCGTCGACACACTCGTCGGGGTGGTGGTCGGCGTGATCGTCTCGGCCGTCGCGATCAGCCGGACCGACCGCCATCACGTGGTCTGAGGCTCAGATTCCGGTCGCGGAGACGTACCCGGCGAACCCGATTGCGCACGCGCTCGCGCAGAGGATCACCGTGCCGCAAGCCACCGGCCACGCCACGGTGCGGCGCGAGATGCGTGCGATCGTGACCACACCGCCCACGGCGGTGACCAGCGCGGCGACCGCGAGTGCGACGCACACCGCGATCCACGCGTTCTCGGCGCTGCAGGTCTCGGGCGGGCAGTAGTCCAGGAACAGCAGCCAGAACAAACCCGCCACCGCCGAGATGCTCGCGACCGCCACGGCGAGGACGAGCGCGGCGGCCGAGATCGCGACGTCCCAGCCGTTCGGCGGTGGCGGATCGTCACCCCGACACGGATGATTCCATGGTTGTGGCAGAGGCCCCCCTGACTGCATTCCCGTCACCCTACAGCGGTCTCCGGCAGGATCGGCGGGCACCGAGACCCCGTCCGGGCGCAATCCGGCGAGGAACACCGCGATCAGCCGCGGACACTCGACCCGCACAACGAGCCCGCCCAGCGGGCGAGCAAGGGCCCGTCCGATCCTGTGAAAATGATCGCCGTCGTGCTGGGACGCACCGCTGTGATCGCCGCGATGCTGCCGGCGTTCGCGCTGCCCGCCGTCAACAGCGGTCCGGACAGCGATCGAGCACCGGGAGGTGGTCGGCGGAATCGTCGCGACCCCGGAGGGCATGAAGGTTATGTCGGCCGGCGCGGGCGGGGCGCCCATCGCGCAGACGATGAACGGTCTCGCGGCGGGCATGAGCTCGATTGCAGGACAGCCTGTTTTGGTCGACGACGTCGTTCCGCTGACCACTGACGACCCGGCCGTCGTCTGACGCTGTGGTTTGATGGCCGCATGGGGGAACGACGAATCGTCCGCCGACTGGTCGGCATCGGCGCGGGCTTCGGCGCGCTCGCGGTCCTCGTCGTCGCGGCCTCGACGGTCTGGATCTCGCGTGAGGCGTCCGGCCATGTCTACGACGTCGACGACGCACCCGAGGCGCCCGTGGTCATCGTCCTCGGCGCACAGGTGCGCGACGGCAAACCCCGGGAGTACCTGGCCGGACGCCTCGACGTCGCCGTGCAACTCGTGCGGGACGGCCGGGCGCGGGCGGTGCTCGTCTCGGGCGACGGCAACGGCAAATCCGGCGACGAGATCGCGGCGATGACGGAATACCTCGTCGCGAAGGGCATCGACCGCAGTCGGATCGTCGGCGACCGGTACGGGCTCGACACCTACGACACGTGTGCGCGGGCCGTCCACACGTACGGGGTGACCAACGCGCTGATCGTCACTCAGGGTTTCCACGTCCCCCGAGCCGTCGCGCTGTGCCGCGGTGCGGGGATCGATGTCGCCGGCGTCAACGCCGGATGCGAATGCCGGCCGATCACGATGGCCAGGAACACCGTGCGCGAATCGCTGGCCCGGCCGAAGGCCGTTCTAGACCTGCTGTCCGGGCGCGATCCCGTGGTGGTCTCCGAACCCGAGGACTCGCTCGGGAAGGCCCTCGCCGCCGCGAACTGACGTCGAACCGACGCGGGTCGGTAGCCCCGTCGGTAGGCTTTCCCCGTTGACGATCGGGAGGCTGGCGATGGTTTCTCCGACGGATTCGGGTGCGAGACCGAATCCCAGTTCGCGCGAGATCCGGAGATGGCGGCGCTACCTCGCCGACGAGCGCGCCGAGGCGGCGGTCTACCGCGACCTCGCGAAACGGCGGACCGGTGAGGAACGCGAGATTCTGCTGGCGCTCGCCGACGCGGAAGGGCGGCACGAGGCGCACTGGCGCGAACTGCTCGGCGAGCACGTCGGCAAGCCCGTGCGCGGGGACGTCCGCACCCGCATCCTCGGTGTGCTGGCCCGGCGGTTCGGGTCGGTGTTCGTGCTGGCCCTCGCGCAGCGCGCGGAGACGCGGTCGCCGTACCCGACCGACGTCGACGCGACCCGCGCCATGGGAGCGGACGAAACCATCCACGAAGAAGTGGTGCGGGCGCTCGCGGCGCGCGGGCGAAATCGCCTGTCCGGCACGTTCCGGGCCGCGGTGTTCGGTGCCAACGACGGACTGGTCAGCAATCTCGCCCTGGTGCTCGGCATCAGTGGCAGCGGTGTCTCCACTCACATCGTCCTGCTGACCGGGCTCGCCGGCCTGCTGGCGGGGGCATTGTCGATGGGTGCAGGCGAATATGTGTCCGTGCGGTCGCAGCGTGAACTGCTCGAGGCCTCCGCGCCCGGGCAGGCCGCCCGCGAGGCGGTGCCACTCCTCGACGTCGACGCGAACGAACTCGCGCTCGTGTACCGGGCGCGGGGGATGCCGGCGGCGGACGCCGAAAAACGTGCGGCGGAGGTGCTGCAGAAAACCGTTCAGCTCGAGCCCGTTTCGGGCCGCGAGTCGGTTGACGAGCACGAGGCGATCGGCACCGGACTCGGCGCGGCCGCCGCGAGCTTCTGCTTCTTCGCGTCCGGTGCCGTGATTCCCGTGCTGCCGTACCTCTTCGGCATGGAAGGCACCGCCGCCCTGGTGGTCGCGGCCGCGCTGGTCGGAGTCGCGCTGCTCGGCACCGGCCTCGTGGTGGGATTGCTGTCGGGCGGCCCGCCGGTCAAGAGGGCATTACGCCAATTGGCCATCGGATACGGCGCCGCCGCCGCCACCTACCTGCTGGGCATGCTGTTCGGAACCGGCGCCTGAGACGCCACGGCGTCGAGAAGCCCGGGGAAGCGCACCGATGTCGGATCTCCGCAGCTGGGCCATCGCGGTCGCGGTGATGGGGTGCTGCTCCGACGCGGAAATGTTACCGCCAGGTACCGCGTGTGAGATCCGGCGGCCACCGACGAGCGATGTTATGTTCCCCCCGCCGGGTGTGGCCGGTGGTGACGGAGGGGTCGGGGATGTCGAAGAGGTGGGTCGCGTCGGTCGCGGCTGTGGCGATCGGATCGGGCGTGATCGCCTACTCGAACCAGAGTGCTGCCGTCGCGGAACCCGAGGCCGTGTCCAATGGACTCCCCGGCAGTGGTCCGTGCGCGAGCGAGGTGTCGAACGCGACGCACTCGCTGATCCCGGAGAAACTCGAAGTCCCCATCCCGTACCCGAAGATCACGACGGTGCCCTATCCCGCACCCGTCACCGATCCTGTCCGCGTGTCGCAGGCGCTGCCCGCTGACACGTGCACCGATCCGTGCCCCGACCTCACCGACTCGACCGACCGGACCCCCGGGAACCTGTCGAGTGTGCTGAACATTCCGGACGTCAGCGTGAAGTTCACGCCCTTCCACTTCGGTATCCCCGTCCCGGGCGCCGACATCCAGTTGCCCCCGCCGCCGCCCCTGGTGCACCCCGCGACCGAGGACGCGCCCCGCAGGCCGGCCCCGGCGACCCCGAAGATCGGCGACGTGACCCGCGTGGCCAAGGTGACGGGGTCCGGTTCCGTCAGCCGCACCGACAAGCGGTACCAGGTCAACGGCACCGACCTCGGCATCATGTGGGAGAGCGCCCCCGACCAGATCGCCGTCGCGTTCGGCGACACGGTCGGCAAGGGATTCCAGCCGCCCGGCGGTCAGGGCGACGACTGGCGCAGCAACGTCCTCGGTTTCAGCTCCGACCGTAACCTGTCCGACGGCATGAGCCTCGACAGCATGGTCCAGGACAGCCGGTGCCACGCTGCGGAACTGCTCGACAGCCGCAAACTCGACAACATCGAGATCACCACCATCCCGACGTCGGGTTTCGCCGTCGGGAACCGGCAGTACATGAGCTACATGTCGATCCGCACGTGGAACAGCATCCCCGCCACGTGGTGGACGAACTACGGCGGCATCGCCTACTCGGACGACGGCGGATCCACGTGGACCAAGGACCCGTACGCGAAGTGGGACAACATCTTCGGTGTCACCAAGTTCCAGGTCGCGTCGATGGTCCCGGCCGGCGACTACGTGTACATGTTCGGCACCCCCAACACGCGGCTCGGCGCCATCGGACTGGCCCGTGTCCCGGCCGCCGATGTGCTGAACACATCCGCGTACCAGTACTGGCAGAACGGCAACTGGACGCCGGTCGGTGGTTACACGGAGGCGACGCCGATCGTGGACGCCCCCGCCGCCGAATTGTCGGTGCGTTACGAGCAGGCCACCGGCAAATGGCAGATGGCGTACCTCGACACGTCCAAGGCGGCGATCGTCCTCCGTGAGGCCGACTCGCCGCAGGGCCTCTGGTCCGACGGTGCGCCGATGGTCAGCGCCGCCGAGTACCCGGAACTGTACGGCGGTTTCATCCACCCGTGGTCGAGCGGCAACGAACTGTACTTCACCATGTCGACGTGGTCCGACTACAACGTCTTCCTCATGAAGGCGGAGGTAGGCGCGTAGCGCCCGTGCGCCTTTTTGGTAGTCCCAGCAACCAGAAAGGCGCACGGGCGGCGGAGCCGCCTAGAGCAGGCCGTGGCGGGGCGGGACGGTGCCCGACAGCGTCCACCGGCCGATGTGCTGAATCTTCCACCGGGTGGGGTCGTGCAGGGTGTGGGTGCGGGCGTCGCGCCAGTACCGCGACAGGTTGGACGTTTCCGACGCACTGCGGGTGCCGCCCAGTTCGAACAGCACACTGGACGCCTCGAGGGACGCGCGGGCGGCGGCGACCTTGGCCGCGGCGGCGTCGATCGAGGCGATCGCGGCGCTCTGCTCGGTCAGTTCGCGCCGCGCGGTGTCGATGCTGCGCGCACCCTCCCGGAGGAGTGCCGTCGCGGATCGGATGCTGACCGCCGCCTCCCCGGCCAGCTGGATCAGCAGGGGATCGTCGACGGCATCGGTGACACCCGCCTCGAAATAGGGCCGCGCGCGGCGTGCCTGTCGCACGCCCTCGTTCAGGGCCGACGCGGCGATCCCGGCGTCGAGGGCGGCGTGCAGAATCTGAGCCTGCGCCCCGTAGGTGGTGGGTGTGTCGAAGATGGGGGAGAACGGCACGACGTGGAAGGCGGGCACCCGGACGGCGTCCAGGGTGACGGTTCCGCTCGCGGTGGTCTTCTGCCCCATGCCGTCCCAGTCGTCGACGATCGACAGTCCGGGGGTGGTGCGCGGCAGGTAGGCGACGCCCTTGGCGGGTTTCCCGCTCGGGGTCGTCGTCCCGGGAAGGGTGCCCCGCACCGCGATCCAGTCGGCGAACAGCGCGCCGGTGCTGTAGAACTTGCGGCCGTCGACGACGTAGTCTCCGCCCTGCTCGGTGAGTGTCGTGACGTCGATATCGATGGTCGTCGTTCCGCGCTCGCTCTGAGCGTTGGCGAACCGGCGTCCGGCGAGCACCTCGGAATAGAAGAACTCCTGTTGCGCAGGGGTGCCCTGACGACGCAGTACCTCGAGGAACGTGTAGTGGCTGTGCGGGATCTGCGCGATGCTCGGATCACCCTCGGCGAGAAGGCGGAACACTTCGGCCAGCGTTTCGGTGCGCACGTCGATCCCGCCGTGCTCGACGGGAACACCGAGGGCGAGCAGACCGGACGTGGCGAGAGCCTGCACCTGTTCGTGCGGGAGGTGCCTGCCGGCATCGCGGACTGCTGCCTCCTCGGCGAACTGTGCGGCGAGATTGGCGGCGAGGGTGAGGGCTTCGTCCTCGTCGGTGATGCGGTGGGCGTTCTGGACGGTGGTCATGTGCTCTCCGAATTCCGGAACGTTATGTGTACCAAGTGGGTTCAGGCAGTTCTCCGGTCAGCAGATGCCCGCCCACCTCGCGCCGCTTGTACGCGACGGGGTCGTGCAGGGTGTGCGTCCGCACGTTCCGCCAGAAGATGTCGAGGCCCACCGTGTTGGACGTGGACCGTGCACCGGTCAGCTCGAACACCCTGGTGCCGATCTCGAGGGCGACGTCGGCGGCGCGGATCTTGGCCGCCGCGATGCGCACCGCGAGATCCCCGCGGGCCTGCGTCGTGAGGTTCTCCCGCGCGTCGTGCAACACCGTGTTCGCTTCGCGGTTCACCTGATCGACGAATGCGTCCACCGCCCACAGTTTGGACTGCAGGTCGCCGTACCCTTCACGGATATACCACTCGTCGGTCGCGAGTTCCTTGTTGTCACCGCCGTACGGCCACGGACGGGTCCGGGTGCGAGTGTATTCGGCTGCGGTGTCGAGTGCGCCGCGGGCGATGCCGACGTAGAAGTTCGCGAACACGATCTCGAGTGCCGGGAAGTTCAGCGTGTTGTAGACGAGGGGCTGGAACTCCTTGTCCACGAATCCTGCTGCCCCCGACCAGTCCACCTCGACTTCGTTGATCTCGACCGACCCGGAGTCGGTGAGGCGTTGTCCGAGATTGTCCCAGTCGCCCCGGAACACGATGCCGTCCTGCGCCGTCGGCACTATCGCGAACACGTGTGTGGTCGTGCCCTCGATGATGCCCTCGAGAACGGTGAGGTCGGTGGCGCGGCCGCCAGTCGAGAACGACTTCACGCCGGAGTAGACGAGTGTATCCCCGCGGTCGACGATCGTGAGGTCGGTGTCGCGCGGGTTGACCGCCCCGCCGAACAGGAAACGGCTGCTCGTGTACAACTCCTCGACGGCCGCGATCTGCGGTTCGGTGCCCACGAGTCGCACTGCCCACGCCCACAGGTAGTGATAGCCGAGCAGCTGTCCGATGGATCCGTCGCCGCGCGCGATCTCCCGGACCACCCGGTAGGCGGTCTCCCAGGGCTGTCCGGCGCCGCCGAATTCTGCGGGCCCGAGCAGCGTGACGAGCCCGCTGTCCTTGAGGAGCCGGACCTCCTCGAACGGTGCGTCGCCGGCGCGGTCACGTTCGACTGCGTCGCGAGCGAGGATCGCGCTCACTTCACGCGCACGCGCGATCCATTCGTCGGCGGTGGCCGGGGCGTCCGCCCAGGTCTTCTGTTCGGTGGTGACGGTCATGCCGTGGCTCCCTGTGCGCTGGGTGCGGTGCCGATGGCCCACACGTAGACGGGTTCGGTTCCGTTGATTTCGAAGTCGCCGACGACCTTGGCCTTGAACACCGTGGGGTTGTGGCTGGCGACTGTGCGTGCATTCCTCCAGAAGCGGTCGAGGTCCCAGTCGCGGCCCACCCCGGACGCGCCGAGAGCGTCGAAGATCTTGGCGGTGGCGGGGACGACGAGCGCGGTGGAGGTGATCTGCCCCTGCGCCGATGCGATCTCGGCCGCGATGTTGGCGGATTTCTCCTCGTCCGGGCCGCCGGTGAACGCGGCCTCGTACGCCCACTGGGCCGGCTCCGCCGCGTGCAGTGCGATCGCCTCGGCGGCGTGCGCGGCGGCCGACACCTCGCCCACCACCTGCTGGATCTGCGCGTCCTGCGCGTAGGTGGGGGCGTTGCCGTGGCTGAACGTGCGGGTGCGCGCCTTCACCCGGCGTGCGATCGCGTCTGTCGCCGCCCGCGCGATTCCCGCGAGTGTGGCGAGGTGGAACAACTGGTAGAACGCCGTCTGATACCTGAACCGGGTGGAGAAGTCGAAGATGTTCTCCGGCTCCACGATTGCGTTCACGTACGTCGACGTGCCGGAGCCGGTGGTCTGCTGACCGAACCCGTTCCAGTCGTCGCTGTGCGTGACGGCGGGCTGGCGTGCCTCGACCGCGGCGATCACGAAGGCCCCGGTGTCGGTGCGCTGCGAGTACAGGTCGATCCAGTCGGCGAAGATCGATCCTGTGCTGTAGTACTTCGTGCCGTTGGCCACGAAGTGGGATTCGCCGGGGACGGGGGAGACCTTCGTGCCGGCCTCGCCGAGCGCGACGTCGCCGATCTCGGTCCACGCGTTGCCGACGAGTTGGCCGTCCGCGAATCTCCGAAGCCAGGTGTCGCGGCCGGGTCCGTCCGTGGCGACCAGCCGGTCCTCGACGAACGCGAAATGTCCGCGCAGCGCCTGCGTGATGTTGGAATCCGCCGCGGACAGTTCGACGAGCAGGCGGAACAGTTGCGGAATGCTCGCGCCCGACCCGCCGTGCGACGTCGGCACCCGCACCGCACCGAAACCGGCCCGTTTCAGAGCGTCGATCTGCTCGTAGGGGAGGACGTGGTCGCGTTCGCGTTCCACCACACCCTCGGCGATGTCCGCGAAGATGGGACGGAACCTGGCGGCGAGCGTCTCGTAGTCGGTCTCGCTCGCGATCGGTTGTGCAGCTCTTCTCTCCTGTACGGCTGTCATGCCGTCGAATCTCACACGGACCCGCGCGCCGGGTGAAGGGTTGGACGCGCCGTGATCGGAAGGGTGGGCGCGGGCGCCGCGGGCGGGTTGCATGCACGGTATGTCAACCGAACACATCGCTGAGCAGATCAAGTTCGCCTACTGGGTGCCCAACGTCAGTGGCGGACTGGTCACGTCCGACATCGAACAGCGGACCAGCTGGGATTACGAGTACAACAAGAAACTCGCCCAGACCGCCGAGAACAACGGGTTCGAGTACGCGCTCAGCCAGGTCCGGTACGAGGCCAGCTACGGGGCCGAGTTCCAGCACGAATCGACCAGCTTCAGCCTGGCACTGCTGCTGGCCACCGAGCGGCTGAAGGTGATCGCCGCGGTCCATCCGGGTCTGTGGCAGCCCGCGGTGCTGGCGAAGCTGGGCGCCACCGCCGACCACCTGTCGAACGGTCGGTTCGCCGTGAATGTCGTGAGCGGCTGGTTCAAGGACGAATTCACCCACCTCGGGGAGCCGTGGCTCGAGCACGACGAACGGTACCGGCGCAGCGCCGAATTCCTGCAGGTGCTCCGCAAGATCTGGACCGAGGACGACGTCGACTTCCGCGGCGACTTCTACCGCATCCACGACTTCACGCTCAAACCGAAACCGCTGAACACGCCCGACCGTCCGAACCCCGAACTGTTCCAGGGCGGGAACTCCGCGGCCGCGCGGGAGAACGCGGGCCGCTACTCCGACTGGTATTTCAGCAACGGCAAGGACTACGAGGGCATCACCGAACAGATCGTCGACGTGCGCCGGGTCGCACGCGAACACCATCGGGAAGTGAAGTTCGGGCTCAACGGATTCATCATCGCCCGCGACACCGAGAAGGAAGCGCGCGACACCCTCCGCGAGATCATCGAGAAGGCCAACAAGCCCGCGGTCGAGGGATTCCGGTCCGCCGTCCAGCAGGCCGGGGCGTCCACCGCCGACAAGTCGGGGATGTGGGCGGATTCCACGTTCGAGGATCTGGTCCAGTACAACGACGGATTCCGCTCCCAGCTGATCGGCACGCCGGAGCAGATCGCGGAGCGCATCGTCGAATACCGCCGTCGCGGAGTCGACCTCATCCTGGGCGGCTTCCTGCACTTCCAGGAGGAGATCGAATACTTCGGCGCGCACGTCCTGCCGCTGGTCCGCGAACTGGAGGCTTCAGGGTCGGGCGACCGGACTCTCGTCGGAGTGTAGGCGCTCCGCACCCGTGCGCCTTTTTGGTAGCGGCCACTACCAAAAAGGCGCACGGGCGGCGGAGCCGCCTACAGGCGGGCCAGCGCCCGACCCGCGGCCCGGCCGGAGAAGATGCAGCCGCCGAGGAAGGTCCCCTCGAGCGCGCTGTACCCGTGGACGCCGCCGCCGCCGAATCCGGCGACCTCACCGGCGGCGTAGAGACCCTCGAACGGTGTGCCGTCGGGCCGGATCACCTGCGAGTCGAGGTTGGTCTCGAGGCCGCCGAGTGTCTTGCGGGTGAGCAGGTGCAACCGGACAGCGATCAGGGGACCGTTCTTGGGGTCGAGCAGTTCGTGTGGACTGACCACGCGGGTGATCTTGTCGGCCAGCAGGTTCCGGGCGTTGCGGATCGCCATGATCTGGAAATCCTTGCTGTAGCTGTTCTTCACCTCGCGGTCGCGGGCCACGATCTCGCGTTCGAGGTCCTCGTACTTCAGCGGCGCGTCGGGGGGGTGAGGGCGTTCATGCCGTCGACGAGGTCGCGGAGATTGTCGCGGACGACGAAGTCCGCGCCGTGCTGCTTGAACGCCTCGACGGGCCCCGGCGCCCCCTTCTTGAGGCGTTCGGCGAGCAGCTTGAAATCGCGGCCGGTGATGTCGGGGTTCTGCTCGGATCCCGACAGCGCGAATTCCTTCTCGATGATCTTCTGGTCGAGCACGAACCACGTGTGGTGGTGGCCGCTGTTCATGATGTGGTCGAGGGTGCCCATGGTGTCGAATCCGGGGAAGTTCGGGCTGGGCAGCCGTTTTCCGTTGCCGTCGAACCACATCGACGACGGGCCGGGGATGATGCGGATGCCGTGGTTCGGCCAGATCGGGTCCCAGTTCTGGATGCCCTCGGTGTAGTGCCACATGCGGTCGCGGTTGACGATGTTGCCGCCGGCGTTTTCGGTGATCTCGAGCATGCGGCCGTCGACGTGCGCGGGGACGCCGGCGAGCATGTTCTCGGGGGCCTTGCCGAGGCGTGCGGGCCAATTCTTCCGGACCAGTTCGGGATTGCCGCCGATGCCGCCGGACGTGACGACCACCGCCTGCGCCGAGAATTCGAACTCCCCGACCGCGGTTCGCGAACTCTGCACACCGCGTGCTTCGGTGGACGGTTCGAGGACGGTGCCGCGCACGCCGGTGGCGGCGCCGTCGGTGACGACGATGTCGTCGACCTGGTGACGGTGTTTGAACGTGACGAGTCCCCGCTTCGATGCGGCCATGACGCGGGTGAGGAACACCTCGACCACCGCCGGTCCGGTACCCCAGGTGATGTGGAACCGTGGGACGGAATTGCCCTGTCCGAGAGCGGATCCGCGGCCCCGTTCCGCCCATCCGACGTTCGGCATCAGGCGCAGTCCGAGGTCGTGGAGGTACTGCCGCTTCTCGCCCGCGGCGAATTCGACATACGCCTGTGCCCACAACCGCGGCCACTGGTCTTCGCGGGCGCGATCGAAGGCCGCGGTGCCCATCCAGTCCTGGATGGCCAGTTCGTACGAGTCCTTGATGCCGAGGCGTCGCTGTTCGGGGCTGTCGACGAGGAACAGGCCGCCGAGCGACCAGAAGGCCTGCCCGCCGAGGTTCGCCGGATTCTCCTGGTCGACGACGAGGACCTTCCGCCCCGCCTTGACCATCTCGTAGGTGGCGACGAGTCCGGCCAGTCCGGCGCCGACGACGATCACATCAGCCTGTTCGGTCACGAAGACCCCTCTTTCCTGTGTGTATGGGTGTGGGTGGTGTCGGGTTCGGTGTACGCGGCCACGACGTGGGTGAACAATTCGCGACGCAGTGTGTGGGCGGAACGGTCGTCGTCCTCGATCAGGCACTGGATGCTCGTGCCGTCGTGGAGGGCCACCAGTGCGCGGCCGAGTGCCCGGGGATCGCCGACGACGCGGCGCCCGAGTCGGTGCAGCGCCTTCTCGAGGATCGGCACGATGGTGTCCAGAATCGTGTCCTCGCGGGCCGCGAGCGCCTTCTTCAGCGACGGGTTGCGCAGTGCGTGGGCGGTGAATTCGGCGTTGATGCGGTACCACTGGTCGTCGACGGGGACGACGCCGAGCACCAGTTCCGTGCCGACGCGGAGTTTGTCTTCGGGTGCGAGCCCGGAGAGGTCGATGCTCGACGAGTCGGCGGCGAGCCGGATCTGGGCGAGCATCGCGCTGGAGCGCTGTTCCCACATCGCGAAGAACATCTCGTCCAGCGACGCGAAGTTGGAGTAGAAGGCGCCGCGGGTGTAGCCACCGCGCTCGCAGATCTGCTCGACCGTCGACCGTCCGAAGCCGTTCTCGGCGAACACCTCGACCGCGGCGTCGAGCAGGCGACGGCGGGTCTGGCCCCGCCGTTTCGTCACCCGCGGAGGCGGGTCGGTGGCAGGCTCGGAGGAACGCGCCGGTGACGTCGGCACGGGCCCACCTCCGATCGGGTCGACAGCACTATTCGATACACTAGCGCATCGGATACACCAGCGTATCGAACTCGGCTATCGGGGCCCGTTCGGCGGTCTCAGAGGTAGAGGTCCCGCTTCCGGATCAGGGCCGTCGCGAAAACGCTGACCGCCGAGGTGGCGACGAGGTACCCGCAGGCCAGCCAGGGGGTACCGCCGCCGACCGCGATCAGGGCCGTGAGGATCATCGGCGTGATGCCCGAGGCGTAGATCCCGGAGAACTGGTACACCACCGACAGGCCGGTGTAGCGGATCTCGGTGGGGTACAGGCTTGCGTACAGCGTCCCCTGCGCCCCGTAGAACAGCGCGTGGACGACGCCGAACACGAGCACCATCGCGACACCGAACAGGACGAGGTTCTCCGTGCCGAACAGCGCGAAGGCGGGGAACACTGCGATTCCGTAGGCCGCGATTCCGATGAGGTAGATCCTCTTGGCGCCGTACCGGTCGACCAGCAGGCCGGAGAAGGGCAGGAGCACGGCCATCACCGTCGCGGCGAGCGTCACGACCAGGAGGACGGGAATCTTCGCGAACTCCAGGTTCTTGGTCGCGTACGTGATCGCGAAGACGCCCCACGTGTTGAACGCGGCGCCCTCACCCCAGCGGGAGAGCAGTCCGAGAATGCTGCCCCGGCGCACCCGTCCGCGGAATACGTCCTTCAGTGGGGCGGAGGAGCGCTTCTCGAGGTCGTGCACTTCCTGGAACGCCGGAGTCTCCTCGACCTTCAGCCGGACCACGAATCCGACGAAGACGAGAATCAGGCTCAGCAGGAAGGCGATTCGCCAGCCGTAGGTGAGGAACTGGGCGTCGTCGAAGAGCACCTGAAGGGCGGCGAACACGCCGGTGCCCAAAGCCAGCCCCAGCGCCAGACCGATCTGGGGAATGCTGCCGAAGATGCCGCGTTTCTTCGCGGGACTGTGTTCGACGGCGAGGAGCACCGCCCCCGCCCATTCACCGCCCAGCGCGAATCCCTGCAGGATGCGCAGCAGGAGCAGGAGGAGCGGTGCGATCACCCCGACCTGCGCGGCGGTGGGCAGCACTCCCATCAGGGCGGTGGCGACGCCCATGATGAACATGGTGAGTGCGAGCGTCTTCTTGCGGCCGATGCGATCGCCGATGTGGCCGAACACGACTCCGCCGATCGGCCGGACCACGAAACCGACCGCGAAGGTCGCGAACGCCAGCATGGTGCCGACGAACGAACTCTGGTCGGGGAAGAACAGCTGGTTGAACACCAGGCTGGCGGCCGTCGCGTAGAGGAAGAAGTCGTACCACTCGACCGTGGTGCCCAGGAGGCTGGCGGCGACGACGGTGCGGAGCCGCTTGCGTCGTTCGAGGTCGGATTCGGTCGAGGGTGTGTACGGGGCGTCGGACAGCGTAGTCATAACGCGGCGACGGTAACCCGGTTCGCTGCGATCGGGCACTACTCCGAATCACGGTGATCGAAACCCTCGCGCCAGGGCGCCCGCGTTGATGAACTGGCCTGCGCTGCCCATCTGTCGTCGACAAGAGGATCGCGCGTGTCTCTGCATTTCCATTGGTTCCTTCCCACCTACGGTGATTCCCGCAACCTGATGGCCGGCGGTCACGGGAGTTCCATGGCAGGAGACCGCCCGGCCACGCTGCGGTACCTCAATCAGATCGGCGCGGCGGCGGAGTCGAACGGCTTCGAGTCGGTCCTGACGCCCACCGGCGCGTGGTGCGAGGACGCCTGGCTCACCACGGCCATGATGCTGGAGACGACGGAGACGCTGAAGTTTCTGGTCGCGCTGCGTCCCGGGCTGCTCAGCCCGACGCTGGCCGCGCAGATGGCGGCGACGTTCCAGTGGCAGTCGCAAGGACGGCTGCTGCTCAACGTCGTCACCGGCGGTGAGGACCACGAGCAGCGCACGTACGGCGACTACCTCGACAAGAACCAGCGCTACGCACGCTGCGGCGAATTCCTCGATGTCATCCGAAAGCTGTGGGCGGGAACCGGACCGGTCGACTACGCGGGCGAGTACATCCGGGTGGAGAACGCGCAGTTGCAGCGCATCCCCGACCCGGTACCGCCGATCTTCTTCGGCGGGTCGTCGCCGGCCGCGGGCACCGTCGCGTCCCAGTTCGCCGACACCTACCTCACGTGGGGTGAGCCGCCCAGTGCCGTCGCCGGGAAGATCGCCTGGATTCGCGACCTCGCCGACGTCCAGGGCCGCACCCTCGACTACGGCATCCGGCTCCACGTGATCAGCCGCGACACGTCCGAGGAGGCGTGGGCCGAGGCCGACCGTCTGCTGTCCGCCCTCGACCCGGCGACGGTCGAGCAGGCGCAGCAGAGCCTGGCCCGGTCGGGTTCCGAAGGCCAGCGGCGCATGCGGGAATTGCACGGCGGAGGTAGCGCGTATTCGAAGGACGCGGGAGCACGTGCACTCGAGGTGGCCCCCAACCTGTGGTCGGGGGTCGGGCTGGTCCGCGGCGGCGCGGGCACCGCGCTCGTCGGCTCGCACGAGGAGGTCGCCGGCCGCATCGCCGAGTACGCGGCGCTCGGACTCGACCACTTCGTCCTGTCCGGCTACCCGCACCTCGAAGAGGCGTTCAACTTCGGCGAAGGCGTCCGGCCGATCCTCGAACGCCGCGGGCTCGTGCAGTCACGCCGTCACCGGCCCGGCGACCTGCCGGGCTCGACGGCGTTCCTGTCGTCGAGCCGGTAGCGGCCCCCCGGCTCGGGGGTCAGCGCGCCCGGTGACGCCGCACGGCGTCCCGGTTCGCGCACTTCGGTGAGCAGTACCGCTGACGGCCGTTGCGAGACGTGTCGGCGTAGATGGCGGTGCACTCGGCGAGTGCGCAGCGGCCGAGCCGGTGCATGCCGCGCCCGACGAGGTGTAGTGCGGTGCCGACCGAGAACAGCGCCTCGAGCACACCCGCGAGCGACTGCTGGTCGTCGCGGTAGTGGAGGTGCCAGCCGTCTCCGGCGTGGTTGGTCAGCCGCGGGTAGGCGGACGCCTTCGTGAGCATGAGATTCACCTGGTCTGCCCGGTCTTCGTCACTGGTGGTGTCCGCGATCGACGACCACCGGTCGAGCATCGCGAGCACGTCGGCCAGGTCGTCGTCGGTGACGGGGAAGTCGACGACGATGCCGGCCTCGACACATCGGTCGACGAGGTCGTCCGTCGAATCGGGCGGACGATTCGCGAGGTCGGCGGCGAGGGTGACCGCGTATTCGCCGTAAGGGTTGAGATGCACAATGCCATTACATCACGCTGAGTGCATGAGCGAACATCACGAACACGACTGGCAGGAAGTATCCCGGCACCGGACGAGCACGGGAGTCGTCACGTACCTCGGCTGCACGTGCGGGCGATGGCAGTTGTCGCTGGTGGAGGCGTCGCTAGCGGAATCTAGCCATATCTATGTCTGATTGCAGATGCGAATAGATTCGTCTACGGATCGCCCCTCGGGGGCGCGAAGGTCTGGCATTTTCGGCACGAGGCGCACATAATCACCACGTGAGCCAAGTTACTGTTACTGCGAGTTCGCTCAATCTTGCCCAATCGGGTGGAGAGGGTGGCGGTGCGGCACTCGATCAGATCATCGGAATCTCGGTGGCGACAGCGATCATCACCGTGGGTCTGCTGTGGATCGCCTACCTGCACCGCACGCGCAAGATCACGTGGCTGCAGACGACCGCCGACGCCGCGGCCCGCGCGCTCGACCGGCCCCCGTGGGTGGCGCTGCCGCTCGTGACGTTCGTCGGGACGATCCTCACGGCCTTCTTCGGCTTCATCTGGGACGTCAGCCTGCACATCGGGCGGGGCCGCGACAACGGACCGCTCGCGAACCCCGCGCACTACTTCATCCTCGTCGGGCTCTTCCTGCTGTTCATCACCGGAATGCTGGCGATGATCCTGCCGCGCGACGAGAAACCCGGTCGGGCGGCGATCAAGATCACCCGCACCTGGTACGTCCCGGTCGGCGGCGTTCTCGTCGCCGGGGCCGGCCTCTACGCCCTCATCGGGTTTCCCCTCGACGACGTCTGGCATCGCATCTTCGGCCAGGACGTCACGCTGTGGGGCCCGACGCACCTCATGTTGATCGGTGGAGCAGGACTGTCGCTGATCGGTGTGCTGTTGCTGGATTACGAGGGCCGGATGGCGATGTCCGGTGAGGCGAAACCGGACAGCAGGCTCATCTGGTTCCTGCGGTGCGGCACGTTCGGCGGTCTGCTCATCGGCCTGTCCGTGTTCCAGATCGAATACGACTTCGGCGTCGAACAGTTCCGTCTGGTCCTGCAACCGATGATGATCGCCGGAGCGGCCGCGTTCACCCTGGTGGCGGCGCGCATCGTTCTCGGACCGTTCGCGGCGATCGTGGCCGTCGCGGTCGCGGCGGCCGTCCGTGCGCTCACCGCTCTCGTGGTGGGCCCGGTTCTCGGCGCTCCCACCAATGTTTTCGAGTTGTGTCTCGGTGCCGCGGTGCTCGTCGAACTGCTCGCCCTCACGCCGTTGATCAAGAACCGGGTGGCCTTCGGGGCCGTCGGCGGACTGCTCGTCGCCACGGTCGGGCTCTGGCTCGAATCGCTGTGGATCGACGCGATGTACATCTACCCCTGGCCCACCAGCATGTGGCCGGAAGCGCTGGCGATGGCCTTGCCTGTGGGTATCGCCGCCGGCACCTGCGGTGCGCTGCTCGGGCGGGTCCTGCGATCCGAGGGTCTTCCGCGCCCGGCGATCAGCCGCACCATCGTGGTCGCCACGGTCGTGGTGATCGCCGGGGCCACCGCCAACGGTCTGGTCGCCATCGTCCCGGAGAACGCCACGGCGACAATCGCTCTCACTGAGGCCGCGTCGGACGGCGGCCGGATGGTCGACGCGGAGGTCCGCATCGATCCGCCCGATCTCGTCGGCGACGATCCCGCCTGGGTGTCCATCCTGTCCTGGCAGGGCGGTCCCGGCCTGGGTAACGGGTTCACCGTCGACCGACTCGAACGCACCGGACCCGGCACCTACCGGACCCATGAACCGGTGCCGGTCCACGGAACGTGGAAGACGTTGCTGCGGGTGCAGGACGGGCGGACGATGACGGCCGTCCCCATCTACCTGCCCAGCGACCCGGGTATCGGCGCCGAGGAACTCCCCGCCGTCGCGTCCTCCACCCGTGACTTCGTCCCGGAGATCACCATCCTGCAGCGGGAGCGGAACTTCGATCACCCGTCCTGGCTGTTCGGCGCCGCGTCGCTGGTCGTCCTCGTGTGCACGCTCGCGCTGATTGCCGCGCTGGCCTGGGGAGCGGGCCGGATCAGCAAATACACGCAGGGGCAGGCGACCACCGGAGCCCGCGAGGACGTGACGGTGACATGAACCCGGTGAACGACCCGGACGTCGTCTACCTCGCCGATCACTCGGTGCTGCTGGCGATTCCCGCGTTCGTACCGGCGTTCCTGGTGGCCGGCCTGGTCATCTACCTGGCGGTCCGGGACCGCAAGGCGGAAGCCGCGGAGAATGCCGACAAGGCGAAGAACGGCGTGAGTGAAAAGGACGAGGAGAACTAGGTGATCAGGCGGTTGGCCGGCGTGGTCGTGGTACCCGCTGTCGTCGTCGCCCTGGTGTCGGGCTGCGGGGGCGACAGCGACACGTCGGCAACGGAAGACGGTGTGGTGATCGACGTCGTGATCGCAGGTGGCACGGTCACACCGAACGACGAGCGCATCGAGGCCACGGTAGGGGAGACCGTCACGGTGCGGATCGAGAGCGACGCCGACGACGAACTGCACGTGCACGCCGTTCCGGAGCATTCGTTCGAGATTCACCCCGGAACGCAGGAGACCCAGTTCTCCGTCGACGTTCCGGGCCAGGTGGCGGTGGAGTTGCACGACACGGGTAAGACGGTGGCCACCCTGCTCGTGCATCCATGACCGCTGTTCTCGCGCACGGTCTCGGCGGATCCACCGACCTTCCGATCCCGTTCACGTATGCGTTGATCGGGGCGAGTTGGGCGCTCACCGTCTCCTTCGCGGTTCTGGCGTTCGCGTGGCGCACCCCGAAGCTGGACCCGGACAATCCGGGATACCGCCTGCCGCCCTGGGTGACACGATTCGCGGACTCGCCGATCACGCGGAATACCCTGGCGGTGCTTGCCCTGGTGTTCGCGGCGTGGGTGGCCCTCGCGGCGTTCTTCGGCCCGTCGGCGTCCTCGGAGAACGCCCTGCCGGGCGCGTTCTACGTGCTGCTGTGGGTGGGTCTCGTCGCGATGTCGCTGGCATTCGGCCCGGTCTGGCGGGTGCTCTCGCCGGTCCGTACCGTTCACCGGACGCTGTGCGCCGTACTCGGCCGGTCACCGGCGGAAGGTAATGCGCGGTACCGGAATTCGTGGGGGTACCGGCCCGCCGTCGCCGGACTGTTCGCCTTCGTCTGGCTCGAACTCGCCTCGTCCGACCCGGGATCGGTGGCGGCCGTCCGTGCCTGGCTATTGGCCTACGTCGTGATCACCGCGGCCGGGGCGTTCGTGTGCGGCGAACGCTGGTGTGAGCGCGGCGATCCGTTCGAGGTGTACAGCACGCTGGCGTCGCGTCTGTCTCCGCTCAGCCGTGACCGCGACGACGGCCGGATCGTGCTGCGCAGCCCGCTGGACCACCTGGGGTCGATGCCCGTCCGTGCCGGGTCCGTGGCGCTGATGGCCACCCTGCTCGGGTCCACGGCCTTCGACAGCTTCTCGGCGTTCCCGTGGTGGTCACGGTTGGTGGACGGGATCGATTCCCCGGTCGGAGCCACCCTCGCGCGCACCGCCGGACTCCTGGTGTTCATCGGCTTCGTCGGGGTGTCGTTCTGGTTGGCTGCCCGGGCCGCGGGCGGCCTGCCCCCCGAGCAGCGCGCCGCTCTGCCCGGGCTGTTGTCGCATTCGCTGATCCCGATCATCATCGGCTACGTCTTCGCCCACTACCTCACCTACCTGGTGGAGAAGGGGCAGGCGACGGTGATCCACCTGGCGGACCCGATGGGACGGGGATGGAATCTCCTGGGCCTCGGCGATGCCGAGGTCTCCTATGTCCTGTCCGAGCGCCCGGCCGCGACGGCGTCGATCAAGGTGCTCTGCGTCCTCGCCGGACATGTACTCGGAGTGATTGCGGCACACGACAAATCCGTGCGAATCCTGCCGCGGGGCCATCAACTGACCGGACAGCTGGCGCTGCTGCTCACCATGGTCACCTATACCTTCGGTGGGCTGTACCTGCTGTTCGGCGGCTGACGACCCCGGCGCGTCTCAGCGTGCGAGGACCACCGCAGCCTCCGCGGTGAGCGAGGCGAACGTGAACGTCTCTTCGAGGTAGAGCGTGACGTCGGTGACGGTGTGACTGTCGTAGCCGATCGACAGGTCCGTGCCGAGGGTCAACTGGTTGTCGCCGCCGCGGGTGGACAGCACATACCCGCCGCTGATCGCGGGCGCCCAGATGATGTCGCCGGTGACCAGGTCGCGCAGGTGGTGGAACACGGGATGTCCCTCGTCGCGGGTTTCGCTGACCGCGGTGTACGCGTCGGCGTCGAGCACCACCGAATACGGTCCCTCGACACCGGCGAGGCGCAGCGCCGACAGCGCGGACGCGACGGCGTCGGGGATGAGCAGCGGATCCTCCGGGAGGCTGAGAACCGGGTTGTCGCTGGACGGTCCGAGCCCGCGGATGCCCGCCTCGTCGAATCCCTGGAAGATCGACTGGTCCTCGGCGAAAGCAACGGCCTTCGCGGCGTCCTTGACGGGCTGCCAGTCGGAGTCGAGGGAACCGCGTGCGACGTCGTCGACCTCGGCGCGGCTGAGGGTGAACGGGAACCGGAGTTCGATGAGCGGGTCGACCTGCCGCTGCTGCGCCCGGATCCGGCTGTCCGACGTCTTGATCGGCGTAACCCGCCCCAGGTTGTGGGCCGAATAGGAGTATCCGAACGGTCCCGCGACGTCGACGACACGTCGACCCGCGACGTGCCGCTTGAACGTGCGGGCGGCCTCTTCACCGATCTGCTGCCAGGCGGCTTCCGTGACCGGCGCCAGATTGCGGTGCAGATTGCTCGAATCACTCATTGCGATACTCCTTTGAGGCCACCGATTTTCAGGGACAGATCGTACGGATCGGCCGCAGCGGGCTCGACCGGTCCTTCGGAAGACGCCTCCGCGGCCGACAGCTCGCCGAGCGACTCGAGAACGTCGCGGCTCGGCACGAAGAACAGCGTGCCGGTGGCCGCCGTGGAGAAGTCGAGGACGCGGTCGTAGTTGCCGGGCGGCTCACCGAGGAACATTCTTCGCAACATCAACTCGGTGACCCCGGGGTCCTTGGCGTACCCGATGAAGTAAGTGCCGTACTCGGCCTCGCCGAGGCTGCCGAATGCCATGTTGTCCCGGAGGATCTCGTGCTCGACGCCGTCGTCGTCGACGATGCTGTTGAGGGTGACGTGCGAATTGCTCGGCTGGGCGTCGTCGCCGAGTTCGACGTTCTCGAGCTTGGTGCGCCCGATGGCCCGTTCCTGTTCCTCGGTGCTCAGCGTGTTCCATCCATCCATGTCGTGCAGGTACTTCTGCACGATCACGTAACTGCCGTCCCGGAAGTCGGGATCCTCGTCGCCGATCAGGGCGGCGTCCGCGGCGGCGTCCGCGGTGGGATTCTCGGTGCCGTCGACGAATCCGAGGAGATCGCGGGAATCGAAGTAGCGGAATCCGTGCACCTCGTCGACGACGGTGGCGGCCGAACCCAGCGCGAAGACGATCTGACGGCCCAGTTCGAAGCACAGGTCCTTGCGGGCGGCCTTGATATGGAACAGGACGTCGCCCGGAGTCGACGGCGCACTGTGCACCGGCCCGGACAGCGGAACGAACGGATGCAGATGCGCCGGCCTCGACGACGTGCTCACGCTGTCCCAGAACTGCGCGCCGACTCCGACCACGCAGGAGAGGGAGCCCGCGAGTTCGCGGAATCCGACCGCCTTGAGCAGTCCGTCGATGCCGGAGATCACGTCGCACACCGTCGCGCGGTCGTCCTCGGACTCCCCGGCGACGAGCACGAGGAACAGAGAGGCAGGGCTGGGCGGAGTGAGGACTGCTTGGGGTGCCAACCTCGCAACTGGACCTGGCATCGATGCCTCCGTTCACTCCGACGTACGACGCTGCACTGTCCGGAACCTCAGGTCCCATCTAACCGGTTCGGACCGTCAGGTTCCATTCGATCCGCCCGCCGCGCCGACTTCGCACCGGAAAGTATCGGTGTGGGCTGGTAACAGTACGCCGCGGGCGGTGAACTCTGGCGGGCCACTTCGTCCTGACCGCGGGTCACATCGTGTACGGGGCGATCGACTTCTGCAGTTCGTCGAGAAAGCCGGAAGGCACGGTCGCCCAGTCGGGTTGCCAGGATCCGGCCTGCTGATCGGCCCGCAGATCCGTGATCAGGGCGACGATGAGCGGCCCGCCGTCGGGAAGCACCCGCAGGAGTCCGCGCGCCGCGCAGATCGAGGCGATGGTGGCGAGGGCCTGCTTCGCCTCGTCTTCGCGGCCCGCGGCGGCGAGGCACGCCACCCGGAGGCGCTCGGCCAGGAGGTGAGCGCGGTTGCGGCCGGTGCCGGCCAGCCGGTCGGTCCACTCCTGCGCCCAGGTGCACGCGAGTTCGATGTTCGCGGGCGATCCGGTGGCGAGCAGATGCCGTATCGCGGTGGCCTCCTCGACCTGCGCGACGATCTCGCCGATCCCCGACACGGGGCGTCGCCGGTCCTCGAATCGAACCGGTTCGGGGACGTGCAGCGTGGGGTGCGGGGTGATGCCGAGCCGGCGACGTTCGTTCTCGACACGGGCGCGCAGCCTGGCGAGGGAGTAGGTTTCGGCCACTTCCAGCCCCGCGTGCAGGCGTTTCGTCGCCTCCTCGCGGTCGCCGCGCAGCGCCTTGACGTGGGCTCCGGTGACGTAGCGGGCGATCTTGAAATCGACCCCGCCGGTCTCGACGGAGAGCGTGTATCCGTCGTCGAGGAGACGTTCGGCCTCTTCGACGTCTCCGCGTTCGTAGAGCACCTCGCCGAGCAGTGACCCGGCGAGCCGGGCGGACGGCGCCCGCGGCCCGCCCAGTTTCCGTCCGGCTCGGCGGGCCCGCCGGAACCGGTCGACGGCGTCGTCGATGTCGAGTTGCTCGTACGATGCGACACCCAGATAGCTCTGGCCGTGAACGACGTTGTGCGGTCCTTTGTTCCGCTCGTAGAACGGCCGCGCGACTTCCTGGATCCGGCGCACCTCCGCGAAGTCGAAGCGGTACACCGCGGCGAACGTCGTGACGTTGAACGCGGCGCACACCACCCACGGGTGCAGTGACTCCGGCTGCGCGAGGACGTCGGCGACGAGGTCGTCGATGCGCTCGATCCGATCGGCCCGCAGTTCGATCACGGCGCGGACGGCGCCGATCTCGGCGCGCAGGGCGGCGGCGTCGCCGGTGTCGAAGTGGTCGAGCGCCCACTCGGCGCGTTCGAGCGCCCGTTCGGCCGTCGGCATCCGGTGCGCCATCGCATGCGCCCACGCGGTGGTGACCTGTAGCCGGGCACTCGCGGCGACGAGGTGCGGCGGCAGTGTGTCCATCACCGACGTCAACGTCGCCGACTGCGACAGCTCGAGCAGGAGCAACCCGTCGGCCTCGACGAGTTGGACGGCGCGCTGCTCCTCGCCTCCGGCGAGTGCGTGCTCGACGGCCTCGCGGAGCAGGCTGTGGTCGCAGAACCAGCGGGACGCGGCACGGTGCAGTTCCTGGACCCGGTCCGGTTGGTCGCGTTCGAGCCGGCGGCGCAGGAACTCGGCGAAGAGCGCGTGGTAGCGGAACCACGTTCGCTCGTCGTCGATGTGGCGGAGGAACAGGTCCCGGTCCTCGGCCGCCTCGAGCATCGCCTGCCCGCGCGCGGTGTCTGCGAGGATGCCCGCGAGACTGCCGCAGGTGCGTTCGGTGATCGAGGTGGCCAGGAGGAAGTCGAGCATTTCCGGTTCGAGGGTGTCGAGGACGTTCTCGGCGAGAAATTCGCCGATCGCGTGGTGGCGTCCGGACAGTCCGGCGATCAGTTCCGACGGATCCGATCGCCCGCGCAGCGAGAGCGACGCCAGTTGCAGTGCCGCCACCCACCCGTCGGTCGAGTCGCGGAGTTCGGTGACGTCCTCGTTCTCGAGGGGCAGGCCACCGAGGTCGACGAGGAACGACCGCGCCTCGGAATCGTCGAAACGCAATTCCGAGTAGTCGATTTCGACGAGTTCGTCCATGACACGCATGCGGCTCATCGGCAACCCGGCCCGGGTGCGGCTCGTCACCACGACCTGCAGGTGGTGGCACCCGTTGTCGAGCAGAAATTCCAGGGCGCCGATCGTCGCGGGCTCGGACACGCGCTGCCAGTCGTCGATGATCAGCGCGATCCGCTCGCCGCTCTCGTGGATCTGGTTGACGAGCGAGGTGAGAACGTACCGTTCGGCCTCGTCGTCGTGCTCTTCGAGGACCTGGCCGAGTTCCTTGGCCAGGTTGGGGCGCACGCGGCGGATCGCCTCGATGAGGTGCGCGACGAACCAGACCACGTTGTCGTCGTCGCTGTCGACGGTGAGCCACGCGACCGCGACACCCTCCTCGGCGAGGACGTTCCGCCACTGGGCGGCCAGGGTGCTCTTGCCGAATCCGGTGGGGCCGTGGATCACGGTCAGCAGCCGTCGGCGTCCGGCGCGTAACTGGTCGATCAACCGGTTCCGTTCGACGAGTTGCCGGGTCGCGGCGGGTGGCCGGAACCGGGTGGCCGGCGCGGGTGGCGGTGTCGACGTGTAGCGGGGGCGTCCCGTGGTGGCCGTCCGGAACGGACCGGAGACGGTCGAGATCGTGCCGGGCGAGGGTTCCTCGATGTGGTGGACGCCGGCGTCGACGGGCATCGCCATCTCGTCGACGGCCAGTCCGTGGTGGCGTTCGACCTCCCGCAACTCGTCGCCGAACGCGGCCGCGGACGCGGGGCGATCTTCCGGCTTCCCGGCCATGGCCCGCTGGATCACGGCGCTGAGGTCCTCGGGGAAACCTTCGCCCCGCAGGTCCGGGACGGGTTGGGTGGTGATGCGCAGGAACTGCGCGATCACCTCCTCACCGTCGTGCCGTTCGAAGGCGGCGTGCCCGGTGATCGCGCTGAACAGGGTCGCGCCGAGGCTGTACACGTCGGAGGCGGCGGTCGGTGTCCGCCCCGACAGCACCTCGGGGGCGGTGAACGCGGGGGAGCCCGTGACGGTGCCGGCCGTGGTCTCGAACGCGCCCGACATCCGGGCGATACCGAAATCGGTGAGCTGAGGTTCGCCGTATTCCGTCAGCAGGATGTTTCCCGGTTTGACGTCCCGGTGCAGGATGCCCACCCGGTGCGCGGTTTCGAGCGCGCCGGCGAGTTTGACCCCGATGCGCAGCGCGTCGCTCCACGGGACGGGCCCGCGCCGGCGGATCTGTGTGTCCAGCGAATCGTGGGGGTGGTACTGCATCACGATGTACGGCCGACCGGAATCGGTGGTCCCGACCTGCATGATGTTGACGATGTGCGGGTGGCCGCTCAGCCTGCCCATGGCGCGTTGTTCCCGCAGGAACCGTTCGAGGTTCTCGGCGTCGAGGGCCGCGGTGAGGACCTTGACCGCAACGGTCCGGTCGAGTTCGGGTTGTGCGCACCGGTAGACCACCCCGAACCCACCGTGCCCGATCTCCCTGGCGTCCTCGAGGCCGACTGCGGACAGTTCGGCCGGGATGGTCGACAGCGAGTGACGCTGGGTGGCGAGCGGATCAAAATCGGTCATGCCACCACCTCTTCGCTCGTGATCGAGCATATCGCGGGACCGGTGACGCCGAGGCCGGTCACAATCGTCCGATGGCACATGTTCGAAGAATCGTGGATCTGTCGCACACGATCGGGTCCGGGATGCAGGTGTATCCGGGTGACCCGGTGCCGACGCTGATCCGGCACTGCACCCTCGAACGCGACGGTTACAACGTGCTGGACGTCAGGATCGGCTCGCAGTCCGGGACGCACGTCGACGCCCCGGCGCATCTGAAGGCGGGGGCCGCGACCATCGACCGACTGGCGCCGGAGCTGTTCGTCGGCCGCGGCGTGGTGTTCGATCTCCGTGAGCTCGTTGCGCGGCAACGCATTACCGCCGAACTGATTGCGGCCCGGGCAGAGGACGTGCACCCGGGCGACATCGCCGTGTTCCACACCGGGTGGTCTCGGCACTACGGAACGGAGGTCTATTATTCGCATCCCTTCCTCGATCCGGCGGCCTGCACGCTGCTGCTCGAGCGGGGAGTGCGGACGTTCTGCCTCGACGCACCGAGCATCGACGAGACACCGGACGACGACCACCCGGACGCCGGATATCCGGTCCACCATCTGATCGCCGACGCCGGCGGAGTGATCGGCGAGAACCTGTGCCGCCTCGACCGGATCGACTTCCCGAATCCGCTCGTCAGCCTCCTCCCGATCGTCCTGGAGGACGGCGACGGAGCCCCCACCCGGGCAGTGGCGATGGAACTGGCCGGGTAATCCGGTCAGCCTCCGGCCACGGACTGCAGGATCTGCAGTTCCTGCCCAGGCGTCACCTCGGTGCCGACGCCGCCGAGGAGCCGGACGTCCTCACCGTCGACGTAGACGTTGACGTACCGTCGCAGGGCGCCGGTCTCGTCGCGAATCCGGCGGCCGAGGATCGGGAACTCCCCGGCGAGGACGTCGAGCACGTCCGACACTGTCGAGGCGGCGTCGAGGGGCACGTGCACGGAACGCTCCCCGCCGACGATCGACGCGAGCGCCCGCGGAACCCGCACGGTCACGCCCCCACTCACGACGTGATCACCGCGGCCCGCACGCACAGGACGTCGGGCAGGTGCGCCGCGACCGTGGTGAACGACGCACCCTCGTCGGCGCTGCCGTAGACCTCACCGCCGCGCGTGCCGAAATACACGCCGACCGGGTCGGCGGTGTCGACGCCGGCGGCGTCGCGGAGCACCACGTTGTAGTCGTGTTCCGGCAGTCCGCTGTCGAGCCGGGTCCAGCTGTTCCCGGCGTCTTCGCTGCGGTAGACGGCGAGCCGGCCGCCCGGGGGGATCCGTTCCCGGTCCGCCTCGATCGGCACCACCCACACCGTTCCCTCGCGGCGGGGATGGGTGAGCATCACGAACCCGAAATCGGACGGCAGGCCGTCCGCGATCGACTTCCACGTGTCGCCGCTGTCGTCGGATCGGTACACCCCGTGATGGTTCTGGGCGTACAGCCGGTCCGGGACCACGGCGTCGCGGGCGATCTTGTGGACGCACTGGCCGAACTCCGGATTCGGGTCCGGCAGGAAATGGGCCGCGATCCCGGTGTTGCGCGGCTCCCACGACGCGCCCCCGTCGGTGGTCCGGTAGACACCTCCCGTGCTCATGGCGACGTGCACCGTGTTCGCATCCTCCGGGTGCGGTTCCACGGAATGTGCTGCAGCGCCGCCATATCCGGCTCCCCACTCCGACCGGTGGGGATGATCCCACAGTCCACGCTCGAGGTCGAAGTGCTCACCGCCGTCGACGGACCGCCACACCGAGATCGGTTCGCACCCGGCCCACACGACGCCGGGGCGGTCGTCCGTATCGGGCCGGAGCTGCCACACCCGCTCGAGCGCGGCACCGTCATCGTCGCCGAAGCGGATGGCGCCGTGGTCCGGTTCGGTCCACGTGGCCCCCAGATCGTCGGAGTGCGCAACGGTCGGGCCCCAGTGTTCCGACCGGACCCCGACCAGAATGCGGGTGCGGCCCCCGCGCGTGTCGATCCCGATGCTCGGAATCTCGTTCATCAGGAAGCGCGGGCCCGACAGCGACCAGGTCGCGCGGTCGCGGCTGGTGGCCAGCCAGAGGCCCTTCTTCGTTCCGATCGCGAGCAGGACGGCGTCGGCTGCGCTCATGAACCCATCGGACCACGCGGTCCGGCGAATGGCAACGGTGGAGCGGGAACCGTCAGCGGGCCGGCCCGTGACCGATCCTCGCCCGCAGGTGGCTCAGCGCCCGATGCTGAGCGACGCGGATGGCGCCCGGAGTGGTGTCCAGGACCCGGGCGGTCTGCTCGGCCGTCATACCGACGATGATCCGCATGAAGAGGATCTGCTGGTGCCGGACCGGAAGGGTGTCCACGAGCTCGCCCATCTCACCGCGGAGTTCGCGGCGCAGGACATGGTGCTCGGGGCCGTCCTCGACGTCGGCCACATAGTGTGCGGCGGCGGAGCGTGCGGTCGGCGCGGACCAGCGGGTGGCGCGGCGCCGGGCGTCGGAGACCTTGTGCGCCGCGATGCCGAAGATGAAGGACAAGAGCGACTTTCCCTGATTTTCATACGTCCTCAGGGCGCTCATCAGGGCGAGGCACACATCCTGGGTGACGTCGTCGGCGGTGGCGTGCGGGTGATCCACCGATTCGAGCCGGGTGGTGCAGTAGCGGTGCACGAGCGGGTGCGCGATCCGGAGAACCTCTTCGACGGCGTCTTCGTCGCCCGCCGCTGCGGAGGGCGCGAGTCGTTCCAACTCGGCTCTGGCGTCCAACTCGATCATGGCGTTCTCCCTGTTCCTGCGGCTGCATCAAGCCTCGGGGGAACGCGCGATCGTCGATAGGCACCGCAGGGTGCGGAACCACCCACCCCGCGCTACGACTTCATAGCGGAATCTAGGACACGCGCTAGATGAACGCAGAATCGGCAACAGAGGTTGTTACGTTCGTGGTCATGGACCCTGTCCGTAACCCGTATGCGCCCGGCGCGGGCCAGCGCCCGCCGGAGCTCGCGGGACGAACCAGGCAACTCGACGCGTTCGACGTGGTGCTCGAGCGGATCGCGCGCGGTCGCCCGGAACGCAGTGTGATGCTGACGGGTCTGCGCGGCGTCGGAAAGACCGTCCTGCTGAACCATCTGCGGTCGGCTGCCATCTCGCGGCGGTGGGGGACGGGGAAGGTCGAGGCCCGCCCCGATCAGGAACTGCGGAGGCCGCTGTCGTCCGCTGTGCACATGGCTGTTCGTGAGATCGCCGGCTCGCATCGCGACCCCGACCGGGTGGAGGAATTCCTCGGCGTCCTCAAGTCGTTCGCCCTGCGCGCGACCGCCGACAAGGGCATGCGGGAACGGTGGCAGCCGGGCATCGACGCCCCCGCGGTGAAGGGACGCGCCGACTCCGGCGACATCGAGATCGATCTGGTGGAACTGCTGCTCGACGCATCGTCCCTGGCCCGCGACGTCGGGGTCGGGATCGCACTGTTCATCGACGAGATGCAGGACCTCGGGGCCACGGACGTCTCGGCGGTGTGCGGGGCCTGCCACGAGCTCAGCCAGGACGCGGCGCCGCTGATCGTGGTCGGTGCCGGACTGCCGCATCTGCCCGCGGTGCTGTCGGCGTCCAAGAGTTATTCGGAGCGGCTGTTCAGCTATCACCGCATCGACCGTCTCGACCGGGCGTCCGCGGATCGGGCGTTGATCGCTCCTGCCGAGCGGGAGGACGTGAAGTTCACGGACGAGGCGCTCGACGCGTTGTACGCCGCGGCCGACGGCTACCCCTACTTCGTGCAGGCCTACGGCAAGGCGACGTGGGACGTGGCCGCGGCGAGCCCCGTCACGGGAGAGGATGTCCGGGTGGCGGCGCCGACCGCGGAGGAGGAGTTGGCGGTCGGGTTCTTCGGGTCGCGGTACGAACGCGCGACGCCGGCCGAGCGGGAGTACATGCGGGCGATGGCCGACCTCTCCGGGGACGAGGGCCCGGTCGCTACGGCGGCGATCGCCTCGGCACTCGGCCGCAAACCCGCGTCGCTGTCGCCGGCGCGGGACGGGCTCATCAAGAAGGGGCTGATCTATTCGGCCGAGCGCGGATCGATCGGTTTCACCGTGCCGCACTTCGGCAAGTATCTGCGCGCACAGAGCGACTAGCGAAATCTAGCTCTCTCTACAGATTTGCGTAGAGAGTCGAAGATTGTCCTGTCGAGTGCCGGACATGTTCCGGGCGCTGGCCCTCGCCGTGGCTCCGGCGCATCCTGGAGGTACGACGAAGGGATCAGCGATGTCGGACACAGTCGCCCGCAAGGTCATCGGTGCACACATCCTCGACGGCCGGATGGAACCGGGTGAGGAGATCTCGATCCGGATCGACCAGACGCTCACCCAAGACGCCACCGGAACCCTGGTGATGCAGGAACTCGAAGCGCTCCACCTCGATCGCATCAAGACCGAGTTGAGCGCGCAATACGTCGACCACAATCTGCTGCAGACCGACGAGAAGAACGCCGAGGACCACGAGTTCCTCCGTACCGCCGCCCTACGGTACGGGCTGTGGTTCTCGAAGCCGGGCAACGGGGTCTCTCATCCCACGCACATGCAGCGCTTCGGCGTACCCGGCAAGACCATGGTCGGTTCCGACTCGCATACACCGGCGGCGGGATCGCTGGGCATGCTCGCGATCGGCGTCGGTGGGCTCGAGGTCGCCATGGCGATCGCGGGTCAGCCCCTGCACCTGCGGATGCCTCAGATCTGGGGTGTGGAGTTGACCGGCAGGCTCCACGACTGGAGTTCGGCGAAGGACGTCATCCTCGAGATGCTCCGCCGCCACGGGGTCAAGGGCGGGCTGAACAGAATCATCGAATACCACGGTGAGGGGCTCACGACGTTGACGGCGATGGATCGTCACGTGATCGCGAACATGGGCGCCGAACTGGGCGCCACGACGTCCATCTTTCCCGCCGACGACGCCGTCCGCGATTTCCTGCGCGCCGAGGGCAGGGAAGGCGACTTCGTGGAACTGCTCGCCGATGCAGGCGCGGAATACGACGTGCACGAACACCTCGACCTGTCGACGATCGAGCCGCTGATCGCGAAACCGTCTTCGCCGGGAAACGTAGTGCCCGTCCGAGAGGTCGCCGGTGAGGACGTCAGCCAGGTGGTGATCGGGTCGTCGGCCAATCCCGGACTGCGCGACTTCGCGATCGCTGCGGCCATGGTGTCCGGAAGGCAGACCGACCCGAGCGTGAGCTTCGACATCAATCCGAGTTCGCGGGAGATCCTCTCCGACCTGACCGGGATGGGCGCCACGCTCGAACTCGTCGTGGCGGGCGCGCGAATTCATCAGTCCGGCTGCATGGGCTGTATCGGGATGGGACAGGCGCCGGCAACCGGCCGGAATTCTCTCCGGACGATGCCCCGCAATTTTCCGGGACGCTCGGGCACCCGGGAGGATTCCGTGTGGCTGTGTTCACCCGAGACGGCGGCCGCGTCGGCTCTCACCGGGGTGATCACCGACCCACGGGACTGGGCAGAGAAGGTGGGGATGCCGTACCCGGAGCTCGCGCTTCCGGACGAGGCCACCGTCAACACGGCCATGCTGGTGGCTCCGCTGCCGGAGGAGGAGGCGCGGCACGTCGAAATCGTGAAGGGGCCCAACATCTCGTCCCTGCCCGAGTTTCCGCCGTTGCCCGACCGCATCGAGGCTCCGGTACTTCTGAAGGTCGGCGACAACATCTCCACCGACGAGATCTCTCCGGCCGGGGCGCGGGCCCTGCCGTTCCGTTCCAACATTCCCAAGCTGGCCCGGTTCACGTTCACCCAGGTCGACGAGACCTATCCGGCGCGCGCGGAGGAGACGGCGAAGACCACGGGGCATTTCATCGTCGGCGGCGACAACTACGGGCAGGGGTCCTCGCGTGAGCATGCCGCGATCACCCCGCGCTACCTCGGGTTGCACGCGGTGATCGCCACCTCGTTCGCCCGTATCCATTGGCAGAACCTTGCCAACTTCGGTGTGCTCGCGCTCGAGTTCGAGAATCCGGACGATTACGACACGATCCGGCAGGACGACGTGCTGGTCCTCGACGGAGTGCGGGACGCCATTCGGTCCGGCCCCCGTCTGACCCTGTTCGACTCGACCCGTGAGGTGGAGATCCCGGTGCGTCATCGGCTGTCCCCACGTCAGGTCGACGACGTGCTCGCGGGCGGATTGATTCCACAGCTGGCACGCAGGGAGTGATCGGCCCGTCGCCGTACACTCGGCGCCGATGAATGGAATGCAATCGCTGTGGGAGCGCGTGAGCGCGGTCAGCCCCGCGCCGGCTCCCTGGATCGTTCAGGTCACGGCGGTGGTGGCGGTGATACTCGTCCTCGAACCGCACGCGTGGCGACTGACGCGCAACGTGGTGACCATCGTGCACGAGGGCGCGCACCTGGTGGTCGCCCTGCTGTTCGGTCGAACCCTGAAAGGGGTGCGGCTGCACTCCGACACATCCGGTGTGGCCATCTCGTCCGGAAAACCGACCGGGCTCGGCGTGGTGCTCATGACGTTCGCCGGCTACGTCGGCCCTGCCGTACTCGGGCTCGGCGCGGCCTGGGTGCTGGGCACGCAGCACGCCGTCGCGGTGCTGTGGATCGGGGTGGCAGCCCTCGCGGCCATGCTGATTCTCGTCCGGAATCTGTACGGGTTGTTCTCCCTCACGGTTGTCGGGGCGCTGCTGTTCGGACTGGTCTGGTTCGGTACGCAGGACCAGCAGGTGGCCGCGGCCTATCTGATCACCCTGTTCATGCTCGTCGCGGCCCCGCGGCCGGTCCTCGAACTGCAGCGTCAACGCGCCCGCGGCGCGGCCCCCGAATCGGACGCCGATCAGCTGGCGCGGCTCACCCACATCCCCGGCATCGTCTGGGTGGGTTTGTTCCTACTCGTGACGCTGAGCTGTCTCGCGCTGGGCGGGTGGTGGATTCTCCGACCCGTCGGTGGCTGAGCCGGTGCCCAGGTGTCCGGCCAGGATCGGTCCGATGACGGCGATCGCCTGCGGGTCGGTCATCCGTGCGTGCGGATGGTCGACGGGGTGGGCGACGATGTCGTCGGCGATCCACGGCCGCCACGTCGCGCTCGCCGATACCGGCTGAGCTGCGTCCCCCGACGCCTCGAAGAACAGCAGAGCGCCGTCGAACCGTTCCGGCCGGAATTCGGCGGCGGCGTCGATGACGTCGATGTAGTCCGCGTACAGCCGGCTCAGATGCTCCGGTCCGAGCTGATCCGACGCGCCGTCGCCGAATTCCCGCAGGAGATCCGGGAGCGTCGGCGCCGGGATGTCCCGCTCCGCCGACGCGTAGCTGTCGATCATCGCGAGCAGGCCGATCTCCTCGCCGAGCAAACGCAACTCGACGGCCATCGCGTGCGCGATCACGCCCCCCACCGAGTACCCGAGCAGGTGGTACGGCCCCCGCGGCTGCACCTGCCGGATCTCCCGCACGTATCGATGGGCTCGCTGCGCGATCGTCGTGAACCGTTCGCCGGGCCCGGTCACGGCCGGGGACTGGACACCGTAGACGGGGCGGTCGGGCCCGAGGTGCGCACTCAATCCCGAGTAACACCAGGCCAATCCGATCGCCGGATGGATGCAGAACAGCGGATCCCTGGCGCCGTCCGGGTGCAGGGGCAGCAGTACCCCGAGCGCGGCGGTCGTCGCGGCGACACTCGACGAGATCCTCCCGGCGATCCCCTCCGCGGTCGCGTCGGTGAAGAACCATTCGAGCCGCACCTCGACGTCGGTCGCGGCGTGCAGCTGTGACGCCGCCCTGGTCGCGGACAGGGAGTTGCCGCCGAGCTCGAAGAAATTGTCGTCCAGCCCTACCAGACCGGCGCCGAGAACGTCCCCGAACACCGCGGTGACCAGTTTCTCGGTGCGTGTGGCCGGCGGGCGGAACCGCTGCGCCCGCGGCACACCGGGATCGGGGAGCGCGCGCCGGTCCAGCTTGCCGTGGGGAGTCGACGGCAACGCGTCCAGCACCACGATCTGATTGGGCACCATGTACCGGGGGAGGCGCTGCGCCAGTTCCGCCGACACGGTTCGGGTGTCCACGACCAGGCCCGGTCGGGGCACGACGTAGCCCACCAGCCGTGCGCCGTCGTTCGCGGATTCGTACACGGCAGCAGCGGAATACGCGACGGCGTCGTGGCGTCGCAGCGCCGCCTCGATCTCCTCGAGCTCGACGCGCTGACCCCGGATCTTCACCTGGAGATCGCGTCGGCCGAGGTAGTCGAGCGTGCCGTCCCGGCGCCGGCGCACCACGTCGCCCGTCCGGTACATACGACTGCCGGGCGGACCCCACGGAGCGGCCGGGAATCGGGCAGCCGTGACCCCCGGTTGCCCGAGATATCCGCGGGCGAGCTGGGCGCCGGCGAGGTAGAGCTCGCCGGGCACGCCGACGGGCACCGGATGCAACCGCGAATCCAGCACCAGCGCACCGATCCCGCTCTGGGGCACCCCGATCGGGACGGCTGCGTCGACGCCGCCGACGACGGCGCGCGTCACGGCGACCGCGGTCTCGGTGGGGCCGTATTCGTTGTACAGCACCGCGTCGGGGCATCGAGCATGGAAATTGTGGGCGGTGTCCGGTGGCAGGGTCTCGCCGCCGCACGACACCTGCCGCAGTGACGTGAGATCGGCATCGGGGATCGCCAGGATCTCGGCCAGCATCAGTGGGAGGAAATAGCCTGCGGTCACCCCGTGCCTGCCGATCAGTTCGGCGAGATGGCGCGGGTCGCGGTGGCCGTCCGGTCGAGCGATCACCAAGCGGGCACCTGCGATCAGCGGCCACCAGAACTCGCGCACCGAGGCGTCGAACGTGTATTGCAACTTGAGCATCACCGTGTCGTCGGCACCGAGGGGGTCGGTGTCCTGCCGCCACCTCAGGAAGCTCACGACGGCCGCATGAGTCACGACCACGCCCTTGGGTGTTCCGGTCGATCCCGACGTGTGGATCACGTACGCCGGGTTCTGCTCCCGCAGTGGCGCGATCCGGTCGTGATCCGAGATCGGCGAGGGGTCGACGTCGGCGAGATCCAGACGGTCGACGACGACCAGCCGTGTCTCCGGCGGCAGGACGTCGGAGATGTCGAACCGATCCCGCTCGGTGGTGAGGACGACGTGGGCGCCCGACGACCGGATGACCTCGGCATTGCGCCGTGCCGGGTGATCGGGATCGATCGGCACGTACGCCGCTCCGGTCTTCGCGACGGCATACATTCCGGCGAGAAGATCGACGGAGCGGCGGATCGCCAGTCCCACCATGGATTCCGGCCCGACACCGATGCCGATCAGGTGGCGCGCCAGCCGGTTGACCGTCTCGTCGACTTCGCGGTAGGTGAGTGCTTCGTCGCCGGAGATCACGGCAGTCGCGTCGGGTGTCGCCGCGACCTGCCGGTCGAGGAGATCGACGAGCGTGTCACCGGAGGAGGGCGCCGCGGTGGGCACGACGGGGTCCGGATCGACGAGGGCGAGGTCGCCGACGGCCAGATCCGGTTGTGCGACGGCCTCGCTCAACGTCCGGAGGAAGCGTTCGCCGATCTCCACGACGGTGTGATGGTCGAACAGATCGGTGGCGTAGGTGAACACGGCCGTCCGCCGGATGTGTTCGGCCGACGGATCCGGACCGGCGACGACGGTGAGTTGCAGGTCGAATCGGGCCGACCGGACGGCGGGAATCATCTCCGACACCTGCAGCCCGGGCAGTGCGAGCGGGATGTGGTCGAGGTTCTGGAACGCCAGGGCCACCTGGAACAGCGGGTTGCGTGCGCGTGACCGGGCGGGACGGAGCGCGTCGACCACGGTCTCGAACGGAACTGTGGAGTGGGCGAACGCGTCCAGGTCGTCCTCCCGCACCCTGGCAAGCAGTTCCGCGAAGCTTTCCGCCGGAATCACCTCGGTGCGCAGAACCAGGTTGTTGACGAACATCCCCACCAGTGCGTCGAGGGCCTGATCCCCGCGTCCCGCGACGGGAGTCCCGACCACGATGTCGGTGGATCCGCCGAGTCTGGTGAGCAGCACCGCGAACGCCGCGTGCACAACCATGAACGGGGTGACCGCCCGGGCCGAGGCGGTGTGCTCCACCGCCCGGTACAGGTCGTCGTCGAGCGCGAATTCGACTGTGCCGCCGCGGTGCGACGCCACTGCGGGGTGCGACCGGTCCGTGGGAAGGGGCAGCTGTTCGGGCGCGCCCGACAGCGTGTCCGTCCAGTACGACAGTTCCCGCGCGGCGACCGAGTGCGGATCGTCGCGGTCGCCCAGTACCTCGTGCTGCCACAGGGTGTAGTCCGCGTACTGGACCGGCAGCTCGGCCCACCGCGGAGCCGCACCCGAGATCCGGGCCTCGTAGGCGGTCATCAGATCGCGGACGAGCAACGGCACCGAGTAGCCGTCAGCACTGATGTGATGGACCATGACGGCGAGCACCCAGTCGTCCGGGGCCGGCGCGAACAGCCGGGCGCGGATCGGCGGCTCGGCGCCCAGCGCGAACCCCTGCGACGCGAACGTCGCCACTCGTGCTTCGACGTCGCCGTGGGACACCGGTATCGGTTCGAGTGGGGGAGCGGCCTGCGACACCGGGACCACCTGCTGGTAGGCGACGCCGTCGCTGTCGGGGTAGAGCGTGCGCAGCGGTTCGTGCCGGCCCACCACGTCCGCGACCGCGGCACCGAGGGCGACGACGTCCAGCGACCCGGTGAGCCGCAACACCATCGGAATGGTGTATTCGGGGGAGCCCGGGGCAAGCCGCGAGAGGAACCACAGTCGTTGCTGCGCCGGCGACAGCGGTACCCGTGGCGGGCGCGGGCGCACGGACAGTGCGGCGTGTGCCGCGCCCTCGGTCCGATCGGTGACGTCCGCCGCGAGCGCGGAGACGGTGGGGGCGTCGAACACTGCACGCACCGGGACCGTCGTCTGCAGTGCCGCACCGATCCGGGATGCGGCGCGCGTGGCGGACAGGGACGTGCCGCCCAGGGCGAAGAAGTTCGCGTCCCGTCCCACGAGGTCGAGTCCGAGGACCTCGGCGAACACCGTCGCCACCGCCCGTTCGGCGGGAGTGTGCGGGGCCTCGAAGCCGGTGTCCGCGGGGGCGGGGTCGGGCAGCGCCGCGCGATCCAGCTTCCCGTTCCCGGTGAGCGGCACCGTTGCCACCTCGACCACGGCCGCGGGCACCAGGGGGGTGGGCAGCCGCTCCGACACGAAGCGGATCAACTGGTCGGGATCGACTGTCCGGCCGCGTGCGGGGAGCACGTACGACACGAGTGCGTCGACGCCGTCCCGCAGTGCACGCACATCGGTGGCCGCGAACTGCACGCTCGGATGGGTGCGGAGAGTCGCGTCGATCTCGCCGAGTTCGATTCGGACTCCGCGCAGTTCAACCTGGGAGTCGTTGCGGTGCAGATACTCGATCGACCCGTCCCGGTGGCGCCGTCCCACATCACCCGTCCGGTACATCCGCTCTCCGGCGGTGCCGAACGGGCAGGCGACGAAGCGTGCGGCGGTCAGCCCGGGCCGGCGGTGGTAGCCGCGGGCGACGCCCGGCCCGCACACGTACAGTTCCCCGGCGACTCCCGCCGGAACCGGGTGCAAACGCGAATCCAGTAGGAGGACCGCGGCGCCGCGAACCGGACGGCCGATGGTGACCGGGCCGCCCGCCGCCAGGGGATCGCTGATGGTCGTCATCACCGTCGTCTCGGTCGGACCGTATCCGTTGAACAGCGAGAGGTGCGTCCGCGCCGCCCAGACCACCGCGAGTTCCGGCGGGCACGGCTCGCCTCCCACCACCACCGTCCGGACGTCGCGAAGCGCACCCGGATCGACCGTCGCCAGGACCGTCGGTGTGGTGAACAGGTGACTGATCCGCTCGCCGGCCAGCAGGTCGGTGAGCGGATCGTCGCCGTAGACGGTCGGTGGTGCGATCACCATGCAGGCACCCGCGCCGAGAGCGAGCAGCATCTCCAGGACCGCGCCGTCGAAGCCGGGCGACGAACCGTGCAGGGTGCGCGAGGACGCCGTCACCGAATAGCGCTCACGCTGCTCCGCCGTGAAGTCGGCGAGGCCCGTGTGAGTCACCACGACGCCCTTCGGGGTGCCCGTCGAACCGGACGTGTAGATCACGTACGCCGGGTGGCGGGCCTCGAGGGGCTGTACACGGTCGGCATCGATGATCGGCCCCGAAGAGTAACCGTGACATTCGGTTCGGAAGTCCGGGGTGTCCAGCAGCAGCCAGTCCGTGGCGTCGGGCAGGGACTCGCGGTCCGGCGCGGTGGTCAGGCCGTGCACCGCCCCGGAATCGTTCACCAGATACGCGATCCGCGCCGTGGGGTAGCGCGGGTCGACAGGGACGAAGGCGGCACCGGTCTTCGCCACGGCCCACACGGACACCACGGACAGCGCGGAGCGGGACAGGCCGAGTGCCACGACCGTCTCCGGACCCACCCCGCGCCGCATCAGCGCACGCGCCAGCCGATTCGACTCGGCGTCGAGTTTCCGGTACGTCATGGACCGGCCGTCGGCCGTCAACGCCGGGCCGTCCGGATTTCGCTCGACGGCCGCGGACATCAGGTCGGGCAGCGTGCGTTGCGGAAGCGACGGCGCACTCGTGTGCCGGGCCGCCTGCCTCTCCTCGTCGTCGAGGAGGTCGATGTCACCGACCACGACGGGTGGAGGTGCGAGTGCAGCGCCGAGCACACGCCGGAAGCGCGCGGCGAACCCCGAGACCGTGGTGTCGTCGAACAGGTCGGTGGCGTACGTGAAGACGCACGCGAGCGGTCCGGGTCCGTTCTCGTCGACTGATTCGGTGACGGTCAGTTGCAGGTCGAATTTCGCGGTGCCCGTGTCCACCTCGACGATCCGAGCGGAGACGTCAGGCAGGTCGACCGCGACCGGTGCCGTGTTGTGGTAGGCGAATGCCAGCTGGAACAGTGGGTTCCGGCTGCGCGACCGGGCGGGCGCGACCGCCTCGACGACCTCCTCGAACGGGACGTCGGCGTGGGTGTACGCGTCGAGATCGACACCCCGCACCCGGTCGAGCACGTCGCCGAACGGGTCGCCGGACGCGACGAGGGTCCGGAGTACCAGTGTGTTGACGAACATTCCGACGAGATCGTCGAGAGCGCGGGGACCGCGACCGGCGATCGGCGTGCCGACAATGATGTCCGGGGTGCCGCTCAATCTGGCCGCGAGGACGGCGAGAGCCGCGTGGAGCACCATGAACGGAGTGGCGTCGTGGGTGCGCGCGAGTGCGCGAATCCGCCGGTGGGTCTCGGTGTCGAGACCGAATTCGATGTGGGCGCCGCGATGCGTGGCGACGGCGGGTCGCGCACGGTCGAACGGAAGCGGGAGCGTTCCGGACATCCCGGACAGCGTCCGGGTCCAGTACGCCAGGCTCTGCTGCCCGTCCCGCCGTTCGCGTTGCCACAGGGAGTAGTCGGAGTACCGGACGGGGAGGGGCGTCCACGCCGGAGTCTCGCCGCGGGCCCGCGCGCGGTACGCCGCCATCACGTCGCGGGCCAGCGGTCCCAGTGAGAACCCGTCGGCGCTGATGTGATGGACGATGAGGGCCAGCACCCACTCGTGGTCGCGCACCGCGAGAAGTTCGGTGCGCATGGGGGGTTCGGTGGTGAGGTCGAATCCCGCGGACACGAGGTCGCGCACCCGGGCGGCGGCGTCGGTCGTCCTCCGGACGGTGCAGGGCGGCACGGCGGAGGCGGCCAGAACGTGCTGGCAGGGGATCCCGTCGTGGTCGGGATAGACCGTGCGGAGGGGTTCATGACGTTCGATCACGTCGCCCACCGCCGCGCACAGTGCCGATTCGTCGAGCGTGCCGGTGAGGCGCAGCACGACGGGGATGGTGTCGGTGGCCGAGCGGCCGTCGAGGCGGTTCAGAAACCACAATCGTTGCTGCGCGAGGGAGAGCGGCACATGGGCGGCAGGGGGACGGGGGACCAGGGGCGCGCGCTCGGTCTCATGCGTTCGTGTCGCCAGATGTCCGGACAGTCCCGCGACCGTCGGGTGGTCGAACAGTTCCCGCAGTTCGAGGGTGGTCCCCAGCGCGGCTCCGACGCGGGCGACCACCTGCGCGGCGGTCAGCGAATTTCCGCCGGCAGCGAAGAAGTTGGCGTTCCTTCCGATCTGCCCGCTGCCCGTCACCTCCGCGAACACGAACGCGACGACGTCCTCGACGGGGGTGGCGGGCGGATCGGACATCACCGTCGTGGACGGGTCCGGTAGGGCCGCGCGATCCAGCTTTCCGCTCGTCGTGACGGGCAGCGCGGGAAGCGCGACGAATGTCGACGGAATCATGTGGGCCGGGAGCAGGTCTGCCAGGCGTTCGGAGATCCGGGCCTCGTCCAGGTATTCGCTCTCCGCGGCAACGAGATACGCGATCAGCCGGTCTCCGGAGTCCGGGTGCCGCTGCACGATGACCGCGGCCTGGGTCACCGCCGGGTCGGACGTCAACGCTGCCTCGATCTCGCCGGGCTCGATGCGCTGCCCGCGCAACTTGATCTGGAAGTCGGTGCGGCCGAGGTACTCGAGCCGGCCGGTGTCGTTCCACCGCACCGCGTCTCCGGTGCGGTACATCCGCCCGCCTCTTCCGTCGTAGGGGTCGGCGAGAAACCGTTCGGCCGTGAGGTCGGGACGACCGGCATATCCGCGTGCCAACGTGCCGGCGAGATACAACTCGCCCCTCGTCCCGACCGGCACCGGCCGCAGCCGGCTGTCGAGCACATACGTACGTATGTTCTGGACGGGGCGCCCCAGGGCGACGGACGAGCCGAAATCGTTGCCGTCGAACGGCTCCGACGTCGCCGCCGCCGCCTCGCACGGGCCGTACCAGTTGAACAGCGCGGCGGTGCTGTGTTCGGTGAATCGCGATGCCGTCGCGGTCGACAGCGACTCCCCTGCGGAGAACACGCGGCGCAACGTGGCCGGTGTCCGGCGCCCGCACTGCTCCACGAACGCTTCCAGCATCGAGGGCACGAAGTGGAGAGTCGTGATCGATTCCCGCTCGACGATGCGCGCCAGATAACGGGGATCGCGGTGGCCACCGGGTTCGGCGATCACCACCCGTGCACCGGTCTGCAGGGGCCAGAACAGTTCCCACGCGGAGATGTCGAAGGTGAGCGGAGTCTTGTGCAGCACCGCATCGGAACCGTCGAGCGGCGTCTGCGTCTGCGCCCAGCGGAACTGGTTCACCATCATCGCGTGTGTCACCGTGACGCCCTTGGGTCTTCCGGTGGAACCGGAAGTGAAGATGACGTACGCGGCGTTCGCCGGGTGCAGCGGTGAGTGCCGCACGGAATCGGTGACCGGCGCAGGGTCGTACCCGGACACGTCGAGCAGATCGAGATCCAGGACGGTCACGCCGTCCGGGGCGGTGTGATTTCCGGAGGTGAGCAGCAATGCGGGTGCGGCGGAGTCGACGACGAGCGCCCTGTGTGCGAACGGATGCTCGGGGTCGACCGGAACATAGGCACCGCCGGCTTTCAGCACCGCGTACAGCGCGACGAGCAGGCGAGGGGATCGGGGTATCGAGACACCGACCACGGTTTCCGGTCCGACGCCCCGCGCCACGAGGTGCCGCGCCAGTCGATTCGCCTGCGCGTCGAACTCGGCGTACGTCAACGGATCCGCCCCGAACACCATCGCCACGGCAGCGGGTGAGCGAGCGACCTGCGCATCGAACAGATCGACCAGGGTGACCCGCGGAACCGGAACGTCCGTCGCGTTCCAGGTGCGCAGAACCCTGTGCTTCTCCGCCTCGCCGAGAAGGTCGAACCTGCCCACCGCCTGATGCGGATTCCTGGCGATGTGGTCGAGGGCGCGGCCCATCCGCGCGAGCAGGGCGTTCCCGTCGTACCGGGGTGACCGGCAATTCGCCGTCAGCCGGAGGGTCCCGGCCACCGTCGCCGCGAGTGTCACGGTGTAGTGCGAGGAATCGTGTGCGCGGACCGCGTCCAGCGCGACTCCGTCCACAGTCTCCGACTGCGCGGTCCGGTCCACCGGGTACGACTCGAACGCGACGAGAGTGTCGAAGAGCGGGGCGACACCGACTGCTCGCTGGATGTCCGCGAGCCCCAGATAGTGGTGCTCGAGGAGGCGGACGTGATCGGCCTGCAGGCGGGTGAGGAGGGTGGCAGCCTCGGCGTCGGGGTCGAGCGGGATGCGCACGGGGACGGTGTTGACGAACAACCCCACCGCGCCTTCCACGCCGGCGAGTTCCGGGGGCCGGCCGGAGACGGTCGCGCCGATCACGACGTCGTCGCGGCCGGTGGTCTGCCCGAGAACAATTCCCCAGGCCGCCTGGACGGCCGTGCTCAGCGTGATTCCGAGTTCCGTCGCGCGCGCCGTCAGCGCCGCGGTGTCGTCCTCGCTCAACTCCAGCACCGCCGCGGAGGTGACGACGGTGCGCTCCTCCGGTGCGGCGGGTTCGGTGACGCCGTCGAGTGCCGAGGCCCACGCGCGCGCCGACGTCTCGATGTCCTTCGCCGCCAGCCATTCCAGGAATTCGCGGTACGGACTCGAATCCGGGGGCTCGGTGCGGATTTCGCCGTCTCGGTAAGCGGTGAAGAGTTCGCGCAGCAGAACGGGCATCGACCAGCCGTCCAGCACGATGTGGTGGGCCGTGATCGCCAGTTCGGCACGGTGCGGGCCTCGTGACAGCAGGGCGAACCGAATCAGCGGTGGGGCAGCCATGTCGAAGCGGGTGGTGCGGTCCGCGCGGAGAACCCGCTCGGCGTCGCTGTCCGTGACGTCGATGTGCTGCCAGCGCAGCGGCACCTCGTCGAGCACGAGTTGCACGGGAACGCCGCGGCCGTCGCGCACGAAGGCGGTGCGCAGATTCGCGTGCCCCGCGAGGACGGCGGTACACGCGTTCCGGAGTCGCTCAGGGTCGATCAGCCCGGACAGGGTCAGGATCACCTGCATCGCATACGGATCCGCGTCCGAGCCGGCGAGCGCCGCATGGAACAGCAGGCCCGACTGCAACGGCGTCAGCGGCCACACGTCGAGCAGTCCGGGATGCTCCCGTTCCCACGCCTCGATGTCGGCGCGGTCGACGGAGACGAGCGGCAGATCGGACGGGACGAGCCCGCTGCCGTGCGGAGAACGCGCCACCGCGGCGAGGGCGGTGAGCGCCCGCACCCAGAGGTCGGCCAGCGCCTGCACGTCCTCGGACGCAATCGCGTCGGCCGGGAACGCGAAGGTGGTGTCGAGGACACCGTCGGTCGTGGACGCCGTGATGTCGATCAGCGCGGTGACCGGCATCGACGGCTCCGCCGACGAGAACACGGCGGTGCCGTCACGCACCGGGCGCCACTCTGTACCGGTGCCGGCGATATCGAGGCGGCCGAGGTAGTTGAACGCGATCTGACCCTCGGGTCGCTCACCCAGCTGCCGCGCCGCGGCGTCCCCGAAGTACCGCAGCAACCCGTAACCGAGGCCCTTGCCGGGAACGGCACGCAGTTGTTCCTTGACCGCCGTGACCGCGGCACTCGCGGAACGGCCGCCCGCGAACGCTGCGTCGAGGTCCACTCCCGACAGGTCCAGGCGGATCGGGAAGATGCTGGTGAACCACCCCACGGTCCGGGAGACGTCGGCCCCGGGCAGGATCGATTCCTCGCGGCCGTGGCCCTCGAGTCTGATCACCGGCACGGTGGGCGACTGCCCCCGGCTGCGCTGCCACTGCGCCAGCGCGAGGGCGAGTGCGGTGAGCAGTGCGTCGTTGACGTCGCAGTGGAAGGCAGCCGGGAGGTCGGTCAGCACCGAGTGCGTTGCCGGCACCGCCGTGTGGATGCGGGAGACAGTCGAATTGACGTCGCGCCGCGCGTCGAGCGGCCGCGCCCCGAGCGACGGTTCGTCGCCTCCGGTCACGTCGCGCCAGAACGTGAGCTCCGACCTGAGGGCTGGGCGCCGCGCTTGCTCGATCAGTCCGTGCGACCACCGGCGCAGCGACGTGCCGATCGGCGGAAGGGTGAGCGTCTGTGCCTCCGCGGCGGCGAGGTCGCCGATCAGGATCCGCCACGAGACCCCGTCGATCACCAGGTGGTGGGCGACGAGGAGAAGCCGCCCGCGCGTGTCCGGACCGGGATCGAGCCAGACGCACTGCATCATCACGCCGAGAGCCGGATTCAACCGCCGGGCAGCCGCCTCGTATTCGTCCCGGGTGCGTTGCACCGCATCGGCGGGGTCGGGGAGCGGCACCCGGCGGATCGTGCCGTCCGGCAACGGTGCGCCGACCGGATTCGCAATGAGAAGCGCCGTCCCGTCGGAGCGGCGAACCAGGCGGGTCCGCAGGGCGTCGTGCCGGTCGACGACGGCGCCGATGACCCTGCCCAGTCGCTCGGCGTCCATTCCGGGTGGTAATTCCACCACCACCGCCTGCGCGTAGCGGTCGATGTCGCGAACCCGGTCGAGAAGGAATCGGGCAGCCGGGGTGAGCGGCATGTCGCCGATCCCGCCGCCGGGAAGCTCCTCGAGAGTCGGCCTGCCGGGGTCGTGACCGGCGATCGCACCGAGCCGGGAGATCGTCCGCTGCTCGAACACATCGCGCGGACTGAACGCGATCCCCGCACTCCGTGCCCGGGACGCCAACTGGATCGCCATGATGCTGTCGCCGCCGAGTGCGAAGAACGAGTCGTCCACACCGAAATCGGAGGGCCCGAGGATCTCGGTGTAGATGCCGTGCAGCGTCCGCTCCCGTGCATCGCGGGGCGCGGTCCGGATCGTCGACCGGAGGCCGACCGCGGGAAGCGCACTGCGGTCGAACTTGCTGGACGGGGTCAGTGGAATGTCGTCCAGCGCGACGATGGCGGCCGGCACGAGATGCGGGGGCAGTTCGGCGGTGAGGTACGAGAGCAACGCCTGCTCGCTCACATCCTTTCCCACCACATACGACACGAGCTGATCACCGGTGGCCTGCGAGCGAATCACGGTGACGGCGAAACGAACAGCCGGGTGGCGGCGCAGGGTGGCGTCGATCTCTCCGGGTTCGACGCGCAGACCGCGGAGATTCACCTGTTCGTCGCTGCGGCCGAGATATTCGAGTTCGTGGTCGCGAGTCCAGCGGACGGTGTCGCCCGTGCGGTACATGCGGGTGCCGGGCGGTCCGTAGGGGTCGGCGACGAACCGCTCCGACGTCTGCCGCGCCCTGCGATGGTAGCCGCGGGCCAAGGCCGTACCCGCGACGTACAGTTCGCCGAGCACACCGACCGGGACCGGGCGGAGCCTGTGGTCGAGAACCACCGCTCGCGTCCCGCGGATCGGCCGGCCGACGGTGACCGGGCCCGCCGCGGGGAGGGGATCGCCGACGGTCGCCATCACGGTGGTCTCGGCCGGTCCGTACGCGTCGATGACCGAGCACCGGGAGGCCCACCGGGACAACAGCTCCGGGGGGCACGCCTCACCGGCGACGACGAGGACGCGGAGACCGTCGACCTCGCCGGGGTCGATCGACGCCAGGACGGACGGGGTGATCACCGCGTGCGTGATGCGCTCGGCTGTCATCAGCTGTGCGAGTAGTGTTCCTCCGTACACCGAGGCCGGGGCGACCACGAGCGTGGCACCGGAGCCGAAGGCCATCAGCAGCTCGAAGATCGAGGCGTCGAAGCTCGGCGACGCGACGTGCAGAACTCGTGCCGAACTGTCGAGGTCGAGTCGAGTGCGCTGTGCAGAAACGAGATCGGCGATCCCGCGGTGGGTGACCGCCACCCCCTTGGGTGCGCCGGTCGACCCCGACGTGTAGATGAGATAGGCGACGTCGTCGAGTCGTGTTGCCCGGGCGAGTAACTCGGGTTCGGCTCCGTCGGTGTCGTCGAGCAGAAGCCATTCGGTCGTGTCCGGCAAACTCGACGAGTACTGCGCAGTGGTCAACCCGACCGTTGCCCGGGAGTCGTCGAGCATGTGCCGCACCCGCGCAACCGGATAGGTCGGATCCACCGGCAGGAAGGCCGCCCCCGTCTTCGCGACGGCCCAGACCGCGCACACGTAGTCGAGCGACCGCGGAAAAGCGAGCGCCACGACGTCGCCGGACCCGACACCGAACTGCGCCAGCGCCGCAGCGATCCGGTCGGAGCCGGCGTCGAGGTCGCGGTACGTGATTCCGCGGCCGGAACAGACCACAGCGGTGGCGTCCGGATCCTGTGCGGCGGCAGCGCGAAACACGTCGGGGAGCGTGACGGGCGCGCTGCCAGGCGGTCCGTTGGCGGGAACCAGTGCAGCCGTCTCGTCGTCCGTGAGGACCGGGAGCTCACCGACCGGGAGGGACGCATCGGCGCCGAGGAAGTGCCGGAAGTACCGCAGGAACCTCGTGTGGTGACCCTCCACGTCGTCCGGCGAATACAGTCGCGGATTCGCCTTGAAATCGAGGTGCAGTTGTCCGCGGGGCCCGTACCGGTACAGATTGACGAGGAGATCCTCGATCGGACCCGAAGACAGCACCTGCAAGTGGCCCTTCAGCGCGCCGAGTTCGATCTCCTCCGAGAACAGCATGATGTTGACCGGGGGGCCGAACAGGCGCGGCCCGGACGGCGACAGTCCCAGATCGGCGCGAATGTCCTCGTGCCGGTACCGCTGATGCCGCAGAGCGCCGGACATCGCGAGCCGCGTGCGGGACACCAGATCACCCACAGTCCTCGCCCCGGCAGACGCGATGCGCAGCGGCACCACGTTCGACACCATGCCACCGGACCGGCGCAGCGCAGCCGTCGTGCGGGCCGACACCGGCAGGCTGAGCGTGACATCGTCCTCGCCGCTCATCCTCGCCAGATACCCGGCGACCGCAGCGACGGCCAGCGTCGCAGGATTGGCGCCGTGCACCGCCGCACACTTCTCGAGCTGATCGACGGTCTCCGTCGTCAACGTTCCGCTGACGCTCCGGGAGTCGGCGGTCGCCGGTGCGGAGCCGCGCGCCAAGGTGCTCGAGTGCGTGACGCCGCGCATCGTCTCGGACCAGTAGTCCCGGTCGGATTCCCGGCGAGTGGACTCGCGGTAACCGATCTCGAGTTCGTGGATACGGCGAAGACCGACGGCTTTGTTCGGGGGCGGCGGCAGTCCCCGCACCGTGGCGGAGTACAGCGCGGCGACCCGGTAGACCATCGTGATGGAACCGTAACCGTCCAGCGCGATGTGGTGGGCGCGTGAGTACCAGAAATAGTGGTTCGTCCCGACCTGGAGCACGTACGTGACCACCAGGCGCTCCCGCCGGACATCGATCGGCGCGGCCGTCTCGGTGCGCATCCACGCGTGCGCCGACGCTGCAGAATCCGGCGCGTCGCGGAAATCGACGTACCCGACTGTCACACCCAGTCCCGGTTCCACCCGTTGCACGGGTTCCCCGTCGGTCTCGGAGATTGTCAGGAAGGACGATTCGAATTCGTCCGCCGCCTGCGCACACGCCGCCGTCAGGACATCACGGTCCAGCTCGCCGCGGATGTCGACGTACTGGGCGACCGACACGGGAACCGCGGGGTCGACGTGCTGCGCGAGCCACATCCCCCTCTGTGCGGGGGACAGCGGAAAGGCGTGCGCAGACGAGTCTCCGGGACCAACCGAGGTCGGTGAACTCATCGCTGACTTCTCTCACGCAGCCGTCCCCGCACGACGCTGCTAGCCGGGATACCTCCACTCAGGAGTCTGCCCCAGATTTCTAGGAGATTGCTTAGAAACGTCTAGATAGTGCTACTACCGGTTGCAGTTGTGCGGTCACGCCACCTCGTGCTCCCCGCCGGCAGCGACTTTCCGCAGGCCACGATAGGCGCCTTCCGGAGTCTGCCGCCCCGCGACCACGGCCTCGACCTCCGCAGCGATGGGCATGTCCACGTTGTAGTCCCGGGCCAACTCCATCACCGTGGGGGCGGTCTTTACGCCCTCCGCCACCTGCCCCAGCTTGGCGACGGCCTCGTCGACCGTCATGCCGCGGGCAATGAACTCACCCACCCGGCGGTTGCGCGAACTGGGACTCATGCACGTGGCGATGAGGTCTCCGACCCCGGTGAGTCCCGCGAACGTCCGCGGATTCGCGCCCATCGCCTCCCCGAGCCGGGTCATCTCGGCCAGCCCGCGGGCCAGGACCATCGCGCGGGTGTTGTCGCCGACATCCAGGCCGTCGGCCATCCCCGACGCGATGGCCACGATGTTCTTCAGCACGCCACCGAGTTCGCAACCGAGCACATCGGTGTTGCGGTAGACGCGGAACACGGCGGACGCGAACAACGGCTGCAACGCGGTGGCCACCCGAACATCCTGGGTGGCGACGACGGATGCCGCGGCCAGTCCGTCGACGATCTCCCGCGCAATGTTGGGGCCCGCGAGAAGCCCGACCGGATGACCGGGCAGGCATTCGGCGATCACCTCGGTGGGACGCAACCGGGTTCCCGGTTCCAGTCCCTTCGCCAGCGACAGCACGGGCACCCACGCTCGGACCTCGTTGGTGATCTGAGCGAGTGTGCTGCGGACCGCATGCGACGGAACCCCCACCACGAGAACGTCGGCTTCCTGCGCGGCCTCCACCAGGTCGGCCGTGGACCGCATCGAGTCGGGGAGTGGGCGGTCGCCGAGGTAGCGGGAGTTGCGGTGCTCGGTGTTGATCTCGTCCGCGGTTTCCGCATTTCGCGACCACAGCAGAGTCGGTGTGTTGTGGGCGGCGAGACCAGCCACCGTCGTTCCCCACGAGCCGGCCCCGAGAACGACGACGCGTACCGGCCGGGCCATTACCGATCACCCATCGAATTGTTGCTGTCCATGGTCTCAAGCGTGGCACTTGCGGGGCGTTCACGAAGCTGATTCGGCAAGTCCCGGTGGTGGCTGACACCGGGACTTGTCGAGTTGTGTCGACCGACGAAGCCTAGGCCTTGACCGCTGCGGTGGCACTCTGCGCCCCGAGCCCCGCGAGTCCGGCAGGGTACGTCCGCTTGCCGAGGGACAGGGCCACGATCGCCAGCACGTACACCAGCGGTGCCGGCTGCAGGGCGCCGAGTAGGCCGAGGCGGTCGGCGAGGAGTGGCGTTCATGGCCATGAACTGCTCGGTCCACTCCGGATCCCACTGGGGCAAGTTGTCCCACAGTGGATTCCAACTTCCCACGCTCTTCATGCGGTCGAGTGTGTCGGCCCGTCCCGGGCGTTTCGCGAGTTCGGCGCGGGTGGAGTCGAGGAAGTTCGACGAGTTCGCGAACGCGATCAGGGAGGGTGGGTTCCTCCGGCGTGGTGAGGGTGTCGAGGAACTGTTGCGAATAGAAGCGCGGGCTTGGCCCGTTCCGTCGCATGTTTCACTCGGCGCCCGCAGTGGGATCCTGTCAGTCACCGAGAGGGGCGAGTTCGAGGCGGCGCACACGATCCGGCTCCGCGATGACGTCGATTTCGGTGATCCAGCCGTCGACGATCGTGAAGGTGAGCACCACATACGGCCGTCCGTGCGGAGCCATCACGAGCCCGACCGCGCCGTTCACGAACGCGGTCTCGGTGGAGCGCGCCCGCTCGGCGGAGGCGAGAGCGCCCTTGGCCACCACCCGCGCGCCGCGGATCACCAGGGGCGCTCGTGTGGGTCCGGCCGCCGCGTCGGCCCGGAGCACGACATCCGGATCGAGCAGTGCGACGAGCGCGTCGAAATCGCCTGCGCGGGTGGCGGTCAGGTAGGCCTCGACGACGCGTCGCCGGCGATCCGGATCCGCGGACTCCGGTGCCGGGGCGGCGCCCTTCACCCGTCGGCGGGCACGGCTGGCGAGTTGCCGGACCGCGGGGGAGGAGCGGCCCACGATGGGCGCGATGTCGTCGAACGGCACGTCGAACATGTCGTGCAGCACGAAAGCGAGGCGCTCGGCCGGCGTCAGCGTGTCGAGGACCACCAGCAGCGCCAGACCGACGGAGTCGGCCAGCATCGCTTCGTGCTCGGGATCGCCGCCGGCGTCGCGCCCCGAGACCGGGTCGTGGACCACGGCGTCGAGGGGTTCCTCGCGACGCTGTTCGCGGGATCGCAGCACGTTCAGGCACACTCGAGACACCACGGTGGTCAGCCACGCCTCGAGGTTCTCGACCTCGTCGATGCCGGCGCGGCTCATCCGCAGCCAGGTTTCCTGCACGGCGTCGTCGGCCTCACTCGCCGAGCCGAGCATCCGGTACGCGACCGCCCGCAGGCGCGGCCGATGTTCCTCGAAACGAACGGTCGGCACGTCGCGGTCGTCCACGGTGTCACATTCCTCCCTCGCGGCGGGTCTTGGCAGTAGAACCACCGACATCAGCTGTCGAACGAATAGGAGAGATCATGACATCACCCATTCTGGTCACCGGCGGAACCGGCACGCTCGGACGCCAGGTGGTACCACTGCTCCGGGCGGCGGGTCGCGACGTGCGTGTGCTCAGCCGGCACCTCCGCGAGTCCGGCGACGGCGTCGAGTACGTGGCCGGTGACCTGTTCGAGGGCACGGGAATCGAGGCCGCGGTGGACGGCGTCGAGACCGTGCTGCACCTCGCGGGCGGCCCCAAGGGTGACGAGGTCGCGACCCGGAATCTGGCGGCAGCCGCGTCGGCGGCCACGGTGCGGCACCTGGTGTACATCTCGGTGATCGGGGCCGATCGGGTTCCACTCGGCTGGTTCGCCTCCAAGGCGGGCGCCGAACGGGCCGTGGCGGAATCAGGACTGCCGTGGACGACGTTGCGCGCAGCCCAATTTCACGAACTGGTGCTGAGCATGATGTCGAAGGTGGCCAGGCTGCCGGTGATCCCGGTCCCGGGCGGCCTGCGCTTCCAGCCGGTCGACTCGGGCGAGGTCGTGGCGCGGCTGGTGGAGTTGACGCTCGCACCGCCGGCGGGCCTGGTGCCCGACCTGCCCGGACCGACGATCTACGGAATGGCCGACCTGGCTCGCGGATACCTGCGGGCGAACGGCAGGCATCGACTCATGATGCCGGTGCGGATGCCGGGGAAGGCCGGCCGCGCGTACCGGGCCGGCGAAAATCTGTCGATCGGCGGCACCACCGGCAAGCGGACCTGGGAAGACTTCCTCGCCGTCGGTCAGGGCGCCTGACCGCCGACGTCCGCGAGTTTTCCGCGAAGGTCGGCGAGGGTCTTGGTCAGTAGCCGGGACACCTGCATCTGCGAGACTCCCACCCGCGCGGCAATCTGCGACTGGGTCATGTTCCCGAAGAAGCGCAGGACGAGGACGGTCCGCTCGAGGTCGGGAAGCGACGTCAGGAGGGGCTCGAGGATCACGTGGTCCTCGACGTGGGCGAGGGACGGGTCGAGATCGCCGATCGTCTCCGACAACGGACGCTCGTTCTCGCCGAGCGGGAAGTCGACCGACAGGGTGCTGTAGGCGTCGGCGACCCGGAGTCCCTGCGCCACTTCGTCTTTGTCGATTCCCAGGGCCTCGGCCAATTCGCTCGCGGTCGGGGCGCGTCCGAGTGTGGTGGTGAGTTCGGTTGTCGCTTTGGCGAGGGAGAGGTGCAGTTCCTGCATGCTGCGCGGCACACGCATGGCCCAGCCGGTGTCCCGGAAGTGTCGGCGCACTTCGCCGGTGATCGTCGGCACGGCGTACGACACGAAGTTCTCTCCGCACCGGGCGTCGAAGCGGTCGACGGCCTTGACCAGGCCGAGCCGGGCCACCTGGATCAGGTCGTCGAGCGGTTCTCCCCGGCCGTGGAACCGCCGGGCGATGTGCTCGGCCAGCGGCAGGCATCGTTCGATCAGCCGGTGCCGCAGTACGCCACGGCGTGGGTCGGAGGCGGCGAGCCGGCCGATCGCCGCGCACTGCGCGGGCACGTCCCGGTACTGGTCCCGGTCGCGGGACACGGTGTGATGTGTCGGCTTCGTCCGCGCCGGGATGCGGCGGATCTCGCACGACGGTTCGACGAGCTGGGTGGTCGCGTTCATGGCTCTGCCCTTCTCTGACCGGCCGGCATCGGCGGCGGCGTGGCTATTCGACGAGTGCGGGGTACGAGTCGGCGGCGTCGTCGGCGAACATCGCCTCGATCCGGGCCTTGATTTCCTCGGTGCTCATCGTTGCCCCGCTTCGCGTGGTGGTGGAGGCGTGGGATGTGGAGTGGGCGGGCATCGGCGCGGTGTCCTGTCGTGAAGGGAAGTGGTCGGGAAGTGTGAACGCGGGACCGGTCACGTCGGCAGGGACGAGAACAGGGAGAGCGCGCTGAGGGCCAGCGTGGCGATCAGGCCACCGGCGATCGCTCCGCCGCTGCCGGCGCCGAGGACGAGGACGTCTCCGTCGTGGGGGGTGTTCTCCGCGTGGGGCGTGTTCATCGACTCTCCTGGGTGCGGTTCGTGAAGCGAACTTATCTGCGTTGAAGAATATAGATTTTGTTGTACAGCGCTATGCGGAGAAGTTCAACCCATATCGGCAAGATTGCTGCTCGGCGGGCACATGTCCGCTCGGCGTGCCGTCTGCGCTCGGAGAGGATCGGCGCTCGACTCGCAGCGAACCTGCGCCCCCTGCCGCATATTGTGTGAATCGCGGCTTGATAGGATTGGTCCGCCCCTGAGAAGAAGGGAGACCCGGTGACGTCATCTCATGTGCCGCTTCGTTCGCAGCGGGGTGTGTACGGAATCTCGGTAACGTCGGAGCTGACGGGTATCGGGCCGCAGACCCTGCGCCTGTACGAGCGGCGTGGGCTGATCGCTCCGACCCGCACGGGGGGCGGAACCCGCCGCTACAGCGAAGACGATGTCGCGCGACTTCAGAAAATCACCGAACTCGTTGCAGCCGGTGTCAATCTGATCGGAATCGGGCAGATCCTCCGCCTCGAAGCCGAGAACGCCGCTCTGGCAGCGCGAAACGCGGAACTGGAGCAGCTCGTGCAGTCCGAGGTGCCCGGCCGCGCCTGAGGGGTGTCGGCCTGCTAGCTCGCGGACCCGTCGTCGGTGGGGGTGAACTCGTCGAACGCGGCGTCGGCCGTCTGCCATTTACCCTCGGCCCGGATGTCCGCGAACGCGAGATCGAATGCGTCGACCAGCCACGCGTGCTCCGCGGCGGCGAGCAGTTCGTCGGAGGTTCCGTCCGAGACGCCCTGGTAGAGGCTGACCCGCCATTCGGACGTGTCCCCGACGCTGTCGGTGAGTCCCTCGGTGGCGTTTGACGCGAGAAGGTAACGGTTGTACTCGAAATCGACCCGGATCGCATAGCCGGCGCCCGTATTGACCACGTTTGCCGGTCGCTGGGTGGCCGCCGCGAGTGCGGTCAGAGCGTCCCGGTAACGGTCGGCGTGTTCCTGAGTGCGCGGCACGGTTCTCTCGTCTCTGGCGCAGAGGCCGTGGCGCTCCCGGCCACGACACCTCCACGAACCCTGCCGGGGCGGCCTCGGTTCGTGTTCGGTTCGGGTCCGAGATTACGTCACCCGCTGCACGTCCTCGCTTCAGCCCGTGGGGCCTGAGCAGGAGAAAATGCAAAATCTATATCGCTAATGGCAGATTCATTTCATTCGTTTGTTAACATCAGGTGTTCCTTAAGCAGAAGGGAGCCTGTTGTGACCATCGATGTCCTTCCCCGCTCGCGTCGCGGGGTCTATGGAATTGCGGTGACGTCGGAGTTGACGGGCATCGGCCCGCAGACTCTGCGGCTGTACGAACGTCGCGGGCTGCTGACGCCGGCCCGGACCAGTGGCGGCACCCGCAGGTACAGCGATGACGATCTGACCAGGCTGGCACGCATCGCCCAGCTCATGGAGGAGGGCGTGAACGTCGCGGGTATTCAGCGGATATTGGCGCTCGAATCCGAGAATGCGGAACTGTCGTCGCGGCTGGACGGACCGGATCGCAGCGCGGGCGGGGAGTGAACTCCACCCGAAACTTCTCGAGTGCTGGGATCGGGCAGATGAGCCATCTGTGCTGGTTGGAGCGGTTCTCTTTTCGTGAATCCGCTGTCGGCCGCTTCTCTATTGCGCTGACGGGTTGAACTTCACTGCTCAGCCGATAGAATAAAATCTGTATCCACGAGAGCAGATAAGTTGACGACTCGAACGGGCCGCACGCCGATGGTGATGTTGCGGCAGTCCGCATTCGACTCCAGACGGGATATCGCACCATGACCCTTGCTGCACCTACGCCCTTCCGCACGCGCAGTGCCCGGCACGCGAAGAACCAGCAGGAGGAGCCGGACCGCCGGTTCTCGCTCGGAACCGGCCTCGTCGCGGCACTCCTCGCCGCGGTGCCGGCGATGACCGTGTCCGGTTCGGTGATCCTCGCGGCCGCGACTGCCGTATCCGTCCTGGCCGGCGTTGTCCTGGCCGCATTTCTCATTTCGAGCCTGATCTGACCCGACCGACGCACCCTCACGAACGCGAAGGAGACATTGTGACCATTTCCACCGTTCCCACCCTGATCACCCAGTTGCGCGCCGTCCTGGACCTCACCAACACCGAAATCCAGGTTGCCGAAACCCGCGTCGCGCAGGCGCGCACCGAAGCCGTGCGCCGAGAACTCACCGAGAACGCCGAAAACGGCCGCCTCCGCGCGCAGGCGATCGACCGTGCCATCCGCGACCTCGGGGGAGTTCCCGAGATCGTCGGCCCGCTGCTCGGCCGGGTAGCGGCGGCGCTGAAGGCGATGGCGGAACAGGCGCAACCGTTCGACGAGGCTCTGCTCGGCGATCTCGCGCTCGAGCACCAGTTGCTCGATCGCGCCCGATACGTGAAGGCCCTCGCGACCACCGAAGGCAAGACCGATGTCGTCCGGCTGGCCGATCGGTTGATCACCGCACATGCCGCGACCGTCGACTGGTTGACCACGGTGCTCGCCGAGGACGCGCTCGGTGGACCGGCCGCCCTGCGACGCACCCCGTTCCAGGCTGCGACCGGTGCCACGATCCGGCTGATCAACGTCCCGGTCTCGTGGTCTGCGCGCGGCATCGACCGCGCCCTGGACTCTGCTCGCGCCACCCCGCCCATGCTGAGCGCGCTGCTCGGGCGAGGCGCCCACGCGGGCGACGTCGCGGCGAAGACACTCGCCGCCTCTCGTGACGCCGCCCTCGAAACGGCCGAGGAGGTCACTCGCAACGAGGGAGCGAGCGGGATCGCCGACGCGATCCACTCGGCACGCTCCGCCGGTGGCGTCCTGGAGGCGGACGAACTCCCGATCGCCGACTACGACGATCTCAACGTGTCGCAGACCGTCGCCGCGATCAAGGAGTTGACCGATCCCTCCGACGTGCGCACCGTCGTCGCCTACGAGGAAGCTCACAAGAATCGCCAGGGCGTGGTCTCCGCGGCCCAGACTCGGTTGGCCGGCATCGCTCAAGAGATAGTCGGAGTCGGTAGCTGACGCACCCCCAACGACGCACTGCCGGTCCCCCGCGAGGGGGACCGGCAGTGCGTCGTGGCTCGGGCGTTCGCGTCCTGTGGTGGGGAACGGGTCAGCAGGCCCCGGTCTTGGCGGCGTCGTAGGCCTGGGTCATCTGGTCCTTGCGCTCCTGCGGAGCGTCCTTCCACTCGGCCGTCTCGGCAGACTGGGTGAACAGGTCGTCGAGGGCCTTCGTGCGGTCGAACGTCTCACCGGTCTGCTGCGCGCGCGCCTCCGCGCCGTTCGCGTACTGGAGCAGCCCCTTGCACAGGTCCGCGACCGCGGGCAGGTCGGCGGACGCCGCCTCGGCGGCCTCGCTCGTTGCGCTCGCCGTGGACTCGGCTTCGGTGGTGGTCGATTCGGAACTGCACGCCCCCAGCAGCAGGGCGGCAGGGATCAACAGCGCAACGATGGTTCGTGTCATGCGAAATACATACCAGAGGCAGGTGTCGGACGCGGTGGGCCGGTCGCCCGGAGACCGACACGTGCACGGAGTGGCGGCAGCGTCGCCGCCGGTCAGGCGGGCCCGAGGGTGTAGTCGACGCCCGGGCGGTCGCCCTTGCCCTTCAACCAGCGTCCCGGCAACTTGCCGGCCAGGTCACCGAGAGGTCCGACGGCGGCGCTGAGAACCCCCACCGTCTCCTGCAGCAGGTCGATGCTGGCGCTCATCCGCTCGAGGTTGGGTGCCAGCGCCGTCAACGTCTCGGACAGCGCCACGATCTGGTCGAGCGGTCCGCCCTCGGCGATGAGGCGTTCGAACGCACCGCCCTCCGACAGCAGCGTGTCGAGGATGCCGTTCTCGGCGAGCGCCCGATCCACGAGTCCGCCCGGAGCGGTGAGCCGCTCGACGGCGCCGTCCTGCGCGGTCAGCCGTTCGAGGGGTCCCTGTTCGGCGGTGAGACGGTCGAGCAGGCCGTCCTTGGCGAGGAGTCGCTCCAGCGTGCCGTCCTCGGCGAGTACCCGATCGAGCGGGCCGTCTTTCGCGAGCACCCGTTCGAGGGGGCCGCCCGGTTCGAGCAGTCGTTCGAGCGTGCCGCCCTCCGCGGTGAGACGGTCGACCGGGCCGCCGGGGGCGAGGAGGCGGTCGAGCGGCCCACCCGGCTGGAGTGCCTGCCCGAGTGGCCTGTCGTTGGCCGCGAGTGAGGACAGTTGGCTGATCACCTGGAGCGGGCTGCCCTGGGTGCTCATGCCCGTGACGACACCGGTCCCGGCGACCGCGGTCCGGACGGTGCCCAGGCTGGCCTCGGCGATTCCGAGACCGACATCGGCGGCCGCGAGACCGACGCGCACCGGGAGGGTCATCAACGACACCAGGTTCATGGGATTACTGTAACCCGCGACACACAAGCATCGAGCGTCTCGCTGCGGTCAGTGCAGAACCTTCAGTCCGACGACGCAGCCGACGATGCCCAGGATCAACAGGATCTTCACCAGCGACGCACTTTCGGCGCCGGTCACCATCGCGTACCCGACGGTCAGTGCCGCGCCGATACCCACCCACACCGCGTACGACGTTCCGGTGGGGAGGCTCCGCATCGCGAAGGCCAGACCGGCCATGCTCAGAATCAACGCGACGCCGAACACGACACTGGGTCCGAGTTTGCCGAAGCCTTCCGACTTGCCGAGCGCGGTCGCCCAGACTGCCTCCAGGATTCCCGACAACACGAGCACGATCCACGCCATGACGAACCTCCGGGCACCGTCTTGTCGCTGGCCGGGTACGGTGCGCTCGTCCGGATGTCGTGTCGACGAAATCCACGGTACCCAACGAGGCGCTCCGCGCCGGTGAGTGGTGAGCGAGTCCACAGACTCGTGGACCGCGCACGATCGCGAATGCGCGCATTATTCCGCACACCGATGCGGCCTCATTTATTGTCGAGCCCGACAGGGAAATTCTGTGCATATACCACGGAAGATAACGAGGCACACCATGATGCTCGGACTGCTTGCCGCAATCAACAGCGCTTTCACCCTCGGACTCGCCAACACGATCGGGACGTTCGGCGGAGTGGTACTCAACCTGAACGTCGTTGCCTGAACTCACCTGCCCGTCAACGCAACTGCACCCCTCACGCAACCCCGCTGCCCGATCGACGGCGGGGTTGCCTCTTGCGTGTCGACCCTCGTTCCCGGCTCCGGAGCGCAACTGTCCCATCCTCGCCCATTCGCCGAGAATTTCACCCTTTTTCGCCGGATGAGAATCGGTGATTTCATTCAAAGTAATTCGCGTGCGCGTGTCGCCACGAATTCTCCGGACTTGACTTAGTGTCATCCGCATCGCGCACGGACAGCGCGCCACCACCCCTTCCCGGGGGCGACGATGGAGGTCATGATGCTCGGACTGCTCGGGGCACTCAACAGCGGTGTCACACTCGGATTGGCCAACACGATCCTGACCTTCGGCGGGGTCGTGTTCAACCTCAACATCGTGGTCAACTGACGAGCGAAGTCCCACCCACACGGGCCGGCGGTACCGGCTCACAGGAATCTCCCAGGAAACCTCGAGCAACGATCCAGCGTCACGAGTGATGATGGGTTGCGTGAATGAGAAGCCTGTCGAAGCCCGCGTCCTCGTCGTCGACGACGAACCGAACATCCTCGAATTGCTCTCCGTGAGTCTCCGATTCCAGGGATTCGAGGTGGCGACGGCGTCGACCGGGGCCGAGGGACTCGACACGGCACGCACCTTCCGTCCGGACGCCGTCATTCTCGACGTCATGATGCCGGGAATGGACGGGTTCGGCCTGCTCAAGCGGTTGCGCGCCGACGGTGTCGACGCACCGGTGCTGTTCCTCACCGCGAAGGATGCCGTGGAGGACAAGATCAGTGGCCTCACCCTCGGCGCGGACGACTACGTCACCAAGCCGTTCAGCCTCGAAGAAGTGGTGACCCGGCTTCGCGTCATCCTGCGGCGGGCAGGCAAGGTGTCGGTGGAGGAGCAGTCCGCCCGCATCAAGTTCGCCGACATCGAACTCGACGACGACACCCGGGAGGTCTGGAAGGCGGGCGACCTGGTGTCGCTGTCTCCGACGGAGTTCACGCTGCTGCGGTACTTCATGGTCAACGCGGGCACGGTGCTGAGCAAGCCGCGGATCCTCGACCACGTCTGGAATTACGACTTCGGCGGTGAGGTCGGGGTCGTCGAGTCGTACGTGTCCTACCTCCGCCGGAAGGTCGACACAGGTGAGACGCCGCTGATCCACACCCTCCGCGGAGTCGGCTACGTGATGCGCGAACCGCGGCGATGACCGCGCCCGCGACTCGCCGGGAGTCGGCCGCGGCGGCACCCCCTGCCGCTCCGAACAGGCCTGCGCGACGGTGGATTCGCTCGATGCCGCTCCGGTTCACGCTCGTCGGAGCGGTGCTCCTCCTCGCCGCGCTCGGGCTACTCGCGTCGGGTGTCGCGGTGACGTCCGCGCTCGAGAATTCCCTCACCAGCCGGGTAGACCGTCAACTGCACGACGCGGCCCAGGGGTGGGCGAAGCCCCACGGGGCCCGTCCGCTGCCGCCGCCGGACGAACCGAATCCCGGTCGCCCCCCGAGCCCGTTCTACGTCCGGACGACACTGCCCAACGGCACCGTGCTCCGGGAGATCAACGACGAAGACGTGTCGCCCGCGCTGCCCGACCATCCCGCGACCGTGCCGGTGACGGTCGGCTCGGCCGACGGCTCCGACGTGCGGTGGCGGGTGCTGACCACCACTGCGCCGGACGGAATCGAGACGACGGTCGCGATGACGCTCACCGAGAACGACGAAACCGTGAACCGGCTGATCGTGCTGCAACTCATCATCGGCGTGGTGGTGCTGATCGTCCTCGGGGTGGTCGCCTACTTCGTCGTCCGGCGCAGCCTGCGTCCCCTCGTCGAAGTGGAGGAGACGGCCGCGGCGATCGCGTCGGGGGACTTGCACCGGCGCGTCCCGGAACGGGACGACCGTACCGAGATCGGACGACTGTCCGTGGCGCTCAACGGAATGCTCGCCCAGATCCAGCACGCGTTCGCCGCCACCGAAGCGTCGGAGGAGTCGGCGCGGCGCTCGGAGGAGAAGATGCGCCGGTTCGTCGCGGACGCGAGCCACGAGCTGCGCACCCCGCTCACCACCATCCGCGGTTTCGCCGAGCTGTATCGGCAGGGTGCGATGACCGACACGGAAACCCTGATGAGCCGCATCGAGGGGGAGGCGTCGCGGATGGGCCTCCTGGTGGAGGATCTGCTGATGCTTGCCCGGCTCGATGCCCAGCGCCCCCTCGAGACCCGGCCCGTCGACCTGCTGTCGGTCGTATCGGACGCCGTGCACGGCGCGCGTGCCGTCGCCCCAGATCGGTCGATCGCGCTCGACATCCTGCCCGGACCGGGAACCCCCGAGGTGATCGGTGACGAGGCCCGGCTGCGGCAGGTCCTCGGCAACCTGCTCGCCAACGCCGTCAAGCACACGCCCGCGACCGCGGACGTGACGGTACGGCTCAGCACCACCGAGCAGAGCGTCGTGCTCGAGGTGGCCGACACCGGTCCGGGCCTCAGCGAGCAGGACGCGGCCCGGGTGTTCGAGAGGTTCTACCGCACCGACGCGTCCCGGACCCGCGAGAGCGGCGGCAGCGGACTCGGGTTGTCCATCGTGTCCGCCCTCGTGGCGGCCCACCGCGGGTCGGTGACGGTCGACAGCCGGCCCGGCGAGGGCGCCACGTTCCGCGTGGAGCTGCCCCGGTCGAGTTAGGGGTCAGTCGGGGACGTTGTCCCCGTGGCCGAGTTCGCGCAGCGCCGCCTTGAGCTTCGCCTGCGCCTCCTCGAGCGACTCCTGGGACGGGTTCTGCTCGGCGTTGCTGATGTTGAAATCGCCGAGGTCGTAGGCGGGGAACACGTGCAGGTGCAGGTGCGGCACCTCGAGGCCGGCGATGAGCAGCCCCGCCCGCGGTGCGTCGAATGCCGGCCGGACGGCCTGCCCGACGATCCGGGCGACGTCCATGACCTTGTTCCAGATCACGCCGTCGACGTCCTGCCACTGGTCCACCTCCTCGCGAGGTACGACGAGCGTGTGGCCCTGCGTGACGGGGGCGATCGTGAGGAACGCGACGACGTCCTCGTCCTCCCACACGAACCGTCCGGGCAGATCTCCGTTGATGATGGCGCTGAATACAGATCCCATGGCCGCCATTATGCGGCTTCGCCGCTCCTGAGTGCTTATCAACCTTCCGCCGTCAAGAAGCACTCACGGGCGCGAAGCGCACAGGAAACTCCCAGCCTCCGTCCAGAGTGGTCGGAGCGTACGGGCCGAATCTTGGACTCATGACGACGAACTCCCTCTCCCGCGCACCGGGCGCCATGAGACGAATCGAGATTTCCGAGACCTCGCCCGTGCTCGACGTTGTCGTGCCGGTCTACAACGAGGAAGCCGGTCTCGAACGTTGCGTGCGCCGGCTGCGGCGGCACCTCGACGAGAACGTTCCCTACTCCGCCCGCATCACCATCGCCGACAATGCCAGCGTCGACGCCACCCTCGCGGTGGCGGACCGGCTGGCCGAGGAGATCGACGGCGTCCGCGTCGTGCACCTCGACGAGAAGGGCCGTGGCCGCGCCCTGCGCGCGGTGTGGAGCACGTCCGACGCCGAGGTGGTCGCGTACATGGACGTCGACCTGTCGACGGACCTCAACGCCCTGATGCCGCTGATCGCCCCGCTGCTGTCGGGGCATTCGGACATCGCGATCGGCTCCCGCCTCGCCCGCTCGTCGCGGGTGGTCCGCGGTCCGAAGCGCGAATTCATCTCCCGCAGCTACAACCTCATCCTCCGCAGCGCGCTGCACGCGCGGTTCTCGGACGCGCAGTGCGGGTTCAAGGCGATGCGCGCCGACGTCGCCCAGCGGCTCCTGCCGCTGGTCGAGGACACCGGGTGGTTCTTCGACACCGAGTTGCTGGTGCTGGCGGAGCGGGCCGGCCTGCGGATCCACGAGGTACCGGTCGACTGGGTGGACGACCCGGACAGCCGCGTCGACATCGTCGCGACCGCGGTCGCCGACCTCAAGGGTGTGTGGCGGGTGGGCCGCGCGCTGTCGACCGGTTCGCTGCCGATCGGCAGCCTGCGCGACAGCTTCGGTCGCGAGCCGCTGGTGCCCGGGGTTCCCCGCGGCATGGTCGGGCAGCTGGCCCGGTTCGCGGTGATCGGCGTGGCGTCCACCGTGGCGTACGCGCTGCTGTATCTGATCCTGCATCCGGTTCTGGGCGCGCAGTGGGCCAACGCCGTCTCGCTGCTCGTCACCGCCGTCCTGAACACGGCCGCGAACCGGGCGTTCACGTTCGGTGTGCGCGGATCCGAAGGCGCTGCCCGCCATCAACTGCAGGGCCTGTTCGTGTTCGCCTTCGGACTGTTGCTCACCAGCGGTTCGCTGTTCGTCCTGCACTCGGCGGCCCCGGACGCGTCGAAGCACGTCGAACTCGCCGTGCTCGTCCTGGCCAATCTCGTCGCCACCATCAGCCGTTTCATAGCCCTGCGCTGGGTGTTCCGGAACGCTCGTCCCGAAGGAGTTCACGCATGACCACGACCCTCGAAGAACCGAAGGTCGAATCGCCGCCACCGCCTCCCACGCGGAGGCGGTGGGAGCCGTGGGCGCTCGGCGCGCTCCTGGCGGGGACCGCGGTGGCGTACATCTGGGGGCTCGGCGCCTCCGGCTGGGCCAACTCGTTCTACGCCGCGGCGGTCCAGGCGGGATCGGTGTCGTGGAAGGCGTTCTTCTTCGGGTCGTCCGATGCCGCCAACTCCATCACCGTCGACAAGCCGCCGATGTCGCTGTGGCTGATGTCGCTGTCGGTCCGGATCTTCGGGCTCAGTTCCTGGGCCATGCTCGTGCCGCAGGCGCTGCTCGGCGTCGGGTCCGTCGCCCTGCTGTATGCCACGGTCAAGCGGTGGTTCGGCGCCCCGGCCGGTCTGCTGGCGGGACTGGTGCTCGCGCTGACGCCGATCGCCGTGCTGATGTTCCGGTTCAACAACCCCGACGCCCTGCTGGTGCTCCTGATGATCGCCGCCGTGTGGGCGATGCTGCGGGCCGTGGAGGACGGGCGCACCCGCTGGATGGTGCTGACCGGCGTGTTCGTCGGTTTGGGCTTTCTGACCAAGCAGCTTCAGGTGATGCTCGTCGTCCCGCCGCTGGCCCTGACCTATCTCGTCGCGGGACCGCCGAAGTTCGGCAAACGCCTCGCCCAGTGCTTCGCCGCGCTCGGCGCGATGATCGTCTCCGCCGGATGGTGGTTGCTGACCGTCGAACTGTGGCCGGCGTCGTCTCGGCCCTGGATCGGCGGTTCGCAGAACAACTCGATCCTCGAACTCACGCTGGGCTACAACGGTCTCGGCCGGTTGAACGGTGAGGAAACCGGCAGCGTCACGCCCGGCGGCAATCGGGGAGACGCCGCGGCGGCGATGGTTGGAGCAGGCGACGCCGCGACGGGCGGGGGCATGGCCGCGGGCGGACCCGGCGGCGGCATGCCCGCGGGCGGACCCGGCGGCGGTGGCGGAATGTGGGGAAGCACCGGCATCACGCGCATGTTCGAGTCGGCTCAGGGCGGTCAGATCGCGTGGCTGATCCCGGCCGCACTGATCCTGCTCGTCGCCGGTCTGGCGTTGCGCGGCAGGGCTCCCCGGGTGGACACCCAGCGTGCATCGTTCCTCGTGTGGGGCCTGTGGCTGCTCGTCACCGGCCTGACGTTCAGTTTCATGGCGGGCATCTTCCACGCGTACTACACCGTGGCACTCGCACCGGCCGTGGCCGCTCTGGTGGCGATCGGTTCGGTCACACTGTGGCGACGGCGCGACGCCTCGTGGGTGCGTGCGGTTCTCGCCGTGACGCTCCTGACCACCGCGGTAATGTCCTGGGTTCTGCTCGGCCGCAGCGCGTCGTTCGTGCCGTGGCTGAAGTGGGCGGTGGTCGTCGTCGGCATTCTCGCCGCGGTGGCTGTGCTGATCCCGGCGTCGACCCGCGGCCGGATCGCGGCGGTCGTCGTACTGGCCGCGCTGTTCACCGGACTCGCCGGACCGACGGCGTACGCCGTGAACACCATCGCGACGCCGCACACCGGCTCGATCGTCTCGGCGGGACCCACCGTCGAAGGCGGGCGCGGAGGCTTCGGCGGCATGGGTGGCCCCGGCGGCATGGACGGCGCCGGACGCATGGGCCGCACGGACGGCGCGGCAGGCGCGACGATGCCCGCCATGCCGGGCGGTGCGGCGGCAGGTGCCACCGACGGTATGGGCGGCTTCGGTGGCGGCGCTGCCGGGGGACTTCTCTCCGGCAGCAACCCCGGCACGGAACTGGTGTCGCTGCTGGAGCAGAATTCCGGCAACTACACCTGGGTGGCCGCGGCCATCGGATCCAACAGTGCGTCCGGCTACCAGCTGGCCACCGAGGATCCGGTGATGCCGATCGGCGGGTTCAACGGCAGCGATCCGTCACCGACCCTCGAGCAGTTCCAGCAGTACGTGGCCGACGGTCGGATCCACTACTTCATCTCCGGCGGCCGAGGCGGCGGAATGGGTGGCGACGGTACCGCGTCGGAGATTTCCACCTGGGTGGAGGCGAATTTCACCGCCGTCACCGTCGACGGAGTGACGCTGTACGACCTCACGTCCTGATCGAAACCGGCTGTGCGCGCTTGCCGACCGTTCGCGGTCGGCAAGCGCGCACAGCTGTTTCAGTAGGCGAACGAGATTTCGGGCGTGCGGCAGATGAGCAGTCTTCGCACGAGACCCGACTCGTCGAGTTGCGCCGAGGTGTTGAACGAGGCCTCGAATTCGCCGTTCCGGGTGGTGCGTCCCAGAGCCAGCTCGACGTCTCCTACCCGGGCACCCGCCAGGACCTCGTGTACCAGCACGCTCTTCTCGCGTTGTTGCAGGTATCCGACGAGGCCCGCCCGATCGCCGACGAACTCGGCGGCATTGCCGCCCCCGGTGGAGAATTGGATCGACATCCGGAAATCGTCGGCGATCATGCCCAGGACGCGGTCGGGATCGTCGGAATCCATGATCGCGAACCACGCGACCAGTGTGGGGGTCGGTGACGTCTCCCGGCCCAGGTCAGTCGCGTGTGTCATGTGCCAACTCCCGTGTGAGAATGCTGAATTCCGTGTCGAAGGACACCTCGTAGGCGTCGATGGCGCCGTCGGCGTCGAGGTGCATGGCGGCGAGGAAGTAGCCGGTCGTCGTCGTCTCGTTTTCGACGACGGAGCCGTACGCGAACTGGACGTCGCCCGCGCTGCTCGTGCGGAGTAGCACGTGCCGTCGATCGACCGGGGGTCGTCCCCGCAGGTAGCTGAGCATGTCGGCGCGGCTGTGGCCGCGACGGACGGTACCGGGGAGGACGATCGCGAACTGGATCTGCTCGTCGAGCAAGGCCACCGCGTCGTCGATCCGGCCGCTGTCGAGGATCGCGTAGTACTGCTCGATCACGAGTGCATCGGTCATGAAATGAACTTAGTTCAACACCGGTGGGTCTGTCGAGAGTCCTTGCCGTCTTGGGTTCTGCGAAACTAAACTGAACTCACGTCAATTTCAAGGAGAGTTCAATGCCGTCCTCCCATTCCCGCCCCTGGCCCGAGACCGAACCCTTGGCGATGACTCCCGTCGCCGAGCACGACGACATCCGGGACGTACTTCGCCGGTTGCTCGACCGGCATTCGACGCTCGAGGACAGTCGCGTCGCCGCCGAATCCGAGATCGGGTATTCCGCCGAGTTGTGGTCGCTGCTCGTCAAGGAGATGAACGTCGCCGCGCTGGCGGTGCCCGAGGATCGCGGCGGGCTGGGGTACGGCGTGGTCGAACTCGGGATCGTCCTGGAGGAGTGCGGCCGCGCCCTGGTCAGCGAACCCGTGCTCACGTCCGCGACACTGGGAGTCCACGCCCTGCTCGCGGCCGAGCGGTCGCACCGGGCCGAGGAACTGCTCGATCGAGTGGTCCAGGGCGAACTCGTCGCCACGGTCACCGCCCTGAGCGCACAGACCGACTTCGTCGACGCCACCCGGGTCGGTGACCGATGGTCGGTGTCCGGTCGGGCAACGAATGTCGTGCAGGGCGGCGCGGCCGATGTGGTCGTGCTACTCGCGCAGTCCGACGAGGGGCCCGGTCTCTATGCGATCGATCTGCGGGCCGCGTCGGTGCGGAGAGCGGAACTTCCGGTGGTCGATCCCAGTCGACGGCAGGCGAATCTGCTCTTCGACGACGCGGAGGCGGTACGTCTCGTCGGACCCGGCGACGCACCGCGCACGGTCGAAGCGTTGCACAGCCTCGCGGTGATCGGGTTGGCCTGTGAACATGTCGGGATGATCGAGCGATTACTCGACAGCACAGTGGAATACACCATGCAGCGCCGTCAGTTCGGCCGGGCGATCGGATCGTTCCAGGCCGTCAAGCATCGACTGGCGAACACTCTCGTCGAGCTCGAGAAGGCCCGATCGGCGGCGCGGTATGCCGCGGCCGTGTTCTCGGAAGATCCTGGCGCCGCGGCCCTTCCGGCCGCTGTCGCGGGCGCGGTCTGCACCGAGGCCGTGATTGCCACCGCGTCGGAAGCCGTGCAATTGCACGGGGGAGTCGGCTTCACCTGGGAACATGCGGCGCATTCCTACGTGCGTCGCGCGCTCGGCGACGAACCGCTGCTGGGGGATTCGCGGGCGCACCGCAGTCGTATCGCGGATCTCGTCGGACTGTGACACCGGGCCGCCTGCCGGCGGCCGAAAAACGAAAACTCTTTCCCCCGCTATTGACGGGCTCCCCTCGACCCAGTAGAACTGAAGTGAATCCAGTTCAGTTTCATTTTCCCGAAAGGACACCGACATGGTGGACACCGACCACATCGTGCTCGAGAAGGACGGCGACGTCGCCCGTGTGTGGCTCAACCGCCCGCACAAGAAGAATGCGGTCACCGTCGAACTGCTGCACCGCCTCGACGAGATCATCGTGGAGGTCGACAGCGACCCCAACCTGAAGGTCCTGGTCCTGCGTGGGCGTGAGGGCACCTTCTGCTCGGGGTTCGACCTCGACGAACTGCGGGAGAAGTACGTCGGCTCCACCACCGCGATGGACGTCGCGGTGCTGTCGGCCCGGGTGTGCGACCGCCTGTACTCGATGAACACCCCGTCCGTCGCGGTCCTCGAAGGCTTCGTCACCGCAGGCGGATTCGAGCTGATGATCTCGTGCGACTTCGCGATTGCCGCCGAGGACGCCCGGATCGGCGACTTCCACATCCGGCGTGCGCTGTTCGGTGGTGCGGGCCCGATCTACCGCCTGCCCCGCATGATCGGCGTGCGCAAGACCAAGGAGCTCATGCTCACCGGCAAGCTTCTCACCGGCAAGGAGGCCGAGGCCTTCGACCTGATCAACGCGTCGGCGCCGGCCGACGATCTGGACAAGCTCCTCGCCGAATTCATCGCACCGATCGTCGACAAGAGCCCGTTCATGATGAAGCTCACCAAGATGTGCATCGACCGCGGTCTCGACGCGGACATCCAGTCGCTCATGGTGATGGAGCACCTCGCCGTCGGCAACGCGCTGCAGTCGGAGGACGCGCGAGAAGGCGTGAACGCGTTCCTCGAAAAGCGTGAACCGAAGTGGGTCGGTCGCTGATCCGACCGCGACGACGAATCCCGAGGAGAGGATGAGGATGGGCGAGACACACACCGCGCCGGCGCTCGACGCACGCCGCTGCTCGGACTGCGGGGCGGTCGCGTTCCCGGCCACCCGCGTGTGCTCGAGGTGTGCCGGAACGTCGATGGCGCCGTTCACGGTGAGTGCACGCGGAACGGTCTGGGCGTACACCGTTCAGCGGTTCGCCCCGAAATCCCCGCCGTATGTTCCGCCGCCGGACGGGTTCTCGCCGTTCGCCGTCGGATACGTCGAACTCCCCGAGGGAATCAGGATCGAAGCCGTGCTCGAATGCCACGACTTCGCCGAGCTGGACGGTGGGGCGCCGGTGACCTTGGTCGCCACGGCACCGGTGCCCCGGTTCGCCACCGACGCGTATCTGAAGGAGACCCGCTGATGTCCACCGTGTCGATCATCGGGGCCGGACTCTCGAAATTCGGACGTCAGCCCGACACGACGGGTCGCGGGCTCGCCCTGGACGCGATCGCGTCCGCCCTGGCCGACGCCGGCATCGCGTGGACCGATGTTCAGGTCGCGTTCGGTGGCAGCGACGGTTCCGGGCTTGCCGACACCCTGGTGTCCGAACTCGGACTCACCGGGATCCCGTTCACCAATGTCAAGAACGGGTGCGCGACCGGCGGTAGCGCGCTGGTGTCGGCCGTCAACGCCATCCGTGCGGGCGCCGCCGACATCGCACTCGCGGTCGGTTTCGACAAACATCCGCGCGGCGCGTTCGATCCCGCACCGGAGGATTGGGGTCTGCCCGTCGGCTACGGCGAGGCAGGTCTCATGGTCACCACACAGTTCTTCGGCATCAAGATCGCGCGGTACATGCGCGAACACGGGATCACCGCGCCCACATTGGCCGCCGTGGCGGAGAAGGCGTATCGCAACGGGTCCCTGAACCCGAACGCCTGGCGGCGTGAACCCCTCTCCGCTGCGGCGATCGCCGCCGCGGACATGGTCAACGACCCCCTGACCCGGTACATGTTCTGCTCACCCGGCGAGGGCGGTGCGGCCGTCGTCGTGGCGAGCGAGGCCGCCGTCCGGCGACTCGGCGGAAGACCTGTGCAACTGCGGGGCATTGCGGCCGGCACCCGCCGGTTCGGCTCCTTCGAAGTGTTCGGCCCGGCAATTCAGGGTGAGGGAACCCCACCCAGCGTGAGCACGTCCGTCGCAACCGCGGCATTCGAGCAGGCCGGCCTCGGCCCGTCCGACGTGGACGTGGCACAACTCCAGGACACGGAGAGCGGTGCCGAGATCATGCACCTGGCCGAATGCGGATTCTGCGAGCACGGCGAACAGGAAAAGCTCATCGCGGCAGGCGAAACGGAGATCGGCGGACGGATCCCGATCAACACCGACGGTGGCTGCATCGCGAACGGGGAACCGATCGGCGCGTCCGGTCTCCGGCAGATACACGAGATCGTCACGCAGTTGCGCGGGGAGGCCGGTGCCCGCCAGGTCCCCGGAAACCCGCGCATCGGATTCACCCACGTCTACGGTGCCCCCGGGATCAGTGCCTGCACCGTCCTGTCAGTCTGAGGAAGAGCCATGAATCAAGCAACGATGCCCGGCCTGGACCAGTTCGTGGACGACGCGCGGGCGTGGCTGAGGACGGTCGCCGAGCCGCGTACCCAGATCAAGTGGGGAGTGGGACCCGACTCGGTCGCCGTCTTCGAGAATTGGACCGCGGAGCAGGAGCGCGAAGAGACCGACCACATCCGCGCATACGAGCAGGCGAAGTTCGACGCCGGCTGGGGCTCGATGAACTGGTCGGCCGAATATGGTGGACGCGACCTGCCGATGTCCTATGTGCTCGCCTTCCGGCGAGAGGAGAACGCGTTCGACGTCCCCCGCCGAACCGAAATGTTCTCGGTCACTCAGCAACTGGTCGCACCCGCCATTGCGCAGTGGGGAACACCGGAGCAGCGCGAGCGGTACGTGCGGGCGATGCTCCGCACCGACATCATTGCCTGCCAGCTGTTTTCCGAAACCGAAGCCGGATCCGACCTGGCGGCGGTCCGCACGAGGGCCGTCGAACGCGACGGCCGGTGGACGATCACCGGACACAAGGTCTGGACGTCCGGCGCGCGGGTCGCCGACGTGGGCGTCGCGGTGTGCCGCACCGACCCGGATGCACCCAAACACGCAGGCCTCACCGTCTTCCTGATCCCGATGGACGCCCCCGGGGTCACCGTCCGGCCGATCCGCCAGATGACCGGGGGCAGTTCCTTCAACGAGGTCTACCTCGACGGCGTCGAACTGTCGGACGACTACCGGCTGGGTCCGGTGGGCCAAGGGTGGCCGGTCGCGTTGACCGTGCTGGCGGCCGAGCGGCTCGACGCCGGGAATCTCGGCCTGGCCAACGCGGATCAGGCGATCGAACTCGCCCGGCACCTTGGCCGTGAACTGTCCGAGATCGAGCGCGACAAGGTCGCAGATCTCGTGACGCGCAGCTACGTCCAGCGGGTGACCGGAATGCGGGTGGCCGCGGCCGTGGTCGCCGACAAGGACCCGGGCCCGGAGGCCTCGGTAGGCAAGTTGCTCGCCACCGACACCATGGCACGAACCTCGGAGGTCGTCCGGCTGTTGCTGGGTCGCGATCTGATCGCCGACTCGGGCGAGTGGGGAACGTTCGCGTGGACCGAGCACGTGCTCGGCGCGCCCGGATACCGCATCGCCGGCGGCACCGACGAGATCCAGCGCAACATCCTCGCCGAGCGTGTGCTCGGCCTGCCGAGGGAGCCCCGCCCGTGACTGCAACGATCACCCTCGACGACCGTGTGGCGCGGCGGCTGCGCGAGCAGAACCCGGGACTGGACGTCGGCCCGCTCGAGCCGTTGCTCGGAGGGCACTCCGGGCTGACCTACAAAGTCCGGACCGGCGACGGCGACCTCGTCGTCAAGGCGGTACCCGAGGGCCAACGTCCCATCGGCCGGCACGACATGCTGCGCCAGGCGCGGATCATGGACACGCTCCGAACGACGGAGGTTCCGGTGCCCCGCATCGTCGCCGTCGACGAGAGCGGGCCCGCATGGTTCGCGATGGAGTGCGTGGCCGGGGAGTCACTCGAGCCGGTGCTCGACACACCCCCGGTCGAGCCGGCGGTCGCGGCCGCGCGGATGCGCCGGGCCGCCGCGGTGCTGCCACTGCTGCACGCGGTGCCTGTCGACACCATCCCGGCCGCCGGAGATCCGTTGTCGCCGGGCGCGGAGTTGGCGCGATGGCAACGCACCCTGGACGCCGTTCCCCCCGAACTCGTGGGCGGGGGCGACGAACTGCTGCGTCTCCTCGCCGCCGATCTCCCCGAAGCGCTGTCGCCGACGCTGGTGCACGGCGACTACCGGCTCGGCAACATCCTCGCGCAGGACACGGAGCCGGCGGCACTGATCGACTGGGAGATCTGGAGCCTCGGTGATCCGCGGGTCGAGCTGGGCTGGTTCCTGGTCTTCGCCGACGGCGCGAACTTTCCGGGAGTGGGGCGCGTGGTGCCGGGCCTCCCGTCCGAGGACGAACTGATCGCCCTCTACACCGGGGACGGCCCGGAACTGCGGGACATGAATTGGTTCAACGCACTCGGCCGTCTCAAGATGGCGGCCATCATGGGTCACAACCTGCGCAGGCACCGGGAGGGCCGCCACCACGACCCCGATCAGGAACGGCTGCCCGACACCATCTCCCAGCTCATCCGCGGTGGCACCGCGCTACTCGCCTGATCAGAAAGGACGACACGTGGACTTCGAATACTCCGCACGCACCGAGCGACTGCTCGAACAGCTGCGCACCTTCATGGACGAACACGTCTATCCGGCCGAGGCCGTGTACGACGAGCAGATCAGCTCCAACGACAACCCGCACGAGCAGCCGAAGGTCATGCTGGACCTGCAGGCGAAGGCACGCGAACTCGGATTGTGGAACCTCTTCATGACTCACGGCGAGTGGGGTGCCGGGCTCACCAACCTCGAGTACGCGCCGCTCGCCGAGATGGTCGGACGCTCGGTGATCGGCAACGAGGCGATCAACTGCTCGGCACCCGACACCGGCAACATGGAAATTCTCGCCATGTACGGCACCCCGCAGCAGCAGGCACGCTGGCTCCGGCCGCTCCTCGACTGCACGATCAGGTCGGCGTTCGCGATGACGGAGCCGGACGTCGCGAGTTCCGACGCCACCAACATCACCTCGACCATCCGCCGCGAGGGTGACGAGTACGTCCTCAACGGCCGGAAGTGGTACACCTCGGGCATTCTCGACCCCGACTGCAAGCTCGTCATCTTCATGGGCAAGTCCGACCCAGACGCTCCGACGTACCGGCAGCAGAGCATGATCCTGGTGCCCGCGGACGCCCCCGGCGTCGAGGTGCTCCGCGATCTGCCCATGTTCGGTTACCGGGACCGGCTCGGCCACGGCGAGGTCCAGTTCACGGATGTGCGGGTGCCGGCCGACCACATGCTCGGCGCCGAGGGCGACGGATTCGCGATCGCCCAGGGCCGGCTCGGGCCGGGACGCATGCACTACGCGATGCGGGCGATCGGCATGGCCGAACGCGCCCTCGAACTGATGTGCCGACGAGTCCTGCAGCGCAACGCATTCGGTGGTCCACTCGCCGACCGCGGCGTGGTACGCGAGTGGATCGCGCGGAGCCGGATGGAGATCGACCAGATCCGGCTGCTCGTCCTGAAGGCGTCGTGGCTGATGGACACCCGCGGCAACGCCGCCGCCCGCTCGGAAGTCGCCGCGATCAAGGTGGCCGCCATGGAGATCGCTCATCGGGTGGTCGACCACGCCGTCCAGGCGCACGGCGCCGCCGGGGTGAGTGACGACACGATCCTGGCCCGGCTGTACGCGATCACCCGGGCGTTGCAGATCGCCGACGGCCCGAACGAAGTCCACCTGCGCACGATCGCGCGCCTCGAACTGAAGAAGTACGCATGACCACGACACAGGAATTGACGGGCAAGGTCGCACTCGTCACGGGGGCCACCCGCGGGCTCGGCTACGCCATCGCGAGTGGGCTGGCCGCCGCCGGAGCCACCGTGATCGTGTCGAGCCGCAAGGAGGATGCGTGCGTCGCCGCGGCCGAGGCGATCGCCCGGGACACCGGCGGGATCGCCGAACCGCTCGCCCTGCACGTCGGGAAGTGGGACGCGATCGAAACCGCGGTCGACCACATCGTCACCCGATTCGGGAAGCTCGACGTCGTCGTGAACAACGCTGGAATCGCGCCCCTGTCACCGACATTGGAGTCGGTGTCCGAGTCGCTGTTCGACAAGACCATCGAAGTGAACCTCAAGGGCCCGTTCCGGCTGATGGCGGTGGCCGGCGCCAGGATGAGCGCGGCCGGAGGCGGATCGATCATCAACATCTCGAGCATCGGTGCGCTGCGGCCCAGCCCGCCCGAGGCGATGTACGCGGCGTCGAAGAACGGTCTCAACGCGCTGACGATGGCGTTCGCGCAGGAATACGCGCCCACGGTGCGGGTCAACTGCATCATGCCGGGCGGATTCGCGACCGACATGGCGGCCGACTGGGACGACGAGTTCGTCGGCAAGATCGTCGACCGGCTCCCCGCCGGGCGGCTGGGGCATCCGGATGAAATCGCGGGCCTCGTCGTGCATCTGGCCGGGGACCGCGCCGGCTACACCACGGGCGCCGTGATCCCGGTCGACGGCGGACGCACCGCCGTCTACTGACGCGCGTGCCACGAACAGGAGTAGGAGCAACCACATGCACGTACCCGAGCTGTTCCAGCTGAACGGTCGCGTCGCTGTCGTCACGGGTGCGTCGTCCGGGCTGGGAATGGGGTTCGCGCGGACGCTGGCCTCGGCCGGCGCCACGGTCTTCGCGGCCGCCCGCCGGGTCGATCGGCTCGCGGCGCTGGCCGAGGAAGTCGACACCGTGGTCCCCGTCGAATGCGACATCACCGTCGACGCCGACCGCCGCCGGCTGGTCGACCGCGCCCGCGAGCGGACCGGCCGCGTCGACGTCCTGGTCAACAATGCCGGTACGCCCGGACCTCCGAATGCGGAGGACGAAACCGCCGACGGGTTCTCGTCGATTCTCGATGTGAACCTGGCCGCGGGCTTCCACCTCGCCACGTACGCCACGTCGTCCGTTCCGGAGGACGCGGCGACGTCGATCATCAACATCTCCTCGGTGATCGGGTTGGTGTCCACGGCCCCCATCGGCGGTGCGAGTTACGCGGCGTCGAAGGCGGGCATCCTCGGTCTGACCCGCGAGCTGGCGGGTCAGTGGGGCAGGCGGGGCGTCCGTGTCAACGCCGTCGTGCCGGGATGGTTCGATACCGAAATGACCGACGGACTGTTCAGCAATCAGCGTTCAGCCGACTGGGTGCGCCGCAACACGATGCTCGGCCGCGGCGGCCGGGCGGGTGAAGTGGACGGTGCCGTGCTGTTCCTCGCGTCGGACGCGTCGTCGTACGTCACCGGACAGACGCTCGTCGTCGACGGCGGCTGGACGGCCAGGTAGGCGGCAGGACGATGACCATCGACACGATGCGCGCCGTGCGCATGACCGCCTGGGGTGAACCCGCGCAGGTCCTGCGCGTGCGCGTCCCCGAACCACAGGGCGCCGAACTGCTGATCGAGGTCCGGGCGGCCGGACTCTGCCGATCCGACCTGCATGTCATGGACGCCCCCGCGGGCGTCTTCGACTACCCGCTCCCGCTCACGCTCGGGCACGAGGTGGCCGGAACCGTCGTCGGCGCGGGCCCCGACGCCGACAGTTCGTGGATCGGCCAGTCCGTGGTGGTCCACGGCGTCTGGTCCTGCGGGCAATGCCGCAACTGCAGGCGAGGCAGGGAGAATTACTGCCACGACCTGCGCCCGCGGGCGGACGGCCTGCTTCCGGCCATCGGCAGCGGTCTCGGCTACGACGGCGGTCTGGCCGACGCCATGATCGTTCCCTCGGAGCGGTTCGTGGTGCGCACCCGGGGGCTCGCTCCCGAGAGTGCCGCCCCGCTCGCCGACGCCGCCCTGACGGCGTACCACGCGATTCGCACGAACCGGGATCTGGTCGACAGTCACTCCGTCGTCGTGGTGGTCGGTGTCGGGGGACTGGGCCATCTCGCCGTCCAGATCCTGCGCGCTCTCGGCGCCGGCACGGTCGTCGCGGTCGATCCGCGGGAGGGCTCGCGTGACCTCGCCCGCCGGCTCGGGGCGGATCGCGCGGTCCCGGAGGTTGCCGACGTGGCGAGAGCCGATGCCGACGTGGTGTTCGATTTCGTCGGCTCGCCGGCCACGATGGACTCGGCCGCGCAGTTGCTCGGTCCGGGTGGCCGGCTGGTCACGGTGGGCAGCGGGGGAGGCCGGCTCACGGTCGGCAAGAACCTCGGACTACCCAACGGCTGGCAGGTCAGCGCCCCGTTCTGGGGAACGCGCGCGGATCTCGAGGCGGTGGTCGACCTCGCGCATCGAGGGCAGTTGAGCGTCGAGTCGGCCGCATACCGATTGGACGACGCCCTCGACGTCTACGACCGCCTGCGCCGCGGAGCGATCACCGGGCGCGCCGTCCTCGTGCCGTGACCGGCGAAGCCGGCGCGATCCGGCACGTGATGACTGAGAATGACAATGGTTCGGTTAACAGGAGGTCTGCGGGATGTGGGAGTTGGCTCGCGAATTCGTTGCTCGCGCACAGAGTTCGCCGGATGAGATTGCGGTCGTCGACGCCGCGGGCGAGTACACCGCCTCGGGCATCGCGGCGGCGGCGATCGAACTCGCCGCACTGCTGGACGCGGGCCCCGGCGGATCGCCCACCGTGCTCGTGCAGGCGGACAACAGCTGGCGGACACTGACCGCGACACTCGCGGTGGGTCTGCGGGGCGGCGTCGTCGCAGTGTTCAGCAGGCATGCGACGCCGTCGGAGTTCGCCGTGGCCCTGCACGACATCGCACCCGACGTGGTGATCGCAGACCAGGAGTCGCTGGCGCACTGGGGTGCATCGGACGAGCAATTCTCGGAAGAGGCGACCGCGCTGGCCGGCTGGGCTGTGCGCTGGTCGCGATCACCGGTCAGCGACGTCGCACGGTGGAACGGTGGGGTCGCGATCGCGATGACGTCCGGGTCGACGGGACATCCCAAGTGCGTGGTGCAGTCGGAACCGGCGATCCGGTACGCCTGCCGGTGCACGATCGACGCGGTCGGTCTCGAACCCGGAGATCCGGTCGCCGCGTTCGTTCCGCTCTCGTCGGTGGCCGCGTTCTGCTTCGGGCTGTATCTCCCGGCGATGCTGGCCGCACCGATGGTCTGCATGGACGGCTGGAAGCCCTCCGCCGCCCTCGAGGTGGTGAGGAAACACCGGGTTGCGTGGACGATGCTCGTCCCGACCATGGCGCTGCAACTGGCGGTCGCGCCGGACGCGGCGGGAGCGCTGACGTCGCTGCGAGCGATGACCGTCGGCGGCGGCCCGATGGACGCCGGCGCGCTCGGTCGCGCCGAACAGACCCTCGGGACGACGTTCCTGCGGGTGTTCGGCATGTCCGAATGCCTCGGGCACACCACCCCGCTGCCCTCGGACGAGCCGGCCGTGCGCCTGGGGCGGGACGGTCGTCCCTTCCCCGGGACCGTCGTCCGAGCGGTCGACGAACACGGCGCTCCGCTGCCGCCGGGGCGGGTCGGCGATGCTCAGGTCAGCGGACCCTCCCTCTTCGTCGGGTATGCCCGAGCCGGGGTCCCCGCACCGCCCGAACTCACCGCGGACGGGTTCCTGCCCACCGGCGACCTCGTCGAAGTCGCGGAGGACGGGAGCATCCGGGTCATGGGGCGGCAGAAGCAGATCATCATTCGCGGGGGCCGCAACATCGACATCAACGAGGTCGAGGCGGCCATCGCGCGCATCCCGACGGTGTCCCAGGTGTGTGTGGTCCCGGTGCCGGACGAACTACTCGGTGAACGCGCCGCAGCCCTGGTCGTGAGCACCGGTGCACCGATCACCCTCGCCGAGGTGACCGCGCACCTCGGGGACGACGAGTTCCCGAAGTTCAAGTGGCCGGAGTTCGTCTTCACGATCGACGATCTGCCGCAGAACCGGGTCGGGAAGCTGTCTCGACCGGATGCGGTGAGTCTCGCAACACGCCTGCTCGCCGGCACCGCCAGCCCCTGAAGTCAACCCGACCCGACCTCAGTTCAGGTAGTCTTTCCGGTACCGACCCGACAACAGATGGATGGGGATCCCGTGTCCGTAGAAGCCATGACGCTCCGCGATGGTCCGCGTTCCAAGCGCGGGCTCATTCTCACGGCCGCAATCGAACGCTTCGGGGAAGTGGGCTTCGAGCACACGAAGTGGGCGTCGATCGCCGGCGAGGTCGGCATCGGCCAGACCGCGCTCTACCACTACTTCGAGTCCAAGGCGCACTGCCTGCTGACGATCATGCGTCTGGAGTTGGCGGAGTCGCTCGAACGCTTCACGGCCGCCATCGAGGGCATCGACGACCCGGTGGAGGCGCTGAGCGCCGCCGTCAGCAGCGCGCTGGAGGCGACCCCTCGGGACGCCCTGCAGCGTCGCATCCTCCAGAGCCACATGGATCTGCTGGCCACGCCCCGTCAGTCCGAGAAGGAAGAAGCCGAGCGTCAGACCTCACGCGCGCTGGTGAATTCGATCGAAGAGGCATGGTCTCTTCTCATCGCGAAGGGGATGGGTGCCGGGGCCTTCGCCGACGCCGATCCACGATTGATGGCCCGACTCGTCCTCGGACTCGTCGTCAGCGTGTGGCGTTGGTATCGCCCCGACGGCGACATGAGCGTCGACCAGCTCAACAGGCAGGTTCGCGACGCCACCCTGCGTATCGTTCGCGCATAATCTGCGGCGCTCGTGGGGCGGTTTTCGCGCACCGTCAGTAATTGAACCTAATTCATGTCAGCAATGGAGTAGTGATGTACAACTTGATCGTCCTGGCCTCCCGTCCGCACGACTGGAGCCACGAGCAGTTCATCCAGTGGTGGCGCGGCGAGCACGCCGAGGTCACCTATCCGCTCCCCGGCCTGCGGAGATGGCAGCACACCGAAGTGCTCGACGCGATGGACGACCGGTCCCGGGAGTGGGACGGCGTGTCGATCCTGAGCTTCGACTCCCGCGAGGACCTCGACGCCGCGCTCGCCAGCCCGCAATGGCAAGCGGCAGTCGACAACGTCGGCCAGATGCGCGGAAAGCGAATCCTCGTCATGGGCGAGGAGAAGACGATGGTCGAAGTGGGCAGCGGCGAATCATGAGGGCAGGGTGGATGGAGCCGGGCTGCTACGAGGTGGCGCCCGGTGTCCATCGCATTCCCCTCCACATGCCGAACGACGGTCTCGGAGCCGTAAACGTCTACGCCCTCGAGACTCCGGACGGCCTGGCCCTCGTCGACGGCGGCTGGCGAGTCGACACCACCTTCGAGGAGATGGAGCGCGCACTGCGCCGGATCGGCCGCGGCACCGAGGAGATTCACGACATCTACGTCACCCACGTGCACCGCGATCACTACACGTTCGCCGTCGAACTCCGCCGCCGTCACGGTGCACGCGTCCACCTCGGTGTCGCCGAGGCCGACGGACTGGCGGCGGTCAGTGCGCTCGGCAGCAATGTGCCGACGGATTCGCTCCACGAACTCCGCCGCGCCGGGGCCCCCGTCCTGGCGGACACCGTCGAGGCCCTGACCGCGGCGGAGCCGTTCCACCCCTCGGACTGGGAAGCGCCCGATCGCTGGCTCGCCGCGGGTCCGCTGCGGATCGGGGAGCACACGCTCGACGTCGTGCACACGCCCGGCCACACCAAGGGGCACATGGTGTTTCACGACACGCAGCGGGGACTGCTCTTCAGCGGTGACCACGTCCTGCCCTCGATCACGCCGTCGATCGGCTTCGAACTCGGCGAGTGGGACCTGCCCCTGGGGCGCTACCTCGATTCGCTGTCCCGCTTGCTCGACCGTCCCGACTCGCGACTGCTGCCGGCGCACGGAGATCCGACGCCCAGCGTTCATCGCCGGGTCGAGGAACTTCTCGCGCACCACGACGGGCGCTTCGCCGCCATGCGCACCGCGCTGGCGTCGCTGGGGCCGGTGACCGCGACGGCGGTGGCGGAGGCCGTCACGTGGACCCGCCGGGAACGGCCGTTCGCCACACTGGACCCGTTCAACCGGATGATCGCCACCTGCGAGACTCTCGCGCACCTCGACACCCTGGTCGACCGAGGCCAGATCACCGTTCGCCGCCGAGACGGCCGCGACGTCTTCTCCGCTGCCTGAGCGGCATCCGGGCAGCGATCGGCCGTTCGAACATCCGGCGGTCCGCAACTTCGATGGAAGGATTCCCGTGCAGAGTCGTGAGCTGAAACTGGCGCGTCATCCCCAGGGGAAAGTTCGATCGGAAGACTTCTCTCTCGAGGTGGTGACGGTTCCGGAAGAACTGGGTCCCGGCGACATTCTCGTGCGCAACTCGTGGCTGTCGATCGACCCGTCCGTCCGGATGCGTCTCGGGCCCACCGGACCCGCCGGCTATCTACCGCCGTTCCGGCTCGGGGACACGCTGGCCGGGTTGGCCGTCGGCGAGGTGATCCGGTCCCGGGCGGGCAGTTTCGAACCGGGCGACACGGTGCTGCACATCAACGGCTTTCGTGAGTTCGCCGTGATCCGGGAGGATAGTGAAACCCTGGCAGGGGCCGGCGGAGTGACAAAACTGGACACGAGCGAGCATCCGCCGCAGTCGTATCTCGGCGCGCTGGGAAGTTCCGGGCTCACCGCCTATGTGGGACTGCACTGCATCGGTGAACTCACGGCCGGAGACGTCGTCTGGATCTCGTCGGCGGCGGGAGCAGTCGGTAGCATCGCTGCGCAGATTGCCCGGCTCAGAGGTCATTACGTGGTCGGCAGTACGGGATCCGCCGATAAGGTCCGGTTCCTGTCGGAGAAACTACGCCTCGACGCCGCGTTCGATTACCACACCCTGGATCTCACCGACGCACTCGTCGGCGCGGCGCCCGACGGCATCGATCTGTACTTCGACAACGTCGGCGGAACGCATCTCCAGGCCGCCCTGTACAACCTTCGGCGGGGAGGCCGAGTTGCCATGGCGGGCGCCGTCGCGTCCTATGAGAGGGAGGCGACGGGCCCGGACAACCTCTTTCAGATCGTGGCAAAGAACCTCACGGTGAAGGGCTTCCGGGCCGGTGCCTACGACCATCTGCTCGGCGACATGCGTGCCGAGGTCGGGAGCTACCTCCGCGACGGTCGGCTCGTTGCCGCGGAAACTGTGTTCGACGGTCTCGAGTCGGCGCCGGACGCCATCGTCGCGATGCTGGGCGGCCGCACCGTGGGGAAGACGCTGTGCCGCCTGGGATGACGACGCCGTCTGACACAGAAACATGGCCTCCGCATTGCGCGGAGGCCATGTTCGTCTGCCCGGCTCAGGCCGCCGTCCACCCACCGTCCGCGTAGATCTCCGAACCGGTGACGAAGCTGGAGTCGTCGCCCGCGAGGAATGCCACCGCGGCCGCGATTTCCTCACCGCGCCCGAGCCGTCCCATCGGCGTCCCCGCGAGCATCTCGCGATGACGCTCGCTCCCTTCCCAGCGCTCGAGCAGCGGGGCCGTGCCGATGAACCCCGGGTGCAGCGAATTGACCCGCACGCCCGCTTTCGCCCAGTGCAGTGCGGCGTTCTTGGTCATCGTGCGGACGGCGCCTTTCGCGGCCGCGTAGGCGACGCTGTTTCCCAGACCGCCCACGGTGCCCAGAATCGAGCACATGTTCACGATCGAACCGCCGCCGCTGCGCCCGATCAGGGGGCCGCCATGTTTCATGCCGAGCCACGTGCCGGTCTGGCCGACCCCGATCACGTGATCCCACCGTGCACGGGTTTCGTCCTCGGCCGTGGCGACGCTGCCGATGGCGGCGTTGTTGATCAGGGCGTGGAGTGCGCCGAACGACGTTTCGGTTGCGGCGAACACCGCCTCCCACTGGTCCTCGGAGGCGACGTCCAGGGCATGTGCGGCATGTCGCTCGGGCCGGGCGAGAGTGCGCAGCAGGTCGTGGCAGGCAGATTCGTCGAGATCGGTCGCGACGACGTGAGCGCCCTCGTCGGCGAGTCTGCGGACTATCTCGACGCCGATTCCACCGGTCGCACCCGTCACCACGACGACCTTGTCCTTGAGTCGGTCAGGGCCGACAGTCATCTTGACTCCTCGTTCTTCGTTCGGATCGGGCAGGGCTGGGCGACATCACAGATTGGTCAACACGTTTCGACCACCGACCAGCATCGCGATGACGACACCGATGCTGGTCACCGCCGTCATGAGCAGCGCCATCGCCGCCACCAGCGGGTAGGAACCGTTCTCCCACAGGTCGAACAGCAGCGTACCCATCACCTGCGTCGTGGCGGCCCGCACGAGCAGGGAGGCAGCGAATTCGTGGGTCAGCAGGATGAACATCAGGGCGACGGCACTGAGCACGGTCGGCCGCATGAGAGGCAGGATCACCCGGATGTTGGTGACGAACGGGCTCGCACCACTGGTTGCCGACGCCTCGGCGTAGGTCTCCCCGAGGGAGAGCATCGCCGTCATCTGCATTCGGGTGGAGAAGGGCACCATCAGCACGACGTAGACGAGGATGATGACCGCTTTGGTGCCGTACAGGATCAGCGGCGGCTGGGTGTAGGTCAGCAGGAACCCGACGCCGAAGATCACCGCGGGAATGCCCAGGGGCAGAGCTGTGATGACGTCACCGATGGTGCCCAGAACCCGGTGTCGGCGACCGCGCACGAGCAGCGTGGCGGTGAGGTAGCCGATCGGCACGCATATCGCGACCGCCACGACGGAGGTGAGAAGGCTGGTGGACACCGAGTCGACGATGCTCGCCGTCCGGAACAGCGCCCGGAAGTTGTCGAGTGTGAACAGATTCCAGGACAGTGTTTCCGACCAGTACGGAGACAGGGCCACGATCGCGAGTCCGATCAGCGGGACGACGAGCGCGAGAAACGCATAGACGGAGATCGTCACCGCGGCCCAGGCCGAGCGACCGGTGTTCGGTGCGAACGCCTTTCCCCCGTGCGTGACGAAGCGCGACTGATTGCCGAGCAGCATCTTCTGCGCGAGCACGACGACGACACCGAAGATGACGAGCGGTGAACCCGCCGCCGCTGCCGCGGCGAAGTCTGCCGGCGACTCCGACACCCGGCGATACATTTCGGTGGTGAGCACTTTCACGCCGGTGTTCTGGCCCAGCAGGAGCGGTCCGGTGAACTGGCCCAATCCGAGGAGCAGCGCAATTCCGCCGCCGTAGACCAGGGAGGGGCGAAGCAGGGGAAGGACAACACGGAAGAACACCCCGAGCGTCGACGAACCGCTGATCTGCGCGGCCTCGAGGTGCTCGGAACTGATGTTCTGCATTCCCGCGCTGACGAAGAGGTAGACGAACGAGGTGAGTCCGAAACCGGTGAGAATGATGATCCACGGCGTGCTGTAGACATCGATCGGTCCGGAGTCCATGGTGTTCCACCAGGGGAGTTTCCGCAGGAGTGCGTTCAGGTACCCGGGACCCGGGGAGAGAAGGAACGCCCAGCCGACGACATTGGCGACTGCGGGCATCACGATGGGCAGGATGGGGACGATCCGGAGGAAACTCAGCCGGCGGGGCAGCCTGGTGGCCGCGAACGCGAGCACCGTGCCCAACACCATGGCGATGGCGAGTGACGTGACGGCGAGGGCGATGGTCGTCCGGATGGTCTGCGCGATGTCGTACCGCCCGTACTGGGCCTGATACCCGCGCGCGCCGTCCTCGAACGCCAGCGACTGCAGCCGGAAGAGCGGGAGCACGATGAGGTACGCGAGGACCACCATCAGCGCGCCGTACCCGATTCGGGTTCGCCACACCGCACTGACGACGAGCGGACGCACGCCGCGGTTCAGGGCAACCGTAGCCATCACGCCTCCGATCGAGCAGTGGCGGTGGCGAACTCGGGTATCTGCAGATCGACGTGCCCGTCGGGATGCGGGAACACCCGCAGCGCGCTGGGGGAGAAGCTGACCACCAGCGGAGATCCCGTGGTGGCGCCACGCAACCAGGTCCCGTGCCGTCCGGCATCCGCGCGTAGGTACAACCGCTCACCTCCGGCGTCGACCGTCACGTCGAAATAGCGCCCCCCGTACTCCGAGGTGACGAGTTCGCCGGTGAGACCGACGTCGCCCGGGGCCACCTCGTCGAGCGAACGATGGAGCGAGAGGTCGTCGGGACGCATTCTGCCCAGTGCGGCGTCGCCGCCGATGTGTCCGCCACGGATGCCGGCCGCACCCAGATCGACCGGAGTGCCCGCTCGCGTCGTCCACCCCTCATGGCGCCGAACGAGTTCGAGTCGATTCGCCATGCCGATGAACGCGGCGACGTAGTCGGACGACGGGGACTCGTACACCCGCTCCGGGGTGTCGTACTGCTCGATCTTGCCCGCCTTCATGATAGCGAGCCGGTCGCCGAGCGCAAACGCCTCGGCCTGATCATGGGTGACGAAGACGGCGGTGAAGCCCAGCCGCTGGTGGAGTTGATGAATCTGGGAGCGGACCTGATCGCGCAGTCGTGCATCGAGATTGCTCAGCGGCTCGTCGAACAGCACCAGATCGGGTTGCGCGGCCAAACCACGAGCCACCGCCACACGCTGCTGCTGCCCACCGCTGAGCTGGGAGGGGTAGCGGTCGAGCAGGGCGCCACAATCCACCATCCCCGCTGCGGTCTCGACCTGGCCGGCGGCGATGGCGCTCTTCATCCGTCGTACCTTCAGCGGGTATCGGATGTTCTCGCGCACCGTCATGTTGGGCCACAACGCGTAGGACTGGAAGACCATGCCGATGTTGCGTTTGTAGGCCGGAACATTGATCCGGGCCGACGCGTCGAACACGGTGTGGTCCTTGAACGTGATCGACCCGCCCTCGGGGGTCTCGAGGCCGGCGATACAGCGGAGCGTGGTCGTTTTCCCGCAACCGCTGGGGCCGAGCAGAACGAGGAATTCACCGTCCTCGATATCGAGGTCGAGTTGGTCGACGATGGTATTGGACCCGAAGGTCTTGGTCAGGTTGGAAACCCGGAATTGCGATGTCACCTGGCACCTGCTTGGTTGCGAGTGGTTGGTCAGAAATAAAGTGAATTCAGTTCATTTGACGATAGCCGTGGTGTGAACGGCCTGCAAGGGTCCCGGTCACGGCGACGAGCGCTTCGGAGTCCGGGCGCCCGCGGAGGTTCCACCGTCGATCATCAGATCGGTGCCGGTGACGTAGCTGCTGTCGTCGCTCGCGAGGAACAGGATCGCCTTCGCAACCTCGAGCGGCATACCGCGGCGTTGCAACGGAATGCTTTTCACGTAGGCGTCCATGTCGTCGTTCGCGAAATCGGCGCCCGCGGTGATCGCCGTGTCGATGCTGCCCGGGCAGACCGCGTTGACCCGGATATTCGATTCGGCGAACTCCAGCGCCGCAACCCGTGTCAGGGCGCGAACGCCGAACTTCGACGCGCCGTACGCGCCGAGTTCGGCGGTGGCGAGGACACCGCGCAGCGAAGACAGGTTGACGACCGATCCGCCTGTGGTCATCGCGGCGCCCGCGGCCTGCAGTCCGAGGAACGTGCCCACCAGATTGAGGTCGATCATGCGTCGCAACTCGGCGAGCGAGGTCTGCATGATCGACGATTTGGAGGCGGCGCCCGCGGAGTTGACGAGAACCCGTAGCGGGTGCCCGCGATCCGCCATCTCGGTGGTCACGCGCGACCACTGCGATTCGTCGGTGACGTCCAGGTGTCGATAGTGGGCTCCCGCACCCAGTTTCGCTGTGACGTCGTTCCCGAGGTCGTCGTCGACGTCGCACAGATACACGGTCGCCCCGTGGGCGTGGAAGAGTTTCGCGGTCGCGGCGCCGATCCCCCGTGCCGCACCGGTGACGAGAGCGCAGGTGTCACGCAGTCGCGTTTCGTGCGTCGTCACTGGATGAATCGCTTTTCCCAGTCGGACTGATATTCGGTGAGCGATTCGGGGGTCAGATCGGACGGGTTGGGCAGTGCGATGTCCTGGGCACGTGCGACGGCACCCTCGATGCCGGGGAGGGCGCTCGCGTAGCCGAGCGACAATGCCTTCTGGCCGGCCGGGGTCACCATGAAATTCGCCAGCACCTGAGCGGCGTTCGGGTGCGGAGCCGCGGAGAGGGCGTGCGTGAACCAGGGCGTTCCCCAGGGCGGCGAGGGCAGCGCCCAGTCGACCGGTGCACCGGATTCCTTCTCGCGCACCAGAGGCTGCACCACCGGGGTGGCGACGATCTCACCGGAGGTCAGGGCCTGAGCGACACCCAGCGCGCTCGGGTAGATGCGCGGTTTCAGGTCGGCGAGCTTCTGCAGATAATCGGCGCCGAAGTTCTTCTCGAAGAATCGGTAGAAGTCGACGTAGGAGGCAATGCCCGACGGGTTGACGATGCCGATCTTGCCCTTCAGCGCCGGATCGAGAAGGTCTGACGGCTTCTGCAGACCGCCGGGAAGCGCTGTCGTGTTCCATCCGAGGGCGAACACCGCCGCACTCGTCAGGAAGAACTTGTCGGAAATGATGCTCTTCTGTGGTTCGTACTCCGGCGCATCGAAAGCCGGCCCGACGAGATCCGTCGAGTAGGTTCCCGACTTCGCGGCCGTCTCGATCCAGGCGGCGTCGGTGAGCATGTGGACGTCGGCGGTGCCGCGTTTCGTCTGATTCTCGACCTCGACCTTCGGGTTGATGTCGGCGTCGGTTCCGCGGACGTACTCGAGCGAGATCTCGGGGTACTCCTGCTCGAATGCCACCTTGAGGGCCTCGAGATTGGCGGGATTCTGGCTCGAGTACAGCAGCACGCTGCCTTCGCCCTTGGCGGCCGCGACGACGTCGTCCCACGTGCCCGACACGGGTTGGTTGACGCCGGAACCGCTGGAACCGCATGCGGCGGAGGCGAAAGCTGCGACCACCGCGACGGCCATCAGCTTGATCGGCACTTTTCTCATGGCAGGAAAGTCCTTCCGGAATCGGTTCGGCGGGTGCGAACCTGGGTGTTCGGTGACGAATCGGGGAGTCGAACGGGGCCTACGACGCGAGAGCGTGGAGCAGTGCAGCAACGCGGTCGGGAATCGTGACCATGGCCATGTGGCCGGATTCGAGAAAGACGGTGTCTCCGCCGACGACGGCCGCCGATCTCTCCTGCAATTCGGGTGGATAGCAGGCGTCCTTGGTCAAACGTACGTATGTACGGGGGATGTCGGCGCGGAGACCGGACAGATCGACGGACTCGGTGAGGAGGGCGCCGCAGTCGTCGACCAGCTGATCGATCGTCCAGCCCGTCTGCTCGGCATCCATGTCGTTGCAGAGCATCGCGGCGGCGCCCGTCGGATCCTGGCGGTACACACCGTCTTCTATCGACGCTTCCACGGCGGTGCGGACGTCCGGGTCGATCTGGTCGATCACCCGCGTGCCGTCGGGCGGGACGACGGCGGATAGGTAGACGACGTGCCGTAGTCGGGGAGCGAGTGTTTGCATGACCCGCGGGGCCGTCACGCCCCCGAAGGAGTGTGCGACGAGGACGACGTCCTCGAGGCCGGCCGCCACCACGTCGTCGATGACGGCGGCGGCGCAGTCGTCGAGGGTGACGGACCGCGGGTCGACGGAGCGCCGCCGTCCCCGTCCGGGGAGATCGACTGCGAGAGTGTCCTGTTCGAGAAGAGGAAGGAGTGGCTCCCAGCAGGAGGCCCCCATTCCTGCGCCGTGGACGAGAACGAACGACATGTTGCTCCTCGCTAAATTGAACTGATATCAGTTTGAATCTAAAGAAGTGTCCTTGTGATGTCAATCACCTGCTAGCGTGAAGTGAATCCAGTTCAGTTAGGGGATAGATATGACGACACCACGCGCAGCGCAGCCGCTGCAGATCGGCTCGCTACGGCTGGCAAACCGCCTCGTCGGGACGCCGCACGCCTCGGGCGCCGTCGCCGGCGGCATCCCCGCACGCGGCGACGACGACTACTGGCGGCGCTGCGCGGCCGGCGGTGCCGCGATGCTCATCGTCGGCGGCACGGTGGTGTCACCCGGTTCGACCAACCGCAACGGCAACATCACCGAGGCCTGGCGCCCCGAAGTCCTCGCCGGCCTGGAGGCTCGGGCGCGGGCGATCACGGAGGAGGGAGCCGTGGCGGCATGCCAACTGGTGCATCTCGGGCGCGAGACACTCGGCGCCGAGTTGTGGAGCCATCCCGTCGCGCCGTCCGCGGTCCGTTCGCCGCGCGAACCGACGCGGCCTCGCGCCCTCTCGCCCGCCGACGTGGACGAGATCGTCGACGCCTTTCGCGTGTCCGCCGTCCACGCGTGGTCCGCCGGATTCCCGGTCGTCGAACTGCACGCGGCCCACGGGTATCTGCTGGCGCAATTCCTCTCGCCGATCACCAATGTCGGCCGCGACGCCGCGACGGTGTCCCGGCGGGTGCAGATTCTCGACCGAATTGCGTCGGCGGTTCGCGACGCCTGCCCCGGTGTCGTCCTCGGTGTGCGCGTCTCCACGGAAGGCGACGACGAGGCCGGCCTGAGCCTGGACGGGCTCTGTGAGGTGCTGCCACACCTCTCGGGCTTCGACTACGTCAACGTCACCGTCGGGGTACGCACCACCTACGTCCGCGACATGGCCGTCACCGACCCACCGCTCCTCGATGCCGTCGGCCGGTTGCGCGCCGCAGTCGCGGCACCGCTGCTGGTGTCACAGGCGTTCCGTACCGGTGCGTCCATCGACACCGCGCTCCGTTCGGGAGCCGACCTCGTCGGCGTGGCACGACCGCTGATCGCGGACCCGAACTTCCCGAGGAAGATACTGACCGGCCGGGAAGCCTCGGTCCGGCCGTGTGTGTCGTGCAACGAGGACTGCAGGGCATTCGACCCCGTCCTGCTCTGCTCGGTCAATCCCGAACTCGCGCCGCCCGGGCATTCCGCGCGCCCGGCGCACCCGCTCACGCTGGGGCCGACACGCTCGTCGGGGGACCGGCGGCGGATCGCCGTCGTCGGCGCCGGCCCGGCCGGGCTCGAGTGTGCGATGCGGCTCGGACCCGATCGGAACGTCACGCTCTTCGAACAGCGCGAGCGGATCGGCGGCCAGCTCGCGACAGCGGCAGACGCGCCCCACCGCAGCGGCTGGCGTCGCCTCCTCGACTTCTACTCGGCCAACATGCCGGGAGTCGCCATCCGTCTGGGCCACACGGTGAGCGCCGCCGAACTGGAGGACTTCGACGAGGTGGTCCTCGCCGTCGGCGCCGTCGAAATGCTTCCGCCCGAAGCGGAAGGAACGAACACGCTGCTGTCGTCGCAGGCGCTGGCCGGGGGAGGGGCGGCGCTGCGCGGCGCCGGACACGTCGTCGTGATCGACGACGGATTCGGGCTCTGGCCCGCGGCGAGTGCGGTCGAGGCCGCGCTGGCCGCCGGCGCCGGCCGGGTCACGGTCCTGACGCCGGCCGCGGCCTTCGCGTCGGGTCTTCCCGCCGAAGGTCGGGTTCAGTACCTGCGCCGGCTGTCGGGCGCACCGGTCGACGTCCGTGTGCTGTCGTCGCTCGTCGCGGTGTCCGACGGTTTGGTCGAGTTCGAGAACGCCTTGTCGGGGGAGCGGTCGCGGCTCGACGTCGACCGCATCGTCGTGGCGGGTGAGCGGCGCTCGATCGACTGGTCGCTGCTCGCGCCTCGCAGCGCACGCGTGCACGTCATCGGCGACGCGCTCGTGCCGCGCAAGGTCGCCCACGCCGTCGCCGAGGGCCGCTCCGCGGCCTGTGAGTATTTGTCGACCGCCCGCGGTTAACAAGTGCTCGCAGGGGCTGCAGGGTGTGGTTGCGCTCACACCCGCGGTCATCTACGTTACTTGAACTGAAGTCAACTCAATTCGAATTCCGGCCGCCCCTCGGAGGCATTGTGGACCAGTTGTTCATCACTTTGACCACCGGCATCGCCAACGGTGCCGTGTACGGTCTCATCGGACTCGGATTGGTCATCATCTTCCGATCCACCGACGTCATGAATTTCGCCATGGCGTCATTGTCGACGCTCGCCATCTACGTTGCCCTCAGTGCGTACGGCGCCGGCGCGGGCATTGTCGTCGCCCTGGTCGTCGCGGTGGTTTTCGGCGCCCTCAGCGGAGTCGTGGTGCGGGAAGCGCTGATTCGGCCGCTCGGGCAGGGCAAGCTCTTCGCCGCGCTCGTCGTCACGATGGGGCTGTCGATCATCGTCGAACATCTGATCGGCCAGTACTGGGGAGAGCAGCCGCGACGATTCCCTCAACTCATCGACGGCACGATCTCGATCGGCAACTCGAACCTGATGCTGCAGGACCTCGCGACGATTCTGCTCGCCGCGCTGGCCGTGTCGGCCATCGCGTATCTGTTCACGCGCACACCGGTCGGATCCGCGATGCGTGCGGTCGCGGAATCGGCCGAGACCGCCGAGATCATGGGCATCAACGCCCACAAGGTTGCGCGGATCGCCTGGGCACTCGGCATGGCGCTGGCGGTGCTGGGAGTCTTCTTGTACGCCCCGAAGACCGGGGTGTCGCCGGTGATCCTCGCCCCCGTGCTGTTCCGGGCGTTCGCCGGCATTCTCCTGGGCGGGCTGACGAGCATGTACGGCGCGGTCATCGGTGGGCTCGTCATCGGTGTGCTGGACAACCTGGCGGCGGCCTATATCTCCGCTAGCTTCCGCGACACGTTCGTCTTCTGCGTGGCGGTGCTCGTGCTGCTCATCCGTCCCCAGGGCATCTTCGGCCGCCAAACCTTCGAGAGGGTCTGATATCCATGATCACACAGGACATCTCGGGCCGCGGCGCAGGCGGCCCGGCCCGGCGGCTGTACAGCGCCGGCCAACTTCTCGGCGGACCGGCCGCAGCGATCCTGACGATTGCGGTGCTGCTCTCTGCCGGACTCGTGCCGGGCTACCAGATCTATACGGTCGGACTTGCCGCGGTGTACGGCCTGATCGTCCTGTCCATCTCGCTTCTGGCCGGGTGGACGGGTATCTGGTCGATCGGGCATCCCGCGATGGTCGCGATCGGCGCGTACGCGACGGCGTACGGCAGCAGTCACGATTGGGGACTGGCCTTCACGTCCGTCGTCGCCGTTGCTCTGTGTGCAGTGCTGGGAGGCTTTCTCGGGTTCGCTGGTTCCCGCTTCTCCGTGCTGTATGTCGCGCTCCTGACGTTGGCGTTCACGTTGGTGACGCTCGAGATCATCGGCGCGTGGAAGAGCGTGACGGGCGGCGACCAAGGCGTGCCGGTCGACACCTTCGACTCCGCGTTCGGCGACCTCGTTCCGTCGTCCGATGACGTCACCTACCTGGCCGTCGGAGTTCTCGGTCTCGCCATAGCGGTGTCGGTGTTCATGCGCCGCACGACCATTCGCATGCGCATGGTTGCGGCCAAGACGCACCCCCTGGCCGGCAGATCGATCGGTATCGCTCCCGAACTGCAATCGAGCCTCGGGTTCGCGATCAGCGCGGGTGTCGCGGGTCTGGCGGGTGTGCTCCTGGCCTTGTTGTCGGGCTTCATCAGCCCGGAGGGATTTTCGATGGTGTTCGCGGTCAACCTGATTGCCGCGACCGTGCTCGGCGGGACCGGCAGTGTGATCGGCGCCGTTCTCGGTGGGGCGTTCCTCGCATCCGCACCGACGTTGTCGTCGTCGCTGTCGATCGACCAGCCGTACCTGATCGGGGGTGTCCTGATTCTCATCCTGCTGTTCCTCGCCGACGGAATCGTCCCGACGGCGGGAAAGCTGCTGCACCGGTTCGTCCCTGCCACGCGTGCACTCGGCCGTCCCACGTTGCCGACGTCCCCACCGGGCCTGCTCGGCACGTCGGACTCGGGAACGGACACGCCCGGCCATGACGCCGCGGCGCCCGTGCTGAAGACAGAGGCGCTCGGTGTTCGTTTCGGCGGGCTCCAGGCCGTGCACGACATCGACCTCCGCGTGGGTGCCGGTGAAGTGCTCGCGATCATCGGGCCCAACGGCGCAGGCAAGACGACGTTCGTCAACGCCCTCTGCGGCCTGATCGGTGGCGGTGAAGTGGTGGGGACGATGGAACTCGGTGGCAGGCCACTGCACGGGGTGCGCGCGACTCGTCGACGCTCGCTCGGCCTCGGCCGGACCTTTCAGCACGCCGAACTCTTCGCGGAACTCACCGTTCTCGAAAACGTCAGTGTCGTCAACCGTTGGGGGCGCCGCACCGATCGCGACAGTGCGGTGCGGGTCCTCTCGAGTGTCGGATTGTCCGACCACGTGCACCGACTCCCCGACGAACTGCCGTTCGGGCTGCAGAAACGGGTCGACCTGGCCCGTGCGATCGCGGCGCTGGCCGACAACCCGCGATTGATGGTGCTCGACGAACCGTTCGGTGGCCTCGACGCGGATGAACGGCACACCCTCGCCGGCCACATCCGGCGACTCTCGGGTTCCGGCACGTCGGTGGTCATCATCGACCACGTCCTCGACGACCTGTTCTCCGTCGCAGACCGGGTGGTGGCGTTCGACTTCGGCGAGCTGATCGCCGACGGAACCCCGGACACGGTCCTGCAGAACCGCCAGGTCCGCGACTCGTACCTCGGAAACATCGACACGACGCTGATCGCACCCGAGATCGACCGGACGTCGACTCCGTTGATCTCCGTGCGGGGGATCGAGCACCACTACGCGGGTGTGCAGGCATTGTCCGGCATCGATCTCGACGTGCATGCGGGCGGAATTCTCGGCATCGTCGGCGCGAATGGTGCCGGTAAGAGCACTCTGGGGCGGATCCTGCACGGCGACCTGCAGTCGACCGGCGGCACCCGCACGGTCACCGGCACGGACGCACTGCGCCTCAGCCTCGTTCCCGAGGGCCGCGCGCTGTTCCGCACCCTGTCGGTGCGGGAGAACCTGGAGGTCGCGGCGTATGCCGCAGGAATCTCCGGTCGCACCTTGCGGACTCGGCTCGAAGAGCTGCGCCTGGGGCTCCCCGAACGCGTCCGCACTCGCATGGACATACCGGCAGGCTCGTTGTCCGGCGGCGAACAGCAACTCGTCGCCATCGCCCGGGCGCTGATGGCCGACCCCGACGTTCTGATCCTCGACGAACCCGCATTGGGGTTGTCCCCGGCGATGGTCGACGAGGTCTATTCACAGGTCAATGCGCTGGCACGCCGCGGCATCACCACGATTCTGCTCGACCAGTCACTCGCGCGCGCGCTCGAATCCTGCAGCGAGGTCGTCGTTCTGCGTCAGGGTGAGGTCGTCGCGCGCGGCAACAGTGGCACGCCGGAATTCGCTCGGACCGCCGAGGCAGCGTACTTCGGTACGGACATCCCTGCCCCCACCGGTGAACTGCACTGAATTGTCCCGACCTCGATCGGGTACGGAGAAAGGGGAGTACGGAGATCATGACTATGTCTCGGACGGCAGGACAGGGCAGGTTCGAGGGCGCGATCGCCCTGGTCACCGGCGGCGGATCGGGAATCGGGGCGGCCGTCGTCGCGCAGCTCGTCGGTGAGGGTGCTGCCCGCGTCTACGTGGCCGACATCGCGGCCGAGAATGTGCGCCGGCGGCACGGCGACGACCCCACGACGATCGTGCGAGGCGTCGACGTGTCCGACCCGGAGGCCGTCGACGCCGTCATGGCGGAAGTCCTCGCCGCCGAGGGTCGGCTCGACGTCGTCGTCCACGCTGCCGGCGTGGACGACCCGGAATCCAAGAAGATCATCACGGACGCCGCTGCCGCGGGCACGCCGATCGACCTGACGGCGAATCTCACCGACGCGCAGTGGCGCCGCGTGATGTCGGTCAATCTGGACGGCACGTTTCACGTGGTCCGCTCCGCGGTGCGGGCGATGAAGCCGAAAGGCGGCGCGATCGTCGTGATCGGGTCGTCGTCGGCGTTCGACACCTTGATCGGATACCCGCACTACGCGGCGTCGAAAGCCGCTGTTCATGCGTTCTGTCAGGCCGTCGCCAAGGAGGTGGTGGCCTTCGGCGTCCGACTCAATCTCGTCGCTCCCGGTCCGACGGAGACCGGCATGGCCGCTCGCACACCGGAAGAACTGAAAGTGCAGTGGGTCAACAACACACCGGTGCCCTATGCGACACCGGACGAGATCGCGGACAACGTGCTCTTCCTCGCTTCGGAACAAGCCAGGAACGTGGTGGGTGCGGTGCTCCTCAGCAACCGTGGACGCTTCACCGTCTGACTGCTCGCCTTCGACAACGAAAAACGCCTCCAGGTCGGGATTTCCGACCTGGAGGCGTTTTTCGGCGTGCTACTGCGGTGACACGAAGTCTCCGATGGGGACGAATTTGCCACCCTCGACCTGGACCCGGACCACACTGTCGGTGCCGAGATGCTCGTCGGAGCTGAACGTGAGAGGAGGCATCACGCCGGTGTCGAGTGTGCCGCTCGTGGTGATCGCGTCGGTGACGGATTTCGACGTGATGTCGCCGTCGATGCCGGCGAGGACCTGAGCGAACGCTTTCGCCGAGCCATACGTTGCCAGTGAGTAGAAGTCGGGCTTCTCGCCCGGCTTGTACTTCGCGAGCGCCTGCCGGTACTCCTCGACCTCCGGGTCGTCGGCGGTGGGCGGCAGCGTCAGCGACACGGCACGGAACCCTTCCGCGTTCGCACCCGCGAGGTCGAGGAGGCTGTTACCGACCGTGGGGGAGTAGCCGTAGCTGGGGATCTTGACACCCTGCAGAGCCATCTCGTTGAGGTAGGCAGCCGCCTCCTGGATCGGCAGGATCGTCAGGACTGCATCGGGTGCAGACGAACGGATCTGGGACACGAACGGGCTGTAGTCCGTGGTCCCGAGTTTGACCTCGACCGTCGATACCTGCGCCCCGGCCTTCTCGAGTTCGGCCGTCGCGACCGCGCCCACATTCACGAACGCGGCCGGATCGTTGCGGATGACGGTGACCTTCTTCGCGCCCTCGTCGAGGGCCCATTGCGCAGCGGCGCGCGCCTGGTTCTCGTAGAGCGTCTGGCTGCCGAACAGGCCGTCCCGCGGCGGGTCGTACCAGGCGCCGGAGCCGCCGTAGGTCCCGAAGATGGGGATCTTGTTCTGTTCGAGGACGAACGGGAACGTTGCCTCCGTGGTGGCCGTGCCGTTGGCGCCGACGATGGCGACGACCTTGTCGCGTGAGACCAGTTGTCGCGCCACCTGAATCGTCTGCTGCGGGTCGAAGGCATTGTCGACGGGAGTCCACTCGACGGGGCGGCCGTTGATCCCCCCTGCGGCGTTGAGCTGGTCGAAGAACGCCTGGGTACCGGCTTCCTGAGGAAGACCTCCCGAAGCCTGCGGCCCCGAAAGGGGAAGCCATGCGCCGAGTTTGATCGGCCCGCCCGGGTCGCCGTCGCCGGCTTGCGTCCCGCAGGCTGTCAACGTCGTGGCGAGAACCACGCCGACGGTGAGAAGTATTTTCCGCACATCCGCTCCTTGAATCGAGTTCAGTTCGATGGATGGTATAGAGGAAATGCTGTGTCGGCAATCACATCGCGATCAAGTTCTCCCAGGGGTGGTCCCGTCGACGAAAACTCTTGAACTGACTTCAGTTGAGGGGATACGGTGATGCAGGTAGTGCCAGTGCTCGGTCGAAGAGGATGAGGAACACCAGATGCCAGAAATCGAAACCGACGTACTCGTCATCGGCGCCGGAATGGCCGGGTTGACTGCGGCAGCGCGGGCGGCGACCCGTGGACGATCGGTCGTCGTCGTCGAGAAGTCCGCGGCGATCGGCGGGTCCGCCCAATTCGCCGGGTATGCCTGGACCGCGCCGTCGCACCAGGTCATGGACGAGGTCAACCCGGACGGTGACCCGGCCCTGCGCCGGGCGCTCGTCGACGGGTTTCGCGATGGGATCGACTGGATCCGGTCGCTCGGCGTCGACTGCGCGGACGCGGTGACCGTTCTCCGCTACGGAACCGGCCACCAGTTCGACACGAATCACTACATCGACCAGTGCCGCCGGCGAATCCGGAGTCACGGCGGTGAACTGTACTCGAGCGCGGAGACGCTCGCGCTGCTCACGTCGGACGGTGGCGTCGTCGGCGCCCGTGTCAGGCTCTCGGACGGCACGGAATGTGAAGTGCGAGCCCGGGCAACCATTCTCGCGACCGGGGGTTTCCAGGCGAATTCCGCATTGGCCGCCGCGCACATCCACCCCGCGGCGTCCGAGATGCAACTGCGTTCCAATCCCGCCAGTGCGGGTGACGGACTACGCCTGGCCGAATCCGTCGGCGCAGCGACCGGAACGGATCGGTCCGGCTTCTACGGCCACCTCGTACCCACCGGTGTCCGCTTTCGCGATCCGTCCGATTTCGTGGCGCTGTCGCTCTACTACAGCGAGCATGCGCTGCTGTTCAACCTCGACAACCGGCGGTTCACGGACGAGACGGTCGGAGACCATCTGACGACGATGGACCTGCTCGAACAGCCCGAGTCTCGAGGATTGCTCGTCGCCGACGCGCGGGTATACCGCGAATGGATCACCGGCACCTACGTGGAAGGCGCCGCCGCACTCGACAAGTTCGACCTCGCGCAGCGCCGGGGTGGGCGGTGCGGAATCGCAGAGAATCTGGACGAGTTCGCCTACCTTCCCGAGGAGTGGGGCTACGACGGCGCCGCCATCGCGGATCAGATCCGGTCTCTTCATGCGTCCGGTACGGACGCGCAGCCCCCGCGTCGCTTCGACCCAGCGCCGCTCGACGAGGGTCCGTATTACCTCGTCGAGGCATGCCCGGCTCTGACCTTCCCGTTCCACGGCATCCGCATCGACGAGCACGGCCGCGTCCTCGACGCGGCGGGCGGCGCGATCAGCGGCCTGTTCGCCGCCGGATCGGACACCGGCGGGCTTTACAACCGGGCGTACACGGGAGGCATCGCGCCTGCCCTGGTGTTCGGCCTTGCCGCCGCGGACCACACGGCACCAGTGAGTACTTGTCAACCGCGGGCGGTACTCGCAGGAACGGTGCCCAGGCCCGGCCCGTAGGCTGACACCCGTGCGCGTACTCGTTATCGGCTCCGGAGCCCGTGAACATGCCCTCCTTCTCGCCCTTGCTCGCGATCCGGGTGTCAGTGCCCTGATGTGTGCGCCCGGCAATGCCGGGATCGGCAAGATCGCCGAGCAGCATGCCGTCGACATCGCGTCGGGGGAGGCGGTGGCGGCTCTCGCGAAGAAGCTCGGCGCCGACCTCGTCGTGGTGGGACCCGAGGTACCCCTGGTGCTGGGTGTCGCGGACGCCGTCCGTGCGGCGGGCATCGCCTGCTTCGGTCCGTCCGCCGACGCCGCGCGGATCGAGGGTTCGAAGGCGTTCGCCAAGGACGTCATGGCCGCCGCCGGTGTGAAGACCGCCCACAGCGAGATCGTCGACTCGCCCGCCAAGCTGGACGAGGCACTGGACCGCTTCGGCCCCAACTGGGTGGTCAAGGACGACGGCCTGGCGGCGGGCAAGGGTGTCGTGGTCACCACCGACCGGGACGCCGCCCGCGATCACGCGGCCGAACTGCTCGAGAACGGTCACCCCGTCCTGCTCGAATCCTTCCTCGACGGTCCCGAGGTGTCGCTGTTCTGCGTCGTCGACGGCGAGACCGTGGTGCCGCTGCTGCCCGCGCAGGACCACAAGCGCGTCGGTGACGGCGACACCGGTCCCAACACAGGCGGCATGGGCGCCTACACACCGCTGCCGTGGCTGCCCGAGCAGACCGTCACGCAGATCGTCGACGATGTCGTGAAGCCGGTCGCGGCCGAGTTGGTAGCCCGGGGCAGTGCCTTCAGTGGGCTGCTGTACGCGGGGCTGGCGATCGGCAAGGACGGGCCGGCGGTCGTCGAGTTCAACTGCCGCTTCGGTGACCCCGAGACCCAGGCCGTGCTCGCGTTGCTGAAGAGCCCGCTCGGCGAACTGCTGAACGCGGCGGCCACCGGAACGCTCAATCAGGTCGCGCCCCTCGAATGGCAGGACGGCTCGGCGGTGACCGTCGTGGTCGCGGCCGAGCACTACCCGGCCACGCCGCGCACCGGTGACGTGATCACCGGTGCCGATGGCGATGGCGTCCTGCACGCGGGCACCAAACTGGTCGAGGGGCAGGTGGTCTCCGCCGGCGGCCGCGTGCTGAGCGTCGTCGGGGTCGGGGCGGACCTGAGCGAGGCGCGTGCGGACGCATACGCCAAGATCTCCGCGGTGAAGCTGCCGGGAAGCCATTTCCGCAAGGACATCGGCCTGGCAGCCGTGGAGGGACGCATCGCCCTTCCCTGAGACGAAACCGGCGGTGCGATCGGATTCGAACGCACCGCCGGCCACGTCACCGGGCCGTCCAGCCTCCGTCGATCGTGTAGGACGCGCCGGTCACCATGCCGGCGTCGTCGGATGCGATCCACCCGACCAGCGATGCCACCTCCGACGGTTCCACGAGCCGCTTGATCGCGCTCTCGGTGAGCATCACCTTCTCGATCACCTCGGACTCGCTGATGCCGTGCACGTGGGCCTGATCCGCGATCTGCTTCTGCACCAGCGGTGTCAGCACGTATCCGGGGTTGACGCAGTTGCTGGTGACGCCGTGCGGTCCGCCCTCCAGCGCCGTCACCTTCGACAGTCCCTCGAGGCCGTGCTTGGCGGTGACGTACGCGGCCTTGAACGGCGACGCGCGGAGTCCGTGGACCGACGACACGTTGACGATGCGTCCGAATCCCGCGTCATACATGTGTGGCAGTGCCGCGCGGATCAGCAGGAACGGGGCCTCGACCATCAACTTCTGGATGCGCCGGAAGTCCTCGGGGCGGAACTCCTCGAGCGGGCTGATGGTCTGGATACCGGCATTGTTGACGAGGATGTCGGTCTCGAGGCGCAGTTCGGTGAGTTCGTCGGTGTCGAGGAGGTCGATGTGCCACGCGGTGCCGTCGATGTCGTCGGCCAGCGTCTTGGCGGCAATCTCGTCGAGATCGGCGACCGTGACGTGCGCTCCGCGCGCCGCCAGCGTCCGGGCGCAGGCTGCGCCGATGCCGCTGGCGCCGCCGGTGACGAGGGCGGTGCGCCCGGCCAGGTTCTGTTCCGTCATGCCGAGGTTCCCGCCTTCTCGTCGGCGAGGATCCGTGCGTCCGCCGCGTCGATCGATTCGAGCGAGATGCCCTTGGTCTCCCGGGCGACGATGACGGCGACGACGGTGATCAGGCAGGCGATCGCCAGGTAGACCGCGATCGGAACGGACGAGTGGTACTTGCTCAGCAGGCTGGCTGCGATGATCGGCGCCAGCGAACCGGCCACGATCGACGTCACCTGGTAGCCGAGGGAGACACCCGAGTAGCGCATGCGGGTCGGGAACATCTCGGCCATGATCGCCGGCTGACCGGCGTACATGAACGCGTGGAACACCAGGCCGATGATGATCGCTCCGAGGATGACGGCGTTGTGCCCGCTGTTCATCATCGGGAACGCGAAGAAGCCCCAGGTGCCCGCGGTCAGCGCGCCGATCATGTAGACGGGACGGCGGCCGATGGTGTCCGAGAGCCGCCCGACCAGCGGGATCACCGCGAAGTGCACGGCGTGGGCGATCAGCATCCACCAGAGGATCTGCGCGGTGTCCGTGTGGACCACCACCTTGAGGTAGGTGATCGAGAACGTGACCACCAGGTAGTACATGACGTTCTCGCCGAAACGCAGGCCCATCGCCGTCAGCACGCCACGCGGGTAGCGCTTGAGCACCTCGAAGACGCTGAACGACGTCTCCTTGATGTGCTCCGCCTCCTTCTGCGCCTGGATGAAGATCGGGGCGTCCGTCACCTTGGTACGGATGTAGTAGCCGACCAGGACGATCACCGCGGACAGCCAGAACGCGACGCGCCAGCCCCAGCTCAGGAACGCCGCATCGGACAGCGTCGTCGTGAGGATCAGCAGGACGACGGTCGCGACGAGGTTGCCTGCCGGGACTCCGGCCTGCGGCCACGACGCCCAGAAACCGCGGGAACGGTTCGGGCTGTGCTCGGCCACCAGCAGCACCGCGCCACCCCACTCGCCGCCGACGGCGAATCCCTGGATGAAGCGGAGCGTGACGAGCAGGGCGGGGGCCCAGTAGCCGATCTGGCCGTAGGTGGGCAGGCAACCCATCAGGAACGTGGCCGCGCCGACGAGGAGAAGGCTGAACTGGAGCAGTTGCTTGCGGCCGAACTTGTCGCCGAAGTGACCGAACACGATGCCGCCGAGTGGCCGGGCGACGAAGCCCACGGCGTACGTCACGAACGCCGCGATGATCGCGTCGAGTTCGTTGTCTCCGGCCGCGAAGAAGACCTTGCTGAACACCAGCGTCGCAGCTGTCCCGTAGAGGAAGAACTCGTACCACTCGACGATGGTGCCGGCCATGGACGCACCGACCACCTTCTTCAGCCCGGACGGCGGGGCTTCCTTCACGTGCGCGGTTTCGTCGACGCTCATCTGTCGCTCCTCGTTCCACTCCGTACCCCGTTGTGACTGGGGACACAGTTCATTTGTCCTGCCGAGTATTGATGCATATTTGTGCGCACACAATGACGCAACATGCAGTCGCCATGTGCAAATATGCAGAAATGACGTCCGGAACAGCGAAGCCCAGCGCCGACGACCTGCTCGTCCTGCTGGCCGTGGGGCGGACCGGCCGCTTCAACACCGCAGCCGACGACCTCGGGGTCAACCACACCACCATCTCGCGCCGGATCGCGAATCTGGAGAAAAGCCTCGGCGGCCGGGTTCTCGTGAAGGCCGCGGGCGGGTGGGAACTCACCGACCTCGGGCGGCAGGCACTGACCGCGGCCGAACGCGTGGAGGCCGCCGTCCACGGACTCGTCGCCGAACCCGGCGGTGCCGACCACCTGAAAGGCGTCGTCCGCGTCTCGGCGACCGACGGATTCAGCGCCTACATCGCCGCGCCCGCCGGCGCACTGATCCGCAGAAGGCATCCCGAGGTGTCCGTGGAGATCGTCGCGATCACGCGCCGGGCGTCGCAGCATCGCTCCGGACTCGACATCGAAATCGTGGTCGGCAAACCCCAGGTGCATCGCGCCGAGGCGCTGTGGCTGGCCGACTACACCCTCGGGCTGTACGGCGCGCGGTCGTACCTGGCCGAGCACGGCACACCGCGACAGGTGGGGGATCTCGCCTACCACTCACTCGTCTACTTCATCGACTCGATGCTGCAGGTCGACGAACTCGACCTCGCGCAGCGACTCACCGTGTCGATGCGCGAATCGGTGACGTCGACGAACGTGTTCGTGCATGTCGAGGCCACTCGGGCGTCGGCGGGCATCGGGCTCCTGCCCTGCTTCATGGCCGACCGCCACGACGACCTCGTGCGCGTGCTGCCCGGGCAGGTCGAGGCCGAGCTGGCGTACTGGCTCGTCGCGCGGGCCGAGTCGCTGCGCCGACCCGAGGTCGCCGCGGTGGTGGGCGCCATCCGGGAGACGGTCGAGTCGCAGCGGGACGCGTTGGCGGGGAAGTGATCGCATCACGCTAGCGTCAAGGGGTGCGTCCCGAATCTCAGCGATCCAACATCCAGACCTTCCACGTGATGGACGTGTGGAAGGCGGCCACCGAACGTCAGCGCACTCACGGTGACGTGCTGACGCTCGCGGCCGGGCAGCCGTCCACTCCCGCCCCGCAGCCGGTTCTCCGCGCGACGCGGGAAGTGCTCGACGGGCATCTGCTCGGCTACACGGAGACGTTCGGGATCTTGCCGCTGCGCGAGGCGATCGCCGGATACCACTCCGCCAAGTCCGGCATCGGCGTCGACGCCGAGGACGTGGTCGTGACCACCGGTTCGTCGGGCGCGTTCACGCTGCTGTTCCTCGCCGCCTTCGACGTCGGCGACACCGTCGTCGTGGCCCGCCCCGGCTACCCCGCCTACCGGAACACGCTCGCCGCGCTCGGCTGCAACGTCATCGAGATCGACTGCGGGGCGGACACTCGGTTCCAGCCGACGGTCGCGATGCTCGACGCTCTGCTCGAGCCGCCGGCCGGACTGATCGTCGCGAGCCCCGCCAACCCCACCGGCACCGTCATCGACCCCGGCGAACTGGCTGCACTCGCCCGCTGGTGCGACGACCACGGCACCCTGCTGATCTCCGACGAGATCTACCACGGCATCGGATACGGCGAGCAGGCCATGACGAGTTCGTGGGAGACGTCCCGCGAATCCGTCGTCGTCGGATCGGTGTCGAAGTATTTCTCGATGACGGGCTGGCGGCTGGGCTGGATGCTGGTTCCCGAGGGGCTGCGGCGACCGTTGCAGCGCCTGGCCTCGAACATGACGGTGTGCCCGCCGGCCATCTCGCAATATGCGGCGATCGCCGCGTTCACCGAGGAATCGAGGGTCGAACTCGACGGCCACGTGCAGCGCTACGCCGTCAACCGGGAACTGCTGCTCACCGGACTCCCGGAACTGGGCATCACCGATCTCGCACCCGCCGACGGCGCGTTCTACGTGTACGCCGACATCGGGCACCTGCTGGGCGGATCCCACGGCGTGACGTCGACGGAATGGTGCTCGCGGCTCCTGCAGGACACCGGTCTGGCGCTTGCCCCCGGCATCGACTTCGACACCGTTCACGGCGACCGGACCGTTCGGCTGTCGTTCGCCGGATCCACCGCCGAGGTCCGGGAATCGCTGCTGCGACTGGGTCGCTGGCTGTAACCGAAGGTTCGCGACCACGGCTCTTGCGGCGGCGCCGCAGCAGTTGTTCGATGGACTTGGGCGCACCGTGTGTTCGGGCGCGCCAGGCAAGGAGAACAGCGATGCTGTACGTCGCGTTGCTCGCATTCGTGTTGTGGGTCCTGTGCTTCGCCGACGCCGTCACCACCGACGACGACCAGTTCCGGAACCTCTCGAAAGAGGGCTGGCTGGTGATCGTGCTGCTGCTTCCGCTCGTCGGTTCGGTGCTGTGGCTCGTCGCCGGGCGGCCGCAGAAGACCCCGGGCGACCGGCTGCCCGCCGACCCCGAGGAAGCCGAGTTCGTGCGGCGTTGCCGGGAGCGAGCGGAGGAACAGCGCCGCGACGGCTTGCACGGGCGCGACCAGCAGTAGAAGGCCTACACTGTGGCTAGGATTACAGTGTTACAACCGGGTATGAGGCGACGACATGAGCGACATCAGTCATCCACAGCCACCCGTTCCTGGTGGGGTCCGCATCGGAACCCTGGAACGAGAACAAGCCGCGGCGGCACTCGCCGAACACTTCGCTGCCGGACGGCTCGAGACCGACGAGTTCGACGAGCGGGTGCGCGAGGCGTACCTCGCCAAGACCGCCGCCGATCTGGTGCCCCTCTTCGCGGACCTCCCGGCCAAGCAGCGCGTCACCTCCGAACCCGAGCCCGCCCGGCGGCGTGATCCGCGACGGGAGGCGGCGGCACTGCGGGCCCTGGTGTTCGTGGTGGCCGTCCTCGCGGCGATCCTGTGGGTCGCACTGGTCCGCGTCCCCCCGCTCGTCTTCCTGCCGGTCGTCTGGCTCGTGCTGGCCCGTCGCAATTTCGGGCGGCGGTCCTGCCGGACGTGGTGACGCCGTCGGTGGCTGCGCAGTTGAGGTGACGAATCCCGAGGCGGCTCCGTAACTTCTGCGCACTCGGTCCGAAACAGACCGCGCTCCCGTATTCTGACTGGCAGGTTCACGCCGTCGAGCGATCGAGGAGCCACCATGTCCACCAGAAGTGTGCGATGCGCGAGCTTGATCCCGATTGTGGCGGCGTCCGCGCTGCTGCTGGGCGGATGCGGCTCCGACAGCGGCGACACGTCGTCCACCACCAGTGCGGCAACGGCAGCCACGACCACGGCGTCCTCCATGTCGACGTCGTCCACCGGAACAGCTGCGGCAGCGGCGATCTCCAAGGAACAAGCGGAGCAGATCGCTGTCGCGACGGTCCCGAGCGGCACGGTGTCGAACTCCGAGCAACAGCTGCGGGACGGAAAAGCGGTGTGGCACGTCCACATCCGCGACGCCAAGGGCTGGGACTACGACGTGAACGTCGACGCGACTACCGGTGCGATCGTCCCCGACGATCAGAACCAGCAAACCACCGCGACACCCGCCCCCGCTCCGGCCGCCGGAGCGGTGACCCAGCAGCAGGCGGAGCAGATCGCTGTCGCGACGGTGCCGGGCGGCTCGGTCGCGAACTCGGAGCAACAGCAACGCGATGGAGTGGCCGTGTGGCACATCCACATCCGCGACGCGAAGGGCTGGGACTACGACGTCGACGTCGACGCCGCGACCGGGGCGGTCCTTCCGAACAACTGATCGTGGGTACTACTACCCACGTTTCACCCGGACCCGGATGGGTGATTTCTCCGATGCCGGGACCGGTGCCGTCGCGCTAGCGTCGACGTCATGGTCACCACGTCAGTTCTCGTGTCGCGCCCCGGCTTCCAAAGGTGGGCGGCCACGGCGGGCGCGGCGGGTCCGCTGTTGTTCACCGCGGGGTTCGTCGTCCAGGAGGCATTTCTGCGGGACGACTACAACCCGATCACCGACCCGATCAGTGCTCTCGAAGCCGACCCGCGCGGGTGGATCCAGCAGCTGAACTTCCTGGCTTTCGCCGCGCTGTTGCTCATCTTCGCGGTCGGATTGCACCGCGGGATCGCCGCGATGCGGTTCGGCTGGGCAGGACCAGGTCTGCTCGGCACCGCGGGGGTGGGACTGGTTCTCGCCGCCGTGTTCCCATTGCGGGAGGACGAGGGCGGGAACGCGTACGACCCCGGCAACCATGTGATCGCGGGTGTCATGTTCTTCTCCTGCAGCGCCCTGGCCCTGGTGGTGCTGTCGCGCCGGTTCGCCGCCGATCCGCGCTGGCGCGGCCTGGCGCGATACGTCGGGGTCGCCGGGGTGATCGGTCTGGGCTGTTTCGTGATGCTCGGCCGGTTCGCGATGCCCGGCGGCGCACCACTGCACGAGGTTGCCGGGCTTCTCCAGCGGCTCACCCTCCTCGCCGTGACTTTCCCGGCGATGGTGACGATGGCCGTGCGGCTTCGTCGCCTCGCCGGCCGACCGCGGGCCGTCAGCTGGTCTTGAAGACCGGCACCCGCACCTGCTCGAGGCAACTCGTGTCGTACTCGCCGCCCGGATTCTCGAGGAAGCCGGTCGTGACGGTCGCGGCGCACGACCCCGTAGCCGAGGCCGTACCCGATGAGGCCCGGCGGTGTCACCGTGCCGAGCACCGACACCCGCACCGATCCGTCGCTACGCGGGTGGGTTCCGGCGTTCACATACTTCACGGTCTGTCGTCCAATTCGCCCAGGTTCGGGGCCCGCGGCTGGCAGGATGAATTGGTGTCATCAGCGGCAACTCCGAAGGGCGAACGGCGCCGACAGGCGCTGGTCGAGGCTGCCGCCGATCTGTTGCTCGAGGGCGGATTCGACGCCGTACGGCACCGCTCGGTGGCCACCCGCGCCGACCTTCCGCTGGCGTCTACCACCTACTACTTCGAGTCGCTGGACGACCTGATCGCGAAGGCCGTCGAATGCAACGGCGAACGCGACCTGGCCGTCATGCGCAGTCGCGTCGAAGACGTCACGCACCGACGCCGCGGCCGCGAATCCACCGTCGACCTCCTCCTCGACCTGCTCGTCGGTCCGGCCCTCATCAGCGAAGACTGCCGCGAACGGCTGATCTCCCGGTACGAGCGGTTCACCGCGTGTGCGCGTCGGCCGGAACTGCGGGAGGTCCAGTTGCGGCTGCGCGCGCAACTCGACGATGTCCTCACCGAGGCCCTGCGACGCTCCGACCGCGACGTCCGGCAGGAGCAACTCCGGCGGCTCGTCGCCGTCGTCGACGGAGCCGTCGTGACCGCGCTGGGCGAGCACGACCCCGACCTGCGGGCTCTTGCGCGGGCGATGCTGCTCGACGTCGTCGACGTGGTTGCGCCCGCCCTCGACCGGCCGGACCACGTTCAGCTCTAGCCCGGCCGTAAACTGAGGACTCGTGAGCCGCATCCCGAACGTCCTTGCCAATCGTTACGCCAGCCCCGAACTCGTCGAGTTGTGGTCGCCCGAGCACAAGATCGTCCTCGAGCGTCAGCTGTGGCTCGCCGTGCTGCGTGCTCAGGCGGAACTCGGGATCGACGTGCCGGCCGAGGCGCTCGCCGACTACGAGCGGGTGCTGGAGCAGGTCGACCTCGACTCCATCGCCGACCGCGAGCGCGTCACCCGTCACGACGTGAAGGCGCGCATCGAGGAGTTCAACGCCCTCGCCGGACACGAGCAGGTGCACAAGGGCCTCACCAGCCGCGACCTCACCGAGAATGTCGAGCAGCTGCAGATCCTGCGGTCGCTCGAACACGTGCACGCGCATGGTGTCGCCGTCGCGGCCCGGCTGGCCGAGCGCGCCGCCGAGTACAGCAGCCTCGTCATGGCGGGCCGGTCGCACAACGTCGCGGCGCAGGCCACCACGCTGGGCAAGCGGTTCGCGTCCGCCGCCGACGAACTCCTCGTCGCACTCACCCGGCTGCGCGAGCTGATCGACCGCTACCCGCTGCGCGGCATCAAGGGCCCGATGGGCACCGCGCAGGACATGCTCGACCTCCTCGACGGTGATGCGTCCAAGCTCGAGGCGCTCGAGCAGAAGGTCGCCGAGCACCTCGGGTTCGCCCACGTGTTCACGAGCGTCGGCCAGGTCTACCCGCGCTCGCTCGACCACGACGTGCTGTCCGCGCTGGTGCAGGTGGCGGCCGGGCCGTCGTCGTTCGCGCACACCATCCGCCTGATGGCCGGACACGAGCTGGTCACCGAGGGCTTCCAGCCCGGCCAGGTCGGATCGTCGGCGATGCCGCACAAGATGAACACCCGGTCCTGCGAGCGCGTCAACGGACTGCAGGTCGTGCTGCGCGGCTACGCGTCGATGGCCGCCGAGTTGGCGGGCGCGCAGTGGAACGAGGGTGACGTGTTCTGCTCGGTGGTGCGCCGCGTCGCACTGCCGGACGCCTTCTTCGCGATCGATGGTTTGATCGAGACGTTCCTGACGGTGCTTGCCGAATTCGGCGCCTACCCCGCCGTCATCGAGAAGGAACTCACCCGGTACCTCCCGTTCCTCGCCACCACCAAGGTCCTGATGGCCCTGGTGCGCGCGGGAGTGGGCCGGGAGACGGCGCACGAGGTGATCAAGGAACACGCCGTCGCCGTCGCCCTCGCGATGCGCGAGGAGGGCAAGGAACCCGACCTCCTCGACCGCCTCGCCGCCGACGACCGGCTGCCGCTCGACCGTGCCGCGCTCGACGAGGCCCTCGCCGACAAGAAGGCGTTCATCGGTGCCGCCGAGTCGCAGGTCGCGACGGTCGTGGCGCAGGTGCAGAAGCTCGTCGACGCCCACCCCGAGGCGGCCGCGTACCAGCCGTCCCCGATCCTGTAGGCGGCTCCGCCGCCCGTGCGCCTTTCTGGTAGCGGGGACTACCAAAAAGGCGCACAAGCACCGGAGGTGCACACGCCGTGAACTGCATTTTCTGCGAGATCGTCTCGGGCCGGTCCGAGGCGAGTGTCGTGTACGAGGACGACGCCGTGCTGGCCTTCCTGGACATCCGGCCGTGGACGTCCGGGCACCTGCTGGTGGTCCCGCGGCGGCACGCGAGCGGGCTCGCGGACCTCGACCCCGGGGACGGGGCGGCGGTGTTCGCGGCCGGACAGCGGATCGCGACTGCGCTGCGGCACGGTCCGATGCGGGCGCAGGGCGTGAACCTGTTTCTCGCCGACGGGATCGCCGCCGGGCAGGAGGTGTTCCACGTCCACCTGCATGTGGTTCCCCGCACCGCGGGTGACGGTTTCGGGTTGCGCGGAATGCCGAAGTCGCCGAGCCGGATCGCGCTCGATCAGACGGCGGGCGTCATCCGTTCCTCCCTCGCCTGACGTGAGTGGCACTGTCACTCACCTGAGAGGAGGGCTCCGTTCTCGTCGAACCGTCGTTCGGTGATGTCGAAGGTCCCGTCCGACCTGATCCGCAGCAGGGTCGACGCCCGGGTCCCGTAGTCGCGGTAGCGGATGAACCGGGACGAGAGGGCGCGTTCGAGTTCGGGTTCGATGCCCGTGTCGGGCAGGGAGTCCCACGGTGCCGGGTCGCTGTCGGCGAGGACGTCGAAATACCCCTGCGGGTCGGCGTCGGGGCTGCCGTCGTCGGCGGCGAGCGCGGCGGCGAACGCCTGTGTGCCGCCGGTGACCTTCGGCCACGGTGTGTCGAGTTCGGCGTTGGACAGGCCGTGGACGCCCGGCTGCACCCGCTGGCTGCGACCGTGGGGCCGGTTGGTGGTCCACCACAATTCCTCGGTGTCGCCTGCGAGCAGGTTGAAGCTGCCGTAGTCGGCGCCGTTCGCGGCCACCTGCTCGGCGTAGTCGGCGGGTGAGAGCCGGCCGCGGAGAAAGTCGACGGGCAGTACCCCGCGGGACCGGGCGCCGGTGGACGGGGTGCCGTTGCGGACGTTGGTGACGGCGGCGAATCGCAGGGTGGCGGTGACACCCATCCACGTTCCGCCGGCGAGGAGATCGCGACCCGCGACGAAGTCGTCTCCCCACCACTGCAGAGGCTCGGTGGGGCGGGCGTAGAACTCGTCCCGGTTGGCCGCGACGACGAGGGGGAGATCGGGGCGGGTATGCCAGGCGAACAGGACCAGGCACATACAGTCGTCTCCTCGTCACTCTCGGCTGTCCGAACACGGTTGCACGCCCGAGCGTAGCCGCCCCTCGTAATACCTCTGAAACAGAGCTATATTGTCCTCATGGCACAGAACGAGGCACCCGACCACCTGGCGCCTGCCGAACAGCTCTTCGCCGCAATCGGACTCCTGCGCAGGCACACCCGCCGACTGGTCGGCCGCCCGTGGCCGGAAACGCCGCTGACGGGGTCGCAGGTGGAATTGGTGCGCCTGCTGCGCCGCAGGCCCGGCACGTCCGTCGCGGAAGCGGCGGCGGCCCTGGGCCTCGCCGCGAACACGGTCTCCACTCTCGTGCGGCAACTCACCGACGCCGGTCTGATCGAACGGGTGCGGGACGAGTCCGACCGTCGCGTCGCCCGCCTCGCACTCACCGACGAGGCGCGTGCGCAGGTCGAGCGCTGGCGTGACCGTCGCAACGTGCAGGTCGCCGCCGCCTTCGACGCCCTGAGCGCGGAGGACCGGGAGGCCATCGAATCCGCCATTCCCGCCATCACCCGCCTCGCCGGAGCGCTGCACCCGGACCGAGCCGTGGAGAGCGATCAGGAGGTCGTCAGATGATGTTTCGCAGGGACCGCACCGCCGCCCGACAGCGGCGGTCCCCCGACGCGCTGGAACTGTCGCACGTGACGTACCGGTTCGGGGACTACACCGCGGTGAACGACCTGAGCCTCGTGATCGAGGCGGGGGAGTGCTTCGGCCTGCTCGGGCCCAACGGGGCGGGGAAGACCACGACGATCCGTCTGCTCAACACCCTTCTTCCGCTGCAGGACGGTGACGTGAGCATCTTCGGGTGTGAGGTGCGCACCTCTGCCATGGCCGTCCGGCGACTGCTCGGGTATGTGCCGCAACAGTTGTCGATCGAGGGCGCACTCACCGCCCGCGAGAACGTCTCCTGGTTCGCCCGCCTCTACGACGTGCCGCGGTCCGAGCGCCGCAGCCGGGTGGACGAGGTGCTGGAGATGGTGGATCTCACCGACGTCGCCGACCGGGTGGCGTCGAGTTTCTCGGGCGGCATGGTCCGCCGCCTCGAACTCGCGCAGGCACTGGTCAACCGGCCGTCGCTGCTGGTGCTCGACGAACCGACGGTCGGGCTCGATCCGGTCGCGCGGGACTCGGTGTGGACGCGTGTCACCGAGATGCAGAAGCAGTACGGGATGACGGTGCTGCTCACCACCCACTACATGGAAGAGGCCGAGGCACTGTGTGATCGGGTCGCGCTGATGCACCGCGGCGAACTGCGGACGGTGGGGTCACCGTCGGGGCTCGTCGCGGAATTGGGGCCCGGCGCGACGCTCGACGACGTTTTCCGCCATTTCACCGGTGACAGTCTCACCGCCGACGAGAAGGGAGGGCTCCGGGATGTTCGTAGCGCCCGCCGCACCGCCCGCCGTATGGGTTGAACCGCCGCTCCGGGGTGTACTCCGGTTGTTGTCGCGGATCGTGACGTTCTGCCTGGTGGAATTGCAGAAACTGCGCCACGACCGGTCGGAGTTGGTGACCCGTGCGATCCAGCCGATTCTGTGGCTGGTCATCTTCGGGGAGACGTTCAGCCGCATCCGTGCGATCCCGACCGGCGACGTCCCCTATCTGGACTACCTGGCGCCGGGCATCATCGCCCAGTCGGCGCTGTTCGTCGCGATCTTCTACGGCATCCAGATCATCTGGGAGCGGGACGCCGGGGTGTTGACCAAACTGCTCGTGACACCCACTCCGCGTGCGGCTCTCGTGACGGGCAAGGCCTTCGCTGCCGGCGTCCGCGCGGTGGCTCAGGCCGTGGTGGTCGTGGTTGCGGCGGCACTCCTCGGGGTCGGGATGACGTGGAATCCGGTGCGCCTGCTGGGTGTGGTCGTGGTGGTGGTGCTGGGGGCCGCATTCTTCTCGTGCCTGTCCGTGGCCATCGCGGGAATCGTGCTCAAGCGTGACCGGCTGATGGGGATCGGTCAGGCGATCACCATGCCGCTGTTCTTCGCGTCGAACGCGTTGTACCCGGTGGAACTCATGCCCGGGTGGGTCCAGGCGATCAGCCGGGTGAACCCCCTGAGCTACGAGGTGTCCGCGCTCAGGGGGCTGCTGATCGGTCAGCCCACCAACTACTGGCTGGACTTCGGGGTGCTCGTCGCGGCCGCGGTGCTCGGGATCGCGGTCGCGTCCGCGCTGCTGGGGCGACTGTCCCGATAGCCGGGGGTCACGGCGTCACAAACGTCTTCTCCAGTGCCCGGCGCAGTTCGGACTTGCTGATCTTGCCGACACCGGTGACCGGGAACTCGTCGACGAACACGACCTTGTCGGGCACCTTGTAGTCGGCGAGTCCGCGGCCGCGGACGAACTTCTTGAGTTCGACGGCCTTCGGCTGCTCGCCCTCGACTACGACGAACGCGCAACTTCGCTCGCCGAGATACGGGTCGGGCATCGACACCACCGCGACGTCGGCGACGGCGGGGTGCGCGAGCAGATGGTTCTCGACCTCCTCGGCGGCCACTTTCTCGCCGCCGCGGTTGATCTGGTCCTTGGCGCGGCCCTCGACCACCAGGTATCCGTCGTCCGTGAGCCGGACGACGTCGCCGGTGCGGTAGAAGCCGTCCTCGGTGAACGCCGTCGAATTGTGTTCGGGGGCCCGGTAATACCCGCGGATGGTGTACGGACCGCGGGTGAGCAGGTGACCTGACGTGCCGGCCGGGACGGGTTCGCCGTGGTCGTCGACGACCCGTACCTCGTCGTCGGGGCTGATCGGACGGCCCTGGGTGGTGACGATGGTGTCTTCGGGGTCGTCGAGCCGGGTGTAGTTGACCAGTCCCTCCGCCATCCCGAACACCTGCTGCAGTGTGCACCCGAGTTCGGGACGCACCCGCTTGGCGGCCTCGGCGCTGAACTTGGCGCCGCCCACCTGCAGCACCTCCAGGCTGGAGATGTCCCGTTCCGTGCGGCCTGCGGCGGCGAGCCAGGCCAACGCGAGCGGCGGTACCAGCGACGCGATCGTGACGCCCTCCCGCTCGATGAGCGTGAACGCGGTGTCGGGGCTCGGATCCGGCGCGAGCACCACGCGACCGCCGGCGTGCAGGACGCCGAGGATGCCCGGGGAGCTCATCGGAAAGTTGTGCGCCGCAGGGAGAACGACGAGCATCCGGGTGTTCTCGTCGACGCCACAGATGCGGTCGGACTCCCGCACCGAGTACAGGTAGTCGGTGTGGGTTCGCGGGATCAGCTTCGACACGCCGGTGGTCCCGCCCGACAGCTGCAGGAACGCCACGGATTCCGCGCCGACCGTCGGCCCGTCCGACAGCGGTTCCGCCGAGCGCAGTTCGTCGAGGGACGTGAACTCCTGCGCGGCGCCGGCGACGATGATCCGCGGCGGGTTCTCGGCCGACGACACCACGTCGCGGGCGAGCGTGCGGTAGTCGAATCCGGCGTGCGTATCGGTGATCACGTACGCCGCGGCATCGGCGAAGCTGCAGAAGTAGGAGATCTCCTGGGTGCGGTGCGCGGGCAGCGCGAACACCGGGAGTGCCCCGAGCCGGAAGACCGCGAAGATCACCTCGACGTACTCGACGACGTTCGGCAGTTGCACCACCACCCGGTCGCCGGGCCGCACCCCCGACGACTGCAGCCCGGCGGCGACCCGGTCGGCGCGGTCGCACAGTTCCCGGTAGGTGAGCGCGCGGTCGGCCCCGGAGGCGTCGGGTCCGGTCACGGCGATCGCGTCCCCGAATTTCTCGGCGCGGGTGGGCAGGAACTGCTGGAACGTCTCGTCCGTCCAGTACCCGGCGTCGCGGTAGCGTGCGGCGAGGTCGGCGGGGTAGCCGGTGGTGGTCTCCAGGGGAGCGCGAACGCTCGTGGTCATCGAAAGTCCTTTCACGGGCCGTCAGGCTCGGAGGGTGGCGCCGCCGTCGACGTATAGGGCCTGCATGGTGATGTGACGCGCCCGATCCGACAGGAGGAACTCGACGGAGTCCGCGATGTCGGCGGCGTCGGCGATGCGGCCCAGCGGGATACCGACCTTGAACGAGCCCAGGTCTCCGTCGATCGCTCCGCGCGCCCCGGCGTTGTCTTCCGGGTCCGACCACAGCGAACGCTGCATTGCGGTGTCCGTCGAGCCGGGGGCGACGATGTTGGCGCGGATTCCGTATTCGGCCAGTTCGAGGCCGAGCACCCGGACGATCATCGAGACGGCCGCCTTGGACGCACCGTATGCGCCCATTCCGGTGCGGGGGACGCCCGCGGCGTTGGAACCGACCACGACGATGGAACCGGCTGCACGCTCCCGCATTCCGGTGCCGACGGCGCGCAGCACGTTGACGAGTCCGGTGACGTTGACGTCGAACACGCGCTGCCAGCTCGCGGGGTCGGCGTCGAGCACCGAGCCGGTCTCGAGGACACCTGCCACGTGCGCGAGTGCGGTGACGGGACCGTGCTCGTCCTCGATCCGGCGGACGGTGCCGGTGACGGCGTGGGTGTCGCGGATGTCGGTGACGGTGGTGCCGAGAGGCGGGGTGCCGAGCAGGGCCGCGGTGGCGGCGAGCCCGTCGGCGTCGCGGTCGAGCAGCACCACGCGGTGACCGGACCGCGACAGGGTGATTGCCGTGGCCCGGCCGATGCCCTGGGCCGCTCCGACGACCAGTGTCGTGCCGCTCATCGGGACGGTCCCAGCGCGGTGAGGACGGTGCCCAGTTTGGTTGTGGTCTCGGCGAGTTCGTCGTCCGGTTCGGATGCGGCGACGATGCCGCCACCGGCGTAGGCGGTGACGGTGGTGCCGTCGGCGTCGATCTGCGCGCACCGGATGGTGACCATCCATTCGCCGTCACCGTCGGCGTCGGTCCAGCCCACGGCGCCGGCGTAGAAGCCGCGGTCGCCCTCGAGTTCGCCGATCAGCGCCCGCGCGACATCGGTCGGGGTGCCGCAGACGGCGGGGGTCGGGTGTACGGCGACGGCGAGGTCCAGTGCGGTCACCGAGCGGTCCCGCAACCGTCCCGACACGGGCGTGCCGAGGTGCCACAGCTGCGGAGTGCTGGTGAGGGTGGGCCGGTCCGGGATGTCGAGTTCGGTGCAGAACGGTTCGAGACCCGCCCGCAGCGCGTCGACGACGAGCGCGTGCTCGCGCAGATTCTTCTCCGACGAGGCGAGGTTGTCCGCGGTCAGCCGGTCGTTCTCGGGGTCGGCGTGCCGGGGAGCGGAGCCGGCCAGGGGATGGCAGGTCACCCGGTCGCCGTGGCGGCGGATGAGTACCTCGGGACTCGAGCCGACGAGGTGCCGTCCCGACCAGCCGGTGCCCGCGGCGCTCAGGTCGACGCTGAAGCCGTTGCCGCCGAGATCGTTGTCCACGAGCCGGGCGAGGAGGGCGTGCGGATGCAGCGGTTCGTCGGTGTACAGGACCACCGATCGGGCAAGCACCACCTTGTGCAGTGCGGCCTCGGGCTCCCGCAACACGGAAATCGCGGCGGCGACCCGGGCGACGTGCTCGTCCTCCGGGGGAATGGACGCCCCGGTGCGCACATTCGGGAGGGCCCGCGGACGAGGTGTCCAGCTTCCCGGGTGACGGCGCAACGCCTGGGGTGCGATCAGTGCGGCGGGATGTGACCGGTCGAAGGCGAGCGCTCCGGCCACCGAGGTAACGGCGCCGCTCCGCAGGGCCGCGGCGGCGTCGCGGGCGGAGTCGAAACCGGTGCGGATGCCGTCGGCGATCACGGTGCCGTGCGGGCGGGAGAGAACGAACGGCGCGCCTGGCGGAAGGTCCGCCGACCTCTCTGTGGACTCGGCAGCGGCCGTCGACTGCATCTGCGATTACCTTTCGTAGCGGACTACTGCGCTCCGCGTCGCGATGCGGTGCGTTCCGCTCGACCATATACGGTTAGCCTAACCTATGGTGGTTCACCGTCCCGGTCCCCGACTCGAATACCATCGCATGCACACATGGCACGGAGGGCAGGGGTCTGCAATGACCGAACGCAGGTTCTCGCTCGATCAGCGGATCGTCGCTGCCCTCCAGGTCGACGGGCGGTGTTCCTGGAGTCGCATCGCCCAGGCGCTGGGCGAACCCGAACGGAACGTCACCCGGCACGGCATCGCGCTCCTCGAGTCCGGCCGGGTGGCCGTCACCGCGGTCGCGAACAGCGGCGGCACCGCGATCGTCCGACTCCAGTGCTCGCCGGGCACGGTGCGGGTTGCGGCGAGCGCCCTCGCCCAGCGCAGCGACTGCATCTTCGTGTACGTCCTCACCGGCACCGCCGACTGCGTCGCCGAGATCCACGTGTCCCGGGAGCGCCTCCCGAAGCTCGTCATGGACGAACTGCCCGCGACGATGGGCGTGGTCCGGAGTTGGACCGACCCCGTCCTGCGGTACTTCCGCACGGTCCGCGAATGGGAGGCCGGGGTACTGACCCCGGCCGAGAAGCAAGCGATCGGCGGGGTGGCGCCCCCGGCGTCGTTCCTCACCGACCTCGAGCGCGGCACCCGGGATCCGGTCGACCGGACGATCATCCGCGAACTGATGCAGAACGGCCGGGTGGGCACCACGGCGCTCGCCCGGACCGCGGGCGTGTCCGAGGCGACGGCCCGACGCCGCGTCCAGGCGCTGCTCACCGAGGGCGCGATCAGCCTCCGCGTCGTCGTCGATCCGGCCCTGTTCGGGCTGCGTGCCGAGGCGATGCTGTTCATCAAGACCCAGCGCAATCGGATCGAACCGTTGGTCCGGGGGATGCTCGAGATGCCGTATGTGCGGTACGCGGCCGGCACGGCGGGCGAATATCAGGTGGTCGCCAACATTGCCGCGCCCGACGAGTCGGTGCTCTACGACTACATCACCACCGCGCCGTGGGTGGCCGACGCGATGGCCCTCGAAACCAACATGGTGGTGCAGGCGGTCAAGCGCAGCGGCAGGGCAATGTGACGGATTTCGACATCGAACGGCCTCTCGGGCGCACCTGATTGCGATCTCCGACAGGCCGGTGGCCGATTTCGCCGAACCTCGCTCAGCGGTTGAGTGCTGTGATCCACACCACGCATGCTTCCTCTACTCCCTGGATGGAAGAAGGAACAGCATGCAACGAGAAGCCATTCTCGGGGCGATCGAGGATTCGCCGCAGCGCCGTTGGCTGCTGCTCGTCCCGCTCGTCCCGGTTCTCGCACTCGTCACCGCCGTGTGGTTGCCGTTTGTGAACACGGCCGATCTGTGGCTCGGGATGCCCCGCCTGCTCGTGTGGTGCTCGGCCTGGGTCCTGCTCCTGTTGCCGGCACTGGCGGCGGTGGAATTCGGCCTCGTCCGGCCGCACGAGGAGCGGAGCGATGACCATCGGCTCGACGACCTCCGTCTCGCGGAGGTGACGCCATGACGAACTCAGCTCTGTGGATCACCCTGGCCGGCATGATCGGTCTCGCCGTGATCGCCGTCGGCGGACGCCGGAAACGCGCTCAGAGCCTGAGCGAGTGGACGGTCGGCAAGCGGAACTTCGGTGTGGTCACCAGCTTCTTCCTGCAGGCGGGTGAATCGTTCACCACGTTCACATTCCTCGGTGTCGCCGGTATCGCGTTCACCGCGGGCATCGGCGCCACCTACGCGATTCCCTACATCCCGCTCGGCTATGTGGCCCTGTATTTCATTGGTCCGCGGATCTGGAAGCTCAGCAAGGACCGCGGCTACATCACCCAGGCCGATTTCTTCGCCGACCGCTACCGCAGCCCGCTGCTGGGTCGTCTCGTCGCCCTGTGCGGAATCATCTTCCTGCTCCCGTACCTGCAGTTGCAGATCACCGGTCTCGGCCTCATCGTCCGCCTCGTCACGGGCAGCGCGAGTTCGGGCACGCTGAGCATGATCGTCGCGACCGTCCTGGTCGTCGGCTTCGTGCTGTGGGCGGGTATCCACGGCCTCGCGCGCACCGCCTACGTCAAGGACGTCCTGATCCTGCTCGCCGTCGTGGTGCTGTCCGTCGTGATTCCGCTGCACTTCGCGGGTGGCATCGGCGACGTGTTCGGCCAGATCGCGCAGACACACAGCGAGATGCTGACCGTGAATCCCGGCAACTACGACGGGGTCTGGTGGACCACCAGCCTGCTGATCTCCGCGATCGGTTGCGGGTTCCTCACCACCCCGCACCTCTGGCCGCCGCTGCTCGCCGCGAAGAACGGCCGAGTCATCCGCTCCAACAACACTTTTCTGCCGATGTACCAGGTGGTGATGATTCTCCCGATCATGCTGGGCTTCGTCGGGATCCTGGCACTGAACCGGAGCACCAGCAGCAACGCCGTCCTGCTCACGCTGGCCGGGGGAGCCCTGCCGAACTGGGCGCTCGGACTGATCGCGATCGCTGCGGCGTCCGCGGCGATGCTGCCCGCCGGCGCCATCTGCATCGGCATCTCCACGCTGGCGTCGCACAACCTGGTGACGATTCGGAGCGAGCGCACCAAACTCCGGTTCAACCACCTCGTCGTGATCGCCGCTGCCACCATCGCCCTGGTGCTCGGTCTGACGCGTCCCGATCTGCTGGCCAACCTGCTGCTGCTCACATTCGGCGGGCTCAGCCAGCTCGCCCCCGGTCTGGCGATGGCCCTGCCGAACAAGCCGGTGCTCGCCAAGCAGTCCGTGTTCGCCGGACTTCTCGTCGGCATGCTCACCGTCATCGTGATGACCGTCTTCGACCTGAACCTCGCCAACATCGACGCCGGCATCTGCGGACTGGTCCTCAACCTCGCGGTGATCGCCGTGGTCGAGGCCGTCGTCCGCGCCACCGGTCCCCGCACCCCGGCCCCCGCGCCGTCGGGCGACCTTCCCGCCACCACCCCGATCCTGGAGACCTCGACATGACCATCGATTACTACTCGACCGGCCGCGAGATGCTCGCCGCACTCCGCAGCAAGGACATCTCGGCCCGCGAGTTGCTCGACCTCCACACCGACCGGATCGCGCAGGTGAATCCGACGGTCAACGCGCTCGTCAGCCTCGACCTGGACCGCGCGCACGCCACCGCGGCCGCCGCGGACGACCGGACCGCCGCCGGGGGACCGGTGGGGCCGTTGCACGGACTGCCGTTCGCCTTCAAGGACACTCACGACGTCGCCGGATTCCCCACGGTCGCCGGTTCGCCGCTGCTCGTCGACAACGTGCCCGAGACGAGCGAGCTGATCGCCGAACGCGTCACCGCGGCCGGGGCCGTCACGATCGGCAAGTCCAACGTCCCCGAATTCGCGGCTGGTTCGCACACGTTCAACACGGTCTTCGGAACCACCACCAACCCGTACGACCCGACGAAGAGCGCGGGTGGGTCGAGTGGCGGCGCCGCGTCCGCACTCGGTGCGGGCATGGTCCCGCTAGCCGACGGCAGCGACATGGGCGGATCGCTGCGCAACCCGGCGTCGTTCTGCAATGTGGTCGGGCTGCGCCCCACCCCGGGACGCGTGCCGTGCTGGCCGAACAGCGCGCCGTGGGACTCGCTCGTGACGCAGGGGCCGATGGCCCGGAACGTCGACGACCTCGAACTGCTGCTGTCGGTGATCGCCGGACCCGACGCACGCATCCGCAGCTCGCTCAGCGCCGACGCACTCACCCCCCGCCTCGGTGTCGCCGGTATGCAGGGTCTGCGCGTCGCGGTGTCCGCGGATCTGGGCGGCCTCTTCCCGTTGGATGCACCGGTCCGCGAGATTCACGACCGTCAGCCGTCGATCTTCGCCGCGGCCGGAGCGGTGATCGCCGAGGACGCGCCGTCGATTCCCGACGCCGAGTGGGTGTTCCGCACGCTGCGGGCGTGGCGGTTCAAGATCGATCTCGGCGCGCAGGCGGACGCCACCCCCGACATGCTGAAGCCGTCCCTCCTCGACAACATCCGGCAGGCGGACCGGCTGTCCGCCGACGACGTCGCGAAAGCCATGGTGGCGCAGGCGGAGATCCAGTACCGTGCCGTCGAATTCTTCACCCGGCACGACGTTCTGGTGATGCCGGTTTCCCAGGTGCTCCCGTTCGACGCCGACCTCGAATACCCGGCCGCCGTGGACGGACGCCGCTGCGACGACTACCTCGACTGGATGACGTCGGCGTTGACCGTGACGGTGCTGGGGTGCCCGTCGATCTCGGTTCCGGCCGGGTTCAGCGCAGACGGTCTGCCCGTCGGCGTCCAGATCGTCGCCGCCCCGGGCAACGACCTGTTCCTCCTCGACGTGGCGCGGGCCTACGAAGAGCTCAACCCTGTCGGGGCCACCCGCCCGCACCTCCTGGGCGGGGCAGCACGCGTCTAGCGCGACGTTTGCCCACCGAATCGTCAGATGCCGCCGCAATTGCGGCGGCATCTGACGAATTCGTGTGAAACGGCATGGCCGCGGCCGGCGGGTGGATACTGATGAGGGACGCCCGAGACGGCGAGGTGGTGGCGATGACACTCGATCAGGGTGGTTCCGCGGAATCTGCGGACTCCGAGAGCGCGCGTCGGCGCTGGCTGGCCCGGGCTGCGTTCGTGGCGGCCTTCGCCTCCGTCGCCGTATTGGTGGTGTTCGCCGGACTGCATACCCTGACGCTGCTGATCGTGGCGGTCGGTGCTGTGGTGGTGGCGGTCGCGGCGTTGTTCTGGTTCCTCACGAGCCGCGGTGTGCTCCGGTGGCTGTCGCTGGTCGTGCTGGTTCTGACTCCGATCGTCGTGCTCGGACTTCTCATCGGAGCCCAGTTGTTGTGGGTGGTGCTGCTGGCCGCGGGGCTCGCCGTGCTCGCCGTCGTCTGCGCCCGCGCCGCCCTCGGCCGCGACCGCGCCGACTGGCTGATGCCCGAGCACCCGTCCGCACCACCGGAACGTCCCTTTCTGGTGATGAATCCCCACTCCGGCGGCGGGAAGGTCGGGAAGTTCGACCTGAAGAAACGAGCCGAGGAACTCGGGGCCGAGGTGGTTCTGCTCGAAGGGCCGGGGACGGTCGACGTCGAAGCGCTGGCCCGGGACGCCGTGGCACGCGGGGCCGACCTCCTCGGGGTGGCCGGCGGCGACGGCACGCAGGCTCTGGTGGCCGGCATCGCCGCCGAGCACGACCTTCCGTTCCTGGTGATCAGCGCGGGCACGCGGAACCATTTCGCGTTGGATCTCGGATTGGACCGCGACGACCCGGCCCGATGCCTCGATGCGTTGTCGGACGGGATCGAACTCCGGATCGACCTCGGAAAGGTCGGCGGGCGCACGTTCGTCAACAACGCGTCGTTCGGCGCCTACGCCGAGGTGGTGCAGAGCCCCGCCTATCGCGACGACAAGACCGGCACGATCCTGCGAATGCTTCCGGACCTGCTCGCGGGGCAGCGAGGGGGACGGCTCCTCGCCCGTTTCGACGACAGGACGATCGACGGGCCGCAGGCCGTTCTGGTGAGCAACGGCCCGTACGAGATGCAGGATCTGGCGGGTCTCGGACGCCGGCCGCGTATCGATCGGGGCACCCTCGGCGTGGTGACGATTTCGGTGAGCAGTACGCGACAGGCCGTCGGTCTACTCCATCGTGCGCGTCAGAACGGGCTGATCCAGCATTCCGCGCGTGAGGTCGTCATCGACGCGGACGCACCCGAGATTCCCGCAGGCATCGACGGCGAGGCCCTGGTGATCCCCACGCCTGTGCGGTGCACCGTCACCCCCGGGGCATTGCGCGTGCGCGTGCCCCGCAACCGTCCCGGTGTCCGCCCGCCGGCCCGACCGGTGGATTGGGTCCGCCTCCGCCGGTTGGCCGTCGGCACACGGCGGCGCGTCGGCGAATCCTGAGGTTCGAAGTTCGGCGTGCCGTCCGCCACCTCCGCGGTGTGGCGGACGGCACGCTCGCAGGGTGACGCGCTGAACCCCTGTCCCAGTGCAGGATTCGTAGCGCGCGCCACCGGGATCGTGGCGAGGGCCGACTGAGCTCTCGTGGTCGCCTCTTCTCCCGGCCGGCACCGCGAAGTGACGCGGCGGGTGAATGCGGCTCGGCGAGAGTATCCCTCGGTGTCGTGACCGGTTCCGTCTCATTGTGAGATCCGTGCGGGTGAATCCGCCGATCCATCGAATGTGACGCCTGTCTCACAGTGAGACGGTCGAGGCCTGGATCACGGGGTTGAATTCATCGCACAACGTCCCCCGCAGCCGGCACCCGGCCGGCTCATCATCCAGGAGGCGCACTTTGAGTAGGCAAAGCCTGACCAAGGCTCACGCGAAGATCACCGAACTGTCGTGGGATCCGACGTTCGCGACCCCGGCCACCCGATTCGGGACCGACTACACCTTCGAGAAGGCTCCGAAGAAGGACCCTCTGAAGCAGATCATGCGGTCGTACTTCCCGATGGAGGAAGAGAAGGACAACCGCGTGTACGGCGCCATGGACGGTGCCATCCGCGGCAACATGTTCCGCCAGGTGCAGCAGCGGTGGCTCGAATGGCAGAAGCTGTTTCTGTCGATCATTCCGTTCCCGGAGATCTCCGCGGCACGAGCGATGCCGATGGCCATCGACGCGGTGCCCAACCCGGAAATCCACAACGGTCTCGCGGTGCAGATGATCGACGAGGTGCGTCACTCGACGATTCAGATGAACCTCAAGAAGCTGTACATGAACAACTACATCGACCCCGCCGGGTTCGACATGACCGAGAAGGCGTTCGCGAACAACTACGCGGGCACAATCGGCCGGCAGTTCGGTGAAGGGTTCATCACCGGTGACGCGATCACCTCGGCGAACATCTACCTGACCGTGGTCGCGGAGACCGCGTTCACCAACACCCTGTTCGTGGCCATGCCCGACGAAGCCGCCGCCAACGGTGACTACCTGTTGCCGACCGTCTTCCACTCGGTTCAGTCCGACGAGTCGCGGCACATCTCCAACGGCTACTCGATCCTGCTGATGGCCCTCGCCGACGAGCGGAACCGGCCGCTGCTCGAGCGCGACCTGCGATACGCGTGGTGGAACAACCACTGCGTCGTCGACGCCGCGATCGGCACATTCATCGAATACGGCACGAAGGACCGTCGCAAGGACCGGGAGAGCTACGCAGAGATGTGGCGTCGGTGGATCTACGACGACTACTACCGTAGCTACCTCATCCCGCTCGAGAAGTACGGCCTGACGATCCCGCACGACCTGGTCGAGGAAGCATGGAAGCGGATCACGGAAAAGGGATACGTCCACGAGGTGGCCCGGTTCTTCGCCACCGGCTGGCCGGTCAACTACTGGCGGATCGATGCCATGACCGACAAGGACTTCGAGTGGTTCGAGCACAAGTACCCGGGCTGGTACTCGAAGTACGGCAAGTGGTGGGAAGAGTACAACCGCCTCGCCTACCCCGGACGCAACAAGCCGATCGCATTCGAGGAGGTCGGGTACCAGTACCCGCACCGGTGCTGGACCTGCATGGTGCCCGCCCTCATCCGTGAGGACATGGTCGTGGAGAAGGTCGACGACCAGTGGCGGACCTACTGCTCGGAGACATGCTACTGGACCGACGCGGTCGCGTTCCGCAGCGAGTACCAGGGCCGTGAAACTCCGAACATGGGCCGGCTCACAGGGTTCCGTGAATGGGAAACCCTGCATCACGGCAAGGATCTCGCCGACATCGTGTCCGATCTCGGTTACGTCCGCGACGACGGCAAGACCCTGGTCGGGCAGCCGCACCTGGATCTGGACGACCCGAAGAAGCTGTGGACCCTCGACGACGTGCGGGGCAACACCTTCCAGAGCCCGAACGTGCTCTTGAACCAGATGTCCGACGCCGAACGCAACGCCCACATCGCGGCCTACCGCGCAGGCGCAGTTCCGGCCTGACCCCGACCCGGTGGGTGGCGCCGTGCACAGCCGGCGCCACCCACCGTAACCAGCACAATCCTTTTCAGAGTCCAGGAGATGGCCCGTGGCCGACAAGCACCGTATCAATTTCGAGCCCGTCGACATCGAGATGGAAGTCGGCGAGGACGAGTACATCCTCGACGCCGCATTCCGGCAAGGCATTCATCTGATGCACGGCTGCCGCGAGGGGCGGTGCTCGGCCTGCAAATCGTTCGTCCTGGACGGCGATATCCAGATGGAGAACTATTCGACGTTCGCGTGCAACGAAGCCGAGGTCGACGAAGGGATGGTGCTGCTCTGCCGCTCGACGGCCTACAGCGACTGCACGATCGAACTGCTCAACTTCGACGAGGACGAACTCCTCGGCGGTGTCCCCATCCAGGATGTCCGCACACGGGTGGCCGCCCTCGAGCCGATGACCAAGGACATCGTGTCGCTGCGACTGGAGCCCGTCGAACCCGCCGCATACGAGTTCAGGCCGGGCCAATACGCCGACCTGAAGATCCCCGGGACCGAGGAGCATCGCTCGTTCTCGATGGCCACGACACAATCGAACCCCGGGCACGTCGAATTCCTCATCAAGAAATACCCCGGCGGAAAGTTCGCGGGACTGCTCGACGACGGCATCTCGGTCGGCGACGAGATCAATTTGACCGGCCCGTACGGGTCGTTCACTCTCAAAGAGGGTCACGTCCTGCCGATCGTGTTCATCGGAGGCGGAGCGGGGATGGCCCCGATCCTCTCGCTCCTGCGGCACATGAACGCTACCGACAACACCCGTCCGGTTCACTTCTATTACGGCGCACGCACTCCCGCCGACCTGTTCTACGTCGACGAGATCCTCGAGCTCGGAACGAATCTGACGGACTTCACCTTCGTCGCCTGCCTCTCGGAATCGATGGACCCGCAGCCCGTGGGGGCAATCGCCGTCGAGGAAGGCAATGTCACCGACGTCGTGAGCCGGCGTGAACCGGATCTCGGCAAGACCGAGGTGTACCTGTGTGGCCCACCGCCGATGGTCGATGCGGCGCTCGCATTGCTCGAGGCCACCGACACCCCGCACGACCAGATCTTCTACGACAAGTTCACCAGCCCCGCGTTCGAGTAGCTACAGCAGGGATTTCACAGCCCTCTTTCACCGACAGGAACTGAGAAACGAGATGACCGCAACCACCGAGAACACCGGGACCAAGCAACGCAGCTTCCCGAAGATCGAGTTCACCGACTCCGAAGCCGGCGCGCTGGAGTTCCCCAGCTCCCGAAGCCGTACGTTCAACTACTACACGCCGGCCAAGAAGCGCTCGACGATGTACGAGGACGTGACCGTCGACGTCCAGCCCGACCCCGACCGTCATCTGTCCCAGGGCTGGATCTACGGCTTCGGTGACGGCCCCGGCGGCTATCCGCAGGAGTGGACGGCCGCGAAGTCGTCGAACTGGCACGCCTTCCTCGACCCCAACGAGGAGTGGGACCAGACGATCTACCGCAACAATTCGAAGGTCGTGCACCAGGTCGAGTTGTGCCTGTCCAACGCCAAGCGTGCCCGCGTCTACGACTCCTGGAACACCCCCTGGTTGACGTTCATCTCTCGCAACCTCGGTGCCTGGATGCATGCCGAGAACGGGCTGGCCCTGCACGTGTTCACGTCGATCCAACGGTCCTGCCCGACCAATATGATCAACACCGCCGTCGCGGTGAACGCCGCCCACAAGATGCGCTTCGCTCAGGACCTGGCGCTGTTCAATCTGGACCTGTCCGAGGCGACCGAGGACTTCGACGGCGCCGCGCACCAGGAGGTGTGGCAGTCCGCGCCCGAGTGGCAGCCCACCCGGGAGGTCGTCGAGCGGCTGACCGCGGTGCCGGACTGGTGTGAACTGCTGTTCGGCGCCAACATCGTGTTCGAGCAGTTGGTGGGTTCGCTGTTCCGCAGCGAATTGGTCATGCAGATCGCGGCCGGCAACGGCGACTACATCACCCCGACCATCGTGGGCACCGGTGAGCACGACTACGACCGCGACCTCGCTTACACCCGCAACCTGTTCCGGTTGCTCACCCGCGACCCCGAAGTCGGGGAGTCGAACAAGGAGCTGTTCGGCACCTGGCTGGCGACGTGGGTGCCGCGGTGCCTCGATGCTGCACGGGCGCTGCAGCCGATCTGGTCGCAGCCGGCCGACAAGGCGGTCACATTCGCCGACAGTCTCGACGCCGCCACGGACAAGTTCCGTTCCCTGCTCGAGGACCTCGGGCTCGACATCCCCAAGGAGTTGGACAAGTGAGCATGCAATTCGGATCGTCCACCGAGTTCTCCAACATGTGTGGCGTCACCCTGATGAACACGCCCATCGGCCGCGTCGTCGCGGAAGTGATGGGCACCAAGGACGGCGTGGAACTGACGGAGTACCCGTCGATGATCCGCGTCGACGGCCAGAAGCTGCTCGATTTCGATTACGAGGAACTCACCGACGCGCTCGGACAGGAATTCGACGGCTCCATCTTCGAGGAGATCAGCTCCACCCACTACGGACGCATGGTTCACCTCGACGAGAAGACCCTGCTGTTCGCCAGCCCCGAGGACGCCGCCGAGTACATCGGCTTCGACCTCACCGCGCAGTAATTACTTCTCAGCCCTGAACGCTGTTCCGGCGTCGCCGACCCACCTGCGGTGGGCGGCGCCGGACGGCCGAGACGATGGCTTGGTTCATCGCTATTTTTCTGAAGAGGAAGGGTTTTCGCCGTGAAGGCACTTGTGTTCCAGGGACAGGGCTCGATCTCGTGGACCGAGGTCCCCGATCCGCAGCTGATCGACCCGACGGATGTGGTGGTTCGGGTGGACACCACCACCATTTGCGGGACCGACCTGCACATTCTCAAGGGTGATGTGCCGGCGGTGACGTCCGGTCGGGTCCTCGGTCATGAGGCGGTCGGGGTCATCACCGAAGTGGGATCTGCAGTCACCTCGCTGGCCCTTGGCGACCGAGTGCTGGTGCCGGCGATCACTTCCTGCGGGAAATGCGCACCATGCAAGACCGGGATGCCCTCGCACTGTGCGTCCGTGGGCGGTATCGGGTGGATTTTCGGGCATCTGATCGATGGAACCCAAGCCGAGTACGTCCGCGTCCCGTATGCCGAGACGAGCGTGCACGTGCTGCCCGACTCGGTAAGCAACGAGCAGGCCATCTTCCTGGCCGATATCTTGCCCACCGGCTTCGAGATCGGAGTCCAGAACGGTCACGTGCAGCCCGGTGACACGGTCGTGGTGGTCGGTGTCGGCCCGGTCGGACTCGCTGCGATCCGCACGGCGGGCCTCTATGGTGCGTCCACCGTCATCGCCGTCGACCTGTCCGAGGCACGGTTGAAGCGTTCACTGAACTTCGGGGCCGACGAGACGATCAACAGTGGCACCGAGGACGTGCGCGCACGCGTCCTCGAGTTGACCGGCGGACTGGGTGCGCAGGTGGTCATCGAGGCAGTCGGGATCCCCGCCACGTTCGAACTGTGCACCACGCTGGTGCGCCCTGGAGGGCATCTCGCGAACGTCGGTGTCCACGGCAAACCCGTCGATCTCCATCTCGAAGACCTGTGGATCAATAACATCACCATCGCGACCGGACTGGTCAATGGCACCACCATCCCCACGCTTCTGGATCTGGTGGCGCACGAGAAGATTGCGACCGATGCCTTCGGCACCCACTCGTTCGGACTCGACCAGATGATCGAGGCGTACGACGTCTTCGCGCACGCCGACACCCACGACGCCCTGAAGGTGACCATCACTCGGTGAACGCCGGGCAATTCATGGTCCTGGCCAGTTCTGCACCAATCGATTCCGAACATCGGAGTAGCCAACATGTATGAAAAGAACGGCGACAAGTACTTCATCGTCGATGGGCACGTGCACATCTGGGACGGCCGCGAGTCGAACCAGAAGAACGTCCACGGCAAACAGTTCATCGACTGCTTCTACGACTACCACAAGAATCTCAGCCCCGAAGAGGTCGTGTGGGACTACGACACCTACACGTACTACGGCAGCGAGCGCTTCGAACGCGACCTCTTCGTGGACGGATACGTCGACCACGCGATCTTCCAGGCCACCCTGCTGAGCGACTTCTACCACAAGGGGTTCGGACAGACCGACGAAGCACTCGCTCTGGTCGCGAAGAACCCGGGCAAGCTCACCTACAACCACGCGTACGACCCCCGCCACGAAGAAGCCGGCCTCGAACAGCTCCGCACGGACGCGGCCGAGATGAACCTGCAGGGTGTCAAGCTCTACACGGCCGAATGGCACGGCGACTCCCGCGGCTACAAACTCGACGACCCCTGGTCCCGGCGCTACCTCGAAGAGTGCATCGACCTGGGGATCAAGAACATTCACGTACACAAGGGCCCGACGATCCGGCCCCTCGACCGCGACGCCTTCGATGTCTCCGACGTCGACAAGGTCGCCACCGACTACCTGGACCTGAACTTCGTCGTCGAACACGTCGGCCTGCCGCGACTCGAGGACTTCTGCTGGATCGCCACACAAGAGTCGAACGTGTACGGCGGACTTGCCGTGGCGCTGCCGTTCATCCACACCCGGCCGAGGTATTTCGCGCAGATCATCGGCGAACTGCTCTACTGGATCGGCGAGGACAAGATCCTGTTCGGCAGCGACTACGCGCTGTGGACCCCGAAGTGGCTGATCGAGCAATTCGTCGACTTCCAGATCCCCGAGGACATGCAGACCGAGTACGCCCCGATCACCGCCCAGCAGAAGCAGAAGATCCTCGGCCTCAACGCGGCAGCGCTGTACGACATCGACGTTCCCGCGGATCTGCGACTGGCCGAGCCTGCCGGGCAGCGAGGAGTCGACGTCGCTGCCGGGGCCCGGGAACCGGAAACCGTGTCGTCATGACCACGCTCGCTGTCTGCACCGAGCAGGACGTTCTGATGGCTCTGTCGACGGTCACCGACCCCGAGTTGGACGAGCCGATCACCGATCTCGGCTTCGTCCGCTCGGTCACCCTCGATGACGACGGCGTCACGGTCCACCTGCGGCTGCCCACCGCATTCTGCTCGCCGAACTTCGCCTACCTCATGGCGTCCGACGCCCTCGACGCACTGCGCCTGATCGAGGACCTCGGTGAGGTGCGGGTGCTGCTCGACGATCATCACGACAGCGACAAGATCAACGCCGGCCTCGCGGCCGACGCCGGATACGTCGGAACGTTCGGCTCCGAAGCGGAAGACAGCCTGCTCGAACTGCGCCGAACATTCCTGTCCAAGGCGCATGCCGCCGCGATGGAACGGTGCGTCGAGGCGCACCTGAAGACCACCGACCTGGGGGTGAACGAGATCTACCGACTCACCCTCAGCGACCTGGCCCCCGGAAAGTACAAAGCTGCGCTGCTGCGCCGCCGGATCGGCATCGGGCTGAGCATCTGCCCCGCCAGCCGTGTGTTCGTCGACGACGACGGCAAACGCATCCCGCCGGAAGCCGTGCCCATGCGGCTGCGCTTCGCCAAATCGGTGCGGATCTCGATGGAAGGCAACGCCCACTTCTGCCGGGGCCTGCTCGCCACCCGCTACGCCGACAGCGAATCCGTCGGCACCACACCACGAATCACTGATCGAAGAACAATCAGGAGCCCCCGATGAAAGCCGTCCAGGTTGTCGGATACCACACCAAACTGCAGCTCACCGACATCCCCGAACCCACGATCGAGGGTCCGCTCGACGTCATAGTCCGCATCGGCGGGGCCGGGGTGTGCCGCACCGATCTGCACATCCTCGAAGGGCAGTGGGAAGCGAAGTCAGGCGTCGCGCTGCCGTACACGATCGGCCACGAGAACGCCGGCTGGGTTCATGCCGTCGGCGACGCGGTCACCAACGTCGCGGTCGGCGACAAGGTGATTCTGCACCCGCTCATCACCTGCGGACTCTGCCGGGCGTGCCGATCCGGTGACGACGTGCACTGCCAGAACAGCCAGTTCCCCGGCATCGACGTCAACGGCGGGTACGCCGAATACCTGCGCACCACCGCCCGCAGCGTCGTGAAGATCGACGACTCACTCGAACCCTCCGACGTCGCGGCGCTCGCCGACGCCGGTCTGACGGCGTACCACGCCGTCGCGAAGGCCGCGAACACGACCCGGCCCGGCGACGTCTGCGTGGTGATCGGTGCCGGCGGACTCGGCCACATCGGCATCCAGGTCCTCAAGGCGGTCTCCGGTGTCACCGTGGTCGTGCTCGACCGGAATCCGGCCGCGGTCGAGCTCGCGGTCGAGATCGGCGCCGATCACGGCATCGTCGCCGACGGCACCCACATCCAGCAGGTGCTCGACCTGACCGGTGGGCACGGCGCCGAAGCCGTCGTCGACTTCGTCGGTGAGGGCGGCGCCACCCGGGAAGGCATCGCGATGCTGCGCCGCGCCGGGAACTACTACGTCGTCGGCTACGGCGAGAACATCGACGTTCCGACCATCGATGTGATCTCCACCGAGATCAACTTCATCGGAAACCTCGTCGGCTCCTACAACGATCTCCAGGAGCTGATGACCCTTGCCGCCCAGGGCAAGGTCACCTTGCACACGACCCGGTACCGGCTCGAGGACTTTCAGCAGGCCCTCGACGATCTCGACGCCGGACGCGTGCGCGGCCGGGCGATCCTCGTCCCGTAACACGCCGCAAACTCCGCGCAAGACAAGTACGAAAGGAACACCTGCCATGGCCAAGGAGCTGCGGTACAACACGGACGCCCGAGCCCGCCTCGAGCACGGCGTCAACGCCCTCGCCGACGCGGTCAAAGTCACTCTCGGCCCCAAGGGGCGCAACGCCGTACTCGAGAAACTGACCGGACCGCCGACGATCACCAACGACGGCGTGACCATTGCCCGCGAGATCCAGCTCCGCGAGCCCTTCGCCAACATGGGCGCCCAGTTGGTCAAGGAGGTGGCGATGAAGACCAACGGCGTTGTCGGCGACGGCACCACCACCGCGACCGTGCTCGCGCAGGCGATGGTCCGTGAGGGGCTGCGCTCCGTCGACGCCGGCGCCAACCCCATGCGGGTGCGCCGCGGCATCGAACGCGCCGTGTCCGTGGTCGTCGATTCCCTCCGCGAGCAGGCCTCCCGGATCGGGGGACAGAGCGACCTGCAACGAATCGCGACGCTCGCCGCCAGCGACGACGAGGTGATCGGGCACGCCATCTCCCAGGCCGTCGACTACGTCGGCAAATCCGGGGTCGTCACCACCGAGGAAAGCGACACCCTCGGGTTGTCAGTCGACATCGTCGACGGGATCGAATTCGACCACGGCTACATCTCCGGGTACATGGTCACCGACCCCGAGCGGATGGAAGCGGTGCACGCCAACCCGCTGATCCTGTTGACCAACAAGAAGATCACCCAGGTGCAGGACGTCATGCCGAGCATCGAGGTGGCCAAACGCGCCGACCGGCCGCTGGTCGTGCTGGCCGAAGAGGTCGACGGACCGGCGCTGCAGCTGCTCGTCGGCGGCAACATGCACAAGACGATGCAGTCGGTGGTCGTCCGGGCACCCGGTTTCGGGCACCGACGGGTCGCCGAGCTCGAAGACCTTGCCGTGGCGCTGGGTGGGCATGTGATCGCCAAGGACACCGGTATCGAGTTGTCGGAGGTGACGATCGAACATCTCGGTTCGTGTGACCGCATCACCGTCACCGAGAACGAGACCACGATCGTCGGCGGCCACGGGGAACAGCGGCTGCTCGACGCCCGGATCGCGCAGCTCGAATCCCAGCTCGAGCGGGCCAGGATCGAAGCCGACCAGGAAAGCCTCGAGCTGCGCATCGCCCGGCTCACCGGACGGGTCGCCGTGATCCGGGTCGGCGGCGCCACCAGTGTCGAGCTCAAGGAGCGGATGCTGCGCGTCGAGGACGCGCTGGCCGCCACCCGCGCCGCGGTGGAGGCGGGAATAGTCTCCGGCGGTGGCACCGCGCTGGCGCAATCACATCGGGCTCTGGCCGATCTCGACCTGGCCGGGGACGAGGCCATCGGGTGTGACGTCGTGCGGCGGGCACTCGCCGAACCGCTGCGCTGGATCGCGATCAATGCCGGATTCGACGGCGACGAGGTCGTCGAGGTGGTCGCCGGTCTGCCGCTCGGGCACGGGTTCAACGCCCTCACCGGTGAATACGGTGACATGTTCGACGACGGCGTGATCGACCCGTTCAAGGTCACCCGTGCTGCGCTCGAAAGTGCGGCGTCGATTGCAGCACTGTTGATCACCACCGAAACCGCAGTGGTGGAGGAGGTTGTCGGCAACCCCGGCGCCATCATGGCGCCCGGCTTCGGCGATCTCGCCGAGGGCATGGTCCGCCCGTCGAACATCTACTGACAAGGCCGGTGGGTCATCGGCCGCGCCGGTCCGGCGAGACCGGTGACCCACACCGACACAGGGAGTCATCGTGATCTTTATCGTGGTGAAGTTCAAAGTCCTCGACCGGCACCAGGAGAACTGGCTGCTCATTACCGAGGAATTTACCGGCGCAACCCGATCGGAACCCGGAAATCTCTGGTTCGAGTGGCACCGGAGCGCTGCCGACCCGGCGGAGTACGTGCTGATCGAGGCGTTCCGCGACGGACAGGCCGGATCCGACCACGTCAACGCCGACCACTTCCGGAAGGGACTGGACGCGATGCGCCCGGCGCTGAGCGAAACACCCCGGATCGTCCACACGGAAATACCGGGAGAGGACTGGTCACGCATGGGAGAACTGGAAGTCATGCAGGACAAGGCATGACCGTCGTGACGGCCGGTCCCATCGCAGAACTGACGGCGTCGTTGGGTGACGCCGTTGTCACCGACAGCGACACGATGATCGCTTATACCCGCGACCAGTCGCTGCTCTCGCCTTCGGGACAACCGCTCGCCGTGGTGCGCGCCAGAACCACCGACCACGTTGTCGAAACGATGAAAGTCGCTCACCGCCACGCGATTCCGATCGTAATCCGAGGTGCGGGAACCGGCCTTGCCGGTGGCGCCAACGCGATCGACGGCTGCATCGTACTCAGCACCGAGAAACTCGACCGGATCCTCGAGATCGACGAGCAGACACGCACCGCCACCGTCGAGTGCGGGGTCGTCAACGGCGACCTCGCCGACGCGGCCGCGCAGCGCGGACTCTGGTACGTACCCGACCCCGGCAGTCGCGCCGTCTCCACGATCGGCGGAAACCTCGCCACCAACGCCGGCGGAGCTTGCTGCGCGAAATACGGCGTCACCGGCGACCACGTCGCCCGCATCAAAGCCGTGCTCGCCGACGGCCGGGTCATCCACACCGGGGCGGCCACCCGCAAGAACGTCGCGGGACTGAACCTCACCCAACTCCTGGTCGGGTCCGAGGGCACCCTCGCCGTGATCGTCGAGGCGACGCTGCGGCTGCGAAGGAAGCCGCCCCACACCGCCACCGTCGTCGCGTCCTTCGGCGACCCTGCTCACGCGGTCAACGCGGTGATCGCCCTCCAGGCGGTCGCCGATCCGAGTCTCGTGGAACTCATGGACCGAACCACCATCACCGCCGTCAACGACATGACCCGCATGGGCCTCGACGAGACGGCCGGTGCGCTGCTGCTCATCCAGTGCGACGGCGACACAGCCGTAGCGGAGGCCGATCGCTGCGCGCACGAGTGCCGCCGCGCTGCCGCCACCGAAATCCATGTGACCACGGATCCGGTCGAGAGCGACGGTCTGTTGCAGGCCCGCCGCGTCGCCTTGACCGCCCTCGAACGCCGCGGCAACACCCTCCTCGACGACCTGGCCGTGCCCGTCCCACGATTGCCGCACATGCTCGATGCCATCGCCCGGATCGCCGACCGCCATCGCCTGATCATCGGCACCTTCGGGCACGCCGCCGACGGAAATCTCCACCCCACCATCGTGTTCGATGCAGCAGACCCCGACGCCACCGAGCGGGCCCACCGCGCCTTCGACGAGATGGTGACTCGATGCCTGGGCCTCGGCGGATCGATCACCGGAGAGCACGGCGTCGGTGAGCTCAAACGACGCTACCTCGACACCATGGTCGGCTCGGTCGAACGAGCACTGATGAATCGCATCAAGACCGCTTTCGACCCCGCCGGGATACTGAACCCCGGGCGTGCGATATGACCGTCACTCACGATGCCGCGCACACGCGCTCTCTCAGTGTGCGCCCCGCCCGGCGTGGGCTGTTCATGCGTTATGGCGGTAGTGCCGGCGAACATCGTGCGGCGTTCACCCCCGTCGTCGGTTTCGATCACGAAGACGAGTTCGTGTTGAACTTCGGGATTCGGTGGATCGACTTCGGCGGCGCCGGCGTCGAAGACATCTTCGTCGCCTTCGGATGGACCGAAGCTCGGTACTTCGAGCGGCTCGAATGTGTGGCCGCACGTCGCTTCGCGCCGATCGAGAACACCATCCGCCGACAACTCCTCGACCTGTGCGCCGACCGTCTCCGACAGCTCGACTCAGCCGGTGCCCACACCCGACGAGAGGCCACGACAATGATGGGGAAGCTGGATCAGCGGCACCAAGTCGCGAGTGATCTCACCGAGATAGACCTCATCCGCGTCGTCGAGGCACTCACCGGTACCCGGCCACAGCCAATCGCCCGGGACACCCCTGCACGGAGTGAACCAACCGACCGGTCTGATTGAACCCGGTCGGCAAGTCGCGTGTGCGGCGGGTGTCTCAAACTGAGACCCGTCTCACAATGCGACGACGTACGCTCACTAGTAACCGTAAGAAGATCGGGGCACAAACGATCATGGCCGCGAAGGATCTGCAGAAGGCTCGGGAGCGCTTCCTCGTCGAACACGACCTCGACGGGTCTGTTCGACAGGACGTCTCCTATTCGTGGCAGCGTTCGAAGACTCTCAACGTACAGCCTGATCGACTCGACCTTCCCTACGTCCGAGAACCGAATATGGACTCACCCCTCGTTGCCGCCGCGGCGCCCGTGCTGAAGCAACTCGCAGACGGACTGGTCGACGAGCCGGTCAGCGTGATCCTGACGTCCGCCGACGGAGTCGTACTCACCCGGATCAGCTCCAGCCGTCGACTCAACCAAGCGCTCGACGACGTCTCCCTGGCGCCCGGCTACAGCTACTCGGAGGAGTTCGCCGGCACCAACGGCATCGGAACTGCTCTCGAGACCCGTCAGCCCGCTCTCATCTCCGGCGCCGAACACTACGCCGACTGTCTCGGGCAATTGGCATGTGCCGGTGTCCCTATCGCTCACCCCATTTCCGGCGCGCTCGTCGGCGCCCTCGATCTCACCGGGTGGGTGGAGGATGGTGGGCCGTTGCTGGCCACTCTGGCGAAGTCGGCCACCGCCCAGATCGAAGGCCGCCTCCTCGCCCAGGCCAGTGAAGACCAAACCGCATTGCTCAATGCGTACCTGAAGACCTGCCGTCGCTCCCCACAATCAGGTGTTCTCGCTCTCGGGGACGACGTCGTTCTTCTCAACCGGCGGTTGCGCCAAGTCCTCGATGCCCAGGATCAGGCCGCGCTGGTCGAGCACGCCATCGATTTGATCTCTGCGCCAACCATGCACCATCACATCGTCGCCCTGCCCAGTGGGCAGCCGGCGCGCATGTCAGCGGTGGACGGCTTCGGTCCGAGGGTGCCCCGGCAGACGGCACTCTTCCATGTCCATCTTCTCGACGTCACCGCGGCGGCAATCCCGGCCATCGAGGCTGCCACCATGCTGCCCGGTCTCGCAGGTGGCAGTGCGTCGTGGCGACGCAGTTGCCAGCAGATCGCGCGCTGCGCTCGTGAGCAGCAATGGGTGACAGTGTCCGGGGAACCCGGGAGTGGCCGCGGGGCCGTTCTCAAATCCGTAGCTGTTCAACATATCCCGATACGAACACGCATCTTCACCTCGGCGGAACTCGCGAACGACAGCGCATCGATGTCCGAGCTCGAGCACGAACTCGATCAAGACCGATTCAGTGTGATCTTCCGCGACATCGATCTTCTCGGCGAGCAGCACCAGCAAACTGTCGCCGATCTGATTCAAGGGCGTGAGCATGCGGGGTGGATCGGTGCGACCATCAGTAGTGCCGGGCAGAATGCCGACGTCGGCACCCTGGTATTGCCACACTTCAGTCACACCGTGCCCGTGCCGGCGCTGCGTCACCGTATCGAGGACCTTCACGACCTGGTGCCCCATCTGCTCCGTCAACTCAGCCGGGGCGCGGAGCTGTCCCTCTCGCCTGCGGCGATGCGCCAACTGTGTAAGTACAGCTGGCCCGGAAATGTCGCCGAACTTCGGAAGGTTCTCCACGAGGTGGTGAAGCTGCAGCGCACCGGGATCGTGGAGGTCGAGCAGCTGCCACCGATGTGCCGGGCGCTGAGCCGGCACGCCCTGACGCAGATCGAAGCGCTGGAACGTGACGCCATCGTGCGAAGTCTCGAAGAAAATCACGGCAACAAGAAGGCGGCGGCCACTGCGCTCGGCATCTCCCGCGCCACGATCTACCGGAAGATCAAAGAGTTCGGAATCGTTGCCTAGATTCGTGCCTTCGGGGTGCCGTCAGGGCGTCCACGACGAGTGCGGATCGACGACGGAATACGCTCTGCCCGAATGGAATCCTTCGTGATCACGGCCGGTCGAGGCTCGGATGACCGGGTGTCCGTGTCCGGAAATGAGACGTCCGACACAGTAGCGGGGCGAGATCATAAGGAAGCCACCTCAGTCGTCGCCGCGAACCGACACGGGTGACCGACATCCCCCACCTGCCGCGGAATTCCAGAGGATGATTCCCATGACGACCGATCCGCACCGAATCTCGGCGCACAATCAACCCCTCGATTCAGGAACTGGTCGGGTCTGGCTTGTCGCCGCCCTGTGTAGAACGGCTGCCCCCGCCGACCGTCCAGCCGTCCGCGACGACTTGATGCGCACCTGGCTGCCAGTGACCGGCGCGGCCTACCGCAGCTCGGACGGAAAGCATCAGGCCACATGGGCCCAACTGCATTCGCAATTCGACCTCGTCGAGGTGTACCCGTGACTACCGTGATCGACATCGATCGGTCTCGACAATCGATCTGTGCAGCAACCGCTCTCGCGGAACGACTCGCTGTCGAGGATGCGGCGGAGGATGCGTCGGTGCTGGCTCCCGACGACCGTATGACGTGCCCGCTTCATCGCAAATGGATTCACCAGTGCGTCGCGTCCCCTGCTCATGTCAACCCGGTGACACGTCACCGGTGGTGCCGCCACTGCGCGTCACCCCTGACCGTGGCCATCGACGAAATCGCGGTCACAGTCACCATGCGGTGCCCACGTTGTGGCGACGGCAGTAGTCCTGCCTCTACCCGTGTGATCACCGCTTGCCGCGCCAGTCTTGCGCGGTCGAAAGGTCGAGCGTCTCAATTTGACTCAGCATCTTTACGAGTTCCAGAGATGGCGCGATAGTTTGCCCGTGTCCTCGACAAGGGGATGACGCAGGACTGCTGCGATTCTCCGATGTGCGCGCCACCGGCCCCGCGGGTTGTGGTGGTGGAATCTGTCCACGCGCATCGGCACGTCACTGTGTATCTGAAGTAGAGACCCCGAATATATACTTGTGGAAGGAAATCCGTGTCCGAAAACATCACCGCGACCCTCGCGGCCGAGCATCCGCCCATCGCCGAGGCGCAAACAGAACCCGCTCCGAGCGGAGGTTGCCCAGTTGCCCACGGTCGGCGCACCCATCCCGCCGAGGGCGGAGGCAACCGCGACTGGTGGCCGAACCGGCTCGACCTGAACGTGCTGCACCGGAACCCGGCGGTGCGGAATCCCATGGACGGGGATTTCGACTACGCCGCGGAATTCGCTGCCGTCGATCTCGACGCCCTGAAACTGGACATCGAGGAGGTCATGACCACCTCGCAGGACTGGTGGCCGGCGGATTACGGCCACTACGGTCCTCTCTTCGTCCGCATGGCGTGGCACGCGGCGGGCACCTACCGCATCACCGACGGCCGGGGTGGCGCGGGCGCCGGGATGCAGCGGTTCGCGCCGCTCAACAGCTGGCCCGACAACGTCAACCTCGACAAGGCGCGCCGGCTGCTGTGGCCGGTGAAGAAGAAGTACGGCAAGACGGTGTCGTGGGCCGATCTGATCGTCTTCGCCGGTAACTGCGCGCTGGAATCGATGGGCTTCACGACCTTCGGCTTCGGCGGCGGCCGAGTGGATCAGTGGGAGCCCGAGGAGATCTACTGGGGTCCGGAGACGACGTGGCTCGGCGACGACCGCTACAGCGGGGAGCGCGATCTCGAGGAGCCGCTCGGGGCGGTTCAGATGGGGCTGATCTACGCGAACCCGGAGGGCCCGCACGGCAACCCGGATCCACTTGCCTCCGCGATCGACATTCGTGAGACGTTCCGCAGAATGGCGATGAACGACATCGAGACGGCGGCACTGATCGTCGGTGGCCACACGTTCGGGAAGAATCACGGGGCCGGTCCGGCCGACCTGGTCGGACCCGAACCCGAAGCGGCCCCACTCGAACAGCAGGGCTTGGGGTGGACGAGCTCCTTCGGGACCGGCAAGGGCGGCGACACCATCTCCAGCGGCCTCGAAGGAGCGTGGACACCCACGCCGCGGATGTGGGACAACAGCTTCGTCGAAACTCTCTACGGGTACGAGTGGGAGCTGACGAAGAGTCCCGCCGGTGCGTGGCAGTGGATCCCGACGGACGGCGCCGGAGCCGACACCGTGCCCGACGCCCACGACACGTCGACAACGCATGCCCCGGTGATGTTGACGACGGACATGGCGATGCGGGTCGACCCTGCCTACGAACGGATCACCCGGCGCTGGCTGGAGCACCCGGACGAGCTCGCCGACGAGTTCGCCAGAGCCTGGTACAAGCTGACCCACCGCGACATGGGCCCCGCCGTGCGCTACCTCGGGTCGCTCGTCCCCGAGGAGACGCTGCTGTGGCAGGATCCCGTTCCCGCCGTCACGCACGACCTCGTCGAGGCCGCCGACATCGCTTCCTTGAAGACCCGGATCCTCGCGTCGGGTCTCACGATCGCGCAGTTGGTGTCCACCGCATGGGCGGCCGCGTCGACCTTCCGCGGCAGCGACATGCGCGGAGGCGTCAACGGTGGTCGTATCCGCCTGCAGCCGCAGAATGGGTGGGAGGTCAACAACCCCGACGCGCTCGCCGAGGTCGTCCGCGTGCTCGAAGAGGTGCAGGATTCGTTCAACTCGGCACAGACCGGGGCGAAGCGCGTATCGTTCGCCGATCTCGTCGTGCTGGGTGGCAATGCGGCGGTCGAGCTGGCCGCGAAGAACGCCGGACACGACATCGAGGTGCCCTTCACCCCGGGCCGTACCGACGCCACCCAGGAGCAGACCGATGTCGAGTCGTTCTCGGCGCTCGAGCCGACCGAGGACGGCTTCCGTAACTACCTCGGCCGACCCCATCGCCTTCCCGCCGAGTACCAGTTGATCGACAAGGCGGATCTGCTGACGCTCAGTGCACCCGAACTGACGGTGCTCGTCGGTGGACTGCGCGTGCTGGGCGCGAACTACCGGCAGTCACCTGTGGGTGTCTTCACCGCGAACCCCGGATCGCTGACGAACGATTTCTTCGTCAACCTTCTCGACCTGGAAACGCAGTGGGCGCCCACGGACGCGGACGCGCAACTCTACGAGGGCCGCGACCTCACCACCGGCGCGGTGAAATGGACCGGAAGCCGCGTGGATCTGGTCTTCGGATCGAACTCCGAGCTCCGTGCTCTCGCGGAGGTCTACGCGGCCGACGACGCGCAGCGGAAGTTCGTCCGCGACTTCGTCGCCGCATGGGACAAAATGATGACCCTCGACCGGTTCGACCTGGTGTCACCGGACAGGTAGCGGCCGAGATTCTCCAGGAAGAGGTCGACGATCTTTCCGTTCTCCGACGGCACGTCGGCGGTGCTGTGTGCAGCATCCGGCTCGACGTACGACTGACCGTGCGACGAGCACCTCGACGCACGGTCAGTCGGTCACTCGGTCACAGCTGTCGGTGCGGCCGCTTCGATGTCCGCGTCGGAGGCGGATTTCGGCATCGCGGCCGCGGCGAGGACGAGGACCACGGCCGCGCCGAGGGCGGCCACGAACACCAGATGCAGGGCGCCGGCCAGATCGGCCGGAGCGGGATTGTCGTCGCCGCCCAGTTGCGCATTGACGAGGGCACCGAACAGGGCGACCCCCACGGCGCTGCCGATGGACCGGGCGAACATGTTGGTGGACGTGACCACGCCGCGCTCCGACCAGTCGACACTGGACTGCGCCGCGATGAGGGTCGGGCTCGCGACGAGGCCCATGCCGCCGCCGATGACGAAGCAGCAGATCGCCACGTGCCACACCGCCGACTCCAGGGACAGACCCAGGGTGAGGGCGGTGCCGGCGACCACCAGGAGGCTGCCCGCGGTGGCGGTGACTCGGAAGCCGAAGCGGAGGTACACGCGGCCGGACTGCGACGCGGCGATCGGCCAGCCGATGGTCAGCGTGGCCAGCGCGAATCCGGCCACCAGTGCGCCCGTCCCGAGCACGCCCTGGGCGAAGGTGGGAACGTACGTGGTCAGGCCGAGGACGATGGCCCCGACCAGCAGGGACACGAGACTGCTCGCCGCCAGAACGCGCCGGGTGAACACCCACAGCGGCAGCACCGGTTCGGCGGCGCGGCGTTCGACGAGGACGAAGACGATCAGAAACACGAGACCCGCCGCGAAGATCCCGATGCTGATCGGTGAACTCCACGCCCAGGCCTGCCCGCCCTCGAGGAGTCCGAGGATGAGCAGCGTCGCCCCCACGGCGAGGACTCCGGCGCCGGCGTAGTCGATCGACCGCTGGGTCCGCACCCGCTGCTCGTCGAAGTTGCGGAGCAGCATCACGGCCGCGAGGAGGCAGAGCGGAATGTTGACGAAGAAGATCCACCGCCACGACAGGTATTCGGAGAACACCCCGCCGAGGGTCGGGCCGACCACCGCGGACATGCCCCAGACGCTGGCCAGGTAGCCCTGGGCCTTGGCGCGTTCGGCGAGGGTGTAGATGTCGCCGGCGATGGTCATGCTCATCGGCTGCACGGCCCCGGCACCGAGACCCTGCACCGCCCGGAACGCGATCAGCGCGGGCATGCTCCACGCGATTCCGCACAGCACCGAGCCGACGCCGAACAGGGCGATCCCGAGGAGCATGACCGGCTTGCGGCCGAAGATGTCGGCGAGCTTGCCGTATATCGGCACCGACACGGCCTGGGTGAGCAGATAGATCGAGAACAGCCACGGGAACTGCGAGAAGCCGCCGAGATCCCCGACGATGGTGAAGACGGCGGTGGAGATGATCGTCGCATCGAGGGCGACCAGCGACGTCGTGAGCATCAGCGACACGAGAATCGGTCCGCGTTCCGAACGGAACCCGACGTCGACCGGGGTCGTGTCCGTCGCCATTACCCACCTGTCGCGTCGTCGTTCACATCACAGAAGTCTCTTTCGAGGCTAACGACATGGGTGCCGGTGCTATTCCGGGCCCCGATCGGTGCGCGTCCCGTCGTGTCCGTCCCGACCGATAGGCTGGATCACCGTGCGCCCCTCACTCGATTCATACGCCCATCTGGCCGGTGGCAAGGTCCGCGACCTCTACACGATCGACGACGAGCACCTCCTGTTGGTCGCGAGCGACCGGATCTCCGCCTACGACCACGTCCTCAGCACGCCGATCCCGGACAAGGGCCGGGTGCTCACCGCGATGAGCGTCTTCTTCTTCGGCGTCCTCGGCGGCAACAATCATCTGGCGGGTGAGCCCGACGACAGCAGGATCCCCGAAGAGGTCCTCGGCCGCGCGCTGGTGGTCCGCAAGCTGAACATGGTTCCCGTCGAGTGTGTGGCCCGCGGCTACCTCACGGGCTCGGGGCTGATCGACTACAACGAAACCGGTGCGGTGTGCGGAGTCGCACTGCCCGAGGGACTCGTGGAGGCGAGCCAGCTTCCCGACCCGATCTTCACGCCCGCGAGCAAGGCGGAACTGGGGGAGCACGACGAGAACATCAGCTTCGAGGCCGTGGTCGAGAAGGTCGGCCAGGATCTGGCCGTGAAGCTGCGTGACGACACCCTCGACATCTACGGCCGGGCGTCCAACTTCGCCGCGGATCGCGGCATCATCCTCGCCGACACCAAGCTCGAGTTCGGGCTGGACGCGCAGGGCAACGTGGTGCTCGCCGACGAGGTCCTCACCCCCGACTCGTCCCGGTACTGGCCTGCCGACGGCTACGAGGCGGGGAAGGTGCAGCCGAGCTTCGACAAGCAGTTCGTCCGCAACTGGCTCACCGGCCCCGAATCCGGCTGGGACCGCGCGTCCGACACCGCGCCGCCGCCGCTGCCCGCGGAGATCGTGACGGCGACCCGCGAGCGGTACATCGAGGCGTACGAGCGGATCTCGGGTCTGTCGTTCGCGGACTGGGTGGGCTGAGACATGACCTCCGGAGACCAGACGCTCACCCCGCCGGTCGCGAAGACCGTGCCCACCGAGCGCGTCCACCACGGTCACACATTCGTCGACGAGTACGAGTGGCTGCGCGACAAGGAGGACGCCGAGGTCGTCGCGTACCTCGAGGCCGAGAACGCGTACACCGAGCAGGAGACGGCGCACCTCGCGCCGCTGCGCGACCAGATCTTCCAGGAGATCAAATCCCGCACGCAGGAAACCGACATGTCGGTTCCCACCCGCATGGGCGACTGGTGGTACTACGCCCGCACCATCGAAGGCAAGCAGTACGGCGTCCAGTGCCGGGCCCCGATCGCCGGCCCCGACGACTGGACGCCGCCCGAGCTGACCCCGGGTGTGGAACTGGCCGGCGAACAGGTCCTGCTCGACGGCAACGCCGAGGCCGAGGGTCACGACTTCTTCTCCCTCGGCGCGTTCTCCCTCAGCCACGACGGCACGTTGCTCGCGTACTCCGTGGACGTCGTCGGCGACGAGCGCTACACGCTGCGGTTCAAGAACCTGACGACTGGCGAACTGCTGCCCGACGAGATCCCCGGCACCGCGCCCGGCGTCACCTGGGCCATCGACCACAGCCACGTCTTCTATCTCACCGTCGACGAGTCCTGGCGGCCCGACACGGTGTGGCGGCACAAGCTCGGCACCGACCGCGAGCAGGACGTGTCGGTCTTCCACGAGCCCGACGAGCGGTTCTGGGTGTCGGTCGGGTCCACCCGCAGCGAGAAGTTCCTCATGATCTGGGTGGGGTCGAAGATCACCAGCGAAGGCTGGGTTCTCGAATCGGCGAATCCCGAGGGCGAGTTCCGGGTGGTGCTGCCGCGGCGCGAGGGCGTCGAATACGGAGTCGAGCACGCGGTCGTCGCCGGTGAAGACCGTTTCCTGATCATGCACAACGACGTCGTCGACGGTGTGAAGGCGGAGAACTTCGTCCTCGCCGAGGCACCGGTTTCCGACCCGACGTCGCTGACCACCCTCATACCGCACCGATCCGACGTGCGGTTGGAGGAGGTCGACGCGTTCGCCGATCACCTGGTGCTCGGATACCGCCGGGAAGCGTTGACCCGGCTGGCCGTCTGGCCGCTCGGCGAGAACGGTTACGGCGAGTTCACGGAGATCGAATTCGACGAGGAACTGTTCAGCGTCGGGCTCGGGGCCAATCCGGAATGGCAGCAACCGACGCTGCGGATGGCGTTCACGTCGTTCATCACGCCCGGCCAGGTCTACGACTACGTGCTCGCGACGGGCGAACTCGCCCTGCGCAAGTCGCAACCCGTGCTCGGCGATTTCGACGCCGGCAACTACGAGCAGCAACGCGACTGGGCCGTCGCCGAGGACGGGACACGCATCCCGCTGTCGATCGTCCGCCGGAAGACTACCGGCGCCGACGGCCCCGCCCCCACGCTGCTCTACGGGTACGGCTCCTACGAGGCCAGCATGGACCCGGCGTTCTCGGTCGCGCGGCTCTCCCTCCTCGATCGCGGTGTCGTCTTCGTGGTCGCGCACGTGCGCGGCGGCGGAGAGATGGGCAGGCACTGGTACGAGACGGGCAAGACCCTCACCAAGAAGAACACCTTCACCGACTTCGTCTCGAGTGCACGGCATCTGATCGACACCGGGCGCACCACGCCGCGGCAACTGGTTGCCGACGGCGGCAGTGCCGGAGGCCTGCTGATGGGTGCGGTGGCCAACCTGGCGCCGGAACTGTTCGCCGGCATCCTCGCCAACGTTCCCTTCGTGGATCCGCTCACCTCGATCCTCGACCCGTCACTGCCGCTCACCGTCATCGAGTGGGACGAGTGGGGCAATCCCCTGGAGAACCCCGAGGTCTACGAATACATGCGCTCGTACAGTCCGTACGAGAACGTCGAGGCCAAGGACTACCCGGCAATCCTGGCGATCACCAGCATCAACGACACCCGGGTGCTGTACGTCGAACCGGCCAAGTGGGTCGCGAAACTCCGCGCCACCAAGACCGGCGACGCGCCCCTACTCCTCAAGACCGAGATGAGCGCCGGGCACGGCGGTGTCAGCGGACGCTACGAAAAGTGGAAGGAAGTAGCGTTCGAATTCGCGTGGGTGCTCGACCTGATCGGCAAGTAGTACTGCGCCACCATCGCCGACGGTTCCGCCGTCGGTGTGTGAAGTGGTACGTCGAGGTGGGGCGGAAGTCGCCGTGTCAGGCGACTTTCCGCCACGCACGCATCAGACGCAGAAGCTGACGCTGGCCGATCCCAGTGGCAGGTTGAGGCAGACCGAGATCGAGCCGACCACCGGGGTCGGTGCGGGGGCGAGCGGTGCGGCGAGAGCTGCGGGGGCAGCCAGGGTGCCGAGTGACAGGGTCAATGCAATCGCGGCGAGTGTGGTGGCAATTCTGCTAGACATCGTGAGGTCCTTGACTGAGTGACTACGAGCCGGAGGTGACTCCTTCTCATCGTCCACCGATGTGACGCAGGTCACAACCATCGGGCCTGTCTTTTCTCGGGCCACCGGGGAGTCAGCGCTGCGCGTACCGAATCTGTGGACGCCCCGCCCGGCCGTACTCGGTGTGTCGGGTGAGGACGCCGTCGTCGGCGAGGCGTTCGAGGTAACGCCACGCCGTGACCCGGGAGACCCCGATGCTGGCGGCCACCTCGGCCGCGGTCAGCGGTCCGGACGCCTCCCGGACGCAGGCTGATACATGGTCGAGGGTCTGTGGTGCAACGCCTTTCGGTGAGGTCGCGCGTTCGTCGGAGGTGCGCAGGGCCGACATCGCCCGGTCGATGTCCTGCTGGCTCAGTGCGTTGCTGCCGGCGGGCAGGGCGGCGCGAAACTCCCGGTACCGCTCCAGCTTGTCGCGGAACGCCGCGAACGTGAACGGCTTCAGGAGATACAGTGCGATTCCGCGCGCCACGGCGGTGCGGACCATCTCGAGGTCGCGGGCCGACGTCACCGCGATCACGTCGGGGCTGGGCCGCACGCCGCTCAGTGCCGCCGCCACGTCGAGGCCGCTGGCGTCGGGCAGACCGATGTCGAGCAGGACGAGGTCGATGGGGTCGTCGCCGGCGTTCGCGGCGGCGACCGCGCGCATGGCCCCGTTGCCGTCGTGAACGACGGTGTGGACCGAAAACCCGGGTATCCGTTCCACATACGCCCGATGCGCCTCGGCGATGAGCGGTTCGTCGTCGACTATCATCACCCGGATCACGAGGCGTCCCCCTCGAACGGAATTTCGACGACGATCATCGATCCGAGCGACGGCTCCGTGCGGATCGTTCCCCCGTGCCGGGCGACCACCTGCGTCACCAGTGCCAGACCCAGTCCACGCTGGCCCGACTTGGTGGAATAGCCGCGCGTGACGGCCTTGTCGAGTTCGTCGGCGGGAATGCCGGGTCCGCTGTCGGCCACCCGCACCACCATCGTCGAATCCTCCTGACGGACCGTCACTTCCACCCACGCATCCTCTCCGGGCGACTCGGTCGCACCGCGGGCTGCGTCGATCGCGTTGTCCACGAGATTACCCACCAGTGTGACGAGTTCACGCGCGCTGAGCGGCGCGACGGGCCCGAGCGCGGTGTCCTCGGTGACGGTCAGGTCGACTCCCCGTTCGGCGGCCACCCCCACCTTGCCGAGCAGCAGTGCGGCCAGGGCAGGCTCGTGAACCGCCGTCATCAGGCGGTCGATCAGTTCCTGCGACAACCGCAGATCCTCGGTGGCGAAGGCGATCGCGTCGTCGTAGCGGCCCAGTTCGACCATCGTGATGATGGTGTGCAGGCGGTTCGCCGATTCGTGCGCCTGCGACCGCAGCGACTCCGCGAATCCGCGAACGGAATCGAGTTCGCCCATGACGCTTTGCAATTCGGTGCGATCCCGCAACGTCAGCACGGTACCCAGCCGCTGCCCCTCCCACGTGACGGGCTCCCGGCTGACGAGCAGCACCCGGTCGGGCGTCACGTGCACCTCGTCCCGGGAATCGCCCTCCCGCGACTGCCGCAGTGAGTCCGGAAGCGCGGACAGGGGCACCGGGCCCTCGGGAAGGTCGAGGAGGCGGCGTGCTTCATCGTTGACCACGTCGGCCTCCGCGGCGTCGTCGCCGTCGCGACCGAGTACTACCAGACCCTCGCCGATCGAATGCAGGACGGCGTCGTGGTGCTCGTACATCTGGCGCAATTCGTCGGGCGCCATCCCCAGCGTCTGACGGCGCAGGCGCCGGCTCAGCAGGAACGACCCCGCTGCAGACACCGCGAGGCCGATCGCGGCGACCGCGAAGATGGTCGGCAGGCTCGCGGCGAACTGGTCGCCGATCTTCTCGCGCGTGACACCCACCGACACGAGACCCGCGATCCGGTCACCGTCGTAGACCGGGGCCACGGCCCGGATCGACGGTCCGAGCGACCCGGCGTACGTCTCCGTGAACGTCTCCCCGCGGACTGCGCGGTCGATGTTCCCGGAGAACACGCCGCCGATCAGTTCGGGGTTCGTGTGCGTGAAGCGGATACCGGCCGGAGTCATCACGACGATGAAATCGGTGCCGGTGGCGGCGCGGATCCGCTCGGTCTGCGGTTGGAGGACCGCCGTCGGATCAGGGGAGCGCAACGCGTCGACGGTGCCCTGCGACATCGCCAGCGTGGCGGCGACGGCCGTGACCGCGCGCCGGGTGGTCTCGTCGCTGTCGCGACGCTGATCGACGACGGCCAATGCAGTCCCGGCGCCGATGACCAGCACCAACACGACGAGCTGCAGGAGAAAGAGCTGCCTCGCGACGCTCATGTGCCGTCTCGGCGGATGGTGAGGCAATGCACTTCTCCTGAACGTAATGAACACAAACTTCTCCAGCCAAGCGATCGCTTAGAAGATTCTTCCAAGACGTGATCGCGGTCACTAGCCGGCCTCACCGATCAGCTTGCCACTCGAATTGGAGGACAATCCCATGAGTACTGCGACAGGGAACACCAAGAAACGCGACCGGACCCACTGGTTGTACATGGGGGTCATCGTCGCCGTCGTCGCGGGCATCCTCGTCGGGTGGCTGGCTCCGGGGGTCGGCAAGTCGGTCGGTGTGCTCGGCACGATGTTCGTCGACCTGATCAAGATGATGATCAGCCCGGTCATCTTCTGCACGATCGTCCTCGGCATCGGATCCGTGAAGGCGGCCGCGAAGGTCGGCAAGGTCGGCGGACTCGCCCTCACCTACTTCATCGGTATGTCGACCGTCGCCCTCGGCATCGGCCTCGTCGTCGGCAATCTCCTGGACCCGGGGACCGGCCTCAACATCAGCGCGGACACCGCCGGAACCGGCGCCGCGCTCGCGGAGAAGGCCCACGGCGCCGGCGGCACCATGGACTTCCTCCAGTCGATCATCCCCACGTCGCTGATGTCCGCGCTGACCGAGGGAAGCGTGCTGCAGACCCTGTTCGTCGCGTTGCTCGTCGGCTTCGGACTGCAGGCCCTGGGCAAGCAGGGCGAGCCCATCCTGCGCGGTGTCGGCCACGTCCAGAAGCTCGTCTTCAAGATCCTGTCGATGATCCTGTGGCTCGCACCGATCGGTGCCTTCGGCGCCATCGCGAACGTTGTCGGTCAGACCGGGCTCGGTGCCGTCGTCCAGCTCGCCACCCTGATGCTCGGCTTCTACCTCACCTGCCTGATCTTCGTCTTCGGCGTCCTCGGATCCGTGCTCCGCGTCGCCGCAGGCATCTCGATCTTCAAGCTGGTGAAGTACCTGGCCCGCGAATACCTGCTGATCTTCGCCACGTCCTCGTCCGAGTCCGCACTGCCGCGACTGATCGCGAAGATGGAGCACGTCGGCGTCGAGCGCACCACCGTCGGTGTCGTCGTTCCCACCGGCTACTCGTTCAACCTCGACGGCACGGCCATCTACCTGACCATGGCCTCGATCTTCATCGCCGACGCGATGGGACAGCCGCTGTCGTTCCCCGAGCAGCTGTCGCTGCTGGTGTTCATGATCATCGCGTCCAAGGGCGCTGCCGGAGTCAGCGGCGCCGGGCTCGCCACCCTCGCAGGCGGGCTGCAGAGCCACCGTCCGGAACTGCTCGACGGCGTCGGCCTCATCGTCGGCATCGACCGGTTCATGTCCGAGGCCCGCGCCGTGACGAACTTCTCCGGCAACGCCGTCGCCACCCTGCTCATCGGCTCGTGGACCAACACGATCGACCACGACCGCGTCCGCACCGTCCTCGACGGCAAGCTGCCGTTCGACGAGTCGACGATGGTCGACGACGGCCACGGCGAGGTCGTCGACGAGGAGGCCACCGAGAACGAATCGCGGGTGCTCGTCAAGAGCTGACCGGCCCTCCGAAGTAAACCTCTGTGCGCCCAGGCGATTCGAAGCCTGGGCGCACAGACGTTTGTTGGCTACTTTGGTGCGCATGACGACTCCTGTTCAGAACATCAGCATCAACACCCTCGGCGGCACGCCGACCTCACTCGGCGAGTACGACGGTCGCGCCGTCCTCGTGGTGAACGTCGCCTCCAAGTGCGGGCTCACCCCGCAGTACAAGGGCCTCGAGAAGCTGGCCACCGACTATGCAGACCGCGGACTCACCGTGATCGGCGTCCCCTGCAACCAGTTCATGGGTCAAGAGCCGGGCACCGCCGAAGAGATCGAGACCTTCTGCTCCACCACTTACGGCGTCACGTTCCCGTTGCTCGAGAAGATCGAGGTGAACGGTGAGAACCGGCACCCGCTCTATGAGGAACTGACGAAGGCCACCGACGCCGAAGGCGCGGCGGGCGACATCCAGTGGAACTTCGAGAAGTTCCTCGTCGCCCCCGACGGCACCGTCGTCAAGCGGTTCCGTCCCCGCACCGAACCGGACGCCCCCGAGGTCGTCGACGCCATCGAGGCCGTCCTGCCGAAGTAGGCGGCTCCGCCGCCCGTGCGCCCTTCTGGTTGCTCCCACAACCAGAAAGGCGCACGAGCTTTGCCTCGTCCCCCCGACGGCACGTCGTCGCGTCCGCTCTCCGCCCACCGCACCCCCGACTCACGCTCCGGGACTCGCCCCCTCCTCCGCGCCCGTGCGCCCTTCTGGTTGCTCCCACAACCAGAAAGGCGCACGAGCTTTGCCTCGTGTTCACGTTCTCCTGTCACGCTGGGGCCATGACCGGACAGGTGATCGTGTCGGTGTCAGCTATCAGGGACGAGACGCGCGACTTCGCGGCCGCGTTCGCCGAGGAGATGGATCGGCGCAGAGTGCCGCTGTCGCTGCTGGTGGCTCCACGGCTGAAAGACAAGTACCGGCTGGTCAACGACCCCGCGACGCAGGACTGGGTCCGCGGGCGCCGGTCCCGCGGCGACGCCGTCGTCCTCCACGGGTACGACCAGGCCGCGACCAAACGCCGGCGCGCCGAATTCGCGGCGCTCCCCGAGCACGAGGCGCGACTGCGACTGCTCGCGGCGGATCGGGTGATGGAACAGACCGGCCTGCGCACCCGACTGTTCGCCGCCCCGCGCTGGCTGGCGTCCCAAGGCGCGGTCGCAGCCCTGCCGTCCGCCGGGTTCCGACTGCTGGCCGGGATGACCGCCATCCACGACCTCGAACGCGAGACGTCGGTGCGGTCGCGAGTGCTGGGGATCGGGGAGGGCTTCCGCGCCGAACCGTGGTGGTGCCGGGCGCTCGTCCTCGGCGCCGGTCGGACCGCCCGGCGCGGGGGACTGGTGCGCCTCGCCGTCACCGCGAAGCAATTGGGCACGTCGGGACCGCGGCAGGCGTTGCTCGACGCCGTCGACCTCGCGCTCTACCACGGCGCCCAGCCGGAGGTGTACCGCTGGCAACCCCGGATTCCGCAGATCGGTGCCGCCTGACCGGTGAGTACTTGTCAACCGCGGACGGTTGCCAAGTACTCGCGGGGCCGTCAGGCCACCTCGACGCTCGACTCGCTCGGCATCGTGCGGAACTCGGTGCCCTCGGGCGCCATGTCGGTGTAGCGGCCGTAGAAGATGCCGGTGGCCTCGTTCGCGATGATCGCCTGGTGGATCGGCACCGCGACCCGCGGTGCGACGGCCCGGAGGTAGTCGACGGCCTCGGAGATCTTCATCCACGGCGCGGCGGCGGGCAGTGCGAGCACGTCGACCTTCTGCTCCGGGACGAACAGGGAGTCGCCGGGGTGCATCAGCCGGGCCGGGTTCGCGGCGTCGCCGAGCAGGAACGCCGTGTTGTCGATCACCGGGATGTCCGGGTGGATCACCGCGTGCTTCCCGCCGGCACCGGTGACGTGCACGTCGCCGATGTCGAACTCGTCGCCGGCGTGCACCCCCGTCCAGCCGCCGCCGAGCTGGGCCGCAGTCTGCGGGTCCGAGTACAGCGCCGCACCGGGGTTCGCCTCGACGAGGGCGGGCAGGCGTTGCTGGTCGACGTGGTCGGGGTGCTGGTGCGTCACCAGGATGGCGTCGAGTCCGGTGATGCCCTCGAATCCGTGGGAGAAGTTGCCCGGATCGAAGAGGATGGTGGAACCGTTCAACTCGACGAGGACGCAGCTGTGGCCGAAGTGAGTCAATCGCATGAATTCGAGTATGCGCCTGCATACGTGGCCCGTCCCCTTCGTCCGATGCGAACCGCAGGCAGGTAGCCCGGTAAACTTCCGGGTGCCCGGTGTTCCACTCTGGGCTCGCGCACTACTACAAGGAGCAGCACGTGGCCCGTGTCGTCGTCGAAGTCATGCCCAAGGCCGAGATTCTCGACCCCCAGGGGCAGGCCATTGTCGGAGCGCTGCCGCGGCTCGGCTTCGCTGGAGTGTCCGATGTCCGTCAGGGCAAGCGGTTCGAGCTCGAGGTCGACGGCAGTGTCGACGACGCTCAGCTCGAGAAGATCGCCGAGGCCCTGCTGGCCAACACGGTGATCGAGGACTGGACCGTGAGGCGCGTCGAAGCATGAGCGCCCGCGTCGGAGTCATCACTTTCCCCGGCACCCTCGACGATGTCGACGCCGCCCGCGCGGTGACCCTCGCCGGCGGCGAGGCCGTGAGCCTGTGGCACGGCGACGCCGACCTCAAGGGTGTCGACGCCGTCATCGTTCCCGGTGGCTTCTCCTACGGCGACTACCTGCGCTGCGGGGCCATCGCCCGGTTCGCGCCGGTCATGGGCAAGGTTGTCCAGGCGGCGCAGGGTGGTATGCCCGTCCTCGGCATCTGCAACGGATTCCAGGTGCTGTGCGAGGCGGGGCTCCTGCCCGGCGCGCTCACCCGCAACGAGGGCCTGCACTTCATCTGCCGCGACGAGTGGTTGAAGGTCGAGGCCACGTCGACGGCGTGGACGTCCCGCTACGAGGCGGGCGCCGAGATTCTCGTCCCGCTCAAGTCCGGCGAGGGCCGCTACCAGGCGTCGGAGACCGTTCTCGACGAACTCGAGGGTGAAGGTCGCGTGGTGTTCCGCTACGCCGGCGACAACCCGAACGGTTCGCAGCGCGGCATCGCCGGAATCTCGTCGGCCAACGGCCGCGTCGTCGGTCTCATGCCGCACCCGGAACACGCCACCGAGGCTCTCACCGGCCCCAGCGACGACGGACTCGGCATGTTCTACTCCGTCCTCGACAGCGTCATCTCCGCCTGATCCGACCGGCATCGTGCGCGGCCGGGGCTGCGCACGATGCCTGGCCGTAGGGCTATTTGACGGCGCGGATGACCACGATCTCTTCCCTGGTCTGACCGGCATCGATCAGTCCTCGCCGTTCGAGCATTCCCCGGCGCGCGTCGAGGACGGGGCCGAACGGAATCTCCGCCGACGCGGCGACGTCGACCAACATGTTCTGCTCCTCGAGCATCGTCAGCGTCTTCTCGACCCCACTGAGAACGGACTGTGCGAGCAACAGGACGCCACCGGGGACGAGAACCTCGGGGGCCTCGCAGCAGATTCGGTCGAGCAGTGCCCGCCCGTTCTTACCCGCGTCCCAGGCGCGCGCCGGCCCGCGGTCGGGCACCGTGTCGACGGGAGCGGGAACATACGGCGGATTGGACACCACGACGTCGAACCGTTCGGTGCGCACCTCCTCGAGGAGGTCGCCGTGGATCACGCGGATCCGATGCCCGCCGAGAAGCGAATTGAGCCTGACGCTGATCGCCGCGCGCCTCGACACGTCCACCGCGGTCACCCGGCCGGCACCCGCGGCGGCGGCGTGCACGCTGAGTGCACCCGTTCCCGCGCACAGGTCGAGCACCCGCGTGTGGAGTCCGAGATGCTCCGCTGCCAGGACGTCTGCCAGTAACTGCGTATCGTGTTGCGGGCGATAGACTCCGGGAAGGCGTAGCAGCATCGAACACTCCTCGGTTGCCGGGCGCATCGGATCCCGTCCACGGCCTGCCTTTCCGGGGCTCGCCGTGGACCCGTGCGTCTGATTACGACTCAATTACCCCGCTCGGCGCAGGGTCAATCACGCGGCCGGGACCGAGCGGTTTCGCCGCCGGATCGGAAGCCGCGCGGATCCCGGTGTGAACTGGCACGATCGACGGGTGGCGTACACCGAGCAGTTGCGTGACCTCGCGGCCCGGCACGGGGTGGCGACGTCGTACCGGGGTTGGGATCAGCAGAGTCACGACGTGGGTGACGACACGCTGCGTCGTGTTCTCGCAGCGCTCGACGTGACCGCGGACACGGACGACGAGGTGCGGCGCGCCCTGTCCGACTGCGACGCGGCGCCGTGGCGGCGGATGCTGCCGCCTGTAGTCGTCGGGGTGGAGGGATCCGAGACCCGGTTCGTGGTGCACGTACCGCACGGCGAACCCGTGGACGTCCGGATCGACACGGAGGCGGGCAAGACGGTGGCCGCGCGTCAACTGCAGGTGTGGGTCGATCCGCGCGAGGTCGACGGAGAGCTGATCGGCCGTGCCACGTTCGCCGTTCCGTTCGGGATTCCGTGCGGATGGCACACGGTGCGAGCGTCGACGTCCCTCGCGTCCTCCTCCTGCACCCTCGTGGTCACGCCGGCGCGGCTGTCGACGTCCGACAGTTTGCGCGACCGCAGGCGCTGGGGTGTGCTCACGCAGTTGTATTCGGTCCGGTCCCATCGCTCCTGGGGTGTCGGTGACTTCGGCGACCTCGCGGATCTCGCGTCGATCTTCGGTTCCGTCCACGGCGCCGACTACGTTCTGGTCAATCCGCTGCACGCCGCGCAGCCCCGGCCGCCGATCGAGGCGTCGCCGTATCTGCCGACCACCCGCCGGTACGTCAACCCCATGTACATCCGGATCGAGAACATCCCGGAGACCGCGTATCTCTCGACACGGCGCCACGCTCGGATGCGCGACGCCGCAGCGCGATTCGAGCGGGCGAACGAGCGGTCCGACCGGATCGCCCGAAATGCGTCGTACCGCGCCAAACTCCGAGTGCTCGAACGGGTGTTCCGAATCGAGCGCAGCCCGAGCAGGCAGCACGCGTTCGACGAGTTCCGCCGGGTCGAGGGCGATGGCCTGCGTGACTTCGCGACCTGGTGCGCGCTCACCGAGAAGTTGCGGCCCGGCGACCCGCGATGGCGGACGAAGGCCGCTGCTCCCGACGCCGAGTGGGTCGAGGCGCAACGGCGCAAGCTGGCGCCGCGAATCGAGTTCTACTCGTGGCTCCAATGGGTGTGCGACGAACAGCTTTCCGACGCACAGGACGCGGCCCGGGCAGCGGGCATGGACATCGGGATCGTGCACGATCTGGCGGTCGGTGTCCAGCGCGGCGGTGCGGATGCGTGGTCGCTGGGGACGGCTCTGGCAGAGGGAATCACCGTCGGGGCGCCGCCCGACGACTTCAATCAGCAGGGACAGCAATGGAATCAGCCGCCGTGGCGGCCGGATCGGCTGGCGGAGCTGGGTTATGCCCCGTACCGCGACATGTTGCGGACGGTGCTGAAACATGCGGGTGGGCTCCGCGTCGATCACATCCTGGGCCTGTTCCGGCTGTGGTGGATCCCGACCGATGCGGAGTCGCCGGCCGAGGGAACGTACGTGACCTATGACCACGAGGCGCTGATCGGGATCCTCGTGCTCGAGGCGGAGCGGGCCGGTGCCGTGGTGATCGGCGAGGACCTGGGGGTGTTCGAACCCGTCGTGCAGGACTACCTCGCCGAACGCGGGATCCTGGGCACGTCCATCCTGTGGTTCGAGCACGACGGCGAGCGTCCGACGCCGCCGGAAGAATATCGGACCCTGTGTCTGACATCCGTCACCACGCACGATCTTCCGCCGACCGCAGGTTATCTCGCGGGTGAGCACATCGAATTGCGTTCGCGGCTCGGTCTCCTCGAACGCGACCTCGAACTGGAGAAGGAACACGACGCACACCAACGTGAGGCAGTGCTTCGGTTGGCACGCGACCGCGGGTTGCTGCCGTCCGACGCGTCGGCAGCCGACACGGTGAAGGCGTTGTACCGCCTGATCAGCCGGAGTCCGTCCCTGCTGTCGGGTGTCGCTCTCGCCGACCTCGTCGGCGAGTACCGGATCCAGAATCAGCCGGGCACCGACGAGACCCAATATCCGAATTGGAAGATCCCACTCGCCGACGGGGCCGGCCGGGCCGTCTACGTGGAAGATCTGGTGCGCGGTGATTTCGGGTTCGTCGACGATTCCCGCTGATCGGCAGCGCCACCGACCAGCTCGACAACGCCGACGCCCTCGTCGCCGCGGGAGTCGCGGTGCGCGTGGACAGTTCGACCGTCTCGCGGGACGAACTCCGGGACGCGCTCGAACGGGTCGACGCCGAGCCGGAGCGGAGGCGCAGCGCCGGACTCGCCGCCGAGTTACGTTCTGCGGGTGCGGTGGACGCGGCCGTCCGGGTGATCGAGGATTTCCTGTGACACCCTGAACCGTGTCGGTGGCCCGGACTACTGTCCGGGCATGGCACTCACACTCGGCATGATCACGTTCGACACCCTCGATCCCGGTCCGCTCGCGAAGTGGTGGGCGAAGCAGACGGCGGGCACGATCGAGCAGGAGAACGACGGCTGGTTCTACGTCGTCGCCCTCCCGGGCTCCGCGCAGAAACTGGCGTTCCAGAAGGTCGACGATCCCACCCCGGGGAAGAACCGTATCCATCTGGACCTCTCGTCCGACGACCTCGACGGCGAGGTGGGCAGGCTGAGCTCGGACGGCGCCACCGAGGTCGCGCGGCACGAGATGGGCGGTTTCCGCTGGGTCACGCTCGCCGATCCCGACGGAAACCAGTTCTGCGTCTCGGGTCCCCACGCGTGACAGCGGGTCCTGCATGATTGACGCCATGCCTCCCACTACGCGGGCCGACGCCCAGGGCCTCTGCACCTTCGTCGATGCGTCACCGTCGCCGTTCCATGTGTGCGCGACCGTGTCGATGTCGCTGACCGGCAACGGGTTCACCGAGTTGCACGAAACCGACTCGTGGCCCGGCGAACCCGGCCGGTACTTCTTGGTGCGCGGTGGATCGCTCATCGCCTGGAGCACCGAAGGGGTGGGCCGCACGGCGCCCTTCCGCATCGTCGGCGGGCACACCGACAGCCCGAACCTGCGCGTCAAACAGCACCCAGACCTGTCGTCGGCAGGGTGGCAGCTGGTCGGGCTCGAACCGTACGGCGGAGCATGGCTCAACTCGTGGCTCGACCGCGACCTGGGCATCTCCGGGCGGCTGAGTGTGCGGGCAGGCAACGCGGTGGAGGAAAAATTCGTCCGCATCGACGAACCGATCCTGCGCGTGCCCCAACTGGCCATCCACCTGTCGGAGGACCGCAAGGGTGTGCACCTCGATCCGCAGCGCCACCTCAACGGGGTGTGGGGCGTGGGGTCCGAACGCCGGTCGTTCATCGACTTCGTGGCAGACCGGGCGGAGGTCGCGGCCGGCGCGGTGCTCGGATGGGAACTGATGACCCACGATCTCGCGCCCAGCACGCTCGTCGGAACCGAACAGGACCTCGTCAGCGCGCCGCGCCTCGACAACCAGGGCACCTGCTACGCCGGCACCCAGGCGCTGCTGGCGGCGGCCGAGAACCCCGGCGACCGGGTGCCCGTGCTCGCACTGTTCGACCACGAGGAGGTGGGCAGCATGTCGGATCGGGGCGCCTTCTCCGATCTGCTGAGCACCGTGCTCGAACGCATCGTCCTCGGTCGGGGCGGCGGGCGCGAGGAATTCCTGCAGACCATGGCCGGATCGATCTGCGCGTCCGGAGACATGGCGCACGCGACGCATCCCAACTACCCGGACCGGCACGAGCCCGCCCACCACATCGCCGTCAACGGGGGACCGGTGCTCAAGGTCAACCAGAACCTGCGCTACGCCACCGACGCGGCCGGAGCCGGGGCGTTCGCGCTCGCCTGCGACCAGGCGGGCGTGCCGCTGCAGCGGTACGTGCACCGGGCCGACCTGCCGTGCGGTTCGACCATCGGCCCGATCACGGCGTCCCGGACGGGGCTGAGCACCGTCGACGTCGGTGCCGCGCAGCTCGGAATGCACTCCTCGCGGGAGCTGATGGGTGCTCGTGACGTGCGGGCCTATTCCGACGCCCTTGCGGCCTTCCTCACACCGACGGCGTGACGGAGACCTGCAGGGAGCGCCAGGTCGGTGCCGGAACGAGCCGCCGGATAGACTGACGTACGGCTCGTCGCCACTCGGCTTGCGCCGACCGTGACTCGCGGCTTGCCTTTCGACTCCCGTAGGGAAGGGACCCCACCTCCAGTGTCAGCACACCCGGTCGACACCGTCACCGCCGCCACCGCGACCCCCGACGTCGCACAGCCTTTCAAGGAACTGGGCCTCAAGGACGACGAGTACGCCCGTATCAAGGAGATCCTGGGCCGTCGCCCCACCGAGGCCGAGCTCGCGATGTACTCGGTGATGTGGAGCGAACACTGCTCCTACAAGTCGTCCAAGGTGCACCTGAGGTACTTCGGTGAGACCACGACCGACGAGATGCGGTCCTCGATGCTCGCGGGCATCGGTGAGAACGCCGGCGTCGTCGACATCGGTGACGGCTGGGCCGTCACGTTCAAGGTCGAGAGCCACAACCACCCCTCCTACGTGGAGCCGTACCAGGGCGCGGCCACTGGCGTCGGCGGCATCGTCCGCGACATCATGGCCATGGGCGCCCGCCCGATCGCCGTCATGGACCAGCTGCGCTTCGGTGCGGCGGACGCCCCCGACACCCGGCGCGTCGTCGACGGTGTGGTGCGCGGTGTCGGCGGCTACGGCAACTCGCTCGGCCTGCCCAACATCGGCGGCGAGACCGTGTTCGACGAGTCCTACGCGGGCAACCCGCTGGTCAACGCCCTGTGCGCCGGGACCATGCGCGTCGAGGACCTGCACCTCGCGTTCGCATCGGGCGCCGGCAACAAGATCATCCTGTTCGGTGCGCGCACGGGCCTCGACGGCATCGGCGGCGTGTCCGTCCTCGCATCGGAGACGTTCGACGGCGACGAGTCAGGTACCGGCCGGAAGAAGTTGCCGGCAGTGCAGGTGGGCGATCCGTTCACCGAGAAGGTGCTCATCGAGTGCTGTCTCGAGCTGTACGCCGCGAAGCTCGTGGTCGGCATCCAGGACCTCGGCGGCGCGGGCCTGTCCTGCGCCACGTCGGAGCTGGCCGCGGCCGGCGACGGCGGAATGCACATCAACCTCGAGCAGGTCCCGATGCGGGCCACTGGCATGACCGCGGCGGAGGTGCTGTCCAGCGAGTCGCAGGAACGCATGTGCGCGGTCGTCACCCCGGAGAACGTCGACGCGTTCATGGAGGTCTGCAAGAAGTGGGACGTCCTCGCCACCGTCATCGGTGAGGTCACCGACGGCGAGCGGCTCACCATCTCCTGGCACGGCGAGACCGTCGTCGACGTGCCGCCGCGCACGGTCGCCCACGAGGGCCCGGTGTACGAGCGCCCCGTGCAGCGTCCCGCGAGCCAGGACGCCCTGGTCGCGAACACCACCGCGGGCCTGAAGCGCCCCGAGTCGGCCGACGAACTGAAGGCGACCCTCCTGAAGATGCTCGCGTCGCCGGCGCTGTGCAGCCGCAAGTGGATCACCGAGCAGTACGACCGCTACGTGCGCGGCAACACCGTTCTCGCGGAGAACGCCGACTCCGGCGTGATCCGGGTCGACGAGAAGACGGGCCGCGGTATCGCGCTCGCCACCGACGCGTCGGGCCGTTACACCGCACTCGACCCGTATGCCGGGGCGCAGCTGGCGCTCGCCGAGGCCTTCCGCAACGTCGCCGTCACCGGCGCCACCCCCAAGGCCGTCAGCAACTGCCTCAACTTCGGTTCCCCCGAGGACCCGGGGGTGATGTGGCAGTTCCAGCAGGCCGTGCGCGGTCTGGCGGACGGCTGCGCGACGCTCGGCATCCCCGTCACCGGCGGCAACGTCAGCTTCTACAATCAGACCGGGTCGACGGCGATTCTGCCCACCCCGGTGGTCGCCGTGCTCGGTGTCATCGACGACGTGCACCGTCGCATCCCCACCGGTCTCGGACTGGAACCGGGGGAGACCCTGATCCTGCTCGGTGACACCCGCGACGAGTTCGACGGGTCCATCTGGTCGCAGGTCGAGCACGGCCACCTCGGTGGCGTGCCGCCGAAGGTCGACCTGGAGCGGGAGCAGTTGCTGGCCGACATCCTCCTCGCGGCGTCCCGCGACGGACTGGTATCCGCCGCGCACGACCTGTCCGAGGGCGGTCTCGCGCAGGCCGTCGTCGAGGCCGCGCTCGCCGGCGAGACCGGGTGCCGCATCCTGCTTCCCGACGACGCCGACCCGTTCGTCACCCTGTTCTCCGAGTCGTCGGGTCGCGTGCTCGTCGCCGTCCCGCGCACCGAGGAAACTCGCTTCACTGGTATGTGCACGGCCCGCAATCTCCCGTGGGTGCGCATCGGTGTGGTGGACGAGGGGTCCGATTCCGTCGAGGTCCAGGGCCAGTTCTCGGTCTCGCTGGCCGAGCTGCGCACGACGTTCGAGGGAACACTACCGGCATTGTTCGGGTGATGAATGGTCGATTCGGGGGCACTGGAGAGGGTTGACAGGGGGCCGCGGGAATTCTCGCGGCTAGTCGATCCTGCGCTCTTCCACGGCCCCCGGCTCGACCGGACCTGGCAGTTCCTTCGCCTCGACTTCACCGGCATCGCGTTCGCGACGCTGTTCTTCTGCTGGTCGCTGACGCCGTCGCTGCTGCCGCGCGACTGGTTGTTCCAGGGACTGATCGGCGGCATCAACGCCGCCATCGGATACACGGTGGGAACGGCGATCGGCTGGGCGGTGCGCCGCTACTTCCTGCGGAACCGGTCCTGGTGGCCGCTGCCGGAACCGTGGTCCACCGGGCTGCGGGTGCTGGTGACGGTGACGAGCGTGGTCGTCAGTCTCGTGATGCTCGCGTACTCCGCGGCCTGGCAGCGTGAACTCGCCGCGCTGATGGGGGCGGAGGGAACCACTACCACCGGCTACATCCGCACGGGCGGCCTGAGCCTGCTCGTGGGGGCCGCAATCATCTCGGCGTACCGGCTGCTGCGGGAATTGGTGCGGTGGATCGCGGCACGCCTCATCCGGCGGTGGCACCTCGCCATCCCGACCGCCACCACCGTCGGCATCCTCATCGTGACGGTGCTGTTCTTCCTACTTGTCGACGGCGTGCTGATGCGCGGCATCTACGCCGCTACGAACGCGGCCTTCAGCCTGCAGAATTCGACCACCCGGGACGGCGCCGAGCAGCCCCTCGACCTCGAGAAGTCCGGCAGCCCAGATTCTCTCGCGCCCTGGGACAGTCTCGGCTACGAGGGGCGGAACTTCGTGTCCCGGGGTCTAGACGCCGGCGAACTCACCGCCGCCAACGGCACACCGGCGAAGGATCCCATCCGCGTCTACGCCGGCCTCGAGACCGCCGAGGACACTGACGCGCGCATGGATGTGGTCATCGGTGAACTCGAACGGACCGGGGCATTCTCGCGGAAGGTGCTCGTCGTCATCCCCACCACCGGCACCGGGTGGGTCAATCCGACTGCGGCGCAGGCGATCGAGTTGGTCCACAACGGTGACACGGCCCTGGTGGCCAGTCAGTACTCGTTCCTGCCGAGTTGGATCTCGTTCCTCGCGGACCGGGAGAAGGCCGCGGAGGCGGGTAAGGAACTGATCGACCGGGTGCACGAGCGGTGGTTGCAGGAACCCGAGGCGACGCGGCCCAAACTGCTGGTCTACGGGGAGAGTCTCGGAACCCGGGCCGGGGAGGGTGCCTTCGACACGCTCAGCGATATCCGGCAGACCGTCGACGGTGTGCTGTGGGTGGGGCCGCCCAACTCGAACCGCCTGTGGGGGCAGCTGATCCAGCGCCGCGACCTCGGCACACCCGAGGTGGACCCCGAGTACGCGGCGGGCCTGGTGGTGCGGTTCGCCGACGACTCCGCCGACATGGTCGAGGACACCGGCGAATGGCTGTCGCCGCGCATCCTGTACGTCCAGCACCCGTCCGATCCCGTCGTCTGGTGGTCGCCCGACCTCGCGTTCACCCGGCCCGACTGGTTGACGGAGCCACCGGGCGACGATCGTTCGCCGTCCATGAAGTGGTTTCCGTTCGTGACGTTCTGGCAGGTGTCGGCCGACCTGACGAACGCCGCCGGCGTCCCCGACGGGCACGGCCACAACTACGGGACGCTCGTTCTCGACGGCTGGATCACGGTGGCGCAGCCCGAGGGGTGGACGGCCGTCGACACCGAACGCGTCCGCTCCACCCTCGAATCGCTCTCCGGGACCGAGGGCCCGGAGAAATGAGCAGGCCGGCCTCCGTTGCGGCTGCGGCGGCGGCGCTGGTGTGGAACGACGTGGTGCTGCCCCGGTCGGGACTCGGCCCGTACGGGCGGGCCGCCGCCGGAGGTGCGCTCGGACTGTCGGCTGTGGGAGCCGCGCGCGCCGCGGGGTACGGCGTCGACGAACTCGGCCTGTCCGTCTCGGCGGTGCGGTCCGGGCTGCGGTACGGCGCCGCCGCGTCCGTCGTGCCGATCGCGGGATACGCGATCGCGCTGAGCATCCCCGCACTACGGGCGCGGATGCCGACCGGCGACGACGCCACCGGCGTCGTGGGCTGGGTCGGGTTCCGGATTCCGGTCGGAACGGTGACCCATGAGGAACTGGTGTTCCGCAGCGTCCTGTCGGCGATGTTCCGCCGGGCATGGCCGGCCGCGGCGGCGGACGCCCTGCACGCCACGACATTCGGGCTGTGGCACGTGCGCGCCGCCCGGATCGCCGGGGACTCGGTGGTCGCGAGCGTGTTGTTCACCGGCGCGTCGGCGTGGTTGTTCGAATGGTTGCGCCGGCGCAGCGGCAGCGTCGCAGCCCCTGCACTACTGCACCTTTCGGTGAACGTCGGTGGGGCGGTGGCCGCCGAGGTGGCGCGGGCCCGCACAGTAGATTGAGCGCATGCCCTCGCGCCGTGCCGTCGATCCCGCCGAATTGAGAGCCGCCGTACTCGAGGTCGGACCCTGGCTGCGTGGCGACACCGAGGAGAAGCCGTCCCGCACCCAGTTGGCCGCGGCGGTCCGGCTCAGCGCGCGGACGCTCGAACAGGTGGCGCAGGGGTCCAGTGTGGAAGTGCGGGTGCCGCCGTTCGTCGCGGTCCAGTGCATCGAGGGTCCCCGGCACACCCGCGGCACCCCACCCAACGTCGTGGAGACCGACCCGCGGACGTGGCTGCTGTTGGTGACGGGTCTGCTGAACTTCGACGGCGCGACCGCCGACGGCGGGGTCTCGGTGTCGGGGAGCCGCGCCGGGGAGATCGCCCACTGGCTGCCGCTGCTGCGCGTGTAGTCGGCAGGGCCGCTTATCCGAGCCACAGGTCGCGGGTCCGGGGGAGGCCGCTCGACCCGTCGTCGGACGGCCGGACGGCGAGGACCTGGTGGATCGTCAGCCTGCCCTTCTCCTCGAATCCCAGTGCGCTGGCCGCGAGGTACAGCAACCAGGTGCGGGCGCGCTCCGCGCCGACGAGCCGGATCGCGTCGTCCCAGGAGCCGCGCAGCTTGCTCACCCAGGCCCGGAGCGTGAGTGCGTAGTGCTCCCGGAGTGCCTCGACGTCGCGCACCTCGAGCCCGGCGCGCTCGAATGCGTCGAGCGTGCGACTCAGCGGAAGCACCTCGCCGTCCGGGAAGATGTAGTTCTCGATCAGCCCCGGCGAGTTCTCCGTATCGGTCAGTGACCGGACCGAGGCGATGGCGTGGTTGAGCAGGCGCCCCTCGGGGCGCAGAAGGTCGAGCAGGTGCTCCGCGTACACCGGCAGGGCGGTGTCGCCGACGTGCTCGGACATGCCGATGCTGGAGATCGCGTCGTAGGGTCCGTCGGCGACGTCGCGGTAGTCCTGAACCCGGATCTCGATCCGATCCGAGAGCCCGGCCTCGGACACCCGGGCCCGCGCCCATTCGGCCTGTTCGTGGCTGAGGGTGACGCCGACGACGGATACGTCGTACTTCTCGGCGGCGTGGATGGCCATCGAACCCCAGCCGCAGCCCACGTCCAGCAGTCGCATCCCCGACCGGAGCCCGAGTTTGCGGCAGATCAGGTCCAGCTTGTCGTTCTGCGCTTCCTCGAGGGTTCCGGCCGGCGCACGGCTTCCCGGCTGCTGGTCCCAGTACCCGCAGGAGTAGACCATCGTCGGCCCCAGGAACAGGCGGTAGAAGTCGTTGCCCACGTCGTAGTGATGTGAGACCGACGACGCGTCGCGCGCCTTACTGTGTTTGGTGCCGCGGCGCCGCGGCACCTCTACCGACGGCGGCTTCGGCCGGAGCCCGAGGCCGCCGAGCAGGACGAACGTCGACAGCGCTTTCAGGACGGTGCGACGGTCGGAACGGCGGACGCCGAGAGTTCCCAGCCGGTCGACGAGGCCGGGGAGGGCGAGCAGCCGGAAGACGTCGCCCTCGATCTCGAGGTCCCCGGACACGTAGGCGCGGACGAGACCGAGTTCGTTCGGCGACCACAACACCCTCCGGATGGCCCGGCGGTTGCGGAAGACGATGGTGACGTCGGATTCGGGTCCGGCCTCCGAGCCGTCCCAACATCGGACGCGCACGGGAATGGGGATGCCCATCACTCCCTCGAAGGCGTCGAGGAGGCGTTCGGCTGGGGTCGAAGCCGTGCTGCGGATGTTCATCGGAAAAGCCCCCGCTCTGTGGTTCGAGGATGCTGATCGGTACCGAAACTAATCTATTTCGGACCGTCCGTCCCGGAGTCGGTCCGGTTCGAGCGGCACCGTGGGCGAAGCGGCGGCGGCGGGCACGTAGACTGACCTTGCCCCTCACACGCCCATCCCCAGGGAGCACCCCGGTGACCAGAGCCGATCTGTCGGTCCACAGTCCTAATCTCCTCTCCTCGAACCCGTCCGACGAGGACGAGAACGAGCCCCGCGAAGAATGCGGAGTCTTCGGCGTCTGGGCGCCGGGAGAGGATGTGGCGAAACTCACCTACTACGGACTGTATGCACTGCAGCACCGCGGACAGGAAGCGGCAGGCATCGCCGTCGCAGACGGTTCGCAGGTGCTGGTCTTCAAGGACCTCGGGCTGGTCAGCCAGGTGTTCGACGAGCAGACCCTGGCCGCAATGCCGGGCCACGTCGCCGTCGGGCACTGTCGCTACTCCACGACGGGCTCGACCACGTGGGAGAACGCGCAGCCGATCTTCCGCACCACCGCCGCGGGCAGCGGCATCGCTCTCGGCCACAACGGCAACCTCGTCAACACCGCGGAGCTGGCGCAGCGCGCCCGTGAGGCCGGACTGGTCAACGACAAGCGTCCCGGCGGCGCCACGTCCGACTCCGACGTCGTCGGCGCCCTCCTGGCGCACGCCGCCGCCGACAGCACCATCGAGCAGGCGGCCATGACGCTGCTGCCCACGCTGCGCGGCGCGTTCTGCCTCACCTTCATGGACGAGCACACGCTCTATGCGGCGCGGGACCCGCACGGCATCCGCCCGCTGTGCCTCGGGCGCCTGGACCGCGGCTGGGTAGTAGCCAGCGAGACGGCCGCACTCGACATCGTCGGCGCGTCCTTCGTCCGCGACATCGAGCCCGGCGAGCTGCTCGCCATCGACGCCGACGGCGTCCGCTCCTCCCGCTTCGCGAACCCCGAGCCCAAGGGCTGCGTGTTCGAGTACGTGTACCTCGCTCGCCCGGACAGCGTCATCGCCGGACGTTCGGTGCACTCCACCCGCGTCGAGATCGGCCGTCGCCTCGCCGCCGAGCATCCCGCCGAGGGCGACCTCGTCATCCCGGTGCCCGAATCGGGAACCCCGGCCGCGGTGGGCTACGCGCAGGGGTCGGGCATTCCGTACGGCCAGGGTCTGATGAAGAACGCCTACGTGGGCCGCACGTTCATCCAGCCGTCGCAGACCATCCGCCAACTCGGTATCCGCCTCAAGCTCAACCCGCTCAAGGAAGTCATCCGCGGCAAGCGCCTCGTGGTGGTGGACGATTCGATCGTCCGCGGCAACACGCAGCGCGCGCTGATCCGGATGCTCCGGGAGGCCGGCGCACTGGAGATCCACGTCCGGATCGCGTCGCCGCCGGTCAAGTGGCCCTGCTTCTACGGCATCGACTTCGCCTCCCCGGCCGAGCTGATCGCCAACGGTGCGGGCGGCAGCGGTGAGCCCGGCAGCTTCGACGAGATGCTCGAGGGAGTGCGCCGCTCGATCGGCGCCGACACGCTCGGCTACATCTCCACCGACGGCATGATCGCCGCCACCGAGCAGCCGGCATCGCGGTTGTGCGCGGCCTGCTTCGACGGCACGTACCCCATCGCGCTCCCCACGGAGACGTCGATCGGCAAGAACGTTCTCGAGGGAATGCTCGAGAGCGCGGCAGGCGGTCCCGCGACGCGGGAGAACGACAACGCGAACGCCCTCAGTCGGCCGTAGGCCAGTACATCGGGGTCCGGCCGGAGAACGTACTCCGGTACCGTAAGGACGCAATCACAGCACTCGATTGCCCGACCGACACGATTTTGACGAGCAACAGAAGGCTGGAGTAACAACCACATGACCGAGGATCCGACAAGTCGCCCTGGCGCGTCGTACGCCGCCGCAGGAGTGGACATCGCCGCAGGCGATCGGGCGGTGGAACTCTTCGCTCCCTTGGCCAAGCGCGCCAGCCGTCCCGAGGTTCTCGGTGGTCTCGGTGGATTCGCGGGACTGTTCTCGCTCAAGGGTGACTACAAGGAGCCGCTCCTCGCGGCCTCCACCGACGGGGTGGGCACCAAGCTGGCCGTCGCTCAGGCACTCGACAAGCACGACACCGTCGGCCTCGACCTGGTCGCGATGGTCGTCGACGACCTCGTCGTCTGCGGCGCCGAGCCGCTGTTCCTGCAGGATTACATCGCCGTCGGGCGCGTCGTGCCGGAACGGGTCGCCGAACTCGTCAGCGGCATCGCGGAGGGCTGCATCCAGGCCGGTTGCGCGCTGCTCGGTGGCGAGACCGCGGAGCACCCCGGTGTGATGGCGGACGGCGACTACGATCTGTCCGCGACCGGTGTCGGTGTGGTCGAGGCCGATCAGGTGCTCGGACCCGACCGTGTCCGGCCCGGCGACGTCGTGATCGCCATGGGTTCGTCCGGACTGCACTCCAACGGTTACTCGCTGGCCCGCAAGGTCCTGCTCGAGATCGACCACATGAGCCTGACGGCGCACGTCGACGAGTTCGGCCGGACGCTGGGTGAGGAGATGCTCGAGCCCACCAAGATCTACGCCAAGGACTGCCTGGCGCTCGCCGCCGAGACCGACGTGCGCACGTTCTGCCACGTCACCGGTGGTGGACTCGCCAACAACCTCGCGCGGGTCATGCCGAAGGGCCTGGTCGCCGAACTCGACCGTGGCACGTGGAGCCCGGCTCCGATCTTCGCGATGATCGCGCAGCGCGGACGCGTGGAGCGCGCCGAGATGGAACAGACCTTCAACATGGGCGTCGGCATGGTCGCGATCGTGGCGCCCGAGGACGTCGATCGCGCGCTGGCCGTCCTGACGGCACGGCACATCGACTGCTGGACACTCGGCAGCATCAAGAAGTCGCACGACGTGTCGGCGGATCGCGCGGTTCTCGCCGGCGATCATCCGAGGTTCTAGGTCGGACGCAATCGGTCGGAAACGGGGCGAGCTAGTGGCCCCGACCGGCTGAAGATGTGGAAATGAGGGGGAGCCGGTACCGGCTCCCCCTCATTTCGTTGTCTTCAGATCTCAGCGCCGCCAGTCGTCGTCGTCCTCCCGAGAGTGACCCTCCCTGTCGGCACGCTGGTCTGCGAAGACCTCGTCCCGATGCGAGGTGGACGACCCACCTGAGAGCTCTCTTTGCAGGCTGTCAAAATCCGTGGTCGGTACGCTGTACTTCAGCTCGCGTGCAACCTTGGTCTGCTTTGCCTTAGCCCGGCCGCGGCCCATGGCTGACCCCCTCGCGCTTTCGCGGGGCGGCCTGGGGAATTTGGCGGCCCCGTTTGAGTGTGTAAGTTCCTGCCCACACTCTAGCGTGGAAAACACGCTCGCGCTTCCATCCACACCCCGAAGCGGTGTCGGTTTAGTCTCACCGGGCTCGCGAGCTGCCGCGATGCCGGCATTTCGCCCTCAGAAGACTCCCGGAATTGCCCGGACCGTTCCCACCCGGACCCCGCCGCCGAGCACGGGCTGCGAGGCGAGGGCCGCGAGATCCTCGGTCCAGTCGGCGCCCATCCGGTGCAGAAGCGCTGCGGCGAGGGGCAACCGGGCCCGTTCGTGGCCGTCGTCGATCTTCAGCGCGAACGCCGAGCCGTCCGGGAGGGCGCCGGCGTAGACGCCATCGGCGCCGGCCTTCGTCATCAGTCCGGGCACGACCGGCATCAGCCGCGCGTCGTCCTTGCCGGTGCCGGAGACGAGGTAGGGGTGCTCGCGGACGGCGTCGGCGACGGCGAGTTCGGGGGAGTCGGGCTCGGCGGTGACGAGCCGGGCGAACGCCCGCGCCAGGTGCGTCAGCGACAGAGGGACGATCGGCAGCCCGCATCCGTCGATGCCGAGTTCGGCGTCGAGGTCGCCGCTGATCGACCCGAGCGTCTCGACCACCGCGAGTTGCAGCGGATGCGTCGGCTCGAGGTAGCTGTCCAGCGGCCAGTCGTTGGCCAGGCACGTGGCGAGCATCGCCGCGTGCTTGCCCGAACAGTTCATGTACACCGGGCGGGGGAGCTCACCGGCGGCGAGCAGCTCGGCCCGGGCGAGTTCGTTGGAGGGCAGATCGGCGGGACAGCGGAGCAGGTCCTCGTCGAGGCCGTACCGGGCCAGCAGCTGCTCGACCAGTTCGATGTGGTCCGACTCGCCCTCGTGGGACGCCGTCGCGATCGCGAGCTCCTCGGAACTGGAGGGCTCGAAGCCGTTCCGCAGCATGGTCACGGCCTGCCACGGCTTGTTCGACGACCGCGGGTAGATCGGCGTGTGCACCTCACCGAGGGTGAGGGCGATCTCGCCGTCCGCGCGGAGGATCACCGCGGAACCGCGGTGGACGCACTCGCGGAATCCGGAACGGACGACCTCGACCAGTTCGATGCTCAATACGCGACCTGCACTTCCAGTCCGGCGATCCGTCGGCGCGCCTTCTCGGCGACGGTCGGAGAGAGGTTCTCCTGCTGTTCGAGCAGGGCCACGAACCGTTCCGGGTCGCGGCCGGTGAACAGGTCGCGCACGGTGACGCCGTGGCCGGGCACGTGGACGCGGTGAACGGCGTCGCCGGCGGTGATCGACCCCTCGGTGACCACCCGCAGGTACGCGCCCGTGTCGGCGCGTTCGGAGAATCGCTTCACCCAGCCCGGCTCGCTCGCCCAGACCCCGAACGTGCCGCACGGCGTCCGCGGACTCGTCACCTCCAATTCGGTGCCGCCGATCCGCCAGCGTTCACCGATGACGGCGTCGCTCGCGGCGATGCCGTCGAGGCGCAGGTTCTCGCCGAACCATCCCGGCGGCAGTTCGCGGCCGAGTTCCGCCGCCCAGCGTGCCGCCTCGTCCTCCTGGTAGGCGTAGACCGCCTTGAACGTGCCGCCGTGGAATTCGGTGTCGCAGACGTAGTCGCCGGCCAGACCGGCGGTCGTGACCCGCACGGGGCCGTCGACGGGGCGCTTGTCGATGGCCGTCCGGGTCACCCGCCGGGTACCGCTGTCCCGTTCGGTGTGCAGCACGCAGACAGCCAGCACCTCGCCGGCCGCCGCGGTCGCGTCGCTCACCGGCCCCGGAGCCGGTCGACGGCGGCGCGGCCCGCCTGGACGGCGTCGTCCACGGGGACGGAGTCGGGGTCGATGGATGCGGCGCAGGGACCGGTCACCAGTTCGGTGTCGGTGGGGATGGAGCGCTTCACGAGGGCGAGCGCGATGGGTCCGAGCTCGTGATGGTCGATGACCGTGCCGACACGGCCCACCGCACGCCCTCCCGCCGTCACCGGGTCACCCGGCTCCGGCCGGCCCTCGGCGCTGCCGTCGAGATGCAGCAGGACCAGGTGGCGGGGCGGCTTGCCGAGGTTGTGGACGCGGGCCACCGTCTCCTGGCCGCGGTAGCAACCCTTCTCGAGGTGGACGGCGCCGTGCTCGGCGGGTCCGCCGATCCAGCGGACTTCGTGCGGGATGGTGCGGTCGTCGGTGTCGAGTCCGATCCGGGGACGCACGGCGGCCACCCGGAGTGCCTCGAACGCCCACGTTCCCGCGGGCGCCGCACCGGCGGCGGTGAGCCGGCCCCACCACGTCGCGAGTCCTTCCCGGGGGATCAGCAGATCGAAGGAGTCGGCGGTCGGCCACGGCATGCGGCGCGCGAAGCCACCCCCGGGCACCGCGACGGCCGCGTACGGCTCGGCGGGTGCGGCGACCCCGGCGGCGTCGAGGACAGCCGCGGCGGCGGGGCCGATCACGCTGAGGACTGCGAGCTCGTTGCCGTCGCGGGGCTCGGCCTTGGACCAGAACACCATCTTGGTGAGGAACGACAGAAGGTCGGGACCGCGGTCGGCCTCGGTGTCGATCCAGGTGACACCGTCCAGGTCGGTCTGAACGAAGTGATGTTCGACGCGGCCGTTGACGTCGAGGCTGAGGTTCTCGGCGCTCGTGCCGTCGGGGAGCGCGGCGACGTGCTGACTGGAGATGGTGTGCAGCCAGGTGAGTCGTTCGGGTCCGCCGATCGCGATGACGAACCGGTGGGAACGGTCGACGACCACCGCGGATCGCTCGGCGCTGCGTTGTTCGCCGAGTGGATCGCCGTGATGCCAGGCGACGCCGGCGTCGGGCGAACCTTCGGGCGCAGGGACCGCGCCCGAAGCCGTGACGAGTGGACTGGGTGAGACGGGCAGGTTGTCGACCACGAACCCAGTCTAGGGACCATGGACGACGGGTGACGGTCAGCAGGGTCGATAGGCTGGGTGCCATGTCTGATCGAGTGCTGGTGACACTGGACCACGAGGTGCGCGACGCGGATGCTCCGCTGCTGCACGCGGACGATCTGGCGGTGGTCCGCGGCGACGGTGTCTTCGAGACGCTGTTGGTGCGCGGCGGTCGCGCACTCAAGGTGGAGCCGCACCTCACTCGTCTGGTCGCGTCGGCCCGCGCCCTGGGTCTGCCCACTCAGGATCTCGACGACTGGCGGCTGGCGCTCGAGCTGGCCGTCGAGGAGTGGGGGTCCGACCGTGAGGGCGCGATGCGCCTCGTGCTCAGCCGCGGCCGGGAGTCCGGTGGGGACGCGACTGCCTTCGTCACGGTCGGGCCGGTGTCCGACCGGATCCGCGACGCGCGACGCGACGGCGTGTCGGTTCTCACACTGGCCCGCGGCTATTCGGTGGATCTGTCGGCGAGCGCGCCGTGGCAGCTGCTCGGGGCGAAGACCTTGTCGTATGCGACGAACATGGCGGCACTGCGGTACGCGGCGACGTTCGGGGCCGACGATGTGATCTTCGTCAGCAGCGAGGGCAATGTGTTGGAAGGGCCACGTTCCACGGTGGTCATCGCCCGGGAGAAGACGCTCCTCACGCCGCCGCCGGAACACGGAATTCTGCCCGGGACCACTCAGCAGGCGCTCTACGAGGTGGCGTCCGGGAAGGGGTTCCGCTGCGAGTACGCGGCCCTGCGTCCGGCGGATCTCATTACGGCGGAAGGTGTTTGGCTCATCTCGAGCATCACCATGGCCGCGCGCGTGCGCAAGATCGACGGTCTCGTGCTGCCCGATGCGCCGCTCGCCGCCGAGATCATGGAGCTCGTCGAGCTCGCGGTCGAGACGACGGGCGCCGAGTCCGCGGAGGCTTGACAGGCCTACTACATTTCGTAGTAGCAAAGTCCTGCGGCAGAAACGACCCCGCAGTACGTTGTTTTCAAGGGTCGGGCGGATGCCCACGCTCCGACCCTGACGCCTGTCCTACGGGCCCAGTTTCGGAGTAGCCATGGATGCCTTGGACGTCTCCCGGTGGCAGTTCGGCATAACCACCGTCTATCACTTCATCCTCGTTCCGCTGACGATCGGGCTCGCCCCGCTGATCGCCGTCATGCAGACGATGTGGGTGGTCACCGGAAAGGATCACTGGTATCGGCTCACCAAGTTCTTCGGGAAGCTCTTCCTGATCAACTTCGCACTCGGCGTGGCCACCGGCATCGTGCAGGAATTCCAGTTCGGGATGAACTGGAGCGAGTACTCGCGATTCGTCGGCGACGTGTTCGGCGCACCCCTCGCGCTCGAGGGACTGGTCGCGTTCTTCCTCGAGTCGACGTTCCTCGGGCTCTGGATCTTCGGCTGGGGACGACTGCCCAAGCTCGTCCACCTCGCCACCATCTGGCTGGTGGCGATCGGCGTGAACGCGTCCGCGTACTTCATCATCACCGCCAACTCGTTCATGCAGCACCCGGTCGGGGCCGTGTACAACCCCGAGACCGGGCGCGCGGAACTCACCAGCATCTGGACGCTGCTCACCAACAACACCGCCCTCGCGGCATTCCCCCACGTCGTCGCCGGCGCGTTCCTCACCGCTGGAACGTTCGTGGCCGGTGTCGGTGGCTGGTGGATGGTGCGCAGCATGCGCAAGGCGAAGGAAGCCACCGAACCGGACGTGGCGAAGAAGCACGAGGACACCGCCCGGACGATGTTCCGGCCGGTCACGATCCTCGCGCTGTGGGTCATGGTCGCAGCAGGTGTCGGACTCGCGATCACCGGCGACATCCAGGGCAAGCTGATGTTCGAACAGCAGCCCATGAAGATGGCGTCCGCCGAATCGTTGTGCCACACCGAAACCGGTGCCGACTTCTCCATCCTGACCGTCGGCACCCAGAACAACTGCGAGAGCATCACCCAGCTCATCAAGATCCCCGGCCTCACCTCTTTCCTGGCGGACGGCAACTTCGACTCCACCGTCGAGGGCGTCACCGAGATCCAGGCCCGCTACGAGCAGATGTACGGGCCCGGCAACTACAAGCCCAACCTGTTCGTCACCTACTGGACGTTCCGCGCGATGATCGGCTGGGCTGCCGGTTCGGCGCTGCTCGCCGTGGTCGGCCTGTGGATGACCCGCGGCGGACGCGTCCCGGACAAGAAGTGGTTCGGCTGGCTGTCCATCCTCGTCATCCCGACGCCGTTCCTCGGGAACAGCGCGGGCTGGGTGTTCACCGAGATGGGCCGCCAGCCGTGGGTCGTGGCACCCAACCCGACCGGTGTCGACATGATCAGACTGACCGTCGACCAAGGCGTCTCGCATCACTCCCCGTGGACCGTCTGGGTCTCGCTCGTCACGTTCACCGTCGTCTACGGGGCGCTGGCCGGCGTGTGGTTCACGCTGATCCGGCGCTACACGGTCGAGGGGCCACTCGAACACGACGCGCATCCACCGGGTGACGACCACGACGAGCCCGAAGAACCGGGCAAGCCCGAACAACTCTCGTTCGCGTACTAGGGGAGACGGTCATGGGACTTCAAGAGGTGTGGTTCATCCTGATCGCGGTGCTCTTCATCGGGTACTTCGTCCTCGAGGGATTCGATTTCGGCGTCGGCATGCTGATGCCGGTGCTCGGCAGGCGCAAGGACCCCGAAGGCGACACCCGACGACGGGTGGTGCTCAACACGATCGGTCCCGTGTGGGACGGCAACGAAGTGTGGCTCATCACCGGTGGCGGCGCGTTGTTCGCGGCCTTCCCGGAGTGGTACGCCACCCTGTTCTCCGGCTTCTATCTGCCGCTGCTGATCATCCTCGTCGCGCTCATCGTCCGGATCTGCGCGATCGAGTACCGCGGCAAGATCGACGACGACACCTGGCGCCGGCGGTGTGACTGGGGCATCGTCTTCGGGTCGTGGGTGCCCGCCGTGCTGTGGGGCGTCGCGTTCGCGAACATCGTGCGGGGCGTCGACATCGACGCCGACAAGCAGGTCACGTCGAACCTGCTCGATCTGCTCAATCCCTACGCCCTGCTGGGTGGTCTGACGACCGCGCTCGTGTTCGCCCTGCACGGTGCGGTGTTCCTCGCGCTGAAGACGGCCGACGAAGTACGCACGGACGCCGTCGAACTCGCGTCCCGGCTGGCCCTCCCGGCCGTTCCGGTGGCGGGCGCGTTCGTGCTGTGGACGCAGTTGGCGCACGGCACGGGCTGGACGTGGATTCTCGTCGCGATCGCCGCAGGTGCACTCCTCGGGGTGGTCGCGTTCACCCGCGCCGAGCGGGAAGGCTGGGCGTTCCTGCTCACGTCGATCGCCGTCATCGCCACGGTGGCACTGCTGTTCGGTTCGCTGTTCCCCGACGTCATGCCGTCCACCCTGGACGCCGCCTACAGCCTGACCATCGAGAACGCGTCGTCGAGTCCGTACACCCTGAAGGTGATGACGTGGGCCGCGGCCTTCCTCACCCCGGTGGTGCTGATCTACCAGGGCTGGACGTACTGGGTGTTCCGGCAACGGATCTCGACCAAGCACATCCCGCCGTCGATCGGTCTCCCACTCGAGCGCAGATGAGCACAGCGGTAGGCGACGCACCCCGCCCGGCACGGGACGGTGCGTCCCGGCGACCCGTCGATCCCCGGCTGTGGCGGTACTCGGCGGCGGCCCGCGGATATCTCGTCCTCACGGTCGGGCTGTCGATGGTCGACGTCGCGATGGTCGTCGTGTCGGCGCTCATGATCGGCCGCGTGCTCGGTGGGGTGATCGTCGACGACGCCACCGACCTCGGCCGGTGGTCCACCGAACTGGTGGTGCTCGCGGTCACGGTGGGTGTCCGGTTTCTCGGCGCCTGGCTGCAGTCCCGCTTCGCGCACCGTTCCGCGACACGTGTCGTGGCGGAACTGAAGGGGGAGGTGCTCGGTGTCGCCACGCGGATGCGGCCACGCGAACTCGATCCGCGCCGCGACGAGATCGCGACCGTGCTCACCCGCGGCATCGACGGACTCGTGCCGTATCTCACCGGGTACCTTCCGGCCCTGGTTCTCGCGGTGACGCTCACTCCGGCGACGTTGGCGGTCATCGCATTCCAGGATCTGACGTCCGCGGCCATCATCTTCGTCACGCTGCCGCTGATCCCGGTCTTCATGATCCTCATCGGACTGCTCACCAAGGGCAAGGCGGCCGAGACCCTCACCGCGATGACCACCTTGTCCTCGCAACTGCTCGACCTTCTGGCCGGACTGCCCACACTGCGCGCGCTCGGCCGCGAGCAGGGCCCGGCAACACGGGTGCGTGAACTCGGCGACGCCCATCGCCGCACCACTATGTCGGCGCTGCGGGTGGCGTTCCTGTCGTCGATGGTGCTCGAACTGCTGGCCACTTTGTGCGTCGCGCTCGTCGCCGTGAGCATCGGACTACGGCTGGTGTACGGGGGGATGGGACTCGAAGCCGGAATCGTGGCACTGATCCTCGCGCCCGAGGTGTACCTCCCACTGCGGAGGGTCGGAACCCAGTTCCACGCCGCCGAGGACGGAATGGCCGCCGCGAGCCGGGCGTTCGCCGTCATCGATACCGATCGCCCGGACGACGTCGACGGCGCGGTCGTGGTGGACGCGGACGGGGCGCGTCTGGAATTCGACGGCCTGGACGTCCGGTCCCGGCGGGGACTGGCGCCGCACGGACTGACGGGGGTCGTCGAACCCGGCACCGTGACGGTGCTGACCGGACCGAACGGGTCCGGGAAAACGACTGCGGTGCACGCACTTCTCGGTCTCGTCGAACCGGCGCGCGGCGACGTGCGCGTGGCCGGCGCCCCCGTCGGCACGCTCGACCGGTCCGCGTGGTGGGCGCAGGTGGCATGGCTGCCCCAGCATCCCGTTCTCGTGCCCGGCACGCTGGACGAGAACCTCCGGCTGACCGGGGACGTCGTCGACCTCGAACATGCTTGCGCCGACACGGGTTTCGACGAGGTGCTCGCCGAACTCCGCGACGGCTGGAACACGCGGGTCGGGTCCGGTGGAACGGGACTGTCGCTCGGACAGCGGCAGCGGCTCGCCCTGACCCGTGTGCTCGCCACCCGGCGTCCCGTGCTGGTGCTCGACGAACCGACCGCGCACCTCGACGACGCGTCGGAGCGCACCGTGCTGGAATCCCTGCGACGCCTCGCCGCCACCGGCCGGACGGTCGTGGTCGTCGGGCACCGTCCGGCCGTGCTCGCGGCCGCCGACCGGGTGATCGAGGTGAGCGCCGATGTCGCGTGACCCGTTGCTCCGCGCGCTGCCGCTGCTCGACCTGCAGCCGGGACGGGTGCTGCGTGCCGTCGCTGCGGGCGTCGCCACGCTGGGTAGTGCGCTCGCACTGGCGGCGCTGTCGGCGTGGTTGATCACCAGGGCATGGCAGATGCCGCCCGTCCTCGATCTCAGCGTGGCCGTGGTGGCGGTGCGAGCCCTCGGCATCTCCCGGGGCGTGTTCCGCTACCTCGAGCGGCTGGCCACCCACGACACCGCCCTCCGCGGCACCACCTCCGCCCGCACCCAGCTCTACCAGCGCCTGGCCGACGGCGACCCCGCCGCCGCGGCCGGGCTGCGCCGCGGCGAACTGCTCGCTCGCACCGGGGCCGACGTCGACACGCTCGGCGACGTCGTGGTCCGCGCGCTCGTCCCCATCTTCGTGTCCGTCGTCCTGGCCGTGGCCGCCGTCGGCATCCTCGCGGTGATCTCGCCGGCATCGGCACTCGTGCTCGCAGTGGCGCTCGCGGTGTCGGGGGTCGCGGCACCCTGGCTGTCGGCACGGGCCGCCCGCACCGCCGAGACGTCCGGCGCCCACGCGCGCGCCCGGTTCAGCGAGGACGCCGTCACCGCTCTCGATCACGCCGCTGAACTCCGCGTGGCGGGCCGCCTCGACCGGACCGTGTCGCAGGCCGCCGACGCCGAGCGCGCCGTGGTCGCAGCCACCGACCGCGCCGCGGCACCCGCCGCCTTCGCCGACGCCGCCACTCCGCTGGCCGTGGGCGTGAGCGTGATCGCGTCGCTGCTCATCGGCATGGACCTGTACGCGTCGGGGACCATGAGTCCGATGGCGATGGGCGTCCTCGTGCTCCTGCCGCTGTCCGCGTTCGAGGCCACGGCAGCGCTGCCCGCCGCGGCAGTCGCGCTGACCCAGGCCCGGATCGCGTCGCGCCGCATACTCGCCGTGCTCGACGCCGCCGTCGCCGATCCGCACCCCGGGGACCGGCCCCTCGACGGACCCGTCCACGTCGCGTCGAAGGCGCTGCGCTGCGGATGGCCCGGCGGAAACGTCACCGCGCCACTCGATCTCGACCTGCCGCCCGGCGCCCGCGTCGCGATCGTCGGGGGCAGCGGGTCCGGGAAGACGACCACCCTGATGACGCTGGGCGGGCTTCTCCCGCCGGTGTCGGGGACGGTCCGGGTCGACGGAATCGATCTGCACCATGTCAGATCCGCCGCCGTGCGCCGGAACATCGGATTCTTCGCCGAGGACGCGCACCTCTTCGACACATCCGTTCTCGAGAATCTGCGGGTGGCGCGGGGCGACATCGACGACGCGGAGGCTCTCGCCGTCCTCGAGTCCGTCGGGCTCGGAGAATGGGTGTCCGGGCTGCCGGAGGGGGTGCACACGACTCTCGCCGGCGGTGCCCGGGCGGTGTCCGGCGGGCAGCGTCGCCGACTGCTCCTCGCCCGCGCCCTGCTGTCGCCCGCGCGGCTGCTCTTACTCGACGAACCGACCGAGCATCTCGACGCCGACGCGGGTGCCGACCTGCTCCGGCGATTGCTCGCGCGGGACGGCGGACTGGTGTCTGGGCAGCGCACGGTCGTGGTGGTCACCCACCAGCTTCCGCAGGATACCAGCGCTGACCTGGTGATACCCGTGGAGAAAGCGGAGAGCGAAAATGCGTTGCCGACTTCGTGAGTGCGGCGTACGTTCTTGAGTACACGAGGAAGGAGGTGGTCTGAAATTGAATGACAGACGGACACGTGAGGTGGCTGCCAGCTAGCCGCTACCGCTGACGGAATTCACTGACCGCGCGAGCGGCGAGCGAATCCCAGGCAGCTACCCGGCCCCCGAGCCCCCGGTCTGGTCCAGATCGGGCCCGGTGCACCAGCACCGGAAGGCTCGGGGGCCGTTGTGCGCTCCGCGCCCGTGAGTACTTGTCAACCGGGACGGCGTACCGATGCTCGAGGATCTTCCGGCGCCGACGGTTCCTCGACGGCCAGATCGACGATGGTATCGGCCAGGACGTTCGCGGGGGCGCGGTGACGTGGATCGGCCCGGGATCGACGGGCGTCAGCACCCACTCCTCGGCCGCCGTCCGGTGGCTGAGTATCGCCCGGGGACCGCCGGACAGCAACGCCGCCCACAAGGTCATCGGCCGGTCGAGAGGGCCGTCGGTGACGGCGTAGACGCCGTGCAGCACCGTCGACCACTGGCCGGACTCCACCATGTGCTGAATCTGCCGGGTCGAGACACCCAGTCCGCGCAGTTGCCGGGACGTGACGAGGCCGTGCTGGCGGTCGAGGACGCGTTGGGACTCGGGTTTGAAGTCGATCGTCGCTGCCGTCATGGACGCGACGGTGCGCACGCGAGCCGACAGGAACGGCCCGAAAAAAGGCCGATTACAACTGGCCTGTGGATGAACCGCAGGTTGTGGATAACCGAGCCGTGAGGGCGTTAGCCGACGTAGCGGGACAGACGCGCCGACAGATGGGGGCGCAGTTCACCGTCGGCGATGATGCGTTCCTCGACGTAGGCGAGGTCGCCGCCCTCGACGATGCCGTACAGGCGCTTGGCGCCGCCGACGAGAACACCGGAGGTGCTGCGGATCACGACGTCGGTCGCGAGTTCCCACGACGACTGCGTGAGGGCTCGGCCGTAGAACAGTTCGACGATGCCGGAGCTGTGGGCGAGGAGGAGTTCGACGACTTCCTCGTTGGTGCTGCCGGGAATGCCGTCTCCGCTGATCCGCCAGAAGCCGGTCTCGTGGAGGTCGGGGCGCACGTACTCACCGTCGGCGTCGAGAACCCAGCTCTGGGATTCCCACTTGAGGTAGTTGCCCCCGTTGTGGGAGACGATGATCTGCTGCCCGAACGGGTAGTCGCCGGTGTCGGGGTCGTGGCCTTCCCCTTCGCCGCGCCACACACCCACCAGGGGTAGAACGGCGAGGAGTTCGTTGTTCAGATCCGGGCCGAGGCGCAGATTTGCGGTGTCCTCGGGCAACGGAAGGTCCGGAAGCTGCGGGATGTTCCGCGACGCCGTCGTCTTGGAACGCTCGATGGCGTCCGCGACGGCTGCGTCACCGCTACCACGACGCACGGTGGGGGTGTCCCCAGCGGGCGCGCTCGTAGTCGGGTGCTCGGAAGGCGGATCTGCGCCTGCGTCCGGGTTCTGACTCACGACTCGTCGGTGACCAGACGGTAAATCGTGTAGAGCGAGAACCACGTGATCAACACGGCGGCAAGGACAAGAAGTACCTCGAAGAAGATAACCACGGGGACATCCTAAACCGAACCCGTCGAACGGTCGAAACGGGAGGCGACTTACCGTGACTGCGGCTACGGTTCCTCGAAGGCGACCATCCGGTCGGTTCCGAAGATCCTCATGCGGTCGTCTCGTCTCCCGTCCCTCCCGGAGGTCCCATGCTTCGATCGAGTAAGGCCGTCACCGGTCCGGTGCGCGCCGCGATCACGGCGACTGCGCTGCTGCTCGCCGTCTCCGCGTTGTGTGCGCCGGGTCTGGCCGTCGCCGCCCCGGACACCGGCAGTGCCGGTTCGGGAAGCTCGGGTTCGGGGAGCGCCGACACGGACCGCGTCGACCCGAACAATTACGCCGCGGACTGCCCCGACTTGATGATCGTCGCCGTCTCCGGCGCCACCGACTCGACGGAGGACCGCAACCCTCTGGCAGACGAGAATCGTCAGCTCTGGTCGAATTGGGTCGGCAACGTGACCGTGCCGACCGGCGAGGCCAACAAGGACGACCCGGGGAGGGTCGGGTGGATGTACGTCCCGTACCCGTCGACGTACGGACTCGGCCTCGTGCAACCTGTTCCGACATACCAGGATTCGATGGCGGCTGGTGTCGCCTCGACGAACAGGATCCTCGACGAGAACAAGGCGAAGTGCGGCGACGACACCAAGTACGTCCTCCTCGGCTACAGCGTCGGCGGCGAGGTGGTCGAGCGGGTGGCGCGCGAACTCGGCCACCGCGACAGCAACGCTCTGGTTACCGCCGACGACATCGCCGGCGTCGCGTTGATCGGCGACCCGTACCGTCCCGCGGGGACGCCGTCGATGGGTGAGCCCGGACCGCCCGGAGGAGGTTTCATGTCGTCCGAGCCTGCCGACTACGGCGCTCTCGACGGCAAGATCACCTACGCGTGCCGACCGTACGACATCGCGTGCGACGCGCCGCAGCAGATCGCCGTCCTCGAACTGGCGCTGGGGGTGCTCGGCCAAGTGCACTTCACCCTGCTGAATCCGGGCCAGACCGTCTCCGACTTCGCGAACGCGGTCACGAGCATGGCGGCGCGGACGATCGTCCACATCGTCACGCACGACGACTGGTTCGCGTCGGACGAATCGTTCCTCGACGTTCTCCGCAAGGTCGCCGACCAGACCTACGACCCGGACGGACCGGACCGCAACATGCAGGTGTCCCAGGAGCAGATGGTCGCAGCGCTGAACTGGGCGATGGGCCCCGGTTCGGACGTGGTGAAGGCGAAGCTGGCGGCGGAGGGTCCCGGGTTCGTGGAGGACGACCGGGACGTCTTCGATCTCGTGATCAAGCCGTACATCTTCCTCGGATTCATCCAGCACCTCTTCTACTGGAACAACAACCCGAACGACCCGTGGTACTGGGAGAGCGAGCGGGTGGTCGACTGGATCACCGCGCTGGCGCGGGAGCAGTAGGCGGCGTCGCCGCCTACGGAAAGGCCCCGCTCCGAACGCTCGGAGCGGGGCCTTTCCGTAGGGATGTCCTACTCGCCGACGGTGACGTCGACGTTGTGCACGCCGGCGCTGGTCGGGCTCACCGTGGCGGTGCCGTTGCCGGAGCTGGACAGTGCGCGCACGGTCCAGTCGCCGGGGGCGGCGAAGAAGCGGAAGTCACCGGTGCCGGAGGCGACGACCTCGGCGGTGAACTCTCCGCCGCCGTCGAGGAGGCGCACGAACGCTCCACCGATCGGCTGGCCGTCAGCGGCGAGAACGCGGCCGGTGATGACCGTTTCCTTCTCGACGTCGACGCCCGCGGGCAGGGTCTGGGTCTGTACTGGTGCTCCACACATGGCTCAGTGAACCTCCAACTCGATGGGTGCGCCGACGAGTGAGCCGTATTCGACCCAGCTGCCGTCGTAATTCTTGACGTCGGACTTGCCGAGGATTTCCTTGAGCACGAACCAGGTGTGGCTGGAGCGCTCGCCGATCCGGCAGTACGCGATGGTGGGCTTGGACTCGTCGTAGCCCTTCTCCGAGTACAGGTTCTCCAGGTCGTCGTCCGACTTGAACGTGCCGTCCTCGTTTGCGGTGGTGCTCCACGGGATGTTGATGGCCGTGGGGATGTGTCCACGCTGCTGCGCCTGCTCCTGCGGCAGGTGCGCGGGAGCGAGGATCTTGCCGGAGAACTCGTCGGGCGAACGCACGTCGACGAGGTTCTTGTTGCCGATGGCGTCGATGACCTCGTCGCGGAACGCGCGGATCGTCAGGTCGGGTGCGTCGGCCTTGTACTGAGTGGCGGCGCGGGTGACGGTCTCCTTGGAGAGGGGGCGCCCGTCGAGTTCCCACTTCTTGCGGCCGCCGTCGATCAGCTTGACGTCCTGGTGGCCGTACAGCTTGAAGTACCAGTACGCGTAGGCCGCGAACCAGTTGTTGTTGCCGCCGTAGAGGACGATGGTGTCGTCGTTGGCGACGCCCTTGGCGGACAGGAGGTCGGAGAACTGCTGCTGGTTCAGGAAGTCCCGACGGACGCCGTCCTGCAGGTCCTTCCGCCAGTCGAGGCGGATGGCGCCTTCGATGTGGCCGCCGTCGTATGCGCTGGTGTCCTCATCCACCTCGACGAAAACGGTCTTGGGGGCGTTGAGGTTCTGCTCAGCCCAGTCGGCGGAGACTAGGACATCGGAGCGAGCCATGGTGTTCCTTTCGATGTGTTCTTACTTCTGTCGGGTGGATCGTGCGGTGGTCGAAGCGTTCAGGCGGGGCGTAGCCGGGCCACGAGCGGATAGATCTGGCAGCCGAGGCAGAAGCCGAACGCGGCGTTGAGGAACGCCGCGAACAGGGCGAACGCGGTGGCAACGGCGCCGACCAGGCCGGAGCCGGTGAGGAAGCCGACGGTGCCGATGGCAGCGAAGACGAAACCGACGAGCTGCGCGAAGCGGAGCGGCGCGGTCGGTTCGCGTTCGCTCACCGGGGCGAGCCGGGGCGCCACGAGGGTGCCGAAGATCTGGCCGTACGGGCTGCGCCGCGGCCCGGTGGCGGCGCCCGCCGCGAAGACGATCGCCTGCAACGCCAGCAGAATCCCTGCTGCGACCAGCGAGAACGTCGACACGACGAGCACTGCGACGAGGACTGCGGTGGTGACCCAGGCGGCGAACCGGGGGCCACGAACGTCGACCTGTGCGGGCTCGAGTGTGGTGGACATGTGAAGTGCTCCTGCGGTGAGTCCTGAATGCTTGCCTGGCGCCGAAGGGCGACGAATGACGTCGTCATCGGGGTTAGATCACGGGCGCGGAGTGCGCGGTGTCAGCAGAAAGCGACAGCCCTGGTGATCAGCAACAGGTACAGCAACAAGCCCCGAGGCGGCACAGGTCTACCGTGCGGCGTCGGGTGAGCATGAGCTCGTGGCTGGATTGCACGACGACGAGTTTACCCGGTTCCTCAGGAATTTGAAGCCGGGGGCCGGGTGAGGGGTCCGAGCGCGGCCCGCAGGTCGGCCGCGGAGGGCACCCCGGACACCCGAAAGCGTTGCTGCAGGTCGGCGTCCAGAATGAATGTGGTCGGCAGCGACAGAACGCCGAGTTCCTTGGCGAGAGTGGGATACTCGTCGATGTCGACTTCCACCTCCATGGGCGGTTCCGGTTCGCCGTCGAGGTCCGCGACGACCTGCCCCACCACTCTGCGCACCGCTGCGCACGGCCCGCACCAGTCGGCGGAAAAGTGGAGAACGGTGGCTGTCCGGGGGTGCTCCGCCGATCCCACCCCGACGCCCGCCTCCTCGAGAAGCCGGCGTCGTTCGTCCGTCACGTCCGCGGTCGTCTCGCCGCTGCCACGGACCTTCCCCTGGCGCCGCTGCCACACGAGGCCGAGCGCGGCAGCTGCGACGAGTGCGATCACCAACAGTGTGATTCCGGTCATCGGCTCTGCAGTTCGTCGAGATCGATCGTGAGGTTGTCGCCGACGCCCTCGATGACGATCTGCGACCCCTCCGCATAGACCTCGGTCGGCTGGACGCCGAACGGCAGTTCCCGGGGGTCGATGGTCCGGGTGAAGAGGCCGAGGATCGCGGGGGCGAGGGGTTCGGGGATGGTGAAGTCGGCGTGGCCCTCGGGCCCGAAATAGAAGTCGCTGGCGACGATCTTCACCTGTCCGCCGTCGAGGACGAGATCGGCCTGCACGCTGACGGTCGTGTCGATGGGCCCGACGGGGACCGTGCCGGTGAGGACGACGCCGCCCGCGGTCGGCATCCCGGATCCGCCGGATCCGCCGGTGCCGTCGGACTTGCTGGCCGGCGGGGCCGATACCTGCAGGTCGGGGATGTCGAGGAACCGTCCGAGGTCGGTGGCGTCGATGAGCATGCGGCCGGAGAGATGGTCGACCGGGAGGGTCTGGACGGAGCCGTCGACGAGGTCGGACAGCGGCGCGGTGACGCCCTGGAGGCTGGACTCGATCGTCACTTCGCCGACCACGTCACTCTGTACTCCCTGGGCGCGGATCGCGATGTCGTCGTACTTCCCGTTCCACGCCTGGGTGAGGAACGGGAAGCCGTGCACCGTGACTTCGGGATCCGCGGTGAGCGACGCGCCGGCCCGCAGTTCCCTCGACACCCGGTACTCCGCGTAGGCCGCCGAACCGAAGTCGACGACGAGACCGAGAGCGACGAGGAACACGATTCCGATGATGAGTTTCCGCACGGCCCCATTGTGACGGACACCGTCGCGGGGAGTATCGGTGCAACCTCCTCGCCGGTCGCCGGGGGTTCGGTGCGACGAACGCCGACGGTGGCGCGCTACTCTGTCACCGACAAAAGTGTCGATACCTTCAGTGTCGATCTACCTGGACCGGCGGATGAACGATCCATCGGCCTGCCGGGTACGACGGCGACGAGATGGGAGGCTGTGTGGAGCTGCTGCTTCTTACCTCCGACCCGAACCCCGAGGCAGTGCTGCCTGCCCTCGCCCTGCTGGCGCATTCGGTGCGGCCCGCCCCGACGGAGGTGTCCTCTCTCCTGGAAGCGAGCTCCGCCGACATCGCGCTGGTGGATGCGCGCACCGACCTCGCGGCGGCGCGCGGACTCTGCAGGTTGCTGGGTAGCACGGGTTCCGCGGTTCCCGTCGTGGCGGTGCTCACCGAGGGCGGCCTGGTGGCCGTCAATTCCGACTGGGGTCTCGACGACATCCTGCTCCCCGGCACCGGACCGGCCGAGGTGGACGCCCGCCTCCGGCTGCTGGTCGGGCGTGCCGGCGGCGTCGCGAGCCCGGAGGCGTCGGGCAAGATCACGCTGGGCGAGCTGGTCATCGACGAGGGCACGTACACGGCTCGCCTGCGCGGACGCCCCCTCGACCTCACCTACAAGGAGTTCGAACTCCTCAAGTACCTGGCGCAGCACGCGGGTCGCGTGTTCACCCGCGCGCAGTTGCTGCAGGAGGTGTGGGGATACGACTTCTTCGGCGGCACCCGCACGGTGGACGTCCACGTGCGTCGTCTGCGGGCGAAGCTGGGCAGTGAGTACGAATCCTTGATCGGTACAGTCCGCAACGTCGGCTACAAGGCCGTCCGTCCCACCCGCAGCAAGTCGGGGGCGCCGGTTCCGCCGGTCGACGACCTGGACGCAGACGACGTGGACTTCGAGTCCGCCGAGGGGCAGGCATTCCAGTGAGTGTTCCGGTGCAGTCCTGGATCGATCGACTCGACGGCAGACAGGCCGCGGCTGTGGCCGCCCTGCTGGAGCGCGCGACGGTGGCGGACGGAACCGCGCCCGTGTCGGAGCAGGGGGTGCTTGCCGTGTCCGGTGCCGGTGGCGGCGACGTGCGGCACCTGGTGGAGACCGACGGCGATCGCATCGTCGGATACGCGCAGCTGCAGCCCGGGCACGGCGAGCACCCCGCAATGGCCGAACTCGCGGTCGACCCCGAGTCGCGTGGCCGGGGAATCGGCGGCCGGCTGGTCACCGAGGTCCTGTCCGAGGGTGGTCCGGACGCGCGGGTGTGGGCACACGGCAACCTGCCCGCGGCGCAGGCGGTCGCGCAGCGGCTCGGTCTGAGCGGTGCGCGCGAACTGCTGCAGCTCCGGCGCCCGCTGGAGGGCGCGGAACTTCCGGAACTTGTTGTACCGGACGATATTTCGATCCGTGAGTACCGTGGCGTCGAGGATGACCCCGAGGTGCTGCGGGTCAACGCGGCCGCCTTCGCCTGGCATCCCGAGCAGGGATCGTGGACCGACCGCGACATCGCCGAACGTCGCGCGGAGGACTGGTTCGACCCGGCAGGTCTGTTCATGGCGTTCGCCGCGTCGGACGAGACGCGGTTGCTCGGATTCCACTGGACCAAGGTGCATCCCCAGCAGGGCGACGAGCCGGCCATCGGTGAGGTCTACGTGGTGGCTATCGGACCCGACGCCCAGGGCCGCGGTCTCGGCCGGTTGCTCACACTCGCCGGACTGCACTACCTGCGGGACCGCGGACTCGGTGCCGTGCTGCTCTACGTCGAGGGCGACAACGCGTCGGCGTTGCACACCTACGACCGGCTCGGGTTCGAGCGGTTCCACACCGACATCGCGTACGCGCGCGGCTGAGGTTCCCCTCTACTTCGGCACCGGCCGTTCGTCACGGAAATATGGGCAATTGTCCGGTCTGTTCACTTTCCGTTCACCGATCGTGGCCCAACTGGACATTAGCTACCCCTAGGTTTCTCCGTGGGCAGCGCCGTGTTGCCTGGTGCAGGATTCTCGAGATCCGCGCCTCATGTCGCCGCCCGATCGCGGGCGAGACGGTATTTCCGGAGGACTAGGTGAATCTCAAGCGCAGTGGCGCCCTGCTCGGTGCAGTGGCCCTGGGTGCCATGACCTTGGCCGCGTGTGGCAGCGACAACAATGCGGCGTCGAGCGACGTCGACGCGTCCGCATCGACCGCGACGTGCGAGGGCAAGGCCAACCTCTCCGCGGCCGGTTCCTCGGCCCAGAAGAACGCCATGGACCAGTTCGTCTCCACCTACATCTCCGTGTGCCAGGAAAAGGGCAAGACGGTCAACCTGGCGTACAACCCCAGCGGTTCCGGCGACGGACGCACCCAGTTCATCGCCGGCCAGATCGACTTCGCCGGTTCCGACTCGGCGATCAAGGCCGAGCAGGCGGAGCAGGCCAAGGCCCGCTGCGTCGGCGGCGAGGCGTGGAACCTTCCCCTCGTCTTCGGACCCGTCGCTGTCGCCTACAACCTCGACGGCGTCAAGGACCTGGTGCTGAACGGCGAAGTGACCGCCAAGATCTTCAACGGCACCATCAAGAAGTGGAACGACCCGGCGATCGCCGCCCTCAACCCGGGCGCCACCCTTCCCGACCAGGACATCACCGCGATCATCCGCTCCGATTCCTCGGGTACCACCGACAACTTCCAGCAGTACCTCACGACCGCCTCCAACGGCGCCTGGACCACCGGTGCCGGCTCCGACTTCACCGGCGGCATCGGTGAAGGCGCCAAGGGTTCGGCCGGTGTCGCTCAGGCAGTGGCCTCCGCCCCCGGCTCGATCACGTATGTCGAGAAGTCCTACGCCGACCAGAACAAGCTGTCGGCGGCGCAGATCGACACCGGCGCGGGTCCGGTCGCCCTGAACGACGAGTCGGCGGCGAAGGCCATCGAGGGTGCGCAGTTCAAGGGTGCGGGCACGGGCGACCTGACGCTCGACCTCGCGTCGATCTACGGCACCAAGGAAGCGGGCGCGTACCCGCTGGTGCTCGCCACCTACGAGATCGTGTGCTCGAAGGGCTATGACGCCGACACCTCCGCTGCGGTCAAGTCGTTCCTGACCAGTGCCGCCAACGAGGGTCAGGCCAACCTGGCCGCGCAGGGCTACGTGCCGCTGCCCGACTCCATGAAGGAGAAGCTGAACGCGTCGGTCGCCGCAATCGGCTGATTCGCGCGGTAAGTCGTTCGGACCCGCCCATGACTCGATATTCTGACGATGAAGGATTGCGAGCGCAGATGAGTGAAGCGCACACCGAATCAGCACCTCGCGCCTCCGGCTCCGCTTCCGGCGGGGCCGGGGTGGGCGGTTCGAACGGCACCCCGGAGGCCGAGTTGAGTACGACCAAGGCCGACACCCCGACCCCGGCGGAAGCCCCCCGCGGTAAGGCCGCCGCCAGGCCCGGAGACCGGATCTTCAAGTCCCTCGCGACCACGTCGGCGATCTTCATCTCCATCCTGATCGCCGCGATCGGGATCTTTCTGGTCTGGCGTGCGGTTCCCGCGCTGAGCAGGAACCAGGTCAACTTCCTCACGAGCCGCGAATGGGTCACGCAGAACATCAACGCGATGGCGTTCGGTGTGCTCGACCTCTTCCAGGTCACCGTTCTGGTGTCGCTGTTCGCGCTGGTGCTCGCGATGCCGGTGGCCCTGGGCATCGCGATCTTCCTCACCGAATATTCGCCGGGCTGGCTCAAGCGTCCGCTGGCGTACGTCATCGACCTGCTCGCCGCCGTGCCGTCGATCGTCTACGGCCTCTGGGGTCTGCTGGTGTTTGCGCCGGCGATCAAGCCACTCGCCGTGTGGCTCAACGAGAATCTCGGCTGGTTTCCGCTGTTCGCGACGGGCAGCGGGTCGATCACCGGCGGCGGCACGATCTTCACCGCGGGCATCGTGCTCGGTGTGATGATCCTGCCCGTGATCACCGCCGTCACCCGCGAGGTGTTCGTGCAGACGCCCACGACCCAGATCGAGGCGGCCCTCGCGCTGGGCGCGACGCGCTGGGAAGTCGTGCGAACCACGATCATTCCGTTCGGAAAGTCCGGTTACATCAGCGGATCGATGCTCGGCCTGGGTCGCGCCCTCGGTGAGACGATGGCGCTGTACCTGATTCTGCGGACCACGTCGCAGCCCTTCGGGTGGTCGCTGTTCGACGGTGGCGCCACCATCGCGTCCAAGATCGCCCTCGGCTACGCGGAGTTCAACAACAACATTCAGGCCGGCGCCTATATCGCCGCGGGCCTGGTGCTCTTCGTGCTCACCTTCGTCGTGAACGCCGCCGCCCGCGCCGTGATCGCAGGAAAGAAGGACTGACCCATGACCGCGACCCTCGACAAGCCGGTCAAGGCCCCCACCTTCCAAGGGGTCGGTGCTCGCCGGCGTCTCACCGATCTCGCCGCCACCGTGCTCGTGACGCTTGCGGTGCTCGTGGCGCTGATCCCCCTCGTGTGGGTCCTGATCACCGCCGTCATCAAGGGAATTCCCGCCCTGACGTCGGCCACCTGGTTCACCCACTCGCTCAGCGGACTGACGTCGTCCGCGGAGGGTGGCGGCATCTATCACGCGCTGATCGGCACGATCCTGCAGGGTCTCGTCTGCGCCGTGCTGTCCATCCCGCTCGGACTGTTCGTCGCGATCTACCTCGTCGAGTACGCCGACCGGAGGTCGCGGCTGGCACGGCTGACCACGTTCATGGTCGACATCCTCAGCGGTGTCCCGTCGATCGTCGCGGCCCTGTTCATCTACGCCCTGTGGATCGCGACGTTCGGTTTCCCCAAGTCCGGATTCGCGGTTGCGCTCGCCCTCGTCCTGCTGATGGTGCCCGTCGTCGTCCGCAGCACGGAGGAGATGCTCCGCATCGTTCCGCAGGATCTGCGCGAGGCGTCGTACGCGCTGGGCGTTCCGAAGTGGAAGACGATCGCCAAGATCGTGCTGCCCACCGCACTTCCGGGCATCATCACCGGCGTCATGCTGGCGCTGGCCCGGGTGATGGGCGAGACGGCACCGCTGCTGATCCTGGTGGGCTACGCACCCTTCATCAACTTCAACCTGTTCGGTGGCGAGATGGGCACGCTGCCCGGCGTCATGGTCGCCGAGATGAACAACCCGACCGAGGCCGGCACCAACCGCATCTGGGGCGCAGCGCTGACGCTGATCCTGCTCATCGCCGTCCTCAACGTCGCGGCCAAGGTCATCGGCCACTTCTCACAGGTCCGCAGCAAGTGATCCATCCACTCGATTTCGAAACCCAATCAGTAGGGAGCCGGTAATGGCCAAGCGTCTGGATCTCAAGGACGTCAACATCTACTACGGCAAATTCCACGCCGTCGCCGATGTCGGGCTGTCCGTCCCCCCGCGGAACGTGACCGCCTTCATCGGTCCGTCCGGTTGCGGCAAGTCGACCGTGCTGCGCTCGCTGAACCGCATGCACGAGGTGACTCCCGGTGCGCGCGTAGAGGGTTCGATTCTGCTCGACGGTGAGGACATCTACGGTTCCGGCATCGACCCGGTCGGCGTCCGCAAGACGATCGGCATGGTGTTCCAGCGGCCCAACCCGTTCCCGACGATGTCGATCAAGGACAACGTGGTGGCCGGACTCAAGCTGCAGGGCGAGCGCAGCAAGAAGCGTCTCGACGAGGTGGCGGAGCGGTCGTTGCGCGGCGCCAATCTGTGGAACGAGGTCAAGGACCGTCTGGACAAGCCGGGCGGCGGACTGTCCGGCGGTCAGCAGCAGCGTCTCTGCATCGCCCGGGCCATCGCCGTCTCGCCCGACGTCCTGCTGATGGACGAGCCCTGCTCGGCGCTGGACCCCATCTCGACCCTCGCGATCGAGGATCTCATCACGGAGTTGAAGAAGGACTTCACCATCGTGATCGTCACCCACAACATGCAGCAGGCGGCGCGTGTGAGTGACCAGACCGCGTTCTTCAACCTCGAGGCCACCGGCAAGCCGGGACGCCTCGTCGAGATCGACGACACCGAGAAGATCTTCTCCAACCCGACGCAGAAGGCCACCGAGGACTACATCTCGGGCCGCTTCGGATAGCTCGACCGCAGACATTACACGCCCCGACCGGTTCGCCGGTCGGGGCGTTTTCGTGACTGTGCGTGAGGACGGTGGAACGAACGAGACGCTCGTACGGTCAGACCGTACGAGCGTCTCGTTCGCGCGAAAAGGGTTGGGGGAGCTACTTCTCCGGGTACGAGGTGAGATTGTCGGCGTCAGCCGCGGTGATCTCGTTGTCGTCGGGCAGCTTGCCTGTGACGAGGAAGATCACGCGACGGCCCACCTCGACGGCGTGGTCGGCGAAACGCTCGTAGAAGCGGCCGAGGAGGGTGACGTCGACGGCGGCTGCCACGCCGTGCTTCCACTCACGGTCCATCAGGACCGTGAACAGGTGACGGTGGAGGTCGTCCATCGCCTCGTCCTCCTCGCGGAGGCGGGCGGCCCGCTCGGGGTCACGGCTCTCGAGAACCTCGCGGGCAGCGGCGCCGATGGATACGGCGATGCGGCCCATCTCGGCGAAGTACCCGTTGACCTCTTCGGGGAGCACGTGGTTGGGATGTCGACGGCGCGCGATCTTGGCGACGTGGAGGGCCAGCGCCCCCATGCGGTCGATGTCGGCGACGATCTGGATGCCGCTGACGACGGAGCGGAGGTCGCCGGCCACCGGTGCCTGTAGGGCGAGGAGGGCGAAGGCCCGCTCCTCGCAGATGGTGCTGAGCTCGGTGATCTTGTCGTGCTCGCCGATCACCTGCTCGGCGAGGGAGAGGTCGGCCTGGAGCAGCGACTGTGTGGCGCGCTCCATGGCGACCCCCGCAAGCCCCGCCATCTCGCCGAGCAGGTCGGCAAGCTCGGTCATCTGTTCGTTGTAAGCCACGCGCATGAGGTCACAGCCTACGGTGCACGGGAAACCAAGTCACGATCACACGGTGAACGCGGGGTGAACGGCGGTGCTGATCGGACGCTCAGTCGCAGGAGGTGTCGCCGGCATTGACCACGGCCAGGTCGGCGGGTATTTCCACGTTCTCCGGCTCGCCGACCCGAACGTTCGACATGTCGAGCGGAGTGTCGATCGGGCTCGGCGTGTGCACGGTGCCGGAGAAGCTCGAACCGAGGGCGACCTCGACGACCGTCCCGAGTCCGGTGGTCGACTCGAGCGCCGCGCCCGGGAACGACGACGCGAGGGTGGCGGCCTCGGCCTCGTGGCCGGCGGAGAACCGGATGACGGTCTCGCTGCTGGTGCCCGTGTAGTTGCCGACGTTGTAGATCTGGAAGCCTTCGGCGGCCAACGAGTCGGCGGCGGTCGCCGCCAGACCCGACTCACCAGAGGCGTTCGACACCTGGACGGTGACGCTGGACGGGTCGACGGCCTGGACCGTCGGCGGCGTGGGCGCGGCCTGGGGTTCGGGGGCCGACGACGGCAGCGGTTCCGCACGCTTCTCGCCGGGCAGCGCGTCGTCGTCGATGATGGCGCGGAAGATGGCCTTGATGTCGTCGGTGCGGGGGATCTCGTTGCCCCACTCGGTAGTGCCTGCGGTGGGCACGGTGAGGAACGTGACCGCGCCGGCGTCGACGTTCTGGAGGGAACGGCCGAGCGTGACCAGCGACTTCGTGTCGATGTTCTCGACGAACGTGTCGCGGGTGAAGGCGTTGATGAAGCCGTTCAGCTTGCCGGGATTGAGCAGCACCTGACTGGACAGGGCGCCCCGCAGCAGGGCGGAGAGGAATCGCTGCTGACGGTTGATGCGCCCGTAGTCGCCGTTGCCCTCCGCCTCGACGTGTCTGGCGCGGACGAAATTCAGTGCGGTCTTCCCGTCGAGCATCTGGGTGCCCGGCCGCGGTAGCACGGTGCCGAGCACGTCGTCCTCGAGCGGCTGCGTGGTACAGACCTTGACCCCGCCGATCTCGTTGACCATCGACTCGAAACCGGCGAAGTCCATGCCGACGAAGTGGCCGATCTTCAGGCCCGACATCTTCTGGATCACCTTCACCAGGCATTTCGGTCCGCCGAGCGCGTAGGTGGCATTCAGTTTGTCGCCGTCGGCGGCGGGATACGTCTCATCGGTGTAGCTGCCGCTGTCGTTGTCCCAGCCCTGACAGACCGGCCGCTCGACGTCGAGGTCGCGGGGGAAGGACACCGCGACCACCCGGCTCCGGTCGGCGGGGATGTTGACGAGCATCACGGTGTCGGCGCGAGACCCCTCGGCATCGTCGATGGTGCCCGCGCCCACCTCGCCGCTCGCTCCGGCGCGGGTGTCGGTGCCGACGATCAGATAGGTCTCGTCACCGGTCTGCCCGACGGCGTCGACGATGTCGGTCGACTCCGTGTCGAGGGCCGCGATCTGGTCGAACTTGCCTTCGGTGGAGCGGAGATACCCCCACACGATGCCGGTGCCGGCGAGCGCGATGACCGCCACGAGGGCGACGACGGCACGTCCGGCCGCACGGAGTCGCTTCCGTTTCCGGGTCTTGCTCAGGGCCAGGCGGGTGACAGCCGGGTTGCCGACCACCTGCGGTGCGGCGGTGGTCTCGGCGGAATCCGCGACCCACTCGGGCTCGGGAGCACTCGGCGGCGGTTCCGGCGGGGGAGGTGTAGCGGTGGTCTTGCGCGGAGGAACCCCGGGAGGCGGCGGCTGCCGCTCGTCGATCGGGGGGATGGTCTCCGTCTTGTCCGGATCGTCCGGCCTGTTCGGCTCGTCTCCGGAGACCTTCTTCACGAGGTCTGCCACGGAAAGAGCTTCGGTGGGACCGCCCGCGGCGCGGCGACCGATCCGGCCGCTGTCGTGGCGGGACGATTCGGTGCGTTCTACCTGTGCGCGGCGCTCGGGTGGCGCCGGCGGTTCGGAAGGCCGGCGATCGACCGAGGGATCCCGCTCGGGAGGGGACTGGTGCCGCGGGAGCCGCCGCGGCCGTCCAGACTGGGCCTCCCGGTAGCTCCGGTCGGCGAGGGGGCGCTCCCAGGGAGCCCGGGATTCGGGAGTCGGTGAGTCCGCACTGTGATCATCACCCACCGATGCAACCTGACCTCTCCGCCGACTCGGACCTCCGTCGGCCCCGACGGATTCCAGCCATAGTACTTATCGAACGCCGGGGCTCCGCATATGTAGCGAGGTGACGCGCGTTCGTGCTGCTAACCACCGGAATGCATGAGGTCGGCGCCGGCGGGCACGAGGCAGTCTTCGGGGTCGTCGAGCCAGCCCTCGGGGAGCGCGACCGTACCGGGTGATCCCTGCCGTCCGCGCGGTCCCTCGGCGTCCTTCGGGAACGGGATGGCGGGATCGAGCTGGACGAGGAGATCGTCCAGTTCGGTGAGGGTGCTCACGAGGGCCATCGCGACCCGCAGTTCCGACCCGGCGGGGAAGCCCCGCAGGTACCAGGAAACGTGCTTGCGCAGTTCGCGCAGACCCTTGTCCTCGCCGTGATGATCGGCGAGGAGTTCCGCGTGGCGGCGAATGATGGTGGCCACCTCGCCGAGGGTGGGCGGAGTGGGCTGCGGGTTCCCGTTCAGCGCCGCGCTCAGCTCGGCGAACAGCCACGGCCTGCCCAGGCATCCACGGCCGACGACGACGCCGTCGCATCCGGTCTGCTCCATCATCCGGGCGGCGTCCTCGGCGGCGAAGATGTCGCCGTTTCCGAGGACGGGCACGTCCGTCACGTGTTCCTTGAGGCGGGCGATCTCGTTCCAGTCGGCGGTGCCGGAGTACCGCTGCGAGGCGGTACGCGCGTGCAGTGCGACCGCGGCGGCGCCCTCGCCGGCAGCGATCCGGCCGGCGTCGAGATGCGTGTGGTGCTCGGCGTCGATGCCGACACGGAACTTGACGGTCACCGGGACGTCGGTGCCCTCGGTCGCCTTCACCGCCGCCGCGACGATCCGGCCGAACAGGGTGCGCTTGTACGGCAGGGCGGCACCACCACCCTTGCGGGTGACCTTGGGAACCGGGCAGCCGAAGTTCATGTCGATGTGGTCGGCCATGTTCTCGTCCACGATCATCTTGGCCGCGGCGTATGTGGTGTCGGGATCGACGGTGTACAGCTGCAGCGAGCGCGGTGTCTCGGTCGGGCCGAACGTCGTCATGTGCAGGGTCGCGGGCTGCCGCTCCACCAGGGCGCGTGCCGTCACCATCTCGCAGACGTACAGGCCGGACGTGCTGCCGGCGCGCTCCGTCTCGAGCTCACGGCACAGCGTGCGGAACGCGACGTTGGTGATGCCGGCCATGGGGGCCAGGACCACCGGACTGCGCAGTTCGAGCGATCCGATTCGAAGGGATGACATTGACGACCTCTGGGAAAGTGCTGGATTCAAAACTGTGCCCGGTACCGAATCCGGTACCGGGCACAGGATAACTGTTTTGCGCTACGAAGCTTTCTGCTCGCGCTTCTTGGCCTCACGGGCCAGCATGCGGTCGCGCTGCTCCTCGAACTTGGTGGCCTGGCCCTCGAGGTTCTCGAGGAACTTGCCGAGGCTCTCGCGGAGTTCTTCGCCGCGGGCGGTGAAGTCGTTTCGCTCGAAGATGTTCCACTTGCGCAGAACGGGCATCACGACCTCTTCGAGGTGCTGGCGGAGGTCGTAGATGCCGTGCTTGGCCATGAGCACGCCGTTGCGCCGGAAGTTCGGCATGCCGGCGCCCGGCATCTGGAAGTTCTGGACGATCAGGTTGATGGCCTCGAGCGCCTGGTCGGGCGCGAGGTCGAGGGCCGCGCCGCACATATTGCGGTAGAAGATCATGTGCAGGTTCTCGTCGGCGGCGATGCGCTGCAGCATCTTGTCGGCGATCGGTTCCTTGCACGCCTTACCGGTGTTGCGGTGGCTGACGCGGGTGGCGAGTTCCTGGAACGTGACGTACGCGACGGAGTGGAGGAAGCCGGCGTCGACGTCGGCAGGCGAGGCGAAGCCGTTCGTCATGTGTTCCATGCGGAAGCGTTCGAGCTGGACGGGGTCGACGGCGCGGGTCACGACGAGGTAATCGCGCATCACGATGCCGTGACGGTTCTCCTCGGCGGTCCAGCGGCCGACCCAGGTGCCCCAGGCGCCGTCCTGCGAGAAGTTCTCGGCGATCTCGCGGTGGTACGACGGCAGGTTGTCCTCCGTGAGGAGGTTGGTGATCATCGCGGCCTTGGCGACCTCGTCGAGCTGTGACTGCTCGGGATCCCAATCGGTGCCGCCCATCGCGGCGAAGTTGCGTCCTTCGTCCCACGGAACGTAGTCGTGGGGGTGCCATTCCTTGGCCATGGAGAGGTGGCGGTTGACGTTCTCTTCTGCAACCGGCGACAACTCCTGCAGCAGTTCGAGTTGGGTCAGGTCCCTCGCCATGTGTAATGCCTCCATGTAGCTCATTTTGACTTTGGTCAGCCTACGGCACCGTAAGTAGGTTGGTAAACGCCGTCGGCGGCCCGGAAACCGTCTAAGTTACCGATCCGTAATGAATCGTCCGGGATGTGTCGCCGCGACGCGACGAACCGTTACATGACAGTGTACTGATGTGGTTGCGTGTGCGGTGACCAGCGTAATCATCGCAGGGAGAGATCATCACGACGACGCGCGGACATTTGGGGACGATCACAGATTTGTCGGGTTCCACATATTCTGCGGCCGATCTCGAGTCGTGTCGGGGGTTGCGTGGCTCCATTCCGTCAGGCTGTCAATGTCCTGGGAAATGGTTTCACCCAAGGTGTGAACATCGCCACCCCAGGTTCCCCTCGGCCGCCGCGCACGCCATGCTCATGAGCGGAGGTAATGAATGGGCACTGGTTCGATCAGCGGCACTTCCGCCCGGGTCACCGACCGGGAGGGCGCCCCGATCCCGCACGAACGGGGGTCCCGCGGTTACCGAACCCTCACGCTGTCCCTCTTCGCGGCAGGACTGACGACGTTCGTCTCCATGTACTCGGCGCAGGCCCTGCTGCCGGCGTACGCGGACGGCTTCCACGTATCCCCGGCCGTATCCGCCCTGTCCGTGTCGGTCACCACCGGACTGCTGGCCCTCGCGATCGTCCCGGCCAGCGTGGTGTCCGAGCGGTACGGGCGGACCCGGGTGATGGTGCTGTCCGCGCTGGTGGCGTGCGCCGTGGGTCTGTTGCTGCCGCTGAGCCCGAACATCGGTCTGCTGCTCGCGGGCCGCGCGATCCAGGGCGTCGCGCTCGCGGGGATACCCGCGGTGGCGATGGCGTACCTCGCCGAGGAGGTGCATCCGAAAGACCTCGGCGCGGCGATGGGCCGCTACGTGGCGGGGACGACGATCGGTGGGCTCGTCGGGCGGCTGGTGCCGTCGGCCGTCGTCGACATCGGTTCGTGGCGGTGGGCGATGGAGGTGTCGGCGGTCCTGGCACTGGTGTTCGCCGTCGTGATGATCCGCACGCTGCCCGCGTCGCAGTTCTTCCGTCCCCAGCGTGCGAACCCGAGAACAGTGCTGGCGAATGTGGTTACCCACCTGCGTGATCCGGCGCTGCGGACGTTGTTCGCGCTCGGGTTCATCCTGATGGGCGGTTTCGTCTCGGTCTACAACTTCCTCGGCTTCCGGCTGAGTGCCGCGCCGTTCGGTCTGCCCGAAAGCGTTGTCGGACTCGTATTCCTGCTCTATCTGGCCGGCACCTACACCTCGGCCGCGGCGGGGGCGTTGTCCGACCGGATCGGCCGCCGCCGGGTGCTTCTCGGCGCGGTGGGCACGACCGTGGTCGGGCTCGCGCTCACCGTGCCCGACACGCTCCCGCTCGTGCTCCTCGGAATGGCGCTGTTCACGGGTGGTTTCTTCGGTGCCCACTCGGTGGCGGGCGGATGGGTCGGCAGGCTCGCCACCGAGCATCGGGCGGAGGCATCCGCGCTGTATCTGCTCGCCTACTACCTCGGTTCCAGTGTCGCCGGGGCCGCGGCGGGGGTGGCCTACGCGGCAGCAGGCTGGGTGGGGACCGCGGGCTTCGTCGGGGCGCTGCTGGTGATCGCGATCGTGTTGTCCGTCGTCATGTTCCGCAGCAACGGCGACTGAGCGCAGAGCCGAGCCGCCGCCCCGGACTTCCGACCTCAGTGAATCCCCCGATGTCCGTTATGCCGGTTGCGGTCTGTCGGGGTGCTGCCGACAATCGTCACATGGGCAACAACATGAGCCGCCTGGAGGAGATCGTCGCCGAGTTGCCCGAGGCCGTCCGGGTGGACATCGCCCAGTGGGACGGGCACCCGACGTTCCGGGTGCGGGGGAAGAACTTCGTGTTCTGCGATGTGGAGGCCACCCGGCTGACGGTGAAGCTGACCGTCGACGAGGCCGAAGCGGTGGTCGCCACCGAACCGGATGTCGAGCCCGCGGGATACGGTCTCGGTAGACACGGCTGGGTCGTACTGGACGTCACGGACGCGGACGGGCCTCGGTGGGAGCAGTTGCGTGAGTGGATCACGACGTCGTACACGCTCGTCGCCCCGAAGCGACTGGCGAAGCAGGTGCTGGACGAAGAACCGTTGCCGACGCAGGGAGACCAGTCATGACGACCGACAACAGCGCATCCACCACGACACCCGCGAAGTCGGGGCTGCCGTCGTGGGCGAAGAAGGCCATCGGCATCGCGGTCCTCCTGGTGGTGCTCGTCATCGCCTACTTCATCCTCGCGGCCTACCTTCCGCGGGCATGGGCTCAGAACGTCGGGGGGATGGCAGGCGGCAGCTTCGCCGGCGGAATCCTGTGGGGACTGCTCTTCGGGACCGTCTGCACCCTCCTGCCCCTGCTGCTGTTCCGCTGGGCGTGGCATCTGTTCCGCCGGCGCCGGTTCAAGCCGATGCAGATCGTGTTGCTGATCGTCGGGGTACTGGTGGTGCTGCCCAATCTGCTCACACTCAGTGTGGTGCTCGGCGGCAACAGCGCGGCGCACGCGGGGGAGCGGGTCATGGACGTGGACGCCCCCGGGTTCCGGGGTGCCTCGCTCGCCGGAGCGATCATCGGGGTGGTGCTGTTCCTCGGCATCGCCGGAGTCAGCTTCACCTACCGCAAGCGCGGTGAGGATCTCGCCGAGATGCGGAGAGACGCGAAATCGAAAGACCTGCAGTCCGGTAGCGACGGGCCGCCCGCCGGACCGTCACCGGCGGCGCCCTGAAACAACTCACCACACCAGCACCGGTTTGATGACGGTGCCCGCTTTCTGATCGGCGACGGCACGGTTGATGTCGTCGAATCGATACTCGGTGACGAGACGGTCGAACGGAAACTTTCCTTCCGCGTGCAGTGCCAGCAACTGCGGAACGAATTGCTGCACGGTCGAATCGCCTTCGACGCAGCCGCGCAGGGTCTTGCCGCTCAGCATCAGGTCCTGAACGTTGACGGCCACTTCGCGCTCGCCCAGTCCGACGACCACCGCGCTGCCCCGCGCGCGCAGCGACGACAGTGCCTGCCCGATGACGGCCGCGTTTCCCGTCGTGTCGAGGGTGTGGGTGGCGCCGCCGCCTGTCGCGGCACGGATCTCGGCGACCGGGTCCTGTGTCCCCGGGTCGATCGCTGTCGCACCGAACTCTTCCGCGAGTGCGCGGCGTCCGGGAACCGGATCGACCGCGAGAAGCGTTGCGACACCGATCGACCGGGCCGCGAGCAGCGCGGCGAACCCGACGCTACCGGCGCCGAAGACCACCACGGCCGAATCGCTCTCCGGGCGAAGCACGTTCAACACCGCCCCTGCTCCGGTCTGGAACCCGCACCCGAGCGGGGCCGCGGCGACCAGATCGACGGACCGGTCGACGACCACGAGGTTGTCGGCCGTCGCGAGGACGTGCTCGGCGAAGCTGGACTGGCCGAAGAACGCGGCGCGCACGGGTTCGCCGTGCTGGGTGAGGGTGGCCGACCCGTCCGCGCGGCGGCCCGAACTGTTCAACCGGTGCGCGTTCTCGCAATACGCCGGACCGCCGGTGCGGCACTGACGGCAGTCGCCGCAGTGGCGGTAGCTGAGGATCACGTGGTCGCCGGGTGCCACCCCGGTCACGCGGGATCCGACGTCCACCACGACTCCCGCCCCTTCGTGTCCGAGAACGGCGGGGCCGACGGCTTCGGGGAGTGCCGCCTTGGTGAACAGATCGGTGTGGCACAGGCCGGTGGCGACGATGCGCACCAGCACCTCGTCCTCGCGCGGTGCGTCGAGTCGGACCGTTTCCAGCGTGAACGGAGACTCGGGGCCTCGCGAGACCGCGGCCGTGATCTGCATCGCTGTACCTCGGGTGGCGTGACGTCCGGCCGCCGGCACGGTACGGATCTCAGCCCCTTTCGAGGAGGAAGTAATAGTGCCTGCCTGCGTCGAGGACCAGTGCGGACTTGCCGTTCATGATGCCCATGAGGGTGGAGTCGTCGACCCGCTTGAAATGGTCGAAGATGGGTGCGCCGTCGTAGACCATGGTCGCCGTGACCTCGCCCCGGAACTCGATGTTCCACAGGCTGGCCTCTCCGTTGCCGCTCTCGACATCGGAGAAGAGAGCGCCGTCGGCGTCGCGGCAGATCAGCGGCTTGGCGTCTTCGAGCGAGGTGAACGTCTTCCCGTGCCAGCGGCTCGCGACCAGCTTGTCGTGCAGGCGGTGCCCGGTGGCGAAGTCGTCGCCCTTCCAGGCACCGAGGATGTCCTCGGCTCGGACGGTGTCGAGTGCTGCCCACACGGCGTCGAGGTCGTCGGGGGAGACTCCGCTGTCCCGCCGGCGAAGTTCGTGGAACGTGCTGCGGGCCTGATCGTTGTCCATGGGCGGTCCTCGGGGGTCGGTGCTGACGGGCAGGGTCACACGGATCTTTCCGAACCAAACTGTTCGGCAATTTCGGAGACTACGCCGAACCAGTTGGTTCGGCAACGGGCAATTTAGGATGACGGCATGCGATCAGCGGGAGAAGCCACGCGAGACCGGATCCTCGCCGCGGCCAAGGAGGAATTCGCCCGTTACGGAGTCGCGGGGGCCCGGATCAACCGCATCGCCGAGGCCGCGCGCGCGAGCAAGGACCGCCTGTACGCGTACTTCGAAAGCAAGGAGGCGCTGTTCGCCGCCGTCATCGAGCAATGGATCGCGGAGACGACGGAACAGACGGCGTTGCGGGGCGACGACCTGCCGGGCTACGCGGGCCGGCTGTTCGACGACTACGTGGCGCACCCGGAGAACGCGAGGCTGCAGGAGTGGGCCGACCTCGAGATGCGCGAGCAGATCGCCGACAGCGACGCGCGGATTCGCACACTGCGGCCGAAGGCGGACGAAATCCGACGAGGGCAGCAGGAAGGCCTCATCGATCCGTCGTGGAACCCCGGCGAACTGCTTCTGGTGATCACCGACATCGCCCGCACGCTCGCCACTGCCCGTGGCGGCCGGAAGTCGGAAGGCGGAAGGTCGGTGGAACAGCGCCGGCAGACGGCTGTCGAGGCGGTTCGGCGTCTGGTCCGGGTGCCTGCAGAGGCGGATGCGCCGGGCCGGTAATCGGCGACCATGCCCCTTACCCGGCGTGGTGCCGGGTAAGGGGAGAAGTGCCCCCAGTAGGGCTCGAACCTACGACCTGCGGATTAAAAGTCCGTAGCTCTACCAACTGAGCTATAGGGGCGCGGGGCCAGAGTCTAATGCGCAGACGGTGCCCGGGAAAACAGCACCCCCGCCACGGCGTGGCGCGTGGGAGGTGAGAAGGGTCGGCTCGGGTGCGCACCCCCTGCAGCGCACCCGAGCCGACCAGAATTATACCACTCGGTGTGTTTTCGTAGCGCCCACTTCTTTGACGCTGTAACATTCTTCAGGTGGTTTTAGGTGAGTTTTAATTACTGCAAGACTGCTGTGTTGGTTTTTTCAAAACGGGGATACTGTTATGTATGGCTCCATGCTCGTCCTTGCAGGGCGAGGGGGTGGGGTTACTACATCTCGGAGAGGGATCCACTGCAATGCCACGTCAACAGGAGCGTGCGCGACGCACTCGCGCTGCGCTGGTGGAGTCGGCCGCGATCGAGTTCGCCAAGCGCGGCTATGCAGCAGCGTCGGTCAACACGATCCTCGAAGGCTCGAACGCCACCAAAGGGGCGATGTACTTCCATTTCCAGTCGAAGGAAGAGCTCGCCCGGGCCGTCCTCGAGTCCGGCGTCGAGCAGTTCACTGCCCTGACCGACCGGTGGACGCGTCGCACGGACATCGGGCCCTACGAGGCCCTCCACGGCTTCGTGCTCGACCTGGCGAAGCTGTTCCATTCCAGCGTCATCGTTCGTGCCGAGTTCCGGCTGATCGTCGAACCCGAGTTCTATCCGGACGTGCAGTCCGGCGGTTCACAGGTCTGGGGAAGGGCCGCGCACGAGTTCGCCGTCCGCGCTCAACAGGAGGGGCTGCTGCGCGCCGGCGCGGATCCCGAAAAGTTCACCCGGGTCCTGGCGGCGTCGCTCGCCGGCCAGCGGTACATGTCCGACATGACTGCCCTGGAGGGAGACCTCGGCGAGCGGTTCACGGAATCGCTCGAGGTGGTCCTCACTGCCATGGCTTCGCCCGAGTGGCTGGAGAACTTTGCGAGGGACGGGTGGCCCGATTCCGGCTCAGAACTGCCCGATTCGTAGCCTGACCTGGCGATTTGGGAAATTCTCGATCCGTGTCCTAAGCTATCCAAGCTCCCAACGGAACGCCGTTGGAGGTACTGGTTCGGAGAAATCCGGCGGGCCCCCTTCGTCTAGCGGCCTAGGACGCCGCCCTTTCAAGGCGGTAGCGCGGGTTCGAATCCCGTAGGGGGTACGTTTGACCGGTGTCGAGCGTGCGGTATGGTTCGACGGCAGTAAAAAGTGACACGCAGTACCGCTTTACACTTGTAAAGCACAGCAGGACAAGCAAGGCCCTGTGGCGCAGTTGGTTAGCGCGCCGCCCTGTCACGGCGGAGGTCGCGGGTTCGAGTCCCGTCAGGGTCGCAAGTGTGTTGCCAATACCAGGTATTGGCAACACCGTGCGATAGGCATTCGGTTCGGGTGCCGTCCGGCCAGGTAGCTCAGTTGGTACGAGCGTCCGCCTGAAAAGCGGAAGGTCGCCGGTTCGATCCCGGCCCTGGCCACCATAATTCAGGAAACTCCGTTGTCGAAAACGTCGACAGCGGAGTTTTTTCGTCGTTCGCCCACATGAGTGCGAAAGTGTGGCGGAACACACTTTCGCACTCACGTGCGGCCAGGGGTGCCGTCGCGCGACGACGCGGTGGCGGCTGTCGCTAGGCTGACGTCCATGAGCAGTGCTGAAGAGCCGCTGACCGCGGGCCGCGACGGACTGTTGTCGTTGCTTCGCAACGGGCAGCTGCCCTCCCGTGGGGCGAAAGCCCCGCAGCGGGAGCGTTACCAGCGGATCGTCGCCGCGGCGATGGAACTTGCCTCCGAGGGCGGGTACGACGCCGTGCAGATGCGGGCCATCGCCGACCGGGCGGGGGTCGCGCTGGGCACCGTGTACCGCTATTTCCCGTCGAAGAACCACATGCTGGTGATGGGGCTGCTGATGGTGTTCGAGGGAATGCGGTCCCGGTTCGAGGACGTCGCGATCCCCGGTGACACACCGTCCGAGCGGATCCTCTTCGTCCTGCGGAAGAACACGGAAGTCCTCGAGAAGGACCGGCCGCGGTACGAGGCCCTGGTCCGCGCGTTCATGTTCGCGGACGCGTCGGCATCGGCCGAACTGGATGCGTTCGGCGCCCTGATGACCGAGATGTTCGCCAAGACCATCGGCGTGGAGCAGATCTCCGACGACCAGTTGAACGCCATCCGCGTAATCGGCGACGTCTGGATGTCGAGCCTGGTGTCCTGGGTGGCCGGCCGCATCTCGGTCGACGAGGTGATGGCCCACCTCGGGCTGGCGGTCCGGCTCGTCTTCCGGCGCCTCGGCGGGTAGCTCGTCAGCCGCCTACGCGCCCGAAATACGCGTCGCGCAGCACGGCCCGGTCGTCGATCTCGCCGGCATCCGCATCCATGACGACGCGTCCGACGTCGAGAACCGTGACGTGATCGGCCACGCTCATCGCCGCGTCGACTGCCTGCTCGACGAGGAGCACCGCCAACCCGGTCTCCTTGAGTGCCGTCACGCGTTCCATCACCTCGTTGACGATCACGGGTGCGAGGCCGCCGGACGGCTCGTCGAGCAGCAGCAGGGTGGGTTTCGCCATCAACGCCTGCCCGATCGCCAGCATCTGCTGCTGCCCGCCGGACATGGCGCCCGCGAGGAGGCCACGCTTCCGGCCGAGGACGGGGAACAGCTCGTAGATTCTGTCCACCTCCTCGCGCAGGGCCGGCCGCCGCATCGTGCGCACATACCCGCCGAGGATCAGGTTCTGTTCCACGGTCAGCCGGTGGAACACGCGCTTTCCCTCCTGCACGTAGGCCATTCCCTGTCGAACGCGCCGGTGCGGCGCGACCTTCGAGATGTCGCGGCCGTCGAACTGCAGGGTGCCGGCGGTGATCTTGTTCAGTCCCGAAATGGCTCTCAACGTGCTGGTCTTCCCGGCACCGTTCCGCCCGAGCAGTGCGGTGACCTTCCCGGGCCACACGTCGAGGGACACGTCCCACACCACCCGGAGGTCGCCGTAGCCCGACTGCAGATGCCGCAGGCTCAGGAGGGGCGTCGAAGTCTGCTCGCTCATCAGGTCGCCTCTCCGGCCAGTTCGGTGTCTTCGGCGACTACGCCGAGGTATTCGCTGAGTACGCGCGGGTCGTGTTCGATCTCGGACGGCGGCCCGGCGGCAATCACGCGGCCCTGGGCCAGCACGACGATGGTGTCGGCCAGTGCGAGCACCAGCCGGAAGTTGTGCTCGACCAGCACGATCGTGCAGCCGGCGCGGCCGAGTCGCCGGATCAGGTCGGCGAGGCGCTCCACCTCGTCCTCGTCGAGACCGGACGCCACTTCGTCGAGCAGGAGCAGCCGGGGCCGGGCGACCACCGACCGTGCGACCTCGAGCAGCCTCCTCATCCCCAGCGGCAGAGAGGCAGCCGTCTCGTCGCGCAGATGCGCGAGCCCGACCGTGTCGAGCGCCCGTTCCGCCTCGGCGAGGTCGGCGGCACGGACCTTGCGGTAGCGGGGGAGGCGCAGAACCGTCGACAGCATCGACACCCGGTCGGTGCGGTACCGGCCCGAGGCGACGGCCTCGAGCACCGTGACGCCGTCCGGGATGTCGGGCGTCTGGAACGTTCGTGCCACACCCACTCCGGCGACCCGTTCCGGGGTCATGCCCTGGACTTCTCTGTCACCGACCAGGATTCGTCCGCTGTCGGGACGGTAGAAGCCGCAGATCATGTTCAGCATGGTGGTCTTGCCGGAGCCGTTGGGCCCGATCAGCGCGGTGACGCTCCCGGGTTCCGCCCGGAGGGAGGTGTCGTCGAGCGCCTGGTTGCCGCCGAACGCCTTCGAGATGCCGTCGACGACGAGTGCCTGCCCCCACATCGGTTCCATCGCCGACCGATCAGTGTGTCCGGGGGCTCCACGGGCGGTCAGGCCGGCCTTCCGGTCGAGCCGTGCCGTGACCTGCTTCGCCGCCTTCGCCAGGCCGCCGCTGAGGAGGACGCCCCCGACGATGAGGAATCCGCCGTAGAAGACGAGGGCGTACTGCTGGAATTCGGAGGACTGGTTGGGGCCGAGTTGCATGATCGCCGCGCCGACCACCGCACCGTAGACGCTCGTCGCGCCGCCGAGGATGCACGCCGCCAAAACGGCTGTGGCGAAGGTGAATCCGAACGCCTCCGGTGAGACGTACATGTCGATGTTGGCGAACAGGGCACCGGCGAGCCCGGCGGGGAACGCACCGATCGCGTAGCCGAGAAGCTTCATCCGGAACACCGAGATGCCCACCGAGGAGGCCAGAACCGGGCTCTGCTTCAGTGTGCGGAACGCGATGCCGTGGCGGGAGACGACGAGGTTGCGCACGGCCGCGAACCAGACGATGGCGACGAGGACGACGACCACGTAGAAGCGGTCCGCGTCGATCACGCCACCGAACAGCGTCGCCGGTTGGATCCCGCTGAGACCGTTCCGGCCGCCGGTGACATTCCCGGAGACGGCGATGATGTCCGGGACGAGGAGGACGAGGAAGAACGACGTCATCGCCAGCGACCAACTGCCCAGCCGCAGCCCCGGGATGCCGGTGACGATGCCGACCGCCAGTGCCACGAGGCCCGAGGCAATCAACTGCACCACGATGTCGGTGTACCCCGCGATCGACAACAACCCGGCGGTGTACGCGCCGGCCGCATACATCGCGGCCTGGCCGAGTGCGAGTTCACCCGCATACCCCAGGCTGAGGTTGAGACCGCTGACCACCAGCGCCAGGATGCAGGCGAGTTGCACCTGGCGGGACAGCGCGAAGTCGAGACCGAACTCCGGCAGGAACAGGACGACGAGCCCGATGGTGAGCGGGAAGAGCCAACCCGGAATCGAGCGAATCAGACGCCACACCAGCATTGTTCACACAACCCTTTCCCGGACCCTGCCGAACAAGCCGGCCGGTCGCACCATGAGTATCGCGATCAGCACCACGAAGACCGCGATGTTGCTGTATTGGCTTCCCACTTCGAGCGCGGCGAACGATTCGACGAGCCCGACGGTGACACCGCCGACCAGCGCGCCGGGCAGCGACCCGAATCCGCCGATCGCCAGGGCCACGAAGCCCTTGATGGCCAGCGCCGAACCCAGCGTGGCCACCGCGAAGGTCTTGGGACCGACGAAGAGCCCGAGGAACCCGGCGAGCGCACCCGAGAAGGCGAACGCGCCGAGCGCGAGCGCCCGCACGTTCACGCCGCGGAGCATGGCGGCTTCGCGGTCCTCGGAGATTCCCAGGAGCGCGAGACCGGTCATGGTCCGTTTACCGACGTAGCCGAGGACGATCACCGCGACGACGGCCAGGATCAGCAGCGCCACCTCGACCGGGTAGGCGCGTCCGCCGAGAATCGTGATCGGATCGTTCGACCCGAAGAACGGAACGGTGAGTGGCTCGCTGCCCCAGATGAGCTGTGTCGCACCGTTGATCAACGTCGCCGCCCCGAGCGTGGTGACGAGCTGATTCTGGTGATCGCGTACCGGTCGGACCGCGATGATCTCTTCGAATCCGGCCAGGATCGTGACCGTGACGGTCGCGATTACCGCGACGACGAGCACCGGCAACTCGAGGGTGACCAGTCCGGTGTAGGCGACGAAGGTTCCCACCATCATCAGCTGGGCCTGGGCGAAATTGAAGGTGTGGGACGAGATGAAGACGATGTTGTAGCCGATCGCCACGAGCGTGTAAACCGCGCCCAGGGCGAGACCCGACCAGACTATGGTCACCGGAATCTCCTGTGGTCGAAGTGTCAGGCGCTCGGATTTCCGTACTGGCCGTTGAGGAGTGGGCTCGGCGGCACGAACTTGTACGCTTCGTCGCCCGGCTTCGACGCGTGCGATTCTGCCGTGAAGTGATAGGACGGGGAGAACGCGGTCTCTGCGCTGTCGAGAACGTCCTGGTTCTCGAGGGCTTCGGCGAGGGCTTCGGGATCGGACGAGTCGGACTTGTTCGCTGCGGCGGCGACGAGGGGCAGCGCGTCGTAGTTGTCGGCGAGGATCAACGTCGACGGGATGTCGCCCATCGCCTTCATGTTGTCGACCATCGTGTTGACCGCGGTGTCCCGGGCGTCGTAGACCGTGCTCGACATGACGTGCATGACGAGATTCGCCGTGGCAGGGGTGCCGAGCACACCGTCCGGTGCCGGCTTGGAGACGAGTGACGTTCCCGCGACCGACGTGTTTCCGATGAGCGGGATGTTCCAATCGAGTCGCTGAAGGCTGGTGAGCAGGTATCCGAGGGGTGCGCCGTAGGCATCGACGACCAGCGCCTGGGTGCCGCGGTTCTTCAGCGACTGCAGTTGCGCCGTCATGTCGAGCGCCGCGGAGTCGTATTCCTCGGAACCGGTGCCGGTGACGCCTGCACCGCTCAACGCGTCCTCCATCGCCTGCCCGAAGACCTCACCGTAGGCACTGCTGCTGTGGACGACACCGACGGACTGGTATCCCTTGCCCTTGATGTATCGCGCGATGGTCTCGGCGTTTTCGGCCGGTCCCGACGCCAGGTCGAAGTTCAGCGGGTATTTCTCCGGGTTCGCCGAGTCCTCGGTCGGCCCGATGTTGAAGGACAGGATCTTGTTCTGCGCGAGTATGGGCAGCGTCGCGGTGGTGATGGTCGACGGGCCGGAGTTGAGGAAGAGGTCGGGCTTCTTGCCCGACGCGATCGCCTCCCGCAGTTTCGACACGGCGTTGGTGGCATCGCCCGCGTCGTCGACCACGGTGATCTCCACCTGCCGCCCGCCGACGCCGCCGGCACGGTTGACCGCCTCCGCGCTCGCCTTCGCTGCGAGCACGGATGTCTGGGCATTCGCGGCGAGCGAGCCCTGCGCGCTGATGCCTCCGGTCACGAACACCCGGTACGGACCCCCGGCGGCGTCGGCTTCGGATGCGCCCGACCCGGCGCATCCGGTAACCGCAAGTGCCGTCACGGCGAGCGCCGCAGTGAGAGCCGAGGATCGAATTCGCATGACCGCCCCTTTGACGTGAGAAAAGCAAGCAATTGCTTGGTGCGGCAAAAGGTAGCAGAACTAACGGTTGGTGTCCGTCGAATGTCCCGCTGGGTGGGCGAACTCGGTGGCCGGGTCAGCGGAACGACGGCCGGATCACCGGTTGTCGTCGTTCGAGGATGGTGGCGGTGTGTTGCCGGACCATGCTGTCGAGGTGGTCACCCTGCGGTGCGAGCCAGAAGTCGCCGCGGTCGATGCCCGCGAAGACCATCTCGGCGAAGGTGTCCGCGTCGAGTCCGTCGGTGGTCAGTAGTGCGCGCATCTGCGCGACCATCTGGTCGACGGCCGGATGGGAGACACCGCCGAACGGATTGTCGAAGACGGACGTGACGACGGGGCCCGGTGCGAGCACGCTCGCGGACACCGGGGCGCCGACCATGCTCAGTTCCATCTGCAGGCACTCGGTGATCGCGACGACCGCGAATTTCGAAGCGCTGTACGGCGACATCATCGGACCGGGGGCGAATCCGCCGACGGAAGACGTGTTGACGACGCGACCGGTGCCGCCCTGCTCGATCATCCGGGGAACGAACGCGCGGATCCCGTTGACGACACCCGTCACGTTGACGCCGAGAGCTGCGTCCCAGTCGGATTCGCCGAGTTGCCACAGGAATCCGGCCCGCATGATGCCCGCGTTGTTGAAGAGCAGGTCCACCCGCCCGAACGAGTCGAACGCGAGATCCGCCAGCGCGTCGACGGATCCGGCGTCCGCGACGTCGGTGATGCGGGTGCGCGCGGTCCCGCCGAGGTCGGCGGCCAGACGGTCCAGTGCGTCCCCGTCGATGTCGGACAGCACCAGTCGCATACCGCGAGCGTGTGCGTGCCGGGCGATTCCCGCCCCGATTCCCGAGGCTGCGCCGGTGACGACGACAACCCGATTCTCCTGTGTATCCGGTTCCGTCACGGTTCGACCGTAGGACCGTCGCCGGGCGGTCCGGACGCCTGCTCTCTCTCAGCGGGAGGGAATCACTTGCCGCGATGCCACAGCGGTTCGAGGTCCGGGCCCTCCTCGTCCTGCTGCACACCCCGGAAACGCACTGCGAAGACGATCCAGCCGATGGCGGCCATGAGCAGGAAGCTGACCAGCCGATAGACGACGATCGCGGACACCGCCTCGGAACCGGCCATGCCGCTGGCCGTCAGCGCGGGGACGAGCACGGCGTCCATGACACCGAGCCCTGCGGGCAGGAGCGGTATCGCCGAACGGGCGGCGTTGCCGGCCGCGTATGCGACGGCGAGCCCGGCAAATCCGGGATGAGCGCCGACGGCGTAGCACGCGAACGCGAGACACGACGCGTCGGCGACCCAGTTGAACAGCGACCAGCCGAACGCACGGGCCGTGTCGCGGCGATCCATCCGCACGGCGCTCATCTGGTTCACTATGTGCTTCCACTGCCGAACGCCGGTCAGCGCGGGCTTCTTTCGAAGGGAATTGACCCCGCGCAGCGCTGTGATGCCGACCCCTTCGAGCGCGTCCGGGCGCGACGCCGCGTACTGGGCGACGACGAGGAACGCGCACAGTCCGCCGAACGTGAAGATCAGGGAGAACGGGTTCGTCTTGGCCCCGACGAGCAGCGCGCCCGTCAGGCCGACGAGCGCCAGGCCGATCGCCTGGAGCGCCCCGGCCATCACCAGCTGCCAGGTCGCGACGACGGGCGACGCGCCCCACACTCGCGTCTGCCGGTACGTGAACGTGGTCGCGAGAACCGGCCCGCCCGGCAGCGTCACGCTCATCGAGTTGGACGCGAACGTCACGGCGAGGGACTGCCGCTGCCGGATGTGCACGTCCGCGACGCCCAGCAGGCACCGCTGGACCCGGGCGAAGCTCGACATCGACGCCAGCGACGCCACGACCGCCGCGGCCACCCATCCCCACTGGAGGTCGCCGAGGTTGCGGACGCTCTCGGACAGGTCGGGCCAGATGAGAACGATTTCCACCGTGAGCACCGCGACGAGCAGGCCGCCGATCACCCATGCGACGCGACGCCTGCGGGGCGTCGGGCGAGTGTCTTCGGCGTCAGTCATACGCGTCCATTACACATGGCCGGTGATCAGACCGTGTATCCGCCGTCGACGTCGAGCTTCTGTCCGGTGACGAAACCGGCCCGGTCGCCCGCGAGGAAGCAGACCGCCTCCGCGACGTCGGCTGCGGTGCCGAACCGTCGCAGCGGTATCCGGCTCATGGCGGCGTCCAGCGCGCGCTGGTCGAGTTCCTCGGAGCTGATCAGCCGCTCGGCCATGCCGTCGGTGAGCATGCCGGGCCCCACCGAGTTGAAGCGGACGCCGTAGCGGCCCTCTTCGGCGGCGAAGCCTTTGACGAGTTGTTCGATCGCCCCCTTGGTGCCGGGGGAGAGTCCGTCGCGCACCGGGAAGCGGCTGGTGGCCGCCGTCGTGACGGCGACGACGGAACCGGACGACTCGCGCAGCGCGGGCAGCGCGGCCTTGACGACGGTGAAGAATGCGACCGCCTCCTGTTCGAGGTGCTCGGCGTAATCGCGGGGAGCGATGTCGGACAGGTGGATCATCGGAATGTGCGGACCGGCGGCGTGCACGAGGATCCCGAGGCCGCCGAAGTGCTCGACGGTCTGCTTCACGACGCTCGCGACGCGGGGCTCGTCGGTGAGGTCGGCGGAGAAGGCCTGCGCGGCGACGCCCCGGCCTTCCAGTTCGCCGACGAGGTCCGCGGCGACGTCGGCGTGGGACCGGTAGGTGATGGTGACGTCGTGGCCGAGCGCTGCGAGTTGCCGGGCGACGGCGGATCCGATGCCGCCGGTGCCGCCCGTGACCAGTGCGGCGCAGCGACGTCGGGGGGTGCTGGTGGGGTGTGTCGCCATGAGGGACTCCAAGCGTGTGGGGACGGCGCCCTAACCTAGCAACTGCTTGGTTTCGGTGTGCGGCGAACGGTCCCCAACGGCCGAGCGCAGGCTTGCCTGGCTATCCGACCAGGCCTTTTCGTCTTAGCCTGAACACATGTCAGCTGAGAACGCCGAACGTGCCGAACCCGCACGGCATCCCGGCGAACCGCACACACCCAGCCTGGCGAGCCGCCTCAACTGGCTGCGGGCCGGTGTCCTCGGGGCCAACGACGGAATCGTCTCGACCGCCGGTCTGGTCGTCGGGGTGGCCGCGGCCACGACCGCGCGATCGGCGATTTTCACCGCCGGGTTCGCGGGCCTCGCGGCCGGGGCGGTGTCGATGGCCCTGGGTGAATACGTGTCGGTGAGCACCCAGCGCGACACCGAACGCGCCCTGCTGTCGAAGGAACGTCGCGAACTCGCCGAGACCCCCGACGCCGAGTTCGAGGAACTCGTCGGAATGTACGAGGCGAAGGGTCTGCGGGACGAGACCGCCCGGATGGTGGCCCGGGAACTCACCGATCACGACGCGTTCGCCGCCCACGTGGACATCGAATTGGGCATCGACCCGGACGATCTGACCAACCCGTGGCAGGCCGCGGCGTCGTCGGCGCTGTCGTTCACACTCGGCGCCCTGATTCCGCTGCTCGCCATCCTCTTACCGCCTGTGCACCTGCGTATTCCGGTGGCGTTCGTCGCGGTGCTGGTGGCGTTGGCGCTGACGGGCACCGTCAGCGCCGCTCTCGGCGGTGCCAAGCGCACCCGGGCCGTGCTCCGGGTCGTGCTGGGTGGGGCGCTCGCGATGATCGTCACGTACGGAGTCGGGCAGCTGGTGGGGACGGGCATCTCCTGACGCCGCCCTGCCGTCACTCGTTCCGGCAGATCATGACCGGGCAGGTGGCGTGGTGGAGCAGATTCTGACTGGTCGAGCCCATCAGCGCGCCGAGCAGTGGTCCTCGGCCGTGGCTGCCGACGACGATCAGCTGGGCATCGCTCGCGTGCCGGAGGAGGACGTCGGCCGCGGCGCCCTGCTCGGCCACCTTCGTCACGGACACGTCCGGATACCGTTCCGATTCACCGGCAAGGCTCTCGGAGAGCAGCGCCTCCTCCTCCTGCTTCACCGCGTCCCAGTCGACGAGCATGCCGGTGCCGCCCGCGCCGAGGGTCGGGGAGCCCTGCCACGTGTGGACGGCGACCAGCGGGGCCTCGAAGAACGACGCGACCTCGAATGCGTGCGCCACCGCGTCGCGGCTGAGGTCGCTGCCGTCGACACCGACCACCACCGGCCGCTGGTCCGGGATGGAGACGTCGCCCCGCAGAACCGTCACCGGGCACCCCGCGCGGTTGGCCACGTGCAGCGCCGTCGAGCCGAGCAGGACCGAACGGAATGCTCCCGTTCCCGTCGATCCGAGCACGATCAGCCGGGCCCAGTCGGCCGATTCGAGCAGCGCGGTGCCGGCCGGCCCGGGACTGATGGTCGTCTCGATGTCCAGGCCGGGGAACTTCGGTCCCAGCAGTCGCTTCGCCGTCTCGATGATGGCCTCGCCGTCCTCCCGGAGCTGGCTCAGGAATTGTGATTCCAGCATGATCGCGGCGGGGCTGTACAGCGGGCCGTCCTGCGGCAACGCGTGGACGAGAGACAGCGTGGCGCCCCACTTCGACGCGACTGCGGCGCCCCACAGTGCGGCGGCGGTGGAGGCGTCGGATCCGTCCAGGCCGACGACGACGGAATGACTGGCGGGTGTGCTCACGTCTGGCTCCCTTCGGTCACGCGGGTGCGTACTCCCGACTGTGCCCTACTTCCAGACTTTTCGGGCCACCTTCTTCGCGGACTTCCACTCGGGCTTCAGTTGCGGCGCCAGGGTATCGCCGCGATCGAGTTCGCGCTGGAGCAGCATGCCGAGGCCCAGACTCGACTCGGCCGAGTGCTGATCCTCCGCGACCATCGCGAGGATGTGCTCCCGGGCGACGACGGCGTCCTGGTACTCGCCGAGGACATCCTGGAAGCCCTTGAACTTCTTGTGTGCGCGGTCGGAGGCCTTCGGTGCCAGCGATCGCGTCGACTCGAGTGCATAGCGCATTCGCTTGGCGCGCTTGCGCGCTCGGTGCGTCAGCTCGTCGCGCTCGTCCCGGGTGGTCGCGGCCGCGGCCTTCCGGACGCGCTTGCGAACGGACTTCGACAAGGAGCGCAGGGATTTCCGGACGGCCTTCTTCGGCGGACCCGAGCCCTCGGACGACTCGACAGCGGCGAGGAACGTGTCGAGTCCGGCGAGCAGGTCGAGGTAACGTTGCGAGTTCAGCGCCGCCAGGGCCGCGGGGCGGGCGGTCGCGGCGAGCCCCGAAAAGTATTCGTCGAGACGCGCCCGCACGACCTCACGGCCGGGTATCTCCTCGGCGTGGCCCAGCCGATCCACGAGCCGGCTCCACTGCACCTCGGTGTCCCGGGCCGCGCCGAGGGCCTGGCCGACCCAGCGGAGTTCGACGATCAACTCGTCGACGGTCTCCTGGTCGCGCAGGCTTGGCCCGTACACCTGCAGGATGCTCCGGATGCGCCGGGCCGCGACCCGGAGGTCGTGCACGGACTCCTCGAGGTCGCGCCGCACGCCGAGGTCGGCCGTCACGAGAGAATCCTTCTGCGCCGCCAGGTAGTCGAGCAGCAGCTTCCGCGGAGCGGACCCCTTCTTCGCGCGCGCGGGCCGCGAGGTTCCACCCGCCGCGTCGCCGAGCGCCCGCCGCAGCTTCGACGGCGCGTCCGACCGCGCGATGCCGGCATCGGTCAGCCGGGAATCGATGGCGTCGAACAGCTTTCGGTCGCCGGCCGCGAGTTCGACCTCGATCTCGCGCCACACCCTCTCGTCGGATCCGGTTCCCGCATCGGGGACGGCGGCGATCACGACGTCCGAGACGACCTCGGCGAGCGTCGTTCCCGCCGCGTCCACGAGCCGCTGCCGATCGCGGTCGGTGCTGATGAGCGCGACCGGGTTCAGTGCGGCGCCGCGCGTGACGGCCGTGAGCAGCTCCGCGAATTCTCCGGGCACCTCCGTCTCGGGGAGCTCGGTGTCGGGTGCCAGCTGCAACTCGGTCCGCTCGTCCGCGCCGGCCGGGATCTTCAGGTGCCAGCCGGCGTCGTCGCCGCCTTCCCGCCGGCGGAGGGTGATTCCGGCACGGAGCAGCAGGAGTTCGCCCGTGTCGTAGTACAGGGCGGACAGCTGAACGATGTCGCGTCGAGGTTCGCCGTCGACACCCGGCAGCCCCGAGAAGGTCGGGAGTTGCTGCTCGGATGTGGCTTCGTACTTGCGTTCCACTTCGGACAGGGACGTCGCGGTACTCATGTCACCATCTTTCCGCCTGACCGGGGTGTGGGAAAGAACGCGAGGTCAGGTCGGCCAGTCGAGGGTGCGCCGGCTCGCGAAGCGGCGACCGTCCCCCGAGATCGGGTCGACGAACTCGACGGATCGGGCCAGCAGGCACAGTGGCGTCGAGTAGTCGTCGGCGGCAACGTCGTAGAAGTCGGGGTAGAAGTTGTCGCCGTGGATCGGGATGCCGAGCGCACTCATGTGCACCCGCAACTGGTGCGTCTTGCCGGTGTGCGGCAGCAACCGGTACCGGGCCGCGTCGCCGCACACCTCGAGGAGTTCGATCCGGCTCTCGCTGTTGGCCGGACCGTCCACCTCGTACGCCTTCAATACCCCCCGCTCCTTGACGATTCGACTGCGGACGGTGGCGGGCAGCACGAGATCGGGGTCGTGACGGGCGACGGCCTCGTACTCCTTGACCACCCGTCGCTGATCGAACAGCGACTGGTAGTCGCGCCGGACCTCACGTCGCACGGTGAAGATCAGCACCCCGGCGGTCAACCGGTCGAGTCGGTGCGCGGGCGTCAGTTCCGGCAGGTCGAGGTCTCTGCGCAACCGGACCAGCGCCGACTCGGCCACGTAGGCGCCGCGCGGAGTGCTGGCCAGGAAATGAGGTTTGTCGACCACGAGGAGGTTCTCGTCGCGGTGGAGGATCTCGATCTCGAACGGCACCCGCTTCTCGACCGGCGGATCCCGGTACAGATACACGAACCTGCGGGGCGCGAACGGTGTGCCCGCGGTGATCGGCAGCCCGCGCTCGTCGACCACCTCCGACGCGCCGACCTTCTCGCGGAGGCGGATCTCGTCGTGCGGAAATCGGGCGACCAGGTACTCGAGCACGGTGGACCACGAGCCGACGTCCGGCATCCTCAGGCGCGTCGGGTTGAGGCCGTCGCGGACGGGAAGTGGGGCGTCGGGCACCTTCGTCACGGTAGTCGAGAGGGTGCCGAAACCCGTCGTTGACCGCGGGAGGACTCATGGTTACTATCCGGTAAGTTTGTGACGCGGGCCACCCTGATGGCCGCTGAGGCGCGTCACCGGAGGATTTTCACGGGGGTTCGTGGTGATCGTGCGTCGATGGGCGTTTCGTCCGGGTGCGGTGGCAGTTGTTCTTGCGATGGCGGTGGGTCTCGCTGTCGCTCCGGCGCTGACGGCGTCGGCTGATCCGACGGGGGGAGCGGCGGGCGCGCAGTGGAACGCCGCGGTCGATGCACCGCCCGAGTACCCGGTGATCGCGATCGACTGGGACGTTCCCATCACGATGCGCGACGGAACGGTGTTGAAAGCCAACGTCTATCGCCCCGCGGACGCCTCCGGCACGCCGATCGACACCAGGATGCCGTCCGTCCTCAACATCACGCCGTACACGAAATTGGTCGGCAACCTCGTCGATTCCGTGCTCGCGGTACCGGGACTCGAGCACACGGTCGTCGACCTCGTGAACTCCTTCGATCTCGCCGGAACACCGTTCGACGGTGTCGGCGAGGCGGCGAAGGTACTCACCGGTGGCGGCATGCGCGTCTTCGGCGTCAACCGCGACCTCGTCCGGAACGGATACACCCAGGTGGTGGTCGATGCGCGCGGCACCGGCTTCTCGCAGGGGGACTGGCAGGCGCTCGGTCCGCTCGAGCAGCAGGACTCCGTCGAGATCATCGACTGGATGAGCAAGCAGGGATGGTCCGACGGCAAGGTCGGGATGGCCGGGGTGTCGTATTCGGGCATCAACTCGCTGCAGGCCGCGGGACATCAGCCGCCTGCGCTGAAGGCGATCTTTCCGACCGAGCCGGGCAACGACCTGCTCCGCGACATCGTCGGAACCGGCGGCGGCCTCGGGGTCGGTTTCATGCCGCTGTGGTTGTCACTGGTCAACGGCCTCAAGTTCGTCCCCGACGTCCAGGCCCTCGCGCAGGGCCGCTTCGATCAGCAGTGGCTGCAGGATCGGTTGCAGGATCCGTTGACGCTGTTCCCCGCACTGATCGAGGCCATGACGGCGACGAAGATCGACGATCTCGACCCCGGCACGCTGCGGGTGGCGCAGGATGGCCAGTTCTACGAGGAGCGCAAGGCTCAGGCGGGGAACATCCGGGTGCCGACCATGCTCTACGGCGCCTGGCACGACATCTTCGCGAACAGTGAGCCACGCGTCTACAACGACATCCCGCTGCCGGCGGGCGAGAAGCAACTGATCATGAGCGACGCCTACCACATCTCGTTCGGGGGCGGTTTCGGTGAGCGGGGCGCGCCGCCGCGACTCGACGTCCTCGAACGCGCGTGGTTCGACAAGTGGCTGAAGGGAATCGACAACGGCATCGACGAGTACGGCCCGGTGACGCTGTATCAGCAGGGCAACGGCTGGACCACCACCGATCAGTTCCCGCGCGCCGGGGTCGACTACCAGCGGATGTACCTGTCGGGCGCTCCGAGCGGCACCGCGGGGCACGCCGTGCACGACGGCAGCCTGGTGGCGGCAAAACCCGGTGACGCAACGCAACTCACGGTCGCACCCGGGCTTCGCGGACTCTGCTCCCGCGACGGTGCGCAGGGCACCGCGGGCGCGGCCGTCGTCCTCGGATCGGTGTGCAGCAAGGATTCCCGGTTCAACGAGGCCGAGGGACTCACGTTCACCAGCGCACCAGTCGCGCAGCCGACGGAGTTGTCGGGTCCGGTCAACCTGCATCTCGAAACCGTGCTCGACGCCCTGGACGGGTTCTGGGCGGTGACGCTGAACGACGTCGCGCCCGACGGCACGTCGACGCCGCTCACCAACGGCGCCCTCACCGCTTCCATGCGGGCCGTGGACGATTCGAAGAGCACGAAGTCGGCGAACGGCGACTACACCGAACCCCACCACTACCTGACGGTGGAGTCGCGGCAGCCGTTGGTGCCGGGCGAGGTGACGCCGGTGGACATCAACTTCGTGCCCACCGACGCGATGCTCCAACCGGGTCACCGACTGCGCGTGGACGTGTACGCGGGGAGCATTCCCCGGTATCTGCCGCTCGGACCGATGCTGGCCGACAGCGGGCTGAGACCGCAGCACGTCGCGTTGTCGCCGGACCGGCCGAGTTTCCTCAATCTGCCACTGGTCGGAAAGCAGGCGTGGTGACGGGTTCACGCCGCGCCCCGGCATCCGTAGGGTTGAAATCATGACCAAGTGGACAGCTTCGGACATCGTCGATCAGAGTGGCCGCACCTTCGTCGTCACGGGCGCCAACAGCGGTCTGGGGGAGGTGGCGGCGCGGGCACTCGGCCAGGCGGGGGCGCACGTCGTCCTGGCCTGTCGCAATACCCGCAAGGGAGAGGTGGTCGCGCGGTCGATCGGTGACAACGCCGAGGTGCGCCGTCTCGATCTCGCCGATCTCGCTTCCGTGCGGGAGTTCGCGGCGGGCATCGATGCCGTCGACGTGCTGGTGAACAACGCCGGCGTGATGGCGGTGCCGCAGCGCAGGACCGCCGACGGATTCGAAATGCAGATCGGCACGAACCATCTCGGGCACTTCGCGTTGACCGGGCTGCTGCTCGGCAAGATCACCGATCGGGTCGCCACGATGTCGAGTGCGGCGCATCAGGCGGGAACGATCCACCTCGACGACCTCAACTGGGAACACCGCAAGTACAACCGCTGGAGCGCGTACGGACAGTCGAAGCTCGCGAATCTGCTGTTCACGTACGAATTGCAGCGCAGGCTCGCCGCCGCGAAATCACGAGTCAAGGCGGTCGCCGCGCATCCCGGGTACGCCTCGACAAATCTGCAGGCGCACACCGAGTCCGTGCAGGACAAACTGATGGCGGTCGGTAACCGGATCTTCGCGCAGTCCGCGGAGATGGGGGCGCTGCCGATGCTGTACGCCGCGACCGCTCCCGACGTGATCGGCGGAAGTTACATCGGGCCGGACGGACTGTTCGAGCAGCGCGGCCACCCGAAAGTGGTGGGCTCCAACAAGAAGTCGCGGGACGAGCAGACCGCCGGGGCGCTGTGGTCCCTGTCGGAGAACCTGACGGGCGTCGAGTACAAGTTCGGGTGACCCGACGCCCGCGCAGGTGTCAGTCTTCGGTGACCTCGAGGGTGACGTCGATGTTGCCGCGGGTGGCGTTGGAATACGGGCACACCTGGTGCGCCTTCTCGGTCAGCTCGAGCGCTTGTGCCCGCGGCACGTGGGGAAGCGAGACCTCGAGGGTGACGGCGAGCCCGAATCCGCCGCCGTCCGTGGAGCCGATGCCGACACGGGCGCCGACGGCCGAGTCGACGACGTTCGCCTTCTCCTGACGGGCAACCAACTGGAGTGCGGAGTGGAAGCACGCCGCGTATCCGGCGGCGAACAGCTGCTCGGGGTTGGTGCCGTCGCCGGACCCACCCATCTCGGTGGGGATGGCCAGGTTCAGGTCGAGCCGGCCGTCCGACGTGCGCGCGCGGCCGTTGCGGCCTTCTCCGGTGGCAAGGGCTTCGGCGGTGTACACGATCTTCATGGTTACTTCTCTCCTGTAGGGGTGGGGAAACTGTGGAGCGATTCGGTGAGCCTCGACAGGGTGTCGCGGAGGGCGACGAGTTCGTCGACGTCCATTCCCGTCGAGTGAGCGAGCTGTGCGGGGATGCTCTCCGCGGCGGCGCGGAGACCCGCACCCTTCTCGGTGAGGTAGATCCCGACGCGGCGCTCGTCGGCCGACGAGCGCCGGCGTTCGACCAGGCCCAGGGCGTCGAGCCGCTTGAGGAGTGGCGACAGAGTGCCGGTGTCGAGGTCCAGGGCGTCGCAGATCTCGCGCACTCCGCGGCCGTCCTGTTCCCAGAGCACCAGCAGCACGAGGTACTGCGGGTAGGTCACTCCCAGCGAGTCGAGCATCGACCGGTATCTCGCCGTCATGGCCCGCGATGCCGAGTACAACGCGAAGCACACCTGGCGGTCGAGGGCGAGGTTGTCGGTCACCACCTAATGGTTGCACACAACTAGGTTGTGCACAACCATAATGGCCGGAACGGTGACTGGGCTTACACTGTTCGCCAGTGACACGGGGTGCTGCTCGGCGAGAGCCGGGCGGCTGAGAACACACCCGTCGAACCTGAACTGGGTAATGCCGGCGAAGGGATGTCGCGGAGACGGCCGTATTCGCCGCTTCGAATATCTCGTCGCCGACCGAACGGAAGGTGGCAGCATGCAGCTCGACAAGCAGATCGTCCTGGTGACCGGTGGTGGACGGGGCCTCGGCGCCGCCGTCGTGCGGTCGTTCGCGGCGCAGAACGCGCGGGTGATCGTGAACTACCGGAACAGCCGGGAGGCGGCCGAGGATCTCGCGGCTTCCCTGGGCGCAGACCGTGCGGTCGCGCTCCGGGCCGACGTCACGGATGCCGGACAGGTCGCCGCGCTGTTCGCCGCAGCCGAGGCGCACTTCGGCTCACCGGTGACCACGGTGATCAACAACGCGCTCGCCGACTTCTCCTTCAACGGCGACGCACGCGACAAGGCGGACGTCATCACGTGGGATGCGTTCGACGCGCAGTTGCGTGGCAGTGTGAAGGCGACCCTGCACACCACGCAGGCCGCGCTGCCGGGCATGCGTTCGCTCGGGTTCGGCCGGATCGTGAACATCGGGACCAACCTGTTCCAGAACCCCGTCGTCCCGTACCACGACTACACGGCCGCCAAGGCCGCGGCGCTGTCACTGACCCGCACCCTCGCCGCCGACCTCGGACCGGACGGCATCACCGTCAACATGGTCTCGGGCGGGCTGCTCCGCACCACCGACGCGAGTGCCGCTACTCCCGACGAGGTGTTCGACCTCATCGCGGCGAGCACGCCGCTGCAGCGGGTCACCACCCCGGACGAGTTCGCCGACGCGGTGCTGTTCTTCGCGTCCCCGTGGTCGCGTGCGGTGACCGGCCAGAACCTCGTCGTCGACGGTGGACTGGTCAAGGACTGACATGAGCGACACGAGGCAACTGCACTTCAACGCCTTCCTCTACAGTTGCGGCCACCACGGCGCGGCGTGGCGGCACCCCGCCTCGCAGGTGGAGCGACTCTGCGACATCACCTATTACGAGGAACTGGCGCAGACCGCGGAGCGGGGCTGCCTCGACGCGGTGTTCTTCGCCGACGGACATTCGGTGCGCGACCCCGCGACCGGGGGCATGTGGTTCCTCGAACCGCTCACCGCGCTGTCCGCGATGGCGCGGGCCACCGAGCGGGTTGGGCTGGTGACGACGGTGTCCACCACGTTCTACACCCCGTTCCACGCCGCCCGGATGCTGGCGTCGCTCGACCACATCAGTGGCGGCCGCGCCGGCTGGAACGTGGTGACGTCGATGTTCGACGCCGAGGCGCGCAATCACGCACTCGAGGAGATGCCGCCGCACGACGAGCGTTATTCGCGCGCTGCGGAATTCGTCGACGTGGCACTCGCACTGTGGGATTCGTGGGAGCCCGACGCGCTGGTGCTCGACCGGGACGGTGCCTTTGCGGATCCGGCGAAGGTGCGTCCGGTCGAGCACCGGGGCAAGCATTTCCTGGTGGACGGCCCGCTCACCGTGCCGCACTCGCCGCAGGGGCGTCCGGTGCTGTTCCAGGCGGGCGCGTCCGATCAGGGTCGCGACCTGGCCGCCCGGTGCGCCGAGGGCATCTACGCCGTCGCCTACGACCTCCCGGCCGCCCAGAACTACTACGCCGACGTGAAGCGCCGCATCCGCGCGGCGGGCCGCGACGCCGATGCGGTGACGGTGATGCCCGGCCTCGTGACCTACGTCGGCTCGACCACCGAGGAGGCGCACCGCAAGAAGGCGGAACTCGACGCGCTCCTCCCGGTCGAGCAGTCGCTGGCGCAGCTGTCGCTGTTCGTCCAGCAGGACTGCAGCGCCTGGGAATTGGACGCACCCGTTCCCGCGCTGCCGCCGCTGTCGGAATTCAGCGGACCGCAGGGCCGATACGACACGATCCTGCGGATCGTCGACAAGGACCGTCCCACCGTGCGGTCGCTGCTCGGCACGCTGGCTGCCGGGGGCGGGCACTGCACCATGATCGGCACCCCGGAGTCGATCGCCGACGAGATCGAGATGTGGTTCCGCCGCGGCGGGGCCGACGGGTTCAATCTGATGCCGCCGCTCTACCCCAGCGGCCTCGACGAGTTCGTCGACGAGGTGATCCCCGTCCTGCAGAAGCGGGGGCTGTTCCGCGCGCAGTATGAGACAGCGACCCTGCGTGACCATCTCCGGGGTCACCGCTAGTTGCCACCACAAAGAACACAACCTTCTCTACGAACGCAACCGTGACTGTGAGCGCCCTTCTCCCCGACACTTGCTGTAATCGCGATCACATCGCGACTCGAGCTCGGACGAGGAGTGGCAATGCTGGTAGCACTCGGCTTTCTGATGGTGGCCGTGTTCATGTTCTTGATCATGTCCAAACGGGCCACTCCCGTGGTCGGGTTGATCGCCGTCCCGGTCGCATTCGGCATCGCGGCCGGGGCGGGTCTCGGCATCGGCGACATGATCACCGACGGGATCAAGTCGCTGGCGCCGACCGCCGCGCTGCTGTTCTTCGCGATCATCTTCTTCGGGATCATGATCAACGTCGGCCTGTTCGATCCGCTGGTGAAACTGATCCTCCGGCTCGTCCGCAACGACCCCATGCGGCTCGTCGTCGGCACCGCGGTGCTCGCGATGGTGGTGTCGCTGGACGGTGACGGGTCGACGACGTTCATCATCGTGACGTCCGCGCTGCTGCCGCTGTACATGAAGCTGAAGGTCAGCCCCGTGGTGCTCACGGTGGTCGCCGGCCTGGCCAACGGTGCGATGAACATCGTTCCCTGGGGCGGACCGACGGTCCGGGCCGCCTCGGCGCTGGGCATCTCGCCGTCCGACGTGTTCGTCCCGATGATCCCCTCACTGGTGGTCGGACTGGTCGTCGTACTGCTGTTCGCCGTTCAGCTCGGCTACAGCGAACGCCGTCGCATCGGCACGCTCGAACTCACCGACGAGCGCCTCCTCGTCTCCGCCGGCTCCAGCCTTCGGCGGGCCGCGACCGGCTTCGGCGGTAACGGCGACGCACCCCGCACCGGCGGCGGTTCCGGCGACGACGGCGAAGGATTCGTCGACGGTCTCGACCCCGAGCGGGCCACGCTGCGACCGAAGCTGTTGTGGTTCAACGCGCTCGTGACGGTGGCGCTGCTCGTCGTGCTCGTGATGGACGTCCTGCCGATTCCGGTGCTGTTCATGGTGGCCGCCGCCATCGCGCTGACGGTGAACTTCCCTCGCGTCAAGGAACAGCAGGAAGCGATCACCCGGCACTCGTCGAGCATCGTCTCGGTGGTCGCGATGGTGTTCGCCGCAGCCGTTCTCACCGGCGTGTTCCAGGGCACCGGGATGGTCGAGGCCATGGCGCAGTGGCTGCTGGAGATCATTCCGTCCGCACTCGGACCGCACCTGGCCGTCATCACCGGCATCCTGAGCCTGCCGTTCACGTTCTTCATGAGCAACGACGCCTTCTACTTCGGCGTGATGCCCGTGCTCGCCGAGACGGCATCCACGTACGGCATCGAGCCGGTCGAGATGGCCCGCGCCTCCATCACCGGCCAGACGTTCCACATGCAGAGCCCCCTCGTCCCGGCCATCCTCCTGCTCGTGACCCTCGCGGGTGTTCCGCTGGCGGACCATCACAAGAAGGTGCTGTGGCGCGCGGCGCTGGTGTCGCTGTCGATGCTGGTGATCGGTGTGGTCCTGGGGCAGATCCCCTGGTGACCTAGTCGTCCGTGTTCGTGTCGGTGTCGGTGGCGGGCCCCTCAGGGGTCGCGCCACCTTCGCTGCTCCAGTCGGCGCCCGAACCCTTGTCGTCCTCGGAGGGATCGGACATCACGTCCTTGTCGGCGCCCGAGGCCCCGCTGTCGGTGCTCGTGGTCTTCGGTCCGGAAGCGTCCTTCGGTGTCATCTCCCGCGAGTACCCGGAATATGGGGCGTTCCAATCCGAAACCCGGTCAGGGATTGGCAGGTGAACGATACTTCGACGTAGTGTTCCCCGGGTTATCGACGATGAAGGAGTGGAACTGTGGCGCGCAAAGTTGTTGTCGAACGCATCGACGACATCGACGGAACTCCGATCAAGAACGGTAAAGGGGAGACCATTCCGTTCTCGGTCGACGGCGTCGACTACGAGATCGATCTGAAGCTCAAGAACGCCAGAGAATTCCACAAGACTCTCGACTACTACATCGAGCACGCAACGCGAGTCGGGGGACGGAAGCGCCGATCGGCCCCCGCGGTGGTTCCGCCGCAGGGACGTCAGAAGGCCAAGGACATTCGGGAATGGGCCACGTCGGAGGGCTACGAGTTGTCCGCGCGGGGTCGTATCCCGGCCCAGATCGAGGAAGCGTACAACGCAGCGCACTGAATCCCCGGACAACCGCGTCCCGGCCCCCCCGCGGGTGGCCGGGACGCGGTTGTTCCCGTCAGTATCGTCGCGCGGCGTGAAACGACATGGAATTCATGGGTACTCGTGCGACCGGCCGGCCCGGGGCGGGCGCGTGGACGACGGTGTCGTCGCCCGCATAGATTCCCGCGTGGCCGCCCCCGTAGAACAGGACGACGTCACCGGGTTGCAGATTGCCCACGTCCACGGCCGTTCCGTGTTCGAGTTGCTCGTAGGTGGTACGCGGAACGGATACTCCCGCCTGCCGGTACGCCCACTGGACGAGGCCGGAACTGTCGAAGGCGCGGTGGTCGCCCGCTCCGAGTGCGCAGGGGATGCCGATTCTGGTGACGGCGGCGTGGAGCGCATCGCGTCCCGGCCGTACCGGATCGGCGCGGAACGTCTGGACCAGCTGGTATCTGTGGCTTCCGGGGTGGGGGTTCATGCCGTCGGTACTCCAGTGCGCTCGGTGGGTGTCGCGTCGTCGGCGCGGCCTGGTTACAGCGTGGTCCGCGCGCGGCCCGGGCACACCGGCCGAATGGCCTGGATACGTGCCTGTGTTCCGTACACCTGGCACGGATTGGACGGCCGAGAAGAAAACCATTCGATCTGGTCGGTTTGGTACTCGCGAGTACTGCGGGCTCCTCGTAACGTCGCACAGGTAATCATTGTGCAAAGGGGAGTGGTCCGCTACGTCCTGTGGGCTGGGGTGAAGGAAGGCGGACGATGAGGATCCGACAAACGGTCAACTGCGCTTTCGGAGTCGCACGTCTGGCGTTCGACGCGGGAGCGGCCCTCCTGTCCGTTGTCGTGGCGGTACCGATCGCCTTCGCCGCGGGCGAGGCGCGATCGATGGCCCACACGGCACGTGGCGACATCACCCCCGCCCCCGGAACGTCGGACGGGGAGCATGTGCACGACCTGGGGACAGTCGTCGAATTGACGTAGTCGCCGCAGCCGCGGTGACGTCGATCGTTCACCGCGGTGTGTTATCCAGGTCGGATGAGTGCGTCACCGAGCGACCCGCCCGTGGGGGCGACCCTGTCCGCGATCCGTGCCCTTTCGCCGTCACTCGCACCGAGTGAACGCCGCGTCGCCGAGGTGTGCGTCGCGCGTCCCGGCGATGTCGCGTGGTGGTCCGCCGCCGATGTGGCCGAGCACGCCGGGACGTCGACGGCCACCGTGATCCGGGCCTGCCAGAATCTCGGGTTCAAGGGATTCCAGCACCTGCGGATGCTGCTGCTACGGGATCTCGGCGCCGCCGACCCCGGTACCGCGGGAGAACTGCCGGCCGAGGAGAGCGGTTCGGGGCTCGTGCGGGCCGTGTTCGCCGAGCTGGCCACGGAACTCGCCGGTGCCCTCGCGCCTCTCGACGGCGAGGCGTTCGAACGGGCGGTGTCGGCGCTCGCCGCCGCGGAGCGGGTACTCGTGATCGGCAACGGGGCATCGGGACCGTCGGCGGCCGCGGTGGCCGTGCGGTTCATTCTCAACGGCCGCCACGCGGAGGCGCCGACCGATGCCGTGATCCAGCAATTGACCGCGGCGCGCCTCACCTCCCGCGACGTGTGCCTTGCGGTGAGCGACAGTGGGCTGAACTCGGTTACCCTGCGGCCGGTCGAGGCCGCCCGGGCCGCGGGTGCCACGGTCATCGGCGTCACCGGTTACGCCCGTTCGACGCTGGTGGAGAAATCCGATATCGGGTTGGTCGTCGGTGGCGGCGCCGGGCCGTGGGGTGGGCTGGGTGCCTCGGCCACCGTGGTGCAGATCGCGTTCCTCATCAGCCTGCAGATCGCCGTCTGCCGGGTGCGGGGTGGGTCTGCCGAGGCCGCCGCGGAGACGTTCAAACAGATTGTGCCCCTGATTCATCCGTGACGCGATCCATCCGGGACCGCGTCTGTGTTCCGGTAGTTGCGCGAAGCATCACCGGTGATTGGACGGCCATTCGCTCGCCATTAACTTGAGGCTGGCTAACTACCGATGTAACGAAATTCCCGTCTCGCCGAGATTGGGTAACGTCATTTCATCGGGAGAGGCACATGGGCAGGATTCGGATCGAGAATCTGAGTCGAAAGTTCGCACACTTCACCGCGGTCGACAGCATCGACCTCGACATCCGGGACGGCGACTTCCTGGTCCTCCTCGGCCCCAGCGGGTGCGGCAAGACCACGCTGTTGAGGATGCTCGCCGGCCTCCTCGAGCCGACCGGCGGCCGGATCCTGCTCGACGACGACGACATCACCGCCGCGCCGGCCCGGCGCCGGGACGTCGCGATGGTGTTCCAGAGCTACGCCCTCTACCCGCACCTCAGCGTGGCGAAGAACCTCGCGTTTCCGTTGCGCGTGAAAAAGATGCGCAAATCGGAGGCGGCCGAACGCGTCGAGGCCGTTGCGCAGCAACTCGACATCGCCCACCTGCTGGGCCGGAAGCCGAAGGAGTTGTCGGGTGGCCAGCGGCAGCGGGTCGCGGTCGGACGCGCGATCGTGCGCAATCCGAAGGCCTTCCTGATGGACGAGCCGCTCTCCAACCTCGACGCCAAGCTCCGGACCGCGACGCGCCGTGAACTCACCGAACTCCATCGCAGACTCGGCGCCACGTTCGTGTACGTCACCCACGACCAGGTCGAGGCGATGACGATGGCGACCCGGATCGCGCTGCTGAACAACGGCGCGCTCGAACAGGTCGGAACGCCCGAGGACGTCTACGACCGGCCTGCGTCGGTGTTCGTCGCCGGTTTCCTCGGCAGTCCGGCCATGAATCTGCTCGACGCGCGGGTCCGCACCGTGAAGGGCACGGTCGTCGCGACGGCGGAGGGAGTGATCGCGCCGCTGTGGCCGGGACAGACCGATGGTCGCGACATCGTTCTGGGGATAAGGCCGGAACATCTCCGGGTCGTCGATCCCACGGAGTCTGCGGGGGTGCGGCCGTCTGCGGGGGTGCGGCTGTCGGTGGACGTGACGTCCGTCGAGAACCTCGGCAGCGAGCAGGTCGCCTACTGCGATGTCGCCGGCGCCACGCTGTGCGTCCGAGCGCCTCGTCCGATCGCGTTGCACGCCCACCGATCCGCGGTGCTGACCGCGGAACCCGCCCATCTTCACCTCTTCGACCGCGCGACCGGACGCCGCCTGGAATGGGTGGACGTTCCCGCACGCGCCGACCTCGACCCCTCGATTCACTCCGAAACACTTTCCGCAACAGGAGCAGCGTGATGCATAGAACCACAATCCGTGCGGTGCTGGGCGCGGCCGTCGCCGCCGCGACCCTGGCCGGCTGTGCCACGGGCGGCGCCGACCCCGGGGCCGCGGGCAGCGGCCAACCGGTGCCCGAACTCGACCCGAACCAGAAGGTCGACATCGTCTTCGAGTCGTACAACCTCCAGCAGGCGGGACTGTGGTCGGACACGATCAACGGACTCGTCGCCGATTTCGAGGCCGAACACCCGAACATCCACGTGAAGGCGCAGCCGCCGCAGGGCAGCGGGACCGCCGGATCCGGAACCGCGAGCAGCGTGCAGACTCAGATGCTCGCCGGCTCGCCCCCCGATGTGGCCCAATTGACGTTCGACACACTCGATTTCGCTGTCAACGAACTCGGCGCCCAGTCGCTCGACAAGTTGGTCGGCGCCGAGACCGTGGACGAGACATTCGGCGGCGCGCACCCGTTCCATCCGCGGGCCGCCACGCTCGGCGACTGGAACGGCGAAACGTACGGCATCCCCTACGTGTTCTCCACCCCCACCCTGTTCTATAACGCGACCGCACTCGCGAAGGCCGGGCTGCCGGCCGACGCGGACCTGTCGACCTGGCCGAAGGTGGCGGCCGCCGCCAAGGCGGTGACCGCGGCGACGGGCAAGCCGGCGCTGTCGGTGTCGTGCTCGGTGAAGGGCGGCAACTGGTGCATGCAGGCGCTGTTCCGGTCGGCCGGGGGCGACGTGCTGTCGCAGGACCGCAAGACCATCGAGTTCGGTGAGCCCGAAGCGGTGTCGGCCGTGACCACGTTGCGGCAGATGTACGACGACGGCGTGCTCGCCAATCTCGACTCGACCACCCAGTACGAGAGTTTCGCGAAGGGCGACGTGGCGATCCAATTGCAGACCTCGGCTCTGCAGGGAATGTTCATGAAGTCGGCCGCGACCGGCGGCTGGGACCTGCGTGCCGCACCGATGCCCGCCTTCGAGGGTCACGACGCCGTGCCCACCAACTCCGGTTCGGCACTGTTCACGTTCTCGCAGGATCCGGCGAAGCAGCGCGCGTCGTGGGAGTTCATCAAGTTCATGACGAGTGATCACGCGTATACCGAGATCTCCAGCAAGATCGGCTACCTGCCGCTGCGTCCGTCGCTCACCCAGGACCCGGCGTCGCTGAAGGACTGGGCCGACCACAACCCGCTCCTGGCGCCCAACCTCGGTCAGCTCGACAAGCTCGAGCCGTGGAAGTCGTACCCCGGCAACAGTTACGTGCAGGCAGACGACATCCTCGAGCAGGCCGTGGAGGACTCGGTCTACTACGGCAGGGAGCCGGCGGCAACGATGCAGGCGGCGCAGCAGCGCGTGCAGGAACTCATCCAGTAACCATTCTTCGAACAGAACGAGACACCGACACATGACCAGCACTCTGCCGGCGCCGACACATCATCGACGCCTGAATCTCACCGGTACCTACAACTTCCGCGATCTCGGTGGGTTCGCCACGGACGCGGGGACCACCAAGTGGAACAAGCTGTTCCGGTCGGACGCCCTGCACCGGCTCGACCAGCCGGCCCGGGACCTCCTGCGCGAGCGGAAACTCGCCCTCGTCATCGACCTCCGCGAACAGCAGGAACTCGACGACAACCCGACCGCCCTCGACGGCGTCGGCCATCGGGTGGAGCACCTGCCGGTGTACGAGGGGGAGATCGACCTCGACGGTGCCAACTTCGACCTCGCGGTCGTCTACGGCGAGATGGTCCAGAGGTACGGGCATCGCCTGACCCGCGCCGTCCGTGCCATCGCCCGCTCGGGCGACGACCCCACCGTGGTGCACTGCACCGCAGGCAAGGATCGCACCGGCCTGGTCGTCGCGCTGACGCTCGCGGCCGTCGGCGTCGATCAGCGCGACATCGTCGCCGACTACGCGATGTCCGAGGTTCTGCTCGCGGGTGACTGGGCGCGCGCCATGGCCGAGAAGATGCGCGCCCGTGGCCTTCCCGACGGCGTGGACGTCGACCGTCTGGTCGGCGCCAGCCCGGCCGTCCTGATGCGCGCGACTCTGGACTCGATCACCACCGCGCATCACAGCGTGCGCGGCTACCTGCACGCCCACGGCATGACCGACGGCGAATTCGACGACCTGCGTAGCGCACTCGTCGCGTGACATCCACTTCCAGAGGAGAAACCGACATGTCCCGATACGGCGAACCGGATCACTACATTCTGCACGTCAGTGACACCCACTTCGTCACCGACGGTGACCTGCTGTACGACGCGGTCGACAGCGACGCCAACCTCACGCGCCTGTTCGACCGGCTCGAGAAGGCGGGTCGGCGGCCCGAGGCCATCGTGTTCACCGGTGACCTCGCCGACAAGGGCGAGCCCGAGGCCTACGTTCGTCTGCGCCGGATCGTCGAACCGGCCGCCGAGCGCCTCGGCGCGAAGGTGATCTGGGTAATGGGTAACCACGACGCCCGGCCGGCCTTCCGGAGCGGTCTGCTCGACGACGAGCCCACCGAGGACGCGGTCGACGCGGTCGTCGACGTCAACGGACTGCGGATCATCGTGCTGGACAGTACGGTTCCGGGATTCCATCACGGGCTGGTCAGCGACGAGCAACTCGACTGGCTGACCGGCGTCCTGGCCGAACCCGCACCGCACGGCACGCTGCTCGCCCTGCACCACCCGCCCGTGCCCGGTCTGCTCGACGCCATGTCTTCGGTGGAACTGAAGGAACAGCACCGGCTCGAGGAGGTGCTCGCGGGCACCGACGTCCGCGGAATCCTCGCGGGCCACCTGCACTTCTCCACGACGTGCACGTTCGCTGGCATCCCGGTGTCGGTCGCGTCGGCCACCTGCTACACGCAGGATCTGCTCGTCGACGCGGGCAGCATCCGTGGCCAGAACGGCGCCCAGGGTTTCAACATGGTGCACGTCTACCGCGACCGTGTGCTGCACACGGTGGTCCCGCTCGACGTGTCCCCGGTGGTGTACGAGATGACGGCGGACGAGATCCGGCAGTCGATCGCACAACTCGCGGCGCCCGGCGTCTGATGTTCGTCGAAGTTCCGCCCACGACGTCCACCGGGAGTGCCGGCACGGCGAAGCGTCCGGCGCGGGTCGTGCAGATCAAGCGCAGCCTGGCGCCGTACCTGTATCTCCTGCCCGCCGCGGTGCTGCTCGTCGTGTGGATCTACAAACCGCTGGGGGAGACCGTCGCGCTGTCGTTCTACCGGTGGAACATGGTGCCCACCAGCCCGAAAGTGCCGGTGGGAATGGACAACTACGTTCGGGTGCTGGCGTTGCCCGAACTCCACCAGGCGCTGCGGAACACGATCGTGTACGTCCTCGCGTTCATGGTGTTCTCGCTGCTGCTGCCGATGGTCGTCGCGTTGCTGTCGAATCGGGTCGCCGGGCGCTGGAAGACGCTGTACCAGGCGTTGATCTTCGTTCCGTTTCTCATCACTCCGGTGGCGGGCAGCGCGATCTGGCGCTGGTTGTTCAACCCCGAGGGCGGCACGATTCCTCGGGTGGCCGCGACCCTCGGGTTCGAACTGGGCAACGTGTTCCGGGAACCCGGCCTGGCGATGCTCGGGGTGGTGCTGATCGTCGGATGGCAGATGCTCGGGTTCGGCGTGCTCGTCGTTTCCGCCGGACTGGCAGGGATCAACCCCGATTACGCGTCGGCTGCGGCGCTCGACGGCGCTTCGCAGTCGACCATCACCCGCAGGATCACGCTGCCGCTGCTGTCACCGACGCTGGCGTTCCTCGGGCTCATGACGATCCTGCTGGGCGCGCAGTGGGCGTACCCGATCATCGACATCGTCACCCAGGGCGGCCCGAGCGGCGCCTCCACCAACATCTACTACCTGCTGTACGAGTTCGGATTCCAGAATTTCGATGCCGGACTGTCGGCATCGGCCGGGACCCTGTTCTTCCTGGGTTTCGGGCTGATCGCCGTCGTGTTCGTCCGCGTGTCGGACCGACTGAGCTTCTACGACAACTAGGACACCCCATGGCATTTGCACTCGTCGAGGCGCCGGCCCGCACGGCCGCCGCAGTCCCGGACCGCGATCCCGGAGACGCCCCGGTCGCCACCCGGTCCGTCGGCCGGGTGGCGACCGGACACGTGGTACTCGCCGCGGTCACCGTGTTCAGCATCTTCCCGGTGTACTGGATGTTCGCGACCGCGTTCCGCCGTCCCGAGGACTCGCTGTCCGTCAGCCCCGTGCCGTCCCCGTTCAGCCTCGACAACTTCCGTTACGTGTGGGAGACCATCCCGATGGCGTCGATGCTGGTGAACACGTTCGTCATGGCGGCGGCGATGTCGGTCAGCCAGCTTCTCGTCGCGATCCTCGCCGCCTACGCGTTCGCCCGGTGGACCTTCTTCGGGAAGCAGCTGCTATTCCTGCTGTTCGTCGGCTCGTGGCTGGTGCCGTTCCAGGTCACGATGATTCCGAATTATCTCCTCATCTCACAGATGGGTCTGCTGAACACCGTTGCCGGGATCGTGATCCCGAACCTGTGTTCGGCGTTCGGCGTCCTGCTCATGCGCCAGCACATGGAGGCGTTCCCGCGGGAGTTGCTGGACGCGTCGCAGATCGACGGCCAGAACTCGTGGTCGACGTTGTGGAAGGTGGTCCTGCCCAACATGCGGCCTGCCCTCGCGGCCCTGGGAATCATGCTGTTCATCTCGGCGTGGAACGAATACCTGTGGCCGTCGCTGATCATGCGGCAGTCGAACGCGGTCGTCCAGATCGGAATCCGCGGATTCCTCGGTGCGGAGGGCAACAACTGGGGCGCCGTGATGGCGGCGTCCGGCCTCGCCTGCCTGCCCATCTTCCTGATCTACCTGTTCCTCCAGCGCTACGTGCGCGACGCATTCGTCCGGTCGGGTCTCAAATAGGTTCCGGCCACACCATATTCGAAGGAGTTCCGATGAAGATCGTCCAGATCAGCGACACGCACCTCTCGGCACGCGGGGGGCGCACCCAGGAGAATTTCGATCGCATCGTCGAGTACGTGAACGATCACGTCCGTCCCGATCTGATCGTGCATTCCGGCGACATCGTCATCATCCATCCCGACGATGCCGACGACCGTGCACACGCCCGCGAACTGATGCGGCGATTCGACGCCCCCGTGCTCGTCGTGCCCGGCAACCACGATGTCGGGGAACCGGGGGCGGCGCCGTGGAAGGGAATCGGTGTCAGCGAGGAGCGCGTCGCGGAATTCGAGGCGGTGTGGGGTCCCGATCACTGGCGGCGCGACGTCGACGGGTGGACCGTGCTCGGCCTGAACAGCGAACTGTTCGGGTCCGGACTCGACCGGGAGGCCGCGCAGTGGCGGTGGATCGAACGGTCCGTCGCCGACGTAAGCGGCCGGCCGGTGATCGTGTTCCTCCACAAGCCGATCTGGAGCGCGCTGGACGAGCCGGTCGGTCATGCCGTCGACATCGGCGAGTCCCGGACGCGACTGCTCGCTCTACTCGATCAGGTGTCCCTCGCGGCCGTGGGTAGCGGGCACCTGCACTGCTACCGCCAGACACTGCGAGGCGAGGCCGTCGAGGTCTGGGCGCCGGCCACCGGGTTCGTCGGGGACGTCGACGACACCGTGCCGGGGACGCTGCCACAACTCGGAATCGTCGAGTACCACTGCGAGGACGAGCGTGTCCGGGCGTACTACCGGTCCGTGCCGGGGCTCGACGACGTCACCGCCACGTCCGTGCCCGAGGTGACCGAGGCGATCGCTGCCCTCGACGCCGGCGCGGTGAGCTGACGCCGCACCACGTCGCGCGAACAGCAGGTAAATGGAACGGCGGGGAGTGGCGGGGCGGGTAATGGAACACTGAGCCGGGTGAGTACCTCGTTGGCGAATCCCGGTGTCGGGCTGGCTGTGCTGTGCACGGTCATGGTCGTGTGCGCGGCGGTGATCTACGGCGTCACCCATCTCGGCAGCCCGCTGGTGGTGCCGAGTGCTGCGATTCGGGGCGCCGTCCAGCTCGCGGCGGTGTCGTTGATCCTGGCCGCCGCTCTCGCACACCTGTGGTCGTCGATCCTCGTGCTGGTGGTCATGTTCGCGGCGGCCGTGGCGACGTCGTCCCGGCGTGCGCGGGCCGGGTGGTCCGCCGGGTGGCTGGCCCTGTCGCTCGCGGCGGGAGTGGGCATCGTGCTACCGATGATGCTGCTCAGCGGAGTGGTTCCGCTCCAAGGGGTTGCCCTCGTTCCGATCGGCGGCATCGTGCTCGGTGGCGCGATGACCGCGACGTCGCTCGCGGCGAGACGCGGTCTCGATGCGGTCGAGCTGCGGTGGGGTGAGGTGGAAGCGGGGCTGAGCCTCGGACTCTCCGTGCGCGACGCCCGCATGGAGGTGGTGCGGTCCGCTTCCTCGGATGCGTTGCTGCCCGGGCTGGATCAGACCCGGACCGTCGGGCTGGTCACCTTGCCCGGTGCGTTCGTCGGGGTGCTGCTCGCGAGCGGGTCCGCGGTTCAGGCCGGCGCCGTCCAGATCCTCGTTCTCGTCGGGCTGCTGCTGGCGCAGACGAGCGCGGTGGCGGTGACCATCGAACTGGTGGCCCGGGAAGCCGTCCACCGGCCGCGGCATCACGCCGCGCGCACGTGACGAACCGGGTCCCACCCGATCCGCCGAGTGCCCGGTCTGGTCCGAACGCCGGTCACCCCCGTGGTCCATCGCGCATACTGGGCGGTGGTCGGTCCCCTGACGAGGCGGTGTCGTGTGGTGCATCCCGAGGTATTAGTGGTCGGAGCGGGCCCCGTCGGTCTGACGGCGGCGATCGAACTACGCAGGCGGGGTGTCGCGTGCCGAATCATCGATCCACTGCTCGAGCCGCCGCAGTACGCGAAGGCGGTGGGGATCCAGCCCCGCACCCTCGAGGTGTTCGAGAGCATGGGCGTGCTGCGGAACATTCTGGACGCGTCGATCGAGATGCTCGGTCAGATCGTGTACGTCAATGGTGACGAGGTGGCCCGTCTGGAATTGTCGCTCCCGGCCGACGTCCCGTTCGAGTTCCTGGGGCTGCCCCAGTACGAGACCGAACGCATCCTCACCGAGTACCTGGCCACGTTCGGCACCACGATCGAACGCGGAACGAGGCTGACTGAGTTCGAACAGGACGACGACGGCGTCGTCGCCACGGTCACCGGTGCCGACGGCGACGAAACCGTCCGAACCCAGTATCTTCTCGGCTGCGACGGCGCCCACAGCGTGGTCCGGAAGGGCCTCGGCCTGACGTTCGAGGGTGGTGCGTTCACCGAGCAGTACATGCTCGGCGACGTCGAGGTCGACTGGTCGGTGCCCCGCGGCTGGGGAATCCGGTCGATGCATCAGACGGACGGCGAGACCGACGATCTGCTCGTCTGCATTCCGCTGCCCGGGCACCGCCGGTACCGGATGTCGATGCTGGTTCCCGACGACCTCGCCGGGACCGGCACCCCGGCGGGCGACAAGATCGCGCACGGGTTCGAGGCGGGACCGAAACCCGAGCTCCGCCACATCCAGGCCGTGATCGACCGCCTGTCGCCCCAGCCGACGCGGGCGTCGAATCTTCGCTGGTCGTCCGTCTTCCGGATCAGCCACCGCATCGTCGATTCGTACGGGCGCGGTCGGGTCTTCGTCGCGGGCGACGCCGCGCACATCCATCCGCCGACCGGCGCGCAGGGAATGAACACCGGCATCCAGGACGCCCACAACCTGGCGTGGAAGGTCGCGCTCGCAGTCTCCGGCGCCGCGGCCCCAGATCTGCTGGACAGCTACGACGCCGAACGGCGGCCCGTCGGGGAGGAGGTGGTGGGACGCACCGTGCGGAGCGCCCGGGAGGGGATCGGCGCGGGATCTTCGGACCCCGATCACGTGATCCGACGCGAGGCTCAACTCCTCATCAGCTACGCGGACAGTCCGATCGTCGCCGATTGGGAGCCGACTGCGACACTCGCGCCCGGCGGCCGGGCACCGGACGCCCGCGGGCTGACCCGGGCGGCGGTGGCGTTCCCGATCCGGCTGTTCACGCTCCTCGGGGGACGGAACCACACGCTGCTGCTGTATGCCGACAACTCCGTCGATGCGCGCGGGCTGGAACTGCTCGAGGCCGCGGCGACGTCGGTGGACGTGGCCACCGGCGGACGCGTCGACACGTATCTCGTTGCTTCCCCCGCCGCCGAGGTCGGGGAAACGGTGCTTCCCCTCGTCCGGGACCGCGACGGCGAGTTCGCACGCGCATACGGCGCCGAGGGCACCGCCGCATTCGTCGTCCGCCCCGACGGCTATCTGGGGTTCCGTCAGAACCCGGTCGCCATGGACGGGCTCACGGAGTACCTGAAGTCGACCTTCCGCTGATCTCGGCGGCCGGTGGGAGCCCGCGCCGGATGTCGCCCGGTGCCGGCTTGCCGATCGGTGCCCCGGCACGGGTGGCGGAATCCAGCAGCCAGGGCACGCTCGTGACCATCACACCGGAGGTGAACAGCAACCGTCCTTTGAGGCGCAGCGCATTCTGGTTGTGCAGTAGGTGTTCCCACCAGCGGCCCACCACGTACTCGGGAATGAAGATGGTGACGACGCCGTCCGGGCTCCGCTTCCGGACCGACTTCACGTACCCGAGGATGGGCCGGGTGACTTCGCGGTACGGCGATTCGAGAACCTTCAGCGGCACCGGAACCTCGTACTTCTCCCACTCCCGTTGCAGCTGTGCGGTATCGGCGCCCAGCACGGTGACGGCCTCGAGCGTGGTCGGATTGGTGGCGCGGGCGTAGGCCAGGGCCCGGGCGGTGGGCTTGTTGAGCACCGACACCAGCACGATGGTGTGTACCTGCGAGGGGAGGGTGAAGCTGTCCTCGTCGACGACGAGGAGCGCCGCGATCCCGTCGTAGTGCCGCCGTACCCCGCGCATCAGGAAGAACAGGATCGGCATCGCGATGACCACCAGGTAGGCGCCCTCGGTGAACTTCGTGATCGTGACGATGATCAGGACGGTGCCGGTGAGGGCGGCGCCGGTGCCGTTCAAAGCCCGCCGTGCCCGGATCTTGCGGCGTTCCCGGCTGTCGGATTCGGTTGCCAGCACCCGGTTCCAGTGCCGGACCATGCCCGCCTGGCTGAGGGTGAACGACGTGAACACCCCGAGGATGTACAGCTGGATCAGATGGGTGACGGACGCGTGGAACAGCACGATCAACCCGCCCGCCGTCACGGCGAGGAGCACGATGCCGTTGCTGAACGCCAGCCTGTCGCCGCGCGTGTTGAGCTGCACGGGAAGGTAACGGTCGCGGCCGAGCACCGAGGCGAGCAGCGGGAAACCGTTGTAGGCGGTGTTCGCGGCGAGCACGAGGATCAGCACGGTCGCGGCCTGGACGTAGAAGAAGCCGATGTTGGTGGTGCCGCCGAACACCGCTGCCGCGATCTGGGCGATCACGGTGCGCTGCGGGTCGGTCTCGCAGTTCCCGGCGAATCCGATCAGATCGCACGTCTGCACCGCGACGTGCACCTTGGTGACGATCGCGAGGGCCGTGATGCCCGAGAACATCACGATCGCCGTCACCGCCATCGCCATGAGCGTCCGCGCGGCGTTGGCGCTCTTGGGTTTACGGAACGCCGGCACCCCGTTGGAGATCGCCTCGACTCCCGTCAGCGCCGTGCATCCGGACGAGAACGCGCGCAGTGCGAAGAACACGAGAGCCAGACCGGTCAGCCCGGACAGTTCCGGTTCGATGGTGTACCCGGCACTTTCGGCGACGGGCGTCGATCCGGCTGCGACGCGCACGAACCCCGTCACGATCAGGATCATCACACCGGCGATGAACCCGTACGTCGGGAACGCGAACGCCGTCCCCGATTCACGGATCCCGCGCAGGTTCATGACCGTCAGCAACACGACAAACGCCACGGCCAGCGCCACCCGGTGCGTGTTCAGTGCGGGCACCGCGGAGATGAGATTGTCGACGCCGGCCGACACCGACACGGCCACCGTCATCACGTAATCGATGAGCAGCGCCGACGCCACCGTCAGGCCGGCGGACGGACCGAGATTCTTGGACGCCACCTCGTACGAGCCGCCCCCGCTGGGATAGGCGTACACCACCTGCCGGTACGAGAGGGCGACCACGGCGAGAAGCACGACCACCCCGACCGCCAGATACGGCGTGAGGTAGAGGTAGGCGAACCCGCCCAGGGACAGGATCAGCAGGATCTCCTGCGTCGCATACGCCACGGACGACAGCGGGTCGGACGCGAAGATCGGCAGCGCCAGGCGCTTGGTCAGCAACTGCTCACCGAGGTCGTCGCTGCGCAGCGGGCGTCCCAGAGCCAGCCGCCGGACCACCCGCACGAGAGCCACCACACATCCAGCGTAGAACCGCAGCGGAGCGGCGGCGTGGCTTTCGACGCCCGGCCGCATTTCGTTATCCGCCCCGAATCGGCGATGTCAGGGTTGTGAGTGGTCCTCGTCGTCGGACTTCCGTGCAACCCCGCCGCAATCCCAACCCGGCCGCCACGACTTCCCAGCAACGATCCGTCATGCAGTTCGCCCAATTGCACCAGCCGAACTCCGTCGGCGAAGACGCGCTGGGTGTTGGTCGCCGCCCGGTGCGCCAGCCGGGTCTTGCCGACACCACCCGGTTCTCCTCGTCGATATCGCCGATGAGAACTTTGACGGCCACCGCATGGTCAAGCTGGTCCGGAGGTGTACGCAGGCCCGCGCACCGACCGACATTGCACGTCTTCCGCGACCTCACTCCACTCTGATCCTGTCGTCACGTTCGCGTCGCCCGCGCCACAACGCCATCCGGTCGAGTGTTCGGTCGCGCAGGGCCAGGGTGTGGAAGACGACCGCACACATGTGGGCGGTGAAGGCTGCGAACAACAGGTAGGCGAGAGCGGTGTGGGACTGTCGGAGCAGGGCGTACAGGCCGGGATCGTGGGGGGCGATCCCGGGGAGGTGGAGCGGCCCGTAGGGGGCGATCGGATATCCGCCTGCGGACAGCATGGCCCATCCGGTGAGCGGCTGGATCACCAGCAGCGCGTAGAGCAGGTATTCCGATGCCGTCGCCACGCGACGTTCGAGCGGTCGCATGGTGGTGGGGAACGGCGGCGGCGGGTGGCGGAGTCGGTTCCCGATCCGGACGACGACGAGAACGAGGATCGCGAAGCCGAGCGGCATGTGCACGGTCCGCAACAGATGGTAGGCGTCGAGTGAGGCCACCATGGCGACGCCGAGGAACAGTTGGGCGACGACCATTACCGCCATGCCCCAGTGCAGCAACCGTGAGGTGAGCGCGAACCGCGGAGGGGTGGTCGGGTCAGCGTTCATCGGGCACCTCCGCCGCGTCGATGGCACCGGGCTGTTTCGCTTCGCCGGATCGGCGGGTGAAGGATTCGGTGTATACCGCGGACCGCGCGCTGAGTAGTGGATCATCGGATGGCGCAATGCCTTCGGGGAGGACGAGTGGGTCGAACGTGATGTCCCGGGCGGTGCGCGGGCCTTCCGTCTGGAGTGCATCGAGGGTCAGGGTGCCGACGTCGAGGGTGTCCCGGCTCTCCGGCCACGGCGTGGTGGCGTCGTCGGTGGGGTCTTCCGGCTGCCCGATCGTGAGCAGCATCCGCCAGTGCAGCGGGCCCGACCCGATCGTGTCGGCGAGCGCGTCGAACAGATAGTTCGGAGCCTGCGCGGGTTCGGAGCGCCGGATGGTCTGCAGGGGCATCAGCGTCCACCGCACCGCGACCACTGCACCGGTGCCGTCGGTGCAGTGGAAAGCGTTGAGGCCGTGGAAGGTACTGTCCTCGAACCCCGCGGCGTGGGGGCGTCGGCGAATGACGTCCATCGCCGCGGCGGTCTCCGGGTGGTGGGCGAGGAACGCGCTCATCTTGTCCGGGTCGGGTTTGCCGGTGGCCGGATCCTTCTTGGAGGCGAGCAGTCGTTCGTAGAAGCCGTCGGGTGTTCGGTCGGGGAACACCGGGATGTCGACCATGGCGGTGCGCCACTGTTCACCCTTCGGCAGGTCGAAGCGCAATCCGAGGCCGCGGACGGTGTCGCTCGTGTCGGCGCAGTGTGGCAGTCCGCCCGACAGGGAGAACCGGCCGGTGACGGGAACCCGGCCGGGCCGGAAGACGCTCGCCGTGGAAATCGCCGACCCTGCCCCGGTCGCCGTGAAGTATCCGGTGGCGGCGATTCCTTTCGCGTGGTTGCGCCGGAACCCGTCGTGACGGCCGTAGACGTCCTCGAAACCGTCCGTGAAGCGGGAGGGTGTGAGGGCGTCGGAGGTCAGCGCGCGGCCGGCGCCGAGGAACCCGGCAACATCCACTGCGGCGATCGCGCCGACCGCGGCGAGACCGATCAGGACGCTGCGGCGACCGAGCGCCGATCGTTCTGCGTCGTCACCCATGGGCGGTGTCGACCTTCACCACGTGCCAGGTGCCCTTGACTCCGTCGCCGCTGGTCTGACCGGGCGCAGTGTCCTTCGCGAACCGGTACAGGGGGTGACCGTCATAGGTCGCCTGCTCGGCGCCGTCCGGCCGCGTCGTGGTGCCCACACTGCCGGGGAGCGGGGCGCCTGCGGAGGGTGTCCCCAGCGCCGGAGGCCAGATGTCGGCGCACGGCCCGGTGCATCCGATGGTGGTGGAGGTGTCTTCGTCGAAGAGGTACAGCGTGAAACCGTCTCCATTGGTGAGCACCGTTCCGATCGGGGTCTCGCGAACGGCCAGCTCGTAGTCGGCCGCGGACCCGTTCCCGGTGGGCTGGGGTGGGGACAGCGGGTTCGGGGACGGGGGTGCCGCCGTCGGTGCTTCCGAGTGGGTTCCGCACCCGGTCATCAGCATGATCGCGGTACCGGCGCCTGCCACCGCGAGGATCGCTTTCTTCGTCATCTTCGGAGATCTCCGTCCGTTGTTGCCAATTCTGTGCGTGCCGACCGTGAACGGTCGGCAGAGGGGAGTACGACGCATCGGTGCCTCGCGTTCACTCGCGGCAGCGGTTCCCGCATCGTGGCCGGTGACAGAATCGGCGGTGAACGCGGCGGCGCTCCCGTCCGTATTCCCCGGTAGCGTCGGGCGGCCGACGCTGTGACCGGCGTGTGAGGAGGTGAGGTCGTGCGGCTACGCATGGCGCGCAGAGGTGCGGACAGGTCCGCGGGCGACTTGGACGACGACACGGTGCTGCGGGCCGCGTACGACGACCACGGCGGGGAACTGTTCGCCCTCGCCTACCGCTCACTCGGCGACCGGGGCCGCGCCGAAGAAGCGGTGCAGGAGACGTTTCTCCGTGCCTGGCGAGGCGCCGACCGGTACGACCCAGAGCGATCCACGCTGCGCACCTGGTTGTACGCGATCTGCCGCAATGTGGTGATCGACGCGTCCCGGGCCCGGGCGTCCCGGCCGCAGGTGGTCGGCTCCGATTTACCGGACCTACCCGTCGACGAGCGGCCCCTCGAACAACTACTGGTGGGGCTGCAGGTGGAGGAGGCGCTCCAGCGGCTGTCGGAGCAGCACCGCGTCGTACTCGTCGAGGTTCATCTGCGCGACCGGTCCACCGCCGAGGTGGCGGCGCAACTCGGAATCCCGGTGGGCACGGTGCGCAGCCGCGTGTACTACGGGCTCAAGGCACTCGGTCTCGTACTGGAAGAAATGGGGTGGCACCATGACCAGTGATCGCTGCCAGCAGATGCGCACCTTGCTGGGGATGTACGTGCTCGGGCGTCTCGGCGACACGGAGACCGCCGCGCTGCTCGCCCACCTGGACGGGTGCCGCGTCTGCCGTGCCGAGCTGAGCGAGCTGACCCCGGTGGCCGCGGCGCTGGGCCAGGCCGACCCGGATCGTCTCGGCGAACCGGCGCCCACACCGCCGCCGACGTTGCCCGACACGATCTTCGCGGGCATCGACCGCGAGCGCGGCCGGCGGCGATACCGCCGGGCCGCGGCACTGGCCGGGGCCGCCGTGGTCGCCCTCGGGCTGCTCACCGGAGGGTTCTTCCTCCGCGGCCTCGTCCCGGCCGGCAATCCCGGGCAGCAGGTGTCGTTCACCGTCAATTCCGCCGGGGTGGTGGCCTCCGCCGAGGTCGAGAACCGTGCCTGGGGAACGGGAATCAGCCTCGACGTCACCGGGCTCCCGCAGGGGGAGCGGTACAACGTCTGGTTGCAGCGGCCCGACGGCAGTCGCATGAACGCGGGAAGTTTCATCGCAGGCGGAGACCGGAAGATGTCGATGCAACTCGCGGTGGGGCTCCCGATGTCGGACGCGACGATGCTCGGTGTCAGCGCTCCCGGCGACGACCGCCCGCTGCTTGCGGCGAACCTGCCGACGTGAGGGTCCGGGACTCGAGTCCCGGACCCTCACGGTCGAGTAAATGCGGGATCGGCCTACGCGTACGCCGGCCGGCGTGTGGCACCGGGCGCTCGTGTGCGCTGCTGTTCGAGGACGGCGGCTCGCGCCGCGTCGTCGGTGGCGAGGTCGACGATCGCCGCGGCCAGGGCATAGGCCCCGTCGACGAGGGCGTCGTCGGCGGCCGGCGAGGCGGCGTCCGCCGCGAAGGCCGCCGTGTGCGGCGCGGCCGTCGACCCCATCACCCCGATCATCGGGTGGATCGACGGGACCGCCTGGGAGACGTTTCCCATGTCGGTCGATCCGCCGCCGAGTGCGGTGCCGCCTCGGGGTGGCATCACCCGGCCCCGATGCTCGAGTGCGGCGTCGAAGCGGTCGGCGAGGAACGGGTGCTGGACGAGGGGTTCGTAGATCGGGTCCACCGGGGTGACCGCGTACGTGCAGCCGGTGGCCGTGGCGGCGCCGTCGATGCAGGCCAGCACCTTCTTCTTCAGGTCGGCGGTCTCCGCGAGGTCGAACGATCGCACCTCCGCCTCCACGACCGCCGACGCCGGGATGATGTTCGAGACGTCGCCGCCGGACAGGGTGACGGCGCTGACGCGCACGGTGTCGGGTAGATGCTGCCGCAGCAGTCCCACCGACACCTGCATCACCGTCGCCGCGTCGCCGGCATTGATGCCCACGGTCGGTGCGGCCGCCGCGTGCGATGCCCGGCCGGTGAACTCGACCCGGAACCGGTCGCGCGACTGCGACGTGCTGCCCGCAGTGGGCACGACCACGCCGGGGCCGGGGTGGACCATCAACGACACCGTCGCGTCCTCCCAGGCGCCCGCCTCGAGCATGTGGGCCTTGCCCGCACCCTTCTCCTCGGCGGGGGTTCCGAGCAGCTTGACCCGGATGCCGAGGTCGTCCGCCACCCGGGACAGCGCGATCGCCGCCCCGGCGCCGGCGGTCGCGATGATGTTGTGACCGCACGCGTGTCCGATGCCGGGGAGGGCGTCGTATTCGGCGCACACCACGACCGTCAGCTCACCGCTGCCGTACACGGCCTCCAGGGCGGTGTCCTGGCCCCAGACACCCACCGTCACCGCGAACCCGGCGTCGCGGAGCAGGTCCGCGACGAGCGCCGCCGAGCGGTGTTCCTCGAACGCGAGTTCCGGGTGGGCGTGCAGATCGTGGCTCGCGGCGACGAGTCGGTTCCGCCACTCGAGGACGGTGTCCTCGACGCGTCGCTTCAACTCCTCCGCTGCCCCGAGCGGGCCGCCGGGGACGTCGATGTCGCCGGTCGATGCAATGTCGGTCATGAACTTTCCTTTTCTCCAGGGGTTGTGAACTACGCTTCGGCGGCCACGGCAGGGACGGTGGGCGCTGCGCGGTCGGCGGCCCGGCCGCGCGTCACCACCGCGAGGCCGGCGACGGCGAGCGAGAGGATCCCGCAGATCACCCACACCGCTTGGTATCCCGCCTCACTCGTGATCACCGACCCGCCGTCGAGCGTCGCCGTGAAGCCGGACATCACCGCGGTGAAGCTGGCACCGGCGATGGCGCCGGCCACCGTGCGGGCACTGTTGTAGAGGCCCGACGCGATGCCGACCGAGTCCCGCGGCGCCCGCGCCACGACCACGTTGGGGAGCGCGGCGATGATGATGCCGTTGCCGAGACCGGACACCACGAGCCACGCGAGCACGCTGACGGTGTCCGAGTGGAGCACGGTGAGCAGGGCGTAACCCAGTGCTGCGGTGAGTGCGCCGACGATGACAGCCGTGACGTCGCCGACCCGTGCGCCGAGCCGCGGCCCGACGAATGTGCCGCCGAAGGCCGCGATCGACGCGAACACGAGGACCAGCCCGATCATCGAAGACGTCAGGCCGAGCCCGAATCCGGCGGTGGCCGGGTCGGTGCCGACGAAGAGAGCGATCGGAGTCTGGCTACCGAACAGCTGGGCACCGAACAGGGCCGCGAGCAGGATCGGGAGGCCGACGCCCGCGCGGCCGGAGAGCATCGCGAAATCGACCAGCGGCGAGGCCACCCGCCGCTCGACAACCACCCAGAGGGCGAGCAGCGCACCGCCGAGCAGGAGCCCGCCCAGCACCGGCCCCGACGACCACCCGAACCTGTTGCCCGTGCTGATCGCGAACAACGCGGACGCCAGCCCCGCACCGAGGAGGATCGCGCCGGCCCAGTCGAGACGGCCGGTGGTCCGGGCCGTCGTCTCCGGCACGAAGAAGATCACCACCACGAGCGCGAGCGCCATGAGCGCCGCCGGAACGAGAAGCAGCACAGTGAGATTCAGGAACGACGCGAGGATCCCGGACAGGACGACGCCGACGCTGGCGCCGAGGGTGAGCCCGCCGACGAGTAATCCGATCGCCTTCCCCGACTGCTCTCCGGCACGTTCACGCACGATCGCGAATTCGAGCGGGAGGAACGCCGCCAGTGCGCCGGTGATCGCCCGGCCCAGAATGAAGACGCCGAACGTCGGGGCGAGCGCCGACACGACGCTGCCGGCCGTGACCATCGCGGTCGCGACGACGAGCATCCTCTTGTGCCCGTACCGGTCGCCCATCTTGGCGAGCACAGGCACGAGAACCGCGGTCGCGAGCAGGTAACTCGTCTGCACCCAGTTCAGGTCGGCGGGTCCGACCGAGTACTTCTCGCCGATCGCCGAGAGAACCGGGCTGAACCAGGCCTGGAGGAATCCGCTGGACAGTTCCATCGCGAAAAGGAATCCGACGAAACCGGCCGCGGCGCCGAGGCGCCGGTCGGGACCGGACCCGGTGGGAATGGGAAATCGGAGTGCTCCCATGTATGACCTCCAAGGTGGCGGGTCGCCGGAAACGGCGACATGACAATATGAGCGAAACGACCGAATCGATGCGTCCGAGTGTCGGGTGAGTGAGTTTCTGCGGTGTAAATGCGCAGATTCTGTACGTGAGGAGCCACCGTTATGCAGGAAAAGACGCCCACGGACGACGAACTTCGGCTTATTCACGCTCTGCAGGTGTGGCCGCGGGCGCCGTGGTCGCAACTCGGCCCGATCCTCGACGCCGACCCGGTCACCCTCGCGCGGCGATGGTCCGGACTTACCGAACGGGGGATGGCCTGGGTGACGGCCCAGCCGCCGATGTTCGAGACGGCCCGCGGCGCGATCGTCGAGGTCGAGTGCGTCGCGGGGTCGATCGACGCCGTGATCGCCGAGATGTCCCAGGACAGGGAGTGCATGTCGATCGACGTCGCCTCGGGCGGGCGCGACCTGATCCTCACCGTCGGCTGTCAGAACCCGACCGCGTTCAACCGGTATGTCGTGTCCCGGATTCCGGGCATCCCCGACGTCCGCACCGTCCGCACGCACCCGATCGTCACCGCGATCTCCGGGGCCTCACAGTGGCGCCTGCGTGCCCTCGACGCCGAGGAGGCGAACGCGATCGACGCCGCCCGGCACCGCGACGCCGCCCGGCTCTCCGCGATGTTCACTCGTCCGCCCGTCGCCGAGCGCGACATCGTCTCCATCCTGTCCCGCGACGGTCGCGCGACCACGCGGACGGTCGCGGAGGCGCTGGGAACGTCCACCCGGCGTGGACGCGAACGTCTCAGTGCGACACTCGCTTCCGGAGCGCTGGAACTCCGCACGGACATGCCGCGCTGGGCCTCGGGGTATCCGGTCTGCGCGTGGTACTTCCTGCGCGTCCCCGCCGCCCAGATGGTTCGGGTCGGCGCCAACCTCAGTGGGCTGCCCGCGGTCCGGACGGTGTTGTCGGTGGCCGGGCCCGCCAACCTCCTCGTGTCCGTGTGGCTGCGCGAGCTGTCCGACGTCGAAGGCCTCGAAGCCGTCGTGGAGCAGAAGCTGCCCGCGGTCAGCATCCTCGACCGGTGTCTGGTCCTCGGCGTCCGCAAACGCATGGGCCGCGTGTTCGACGAGGACGAACTGCCGATGCAGATCGTGCCGTGGTAGGCGCTCCGCGCCCGTGCGCCCTTCTGGTAGCGGGGACAACCAGAAAGGCGCACGAGCGCGAAGCGCCTTCTGTGACCGCGCTCACATCTGGCGGCATCGGGAATTGATCGGAGGGATGGCACGTTAGTTGAGTCAATAACGCTCAACTAGTAGGAGGCTGAGGAATGCCAGCATTCTTCGGGCCGGAGGGCCCAGGTCGCATCGACATCAGTCGGCTCATGAGTCGCTCCACCCAGGAGCTCATGGCGGCTGCTGCACGTTTCGCCGCAGGTCGCGGCGATTCGGACCTCGATGCACTCCATGTTCTGCGCGTCATGGCAGAACACGACCCCGTCAAAACCCTGATGCAACGCGCAGGCGCCGACCCGTCGGCCGTCGCCGATGCCGTCGAACTGCGTCTGCCCCAGAGCCGCGACACGTCAGGCTTTGCAACGCCCGCACTGAGCGGCGCGCTGAAGACGGCGCTGCTCGAGGCGCACCAGCTTGCGCGCGCTCTCGGTTCCACGTACATCGATCCGGAGCACCTCTTCCTGGCGCTCGCCGCGGATCAGGACCACGCCGCCGGACGCCTGCTCGCGTCCGAGGGCATCACCCCGGAACGCCTGCAGACCGCGGTGCAGGGTGGGTCGGTGGAGGAGTCCGCGGACTCCGAGACCCCCACACTCGACAAATACGGCTTCGACCTCACCGAACGCGCACGCGGCGGTGGAGTCGATCCGGTGATCGGGCGTGCCGACGAGATCGAGCAGACCATCGAGATCCTGTCGCGCCGCACCAAGAACAACCCCGTTCTCGTCGGTGAGGCCGGCGTCGGCAAGACGGCGATCGTCGAGGGCCTGGCCCAGCGCATCGTCGACGGCGACGTTCCCGACCGCCTGATGGGCAAGCGCATCGTCCAGCTCGACCTGCCCAGCATGGTGTCGGGCACGCGGTACCGCGGTGACTTCGAGGAACGCCTCAACAAGGTGATCGACGAGATCTCCGCTCACAAGGACGAGCTGATCGTCTTCATCGACGAGGTCCACTCCATCGCCGGTGCCGGAGCGGGAGCGGACGGCGCCATGGACGCGGGCAACATCCTCAAGCCGAAACTCGCCCGCGGTGAGCTTCATATCGTGGGCGCCACCACGCTCGACGAATACCGCAAGCACATCGAGAAGGATCCGGCGCTCGAACGCCGCTTCCAGCCGGTGACCGTCGCGGAACCGAGTGTCCCGGATGCGGTGGCGATCCTGTCCGGTCTGCGCGATCGGTACGAGGAGCACCACGGTGTCCGCTACACCGACGAGGCGATCTCCGCTGCAGTCGAACTGTCGGCCCGATACATCGGCGACCGTTTTCTGCCGGACAAGGCGATCGACCTGATCGATCAGGCCGGCGCCCGGTTGCGGCTGCGGATGCCGAGCGTCGACGTCGAGGCACTGCGGGCGACACTCGCGGAACTCGAGAAGGCCAAGGACCAGGCCGTCGCGGACGAGGAGTACGAGAAGGCGTCGGCGCTGCGCGACCAGATCGTGGGCGTCCAGGCCCGGATCGACGGCAAAGCGGACGCGTCCGATTCCGCACCCGAGGTGACCGCCGAGCACATCGCCGAGGTCGTGTCGCGGGCCACCGGCATTCCGGCCAGCCAGATGACCGAGGAGGAGAAGGAACGACTCCGCCGGCTCGAGGACGAACTGCATCGTCGCGTGGTCGGTCAGGACGACGCCGTGCGGGCCATCGCCCGGGCGGTGCGTCGCAGCCGCACAGGCATGAACGATCCGGACCGTCCCGTGGGCAGCTTCCTGTTCCTCGGACCGACCGGCGTCGGGAAGACCGAGTTGGCGAAGGCGCTGGCCGCCACGCTGTTCGGTGACGAGAACAAGATGCTGCGGCTCGACATGAGCGAGTTCGGAGAGCGTCACACCGTCAGTCGGCTCGTCGGGGCCCCTCCCGGTTACGTCGGATACGGGGAGGCGGGACAGCTCACCGAGCAGGTTCGCCGCAACCCGTATTCGGTGATCCTCCTCGACGAGATCGAGAAGGCGCACCCCGACGTGTTCAACACGCTGCTGCAGGTGCTCGACGACGGCCGGCTCACGGACGGTCAGGGTCGGACGGTGGATTTCAAGAACGCGGTCCTGATCATGACCAGCAACCTGGGGTCCGACATCATCTCCAGCAAGTCGGGTGCGCTGGGCTTCAGCACCGGTGACGCGGAGGCTTCGGAGAAGCCGCTGCGGGACCGGGTGATGGGCAGGCTGCGGGAGTCGATGCGCCCGGAATTCCTGAACCGCATCGACGAGATCGTGATCTTCCGCAAGCTCGACGCCGATCAGTTGCACCGGATCACCGACCTGTTGCTGGACGACAGCCGGAAGCGGCTGCAGTCCAAGGGCATCGAGATCTCGTTCAGCGACGCCGCGGTCGACTGGATCGCCGAGCACGGACACCAGCCCGAGTTCGGGGCGCGCCCGCTGCGCCGGTCGATCCAGCGGGCCGTCGACGATCGGATCGCCGATCTGCTGCTCGACGACGTCCTCGTCGAGGGTGGCAGCGTCGCGGTCGGAGTGTCCGACGACGAGTTGGACCTCGTAGTCGGCTGACACCCCAGGTGAGTGGCAAAGTGTGCTCCCGCACGCTTTGCCACTCACGTGTCCGGGTAGGCCCCTTACCCGCCCTCGCCGTTCCGGATCAGCACCCGGTGATGAGCTGTGCGCCGTGCACCGTCACCTGTGCGGTGTGCGGGGCTGCACTGTGAACGGGTGTGTGCCCGGGGTGCGCTGCCCTCCGCGCAGGAGAAGTGGCCGGATTACCGCCGACCGCGGTCCGTGCTCGCCTCCGGAACGGGTACCGACTACCCAGCGGACGTCAGTCGAGCAACTCGACGTCCCAATTCTCCTTCTGCACTTGCAGATCGATCTCCCGGATCTGCCGGGCGAGCTCGTCGGCCCGCCGTCGCAGATCCCGGACGGGCAACGCCGCGACGAAGACGAGCTCGGAGCGGAGCTGCCGGCCGTATCGGTCCTGCTCGCGGCCCGCCGCGGCATCCGCCGCGGCGGAGACGACCCGGTGCCGGACCCGCAGCATGTCCCGGCGGGCCAGCGCGTCGGTAATGCTCGCATCGCCCAGGGGTGCAGAGGTATTCGTCCGATTGATCCTTCGGATGAGGACCTCCAAGCGGTCCAGGACCTCCTCGAGTTCGAGGAGTAGCGACGCCGCGTCTTCCGCCGGCGACTCGCCTTCCTGGTGCCGCGCATTCGTGAGGATGCGCGACTTCAGGTGCTCCACCCGGCGTGTCAGATCGCCGCGCTCGGCCAGGGCCTCAGCCAACTTCATGGGAATCTCCTTTCTCGAAGTCGTTGTCGGGCGTCGCAAATGGCGGAGATGGGCCGCGGCACCGCCGGGGTGCGGTGTGAAGCGCGTAGAACGCGCGGGTGAATTCCCCGAACCGTCGTGTCGGAGAGCGATCTCGGTGGGCGCTCATGCGCCTTTCGTCGAGTCGAATTCGAGCATCTTCAATAACTACCACAATCCGGCTCGTGTGGCGACAGTCGATGTCGCCCAGGTGAGTGCCGATGTATTCCGTGTATTGCGCCGCCCGTTGGCACTCACGTGCTGGTGGGGGCGACTATCGTCGGGGGTATGCGAGCGGACGACGGCGAATTGACTTCCAAGCACCAACCGTTGCTGGTGCTGAGCAAGATCACGGAGATCCTCGACGCCTTCAGCCTGGCACGGCCGTCGATGACCCTCGGTGAGATCCACCAGGCCACGGGTCTGCCGACGTCGACGGTCCAGCGGCTGGTCAGCAACCTGGTGGCGCAGGAGTTTCTCGACCGCTCCGGCGACCAGATCCGGATCGGCGTGAAGATGGCGTTCTGGGCTGCGACGGCGACGAAGGGACTCGACGTGCTGGCGGTCGTCAGCCCGGTGCTGAAGGAGATCAGGGACGCCACCGGCGAGACCGCCAGCTTCTTCCGGGTCGAGCAGGGTTATCGCGTGTGCGTGGCGATCGCCGAGACCGAGCACGCCCTGCGACGGAACATGTACGTCGGGAAGATCGTCCCGCTCCCCGCGGGCTCGGCGGGCCGGGTGCTGCTCGCCTGGAACCCCGACCTCACCGAACAGGTGCTCGCCGGCCCGATCGAGCCGATGACCGAGGGCACCGTCACCGACACCGACGTGCTGCGTGAGCTGATCCACCAGGCCAAGGCCGACGGGTACGCCATCACCGCGGGGGAGCGCGAAGACAGCGCGTCGGGATTGGCGGCGCCGGTGTTCGATTCGTCTGCCGACGTGCTCGGCGCGCTGGCGATCAGCGGCCCGACCCTGCGCATGCCGCGCGAGCAGTGCGAGAAATGGGTGGATCTGCTCGTCGGCAGCGCCGAACAGGTCACCCGGACGCTGGGCGGCCGCTACCCGTCATGACCTCCACGCCTCCGGGTTGACCGGATACGGTGGGATCCGGTTCTGCCCCATGGCCACAGCGTTCTCGGCGCACAGCCGCGACATCTCGGACCGCACGGCGACGGTGGCGCTGCCGACGTGGGGGAGCAGGACGGTGTTGGGCAGTTCCGCGAGCCCGGGTGCGAGCGCGGGCTCGTCCTCGTAGACGTCCAGTCCGGCGCCGGCGATCTCCCCGGATTTCAGGGCGGCGACGAGGGCGGCTTCGTCGACGACGGGACCGCGCGCCGTGTTGACGAGGATCGCGGTCGACTTCATCGCCCGCAGCACGTCCGCGTCCACCAGGTGCCGGGTCTGCTCGTTCAGCGGAACGTGCAGGGAGAGGTAGTCGCTGGTGGCGACGAGGGTGTCCCAGTCGGTGTGGGTGACGCGTCCGGCGAACTCGCCGAGCTCGTCGTCCGGCACCGGCCGGTCGCCGGGAGGGCGGGGGCAGAACAGCACCTGCATGCCGAAGGCGAGCGCCCGTCGCGCGGTGGCCCGCGCGATCCGGCCGAAACCCGCGAGCCCGAGGGTGCGTCCCGAGATGTCCTGGCCGAGGAGTAGTTTCGGCTCCCAGCCGGTGAACTGTCCGGACCGGACGAACGCGTCGGCCTCCACCGCCCGGCGGCCGGTGGCGAGGATCAGCAGCATCGCGACGTCGGCGGTGGCGTCGGTGAGCACGCCGGGAGTGTTGCCGACCAGGATCGACTGGGCGGTGGCCGCGTCGACGTCGACGTTGTTGAACCCGACCGCGTAGTTGGAGATGCCGCGGATCTTCGCGGCGGCCAGGAGTTCGGCGTCGAAGGTGTCGCGCAGCTGGGAGACGACCACGTCGTAGTCCCCGGACACGCACGCGTCCCGCAGCTGCGCGGCGTCGGGCAACTCGTCGGGGACGTGGACGCTGCCCGCCGCCCGCAGCAAGGTGAGACCGGGTTCCGGGATCGGGGTGGTGACGTAGAACCGGGCGTCGCTCATCGGCCACCGCCGATGACCCACTCGAACGCGGCGGCATTGGAGCGTGCGCCCTGCGCGGCCTTGGACCGGTTGGTCTCGCCGAGTTCGGCGAGCGTCTTCTCGGACAGTTCGACGAGCGACCCGAACAGGCCGGGGGTCAGCCAGTCCGGGCGGGTGGCGAACAGGAGGTCCTCGCTGGCGGTGTTGCCGCTGGCACCGGGCGCGAACGGGCACCCGCCGAGTCCGCCGAGGGCGCCGTCGACGGTCATCGCCCCGGCCGCGACCGCGGCGAGGCTGTTCGCGACTCCCAGGCCCCACGTGTCGTGCCCGTGGTAGACGATGCCGCGCTGCGGGGTTTCCAGCCGGACCCGGGAGACGAGCGAGTAGACCTCGGCGGGGACGGCCTGGCCGAGGGTGTCGCAGACGACGACGTCGACGGCGCCGTGGGCGCGTGGATCATTGGCGATGTCGATCACCCGCTGCTCCGGCACCCGGCCCTCGAACGGGCAGGTGAACGACGTCGCGATACACAGCTGGATGCTGCCGCCGACCTCCCGCGCGAGTTCGATCGCCGCCGGCATCGCGGCGAGACTGTCCTCGGTGGAGCGGCCGATGTTCGCCTGGTTGTGCGAATCGGAGGCGGAGAAGCAGTACTGGAAATGGCGGGCGCCGGCCGCGGCGGCCTTCTCCACGTGCCGGGGCGTCGCCACCCACACCCAGCAGCGATCGAGTTCCTCCGGGGTCAGCTCCGAGATCACCTCGACGGTGTTCGCCATCGGCGGGACCAGGTCGGGGCGGGCCATCGACCCGATCTCGAGAGCAGGGACGCCGAGTTCGAGCAGTCTCCGGGCGATCTCGAGCTTCCGGGCGGTGGGCAGCATCTTGCCCGTCAGCTGCAGTCCGTCACGCAACGTGACGTCGCGGAGCAGGGTGCGTGATTCGAAGGTCTGCGTCATGAGGTGCCACCTACTGTGTTGTCGACGATGGAGTCGATCTGTTCCGGGGTCTTGCCGAGCAGTGTCTCGAGGACCTCCCGGGTGTGCTCACCGAGATCCGGTCCGACGTTGCGGATGGGCAGCGACTGTCCGCCGATCACCGGGACGATGCCGGGGAAGCCGACCTGCTTCGGCTCGGCCTCACCCGTGTCGACGGTGAACTGCTGAATCATGTTGCGGGCCGCGTACTGTTCGTCGCTGCAGATGTCGGCGGCCGTGTTGATCGGACCGGACGGCACTCCGGCGGTGTCGAGGATTTTCAGCGCCTCGTCGCGCGAATACTGAATCGTCCACTCGCCGATCGCCGCGTCGAGTTCGTCGCGGCGCGCCCACCGTCCCGCATTGGTGGACAGGTCCGGGTCGGCGCCGAGGTCGGGGCGTCCGATGGTCTCCATGTAGCGCTGGAAGATGGCGTCACCGTTGCCGGCGATGATGATGCTGTTGCCGTCGCTGCAGATGTACGCGTTCGACGGGGCGATGCCCTCCATCCGGCCGCCGACGCGTTCGCGTTTGACGCCGTACGCGAGGTAATCGGGGATCAGCGACTCCATCATCGACAGGATCGATTCGTTGAGCGCGACGTCGATGATCCGATGCGGCAGCGACGGACCCTGCGCTCCGGCCACCTTCGCGGCCTCCCGCTGGAACAGGGCCATCACCGCCCCGAACGCCGCGTAGAGGCCGGCGATCGAATCTCCGATCGACACCCCCACCCGCACCGGGGGCCGGTCCGGGTCGCCGACGAGTTCACGGAAACCGCCGGCGGCCTCGGCGACCGCGGCGAACCCCGGTCGCTGCGACATCGGCCCGGTCTGCCCGAACGCCGAGATGCGGGTGATCACGAGGTCCGGATTGGCCGCGTTCAGCGCGTCCGGTCCGATGCCCCACTTCTCCAGGGTGCCGGGCCGGAAGTTCTCCAGCAGGATGTCGCATTCGGCGGCGAGGTCCAGGACCAGCTGCCGGCCCTCCTCCGTGCGCAGGTCCAGCACGATCGACTTCTTGTTCCGGTTGATCGTGCGGTACAGCATCGACGTGTCGCCGGAGTAGAGCCGCCAGTTGCGCAGTTCGTCGCCGGTCTTCGGACGTTCCACCTTGATGACCTCGGCGCCGAAGTCGGCGAGCAGCCGGCCCGCCGTCGGGGCGGCGATGTAATTGCCGAGTTCGAGAACCCGCACTCCGTCGAGTGGCCGAATCGTGTTGTCGGAGAACATGGTGATCCTTAACTGATAGTGACGCTCAGAGAACGAGGCTCATGGGCAGGACGAGCAGTATGGCGACGACCGATGCCACTGATACTCCCACCGAACACGTCTTCAGCGTGCCGCGTGTGGTCTGACCCATCAAGGATTGCAGCAGCCAGAACGTGTTGCTGGTGACGTGCACCGCGAACAGGGAACCGGCGCCGGCCGCGAGGGCGATGAGGACGGGGTCGAGGCCGAGGGTCGGCGCGATGGGTGCGAGGACGCCTGCCGCGGTGATGGCGGAGATGGTCACGGAACCGACGGCGACGTGGAGGACGGCGGCGATCACCCAGACCATCAGCAGCGGAGCCGCGTGATTGGCGGTGAAGTACTGGCCGAGGATGTCGCCGAGTCCGGCGGCGGCGATGGTCGCGGCGAGCGACCCGCCCACACCGGTCAGGATGAGGATCTGGCCGCTCTCGCTGAACCCGCTGGCGATCGCCTTCTGAACGCGATGCTGCCCGACGGTGATCCGTCCGACGAAACTGGTGCCGATCAGACCGATCAACAGCGCGATCAGCGGTTCCGACACGAACGAGACGACCGGGTTGCTGATGTCGGCGATGTCCAGGATCGCGCCGGTCGCGATGAGCAGGAGCGAGACGAGCAGCGGAGCGAGGAGCAGGATCAGGGGGCGGTCGTGCTGTGTCCGCTCGGCGGTGACGGCCTCGGTGCGCTGCGCCTGGGCGACGCCCCCGCCGACGTCGGGTCGCGGGGCGGTGCCGCCGCTTCCGCCGTCGGTCCAGGTCTCTTCCTCGTCGTCGACGACCGTCTGGTGAAAGTGCTCCTCGTCCTTCTCCGGGTTCCACCAACCGCGGGTGAACAGGAACGACATGATCGCCACCGAGATCGCGACGGTCGGGATCACCAGGATTAATCCGCAGATCAGCATCTTGCCGAGGGGCACACCGAGAAGTCCGGCGAGGGCGAGCGCCCCGACACCGGGAACCATGAGCACGATGCCGCACTCGAGGCCGATGGCCAGGGCGGTGGCCATGCGTGCGGTGCCGACCCGGCCGACCTTCGGTGCGAGGTTGCGGGCGAGCGGCGCCGAGATCACCAGCAGGACGTCGAGGAAGATGGATTGCAGCAGCGTCGCGATCGTCAGCGACAGCGCATAGGGCATCCGTTTCGGCCCGAATACGCGCAGCAGCGTCCCGACCAGGCGCTGGATGGCGCCCATTTCCTTCAGCATGGCGCCCATCAGGACGCCGAAAGCGATCAGCAATCCCACCTCGGCCATGATGTCGCCGAAACCGGTGCTGATGACCTTCACCGTCTCTGCCGTGCCGAGACCTGTCGTGAGTCCGAGATAGGCGGAGCCGACGACCAGCGACACCACCGGGTTGAACTTGAAACGCACGATCAACAGAACCACCGCCGCTACGGCGATCGCGGTGTTGATCAGGATTTCTACATCTGACATATGCGCGTCCTTACGAGGAGGCGGGGCAGTGACTGGTGTCACAAGTACACCCATATTATGAGCACACACTCACGATATAAGCAACGGGGCCTACGGCCCTGTGCGCCCTTTTGGTAGCTCCAACAACCAAAAAGGCGCACGGGCGCGAAGCGCCTACAGTCAGCCGTTCGACTCCGCGAGGCGAACGGCCTCGGCGGGGGTGCTGGCGCCGGTCTTGCCGATCGCCGAGGAGAGGTGGTTGCGCACCGTGCCCACGGACAGGAACAGCCTTCGCGGAGGTGCGGAGTTCTGCCGATGTCATGCATTCAGCCTGCGATTCGGACGGCCACCGACGCCCACACGTCCGTCACGACCTCACCGTGACAAATGTCAGGGGCGGGGGTAGGTGTGGCGCCGATCGGGGGCAGCCGTTACTGTGGGCGCCATGCAGCGCGCATATTTCTGGTTTAGCAGGCCGGCCCCGGGTGGGCCGGTCGGCGTAACCACGCGCTGACTTCTTCCACCCCAGAGCCGGATTACAGACCGGCTCGCGGGAATCATCACAGTCTTCGAGGGCCGGCCTGAGAACAGGAACCCGAACCCATGACTGTCACTCTCGACACCACCAGCACTGATCGGCTGGACGACCAGCGCACCGTGAGCATCAGCCCACTGGTCGCCCCGTCCACGGTCCGTGCCGAGCACGCCCCCGACGACGTCGCGTCCGCGACCGTGCGGTCGGGCCGCGCCGACACGGTGAACGTGCTGAACGGCGACGACGACCGCCTGCTCGTCGTCGTCGGTCCCTGCTCGGTGCACGATCCGGCCGCCGCCATGGACTACGCCCGCCGCCTCGCCGCGAAGGCCGAGGAACTGCGCGACGACCTGCACATCGTCATGCGGGTCTACTTCGAGAAGCCGCGCACCACGCTCGGCTGGAAGGGCCTGCTCAACGACCCCCACCTGGACGGCACGTTCGACATCGACACCGGGATCCGCATGGGTCGCAAGCTGCTGCTGGACGTGTCGTCGCTCGGACTGCCGGTCGGGTGCGAGTTCCTCGACCCGATCATGCCGCAGTACATCGCGGACCTGGTCACCTACGGCGCGATCGGTGCGCGCACCGCCGCCAGTCAGGTGCACCGGCAGCTGTGCAGCGCGCTGTCGATGCCCGTCGGAATCAAGAACTCGACCGAGGGTGATGTGCAGGTCGCGGTCGACGGCACCCGCGCCGCGGCGGCGAGCCACGTCTTCCCCGGCACCGATCTCGACGGTCAGGCGGCCCTGATCCGCACCCTCGGCAACCCCGACTGCCACGTCATCCTCCGCGGCGGCAGCGACGGACCCAACTACGACGCCGAGACGGTGGCCGACACCATTGCCCGGCTGCGCAAGGCCGGCCTGCCGGAGCGGGTCGTCATCGACGCGAGCCACGGCAACAGCAGCAAGAACCACGAGAAGCAGGTCGACGTCCTCGAGGACATCGCGACCCGGCTGGAGGCCGGCGAGAAGGGGATCGTCGGGGTGATGGTGGAGAGCTTCATCGAGGCCGGCCGCCAGGACCTCACGCTGGGGAAGGCCGAGGACCTCACGTACGGTCAGTCCATCACCGACGCGTGCATCGACTGGAACACGACGGCGGCGCAACTGGACCGCCTGGCCCAGGCGGTGGCGACCCGGCGCGGGTGATCACCGCACACCTCTCGTCCGGAACTGGACACTGATCCGCGGTCCGAGCGGGCGGGTGCTCTTCGGTACGCAATGCTCCCAGGTGCGCTGGCAGGAACCACCCATCACCAGCAGGTCGCCGTGGCCGAGCGAGTACCGGATCGAGTGCCCGCCGCCGCGCGGACGCAGCAGCAGCGGGCGCGCAGTGCCGAGCGAGAGGATGGCGACCATCGTGTCTTCGGTGCGGCTCCGGCCCGTGTCGTCGCCGTGCCAGGCGACGCTGTCGGAACCGTCGCGGTAGAAGCACAATCCCGACGTCGCGAAGTCTTCGCCCAACTCCGGTCGGTAATGCCTGCTCAGGGCGGCGCGGGCAGAGGCGAGGAGCGGGTCCGGGAGCGGTTCGCCCTCGCGGTAGAACCGGACGAGCCGCGGTACGTCCACCACCCGGTCGTACATCTGGCGCCGCTCCGCCTGCCACGGAACCGACTCCGCCAGAGTCGTGAACAGCTCGTCCGACCCGGTCAACCAACCCGGACGCACATCCACCCACGCTCCCACCGTGAGCGTGCGACGCTGCACCGTCCGTCCGAGCTCGCCCAACTCGACGCCGCCCGACGCGTCGTCGAACAGCGAGGCCTGGAGCGCGTACCGCGCATCCGCGGAAGTCATGTCGCCATGCTACCCGATTATCGAACGTGTGTTCCCACTGATTCTGGCCACGGTCTGACGCACCTCTCCTCGGGTCACGCGCTATTTTTCGGGCGCCAGAAGTAGGGCGCCGACCGAGAAGTGGTGCGTCTGCCGAGAACGCAGCGCCAGCTATCGCCGTACGGCGGGTTCGCGCTCGTCGCCGGTGTCGATGGCGGTCTTCTGCCGGCCGGGCCACCAGAAGGCGCGACCTTCGAGCGCCGACAGGCTCGGCACCAGCATGGGTGCCATCGCGAAGGCGGCGATCGCGACTCCGATCGCGACTCCGAACCCGAGTTCGGCGAGGTTCGCGAGACCGGTGAGGGTCAGGGATGCGAAGGTCAGGGCCAGGATCAGCCCGGCGGCCGCGACGGTGGGGGCGTCGTTGGATACGGCGATCCGTGCCGCGTCGCGCGAGGAGTACCCGTTCTGGAATTCTTCCCGTAGGCGGGAGGCGAGCAGGATGTTGTAGTCGGTGCCGATCGCGACGACGAAGAGGTAGAGCACGATGGGAATCGAGAAGTCGATTCCCGGGTATCCGAGGCCGTGCAGGAACAGCAGCACCACGGCCCCGAGCGTGGCGACGAACGTCAGCGCGACGCAGATCAGCAGATTGACCGGAGCCAGCACCGCAAGCAGCAGCAGTGCGAGAATCAGCGCGATCGCGACCGCCGCGACGGGGAACACGAGACGCGTATCCTTCGCGAGTTGCGCGCGGACGTCGACGAAGGTGGACGTCTGCCCTCCCACAACGACTTCCGCGCCCGGGACCGCGCCGTGGGCGGCGTCGCGGACCGGTCCCTCCACCAGGTCGAGGGCCGAGTTGTCGTAGGGGTCGTCGGCAAGGATCACGCTGACGAGCGCGGCCGTGCCGTCCTGGCTGGGGCGCGGCGGGGCCACCGAGGACACCCCCTGCACCTGCGACAGGGCGGTGACGAGCGGGGTGAGCGTTGCGGGATCGAGCGGTCCGGGGGCCACGACGTACACCTGGGTCGGGCTGAGCGCACCCGCGGGGAAGGACTGCCCGAGGGTGTCGAACGCCTGCTGCGACGGGGTGTCGGAGGGTAGTTCGCCCAGGGTGTTGTACGTCGATTTGTACCCGGACGCGAAGGAGGCCAGAGCGATCAGGACGACGCCGATCGCGAGCGCGAAGACCGCGGGGCGGCGCCCGATCGCGGTGCCGATCGACGCGAACGGGGTGTGCGGGCTGTCGTGCCCCGGACCGAGCGGCCAGAACAGGTGCCTGCCCAGGACAGTGAACACGGCGGGGATCAGCGTCAACGCCGTCACGAGCATGACGGCGACGGCGACGATGAGACCGGGGGCGAGGGTGGTGAGCGAACCGAGTTTCGCCAGGAGCAGCGCGGCGAACGCGACGATGACCGTGAGCGCCGACGACGCGACGACCCGCCCGACGACGTCGGTGGAGAAGACGAGTGCGTCCCGATGCGTGTCGGCGGTGGAGCCCGCCGCGGCCTGCTGCCGGAGACGCTCGCGGTAGCGGAACAGCAGGAAGACGATGTAGTCGGTGCCGACACCGAAGAGGACGACCACGAGGATCGACTGCAGCGACGTGCTGACCTCGAAATCGAACAGATCGGCGAGCACGGCGGTCAGCCCGGTGACCACCGACAGCACCACGCCGATGACGACGACCGGCAGGACCGCGATGACGGGACTGCGGAAGATCAGACCGAGGAGGGTCAGGATCACGATGACCGTGGCGATCGTGATGACCTTGTCCGCGTTGTCGTATGCGGCGGTGGTGTCGACCTGAATGGCGGCGTTGCCCGTCAGCCCGCTGACGAGGCCGGTGCCGTTCAGTTGTTGCCTGGCCTGGTCACGGACGACCGGGACGGCGTCGTTGACCTGGTCGTCGCCGGGTTGTCCGCCGAACACGACCTGCAGTGCCGCTGCCTTCCCGTCGGTGGACAGCGACGTCGGCGAGCCCTGCACACTCACCACTCCGGGTATCGCCGAATTCTGCAGTGAGGTTGCGAGATTCAACGCCGTCTGCTGATCGGTGGGCGACAGCGCGGCGCCGTCGGCGCGTACCACCACCAGACTGCCGGTGGCACCGGAGAGACTGGGGAAGTACTGGTTGCCGACCGCCTGCGCCTCGGCGGACTCGAATGTACTGGGCAGGAACGTCTGCTGGTTTCCGGTGGTGTAGTCGTCGAGGCTGGGGGAGAACAGAATGACGGCTGTGGCTGCGACCACCCAGGCCGCGATGACCTGCCAGGGGTGCGCGACGACCGTGCGAGCGAGGTAGGCAAACATCAGTCCCCGTTCCGGGAGATGAGGGGTTCGGGCGGCGCCCGGGGCCGGGCGGTCGAACCATGCCCAGTCATCGTCGCATGCAGCGTTCCACGAAGGCTACGGGTTTCGCGGCATCGGCAGACCGCGGCCCCGTCCCGGATCAGGGAGCGGGGCCGCAGTATGTCGTGGTGCTCGCTACGACAACGGGGTGAAATCCCGGCTCCCGAGGTAGTCGGGACGCGGCGCGGGCGCCGAGAACGGCTCGTTCAGCGTGTTCTCGACGCTGTTGAACACGATGAAGAGATTGGACCGCGCGAACGGAGTGATGTTGCCGTTCGAACCGTGCATGCAGTTGGAGTCGAACACGGTGGCGGAACCGGCCGGTCCCGTCATCGTGTCGATGCCGTACTCGTTGGCCATCCGGGTGAGCGTCGACTGATCGGGCGAACCCGTCGGCGGCACGTAGCTGACCAGTGACTCCTTGTAGTAGTCGGCCGGCGTCTCGCCAGCGCACGAGACGAACGCCCGGTGGGATCCGGGCATGATCATCAACCCGCCGTTGTGCCCGTAGTTCTCGGTGAGCGCGATCGAGATGCTCGCCGCGCGGGGCGCGGGCATGCCGTCCTCGGCGTGCCACGTCTCGAAGTCGGAGTGCCAGTAGAACGGGCCGCCGGTGAAACCGGGCTTGAAGTTGAGCCTCGACTGGTGGACGTAGACGTCCGACCCGAGGATCTGCCGGGCGATGCCCACCACCCCGGGACGGCGGATGATCTCGTCGACGACGTCGCTGAGTCGGTGGACGTCGAACACGGAACGGACGGCGCCGTCGCCGTTCTCCCGCACCACGCGGTCGTCGCCGCGCAACGTGTCGGTCTCGGCGAGGCGAGTCATCTCGTCGACCAGGTTGAACACGTCGCGTGGTGGGATGATCGCGTCGGCGGAGTGGTACCCGCGTGCGTCGTAGTCGGCAATCTGATTCGCGGTGAGCGGACCGGACCGGGTATCACCCCGTTTCGGGTCGAACCAGGTGACCGGGTCCTGTCGGGCGGTCATCGTGCACTCGTTGCGGTCCCGCGTGGGGTAGTTGTCGGCTACGGCCAAACGCATAACTCGTGTTTCACCCTTTCGGTTGGACAACGCTTTACACTTCCGACGTTCCCACTGGTCGTCGACGAATGCAACCCGGACACAGGTCCACCGAGGCCGGACTGGACCGTGACGGCGAGTCGCCGCGGTGGGATCGTCACGGACATGATCGAATCGACGGCGGCACTCGGGGTGGCGGCAATCGCGCTCGGAATGGTTCTCACTCCGGGGCCCAACATGGTGTATCTGGTCTCGCGCAGCATCACTCAGGGCAGGACTGCCGGTCTGGTCTCGCTGGGTGGGGTCGCCGCCGGGTTCCTGTGCTATCTCGCGGCTGCGGCACTGGGCATTTCGGCGGTGTTCACCGCCGTCCCGCAGGCGTACACCGCGCTGAAGGTGGCCGGCGCGTGCTATCTGGGCTGGCTGGCATGGCAGGCGCTGCGCCCCGGTGGGACCACGCCGTTCGCGCCGTCCCGCACCCTGCCCCGGGATCCGTCCGCCCGGCTGTTCCTGATGGGTTTCACGACGAACCTGCTCAACCCGAAGATCGCGGTGATGTATCTGGCCCTGATCCCGCAATTCGTCCACCCCGGCGCCGCGCCCGTCTGGGTGCAGAGCCTGCTGCTGGGCGGCATCCAGATCGCCGTCGCGCTCACGGTGAACGCGCTGATCGTTTGTGTCGCAGGAACTGTGGCGACCGTCCTGTCGGGCCGCCCGGTGTGGATCCGCGCCCAGAAGGTCGTGATGGGAAGTGTCCTCGGCGGGCTCGCCGTCCACCTGGCACTCGACCGGACGCGCCCGGCGGTGGTCTGACGCGGAGGCGGTCCGAATCATGCACACCTGGACACGGTTCGCGGGTACGGTCGGAGGCAACGACGACGAAGGGACGGGCGATGGCCGGGACCATGCGGGCGGAACGATTCCATGCAGACACGAAAACCATTGCTGTCGAGGATGTTCCAATTCCGGAGCCGGGTCCGGGTGAAGTGCTCGTCAAGGTGGAGTTCTGCGGCATCTGCCATTCCGATCTCAGTCTGATCGACGGCACGTTTCCCGCGCTGCTGCCCGAGGTGACGCAGGGGCACGAGGCCTCGGGGACCATCGCGAAACTCGGTGCCGGAGTAGCCGGTTGGTCCGAGGGCGACCGGGTGGTGCCGTCCGCGGGCAGGCCCTGTCTCGCGTGCCGCAACTGCCGCCGCGGCGACCTCACCAACTGCCTGCACATCCAGCTCATGGCGTTCGCCTACGACGGCGCGTGGGCGGAGTACACGGTGGCGCAGGCCGGGGGACTGACCCGCATCCCCGACAACGTGCCGTTCGAGCAGGCGGCCATTCTCGCCGACGCGGTGTCGACGCCGTTCGGCGCAGTGGTGCGCACCGGCAAGGTCGTGGTCGGGGAGACCGTCGGAGTGTGGGGCGTGGGCGGAGTCGGCACCCACATCGTGCAGCTGGCGCGTCTGGTGGGGGCCGTTCCGGTGATCGCATTCGACGTCAACCCCGCTGTGCGCGAACGCGCCCTGGAACTCGGCGCCGACTATGCCTTCGACTCCCGAGAGGAGAACCTCGAGGAGAAGGTCGCGGAGGCGACCGGCGGCCGGATGCTGGACGTCGCGTTCGACGCCGCCGGACTGAAGGTGACGTTCGAGCAGGCGCTCGACTTCCTGACCGTGGGTGGCCGTCTCGTCGCGGTCGGGTTGAGCGCGCAGGAGGCGTCGGTGGGCACCACGGCGCAGTTCGGGCTGTCGCAGAAGCAGGTTCTCGGCCATCTGGGGTACAAGAATGTCGACATCGAGACCCTCGCCGAACTGGTGTCCCGTGGGCGCCTCGACCTGTCCCGTTCGATCAGCGAGATCGTGTCGCTCGAAGACGTCGCGACGGGCATCGAGAAGCTCGCGAACCACGAGGGGAATCCCATCCGGATCCTGGTCAAGCCCTGAACCGGGCGGCAGAGCTCACGGATTCGACCGCTCCGGACCTGTCGGTACCCCGCTGTACCGTCGGCCCATGGGATATGAATTTCACGTCACGGTGGACTCGGAGAACCCGCATACCCTGGCCAAATGGTGGGCGCAGACACTCGGCTGGGAGGTGGAACCCAGCGACGAGGAGTTCATCCGGGGGCTGGTCCGGGCCGGCCACGCGCAGGAATCGGACACCATGGAGTTCGAGGGTGTCCTGGTCTGGCGGGAGGGGGCGGCCATCCGGGATCCGGAACACTCGGAGCGTCCCCGCGTGCTGTTTCAGCGGGTTCCCGAATCGAAGACGGTGAAGAATCGACTTCATCTCGACCTCCGGGTGGGAGACGGGCGCGACGAGGTCGCCGAGAAGCTGGAGCAGTCCGGTGCCACCGTGCTTCACCGGGGTCGCCAGGGTCCGAGTGAGTGGATCACGATGGCCGATCCGGAGGGTAACGAGTTCTGCGTCAGCTGACGCGGAACACTCCTGACGCGGCACTTCACCGATACGCGCTGGGTGTGCTTCCGGTCCAGCGTTTGAAGGCGCGACGGAAGGCGCTGGGCTCGGAGAATCCGAGCCGCGCCGACAGATCCTCCACGGATTCGCCGCGCCGGAGCCCGGCGACGGCGGCGTCACGGAGCACTTCCTCCCGCAACTGGTTGAGCGACGTCCCGTCCTGCCGAAGCAGGCGGCGTAGGTGGGGGACGCTGATCGACAGCATCTCCGCGATGTCCTCGGCGGTCGAGGTGCGGCCCTTCTTGCCGTGTTCGAGAACTCGGCGTACCTGCGCCGACGCCGTGCTGTCGTAATCGCGTTCCGACATCAGCAGCGTCGGGGACTCCCGGAGGTAGTCCTCGAGCGTCTCCTCGGTCTGGATGATGGGGGCCCGCATCACCGCGTTGTCGAATTCGATTGCGGGAATGTCGGAATCGAATGTCACGGGGACACCGAAGATGTGATCGTAATTCTCGGCAAGCTGCGGCAGCGGCGCCGGATACGGCAGTTCCACCGCCAGCAACCGGACCCTCTTGCCCACGAGCCACGCCGCGAACCGGTGGAGCAGTATCAGCAGGAAGTCGGTGATGACGCGCACCGACTCGACCGACGCCGGCCCGTCCTCGGTCGCCGGCGCCGCCGAGCCCGGGCGGATGTCGATTGTCATCCGGGTTCCGCCGTTGGCGCCGGGACCGATGTGCAGTGGCGGCAGGGACGGCAGTGCGCGGAGGATGTCGGCCATCCGCTCGAGGGCTGCGGACAGATCCGCGGTGTGGATCAGCGCGAGACATACGAGCCGAAAAGTGCCACGCGGGACGGGGGCCGGTCCGAGTCCGAACAATTCGTCGCCCGTGATCTGCCAGACCGCCTGGGTGAACGCGGTGACCTGCGTCGGCGTCAGCCGGGCCAGCGGGTCTTCGAGCGACGCCGTCGTGATTCCCGCGGCGGACAGGGCGGGGGAGAGGTCGGCCCCGCTGCGCGCCGACAGTTCGAGCGACCGCCGCACGAAGTCGGCAGGGATGGTGCGGGCAGTCACGAGCCGGGCTTCCCGAGTGTCCGGAGTCGCCGCGCGGCCTCCTCGAGCACGGCATCCTGTTTGCAGAACGCGAAGCGCACCAGCGGGTTCCAGGGCTCCGGATGGTCGGTGAACACACTGACCGGCACCGCGGCGACACCGATGCGCGCGGGGAGGTTGCGGCAGAACTCGATGCCGTCCCGCTCGCCGATCGCGGTGATGTCGGCGCACAGGTAGTACGTGCCGCCGCCCGAATGGACGTCCAGGCCGGACGCGACGAGCGCGTCGTACAGCACGTCCCGCTTCGTCTGGAGACTGTCCCGCAACTGCGTCACCCACCGCTGCTCGTGGATCAATGCGTGCGCCACCGCCGGCTGGAACGGGCCGCCGCCGACGAAGGACATGTATTGCTTCGCGGTTCGCACCGCGTCGATCAATTCGGCCGGACCGCACGCCCAGCCGATCTTCCACCCGGTGACGTTGAACGTCTTGGCGGCGCTCGACACCGAGACGGTCCGCTCGTACATTCCCGGCAGGGTGGCCAGTGCGGTGTGCGTCCGGCCGTCGAAGACCAGGTGCTCGTACACCTCGTCGCTGAGCACCAGCAGATCGTGCTCGCAGGCCAGTTCCGCGACGGCGGCGATCTCGTCGGGGGTGAACACGGTGCCCGTCGGATTGTGCGGGGTGTTGATCACCAGCATCCGGGTCTTCGGCGTGATCGCGGCCCGCAGAGCGTCGAGGTCGACGACGAACGCCGCCCCGGACCGGGCGAGTGGCACGCTGCGCCGCACCGCGCCTGCCAGCGCGACGGACGCCGCGTACGAGTCGTAGTACGGCTCGATCAGCACCACTTCCTCACCCGGCTCGACGAGACCCAGAATCGCCGCGCTGATGGCCTCGGTGGCGCCGACCGTGACCAGCACCTCCGAATCGGGGTCGTGGTCGAGCCCGTACCGGGCCCGCCGGTCGGCCGCGACCGCGTGGCGGAGCACGGGCATGCCGGGGCCGGGCGGGTACTGGTTGAGCCCGTCCGCGATCGCCTGCCGCGCGGTGTCGAGCATCGATGCCGGACCGTCGGTGTCGGGGAACCCCTGACCGAGATTGATGGCGTCGTTGCGCACGGCGAGTGCGGTCATCTCGGCGAAGATGGTGGAGGCGAACGGCTGCAAGCGCTCGACGGTGCGGTTGCGCGGCGTTGCGGGCATTACTGCAGCGTAGTCGGTGTGACACCGAGGGTTGCGCAGGGCCGTGTCACGTTCGGCGGGGCTGTCTCGTCTTCTCTGTAGACGGCGCGCACAGGGCGCCCGGTGACGATGGAGGACGCAATGCCCCGCATTCCCGCAGTGGCCCCGGCCGACGCGAGCCCGCTGGTCAAGGTCGCGTACAAGTTCGCTGCCCACAAGTTCGACGAGGTGCCCGAGCCGTTCGCCGTGCTCGCCCATCACCGCAAGCTGTTCGTCGCGTCCGCTCGCCACGAGCTGGCGGTGCAGAAGGCGTCGACCGTACTTCCCGCCAACGTCCGCGAGATTGCGGTCTACCGCGTGGCATGGACGATCGGCTGCTCGTGGTGCGTGGACTTCGGGACGATGCTCCAACGCCTCGACGGTCTCGACGTGGAGCGGCTCCGGCACATCGCCGACTACGCCGAGTCGCCCGCCTACAGCGACGACGAGCGCGCGGCCATCGCGTACGCCGACGCGATGACGGCGACACCCACCACGGTCACCGACGAACAGGTGGCGGATCTGGAGCGCCGGTTCGGCCGGGCCGGGGTGGTCGAACTGTCCTATCAGATCGGCATCGAGAACATGCGGGCCCGGATGTACTCGGCGCTGGGCATCACGGAGCAGGGATTCGGCACCGATTCGTGCCGGGTGCCGTGGGCCGACGACACCGCGGTCACGGAGGACCGTCCGGGAGCCTGATCCCGTTGAACTTCTCCGGATTGGCGATGTCGTACGCCGCGTAGACGAGCCCGTCCCGGACGGTGAACCCACCCACTCGCGGCGGCGAGCTGCGGTGGGCATCGTCGCCGGTATATCCCGCGGTGAAGACGCCGAGCTGGCCGTTGACCAGTACCGGCTGCATCGTGGTGAAGATGCCCGGTCCGTACCGCTGCAGGAGGCCGAGGAAGAATCGCGCGAACTTGTCTGCGCCCCGGACGACGTTGACGGCGGTGCTCGTGGTGCCGTTCGCGTCGCCGATGACCACGGCCTCCGGATGCAGCGCCGCGACGACCGCGCCGAGATCGCCCGTGGCCAGTGCCTCGAGCAGTCGTTGCACGGCGAGGGCGTGCTCCTCGTCCGGCACGGCGGGTGTGGTTGCGGCGGCGGCCTTGCGGGCTCTGGACGCGAGCTGACGCGCCGCCGGCGTCGCGATCCCGAGAATGTCCGCGACCTCGTCGAACGGCACCCCGAAACCGTCGTGCAGCACGAACGCGACCCGCTGCTGCGGGGTGAGTGTGTCGAGCACGATCAGCGCCGCAAGACGGTTGTCCTCTTCCCGGACAACCGCTTCCAGTGGATCCGGTTCGGCCGACGGCGACACGCCGGTGACGATCGGTTCCGGAAGCCATTGGCCGACATACTGTTCCCGCCGTACCGCGGCCGAACGCAACCGGTCGAGGCAGATCCGTCCGACCACCGTCGTGAGCCACGGTCCCAGGTCGCGGATGTCGGCGGCACCGGCGGCGTCGAGTCGCAGCCACGACTCCTGGACGGCGTCCTCCGCGTCGCTGACACTTCCCGTCAGGCGGTAGGCCACGGAGAGCAGATGCCGCCGGTGGGACTCGAATTCGTCGACCAGCGTCGCAGTGGGCATGCCGATATCCTACGTGCGGTCCAGACATAAAATCCGCGGTGCGCGTAACCGTTGACCCTGGTGGCGGGTCGGGACGTATGGTGTGGCGACCACACCACCTCCAGGGAGTCTGCCATGTTCCAGTGTTCCAGCTGTCGTAGCTGACCTGGCTTTTTCGCACCCCTTTTTCCGCACGTTCCGTCCACCTCGCCCGGCGACCGCCGAGCGGGTGCGGAAGTGCGCGTCGTTCGACCCGCCGCACCGTCGTCTGCGGGCATCACACACTAGGAAGATCTCGATGATTCGTCCACGTCTCGCGCGGACTCTGGCAGCCGCTGTCGCCCTGCTCACGTTCACCAGTCTCGCCGTCGCCTGCTCCGGTTCCGAGGCCACCACGACCGCCGACGGCAGGACGGTGCTCCGCTACGAGGGCAGCACCGGCCAGGTCTCCTTCCCCGAACTCGCGGCCGACCTGGGCTACTACCAGAAGGTCGAGTTGAACTGGATCGGCGACACCACCAGTGGGCCGCAGAGCATTCAGAACGCCGCCACCGGTCAGACGGACTTCGGTGGCGCCTTCAACGGTGCGGTGCTGAAGCTGGCCGCGGCCGACTCGCCGATCACCTCGGTCATCGGGTACTACGGCTCCGACAAGGAGACGTTCAACGGGTACTACGTCCTCGACGGAAGCCCGATCACGTCCGCCCGCGACCTGATCGGCAAGAAGGTCGGGATGAACACGCTCGGTGCGCACCACGAATTCCTCGTGCGGGAGTGGCTGGCACGGGAGGGGCTGACTCCGGACGAGATCAAGCAGGTGGAGCTCACCGTCGTGCCGCCGGTCAACACCGAGCAGGCGCTGCGGCAGGGGCAGATCGACGTCGGAACCCTGGGAAGTGTGTTCCGGGACAAGGCCGTCGAACGCGGCGGAATCCGCCCACTGTTCACCGACGAATCCATCTTCGGTTCCTTCACCTACGGTTCGCTGCTGTTCCGCAACGACTTCATCGCGAAGAACAAGGACGCCGTCGCCGACTTCGTGCAGGGCACCGCGCGGGCCATCCGCTGGACCCAGACGACGCCGCGGGCCGAGGTGATCGCGAAGTTCAAGGACATCATCACCCGCCGCGGCCGCAACGAGACCACGGACCTCGTCGACTACTGGAAGACACCGGGCGTCGCCGGGCCCGGTGGCGTGATCACCGACCAGGAGATCCAGATCTGGATCGACTGGCTCGTCCGCAACGGCGAACTCGAGGACGGCAAGCTCACACCCGCCGACGTCTACACCAACGAATTCAACCCGTACGCCAACGGCACCTACCCCGCCGACAGCGGTCCCGACGGCCAGGCGCTGGCCGCGAAGTGACTCGCGTGCCGAGCGGCGTCGACCGAATGGAATGGGAAGGACAGAAATGAGCACCATCGCTCCGAACCTCGACCGGGTTCAGACGCCCAAGCTCCGTCTCGAACACGTCACCAAGCAGTTCGACGTGCGCGGGTCGAAGGACAAGTTCACCGCGATCGAAGACATCGACATCGATCTCGCGGACGGTGAGTTCCTCGTCCTCGTCGGGCCGAGCGGGTGCGGAAAGTCGACTCTGCTCGACCTCCTCGGTGGGCTCAGCACGCCTACGTCCGGCCGGATTCTGCTCGACGGAAAGCCGGTCACCGGGCCGGGTTTGGACCGCGGAATCGTCTTCCAGCAGTACGCCCTCCTGCCGTGGCGCACGGCCCGGCACAACATCGAGTTCGGGCTCGAGGCCAAGGGGCTGCCGAGGAAGGAACGGCGCGAACTCGCCGAGCACTACCTCGAACTCGTCGGCCTGAAGGGGTTCGGCGACCGGTACCCGCACGAGCTGTCGGGCGGCATGAAGCAGCGCGTCGCGATCGCCCGCAGCCTGGCGTTCGACCCCGAGGTGCTGCTGATGGACGAGCCGTTCGCCGCGCTCGACGCCCAGACCCGGGAGTCGCTGCAGGACGAACTGCTGCGCATCTGGAAGGCCACCGGCAAGACCATCCTGTTCATCACCCACGGCATCGACGAAGCCATCTACCTCGGGCAACGGGTCGCCGTCCTGACGTCACGGCCCGGCCGGGTGAAGACGTTCGTGGACATCGACATCGACCGCTCGGGTGAGGACGTCCGGTCCAACGAGCAGTTCCGGCACTACCGGCACCGCATCTGGACGCTGCTGCACGGCGAAGTGGAGCGTGCACAGGTGATCGAGAAGGAGGAAGCACATGTCTAGCGCACTCGCGGCACCGGAAGCTCCCGTCACAACCGATCCGGCGGTGCCCCGGACGCCCGCTCCGGCCCCACCGGAGCCGGGTGTCGGCCGGCGTGTCGGTGCGGCCCTGGGGCCCGTCGCCTGGCGCATTCTCAAGCCGTCGATCGCGATCGTCGCCTTCCTCGCGCTGTGGGAGATCGCACCCCGCGTCGGCCTCGTCGACGAGGTGTTCCTGCCCCCGTTCAGCACGGTCGTCGGAGCGTTCGCCGATCTGGCCGGCAGCGGGGAACTGTGGGAGCACGTGTCCGCGAGCCTCTCCCGCGCCCTGATCGGATTCTTCGTGGCGGTCGTGATCGCGATTCCGCTGGGCATCGCGATCGCCTGGTACCGGCCCGTCTCGGATTTCCTGAACCCGATCCTCGAACTGTTCCGCAACACGGCGGCGCTGGCATTGCTTCCCGTCTTCATCCTGATTCTCGGCATCGGCGAGGAATCCAAGATCGCCCTCGTCATCTACGCGTGCACCTTCCCGATCCTGCTGAACACGATCTCCGGTGTCCGCACCGTCGACCCGTTGTTGATCAAGTCGGCCTCCTCGCTCGGACTGTCGCCGGTGCGGCTGTTCCAGAAGGTGGTGCTGCCCGCTGCGGTCCCCACCATCTTCACCGGTATCCGCATGGCCGCGGCGTCGTCCATCCTCGTGCTGATCGCCGCCGAGATGGTCGGGGCGAAGGCCGGGCTCGGCTACCTGATCACCGCGTCCCAGTTCAACTTCCAGATCCCCAACATGTATGCGGGCATCGTCGCGATCTCGGTTCTCGGGCTATCGCTGAACGCCGTCCTCGTCCTGATCGAACGCCGGCTGTCCCGCTGGCGCGTCTAGTCACTTACCGGGAAAGAAAAACTCCACATGTCACAGGATTCCCAGTTCCACCTCAACGCCTTCCTCATGGGTGTGGGACATCACGAGGCGGCGTGGCGGCACCCCCGCACCGAAGCCCACCGCGTATTGGACGTCGCGCACTTCCAGGAACTCGGCCGGATCGCCGAACGGGGCAAGCTCGATTCGGTGTTCTTCGCCGACGGCCTCGCCGTCGGACCGCGGATCGCGCACAACACCCAGGCGATATTCGAACCCGTCACGCTGCTGTCGGCGATCGCCGTCGCCACCGAACGGGTGGGGCTGATCGCCACGGCGTCGACGAGCTACTCCGACCCGTACACCCTGGCGCGCAAGTTCACCTCGCTCGACCACATCAGTGGAGGCCGCGCGGGGTGGAACATCGTGACGTCGGCCGGCGCGGACGAGGCGGCCAACTTCGGCGTCGACGGCATCCCCGCGCACAGCGGACGGTACGAGCGCGCAGAGGAATTCGTGGACGTCACCCTCGCGCTGTGGGACAGCTGGGAGGACGGGGCGGTGGTGCTCGACGCGGAGACCGGCACATTCGCCGACCCCGCGAAGGTCCACACGATCGACCACGACGGACCGCGGTTCCGGGTCAGGGGACCGCTCAATTCGCCGCGGTCCGCTCAGGGGCGGCCGCTGCTGGTGCAGGCCGGGTCGTCCGAGAGCGGCAAGGAGTTCGCCGCGCGATACGCCGAGGCGGTCTTCACCGCGCAGCGCACGCTGCAGCAGGGGCAGGAGTTCTACCGCGACCTCAAGGCGCGCGTCGTCAAGTACGGCCGCAAGACGAGTGAACTGAAGGTTCTGCCCGGCATCGTGCCGTTCATCGCGGACACGAAGGAGGAGGCGGAGGCACTCGAGCAGTCGTTCACCGACCTGATCTCGCCCGAGTACTCGCTGCGCCAGCTGTCCACGATGCTCGGCGTCGACCTGACCCGGCACTCCCTCGACGCGCCCCTGCCCCCGCTCCCGCCGCTCGACGAGATCCAGGGCAACAAGAGCCGGTACCAGCTGGTGAAGGATCTCGCGGCGGACGGTTCACTCACCGTGCGGCAACTGATCGGATTGCTCGGCGGCGGGCGCGGACACCGCACGTTCGCCGGAACACCGGAGCAGGTGGCGGACGAATTGCAGACGTGGTTCGAGCAGGGCGCGGCGGACGGTTTCAACATCATGCCGCCGTACCTGCCGGGTGGCCTGGACGATTTCGTCGACCGGGTCGTCCCGATCCTGCAGCAGCGCGGACTGTTCCGCACCGAGTACACCGCGACGACGCTGCGCGGCCACTACGGCCTCGAGGACGTCGGCAACCGGTTCGTGGACGCGGCCGACGAAGCGAGCGCATGAGCGGCGAGACCGGCCTGAAACCGCTCGTCACCACCGTCTTCGTTCCTGCCGCGATCTTCGGCATCGGCCAGGGCGCCGCAGCCCCGGTCATGGCGCTGACGGCCCGCGAACTCGGCGCGTCCGTGGCCGTGTCCGGGTTGATCGTCGCGGTCGTCGGGCTGGGCGCCGTCCTCGGTGACCTGCCCGCGGGCCGGATCGTCGCCAGGTTCGGGGAGCGCCGGTCCATCATCGGGGGCAGTGCAGTCGGCGCGGTCGGGGTGCTGGTCTGCCTGCTCGCGCAGACACCCTGGATGCTGGGTGTCGGCGCACTGCTGACGGGACTCGCCAACGCCGTGTGGGGGCTGGCCCGCCAGAGCTACCTGGCCGACGCCGTTCCGATCGGTCTGCGGGCCCGGGCGATGTCGTCGTTCGCGGCGATGTGGCGGCTCGGGTTCTTCGTGGGACCGCTGCTCGGCGCCGCCGTGATCCTCGTGGTCGGTGCCCGCGGCGGGTTCCTGGTGCAGTTCGTCGGCGTCGTGCTGTCCGGATGGCTGATGTCGAGGGTCCCGGACCCGCCGCGCCGCCGCGCCGCCGCGAGCAGACACGCCACGTTGCCGTCGATCCTGCGCCGACACCGGAAGTTGCTGGCCACGCTCGGTGCCGGATCGCTGCTCATGGGTGCGGCCCGCGCGTCCCGGGAGGCGGTCCTGCCGCTGTGGGCGGCCTACCTCGGGCTGGACGCCGCGCAGGTCAGCCTCGTCTTCGGCGCCGGTGCCGCCGTCGATCTGCTGTGCTCGTATCCCGCCGGGCAGTTCATGGACCGATACGGTCGCCGGTTCATCGCGGTGCCGTCGCTGCTGGTGATCGGCGTGTCGTATCTGGCGCTGCCCTTCTCACACGACCTGCTGTCGATCGGTGTGGTCGCGGTGGTGATGGGCATCGGCAACGGGCTCGGCAACGGCGTCATCATGACGCTCGGCGCCGACATCGCCCCACCCGCGACCCGCGCCGAATTCCTCGCCGCGTGGCGGCTCACCCACGACACCGGTATGTTCGCGGGGCCGTTCGGGGTCGGCGCGCTCGCCGCGGTCGTCCCGCTGGGGGCGGCCGTCGCCGCCGTCGGGGGAGCGGCGCTGCTCGGCGCCACGATCCTGTTCCGGTTCATCCCGATCTATTCGCCGTGGCCACCGGCGGCCACGGCGTCGCCGGATTCCCCACCGCTCGAAAAACAGGAAGCATAGGTACATTCGTTTCATGCGCTTCGGATTGTTCGTTCCTCAAGGCTGGCGTCTGGATCTCGTCGGAATCGATCCCGCGGATCAATGGTCGGTGATGCGCGACTTCGCGTTGCGCGCCGACCAGGGTTCCGCGTGGGATTCGCTGTGGGTCTACGACCACTTCCACACCGTCCCCGTACCGACGGAGGAGGCCACGCACGAGGCGTGGACCCTCATGTCCGCGTTCGCGGCAGTCACCTCGCGGGTGCGTCTCGGTCAGATGTGTACGGCGATGAGCTACCGCAACCCCGCCTACCTCGCGAAGGTCGCCGCCACCACCGATCTCATCTCCGGCGGCCGCGTCGACATGGGTATCGGCGGCGGCTGGTACGAGCACGAGTGGCGGGCGTACGGTTACGGATTCCCCTCCGCCGGTACGCGTCTCGGGCGCCTCGACGAGGGCGTGCAGATCATGCGCCAGGCCTGGACCAACGGCACCGCCACCCTCGAAGGCAAGCACTACCAGGTCGACGGCGCCATCGTCCGGCCGCTTCCGCTGCAGGACGGCGGGATTCCGTTGTGGATCGCCGGCGGCGGCGAGAAGGTGACGCTGAAGATCGCGGCAAAGTACGCGCAGTACACCAACTTCGACGGCACCCCCGAGGGATTCGCGCTGAAGTCCGAGATTCTGCGGAAACATTGCGACACCGTCGGCACCGACTTCGACGCCATCGTCCGCTCGGCCAACTACAACGTCGCGATCGGCACCACCGAGGCCGAGGTCGAGCAGCGGCTGCTCACCCTGAAGGAGCGGCTCACCCCGCACGTCGGCGCCGACGCCGCCGAGGGTGCACTCGGCGCATTCCGCGGAATGCCCGGAGTCGGAACGCCGGAACAGATCGTCGAGAAACTGTCGGCGCTGAAGGACCAGGGCATGTCCTACGGCATCTTCTACTTCCCCGAGGCCGCCTACGACACATCGGGCCTCGAACTCTTCGAGAAGGAAGTCCTGCCCGCGCTGCGGTAATGGCCGGCCCGTCGGCCGGACGCGGTAACGGCCGGCCCGTCGGCCGGACGCGGTAAAGGTCGACTGGTTCCGGGCATAGAGTGGCGGGCATGTTCGTCGTCACCCTCACCGCCGACACCCTGTGGCTAAGTCCGCCGGTGGTCACCGACGTCGATGCGATCTGCGCGGCGTGCAGCGACCCGTCGATCGCCGAGTGGACGACGATGCCCGCCCCCTATGCCCGCTCGGACGCCGAGCAGTTCGTCCGGCACACGGTGCCGTCCGGTTGGGCCGACCGCAGTCCCACCTGGGCGCTGCGCGAACGCGAGAACGGACCCGTGCTCGGGATGATCGGACTGATGTCACGCGACATGACGGCGGCCGAGATCGGGTACTGGCTCGCACCCGCCGCCCGCTCGCGGGGACTCATGACAACGGCGGTGAACCTGGTGTGCGATTTCGCATTCCGGCCGGACGGCATGGGACTCGAACGCATCGAATGGCGCGCCTTCGTCGGCAACGACGACTCCGCGGCAGTCGCCCGCAGGGTCGGCTTCCGCTTCGAAGGAGTCCAGCGCTCCGGGCTCGTGCAGCGCGGTGTCCGACGCGATTCGTGGACGGCCGCCCTCCTCGCCGGCGACTTACGGCAACCGGCCGACGGCTGGCCCGGCTAGCGGACGATCAGCGCAGGCTCTCGGGAAGGTCGTGCTCGGACACGGCGACTCGCTGGTCGGGGCTGGTGCGGATGTGCTCGGAGTCGGCGATCCGGCTCTGCAGGAAATCCCACTCGACCTGATCGATGGCGTCCTCCGCACGGGAGCGGACGGTCGCGTCGCGGGTGCCCCACGCGATCGGCATCGGACTGACCATCTCCCACGTGGCGGCGAGACTGTGGGTGCTGCGGTCGTTGAGTAGAGCGACGGACGGCACCCGGTCGCCGACGTTCTGCTTCTGACCGGTGCGGATCGGGATGTTGCGGGTGACGAGCGCATACGACGCCCTGCCTGCGCCCGGCTTCGCGACGTCGATCAGCGACAGCAGTGTGATCGCACGGGGGTGGACCTCCGAGACGACGGCCGGCACCAGGGGGCTCTTCGCGTACAGGTCCTCGATGCTGCCGACCTTCTTCGGCACCCAGAATGCCACCCACACCGACGTGAGCGCGGCGATCGCCACGACGACGCCGAGGATGAGCGACCAGGGGTGGGCGAGCAGGATCAGACCGACCGCGGCCGCCGCGAACAGCAGGGCCACCACGATCGCCGACACCTGCAGGCGTCGCATGTCGGCGAACGTCTGGTTGACGGACTTCGCGTAGGGCCGGTCGACGGTGAACTCGAAATGTCGCACGGGCCCAGCTTAGAGCGTCGGTCCGGGTGTCCGGGCAGTCACCCGATGGGCGGGCCCAGCAGGTCGTCGGCGTCGGTGATCCGGTAGGCGTAACCCTGCTCGGCAAGGAAGCGCTGCCGGTGGGCGGCGTACTCGGCGTCGAGGGTGTCGCGCGCCACCACCGAGTAGAAGTGGGCCTGGCCGCCGTCGTGCTTGGGTCGCAGCAGGCGGCCCAGCCGTTGAGCCTCCTCCTGTCGGGAACCGAACGTGCCCGAAACCTGAACGGCGACAGATGCTTCCGGCAGATCAATCGAAAAGTTCGCGACCTTGCTGACCACCAGGGTCTGGATTTCGCCCGCCCGGAAACGGTCGAACAGATCCTCCCGCTCCGTGTTCTTGGTCGACCCCTTGATGACCGGGGCGTTCAACGCCTCACCGAGTTCGTCGAGCTGATCGAGGTACGCGCCGATGATCAGCGTCGGTGCGTCGGTGTGCCGCTCCAGAATCGACTTCACCACCGCGATTTTGGTGTGGGCGGTGGAACACAACTTGTAGCGTTCGTCGGGTTCGGCGACGGCGTAGGCCATGCGTTCGGCGTCGGTCAGCGTCACCCGCACCTCGACACAGTCGGCGGGGGCGATCCACCCCTGCGCCTCGATGTCCTTCCACGGAGCGTCGTACCGCTTGGGTCCGATCAGCGAGAACACGTCGCCCTCGCGGCCGTCCTCGCGGACCAGGGTGGCGGTGAGGCCGAGGCGCCGACGGGACTGCAGGTCGGCGGTCATCCGGAACACCGGCGCAGGCAACAGGTGCACTTCGTCGTAGATCACCAGACCCCAGTCGCGGGAATCGAACAGCTCGAGATGCTTGTACTCACCCTTGGTCCGCCGGGTGATCACCTGATACGTGGCGATCGTGACGGGACGGATCTCCTTGCGTTCGCCGGAGTACTCGCCGATCTCCTCCTCGGTGAGCGACGTGCGCGCGATCAGCTCACGCTTCCACTGCCGGCCTGCCACCGTGTTCGTCACCAGGATCAGCGTGGTGGCCTTCGCCTTGGCCATCGCCGCCGCACCGACCATCGTCTTGCCCGCGCCGCAGGGCAGGACGACGACACCCGACCCACCGGCCCAGAACGAGTCGGCCGCCATCTCCTGGTAGTCGCGCAGGTGCCAGTGGCCGTCCGCGGACCCCGGGGAGATGCCGTCGAAATCCAGATCGATGGGGTGGGCCTCGCCGTCGACGTACCCGGCGAGATCCTCCGCCGGCCAGCCGACCTTGAGCAGCAATTGCTTGAGCCTGCCTCGCTCACTCGGGTGGACGACCACCGTGTCGTCGTCGACGCGGGCCCCGAGCATCGGCGCGATCTTCTTGTGCCGGGTCACCTCGGTCAGTACCGCGCGGTCGAGGCTGACCAGAGTCAGACCGTGGGCGGGATTCTTCACCAGCTGCAGTCGCCCGTACCGGGCCATCGTGTCGACGATGTCGACCAGCAACGGCTGCGGCACCGCGTACCGGGAGAAGTTGACCAGCGCATCGACCACCTGCTCGGCGTCGTGTCCGGCGGCGCGCGCATTCCACAGGGCCAGCGGGGTGATCCGGTACGTGTGGACGTGTTCGGGCGCACGTTCCAGTTCCGCGAACGGCGCGATCGCCTGGCGGGCGTCGTTCGCGCGCTCGTGATCGACCTCCAACAGCAGGGTCTTGTCGGATTGGACGATCAACGGTCCGTCGGTCACGGAAGCCTCCTCGAAAATGCGGTGCCGGATGTAGCCAGCCTGTCCATTGTCCTGATCCGGGCGGCACCGCGCCACGTCGCCGTCTCCGAGCAGGCCCGATACCGGCACATCCGGGGCGGTCGAGGGCCTAAATTGAGGGTCAGCCCGGATGGATCGATGCAGAGACGAGGCTCGCGATGACCCAGCCCCCCGAAGACCCACGCCGTCCCGATCCGAATGTCCCCGGCGAGCCGCCGAACAACCCTCAGCAGCCGTATCCGCAGGGTCAGTATCCGCAACAGCCGTACTCGCAGGGGCAGTACGCTCAGCAACCCGGACAGTACCCGCCGGGTCAGTACGGGCAGCCTGGCCAGTACGGGCAATACCCGCCCGGCCAGAACCCACCGTCGCCGAAGAAATCGCGAAAGGGCCTGTTCATCGCGTTGGGCATCGCAGTCCTGGTGATCATCGCCGCCGTCGCCGCGTTCGGGGTGTTCGCCCTGAAGAGCGCGGACAAGAACGCTCTCGACGTCGGCGACTGCCTCTTCTTCGAGTCCGCATCCACGACCGCCGCCGACACTTCCCACGAGAAACGCGACTGCTCCGACGCCGAAGCCACGTACGAGGTGGCGCAGAAGAACGACGGCGACGTCCAGTGCGCGGAGGACTACTTCTCCTACACGCTCGTCGGCGACGACCAGGACGTCCAGACCACGCTCTGCCTCATCCCGAACATGATCGAGAACTCCTGCTACCTGCTCGAGGACGACGGCCGGATCCTGCCCTCGGACTGTGCCGAGGCTCAGACCGTCAAGGTTCTCGAGCGCGCGGACGGGAAGAACGACGAATCCCTCTGCAACGAATTCGACACCGCATTCCCCATCGCCTTCTCCGAACCCGAACGCACCTATTGCATCGAGGTCAACCTCGGTGGCTAGCGCCACAGGGAGTTAAATTCACGGGAATCGAGTCCGTTGAACTGCACGTTCTCCTTCGTTAGCGTCCGAGATCAAGCGAAATCACTGCGCGCGGCGAAGGGGAACCGATGGTGCGAACCCAGCCCGCCCCGCGGCGTGCCGGCCGTTCCGGGGCCAGTGCGGGCACGGTGCTGCGCACCGTTCTCGAGCGGGGGCCGATCGCGCGCAGCACGATCGCACGGGTGACCGGGCTGTCGCCCGCGACCGTCACGACCGCCAGCGCGCAACTCGTCGAGCGCGGCCTCCTGCGGGAACTGCCCGAGATCTCGGGTCCCACGGGATTGGGACGGCCACACGTGCCGGTGGACCTCGACGAGAGCCGCTACGTCGTCTACGGAATACATCTCGCGATGACCCACGTGACCACTGCACTGCTCGATCTGCGGGGGCGGGTGCTGGCGCGGTCCCGCGATCCGCACTTCGGGCTGGGACCGGCCGAGATCCTGCGGGACGCGGTGACGACCCTGGAGGGGTTGGCCGCCGAACACGGTGACATGTCGGTCCCGATCGGCGTCGGTTTCGCGGCCGGCGGCTGGATCGACTCCGAATCGGGGGTGGTGCGTGACCATCCGATACCGGGGTGGAACGGGTACCCGGTCCGCGCGGATCTCGAGCATCGCACCGGTCTGGACGTCCGGATGGATTCGCACGCCCGCGCGCTCATCGACGCGGAGGTGCTGTTCGGGGAGCCGCGGGTGAGGGAGAGCGTCGTGCAGCTCTTCGTCGGGAACGTGGTGGATGCCGCGTTCGCGACCGGAGGAGTGGTTCACCACGGCCCCCGCGCGGCGGCAGGCGCTGTGGCGCACGTGCCCGTCGAGCACAGTGTCGAGAAATGCGCCTGCGGGCGTACCGGGTGCGTGCAGGCCACCCTGTCGGATCGGGTGCTGGTGCGCAGGGCGATGCAGTTGGGCATCATCGAGCGGCCGATCTTCCGGGACCTCTTGGACGCCGGGCGGCGCCGGCAACCGGCCGCTCTGGCACTGTTCGCGGAGCGGGCACACGGGGTGGGGGTCGTCGCGGCGCGCTTGCTCGATCTGTTCAATCCGGAGGTCCTCATCGTCTGTGACCAGGGTGTGAGCCACATTCCGGGGTCCCTCGACGCGGTGCGGCGAGCCGTCGCGGACGCGTCGGCTACGTGCGACGATCCGTCGAATTCGGTGCTGTCCACCAGTTTTCCCGGACGGGCCCTTCCGGTGTCTGCGGGTGCCGTGATCCTCGCGGAGCTCTACCGGACCCCTCTGGCCAGCTTCGTGCGGCCGTTGGCCGGCATTTCGTGACGCGGATCACAGCGCCGGAGTTAATTCGGTACGAAGCAATGTTGACGGTGATTGTGCTGGAGCGCAAGGATATTGGTGTGAACACAACCGCGGCGGACATTGTGCGTACAGACTCGTGTCGCTCCGAGTCCTGTTGTCGACGCACGCGCCCGGGTCGTATCTGACGCTCCCGGACCGGCATCGTCCAGCGCTCGAAATATGTTTGCGTTCCACCTGTCTCACTCCGCTGCGTGGCACTCGACCGACTGCGTCCGGTGTGCCCGACCGGAGACCTCATCCTTCGAAGGATCAATCATGTCCAGTTCACTCGTGTCCTCCGCCGGGTACGGGCGCCTCGTGCGCGCCGCGCTCGTCGGCGCCCTGGCGCTCGGGCTCGCATCCTGCTCGTCCGGTTCCTCCGGCGGGCTCGCGCTCGATGATGCTGTGCCCGATCAGGTTCCGGACGGAACTTCGCTCAGCGTGTCGATCAAGACCACCCGACTGCAGCTGGAGGCGACCGGTCAGCTCGCCGATCTCCCGTTCACCGTGTCGGACTGGCCGGACGTCAGTGCCGGCCCCGACGTGATCCAGGCCTTCCGGGGCAACGCGGTCGATCTGGCCACCAACGCGGCGATCCCGCCGATCCAGGCGCACGCCACCGGTCTCGACGCCAAGATCGTCGCGGTCCGGGAGAAGGAACTGCCGCAGTACCTGCTGGCCACCGCCCCGGGCTCGGACATCGCGGAACTGCCGGACCTGCGTGGCAAGAAGATCGCGTTCTCGCCCGGCCAGGCCCAGGGCGTGGTGATCCTGCGGACCCTGAAGGCACTGGGCCTGACCAAGGACGACGTCCAGCTCGTCGAACTCCCCAGCCCGCAGTTCCTCACCGCGCTGCAATCGAACCAGGTGGACGTCGCGCCGCTGTCGGAGCCGACGGCGACGAAGTACCTCACCCAGTACGGACCGGACGGGGCCAAAGCGTTGCCTACCGACGCCGTGGATGCGCTCACCGTGCTCTGGGCGCCCGTCGAGGTTCTCCAGGATCCAGCGAAGGCCGCGGCAATCAAGTCGTTCATTCCGTTCTGGGCCCGTGGAGAGGTCTGGGCGTGGGAGAACCAGGACGCCTGGATCCAGAAGTACTACGTGGAGAGCGAACAGGTTTCGGCCGAGGACGGAAAGCGCATCGTCGCCTCCGTCGGGCAGCGTCCGGTCTACCCGGCCAACTGGGATGCGGCCATCGAGTGGACGCAGGACACGATCCAACTGCTCTCGGATGCAGGCTACTTCAGCGAATTCGACGCGGACGAGTTGTTCGACCGCCGATTCGAAACCGTCGCCGCTGATGCGGTTCCGGCGGAGTACCGAGGCGGTGTGCAGCGATGACCAGTACTCTCTCCGCGCCGGCACCGGCACGTACTGTCGCCCCCGATGTCGACAGGCTCGCCGCCGCCGATCGGCAGATCCGCCGACTCGGGCTGCGTAAGGCCTTCCCGTTCTCCCGGCTGGCCGGTGTCCTGCTCCTCCTCGCGGTGTGGGCGGTGGGCAGCCTGACAGGAGTCATCGACGCACGAAAACTGTCCGCGCCGTGGACCGTGGTCACGACGGCCATCGACCTGATTTCCACGGGCATCCTGCAGGAACATGTCCTCGCGTCGTTGAGCCGGGCCGCCATCGGTTTCGCGTTCGGCGTGGTGATCGGGACGGCCCTGGCCGTCGTCGCCGGTCTGACCCGTTCCGGTGACGCCCTGATCGACGGACCGATCCAGCTCAAACGCGCCATCCCGACGCTCGGCCTGATCCCGCTGCTGATCCTCTGGCTCGGCATCGGCGAGACGTTCAAGATCGTGATCATCGCGCTGGGTGTCGTCGTCCACATGTACATCCAGACCCACAACTCGTTGACGTCGATCGACAACCGCTACGTCGAACTCGCCGAGGTCCTCGGGCTGTCCCGGGCCACGTTCATCCGCAAGGTCGTACTGCCGGGTGCGATGCCGGGATTCTTTCTGGGACTGCGACTCTCGGTGACCGGTGCCTGGCTCACCCTCATCGTCGTCGAGGGAATCAACGCGGTGACCGGCTTGGGGAAGATGATGTACAACGCGCAGAACTACGGACAGTCCGACGTGATTCTCGTGGGACTCGCGGTGTACGGCATCTTCGGTCTCCTGTCCGACTCCGTGCTCCGCTACGTCGAAAGGCGGTCGCTGTCATGGCGCAGGACCCTCGCCCGATAGCACGCGTCGCCGTCCAGGTGCGGTCCCTCGTCCGCGGATTCGGCGACAAGATCGTCCTCGACCGCCTGGACCTCGACATTCCCGAAGGCCAGTTCGTCGCCCTGCTCGGCAGGAGTGGGTCCGGCAAGAGCACGCTGCTCCGGGCGCTCGCAGGCCTCGACTACGACGTCGAGGGCCGCGGCGGCACCCTCACCGTGCCCGCGGAGGTGTCGGTGGCGTTCCAGGACTCACGGCTGCTGCCGTGGCTGCGGGCGCTGGACAACGTGACGCTCGGACTGGGTCGCAGCGGCACCAGCACGGGCGTGTCGGCTCTCGCGGAGGTGGGACTTGCCGGTCGCGAGAAGGCGTGGCCCAGTGAACTGTCCGGCGGTGAGCAACAGCGGGTTGCCCTGGCGCGCGCACTGGTACGCGAGCCCGAACTGTTTCTGGCCGACGAACCGTTCGGCGCACTCGATGCGCTGACCCGGATCAAGATGCATGCCCTTCTCGAGGAGCTGATCCGTCGGCACCGCCCGACCGTCCTGCTCGTCACCCATGACGTCGACGAGGCGATCGCGCTCGCCGACCGGGTCCTCGTCCTCGACCACGGGCAGATCGTCGTCGACGAGACCGTCGACATTCCGAAGCCGAGAGCGCTCGGCGACAGCAAGTTCCACGAGTTTCGCAACACGCTGCTCGGCGCCCTCCGCGTCGAGGTAGCGGCACAGTAAGGGAGTTACACCATGAGTTCGTCACCACAGCGCCGGCTGCATCTCAACGCATTCCTGATGGCGATCGGACACCACGAGGCGGCCTGGCGCCTGCCCGAAAGCGATCCGAACGCCAATCTCGACATCAAGCACTACATCTCGTTGGCGCAGACCGCCGAACGCGGAAAGTTCGACTCGGTGTTCCTCGCCGACAGCCCGGTGCTGTTCAGCAATCCGGAACGCAGGCCGAGCGGCAAGCTGGAGCCGACCATCATCCTGACGGCGATCTCCGCGGCCACCGAGAAGATCGGCCTGATCGCGACGGCGTCGACCAGTTACAACGAGCCGTACAACCTTGCGCGGCGGTTCGCGTCCCTCGACTTCGTCAGCGGCGGCCGGGCCGGCTGGAACATCGTCACCACCGCCGGCGCCGATGCGGCGCAGAACTTCGGGCTCGAGGACACCCCCGCGCACAAGAGCCGGTACGAGCGCGCTGCCGAGTTCGTCGAGGTCTCCACCAAGTTGTGGGACAGCTGGGAGGACGACGCCATTGTCGCGGACAAGGATGTCGCCATCCATGCCGACTCCGCGAAGGTGCACGTCATCGAACACGAGGGCCGGTTCTTCAAGGTGCGCGGACCACTCAATGTGCCGCGGTCGCCGCAGGGATACCCCCTGCTGGTGCAGGCCGGGTCGTCCGAGGACGGAAAGGATTTCGCCGCCCGGTACTCGGAGGCGATCTTCACCGCGCAGCCGACCCTGGACGAGGGGAAGGCGTTCTACGCGGACGTCAAGGACCGTGTCGCGACGCTGGGGCGGGACCCCGAGCAGGTGCTGATCCTGCCCGGCATCGTGCCGGTCATCGGGGACACCGAAGAGGAGGCCCGCGAGCTCGAGGCCGAGCTGGAGAGCTTGATCTCGCCGGAATATGCCCGCAAGCAGTTGGCGCAGCGGTTCAATCTCGAACCGGAGCAGCTCCCACTCGACGAGGAACTCCCCGAGGACTTGCCGTCCGAGGACGACATCGAGGGTGCGAAGAGCCGGTACACGCTGATCGTGGACCTCGCCCGCCGCGAGAAGCTGACCGTCCGGCAGCTGATCGGGCGACTCGGCGGCGGTCGCGGTCACCGCACGTTCGCGGGCACTCCGGTCCAGGTGGCGGACACGATCGAGTACTGGTTCCGGAACGGCGCCGCAGACGGTTTCAACATCATGCCCGCGGTCCTTCCGTCCGGGTTGGAGAAGTTCGTCGACTCCGTCGTCCCGATTCTGCAGGAGCGCGGACTCTTCCGCGCCGACTACACCGAGACCACACTGCGCGGGCACTACGGTTTGCCGCGTCCCGCCAATCAGTTTGCGGTCGAGGAGGATTCCACGCTGGTGTCTGCGCAGTGACGACGGGAGGCTCGGGGGAGAACGCCGGCTGGCTGCGGTACCTGTTCGGATACTGTCTGCGCCAGCGCCGCAATCTCGTCCTCGCGTACGGGGCGGCGGCGGTGGCTGCCGCGGCCACCGCCACCATTCCGCTGGCCGTCCGGCACGTGATCGACAATGCTGCGGTCGACACGAATCATGCACTGGCACCGTGGATCGCAGTGCTCGTCGCCCTCGCCACGGTCCGTTTCGCCGCCGCGTACACACGGCGATACCGCTCCGGGCAGCTGTCCCTCGGGGTGCAGTACGACCTGCGGGGCGACGCGTTCCGTTCGCTGCTGCGACTGGATGGCGTCAAGCAGGACGGACTTCAGACGGGTCAGGTGGTGAGCCGGTCCATCTCGGACATCACGCTGATTCAGATGCTTCTGCAGCTCCTGCCGCACATGGCGGGGAACCTGCTCATGTTCACGATGTCGCTGGCCGTGATGGCCGTGCTGTCGCCGATCCTCACGCTCGTCGCCCTCGCCGTTCTGCCTGCGCTGTGGTTCATCTCGATGCGCAGCCGCGTCGACCTCTTCCCCGCCAATTGGCATGCGCAGGAACAGGCGGCCATCGTGGCCGGCGGTGTGGAGGCTGCCGTCACCGGGGTGCGCGTCGTCAAGGGATTCGGGCAGGAAGACCGCGAACTGGAAGACCTCGAGAAGCGCGCCGGGGAGCTTTTCCGTTCCCGGCTGCGCGTCGCGCGACTGACCAGCCGGTACAACCCCGCACTGCAGGCGGTCCCGATGCTCGGGCAGGCACTGGTTCTGGCTGTCGGAGGATGGCTGGCGCTGCACGGCGACCTGTCACTCGGGACTTTCGTCGCGTTCACCACGTACCTGGCCGCCTTCGCCTCGCCCGTGCGTCAGCTCGCGACGCTGCTCACCGTGAGCCAGCAGGGTCGGGCCAGCGTGGAACGCGTCCGCGAGGTGATCGACAACGCCCCTGCCGTGACGACGCCGCCGGACGCCGTGGACTTGCCGGGCGGTCCCCTCGAGGTGGTGTTCGACGACGTCGCCTTCGGGTACGCGCCGTCGAACCGGCTGCTCGACGGGCTGTCGCTGCGCATCGCGCCGGGGGAGACGGTGGCGGTGGTCGGGGCCGCGGGGTCGGGCAAATCGACTCTGGCCATGCTCGTTCCGCGGTTGTACGACGCCGACGCGGGTGCGGTCACCGTCGGGGGGATCGACACCCGCCGGCTGTCGCTCGAATCGCTGCGGTCCGCGCTCGGTGTCGTATTCGAAGACAGCTACCTGATGTCCGAAACCATCCGCGCGAACGTCTCGTACGGCCGGCCGGATGTCGACGAGACGCTGGTGCGTGAGGCGCTCCGCGTGGTGCAGGCGGAGGAATTCGTCGACGCGTTGCCGGACGGGCTCGACACCGTCGTGGGGGAGCAGGGGGTGACGTTGTCCGGTGGGCAGCGGCAGCGGATCGCCCTCGCCCGGGCGTTGGTGACCGATCCGCGGATCCTGGTACTCGACGACGCGACCTCGGCGGTCGACGCTCGGGTCGAGGCCGCCGTCCACCACGAACTGCGCGCCGCGACCGGCGAGCGCACCACCCTGATCATTGCGCATCGGCGGTCGACGCTGGCGTTGGCCGACCGGATCGCCGTCCTGGCTCACGGCCGCATCGTCGACGTGGGGACGAGCGCCGAACTCGACGAACGGTGCCCGCTGTTTCGTGCGCTGCTGTCGAGTGCCGACGACGCCGCCGGTCCGGACACGTCGCCGGAACTGCCGGACGTCGACGGCGTCACCGCCGAACTGTGGCGTCGGACGGGTGGCGACGAGGAGTCCGGGGTGCTCGACGCCCGGGCCGTTGCGGCCTTCGCGACCGCGGTGGCCGGTGCCAGTGGACCGTCCCGTGGAGGCGCGGGCGGCGGAATCCTGTCTTCGGCGCCGCCCAGCCCCGAGGTAATGGCCCGGCTCGACGACCTGCCCCCGCTCACCGGAGACCCGGACGTCGCGGCGGACGAGGCGCGGGCGGCGGACCCGGCGTTCGGGCTCGGCTCGCTGCTCCGGCCACTCCTCCTGCCGCTGGTCGCGGGATTGGCGCTCGTCGGGCTGGACGCCGTCGCGCAGATCGCGGTGCCGGTCCTCGTCCGTACCGGGGTGGATCGGGGAGTGCTGCAGGGCGCCCGGGACCTGCTGCTGCTCGCGGCGGCCGCGACCATTCTGGTGGTTCTGCTCGACTGGGCGGTCAACGTCGCGCAGGCCCGGGTGACCGGGCGGACAGGCGAACGACTCCTGTATACGTTGCGCGTGAAGACGTTCGCGCAGCTGCAGCGGCTCGGTCTGCAGTACTACGAGCGAGAACTGGCCGGCCGGATCATGACCCGCATGACCACCGATGTCGACAGCCTGTCCAACTTCCTGCAGACGGGTCTGGCCACCGCGGTGGTGAGTGGGCTCACGATCTGCGGGGTTCTCGTGGCACTCCTGGTGATCGATGCGGAACTCGCGCTCGTGCTGGGTCTCGTGGTGCCCGTCCTCGTCGCGGCCACCGTCGTGTTCCGCCGAAAGTCGGTGCCCGCCTACGCGGAAGCCCGTGATCGCGTCGGGATCGTCAACGCCTATCTGCAGGAGAACGTGACGAACATCCGCGTCACGCAGGCATTTCGGCGGGAGGATGACAACGCTGCCCAGTTCTCCCGGCGGGCCTGGGATTTCCGGGAGTCGCGGCTACGGGCCCAGCGGTACATGGCGCTGTACTTTCCGTTCGTCGAGTTCCTGTCGGTGGTGGCGACCGGACTGGTGCTCGCGGTCGGTACGGCGCGGATCCACGCCGGGAGCCTCACTGTCGGCACGCTGATAGCCTTCGTGCTCTACGTCGAACTGTTCTTCGCTCCCGTGCAACAGCTTTCGCAGGTCTTCGACGGCTATCAACAGGCAGTCATCGGACTGGGGCGACTGCGTGGACTGATGAGGACGCCGACCACCACACCGCAGGCCGGTGAACCCGTCGTCCTCGACCGCATCCAGGGCGGCATCGCATTCGACGACGTCCACTTCGGGTACGAGTCGGGGAAGGGGGAGGCGTTGCGAGGGGTGACGCTTCGCATCGAACCGGGCGAGACGGTCGCCCTCGTCGGGCAGACCGGCGCGGGCAAGTCGACGGTGCTCAAGCTGCTCGCCCGCTTCTACGACCCCACCGAGGGGGCGGTACGGGTGGACGGCATCGACACGCGGTCGCTCGACCTCGCATCGTTCCGGCAGCGACTCGGCGTGGTTCCGCAGGAGCCGCACCTGTTCGGTGCCACCGTCCGCGACGCCGTCGCCTACGGGCGTCTCCACGCGACCGACGCCGAGGTGGAGGCCGCCAGCCGAGCGGTCGGGGCCCACGAGATGGTGTCGGGACTGGCCCTCGGGTACCTGCAGCCGATCGGGGAGCACGGGCGCAACCTGTCCGCCGGACAACGCCAACTCCTGGCCCTCGCCCGGGCCGAACTGGTGGACCCCGACATCCTGCTGCTCGACGAGGCGACCGCCTCACTCGACCTGGCGACGGAAGACCGCGTCCGGCTCGCAACGGAAAACCTGTCCCGGCGGCGCACCACCGTCGTCGTGGCGCACCGGTTGAGCACGGCGGCGCGGGCCGACCGGGTGGTGGTCCTCGACGCAGGTCGAGTCGCGGAAATCGGAACGCACGACGAACTACTCGACCGAGGCGGCGTCTATCGGGAACTCTGGGACGCCTATGCGCCTCCGGCGCCCGTGAGTACTCGATAACCGCGGGACGTTGACAAGTACTCACGGGGCCGGAGGCCATGTCAGGCGCCGATCGACGCCTTCATCATCGGGAGCATGGCCCACAGCTGGTCCTGCCAGTAGCCCCAGCTGTGGGTTCCCGTCGCCGGAAAGTCGTAGTGCGCTGGGATTCCGAGGGTGTCGAGCCGCACCTGAAAGGCGCGGTTCTGGGCCAGCGCGATGGCTTCGAGCCCCATGCCGGTGCCGGTGTTGAACACGTCGACGGCGTTCTGCGGCTGATCGTGCGGGCCGGGGAGGCCACTGCCCGCGGAGACCCACATCGGCAGTCCGCGCATGAGCGGGGCCGCGACGAACGGGTCGTTCCGCAGCCAGGCGGGATCCCACGGCGGTCCCCACATGCAGTCGGCGTTGTAGCCGCCGGCGTCGAGCATCGCCAACCGGATCGCCTCGCGCATGCCCGGAGCCGACAGGTTCAGGTACCCGGACATCGACCCGGCGAACGTGAACTGGTCGCGGTGGTAGGCGGCGAGGATCAGGGCCGCGTTGCCGCCCATCGACAGTCCGGCGATGGCGTTGCTGGTGCGGCTGATGCCGTAATTGTTCGCCAGGAAGTCCGGCAGGTTCTGGGTGAGGAACGACTCCCACTTGTAGGTGTACGGCTGGCCGTTGGTGTTGCTGGGCGCGTACCAGTCCGTGTAGAAGCTGGACTGCCCGCCGACCGGCTCGACGACGGTGATCCCGTGATCGGACAGCCACGCGGCGTTGGTCTCGTGTTCCCACCCGCTGACGTCGTCGGTCGCGCGGAGGCCGTCGAGCAGATAGAGCGCCTTGTTGCTGCCGTTGTTCGCGAGCCACATCCGCACCTTGATCTGCCCGACCCCACCGGGTGCGTCGACCCAGTGCTCGCGCAGGCGGCTGTAGGGGTCCGCGGACGCCGTTCCGCCGCCGACGAGGACGAACGCCAGCGGCAGAAGCACCACGGCGACCATCAGCCGGACAACGCCTCGCAACCAGCCGTGTGACCGCTTCGTTGCTTTGACACCCATGTTCTGCCTCCTGGTAAGTCGTCCCCGGCCAGGTACATACCAGCAACACGGTATTGCTCGCCCCGAAATTCCTGGGCGTTTGCGCGGAATCGTTATCTGAGCCGTGAGTACTTGTTAACCGCGCGCCGTTGACAAGTACTCAGATGCTCAGTCGACGCGGGCGACGGACGTGATGCGGTGGAGGGTGAACCGCCGGACCGCACCGCTCGCCGGGTCGAACGCATCGAGCTGGCCGCCGCCGACGCTGACGGGATCGACGATGCGGTGCGACGCCACACCCTGCGCGTCGACGTAGCCGATGGTCACACTCGTGCGTTCCCGCGCCGCGGCGTTGAGCAGTGCGATGGTCGCGGCGCTGCTGGCCCGCGACCCGTCGGACCGGATGCTGCCGGAACCGCGGGCCGACGCCGCCAGATCGCCGGCCCGGAGGGTCCGGACGACCGCGTCGAGTTGGGCGTCCGTGGCGACGGCGGGGGTACGGGCCGGGGGCTTGCGCCGGGTCACGACGCGTGCGCCGCGGGGACGCAGGTCGACGAGGGCGCCGGACGAATCCTCACCCGCGGGCGCGAAACCGGCGGTCCGCAATTCGTTCAGCACTTCCCGCAGCGGCGCCTGCGACACCGCGACCGTCGGCGCCAGGGCACGCAAAGCCAGCGAGGCGGCCACCGGCGACGCCAGGACCTCCGCCAGCAGCGTCGGATCCTCGCAGCGGACGAACGACGCGGCGACCCCGGCGCGGAGCCGCCCGTGCCGTCGCGCGACATCGTCGATCAGATAAGACAGCGACTGCGGGACGGGTGTGCGCGACCGGGTGGCGAACAGGCTGTGCAGTTCGGCCGCCGTCATGCCGACGTCGAGGGCGCGCCGGATGCTGTCCTCGCTGATCCGGTACATCGATGCCGCGCCGGCGGATTCGATGTCCGCGACGAGAGCGATTTGCTCGAGCAGTTCGGGGGTGAGGGGTCCGGGGGCGACGACGGTGAGGTCGGCCTGGACTAGGACGTGGTCGACGGGTTCGGGCAGCGACGCGTGCATCTCGGCCTCGGCGTCACCGCCGTGGAGCAGAGCCCGGCCGGGGGAGCTGAGGGCGCCGCGGGCGACGAGCCCGAGCGTCGCCGCCTCGTCGAGGGTCCGCTCGACCGCATGAACCCGGAGCCGGGCGCCCCAGCGGGGGCGTCGCCAGGCCAGGAGGCGGCTGACCTCCGCGGGGTCGGCCGAGTGTCCGGTGCCCAGTTCCGCCAGGAGTCCGAGAATCGCCTGCCGGTCACGCGGCGCGGACGGCGCACGGACCTCCTCGGACAGAGCGGCAACCGGCTTGTCGTTGGCATCACGCATGCCGATGAACCACGCCATCCGCGGCAATTCCAGCCACGCCGTCGCCAGCACGTGCCACCGCCGGGCGACCGAGGCGGTCAGCCAATTGTCGACCGCGGTGGTCGGCGCCCAGTAGTTCTCGCCACTGTCCGTCGGCGGCACAGGGTCCGGGGTGCCGCTCGCGATCAGTCCCGCGGCCGACAGCAATTCGACGAGCAGGCTCAGCCGGTTCTCGTCGATGCCGGACATCTTGGCTATCCGCCGCAGTTCCCGGACGCCGAGGCCGCCCGCCCGCAGCGCGGGGGCCGGGACCTCGCCGAGGGCCTTGACTACGTCCTCGCAGTGGCGCACCAATTCGAGCGCCTCGCCCGCCGCGGCGGCGTTGATGTCGGCGGGCTTGTGTTTGCGTGCCGTCACGGCCGGTGGGGACAGCGACGTGGGGTCGAAGACGGCCTCTCCGCGCAGGGCCTGCCGCACCTGGTACGGCAATTCGACGGTCTCGTCGTCGATCCAGCGCAGCAGGCCGGCGGCGAGGAGTCGCTGGACGGGACGGTCGGGTGACGTTCCCGGCGCGGCATCCCGGGTCCGGCCGATGGAACTGGACTTCGACAGCGTCTCGAGGATGTCCCGCTCGACGGTCGGCAGCCCGGCCAGTGCGGCGACGATCGCGGACTCGTCGAGGGTCTCGACGGGTTCGGCGCCACGCCCGACGCGCCACGGAATGGTGGCGGTGACGGCGGGGACGATCCGCAGCGACGTCTTGCCGCCCCAGACCAGCGCCACGGACCGTAGTCCGTCGAGGGTGGCGTCGACCGCCTTCTTCGTCGCACGCGACCCCACCGCGTCCTGCAGGGTGGCCCGGGAAACCGCGACCTCGTCGGCGCGTTCGAGGGCCAGGAGTTCGAGGATGCCGAAGTCCAGGGACGTGAGGTTGTCGGCTGCACGGGCAACCGACGCCCGCTGTTCGGCGCGGCCCGCGAGAACGACGATCGTGGCCGGCGGCGGGACCGCCAGATCGGGGCGCCTGCGCAGCAGATCCGTCAGTTCGGCGTCGCTGCGTGCGGCCAGCCAGTCCGCGAGGGTCGCGGCGCCACGGGGGGAGGCTGCGGTGCCGTTGGTGCTCGCGGTGGTGTCGTCGGTGTCGGTCATCGACTATCAGATTAGAGACCTGGGCTGTACGTCGCCGAACGGTCCTGTCAAAATGGCACCGTGGCTAACAATTCGAAGAAGCAGTACGTGGATCCAGGGTGGCCCGAAACCGCCGATGGAGATCACGCCGTGACCGAACTGTCGTCGACCCGCGCGGGCGGTCTCTCCCCGTTCGGCGAGGACACCGAGTTTCCGCTGCCTGCGGAGTCGTTGCCGTACGCGCATCCGCACACGGTGATCAACCGCTGAACCAGCGACAGAAGAGGGGCCCTGCACCGGATCGGTGCAGGGCCCCTCTTCTGTGAGCTGCGGGGATCAGTGCGGGAGCAGTCCCTTGTTGGCGTCGATGAGCTGCAGGATCTGGGGGTCGATCGCGATGCCCTGGGCCTTGGCGGCCTCGATCGCGCTGTCGACGACACCGGCGTACTGCGGGGTGCCGTTGGTGCTGGGGACGCCGCCCGTGAGGTCGGGGAGTGCCGGTGCCGCGGGGGTCTCGGGCACGACGGCGGGGGCGGTGCGCTGGGTGGGGGCGCTGCTCAGGCCGAGGCTCGAGGAGCAGGAGGGCCATGCGCCCCAGCCCTGGGAGTCGAGGACCTTCTCGGCGACGACGATCTGCTGTTCACGCGTGGCCTGGTTGGCGGTGGCCGCGTACTGGGTTCCACCGTGTGCGTTCCAGGTGCTCGGGGAGAACTGAAGTCCACCCTGGAAGCCGTTTCCGGTGTTGATGCCCCAGTTTCCGCCGGACTCGCACTGCGCGAGGCGGTCCCAGTCGGAGTCGGGTGCCGCGTTCGCGGTGCCCGAGAAGGCTGCTCCGGCGACGCCCATGATGGCGCCGGTGACGGCGACCTTGGCGACGGTGCGGCCGGTGTTGGTGGGCTTGCGATGGCGTCCGCTCATAGTTGTCGAGATCCTCTCCACACGCGCCTGCGAGGTCAGCTGTCGGGTTCGGGCTGAGAGGTCGCCCGGCCTCGCCTCTCCTGGCTGGAGAGGGTCTGGCTTCACCCCAAGATCCGAGTGCGCGAGGCACGTTCGGACCGGTGTCCTTCCGGGAACTTGCGTTCCCTGGAGGACTTTTGGGTCCCCCGTCCTCGTCCCTGGAATGCTTCGTCGGGACTCCGGTACCCGCGGGACGAGGCTTGGCGCGGCGGGCCGGATGTGACCGATGTTTCCTCGGCCGGTGACGACGGTAACGGTCTGAGGCCGCAGTGTCACCATTTGATAACGCGGTGTGTCTTCGCCTGTTGCGAGCCCGCATTCGACGCGCAGGGACTCTTCCCAGCTAGCGGGGGCCAGACACGCGTATCCCCGAGCTGTTGCCCTTCTGTTACCCGGCCGTTATGTGAGGAAGCTCACAGCGTTATGGAGCGTCGACGATGTCCTTACCGAGGGGCATGAGCGAGATGGGAATCATTTTGAGATTCGCGACCGCGAGCGGGATCCCGATGATCGTGATCGCCATGGCGATCGCGGTCACGACGTGGCCGATCGCGAGCCACAGACCTGCGATGATGAACCAGATCACGTTGCCGATCAGCGAGGCGACACCGGCCGTCGGCTTGTCGACCACCGTCTTCCCGAACGGCCACAGCGCGTACACGCCCACCCGGAACGACGCGATGCCGAACGGGATCGTGATGATCAGGATGCAGCAGAGGATTCCGGCGACGAAGTACCCCAGCGCCAGCCACAGACCGCCGAAGATCAGCCAGATGATGTTGAGCAGAATTCTCATGATCGTCCCATCGGTCGGTGGTCGGGTGGGTCAGCGGGAGCGTCTGCCCTGCCGCAGTGCCGCACCGATTCCGAGGAGGAATCCGATCGGGCACGCCAGGGCGATGAGATAGAGAACGAGGCCGGGTCGGGAATCGGAAAGCACCGGGGTCAGGAAGATCGCCACGATCGCGACGAAACCGATCGCGAAGAGGGCGAGTGCGACGCGGAGGAGTCCGTCGCGCCCCCGGGGTGTGTGAGGAGTGCTCGAAGGAGTCGATTCGTGGGCCACACCAGCAACGATAGTGCCTGGAAACCCGGATGCTGGAGGGGGTCGCTGCAAGGTAGACTGTAGGCACTGCGCGTCCCGCACCAGAGGTGGGGCGCGCTGTTTTGCATACCAAGTGCAACCAACTGCACTCCAAGTGATGAGCGGGTGAACGCGGTGCCGACCGGCAAGGTGAAATGGTACGACGTCGAAAAGGGCTTCGGCTTTCTGTCGCAGGAGGAGGGGGAGGACGTCTATGTGCGTTCGTCCGCTCTTCCTGAGGGCGTCGAGGGCCTCAAGGCCGGTCAGCGCGTCGAGTTCGGCATGGCCGCCGGTCGACGCGGACCACAGGCTCTGAGCCTGAAGGTGCTCGACCCGGCGCCGTCGCTGCGCCAGAACGGTGGGCGCAAGGAGCCGTCGGCCAAGAAGCACACGCCGGACGAACTCCACGGCATGGTCGAGGACATGATCACGCTGCTCGAGGCGAAGGTCCAACCCGACCTGCGCAAGGGCAAGTACCCGGACCGCAAGACGGCTCAGCGCATCTCCGAGGTGGTCCGCGCGGTCGCGCGCGAACTCGACAGCTGATCCGACTTCCGACGACGAGGGCCCCCGCGCACTGAAACTGCTGCGGGGGCCCTTTCGTGTGGGCTGCTGTCGGCTCAGGCGGTCTTGATCGACCAGGCGGCCCGCGCCTGCGTGAGCCCTTGCTCGTCGACGACCGCGGACGGCAGCTGGATCTCGATGCCGGCCAGCTGCAGATCCTCCGACGACGGCACCGTCACGGCGCGGGTCTCACCGGCGCGGTGAGCCTGCTGCTGCACGACGACCTGGCCCGACGCGTCCTGATAGACGACGACCATGCGCCACGGTGCGTCGACGATCTCCTGCGGCAACGACAGCTGCAGGGGGGAGCCGGGGGGCACGTCGAGTTCGGCGATCTCGCCGGTGGTGCAGTCCTCGAGGTACAGGTTGCAGTACGCCAGCGGGGGCACCTGCTGGGTCCGGTTGTGCGCGAAGGCGGTGATCTCGGGCAGGCGGGGCGAGGAGTTGCGGACGAGCGCGTACAGGACGCCGACGAAGGCCACCAGGACCACCATCAGGCCCACCACGATCACTGCCAGGATCTTCTTGGTTCGCGCCTGCATTCTCACTTACGTCACATTTCCTGTCGATCGGTCGACCCGGTGGGTCGAGTGGTGCTCGGTCACTTCTTGTTCGGCCAGGTCGGGGCGTTTTCCGCCGAGTCCGGGCAGAAGGGTGCTGCCGCGGTACGTGAGCACGGTCTGGGCGAGCCCGATGGTCATGACGGCGGAGACCACGGAGAACCCGATCCAGTATTCGGTGGGCAGCAGCACGCCCAGCGCGCCGCCCACGACCCAGCTCAGCTGCAGAACCGTCTCGGATCTGCCGAAACCGGACGCGATGGACTCCTCGGGGAGGTCGTGCTGCAGCGACGCGTCCAGCGACACCTTGGCCAGGGCGCTGGCGGCGGACGCGACGAGAGTGGCCAGGGCGGCGGTGAGGAGATTGTCGGTGATGGCGGCGAGGACGGCGATGATCCACACGGCACCCGTGCAGCGCAGCACGATGAGGGCGGGACGGCCGAGTTTGATCCGGGCTCCGGCGGCGTTGCCTGCGAAGTTGCCGATGCCGGCGGCGGCGCCGACCAGTCCGAGCATCGCGGCTTGCACCAGCGGCTCGTGGTCGGTCTTCGACTTCGCGACGAACGCGATGTACAGCGTGAGGAATCCGGTGAGCACGCGGATGGTGCTGTTGCCCCACAATCCGGTGATGACCGCGCGACCCAGCGGCTGCCGTCGTTTACCGGTCTTCGGGGTGGCAGGCGCTTCGGGCTGCAGCACCCGGGTGCGGCCGATGACCTCGGTTGGGTGCTCGTCGCCGTGGTAGGTGAGCGTTGCGGGGACCTCGCCCTCGGTGACCTCGACCCACGACGGGATCCGCATGCTGAGGTAGGCGCCGAGGGCGGTGATGACGGCCGCCAGCCACAGCGCTCCGACGGATCCGGTGGCCATGGCGAGACCGCCCGCGAGGGCGCCGGCACCGATGGTTCCGCCGAGCAGTCCGAACACGGTGAGGCGGGAGTTGACGCGCACGAGGTCGATCTCCGGTGGCAGCACCCGTGGCGTGACCGCACTCTTGAGCACCGAGAACGATTTGCTGAGCACCATCATCCCGAGCGCGGCCGGATACAGCACCCAGCTGTCGAAGTTGAAGACGAGGACGATCGCCAGGATGGTCCGGAGGCCGAACGACGTGGCCAGCGCGACGCGACGGCCGTGCTGGAGGCGGTCGAGCATCGGACCGATCAGCGGTGCGATGACGGCGAACGGGGCGATGGTGATCAGCAGGTACAGCGCGACCTTCGTCTTGTCCTCGCCCGTCGCCGCCGAGAAGAACAGGGTGTTCGCCAGGGCGACGGCGATGGCGGCGTCGGTCGCGTTGTTGGCCATCACGGCGTAGGTGAGCGCGGTGAGCCCCGACTTGTCGGCACCGTCCGCCTTGGCTGCGCGGTGGAACGTCGCGATGCCCTTGTTGGTGAGTTCCCGGCTGCGCATCGCCGCCACCCGGGTGACGGTGAGCTTGCGGGGCATCGGCGGCGCCTTGGGGGCGTCCGGCCGCTCCTCGTCGGAGCGGGGACGCTGCCCGCCCCCGACGGGGTGGAGGGGAGGGAGCGGCGTGCGCCTACCCCCCGAGCGGGCCGCGGGCGGATATTTGTCGTAGCCCGGATGGACGGGGGGCCCGGAATTCTCGTCGGGAGCCCGACCGCCGTCAGGCTCGTGGGGTTCGCGCGGTCCGGTCACTCCCTAATTCTGTCCTAGTCGGGAGACATGCGACCACAGCAACCCCGGCCAATGCTGGTCACACCGGCCTGTCAACGAACGAACCGCACTTCGAACATGCGCGGCCAGTACTTTCCGGTGACGAGGAAGCGGTCGGTCCCCGGGATCTGGGCGATCCCGTTGAGGACGTCGACCGCCCGCGGGCCGGGCGAGAGCGCATCGCGAAGCGCCGAGGCGTCGATCTCGGCGGTGACGCGGCCGTCCGCGGGATCGATGCGGACGAGGGTGTCGGTGGTCCAGACGTTCGCGTAGATCGCGCCGTCGTCCGCGCACTCGAGTTCGTTGAGGCGGGCCACCGGGTTTCCGTCCCGGACCGCCTGCACGGTGCGGCGGGGTTCGAACGTCACCGGGTCGCGGAACGTGAGCGTAGGGGAGCCGTCGCTCGTGACGAGGGCGCCGGGCAACGCGCAGATTCCCCAGCCCTCGCCGTCGAACGGAACTCGCCGCTGTTCGGTGAGGGTCGCGCGATCCCGGGCGACGGCCACGCCGTCACGCCACGTCAGCTGCCAGACGGTGTCGCCGCTCACCGTGATGCCCTCCCCGAACAGGGGCGGCGGCAGTTCCGCCCGGGCGCGGACGCCGCCGCCGGTGACGTCGGTGGCCTGCACCCAGGACTCGCCTGACCTGCCGGTGCTCTCGAGCAGCTCGGTGCCGTCGATTTCGAGTCCCTGGGTGAACGCATTCGGGTCGTGGTCGAGGGTCCGGAGTATCTCCACGTGAAGGTCCGCGCCGGCCGCCGCCGGACTCTGCGAGGAGCAGCCGGCGACCATCCAGGACACCGCGAGCAGGGCTGGGAGAAGGCGTCTCCGGCCGGTCATCGGACCAGCATGACAGCCCAGGTGGGCAAGCACTTGCGGTGGTGCGGCAAACTGGTGGTGTGAGTGTTGCTTCTTCCGACGAGCGCGCAGTGGCGCGTCCCGTACTGACCGACGCCGTCGAGCTCGCCCGAACTGCACTGGTCGAACTGCAGGAAGGGGGAGTCGGCGACTATCTGGGCGTCACGTCCGAGGACGCGTGCGCCGCGACTCACCGTTTCGTTGCGGACCTTCCGGGTTATCGCGGCTGGCAGTGGGCGGTGGTGGTGGCCGCCGATCCCGAATCGGACCATGCCACCGTCAGCGAACTCGCCCTCCTGCCGGGACCCGACGCGCTGGTCGCCCCCGACTGGATTCCGTGGGATCAGCGCATTCGCCCCGGCGACCTGTCCGCGGGCGACCTGCTGGCCCCGCCTGCCGGTGACCCCCGCCTCGTCCCCGGTTACGTGGCGACCGGTGACCCCGAGATCGACGAGGTCGCCCTCGAACTCGGGCTGGGGCGCAAGCAGGTGATGAGTCTCGAAGGTCGCGTGGATGCGGCCCAGCGCTGGCACGACGGCGATTACGGCCCCGACTCCGAGATGGCCAAGGCCGCGCCGTCGACGTGCGGGTTGTGCGGCTTCTACCTGCCGCTCGCCGGCTCGCTGCACGCGTCGTTCGGTGTGTGCGGCAACGAGATGGCCGCCGACGGGCACGTGGTCGACGCCACCTACGGGTGCGGGGCCCACTCCGACACGCTGTTGCCGTCGGGTGCGGGTTCGCCGCAGTTCGACGCGTACGACGACGGTGCCGTCGAGATGGTCGAGAAGGCTCGGGGCGAGAGTGAAACCCCGGCAGTGCCTCCGGCCGATGCTGCTGTCGAGGCCGCTGCGGCCGAGGAATCCGCATCGACCAGCTAGCCGATCCGTTCGGCACCGCCGCGCTGAGGGAATCGACTCTCCTCGCGTGGCGTACGTCGCCGACGCGCCTGCGCGAGGATGCCGCGGCCGAATCGGACCTGGCCCGCGCCGGCTACCGCGACCGGCTCCTCACCGAACTGGCACAGAACGCCGCCGACGCCGCCGCCCGCGCCGAGGTGCCCGGCGAGCTGTCCGTGCATCTCGACGGACGTGTTCTGCGCGTGGCCAACACGGGTACGCCGCTGGACGAGCCGGGGGTCCAGGCGCTGGTCGCGTTGCGGGCGTCGAACAAGTCCGGCACGACCGTCGGCCGCTACGGCGTCGGGTTCACGGCGGTGCTGTCGGTGGCCGACGAGATCGAGCTGCGGTCGACGTCCGGTTCGGTGCTGTTCTCCGCCGAGCGCACCAGGGCTGCGCTGCAGGATCTCGACGGCGCCGACCCCGGCGGAGGTGTGCCGGTCCTCCGGCTCGCGTGGCCCACCGAGACCCGCCCGGCCGCCGGTGCGGCGTCGGAAGTCGTGCTGACGCTGCGCGAGGACATCGACGCCGAATCGCTGCTGGCCTACATGGGCCGCGAGGCCCCCGACCTGTTGCTCGAACTGCCGGCGCTCGTCTCGATCACCGTGGGCGACAAGCAGTTCCGCCGTCGCGAGCGGCCGCTCGATTCGGGGGCGACCGAGGTCGCGATCGGCGACGACCGATGGTGGCAGTACGAGTCCGGCCGCGCCCGCTGGCTCGTTCCGGTCCGCGACGGCGTCGTCGCCCCGGTGAGCGAGGACGTGCTGCGGGCCCCGACGCGGTCGGACGAGGAACTGTCGATCCCCGCGATCCTGGTCGCGGACGTCGCGATGCAGCCCGACCGCAGGCGCATCCTGCCCGGCGCGTCGATCGCCGAGCCGGCGTCCGGCTACGCCGACTTCGTGGCCACACTGCCGCCCGACCAGCGACTGTCGCTGGTCCCCGTCCCCGCCTTCGCCCGCAGCGAGGTGGACTCCGCGTTGCGCGACCATCTCGTCGCCGAACTCCGGGAGCAGCCCTGGCTGCCGACCGTCGACGACAAGGACAGGGCGCCCAATCGGGCGTCGGTGGTCCCCGGCCTGACCGACGAACTCGCCGAACTCCTCGCGGACATCGTCGACGGCCTCGTCGTCCCCGATCTGTCCGGTCCGCGCTGGGCGCCTGCGCTGGCGGCGGTCGACGCACACCGCCTCGGTCTCGCCCGCCTCACCGAACTTCTCAGCGGCACCGACCGTGACCCGTCCTGGTGGCGGCGCCTGTACGCAGCGCTCGAGCCCCTGGCCGTGGACGCCCTCGCCGCCGAGGAGTTGGCGTCGATCCCGGTTCCGCTGTCCGACGGGCGCACGGTCACCGGTCCGCGAACGGTGTTGCTGGGCCACGACATCGACGGTGTCCTGGGGGTCGACTGGACGAGGCTCGTCCACCCGGACGCGACGCATCCCCTGTTGTCGAGGCTCGGCGCGAAGACCGCCACGGCCGTCGACCTCCTGTCCGATCCGGCGCTGCGCGCCGAGATCGAGGACCTCGACCCCGACGACGTCGCGGCGGCCGAGGAACTGTCGACCGCGGTGCTCGCACTCGCCGGGCGTGCCGACCCCGGCACCCTGCCGTCCTGGCTCGGGCAGCTGCCGCTCCCGGACATCGAAGGGGAGTTGCGTGGCGCGGACGAATTGCTGTTGCCCGGTGCGCCTCTCGCCGGCATCCTCGTGGACGACTCGCCGTTCGCGAGCGTGGACGCGTCGTTCGCCGAGCGGGTGGGAGAGGACGCCCTCCGGGCGGTGGGCGTGGGCTGGGGCTTCACCGTGCTGCGCGCGGAACTTCCCACCGGCCCCGATCAGGACCTCGACGACGAAGACCTCTGGTGGGACACGCTCGACGACGACCCCGAGGAGATCGGGGCCGTGCGTGACCTGGACCTCGTCGACGAGGAACGCTGGCCGGAGGCGCTGACCATGCTCGCGCTGGACCCGTCGACTCGTGCGCTGCTCGCCGACCGCGCCGGGTACACCGCTTGGTGGCTGCGCCACAACGCCGAGATCGACGGTCAGGTGCTGGGCCTGCTCCGCGACCCCGAGGACGAGACCTTCGCCGGACTGCTCGACCCGGTCGACCACCCGGAATCCTCCGCGTTCGCGGCGGCACTGGCGCCGGCGACGGTCGACTCACCCGAACTCGCCCAGCTGCTGCTGGACCGACTGGCCGACCCCGAGCGCCACCCGACACCGGCGGTGATCGCGCGGGCCCACAGCCTGCTCGCCGCCGCCGCGCACCTCCTCGACCTCGAGGAGCTCCGCCTGCCCGACTACGTGCGCGGCGTCACCGGCGCCCTCGTCGACCCCGGCGACGCCCTGGTGCTGGACGCGCCGTGGCTCGCCGCCGCCGTGCCGCGCGACCGTCTGGTGGTCGGGCACCTGGGCACCGCCGCCGCGCTCGCCGATCTGCTGGACGTCGCCGTCGCCTCCACCGCCATCCGCGGCGCCGTGACCAGCTCCGGCCGCGATTCCTCGTGGGATCGCGAGCCCGCCGCCGTCCTCGCTTTCGCAACCCTCGGCCGGGAACTGCCGCACGGACCCGTCGTCGTCCATCACCGGCTCACGGTGAAACTCACCGGAGGCGTGGACACGGAAATCGCGGTCCCGTGGTGGGTGGACGACACCGGGGCCACCCACTGCTCCGAGTCGTGGGCCGACGGCACGTGGGGCGCCGCCGGTGTCGATTGACCAGAGCATCCTCGACAGCGCGGTCGAAGATCGCACACCGTGGTTGATCGACGTCGTCACCGTCGTCACCAACAGCGGGGGAACGGTCGCGGCCTGGATCGTGTCGATCGTCCTGACGATCACCCTGCTGCTGCAGGGCCGCCGCCGCGAAGCCGTGCTCGTGGCCGGAGCGATGCTGTCGGGACTGGCCGCGATGACGACGCTCAAGAATCTGTTCGAGAGGCAGCGGCCCCCGCTCCCGGATCGGCTCGTCGAGATCTCGTCGTTCTCGTTCCCGTCGGGGCACGCGATGATGACGGCGATCCTCGCGACCGTGCTCGTCGCCGTGACCCTCCGGATCGTGCTGGTGCGGCGGCCGCGAATCGCGATGCTCGTCCTGCTGATCCTGTACACACTGGCGGTCGGGCTCTCGCGCGTCTACCTCGCGGCGCACTGGATGACCGACGTCCTCGCCGGGTGGGCATTCGGCTTCCTGTGGGCGGCCTTCTGGATCCTGCTGACCCGCACCCTGCCCCGCCACGCGGCAACCTCGAGCTAGAGCAGTCCCTGCTGCACCACTAGAGCAGTCCCTGCTGTGCCCCGCGACTGCCGCGCCGCGCCGCCCGGCGCTGCGCTGCGAACAATCCGTACCCGAGGAATCCGACGACGACCCCCGCTATACACGTCGGCAGCGCATCCGACCACCGGTCGCCCGTGACGATCACCACGACCATCGCGACCGCCCACGCCAGGGTTCCCAGTATCAGCGCAGGTCGTGGGTCGGCCAGGCGCCGGGCGAGCGGGGGACGGTCTGCGGCAGGGTTCACCAAACGAACGCTACCCTCGCCGCGGTGCCCTAATCTCCAAGGGCGACGCGCGAACGATGGCGATGGGGATTGAGAACTATGGGTGCTCCGAAACTGCTCGACAACTATTTCAAGATCACCGAGCGTGGTTCGACGGTAGGCACGGAAATCCGCGGCGGCGTCGTGACCTTCGTCGCGATGGCGTACATCGTGGTCCTCAACCCGCTGATCCTCGGCAGTTTCTCCGCCGAGGACGCCGTCGCGAAGACCGACGTCCTCGGCAACATCCTCCCCGTCAACGAGGTGGCCGCCGTCACAGCCCTGGTGGCCGGGCTGATGAGCATCGTGTTCGGCATCGTCGCCAACTATCCCTTCGCGATCGCGGCGGGCCTCGGAATCAACAGCCTCCTCGCCGTCACGATCGCACCTCAGGTCACCTGGCCCGAGGCGATGGGTCTCGTGGTGATCGACGGCATCATCATCGTCGTGTTGGCGCTCACCGGTTTCCGGACGGCTGTCTTCAATGCCATTCCGGCCGAGCTCAAATCCGCCATCGCCGCCGGTATCGGCATGTTCATCGCGTTCATCGGCCTCGTCGATGCCGGGTTCGTGCGGCGCATCCCGGACGCCGCGGGCACCACCGTCCCCGTGGGCCTGGGTATCAACGGATCGATCTCCTCCTGGCCGACCGTGACGTTCGTGTTCGGCGTACTGCTGATGGGTGTCCTGGTGGTGCGCAAGGTGCGCGGCGGACTGCTGATCGGCATCGTCGTCACCACCGTGCTGGCTGCGATCATCGAGGCCGTCGCCGGCGTCGGACCGTCGCTGGGGGTGAACCCGCACGGGTGGAACCTCAGCGTTCCCACAGCTCCCGATGTGCTGGTGGAACTTCCGGACCTCAGCCTCGTCGGCGACGTCAGCATCTTCGGGGCCTTCACCCGCATCGGCGTACTCGCGGCCAGCCTGCTGGTGTTCACGCTCGTGCTCGCCAATTTCTTCGACGCCATGGGCACCATGACCGGGCTCGGCAAGGAGGCCGGACTCACCGACGAGGACGGCAACCTGCCCAACGTCGGACGCGCACTCGTCGTCGAGGGCACCGGTGCCATCGTCGGTGGCGGTGCGTCGGCGTCGTCCAACACCGTCTTCGTGGAATCCGCTTCGGGTATCGCCGAGGGGGCCCGTACCGGACTCGCGAATGTGGTGACGGGACTGCTGTTCCTGGCCGCGATGTTCCTGACTCCGCTGTACTCGGTGGTGCCCATCGAGGCGGCCGCGCCGGCCCTCGTCGTGGTGGGCGCGATGATGATCGGCCAGGTTCGCGACATCGACTTCACCCGGTTCTCGATCGCACTGCCGGCGTTCCTCACGATCGCCGTCATGCCGTTCACGTACTCGATCGCCAACGGCATCGGCGTCGGATTCGTGTCGTGGGTCGTGCTCAATGCTGCGAGCGGTGGTATCAAGAAGATTCACCCGTTGATGTGGGTGGTCGCGATCCTGTTCGTGGCCTACTTCGCCGTCGAACCGATCACCGACGCAGTAACGTAAACGGCGGCCGATCGGTCCCGTATTGTCATTCCCGTGACCACGGATACGCGAGCACTCGCCAGCGACCTCTCCCTGGCTGTCGTGCGCCTCACGCGTCACCTGCGTGGGCGCCGAGTCGACGCCCAGGTATCGCTGACCCAGCTGTCGGCACTGGCCACCCTCGCCCGCGACGGCGCCATGACGCCGGGCAATCTCGCGGCTCGGGAGAAGGTCCAGCCGCCGTCGATGACCCGGGTCATCGCCTCGCTGGTCGAACTGGGGCTGGTCGAGCGGGCGCCGCATCCCACCGACGGCCGGCAGATCATCGTCACACTCTCCGATGCCGGTCACGCGCTGATCGCCGACGAGACGCACGCCCGCGAGGCGTGGATGAACGAGCGGCTGTCCGGGCTCGACGAGTCCCAACTCGAGACGCTCCGCGACGCGGTCGGGATCATCACCTCCATCGTCGCCGACTCGGAGTAGTCCTGGCGCAGCCGAACGGCAGCTCCCCAGTAGTGCAACGGCATTCGGCTGCCCGGTCACCGGCGCTCGCGCGGTAGCGAAGGAAACTCTCTGTCGGAGAACGTAACCGGCGCCCGAACCGATCGTACCGCCGACGCACGCGCAGGGCCGGTCGGTGCCGTGCCGGGACCGGGAGCAAGATGGAAGGGTGCCGCCCGAATCCGAGACCCCTGCCCCAGCCCAGCCGAAGACCGGCATGTTCGCCGCTCTCCGCACCCGGAACTACCGGTTGTGGGCATCGGGGCAGATCGTCTCCCTCGTCGGAACGTGGATGCAGCGGGTGGCGCAGGACTGGCTCGTCCTGACCCTGTCGAACGGCAACGCGCTCGCGGTGGGCATCGTGATGGCCCTGCAGTTCGGTCCGACCCTGTTCCTGTCCGTGTGGGGTGGCGTGCTCGCCGACCGGTACGACAAGCGGCGGATCCTGATCGCGACCCAGGTGTCGATGGCGTTGTGCGCGCTGGTGCTGGGACTGCTCGACGTCGGCGGACTGGTGGCCATGTGGCACGTCTACCTCATCGCATTCGTGCTCGGGTGCGCGTCCGCGGTCGACGCGCCGGCCCGTCAGTCGTTCACGATCGAGATGGTCGGCAAGGAGTCTCTGCCCAATGCCATCGCGTTGAACTCCATGACGTTCAACACCGCGCGCATCATCGGCCCGGCGATCTCCGGTGTGCTCATCACCCTCATCGGGACGGGATGGGTGTTCCTGCTCAACGTGGGCACGTTCACCGGGGTGCTGATCGCCCTGCTCATGATGAATGTCCGGGAACTGTTCACGGCACCCCAGGCGGAACGCGGAAAAGGGCAGGTGCGCGAGGGTTTCCGGTACGTGTGGGGCCGCGCCGATCTCCGGGTGCTGATGGTCGCCGTGTTCATGGTGTCGACGTTCGGACTGAACTTCCCGATCAGTCTCGCCGTTCTCGCCCGCAACACGTTCGAGCGCGGCGCGGACGCGTACGGGCTGCTGTCGACGACCCTGGCGGTGGGCACTCTCGCCGGCGCCACGATCGCCGCGAAACGCAGGACACCGCCGCGTCTGCGCACGTTCCTCGGGGCGGCGGCCGGGTTCGGCGCCTTCGAGATCCTCGTCGGTCTGATGCCGACCTACGCGCTCGTGGCGATCATGCTCGTCCCCACCGGCGCGCTCACCCTGACGTTCACGACCGCGGCCATGAACATCCTGCAGATGTCGGTGCCGTCCGAGATGCGCGGCCGGGTGATGGGCATCTACATGCTCTGTTTCCTCGGCGGCACCCCGCTCGGCAGTCCGGTCCTGGGATGGCTGGCCGACGTCCTCGACCCGCGTGCCCCGCTCGTGATCGGGGGCGTGATCTCCCTGGTGAGCGGTATCGGCGCCGCCCTGTACCTGATGCGGCACCAACGGGTGCGGCTCACGGTGCGCCGCCCGGATTCGGGGCGTTACCTCCCGGTGTTCGAACTGCACAACGTCGACCCGCGTCCGGTGGTGGTGTGCGACGCCACCGAGCAGGCGGTGGAGGCGAGCCGCGACCCGCGGTCCTGACCGGGTGCCGGCGGATCAGGTGCCGACCGCCTCCGCGACGGCCCGGCGGGTCAGCACTCTCGCGAGGTGGCTGCGGTACTCGGCGTCGGCGTGCCCGTCGGTGACCGGGTCGGTGCCCTCGGCGGCATGTTCGGCCGCTGCCCGGATCAGCTCCGGGTCCGCGGCGTTGCCGACGAGCGCGTCCTCGACACCGCGAGCGCGCACCGGCACCGACCCCATGTTGGTCAGCGCCACCCGGGCCTGCCGGATCGTGCCGCCGTCGACCTGGATCGTCGCGGCCACCCCCACGATCGACCACGCCTCCGCGACCGTGTTGAACTTCTCGTATCTGGCCTCCCAGCCGGTGTGCTTCGGGATGCGCACATCCACGAGGATCTCGTCCGGTTGCAGCGCGGTGGTGTAGTAGCCCTCGAAGAACTCGGCGACCGGAATGCTCCGTCTGCCCGCGGTGCCCACCGCGGTGAGGGTGGCGTCGAGTGCCAGCGCCGGGGCGCACAGGTCACCCGCCGGATCGGCATGCGCCAGCGCACCACCCAGCGTGCCGCGGTGCCGGATCTGCGGATCCGCGACGGTGCGGGTGGCTTCGACGAGAAGCAACGCGTGCTCGTGGACGAGCGGGTCGCGGATCACGTCGTAGTACGTGGTCATCGCGCCGATCACGATACTGTCGCCGTCGTCGCGCACGCCGCGCAACTCATCGATCCGTCCCAGGTCGACGAGGGTGCTCGGCGACGACAGCCGCAACCGCAGCACCGGCAGCAGACTCTGGCCACCCGCGAGTATCTTGGCGTCCTCCCCGGCCTCGGCGAGCGCGGTCACCGCCGCGTCGACGGTTCTCGGCGACACGTAGTCGAAGGTCGGCGGAATCATCGGGCACCTCCCTGAGCGGTGTGGATGGCATTCCAGACCCGCATCGGGGTACACGGCATCTCGATGTCCCGCACCCCGAACCGGCGAACGGCATCGAGCACGGCGTTGACCACGGCCGGGGTGGACGCGATCGTTCCCGCCTCACCGACGCCCTTGACGCCGAGCGGATTACCGGTGGCGGGGGTCTCCGTGCGGCCGGTGGTGAACGTGGGCAGATCCGCTGCCGACGGCACCTGGTATTCGGCGAAGGAACCCGACAGCAGGGTGCCGGACTCGTCGTACACCGCCTCCTCGTACAGGGCCTGCGCGATGCCCTGGGCGAGTCCACCGTGCACCTGTCCCTCCACGATCAGTGGGTTGACCACGTGCCCGATGTCGTCGACGCACACGTACGAGCGGATGCGGACCTTGCCGGTCTCGGTGTCGACCTCCGCCGCGCAGAGATGGGTGCCGTGGGGGAACGAGAAATTCTCCGGGTCATACGTGGCCTCGGAGTCCAGGTTCGGCTCCACACCGTCGGGCAGGTCGTGCGCGGCGAACACGGCGAGCGCGACGTCGCCGATGCCGACCGCCTTCTCGGTGCCCTTCACCCGGAACCGACCGGCGGTGAACTCGAGGTCGTCCTCGGCACACTCCATCAGGTGTGCGGCGATCGGCCGGGCCTTCGCGATCACCTTCTCGGCGGCCTTGACCACCGCGATCGCCCCGACCGCCAGCGACCGCGAACCGTAGGTGTCCATGCCGCGCGGCGAGGTCTGGGTGTCGCCGTGCAGCACCTCGACGTCCTCGAACGGAACCCCCAGCTGGTCGGCGACCACCTGACTCCACGCGGTCTCGTGCCCCTGACCGTGCGCGGAGGAACCGGTGACCACCTCGACCTTGCCGGTGGGCAGCATCCGGATCGCCGCGTGTTCCCAGCCGCCGGCCCCGTAGGCCAGGGCGCCGAGGGTCCGCGACGGGGCGAGGCCGCACATCTCGGTGAACGTGGACACCCCGATGCCCAGTTGCACCGGGTCGTTCCGCTCGCGGCGCTCGGACTGTTCGCGTCGGAGGCCGTCGTAGTCGAACAGTTCCCGCGCCCGCGCGGTGGCAGCCTCGTAGTTGCCGGAGTCGTACGTCAGGCCCGCGACGGTGTCGAACGGGAACTCCTCGTGGGTGATCCAGTTCCTCGCCCGCAGTTCCAGCGGATCCAGCGACAGCTCTGTCGCGAGTTCGTCCATCATCCGCTCGATGGCGAACGTCGCCTCCGGCCTGCCCGCCCCGCGGTAGGCGTCGGTGGGCACCTTGGTGGTGAACACGTTGGTGCACGTGAAGTGATACGCCGGGAACTTGTAGATGCCGTTGAACATGAACGCGCCCAGGATGGGGACTCCCGGGGTGACCAGCCGGAGGTACGCACCCATGTCGGCGAGCAGTTCCACCTTCATCCCGGTCACGGTGCCGTCCCGTCGGGCGGCCAGGGTCAGCTTCTGGATCTGGTCGCGCCCGTGGTGGGCCGCCAGCATCGTCTCGCTGCGGGACTCGGTGTATTTCACGGGCTTGCCGAGGCGCCGCGCGACGAGCAGCGCGATCACTTCCTCCGGGGTCACCTGCAGTTTGCCGCCGAAACCGCCGCCGACGTCCGGAGCGACGACGCGCAGTTTGTGTTCCGGGATGCCGAGCGTCATCGCCAGCATCAGCCGCAGGATGTGGGGGATCTGCGTGGCCGACCACATGGTGATCTGCGCGCCGGTCGGGTCGACGACCACCGAGCGCGGCTCCATGAATGCCGGAATGAGCCGCTGCTGCCGGAACGTGCGCTCGACGAGCACCTCGGCGTCGCGGATGGCCTGCTCGACGTCGCCCCCCGACCCGGCCTCCGCGGAATCGAACGTCCAGGTGGCGCTGACGTTCGTCCCGAGATCCGGGTGCACGAGGTCGGCGCCGTCGGCAGCCGCGGCGGCGAGGTCCAGGACCACCGGCAGTTCGTCGTAGTCGACGTCGATCGCCTCGAGTGCGTCGTGCGCCTCGTACGCGCTGCGCGCCACGACGACCGCGACGGCCTCGCCGGCGAAGTTCACCCCGTCGACCGCGAGGGACGGCGCCGGCGGCGACTTCATGTCGGGTGTGATCGGCCACGCACACGGCAGGCTGCCCTGCTCTTCGGCGAGATCCGCACCGGTGAGGACGGCGACGACCCCCGGCATCTCGCGCGCCGCGGCGGTGTCGACACCGGTGATGCGGGCGTGCGCGAACGGGCTGCGCAGGATCGCCAGGTGCTGCATTCCGGGCAGCACCAGGTTGTCGGTCCAGCGGGTGCGACCAGTGACCAGATGCTCGTCTTCCTTGCGGGTGCGGGCCTTACCGATCTCCGGTTCGGCGGTGGCGGTCATCGCACACCTCCCGGCGCGGTGTCGGACTTCGCTGCCTCCGTCGGCGTGGATTCCGCGGAACCTCCGCCGCGCAACCGCTGCGCCGCGTCCTGGACCGCGCTGACGATGTTCTGGTACCCGGTGCAGCGGCACAGATTGCCTTCCAACCCCAGCCGCACCGCCCGCTCGTCCGGGTCGGGCTCCTCGGCCAGCAGATCCAGCGTCTGCATGATCATGCCGGGCGTGCAATAGCCGCACTGCAGCGCGTGATTGTCGCGGAAGGCCTGCTGCACGGGGTGCAGCGTCCCGTTCCGGGACAGGCCCTCGACGGTGAGAACGTCGCCGCCGTCGGCCTGCACGGCGAGCACCGAGCAGGATTTCACGCTGTGACCGTTCAGATGGACGGTGCACGCCCCGCAGTTTCCGGTGTCGCAGCCGATGACGGTGCCGACCTTGCCGAGCCGGTCCCGAAGATAGTGGACGAGGAGCAGTCGCGGCTCCACGTCGTCCGTGTATGCCGTTCCGTCGACGGTGACAGTGATGCGCATCGCGCCTCCCAAACCGGGCCTCGGGTGATACGTCCTACTCTGCGCCGACGGAGGGCGGACAGTACCCGAAATGGGGGAACCGTTTCCTTTTCGATCACGCCCGGCGCACGAGTGCGAGCAGTTCCTGCAGCGTCGCGAGACTGTGACCGGCGAGCAGGCGATCGGTGTGCGGCAGGGCGGCCGCGATACCGGACTGGACCGGTTCGTAGCCGTCCGCCCCGGCGTGCGGATTCACCCACAGCACCGTGCGGGCGAGCCGCCGCAGCTGAGCCATCTGCTCCGCGAGCAGGGTCGGGTCGCCGCGCTCCCAGCCGTCGGAGAAGATCACCACGACGGCGCCGCGGGCCACCCCGCGCCGCCCCCAGCGATTCAGGAACGCGCGCAGGGTCTCGCCGAGTCGGGTGCCGCCCGCCCAGTCGGGCACGGCCCGTCCCGCAGCGGCCAGGGCCACCTCGGGGTCGCGGACCCGCAGCGCCCGCGAGACCCGGGTCATCCGGGTGCCCAGCGTGAACACCTCCGTGCCTGTGGGATTGCCGCGGGCGACGACGTGCGCGAACCGCAGCAACGCGTCGGCGTAGGGGCTCATCGAACCGGACACGTCGATCAGCAGCACCACCCGGCGGGGGCGGGTCGCCTTGCGGTGACGGCTCGGCCGCACCGTCTCTCCGCCCGCGGCGAGCATGCTCCGCACCGTGCGCCGCGGGTCGACGGCGCCCCGGCGGGCCGGGCGCATCCGGATCGCCGGGCGGGACGGGGGCCGGGGACGCAGGGCCGCGATCAGCTCGGCGAGGTGCGCGCGCTCGGCCGCGGTCAGTTCGGCGATGTCGCGGTGGCGCAGCACCTCGGTGTCGTCCGCCGCGACCCGCAACTGCGGCCCACCACCCTCGGCGTCGCCGCCGTCGGACGTGGTCAGCGCGGCGATCCGGGCGCGGCGCGGGAGTTCACCCGAGCGCGGAATGCGCGCCGGGACGTCGCCGCCGAACCAGCCCGCGAACGCCGAGTCGTACCTGGGGATGTCGTCGGGACCGCGGCAGAGAGTTGCGCGGCCCGCCCAGTACACCTGCCCGGGATCGCCCACATCGACCTGCCGCAGTGCCCGGGCGTACCCCGCGACGGCGTCCGACGCGACCGGCAGTCCCGCCGCGGCGAGGGCGTGTGCGAACCCGGCGACCCCCACCAGCGGGTCGCCGGGATCCGGCGGTGTGGACACGGGGCGTCACCCCGCCAGGAGCCGGTCCAGTCCGGCGCGGGCCACCCGCTCGAGGTCCTCCCGGTACTTGAGGACCGCGCCGAGTGTCGCCGCGGCGGTCTCCGCGTCGAGCACGTCCCGATCGAGTTCGCGCAGTGCCCGCGCCCAGTCCAGCGCCTCGGCGACACCCGGCGGCTTGAGCAGTTCCATCTCGCGCAGGGAGTGGACGGCGCGGGCGACCTGACCGGCGAGGTCGGGTCCGATGCCAGGAATGCGACGGCGCAGGATCGCGACCTCCCGCGTCAGGTCTGGGTGCTCGAGCCAGTGGTAGAGGCAGCGGCGTTTGAGGGCGTCGTGCACCTCGCGGGTGCGGTTGGAGGTGAGCACCACCAGCGGTGGCGTCGCGGCCCGCACCTCGCCCAGTTCGGGAATGGTGACCGCGTTCTCGTCGAGCACCTGCAGCAGGAAGGCCTCGAATTCGTCGTCGGCCCGGTCGATCTCGTCGACGAGCAGCACACACGGCGCTTCGGTCAGCGCGCGCAGCAGGGGCCGTGCCAGCAGGAACCGCTCGGTGTACAGCGAGCGCTCGACGGTGTCGGCCTCCAGCCCGCCGTCGCTCGCGGCCTCCAGTGTCCGCAGATGCAGCAGTTGCCGCGGGAAGTCCCAGTCGTAGAGTGCCTGCGCGGCGTCGATTCCCTCATGGCATTGCAGGCGGATCAGCGGCAGCCCGAACGCCTCCGCCAGCGCGGTCGCCAGCGACGTCTTGCCGGTGCCCGGTTCGCCCTCGCAGAACAGCGGACGTCCCATCCGTACGGCCAGGAACGCGGCCATCGCGACGCCGTCGTCGGCGAGGTAGCCGGTGGCGTCGAGTGCCTGCGCCAGTTCCGCGGGCGAACCGACCGTCGGCGTGGAATCACTCACGCCGCGAGCCTAGGTGAGTGTCGCCGCCGGGGTATGCGACTCGGGTCAACGGCCGGGCTCCACCCTGCCGCGGTCCTCGATCAACCGCCGGAACATCGCGGTGGCGCCGAACCGCAGCGCCAGCCGTTCGACGAGTCCCGGCGCGATCTGTGCCAGCGCGAGCACCGGGCGGATCGGCACTCCGCTCTCGACGATCTCGGGCCGGTCACGCCGGATCGCCCGGATCACGGCGGCGGCGACCTTCTCCGGGCTGGTCTCGCCGGTGATCCGGCCGGACCTGATTCCCTGCTCCGTCATCCGCTGGTACATGCCGTCGCCGGCGATGAATCCGGGGCACACGACGGAGAAGCCGACCGGCGAGCCCGCGTATTCGGCGCGCAGCGACTCGGTGAGACCGACCAGGCCGGCCTTCGTCGCGGCGTACGGCGCGCAGTACGCCGGTCCGATCTTTCCTGCCAGCGACGAGATGAACACCACGTGACCACGACCGCGATCGAGCATCCCGGGCAACACTCGCCGGGTGAGAAGCAGTGGGGCGGTGAGATTCACGTCGACCATGGCGGTGAGCTCGCCGGGGTCGAGCCGGGTGAACGCCGAGACGTTCTCCACCCCGGCATTGTTCACGAGCAGGTCGAGGGGGCCGACCGCCGCCTCGGCGCGCGCGATCAGCGACTCGGCCTGACCGGGGTCGGTCAGATCACCGGGCACGGCCTCGGCGCGCACCCCGAGCGCGCGCAGTTCCGCCACGACGTCCGCGAGCCGGTCTACACGCCGACCGGACGCCGCGACGCCGACACCTTCGCGCGCGAGAGCGAGGGCGAGGACACGCCCGAGTCCGCCCGACGCACCCGTCACCAGAGCCGTGCGCCCCTGCAGCTGCTTCACGACTTCGAGCTTTCGCGCTCCGTCCGGGGGAGTCAACAGCGACCCCACCTGCCACCTTCTGCCGCTGTGACGTCGCGCATACGGCACGATGGACCGGTGGTTCACGTCATCGACATAACGGATCCGGCCGACAGCAGGCTGGACGACTTCCGCGATCTCAATTCCTCGGATCGACGCCCCGACCTTCCCGAGGGCAAGGGACTGGTGATCGCGGAGGGTGTGCTGGTGGCGCAGCGACTGCTGGCGTCCCGGTTCGACCCGATCGCGCTGCTCGGGGTCGACCGACGGCTGGAGGAACTCGCCGACGATCTCGCGGGCGTGGACGTGCCGTTCTACCGGACCACGGCCGACGTCATGGCCGAGGTCGTCGGGTTCCACCTCAACCGGGGCGTGCTCGCGGCGGCACGGCGGCCCGTGCCCCTCGAACTGTCCGACGTGCTGGAGCGGGCCCGGACGGTCGCGGTGCTCGAGGGCGTCAACGATCACGAGAACCTGGGCTCGATGTTCCGCAACGCCGCGGGGCTCGGCGTCGACGCCGTCGTGTTCGGCAAGGGGTGCGCCGACCCGCTGTACCGCCGGGCGGTCCGGGTGTCGATGGGCCACGTCCTCCGGGTGCCGTTCGCGCACGTGACGAAGTGGCCCCACGATCTGGATGCGTTGCGGGAGCGAGGTTTCCAGCTCATCTCGTTGACCCCGAATCCCGAGGCGATGACCCTGGCCGAGGCGATGACGGGAGAGAAGGTGGCGTTGCTGCTCGGTGCCGAAGGCCCCGGCCTCACCGAACATGCCATGCGGGCCACGGACGTTCGTGCGCGCATCCCGATGGCACCCGGAACGGATTCGCTCAACGTCGCGACGGCTGCGGCGATGGCGTTCTACGAGCGCGTCCGAACGGGCCGGTGAGGACGCTGCACCCTCATTCCCCGTATCCGCCGCCGGCGGCGACGCCGTGGTTCACCGGACTTCTCGTCGCGGGTTTCGCCGCAGTGCTGGTGGCCGTCGCGGTGATGGCCTTCGGTTCGCAGCTCGGCCGGATCAACGCGGTACTCGCGGTGTTCCTCGAACTCGTGGTGGTGGCCGGGGTGGCGCCGTCGGCGTGGCGACTGCGCCGGACGCCGGTGTGGCGGTGGCTGGTGTACGGCGCCGCGGCGGGGGTGCTCACCGGGTGGATCGCGCTGCTCGCCGGCGCCGCGTAACCCGGACGGACCGTCAGAATCCGAAATAACGGCGGAGCAATCCGCCTTTCCGTGCGGCGGCCGGCGGCGGTGCGGGAGTGAGACCGGGCTCGGGGGCGGGTTGTTCCGGCTCGGGCGGCTCCTCGACCTCCCGGCTCTCGCCGGGCGGGTGGACGGCGAATCCGAGGACGGTGAGCGTCTTCGGATCGACCTCGCCGCTCTCCGGCGCGCCGGTATAGCGGAATCCGAGCCACTCGCGGTTGGCGCCCTCCGCGAACTGCTGCGGGTGGAACGGCAGTGACTGCGGGTCGGGCAGGATCCCCGCCGGGTACTGCAGCGGAAAGTCGCCCGCCCAGTACGGTCTCTCCCACACCAGAGGAATGCCGAGATCCTCGTGGATGTGGACCGGCGTCGCGCTGAACGACCGCGCCAGGTGCCCGTCCTCCCACAGCGCGAACGCACCCCACGCGAGGTCGGGTTTGGACGCCACGTAGTACGTCTTCGCGAATTCGGTGGGCCGGAAGCGTGTTTCGGGCAGGCTCGACGGCCGGGGAACGGCCAGGTCGGGGCCACACACGACGGTGACACCGGGGTAGGACCCGATGTGGACGGTCCCCGCCGCGTCGATGGCGACGGCCTCGGCCAGCGGAACCGGGCCCGTCGGGGTGGCCACCAGATCGGGATGGAGACGGGAGGCGAGTGCCTGCGCGGCGTCGAGATCAGGCTCGGGATGCCCACGCAGAACAGCCGCGGGGTCGGGGACGTCGACATACCAGATCGTTGATACCTTGGCCCCCACGGTCATCCCTCTCTTCCGGCGTCTTCCTGAAAGAGTACGACCCCGGCCGGGTTCCCGGCGTGCTGACCGCGCCGATGATCAGCGTCCGCTGCTGCGGACCCCGAGCAGGACGTCGTCCCAGGAGGGGAGTGCGGGTTTGCCGCGCTTGTCCCTGTTGTTCGTCTGATGCGGTGCGACCTTGGGGGCGGCGGGCTCCTCGGGCGGCGCGGGCTCGTTCTCGGGCTCCACGGTGACGTCGGCCTCGATGACGACCTCCGGCTCGATCGACGGCACTTCCACCTCGGCGGGGAACTCGGCGAGTTCGAGTTGTTCCGGCTCGTCCGACGCCACCGGCGCCAATCCGCGAAGCGGGCGGCCGAAATCGGGATCGATCAGGTCGAAGGCGGTGTCGTCGAGCGCGACGATGGTGCCGCCGTGCGCGTCCGGCTGGTAACGCCAGTGCGCCGCGTTGGTGGTCCGTCCAGCCTGCCACTGCAGCTGGGCGACCCAGTGATTGTCTTCGTCGCGCCACGCATCCCACGTGGCGTCGTCGATGTTGTGTCCCCGGGCGCGGAACGCCTGCGTCACGATCTCGGCGAGAGTGGGGACGGCGGGACCGTTGTCGCGAACGGGGTGTCCGCCCTGCGCCATCTCGGCCGCACGGGAACGCTCGAGCAGAACCGGATAGGCGAATCGCTCCACCTTCGCCAGGGGAATGCCGGCCTCGTCGGCGACCTGTTCGACGGAGGCACCGGCACGGATGCGGGCCTGGATTTCGCGGGGCCTGAGCTGACTGTCCATTTCGATCTCAATCTGGCCGAGTCGAGCGATGTCCCCGCGGGATGCGGCGCGGAGTTTGTCATCGGCGGGAAGCCGGAATTTTTCGCCGGTACTGGCATCAGCGCACACGACGTGCGATCCATCGGGCTCGAGACCAATCACTCGAAGCTCTCGCACGTTTGACCTCCTTATCGCGCCGGCTCGCGACTTTGCACCTGGGCAACTGTAATTCATTCGTGACAGCCCGCGCGGCAGGACACGCGCGGGCAAATCCCGTGCCGGCGGAGCGCCCGCGTTACGCTTCGACCTTTCGCGACCGGCCTCCCGGACCACACAGCGGCGCGCATACTGATCGACACAGCCCGGGAACGGGGCGCCGGAACAGAAGTGGACAAAGTCGATGAGCCAGAGCGATATCGACGACGTGGACCTCGCCCACCTGCGGCGAGCCATCGAACTCGCCGACGAGACGGGCGACGCGGGCAACAGGCCGTTCGGTGCGGTGGCGGTCGGCGCCGACGGCCACGTGATCAGCGAGGGCGCCAACTCGGTCGCGACGTCCGCCGACGTCACGGAGCACGCGGAACTCGACGCGATCACCACCGCCTGCGGTGAAGGCCGAACGGACGATCTCGTCGGCGCCACCATGTACGCCAGTGGCGAGCCGTGCCCGATGTGCAGCGCGGCGATGGTGTGGGCCGGGATCACCCGGGTGGTCTACGCGGCGTCGTCCGCGGACTTCTCCCGGATACTCGCCGACGGGCCGCGGTTCACGCTCGGCTGCAGCGACGTGCTCGACTCGGCGAGCGTCGACGTCGAGGTGAGCGGACCGCATCTCGGCGACGAGGCGCTCGCACCGTTCCACCGATTCCTCGACACGGACTGACCCGGAACGCCGTCAGCCCCCGGCACCGCAGTGCCGGGGGCTGACGCATGTGTGAGGCCGCGACTCAGCCGAGCTGCGAGACGACCCAGTCGATGCTCTTCGTGAGCTGCGAGACGTCCTCGGGGTCGATGGCCGGGAACATGCCCACGCGCAGCTGGTTGCGGCCCAGCTTGCGGTACGGCTCCGTGTCGACGACACCGTTGGCACGCAGGATCTTCGCCACCTGGGCGGCGTCGACCTTGTCGTCGAAGTCGATGGTGCCGACCACCTGCGAGCGGTGGGCGGGATCGGCGACGAACGGCGTGGCGTACTCGCTCGCCTCGGCCCACTGGTACAGGCGCGACGACGAATCGGCGGTGCGTGACGTGGCCCAGTCCAGGCCGCCCTTGCCGTTCAGCCATTCGATCTGGTTGGCGAGCAGCAGCAGCGTGGCGATCGCGGGGGTGTTGTACGTCTGGTCCTTGGAGCTGTTGTCGACGGCGATGGGCAGCGACAGGAAGTCGGGGGTCCAGCGTCCCGAGTCCTTGATCTCCGCGACGCGCTCGAGGGCCTTGGGGCTCATCAGTGCGATCCAGAGGCCACCGTCGGCGGCGAAGCACTTCTGCGGGGCGAAGTAGTACACGTCCGCGTCGGCGACGTTCACCGGCAGGCCGCCGGCGCCGGAAGTGGCGTCGATGGCGATGAGCGCGTTCTCCGAGCCCGCGGGACGCGAGACGGGGATCGCGACACCGGTGGACGTCTCGTTGTGCGCCCAGCCGATGAGGTCGACGGACGGATCCGAGACCGGCTCGGGAGCACTGCCCGGGTCGGCGGAGACGACGATCGGGTCGCCGATGAACGGGTTGTTCTTGGCGACCGACGCGAACTTCGAGCTGAACTCACCGTTTGTGAGGTGCAGCGACTTCTCCCGGATCAGGCCGAACGCGGCGGCGTCCCAGAACGCGGTGGTGCCACCGTTGCCGAGCACCACCTCGTAGCCCTCGGGCAGGGAGAACAGATCGGCGAGGCCGGACCGCACGCCGGCGACGACGTCCTTGACGGGTTTCTGGCGGTGGCTGGTGCCGAACACCGAGGCGCCCACCTCGACCAGCGACTGAAGCTGCTCGGGACGCACCTTGGAAGGTCCGCAGCCGAACCGTCCGTCGGCGGGCAGGAGGTCTGCGGGGATGATCGGTGTGGAGGTCATCGCTACTTTCTGTTCCTTACTGATTCTGGCGGGGGAGACGGTCAGCTGGTGTGGGCGATCTGGTCCCAGCCCTCGACGGACTCGGGGGTGCGGGGCGCGGGTCCGGTGTAGATGGCGGCGGGGCGGACGAGTTTGCCGAGGCGTTTCTGCTCGAGGATGTGGGCGCACCAGCCGGCGGTGCGCCCACAGGTGAACATCGCGGGCATCATGTGCGCGGGGACCTCGGCGAAGTCGAGGATGACGGCGGCCCAGAATTCGACGTTCGTCTCGATCGCCCGGTCGGGGCGGCGTTCCCGCAGTTCCGCGAGCGCGGCCTGTTCGAGGGCGGCGGCGGCCTCGAAGCGGGGTGCGTTCAGCCGCTTGGCGGTGGCGCGGAGCACGCGGGCGCGGGGGTCTTCGGCGCGGTAGACGCGGTGCCCGAAGCCCATCAGCTTTTCCTTGCGGTCGAGGATGCCCTTGACCAGGGCGCGGGCGTCGCCGGACTTCTCGGTGTCCTCGATCATCGGCAGGACGCGGGCGGGGGCGCCGCCGTGCAGGGGGCCGGACATCGCGCCGATGGCGCCGGAGAGGGAGGCGGCGACGTCGGCGCCGGTGGAGGCGATGACGCGGGCGGTGAAGGTGGAGGCGTTCATGCCGTGTTCGGCGGCGGAGACCCAGTAGGCGTCGATGGCTTCGACGTGGGCGGGGTCGGGGTCGCCTTTCCAGCGGACCATGAATCGTTCGGTGACGGTTTTGGCTTCGTCGATGCGTTTTTGCGGGACGGCGGGTTGGTAGATGCCGCGGGCGGATTGGGCGACGTAGGACAGGGCCATGACGGAGGCGCGGGCGAGTTGTTCGCGGGCGGTGTCGTCGTCGATGTCGAGGAGGGGCTGGTATCCCCAGATGGGGGCGAGCATGGCGAGTCCGGCCTGGACGTCGACGCGGACGTCGCCGGTGTGCACGGGGAGGGGGAACGGTTCGGCCGGGGGCAGTCCGGGGCCGAAGCGGCCGTCGACGAGCAGGGCCCAGACGTTGCCGAAGGTGACGTGCTTGGAGACGAGTTCTTCGATGTCGACGCCGCGGTAGCGCAGGGCGCCGCCGTCCTTGTCGGGTTCGGCGATGTCGCTGGTGAACGCGACCACGCCTTCCAGTCCGCTGACGAAATCGTCCGGTATTGCAGCGCTAGCTGACATAGCTCGTGGACTCTCCTCGTTCGAGTGCCCCCGGTCAGAGCGGCACTGTCTCGGCGTTCGACAATTGCGCTGAGCATGCGTGCGGGATGGGCAGGCACCGTCGTCCGCGCAATCGACTTCCCGTCCCCGGGCATCGCACGAACGCGGCTGCAATCCGAGGGGACGGGCTCGGTCCCCAAAACTTTAGCCGGTGTCACCGAAGAGTTGATCAGTGCATACCCGGGAGTAGCGTTCTCGCCTGTGTCTCCAGATGCAGAACGGCCGAAACCGGTGAACAAGGACCTCGCGGCGATGCGGGTCGGTTACGGACAACAGGGCGCCGCCGGACGCTACGACGACGCGGATCTGGATGCCGGCCAGCTGGGCGACGGCTGGCTTCCGCTGATGCGCCGCTGGCTCGAGGACGCCGTCGAAGCCGGGGTTCCCGAACCGAACGCGATGACGCTCGCAACCGTCGACGAGCACGGCCATCCGTGCACCCGAACCGTCCTGTGCAAGGGGCTCGGTGCCGACGGGGTGCTGTTCTTCACGAGCTACGACTCGGACAAGGGCCGCCAACTCGACGCGGTGCCCTACGCGTCGGTGACGTTCACCTGGGTGCCCGTCGCCCGGCAGATCACCGTCCGCGGTCCGGTCGAACGGGTGAGCGCCGACGTCACGGACGAGTACTGGCACAGCAGACCCCGCGGATCCCGGCTGGGGGCGTGGGCGTCCGAACAGTCGCGCCCGATCGCGTCGCGGGCCGAACTGGACGCCGCGCTGCTGCACGCGGCGGAGCGTTTCCCCGTCGACGTCGACATCCCGGTCCGGCCGAACTGGGGCGGAATCCTGATCCGGCCCGAGTCCGTGGAGTTCTGGCAGGGCCGCGCCAACCGGATGCACAACCGCATCCGGACGTCGCGGTCCGGCGACACCTGGACCGTCGCGCGGCTGCAGCCGTGACGGCCCGGGAATAGTGAGTATGGGAAACGAGCTAAGGGAAGAATGACCGACACCGTCACCGAGAAGAAGAGGACGCGGCGGCTGCTCGCCGACACCACGCCGCTGCAGAACCGGGACTACCGCCGCCTGTGGGCGGCCGGGATCGTGACGGTGATCGGCGGTCAGCTCAGTATCGTCGCCGTACCCCAGCAGGTGTACGAGATCACCCGAAGCTCGGCGTACGTGGGCCTGACCGGTGTGTTCGCGCTGGTACCGCTGATCGTGTTCGGGTTGTGGGGCGGCGCCCTCGCCGACGTCATGGACCGGCGGAGGCTGCTGACGATCACGACGGTCGGGCTCGGGGTGACCTCGGTGCTGTTCTGGGTGCAGGCGGCACTCGGCGTGGACAACGTGTGGCTGGTCCTCGGACTGCTGGCTCTGCAGCAGGCGTTCTTCGCGGTCAACCAGCCCACCCGCAGTGCGATCATCCCGCGGCTCATCCCGGCGGAACAGCTGGCCGCCGCGAACTCGCTCAACATGACGGTGATGCAGTTCGGCGCCATCGCCGGACCCCTGCTCGCGGGCGTCATGATTCCGACGGTCGGGTTGTCGACGCTGTATCTCGTCGACTCGATCGCCCTGCTGGCCACGCTGTGGGCGGTTCTCCGGCTGCCCGCCATTCCGCCGACGGGGGAGTCGCGCCGGGCCGGGCTGCGCGAGGTGTTCGACGGGTTCGCCTACCTCGCGACGCAGAAGGTGCTGCTGGCGTCGTTCGTCGTCGACATCATCGCCATGGTGTTCGGCATGCCGCGGGCGTTGTTCCCGCAGATCGCCCACGACACGTTCGGCGACCCGGCGACGGGTGGTGTGGCGCTCGGCCTGTTGTTCGCGGCGATGTCCTTCGGCGCGGTCGCCGGCGGGGTGTTCTCCGGCTGGCTGCCGCGGGTCCGGCGCCAGGGCCTCGCGGTGATCGTGTGCATCGCGCTGTGGGGTCTCGCGATGGTGGGATTCGGAGTCGCGGTCGGGATGGCGTCACCCGGCGACAGTCCGGTCCTGTTGTGGATCGCTCTCGCGTTCCTCGCGTTCGGTGGTGCCGTCGACATGGTGTCCGCCGCGTTCCGCAGCACCATGCTCCAGCAGGTCGCCACGGACGAGATGCGCGGCCGGCTCCAGGGCGTGTTCATCGTCGTCGTGGCCGGGGGTCCGCGGATCGGCGACGTCGTCCACGGCGCGGCCGCGGCCGCGGTCGGGACCAGCGTTGCCGCGGCGGGCGGCGGCGTCCTCGTCGTCGTCGGTGTGGTGATCGCCGCCCTGGTGTTCCCGGCCCTGGTGCGGTACAAGGTCGCACGCTAGGTTCCTGTGCGCCATCACATATTTCGCGCAGATCTCGGGCACACTGAAATGCATGGGTGAATCGCAGTCGTCGAAGACGGACAGGCCTGCAACGGCTGGATTCGAGATCCGGGGCGGCGGCTACCGTGCCGGTATCGCCGCCACCGGCGCCGGTCTCCGGCTACTCGAACGGGACGGTCCGGACGAGCCGATCGCGCTCACCGAGACGTGGGACATCGGCACCCGGCCACCGCTGTCGGCCGGGTTGATCCTCGCGCCGTGGCCCAACCGGATCCGCGACGGTCAGTTCGTCTTCGACGGCATCGACCATCAACTCGAGATCACGGAACCGTCGTTCGGCAATGCGAGCCACGGATTCGTCCGTCGCCGGGACTGGCGTGTCGTGAATTCCGCGGACGACCGCATCGAGTTGTCGATCGACGTCGGCCTCCACAAGGGCTGGCCGTACCCGCTGCGGCTCACCGTCGAATACGTCCTCGGCGACGACGGCCTGACCGTGACACACACCGCCACCAACACGGGAGCCATTCCGGCGCCGTTCGGGATGGGGTTCCACTCGTACGTCCGCGCCGGTGACGTTCCCCTCGACGAATGCACGCTGCGGCTGTCCGCGGGCACTCGACTGCCCCTCGACGAGCGCATGCTGCCGCGCGGGGCTTCGCAGCCCGTGGCGGGCACCGAGTACGACTTCACCAGCCCGCGCGTGTTGGCAGGCGTCGCGCTCGACACCCCGTTCAGTGCGCTGGACGTCGACGTGGACGGCAGGTCGCGGCACGAATTGCGTGCGCCGGACGGCACCGGGACGGTCCTGTGGGCGGCCCGTGAGTTCGGCTGGCTGCAGGCGTTCGTCGCGGATCCCGACGCCGGCAAGTCGTACCCGGGTCGCGGGCGGGCACTGGCGCTCGAACCGATGACGTGCCCGCCGGACGCGTTCAACTCCGGAATCGATCAGTTGGTGCTCGCTCCGGGACAGCAGTGGACCGGGGTGTGGGGCATGTCCGCACTGGGGTCGTAGCGGTTCGATTCTCGAGCAGCGGGGTGCCCACAGGGTGAGACGGTGTAACACCGGTCGTGGTCCGGCCGATACATCCGGCGGGGGTTCTTCTGTCGCGCTCGACGCGCTCTGCGCCACGCTCTGTACTTCCCCCATCGCATGGGCCGACCAGCGGTGCGTGCTACGCCCTCGCCGGCATCGGTGCAGGTAACGCGGCCAGTCCAGCTCGGGCAACCGGCCCTCACCGTGATTCCTCCCGCGCTGTGCGGGCAAATCGGACACTCCCGGACGCCTGCAGGCGAGCCTTCCGCGTGGTCTCCGCGGATGCGTCGGACGAGCCGGATCGCGGGCTCTCAGCGGACCCGCCTTCGGCACGCGGGCCGGAGTGGGACTAGCTTCTACCCTGAATGAAGTTGTTACTCATTGGTTTGAGCTTGAGAGGGATGCTTCGTGCCTGACAATGACACAAAGCCCACGCTTACCTACCCTGGTGGTGAGCACACGATGTCCATTGCCAGGGCAACCGAGGGCAATGACGGTATCGAACTGGGCAAGCTGCTCGCCAGCACCGGGTACACCACCCTGGACCCGGGTTTCGTCAATACCGCCTCCACCAGCTCCGCGATCACCTACATCGACGGTGAGCACGGGATTCTCCGTTACCGCGGGTACCCGATCGAACAGCTGGCCGAGAAGTCGACTTTCATCGAGGTCAGCTACCTGCTGATCTACGGTGAGCTGCCCACCACGGCGCAGCTGGAGTCGTTCACCGACCGTATCCGGCGCCACACGTTGCTGCACGAGGACCTCAAGCGGTTCTTCGACGGCTTCCCGCGCAACGCGCACCCGATGCCGGTCCTGTCCAGCGCCGTCAACGCGCTGTCCGCCTACTACCAGGACTCCCTGGACCCGGCCGACCCGGAACAGGTCGAACTCTCGACCATCCGCCTTCTCGCGAAGCTGCCGACCATCGCGGCCTACGCGTACAAGAAGTCCGTGGGGCAGCCGTTCCTGTACCCGGACAACTCCCTGAACCTCGTCGAGAACTTCCTCCGGATGACGTTCGGCTTCCCCGCGGAGCCGTACGAGATCGATCCCGAGATCGCCAAGGCGCTCGACATGCTCCTGATCCTGCACGCCGACCACGAGCAGAACTGCTCGACGTCGACGGTGCGGCTGGTCGGCTCGTCCGACGCCAACCTGTTCACGTCCATTTCCGGTGGCATCAACGCACTCTGGGGCCCGCTGCACGGCGGCGCCAACCAGGCCGTGCTGGAGATGCTCGACGAGATCAAGGCCAGCGGCAGCAACGCGGACGAGTTCGTCCGCAAGGTCAAGAACAAGGAAGACGGCGTGAAGCTCATGGGCTTCGGGCACCGCGTCTACCGCAACTACGACCCGCGCGCGGCGATCGTGAAGAAGACGGCGCACACCATCCTCGAGAAGCTCGGCGGCGACGACGAACTGCTCGACATCGCGATGGCCCTCGAAGAGGCGGCGCTCACCGACGACTACTTCGTCGAGCGGAAGCTGTACCCGAACGTCGACTTCTACACGGGTCTGATCTACCGCGCGATGGGCTTCCCCACGCGCATGTTCACCGTTCTGTTCGCCATGGGCCGCTTGCCCGGGTGGATTGCACACTGGCGCGAGATGCACGAAGATCCCGCTACGAAGATCGGCCGCCCGCGTCAGATCTACACCGGTTACACCGAGCGTGACTACAAGGACGTCACAGGCCGCTGATCGCGGATGCCTGTGCCGAACCAGAGAAGCCCTCACCGAGGAGGACACATGACCAAGCCCGAGATCGAGTTCCAAGACGGACCCGCCCCGACCGACCTGGTCATCAAGGACGTGGTGGTCGGAGACGGCGCCGAGGCTGTTCCCGGGGGCACCGTCGAGGTGCACTACGTCGGCGTCGAGTTCGAGTCCGGCGAGGAGTTCGACTCCTCCTGGAACCGCGGCGAGTCCATCCAGTTCCCGCTGCGCGGCCTCATCAAGGGCTGGCAGGACGGCATCCCCGGCATGAAGGTCGGCGGACGTCGTCAGCTCACCATCCCGCCGGAGCTGGCCTACGGCCCGGCCGGCGCCGGACATCAGCTGTCCGGCAAGACGCTGGTCTTCATGATCGACCTGCTCGACGTGAAGGAATAGCCTCCGCGGCACGAGAAGCCCCGCCTCACCTCACCGTGACGCGGGGCTTTCTGCTGTCTGCGGCCGGTGCGTGGTGTCGGTGTGCAGTTCGACGACGAGCCGTGCGCCGCCGAGCGGGCTGACGTCGAAGCGTGCGCTGCCGTTGTGGAGCGCGGCCTGCTGGGCGACCAGCGCGAGCCCGAGACCGGACCCGCTCTTCGTCGCGTTGGAGCCGCGGTGGAACCGCTCGAACACCGCGGACCGTTCGGCTTCGGGCACGCCGGAGCCGTTGTCGTCGACGATGACAGTGGTGATGCCGTCGGCGGCTCGGAGCGTGATCGTCACCGCGGTGGCGCCGCCGTGCCGGACGGCGTTCTTGATGGCGTTGTCCAGGGTCAGGCGCAGTCCACCGGGCATGCCGCGCACCGTCACCGGGGTTGCGTCGACGGTCACCTGCAGGCCGGGATTGTGACGCATCGCCTCCTCCGCGGCGAGGTCGCTGATGTCGACGAGATCGCAGTCCACGAAGTCTTTGTCCGTGGACAGCTCACCGCGGGCAAGGCGCTCGAGGTCGGACAACGTCGATTCCACGCGGCCCTGCGCGCGGACCACGTCGCGCAGGATCTCGTCCCGCTGCGGCTGCGTCAATTCGTGTGTGGTGAGGACCTCGAGGTCGGTGCGCATCGCGGTGAGCGGCGTGCGGAGTTCGTGCGCCGACACCGCGGCGAAGTCGCGTGCGGTGGCGAGTGCGGCGGTGGTCGCGTCCTGCGCCTCGGCGACGTCGCGCAGCATCGACTCCGCGGCGGAGGCCAGTTCGTCCGCCTCCCGGACACCGGACGAGGTGGGGGTCAGCTTCGGCTCGCGGCGCACGATGCGGCCCGTGAGGTCGACGAGGGGACGGACGGCCCGGCCGCCGAACAGCCAGCCGAGCCCGCTGGCCGCGGCGACGGCGAGGACGCCGACGAGCGCCACCTGCCGTTGCTGCTCCGACGTCACGTCCTGCGCTTCGGCGTACGGCACGGCCAGGGAGATCCGGGTGCCGAGAAGAGGGACGGTCGCGGTGTACGCCCGGTACCGCGTGTCTCCGACCTCGACGGTCTGCGTGCCCGGGTCCAGTTCCGGAAGCTGGGTGGGTGTGCTGACGAGGACGGTGTTGCCGTCGGCGGACCGGATGGTGATGGCGAATGCGCCCTTGTCGCCGAGGGCCCCGAGGAACAGCCCGGCGGTGGCCGCGTTGGGCACGAGCACGTCCGACGCCGTCTCCAGTCGCCGGTCGAGTTGCGACAGATTGTTGCGGGTGATCGCCAGCGACACCAGGATGCCGAGGGCCACGACGATGATCGTCGCCCCCAGCGCGGTGGCGGCCGCCACCCGGGTCCGGAGTGAGAAAGATCGCTTCACGACGGTTCCCGGAGCACGAAGCCGACTCCGCGGACCGTGTGCAGGATGCGGGGCCTGCCCTCGACCTCGAACTTGCGTCGCAGGTAGCCGACGAAGACGTCCACCACGTTGGTGTCGGCGACGAAGTCGTACCCCCACACCAGTTCGAGGAGACGCTCGCGGCTGAGGACGATGCCGACGTTGCGGGCGAGGACCTCGAGGAGTTCGAATTCCCGTTTGGTCAGCGTGACCTCCTCGCCCGCCATGAACACGCGGCGTGCCGCCACGCGGATCTCGAGGTCCCCGATGCGGATCGGTGGGGTCGCGGGTGAGTCCGCCTGCGTGGCGGTGGTGGTGCCGTGCCGCCGCAGCATGGCCCGGATCCGGGCGATCAACTCGGCGAGGACGAACGGCTTGACCAGGTAATCGTCGGCGCCCGACTCCAGGCCGGAGATGCGGTCGTCGACGGTGTCGCGGGCGCTGAGCACGCAGATCGGGATGTCGTTGCTCATCGCGCGGAGCGCGGTCACGACGCCGGTGCCGTCGATGACCGGCATGTTCATGTCGAGCACCATGGCGTCCGGCCGCTGCTCACTGACCACTCGGAGTGCGTCGGCGCCGTCGACGGCCGTGAGAACGGTGAAGCCGGACAGGCGCAGGCCGCGTTCGAGGGAGGTCCGCACGTCCTCGTCGTCGTCGACCACGAGGACACTGGCTGAGTCGGTGACGGTCACCCCTGCATTGTGCCGTGGCCACGACCCTCGGGCGTGCGGATAGCAGTTGTCGGAGCGTGTCTCGTCCGTACACTCGGGGTCGATGTTTTCTTCACTGCAGGCATTCGAATTGACCGAAACCAACCGTGACTGGCTGATTCACCGGCCGGTGGAGATCGCGATCTACGTCGTTCTGGCGCTCGTGCTGCGTTTCGCGCTGCACCGGATGATCGACCGGGCGACGCGGCCGAGGGAGCCGTCGGACAAACCGGCGATGCTCCGTCCGCTGCGGGAACGTGCTCCCCGCGGCGTCAAGGACGCGATGGTGGGCGAGCGCCGCGCACAACGGGCCCGGACGATCGGGTCGGTGCTCAAGTCGACCGTGTCGATCGTGGTGCTCATCTGGGTGGTGCTACAGGTTCTCGCCGTCCTCGGCGTCAACGTCGCCCCGTTCATCGCGTCTGCCGGTGTGATCGGTGTCGCACTCGGGTTCGGTGCGCAGAACCTCGTCCGGGACTTCCTGTCGGGCATCTTCATGCTGCTCGAGGATCAGTACGGGGTGGGCGACGTCGTCGACCTCGGCGAGGCCGTGGGAACGGTCGAGACGGTGGGTCTGCGGGTCACGACGATCCGCGACGTCAACGGCACCCTCTGGTACTGCCGCAACGGGGAGATCGTCCGGGTGGGCAACATGAGCCAGGGGTACGCGGTCGCGGTGGTCGACCTGCCGATCGCGCACGCCGCCAACGTGCAGCGGGCGTGCGAGGTGGCGCTCGAGGCCGTCACCGAGGCGGCCCAGGGCGATGGGATCGCCGCGGACGTGCTCGAACCCCCGGAACTCCTCGGCGTCAATTCGGTGACCGCGGAATCGGTCACGCTGCGCATCACCGCACGGACCAAGCCCGGTCGGCAGTGGGCGGTGCAGCGGACGTTCGCCCGCGCGGCGCTGTCGGCGTTCGAGCACTACGACATCGACGCGCCGTACCTGTCGGTGCTGTCGTCTGTTCGCTCCGGCAACTGATCGGCCCGCGCTTCGATACCGTGGCAGACATGGACACTGCACTCGTCTGGTTTCGGCGCGACCTCCGACTCGGCGACCTGCCGACACTCCACACGGTCGCCGAGTCGGGGGCGCGTGCACTGGGACTGTTCGTCCTCGACGACCGGTTGCTGAATACCTCGGGCGGCGCCCGCCGGGACTTCCTGTTCCGCAGCCTCGCCGCACTCGACGACCAACTCGACGGCCGGTTGCTGGTGGTGAAGGGCGATCCCGTCGACGTGGTCCCGAGGGTGGCGAAGAAGGTGTCGGCCGACGAGGTGCACGTGAGTGCCGACTTCGGACCGTACGGTCGCGAGCGGGACGGCGCTGTCGCCGAACAGGTCGAACTCGTGACCACCGGTTCGCCGTATGCCGTGGCGCCCGGCCGGGTGACCAAGACGGACGGGGAGCCGTACCGCGTGTTCACCCCGTATTTCCGGCAGTGGCTCGAACACGGGTGGCGCGCACCGATCGACACCGGCCCGGACACCGTGGAGTGGGTGGATCCGGACGACGTGAAGGCGCGGCGGGTGAAGATCCCGGAGCCCGAGTCCGACGGGTACGCCGCGGGGGAGGCGGCGGCGCTCGAGCGGTGGGCGAAGTTCTGCGGGGACGACCTCGCCGGGTACGAGGACGCGCGGGATCGTCCCGGTCTCGACGCGACCAGCCGGATGTCGGTCTACCTCAAGTACGGCAACATCCATCCGCGGACGATGCTCCGCGACCTCGCCCGCCGCCGCAGCAAGAGCGCCGAGCAGTACCGGCGTCAGCTCGCGTGGCGGGACTTCTACGCAGACATCCTCTTCCAGCGGCCCGACAGTGCCCGCGGCAACTACGATCGGCGTTTCGACCACATTCGCTACGACAGTGGATCCGACGCAGAGGAGGCGTTCACCGCGTGGTGCGAGGGCCGGACCGGGTTCCCGATCGTCGACGCCGGGATGCGGCAGCTGAAAGCCGAAGCCTGGATGCACAATCGGGTGCGGATGATCGTCGCGTCGTTCTTCGTCAAGGATCTGCACCTGCCGTGGTGGCGGGGCGCCCGGTATTTCATGAATCAGCTGGTGGACGGCGATCTGGCGAACAACCAGCACGGATGGCAGTGGACCGCGGGATCGGGAACGGACGCGTCGCCGTACTTCCGGGTGTTCAACCCCACGACGCAGGGGGAGAAGTTCGACCCCGACGGTGAATACGTCCGCCGGTGGGTCCCCGAATTGCGTGGCATCCCGGGGAACGCCGTGCATGCTCTGAAAGACGGCCGCCCCGAAGACTATCCGCCACCGATCGTCGATCACGCCCACGAACGGCAGGAGGCCCTCGCCCGGTACGGCGAGATCAAGGCCCCGTGAGTACTTGTCAACCGAGGGCGGTCAAGAAGTACTCACAGGCGCACGGCGCACGAGGGCGGCCGCGGCGAGGACGATGACGAGTCCGCCGTAGATTCGGGTGGTGTCGACGAGCCCGACCTTCCCCACGAGGTACCCAGCGGCGAGTGCGGGGACGCTGTTGGCGAGGTAGGCGATCACGTAGATGCTCGACAGCAGTCCCGCGCGTTCGTGCGGTTCGGCGAGCGGCATGACGGTGCGGATGGTGCCCTGGAAGCCGGAGCCGAATCCGATGCCTGCCACCGCGGTTCCCGTGAGAATCAACCCAGCCGAGGATGTTTCGGCGCCGATCAGTGTGACGGCGACTCCGGCGACGAGGGCGGACGCTCCGACGAGCAGAGTGCGCTGCGCCGCGACGTTGCGGAGCAGGAACACCGCGACTGCGCCCGTCCCGGTGAGTGTCGCGACCATGATGGCGCCGATCAGCGACGTGTGTACGTCGAGCGCGTTGCGTGCGAGCGACGGTCCGAGGGACAGGTAGAAGCCGCCCAGTGCCCACACGGCGATCAGGCAGGGTCCCGTGAGGACGAGCATTCTCCGCGCGGCGGACGGGACCGCGAGTGCCGGCCGCATCGACGCCAGCGCGCCCTTCTGCCGGGCCGCCGTCTCGGGTGCGGCCCAGATGCCGATGATCTCGACGACGAACAGCGCGAGGAGCGCCAGGAACACCGTGCTCGTGGGCCGGGGAAGATGTTCGCTGATCAGGCTCGATCCGATGGCGCCCAGTGCGAGACCGGCGGTGGGCGCGATGCTGTTGACGGTGGCGCCGCGTCCCGGTGTGCGTTCGAGGTCGAGAAGTGTGGATCCGAGCGCGCTGATCGCGGCGCCGGTCGCGAAACCCTGCACCACCCGGGCGAGCAGTAGGAGTCCGATGCCTTCGGCCGTTGCGAACATGATCATCGAGACCGCCTCGAACACGAGCGCAGTGATCAGCACGGGACGTCGGCCGACGTAGTCGGACAGCGACCCCACGGTGAGCAGCGCCAGCAGCAGGCTCACGGCATAGATGCCGAAGACCAGCGTCGACTGCAACGACGAGAAGCCCCAGTTCGACTGGTACACCTCGTATAGCGGTGTGGGGGCGGCGGACGCGCCGAGCAGGGTGGCGATCACGACCGCGACGAGCGTGAAGGCGGCACCGCGGCGCAGCGCGGGTCGGGACGTCGGTGGTGCTTCGGGTGCAAGGGTCGGCATGGGCGTACTCCCGGAGAACGTTAAAGCAAAAGGTTTGCGTTAACGGACGCTACGCTGCAGTCGATGTTAATGCAATATCTTTGCGTTAACATGGGGTCATGAGTCCGGCTCCAGGCCCACGCCCCGGTGGGCGCAGCGCCCGCATTCAGCAGGCGGTGCACGCGTCCACGCGCAAACTTCTCGAGGAGCGCGACCGAGCGGACATCACCGTCCCGATGATCGCGGCCGATGCCGGGGTCACCCCGTCGACCATCTACCGGCGCTGGGGCGACATCACCGAGGTGTTCGCGGACGTGGCGATCGAGCGACTGCGTCCCGATGCACCCCCGCGCGAAACCGGCAGTGTGCGAGGCGATCTCGTCGCCTGGGCGCAGGAGTACCTCGAGGAGATGTCCTCGCCGGTGGGGCGGGCGTCACTGCGCGACGTCGTGATGAGCGGAGACGCCAATCCACTCAAGTGCGCGACGTTCTGCCGCACCCAGATCGAGACGATCGTCGGACGCGGGGAACCGGTCGGTTCGGACGTTCGGGGCGCGGTCGAGCACGTGATCGACCACGTAGTGGCGCCGATCGTCTACCGCATCCTGTTCGACCTCGATCCACTCGAAGCGGACCGCGTCGAGGTGCTGGTGGATCAGGCACTCGACGCGGCCGTCCGGGTCTGAGCGGTCAGCCGCCCAGCTGCTTCTTCAGTGCATCGAGGACGGCGACGTCCTCGATGGTGGAGGGGACGGTGTACTGCTCGTGGTCGGCGATCTGCCGCATCGTCTTACGCAGGATCTTGCCGGAGCGGGTCTTCGGCAGCGCCTGCACGACCGTCACGTCGCGGAACGTGGCGACTGCGCCGATCTGCTCGCGCACCATCGCGACCAGTTCGCTTCGGAGCGTGTCGGGATCGATGTCGAACCCGGCCTTGAGCACCACGTACCCGCTGGGCCGCTGACCCTTGAGTTCGTCCTTGATCCCGACCACCGCGCATTCGGCCACTGCGGGGTGCCCGGCGATGACGGCCTCCATGCTGCCCGTCGAAAGCCGATGTCCGGCAACGTTGATGACGTCGTCGCTGCGGCCGAGGACGTACACGTACCCGTCCTCGTCGATGTAGCCGGAGTCGCCGGTCAGGTAATAGCCGTCGAACGTGGCGAGGTACGACCTCACGTACCGCTCCGGGTCGCGCCACAGCCCGGCCAGGGTTCCCGGGGGCAGCGGCAGCCCGATCACGATGTTGCCCTCGGCTCCGGCGGGCACCGCGTGCCCTGCACCGTCCACGACCTCGACCCGGTACCCGGGCACCGGGACGGTGGGGGAGCCGGCCTTCAGCGGCATGGGGTCGAGCCCGCGCAGGTTGGAACAGATCGCCCAGCCGGTCTCGGTCTGCCACCAGTGATCGACGACGGGACGGCCGAGGACGCGGGTGGCCCATGCATAAGTGTCGGGGTCGAGGCGCTCGCCGGCGGCGAACAGTGTCTTCAGTGAGGAGATGTCGTACTTGGCGATCTCCTTCGCGTCGGGATCGGCCTTGCGCACCGCGCGGATCGCGGTCGGTGCGGTGAACAGCGCCGACACCCCGTGGTCCGAGATGACGCGCCAGAAAGCCCCCGCGTCCGGCGTCCCCACCGGTTTGCCCTCGTAGAGCACGGATGTGGCACCGGCCAGCAGTGGCCCGTACACGATGTACGAGTGCCCGACCACCCAGCCCACGTCGGACGCGGTCCACCACACGTCGCCCGGACCGATGTCGTAGATGTTGCGCATCGACCAGGTGAGCGCGACGGCGTGCCCGCCGTTGTCGCGGATCACGCCCTTCGGCTTCCCCGTGGTGCCGGACGTGTAGAGGATGTACAGCGGATCCGTCGCGGCCACCGGAACCGGCTCCGCGGGTGCCGCATCCGCCATCAGCTCGTCCCAGTCGAACCACGCGGTCGCGCCGCCCTGGTAGTCGGCGGCCGCACCCGGCACCTGCTCGCGGTCCTTCACGATCACCGTGTGCGGAGGTTTGCTCGACAGCTCCAGCGCCTTCGCGACCATCGGCAGGTAGTCGACGGTGCGCCCCGGCTCGAGGCCGCCCGACGCCGTCACCAGCACCACCGGTCCGGCGTCGTCGATGCGGGTGGCGAGTTCCTTCGCGGCGAACCCGCCGAATACCACCGAGTGCACGGCGCCGATGCGGGCGCATGCGAGCATCGCGATCACCGCTTCGGGGATCATCGGCATGTAGACGATCACCCGGTCCCCGGCCACCACGCCCTGATCCTTCAGGACCCCGGCGAACCGGGAGACCTCGTCGAGTAGTTCGGCGTACGTGTAGGTGCGGGACGCGTCTGGAGCCATCGCGGAGTCGTAGATCAGCGCCGCCCGGTTCCCGTTGCCGTCCCGCACGTGACGGTCCAGGGCGTTGAAACACGTGTTCAGCGACGCGTCCGGAAACCATCGATACATTGGGGCGGCGGAATCGTCGAGCGCCCGCGTCGGCGGCTTCTCCCAGTCCACGGCCCCCGCGGCGGCGAGCCAGAACTCCTCGGGACGCTCGGCGCTCTCGCGGTAGACCTCCGCGTATCTGTGACCGGCGTGCTCTGTCGCGGAGCTCATCGATGTCCGTCCTCTCGTCGTCCTGTGACCTGAAACACCCTATGTGACGGCGGTGTCCAGCGACACCGTCCGGGGGGCCGGGGCGCAGGCCTGCGCCGGACGGCGGGTTTTCGTCGCCCGGCGGAGGTGCGGTGAACCTGTCAGACGCCGAGGGAGCCGGCGATCATGGGCCAGGAGTTGTGCAGGTCGTCCTGCCAGTAACCCCACGAATGGGTGCCGGCGGGCCGGAAGTCGTAGGTGGCGGGGATGCCCAGGGCGTTCAGCCTGTCGGCGAGTTCATGTGTGCACTGATTGGTGCCCGCCTCGATGATGCCGCCGATGATCACCTGGTTGGCCAGGACCCCCACGTCGCCGTTGATGTCCGGGCCGTTGAGGTTCTCGTGGATACCGGGCAGCCCCGTGGCATTGCTGATGTACAAGTCGATTCCGCGCAGCTTCTCGGCGTTGACGACGGGGTCGTTGGCCACCCAATCCGGATCGTCGGGCGGTCCCCACATGTTCTCGACATCTCCGCCGCGGAAGCTGACGACGAATGTGACGTAGTCCCGGCCCGGCTGGGTGCTCGTCTGGGCGCACCCGCTGAACGCGCCCACCGCGCGGTACAGCGAGGGGGCGGACTCGGCGAGACTCAGCACGGACGTGCCCGACATCGACAGGCCCGCGATGGCGTTCGCGCCGTTCGTTCCGAGTGTGGCGTCGACGATCGGGGGAAGTTCCTCGGTGAGGAACGTGGTCCACTTGTTCACGCCGAGGACGGGATCGGGCTTCTGCCAGTCGGTGTAGTAGCTGTATGCGCCGCCGACGGGAGTGACGACGTTGACGTTCTTGTCGGCGAAGAAGGAGACCACGTCGGTTCGGGCCTGCCAGGTTGCCGAGTCCTCGCCGCCACCGGCACCGTTGAGCAGGTACAGCGTCGGCCGCGGCACGCTGGGATCTGCCGGGGTGATCACCTCGAGGGGGATCACCTTGTCCATCGCCGCCGAGTAGACGTACATGTTCAGCCGACGGTCGTCAATCTTCTCGATGTGGTCCAGAGCGGATCCGTCCGCCGAGGCCGGATTGTCGGCCGGAAGGGCCCGCCACGGGTGTGCCGATGCTGCCGCCACCGGACCGAACACGGCGGACGCCGCAACCACGGCGACCGCCAGCAATGCCCGACAGAGTCCGAGCGCCGGATGTCCCCGGCGGCGTCCGATTGTCGGGTGTCCCCGACGGCGTCCGATCGCGCTCATAGCCGCTCCTCGTGCTTGACTGCGGTGCCCGACAACCGTCCGGTGATACTCGAAACATTCCCCGTTCACGGTAACCGGCAAACATTCCTCGGTGCGGCTGAACGGACACCGGACTTCGCCGCGGCACCGGACCTATCGTGGAATCATGACGTTGCTCGCCGAAGACCTGTTGTTGCTGCTGCTCGACGACGCCTCGGGGAAACCGGTCGTCGACGGGACCCGGATGTCGCGCGTCCTCGCCGGCGCCGTCCTTCTGGAACTGGCGCTCGGTGACGTCGTCACCCCGGCCGAGCCCGGCGAGGATGTGAAGAAGGGGCGTCTCGTCGTCCGGGACGGAGCGAGACCACAGGATTCGCTCCTCGCGCGGGCCGTCGACCTCATCGGAACGGCCAAGCCGATGAAGCCGGAGACAGCCATCGAGAAACTCGCCAAGAACCTGCGCGACGACGTCTCGAAGCGCATCGTCGACGCGGGCTGGGTCCGCGAGGAGAGGGGCAAGGTGCTCGGTATCTTCCCCACGACGCGGTGGCCGGAGGTCGACGGCAGCCACGAACGCGCGCTGCGGTCCGAACTGAGCGCCGCACTCCTCGACGGGGTCGGTCCCACTCCGCGCACCGCCGCACTCGTCTCGCTCCTGTCCGCGGTCGACGCGGCCCCGAAACTGTTCCCGGACGCCGATCGACGCGCCGTGAAGAAACGGGCGAAGGAAATCGCCGAAGACGACTGGGCGGGTAAGGCCGTGCGCAAATCGGTGGAGGCGGTCAACGCCGCCATCATCGTCGCCGCCACCGTCCCCGCCATCGTGGCAGGGAGCGGCTAGGCCGCTCGTTCGTGCGTGGTGTCGCGGGGTCTTGTGGAACACAGGGCATTTCGCTAGTGCAGAACACATGTTCGATACGGGGGTATTCGATCAGAGGGTTCGCGAGACGGCCTGCTGTCTCACCGACACGGAAACCGACGTGGGTCTGGTCGAGTTGATGACCGACCTCCATCGCAGTGAATCGGTGGTGGCCGAACGGAAGCTGGCGGTGATCGCGGAGCTGTTCGTGCGCCGCACTGCCGAGATCGAGTCCGACGGGGCATGGACATCAACCGCGCACGAGGTGGTCGAGGCCGAGATCGGTGCCGCACTCACCATGGGGCGAGCGGCGGCGGGTCGGCTGATCGGCCTGGGTATGTCGCTGCGCACCCGATTGCCCGCGACCCGCGAGGCCATGGCACGCTGCGACCTCGACCTGTACCGGGTTCGCCTGATCGAGGACGCGACGGCAAACGTCACCGACGACTGCATCGGCGAGGTCGAACATCAACTCCTCGAACAGGTTCTGGCCCCGCAACGCTCCGCCGACGTCGAACCGGTGCGGCTGCCGAGCGTCACTGCGGCGACCACGTACCGTCCCGATGCCGTTCTCGACACCTGGCTGCGGGTGCTGGCCGGCGGGTGCGAGTGGTTGCACTGCGATGTCGCGGCCTGGAACACGGACCTCGACCATCATCGGCCGTTCGACCATTCCGATCCTGCCGCCGGAGGTCCGACAGTGGCCGGGAACCTGAACGCGTACTGCCGAAACCACCACAGGCTCAAACATTCCGGGCATTGGCAGATGGACGCCGAGGGCGGAATCGAGTTGACAGCGCCCACCGGGCACCGATATCGCCCGCGGTCGTCGGGCCTTCTGGGTGGGAGGCCAGATGGTGTTGCAGGAGGTGGCCACCTCGCCGACCGGGGAGTCGGCCGCCGAACCCGCGAGCAGAACACGGCTGCGCGAATCCGGGCCGAGCGCCGCCGACGGCAGGCGCACCTGGATGCGGTGCGGCACGGGTCGCGCGGTGCACGCCCACCCGAGACACGCGCACCCGACGACCCCGCGCCGTTCTGACCGACGGCGATTCCGGGCTCACCGCCTGTGCGTCGAAAATGGTCACCGTGAGCAAGAGTAAAGAACTGTCGATGTGATTGCTGCGGTTCGGACTCCGGTTCGCCGCCTCGCAACTGGTCCTTGCCAATCCGATCGCCGAGCCGACGGTCACGATGCGGGATCCGGGAATTGTTCGCGTTCGTGGAGACACCGGGACACGCGGTGTGGGACGGCATGCGCGAGGTGGACCGGGCACAGTGGTCACTGTCTCGCGCACCGGACTGCGGACGCACCGGTACTGGACGCTGCAGACCCGACCGCACACCGACGACCGGGGCACGTCCGTCGCGCACATCCGCGAACTCCTCGACGACATCGTGCGCAGGCAACTGGTCGCCGACGTGCCGCGCTGCACCCTGCTGTCCGGTGGTCTCGACTCCTCGGCGATGACGGGTATCGCCGCCGAGCCTCCGACGACCTCGCCGATCCCGCCGTGCGGGCGAAGGTCATCCGGGCGCGCGACATTCCGATGGGCCTCGGCGACATGGACGCGTCGCTGTACCTGCTGTTCAAGGCGATCCGGAAGCACTCGACGGTGGCGCTGTCCGGGGAGTCGGCTGACGAGGTGACTGGCTGTCGCGGGCGGTGTCCGTCGTCACCCCACAGATCACTCAGGTGTCGCGCCGCGGACTCGAGCGCGCACTCGACCTGGCGTTGTGGCTGGACATGTACAACCCGACGATCAAGTTGTCCTAGCCCAAGCCGAGGTTTCGGTAACGGGCGAGTCGCGCCGCGAAGCGCTCGCTCTCCGGAACCCCGGTCAAGGCGCGCAGTTCCCGGGAAATGGCCTCGCCGACCCGCTTGGAGAAGTCGACGGCCTCGTCGGCGGCGTCCGGGTGCTCGGGGATGATGGCGTCGATGACGCCGTCCCGCAACAGGTCGAGCGAACGGATGCCCTGGGCGGCCGCCATCTCCGGTGCGTGGGTGGTGTCGCGGTGGACGATCGCGCTGGCGCCTTCGGGAGGAAGCGGGGCCAGCCACCCGTTCTGTGCGGCGAGCACGCGGTCGGCGGGGAGGAAGGCGAGCGCCCCACCGCCCGTGCCCTGGCCGAGCAGGACGGACACCGTCGGCGTCTTCAGCGTCACCAGGTCGGAGATGCAGCGGGCGATCTCGGGGGCCAGACCGCGTTCCTCCGCTTCCTTCGACAGCGCGGCACCGAGGGTGTCGATCACCAGGACCAGGGGGATCTGCAACTCCTCGGCCAACCGCATGCCTCGGCGCGCCTCACGAAGAGCGGCGGGACCCATCGTGTTCAGCGCGGATTGGCCGGCGCGGTCCTGCCCCAGCAGCACGCACGGTGCGCCCCGGAAACGGGCCAGCGACAGCAGCACCGTCCCCTCGGTCTCGCCTTGACCGGTGCCGCTGAGCGGAACCTGCTCGGTGGCGGCGTGCCGCAGCAGGTGACGGATACCGGGCCGGTCGGCGCGCCGCGACAGCATCACCGACTGCCACGCGGGCACGTCGGGGATGTCGGCGACCGGAACCGGCTCGCTCACGGGGGCGGCCGTCGGCGGGTCGATCAGCACCCGCAACGCACGATGGACGAGTCTGCGCAGGCGGGTGACGGGAACGACGCCGTCGATGACGCCGTTGCGGTACAGGTTCTCGGACGTCTGCACGCCGTCGGGGAACTTCTCGCCGTACAGCGCCTCGTAGACGCGGGGTCCGAGGAACCCGACGAGCGCGCCGGGTTCCGCCACCGTGATGTGCCCGAGCGACCCCCAGGACGCGAACACACCGCCGGTGGTCGGGTTGCGCAGATACACCAGGTAGGGGAGATGGGCGGCTTTGTGGGTGGCGACGGCCGCCGCGATCTTCACCATCTGCACGAATGCGACGGTGCCCTCCTGCATGCGGGTGCCGCCGGACGTGGGCGAGGCGAGCAGGGGCAGACCCTCACGGGTGGCGCGTTCGATGGCGGAGACGATCCGTTCGGCCGCGGCCACGCCGATCGAACCCGCCAGGAACGCGAACTCGCAGGCGATCACCGCGACCGGTCGACCGCGGACGGTGCCGACACCGGTGATCACCGATTCGTCGACGCCCGACTTCTCGGCGGCCTTCTGCAGGTCTGCGCGGTACTTCTCGTTCGGCCGCGCGTCGACGGGTGTGGTGTCCCACGAGACGAAGCTGCCTGCGTCCAGTACCAACTCGAGCACGTCGTGGGCGGAGATCTTGGCGGCCATGGACCAGAGAGTAACGGTCGGGCCGGAGCTGGCAGATGTCTGCTACGACGGGTGACGGTCGCGGTCGGGGTGGAACACGGCAAACAGCCCCGGGTGGAACCCGGCAATTGGCCCCGGGTGGAACCGGCAAATAGCGCCGGGTGGAACCCGGCAAACAGCGCCGTGAGGGCTACCGCGGTGTCTAGAGTCAGGTGAGTTGACGCAGGCCGGGTACGAGAACGACAGATTCCCCGAGTGGAGCAGTCATATGGACCTCAACACCATCACCGATGTCCTTCGGCGACCACCGGACCGGCCGGGTTCGGTGTGGCGGGACGGCGACGCCTGGCTGGCCGGTGGAACATGGTTGTTCTCCGGGCAGCAACCCCACCTTCGCCGTCTCGTCGACCTCACGACACTCGGCTGGGAATCGCTGGTGCCGGGCGACGCGGGCCTCCAGATCGGCGCGACGTGCACGATCCGTGAATTGTATGCGTTTGCGCCGCCGGACGACTGGCGCGCCGGTGCCCTGTTCGGCACGAGCTGTGAGGCCTTCCTGGCCTCGTTCAAGGTCTGGAATTCGGCGACGGTGGGCGGCAACATCTGCATGTCGCTGCCGGCCGGCCCGATGATCACGATGACGGTCGCGCTCGAGGCGACGTACACGCTGTGGGGTGCGGACGGGTCGGAGCGCACCGTCGACGCCGCCGACTTCGTCACGGGCAACCACGAGAACGTGCTCGCACCGGGTGAGGTCCTGCGGCGCATCGACATCCCGGTCGGCGCCCTGCGCAAGCGTCACTCGCACCGCCGCTTCACTCTGACGCATCTGGGGCGTTCGACGCTGTTCATGATCGGCACCCAGACGCCCGACACGGGCGACATGTTGCTCACGATCACGGCCGGCACCACACGACCGATCCGTCTGGCGTTCGACGCCGCAGCCGACGCGGAGACAGTGCAGCACAGTATCGAGGCGATACCCGCGGACCAATGGTTCGACGACCCCAACGGCGCACCCGACCACCGGCGACACCTGGCGAAGCATTACGCCGAGGAGATCCGGTCCGAACTCGCGGCGGGAGACCGGCGATGACGTACACCGTGAACGGCAGGACGTTCGACGAGGAGCCGAATCCCGGTCAGTGCCTGCGCACGTTCGTGCGGTCGCTGGGCCATCACGGTGTCAAGAAGGGATGCGACGCAGGAGATTGCGGAGCGTGCACGGTGTGGCTCGACGGCGACCCCGTGCACAGTTGCATCACGCCCGCGTTCCGGGCCGAGGGACGTGAGGTGACCACCATCGAGGGCCTCGGTTCCCCGGACGATCTGCATCCGTTGCAGCGGCAGTTCCGGGACGCCCCGGGGTTCCAGTGCGGCTTCTGCACCGCGGGGATGATCATGACGTCGGCGACGTTCACCGACGCGCAGAAGCAGGACCTGCCCCGCGCGTTGAAGGGCAATCTGTGCCGGTGCACCGGCTATCGGGCGATCGAGGACGCGGTGAACGGTGTCGCCGCGATCGAGGTCGCCGAACCGGGCGGGGCCGTCGGCACCAGCGTCGGGGCGCCCGCGGCCACCGACGTCGTCACGGGCCGCGCCCGATTCACGATGGACACGGAGATCGAGGGCCTGCTGCACATGAAGGTGCTGCATTCGCCGCACGCCCATGCCCGCATCGTCTCGATCGACAAGACCGCGGCCCTCGCCGTACCCGGTGTGCATCGCGTGTACACGTGGGAGGACGTGCCGCGGAAGCTGTTCACGACCGCGATCCACACCGATCACCTCGTCGACCCCGACGACACGTACATCCTCGACGACACGGTTCGTTTCGCCGGGCAGCGGGTGGTCGCGGTGCTCGCCGACACGATCGGCGCCGCCGAGGAGGGGTGTCGCCAGGTGGTCGTCGAGTACGACGTACTGCCCGCGGTGTTCGACCCGGAGGAGGCGATGGCCGAGGGCGCACCGCAACTGCACGGTTCGGACGACCCGTTCGTCCGCGACCCCGTGCACAACATCCTGCTCGAACTCCACGGCGAAGTGGGGGACGTCGAAGCCGGGTTCGCCGAGGCAGACGTGATCCACGAGGGCACGTACTTCACGCCGCGTGTGCAGCATGCGCATCTCGAGACGCACGGGTCGATCGCCTGGATGGAGGACGGCCGCCTGCACGTGCGCACGAGTTCGCAGTCGCCGTCGATCGCGAAGGTCAAGCTGGCTCACCTGTTCGACCTGCGTCCCGACCAGCTGCGGGTGTTCTGCGAGCGCGTCGGGGGCGCGTTCGGTGGCAAGCAGGAGGTGATCTCGGAGGATCTGGTCGCGCTCGCCACCCTCGACACGGGACGTCCGGTCTGCCTCGAGTTCACCCGGGAAGAAGAGTTCACGACGGCGTCGCCGCGGCACCCGATGAAGCTGACGGTCAAACTCGGTGCCCGGGCCGACGGCACGCTCACGGCGTTCCAGGTGCGCAACGTGTCGAACACGGGCGCGTACGGCAACCACGGGGGCGAGACGTTGTTCGCCGCGGGGGCCGCGATCTCGACGTACCGGTGCCTCAACAAGAAGTTCGACGCGTACTCCGTCTACACGAACACCGTGCCCAGCGGGGCGCTGCGCGGGTACGGCATGACGCAGCCCGCGTTCGCGGTGGAGTCCGCCATCCACGAACTGGCGGTCGCGCTCGGCATCGATCCCGTCGAGTTGCGGCGCCGCAACATCGTCCGCCCCGGCGACTCACTCGTGGCGATCGAGGACGGGCCCGACGATGTCGTGTTCACCGAGGACGGGCTCGGGCAGTGCATCGACCTCGTGGACGCCGCATTGGGACGGACCGGGAACGGGCAGGTGCTGGGCGAGGATTGGCTCGTCGGGGTGGGCACCGCGTGTGGGCTTCACGAGACCGCGCCGCCGACCGAACACATCTCGGAGGCGTGGGCGACGCTCGGCGACGACGGCGTGTACGAACTCGCCGTCGGTACCGTCGAATTCGGAGAGGGGACGTCGACGGCGCACGTGCAGATCGCGGCAACCCAGCTCGGCACCACGCCGTCGCGGGTGCGTCTCGTGCAGTCCGATACCGACCGCACGGGTTTCGACACGGGGGCGTTCGCCAGTGCCGGCCTCTTCGTCGCGGGCAACGCCGTGTCGCAGGCCTCGGAAGCGCTGCGCACCCGCATCCTGGCGTTCGCCGCCGCACACACCGGGGTCGACGTCGCGTCCTGCTCGATGGACGACGACGGGGTGCTCTGCGACGGCACACGCGTGCCGTTGACCGAACTCCTCGACGCCGCCCGCCCCCGTGGCATCCGATTCACCGAGGCGCGCAAGGCGTACGGGTCGCCGCGCAGCGTCGTCTCCAACGCCCACGGTTTCCGCATCGCCGTCCACCGGGTGACGGGCGAGATCCGCATCCTCTACAGCGTCCAGGCCACGGACGCCGGGGTGATCATCAACCCGGTGCAGGTTCGCGGCCAGATCGAGGGCGGCGTCGCCCAGGGCATCGGATTCGTGTTGACCGAGAACTTCCACGTCGACGACAACGGTGTGATGACCAACCCCAACCTACGCAACTACCGCATCCCCACCTTCGCCGACATTCCCCGAACCGAAGTGCTGCTGGTCGATTCGTCGGACTCCGTCGGGCCGATGCGCGCGAAGGGTATGGCGGAGTGTTGCATCAATCCGGTGGCGCCTGCGCTGGCCAACGCGCTGGAGAACGCGACGGGCGTGCGTTTCCGCGCGTTGCCGCTCACCCCCGAGCGCATCTACAGCCGCATCGGCGAGAACCGAACGGTTCCGACGACCTGAGCTGGGAGGAGAGGGCGATGGATACCGAGCAACCCATCGAGAAGTCCACCGGCAATGCCGCGACGGTCATCATCGGGCAGAAGGTGCGCGCGGGTCACGAGGAGGCCTACGAGGCCTGGCAGCGGGACATGAATACGGCCGCGTCCCACTACCCGGGTTTCCTCGGCGCCGAGATCGCCGCACCCACCGCCGTGCAACCCGATTGGGTGGTGGTCTACCGTTTCGACTCCGTCGCCCATGTCCAGGCGTGGCTCAACAGCGCCACCCGGCAGGACCGGCTGGACGCCGGTCGGGAGTACTTCGACGGTCCGGCCACGCAGCAGGTCGTCAGCGGGGGCGCACGTGAGTCGGATCCGCTCGTGACGGTCGTCGTGACGCATCGCGTCGATCCGGAGCACGTCGACGACTTCCTCGCCTGGCAGGACCGACTGCGACTGGAGGAGAGCACGTTCGACGGTTTCCGGGGCAGCGAACTGTTCCGCCCGATCGAGGGAGTCCAGGACGAGTGGACCGCGCTGTACCGGTACGACAACGCGGCGGACCTCGACGCATGGCTCACGTCGGACAAGCGCCGGGACCTTCTCGCCGAGGGGGAGAAGTTCCACGACTTCGAATTGCGCACCATCGACAATTCCTTCGGAAGCTGGTTCGCGTTCGACCAGAACGGCAACGAGGCGCCGCCGCCGTCCGAGACCAAGACGTCGATCGCGGTGTGGGTGGGCCTCTATCCGACGGTCGTGATCCTCACCCTCGCGCTGTCGCCGCTGAAGATGCCGCTGTGGCTCGGTCTGCTCGTCGGAAACCTGCTGTCCAGCTTCATCATGAGCTTCGTGACGATGCCGTACTACGTGAACCGGTTGCTGGGGCGCTGGCTGCGGCCGCCGGACGACGTTCCGGAGTCGACGACGAACCGTCGCGGGATCGCCGTCGTCGCCGGGGCTATGGTGTTCTGGGTCGTCGTCTTCTATCTGGTGACCACTCAGTTCTGGACCCTGCCTTGACGCCGAGAGAAGCGGGTGCCCATGTCAGCCTCGGAAATCCGAGTGAGGCGGACGGTCGACGGGCCCGCGAGCGTGGTCTGGGACGTCCTCACCGATCTGGACAACGCGGAGTCGGCGCAAGCACCACCCTGACGTTCCACTGCTCGGCGGAAGCAACCGGCATGGGTGTTTTTTCGCGACCTACCGGCCGCCGAGGGGCACGGGCCCCGTGCTTGCGGGGAGTGGGGGGAGGGTGCCCAGTGGCAGCGGCGCGACGGTCGTGGACTGCGGGTCCGGGCGGCCGAGCCCGAACTTGCGGACCTCGGTGCCGCCGGAACCCGCGCCGCTGACCAGGATGTCCGCACCGGTGGTGGTGCTGGTCGTGGCGACCTGCACGCCGATGCCGGGAGGGCCGCCCGCGAACGGCGCGAACGACGCGATCTGGGTGAAGGCGACGTTGCCGTCGGAGTGATGATTCGGGCCCTCGAGATACATGCCCGGTTCACCGTCGAGGCGTGACCCGCTCGACCACGCCCGCACCGTGCCGTCGCCGCCGAGCATGCCGGTGACGATGCTCTTCGCGCCGCCTTCGGCGCCGGCCACCCATCCCGTCGACAGGGACACACCATCGTGGTAGCCCTCGTCGTACGCCAGGAATTCGGAGGTCAACCGCGGCCCGCCGGTGTGATCGGCGTGCTCGTCCGCGGTGCCGTTCGACTCGGCCGCGGCGGTGGGCTCGAACAGGTCGTAGCGGAACGTCTTCACCCGGGCCGATTCCCCCGGACCCGGTGCGGTGACGATGCTCGCCCGGCCCGAGGCCGCGTCGACCATCCCGGTCGCGACCGTGACCCCGGACTGCGACCCGGGGTAGGGCGTGAAGCTCGAGAACAGTTCTGGTGCCGAGCCCTTCTCGGTGGGCAGGGTCGACGAGAACACCTTCACCTGCGATTCGGTGCCGGGGCCCGTGCCGACGATGATGTTGTCGGCCAGCGCGTTTCCGTCGATGTCCGCGCCCGCCACGGTCACGCCGCCGCGGAAGCCGGCGTCGAACGGCGCGAACCGGGTCAGCTCCGAGGTGAACGGGCCGGAGCCGACGTCGTTGCCGTCGTAGGCGACGACCTCCGGTGCCGCACCCGCGCCGGTCCCGGCGACGAGGTCGAGAATCATGTCGCCGTTCACATCCGCCATCGCCACCGTCGGTGCGCCCTCGAAGGCCGGGAACGGCGTCACGGCGGCGATCACCTTGTCGCCGTTGCCGTCGTGGACCTGCACGGTGGCGGGGGTGCCCGGGGTTCCCGGCACCGCCACCGCGTACGTCGACACCTCGGGAATCACGTTGACGGTGGCCATCAGCCCGTTGTCCTCGTGGTTGAGGCGGTGGCAGTGGATCACGAAGGTGCCGGTGTACTCGGTGAACTTCGTGCGCAACTTCGCCGATGCCGGCTCCAGCGCGTTCTCGTTCGCATCCGTCACGGGTGCGGGCACGTTGACGTTGTCCTCGCCCCACGGTTGCACCCCGGTCCGGGTACCCGCGATCGGATCGACTATTTCCATCACCTGGAAGTCGTTGACGTGGATGTGCATCGGATGCTCGTCGTTGTTGAGGTTCGTGATCGTCCATTCCTCGACCGAATTGAGGCGGGGCTGGATCAACGGGATGTTCGGGAACGTGTTGTCGTCGAATTCGTAGGTGAAGGCCTTCGGGTCGCTGTTGCTCGCCTTCTCGTTGCCGAAACCCCCGGTGACCGTGAGTGTGCGCGACACGTCGGGTGTCATCACCGACGTGTCCACGAACGACGTGTAGGCGTCGAGGTTCTGGCCTGGCTCGAACGGCGTGGTCTGCCCTTCACCGCTCTCGGGCGTGACGTGGAGGAGGGTCTGGGTGGGGAACGTGAAGAACCCGTCGGCGTAGCTGATGACCGACGAGTCGACGGTCACCGTGCCGAGTTCGGCCGGCGACCGGTCGGTGCCGTTGTTGGTATAGAGCACACCAGGATTGGTGACCGGTTTCGCACCTTCCAGTGGCGGCATGTCGAGCACCAGATCGCCGGTCTCCGGCATGGTCACCGCGATCGCGTACCGCGACCCCGGCGGGACGACGAGCCGGGTGCCGTCGCCGCCGACGGGTAACTGCACCTGCGTGTAGGGATTGCCGTCCTGGCCGACGACCGAGAACGCCGGATGCCGGCCCGTTGCGGTCTCGGTGAGTCGGAGCGGCATGTAGGCGAAGTCGCTGATGTTCGCCAGCACCCAGATCTCCGTCTGACCGGGCTTCAGGCTCAGGTCCGGCTGGAACTGCCCGTTGACGGTGTACTGCACGTCGCGTTCGCGGTCGGGCAACGACGGATCCGCCGGAATGTTCGTCGAATCACTGGCGAAGCTCTGGAGATTGCCCGGGACGAATTGGTTCTGCCCGCGGTGGTTGGCCGGGGACAGCGGTCCGGCGTACCAATTGGTGACGTACCGGGAGCCCTCCGACGTCTCGGCGAAGTTCACCGGGGCGAGGCTCGGCGAGTACGTGCCGTCGGCGAGCTGCGTCCCCTCCGGTGGCGTCAGCGTGGACACGAACTGTGGCCAGTTGGGGTCGTTCAGCTGGTGGCCGTTGCCTCGACGGTCGAAGACGAAGTTGTACTGCAGCGCCATGTCCCGGATGGGAATGTCGTTCTGCGTCACCAGGGGTAGGTTGCCGTCGGGCCGCCCGATCTCGAGCAGTCCCGCGAGCCCCGCGTACGTCTGCTGCGCGGTCAGCGTGTGACGGTGGCTGTGATACCAGTACATGCCGTTCGGCATGTCCTTCGGCACCGCGTAGTCGTAGACGTTGCCCATCCCGGCGGGGATGTCGAGGAGGACGTTGTCGGCGTTGCCGTCCGGGCTCACGTGCAACCCGTGCGTGTGCAGGTTCAGCGGTGCCGACGCGAGGGCGGGCGGATAGATGGGCACCTCACCGCCGGCCGGAGTGAACGCGGGGTCGTAGAAGTCCTCGATCGTCAGGTTCTGCAGATCGTTGTCGTAGTGGATGATCAGGCGCTCACCCGGATCAACCCGCAACGTCGGCGCCGGGTAGACGTCGTGACCGGTGGTCGAGCCGTCCGAACTCGTTCCCTGCAGCAACTCGTATCCGAAGAGCAGGAAATCGGACACCGGTTGCGACGCGGTGTCGAGGTCGACCGAGCCCTGGTGGGCAGACAACCGCACCTCGAGCACCCCGTTCTCGCTCGACAGCTTGACCGGCTCCCGGTAGGCGGCGGGGGTGCCGGGGTCGTGGCCGCCCGACGGCGCCGACTCGTCTGACGTGCACGCCGTGAGCATCAACATCATGGCCGTGACCACGGCGACGGCGAGGGCGACGACCGGCTTCCTGTGACGGACGACCATGGGGTTCCCCGTTCCACGACGGCAGCTGAGCAGCATCGATCGACGATTCGAAGATTACACAGGGACCTCGGCCGTCCGCTGGGGTTCGCTACCTGCCGAGCGCCTCCTTCCACGACACGACCTTGCCGATACGCAGGATCGACCGCTGGTAGATCTTTGCGGCCAGCATGCTGAGCGCGGCGGTCACGGCCAGCATCAGGGCGATGGTCACGACCACCTGGACCGGGGACGCCACCCCGGCGGCGATGCGCAGCGGCATCAGGATCGCCGAGAACGGCGGAATCCAGCTGAGGACGTTGCTCAGCGTGCCGTCCGGGTTGCTCACCGACGAGAAGGCGCTGAAGAACATGATGACGATCAGGACCATCAGCGGCGACGCGGTGGCGTTGACGTCCTCCTGGCGCGACACCATGGACCCCGCCGCGGCGTACAGGACGGCGAAGTACGCGAATCCGAGCACGAACCAGCCGAGCGTTCCGCCCAGCACGCCGAGCGCCGTTCCGGTGACGGTGAGGAGGCCCGTCGCGAGTCCGGCGGCGACACCGACCACACCGTAGGCGGCCAACTGGACGAGACCCACCGCGCCGATGCCGATCACCTTGCCCCACAGGAGCTGTAGCGGGCGAAGGGTCGACAGGAGCAGTTCGACGACGCGGCTCGACTTCTCCTCGACGACACCCATGGCCACGTACATGCCGAACATCATGATCTGCATGTACAGAAGCACGACCACGGCGATGGAGAGGGCCACGCGCTGGCCCTTCTCGGGATCGGGCGGGTCGAGCGCGTCGACGGTGACGACGGCCCGGCCCGTCGCCTCGGCGAGTTGTGCGGGGTCCACTCCCTGCGCGGCGAGGGCGCCGGCCTGGGCCTGCCGCACCACCGCGGCATCGATCACGGTGCGAAGCCCGGATCCGAGTTCGGATTCGGTGACGGCCGTGACGGATCCGTCGGCGCCGGGAACGAGGGCGACGTCGAGGTCTCCGTCGCCGACCTGGTCCCGCGCGGCCTGTTCGTCCGGGACGGGGCGGACGTCGACCGGGGTCCCGACCGCATCTCCGGTGGCGACGAGGGCCGGCGCGAGGGCCTGGTCGCCGACGAGTCCGACGGTCGCGCGGTCGTCGTCGCCGCCCGAGAACAGCGAATACGCGACGATGCCGCCGACGATGGCGAGCAGGATGACGACATTGCTGATGACGAAACTCTTCTTCGTCACCTGGGTGAGGAATTCGCGGCGGACCACGAGGCCGATCGCGCGGACGGGACTCAGTGGGGCACTCATGCCGTGACCACCTCTCGGAACAGATCGGTGAGGGTGGGCCGGTGCAAAGAGAATTCGTGCACTGGACCCGTCTTCAGTGCGGTGTGGAGGATCAGCTGATCGTCCACACCGGCGTCGAGCGACAGCAGGGTGCGGCCGTCGAGGTGACTGATGGTGGTGACGCCCTCGAGGTGGTGGGCCCAGCCGACCGGAGCCTCTGGTGCGTGGACTTCCAGTCGGGCGTTGCCGCCGCCGCGCAACTCGTCGACGGTGCCGGCCGCCCGCATCCTGCCGTGGCTGATGATGCCCACGCGGTGGCACAGCCGCTGCACGAGATCGAGCTGATGGCTCGAGAAGATCACCGGCACTCCGGTGTTCGCCTTCTCCACCAGCACGTCGCTCATGACGTCGACGGCGACCGGGTCGAGTCCGGAGAACGGTTCGTCGAGTACGAGCACCGCGGGATCGTGGACGAGCGCGGCGGCCAGCTGGACGCGTTGCTGATTGCCGAGCGAGAGTGCGTCGACGGTGTCGCCGACCCGGTCCGCGATGCCGAGGCGTTCGGTCCAGCGGGCCACGGCGTCCCGGGCGGCGGAGCGGGAGATGCCGTGCAACTCGGCGAGGTATTCGAGTTGCTTGCCCACCTTCATCTTCGGGTACAGTCCGCGTTCCTCCGGCATGTATCCGATGGTGCGCCGCACGTCCAGGTCCACCGGCTTGCCGCCGAGCCGGACCTCGCCGGAATCGGCGGACAGAACTCCCAGCGCGATGCGCATGGTGGTGGTCTTGCCGGCGCCGTTGCTGCCGACGAAACCGAAGATCTCACCGGGGCGGACCTCGAACGACAGATCGTCGAGTGCGACGACGTCGCCGTATCGTTTGGAGATGCCGTCGATCGTGAGGGTGTGAGACATGGGCCCTTCCCGTTCTGGAGTGGGATGTTCCTACGCAGCGAAGTCGTCGGGCTCGGGGTCGGGTTGCGTCCAGCCGAGGATCATGGCGGGTGTGCAGCCGCCGATGATCAGCGTGGTGAGGACCAGCAGCCCTCCGGCGTAGGGAACGCTCTCGGAGCCGACACCGACAGCGCCGACGAAGATGAGATACGCGGCGGGAACGAAGGTGAGTGACTGAGTCACCATCAGACCGATCGACCGGGCGCTGTTGCGCTGTTGGATCTCCCACTCGTCCAGCACGGCTCGCGGCGCGTCACCGTGCCTGCTCGACACGATCTGGAGGATCGTCCACAGCGGGAGGAAGAACAGGCACGCAGGCAGCCAGAGGAGCGGTCCGACGACCATGTCGAAGTGGCAGACGATTCCGACGGCGATCATGAACACGAATGTGATCGCGAGGGCGACCACCAGGATCCGTCGACGGCGACGTGACCGCCACGCCGGCAGCCAGGTTTGGTAGCGGCGTTCGTTCCGGAGGAATCTACGCGTCCGGAACCCCTGGTACCGCTCGATCAGATTGGTCTCAGGCATGGGAACTCTCCCCGCTTCCTGTCGTGGACGGCGGTCGGTGGGTGCGGTACAACTCGGTGGACAGGGGCCCGAACTCGGTGCGGGAGAAGATGGCCTCCACCGGCAGTTCGAACACCCACGAGATACGGAACGCCAGGTCGAGGCTGGGGTAATGGTCACCCCGTTCGAGCGCGCCGACGGTCTGGGGATTGACGTCGATGAGTCCCGCGAGCTGAGCCCGGCTCATCCCACGCTCGGCACGAAGCACGCCGATGCGGTTGTAGATGGGGAGCGAGTTCCCGCGCCGTACTGGGCTCATGCAATAAAGTGTTGTGAAAACCCAACAGCTTGTCAACCGCATACAACGGTTGCGAGCGCCTCCCGGAGTGGGAGAGCATGGTGACGGCCGACAGGTTGACCACGGCAAATTGAGTGGCAGAGTGGAGGCGATTCGCGCCGGACGGCAGGAAAGGCCAGGATTACTGACGTGACGTACACCATCGCAGAGCCCTGTGTCGACGTTCTGGACAAGGCATGCATCGAAGAATGCCCTGTCGACTGCATTTACGAAGGGGGTCGGATGCTCTATATCCACCCCGACGAATGCGTCGATTGCGGTGCCTGTGAGCCCGTCTGCCCCGTCGAAGCGATCTTCTACGAGGACGACGTCCCGGACCAGTGGGTCGAGTACACCAAGGCGAACGCCGACTTCTTCGACGACCTGGGGTCGCCCGGTGGCGCCGCGAAGCTCGGGAAGGTCGACTACGACCCGCCGTTCGTCAAGGCGCTGCCGCCCATGGCCGAGGGCGACTGACCTTCACCCCCGAACCGGCTACTGCTCCGACAGCCGGCCGCCGTCCATCCGCCACCGGCGGGTGCTGCGCGTCGAGTCCAGCATCCGCCGGTCGTGGGTGACGAGCAGCAGCGTGCCGTCGAAGTTCTCCATCGCCTGTTCGAGCTGTTCGATCGCGGGGAGGTCCAGGTGGTTGGTGGGCTCGTCGAGCACCAGCAGATTGACGCCCCTCGCCTGCAGCAGGGCAAGAGCCGCGCGGGTGCGTTCGCCGGGCGACAGTGACCCCGCCGGACGCAGCACGTGGTGTCCCTTGAGCCCGAACTTCGCGAGCAGGGTCCGCACCTCGGCGTCCGGCCAGTGCGGGACCTGCGCCGCGAAGGCGTCGGCCACCTTCTCCGTGCCCTCGAACAGCCCGCGGGCCTGATCGATCTCCCCGACGGCCACGCCGGAACCGAGCGTCGCGGTGCCCGCGTCGAGGGCGAGCTTGCCGAGCAGAACCTTCAGCAGGGTGGTCTTGCCCGAACCGTTGGCGCCGGTGACGATGATCCGGTCGCCCCAGTCGACCTGCGTGCTGACCGGGCCGAACGTGAAGTCGCGGTCCCCGCCCCACGCGACGGTGGCACCGTTCGCCGTTGCCACGACCGATCCGCTGCGCGGGGCGGCGGCGATCTCCATCCGCAGTTCCCACTCCTTGCGCGGCTCCTCGACCACCTCGAGCCGCTCGATCCGGCGCTGCGTCTGGCGGGCCTTCGCGGCCTGCTTCTCCGTCGACTCGGTGCGCAGACCCTTGCCGATCTTGTCGTTGTCCTTCGCCTTGCGGCGGGCATTGCGGACGCCGTGTTCCATCCAGTTCCGTTGCATCTGCGCGCGGTCCTCGAGGTCCGAGCGGGTCCCGGCGTACTCCTCGTACGCCTCCCGCGCGTGCCGGCGTGCGATCTCCCGTTCGGCGAGGTACGAGTCGTAACTGCCGTCGTAGACCGCGATCTGCTGCTGCGCGAGGTCGAGTTCGACGATGCCGGTCACGGTCCGCGCCAGGAACTCTCGATCGTGACTCACCACCACCATGGCCGCGCGACTCTCGGCGACGAACCGCTCGAGCTGCTCGAGCCCCACCAGGTCGAGGTCGTTGGTCGGCTCGTCGAGCAACAGCACGTCGTAGCGGGACAACAGCAGCGACGCCAGACCGGCCCGTGCGGCCTGTCCACCGGACAGCGACGTCATGTGCGCGTCCAGCGACACGCCGAGCCCGAGTTCGCTCACCACCTTCTCCGCGCGTTCGGCAAGGTCGGCGCCGCCCAGCGCCAGCCAGCGTTCCAGCGCGGGGGAGTAGAGGTCGTCGTCGGACTCGCCGAGAGTTTCGGCGGCGGCGTTCATGGTGAGCTCGGCCTCGGTGACCCCGGTTCTGCGGCCGAGGAAGTCGAGGACGGTCTCGCCGGCGATCCGGTCGGGTTCCTGGGCGAGGTAGCCGACGGCGGCATCGGGCGGGCTCAGCACGACACTGCCCTCGACGTCCGCCGACCCGATCCCGGCGAGGGTGGTCAGCAGCGTCGACTTGCCGGCTCCGTTCGCGCCCACGAGGCCGGTCACGTCGCCCGGCGCGACCGTCAGGTCGAGGCCGGAGAACAGGGTGCGCTCACCGCGCGAAGCCGACAGTCCGCTGATGCGCAGTGTTGCAGTCACCCGGCGATTATCCCCCCACCTGTGAGTGCTTGTTAACCGCGGGCGGTTACGAGTGCTCCCGGGCGGTTTACCGCTTGATCAGGCGGAACCAGCGCGGGTCGGCCTTCTTCAGCGGCCCCGGCATGCCGGTGGTGTCGGCGTCGACGTCCGAGACGAGTTTCCACTTCTCGAACGTCCGCTCCACGTCGGAGCGGGAGACGCCCCGCGGAATGGGTCCGCGATGACCGGGCCCGAACGCGAACATCAGCAGGGTGGCGTGCGGTTCGCTCACGGTCGTGACGTTGTCGGCGTACGCGGCCCGGTCGTGGTCGTTCAGCCCGTGGTAGCACCCGACGTCGAGGATCAGGTGGTACCCGCGGCCGACGGCATGCTCGAGGTCGGTGGCGTCCGCGTGCATGAATCGCGCGTCGACGCCGGCCTTCCGCGCCTTGGACCGCGCCTTGTCGAGCGCCAGCTGCACGGTGTCGATGCCGGTCACCTCCCAGCCGCGCCGCGCCATCTCGATGGCGTGGTCGCCGGTGCCGCATCCGACGTCGAGGACCTTCCCCGGTGGGATGTCGAAGGGATCGAGCAACGTCTCGATCTGGTTTCCGAAGATGCGTCCTGCTTTCACCCAGGGCGTGATCTTGAACCGATAGGCCAATGTGTATCCGAGGCCCATGTCCGCCCCTTCCACCGGGCGCGTCACCACCTGAACGCCGATGCCGTCGGATTACCCGGTTGCTGCGGAACAACACGCGCAAGTCCACATTCTGAGACGGCGGGGAACATCTCCCCGGATCGCCCGGTTGCACAGTCCCATGGGTTTCAACAATGCACAGAGTCCTGTACCTACGGTCACGCTCAACGACGGGAACAGCATTCCTGCCCTCGGCTTCGGCGTGTGGCAGGTGCCGGACGACGAGAGCCACGCAGCGGTCACCGAGGCACTGAAGGCCGGGTACCGCAGCATCGACACCGCCAAGATCTACGAGAACGAGACCGGGGTGGGCCGCGCGCTCGCCGACTCCGGCATCGCCCGTGACGAACTGTTCGTCACCACCAAACTGTGGAACGACGATCAGGGCTACGACTCCACCCTGCGGGCGTTCGACGACAGCCTGAATCGGCTCGGCCTCGACTACGTCGACCTGTACCTCATCCACTGGCCGGTGCCGTCCGCGGACCGGTACGTGGACACGTTCAAGGCTTTCCAGAAGATCAAGGCCGACGGTCGGGCCCGCTCGATCGGCGTCTCCAACTTCACCCCGGAGACCCTCGACCGGCTGATCGCCGAGACGGGTGAGGTGCCCGCGATCAACCAGGTGGAGCTGCACCCGCGGTTCAACCAGGCAGACCTGCGTGCCTTCCACACCGGCAAGGGCATCGCGACCGAGGCATGGAGCCCGCTGGGGCAGGGCACCGTCCTCGAGGACGAGTCGATTGCGAAGATCGCTGCAGCGCACGGGAAGACGACCGCCCAGGTGATCATCCGCTGGCACCTGCAGATCGGCAACGTGGTCATCCCCAAGTCGGTGACGCCGGAACGTATCGCCGCCAACTTCGACGTCTTCGACTTCGAACTGACCCCCGACGAGATCAACACGGTCGGCTCCCTCACCCGCGCGGACGGGCGAATCGGCCCCGATCCGGCGGCGTAGGCGGCTCCGCCGCCCGTGCGCCTTTCTGGTTGCTGCAGCTACCAGAAAGGCGCACGGGCGCGAAGCGCCTAAAGTGTGAAGTCCGCGAAATCGAAGCCCGGGGTCACGACGCAACTGACGAGTGTCGGTTCGTCGCCCTCGGGCTTCGCGCGCTGCCAGTGTCGCGGCGGGACAAGCAGTTGCGGCTGCTGGCCCGCCGCGACGTCGGCGCCGAGGAGAAGCGGTTCGGGATCGCCGGGCCGGTCGCCGTCACCGCCGAGTTCGAGCCGCAGGGGGCTGCCCCGGTGGTACAGCCACATCTCGGCGCTGCGCACGCTGTGCCATTCGGACTGCTGCCCGGGCATCAGCAGGAACAGGATGGCGGTGCCTGCCGCGCGCGGTCCCGGGTAGTCGCCGGGCAGGCTCGCCGCGGGGATCGTCACGTCGCTGCGCCACGTTTCGCGGTACCAGCCGCCTTCCGCGTGCGGCGCGAGGTCGAGGGTTCGGGCCCACTCCGGTAATTCGGTCATGTCAGCCATTGTGCCGTCCGGTGCCCGCGCCGGGGGTGCGGTCGGACCACCCCTGGGGTGTCTTATCTCGGGGCGTCGTAGCCGCGAGAGTCGTAGGTGATCAGAGGGCGGGGCACGAACTCTCGCCCACACCAGCGACAATCAGGAGAAACCATGCTCGGAATCATGCTCGGACTCGGCGGAGCCGCACTCGGACTCGGCCTCGGTGTCATGGCCCTCGGGGTCGGCCTCCTTCTCAGTGACGCGACGATCAAGCACGATGTCGACGAACTCTCGGACTGACTCCGTGTGGGTCGATACTCGGCGGGGGCGGGCACGGGCGCGAACAGCGGCCCGTGCCCGTCACCCGTTGGCGTGGCTTCATTCGTCTCTGACGCGCAGGCGAGGCGTCGCGTCGCAGGCGCCCCCGACGAGTGCCGGCGAGGTGCTCGAGCGTCTCGCCGACATGCCGCTCAGCGTCTGGACCTACGGTTTCGATCACGACTCGGTGCGGCACCTGGGCCCGATGTCGCAGGATTTCGCGACCGCGTTCGGTCTCGGTTCCACCGACCGCCGCGTGGCGATGGTGGACGCGAACGGGGTGTGCATGGCGAGCATTCAGGCCTTGTACCGGCGGGTCATTGCGCTCGAAGCGGAAGTCGAGCGCCTGCGGGCGTAGCGTCCGCGTCGGGTGACGCACCGCGGTGTCCCGGCCGCCACCAGTTGGCGTCGCCCAGCAGATACATCGTCGAGGGGACCAGCACCATCCGCACGATCGTCGCGTCGATGAAGACGGCGGTCGCGAGTCCGACGCCCATCATCTTCACGGTCACGTCCCCGTCGAGCGCGAATCCGGCGAACACCGCGACCATGATTGCCGCCGCACTGGTGATCACCCGACCGGTCGATGCCAGACCCTCGACGACGCTGCGGTGCGAGTCACCCGTGTCGAGCCAGCGCTCGCGGACCCGGGAGAGCAGGAACACCTCGTAGTCCATCGACAGTCCGAACAGGATGGTGAACATCAGGATCGGCACCCAGCTGGACACGGGAAGTGCGTGCGGAAGTCCGAGTAACTCTGCGCCCCAACCCCATTGGAACACCATCACCATCACGCCGTAGGCGGCCGCGACGGACAGCAGGTTCATGACGGCCGCCTTCACCGCGACCACCGGCGCGCGGAACACGAAGGTGAGCAGCACCACCGACAGCGCGACGACGAATGCGATCACCAGCCACAGCCGCTCGGCGAGGCGCGCGGAGATGTCTGCGAACGACGCGGTCAGTCCGGTGACGTGGACGCCGTCGGCGGCGTCCGACCGGATTCGTTCGAGCAGTTCGGTGCTGCGGGGATCACTCGGACCGGTGGTCGGCTGCACTTCGATCAGCGCGGCCGTCGAGGTGATGTCATCGATAGGACGCGCCGCGTCGGAGTTCATCAGGACGGGCGAGACCGACGCCACCCCCGGTTCGGCTGCGAGATCACGCGCGATGGCCGGAAGTTCGGCTGCCGGAACCATGTTCAGATCGACCGCCACCATCAGGGGGCCGTTGGCGCCGGGCCCGAACTCGGCGTCGATCAGGTCGTAGGCCTGCCGGATCGTGTTGGTGGCCGGCGCGCTACCGGCGTCCTGCGGCCACGTCCGCATGCCCAGAACCGGTGCGGCCAGGAGCAGCAGCACCCCGAGCGCCGTCAGAGCCCACAGCCACGGCCTGCGACTCACCCGGATCGCCCACCGCTCGGTCAGGGGCGACGTGGCGCGACGGTCGGCCCGGGCACGTGACCGCGTGCCGAGCACCCGTCGGCCCGCGAGCCCGCACAGCGCGGGTACCAGCGTCACCGACGTGAGCATCACGATGCCGACCATCGCGAACGTGGCGTACCCGAACGACGCGTACATCGGCAGCCCGGACAGTCGCAATCCGAACAGAGAGACGAGGACCGTGGTGCCGGCGAATACGACGGACGCCCCGGCGGTGGAGTTGGCGGCTGCCACGGCGTCCCGGACCGGCATCCCGGACCGCAGTCCTTCGGTGTAGCGGGTGACGAGCAGCAGCGCGTAGTCGATTCCGACGCCGATCCCGACCATCGTCGCGATGGTCGGGGCGATGGTGCTGATGCTGGTGAACCCGGCCATGATCGTGATGAGCCCGGACCCGATGCCGACGCCGACGAGCGCCACCGCCAGGGGCAGTCCCGCGGCCACCACCGAACCGAACGCGAACACGAGGATGACCAGCGCCAGGATCATTCCCACCGCCTCGGCGGTACCCGACGGCGTGGAGATGTTCTCCGGGACCTGCCCGCCGAGTTCCACCCGCAGCCCACCCGCCCGCGTGTCGGCGACCGCGGCGTCGAGAGCGTCGACGCCCTCGCTGCCGTGGAAGTCGGTCACCGGAATGCGGTAGTTGAGGCTGATCACGGCGGTGTCGGAATCCTGGGACAGGCGGGGCGGCGACACGGAACTCACCCCGTTCACCTCTCCCAGTCTGCTGCCGAGACCGGCGAGGACCGCGGGATCGAGCGGTCCGTCCTCGGAGTGCACGACCACCCGGGCGTCGGCCCCCGACATCTCCGGGAACCGGTCACTCAGCAGGTTCGTCCCCTGCTGCGACGGGAGACCGGGCACGTTGTAGTCGTCGTGGTTGGTGCCACCGAATGCCGACGCGGCGGCGAACACCAGAACGAGCAGTGTCGCCCAGGTGGCGATCACCCGCCACGGATGAGTGGCGGCAGCCGCGCCGAGGCGCGCGAGCAGGGAACTCATGAGAGGGCCTCCGGAGAGCAGGTGTGTTCTGTCGCCTCCGACTGTGCGCGCGGCGGCTAGTGGCCCACTTGGAACTCGCTTGGGTAGGTGGTCACCCGGGTGCGGGCGGCCGTCACCCAGGCCGGGCAGCCGCAGCGCTGCGCCAGCGCGAGTGCGGCGGAGTAGTGCGTGCGCGCGTCGTCGGGACGGCCGAGGAGCAGCGCGAGGTCACCGAGCACGGTGTCGACGGGGCCCACCGCGAACGCTCCCGTGTCGCCGCCGCCGATCTGTCCGCTGTAGGGGCGCAACTCCGCGTACACCGCCGCCGCCTCGTCCCGCTCACGCAGGCCCGCGACCACGATGCCTCGCAGCGACATCATCAGCGAATGGAAGAAGTCGCGGCGGACCGGACGGTGGTGGCGGCGCGCCTCCCGGGCCTGATCCGGTTTGCCGTTGGCGAGCAGGGCGAGGGCGTGCAGGTCGACGATCACGTCGGCCGCGGCACTGTCGATGGTCGCGATCATCGGCTCGAGCTCGCCGACTCGTCCCTCGGTGAGCCGCAGCGTGAACACCGACAGCGCGAAGACGCCGTCCGCGTCGAGACCCGCACGGGTCATCAGTTCGTGCCCGCGCACGTAGTGCTGCTCCGCCGCGCCCAGATCCCCGGTGAGGTGCGCGACCATCGCACGGCTCATCTGCCGGGTGGCCTGTGCCTGCTGGAATTGGTACCGGTCGGCCAGCTCGGACTGGATGCTCATGTGGTGCTCGATCGCGCCGATGTCGCCGATCCCCGACGCGATCTCGGCCAGCAGATGGTGGCCCAGCATGGTGAACACAGGCAGTTGCGTCTCGTCACCGATCCGGAGCAGTTCGTCGCCGATCACGTGGTCGCCGACCGTGCTGGTCGTCGATCCCGTTCCGGCGTGGAGTGCGCAGAGCGCCAGCCCGAGCAGCACCGGATCGTCCAGGTCGCGGGCGAGCGCTTCCGCCTCCCGGACCGCGGAATCGGTGCGCTCGTGGTCCTCCGCCCCGATCTCGTGCACGAGTGTCACCAGCAGCCGGCACCGCATCGCCGGCTTCAGGTCGTCGCCTCGCAGCAGCGTCTCGATCTGCTCGACGACGGCCGCATCCACTTCGCCGTATCGCCGGTTGATCCACGGCGTCGGGGTGTCGACGAACGCGAGCGCCCGGATCGCGAGATCGGTGCGCCCAGCCTCCCGGGCGAGCGCGAGTGCCCGGTTCCGGGAGCGGGACCCGTCCAGTGCGCTGCCGGCGGCCAGTTGCGCGCGGCTCAGCTCGGTGAGGAGTTCGACCCGCTCGTCTACCGATGCGGCCGACTCCGGCGGCAGCCGGTCCGCCGCGCGCAGGGCGTGGTCGAGGAAGCCGATCTCCGCATCGTGGGCGTAGCGGTCGGCCGCCTGCGCCGCGGCCGCAACGTTGTGGTCGAGGGCCTGTCGTGCGGTGGCCGCGGACAGCGCCTCGGTGAAATGGTGGGCCAGTGCCGCGACGTCGTGCGGCCGCAACTCCTCGAGTGCTGCCCCGACCCGCGCGTGCCAGCGGCTCCTGCGGAGCCGGGTGAGATCGGAGTAGAGAGTGTCGCGGACGAGGGCGTGCGTGAATCGGACCGTCCCGGCCCGCGGTTCACCGAGCAATCCGGCGATCACCCCGGATTCCAGAGCGTCGAAGACGGTGTCCTCGTCGACTTCGGCTGCGCGGGTGAGGATGTCGATGTCGGATTCGCGGCCCACGACCGCGGCGAGCCGCAGGACCGAGACGGCGAGTTCGGGGAGACGGGCGATCCGCCGGCGCAGGACGTCCCGGACTCCCTCGGGCACCTCCGATGTGGCCACCAGTTCGCCCTCGCTCTCCAGGAGCCGGGCGCTCTCCTGCAGATAGAACGGATTGCCGCCGGTCCGGTCGGCGAGGGCACGGAGGGTGTCGGGGTCGGGGTCGCGGCCCGACACCTGCCGGATCAACTCCGCCGAGTCGTCGGGTCCGAGGCCGTTCAGGCGGATCCGCGTCGGTTGCAGCGACGCGAGATCAGCGAAACAGTTTTCCAGCCTGGCGTCCACCTCGTCCGGCCGGAACGCGAGGAGCAGCAGGATCGGCGACCGCTGCTGTGCCAGCCGCACGAGGATCGACAGGGTTTCCTCGTCGGCGCGGTGGACGTCGTCGAGGACGACGGCGAGGGGGCGGTGCTCGCGGACGGTCCCGAGGTAGTCGGCGACGGCACGGTGCAGCAGGAACCGCCCGCTCGGTGCGTCCGCGCGTGCCGCGTGCGAACGGTCGTCGGAGAGCAGCGGTGCGAGCGCGGCCGTCTCGGCACCGGGGTCGACCGTCTCGCGCAGGGCCCGCAGGATCTCCACCCACGCCCAGGCGGGTGGGGCGCCGTCCACTTCGGGGCAGCGGCCCACCGCCACCTGCCAGCCGGCGGCGTCCAGTGTCCGGCGGAACCGGCGCAGAAGTGACGACTTTCCGGATCCGGCATCGCCTCCCAGGAGGACGACGGGGGTGCCCGGTGCGGTCATCAGCGCGGTCAGGGTCGCCAATTCCTCGGTGCGGCCGAGGAACCGCGGGGCCGGGGTGGTGTCGGCCGGCTCGGCCACCGGCGCCGAAACGGGGGCCGGTGGGACGGTGCCGGTGAGGATCCGGCGTTCGAGTTCCGTCAGACCCGGACCGGGATCGAGCCCGAGTTCGCTCGCCAATCGGTCGCGGGCCTCGCGCAGCGCGGCTAGGGCGTCCGCCTGCCGCCCGCCGCGGTGCAAGGCCAGCGCCAGCAACCGCCACCCCTCTTCCCGGAGGGGGTGCTCCCGGGTGAGGGCCTGCGCGTCGAGCACGGCGCCGGCCGCGTCGCCGGACGCGAGGGCGGCCGCGACCAGACGTTCGCGGGCCACCACCCGCACTTCCTCGAGCCGGGCGATCTCGGCGAGCGCCCACGGTTCACCGGCCACCTCGGCGTACGCCGGTCCGCGCCACAGGGTCAGCGCCCGCTGCAGATCGGCGCGCGCCGTCTCGGCGCCGGCCGACCGGATCAGGCTCTCGAACTCCCAGGCATCGACACCGGACGTCGGCAGTGTGAGCGCATACCCGGGGGCCCGGCTCACCAGGACCGTGGAGTCCGCCCGCGGAGCACGGTGCGGTTCGAGGGCGCGGCGCAGGTTCGAAATGTACGCCTGAAGTGCGCCGACGGCCCGCGGTGGGGGAGCGCCGTGCCAGAGGTCGTCGACGAGCCGATCGACGGACACCACCTCGCCGCGCGCGACGAGCAGAAGTGCGAGCACGGCCCGCTGGCGGGGGCCCCCGAGGTCCACCGCCCCCGCGTCGTCCTCCGCCTCGAGCGTTCCGAGTACTCGAATCCGCAGCATCGTCCCGCAAGCGTAAGCACTAGTGGGTTCCAAGTGCGCTCCAAGACGCCGAAGCGACCCTGTTTGCATGACAACGCCCACTGCCCACCCGACCCGCCCCGACACCCGCGAGATGGTGGTGGTCCACAACTGCTTCCGTCGGCAGTTCGCCGCACTGCCCGCACTCGTCCGCGGTGTTCCTCCCGGTGACACCGCCCGCGCCGCAGTGGTGGTGACGTACTTCGGCGAACTCGCCACCGCCCTGCACCACCACCACACCAGCGAGGACGACCTGCTGTGGCCGAAGCTGCTCGACCGCGCCCCCACCGACGCCGCTCTGGTGCTGCGGATGGAGGAGCAGCACGAGCGCATCGCGGAACTGCTGTCCCGGGCGCAGTCTCAGGGCGCCGAGTTCACGGCGTCGGCCGTGGACGGTGAACCGCTGGCGAAGACGCTGACCGCGCTGTCCGCGGCGCTCGACGAGCACCTCGGCGAGGAGGAACAGCGCATCCTCCCGATGGCGGAACAGTTCATGACGCTCGCCGAATGGCAGGAGATGGGCGATCGCGGCCGGGCCTCCATTCCGAAGGACCGGCTGCTGGTGTTCCTCGGCTTCATCCTGCACGGCGCGACACCCGACGAGCGACGGATGTTCTTGTCGGAGATGCCCTTCGCCGCCAGGATGGCGTGGACAGTCCTGGGTCGGCGGGCGTTCCGCAAGGACTACCGGCGGATCTACGGCACCGAACCGGCCGCCTTCTGACGCCGGATCACCCTGCGCCGCAACCTGCCCCGGTTGGTCCGCTCCCACAGGCTCGGCGGCGTGCGTTCGGGATCCATCAGTTCGTTCTCCGCCAGCGGACTGTCCTCGTCCTCGACGGTGTCCGGCTCGAACTTCTCGAGCGTCCGGCCGCCGCCCCGCAGGGCCTCGACGGTGCGCAGTAGCGAGGAGGACTCCGCGAGGGTGCCGTCGAACTGTTCGGCCGGTACGCCGAGGTGCTCGCACACGAGCTGGCGGCGGATGCCGAGGATGGTCCGTCGCAGCTCGTCGCCGTTCTCCGTGTCCGCGGTGACCTCGACCGCCAGGTCGCATTCCGTGTCGAACCCCATCGAGCGGTTGTTGAGATTCGACGAGCCCACGCGCAGCAACCGGTCGTCCATCACCAGCACCTTGGCGTGGACGTAGATCGGGTCACCACCCGCCGTGACGGGGTAGTACACGCCGAGCCGGTTCCCGGTGTCGGCCTTCCACAGCAGATGCAGCAACCGGCGGCGCGCGCCGTCCATCGCCTTCTGCTCGAGCCAGCCGTCGGCGTTGCGCGGCAGCACCAGGACGATCTCCGGACCGTCCGGCTCGCGCAGTCGCGCGGCGATCGCCTCGGCGAGGGTGCGCGACGCCAGGTACTGACTCTCGATGTACAGCGACCGCTCGGCGCCGGCGATCGCCGCCAGATACAGGGCCTCGATCTCCCGGACCTCGTCGCGATCGGCCAGTTCCGGCAGCGTGCGGGCGACGCCCACGTCGACGGAGCGCATCGTCGGCTCCAGTCCCTCCGGCCACGGTGTCGTGCCTGCGAGGTCGTCGACCGGCCCGAGTTCCTGCCCTGTGGCCGCCTTCCACCGGGCGCGGGCGAGTTCGCCGATGGCCTTCGCCGCCTCCCCGTCGACCGCGGTGGTCGCGTCGTGCCACGGCCCGTACCGGTTGCCGTTCGGCTGGGTGCGGTAATGGTTGTCGTCCCGGTGCTCCGGTGTGTCCCACCGGTCGACGGTCATGTCGATGCCGCCGCAGAAGGCGAGCGCGTCGTCGATGACGACGATCTTCTGGTGGTGCGCCGAACCGACCGGGTGGGCGCCGTCGAGTTCGAAGTGCAGGCGGCGATCGGTCACCCAGTTGACGACGAAGATCGGCGTCATGCCGCGCCCGATGGCGGCGAACGCGCCGATGTTCCATTTGAGGAGGTAGATCTCCAGATCCGGGCGTTCCCGCGTCAGCCAGGCCAGGAACTTGCCGAGCCGGTTGGGGCCGTCGAGCGTCTTCTCCTGCGGTTCGAACTTGATCCTCGTGTCGAAGTCCCAGCCGATCAGGATGATGCGCCTGCGGGCCTGCAGCATCGCGGACTTGGCGTGCCGGAAGTAGTCGGCCGCGTCGACGATGCACGCGAGTCGGTCGGCGTGGGCAACCTGCCAGCAAGTGTCGCCTGGGGTGAGGATCTGGCTGTTCGCGCTCATGTCGGTGTCTGCTCTCCCCGGTCTCGTGCGTCCCCTCCCTGCGGGTGGACGATTTACAGTACTGCGCCACCTCCGCCCAGCTACCGTTGAGAGGTGCGGAGGTGGTGGCGCATCCTGGCATTACTCGCACTGGTCAGTGTGCTCTGGGCACCTCCTGTCGGTGCGGATCCCCTGCGGTCCGGCTCCGGCCCGGGCGCCGTCGTCGACTCGTCCGAGTTGCCCCCCGAACTCTGGCTGCGCGGCACCGGCAGCGCGTACCGGATGACCTACCTCACGACCGACCGCCACGGCATCACCCCGTGCACCGGGATGTTGTTCGTGCCGCCCGGCGCCCCACCTCCCGGCGGCTGGCCCGTCATCGCGTGGGCGCACGGAACGGTCGGGAACTCCGACGCCGACGCGCCCTCTGTCACGGGGGTCGACCCGCAATCGTCAGACTACGTGAGCAGCTGGCTGCAACTCGGTTACGCCGTGGCCGCCACCGACTACGTGGGACTGGGCACCGCCGGGGTGCCTCCGTATCTGGACGGGAAGGTCGCCGGACGCAGTGTCGTCGACTCCGTGCGCGCTGCCAGGGCGGTCGACGCCGACCTGTCCGCCACGTGGATGACGGTCGGACTGTCCGAGGGCGGGCAGGCCGCGGTGTTCGCGGCGCACGTCGCCACCACGTACGCGCCGGAACTCGACTACCGCGGGGCGGTCGCGAACGGGGTGCCGTCGAATATCGAGATGGTGTCGAACTGGAGCGGTCCGCTGTTCCCGCCGCAAGGCCTCGCCGGTCTCACCGTGTACATGTCCTACCTGATCGCCGGGGTGCGGGACGCGTACCCGCAACTGGACGTCGACAGCTACCTCACTCCGGTCGGCAAGCAGTTCGTGGACGCGGCCCCGGAAGTGCCGTTCCGGCAGTTCGCGGTCATGACCCGCAACGTGTCGGTGGCGCAGATGCTGTCACGGTCGCTCGACGTGCCTGCGGTGCAGGACGCGTTACGCGAGTACCTCGAGGTCCCGGTCGCGGGATACGACCGCCCGCTGCTGCTGGTGCAGGGGATCACCGACGCGTCGGTGCCGATCCCGCTGACGGAGAAACTCGTGTCCGAGATGCGTAGTGCGGGAACGAATCTCGACTACCGGGTGTACTCGGGTGGTCACTTCGGCAGCATGTACCAGGCCGGCCCCGACCAGGCCGCGTTCATCGCCGGGCTGATCCGGTAGCGCGCGCCGATCCGGTCGGGAGCCCCAGGTGGCGGGTGAGTTCGCGGGCCGCGGCCTGCCCGGCCCGATTCGCCCCGATCGTCGACGACGACGGGCCGTAGCCCACCAGGTGAATGCGCGGATCCGCGGCCACCTGGGTGGCGAGGCGTCCCGTCATCGTGATCCCGCCGCCCGCCCCGCGCAGGCGCAGCGGGGCGAGGTGATCGAGGGAGCTACGAAAACCCGTGCACCACAGGATCACATCGACCTTCAGTTCGCGGCCGTCGGCCCAGCGGACGCCGTCCGCGGTGATCTCGCTGAACATCGGCTGCCGGGCCAGTGCGCCGCGTTCGCGGGCGGCGCGGATCGCGGGTGTCACGGGCAGTCCCGTCACCGACACCACCGAGCCCGGCGGCAGCCCGCGCCGAACACGGTCCTCGACGAGAGCCACTGCGGCGCGGCCGATCTCGGGTGTGAACGGTTCGTCGCGGAATTCGGGTTCCCGCCGCGTCACCCACGTGGTGGTGGTGACGCGGGAGATCTCGTCCAGCAATTGGACCGCCGAGATGCCGCCGCCGACGACGAGGACGTGCTGTCCCGCGAAGTCCTGCGCCGAGAAATAGTCCCTGGTGTGCACCTGGCGGCCGGTGAACGATTCGGCGCCGGGGTACCGCGGAATGAACGGGCGCTCCCAGGTGCCCGTCGCGTTGATCAGGCCACGTGCCGTCACGACGCCGCGGTCGGTCTCGATCCGCAGACGCTCACCGCGTGCGCACACCACCCGCGTGTGCACGGGACGGTGCACCGGCAGTTCGAACTGTTTCTCGTACGTCGCGAAGTACTGGGGGACCGCCGTCGCCGCGTGCACCAGCGCGGCCTCGGGATCGCCCGGATCGACGCCGATCGTCTCGGCGAACCCGAGCCCGGGCAGGTCGTGGACACCGTTGACGGTGCTCAGCGTCAGTGACGGCCACCGGAACTGCCATGCGCCGCCGGGGCCCGGCGCGTGGTCGAGCACCACGAAACCGGATTCCGGTTCCACCCCGAGCCGGCGCAGATAATAGGCGGCAGACAGCCCCGCCTGCCCCGCGCCGATCACGGCCACGTCCACATCACTGTCCACAGCACTGTTCATGTCGGTCCTCACCTCCACCCGCACAACCGCCGGAGAGCCTCGTGTGTTCCGGCGGGTTCGGTTGTGGTTGGCTGACAGCTGTCCAGTCGGGTGGGCAGGGGAGAATTCGGAAGTGGACAGCAATCACGAAGAAAGCGAGTGGACATGATCGGGACGAGTCGTGACGGCGACGTCTTCACCCTCGAACTGCAACGACCCGACCGTCGCAATGCGTTGAACACCGAGATCTGCGAACTGCTGCGCGAGGAGACGGAGAAGTCCGTCACCGACGGCGCACGGGTGATCGTCCTCACAGGGCAGGGCAGTGCGTTCTGCGCGGGCGCCGACCTGTCGGGCGACGTGTACGCCGACGGGTTCACCGACACCCTGCTCGAGATGCTGCACACCATCGACTCGGTCCCCGTCCCCGTCATCGCCGCGATCAACGGCCCCGCGATCGGCGCGGGCAGCCAGCTGGCGCTCGCCGCGGACCTGCGGGTGGTCGCGCCCGAGGCCCGCTTCGCCATCCCGGCCGCCAAGCTCGGAATCTCCGTGGACCGGTGGACCGTGCACCGGCTGGCCGCCCTGATCGGCGGCGGACCGGCACGAACGATCCTGCTCGGCGCAGAAGAGGTCGGGGCCGACGAGGCGCTCGCGCACGGCCTCGCCAACAAACGTGGCGACCTCGTCGTCGCGCAGCAGTGGGCGCACTCGATCGCGCGCCTCGCGCCGCTGTCGCTGCAGCACCTCAAGATGGTGCTCAACGACGACGGCACCCAGAGCCCGCCGCCGCCCGAGCAGCTCGCGGCGCTGCACGCGGCGTGGAAGAGCTACGACGCGCAGGAAGCGCGGACCGCCCGCGCCGAGAAGCGTCCGCCGGTGTTCCGCGGTCAGTAGCCGTCGGCCGCACGTTTCCCGCACGCGTGGTTACAGTTGTCGGGGTGAAAGCGAAGAACGCCGTGACGACTGTTCTGGCCACCGCCGCCCTCGGGTGGCTGACGCGCGCCGCGTGGGGGCTCCCGGCGCAGATCGGAGCGTCGCGTGCCAAGGTCCGGCCATACGCCGCGAACTCGCCGCGGTACCGCAACCGTCAGTTCCACAACACCGATCCGGGCAGCACGATGCTGACCGGTTCGGAGACCGGGATCCTCAAGGCGCTGATCACCCGCGGCTCGGCGGGACGCCCGCGCAGGCCCATCCCACTCGCGACGCCCCTCGCGCCCGTGGAGGCCGCCGACGTGGCCGTCACCTGGTACGGCCATTCGAGTGTGCTCGTCGAGGTCGACGGGTACCGGGTGCTGGCCGACCCGGTGTGGAGCCGCCGGGTGTCGCCGTCGGCGGTCCTCGGTCCGTCCCGCATGCACCCGACGCCCGTGCCGTTGGCCGACCTGCCCGTTCTGGACGCGATCGTCATCTCGCACGATCACTACGACCACCTCGACATGGCCACCGTGCAACAACTCGCCGCCACGCAGAAGGCGCCGTTCGTCGTCCCCGTCGGCCTCGGAGCGCACCTGCGCCAGTGGCGGGTGCCGGAGGAGCGGATCGTGGAACTCGACTGGGACGAGTCGACCACCCTGGGCGGCCTCACGCTCACCTGCACCGAGGCCAGGCACTTCTCCGGCCGCGGGCTGGTGCGCAACACGACGCAGTGGGCGTCGTGGGTGCTCGCCGGGCCGAACCGGAAGGTGTTCTTCGGCGGCGACAGCGGGTACACACCCCGGTTCGCCGACCTGGGCCGCCGGTACGGACCGTTCGATCTCACCCTCCTGCCCGTCGGCGCCTACGACCCGCGGTGGGCCGACATCCACATGAACCCCGAAGAGGCGGTGCAGACCCACACCGACCTGAACGGCGGCGACGCCACCCGCGGGTTGCTGGTGCCGGTGCACTGGGCCACGTTCAATCTCGCGTTCCACACGTGGTCGGAGCCGATCGTCCGGCTGCTCGCGGCCGCGGAGGAGACGGGCACCCCGGTGGCCGTGCCGATGCCCGGGCAGCGCACCGACGCGCTGAAGCCGGCAGCCCAGACACCGTGGTGGACCGCACTGGGCTGAGCCCAGCGCGCGTGCCCTCGGAGCCGAGCCTCGTTGCGTAGCCTTTCACCATGACATACGACGAAACCGGCACCGACACCGTTGCAGTCGTCGCGGTGGAGGGTTTGACGGCCGCCCAGGTGGCGGAGCGGGTGGCGGCCGGTAAGACCAACGACGTCCCCGACCGGGCCAGCCGATCGGTGCGCGACATCGTGCGCGCCAACGTGTTCACCCGGATCAACGCGATCCTCGGTGTGCTCCTGCTCATCGTGCTGGCCACCGGTTCGATCATCGACGGCATGTTCGGCCTCCTCATCATCGCCAACAGCGGGATCGGGATCATCCAGGAGGTGCGGGCCAAGCGAACCCTCGACAAGCTCGCGATCGTCAGCCAGACCAAACCCGTGGTGCGGCGCGACGGGGTGGCCGTCGCGATGGCTCCGCGGGAAGTCGTGCTCGACGACATCATCGAACTCGGTGCGGGCGACCAGATCGTGGTCGACGGTGTGGTGGTGGAGGCGGCGTCCCTCGACGTCGACGAGTCCCTCCTCACCGGTGAGGCCGACCCGGTGCACAAGGACGTCGGTCAGCAGGTGCTGTCGGGAAGTTTCGTCGCGTCCGGCAGCGGCTGCTACCGCGCCACGAAGGTCGGAAGCGACGCCTACGCCGCCAAACTCGCGGACGAGGCCAGCAAGTTCACGCTGGTGCACTCCGAGTTGCGCAGCGGCATCGACAAGATCCTGAAATTCATCACGTACCTGATGATTCCGGCGGGTCTGCTCATCATCTACAACCAGCTGTTCTCGAGCGGACAGTCGATTCGACCGGCGCTCAACGGGATGGTCGCGGCGCTCGTGCCGATGGTGCCGGAGGGCCTGGTGCTGATGACGTCGATCGCGTTCGCCGTCGGCGTGGTCCGGCTCGGTCAGCGGCAGTGTCTCGTGCAGGAGCTGCCCGCGATCGAAGGTCTCGCCCGCGTCGACGTGGTGTGCGCCGACAAGACCGGAACGCTCACCGAGAACGGCATGCGGCTGTCCGAACTGCGCTGCGCCGATTCCGCCGACACCGAACCGTCGCGTGCGGCGCTCGCCGCGATGGCCGCGTCCGATCCGCGGCCGAACGCCAGCGTCCTCGCGATCAAGGAGGCACTTCCGGACGATCCCGGGTGGGGTGAGGCCACCGCGGAGGCGCCGTTCTCGTCGGCGAAGAAGTGGAGCGGTCAGTCCTACGGGGCCCGCGGCAACTGGGTTCTCGGCGCACCGGACGTCCTGCTCGACCCCGGCAGCGACATGGCCCGGCAGGCCGAGGACGTGGGGTCGTCGGGGTTGCGGGTGCTACTGCTCGGCAGTTGCGACGTCCCGGTCGACCACCCGGCGGCGCCGGGCGTGATCACCCCGCGGGCGCTGGTGATCCTGGAGCAGCGGGTGCGCCCCGACGCCCGCGGCACACTCGAGTACTTCGCGAGCCAGAACGTCACCGTGAAGGTGATCTCGGGTGACAACGCCGTGTCGGTGGGTGCGGTGGCCGGGTCGCTCGGACTGCCCGGCGGCGACCGGCCCGTCGACGCCCGGGAACTGCCCGCCGACCGCGACGCGCTCGCCGACATCCTGGAGGCGTCCACCACGTTCGGGCGGGTGCGCCCCGATCAGAAGCGGGAGATGGTGGGGGCCCTGCAGTCTCGCGGTCACACCGTCGCGATGACCGGGGACGGGGTCAACGACGTCCTGGCCCTCAAGGACGCCGACATCGGGGTGTCGATGGGGTCCGGTAGTCCCGCCACCCGGGCGGTCGCGCAGATCGTGTTGCTGGACAACAAGTTCGCCACCCTGCCCTACGTGGTCGGTGAGGGCCGCCGGGTGATCGGCAACATCGAACGCGTCTCGAACCTGTTCCTCACCAAGACCGTGTACTCGGTGTTGCTGGCGTTCCTCGTCGGCATTACCGGTGTGCTGTCGCAGATCTTCCACTTCGAGCCGGTGCCGTATCCGTTCCTGCCGCGGCACGTGACGATCGCCGCCTGGTTCACCATCGGCATTCCCGCGTTCATCCTGTCGCTGGCACCGAACAACGAGCGGGCCCGATCCGGGTTCGTGCCCCGGGTGATGCGCCTCGCGGTCCCGTCGGGTGTGATCATCGGTGTCACGACGTTCGTGTCGTACCTTCTCGTCTACGCAGGCCCGGATCAGACGGAGACACAGAAGATTCAAGCGGGCACGTCGGCGCTGATCACCCTCATCATGATCGCGCTGTGGGTGCTGGCGGTGGTGGCGCGACCGTACGTGTGGTGGAAGCTGTTGCTGATCTTCGGATCCGTCGCGGGATACCTCATCCTGTTCGCATTGCCGTTCACCCGGGAGTTCTTCAAACTCGATCCGACGAACGTCGGCGCCACCACGTCCGCGCTCGTGTGTGGGCTCGTGGGAGTGGTTCTCGTCGAAATCGCATGGTGGGTGACGGGACGTCTGCACGGTGAGCACCGCCGGTTGTTCGCGGCGCCGGAGGATCTGCCGGGCGTGCACTGACACGAGTACGGCTCGCGACGATCCGAACGGTTGGCGCCGCCGAGTCGATACTGGGAGACTGGGTGCACGGCGAGTGATCAACTCGCACGGACAGTGCATGCGCATGCACCGGAGGAGGAAGCACGATGAGTTTCGTCGACACACTGAAGGGCCTGCTGGGCAAGGGGAAGGAAGCCGCCTCGCAGAACGCGGACAAGGTTCACGGCGCCATCGACAAGGCCGCCGACGTCGCGGACAGCAAGACCGGCGGCAAGTACAGCGACAAGATCGACAAGGCCGCCGACGCGGCGAAGAAGGCTGTTCCTCCGAAGGAGTGAACACTTCTCACACAGACACTGTGGGCCCCGGTTTCCGGACCGGGGCCCGCGCGTGTCTTCGGAGTTGACCCGCGCACCGCGGGCGGGCGCGGCAGAATCGGTGTCGTGAACGGCGTCCTGGTGCTCCTCGTCATCATCGCGGCCATCGCCGTGACGAGTTTCGCGAAGCGCCGCGATCTGCAGGCCCCGCTCGTCCTCGTCACCATCGGGTCGGTGGCGTCGTTCATTCCCGGGATGCCGCGGCTCGAACTGGACCCGGAGGCCATTCTCGGTGTGGTGTTGCCGCCGTTGCTGTATTCCGCGGCGCTGAAGTTCTCGGTGGCCACATTCCGGCGCCACCTCGCGCCGATCCTGCGGCTCGGGATCTTCACCGTCCTCGCGACCGCGGCCGGGGTGGCCATCTTCGCCAATTGGCTGGTTCCCGAATTCACCCTCGGCGCGGCACTGGTCCTCGGCGCCGTGGTTGCGCCGACGGACGCGGTCAGTGCCGTCGCCGTCGGCCGCAGGCTCGGGCTGCCGAACCGGGTGATCGCCATCCTCACCGGCGAAGGACTCGTCAACGACGCGACCGCGCTGACCCTGTTCACCGTCGCCGTCTCGGCCGTCGTCGGGGCGAAGATCCCGGTCCCCCCGGTCGTGTTCTTCGGCTACGAGGTGGTCGGCGGGGTGCTGATCGGACTGGTGCTCGCGAAGATCGTCGAGTGGGTGCGCCACCGCATGTACGACTCCCCGCTGGAGACGGTGCTGGGGCTGATGCTCCCGTTCGCCGCGTATCTCGCGGCCGAGGAGGTGCACGCATCCGGCGTGCTGTCCGTCGTCGCGGCGGGGTTCCTGATGGGGCACAAGGCGACCGACGCGTCCGTCGCTACCCGCATCCAGGAGCGGTCGCTGTGGGAGACTGTCGACCTCCTGCTCGAGATGTTCGTATTCGCGTACATGGGACTGCAACTGAAGTTCGTCATCGACGACGTCCGCGACCAGGGCCTGCCCGTGCATCACGTCTTCTTCTACGGATTCGCGGTTCTCGGCGTGGTCATGGCGATTCGGCCGGCGTGGATTCTGCTGCACTGGCTCCGCCGCCGGGTCGGGCTGGTGATCAGGACGCCGGGCGGCTCGGTGGAACTGCGGTGGCGGGAGAGCGTCGTCGTGTCGTGGGCGGGCATGCGCGGGGTGGTCACGCTCGCCGCCGCGTCCGGTGTGCCCGTGGTGATCGCCAGCGGGCAACCGTTTCCCGGCCGCGAGGTGATCCAGGCGATCGCGTTCGTCGTGGCCGTCGGCACGCTGCTGATCCAGGGTGCCACCATGCCGTTTCTGATCCGCATGCTCGACCTGGCGGATCCCGGCGAACGCGAACGGGAAGAGGAGCAGGTCAAGCTGGCCCGCGCGATCTCGCGCGACGCCGGTGAGCGGGCGCTGGCCGACTTCGCCGAACACCCGCCGGAGGAAATCGACCGAGCCGACCTGACCGGCATCCTCGAGCGGGTGCGGCGGTCGATGCGGTCCCGGCTCCAGGCCGAGGAGGCGGAAGATGCCGCGGAGAAGCAGCGGGCCGGCGCACTGTTCGACCACTACCGGCGCGCGGCGCTGCGAGCGCAACGGGAGGCGATCATCGCTGCCCGGGACGCGGGCACCCTCGACGACGAAGTGATGCGTAGCGTGTTGGAAAGCCTCGATGTGGAGGAGGCAGCAGCCGAGGAACGGGTGCGGAGACGGCGCGAATGAGGTGCGAGATGAGTGTGCGTCCGGTGCGCGTCGCCGTGGTTGCCCTGGCCGGTGCCGTGGCGCTGACCGCCTGCGCCACCGACGAGGCGTCGCCGAGTCCGTCGCCCACCACATCGGTGGCCACCCCCTCGGCCTCGCCCGCATCCCCGGCGCCGACGGGCGATCAGCGAGGATCCCTGATCAGCCAGGCGCCCGTCCCCGACATCGACGGGGCCGTCACCGCGCTCGGGGCGACGGCCACCCGGGTCGTCTACCGGTCGACGTCGGGTGTCGACGGAGGCGGCGCCGAGGTGGTCGGCACCGTTTTCACTCCCGCGGGTCCGGCACCGGACGGCGGCCGGCCCGTCGTGACGGTGGGGCACGGCACCACCGGCGTCACCGATGAGTGCGCACCCTCGTCCTCGCCGACGCTGCTGGGCACGATGAACCTCGTCCGGCCGCTGCTGCAGCGGGGCTACGTCGTGACCGTCACCGACTATCAAGGCCTCGGCACCGACGGACCTCATCCCTACCTCGAACCGAATACGGCGGCCTACGACCTGATCGACGCGGTCCGGGCCGCGCGCAACGTGGTGCCGGACGCCTCGACGCGGTGGGCGGCGATCGGGGTCTCGCAGGGCGGACAGGCGTCGTGGTCGGCCGCCGAGCACGCCGGCGACTACGGTGACGGACTCGACTTCGTCGGCGCCGCCAACCTGTCGCCCGCGGCCGATCTGTCGGGGATTTTCGTCGACGGCACCGCCGATCCGCTGTCGTTGCCGCAGAAGATGTTCCTGCCGTATCTCCTCGAAGGACTCGAGGTGGTACACCCCGAGCTGAATCCGGACGACTACATGCGCGGCGCACTGGCCGCCTCCCCCGACGTCACCCTGTCGTGCGTCGCCGCGAAACTCCCCGAGAAGTGGACGGTGGCAACCCAACTCACCCCTGTCGACACCGGACCGCGGACGCCGGCCGACGCCGAGCGCATGCGCGGATGGCTCGAGGACATCGCCCTGCCGAAGACGCGCGCCGGTGGCCCGATGCTCGTCGTGGTGGGGGAGCGGGACAATCTGATTCTGCCGCAATGGACTTCGCAGGCGGTCGACAAGGCGTGCGCGCTCGGCGACGTCGTCGAATTCGAATCCCAACCCGAGGAGGGGCACGCCGACGGACGTTCCGTCCCCGGGGCGGTGCAGTGGATATCCGACCGCTTCGCCGGCGTCCCCGCGCCGGACACGTGTGCCGAGGGAGGAACGCCGTGAAGGACGCGTCGCTCTGGGCGGACGCCTACCGTTCCGTCGCGCCGAAGACCCTGATCGCCCGTCAGGACGCCGGCGAATGACCGGAACCGTCGTCGCCGTGATCGCGTTGCTCGTCCTCGTTCCCGTCGTCGCGTTCACCGCCGTCTGGCTGCGGGCCCGGCGCGAGCTGACGACACCCACCGAACGTGCCGTCCACACCACCCTGCACACCGCGTCGCTGGCGGCGCGGCCACTGCGGAAGGGCCTCGACGAGACGTCGGCGGCCGAGGCCGCCCCGCACCTGCGTCAGCTGACCGGGGCGCAGGCCCTGGCGATCTTCGACGCGTCCGGTGACCTGCTCGCATGGAGTGGGCCGCACGAGGCCATGACCGAACAACTGCGCGACGCGGCCACCCGGGCGGTCGACGGGGAACGCCGGGTCCTCGTCGCCTACGGCGGACTCGTCCGAAGCGCGGGCGACGGCGCGGTTCGGGCCCTGATCGCCCAGCCGCTGCTCATCGAGGCGACCGGCGTGGTCGGGGTGCTCGGCATCGTCACCACGGAAGACCCCGGCCCGGGCATGCTCGGCGCCGTCACCGAAGTCGCCCGGTACGCGTGCAGCCAGATCGAACTCGCCGACCTCGACGCCTCCCGCGCCCGCCTCGACCGCGCCGAGGTCCGGGCGCTGCGCGCGCAGATCAGCCCCCACTTCATCTACAACGCGCTCAACACGGTCGCGTCGTTCGTCCGCACCGATCCCGACCGGGCCCGCGAATTGGTGCTCGAATTCGCCGACTTCACGCGGTACTCGTTCCGTTCGGCGGGGGAGTTCACCCTGCTGGCCGACGAACTGCGCAACATCGACCGGTACCTCACCCTCGAACGCGCCCGGTTCGGCGACGCCCTCGCCGTGAAATTGCAGGTGGCCCCTGAGGTGCTCAACGTGGTGCTGCCGTTCCTCGCGCTGCAACCGCTGGTCGAGAACGCGGTGCGGCACGGAATCGCCGCCAAACCGGACGGCGGCACCGTCAGCATCGTCGCCGCCGACGAGGGCACGGATTGCGTGATCAGCGTCGAGGACGACGGGGTCGGTATGGACCCGGAACTGCTGCGGTCGGGGTCGCTGGACGCGGTGGCCGACTCCTCGGGAGTGAAGGAGGCGGCTCACGTCGGGCTCGCCAACGTCGACGACCGGCTGCGCGCCGCCTTCGGCAACGACTACGGGCTCGTCGTCGAGACCGCGCCCGGCGCGGGGACGAAGGTGAGCATGCGCGTCCCCAAGTTCCGGCGGGGGATCTCGACGTGAACGTGAGGGGTCCGTGCGACGATTGCTGGCGTTGTGAATAACACTGACGCCATGGCCCCCGGCTCGTCCGGCACGGACGCGCCCCTCACCGTGCTGGCCGTCGACGACGAGAAACCCGCCCTCGACGAGTTGGCGTTCCTGCTGCGCGCCCAGGACGCGGTCGGGGACATCCGGACCGCGGGAGATGCCACCACGGCGCTGCGCATTCTGCGGGACGGCGACGTCGACGCCGTCTTCCTCGACATCAACATGCCCGGACTGGACGGTCTGGAGTTGGCCGGGATCCTCGCGAACTTCGCGTCGCCGCCGCAGGTGGTGTTCGTGACCGCCCACGACGACCGGGCGGTCGCCGCCTTCGACCTCGGTGCCGTCGACTATCTGCTCAAACCTCTGCGCGAGGAGCGTCTCGCGGAGTCCGTCCGCCGCATCGTCGAGCGCCGCAGGCGGCGCAGCGGGACCACCGAACCGGCGGCGCAGGCCGACGAGGTGATCCCCGTCGAACTCGGCGGCATCACCACACTCGTCCACCGTTCGTCCGTCGAATGGGTCGAGGCGGACGGCGACTACGCGCGGTTGCACACCGCGGACGGCTCCCACCTCGTCCGCATCCCCATCTCGGCGCTCGAGACCCGCTGGGCGAACGCCGGGTTCCTGCGTGTCCACCGTTCGTACCTCGTCGCGTTGCCGCGCGTGACCGGAATCCGGACCGTCGGCAACGGGCTGGTCGTGTGCCTGCGCGCGCACGGCGACCACCCGCCCGTCGAACTGCCGGTCAGCCGCAGGCACACCCGGATGCTCAAGGACCGGCTGGTCCGGGCGCCGAAGCAATCGTGGACCGCGCGATGAGTTCGCCGGAGCGCGGACCGCAGCGGGAACGCGTCGTCCTCGCCCAGCGCCGCGGTGCGCGCATCGTCCGCACCCGGGTGGAGGTGCAGGAACAGACAGCGGTCGGGGACGCGATGATCCGAGGGCTCGTGCGCACCCAGCTCGTGCTGGCGGTCCGGCTCGCGCTGCTCGCGGCGTGCCTGCTGTGCGCGGTGCCGCTGGTGATGTTCCTGTTCCCGACGCTGTCGCACGTGTCGGTGCTGGGGATCCGGCTGCCGTGGGTCGTGCTCGGGGTGCTCGTGTACCCGGTGCTGCTCACCACCGGCTGGATCTATGTGCGCCAGGCGGAGCGCAACGAGCAGGAATTCGCCGACCTGGTGGACGACTGAGCGTCCCGTGACCACCGACCAACCCATACCCTGGCTGACCGTGGCGGGTCTCGTGGCGGCCGCGGTCGCCACGGTGGCCATCGGCATCTACGGAGTGCGGTTGGCGCGCACCACCTCCGACTTCCTCGTCGCGTCCCGCAGCGTCGGCCCCCGGTGGAACGCCGCCGCGATCTCCGGCGAGTACCTCTCGGCCGCATCCTTTCTCGGGGTCGCCGGCCTGATCGCGAAATACGGCGCCGACGCCCTCTGGTATCCGATCGGGTTCACGGCCGGGTATCTCGGTCTGCTGCTCTTCGTCGCGGCGCCGCTGCGGCGGTCCGGCGCGTACACGGTGCCCGACTTCGCCGAGTTCCGGCTCGGCTCCCGCCGGATCCGCACCCTCGCCATGCTCGTCGTCGCCGTCGTCTGCGCGCTGTACCTCGTCCCGCAACTCCAGGGGGCCGGGCTCACCCTGAACATCCTTCTGGGCGTGCCGAGTTGGGTCGGGGCCGTCGTCGTCGGAATCATCGTGATCGCCAACGTCGTCGGCGGCGGCATGCGGTCCATCACATTCGTGCAGGCCTTCCAGTACTGGCTGAAACTCACCGCGGTCGCGATCCCCGCGCTGGTGCTGTCGGTGTACTTCTTCGCCGACCAGCACGAACTCGGTTCGGCCGCACCCCCCACCGTGAGTGAGCAGACCACCGTCGACATCACCACCGACGTCGTCGTCCACGTGTCCGCGCCGGTGACGGTCGGCGGCTCGGGAACGATCGACGGCGTGGCGGCGAGCGGCGACGTTCTCCTCGAACCGGGCGAACACCACCTCGGCGAGGGAACGACGATGATCCTCGAAGCGGGCGCCCCCGTGCCCGTCGTCGCGGGCGCACCCGCCGACAACGCCGACTGGATCGCCCCCGGCTGGGGATTCGGCGGCGAACACCCGATGTACCAGGTGTATTCGCTGATCCTCGCCACGTTCCTCGGCACGCTCGGGCTGCCGCACGTGCTGGTCCGGTTCTACACCAACCCCGACGGTCGGGCCGCCCGGCTGACGTCGCTGGCCGTGGTCGGGCTTCTCGGGGTGTTCTACCTGTTCCCCACGCTGCTCGGGGTGTTCGCGCGGTTGTACGTGCCGCAACTGCTCATCACCGGCACGTCCGACGCCGCGGTCCTGCTGCTGCCCGGGTCCGTGATCTCGGGGTGGGCCGGGCAACTCCTCGCCGCACTGGTCGCGTCCGGGGCCATCGCCGCGTTCCTGTCCACGTCCTCGGGCCTACTCGTCAGCATCGCCGGCGTGCTCAGCACCGACGTCCTGCGCGGGCGGATCCGGGACTTCCGGATCGCCGCCGTCCTGGCCGGCGCGGTGCCGCTGGTGCTGTCGCTGGCGGTGACGTCGCTGGATCTGTCGCGGACGGTGGGGCTGGTGTTCGCGGTCGCGGCGTCGACCCTGTGCCCGCTGCTCGTGCTCGGCATCTGGTGGCGTGGCCTGACGGCCGCCGGGGCGGGTTCCGGGATGGTCGCGGGCGGGCTGGTCGCCGGCTGCGCGGCCGGTGTGTCGGTGTTCGGCGGGTTCACCGTCGACGCCTGGAACGGCTGGCCCGCCGCGATGGTCGCGTACCCGGCCGCCGTCAGCGTTCCGCTGGCCTTCGTCACGATGGTGCTGGTCAGCAAGGTGACGCGCAGGCAGGTCCCAGCCGATGTCGGCCGCATCTTCACGCGGATGCACGCCCCCGAGCGCCTCGGCGTCGGCTCCGACCGCGAGAGGGAGCTCCGCTCCCCGTGAGCCTTTTTGGTAGCTCCCGCAACCAGAAAGGCGCACGGGGCGGAGCCGCTTGTCGCGGTCGGGTGACCGTTCGGCGCACAGTCCGGCAGCTCGCCGTGTGACTGACGCCACAGGCTGTTTCTGTGATTCAACTCTCACTAACGTCGGCATCCAGTTCACTCACACGCGACCAAGGAGTCTGCAGTGACCACAGCCGACCTCAGTGAGGGCGCACCGCAGAAGCGGCGCACCCCTGATGCGCAAGCCTTCGTAGACATGCAGGCGAGCCCGGAATTCCAGGAGTTGCGACACCGCCTGCGTAGCTTCGTCTTCCCGATGACGGCGTTCTTCCTCGCCTGGTACGCGGCGTACGTGCTGCTGGCCACGTACGCGCCCGAGTTCATGGCCACCAAGGTGATCGGCAACATCAACCTGGGCATCATCCTCGGTCTCGGCCAGTTCGTGACCACGTTCGTGATCACCGCGCTGTACGTGAGGTTCGCCAACCGGGAACTCGATCCCCGCTCCGCCGCGATCCGCGAAGAGCTGGAAGGACCGCTCAAGTGATCACCACACTCGCCGCCGCCACCGACGTCGGCAACCCGCTCCTCAACATCGCCATCTTCGTGGCGTTCGTCGTGATCACCATGACCATCGTGATCCGGGCGAGCCGCACCACCAAGAAGGCCTCCGACTTCTACACCGGCGGCGGTCAGTTCTCCGGCCCGCAGAACGGTTTCGCCATCGCGGGCGACTACCTGTCGGCGGCCTCGTTCCTCGGCATCGCCGGTGCCATCGCGGTGTACGGGTACGACGGCTTCCTGTACTCGGTCGGCTTCCTCGTCGCCTGGCTGGTAGCTCTGCTGCTGGTCGCGGAACTGTTGCGCAACACCGGGCGGTTCACGATGGCGGACGTACTGAGCTTCCGGCTGAAGCAGCGTCCGGTGCGGATGGCCGCCGCGCTGTCCACGCTGGTGGTCTCGCTGTTCTACCTCCTCGCGCAGATGGCCGGTGCCGGCGGACTCGTCGCGCTGCTGCTGAACATCGACGGCAAGGTCGGTCAGGGCATCGTCGTCGCGGTCGTGGGTGTGCTGATGATCGTGTACGTCCTCGTGGGCGGCATGAAGGGCACCACCTACGTGCAGATGGTCAAGGCGGTCCTGCTGGTGGCCGGTGCGGGCATCATGTTCTTCCTGGTGCTGTTCGCGGTGCGCGGCAACTTCTCCCAGTTGCTCGCCGACGCGCAGGCGACGGTCAGCGGTTCCGCGAACGAGGCGATCGCCAATCGCGACATCCTCGCCCCCGGCGCCAAGTACGGCATCAGTTCGATGAGCAAGCTCGACTTCATCTCGCTCGGCATCGCCCTGGTCCTCGGTACCGCGGGTCTGCCGCACGTACTGATGCGCTTCTACACCGTCCCCACCGCCAAGGAGGCCCGCCGCTCGGTGACCTGGGCGATCGGCCTGATCGGTGCGTTCTACCTGTTCACACTCGTCCTCGGCTACGGTGCGGCGAAGATGGTCGGTCCCGACGTCATCCTCGCGGCGCCCGGCAAGGAGAACGCGGCCGCGCCGCTGCTCGCCTTCGAATTGGGCGGCACCATCTTCCTCGCGATCATCTCCGCGGTCGCGTTCGCGACCATCCTCGCGGTGGTGGCGGGGCTCGCGATCACGGCGTCCGCGTCGTTCGCCCACGACATCTACGCCAGCGTCATCAAGCGTGGACACGCATCCGAGGAGTCGCAGGTGCGGGTCTCCCGGATCACGGTGGTCGTGATCGGTCTCGTGTCGATCGTCCTCGGGATCATGGCGATGGGCCAGAACATCGCCTTCCTGGTGGCGCTCGCCTTCGCCGTGGCCGCATCGGCCAACCTGCCGACGCTGCTGTACTCGCTGTTCTGGAAGAAGTTCAACACCACCGGTGCGCTGTTCAGCATCTACGGCGGCCTGATCAGCTGCCTCTTGCTGATCGTGTTCTCACCGGCCGTGTCCGGCAAGGCGTCGTCGATGTTCCCGAACGCCGACTTCGACCTCTTCCCGCTGGCCAACCCGGGCATCGTCTCCATCCCGCTGGCGTTCGTGCTCGGCATCGTCGGCACCTACATCGGCCGGCGCAAGGCGGAGGATCCCGCCAAGCAGGCCGAGATGGAGGTCCGGTCGCTCACCGGTGTCGGTGTGGAGAAGGCCGTCTCGCACTGATGCCATCGGTTCGTGAGTACTTGTCAACCGCCCGCGGTTGGCAAGTACTCACGGGCCGTAGTCTGCAGGGATGGCGAAACTCACGGTCAAGACCGATGTTCCTCTCAGCCCTCAGGAAACCTGGGACAAGGCCTCGAATCTGCAGGACTTCGACAAGTGGTTCGTCGTCCACGACGGCTGGCGCGGTGAGCTCCCCGAGACCCTCACGGCGGGTACCGAAATCAGTTCCGTCGTCACGGTCAAGGGGCTTCGCAACCGCGTGAAATGGACGATCAAGGAGTACGACGCCCCGAACCGCATCGTGCTGAAGGGCGACGGCAAGGGTGGCGTGAAGCTCGGACTGGTGCTCGACGTCAAGGCGAAGGGCGTTGCCTCCGAGGTGGCGTTCACCATCGAACTCGGTGGCGCGCCCCTCTTCGGGCCCATCGGCTCGGGCGTCGCGAAGGCGCTCAAGGGCGATATCGAGAAGTCGCTGCAGACGTTCGTCGAGCTGTACGCCTGATCAATCGAGGACGTGCGCGCCGCCGGTGTCGGTGATCCACTCGGCGGCAAGCGCGTCCAGCGTCCCGTCGGCGTAGAGGGAGTCGACGGCGGCCGAGACGCACGCGGTGAGCGGGCTGTTCTTCTCCAGCACGAGGCCGAAGAATTCGGTGACGGCGTTGGGGCGCGGGAATTGGCCGACGAGGACGCTGTCCTTCACCTCGTTGGCGGTGATCTGAAATCCGGTCGGGATGTCCACCACCAACGCGTCGATGGCGCCGGCGGCCAGGGCGGCCTTGGCGTCGTCGGTGGTGGTGAAACTGACCGGCGCCTGGCGGGGCTGCACGGTCTGGGTGATGGCGTCGAAACTCGTGGAACCCACCTGCGCCCCGAGACGGAACGGCGCGAGGTCGGCGAGCGACTTGGCCCGCGCGGCGGGAGAATTTTTCAGCGCCAGCACCGACTGCGTGACGGCGTAGTACGGCGAACTGAAGTCGACCGTCTCGCGGCGGGTGTCGACGATCGTGAACTGGTCGATGGCGAAATCGAAATCCTTCGCGCCTGCGGCCAGCGCATCGTTGAACGCGACCGTCTCGAACTGCACCTGATCCGGACCGTATCCGAGCTTCTCGACCACCTCGCGGGCCACGGCGCCCTCGTAGCCTTTGCCGTTGGACGGGTCGCCGTCGGCGAACCACGGTTGGTACGACGGACTGTCGGTGGCGATGGTGAATACGCCGTCCCGGGCGGTGACGCCGCTGCCCGGGGCGCAGTCGCCGACCGCGCGGGTGGACGGAAGTTTGGTGAACGCTTCGGGAATCGTCGACGCGTCGGCCTGGGTTTCGACGTCCGACGCCGAGTCGGTGGTGCAGGATCCGGCGAGCAGCGTCAGTGCGGCGGATAGGGCGGCGAGAGCTGTCCTTCGTCGGCGGGGCACCCCGTCATCTTGCCTGCCGGGGTGCGATACGGCCACCGAAGCGGCCGCGCGGCGCACAATATGTATGTATTGGCGGAGGGAGGTTCGCGTGCCGGCTGCGGGTGCTCGTCAGGTGACGATCGACGGACATCGCCTGTCCCTGACCAATCTCGGCAAGGTCCTCTACCCGGAGTCGGGTACGACGAAGGGCGAGGTGATCGACTATTACACGCGCATCGCGGCCGCCATGCTCCCGCACGTCGTCGACCGTCCGGCCACCCGTAAACGCTGGCCCAACGGGGTGGACAGTGAACCGTTCTTCGAGAAGAACCTCGCAGCGTCCGCGCCGGCCTGGCTGGAGCGGCGCGCACTCGAACACTCCGATCGGTCCGTGCACTATCCGCTCCTGAACTCCGTCGCGGCTCTCGCCTGGGCGGGGCAGCAGGCGGCCCTCGAACTGCACGTGCCGCAGTGGCGGTTCGACCACGCGCACCGGGGACCGGCCACCCGCATCGTCTTCGACCTGGACCCCGGCCCGGGTGTCGGATTGGCCGAATGCGCGGAGGTGGCCCGCGCGGTGCGGGACCTCGTCGCGAACCTCGGCTGGACGGCGTACCCGGTCACCAGCGGCAGCAAGGGCCTTCACCTGTACGTGCCGCTCGACCGGAAGCTGGCCGGCTCCGGCGCGTCGACCATCGCGAAACAGGTGGCGACCGGACTGGAGAAGCTGCGGCCCGAACTCGTCACCGCCACCATGGCGAAGTCGGTGCGCGCGGGCAAGGTCTTCGTCGACTGGAGCCAGAACAATCCGTCCAAGACCACCATCGCCCCGTACTCGCTGCGGGGGCGGGCCCAGCCGTATGTCGCGGCACCGCGCAGTTGGGACGAACTCGACGATCCCGACCTGCGTCAGTTGCGGTTCGAGGAAGTGCTCGAACGGTGGGAGTCGGACGGCGATCTCCTCGCCGGGCTGGATCCGCCTATCGAGAACGACCCGGCCCTCGCCGAGTACCGGCGCAAGCGCGATCCGGGGCGGACGCCCGAGCCGATGCCGGACGCGGTGCGGCCGGGGGAGGGCAACAGTTTCGTCATCCAGGAACATCACGCTCGGCGCCTCCACTACGACCTGCGTCTCGAACGCGACGGGGTGCTCGCGTCGTGGGCGGTGCCGAAGAACGTGCCGACGACGACGGGGGAGAACCGGCTGGCCGTGCACACCGAGGACCACCCGCTGGAGTATCTGACTTTCTCGGGATCCATCCCCAAGGGCGAGTACGGCGGCGGCGAGATGACCATCTGGGACACGGGCACGTACGACACCGAGAAGTGGCGGGACGACGAGGTGATCGTCCGGTTGCACGGCGAGCACGTGGACGGCCGGTTCGCGTTGATCCGCACCAAGGGCGATCAGTGGCTGATGCACCTGATGAAGGACCAGACCCCCGCCGGGTCGGGGTCGCCGGAGTTGCCGCGCGGACTGTCGCCGATGCTGGCGAGTCCCGGCACTCTCGACGGTCTGGATGCCGACGAATGGGCGTTCGAGGGCAAATGGGACGGCATCAGGGTGATCGCCGAGATCGGTGGCGGGCAGCTGAAGCTGACGAGCCGGGCAGGCAACGACAAAACCGGTGACTACGCGCAATTGGGTTGGCTCGCCGAGTCTCTCGGGGACCACGAGGTGGTTCTGGACGGCGAGGTGGTCGCGTTCGACGAGCGCGGTGTCCCCAACTTCGGTCTGCTGCAGCAGGGCAACGAACCGCATTTCCTCGCGTTCGACGTGCTGTACCTCGACGGGGTCTCGTTGCTGCGCAAGAAATACACCGACCGGCGACGCGTCCTCGAGGCGCTCGCCGCCAAGGTGGACGACCTGGTGGTTCCCCCGCAACTGGATGGGTCCGCGCAGGAAGCGCTGGACGAGAGCCGCCGCCGTGGGTGGGAGGGCGTGGTGGCCAAGCGCCGCGAATCCGTGTACCTGCCGGGCAAGCGCGGGTCGAGCTGGATCAAGGTGAAGAACTGGCGTACACAGGAAGCCGTGATCGGCGGGTGGCGCCGCGGTCAGGGCGGGCGGTCGAGCGGAATCGGATCGGTGCTTCTCGGTGTCCCCGAGGACGGCGGATTGCACTACATCGGACGGGTCGGAACCGGCTTCACCGAACGGGATCTGCAGGAACTCGCGTCCACCCTGGGCCCGCTCGAAACCGACACCACCCCCTTTGTCGACGACCTTCCGACCGCCGACCGTAAGGGTGCCGTGTGGGTCACTCCCACGCTGGTGGCGGAGGTGCGGTTCATGGAATGGACCGGTTCGAGGAGACTGCGGCACCCCAGTTGGCGCGGGCTCAGGGACGACAAGACACCCGAAGAAGTCGAGGTGGAGCAACCGTCATGACCGGTATCCGATTTCAATCGACCCCGGAGAACGAGATTCCCGTCCCCGTGCGGGTCGATGCCGTGCTGGCCCGCACCGAATCGCTCGTGCTGTGGCTGACCGACGTCCACGTGTACAGCTGCGGGGTCGAGTTCACGATTCAGGCGCGCAGACCGGAGTCGACGGTGCTGCTGGACATGTTCGGCTTCGGCAAACCCGGTTCCCCGCAGAGCAGTGGGCCGTTTCTTTTCGGCGTGGAGTACGCGGACGGCAGCGTGTTCACCAACCTTCCGGGTGCCCGGATGACCGACGGGCTGCACGGCGGAGCGGGCCGCGGTGGGCCCCTCACCGGCTACAAGACGTATTTCTTGCAGCCGCTCCCTCCTCCGAAACGGTGGTCGATGATCACGGCGTGGCCGTATTTCGGGGTGCCGGAGTCTCGGATGGATTTCGATTCCGCCGTGTTCGCGGACGCAGCCGAGCGGGTGGAGACACTGTGGCCGGAACCGGCGCACGCCCTCGTCGAGGCGCCGGACGGTGCGCAGCAGCCGCCGCTGGCATTACCGCCAGGCGGCTGGTTCGAATGGGCCCACCGACGCGGTGTCGAATGAGCCGGGCGGGTGGGGTGTCGGGACGTGCAGGGTCGGGGGCGTGAAGATCTTCATGGGGGCGGGCGTCGCCTGCGGGGCCTGATGTTTTTCGGAGACTCCGACGTCGGAACTCGGCGGCGCCGTGCCCGCGGCGACGGCGATCCCGGCCGCACCGACGACGGAGATGGCGAACGCAGCGCCGGCACCGATCGCGATGCGGGTCTTGGTGTGCGACATGACGTGATCTACCTTCGGTGGGTTCGGTCGATCCGGCTGGGCTGACAAGACAACCTTGCGCCGGATACAGCCCCTTCGACAGGCACCCCAGGGTGCGCATCACCCACCCCGCCGAAGGTCGAGGGCAAACCTGCACAGAATCTTCACAGGCTCCGACCAGGATCCGCACGTGCGCCCGATACGGTCGGGGAATGAGCCAGAAGGAAGTGCTCGCCGTCGACGACGAGGGGGTTGATGCCGCGGCGTTCGTCTTCGTCCAAGCACAGGTCGTAGAAGTCGGTGACAGCCATGACCTGTGCGTACTGCGTGCGCGCGAGCACGGCCTAGTGCGCACGCAGGTCTTCGAGCGCGACGATACCCGGTGGTGTCGCGTCTAACCGGCTCTGCATCAACATCATTCGCCCCCCCAGATCATTCAGCCCCCGCTGAATGTTCTCCGATCCTACCGCGACCCACCGACAAGAAAACGGCTCACTCGTCCGGCCGGTTCTCTGTGCTGGTGATGAGGCGACCGCATGACCGCGGTCCGCTTTTCCGCGATCCTGTCGGAGGGGATGCGAATCCTGCGTGAGATCGAAATCCATCAACTGAAAATGGACTACCACCTCGCGGGGATGGAAAACGCCCACCGGAGTGCTGTCCAGCGGCTACTGATTGCCATCGCCCTGATCTGTCCGGCGCTCGGCCGCGCATACGGCTGGAATTGGTATCTGGCGTCGATCCCCTTCGTCCTCGGCTCGCTCGGGCCCGGGTTTGTACTTCTCATGTACAGGAAGGAATGGCGAAGGGCGTATGCCGCATTCGAGGCACTCGAGGTGACGGGAGCGTTGACACCGTTCCTCGATGCCGTCGAGGACGACAGGAGGCACGGCAGGAAAACCCGATGGTGGCGACGGGTGCGGTTGCCCTGAAGTCGGTCTTCCTACGCTAGAAAGGATTCCACCAGTTGATGAACGCGATGTAAAGATTGGTCGGGAAGAAGAACTCCCAGTCCAGTCCCAAGTGTGGCAGGTCAGGCAATATGCCGATCATGGTTGTGGTCCCATCCCTCGGGTCGTCCCGACCTGACTGGCGTATCGCCCGCGACGTAACCCGCGTTACCGTGCGAAGGACGAACCGCGGCCCCGAGTGCCCTCGGCAGGATTCGAACCTGACATATGCTGTTCGCCGATCTAGCCTGTGACCTGGTATTTGTACCTTTTCACCTGCTAGAATAGGTAATCTACCTTGTGTCATGAATTGACGCAACGAGACACGAATGACCACTGAGATTACGCGAGGATTGCACGACAATGCCAGCAAGGCCGGGGATGCGCTCATGGGGGCGAATCAGGCAACTTCAGTCAGGTCGGTACCAGGCCGCTTACGTGGGGCCTGACGGGATTGTCCACAAAGCGCGGACTACATACATTGCCAAGATGGACGCCGAGGGATGGCTTTCCGGTGAGCGCCGCAAGATTGAGCTGGACGCGTGGACACCGCCCGGTGAGAGGAAGGCGGAAGGCCTGACTCTCAGTCACTATGCCGAAACGTGGTACGCCGAGACGAACGGCAGGCATAAGCCGCGCACACGAGACTTAAACCGCGGCTACTTGGATCGCGTGATCCTGCCCAGTTTGGGCGTGGTTCCCATCGACAAGCTAACGGTGCAGATGATCCGGGCGTGGTACGCCGGTCTCGATGCGTTCCCGACGCGTAACTCGAACGCATATAGCCTGCTGAGAACGATTCTGAACCAAGCGCTTGACGACGAGTTGATCCAAGCCAACCCGTGCCGCGTGAAGCGCGCCGCTGTGAAGCATCGTGTTGTGGAGCCAATTGCTCTGAGAGCTTCTGAGCTGCAAACTTTGGCGCGTGAGATGAAGGTTGAACGCTGGAGGGCTCTAGTTCTCGTCGGAGGATTCTCGGGGCTCCGCTGGGGTGAGTTGGCGGCGCTGAGGTGCTCCGACTTTTCACTCACAGATGATGACTGCTCCGTGACTGTGGCGCGGGCGGCAGTTCGGAGAAAGGGGAGTTTCGAGATCAGCCGACCGAAGTCGAAAGCGGCGCTACGAACGGTGCCATTGCCGTCCGGCCTGCGCCCGATTATCGAAGAACATCTCGCGACGTTTGCGCAGTCCGGTCGCGACGGCCTGGCCTTCCCTTCGGTGACAGACGCTGTCCCGCATGAGAACACGGTGAGACCACACTACAAACGAGCGGCTGCGAATATCGGTCACCCAAATCTGCGCTTTCATGATCTACGCCACTCGGCGGCAACCCTGTTTGCGCAGGCTGGTGCGACGTTGGCCGATCACATGACGCTGATGGGGCACACAAGCCCCGCTATGAGTGCGCGGTATACACACTCGACAGCCGCACGAAATAGAGCGCTGGTAGAGGGCCTATGGACAACCGGGACGGCCGACGACGAAGACGAAAAGGCCCCCGTCGATAGCTGACGGGGGCGGTTCGGGGGTTCTAGCTGGGAGGTCGCAGGGCGTCTCGCCACGAATGGCTAGCACCACCACCGCTGAATCCGGTATGCGACTGACCAAAGTTTCTGTAGGCCGGTCGGGGCCGAATGGTTGCGTTCGCGGACAACCCCGGCCGCGCCGCGAGAAGTTCAGCGACTTTCTCAGCAACGGTTTCGGCGGAGATCTCCCCGTTTTCGTCCAGGAGGTTCGCAACAGTTACGCCCGCAATGGTGAACAAATCGCCAGGCTGTGCGAGTTCGGACGCCATCCGTTCAACATCAGCACGCTGGTAAGCCTCTACCTTAGCCGTGAGCGCGTCGCGTTCAGCTTCGGTGTCGCGGAGCTGGCGACGGTAGCGGGCAGCTTCGGCGTTGCCGCCAATTTTGCCGGCCGAATCGTCGGCGTTCCCGGTGGGGGATTCTGAGCCGGTTTCCGTTGCGGGGGTGCCCGGAGTGCCGACGTTCGGTTCTGCGCTGTTCGGGAGTGCGTCAGCGGGGTCGGAATCGGTTGTTGCGGTCGTGTTCGGTGTGGTCATTGGTTGCTCTCGGTTTCTAGGAGGCGGCCGGGTCGGTGGGGGTTTGGCCAGTGAGGACGGACCAGCTGAGGTTGCGCAACGTTGCGGACACGTAGGTCACGACGGTCTGCAACGTTGCGCGGTAGCGCGGGTCTGACTGGGGAAGATCGGGCGGAAGGACCAGGCCGAGGTGCCTGAGCAACGCCAGTTCATCGAGCGTTGCGGGCCGGATGCGATTGCGTGCAACGTAGTCGGCGTGTTGCGTGGCATCGAGCCTGTCGCGCATCTCGTCGGGCACAACGGCGAAGGTCAGCCAGCCTCGAGGATCATCCGCGCCGAGCCAACCGCTCACGCCGGGGATGATGTGTTCGGTTGCGGTTGCCATGCTCAGCCCCGCCCCGATGCTTCGATTGCTCGCGCGCGGGTGTCAGCGACCACTTTGGCGTATGTCCCGGTGTGGACGAGGACCGCCGCGAGCAGCCCCAAAGCCTCGGCGAACAGCCCGGTGGCGGTCGTCTGCTGGGCTGACGCAAGGGACCTGAAATCATCGGCTCGGTCCTCAACGTGTGCTTCGAGCAGAGCTAGGACCTCAAGTCGAGCGATAAGTTCCCTCTCGCGGGTCAGGATTGCCGCCTGGTCGTCGTTTGGTTCGGTGGGGTCGGTCATTTCGTGAAAACTCCTGTAGCTCAGTTTGGGGGGATTGATGTGATTCGTTGGCCCCGACAGTCCGGGGATGGGGCAAACGGCCGCGCCAGCTCCCGTACGGACCCTCTAAATCCGCCATGATGTGGCGGTCAGTGCTCAGATTCCAGATAGGTCGCTGCGCAGAGCGAATAACAGCGCGGACATGGACAGCCGCCACGGTGATAGGTCGGCTGACCATCGGGGCCAATGGACAGGGGCTTGTTGACTTCCAGCAGCGCGGCTTCTCGCAGGTGGGCGAGGCGACTGCCGGGGCGAAGATTGGCGATGTGCTTGCACGCGCAGGGAAACAGACTGCACTCGTGGCAGTCCAGTCGGTTAAGCACTGTTCCTCCACTCCGTGAACTCGGAGTCTGCCAAGTCGTGGTCAATCTCAGGAGGTAGATCTCTTGCCTGTCCTGGCCTGTCTCTGTCCTGTCCTTGGATGTCCTGCGTGATGTCACGCGTGACATCCGCCGTGACATCGACAACGGGAGGTTTTTTTGCGCGTGCACGTTGCTTCCGCTTACGTTCGCGGTTGTGCAGAGTGGTCCTGTCTGCGGCTTCGAGTTGTGCATTCGTAGATTGATCGAACTCGAACCGGTCGATAATCCATGCCTGGCCGTTACGACGCCATAGCCCAGATTCCTCGATGCCAACCTCCGCGCCCGATGTGAATCGTGGTATCAGTGGAAGGTCATCGGCGAATAGATTCCCCTCAGTCCGGTTCGAGACGCTCCAGACGAGGGACATGATGTATGAGCGGAAATCACTGTCACTGAGCCGGTTCAGCCGCCGATCATTGAGATAGCGCTCCGGGATTCGTGCGTCAGTCATCGAAGCGCATCAGGTCGGGGTTTCGGGTAGAGTTACGCATAGCGAATTGCTTTCCGAATGCCTCCAGGTCGTGAGCCTGGGGGCATTCTTCGTTGTGTGTGAGTACTAGCCAGGCGACCGATACGGCTAGCCCTGCTTTGGTTGTCTTATGCGACAACACAGTCTGAGTCTCGGAGTCGTCCGAGGTTCCGCAGGTCGACGGTTGGCCGGCGAGAGGCAGGGGTTGTGCGGACCTACAGTGTGGGGCTGATCTGATATCCGTCCGGTGCGGAGATGATTCGCCCAGTCTCGGTCAGCTCGGAGAGGCCACGCTCGAGGCATTCGGGAAGCACGCCGAAGTATTTGGCCAGGTCAGAAGCGGTAACAGTTCCAGTCTGTTCGATGCGGGCGCATACGGCATCGAGGTGCCCAAAGCTGTATTTCCTGCGGCGAGTCCCGACCGGGTGACCGGCATCTGCCAGCTCCCGCAGCATCGCGCGCACTTCGCTGTGTCCGACATTAAACAGTTGCGCGACGTAGTGCTCCCCGAACCTGTCTTGTCGCATCGATAGCCGGATGATGTCGTCGTGGGTCATGCGGCGCTCATGCCCATCGGCCTGGCCACGGCGTCGAACAGCGCATCCAGGTCCACCCGAATTGCGCGAGATCCGATCCGATACCCAGTGATCTTTCCGTCCGTGATCATCCGGCGAATCGTGCGGGTTGAGACATTCAGGTATCGTGCCGCGTCTTCGATCGTCGACAGTTGTTGCGGACGTTTCATCGGTTGACGTTCCACCATTCGCGGAGGCTGAGCAGGTTCACGTAGTGGTCGCTGACGCCCCGGTAGCCGTCGACTTCGCGACTCATGATGAGCCTGACAAGCTCGGCATGGTTGATCGGCAGGAGCCCGGTGAGAAATCGCGCGGGCACGTGGTTGGTATCTGGACCATAGGCCACTGGCGCCCGCGTGGCGGTCTCTACATCATCAGTTCTCACCGCAACTAGTTTCGGCTCGAATTGCTTCTCAAGACTGTCGAGATCGATGTGCAGCTTTCCGCCAATTTTGTATGCGGTCACATACTCGTTCGCCACCCAGTAGTACACCGTTCGCACGGTGACGCCTTTCATTGCGGCCACTTCTCGAATGGTGGCCAAGCGGTTCATGCTCAACTTGCTGTTCTCCGTTTGCGTCTGTAGCGGTTGAAGTTCGTTGGAATGATCATGCAACGGATTTCGGAGTGCGCAAGAGCTTTGGGGACGCTTTGCAATGTTGCATGACCAGCCGTTCTGCGTCTCTGAGGCACGTTCACGAACGGCGCCAGGACCCGTATCTGCAGTCATTCGAAAAGAGAAGTCCACCGCTGACCTGCGGAGAGTGGGGCAAGTCTCAATAAACCTGAGACACGAAACACAAACCCTCCGCAAGAGATCTGGAACTAATGCACCGTTGCAAGGGCATGTCAATACCAAAGTCATTCATCTTGCAGGCTCGTGAAGGCCGATAGATAATATTCAGAGAAGGTTATGCGGCCCAGGCTGGCCCCGAACTTCGCCCGACACCGACAAATCTCCAGCGGAGAAACGCATTACTGCCAGGTTGCAAATTGCGTCGTCACAAATCATGCACAGACGCAAACAATCTGGAGTTTTCCAATGGCAATGAATACCTCTAGTTCCGGTGCGGTTCTCACTCCCGCGCAGGTCGATGAACTTCTCATCCGTCCCGTTCTCGCTGAATCTGTCGCCGCACAGGTTGCGAAGGTGATTCACACGAACGCTTCCGCGCTTCGTCTTCCCGTCGTGGCCGCTGACCCCACAGCCGCTTGGACCGCTGAAGGTGCAGAGATCGCGGTAAGCGACGCAACGCTCGAAGAAGTCAACGTCGCGTTCCACGCCCTTAAGGGGCTTACGGTGGTCAGTAATGAGCTGATCGAAGACAGTTCACCGGAAGCTTCCCAGCTCGTCGGGGAGGGTCTGGCCCGGGATGTTGCTAAGCGGCTTGACGCAGCATACTTCGGTGTCTCTGCCGCCAATACGCCGAACGGTATTGGTTCGGTGTCTGGCGTGCAGTCGGTTACCTTCGCCGGGCCGTGGGCCAATCTCGACCCCTTCCATGAGGCGCTGAGCCTTGCTGAGACTGTCGGGGCTACCGTGTCCGCGTTCGTGACCAGCCCAGCTGTTGCGCTGGCGTTGGCGAAGATCAAGACGGGAACGGGTAGCAACACACCGCTTCTCGGTCAGGACCCGACCAGCCCCACCAAACGCACGATTGCTGGTGTTCCACTCTTCGTCAGTTCCGCTGTCGCAGCTAACATTGTTTGGGCGATTCCTTTCCAGCGCACTGTGATTGGTCTGCGAAAGGATGTGGACGTGGCTACTGATACGTCGGCGTTCTTCACGTCGGATCGGACGGCTGTCCGTGCGGTGCTGCGGGCGGGCTTCGGATTCGCGCATGCTGCCGCAATCGTGAAGGTGACTGCGACGCCGTGATGACATCGCGTTCCCGTGCGCGTACTGCACGTCCGGTGTCGCCTGAGCTGGCTGTTCCGTGCCGAGTCTCGGATGGCTACCTGATCTTCGATCAGCAGATCGGCGAGCAGGTTGGCGCGGGCAGTACGGTGCTCGTTCATCCCGCCACAGTCGCGGGCTGGGTCAGGAATGGCTGGGTCACGGTCGTGTCTGACGCTTCCGATACCGAGCAGCCGCAGCCCGTGCCAGAGCCGCCCGCACCTGCACCGCGACGCCGTACACGAAACGCATCGGCGAAGTAGAAGACGTGGCCCGTCAGTGCCTTTACGCTGACGGCGGCCCGTGGTCGACGTGTTCGGACACGTCGACACCACAACGACGAAACCCCATGCCGTGAGAATTGGCCTCACGACATGGGGTTTCGCACCGAACGGACCTACCAGCGACCCATCAACCTCGCGATCCGGATATCGGCGGCCAGGTTCGCTTCGGCCTGACCATCCAGGGCGAACTTCTGAGCTGTTCGGCTATCCCCATTCGCGAGAGCTTCCTCCGCGAGAGCGAGGCACCGTCTGGCATCGTCCGTCGCCCGTCCGATGTAGAGGTCGGCCGAATCATTCCGGCGATTCTCTTCCCGCCTACGCTGGCGGGCCTTGTGGCCGTGGCTCATGTTGCTAAAGAATCCGCTGCCCATTGCGTTTGCTCCTGTCGATGACGCGGAAGACTCCCGCCGATGAATGTCCGGATCGGACTCCACATCAAGCTAGGGCCTATTGCGTTGCCTAGCAAGTTAATTGGATTCCTACCGATCGGTAACATTGGGCGCGGCGCATATCTCCAGGTCGCACGGCACGACGAACGGCGACGCAGTCACGCCCAACTGACGCTGCGTCCCTGGTCAGCGGCTTACAGAGGGGTGGGGGCACCACCTTTCCCCCCCGGGGTCGCGCCCCTGCGCAGCGCACTGTGGATCGCAAAACGTCCAACCTAGACAAGCCCTAGAAATCCGCCCGACAACGCCCGAAAATCACCCGTAGGAGGTACATAATGGCTGGCCAACGCACTGTTTACCCCGAAACGTTCGGTGAGGGCGGTAAGGCGATGTGGCGCGAAGTTACGTCGACTTACGCCCTCTCAAGCACCGAGTTGGCTCTACTTAAGCAGCTGTGCCGGACCATCGACCGGCTCGACGTGCTCGAGCTGGCCGCGAAGGGCGTGGCCCCGGTGTTCGAAGCTCGGCAGGGCACGGTCATGCATCCCGTTTTCGTGGAGATTCGCCAGCAATCGACGGTTATGGCCCGACTCATCGCATCTCTCCGGCTTCCGGACGCGCCCACCATCGCGGCTCCGAAGGTGGACGATGCCCCCAAGCGGCCGCAGAGGCGTTCGGGTAGCCGACCGTACTACGGCGTCAACAACCCCGACCTGAAGGTTGTCGGCCATGGCTGAGTTCAAGGCAGCCGAGCCTGATTCCGCTCCGGTGGTTGACGTCCCGGAGGAACTTGCAGGTGGCCCGGATATTCGACTGTTCTGTGACCCCGACCTCCTGCGCCAGATTGACCGCATGGGGTCGTCGCATCCGAACCGTAGGGAGCTGATGGGCGAGGTGATGCTGTCGGCACGCCAGAACTGGGCGCGGGCAATAGTCCGCTGGGCTGGGGATATGGGTTTGTCGACATTCGAGGCCCGAACAATGATTTCCGGTCGTATGGCTTTCTGGCCGTGAAGGCGAACTCAGACTATTCAGGCCCTCCTAATCACGAACCTTCTTTTTAAGTGCAGCACCGCCACCGATAATTCCCATGAGGCCGAAGACGCTGCCGGGCGCTGCCAAGACCCAAAACCATCCGCCGTATGAGATTGCCGGGGCAAACAGGGCCACGGCTACAGCTAGGCAGAACACACCCGCAGCAATGCCGCTCTGATCCCGTCGAGCCCCGGATTCGTGCTCGCAAAGTGTCGTGATCCGCGTAGCGATATGGTCCTTCAGCGATCGAAACTCCCGACTGTCGGAGTCGAGCTTTTCGAGCAGCTCCTGGTCGGCTCGAATGTTAGTCCGCACGTCTCGACCTGCCTGCCGATGCGACAGGTAATTGAGCAGTAGTCCGCTTATGGCGGCGATGCCTGCAACCATTACGGGCACCCAGATAGACACATCCATGCTGTGCACTCTAGAGGGATGGACGGCCGACGAACCTAAGGTTCTTGTCTGTTCAGCCACTCCCGAGCGTCTTCGAGTCGAAGCTGGCCAGTGCGTTCTCGAAGCATCTCACGCACGAGCACTGCCGTGACCTTCCCTGAGACGACAGCGTCCTGGAGAACAAATAACGCGGCAGTGTCGAACGCGAGGCCTTGGTTTTCGCTAAGGGGACCCAGCTCGTCCGGGCGGAAAACGTCACCGCGTGTGGTTGGGTCTCGCGCGATCAGGCGGTTGACGATTAGCCATTGGCGTGGAATGTTCTGCGGCTTCTCCTCAAAGACATACTTGACCACGTTGCTGTTCAAGATCTGAAGTTTCGATTGCTTGGCACCTTTTGTTACCCCAGTCGCGTCCGCAAGCACGAGCCAGTCATCGACTCCCGGCTCCGTAATCCGGTAGTCTTCCCGCCGCTCCTTGTCCGGCCAGAGCTTGTCCATGTCCTGGACGGTGTAGCCGAGGGTGACTAGAGCACGTAAGACTGCGTCCTGGAGTTCTTCATCCTGGCCGGTGAGTAAGACGCGCTCGTTCCTGGAGGCGTTATCCTTCGCAGCTTCCAGTTCAGTTCCAAGCTCAGCAGTAATGGCGTCGTGCTCTTCCTGTAGCGGTTTGAATCTCGCATATTCAGCGTCAAGCTTGGCCTGTACCACTCTCTCGGCGTGGGTCATCCAATCCGCCGATTTCTCCCACTTCGGAACGTCTGGGAATCGATTGGGGAAACGATCGTGCCAGTCGCTCAGTGCGAGCAGCCACCACGGCTCTATGTTCTCGACGTCATGGGGGATGAACCAGACTGACCCGTTGCCGGGGTGCACGTACTTCCCGGCAATGCGCAGCTGATTTGGCCCACGAAGGAAGGTCCCAAAGTCGACGAGGGGTTCAATTTCCTCATCCGTGACACCTACACCGAACTGTCTGGTGCGACTCGCGACGGCGGGTATCAGCTGTTGCTTAACGAGAACTGTTAGCGATTCGGATAACCCGGTGTCTCCTGGATACGCGTGGTGTCCCGCGACATTCCACTTGTAGGCGAGTGGAACGTGAATATCTGAAGCCCCCGGAACGTCGAGGACGTCGATAATGTCCGACCATCCTCCTCCGAATTCTTCGGGAGTCATCACTAGAAGTACGCATAAGTGCGCCGACACCGGGCGGACGTAGCGCGCCTCGGCCATAAAGTTTGACTCAACTGTCTTGGCGAGGTGCCGCGTGGTGATGATCGCATCCCACTCCGACGGATCGACGTCAGTCATGCTGTTGATGGTTCGGTACGTGCCTGGCAACTTCTGTACGAAGTCGATTCGCTCGGAAATCGCTTCATTAACCCAAATCAAGACTCTGGGTGAGTCCCGCTGGTTCAGGGGGCGCGTCGGCGTCATGGTGTCAATCTAAGCGCTACGTCCGACAGTGCACTCCACGCGTCTCCCTTTCACCTCCTATGAACCCGCCGCTACCATCAGTGCCGATGCGAGATTTCTCGCCGCTTCCGGGGTGAGGTCGAACACTTCCGCGATACCTGCCCCGTAACTGACCGTCACGAGTGGAACGTCCTCGATGATGCTGTTGGAAACTGAGATCAAGTTTCCAACAGTCGAACCGACAAACATGCAATCTCCCTGTGTGCGTTGCTTTCTAAAGACCGGACTGAAGGCCTTCACCGGACCGAACGGACACCTACCGGTGCCTGTGCTACTGACCCCACCCCAGAATTTCCCACGAGCCACGTCCCCGTATCGCGTCAGGCCAGCGCGAATGGCCCGCCCTCGAGGAGGCGCGAGCTTGTACCGGACCCTCACAAGGCCAGGCCTGACATCGATGTGAGAGCGCCCCAGCCGGTTCGGGGGATGAAGTACACCGGGCTGTCTCGGTTTACGTCTGAGACGAACAGGAGCGACGTGCAGGGGTCACGGAACGCGGCGTGCAAAGCGCGGACAGGTGGGTCGATTCACCGACCTGTCCGGCTCAACACGTCACGGTCGGGCAAGCCTTGCCGCGATCACGTTCATGTCGTGATCGGTGAGCACTGGAACCTGTCGGTACTGGCACGGATCGAGGCCGTCCAGTTCCGCGAGGTGCTCGAGTTCACCGAGAGTGAGGCCTGCGGCGTCGACAACAGCGTCAGTGGTGACTCCGAGCCGGTTCGCGGCAACGTTGATGCTCAGCTGGTCGTTGATGAGACGTACCAGCCGAGAGCGATAGCCAGCCGCAGCACACCAAGCGCGGCGGCGTAGAGGCTGATCAGGATGAATAGGGTCAGGAGATAGGCGAGCGGATGCTCGAGCCTGTCAGTCGGCTTGGATAGAGTGGTCCCATGGTTCATGGCGGGTCGCTTCCGTTGTGGGCCTAGGCTCCCGAACGGTGTTGGTAGCACCATCGGGGGCCGTTCTTAGGTGATGGAGAACGGCACACATCGGTCCATGATTGCGCGGGCATTGCGCGCGCTCTGCGAGGGTGTCAGAAAAAGCCTCTGACCTGCACTAACTGAGTGCCCTCGGCAGGATTCGAACCTGCGACCTACCCTTTAGGAGAGGGTTGCTCTATCCCCTGAGCTACGAAGGCGTGGTGCACGCGCCGGGCGCACACCGAGGTGAGTGTAGCGGGAATGGTGGTGCTCCCGCGATGGGGAGGGCATGGTTGTCGCAGATGTTCTGGAAGTGACGACGGAACGGGAGACGCACATGTCCGAGATCGACTTGACCGACCTCGCTGCGCGGCACGACGGTTCGCCGAATTTGCACGGTTATCTGGCGCGGCCGTCCGGTGAGGGCCCGTGGCCCGGGGTGGTGATGGTGCACGAGGCGTTCGGGTTGGACGATGTGATGCGCCGGCAGGCGGACAGGCTGGCGGAGTCGGGGTTTCTGACGGTGGCACCGGATTTGTTCAGTGCGGGCGGCGCGCGCCGATGCCTGGTGTCGACGATGCGGGCGATGCTGTCGGGGAAGGGCCGGGCGTACGGGGACATCGAGGCCGCGCGTCAGTGGTTGGCCGGTTCGCCGGACTGCACCGGGAAGATCGGCGTCATCGGGTTCTGCATGGGCGGCGGGTTCGCGCTGATGACGCTGCGAACCGGGTTCGACGCGGCGGCGCCGAACTACGGGGTTCTGCCACGAGACCTGGATGCTGCGGTGGCGGGTGCGTGCCCGGTGGTGGCCAGTTACGGCGGGAAGGACTTCGCCCTGCGGAATGCGTCAGCCAAGTTGGATGCGGCGTTGACGGAGGCCGGCGTGGTGCACGATGTGAAGGAGTATCCGACGGCGGGGCATGCGTTCATGAACGACGAACTGGCCGGCCCGAAGGTGCTGCGTCCTCTATTGAAGGTGACCGGGATGGTGCCGAACCCTGCGGCGGCCGCGGACGCCTGGACGCGGATCGACCGGTTCTTCGGGGAGCACCTGGGTTGATCAGTGAATGAACTGGCGGGCGCCGGAGGTGGCGTGCCCGTAGTCCAGTCCGCATGCGCGGACCACCTGGCCGAGGCTGAGGTATCCCTCGACGCTCGTGGCCTTCGCGAATTTCCCGTCGGCGCGCACCGCGACGGTGACGCTGGACGCGACGGAGTCGACCCGGGCGAGTTCGTACTCGTCGACGCCGTCGGCGGCCTGAGCCACGCAGGTGACGGCGCCCTGGGCGTACGCGATCTCGATCAGGTCGTCGATCATGGTGCAGGCTCCTCGCCTCGAAGTAACGGACTGAGGTTAGCCTTGGCTACTCGGTTTCTGTCAAGTCCCTTCTCCTCTGCGTTTCCTCCTCGACGGTGGTCCGCGGGCCGTCCCGGCGTAACGTGACCCACGCTTTCGGACGGTGACGGCAAGGACTGAGAAGGGTTGCAGGTGTTCCATGGCTGACCGAACTTCCTCGACGGGCTCGATCGGATCGGGACCGGGTGACGGCTCGGGGACGGCGGGGGAGCCGCACCTCTCCCGGCAACTCGCCAACCGGCACATCCAGCTGATCGCGATCGGCGGCGCAATCGGAACGGGCCTCTTCATGGGATCCGGGAAGACGATTTCGCTCGCCGGGCCGTCGGTCATCTTCGTCTACATGATCATCGGATTCATGCTGTTCTTCGTCATGCGGGCGATGGGCGAGCTGCTGCTGTCGAATCTGCACTACAAGTCGTTCTCCGACTTCACGGCCGATCTGCTCGGCCCCTGGGCCGGGTTCTTTACCGGGTGGACGTATTGGTTCTGCTGGATCGTCACCGGCATCGCCGACATCATCGCGATCTCGGGATACGTGCGGTATTGGTGGCCCGACCTCCAGTTGTGGATCCCGGCGCTCGTGGCCATCGCGGCGCTGCTTCTGCTGAACCTGCCGACCGTGCGGGCGTTCGGTGAGACCGAGTTCTGGTTCGCGCTGATCAAGATCATCGCCATCCTCAGCCTCATCGTCGTCGGACTCGTCATGGTGTTCACCCACTTCACCGCGCCCAACGGGGCCGAGGCCGGGTTCGACAACCTGTGGAACGACGGCGGCATGTTCCCGACCGGCGCGATGGGCTTCGTCGCCGGCTTCCAGATCGCGGTGTTCGCGTTCGTGGGTATCGAGCTCGTCGGCACCACGGCGGCCGAGGCGAAGGATCCGGAGAAGAACCTGCCGAAGGCCATCAACTCCATCCCGGTCCGCATCCTGCTGTTCTATGTGGTGTCGTTGATCGTGATCATCTCGGTCACGCCGTGGCGCGAGGTTGTGCCCGGCGAGAGCCCGTTCACGGCAATGTTCACCCTGGCCGGTCTGGGGATCGCGGCGGGCGTCATCCAATTCGTGGTGCTGACGTCGGCGGCGTCCTCGGCGAACTCGGGGATCTACTCGACGTCTCGGATGGTCTACGGCCTCGCGCAGGAGGGCGACGCACCGGACCGGCTGGGCAGGCTCAGCTCCCGCAAGGTTCCGGCCAACGCGTTGATGTTCTCCTGCGCGTTCCTGCTGTCGGCGATCGCGCTGCTGTTCTCCGGCGACTCGGTGATCGAGGCCTTCACGACTGTGACGACGATCTCGTCGGTGCTGTTCATGTTCGTGTGGACGATGATCCTGGCCAGCTACATCGTGTACCGGAGGCGTCGCCCCGAACTGCACGAGGCCTCGAAGTTCAAGATGCCCGGTGGCGTGGTGATGTGCTGGGTCGTCCTGGCCTTCTTCGTATTCCTGATCTGGGCCCTGACTCAGGAGGACGACACCCTCGAGGCGCTCCTCGTCACCCCGGTATGGTTCATCGTGCTCGGAATCGCGTGGGCGGTGATTCGCCGGCGTGCCCCGCACCGCGCCCGGTACGCCGCGTTCAAGGCCGAACTCGAGGAACGCCAAAGATAAACGTTCGGTAACGGTGGCGCGGACCTATATCGTTTTGTTACATTCTTCGCCAGACAGAGGAGCTCCCCCGGGTGGGGAGAGCTGCAATCCGACGACTGACGAGGTATCAACTGTGGGTTCCCACCACCGGGCGAACGGGTCTTCCGTTCGCTTCGAGATCGATCCGGCCGCGGCGCGTGGACGCCATCGCAATCAGCAGACCGGAGCGGGTGTGGGCATCAAGGCCGCCACTGTTGCGGCCGCCACCGGTGCCATCGTGGTCGGTGCCGCGCAACTCGGCGCCGGAAACGCGGCTGCCGCGCCCGTCGACTCCCACGAGACAAGCGGCGCGCAAACCCTGCCGGGTCTGCCGTTCGAGATCCCGGCCGGTGTCCTTCCCGCCGGTGTCGATCTGCCCGCAGACCTCGGCGCCGCGGCCCAGAACCTCGGCGGCCCCGACCTGGGCGCCCAGGCGCAGCAGTGGCTGAACTCCGTCAACCCGGTCAAGCCCCACACGGTGCAGCCGGTGTCGGGCAAGCTGACCTCCGACTTCGGTTCCCGCTGGGGAGCGCACCACGGCGGCATCGACATCGCCGCACCGATCGGCACCTCGGTGCTCGCCGCCGCTGACGGACAGGTCATCGACGCCGGCCCGGCGTCCGGCTTCGGACTGTGGGTGCGACTGCTGCACGACGACGGAACCGTCACGATCTACGGACACGTCAACGACTACACCGTGAGCGTCGGACAGCGCGTCACCGCCGGGCAGGAAATTGCCCACGTCGGCAACCGCGGCCAGTCCACCGGACCGCACCTGCACTTCGAGGTGCACGACGCGAACGGCAACAAGATCGATCCCGCACGCTGGCTGCAGGAACGCGGCGTGTCCGTCACCTGGGGCAACGCGGGCGCGAACGCGTAAGGCCTATTCCGGCTCGAGATCGTCGTCGTTGCGGAACACGAGTGGTCCGCTGTCGAGGGCGATCGCCCAGCGTCGTGAGACGGCCCAGTCGCGGCCGTAGGAATCGTTGCTGATGTCCTGGACGCCGGCGAAATCGTCGACGATCACGCCGGCCTCCAGGGGCCATTTCTTCTCGGCCAGTTCGTGATCGGCCGAATGCCGGGTTTTCACCCGCGTGCCCACGGAGAACTCTGGTTTCTTCTTGGAGTCGGTATCAGGTGTCATCTCGGTCCTTCCGCTCACCAGCGTCTGGTTCGAGGTTAGTCCGCCATCCCGCATTCGCGCGGGCTGAACGGATATGCTCCCCCGTGAGCGCAGTTCGAGCGCAGTTGGGGAGTGGTATGGGTCGCGAAGTGACGTCTCGGACATTCACCCGAGCAGACCGGCGCCTGTTCCGGCAGAAGGTGCTGCAGTGCGCCGACGCGCTCGAGCGGATGCTTCGGGAGGGTGCGTTCGCCGACGACGTCGACCCGCCGCGGCCGATGCTGGGGATGGAGATCGAGTTCAACCTCGTCCACGCCGACATGACGCCCGCGATGTCGAATCTCGCTGTACTCGAGTCGATCGACGACGATGCCGTGTTTCAGACCGAGCTCGGCCAGTTCAACGTAGAGATGAACGTCCGGCCGGGTCCGCTGGTCGGCGAGGGCACCTTCGAGCTCGAACGCACACTGCGGGCGTCGCTGCACGTCGCCGACGCGCGAATCCACGGGCAGGACGCCCAGCTGGTGATGATCGGCATGCTGCCGACGCTGCAACTCGAGCATCTGGGTCACGAGTGGATCACCGCGAATCCGCGCTATGAGCAGCTCAACGAACAGATCTTCGCCGCTCGCGGTGAGGACATCGAACTCGACCTCGAAGGTGTTCCGCTTTCGGGCCGACTCGCCGAACAGCTGAGGGTGGACGCCAACTCGGTGCTCCCGGAGGCCGCGTGCACCTCCCTCCAGTTGCACCTGCGGGTTGCGCCGGACGAGTTCGCCGCCCACTGGAACGCCGCGCAGTGTCTGGCGGGGGCCCAGGTGGCGCTCGCGGCGAACTCGCCGTTCATGGCAGGCAAAGCGTTGTGGCACGAATCCCGCATCCCGATCTTCGAGCAGGCCACCGATACACGTCCGCTGGAGCTGAAGAACCAGGGTGTGCGGCCGCGCGTGTGGTTCGGCGAGCGGTGGATCACCTCGGTGCTCGACCTGTTCGAGGAGAACTCCCGGTATTTCCCGGCGCTGCTACCCGAGATGTCCGACGTCGACCCGTTGACGGAACTCGACGCCGGACGGGTGCCCGACCTCAGCGAATTGCAGATGCACAACGGCACCATCTACCGGTGGAACCGGCCGGTCTACGACAGCGACGACGGAAAGCCGCACCTGCGGATCGAGAACCGTGTGCTGCCGGCGGGCCCGACCGTCCTCGACACGATGGCGAACGCCGCGTTCTACTACGGTGCGCTGCGCGGGCTCGTCGAGGCGGAGCAGCCGGTGTGGTCGCAGATGTCGTTCAACGCCGCCGAGGAGAACCTGCACGCCGGCGCGAAGTACGGCATGGACGCCGAACTGTACTGGCCCGGTATCGGGTTCGCGGGCGCCGACGAGCTCGTCCTGCGGCGGTTGCTGCCGATCGCCGACGAGGGTCTCGCCGCATTCGGGCTGTCCGCGAAGGCCCGCGACCGCTACCTCAGCGTCATCGAGGGCCGGTGCCTCACCCGGCAGACCGGAGCGTCGTGGCAGCGTGCGCAGGTGATCCGGCACGAGAACGCCGGTCTGCGCCGCCCGGAGGCTTTGGCCGCCATGCTGCGTCAGTACGTCGAGAACATGCGCGAGGGGAGCCCCGTTCACACCTGGCCGGTGTGAACGGGCGCAGCCGCCCTCATACTCCGGCGGCCGACCAGCTGTCGGGACCGAAGACCTCGTAGTGAATGTTCTCGGCGGGCACGTCCTTTGCTAGCAGCGCCTCGCGCATGCCGAGCATGAACGGCAGCGGACCGCACAGGTAGGCCTGGGTGCCGGGCGCGATCGTCACCTCCCCGAGGTCGGCTCGTCCCTCCCGCAGGCTGCCCTCGGGCCTGCGAGCGCCCAGGTCCTCGTACCAGCGGTGCATCACGGCGAACGGCAGACGCTCCACGAGTTCCGTCAGCTCCGCGCGGTGCGCGTGGCTGCTGGCGGAGCGATCGGCGTGGAGCACCGAGATAGGGCGGTCGTCCTCGGTGTCGGCGAGGTGGCTGAGCATCCCGATCATCGGCGTGCACCCGATGCCCGCGGAGACGAGGAGCAGCGGCGCGTCGTCGTCCTGCAGGACGAGATCACCGAACGGTGTCGACACCTCCACGATGTCCTCTTCGAACACGTTGTGGTACAGGAAGTTCGACACCTCGCCCGTTCGTTTCACGGAGATCCGCCAGTCGCCGCCGGACGGTGCCGACGACAGGCTGTACTGGCGGATCTGGCGCGCACCGTCCGGCAGGCGAACCGCGACGGAGAGATACTGTCCCGGCGCGAAGGTAGGAAGCGGAGTGCCGTCCACCGAGGTGAGGACGAACGAGACGGTGTCCGCGGACTCGTGCCTGCGCTCGCGAACCCGCACGTTCCGCCACACGTCTCCGGCTGCCACTCCCGCCGAGGCGTACAGGCCGGCCTCCATCGCGATCAGCGTCTCCGCCATCAGCCAGTACACCTCGTCCCAGGCCGCCGCGACCTCGGGAGTGACGGCGTCACCGAGGACCTCGACGATGGCCGCGAACAGGTGGGTGTGCACGATTGTGTACTGCGAGGGTTCGATTCCCAGTGACGCGTGCTTGTTCGCGATCCTCGACAGGATGAGGTCGACGCGTGCCTGATCGGGTTCGAGTTGGAGGGCGGCGAACGCGGCGATAGCCCCGGCCAGCGCTTTCTGCTGTTCGCCCTGCTTCTGGTTGCCCCGATTGAACAGGTCTCGTTCGAGTTCGGGGTGCGCGTCGAACATCTTGCGATAGAAGAGCGTCGTGATGTCCGAGATCGCGGCGCCGACCACGGGCAGGGTGGCACGGATGACGTCCGTCGAGGTGGGCGAGAGCATGTCAGTCTCCGATCGTTCGAGAAATCTGGGAAGTGGTGGCGGCTACCCGGGGGAGGGCGAGCAGCACGGTTCCGGTGGGGGTCCGGGTGAGGTCTTCGACGGTGAGGCCGTCCAGCGACCCGAAGAACGCGTCCTGCGCACGTCGGAGCGCCGACCGCAACAGGCAGTTCGACCGCAGCGGGCAGGGCTGGGCGCCGTCGCAGTCGACGACCTCCGCGTCACCTTCGAGTCGGCGTGCGAGCCGGCCGACGGACGCGGTGCGCCCGAGTTCGGTGATGGCCAGACCACCGGCGCGTCCCCGTCGCGCGTCGACGATGCCGAGTTCGCCGAGTCGGGTGATCACCTTGGCGGCGTGGGTGTACGACACGGACAGTTCCTCGGCGATCGCCCTGCTGCCCGGCCGTTCACCGTCCCCGGCGACGGCCAGTCGCATGACGACCCGCAGCCCCAGATCGGTGAACTGTGTGAGTTGCATGACCTGAACGTACTTTTATTCTCATCTGGAATACCAAATTTGTGACCGACGTCGCTCGACGAAAAATCACTCGGAAAGTGTTGTGGCCCAACAGTATTTGAGTTGGGCGCACTGCCCCACCTTTTCATCATCGCCGAATTCGGCCGCCACGGCTACGGTCGGAGAGCCCGATTCGGTGGGACTTAAGTCCCGGATCGAAAGGCGAAGGGCGGCAGACGCGAATCGGACACCGGGGATAGTGTGAAGCCATGAGCACACGGGACCGCAACAGTGTCGTCGTCGGTGTCGACGGATCGGACAGCTCGAAGTCCGCGGTACGGGTGGCAGCCGACCTGGCCACCGAACGCAGCCTGAACCTGAAGATCATCCACGCCCTCGATTTCGCGCCGTACGGGTTCGGCGGCCCCTACATGGATTCGGGTGGCGTGTACGAATGGGTCGAAGCGAGCGGCAAGGCGATCCTCGCCGAGGCGCAGGAAGAGGCGTACGCGGTCAATCCCATCATCGACGTCCACACCGAACTGTCGATCGGAAGCAGTGCGCAGTGGCTCGTAGACCTGTCCGAGAACGCCCGGATCGTGGTGGTCGGGGCGTCCGGGTCCGGTGCCGCGGCCACCGCCCTGCTCGGAAACACGGCGATCAACGTCACCAGCCACGCGCACTGCCCGGTCGTCGTGGTCCGGGGTGACGCCCACGAGGGCGGGCCCGTCGTCGTCGGCGTCGACGGCAGCCCCACCAGCGAACGGGCGATCTCGGTGGCCTTCCAGGAAGCGTCGCTGCGGAACGCGCCGTTGGTGGCCGTGCACGTCTGGAGCGACCTCGGGCCGACGGCGTTCGAGGACCCGAGGGCCGTGGCCCTGGTCCCGCAGGGCGTCGAGGAGGACGAACATGCCGTCCTGGCCGAGAGCCTCGCCGGCTGGCAGGAGAAATACCCGGACGTGCGGGTCACCCGCGAGGTGTACATCGACAACCCGCGGGCGCGACTGCTGGAGTGGTCGAAGAAGGCACAACTGCTGGTCGTGGGCAGTCGGGGCCGCGGCGGATTCAAGGGAATGCTGCTCGGATCGACCAGCAACAGCCTGGTCGGCGGTGCGCACTGCCCGGTAGTCGTCGTGAGGCCTGCACGCCCCTGACGCGATTGCGCGCAGTAGTGTTCTGGACTGAAGAAGAACAGGTTGCAGGAACGCCAGGATTGGGGAACGACGTGCGCATAGGTATGGGCTTGAACTACAGCGGCGGTTTCGCCGAGACGGTCGACGAGGTCGCCGACCTGGAGAAAGCTGGACTCGACATCGCGTTCGTGCCCGAGGCCTACTCGTTCGACGCGGTGAGCCAGATCGGCTACCTCGCCGCCAAGACCACGACGCTGGAACTCGCGTCGGGCATCTTCCAGATCTACACCCGCACGCCGAGCCTGACGGCCATGACGGCAGCCGGCCTCGACTTCGTGTCGAACGGCCGCTTCGTGATGGGCCTCGGCGCGTCCGGACCCCAGGTGATCGAGGGCTTTCACGGCGTCAAGTACGACGCACCCCTCGGGCGCACCCGCGAGGTCGTCGAGATCTGCCGCAAGGTGTGGCGCCGCGAGAAGGTCGAATTCCAGGGCAAGTACTACCAGGTTCCGCTCCCCGCGGAGAAGGGCACCGGGCTGGGCAAGCCACTGAAGATCATCAACCACCCTGTGCGTGATCGCATCCCGATCGTCATCGCCTCGCTCGGGCCCAAGAACGTCGAGATGACGGCCGAGATCGCCGAGGGCTGGGAACCGATCTTCTATCACCCGGAGAAGGCCGCGAGCGTGTGGGGCGAGCCCCTCGCCAAGGGCAAGGCGAAGCGCGACTCCAGCCTCGGCGAGCTGCAGGTCTTCGCCTCGCCCGCGCTCGCCATCGGCGACGACGTCGAGCACATGCTCGACTGGGTCCGCCCCGGCCTCGCGCTGTACATCGGCGGCATGGGCGCGAAGGGCAAGAACTTCTACAACGACCTCGCGGTCCGGTACGGCTACGAGAAGGAAGCCGAGACCATCCAGGATCTCTATCTGTCGGGCAAGAAGGACGAGGCCGCCGCCGCGGTGCCGGACGAACTGGTGCGGGCCGTGTCCCTGATCGGTCCGGAGAGCTACGTCGCGGAACGGGTGGCCGCGTTCGCCGAATCCGGGGTCACCACCCTCACCGTCACACCGCTCGCCGCGGACCGCGCGGGTCGCGTCGCGTTGGTCGAGAAGCTCCGCAAGATCTGCGGGTAACACCGCAAACCCCGCAATGCCCAGCCGGAAGAACCAGGAAAGGTGACCATGACCGGAATCAAGCCGATCGTCGTGGGTGTCGACGGATCGGAGTCGGCCTCCGCCGCCGTGGCGTGGGCCGCCCGCGCCGCCGCCGCACTGTCGCTGCCGCTGCACATCGTGACGGTGGTGCACATTCCGTCCTTCTATTACACCGAGCCGTATCTCGCCGAGAGTTTCAAGGAAGAACTCGAGAACACGGCGACGGCCCGGCTGGGGAGTGCTCGGGTGCACGCCACGCAGACGGTGGACGAGCCGCTCGACATCACCACCGAGCAGCACGAGGGCAAGGTGAGCCAGATGCTCATCGAACTCTCCGCGAACGCGCACATGGTCGTGCTCGGTTCGCGCGGGCACGGTGAGTTCACCGGCCTGCTGGTCGGTTCCACCACGTCCGCGGTCGCTGCGCACGGCCATTGCCCACTCGTGGTCGTGCGGGGGCGGACCCTGGACGGGCAGCCGCCGACCGAGGGGCCGATCGTGGTCGGCGTCGACGGTTCGGAGAGCAGCGAGGCGGCGCTGGAGGGGGCGTTCGAGCAGGCCGCCGCCCGCGGGGCCAGCCTGGTCGCGGTCAACGTGTGGAGCGATGTCAGCGTGCAGCCGTCGCTCGGGGCCACCCCGGAAGACCCGTTGTGGAGCAGCATTCAGACCGGCGAAGAAGTGGTGCTGTCGGAGCGTCTCGCCGGGCACCAGGAGCGGTATCCCGACGTGTCGGTCGAACGCGTCGTCGCGCGCGACCGTCCGGTGCGTGTGCTCAGCGAATTCGCGGAGAAGGCCCAGCTGATCGTCGTGGGCAGCCGCGGCCGGGGTGGGTTCAAGGGAATGCTGCTGGGGTCCACCAGCAATGCGCTGCTCCACACCGCGGACTGCCCGGTGATGATCGTCCGGCCGGAGAGCTGACACCCCCGATCGCGACGACGCTGGGGTAGCCGGCGCTCGACGACGCCGCCTCGCGGTACCCGCTCGTGTTCGAGTTTCGTTAGAGCGCCACGACGCGTGTGCCGCGGCGGGCTTCGCGGGCGAGCGCCCGATCCCGGGACTCCTCGAAACGAGCGGCCTTGACGTCCAGGCCGTGCACGAAGTGTGCCAGTTCGTCGCGGTACCGTTCACCCTCGGGTCCGAAATCGTTACGCTCGAACATCTTCCACTTCCGCAACACCGGCAGGACTACCTCGTCGAGGTGCTGGCGCAGATCGTAGATGCCGCCTTTCGCGATCAGCACGGCGTTGCGCCGGAAGTTGTGCATCCCGGCGCCAGGCATCTGGAAGTTGGTCAGCACCTTGTGGATCGCGGCGATCGCCTGATCGGGTGCGACGTCGAGGGCGGCGCCGACGATGTTGCGGTAGAACATCATGTGCAGGTTCTCGTCGGCCGCCACCCGGGCGAGCATCCGGTCCGCGATCGGATCACCGCAGGCCTTGCCCGTGTTCCGGTGCGATACCCGGGTGGCGAGTTCCTGGAACGTCACGTACGACACCGAATCCAGCATCGACGCGCCGCCGGGATCGAAACCCTGGGTCATGTGCTCCATTCGAGCGTGTTCGAGCGCCACCGGGTCGACCCCTCGTGTCACGACCAGATAATCCCGCATCACGATCGAATGCTTGTTCTCCTCCGCGGTCCAGCGGCCCACCCAGGTGCCCCAGGCGCCGTCGAGCGAGAAGTGCTGGGCGATCTCGCGGTGATAGGACGGCAGATTGTCCTCGGTCAGCAAATTGGTGATCATCGCCGCCCTGGCGGTATCGCTGAGCTGCGACTGCTCCGGATCCCAGTCCTCGCCGCCCAGCGCGGCGAAGTTGCGGCCGTCGTCCCACGGCACGTAGTCGTGGGGATGCCAGTCCTTGGCCATGGCGAGGTGCCGGTTGACGTTGTCCTCGGCGACGTCCTCGAGTTCGTGCAGCAGTTCGCGGTCCGTGAGTACGCGGCTCACAAGGGTACTCCGTTCTGTTCTGTCAGTATCCGATTCGCAGGATCAGTTGTGGATGGCCGGGCAGGTTCAGTCGCCGCGCGAGCCGCTGCGCCGAGTCGCCGACGCGCAGCGGGTGGGAGAGGATGGACGCGCCGAGCCGGGCGTCGACCGCCGTCAGCCACGCCCGCTCGACGGCGATTCCGGTGCGGACCAGGTCGATCGACTCCTGCGTCTCCGAAGCGAACACGAGGACGGTCTCGCCGTCGATGGCCGCGGCGAGGCGCGCCGAATCGGGGACGCCGCGGGTGACCACGGTATGTATGGTGTCGACCGACTCGTGACCACCGTGCGGAAGCCAGTGCGACGTCCACGGAAAGAGGTCGCGCTGGTAGCGGAGGTCGTGCCGCACGAGGTCCGCCGAGTAGAGGAGCATGTCGGCGAGCGCGCTCGCCTCGTCCGCGGCGAGCAGCCGAGCGCGGACTCCCGTCATCTCCGCCGCGGAGACGATGTCGGCGACGGTGGCCGCCGGAACGGGGATGTCGGCGAACGCCTCCCGATGACTGCGACGGCGGGCCATGGCGGAGAAGAGCCTCAGATCGGTGCTCGACGGGGACGTCGCGCCCACTGCCCGCACAGTCGCGACGAGCTCGGGCCGACGCGGATCGGGCAGCAGATCCGTCTCGATCTGCCTGCCGAGCGCCCGCAACGCGAGCTCCACGTTCGCGACACCCGCGCCGCAAGAGATCACGCGGTCGGCGCGGGGGATGTCCGTGAACCCGCGGCGTTCGGTGATCTCCGCGTGCGTGCCGTCGAGGCGCAGATCCCACGGCTGCGTGTCGTGGACCGACGGAGCCGAGACGATGGCGCGGGAAACCACCTCGATGTCACTGAGCGACCAGCTGTTCATCGTGACCTCCGGTTGTGGTGTCCGGGTGATCCCCCGCACGCCCAGCATTTCGCGCGTCGCGCCGGCTGCGCTGGGGTCGAAGGTCCCGAATGCATGGGGAGAGGTCCCTGGGGGGCCGCTACCCTTCGCCGGGCGCGGTACGGTTCGAGGAGAGACGGTGGAGGTGCACAACATGACCACGCGGGTGTTCCTGGTCGACGACCACGAGATCGTGCGACGAGGCCTGGTCGATCTACTCGGCAGCGTGCCCGACCTCGAGGTGGTCGGGGAAGCCGCGTCGGTGGGCGAGGCAATGGCGCGGATCCCGGGCAGCGGCGCCGACGTCGCCGTCCTCGACGTCCGGTTGCCCGACGGCAACGGCGTCGAGCTGTGCCGTGACCTGCGCGCCGCCCTGCCCGACCTGCGGTGCCTGATGCTCACGTCGTATTCCGACGACGAAGCGCTGTTCGACGCCATCATGGCCGGCGCATCCGGATTCGTCCTCAAACAGATCCTCGGCACCGATTTGGTGGCAGCCGTGCGGACCGTGGGGGAGGGCGGGTCTCTGCTCGACAGCAGGGCCACGTCGGCGCTGATGAACCGGATCAGGTCCGCGCGCAGGGACGACCCGCTGGCCGAACTGTCCGAGCAGGAACGCGCGGTGTTCGACCTGATCGGTGAGGGACTCACCAACAGGGAGATCGCCGAGCGACTCTTCCTCGCCGAGAAGACGATCAAGAACTACGTGTCCCGCCTGTTGTCCAAGCTCGGGATGCAACGACGCACCCAGGCGGCGGTGCTGGCCACCGAACTACGCAACCAGCGCTGAATTCGCCGTCACGTCAACGGGACCCGCCAGCTCACCACGGTTCCGACATCGACCGCGTCGACGGTGCAGGTGCCGCCGCACTGCTCGGCGCGCCGGTCGAGGTTGTCCAGTCCGCTGCGCCGGGCGCCGTCGGCGATCCCGATGCCGTCGTCCGCGACCGTCACCGTGAGGTCGTCGTCGGCGGCCACCGAGATGTCGATGGTGGTGGCCCGCGCGTGCCGCAGCGCGTTGCTCAGGGCCTCCCGCAGTACGGCTTCCGCGTGCGGGTGGATGCGGGCGGGCACGAGAGTGTCGATGGCGCCGGAGAATTGGACGTTGGGCACGATCGGGGACTGGGAGGTGAGGTCGCCGATGACGTCGAGGAGGCGGCGGCGCAGGCTGGTCGCCGACGCGACTCCGGTGGCATGCAGATCGAAGATGGTGGTGCGGATCTCACGGACCGTGCGATCGAGTTGCTCGACCGCGGTGGCCACGATGGAGCGCACGCCGTCCGGGACGTCCCCGACCGCGTGTGTGCTCTGCAGGCTCATACCGGTCGCGAACAGTCGCTGAATGACGTTGTCGTGCAGGTCGCGGGCGATTCGGTCACGATCGGCGAGCACCGACAGCAGACGCTGCTTGCTCTGCTGATCGGAGAATTCCACCGCGACGGCAGCCAGGTCGGCGACCGACTCGAGGCGGGCGACCTCGTCGGGATCCCACGGGGCGTTGCCGCGCGCCGTGACGACCAGGGCCCCGCCCACTCCCGATGCCGTCGACAGCGGCAGCACCGCCGCACGGCCCGCGTCGGCCGAGAACGGTGCGAGACCGTCGAGGCCGGTCAGCAGGGCGGGAGTGCGGGAGTGCAAGACCTCGGCGAGAGGCGCGATTCGGGTGGCTCGCCGGAATTCGTTGCGCAGCGGCCGCGATGTCATGTCAGCGCCCACCACCGCGCCCTCGCCGAGCGTGACGACGATGGAAACATTTTCACCGCTGGACAGTTCGCGCACCTGTTCGGCGAGCGTGTGCAGTGTCTCGTCGAGCGAACCGCCGACCATCAGCCGGGAGGTGATCGATGCGACGGCCGTCAGCCACCGCTCCCGGGTCCGTGATTCCTCGAACAGGCGGGCGTTCTCCACCGCCACGCCGGCGGACGTCGCGAGCGCACGCAGGATCACCTCGTCCTCGTCGGTGAACTCGGGTCCGCTGAGTTTCTCGGTGAGGTAGATGCTTCCGAACACTTTGTCCCGCATCATGATCGGCATACCGAGGAAACTCTTCATCGGCGGATGATTGGGAGGGAAGCCGATTGACCCCGGATGATCGGCCAGGTTGGCGAGGCGCACCGGCCGGGGGTTGTGGATCAGCAGTCCCAGCAGGCCGCGGCCCTCGGGCAGGTGTCCCATGTGCGCACGCTCGTCCGGTGTGATGCCCTCGTAGACGAACTCGGACAGGCCCCCGTCGGGCGCATGGACACCGAGGGCTCCGTAGCGGGCGTCGAGCAGGGATGTGGCCGAGTTGACGATGCGCTGCAGGGTGGAATCCAACTCGAGTCCGGATCCGACCACGAGGACGGCCTCGAACAGGCGCTGCAGACTGCGGCGGGTGGGCACCACATCGGCGAGCCCCTCCCGGAATTCGCTGAACCTCGCCCCGCGCCCACCGTCCGATCCCATGCCTGCAGCATAGGTCCGCAGGGGGCGTAACGCCTCGAACCGCGGCGTCGATAAGGGCTCGAGTGTTTACTCAGTCGAACTAATGCTTACCCATTCACCTGACGAGGGAGAAGAAGAATGAATCGACGGCACTTCGGACGACGGGTCGCGGCAGGTCTGACCGCAGCAGTGGCAGCGACGATGATGTTCACCGGTGTCGTGTCGGCTCAGCCCGCCGATTCGGCGCCCGCCGTCGACCCGGCGACCGCGATCGCGAAGCTGCGGACCGTGGCCGCCGGCAACCCCGAGGCAGAGGCGGCCCTCGAGCGGCTCGCCGCGTCACCGACCGATACGGCCGCGACGAACATCGCCCTGCCGGGGCAGATCTTCCAGGTCCCGGCGTACTCCGACACCGGGCAGGGTGGGCCCGTCCTCGGACAGCTGTACGGGGCCGGCGTCGCGACCAACATGAGCAACCAATTCCGTTTCGGATTCTTCGGCGGACCGGGCGTCATCGCGAACGACCAGACGGGCGCCGAACTCGACGTCGTCTATTACAGCTTCGCCACCGGTGCCAGCGGCATCGTGAAGCTGGACCAGAACAATGTCGCGGTTCCCACGGTCGTCTCCACGGCGCCGGTCGCCGGACTCGGCAGCGGACTGGTCGTGGCAGCCGTATACGGCTCGCTGAACCACCAGGTGGGGACGAACATCGTCAAGAGCACCATCTGGTGGCCCACGCTCGGCACCGTGCTCGCCTGACCCGTTCGAGAACGTCAGGTGGCAGGTTCGGCTCCCGGCCGGGCCTGCCACCACTGCGTCCAGCGCTCCTCGAGTTCGGCCCACTCCTCGTCGTCCAGGCCGTACACGGTCAGCAGGATCTGCGCTCCGCCGTTCGGCCGGGCAGAGTTGACCGGCTGCTCGCCGAATTGCAGCAGTCCCGGGCCGAGGTCGTCCACGCTCACCGCGGTCTGGTGTTCGCTGACGGAACACACCACGCCGCGGAGCAGGTCGCCCGTCTGGCAGACCTCGCTGAAGTGGTCGCCGACCCTCATGCCCTCCAGCCGGTCGAGCCCGAGCAGGTGCCGCGCCGAATCGCCCTCCGCGACCGGACCTTCCAGGAACAGTGTGCGACGCTCGGCGAGTCCGTGCCGCTCGATGCCGAACTTGAGGGACTGCAGGAATGTGGTCCAGCCCTCGGTGACGTCGTCGTACCAGTCGTCCACGGCTGGGTCCCCGGTGCGCGGTGGCCGGGTTATCCGCACCAAGGTGGTGCCCTCGTGCTCGTGCAGACTGAACCGATCGCCCTTGTCGAGGGCGAGCACGAAGTGGGCGGCGTCCTCGGTGACGTTGCCGAAGTAGATCTGACGGATCTCGTCGGCCAGGCCGTCGTAGTCCCAGCCGTGCCAGCGCCTGAGCAACTCCGGGTCGCGCAGGGCCGGCCACACCACCGACGGGGCCGCCGCGACGGACACCTCGAGCACGGGTTGAGATTCGGTCATCTGTTCTCCTGCGTCTCCACTGCTGTGCGTGCCGGTGTCGACGATACCGGCGAGCGGTGGACGGCTCGCGGCGTCCGCGAACCGGTCGTCACATGGCGACGGTGAGCAGGAACGCGACGTCCTCGATCGCCTCGACGCTGTGCCGATCGGTCGGCAGGACCAGCAGGTCGCCGGTGGAGCCCTTCCACGAATCCTCGCCGGACACGAGGTTCAACTTGCCGCTCAGAATGAAGAGGGTGGCCTCGCCCGGGCTCTCGTGCTCGGCCATCTTCTGACCCGCGGCCAGGGCGACGACGGTCTGTCGGAGGCTGCGCCGATGGCCGCCGTACACGGTCTGCGAACTGCGGCCGCTGGACGTCCCGCCTGCCAACTTCAGCTGCTGACGGGCAAGGGCGGTCAGTGACTTCTTGTCCATGAGGGAAGTATGAACCACTGCGCGCGTCGTCACCCGTCGAATGGGGTAACGGTGCGGTGGCGAAGGGGCGAACGGTGACGTCCCCCGGAGGCGAATGCTCCCGATCTCAGGCCCGCGTGTAGGTGATCCACCGGTACCGCGTGCCGTTCTTCGTGGACGTGAGCCACTCGCCGGTGTCCTCCGCACGCCAGGAGTCGTCGATCGTTGGTGCCCACGCGTCGCCCTCGACCGCGACGTCGATCTCGCTGACCGACAGCCTCGTCGCGAACGGCATTGCCGCCGTGTAGATCTGGGCGCCGCCGATGACGCACACGTCCTCGTCGGTGAGTGCGAGCGCGGATTCGATCCCGTCGGCGTATTCGGCCCCCGCCTCGGCCCAGCCGGCCTGACGGCTGATCACGATGTTGCGGCGCCCGGGCAGGGGGCGGAACCGTGGGGGCAGTGAATCCCACGTCCGGCGGCCCATGAGCACCGGGTGTCCGTCCGTGACCCGCTTGAAGTACGCCATGTCCTCGGGGACGTGCCACGGGATGGCGTTGTCGCGCCCGATGACGCCGTCGACACCCTGCGCCCACACCAGCGTGACCTGCCGGGGAGCCACTAGACGGCCACCGGCGCCTTGATGGCGGGATGATGTCGGTAGTCGACGATCTCCACGTCGTCGAACGTGTAGTCGAAGATCGAGTCCCGCTTGTTCAGCTTCAACGAGGGATATGGCAACGGTTCCCGGCTCAGCTGCTCGGTGACCTGGTCGACGTGGTTGTCGTAGATGTGGCAGTCACCGCCGGTCCAGATGAAGTCGCCCGGTTCCAGCCCGGTCTGCTGCGCCACCATGTGGGTGAGAAGCGCGTAGCTCGCGACGTTGAACGGCACCCCCAGGAACAGGTCGGCGCTGCGCTGGTACAGCTGGCACGACAGCTTGCCGTCCGCGACATAGAACTGGAAGAACGCGTGGCACGGCGCCAGCGCCATCTGCGGAATGTCACTCACATTCCACGCCGACACGATGATGCGACGTGAGTCCGGGTTCGACTTCAGCGTCTCGATCGTCTGACTGATCTGGTCGATGTGCTCGCCCGACGGGGTCGGCCAGCTGCGCCACTGCACGCCGTAGACGGGGCCCAGCTCGCCGTCCGCGTCCGCCCACTCGTCCCAGATCGTGACGCCGTTGTCCTGGAGCCACTTGACGTTGGAGTCACCGCGCAGGAACCACAGCAGTTCGTAGACGATGGACTTGAGGTGCACCTTCTTCGTGGTGATCAGCGGAAACCCGTCCGCGAGGTTCCAGCGCATCTGGTGACCGAAGACGCTCTTCGTGCCGGTCCCGGTGCGGTCGGCCTTCGGGGTGCCCGTGTCCATGACGAGTCGGAGCAGGTCTTCGTACGGGGTCGGCACAGATGTCACGGTACGAGCATAGGCGCTTCGCGCCCGTGCGCCTTTTTGGTAGCTGGAACAACCGGAAAGGCGCACGGGCGATAGCCTGCGCCCATGCGTGAACTCTTCGTGATCGGCATCGGCGCCGGCGACCCCGACCAGGTGACGGTGCAGGCGATCAAGGCGATGAACAAGGCCGATGTGTTCTTCGTCATCGGCAAGGGCGACGAGAAGCAGGACCTCGTCGATCTCCGCACGACCATCCTCGACGAGCACGTCCCCGGCCCGCGGCGGGTGGTGGAGATCCTCGATCCGCCCCGCGACCGCACGCCGTCCGACTACGAGGGCGTGGTGGACGACTGGCACGAGCGCCGGGCGGCGTTGTTCGAGGCCGAGTTCGCGTCCGAGCCGGGGGTCGGGGCGATCCTCGTGTGGGGCGACCCGTCGCTGTACGACAGCACGCTGCGGATCGTCGAGCGGGTGCTCGCCCGTGGCAACGTGTCGTTCGACTACTCGGTGATCCCGGGTGTCACCAGCGTGCAGTCGCTGGCCGCGCAGCACCGGATCGTGCTCAACCGGATCGGCGAACCCGTGCACGTCACGACCGGCAGGCGACTGGCCGAGGGACTGCCGGACGGCGTCGACAACGCCGTGGTCATGCTCGACGCCCACTGCACGTTCACCCAGGTCCCCGGTGACGACGTCCAGATCTGGTGGGGCGCCTACCTCGGCACACCCGACGAGGTGCTGATCTCCGGCCGCTTGCGCGACGTCGAAGACGAGATCCAGCGGGTGCGTGCCGAACTGCGCGAACGCAAGGGCTGGATCATGGACACCTACCTCCTCCGCAGGTGAGCGGAAAGTGTGGAGGAGCGCACTTTCCCGCTCACATGCCGTTAGCCTGGGAACATGCCCGAGCTGCCCGAGGTGGAGGCGTTAGCCGAGTTCCTGCGTGAACATGCCGTGGGAGCGGTCGTCGGCCGTGTGGACGTGGCGGCGCTGAGTGTCCTGAAGACCTTCGACCCCCCGATCACGGCGCTGCAGGGTCGCGACGTGACCGGTGCGGCCCGGTTCGGCAAGCACCTCGCGCTCGACTGTTCCGGGTTGTGGCTCGTCACCCACCTGTCGCGTGGGGGCTGGTTGCGCTGGACCGACAACCCGTCCGCGGCGCCGCCGAAACCCGGGAAGGGCCCGCTGGCTCTGCGAGTGCACTTCTTCACCCCGGAGGGCGCGACTCCGGCGTTCGACCTGACCGAGGCAGGCACGAAGAAACGGCTCGCGGTGTGGGTGGTGCACGACCCGCAAGAGGTGGAGGGGATAGCCCGGCTCGGACCCGACGCCCTCGCCGTCACCGAACCCGAATTCGCCGCGCTGCTGTCCACCACGTCGGCGCGGATCAAGAATGCGCTCGTCGACCAGTCGCTGCTCGCGGGCGTGGGTAACGCCTACTCCGACGAAATCCTGCACACCGCAAAGATTTCGCCGTTCGCCACGTCCCGCACCCTGGCCGAAGACCAGGTGCACGTGCTGTACGACGCGATGCGCTCCGTGCTGACGGATGCCGTCCAACGATCGCTCGGCCAGGACGCCGCACGGCTGAAGGGGGAGAAGCGATCCGGGATGCGGGTCCACGCCCGGACCGGTCTGCCATGCCCGGTGTGCGGCGACACAGTGCGGGAAGTGTCGTTCGCGGAGAAGTCCTTTCAGTACTGCGCGACGTGCCAGACCGGAGGCAAGGTGCTCGCCGACCGCCGGATGTCGCGGCTGCTGAAGTGAGCGCCGCGCCCGCATATAGTTGTGACCATGCGTGAACAGGCACCCGGACGGTTCGGCACTCCTCTGACGGCAGGCGCGACCCGCGTCATGCTGCTCGGATCGGGTGAGCTGGGCAAAGAAGTGATCATCGCCCTGCAACGGCTGGGGGTCGAGGTCATCGCAGTCGACCGCTACGACAACGCGCCGGGCCATCAGGTGGCGCATCGGGCGCACACGATCGACATGAGCGACCCGGATGCGCTTCTGCGTCTCGTCGAGGCGGAGCGGCCGCATTTCGTGGTCCCCGAGATCGAGGCCATCGCGACCGATGCGCTGGCGACGGTCGAGGAACGCGGTATCGCGGTGGTCATTCCCACTGCGCGGGCGACGCAGCTGACCATGAATCGCGAGGGCATCAGGCGCCTCGCGGCGGAGGAGCTGGGACTGCCGACGTCGCCGTACGAGTTCGCCGAGTCGCTCGAGGAGGTGCGGGCGGCCACCGAACGCATCGGCTTTCCGTGCGTGGTCAAGCCGGTGATGTCGTCGTCCGGCAAGGGCCAGTCGACGGTGCGTGGTGCCGACGACGTCGGCAAGGCCTGGGATTACGCGCTCGCGGGCGGCCGCATCAATCACGGCCGTGTCATCGTGGAGGGCTTCGTCGACTTCGACTACGAGATCACGCAACTCACCGTCCGGGCGATCGGGGCCGATGGCGAGGTGGGCACCTTCTTCTGCGAACCCATCGGGCATCTGCAGGATTCCGGTGATTACGTGGAGTCGTGGCAGCCGCAGCCGATGAGCGACACGGCGCTCGCCCGGTCGCGGGAGGTGGCCGAGAAGGTGACATCGGCGCTCGGCGGCCGCGGGATCTTCGGTGTCGAATTGTTCGTCAAGGGCGACGACGTGTACTTCTCCGAAGTCAGCCCGCGCCCCCACGACACCGGATTGGTCACCCTTCGGACACAACGACTCTCGGAGTTCGAGTTGCACGCCCGTGCCATCCTCGGCCTGCCGGTCGACACCACGCTCACGACGCCCGGTGCGTCCGCGGTGATCTACGGCGGCGTCGACGCCGCCGGTATCGGCTTCGAGGGCGTCGCCGAGGCGATGGCGGTCCCCGAGACGGACCTGCGGCTGTTCGGCAAACCGGAGAGCTTCGTGCGCAGGCGGATGGGCGTCGCCGTATCCACCGGACCGGACGTGGAGACCGCGCGGAGCCGCGCGCGGGATGCGGCGTCCCGCGTCACGCCGATCGCGTGAGTCCGGGCGCAGAAGTCCTCGTCGGCCTGGTCATCGTCGTCGGGCTCGTCGGAATCGTCATCCCGATCCTGCCCGGCACGATCCTCATCTTCGCCGCAATTCTGTTGTGGGCCATCATGACCGGTGGGGCGACCGCGTGGGCGGTGTTCGCGGTGGCCACTGTCTTCCTCGTCGTCAGCGGTGTCGTCAAATACACCTGGCCGGGAAAGCGGATGCGTACCGCGGGGGTGCCCGGCACGTCGCTGATCGCCGGCGGACTGCTCGGGATCGTGGGGTTCTTCGTCGTTCCCGTGGTCGGGTTGTTCCTCGGTTTCATCGCGGGAACGTATGTGGCCGAGATCTATCGGTTGCGTGCACACGACCGGGCGTGGGCGTCGACGTGGCACGCCTGCAAGGCCGTCGGGCTGTCGATGCTCATCGAACTGCTGGGGGCGTTGATCGCGTCCGGGGTGTGGCTGGCCGCCGTGGTCGCGACGTAGGTAGCTCGAAATCGTCGCCGAGGGGTATCCAGAAGCGCCCTCCACCTGCGATGATGAAATGCGGATGTTGATCTTCCCGGCTAGCGGAGGAATACGCCGTGAACAAGAAGACGACCTGGATCCTGGCGCCCGTCGCTGTCGTGGCCCTCTCTCTGAGCGGCTGCGGCAACGACTCGTCCGACTCGGCGGCGACGAGCGCGACCAGCGCCGCGAGTACGACGAGCGCTGCGAGTACGAGCGGCGGCGCGGCGGCGCCGGCGTCGAACATGATGGACAAGATTCCGTCACCCTTCGTGATGGCCCCGCAGATGGAGCCGACCTACGTCGGTACGGTCGACGGAACCGACGCATACGTCGCGCTGGCCAGGTCGGGGAACGACATGGTCGCGTTCCTGTGCGACGGCGACCAGATGTGGAAGTGGATGACCGGCACCATGGACGGCGACAAGGCGACGCTGTCGTCGCCGGACGGAGCGACACTCACCGCGTCGATGAGCGACGGCACCGTAACAGGGCAGGTCAGCGCGCCGGGCATGCCTGACAAGGCGTTCACGGCGAAGCCCGCCGCAGCGGAGGAAGGACTGTTCCGCGCCACCACCAACCACGACGGGGCCGACTACACGCTCGGCTGGATCATGACCGCCGACGGCGTCAGGGGTCTCGAGCGGCAGGCCAACGGATCGTCCACCGGTGCCATCGCCGTCGACCGGAACGGCGACGACATGGACGACCGGCAGCGCGAGCGGCGGCAGGAACGCCGGCAGCAGCTGGACTGCGGCCAGATGAACAACTACAACAATTGGCTGGCGTCGCAGCCGCAGACACCGCCGGTGGTCGAGATGGCGTCGATGAACTCCGCGCAGATGGAAGGCTGCTGACCGGACTGCGGGGTACTAACAGGGTCCCGCAGGCGTGTCGCAGCGATACCACGCGCGTGCGTTGCCGCCCATGACGGCGTCGAAGTCGTCACCCACCGCATCCGCGACGATGTCGATGTCGCTGTCCTGGAACACTCTTCGGGAACGGCTGCCCGGTAGGTCGGTGCCGAACATCAGTGCCGCCGGATTGACGGCGTGGATTTTGCGCAGCACGTCGCCGACATTCTCGATGGTGGTCCGCCCGAACCCGGTGGCCTTCACCCGGACGCCCCGGTCGACCAGGTCGAGCAGGTAGGGCAGGCCCCGGGTCGACATCCCGAGGTGGTCGATGCACACGGCGGGCAGCTTGGCGAACACCGGCTCGAGCGACAGCAGCAGGGTGGCGTCCACGTAGAACTCGGCGTGCCAGCCGGCCAGCTCGTACGCCCGCAGGGCCTGCTTGGTGAGGAGTTTGACGTCGGTCGCGCTGCGCCGAAGGTTGAACCGGACGGCCCGGACCCCGGCGCGGTCGAGTTCGAGGATGCTGTCGTCGGTGGCGTCGGGCTCCAGCTGAGTGACACCCACCCAGCTGGGACCGAGCTCGTTGAGCGCCGCCTTCAGATAGTTCTGATCGGTGCCCTGATACGAGGCCGTGACGACAGCGCCGCCGTCCACCCCGAAGCCTTCCGTGCGTGCCCGGTAGTCGGCGATGGTGAAGGGTTCCGGCAGGTAGCCGTGGTTCTCGACCACCGGGAACCGGGGATCGATGATGTGAACGTGGGCGTCAAACACGACTTATATCCTGCCTTGTCCAGGTGAGTCCGGCGGCTATCGGCTGCCACTTCGGCACCAAGGAAGCGCTGTCGGCGTACCTGGTCCGAGACGACGGAAGGGAACCTCCCCGCGGGAGGTTCCCTTCGCGACTCGGAGGATCAGGCCTTGTCGGGCTCGCTGGCCTTGAGCATGTCTTCGCGTTCGACGACCTTGATCCGCTCACGGCCCTCGGGCTCGCCGAGGCTGCGCTCGTGCGCGTCGAGGCGGTACCAGCCCTGCCACGTGGTGTACGGAACCTGCTTGCCCTCGAGGAAGTCGATGATCGCGTCCTCGCTCGGGTTGGCGGGCTCGGCGAAGCGGGGCCGGTCCTCGAGCAGGTTTGCGACGGTCTCGTTGGCGTCACCCTTGGTGTGGCCGATCAGGCCGACCGGGCCGCGCTTGATCCAACCGGTCACGTAGGTGGCCGGCATGAACCGGTCGTTGCCCTCGGCGGTGTCGTCGGAGATGACGCGTCCCGCCTCGTTGGGGACGGTGCCGGCCTGCTCGTCGAACGGAAGCTTGGCGATGTTCTGCGACAGGTAGCCCACCGCGCGGTACACGGCCTGGACGTCCCAGTCGTTGAACTTGCCGGTGCCCTTGACGTTGCCGGTGCCGTCGAGCTGGGTGCGCTCGGTGCGCAGACCGACGACCTTGCCGTCCTCGCCGAGCACCTCGGTGGGCGATTCGAAGAAGTGCAGGAACAACTTGTGCGGGCGGTTGCCCACGTCGCGGATGGCCCAGTCCTGCAGGGTGTTGGCGACCATGTCGACCTGCTTGGAGTTGCGGCGCGCCTGCTCGGAGCCCTCGTCGTAATCGATGTCCTCGGGATCGACGATGACCTCGATGGTCGGCGAGTGGTCGAGCTCACGCAGTTCGAGGGGCGTGAACTTGGCCTGCGCGGGACCGCGGCGCCCGAACACGTGGACCTCGACGGCCTTGTTGGCCTTGAGTCCCTCGTAGACGTTGGCGGGGATCTCCGTCGGCAGCAGCTCGTCGCCGGTCTTGGCGAGGACGCGGGCGATGTCGAGGGCGACGTTGCCGACACCGAGGACGGCGACCTTCTCGGCCTCGAGCGGCCAGCTGCGCGGGACGTCGGGATGGCCGTCGTACCAGGAGACGAAGTCGGCGGCGCCGTAGCTGCCGTCCAGTTCGATGCCGGGGATGTTGAGGGCGCGGTCGGCGTTGGCGCCGGTGGAGAAGATCACCGCGTCGTAGAAGTTGTGCAGGTCTTCGAGGGTGATGTCGCTGCCGTAGTCGATGTTGCCCAGCAGGCGCACCGACGGCTTGTCGAGCACCTTGTGCAGGGCGGTGATGATGCCCTTGATGCGTGGGTGGTCAGGGGCGACGCCGTATCGGATCAGACCGAAGGGGGCAGGCATCCGCTCGAAGAGGTCGATGCTGATCCCGCCGTCAGACGCGGCATCGGATTTCATAAGAGCGTCGGCTGCGTAGATACCGGCGGGACCGGCACCCACGATCGCAACGCGCAACGGACGTGTCTGATCAGTCATCTGGAGCGAACTACCTTCTGATGGGCGGACAACGAAACCTCAGCTTAAATTAAGCCCAGCCTAATCGGGTGGCCGAGGTGCAGCAGACAGGGCAGGGCCCATTCTCGGGACTCACGCCTGTAGAGGGTAGTCGCCTTCGTGTTGGGGGGTCACAAACACGATTTGTAGGGGCTGCTCTATACACTCGTGCCCACGCCGAGATCGAAGGGAAGTCATGTCCGGTTCGAGCGAATCGCCTCAGCGCGACGCGGGAGGCGCGGAAGATCCGGTGGATCCCCGGCGCATCACGGCGGTGCCGTTCATCGCCGCCGTCACCATCATCGTCGTCATCCTGGTCGCCATCGTCGTGTCCAGCCTGCTCTCGCCCGCCGACGAGAACGTCACGGAGGCCGACCGCATCAACCGCACGGTGGCCGACTTCATCCAGGCTCACAACCACGACGACGCCGATCTGCAGAAGACGCTGGTCTGTTCCACCTGGTCCGACGACCGGTCGGTGCTCCGGGACCGGGAAGGCGAGGTCGCACTGAAGGCGGTCGAGTCGTCCGAGGTCAACGGCGACCGGGCCCGGGCGGAGGTCCGGGTCAGCGCCGACGACGGCAAGGGCGAGACGACGGATACATGGCAATTGACGCGGGACGGCGACAAATGGGTCGTTTGCGACTGACCGTTGCCCGGAAGGGCGCACCGAACAAGGTTGTGAAAAGCTGACATGGTGAGTTACGCAGGCGACATAACGCCGGAGCATGCCTGGGAGCTGCTCCGCGAGAATCCCGACGCGGTGCTGGTGGACGTGCGGACGGACGCCGAGTGGAAATACGTCGGAGTCCCCGACACGTCCTCACTCGGGCGGAAGACCATTTTGATCGAATGGGTCAGCTACCCGACGGGCACTCGTAACGACAACTTCGTGGACCAGCTGAAGGAGGCCGGGATCGCGGGCGGCGACGACGCCCCGGTGATCTTCCTGTGTCGTTCCGGCCAGCGGTCCATCGGTGCGGCGGAAGCCGCGACAGCGGCGGGCATCGGCCCGTCGTACAACGTGCTCGACGGTTTCGAAGGCGGCCTGGACGCCGAAGGTCATCGTGGGGCGGTCGGCTGGCGGGCGCTGGGCCTGCCGTGGAGGCAGTGGTGAGTGCAATTCCCCAAGGCGGCGCGTTTCAGAAGGCGCTGCCGGACGACATCGGCCAGGGCACGATCAGCGTGCGCGGAGGAACCCTGCGTTCCGGCTTCGAGGAAACGTCCGAAGCGATCTTCCTGAACTCCGGTTTCGTGTTCGAGAGCGCGGGAGCGGCCGAGGCGTCGTTCACCGGCGACATCGACCACTTCGTCTACTCCCGGTACGGCAACCCCACCGTGAAGATGTTCGAGGAGCGGCTGCGCCTGATCGAAGGCGCGGAAGCATGCTTCGGCACCGCCAGCGGAATGTCGGCCGTGTTCACCGCACTCGGCGCGCTGCTGAAGGCGGGCGACCGGCTGGTCGCGGCACGCAGCCTGTTCGGCTCCTGCTTCGTGGTGTGCAACGAGATCCTGCCCCGCTGGGGTGTGGAGACGGTGTTCGTCGACGGCGAAGACCTCGACCAGTGGGAAAAGGCGCTGTCCGAGCCGACCGCCGCGGTGTTCTTCGAGACGCCGTCCAACCCGATGCAGACGCTCGTCGACGTACCCCGCGTGGCGGAACTCGCGCACGCCGCCGGCGCAAAGGTCGTGCTGGACAACGTGTTCGCGACCCCACTGCTGCAGCACAGCCTGGAGTTGGGTGCCGACATCGTCGTCTACTCCGGCACCAAGCACATCGACGGCCAGGGCCGCGTGCTCGGCGGGGCGATCCTCGGGCCGAAAGACTACATCGAGGGTCCCGTCCAGAACCTCATGCGCCACACCGGGCCTGCGCTCAGCCCGTTCAACGCGTGGACGCTCCTCAAGGGACTCGAGACGATGCCCATCCGGGTGCGGCACTCCGTCGGCTCCGCACTGGAGATCGCGCAGTTCCTCGAGAGTCACTCCGCTGTCGACTGGGTCAAGTACCCGTACCTCGAATCGCACCCCCAGCACGAACTCGCCAAGCGGCAGATGAGCGGCGGCGGCACCGTCGTCACCTTCGCGCTCAACGCGTCCGAGGGCGAAGCGAAGAAGCGGGCCTTCGAACTCCTCGACGCGCTGCGCCTGGTCAACATCTCGAACAACCTCGGCGATTCCAAGTCGCTCATCACCCACCCCGCCACCACCACCCACCGGGCGATGGGCCCGGAAGGTCGTGCAGCAGTGGGCATCACCGACGGCGTCGTCCGACTCTCCGTGGGCCTCGAAGACACCGCCGACCTGCTGACGGACCTGGAGCAGGCGCTGGCGTAGGCGCCTCCGGCGCTCGTGCGCCTTTCTGGTTGTTCCCGCAACCAGAAAGGCGCACGGGCGCGAAGCGCCTAGAGGTCGAGGCTCGTGGTCGGCGTGAGCGCGTCGAGGCGCGTCGTGGTGGCCCCGTCCTGTCCGTCGTAGCGGTGCGCACACTCGACGAGAGTCGTCGACATCTCGGCGAGTGTGCGCTGCAACGATTCCCGTCGGCTCTCCAGCGACGATGCGAACAGGCCGAACGCGGTACCGGCCGCCTCCGGCCACGCCGCGCCGGAATCGGTGACGGCGGCTTCGGCGGCGCACAACTGGGAGGACGCCTCGTCGAACAGGGCGTCGAGCTGACCGGCCGCTGCGCGCAGTTCAGCCGTGTCGACGTGGGTGGAACCGCTCATTTTCGATCCTTCGTGTCGGTCGAGACGAGATCGGGCTCCCGCGGATGCGATCGATCCGTTAGGGTACGGGCATTATGCATCCTGGGGGGGATCGTGAATCTGAGTGACATTGCCCGGTGGGACGTCGGTGTGCTGCAGGCCGTGCAACGGTCGCTGTCCGAGCGACTGGCCACGATCGGCTTCGTACAGGATCGTCTCGCCGACATCGGCCGGTTGCCGACGTGGCAGGACGACGCCGCCGACGCCGCACGTCGGCGGTTCCGGATCGCCGCGGATGACCTGACCGGCGAGGCGGCAGCGATCACCGTCGTCGAGCGGTTGTCCCGTGAGTTGGCCGACGCGGTCAGGCACCTGAAGACCGAACTCGACGGCCTCCGAGATACGGCGGCCGCCCACGGGATGGTTCTGTTCGACAACGGGGACGTCGCCGGATCGCCCGTCGACGGCTCGGGGGACGCGCTGCGTGAAGAAGTCCGCGCCGCCGCCCGGGCGCTGATACTCCAGGCGGAGGACCTCGTCGCCGATGCCGCCGCTGTCCTGACGCGGGCCGCGGACGGCGAACTCGGTCCCGGTGAGGCGGGCCCGGCTGGTCCCGGACTGTCCGCCCCGGCACCACCGCCGGACGGCTCCCCGCTGGACAACCGTGCGTACTGGGACGCCCTGCCGGCAGCCCAGCGCCGCGAAGTGATCGGCCAGCATCCCGAGTGGGTCGGCAACCGCGACGGCATCCCCTCGGCGGTACGGCACGAGGCGAACGTGAGCCGGTTCGACGACGAGCGGTCGCGCTGGGAGGCTGAGCGCGACTGGTTGCGGGACAGGCTGGCCCACAACATGTTCGGCGGAGCACTCACCGACGACGATGCGGCGCTGTGGTACGCCGAGCAGAAGTTGCGGGATCTGGACGACCTCGAGCGGCTCGTGCGCGATCACCCGGACGGGCGGCTGATGCTCCTCGACCTGCAGTCGGGCGAACGGACGATGGCCGCGTTCGCGCTGGGCGACCCGGACACCGCCGATCACATCTCGGTCACCACCCCGGGCATCGACACGACGGTGGCCTCGCTGCGCGGGATGACCGACGAGGCGCAGGCACTGAAGGCCGAGACCGAACGGCAGTTGGACCTGGCCGGCCGCACGAGCGACACGGTGTCGACGATCGCGTGGCTGGGGTATCAGCCGCCGACCACCACCGGTCCGGGCAATCACGACGTGCCGTTCCTCGACCAGAATCTCGGCCGCGGATGGCTCCTCGACTCCTGGCAGTCCGACCGCGCGACCGCGGGCGCCCCGAAACTCGCCTCCTTCTACGAGGGCCTCGACGTCGCCTCGCAGAAGCCCGATCCGCACATCACCGCCCTCGGTCATTCGTACGGTTCGTACACCCAGGGCCTGGCTTTGCAGGATCCGGGCCCGGGACAACCCGTCGACGACGCCGTGTTCTACGGCTCGCCCGGGTTCCACGCCGACGACGAATCGGACCTCGGGCTGGCTCGAGGCCACGGATTCGTGATGCGCGCGTACGACGACCCGATCAGCATGGTCGACGGGTTCGGCCGGCTCGGACCCGATCCCGTGCAGACCGACCTCGAACAACTGTCGGTGCGTGAGGCGACGACCGCCGACGGAGTGCGGCGGGAAGACGCCAACGGGCACAGCGAATATCCGCGGTCCGGTGGCAACGGCACCATGCGGACGTCCGGGTACAACATGGCCGTGATCGTGGCGGGCCTGCCGGACCTGGCGGTCCGGTGACGGTCCGGGGCGAATGGACAGCGAAGACGGTCGCCGTGATCGGCGCGGCGATCCTGACGAGCGGATGTGGTGGCATGACCGACAACCCGTACAACTTCGGCGACGACGAGATCGCGGCGGCGGCCGAGAGCCTGAGCGTCCGGCCCTCGCTCGCCGCCACGGAGCGGCAGGTCACCGACGCGGTCGTGCGGATCGGCGCGGCCGCCGCGGCGATTGCCCCGGGCACGCACTGGCGGTGGCACCGGGAACGCAGCCTGGGCGGGGGATGCCCGGGACCCTATGCGTACACGGACGGGCTCTCCGTCACCACGCAGGCGTGGCTGTCCGACATCCCCATCGGCGACGCCGAATGGCCGGCCGTGCTGGCCGCGGCACGCGAGATCGCGGCCGACGCCGGAATGAGCCGACTTCACGTTCACGTCGATCGGCCCGGACACCACGACGTCACGTTGTCCAGCGACGACGGAAACCGGATCACCTTCGGGACATCCGAGGCGGCGTCGATCCGGGGCATCACCGGCTGCCGCCGCTCGTGAGTACTTGTTAAACGTCCGGCGGTTAAGAAGTACTCACGGGCGGCGAAGCCGCAAAGGGATCCGACGTGCGGCCGACGAGATCGGCGACGGATTTGAGTACCGCGGTGGGGCGGTAGGGGAACAGTTCCACCGAATCGCGCGTCGAGATGCCGGTGAGGACGAGGATGGTCTGCAACCCGGCCTCGAGGCCGCAGACGATGTCGGTGTCCATGCGGTCGCCGATCATCAGCGTGTTCGCGGAGTGCGCGCCGATGGCCCGCAGTGCCGAGCGCATCATCAGCGCGTTCGGCTTGCCCACGTAGTACGGGTCGCGTCCGGTTGCTCTGCTGATCAGTGCCGCAACGGATCCTGTGGCCGGAAGCGAACCCTCCCGTGAGGGTCCGGTGGGGTCGGGGTTGGTGGCGATGAAGCGGGCGCCCCTCTCCACCAGACGAATTGCGGTGGTGATGGCCTCGAACGAGTAGGTGCGCGTTTCGCCGAGAACCACGTAGTCGGGATCGTTCTCGGTGAGGACGTACCCGATGTCGTGCAGTGCGGTGGTGAGCCCCGATTCGCCCACGACGTACGCGCTGCCGCCCGGACGCTGGTTTGCGAGGAACGTCGCGGTGGCCAGCGCTGAGGTCCAGATCGATTCCTCGGGAATGTCCAGGCCGGTGCGGAGCAGTCGGGCGCGGAGATCGCGTGGCGTCCGGATCGAATTGTTGGTCAGGACGATGAAGGGGGTGCCGGATTCGCGGAGTTCGGCCAGGAACAGATCGGCTCCGGGAACCAGGTGCTCTTCGTGGACGAGGACGCCGTCCATGTCCATCAGATACGTCCAGCCCGGGTGCTCTACTTCGTTGCTCACCGACCCAGTATGAGGGAGCGGGAGGGGGCGTGCGCGACTATGCGAGCAGCCGGAACAGTCCGATGAGGCCGACGACGACGATGGTTCCCCGCAGCGCGGTCGGCGACAGCCGGCGACCGTAGCGGGCGCCGAGCACGCCGCCGAGCAGCGAGCCGACCGCGATGAGGCCGGCGGCCGCCCAGCTGATCCGGTCGAAGGCCACGAGCGTGTACGCGGTCGCGGCCACGACGTTGACGATCAGCGACAACAGGTTCTTCGCGCCGTTCATCCGCTGCAGGCTCTCGGGCAGGATCGCGCCCATCACGCCCATCAGGAGGATGCCCTGCGCGGCGGTGAAGTATCCGCCGTACACGCCCACGGCGAACGTGCCTGCAGTCAGCAGGCCGAGGCGCGTCGCGCTCAGGCCCGCCTCGTGGCTGCCCCGCTGTTTGGCCCACGCCTGGATCTTCGGCTGCAACACCACCAGGAGCAGGGCGAGGATCAGCAGCACCGGAACGACGAGTTCGAACACCGTCTCGGGTAGATGCAGCAGCAACCACGAGCCGAGAATCGCACCGGACAGCGACGCCGGGATCTGCCATCGCAGCCGCGGTCCCTGCCCGGCCAGCTCGCGTCGGTATCCCCACGTGCCGGACACGCCGCCGGCCACCAGGCCGATCGCGTTCGACATCGTCGCCGTCACCGGGGGGAACCCGAAGGCGACCAGGGTGGGGAAGGTGATGAGCGTGCCGCTGCCGACGATGGCGTTGATCGCGCCGGCGCCCACACCGGCTACCAGGATCGCGATGACTTCGAGTGGTGTCACCGGGGCGACGTTACAAGGGCCCACGGCGGCCGGGCAGCCGGGTCGCGCGACGGCGGCGATGCTCCGATCCAACCGCATTCCCCGGCGGATGTCAGCACTTCTGCGCACGGTGATTCTTGCGTTCGTCCGGCACCATTTCCCCTGTGTTACAGGGGAATACCCTGTGTTGACGCCGTGCGGGAAGACGGCTAGTGTTCGCTTCAACCATCCAGAGCGACCGAGAGACCTGGCTCGTTGACGTCGCAGCAACCCTTCCGAATCTTTCGGGTGCGGGTGCTACCGCCAGGATCGATGGAAGGCATCACATGAACTACCTTGCGCGCCCAGCATGGCGCAGACGGCACATCGACCTGTGCCGGACCACCTCCTGCCACTGTTGACGATCTCTTGCACCACACTCACCAGGCACGACGCCCGGTGAGCATCTGACGCGCGCCCGCATTCGGCGGTAGCCGCGCGCCTCCACTCGTCCCGTTCCAGGTGAAAGGCCGCCTCAGTGATGTCTGTCATAAGTGGTGAGGGAGCGTGAGCGCACCAGTCCGGGCGCGGTCGACCGCGCCCCAGAGTTCAGCTACCGCCCCTCAGGACTCAGGTATCGCCGGTGACCGGCCGGAGGACGCGGCACTGGAAGTCGCGCGGAGGTGGCATCCGTGGCGGTGGGTCGTCAGCGTCGTCGTCCTGGTGCTGCTCGCGCAGTTCGTCCACGGTCTCGCCACCAACCCGGGGTGGGACTGGGCGACGTTCGCCAAGTACTTCACCGCCGGCTCCGTGCTGCAGGCGCTGTGGATGACGGTGAAGCTGACGCTGTGGGGGACGGTCCTCGGGTTCGCGCTCGGTGTGGTGCTGGCCGTCAGCCGCCTGTCGCACAACCCGGTACTGCAGGTGATCGCCTGGGTGTACATCTGGGCGTTCCGGTCGATCCCGCTGATCGTGCAGTTGCTGTTCTGGTTCAACATCACGTACCTGTATCAGACTCTGTCGCTGGGTATTCCGTTCGGGCCCGGCTTCTTCACGGTCGAGGTCAACGGCGTCATCAGCGGCTTCACCGCCGCCGTCATCGGACTGGCCCTGCATCAGGCCGCGTATTCCGCCGAGATCATCCGCTCCGGCATCATCTCGGTGGACCACGGGCAGATCGAGGCGGCGCAATCGTTGGGCATACCCCGCCGGCGCCAGTTCTTCAAGATCGTTCTGCCTCAGGCCATGCGCGGCATCCTCCCGAATGCCGCGAACGAGGTGATCAGCCTGTTCAAGGGCACCTCGATCGTGTCGACGATGGCGATCGCCGAACTGTTCTACCAGGTGCAGGTGATCTTCGGTAGGAACGGCCGCGTCGTGCCACTGCTGATGGTCGCGACGATCTGGTACATCATCCTGACCACGCTGTTGTCGATCGGCCAGTACTACGTCGAGCGACACTATGCACGCGGATCGGCTCGGGCACTGCCGCCGACCCCGTGGCAGAAGCTCACCCGGAAGTTCGCCGAGATCCGCGACGCCGGTGTCTCCGTACCGAGAGGTGCCACGAAATGACGGTCGACGCCCAGCCGGCGGAGTTCGCCGTGGAGGTGCGCGGAGTGCACAAGTCCTTCGGCGCACTCGACGTCCTGCAGGGTGTGGACCTGCTGGTCCGCAAGGGCGAGGTGACGGTGATCCTGGGCCCGTCGGGCTCCGGCAAGTCCACGCTGCTGCGCACCCTGAATCACCTGGAGAAGGTCGACCGGGGCACCATCCGCATCGACGGTGACCTGATCGGATACCGGCGCAAGGGCGGCAAACTGCACGAACTGCGTGAGCGCGAGATCCTGAAGCAGCGGTCCCGGATCGGATTCGTGTTCCAGAACTTCAACCTGTTCCCGCATCTGACGGTGCTGGAGAACGTGATCGAGGCGCCGGTGTCGGCGCAGGGCCGTGACCGGGCCGAGGTCGAGGTGGAGGCGAAGGCACTCCTCGAGCGGGTCGGGGTGGGCGACAAGGCCCACGAGTACCCGCGACAACTGTCCGGCGGACAGCAGCAACGGGTCGCGATCGCCCGGGCTCTCGCGCTGCGTCCGGCGGTGATCCTGTTCGACGAGCCCACCTCCGCGCTCGACCCCGAACTGGTCGGCGAGGTGCTGGCCGTCATCAAGCAACTGGCACGCGACGGCGCCACCCTCGTGATCGTCACCCACGAGGTGGGCTTCGCCCGCGAGGTCGCCGACACCGCCGTGTTCATGGACGCCGGAGTCGTCGTGGAACTGGGCCCGCCCGCACAGGTCATCGACAACCCGCAGCACGACCGCACCAAGGCATTCCTCTCCCGAGTTCTCTGATCCACCACACCTGTTCTCCACACGATCGGTGTGGATCCCCGAAAGGCACACATGTCCACCGCACGGTTCCGTACGAAGATCCTGGCCTCGGCCCTCACCACCGTCGCGCTGCTCGCCGCCGCGTGCGGGGGCGGCGACGTCGAGGACGAGGGATCGGGGCCGACCTCGGCCGCCGGCTACAACCTCACCGCCGATCAGAATCGCATCACCACCGACGAGGTCGAATCCATCGCCGCGAAGGTTCCCCAGCAGATCCGCGACCGCGGGACGCTCGTCGTGACGGGCAGCGCCGGTTCCGCCCCGCCCCTGCGGTTCTACGCCGACGACGACAAGACGCTCATCGGCACGGAGACCGACTTCGCGTACCTGATCGGTGACGTCCTCGGATTGAAGGTCGATCTCCAGGCCGCCGACTGGGCGCAGAATTTCGTCCGGATCGACTCCGGGGAGGCCGACGCCTTCATCTCCAACGTCACCGTCACCGAGGAACGGAAGGAGAAGTACGACTTCTCGACGTACCGCCTCGACACGGTCGCGTTCGAGACGAAGAAGGGCAGCGGCATCCAGATCAAGGAACCCAAGGACGTCGCGGGCCTGAAGATCGCGGTCTCCTCCGGCACCAATCAGGAAGCACTGCTGGTGAAGTGGAGCGAGCAGAACGTCGCGGCAGGGCTCGAACCCACCGACATCACCTACTACCAGAACACCACCGACTACTACCTGCCTCTCGCGTCGGGCCGGATCGACGCGTACTTCGGCCCCAACCCGTCCTCGTCGTTCCACGTCGCGCAGGCCGGGGAGACCGAGATCGCCGGAACGTTCTCCGGTGCGGGCGATGCACTCCAAGGTGAGATCGCCGTGCTCACCAAGAAGGACAACGGGCTGATCACCGCCGTCAACGAGGCCATCAACCACATAATCGAGAACGGAACGTACGCACAGGTTCTCGATCGCTGGAACATCGCGAACGAGGCAGTTGGCACGTCGATCGTCAACCCGCCCGGGCTTCCCAAGACCAGCTGACAGGAGGAACAGTGACCGAGAGGACCGACTCCGTGCAGGCCGTGTTCGTCGACCAGACGGATCCACTGGCCGCACCGCTGCTCGACGAACTGGCGATCGAATACAGCACCCGGTACGGGCGCACCCGCGACGAGATCTACGAGGATCTCACCACCTATCCGGCGGAGGAGTTCGCCGCGCCGGGCGGTGCTTTGCTCGTGCTCGTCGAGAGCGGGACGCCGTTGGCGGGCGGGGCCTTTCGCCGCTACGACGACACGACCGCGGAGCTCAAGCGGATCTGGACCTCGTCGCCGCACCGCCGCCGCGGCCTCGGGCGGATCGTGTTGCGTGAACTCGAGGCCGCGATCGTCCGCGCCGGCTACACCCGCATCTTCCTCACCACGGGGCCGCGGCAGCCCGAGGCGGTGGGCCTGTACTTGGCCGCGGGATACACGGCGCTGTTCGACCGCTCCCTCCCACCGCAGGACGTCGGAATTCACGGATTCGAGAAGGCCCTGCCCACCGCCACCGCTCTGCCCTCCGGCTGGGCCGCAAAGGAGTACGAGTCCGTATGAAATTTCTGCTGATGAGCCTGATTACTCACCAACCGGATCCGGTGACCGGGGAGAAGATCGGCACCGCGGCCCGGCTGCAGGAGGTCGTGGAGTCGGCCGTCCTCGCCGAGCAACTGGGGTACGACGGGTTCGCGGTGGGCGAGCGTCACGAGCATCCCTTCCTGTCCTCGTCGCCGCCCGTGGTACTCAGCGCGATCGCGGCGCGTACCGACTCCCTCCAGTTGTGGACCGCGGTGACCACGCTGAGTCTGCTCGATCCGGTCCGTGCGTTCGAGGACTACTCGACGCTGGACAACCTGTCGGGCGGCCGGCTGCAACTCATCATCGGAAAGGGGAACGGAACGGCGCAGGCGGAGCTGTTCCACGTCACCCCGGACGATCAGTGGGATCGCAATCGCGAAGGCTACGAACTGTTCCGGCAGTTGTGGGAGAGCGCGGACGTGACGTGGGAGGGCACGTTCCGGCCGCCTCTCGACCACGCGGTCGCCCTGCCGCGCCCGTTACAGCCTCGGATCCGGATCTGGCACGGCAGCGCGACGAGCACGGAGTCGGTGGATCTCGCTGCCCGCTACGGCGATCCGATCTTCTCGGCCAACGTCACCTACCCCATCGATTCGTACGCCGAGCTGGTCCGGCACTACCGCGAACGGTGGGCGCACTACGGTCACGATCCCGCCGACGCCCTCGTCGGTGCCGGAACCGCCGGGTTCTACGTGACGCCGAACTCGCAGGACGCGCTCGACCTGTGGCGGCCGATTCACGCCGCCCGCCTCGACTTCGCCCGCAGGGCAGGACTTCCGGTGGTGTTCGAGACGGTCGAGGACTTCGTGGAACGCAGTTCCGCACTGATCGGCAGCCCGCAGCAGGTGATCGACAAGGTGCAGCGCTACCACGAGCAGTTCGGCCACGAGGTGATCCACCTGAGCGCCGACCGTGTCGGCACCGACAAGCAACACCGCGAAAGCCTCGAGCTGTTCCAGGCCGAGGTGGCCCCCGCGTTGCGTGCGGCCATTCCGAGCCGCCCTCTCGCGGCGCACACTGTGGAGGGACACGCATGAGCCTGCATCTGGGTATCGAACTCGACGGCGAGGGCGCCCATCCCGAAGCGTGGCGGCGAGCCGGGCATTCACCCGACCGGTTGCTGACCGGGCGCACCGTGGCGGATCGGGTCGCGGCGGCCGAGAACGCCGGATTCACGTTCGCCACGTTCGAGGACTCGCTTCTGCCGCCCGGCGCCGACGGGGGACCCGTGGGCCGGATCGACGCGGTGAACCGCGCCGCGTTCGTCGCCGCGACCACGAGCACGCTCGGCCTGGTGCCGGTGGTCGGCACGACGTACGCCGAGCCGTTCCACACGTCCTCCCAGCTCGCGACACTCGACTACGCATCGCGCGGTCGCGGCGGCTGGATCGCCTCACGCGATACCGACCCCCGGGTCGCGAGCGCACTGGGACGGTCCGCGGTCACCGTTCCCGCCGACCTCGCCCGGGAGGAGCGGGACGCGATCACGGTGGTCCGGGACCTGTGGGACTCCTGGGAGGACGACGCGGTGATCCGCGACTACGCGACCGGCCGTTTCGTCGACCGAGACCGACTCCACTACATCGACTTCCAGGGCGACACGTACTCGGTGAAGGGCCCGGCCATCGTGCCGCGACCGCCGCAGGGGCAACTGGTGGTGTTCGGTCGCGGCGGCGAGGTCGACCCGTCCCAGGTCGATGTCGTGCTGGTGTCGGAGGCGACCCTCGACGACATCGCCGACGCCGCCGCACGGACGAAGGACCGCGGGGCCGCGCTGGTGTTCGTCGAACTCGACGTGGCGCTCGGCTCGTCCACTCCGGCCCCACCGAGCGGGCGGTTGTCGTTCGCGGGCGAGGCCTCCGGGCTGCTGGAACTGCTTCGTGCACTCGATCCACACGTCGACGGTGTGCGACTGCATCCCGCCGTCGTCGACCATGATCTTCCGGTGCTCGCGCGATACGTCGTCCCGGCCCTTCTGCGCGAGGGTCTCGCCCACCGTCCCGTTACCGGCGCGACCCTGCGCGGCACGCTCGGCCTGGCCCGTCCCGACACCCGCTTCCAGGCCCCGCGCCTCGAAGACTCCCCTCGCTGAAAGGTTGTGGAGACCATGACCGACAATTCGCACGCCAGACCCGGCGCCCAGGTGCATTTCGGTGTCTTCTTCCAGGGCGTCAACCACACCACCATCTGGTCGGACCCGTCGAGCGGTTCGCAGATCGACTTCGAGACGTTCCGTCGGGTGGCCCTGACCGCCGAGCGGGGCCTGTTCGACGCCTTCTTCCTCGGTGAGGGCCTGCGCCTGCGGGAACAGGGCGGCAAGATCCTCGATCTCGACATCGTCGGCCGTCCGGACGCGATCACCCAACTCGCGGCGCTCGCCGGCATCACCCGGCACATCGGGTTGGTGGCCACCCAGAACACCACCTACAACGAGCCTGCCGACCTCGCCCGTCGGCTGTCCGGGCTGGACCTCCTGTCCGGTGGCCGGGCCGGCTGGAACGCCGTCACCACGGACAATGCCTGGACCGGGGAAAATTTCCGCCGCGGCGGCTACCTCGACCACGCGGACAGGTACGAGCGGGCCGGCCAGTTCCTCGACACCGCTCGCGCGATCTGGGATGCGTGGGCCGACGATGCGGTCGCGACGAGCACCGACGCGCCGACGTGGGCGGCTCCGGACGGAGTGCAGCAGGTGACCCGCCGGACGTCGCAATTCGACGTCGCGATCACCCCGACCCTCCCGCGCAGTGCCCAGGGGCATCCCGTCATCTTCCAGGCCGGCGACTCCCCGGCGGGCCGCGACTTCGCGGCCGGCCGCGCCGATGTGATCTTCTCCCGGCACGGAACTCATTTCGACGAGGCGCTCGCCTTCGCCGAGGACATCCGGGCGAGACTGCGTCGTGCCGGACGTCCCGAGGACGACGTGAAGATTCTGCCGGGCACGCAGATCGTGCTCGCGGAGACCGCATCCGAGGTCGAGGAGAAGGTCCGCTGGGTCCTCGAAGGCCAGTACACCGGCCAGACGGCGCTGTCGCTGGTGGGGCAGGTGTGGGGTCGCGACCTGTCCGATCGGGACCCGGACGGTCCACTGCCCGAATTCGATCCGGTGCCCGCACCGATCTCCGTCACCCGCGGGGCCGCGCGCGACGGAAAGGATCCACTCGCCATCGCCCGCGAGTGGCGTGCCCTGGCGGAGGCGCAGAACCTGTCGCTGCGCCAGGTCGCGATCGCCACCACCCAGCGCTCCGGTTTCGCTGGCACACCCGGTCAGGTCGCCGACGAACTCACCCGGTGGGTGCGCAGCGGCGCGACCGACGGCTTTAATATCTCGCCGTACCTGGTGCCCACCGGACTCGACGACATCGTCGACCTGCTGGTACCCGAATTGCAGGAGCGTGGTTCGTACCGAACGGAATACGAGGGTTCGACCCTACGCGAGCATCTCGGTCTCCGGCCCCCGCTGTCACGGCGGGAGCTCCCGCCGCGGCAGGCCACCGGGTAGCCGGGGCCCGTGTGGCGCGGCGACCGGCGATCTCTTACACTCGGTAACGACCATCCAGAGCGACCGAGAGACCTGGCTCGTTGACGTCGCAGCAACCCCCCGTCCTGCGGGTGCGGGTGCTACCGCCGGGATCGATGGAGGAATCATGTTGACCGAAGGGTTCGTGAGCGCCTGGGGGCGCCTGCACGTCGATCTCTGCCGACTGTCCACCTCCATCTGTTCCAGCTGACCCGATACCCCGCCACCTCGGGGTTCCGGCTCGTCACACCGCATCCACCTCGGATCCGGTGCCTTTCACCTTCCCGTGCGCGTGAGCGCTGCCTGTACGACGGACAGCGCGCACGGCACTTCTTCGAGATCACGGAGTTCTCGGTGCCCTCAGTTCCTTTGTCCTCGTCCTCCCGCGGCGGTGCCCACATCGCAGCCGGAGTCGCCGCCGCCGTGCTGGCCACGGCGCTCACCGCGTGCGGTGGTGCCTCCGGCAGTTCGACCGCGGATGCGGGACCGCCGCAGCCCGGCGGCACTCTCCGCTACGGCCTGTCCCAGGCACCCACGTGCGCAGACCCCGCACAGGCGGGCACGAACCAGACGATCTACGTGGCACGTCAGGTGGTGGACTCGCTCACCGACCAGGACCCGGAGACGGGCGAACTGAAGCCGTGGCTGGCCGAGAGCTGGGACACCGACGCCGACGCGTCCTCCTTCACGTTCCACCTGAAGGACGGAGTGACGTTCAGTGACGGAACACCTTTCACCGCGGACTCGGTGAAGAAGAACCTCGACGCCGTCGTCAATACCCTCACCGGGGCCAAGGCCGCACTGGCCGCCAGCTATCTCACCGGTTACACCGGCACCACCGTGATCGACCCGCTGACCGCGCAGGTCGACTTCGCCGCACCCAACGCGCAGTTCCTGCAGGCGTCGTCCACCCCGCAGCTCGGCATCCTGTCCGACGGTTCCGTCGCGAAGTCCGCCGAAGAGCGCTGCACCGGCGACATCTCGGGCACCGGACCGTTCACGTACGCCGACTACCAGCAGGACAAATCCGTCACCCTGGCCAAGCGTGCCGGATACGACTGGGGCTCCGACGTGTTCGGCCACGACGGCGAGGCCTACCTCGACACCATCGAGTTCAGCGTCGTCCCGGAATCCGGTGTTCGCACGGGCAGCCTGTCCTCGGGACAGCTGGACGCGATCAGTGACGCGTTGCCGCAAGATGCCCCGCAGATCGAAGGCGCGGGCGGACGGGTGCTCACCACGTCGAATCCCGGTACCCCGTTCGGCTTCCAGCCCAACGTGACCCGCGGACCGCTCGTCGACCCCGTCGTCCGCAGCGCGCTGGCCCCGGCGATCAACCGGCAGGAACTGGTCGACACCGTGCTCGGCCCCAACTTCAAACCCGCCACCAGCACGCTGGCGAGCCGCACCCCGGGCTACGTCGCCCTGCCGGACGTGACGTACGACCCGGAGAAGGCGAAATCGATTCTGGATCAGGCCGGCTGGGTGCCCGGCGCCGACGGCATCCGCGAGAAGGGCGGCCAAAAGCTCAGTTTCCCGGTTCTGTTCAGCTCGGTGTTCGCCGGCAACCAGGCCATCCTCGAACTGGTGCAGCAGCAGCTGAAGGAGGTGGGCGTCGATCTGCAACTGGACCTCGTGTCCACCCCGGAGGCCACCGCCCGCCAGAATTCGAAGGACTTCGATGCCACCTACTACAACAGCACTCGCGCCGACGGGGACATTCTGCGCACCCAGTTCGGCCTCGAGGGCCGTAACCTGAACAGCCGGGCCTCGATTCCCGCGCTCGACGACGTGTTGGCGAAGCAGCTGGCCACCACCGACACGGCCGAGCGGAGCGCACTGCTCGCCGACGCCCAGCAGCAGGTGCTGGGCAACGGTCTGTGGATCCCGACGGTGGAGCTGTCGCAGGCGATCGGAGCGGGCCCGACCGTGCAGGACCTGAAGTTCGAGGCCTCGGCCCGGCTCCAGTTCTTCGACACCTGGATCAGCGGACGCTGAGCCATGATTCGCTACTTCGGACTCCGGGTTCTGCAGGCGGTCGCCGTGCTGTGGGCGACATTCACCGTGTCGTTCGCCGTGCTGTTCCTGCTGCCGTCCGACCCGGTGAGCATCGCCGTCGACTCGGCGTCCACCGGAACGACGGTCGACGCGGCCGCCGTCGCGGAACTGCAGGCGCGGTACGGCCTGGACCAGCCGGTGTGGGTCCAGTACTGGAACTCGCTGAGCCATGCCGTGCGCGGCGACTTCGGGTACTCCATCGCCACCGGGCAATCGGTGACCGAGGCGATCGGGAACGCGCTGCCCAGCACCCTCGCGCTGGCCTTTGCGGCGCTGGTCCTCGCCGTGATCTTCGGGACGTCCGTCGCGTTCCTCGCCACGTACACCGGTGTCCGGTGGCTGCGAAACCTGCTGTTCTCCCTGCCGCCCCTCGGCGTCGCGGTGCCTACGTTCTGGGTGGGTTTGATTCTGCTGCAACTGTTCTCGTTCCGGCTGAAGGCCTTCCCGGCGTTCGGAGACCAGGGGGTCGCCGCACTGGTGCTTCCCGCGGTGACGCTGGCGTTGCCGACCGGCGCGGTGATCGCCCAGGTGCTCGCGGCGAGTCTGCAGACCACGTGGCGGCAACCGTTCGTCGAGGCCGCACGGGCGAAGGGCGCGTCGCGCTGGCAGATCCAGACGCGGCACGCGCTGCGGCTGTCGAGCATTCCCGCGTTCACCATCGCCGGTGTGCTCGTGGGCAATCTGCTGGCCGGATCGGTCGTCGTGGAGACGGTGTTCTCGCGGGCCGGCGTCGGGCGGCTCACACAGACGTCGGTGATGGCGCAGGACATTCCCGTGGTCCAGGGGATCGTGGTGCTGAGTTCTCTCGTCTACGTCCTCGTCAATCTCGCGGTCGATCTGCTCTACCCGCTGATCGATCCCAGGATCGTCGACGGCGGGCGAAGCCGCCGCGCCGCCGAAGGCCGCGCTGATCTGGAGGAGAAGGTTCATGTCTGACATCCTCACCCGGGAACTGATCGACGAGGCCGAGGGTTTCGACCCCGCACCGCAAATACCGCCGTCCCCGATCGCGCCGGGGACACCGCGTCGCGCACACCGCGTGCCGGCGTGGCTGCGGCACACTCTCGTGCCCGTCGTCTCGGCGGCCGTGCTCCTGCTCGCCGTCGGATTCGCGGTGGCGCCGTCGGTGTTCGCGAGCGGTGACCCGCTGGTCGGGGTGCCTGCCCAGAAGCTGCAGGCGCCGAGCGCCGCACACTGGTTCGGCACCGACAACATCGGACGCGACGTGTACACCCGCGTCGTCCACGGCGCCGGATTGTCGCTGACCGCAACGTTGCTGGCAGTGGGTATCGCATTGGCCGTCGGTTCGCTGATCGGTCTGCTGTCCGGCGCGGTCGGCGGCGCGCTGGACGCCGTGCTGATGCGAATCGTCGACGTCCTCCTGTCGATCCCCGCGCTGCTGCTCTCGCTCGCGCTGGTGACGGCGCTGGGGTTCGGCACGGTCAACGTGGCGATCGCCGTCGGGGTGTCGCTGATCGCGAACTTCGCCCGGGTGATGCGGTCGGAGGTACTGCGCGTCCGCAGGTCGCTATACGTCGAGGCGGCGTTCGCGTCGGGCGTCCGGTGGCACACGGTGCTGCGTCGGCACGTGCTGCGGAACTCGTACGCACCCGTCGTGGCGCTCGCTGCCGTCGAGTTCGGCATGGCGGTGCTGGCGGTGTCGTCGCTGAGCTTCCTCGGGTTCGGCGCGGTGCCGCCCACCCCGGAGTGGGGCTCGCTGATCTCGGAGGGCAGGAATTACCTCGCCACCGCGTGGTGGATGACGACCCTTCCCGGGCTCGTGATCGTGGCGGTCGTGCTGTCGGCGCACCGGCTCGGGCATGCACTCGAACGGAGGGAAGTGCGATGAGCGCGAACGACATCCCGCTACTGCAGGTCTCCGGACTTCAGGTGGCCTACGGCAGCGTGAGCGATCCCGTCGTGGCCGTGAACGGCGTCGACCTGACGGTTGGCCGGGGCGAGGTGGTGGCGGTGGTCGGCGAGTCCGGCTCCGGGAAATCCACCACGGCGCACGCGATTCTCGGACTTCTCGGCGGCAACGGCCGCACCGTCGGCGGCACCGTCACGTTCGACGGCGAACGCCTCGACACGAAGTCCGAGCGCGCGCTGGGCCGGATCCGCGGCGCCCGGATCGGCCTGGTCCCGCAGGACCCGACGACCTCCCTCAACCCCGTCCAGCGGGTCGGGGCGCAGGTTGCGGAGGTGCTGCGGATCCACGGTCTCGCCGACCGGCGGACCGCGGGCATCGAGGCGGTGCGCATTCTCGCCGAGGCCGGGATCGACAACCCGGACGTGCGGGCGCGGCAGTACCCACAGGACCTGTCGGGCGGGCAACGGCAGCGTGTGCTGATCGGGATCGCGCTGGCGTGCAGCCCCGAACTCGTGATCGCGGACGAGCCGACCAGCGCGCTCGACGTCACCGTCCAGCGCCGGATTCTGGATCACCTCGACGCACGGATCGCCGAATCCGGCACCGCGGTCCTGCTGATCACCCACGACCTGGGCGTCGCCGCGGACCGGGCCGACCGGATCGTGGTGATGAGCCAGGGTGAGGTGGTTGAGGCGGGTCCGGCCCGCGAGATCCTCGAGAACCCGCAGCACGAGTACACCCGCACCCTGTTGGCCGCCGCACCCAGCCTCTCCGTGGGGCGGGGACCTCGGCGCGACGACCACGACGGCGGAGTCGCCCCCGACGTCCTGCTGCGCGTGAGCGGGGTGTCCCGGACGTTCCGGATCGACCGGCGCACGGCCATCGACGCCGTGCGGAACGTGTCGTTCGACGTCCCGCGTGGACGCACCCTGTCGCTCGTCGGGGAATCCGGTTCGGGGAAGTCCACGGTGGCGCGGATCGCCATCCGGCTGGAGACCGCCACCGCGGGACGCGTCGAGTTCGACGGCCGGGACGTCACCAGCCTGCGCGGCGGCGCGCTGCGTGCCCTGCGCAGGCGGGTGCAGATCGTGTACCAGAACCCGTACGCCTCGCTCGACCCGAAACTGGCCGTCTCGGACATCGTGGCGGAACCCCTCGGTGCGTTCGGTGTCGGAACGAGGACCGAACGCGCGGCGCGGGTAGCCGAACTGCTCGACCAGGTCGCGTTGCCCCGCACCTTTCTGGGCCGCAGGCCCGCCGAATTGTCCGGCGGGCAACGTCAGCGGGTCGCCATCGCCCGCGCGCTGGCCCTGCATCCCGAACTCGTGGTGCTCGACGAACCGGTGTCGGCCCTGGACGTCTCGGTGCAGGCGCAGATCCTCGCTCTGCTCGACGATCTGCAGCGGGACCTCGACCTGAGCTATCTCTTCATCTCGCACGACCTGGCCGTGGTCCGGCAGATCAGCGACACGGTCGCAGTGATGCGTGCCGGGCAGATCGTCGAATTCGGGACCGCGGCAGAAATTTTCGACAACCCCCGCCACGACTACACCCGGCAGTTGCTCGACGCGATCCCGGGACGATCCGTCGTACGCCCCCGTTCACCGCAGCCGAAGGACTCGATTCATGTCTGAGCCACGCTCCCCGCTCGTTGCCGTCGATCTGTACGGCACGGGAATTCATCCGCAGTCCTGGCGACGCCCGGACTCGCGCGCCGAGGACCTCTTCACCGCCGGATACTGGACCGGGCTGCTCGCGCAGGCCGACGCGGCCGGGGTGGATCTCGCGTTTCTCGGCGATTCCTTCGCGATCGCCACGACGGGGCACGCCGAGCAGCGCGGACACCTGGACGCGGTGGCAATCGCGGCACGCACCGTCGCCGCCACCGACCGCATCGGCCTGGTTCCCACCGTGACCGTCACCCACACCGAACCGTTCCACGTCTCGAAGGCGATCGCGAGCCTCGACCACGCATCACGGGGGCGCGCGGGGTGGCAGGTGGACGTGTCGGCCGGTCAGGCGCAGGCGAATCTGTTCGGGCGCAAAGATGCTCAGGGTATCGACAGCCTGTGGGAGGAGGCGGCCGATGCGATCGAGGTCGTGAGCCTGCTGTGGGACAGCTGGGAGGACGACGCCGAGATCCGCGACGTGGCCACCGGACGCTTCATCGACCGGGACAAGCTGCACTACATCGATTTCGAGGGATCCCACTTCACGGTGAAGGGCCCCTCGATCACACCGCGGTCGCCGCAGGGGCAGTCGGTCGTCGTGATCGAAGCCCGAGAGGAGCACTCCGCCCGGGTCGCCGCCGCGCGTGCCGACGTGATCCGCATCGGCGCACCCGGGGTCGAGGCCGCACGTCAGCGGGCAGTGCAGGTACGCACGGCTGCCGCGGAGGCGGGCCGTGACCCCGGTTCGATCCGGGTGCTACTCGACGTCGAGGTGGTGATCGCCGAGTCAGCCGACACGGCCGACCACGATCTCGCGCAGCTGGAGAACTGGTCCGGTAGCCGGTACGAGCCGCAGTCGCTTCTCCACCGCGGCGACGCCGCCGGGCTGGCCCGGCTGATCGCCGACGTGGTGGCCACCGGGGACGTCGACGGGGTCACGCTCCGTCCACTGGCGCTGGCGTCCGGACTGGACGCGATCACCGCGCACGTCCTGCCCCTGCTGCGGTCGGAGGCCCCGGTGTCCGGTCGCGGAAACCTTCGGGAACGGCTCGGCCTCACCCGTCCCGTCAACCACTTCGCCGGACAGGACTGACATCATGAGCAACCAGCGCAAGCAGATTCACCTCGCCGCGCACTTCCCCGGAGTCAACAACACCACCGTGTGGAGCGACCCCGCGTCGAAGAGCCAGATCGACTTCGACTCCTTCGTGCACCTCGCGGAGACCGCGGAACGCGGACTGTTCGACTTCTTCTTCCTCGCCGAGGGCCTGCGACTGCGCGAGCACCGGGGCCGGATCCACGACCTCGACGTGGTCGGCCGCCCCGACACGCTGACGGTGCTCGGCGCACTCGCCGGAGTCACCACGCACCTCGGTCTGGCCGGGACCATCAACACGACGTTCAACGAACCGTACGAGCTGGCACGGCAATTCGCTTCGCTCGACCACCTGTCCGACGGCCGGGCCGCGTGGAACATGGTCACGTCCTCCGACGCGTTCACGGGCGAGAACTTCCGGCGCGGGGGATACCTCGACAAGGCCGACCGCTACGTCCGAGCCGGCGAACTGATCGACGGCGCCCGCAAGTTCTGGGACAGCTGGGACACGGATGCCCTGCAGATCGATCGCGTCCGGGGAGTGTTCGCCCCGGACAACGCGATCCGCGACGTCACCCATTCCGGTTCCCAGTTCGACATCCGGGGACGATTCACGATTCCGCGGAGCCCCCAGCGGCACCCGGTGCTGCTGCAGGCGGGCGACTCCGACGAGGGCCGCGAGTTCGGCGCCGCCCAGGCGGACGCGATCTTCACCATCCACGGTTCGCTCGAGGACGGCCGGAAGTTCTACACCGACGTCAAGGGCAGGCTGGCGAAGTACGGGCGCAGCCACGACGACCTCAAGGTGCTGCCCGCCGCGACATTCGTGCTGGGCGACTCCGCGGCCGACGCGGCCGAACGCGCCGACCACATCCGGCACCAGCAGGTGGGTCCGCAGACCGCGATCGCGTTCCTCGAACAGGTCTGGGGACGTGACCTTTCCGCATACGACCCGGACGGGCCGCTGCCGGACGTCGAACCCGCCGAGGACCCCGATATCACCCGTGGCCGGGTCCGGCACGCGAAGGACCCCCGGGAGATCGCCGACCAGTGGCGGGCCAGGGCGGAGACCGACAAGCTCAGCATCCGCGAACTGATCATCGCCGTCACCACCCGCCAGCAGTTCGTCGGCACCGCCACCCAGGTCGCGGAGGAGATCGACCGGTACGTGCAGGCGGACGCGTGCGACGGCTTCATCCTGGTGCCGCACCTCACCCCGGCCGGCCTCGACGAGTTCGTCGACAAGGTGGTTCCGGAGTTGCAGAACCGCGGCACTTTCCGCACCGAATACTCGGGCACGACCCTGCGCAGCCACCTCGGACTGCGCCACCCACATCAGCAGACAGAAGGAGTTCGGGCATCATGACCGCAGTCACCGGCACCACGACATTCGAGCAGGACTGGCAGGATTGGCATTCGGCCCGCGAAGAAGCGTTCCGCGACCCGCTGGGCTGGCTGAGCCTCACGGCCCTGCACTGGCTCGTCGAGACCGACACGACATTCCCCGACCTGCCCGGAAAATGGCGGGCCGACGCGGACGAGGTGGTGATCACGGCCGGCGCGGACGCCGGTCTCGAGGTCGACGGCAAGACGGTCGACGGCACCGCGGCCCTCGCACCCCTGGAGGGCGCGCCCGGCCTGCTCGTGCGGCACGGGAGCCGAAACATCGAGGTGATCCGGAGAACCGGGGACGTCGCGCTGCGGATCCACGACCCGGAAGCCGGCACCCTCGCCTCGTTCACCGGCATCCCGGCGTTCCCCGCCGCGCCGCGGTGGTCCGTTCCGGGAACGTTCACCCCGTTCCCGCAGTCCCGGGTCGTGACGACGGGCGCCGTCGTCGAGGGGCTCGAGCACCATCACACCGCGGTGGGGACGCTCGCATTCGAGTACGACGGCGGGACAAACGAACTCGTCGCGTTCGCCGGCAAGGACGGTGGGCTGCAGGTCCTGTTCACCGATGCCACCAGCGGCGTGAGCACCTACCCGGCGGCGCGGTCACTGGCCGTCGCCGCCCCCGCCGCCGACGGCCGGGTGGTCCTCGATTTCAACCGGGCGTCCAATCTGCCGTGCGCGTTCACCGACTACGCCACGTGCCCGGTGGCGCCCGCGGAGAACAGGCTGACGCTCGCGGTCGAAGCCGGCGAGAAGAACCCGCGGTAGACATGGCCGAGAAGCAGGTCGTGCTCGGTGCGTCGATCGCCGCGGGCCGGACCGATGTCACGGAGTCGGTGCACGCCGCCCGCACCGCGGAGCGGGGACGGTTCGACTTCGTGGTCGCCGACGGCGCCACCGAACCGAACACGCTGGCCGCGTACACCGACCGGGTGGGGCTCGCGGCCACGCTGGGCACGACCTCCACCGAACCGTACGACGTGGCCCGCCGGCTCGCTTCGCTCGATCACCTGTCCGGCGGCCGGGCGGCGTGGAACGTCGTGACGGCCGCGGACGAGCGGGCGGCGGAGTTCGTCGACATCGCCCGCACCCTGTGGGATTCCTGGGCCGAGGGTGTGGTGACCGTCGACCGCGCCGCGGGACGATTCGTCTCCGACCCCACCGCCGGCGCCTTCTATCACCGGGGGAGGGACTTCCGCATCGGCGGACGGTTCACCGTGCCGAGGAGTCCGCAGGCGCAGCCCGTGGTGATCGTCTCGGGCGGCGGCCGGGCCGAGCGGGATCTCGCCGCCCGCCACGGCGACGTCGTCATCGCCCCACTCGCCACGTTCGAGGAGGGCCGCGCGTTCCGCGCCGACCTCCGGCGCCGGACCGTCGCCGCCGGCCGGCCCGCCGGAGCGGTAACGGTTCTCGCCGCCACGACGTTCGCAGGACCCGCGGCCTCCGTCGCGGACCGGATCGTCCGATGGGTCGGCGGGGAGGCGGCGGACGGATTCGTGCTCGACTCCCAGGCCACCCCCGCAAGCCTCGACGAGTTCGTCGACACGGTGGTGCCGCTGCTCCAGGACCGTGGCGTTCTCCGCAGCGATTACACCACCCCCACGTTGCGGCAGCACCTCGGACTCGGTGCCCCACGCAGCCACCGTGCCGTCCATCCCCGCTCTCTTCAGAAAGTGCCCTCATGACCACTCCGCTGTCCGTCCTCGATCTGTCGCCCGTCAGCGAGGGGGCCACCGCACGCACGGCGCTGCGGAACACCGTCGACCTCGCCCAGCACGCCGAAAGGTGGGGCTACAAGCGGTACTGGGTCGCCGAACACCACTTCGTGGGCGTCGCCAGCTCCTCACCGGCCGTGCTCGCCGGGATCCTGGCCGCGGCGACGAGCACGCTCCGGATCGGCGCCGCCGCGGTGCAGCTGGGGCACACCACCGCCGCGGCCGTGGTCGAGGCGTTCGGCACCGTCGACGCGCTGTACCCGGGTCGCCTGGACCTCGGGCTCGGACGGTCGGGTCAGCGACGGGCCGAGGCGCTGAAAGCGGTTGCGGAGCGCAACAACCAACCGGCGCCGCCTCGCCGGGAGACCGAGATCCGGGACGGCGTGGTCATCCCGGCACCGTTCGACCCGTCCGGTCTGCTGCTGTCTCCGCGGCTCACCGCGGCGCAGTCCGTGCTGCAGCAGCCGGGTGCGCTGTCACCGGCGTTCGACGGACAGGTCGACGACATCCTCGCACTGCTCGGCGGCACCTACCGCACCCCGGACGGAATCGAACTCCACGCGAGCCCCGGTGAGGGCGCGGACCTCGAGGTGTGGGTGTTCGGCAGCAGTGCAGGACCGAGCGCCGAACTCGCCGGCCGGCTGGGGCTGCCGTTCGGGGCGAACTACCACGTCAGCCCGTCGACGACGATCGAAGCGGTCGAGGCCTACCGGGCGGCGTTCCGGCCGTCGGCGAACCTGCAGCGGCCGTACGTCGTGGTCTCCGCCGACGCCGTCGTGGCGGAGGACGATGCGACCGCGCAGGAGCTGGCGTCGACGTTCGGACACTGGACGCACAGCATCCGCAGCGGCCACGGTGCGGTCCCGTACCCGGACCCCGCGCACACTGCACCGCTCGGGGAGACCGAACGCGCCGCGGTCGAGGATCGGCTGCTCACCCAGTTCGTGGGGGCGCCCGCAACCGTCGCCCACCGACTCGACAGTCTGCGAAGACTCACCGACGCCGACGAACTGGTGATCACCAGCGTCACCCACGATCACGCCGACCGCCTGCGCTCGTACGAGTTGCTGGCGGCGGAGTGGGGACTGCCCCGCCTGCTCGCCGCCTGAGATCGCGATGATTGAACGCTGGTCCAATTGGGAATCCCACGCCCATGGACACAGCAAATGCCCCTGTGCCCGAGTCCCGTGACGCGCTGGTCGAGCAGCTCCGGCAATACCTGAGCTCGATCACGTCGACGGAACTCGGTCCCGACGACGACTACTTCACCCTGGGATTGGTGAGTTCGTTGCGGGCCCTGGAGATCGTCACGTACATCGAGGGCTCTCACGGCGTCGTGGTCGAGGTGGAAGACCTCGACCTCGACAACTTCCGCACCGCAAACCGGGTTGCGGGGTTCATACGGAGGAAGCGGGGCGAGCAGCTTCGTGCGACGGACGGGGCGTCGCCGTGATCGGGATCGACACGCTCGTCGCCTCCGCCGAGACCGACGCCGGCAGCTGGGACGAGACTGGACTGCCGGTCGACGTCATCGGGGCCGCCGCGCGGGCCGGGGTACTCGGCCTCGACCGGACGAAGGACTGCCGCGGTCTCGGCCTGACCGCAGCCGAACTCGGCTCGGTCGCAGAGAGACTCGGGGCGGTCTGCACGTCGCTGCGGTCGCTGCTGACCGTGCAGGGGATGGTGGGCGCCGCCGTCGATCGGTGGGGCACCGCCGAGCAGCGGGCCCAGTGGGTGCCTGCCCTGGCGACCGGCGAACTTCTCGCCGGATTCGCCGCCACCGAAACCGGCGCCGGCAGCGACCTCTCCTCTGTGAGTACCGCTTTCGAGGCGCACGGCTCCGACCACCGGATCTCCGGCCGGAAGCTGTGGGTCACGTTCGGTGAGGTGGCGGACGTGCTGCTGGTTCTCGGCCGATCGCAGGCCGGACTGACGACCGCGCTCGTCGAAACCGACGCACCCGGGGTCACCGTCGAACCGGTTCACGGGCAGCTGGGCATGCGGGGCGCCCGGGTCGCGCACATCGCGTTCGACGACGTCCTGGTCCCCGCCGACCACCTGATCGCACCGCCGGGATTCGGACTGTCCCACGTCGTCGGCACAGCCCTGGACCACGGCCGGTACACCATCGCGTGGGGGTGTGCCGGGATGACGCGCGCGTGCCTCGCGGACGCCGTCGCGCACGCCTCGACCCGGGTGCAGGGCAGCACCGTGTTGTCCGAGCACGACTCGGTACGCGCAATCCTCGGTCGCAGCTGGGTGGATGCGGCGGCTGCCCGCGCACTGTGCGAACGCGCCGCCGAACAACGCGACGCGCACGAGCCGAGCGCACTGTTCGCCACGATCGCCGCCAAGTACGCCGCGTCCCGCGTCGCCGCGTCGGCCAGCAGTCACGCCGTACAGGTGCTCGGCGCCGCCGGGTGCGCTCCCGGCAGCCGGGCCGGCCGCTTCTTCCGCGACGCCAAGGTCATGGAGATCATCGAGGGCGCGACGGAAGTCGCGGAACTCCAGATCGGCGACTACGTGCTCGGGGGAGGTGCGCGATGACCGCCGACCGACCGATCACGATCGACACGGTGGCGCTCTGGTTCCCGGACGACGAGGTGACCGTGGCGGGTCTGCCCGAACTCGACGAACTGCCCATCGCGCAGCGCGAACACGCGCTGTCGCTGGGAATCGACACGGTGCGGATCGGGATCGGTCTCTGCGAGACGGATCTGGCCCTGGCGGCGGCGGAGGAGGCGCTCAGGCAGTCGGGCCTCGACGCGTCGCAACTCGACGCGCTGCTCCTCGTCCAGGGCCGGGTTCCGCAGTATCTGCTCGCGTCCGAGTCGACCCGGCTGCAACATCGGCTCGGCGCGAGCCAGGCATTCACCACCGGGGTGGGGGACCTGGGGTGCGTGTCCGTCTCGGCGGCGTTCACGCTGGCATCGGTGCTGCTCCGCGGCGACCCCCGATGCCGGAACGTCCTCGTCGTGGCGGCGGCGAAGACGCCCACCCGGTCGCGGTACCGGTCGCCGATGACGCTGCTGGGAGACGGCGCCGCGGCGGTGCTGCTGACGACGTCCGGGACCGGCCGGTACGAACTCGTCGACCAGATGATTCGCAGCGACGGAAAATACGCTGACCTCTTCCGCATCGACTACCAGGACGTGCGCGCGGCCGACTGGGTCGAGACCTGCGCCGACGAGCCCACATATTCGTTTCGCCTCGCGGTCGAGAGCCGCAAGCGGTTCACCGAGATCAACGCCGAACTGCTGGCCCGGAACGGACTGCAGCAGGACGCGATCGGCGTCTTTCTCATGCAGAACCTGTCGGTCGGTGCGTTCGCGTTCTGGCAGGAGGCGCTCGACGTCACGATCGACCCGGTGTGCGGCGACAACCTCGCGCGGTTCGGCCACCTCGGGTCGGTGGACGTGGCGGCGAACCTGGAGCGGGTGGCACCCTCCCAAAGGCCCGGAGACTACTGCGTGATCATGAACAGCAGCCCGGTCGCGGCGTGGAGCAGCGCGTTGCTCCGGCGCCTGCCGGACCCGCCGCGGGACGGGGTGTGACCGTGGTGGAACAGACGGTCAAGTGCATGGTGTGGGATCTGGACGACACTCTCTGGGACGGTGTCGTCCTCGAACAGGATGCTCCCGTGCCGAGGGCGGACGCCCTGCGGGCCCTGGACGTCCTCGACCGCCGGGGAATCCTGCACGCCGTCGCGAGCCGAGGCGAATTCGAACCCGCCGCCGCGCACCTCCGCCTTCACGGCCTCGAGGAACTGTTCTGCGCGATCGACGTCGGCTGGGGCCCGAAATCGGCGGCCGTGCGCCGGATCGCGGAGACGCTGAACGTCGGCCTCGACACCATCGCCTTCGTCGACAACGATCCCGTCGAGCGCGCCGAGGTGTCCGAGGCGCTGCCCCGGGTGCGGTGTTACCCGGCCGAGCAGATCGCGTCGTTCCCCGATCTTCCCGAGCTGACCCCGCCCGCCGTCACGGAGGAGGCCCGGCAGCGCAGGTCGCTGTATCGGGCCGAGCGGACCCGTCGGGCGGGTGAGCAGCAGTTCCCGGGTTCGAACTCCGAGTTCCTCGCCTCCCTCGATCTGGTGATGACGGTCCGCAGCGCGACCGAGGACGACCTCGACCGCGCCCATGAACTGACCGTGCGTTCTCATCAACTCAACACGACGGGAAGAACTTTCGGCATCGACCAACTGCGCGCACTGTGTGCGTCGGACGACCACGAGGTGCTCGTCGCGTCCCTCGCCGACCGCTTCGGCGGGTACGGCACGATCGGGCTCGCGGTCTCGGAGATACGCGGCGGAGACTCCGTTCTGCAACTGCTCCTGATGTCGTGCCGGGTGATGTCCCGCGGTGTCGGGACGGCGCTGATCCGGCACGTCGTCGACCGGGCGCGCAGCCACGGCAGACGTGCCCTCGCCGAGTTCGTGCCCACCGACGTCAACCGGGTCATGCTGGTGACCCTGCGCTTCGCCGGCTTCGAGGTGCTCGGCTCGGACGCCGACCGGACACTGCTCGTGTTCGACGATGCGCGGGGCCGGTCCGCCGCCGCCGGCGCCGGTCATGTCCGGGTCCTCACGGAGGGTGCGCTGCCATGACGGACGTGGTCGCGAGCGGTGGGGTGACGGCCGCCATCCTGCGCCAGTGCGCCCGGGTTCCGGACCGGATCGCCGTCGTCGTGGGCGATCGATCACTGACGTACCGCGAACTCGATTCGGCGAGTGCAGCACTGGCGCGGCAACTCCGCGCCGACGGGGTGCGGCCGGGTCGCGTGGTGCTGATCCATCAGCGGCAGAGCGCCGACACGGTGGTGGCGATGATCGCGGCACTGCGGTCCGGCGCGGCGTGGTGTGTGATCGAGCCCGGACATCCGGCGGCTCAGCTACGTACCCTTCTCGGTGACATCGACTGCGGCGCAATCGTCTTCGGATCCGCGGATCCGAAGACGCCCACCGAATCCGTCCGGGTGCTCGCCCGCGACGCGGCCGGAAGCGTTCCGGCGCTGCACGACCGGGACACCGCCCGCCCGGACGACGTCGGACCCGCGGCAGGCCTTCCCGACGACGTTCCCGCCTCCACTCCCGCGTACGTGATCACCACGTCCGGGTCGACCGGCATCCCCAAGGCCGTCGTCGCGAGCCGTGCCAACCTCGCGAGCATGGTCGACGGCCGCAACTACGACTACGACGAGGACGACCTCGTCACGTTCTCCGCGTTCCGGCTCACGTGGGACGGGTCCCTGCTGAAGACCCTGTGGGCGTTGTGCACCGGCGGCGCCAGCGTGCTCCCGGACGCGCACGAACTGATGGACGCCGACGCCGTGGCGGCACTCGCTCAGAAGTGGCGGACCACCCACCTGGTCGCGACACCCTCCTTCTACCGGCTGTTGCTGCCGCACCTCGCGCCGCTCCGCGAGCGCCTGCGGTTGGTGACCCTTGCGGGCGAAGCGCTTCCGGGCACGCTGGTCGAACAGCACCGCGCCGTCCTTCCCGGGGTACCGCTGAGCAACGAGTACGGTCCGACTGAGACCACCGTCAGCTGCCTGGCTCACCCGGTGCGCGACGTGCCCGCCTCGATCGCGCCGATCGGCAGGCCGCTCGGGGCGAGCACCGCCTACGTCCTCGACGCGAAGCTGGGGGTCGTGCCGGAAGGAACGGTCGGGGACCTGTACATCGGGGGTCCCCAGATCTCCGAGGGTTACGCGTCCCGACCGGGTGCCACCGCGGCACGCTTCGTCGCCGACCCGTTCGCGGCGGGAACGGGCGCCCGGATGTACCACACGGGTGACCTGGCCCGTGTGGATCGAAGCGGCGACATCGAATTCTGCGGACGGTTCGACGGACAGGTGAAGGTGCGCGGTGCGCGGGTGGAGCGGCACGCGGTGGAGGCCGCCCTGGAGACCCACCCCGCTGTGTACCAGGCGGTGGTCCTCGCGACCGCCAACGACTACGGGGAGGCGGAACTGACCGCGTTCTGGGTGCCCGCGGCCACCGCGACGCTGCTGCCCACACCGCGCGACCTGATCGCTCATTGCGCGCAGCGCCTCGTCGCGCAGGCGGTGCCCGACCGCTTCCTCGCGCTGGGCGCGCTGCCCCTCGCCGCGAGCAGCAAGGTCGACGAGGCGGCGTTGCGCCGGATGCTGCCGGGCGGAGGTGGTGACGGTGAGTGACCGGCGCCCCGCCGCCGACGGCCACGAGGACCCGCCGTTCCCGCTGTCGCCGGCGCAGTACGAGGCGTGGCTGGCCCAGCAACTGGCCCCCGACGTGCCGTTGTGCATCGCCCAGTACGTCGAGCTGCACGGCGACCTGGACGTCGATCTCCTGCGCGAAGCCACCGTCACCACCGCGGACGAATTCGGATCGCCCTTCCTGCGGCTGATCGACCGGGAGGGTCAGCCGTTCCAGGTGGTCGACCCCACCGACCGGTCCATCGGCACGGTGGACTTCCGCGGAGACGCCGACCCCGCGGACGCGGCCCGGCGATGGATGCACGCCGACTGCGAGGCGCCGCTGGATCTCACTCGCGACCGACTCGTCGAATCCTCGATTCTCCGCGTCGGCGACGAACACTATCTGTGGTACAGCAAGATTCACCACGTCGCACTGGACGGCTACGGCGCGATGACGATGCTCAATCGCATCGCGGCGCGGTACTCCGCGGCGGTCCTCGGCCGGGACCTGCCGGAGAACGAGGCCGCAGCGCCCCGGCATCTGTACGACATCGAACAGCAGTACCGGTCGTCGAGCCGATTCACCGCGGACCGGCGGTACTGGGCCGACCGGATCGACGGCCTCGGACCCGGATCGAGCCTCGCGCGCCGAACCGGGCCCGCGGTCGCCACGAGCACCGACGTGACCGGGCCACTGCCGGACGCGGCGGAGCGAGCGCTCGGCGACGCCGGCGCGCGCGGGACCGCGACGATCATCGCCGGATTCGCCTGCTACCTGTCCAGGATGACCGGGCGCCGGGACGTGCTGGTGACGATCCCGGTGTCGGCGCGCACCACCGCGACCCTACGACGGTCCGGCGGCATGGTGGCGGGTGTCGTGCCGCTGCCCGTGCGGATCCGCCCCGAGGACACGGTCGGCGAACTGGTCGAGCGGGTGCACCTCGACCTGATGGGCGCGCTGCGGCACCAGCGGTTCGGGATCGGCGACATCCGGCGCGACGCGGGAGCCGTTGCGGCGGAGTCACTGTCGGGCCCGATGGTCAACGTGATGCTCTTCCGTCAGGAACTCGCTCTCGGACCGCTCGTCGGCGAGTACCACATCGTCACGTCCGGGCCGGTGGACGACCTGCTGGTCAACGTGTACCGGAGTGGCACGCCGGTGCGGACCTTCGTGCACTTCCTCGCGAACCCGAACCGGTACGACGCCGACGAGGTCGGTGCGCATCACCGGCGGTTCACGGCACTGCTCGACGACTTCCTGACCGCCGACGCGGACACCGCGATCGGCTCCGTTCACGAGGAGACGGCCCGACTCGATTTCTGGTCGCGCGCACTCGCGGACGCGCCCCCGGTGCTGGACCTGCCGACCGACCGTCCGCGGCCGGCCCGGCCGTCGCACCGCAGCGCCGCCGTCGACATCGTCCTGAGCCCGGATCTGCGGCGCAGGCTCGCAGCGTTCGCGGCCGCCCACCGCACGGACGCCGCCACCGTGACGCACGCGGTGCTCGCGCTGGTGCTGTCTCGATCGGCCCGCACCGACGACGTCGTCCTCGGCAGGCGGACGGACACCGAACCGCTGGTGTTGCGGACCCGCGTGCGCGGCGCCGACCGATTCACCGACTTCGTCGACACGGTGCGCGACACGTACGCGGAGGCGTTCGCCCACCGCGGGGTGCCCGTCCCGCGGATCGTGGAGGCTCTGGGCATGCCGCACCCGGTGTCGCATGCGCCGCTCTACCAGGTGCTGCTCGAATTCTCGAAACGACCGCACGAACTGGGTGATCTCGACCTGCAGGTGACGGTGTCGGAGGAGTCGGTCCGATTCACCTACGCGGCAGACTTGTTCGACGCGGCCACCGCCGAGGCGATTGCCCGCCGCTTCGCGCAAGCGATGGATACCGCCGTCGCGGACCCGTCCGTCGTGATCGGGGACATCGACCTGACGTCGCCGACCGACCATGCCCTGCTGCGGGAGTGGTCGAGCCGGCCGGCGGATACCGCCCCGGAGGCGACGCTCGGCGCGCTGTTCGCAGCCCGCGCAGAGCGGAGCCCCGATGCCGTCGCCGTCGTGTCGGGTGACGAACGCCTGAGCTACGGGGAACTCGATGCCCGGTCGAACCGCCTTGCCCGCCGGCTTCTCTCGATGGGTGCCGGTCCGGAGGCGACGGTCGCGGTCGCGCTGCCGCGATCGGCGGGGCTGATCGTCGCGCTCGTCGCGGTCGTCAGGACCGGGGCGGCGTACCTCCCGATCGACGCCGACCACCCCGGTGAGCGCTCCGCCCTCGTGCTCGACGACGCCCTCCCGGTATGCGTCCTGGCCACCGGGGGCGCCGCGACGACGCTGCCGACGTCGGATATGCCTGTCCTGCTGATCGATTCGGCCGAGATGGAACTCGATGGTGCATCCGCCGCTCCGCTGACGGACGAGGAACGGGCGCCGGCCGATCCGGACCTCCTCGCGTACGTCGTGTACACGTCCGGCTCGACCGGGCGGCCGAAGGGCGTCGCGGTGTCGCACCGCAACGTGGTCGCGCTCTTCACGAGCACCCGGGACCTGTTCCGGTTCACCGACACCGACGTGTGGACGATGTTCCACTCCCCGGCGTTCGACTTCTCGGTGTGGGAGGTGTGGGGCGCACTGCTGCACGGTGGGGCCCTCGTCGTGGTCGACTTCGACACCACGCGCTCGCCCGTATCGTTCCTCGACCTGCTGCGGCGCGAACGGGTGACGGTGCTGAGCCAGACCCCGAGCGCATTCGCCCAGCTGATCGAGGCCGCCGCCGATGACGGCGGCGCGACCTCACCGCTGCGCTACGTCGTGCTCGGCGGTGAGGCGCTCGAGCTGGGACAGCTCGAGCGGTGGTACTCGCGACACGGCGAGGACGCGCCCGTGCTCGTGAACATGTACGGCATCACCGAGACGACGGTGCACGTGAGTCACCTGCGCCTGCGCCGTGACCTGGCTGCCGCTGCGTGGACGAGCGTCATCGGGCGTGCGCTCCCCGGGTTGCGGGTGTCCGTGCGCGATTCGCGTCTGCATCCGGTGCCGGTCGGGGTGGCGGGTGAACTGTACGTCGCGGGGCCACAAGTGGCACGTGGCTATCTCGGGCGTGCCGGTCTCACGGCAGCACGCTTCGTCGCCGACGAGTCCGGGGCCAGGATGTACCGGACCGGGGACATCGTGCGGTGGCGGCGAGACGGACGCCTCGACTACCTCGGGCGCGAAGACCATCAGGTCGAGATCCGCGGATTCCGGGTGGAACTCGGTGAGGTGGAGTGGGCGCTGGGCAAGTGCGAGGGGGTCGCGCAGGTGGTCGTGACGATGCGCGACGACCTCGTGACCGGCCCTGCGCTGGCCGCCTACGTCGTGCCTGACACGGGTGCGACCGCCCTGACGGACAGCGTGCTGGAGTACGCGCGCACCGTGCTGCCGTCGTACATGGTCCCGAACTCGATCACCGTCCTCGATCGGCTGCCGCTCACCGTCAACGGGAAACTGGACCGCGCGGCACTCCCGGTGCCGCCGAACGACTCCCGTGCCGAATTCGCCGCACCGGGCACCGCCGCCGAGGAGGCGCTCACGGTCATCTTCGCCGCGCTGCTCGGCGTGCCCACCGTCGGTATCGACGACGACTTCTTCGCGCTCGGGGGCAACTCGTTGATCGCGGCGAAGATCGTGGCGCGGATCCACCATGCGCTCGGCGCGGATGTGGGCGTGCGGGACGTCTTCGAGGCGAGGACGGTGCGGTCGCTGGCGACCCGGGTGGGCCGCGCGGACGAGACGGGGTGGCCGCCGCTGGTGGCGACGGACCGGTCCACGCCGGCGCCGGTGTCTCTGGCACAGACGCGGATGTGGTTCCTCGACCAGTTCGACACGACGTCACCCGCCTACAACATCGCGGCGGCGTTCCGGCTGCACGGACCCCTCGACGTCGCGGCGCTGCACGCCGCGCTGACGGATGTGGTGGAGCGGCACGAGGCGCTGCGGACCGTCTTCCCGATGTGGGAGGACATTCCCGTGCAGTCGGTGATCCCGGCGGCGGACGCGGTGCCCACCCTTCGCGCGGTGGCGGTCGCGGGGGAGCGCGACCTGCGTGACCGGCTCGCCGGGGCGTTGTCGGCCGGTTTCGAGGTGACCACCCAGGTTCCGTTGCGGGCGCACCTGTTCGAGGCAGGCCCGCGTGAACACGTCCTGGCCCTGGTGGTCCACCACATCGCGGCGGACGCGCTGTCGCTGGCCCCGCTCGCCCGGGACGTGACGGCCGCGTACACCGCGCGGGTGCGAGGGCGCGCGCCGGACTGGGTACCGCTGCCGGTCCAGTACGCCGACTACAGCAACTGGCAGCGGGCGCTGCTCGGATCGGAGGACGATCCCGGTTCCTTGATGTCCCGCCAACTCGGATTCTGGCGTTCCGCGCTCGCCGATGCACCGGTCGTGACTGATCTGCCGATGGATCGTGCCCGCCCGGAACACCGCTCGCTCGCCGGCGCGCGAGAATCCTTCGAGATCGGCGACCGTCTGCACCGGGCCGTGGTTGCCCTGGCGCGCGAGCACGACGCCACGGTGTTCATGGTCGCGCACGCGGCGCTCGCCGTCCTGGTGTCGCGACTGGGGAGCACGAACGACGTGGTGATCGGATCGGCGGTGGCGGGGCGCGGGGAGGCCGCGCTCGACGACGTGGTCGGCATGTTCGTCAACACCCTGGCCCTGCGCACACCGGTGCACGGCCGCGACTCCTTCGCCACGGTCCTCGCTGCCGTGCGGGACCGCGATCTGGAGGCGTTCGCGCACGCGGAGGTGCCGTTCGAGCGGGTGGTGGAGGCCCTGGACCTCCCGCGCACCACGGCGCACGCACCGCTGTTCCAGGTGCTGTACGAATTCCAGGACGTGACGAGGCCGACCCCGAGCCTCCCGGACGTGGACGTGGAGGAGATCGACCTCGGGGTCTCCGTCTCCACCTTCGATCTGCAGCTGACTCTGGCCGAACGGTTCGCGACGGACGGCGCGCCGGCCGGAATCGGAGCCGGATTCACCTATGCCACCGACATCTTCGACTCAGCCACCGTCCGGGGCTTCGCCGACCGGTTCCTGCGGCTTCTCGAGACTGTGGTCGCCGACCCGCAGGTGCCGTTGGCCCGGATCGACCTCCTCGATGCAGGCGAGCGTGCGGCGCTCGTCCCGGTGTGCGGCCGGCCCGGCGCCGCGACTCGGTTGCTGCCGGAGATCCTGTCCGCCGCGGCCGCCCGCGACCCGCACGCCATAGCGCTGTCGTACGGCAACGCGGTGATGTCGTATCGCGAACTCGACGACTGGTCGAACCGCCTGGCGTGGGTGCTGATCCGCCGCGGAATCGGACCGGAGGACCACGTGGCGATCGGGCTCGTCCGATCCGTGGAACTGGTGGTGTCGGTGTGGGCGGTCGCGAAGTCGGGTGCGTCGTTCGTGCCCGTCGATCCGAGCCTGCCTCCCGGGAGGATCACCGACATCCTCGCCGACTCCGGCGCGGTGGCGGGACTCACCGTCGCCGAACAGCGCGACCGCATGCCGGACGACGTGGAATGGCTGCTCCTCGACTACCCGGGTCCGACGCGGAAGTGGGAGTCCAATCCGATCACCGACGACGACCGGGTCGTGCCGCTGCGACCGGAGCATCCGGCGTATCTGATGTACACGTCCGGGTCGACGGGCACGCCGAAGGGTGTGGTGATTCCCCATGCCGGCCTGCAGAATTTCACCCTCGATCAGCGCGCCCGGTACGCCACGACCAATGCCTCTCGGGTCCTGAACCTCGCGTCGCCCGGGTTCGACGCGACGATGCTCGAATACCTCATGGCCTTCGGGGCCGGTGCGCGCCTGGTGATCGCGGCGCCACAGGTGTACGGCGGCGCCGCGCTGACGGAACTGCTGGCGGCAGAGCGGATCACGCACGCGTTCGTCACTCCGGCCGTGCTGGCCACGATCGACCCGCGCGGTCTGCGCCTGCTCCGTGCCCTCGTCGTCGGCGGCGAACGCTGCCCGCCGGAGTTGCTGGCCCGCTGGGCGTCCGGGCGGACCCTGCTCGTCGGGTACGGGCCGACGGAAACGACGGTGATGTCGAACATCGGCGACCCGATGACGCCCGGCGACCCGGTGCGCATCGGCCACCCGATGCGGGGTGTCCGCGAACTCGTCCTCGACGAATGGCTGCGCCCGGTTCCGGTCGGTGTGGTGGGCGAACTGTACGTGCTCGGGGAGGGGCTGGCACGCGGCTACCACCGGCGGGCCGGGGCCACCGCCGCCGCGTTCGTCGCGAATCCGTTCGACCGGGCCGGTTCGCGCATGTACCGCACCGGCGATCTCATGCGGTGGACCCGCGATGGGCGGCTGGAATATTTGGGCCGCAACGACTTCCAGGTGAAGCTGCGCGGTCAGCGGGTCGAGCCAGGGGAGGTCGAGGCGGCGCTCACCGGTTGCCCCGGGGTCGCGCAGGCCGTCGTCGTGGTCCGGCGGACGCCTGCCGCCGAGGCGGTTCTCGCCGGATACGTCACGGCGGAGGACGGCGCCCACCTCGACACCGCCGAGGTGCTGGGATTCGCCGCATCGGTGCTCGCCCCCTTCATGGTGCCTGCGTCCGTGACCGTCCTCGACCACCTGCCGCTCGGCGCCAACGGCAAGATCGACCGGCATGCGCTGCCGGAGCCGGAGTTCGCGCCCCGCATCTTCCGTCCACCCGGGACACCTTTCGAATCGGCGGTGGCGGAGGTGTTCTCCGACGTCCTCGGAATCGGCGCGGTGGGTGCCGACGACGACTTCTTCGCCTCCGGCGGCAACTCCCTGACCGCGACGCAGGTGGTCGCGCGATTGGGCGCCGCCTTCGGTGCGGACATCGGTGTCCGGGAGGTGTTCGAGTCCCCGACCGTTCGGGCCCTGGCGTCGCGGGTCGCGCGGGAGGCGGCGGGCGGCGAGGCCCGGCCCGCGGCGGTGGCGTCGCGGCGTCCGGACTCGGTTCCCCTCTCGTGGGCGCAGCGCCGGATGTGGCTTCTCAATCAATTCGACCCGTCCTCCCCCGCGTACAACGTGGCGATGATCGTCCGGCTGTCGGGTGAACTCGACGTCGACGCGCTGACCGCCGCAGTCGCCGATGTGGTGGACCGGCACGAATCTCTCCGCACCCGATACCCGTACGGGGACACGGAACCCACCCAGGTGATCGTCGGTGCGGGCCACGTCGCGCAACTCACCGTGTCGACGGAGGACGCACCGGTGCGCGGCCAGATCTCGGAACTCGTGACGGCGGGATTCGACGTCGCCGCCGAGGTTCCGATGCGGGCCCGGCTGTTCGCACTCGGCGAGCAGGAGCACGTCCTCGTCGTCGTGGTGCACCACATCGCCGCCGACGGGTTCTCGATGGTGCCACTCGCACGGGACGTGATGACGGCCTACCCGGTGCGATCGGAAGGTCGCGCGCCCGGATGGGAGCCGCTGCCGGTGCAGTACGCCGACTACACGCTGTGGCAACGGGAGCTGCTCGGTGCGGAGGACGACCCCGAGTCGCTGCTGTCGCGGCAACTCGACTACTGGCGCACCACGCTCGCCGGCGCGCCGGCCGTGACCGAGCTGCCCGCGGACCGGAACCGGACGCCGCGGCGGTCCCCGTCCGGCGACCGGGTGGCGTTCGCGATCGGCGCCGACCTGCACCGGGACGTGGTCGCGCTGGCGAGGACCCGGCGGTGCACCGTGTTCATGGTCGTGCACACGGCGCTCGCCGTGCTGCTGTCGCGTGTGGGGAGCACCGACGACGTGGTGATCGGGTCACCCGTGGCGGGGCGCGGCGACGCCGTTCTCGACGACGTGGTGGGGATGTTCGTCAACACCCTCGTGCTGCGGACCCGGGTGACGGGGACCGCAGGCGAACTCCTCGAGCGGGTCCGCGAGACCGACCTCGCGGCCTACGCGCACGCCGACGTGCCGTTCGAGCGGGTGGTGGAGGCGCTGAACCCGCCGCGCTCCCAGTCGTATTCACCACTGTTCCAGGTGCTCCTCGAGTTCCGGAACACCGAGCATCCCGATCTCGCCCTCCCACACCTGCACGCCGAGATTCTCGAACCGGACGTCGAGGTATCGCTGTTCGACCTGCAGCTGACGGTGCGCGAGCGGTACGACGAGTCCGGGACGCCGGAGGGGATGACGGCCGGATTCACCTACTCCACCGACCTGTTCGATCCGGAGACGGTGGAGACACTCGCCGCACGGTTCACCGGGATCCTGGCCGCGGTCGCCGTGGATCCGCACGGGGCCGTCGGCGACATCGACGTGCTGGCCCCGGACGAGCGGGCCCGGCTCCGGAAGTGGAGCGAGGCGGCGGACAGCCTCGTCCTCGACCCGCGTCTGCATCCGGCACCCGAGGGTGTGACCGGTGCGGTGTACTCGGCCGACACGCAGGAGCCCCACACCTCGGCGCGGGTGGCGGCCACCACGTTCGTCGCGAATCCGTTCGGTGCCCCCGGTTCGCGCATGGTCCGGACGGGTGCACTTGCCCGGTGGAACCGATCTGGGCAGTTGGTCACCGTCGGCGCCTCCGGTTCGTCGACGCGGTCGGTCACGGACGTCGTGGCGAGCCACCCCGCGGTCCGGGAAGCGGTCGTCCTCACGACCGCGGTGGGCGTCACCGCCTTCTGGGTCCCGGCGGCCGCGGCGGCCGTGCTTCCGATGGCGGAGGACCTACGGAACTTCAGCGCCGAGCGGCTCGACGCCCCCCTCGTGCCCGCGCGGTTCGTGGCCCTCGGCGCCGTTCCGCGGTCGGCCGACGGCACGGTGGACGAAGGCGCGCTGCGTGCACTGGTCGCCGAGACCGAGCCCGCGGGCGCAGCCGCGCGGCACCGGTGGACCGCGCTGGAGCGGACGGTCGCCGAGGACTGGGCCGCGGTGCTGGGACACGACGACTTCGGCCCGGACGACGGATTCTTCGACGTCGGCGGAAACTCGCACCGCGTCGTGGAACTGCAGCGCCGCTTCGAGGAGCGGTGGCCCGGGACGCTGCGGGTCGGCCAGCTGTTCGACCTCGTCACCGTGGCAGCTCAGGCCGAGGCGATCTCGAATCCCACCCCGGTGGGTGACGCGTCCGCGCCCGCCACGTACGAGTTCTGACCCAGTAGGGAGGAGGCAACGGTGACGGTGCGACACCCCACACCGGGCGACGACGAGATCGCCGTGGTCGGCATCGCCGCGCGCTACCCCGAGGCCGCGAACCTCGCGGAATTCCGCGCCAACCTCGCTGCCGGGCGCGACTCGGTGCGCCCCCTGTCCCGGTCACGGGCGAAGGAGACCGGGCTCGGCCCCCCGTCGCACTACCACGCGATGGGATTCGTCGAGGACATCGCCACATTCGACTACTCGTTCTTCACCCTGTCGAAACGCGAAGCGTCGCTGATCGACCCGCAGCAGCGACTCGCCCTCGTCCTCGCGCATCAGGCGGTCGAGGACGCCGGCTACTCGGTGGCAGATTTCCGGGACAGCGCGACCGCGGTGGTGTTCAGCGCGGCCACGTCGACGTATCCGGCGGTGTGGGCGGAGCCGGGTGTGCTCAGCACACTCGGCAACGTCCCGTTCGCCGTCCCGGCGCGGATCGCGTACCACCTCGGGCTCACCGGGCCCTGCTACGCCGTCGATTCGGGATGCAACGGGTCGCTGATCGCGGTGCACCACGCCTGCCGGGAACTGCGGTCCGGTGACGCCGACTTCGCTCTTGCCGGCGGCGTCAGTCTGCGGGTGAACGGCATTCGCGCCGACATGGCGGAGGGATCAGCCGAACTGATGTCACCGGGCGGACGCTGCCGAGCGTTCGACGCGAGCGCCGACGGCACGGCGGTCGGCGAGGGCGGCGCGGTGCTACTCCTCACGACGATGGCCCGTGCGCGTGCCGACCGCGTCCCCGTCCATGCCGTGATCCGGGGTACCGCAACGGTGTCGAGCGGCCATTCGTCCGCAACCATCAGCTCACCGAGCGCCCGCGCACAGGTGGCCGTCATCTCCCGGGCGTGGCGGAACGCCGGCCTCGACCCGAGCGACGCCGGGTACCTCGAGGCCCACGGATCGGGAACCCCGTTGGGCGACGCCGTCGAACTCGAAGGGATCGCGGCGGCGTTCGACGGCCGGCCGGGGGTCCTGCCCATCGGCTCGGTGAAGACGAACATCGGTCACCTCGACCACGCCGCCGGAGTGTCCGGCCTCGTGAAGGCGATCCTCGCCGTCGAGCACGGCGAACTGTACCCGTCTCTGCACTTCGAACGGCCCACCGGCGGAGTCGACCTCCGCCGCAGCGGAATCGAGGTGCTCACCCGGGCCCGACCGTGGAGCGACGACAGCGGTCCCCGGCGAGCGGGGGTGAGTTCGTTCAGCCTCGGCGGCATCAACGCGCACTGCGTGGTGGAACAGCCGCCGGCGCGTGCCGCCGGCAGCCGCGCCGAGGACACGACCCGACTGATCGGGGTCTCGGCGAAGAGCGCGGGCGCGCTCGCCGCACTGTGTGCCGAATTGGCGACGGCGGTGCGCGGTCACGACCTGGACGACGTCGTGTTCACCCTCAATCGCGGCCGCCCGCATCACGAATATCGGGTGGCGGTACAGGCACGCAGCACCACCGAACTCTCGCGCTCGCTCGCCGGGCGCGCCGCCGAACTCGGCTTCCGCGAAGGAGAATTCGCGCCCGCACCGCGGCGCGCACCGGCCGTGGCGCTCCTGCTGTCGCCCGACCGGATGCCGGCCGGACTGCGCGGCCCCGCCCTGCCGCCGGAGCTCCCCGCCGCCGGCGCCTCGGCGGACCTCCTCGCCGGTCAGATCGCCGTCCACCGGGAATTGCGGGCGGCGGGCGTCACCGTCGACGCCGTCCTCAGCGGCGGGGTGTCCCGCTACGCGGCCCGGTATCTGCGCGACAACTCGTCGGCGGTGGACGCCGCAGTCATCGCCGCCGCGGCCGCGAACCCCACGATCGACACCGATCGGCTGGTCGCCGTCGCGAAGGGAATGGTCGCGGACGGACCCGTCGTCTTCGTGGAGCCGAGCCCGGAGGGACGCCTCGGGACGCTGCTCGCCGACGCGCTCGGCGGTACGCCGGACGCCGACGTACTCCGCACGCCGGACACATCCGAGGCCGTCACCCACCTGCTCGCCGGGCTGTACGAGCGCGGAATCGACCTCGACTGGGCGGCCGTCGACCACGCCGACGACACCGCCTGGCGGGTGCGACTACCGGGCCACCCGATGCGCGGATCGCGGTGCTGGTTCGACCTCCCCGGCCGACCTGACTGGACCGATGCGCCGGAAGATCCGGCGGCGGAACCGAACGCCCCCGCGGCTGCGGCCGCTCCGGAAGACAGCCTCGACTGGTTGCAGACGACGCTGCGCGAATTGCTCCACAGCGAAAGGGACGTCGCCGCCGAGGACGACTACTTCGACCTCGGGGGAAACTCGCTCATCGGCATGCAACTCGTCGACCGGGTGTCGGACCGATACGGGGTCCGGCCCAAACTCATCGACCTCTACGAGCGGCCGAAGGTCGCCGACTTCGCCGCCCTCCTCGCGGAGGGCACCTCTGCGTCCGGTGGGCTGCCCCCGATCGTGCCGCGGGGGCGGCACGTGATGTCGTTCGGTCAGGTACGCATGTGGTTTCATCACCAACTCGACGCCGCCACCACCATCTACAACCTGCCGATGGTCAGCGAACTGCACGGTCCGATCGACGAATCCGCCGTGCGAGGGATGTGGGACGACCTCGCGGCACGGCACCGGGTGCTGCTGTCCAACTACGTCGAGGTGGACGGGGAGCCGCAACTGCGGATCCGGGAATCCCTCGGCGACTTCTTCCGCACCGCCGACGTGTCGGGTGAACCGGATCCGGTGACCGCGGCCCGGGCCCTCGTGCACGAGGCGGCCGTCGCACCGTTCGATCTGGCCACCGACCCGCTGGTGCGGGCACTGCTCATCAGGATCGGCCCCGACGAGCACGTCCTGCAGGTCACCACCCACCATTCCGTCAACGACGGCGGGTCGCCGAGGATCTTCGAGCAGGAACTGCCCGTCCTGTACGCGGCACGCCGAGCCGGTCGCCGCGCCGACCTCGCCCCGCTCCCCGTCGAATACTGGGACTACGCCGTGTGGCAGCGGGAACTGATCGCGAGTGCCGCGCTCGACTCCGAACTGGAGTACTGGCGAACCGTCCTGGCCGACGTTCCGCTGCTCCGGCTGCCCACCGACTTCCCGCGGCCGGAACGGAAGAACTTCACCGGCGCGTTCCACACGTTCACCGTGTCCGAGGACCTGACACGGAGCCTGCGAGCCGTGGCGCGGAGAGAATCCGTGTCGCTGTTCGTGGTGCTGCTCTCCGCGTTCTACCTGCTCATGGCGAGCCGCAGCCACCAACGGGACCTCGTGGTCGGAACGCCGACGACCGGACGCAACCGGCCGGAACTGTCCGGGATGATCGGATACTTCAACAGCACGGTGGCACTGCGCGCCGACCTGTCCGGCGACCCGACCGTCACCGAACTGTGCGCCCGCGTGCGCGACGTGGTGCTCGGCGCCCTCGAACACCAGGAGATCCCGTTCGACCGCGTCGTCACCGCACTCACCGGCGACCGGGACCTGAGCCGGACACCCCTGTTCGACGTCTGCCACGTCCACCAGGAACTGCCGGCGCTGCAGGCGCAGCAAGGACTCACCGAGACGCTGTTCGACCAGGAGGACCCGGCTGCCATCGCGTTCGGCGGGGTGCCGTCCGGCACGGCCAAATTCGATCTCACCCTCGTCACCACGGAGCGGGGCGGCGAGGACGACATGGCGGCCGGGCTCGAGTTCAGCACGGAACTGTTCACCGAGCAGACCGCCGTCGCACTGTGCGCCGAGTACGTCCGCATCCTCGAAGGGGTCGCGGAGTCTCCGCGCACACAGCCGATCTCGGTGTTCCTGACCGACCCGTCCCCGGCGCCGGTGTCGCGTGCGGTGGCACCGCCCCTGGTCCCGGCCGACCGGCCCCGGCAATCCTCGAACGACACGGTACCGCCGAGCTATTCGACCGCCCGGGTGACGGCGACGCTCGACGACCACCCGAGCCACCCGGAGCTGCTCGCCGCCTGGCTCACGCTCCTCGCCTGGTACACGGCACAGGACGAGGTGGCGGTGAGCACCGTCCCGGCGCCGGGGGAGGCGCCGCGGCTCGTGGTCGTCGACCTGTCCGCAGACCCCACCTTCCCGGATCTCGTGACGGCCGTCCGCGGGAAGTTGTCCACGGAGACAGCCGCACTCGGCACGTTCCCGGTGCGATGTGACGGGGAGCGCGACGCCGACTCCGAACCGCCCGGCCCGTCGCCCGTCGAACTCGCGCTGTCGTGGACCCGCCGCCCCACGGCACTCACCCTCGAACTCGACTACGCCACCGACCTCTTCGACCGGAGCACGGCTGCCGCGATGCTCACCGACCTCCGGCGGTTGCTGGCCGGACTCGTCGCCCATCCCGAACTGACCACCCAGGAGGTGGCGATGGAGTACGTGCACCAGGACGACACCGGCTTCGACCAGGAGGCAGCGCGATGAAGGTTGGTGTGGTGGGGGCCGGAACGATGGGCGCCGGGGTGGCCGAATGTCTTGCGCAGGCCGGCCACGACGTGAGCGTCGTCGATCCCGACCCGCGAGCCGTCGACGGGGCCCGGTCCCGGATGCGCGACTCTCTCCGCCTGGCGATTCTGCTCGGACGCACAGGAGGTCCGAAACCCGCCGAGGTCGCCGCGCGGGTGCGGTGGACGGACTCGCCGACCGATCTCCGCGACGCCGCATTCGTCATCGAGTGCGTCCCCGAACGTATCGATCTCAAGGAGAAGGTCTTCGCTGAACTGGACCGCGTCTGCGAACCCGAGGCGATTCTCGCGACCTGCACGTCGGGCATTCCCGTGAACCGGCTCGCGGCGAGCGTCACCCGCCCGGAACGGGTTGTCGGACTGCACTTCATGAATCCGGCACCGCTCAAGGACACGGTCGAGGTGGTGCGGGGGCCGCGAACGTCGGCGCAGACGCTGGACCGTGCGCTGACGTTGCTCGCGTCGCTGGACAAGACCGGGATCGTCGTCGGCGACGGACCCGGCTTCGTGCTGAATCGGGTGCTCATGCTGTGTATCGCCGAGGCGGCGGCCGCACTCGGCGACGGTATCGCCGACGCGGCGACCACCGATGCACTGTTCGAAGGCTGCCTCGGTCATCCGATGGGACCACTGCGGACCGCAGACCTGATCGGTCTGGACAACGTCCACGACACGATGACCGCGCTGCGCGAGTTGACCGGCGACGACCACTACCGTCCGCCCGAGTCGCTCGAGGCCCTGATCGACGCCGGTCACCTGGGGCGCAAGACGGGGCGAGGATTCCATGACTACCGGTGAGGTGCTGCCCCTCACCTTCGACCAATTCGGGGTGCTCCGCGCCGGCGGCGACGCGTCGTTCGCCCAGTACCTCGAACTCGACGGACCGCTCGACGAGGACGGATTCTGCGCGGCGTTGCGGCAGACGCTGGCCGAATGTGGATGTCTGCATACCACTTTCGTGATCGTCGGCCCGGAACCCGGACAGGTTGCCGGCGCCGGGGTGGTCGGTGCCGAGGTCGTCGACGCCACAAAGGCTCATGATCCCGGTGACCTCGTGACGGGGTGGATCGACCGCGAATTGGACCGGCCGATGGACGTCACCACCGGCCCGCTGTACGTGCACGTCCTGTTCCGGCTGCCGCACGGCCGATACGGGTGGTTCCAGCGCTACCACCGGCTGGTGAACGACGAAGCGGGAATGACGGCGATCGTCCGCCGCACCGCCGAGGTCTACGAGTCGGGGGACGACACTCCGACCCCGCCGCCGGAGTCCTGGCCGTTCGTGTCGCCGACCGTTCCCCTGACCGCCGATGCGCGGTACCGCGAGAGCGACGCGTGGGCCGACGACCGCCGCTACTGGGAGCAATTGCTCGACGGCGCGCCGCGACAGGAGACCGGTCCGGTTCCGTCGGGGGACAGCCCGACCCGGTTCAGCCATCGTGCCGACGCGGCGCTCGTGCGGCTCACACGGCGCAGCGGTGGTGGTCCCGCCGCCGTCCTGCTCGCCGCGCTGGCGGTGTATGCGCACAGCCGCACCGCCGTCGACGACGTGGTGGTCGGGCACCGGTCGGCCGGGACCGTCACTCCCGTGAGGCTTTCCCTCGCACCGCATCTCACGTTCGATGCGCTGACGCGGCAGGTGGGCCTGCAACTCCGGAGATCCCGGAGGCACCGGTTCCTCGCCGCCGCGGACGGTGCGGCGGACTCGTGGGCGGTGACAGGTGGAATGCGCGAACCGCTCGGCGTCGGGCACATCGGCGCCGGCGGCGCCGCCGTCGCGGCGCGGTGGGGCGTCGCCGCCGACGGGATGTCCGTGGAAGTGGATGACCGAGACGGCTCCTGGACGGTGTACGTGCACCGCCCCGGCGACGCCCAGCGCTTTGCCCACATTCTCGACGCCGTGGTCGGGGCGCCGGACACGGCGTTGGCGGGGGTGGGTGTGTTGGGTGTGGTGGAGCGGGGGTTGTTGGTGCCGGTGCGGGGTGTGGGTGGGGTGGGGGTGCGGTTGTTGCCGGAGATTTTGGCGGGGGGTGTGGCGGTGAATCGGGGTGGGGTGGCGGTCTCGTGTGGGGGTGTGGAGTTGTCGTATGGGGAGTTGGATGAGTGGTCGAATCGGTGGGCGCGGGTGTTGGTGGGGTGGGGTGTGGGTCCGGAGGTGGTGGTGGGGGTGGCGGTGCCGCGTTCGGTGGAGTTGGTGGTGGCGGTGTGGGCGGTGGTGAAGTCGGGGGGTGTGTTCGTGCCGGTGGATGTGGGGTTGCCGGGGGTGCGGGTGGGGGAGTTGTTGGTCGATTCTGGTGCGGTGGTGGGGTTGTCGGTGTCGGGGGTGGTGTTGCCGTCGGTGGTGGAGTGGTTGCGGGTTGATGATGGGTCGGTGGTGGAGGGGGTGTCGGGGGCGGCGATTGGGGAGGGGGAGCGGTCGGGGCGGTTGGGGGTGGGGAATGCGGTGTATGTGATGTATACGTCGGGGTCGTCGGGGCGTCCGAAGGGGGTGGTGGTGACGCATGGGGGGTTGGCGAATTTGGTGGAGGAGGTGCGGGTTCGGTTCGGGTTGGGGGTGGGGTGTCGGGTGTCGCATGTGGCGTCGGTGGGTTTTGATGCGTCGGTGTACGAGTGGTTGATGGCGTTTTCGGTGGGGGCGTGTTTGGTGGTGGCGCCGCCGGGGGTGGTGGGGGGTGGTGTGTTGGGGGAGTGGTTGGACGCGGAGGGGGTGACGCATTGTTTTGTGACGCCGTCGGTGTTGGCGTCGGTGGAGTCGGGTGGGTTGGGGTCGGTGCGGGTGTTGGTGGTGGCGGGGGAGGTGTGTGGGCCGGAGTTGGTGGCGCGGTGGGGGTCGGGTCGGGAGATGTTCGATGCGTATGGTCCGACGGAGGTGACGGTGCAGGCGACGGTGAGTGGTGCGTTGGTGCCGGGTGGGCCGGTGACGGTGGGGGGTCCGGCGGTGGGTGTGGAGGTGGTGGTGCTGGATGGGTGGTTGCGTCCGGTGCCGGTGGGTGTGGTGGGGGAGTTGTATGTGGGGGGTGTGGGGTTGGCGCGGGGGTATGTGGGGTGTGCGGGGTTGACGGCGGGGTCGTTTGTGGCGAATCCGTTTGGGGGTGTGGGGTCGCGGTTGTATCGGACGGGGGATTTGGTGCGGTGGGATGGGTTGGGGTCGTTGGTGTTTGTGGGGCGTGCTGATTTTCAGGTGAAGGTGCGGGGGCAGCGGGTGGAGTTGGGGGAGGTGGAGTCGGTGTTGGTGTCGTGTCCGGGGGTGGCGCGGGCTGTGGTGGTGGTGGGTGCGGGTGGTCGGTTGGTGGGGTATGTGGTGGCGGATGTGGGGGTGGTGGTGGATCCGGGTGTGGTGGTGGAGTTTGCGGGGTCGGTGTTGCCGGGGTTCATGGTGCCGTCGGTGGTGGTGGTGTTGGGAGAGTTGCCGGTGACGGTGGCGGGGAAGGTGGATCGGGCGGCGCTCCCCGCACCACAGGCCCCGCGCGGGCCGCACCGCGCGCCGCGGACAGCGGCGGAAGAGACGCTGGCGTCGGTGTTCGCCGAAGTGCTCGGCGTCGACCGGGTCGGGTTCGACGAGTCGTTCTTCGCGCTGGGCGGCGACAGCATCCTGTCGATCCGGCTCGTATCCCGTGCCAAGGCAAGGGGACTGGTGTTCACGCCGCAACAGGTGTTCGAGCACCGGACGGTGGCGGCGCTCGCGTCGGAATCGGAGATCGCGGACGCGGAGACCACCGCTCCCCTCGCCGAACTCGCGGGCGGCGGAATCGGCACGTTCCCGCCCACGCCGGTGGTCCGGTACCTGATCGAGCGCGGCGGGCACTTCGAGCGGTTCAGTCAGAGTGTGCTGCTCCGACTTCCGGCCGGCATCGACTCGGATCGTCTCCTCGCAACCGTCACCGCCGTCGTCGCTCGTCACGACATGCTGCGGGCGCGGCTGTATCAGAGCTCGAACGGGCAGTGGCAGATGGAGACTCGTGCCGCGAGCGAGATCGACACCGGCACATTAGTCCGGCGCGTCGCCTACGACCCGGAGTCCGATCCCGGGACGCGAGCAGAGCTGATCGCGTCCGAGCACCAGGCGGCCGTGCAGAGATTGCGCCCCGCCGAGGGGGTGGTCGCCCAGTTCGTGTGGCTCGACCCGGGTTTGTTGATCGTGGTGGCGCACCATCTTGCGGTGGACGGCGTGTCGTGGCGGATCCTGCTGCCCGACTTCGCCGCTGCCTGGGATCAGGTCGGCTCGGGGGCCGTACCGGTCCTGCCGGAACCGGCGACGTCGATGCGCCGCTGGGCGCACGCGCTGGCGGAGGAAGCCGTCCGGCACGAGAGAGCCGCCGAACTGGTGTGGTGGCAGAACGTCGTCGCAGGACCCGATCCACCGATCACGGACCGCCCGCTCGATCCCGGTCTGGACCTTGCGACCGCGCTGCAGGACGTCAGCGTCGAGATCTCGTCCGAGGACACCGCGGTCCTGCTGACGGTCCTGCCGGGGCTGTATCGCGGGGGCGTTCTCGACGTTCTGCTGACGGCGCTGGTGGTGGCGTCGTCGAGGTGGCGCGCCGAGCGGGGGATCCCGGGTACGTCGATGCTCCTCCGACTGGAAGGGCACGGCCGCGAGCAGCAGGTGGTGCCGGGTGCCGACCTGTCCCGTACCGTCGGCTGGTTCACGACGGTCTTCCCCGTCCGGATCGACCTGCGCGGCATCGACCTCGACGACGCCTTCGCCGGCGGCCACGACATGGGCAGCGCCGTGAAGCGCGTGAAGGAACACCTGCGGGCAGTGCCCGACATGGGCATCGGTTACGGACTGCTGCGGTACCTGAACCCGGACACCGCAGGCGGCCTGCCGCGAACGGAACCGGGGCAGATCAGTTTCAACTACCTCGGCCAGGTTCCCGATTCGGTGGACGACGGCACCGCGGCCGGCTGGACCCCCGCAGACGGGTTCGGCGACCTGAGCTACGTCCCGGACCCGGACATGCCGGCGTCCGCGGCGATCGAGATCAACGCGATCGTGATCGGCGGGCGGCTCCGGGTCGGATTCGGGTTCCCGGACACGCTGCTCGGGCGTGCCGAGGTGGAGCGGCTCGCGGCACGGTGGCGGGAAGCGGTGTCCGCACTGGTATTCCACGCTCGCAGCGGAGACGCCGGCGGGCTCACGCCGTCGGACGTTCCGCTCGTCGACGTGACGCAGAGCGACCTCGACACGTGGGAGGAGCGGTTCGGCGCGCTCGCCGACGTGTGGCCGACCGCGCCGCTGCAGGCCGGATTGCTGTTCCACGCGCTGCTCGCGAAACCGTCGATCGACGCCTACACGGTGCAGGTCGCACTGCACCTGACGGGTGCGGTCGATCCGGCCCGGATGCGCCGTGCCGCAGAGGCCTTGCTCGATCGGCACGCGAATCTACGGGCGGCGTTCGTGCCCGCCCGGGACGGAACGTTCGTCCAGGTGGTGCCCGCCGCGGTCGATCTGTCGTTCCGCGACCTCGACCTCTCGGATCTGCCCGAGGATGCACGTATCGCCGAACTGGACCGTGTCCTCGCCGCCGACCGTGCCACGCCGTTCGACACGTCCCGGGCCCCGCTGGTGCGGTTCCTGCTGGTGTCCACCGGAAGCCGGGAATTCCGGCTCGTGTGGACCAACCATCACACCCTCCTCGACGGATGGTCCATGCCGCTGGCGATCCGCGAGCTGCTAGCGCTGTACGTGGTCGGCGACGACGTGTCTCCGTTGCCCATGCCCCGGCCCTACCGAGACTTCCTGTCGTGGCTGCATCGCCGAGACCCGGAGGAGTCACGACTGGCCTGGGCGTCCGCGCTCGCGGGGGTCGACGGCCCGACGCTGCTCCTGCCCGACGCGCGGGACCGGCCGCTGTCGGTTCCGCCGGAGAGCGCCCGGTTCGGCGTGTCCGAGCAACTGACCGACGACCTCACGATCCTCTCCCGCAGCCGCGACACGACACTGAACACGGTGACGCAGGTGGCGTGGGCCATCGTGCTCGGCGCGGCGACGTCCCGCGACGACGTGACGTTCGGCAGCACCGTGTCCGGGCGGTCGCCGCACCTGACCGGCGTCGAATCGATGATCGGACTGTTCGTCAACACCGTGCCCACCCGGATCACGCTGGACCCCAGGGAAACGCTGGGCGAGTTGCTCGACCGGACACAGGCGGAACAGGCAGCGCTCCTCGACCACCATCACCTCGGACTCTCCGACATCCAGCGAGCAGCGGGCTCCGACATCGGATTCGACACGGCAACCGTGTTCGAGTCGTATCCGATCGACCGGGGCGGACTGACCACCGACACCGATCTGGCCGGTATGCGGGTGGTCGACGTGACAGGAGTCGATGCCACCCACTACCCGCTGAGTGTCGCCTTCTCGGTGGATACGCAGCTGCACATGACGTTTCACTACCGACCCGACCTGATCGACCGGGCCGGCGTCGACTCGATCGCAGCACGGGTCACCCGGGTGCTCGAGGCGATGGTGGCCGATCCGGACACGGCGTTGGCGGGGGTGGGTGTGTTGGGTGTGGTGGAGCGGGGGTTGTTGGTGCCGGTGCGGGGTGTGGGGTGGGGTGGGGGTGCGGTTGTTGCCGGAGATTTTGGCGGGGGGTGTGGCGGTGAATCGGGGTGGGGTGGCGGTGTCGTGTGGGGGTGTGGAGTTGTCGTATGGGGAGTTGGATGAGTGGTCGAATCGGTGGGCGCGGGTGTTGGTGGGGTGGGGTGTGGGTCCGGAGGTGGTGGTGGGGGTGGCGGTGCCGCGTTCGGTGGAGTTGGTGGTGGCGGTGTGGGCGGTGGTGAAGTCGGGGGGTGTGTTCGTGCCGGTGGATGTGGGGTTGCCGGGGGTGCGGGTGGGGGAGTTGTTGGTCGATTCTGGTGCGGTGGTGGGGTTGTCGGTGTCGGGGGTGGTGTTGCCGTCGGTGGTGGAGTGGTTGCGGGTTGATGATGGGTCGGTGGTGGAGGGGGTGTCGGGGGCGGCGATTGGGGAGGGGGAGCGGTCGGGGCGGTTGGGGGTGGGGAATGCGGTGTATGTGATGTATACGTCGGGGTCGTCGGGGCGTCCGAAGGGGGTGGTGGTGACGCATGGGGGGTTGGCGAATTTGGTGGAGGAGGTGCGGGTTCGGTTCGGGTTGGGGGTGGGGTGTCGGGTGTCGCATGTGGCGTCGGTGGGTTTTGATGCGTCGGTGTACGAGTGGTTGATGGCGTTTTCGGTGGGGGCGTGTTTGGTGGTGGCGCCGCCGGGGGTGGTGGGGGGTGGTGTGTTGGGGGAGTGGTTGGACGCGGAGGGGGTGACGCATTGTTTTGTGACGCCGTCGGTGTTGGCGTCGGTGGAGTCGGGTGGGTTGGGGTCGGTGCGGGTGTTGGTGGTGGCGGGGGAGGTGTGTGGGCCGGAGTTGGTGGCGCGGTGGGGGTCGGGTCGGGAGATGTTCGATGCGTATGGTCCGACGGAGGTGACGGTGCAGGCGACGGTGAGTGGTGCGTTGGTGCCGGGTGGGCCGGTGACGGTGGGGGGTCCGGCGGTGGGTGTGGAGGTGGTGGTGCTGGATGGGTGGTTGCGTCCGGTGCCGGTGGGTGTGGTGGGGGAGTTGTATGTGGGGGGTGTGGGGTTGGCGCGGGGGTATGTGGGGTGTGCGGGGTTGACGGCGGGGTCGTTTGTGGCGAATCCGTTTGGGGGTGTGGGGTCGCGGTTGTATCGGACGGGGGATTTGGTGCGGTGGGATGGGTTGGGGTCGTTGGTGTTTGTGGGGCGTGCTGATTTTCAGGTGAAGGTGCGGGGGCAGCGGGTGGAGTTGGGGGAGGTGGAGTCGGTGTTGGTGTCGTGTCCGGGGGTGGCGCGGGCTGTGGTGGTGGTGGGTGAGGGTGGTCGGTTGGTGGGGTATGTGGTGGCGGATGTGGGGGTGGTGGTGGATCCGGGTGTGGTGGTGGAGTTTGCGGGGTCGGTGTTGCCGGGGTTCATGGTGCCGTCGGTGGTGGTGGTGTTGGGGGAGTTGCCGGTGACGGTGGCGGGGAAGGTGGATCGGGCGGCGCTCCCCGCACCACAGGCCCCGGTTCGTCGATTCCGGCCCCCGTCCACCCCGTTCGAGGCCGTCGTCGCCGACGTGTTCGGTGACGTCCTCGATGTCGATCCTGTCGGCGCCGACGACGACTTCTTCCATTTGGGCGGCGACTCGCTGTCGGCCACCCGGGTCGTCGCCCGGGTCGATGCCGCTCTCGGCGTCGACGTCGGGGTACACGCCCTGTTCGAGGCGCCGACCGTGCTGGCGTTCGCGGAACGCGCGGCGAAAGCCGTGGTGCGGACGGACCGTCCGGAGTTGCGGGCGGTGCCACGACCCGAGCGAATCCCCCTGTCCCTGGCCCAGACCCGCATGTGGTTCCTCAACCAGTTCGACACCACCTCGCCCGCCTACAACATCGCGATGGCGTTCCGTCTCACCGGCGCCCTCGACCTCGATGCGCTGCGGACCGCGGTCGCGGATGTGGTGACGCGACACGAATCGCTCCGCACCCGGTTCCCGATGAGCGGAACGGAACCGGTGCAGGTGATCCTGCCTGCCGGTGATGCGGTGCCGGTCCTGCCGGTCACGACGGTGCACGGCGATGCGGAGTTGCATGACCTGCTCGCGGCGGCGGTGTCGCAGGGATTCGACGTCACGCAGCAGATTCCGTTGCGGGCAGTTGTGTTCGAGACATCCGCCACCGACAGGGTGCTGCTCGTCGTGGTGCACCACATCGTCGCGGACGGGGTGTCGATGGTCCCCCTCGCACGGGACATGATGACGGCGTACACCGCCCGGGCGGACGGGCAGCCCCCCGCGTGGCACCCGCCGACGGTCCAGTACGCCGACTTCACACTCTGGCAACGGCAACTCCTCGGATCGGAAGACGACCCGCATTCGCTGGTGTCGCAGCAATTGGACTACTGGCGCACCACGCTGGCCGGTCTTCCCGCGGCCCTCGATCTGCCCGCCGACCGGCCCCGGTCGATGCAGCGGTCGCCGGAGGGGAGCAGGGTCGGATTCGAGATGGACGCCGAACTGCACCGCCGGCTCCTGGCGACGGCGTCCGCGCATCGGTCGACCGTGTTCATGGTCGCGCACGCCGCCCTGGCCGCGTTCCTCGCGAGGATGTCCGGGTCCGAGGACATCGCCGTCGGCACCCCGGTCGGCCGGCCGGGGCGAGCCCCGGCGCGGCCGGGGGGAGCGGCTCGGACGAGGGCGCGAGTGCAGACAGGGCGCGGGATGGTCTCCGGACGGCCGGCCTTCGAGGACTGGCGTGCCCAGGCACGGTACGCGTAGCAGACGTGGGGTCGAGGGGGCTCGAGGGGGGAGGGTCGGGCCCCGCCCGGCAGCATCGCCGTCGGCACCCCGGTCGCCGGCCGGGGCGAGGCCGCGCTCGACGACGTCGTCGGGATGTTCGTCAACACCGTGGTGCTGCGGACGCTGGTCTCCGACGCGAGTCCGTTCTCGGCACTCCTCGAGCAGGTACGCGACGTCGATCTCGGTGCGTACGCCCACGCCGAGGTGCCGTTCGAAAAGGTGGTGGAGGCGCTCGATCCGCCCCGCTCGACGGCCCACTCACCGCTGTTCCAGGTGCTGCTCGAATTCCAGAACGTCGAGCGCCCAGACCTCGCGCTGCCGGGCGTCGAGGTCGACGGTATCGACCTCGGGGCGACGATCGCGCGGTTCGACCTGCAACTGACGTTGTCCGAGGAGTACGACGACGACGGATCGCCGGCCGGAATCACGGCCGCGTTCGCGTACACCACAGACCTTTTCGACGCCGACACCGTCGCCGGGCTGGCCGACCGGTTCGTCCGGATGCTCGACGCCGCCGTATCCGATTCGTCGATCCGGGTGGGCGACCTCGACATCCTCGATGCCCTCGAACGGGACGAACTCGTGCCCATGCGCGGTTTCCCCGCGGCCGTGCAGCGCACCCTCCCGGACGTGCTCGCTTCCGGCGCCGCGCTCGGACACGGGGCGGTCGCCGTGTCCTGCGAGGGCGTCACCCTGACGTACCGGGAACTCGACGAACGGTCGAACCGGCTGGCCCGGGAGCTGATCCAGCGAGGCGCAGCACCGGAGACGGTGGTCGCGGTCGGAGTGCAGCGGTCGATCGCCTGGGTGCTGTCGGTGTGGGCGGTGGCGAAGTCGGGGGCGGCGTACGTGCCGGTCGACCCCGCCCTGCCGTCCGCGCGCATCGCCGGAATGCTCGAGGATTCGGGCGCGGTGCTCGGGCTGACGGTGACTGCGCATCGCGACCGGTTGCCCGGGGCGGTGCCGTGGCTTCTGCTCGACGACCCCGAGGTGGCGAGTGCGCAGTCCGCCGACCCGATCTCCGACGCGGACCGCGTCCGTCCGCTGCGCGTCGAGCATGCGGCGTTCCTGCTCTACACCTCCGGTTCCACGGGCACCCCGAAGGGAGTCGTGCTCACGCACAGCGGTCTCGCGAATCTCGCTGTCGAGGAACGGGAGCGGTTCGCGTCGATGCACGGTGCCCGGGTGTCGCACCTGGCGTCGCCGAGTTTCGACGCGTCCGTGTTCGAACTTCTGATGGCGTTCGCCGTCGGCGCGACACTGGTTGTCGTGCCACCGACGATCTTCGGGGGACGGGAACTGGCCGAACTACTCGAGGCCGAACAGGTCACCCACGCCTTCTTCACACCCACGATCCTCGACACCCTCCGCCCCGAGGATCTCCCGTCCCTGCGAATTCTCGCGGTGGCGGGGGAACGATTCCCACCCGAGTTGGCGGATCGCTGGACCCCGGGGCGTTTCGTCTTCAACGGGTACGGCCCGACCGAGGCGACGGTGCAGACGACGATCAGCGAGGTGCTGTCCTCCGACGAATCGGTGAACGTCGGTGGGCCCGGCCGCGGAGTCGACGTGATCGTGGTGAACACGTGGCTCCAGCCCGTTCCGGTGGGGGTGGTCGGCGAACTGTACGTCGCGGGGCCGGGACTGGCCCGCGGCTATCACCGCCGCCCGGCTCTGACGAGCGCGTCGTTCGTGGCGAACCCGTTCGGCGAACCCGGCTCCCGCATGTACCGCACCGGCGACCTCGTGCGGTGGACCGACATCGGCCGGCTCGAGTACGTGGGACGCAACGACTTCCAGGTGAAGATTCGCGGACAGCGAGTGGAACTGGGTGAGATCGAATCGGTACTCGCCCGCTGCGACGGCGTCGGCCGCGCGGCGGTCACCGTGCACGGCGGCACCGGGGGCGTGCTGGTGGGATACGTGACGGCGGAGGCCGGTGCGAGCCTCGACACCGCCGAGTTGCTGCGGTTCGCCGGGGCCCACCTGGCGCCCTATATGGTACCCACCCAGGTGGTGGTGCTCGACCGGTTGCCCGTCGGCCGCACCGGCAAACTGGACCGGCGTTCGCTCCCCGCACCGGTACTCGCGCCCAGGCAGTTCCGGGCCCCCGCCGGCCCCGCGCAGCAGGCGGTCGCGGACGTGTTCGCCGACGTGCTCGGTCTCGACCGCGTCGGAGCCGACGACGACTTCTTCGCACTGGGCGGGAACTCGCTCGTCGCGACCCGGGTGGCGTCCGCGCTCCGCGATCGGCTCGGCACCGACGTGGTCCTGCAGTGGATCTTCCGCCATCCGACCCCGGAGGGTCTCGCGCATCGCATCACCGACCCGTCGGTGCTCGGAGACCGGCCGTCCGACGACGTGCTGAACGTAGTCGTCCCGTTCCGGGCAGGCGGGACGCGACCCGCACTGTTCTGCGTACATCCGGCAGGCGGACTCGCGCTGGGCTACGCGGGACTCGTCAAATACCTCGCACCCGACAGGCCGATGTACGGCCTGCAACTGCCGATCCTCAGCGGCGGAACGACTTTCGATTCGATGGCGCAACTCGCCCATCGGTACGTGGTCGAGATGCGCGCGGTGCAGCCCGACGGGCCCTACCACCTTCTGGGCTGGTCGCTGGGTGGAGTGATCGCCCAGGCGATCGCCGTCGAACTCCGCGAATCCGGCGCGGAGGTAGGCACACTCGCGATGATGGACAGCTACGTCGCGGAGGGCGACGACTTCGGCGACCTCGAGGTGAACGCCGAGGAATGGCTGCACGGGCTGGGGGTCGAGTTCGAGGGCGCCGACGACACCGGCACGTCGTACCGCGAGCAACTGGTCGAGATGCTCGGCCGGTCCTTCGGCCGCGACCCCGCATTCGCATCGGCCCTTCTCGGTCGCATCAGCACCGGACTGGCGAACTCGAAGCAGATCTCCACCGGATACCGGCCCCGGGTGTTCGATGGCGACCTGCTGTTCTTCAGCGCCGCCCAATCCGCCGACGGCGAGGAGGGTGAGCGTCCGTCGCCGAGTGTGTGGCAGCCCGCCGTCACCGGTGTGATCGTCGAGAACAAGGTGGAATGCGACCACCTGAGGATGACCACACCGGAAGCCCTCGCGGTCATCGGGCCGATCCTGGAGAGGGCCCTCGGGTCACGCCCCGATCGCGCCGCCGATGACGGACCAGGACTGCCGTAGCTCCGACTCGAACAACCCCCACGAATGGGTGCCCTGCGGAAGGTAGGCGAACGTGGCGGGAATGCCCAGCGTCTGCAGCCGCGACTGGAACGTTGTCGCACACACGTTGGTCACCATCTCGACGACGCTGCCGCCGATCGTCTGCGGCACCACCAGCACGGGGTCGTGGTTGTCGATGCTGCCGGGAACCCCGTTGCCGCTGGAGACGAACAGCTCTGTGCCACGCAGACGTTCGGCGTTGAGCATCGGATCGTGCACACGCCACTCGGGGTCCCCGGCGGGACCCCACATGTTGGCGGCATTGCCCCCGCCGCGCAATTCGACCATCGACCGCACCATCGCCTGCCCGAGCAGCCCGCTCGTGGCGGCGCACCCGCTGTACGAGCCGACGGCACGGTAGAACCCCGGAGCCTGGATCGCGAGGTCGAGGACGGCGCTGCCGGCCATGGACACCCCGCCGATTGCACTGACTCCCGTGGTAGCGAACCGGCTGTCGATGGCGGCGGGAAGTTCGCTCGTCAGGTACGTCTGCCACTTGTTCCGGCCGAGGACCGGATCGTCGGTGTTCCAGTCGGTGTACATGCTGTACTGGCCGCCGATCGGCATTACCACGTTGACGTGCTTGTCGGCGAAGAACTCCCGCACACCGGTATTGTTGAACCAGGAGATCCCGTCCGACCCGCCGCCGATACCGGTGAGCAGATAGAACGTGGGTGCCGGACCGCCCGTCGAGGGCGAGAGGACGTCGTTGGCCACCGACCGGCCCATCGACTCCGAATACACCTCCACCCGGGTGACCCGGGGCTCGGCCGAGGCCGGTCGCGGGGCGATCACGACCCACGAGGCCACCACCAGCAACAAGACCGCCCATGCGCGCAGCACGGTCACGGATCGCAGAGCTTCGAACGGTCGCATGGACGCCCCCTGGCTGTGGCCTGCCCTTCCAATCTAGGACGGCGGGGCACCTGCTTGGTGCGGTTCCGGCGAACCGGTGTAAAGATGATTCGGTGACCGACAACGACCGGCCCGACGAGCGATTCACCCTCGCCAGCGAGCGGACGTTCCTCGCGTGGATGCGGAGTTCGCTCGCACTCCTCGCCGGCGGTATCGCCATGATCCACCTCGTCCCCGAGTTCAGTACCGGGTGGGTGCGAACCACTCTGGGCCTGATCCTGATCGGACTCGCGGCGGCCGCCGCCCTCGTCGGCATGCGACGGTGGTCCCAGGTCGAGAAGGCACTCCGCGACGGCGCACCCATGCCGCCACCGCACGAGTTGTGGTTGTTCGCGGTGACACTGACGGTGGTGGCACTGGGAGCGGCGGTCGCCAGCCTGGTGGCTGCGCTCTAACCTGCAGAAGAGGTTTGCACCGCGCGAACCGGACGTGAAGACGAAGGAGTACACGGTGGCCCACGAACTCAAGCTCGGTTACAAGGCGTCCGCGGAGCAGTTCGGTCCGCGGGAGTTGGTGGAGCTGGGTGTTCTGGCGGAGCGGCACGGGATGGATTCGGCGACGGTGTCGGATCATTTCCAGCCGTGGCGGCACGAGGGTGGTCATGCGCCGTTCTCGCTGGCGTGGATGACCGCGGTCGGCGAACGCACCGAACGGTTGCAGTTGGGGACGTCGGTGATGACGCCGACGTTCCGGTACAACCCGGCGGTGGTGGCGCAGGCGTTCGCGACGATGGGATGTCTGTATCCGGGGCGGATCATGCTCGGGGTCGGTACCGGTGAGGCGCTCAACGAGATCGCGACCGGTTTCGCCGGTCCGTGGCCGGAGTTCAAGGAGCGGTTCGCGCGGTTGCGGGAGGCCGTCGCCTTGATGCGCGAGCTGTGGCTCGGTGACCGGGTGAACTTCGAAGGCAACTACTACAAGACGGTCGGAGCATCGATCTACGACGTGCCCGAGGGTGGGATCCCGGTGTACATCGCGGCCGGTGGTCCGGTGGTGGCCCGGTACGCGGGCCGGTCCGGTGACGGGTTCATCTGCACCTCGGGTAAGGGCATGGAGTTGTACACCGACAAGCTGATGCCGGCGGTCGCGGAGGGTGCGGCGAAGGCGGAGCGCGATGTCGCGGAGATCGACAAGATGATCGAGATCAAGATTTCGTACGACACGGATCCGGAGTTGGCGCTGGAGAACACCCGGTTCTGGGCGCCGCTGTCGCTGACGCCGGAGCAGAAGCATTCGATCGACGATCCGATCGAGATGGAGAAGGCGGCCGATGCGCTGCCGATCGAGCAGGTCGCGAAGCGGTGGATCGTGGCGTCGGATCCGGATGAGGCGGTCGCGCAGATCCGCCCCTATCTCGATGCCGGTTTGAACCATCTCGTGTTCCACGCGCCGGGGCACGATCAGAAGCGGTTCCTGGAATTGTTCGAGCGCGATCTCGCACCCCGGCTGCGGGGGTAGGCGGCTTCGCCGCCCGTGCGTGGTCAAGGAGTGCAGGGACTCGTCAACCACTCACGGGCGCCGAGCGCCGGACGTCAAGCCCTCGGTGATGATCCCCACAACTCCGACTCGAGGCTTGCTCAAAATTTGCCGATCGTCTGTAGTGGGTTCTCGGCAGCGGGCGTGGATGTTCCCTTGCCCTGGCATCCACCCTGCAGAAAGCGAACGAACTCATGTCTGATCAGAAGAGCGCCGCACAGCCCCACAGCCCCGATGTCGTCGTCGGCGCACGCGTTCGGGTCCGTCGCGACTCCGATGCACTCGCGCCGGGTGTCGTGATCGAGGATTTCGCGGACCTGTCCCAGTCGGAGGGTCTGCTCGGACGGGATTGGGCGCCCGTGCACCGGTGGGCCGTCGCTCTCGACGACGGACGCCTCGTGTTCGCGGACGACGGCGAACTCGACCTCGACACCGAAGCGCGGCAGGCGGAGTGCGCCTGACTCACCCGAGTCGGTCGGCGATCTCCTGAAGTTGCTCGACCGTCCCTGCTGCGATGGTCCGCAGATGCTCGGTGACGACGGAGATCGGCCAGTCCCACCACGCGATCTGCACCAGCGCGGCGACCTCGGATTCCGAGTAGCGGTCCTTGATGTGGACGGCCGGGTTCCCGCCCACGACCGCATAGTCCGGGTCGGGTCCGGCGCGGCACCGCAAGGCGGTCTCGGAGCGGCGGGTGACGACGCGGCCGGCGCCGGAAACGATGGCGTATCTGGGTGTGCTGATGCCGGTGGCGCAGGCGGTGTGTCGATCTGCGGGATCGGACGTGCCGGACGCTGTGGTGTGATGCGCCGATCCGCCATCACGATCACATCCGGTCGCATGACAGGTCGGGTCGGACCAGCGCACGCAACGGGTCCGGACTGTGCGAGGCGTGCAATTATGCGAAGGAGGCACCGGGGAGGTGGTCCGCCCGGTCACCCGCCGGGGCGGTAGGCATGAGATCGATCTCGGCACCCCGACCGGGCACCATTACCGATCGACCGCGCCACCGTTGCCGACACCGGCACGAGATTCGGTCGCCGAAGCGGTCCTGAGCGCACAGCTGCGCGCGTCATGAACGTGCGCCGAGTTGCCGCAGCGCGGAGCTTCTCACGCGGCGGTGAGAGCGAACACGCGCATGTTGCGGTGGGTGCGGTGTTCGTAGACACCGTAGACACGGACCATGTCGTCGAATTCGCGGTAGATGCGCGTCCGTTCGGGTTCGGCGAGGAGAGTGGCGGTGACGGGGATGTCCTTACCGCCGATCGTGACCGTTGCGTTCGGCTGCGCCAGGAGGTTCCCGGACCATGCCGGGTGGTGCTCCTGCCCGAAGTTGCTGCCGACGACGAAGATCTGCTCGCCTTCGCGGTAGTACAGCAGCGGGCTGGTCCGCGGCTTCCCCGACTTGCGACCGGTGGTGGTCAGCAGGACAACGGGTGCGGCGATGGGACCGAGGATCGTGAATCGTCCCCTGCTCCTCTCGAGCAGTCGGCGGTCGACACCGGCGAGTTTCCGGATCACCCACGATCCGGGCCTGGTGGCGGCGAACGCGGTCGCGGGTTCGCGGAGGAAGCTGGTCTCGCTGCCCCACCGGACTTCGGGGAAGGGTGATTCGGCCATACGTCATCTCACCGGTGGGCGGGAGCGGTGTCAATCGCGCCGCGCCGGTAGCCGGATACGCTATGGCCATGGCTGCGCCCGCGACAACTCCGCCCGCACGTCCCCTGCCGTCGAGTGTCTATATCGCCTCACCGGAGGGCGACACCGGCAAGTCCACCATCGCGTTGGGTGTCCTGCAGATGCTGTGTGCGTCGGCGGCCCGGGTGGGGGTCTTCCGTCCGATCGCGCGGTCGACGGAGGAAACCGATTACATCCTCGAGTTGCTCCTCGAACACACGACGGCCGACCTCGGCTACGAGGAGTCCCTGGGTGTCACGTACGAGCATGTGCACGCCGATCCGGAGGGTGCGCTCAGTGAGATCGTCGCCCGGTATCACCAGGTGGCGGCGCAGTGCGATGCGGTGGTTGTGATCGGCAGCGACTACACCGACGTCGCCAGCCCGAGCGAGCTGGGTTACAACGCGCGGATCGCCGTGAATCTCGGTGCGCCGGTTCTGCTCGCCGTGCGGGGTGCCCGGCGCAGCCCGGAGGAAGTCGCGCATCTCGCCCACCTCTGCATCGGGGAACTGACCGCCCACCACGCGCATCTGCTGGCCGTGATCGCGAATCGCTGCGACCCGGACGCACTCGATGCCGTCACCGAGGCGCTGCGGTCCACCGGTGTGCCCGCGTGGAGCCTGCCCGAGATCCCGCTGCTCATCGCCCCGACGATGGCCGAACTCCTCGATGCGATCGACGGCAGCCTGTTCAGTGGCGACCCAGAGTTGCTGCACCGCGAAGCGCTGCGGGTGCTGGTGGGCGGGATGACCGCCGAGCACATCCTCGAACGGTTGTCCGAGGGCACGGTGGTGATCGCGCCGGCCGACCGGTCCGACGTGCTGCTCGCGATGGTGAATGCGCATGAGGCCGAGGGTTTTCCGTCGCTGGCGGGGATCATCATGAACGGCGGGCTCACTCCGCATCCGTCGATCGCGAAATTGATGGCGGGACTCAAGCCGCGGTTGCCCATTCTGACCACCGAATTGGGCACATTCGACACCGCGAGCGCGGCCGCTCAGACGCGGGGGCGGGTGGCGGTCGGTTCGCAGCGCAAGATCGACACCGCGCTGAGTGTGATGGAACTGCGAGTGGACGCGCCGACACTGCTGGAACGGTTGAAGTTGCCCATCCCGTCGGTGGTGACCCCGCAGATGTTCGAGTACCAGCTGATCGACCGTGCCCGCAGGGATCGCAAACACATCGTCCTGCCCGAGGGCGGCGACGATCGCATCCTCCGGGCGGCGGGCCGGTTGCTGCAACGACAGGTTGCGGAGCTGACCATCCTCGGCGACGAGGCGCAGGTGCGTCGTCGGGCGGCGGAGCTCGGCGTCGACCTCGGGGACTCGCAGGTTCTCGACCCCCGGTCGTCCGAACACGCCGTTCCGTTCGCGGAGGAGTACGCGCGGCTCCGCGCGCACAAGGGCATGACCGTCGACCGTGCCCGCGAGGTGATGTCGGACATCTCGTATTTCGGAACGATGATGGTGCACTTGGGGATCGCGGACGGCATGGTGTCGGGCGCCGCGCACACCACGGCGCACACGATTCGTCCGTCGTTCGAGATCATCAAGACGCAACCGGGAGTGTCCACGGTGTCGAGTGTGTTCCTCATGTGCCTGTCCGACCGGGTGCTCGCCTACGGTGACTGCGCCGTGGTACCCGACCCGACGTCGGAACAGCTTGCCGACATCGCGATCTCGTCGGCGCAGACGTCGTCCCAGTTCGGTATCGATCCCCGCATCGCGATGTTGTCGTACTCCACGGGAGACTCCGGCAGCGGAGCGGACGTCGACAAGGTGCGTGCCGCGACGAAGCTCGTCCGTGAACGTCGCCCGGACCTTTTGGTGGAAGGTCCCATTCAGTACGACGCCGCCATCGAGCAGAGCGTCGCGGACAAGAAGATGCCGGATTCGGCGGTAGCCGGCAAGGCGACTGTGTTCATCTTCCCGGACCTCAACACCGGCAACAACACGTACAAGGCTGTGCAGCGCAGTGCCGGTGCCATCGCCGTCGGGCCGGTGTTGCAGGGTCTCAACAAACCCGTCAACGACCTGTCGCGCGGGGCGCTCGTCGAGGACATCGTGAATACTGTGGCCATTACCGCGATCCAGGCGCAGGGAGCGCAGCAGTGAGCGAAGGCACCGCGGGTTCCGTGCTGGTCCTCAATTCGGGTTCGTCGTCGATCAAGTTCCAGTTGATCCACCCGGAGACCGGTGAGTCGTCGGCGTCCGGTCTCGTCGAACGGATCGGGGAGCCGGGAGGGCACATCGTCTATCACCACCGCACCGGTGTGGAGGAGCGCACCGTTCCGATCGCCGACCATCGTGTGGGGCTGAGGTTGGTGTCGGACATCGTCGCCGAGGTCGGCCGTCCGCTGCGGGACGCGGGGATCGTCGCGGTCGGGCATCGCATCGTCCACGGCGGCGACGTGTTCTTCGAACCCACCGTGATCGACGACGCTGTGGTGCAGTCCATTTCGGACCTCTCGACCCTCGCTCCGCTGCACAATCCGGCGAACGTGCTCGGGATCGAGGTGGCGCGGGAGGAGTTGCCGGACATCCCGCACGTCGCCGTGTTCGACACAGCGTTCTTCCACACCCTCCCCGCGGAGGCGTCCACGTACGCGATCGACCGGAAGGTAGCAGAGGAGCACGCCATCCGGCGATACGGCTTCCACGGCACCTCGCATCAGTACGTCTCGGCGCAGGCGGCCGAGTTCCTCGGCAGGGACTTGTCGGAGCTGAATCAGATCGTGATGCACCTGGGGAACGGCGCGTCGGCGTCCGCGATCCGCGGCGGGCGGGCGATCGACACGAGCATGGGTCTGACGCCGCTCGAGGGACTGGTCATGGGCACGCGCTCCGGCGACGTCGATCCCGGTGTCCTCCTGCACCTGTACCGCGGCGGGATGGGCGTCGACCAGATCGACGACCTCTTGAATCGGCACTCCGGTCTCAAGGGGCTGTCGGGGGTCAACGACTTCCGGGCGCTGCTGACACTCGTCGGCGAGGGCGACGGAGACGCGGCGTTGGCCTACGACGTGTACGTGCACCGCCTCCGCAAATACATCGGCGCCTATCTCGTGGAACTGGGCGGCGTCGACGTCATCACGTTCACCGGGGGAGTCGGCGAGAACAACGTCGACGTCCGCCGGGACAGCCTGGCCGGGCTTGCGCGTCTCGGGATCGTCGTCGACGACGACCGCAACCGGGTGAGTTCCCGCGAAGCCCGCCGCATCTCGGCGGACGAGTCCGGTGTCGAGGTACTGGTCGTGCCCACCGACGAGGAACTCGCGATCGCCCGCGCGGCGGCGGAGTTGATCGGGGCCTGAGGGTTACAGCAGGCTCTTGGGCCTGATGGCATTGGCCAGATCCACCAGCGTGTATCGGTGGGTGCGCTCGGGGGCGGTGCGGGCCAGCGCCCGCAGACCGGCCTCGGCGCCCTTGCGCAGCCCTCGTTCGGTGAACGGCACACCCAGGATCGTTTCGGCTTCGGTCGCCGAACTGTGACCGGTCCGCACCCAGTCCAGCGTCGTGCCCAGCACGAGCGTTCGCATCTGCAGCGCCCTGCTCTCCTCGGGTGCGAGCGCGGTGACGCGGAGCGCGGCCTCCCGGAGGGCGGACTCGTCGATCTCCTCGATGGGCCTGCCCGACAACAACATCAGGACACTGGTCATCCGGGCCATCGTGAAGTGGCGGGAGGTGACGGGAACCTGGTCGAGGGCGCTGATGGCACCGGCGAGGTCGCCTCGTTCGGTGAGTTGCCGGGCCAGCCCGAACGCCGCGCTCACCATGCTGTGGTCGGTCCGCCACACCGTCCGGTAGTACTTCTCCGCGAACGTCCGCCACTGAGGATGATCGTCGCTCTCCCGGTGCTGCAGAATCAGTTCGGCGGTGGCGGCCAGCGCAAGCTTGGGTGCGGTCTCGCCGGGCATCGCCTGGAGCACGGATTCGAAATGGGAGAACGCCGTCTCGTATTCGCCGTCGATCAGCGTCGTGAGGCCGGCGTACCAGTCGACGCGCCAGTTGCCGCCCATCTCCTCCCGCACACCGGCGAGGAGTTCGCGGGCGGTGTCGGCGTCGCCGAGATCGAGGTGCGCTTTGATCTCGGCGAGCGTCAGTTCCCGGGAGAACGACACGTCCGCGTCGCCGACGACCCGTTCGATCCCGTTCTCCCGGGCGTGCCGGATGGAATCCAGCGTCTGCCGGGGTTCGCTGTGCACCGCGGCGGCGAGGAGCGGGGCGTTGGGATCGGCCGGGTCGATCAGCGGCACCGCCAACGCCTGCGCGACGGACTGCGGGTCGAGGTTCCGGTCCCGTTCGACGCCGTCGACGTAGACGTCGGTCTGCTCGACCGCGTCGTCGGTGCCGAACGTGGTTCGCTGCTTGCTGAACACGGTGGACAGCCCGGGATGTTCCTCGCCGGTCTGCTGCGCGAGCACCTCGCGCAACACGGCCGTGAGCTGACCTGCCATCTCCTCGGCCGAGGAGAACCGCCGCGCCGGATCGGGGTTGGTGGCGCGTAACAGGAGTCGGTGAAAGAACTCGTACTCGGCGAGGAGCGGCGCGTCCTCGGGAGACGGGATCCCATCGAGATAGCGGCCCTTGTCGGACGGCATGTCGAGCGTCAGCACGGCGAGTGTGCGCCCCACCGTGTAGATGTCGGAGGCCACGGTGGGGCCGGTCCGGACGATCTCCGGAGCCTGATACCCGGGCGTGCCGTACAGGTAACCGTAGTCCTCGATACCGGCGACGGCGCCCAGGTCGATCAACTTGAGAGCGTCCTCGGTGACCATCACGTTGTCGGGTTTGAGGTCGTTGTACACCAGCCCGGTGGAGTGCAGATACGCCAGTGCGGGCAGGATTTCGAGCACGTAGGCGATGGCCTGCTCGATCGGCATCCGCTCGGGTCGCGCGTGCGTCGACAGGACGTCCCGCAGCGAATGACCGCCCACGTACTCCATGACGATGTAGCCCATCGGGGTCCCGTCCGCACGGGGATGCTCCACGAAATTGAAGATCTTCACGATGCTCGGGTGGGCCACCTCGGCGAGGAACTGCCGTTCGGCCACCGCCACGGCCTGAGCTTCGGCGTCGCCGAAGTGCAACAGGCCCTTGAGCACCACCCAGCGGTCGCTGACATTGCGATCGATGGCCAGATAGATCCAGCCGAGACCGCCGTGCGCGATGCAGCCCTGCACCTCGTACTGGCCGCCGATGAGGTCGTTCCGGCCGAGGAGCGGCCGGAAGTCGAAAGTGGCCCCGCACGAGGGGCACACGCCGAACTCGGAACTCTCGGAGGTGGCCCCGGCGCGGCCGACCGGCTTGTTGCATTTCCAGCAGAACCGCTTGCCCTCCGGGACCTTCGGGTCGGTCATCACCGCCGAGGCCGGGTCGAGTGTCGTCACCACGGGAACCTCGACGAGACCCCCGCCGAGTCGCAGGCGCTGCCCGGAACGGGTCCGGGGCGATCGCGTCGAGCGTCCGGTGCCGGACGCGCCGGACGGCCGGGACGTGGGCGCCGCTTGCGTGGCCGGGCCGTCATCCGGTGCGGGGACCGCCGCCTGGGTCGCCGGGCCTTCGTCGGCCTCCCGGACCGCGGCTTGGGTGGCGATGTCCGGGCTGGTGGCCTCCGGATTCTTCGAATGCTGCGGCATACGTCCCCTCAGTCCTGGTACACGGCGGGCGGTGGGCCGGGGGACGGTCCCAGCATCGACAACCATCGGTCGTACATCTCGGTCCAGGTTCCGTCGCGGCGGATGCGTTCGAGGGTGCCGTTGACGAACCGCACCAGGTCGTCGTTCGTCTTGGTGATGCCGATGCCGTACGGTTCGGCCCCCATGCTGTCGCCGACGATGTCGAGGTACGGGTCCTGGGATGCCAGGCCGGCGAGGATCGTGTCGTCGGTGGTCACCGCGTCGACCTGTCGTTGTTGCAGGACCACCAGGCAATCCGACCACATGGGAACCGTCAGGATGTCGGCCTTCGGCGCCACCTGCCGTAACCGTGTCAGCGACGTGGTGCCGGCGACCACGCAGACCCGTTTGCCGTCGAGGTCGGCGGCACCGTGGATGGGTGAGCCCTTCACGACGAGCACCCGTTGCTGCGCCGCGAAGTACTCGGACGAGAACGCCACCCGTTCCTTGCGGTCGCAGGTGATGGTCATCGTCTTCGCCACGATGTCGACCATCGACTCCTGGAGTGCCTTCTCCCGATTGGCCGACGTGAGGATGCGGTAGTCGAGCCGATCGGGATCGCCGAACAGGTCCCGCGAGATCTCCCGGGCGACATCGACGTCGAAGCCCTCGACGGCACCGGTGGTGGGGTCGCGGAAACTCATCAGGTTGCTGCCCGTGTCGAGGCCGACGACGAGACGCCCCCGCGCGCGGATGGCGTCGACCGTCGGCATCGGGGTCGCGGAGTCGTCGGGGAACGGACGCAGGCTCGCCGTGGGATCACCGCAGTCCTCGGCGGGAGTCGGCGGCGCAGCGCCGGCCTCGGGGGCCGGCGTCGCGGCCGCGGGCAACGGGGGTTCGGTATACGAGACACTCGGCGATCCGACGTGCTCCGGACTCGACTGGGCGCACCCACCGGTCAGGACCACAACCGCCAGAAGCAGCAGCACGATCGGGCGCCGCCTCATTGGTATTCCCGCAACCGAGGCCACAACCCGATGATAATTCCGGCGAACGCGATCAGTGTCAGCACGAGGGCGCCCGAACCGAGCGCGGTCAGCACGCGGGCCGCTGAGGCGACGTGGGATCGCAGATGGTCGCGGGCGGTCGCGATTCCGTCGGTCAGCGCGTCGTCGACGGCGGTGAACTGGGCCGCGGAGTCGGCGGGTCCCGGCCCGATGGCCACCGCCGCCGCCGAGACGAAGTCGCCGCGGGCGAGGATCTCGTTCATCCGGTCGTGCGCCGAGGACCAGCCGGTCCATGCCTGCTGGGCCCGGGCCACCTCGTCGCGACCGACCGCTCCGGTCTCCTGGGGGTAGTTCGACAGGACGGCGTCGAGCCGGCCGGACTTGTCCTCGAAGACGGCGTCGTAGTCACCGTTCGAATCGCGGCGGACCAGTTTGAGCGTCTCCTCGGTGCGCGCCTGCTGGGCGAGGATGCGCGCCGCGGTCAACTCGTGCATCGGACGGGCGCCCTGGGTGAGCGCGCGATTGGTGTCGACGGAGGAGACGAGCCCGGCCACCAGCATCCAGACCAGGAGGATCGCGGTGCACGCGGACGCCAGCATCAGTCCGAGATTGAACGTGCGCCGGCTGAGTCTCGCGAGCACGACCTGGGCGACGACCAGCGCGACGAGCGCGATCAGCACCAGGATCAGCGCGAACCAGGGCGGACGCGAGTAGTCCCGCTGGGTGTCCGCGACGTCGGATTCCTGCAGGGTGTGCAACTCCTGCGCCATCGGCAGCATGCTCGTCTGCATCAGCGTGGACGCCTCGCTGAGATAGGCGGCACCGACGGGATGACCGGTGCGATTGTTGGCCCGCGCGGTTTCGACGAGACCCGAGTAGACGCTGAGCTCGCTGGAGATGGAGGCGAGCAGACGCCGGCTGTCGACGTCGCTCGCGGCGAGTCCGCCCGACGCGTACACGAGGTCGGCGGACGCCGTGCCGATCGCCTGCGAATACGTGTCCCGGAGTTCGGGCGGTTCGAGACCGCCGGAGATGAACGCCGTCGTGGCCGCGGCATCTGCCACCGACAGGGCGCTGTACAGATTCTGCGCCGAGAACGACAGCGGTTCGGTCTCGGCGAGGACGCTGTCGAGTGTGGCTTCCCGGCCGTTCACGGTGGATGCGGCCACTAATCCGGCGACGAGGGTGAGCAGGACCAGGAGGGCGCCGAGCGCGGTGAGTTTGGCGGGAGTCGACGCGAGGAACGCGCGCAGTTCCTTGCGGCGCGCCACCGCGGGGTCGACGTCGTCGTCCGCGGCGGCAGACAATGCGCGGCTGCCGTGGGGTTCGATCGACGGTGCCTCACGCAGAACCACCTCGCACCCCTCCCGTGTCACGGCCGCACCTTGGTGGGGAGCATATAAGCAGCAGTCGGTTCCCGGCTGCCGACGGGCAGTTCCGGGAGAAACCGTTAGTGTGAGAGAACTGCAGGGTGACCCATCAGGTCGGACAGGGGTAGTCGATGCGTGGTGACGGTGACGGCTGGGCAACCGGGCCGGACGGCAGTCGTCATTGGGGCAAGCACGGTGCGGCCGGGTTGTTGCTGCGGGCGCCGCTGCCGGACGAGACGCCGGCCGTGCTGCTGCAGCACCGGGCTGCGTGGAGCCACCAGGGTGGGACGTGGGCGTTGCCCGGCGGCGCCCGGGACAGTCACGAGACCACCACCCACGCCGCGGTTCGTGAGGCGCACGAGGAAGCAGGCATCGACAGCGCGGCCATCCGCGTCCGCACCGAGGTCGTCACCATGGAGGCGGCGAGCGGCTGGAGTTACACCACCGTGATCGCCGACGCCGAGCGCCCGCTGCCGACGGTCCCGAACGGGGAGAGCACCGAACTGCGCTGGGTACGGGAGGCAGACGTCGCCGGCCTGCCCCTGCACCCCGGATTCGAAGCGGGATGGCCGCGACTGCGGACCACCGAGGTGCGACTGCTGTTCGCGAGGTACGACGTGCTGGGAGAGCGCGGTGCGTTGCCGCAGCTGTCGAAGGCGCTGCCCCGCACGGTGCGCCTGCCCGACGGCATGTACGGGTGGCTGCCGCGCATCGAAGTGCTCGAGTCGGCGGACACGGTCGGCCTGCTCGCCGAACCGGTCGGCCACGGCACCACGCTGGGCACGGTCACGGCGGTCGTCGCCACCGACCCCGAGCTGGTCGAACAGTTGCCGGCCACCGTCGTCGTCCTGACGCCGGCGACTGTGCTGGGCTGGCTGGATCAGCCGTAACTAGGCGTTCTGCTGCAGGAGGGCCGACAGCGAGCGCGCGGCGGCCTGCGGGTCGCGGGCCTCGGTGATCGCGCGTACGACCACGATGCGGGTCGCCCCGGCGGCGAGGATCTCCGGTACGCGGGCCTCGTCGATGCCGCCGATCGCGAACCACGGGCGGTTGGTCGCGGAGTCTGCGGTCGAACGCACGAGATCGATGCCCGACGCGGTCCGGCCGGGTTTGGTGGGTGTGGCCCACACCGGCCCGGTGCAGAAGTAGTCGACGCCGTCCTCGATGGCCGCGAGGCTGGCCTGCGCGCGGCTGTGGGTGGAGCGGCCGATCAGCACGTCGGACCCGACGACGGTCCGCGCGTACGGAACGGGCAGGTCACCCTGACCGAGGTGCAGCACGTCCGCCCCGGCCGCCAGCGCCATGTCGGCGCGGTCGTTCACCGCGAGCAGCGCGCCGTGCCGCCTGGCCGCGGCCGCGAGCACCGACAGCGCCGCGAGTTCGTCCCGGGCGTCCATCGTGCCGAACTTTTTCTCGCCGGCCGAGCCCTTGTCCCGGAGCTGGATGATGTCGACGCCACCGGACAGCGCGGCTTCGGCGAACTGCGCCAGGTCGCCCTTCTCGCGCCTGGCGTCGGTGCACAGGTACAAGCGCGCCGCTCCGAGGCGGCGCCGACGGTCCGTGAGGTTGCTGTGGTGCGTGGTGGTCACGGCATGACGGTAGCCTCTACGGTGAAAGTGCAACACGGGAGTCCCGGGGAACGTGGGGCTGAGAGGGGCTCACGCCGAGCCCGACCGTCATACCTGACCCGGATCATGCCGGCGCAGGAAGTGAGGTGGAGTCAATGGCGAGATCGGTGTCCGTCGTCGGAGGCGGAGTGATCGGCCTGTCCATTGCGTGGCGCGCAGCCCGCAACGGCTGGTCGGTGCGGCTGTACGACCCGTCGATCGGTTCGGGGGCGTCCTGGGTGGCGGGCGGAATGCTCGCCCCGTTGTCCGAGGGCTGGCCAGGTGAGGAGAGCGTCCTCGAACTGGGGAGCGCATCGCTAGATCGGTGGCCCGAATTCGGGAAGGAACTCGAGGCCGGGGCCGGGGTCGACCTGTTCACGTCGGAGAGTTCGCTCACCGTCGCTCTGGACGGTGCGGACGCCGAGGACCTGCGGACCATCGCGGAATGGGTGGGTGCGCAGGGGCGGGATCTGCAGATCCTGAACCGCGCCGAGGTCCGGGCACTCGAACCGATGCTGGGCCGCGGAGTCCGGTTGGGGCTCTTGGCCGTCGACGAACTGGCTGTCGACAACCGGCTGCTGCTGCAGGCGTTGCGGCGCTGCGCCGTGGACGCGGGAGCGGAGCTGATCGGTGAGGCCGTGCAGAGCATCGACCGGCTCGAGACGGACCAGATCGTGGTCACCGCCGGCATCGCGTCGCCGGCCCTGTGGCCGGGACTTCCGGTCCGGCCGGTGAAGGGTGAGATTTTGCGGTTGCGTGCCCGTCCCGGGGTGACCCCTGCGCCGGGACGCACCATCCGTGGCAGCGTCCACGGCCGGCCCGCGTATCTGGTGCCGCGCGCCGACGGCATCGTCGTCGGAGCCACCCAGTACGAATCGGGCAACGACACGCAGGTCACGGTGGCGGGTGTCCGCGACCTGATCGCGGACGCCGAGGCGCTGATGCCGGCGATCGGCGAGTACGAACTGCGCGAGGCCTCGGCGGGTCTGCGCCCGATGACCCCGGACAATTTGCCTCTGATCGGCCGGGTGTCCGATCGTGTGGTGGTGGCGACGGGGCACGGCCGCAACGGCATCCTGCTCACTCCGGTGACCGCCGACGCGACGGTGGCACTGTTGGAGGGCTCGGCACTGGTCGAGGCGAAAGCCGCCGACCCCGAACGTTTCGAAAAGGTAGCGAGGTAAGAGATGAGTGAGCAGCAAGTAGTGGTGCCGATCGGCATCAGCGTCAACGGTGAGGACCACGAGTTCACGGAACCACTGACCGTCGCCGGGCTGCTGGAGGCGCTGAACCTGCCGTCCAAAGGCATCGCAGTGGCGGTGAACGGCGCGGTGTTCCCGCGCGCCCGGTGGGACGAACTGGTGGTCCGGGGCTGGGAGATCGAGATCCTCACGGCGGTGCAGGGTGGCTGACGCGACTGTCGGCCTGCAGAAGGGCCTCACCATCGCGGGACGGACGTTCGGTTCCCGATTGATCATGGGCACCGGCGGCGCCGCCAACCTCACCGTGCTCGAGGAGGCCCTCGTGGCGTCCGGCACCGAGCTGACCACGGTCGCGATGCGCCGCGTGGACGCCGTGGGCGGCACCGGCGTGCTGGACCTGCTGCGCAGGCTCGACATCGCGCCGCTGCCCAATACCGCGGGGTGCCGCGGTGCGGCCGAGGCTGTGCTGACGGCGCAACTCGCCCGCGAGGCGCTCGAGACCGACTGGGTGAAGCTCGAGGTCATCGCCGACGAACGCACCCTGATGCCCGACGCCATCGAGTTGGTCAGCGCGGCAGAACAACTGGTGGACGACGGGTTCGTCGTCCTGCCGTACACCACCGACGATCCGGTGCTGGCCCGCAGGCTCGAGGATGTCGGGTGTGTCGCCGTGATGCCGCTGGGCTCGCCGATCGGCACCGGGCTCGGTATCGCGAATCCGCACAACATCCAGATGATCGTGGAGGGTGCCGGGGTGCCCGTCGTCCTCGACGCCGGCATCGGAACTGCCAGCGACGCGACCCTCGCGATGGAACTCGGCTGCGACGCGGTGCTGCTGGCGACGGCCGTGACCAGGGCGAAGGATCCGGCGCTCATGGCGTCGGCGATGCGCGAAGCCGTGGTGGCCGGGTACGAGGCACGGCACGCCGGCCGCATTCCCAAGCGATTCTGGGCGCAGGCGTCGTCGTAGTCCTCGGGGTTCCATCGGGGTCCCGCTCAGGGTCCGACCGGTACCAGGGGACGAGTCGGGAGTAGACCTGCGGCCGATGCGCGCCGGCCGCAGGTTCCGGCATCCTTCTCATCATGATTGAAGTGAGGGGACTGACAAAGACCTTCGGTGCGACGAAGGCGGTGGACAACCTGACGTTCACCGTGAAGCCGGGTATGGTCACCGGCTTCCTCGGCCCGAACGGTGCAGGCAAATCGACGACCATGCGCATGATCCTCGGGCTGGACCGTCCCACGGCGGGCAGCGCGCTGATCGATGGCAAACCGTACAGCGACCTGGTGCAGCCGCTGCGGACGGTGGGGGCTCTGCTCGACGCGAAGTGGGTGCACCCCAACCGGTCCGCCCGCGCCCATCTGCAGTGGATGGCCGCGTCCAACTCGCTGCCCAAGAGCCGGGTCGACGAGGTACTGCACCTCGTCGGGCTGACCGAGGTGGCGGGCAAGAAGGCCGGCGGGTTCTCGCTCGGCATGTCCCAGCGACTGGGCCTGGCCGCCACGCTGCTCGGCGACCCGAAGGTGCTGCTGTTCGACGAGCCGGTCAACGGACTCGACCCCGAAGGCATCGTCTGGATCCGCAAGTTCATGCAGCGCCTCGCCGCGGAGGGCCGCACCGTGCTGGTGTCGAGCCACCTGCTGTCCGAGATGGCGCTCACCGCAGAACATCTGGTGGTCATCGGGCGCGGTCGCCTGATCGCCGACACCACCGTCTCCGAGTTCGTCAGCAAGTCCTCGGAATCGACGGTGCGCGTGCGCAGCCCGCAGTTGGACGCATTGCGCAGTGCGCTCACGTCCACGGGTCTCACCGTCCGCGAGGACGGATCCGACGGACAGCAGGCGCTCGTCGTGGTGGATTCGAGTACGGACGCCGTCGGCGCGATCGCCGGTGCGCAGGGCATCGTCCTGCACGAGTTGGCATCTCAGCGCGGATCGCTCGAGGACGCCTTCATGAAGTTGACCGGAGACGACGTGCAGTACCACGCAGAGGGCGTCGAAGATGTGATGAGGGGTGCACTGTAATGGCTGTTCTCAATGCCGAACGGATCAAGATCACGTCGACGAGGTCGCCGTGGTGGTGCACCGTCATCATCATCGTGCTGGGTCTCGGTCTCGCGGCGGTCATCGGGCTGAGCGCGAAGGCCAGCATCAACTCCTTCAACAACCAGATCGCGGACGGTAAGAAACCGGACTTCGACCCGTTCCTGCCGCAGATGGCCGACGCCGTCGGCGGTGTGTCCGGGTTCGGCGTGCTGGTCCTGATGATCCTCGCCGCACTGGCTGTGACCAGCGAATACCGCTTCGGGGTCATCCGCACCACGTTCCAGGCCATCCCGAACCGGGCGTCCGTCCTGATCGCGAAGGCCGGTCTGATCGGCGCGTTCGGTGCCGTGCTGACGTTCGTTCTCACCTTCGGCGCGTACGCCATCGCGAAGGCGACCGCGGGCGACGAGGCGGGAGCCGCCCTCACCCTGTCGGGTGACGACGCGTGGCGGTCGATCTACGGCGTCCCGATCTACGCGTTCCTGTGCGTGGTGCTGGCCGTCGGTGTCGGTACGCTGCTGCGCCAGTCGGCGGGCGCGATCGCCCTGCTGCTGCTGTGGCCGCTGCTGATCGAGAGCTTGTTCAATCTGTTCGGCTCGTTCGGCACGAAGGTCATGCCGTTCCTGCCCTTCCTCAACGCCAACAACTTCCTTGGGGCGCAGCAGGGAGTCGATTTCTATTGGGGTCCGTGGGGCAGCCTGGTGTACTTCGCGGTGTTCGTCTTCGTGATCTTCGGGGCCGGTCTGGTGGTCGTGAACAAGCGCGACGCCTGACACCCGATACAGTACTTTCGCCCTGCTCCTCCGCCAGGTGATCGTCGGGAGGCCTGGCTGAGGTGACGGCGGGGCGGGAGCTTGTGGGCCGGTGCGAAATCCATTCGCGCCGGCCCACAGGTGCTTCTACGTTAGGCTCCCGACATGCGACTACGGGGCGTCTTCACAGTCGGAGTGGCCGGTGCGCTGGTGCTGGCCGGGTGCTCGTCGACGAGTGAACCCGATGCGCCGCCGCTCGACGCGGACGCTCTCGCTGCCTCGGTCACCGAGTCCGGAGTGGTGGCGCATCTGCAGCAACTGCAGACGATCGCCGACGACAACAACGGCAACCGCGCGGCCGGGACCGCCGGGTACGACGCGAGCGTCGACTACGTCGCACAGGTTCTGGAAGACAAGGGTTTCGACGTCCAGACCCCGGAGTTCGAGTTCCACAGGTTCGACGTCGGGGCGGAGGCACTGAGGTCCAGCGGTGGCGACTTCGAGGTGCGGGCGCTGTCGTATTCGCCGTCCACCGGTCCGCAGGGAATCACCGCCCGGCTTGTGCCCGCCCCGAAGGACGAGAGCCCGGGATGCGAGGTCACCGATTACGACGGTCTCGACGTGACCGGGGCGATCGTCCTCGTGAACCGGGGGGTGTGCCCGTTCGCGGCCAAGCAGCAGATCGCCGCCGAGCGCGGCGCCGCGGGCGTGATCGTCGTCAACAACGCGGACGGACCGATGAGCGGCGGCACCCTCGGCAACCCCGACGCGGGCAAGGTTCCCACCGGCGGGGTGAGCAAGGCGGACGGCGCCGCACTCGAGCAGGCCGGCGGTGACGTCACCCTCACCCTCGACACCACCACCGAATCGAGCACGGCCCGCAACGTCATCGCCCAGACCAAGACCGGCTCGACCGACGACGTCGTGATGGTCGGCGCGCACCTCGACAGCGTCCCGGAAGGCCCCGGTATCAACGACAACGGCACCGGCGTCGCCTCGATCCTCGAAACGGCCGGGCAACTCGGCGGATCGCCCGACGTCGACAACGCGGTGCGCTTCGCGTTCTGGGGCGCCGAGGAATTGGGTCTGCTCGGGTCGGAGGCGTACGTGAACGGCCTCAGCGACGAGCAGCGGAACGACATCGCGCTGTACCTGAACTTCGACATGCTCGGCTCCGAGAACGCCGGCTACCTGGCCTACGACGGCGACAACTCCGACAACGTCGGCGAGGGGCCCGGACCCGAGGGCTCCGCGGGCATCGAGCGCACGTTCGTCGAGTACCTCCAGCGCAACGGTGTCGCCGCGGACGGCACGGACTTCGACGGCCGGTCCGACTACGGGCCGTTCATCGAGCACCAGATCCCGTCGGGGGGCGTGTTCAGCGGCGCCGACGAGACGAAGACACCCGAGCAGGCGCAGAAGTGGGGCGGCACCCCGGGGGTGACGTACGACGAGAACTATCACAGCGCGACCGATACCCTCGAGAACGTGAACCGGGCCGCGCTCGCCAAGAATGCCGCCGCGGTCGCGTATGCCGTCGGGGTCTACGCGGAGTCGCTCGCCGGCCCGAACGGCGTCCCCGCCGGCGCGGACCGGGAGAAGGCGCGGGCCGCGGAGTGATATCCGATTCGTCACGGTTGATGCATGTGACGCTGGGTTACTCTTACTGTCGTGAGTGACGACCCGGCCGACGAGAATGCTGCCGAGTTCGACGCTGCGCCCACACCGAAACGCGGCGACAAGATTCTGGGCTGGGTGGGGTCGGTGAACCGGCAACCGCAGCTGATCGAGGGGCTGCGGAAGGTCCGTCGGGCGATGCCCGGCGATCCCGCGTTCGGTGACCCCCTGTCGACGGCGGGACCCGGCAGCGCACGCGCCATCGCGCGCGTCGCGGACCGCTTCCTCGACCACCAGCCCGGCGCGTCCCGCGAGATGAGTCTGGGCGCGCTGCAGGTGTGGCAGGCCCTGCTCGAACGCACCGGCCGCGGTCGTGGAACGCGCGAGGTGACCATCGTGTTCACCGACCTGGTCGGGTTCTCTACCTGGTCGCTGCCGGCCGGCGACAGCGCCACCCTCGCCCTGCTGCGCGGCGTCGCCCGGGCCGTCGAGACGCCGATCGTCGATCGGGGCGGGCATGTGGTGAAACGACTGGGGGACGGCGTGATGGCCGTCTTCTCCAGTCCGGACCGCGCGATCGACGCCGTCTTCGCGGCGCAGGAGGCGCTCGCCGGGGTGGAGGTGGACGGCTACCACCCCCGCATGCGCGTCGGTATCCACACCGGTGTGCCCCGGCAGATCGGCGGCGACTGGCTGGGGGTGGACGTGACGATCGCGGCCCGTATGATGGAACTGGGCGGCGACGGCAACGTGATGGCGTCGTCCGCCACGCTGTCGAGTCTGCAGCCGGGCACCCTCGAGGAACTCGGTGTCGGCGTCAAACCCTGGCGCCGCGCGTTCTTCGCCCCCGCACCCAGTGGGGTGCCATCCGACCTCGGGATCTGGCGGCTGCGGCTCCGCCGCCCGTGAGTACTTCTCAACCGCCGGACGTTAACAATTACTCACGAGCGACGAAGTCGCCACAGGGGGGAGACGGGGCCGTGACCGGCGCCCAGGTCGTAGGACGCCTCCAGGCACTTGGTGACCCACTCCTTGCCGAACGCCACCGCATCGGGCACCGACCATCCGTGGGCGAGTGCGCTCGCGATGGCGGCGGCGAGGGTGTCGCCGCCGCCGTGGTCGTTGCCCGTGTCGATGCGGGGACTGCTGAACTCGAGAAAGGTATCGCCGTCGAACAGTAGATCGGTGCTCGACGCCGATGTCCGGAGATGCCCGCCCTTCACGATCGACCACTGCGCCCCCAGTGCATGCAGCGCCTCCGCTGCCCGCCGCGCCGTCGCGTCGTCCACGACGTCGATGCCGGTGATCAACCGGATCTCGTCGAGGTTCGGCGTCACGACCGTGGCGATCGGGATCAGCGTGTTCCGCACGGCGTCCAGTGCCTCGGCGTGCAGGAGCGGATCTCCGTGCATAGACGCGCACACCGGGTCGACGACCAGCGGGACCGGTTGGTCGCGCCCGATCCCGACCTCGGTGCACACGGCGGCGACGGCCTCGATGATCGCCGTCGACGCCAGCATGCCCGTCTTCGCTGCCCCGACCCCGATGTCGTCGACGACGCACCGCACCTGCGCGGCCACCGTCTCCGGCGGAATCTCGTGGAAACCGCTGACGCCCACCGAGTTCTGCACCGTCACCGCAGCGACCGCGACGCACGCGTGGACGCCGCACAGGGCCATCGTCCGCGAGTCCGCCTGGATTCCGGCGCCACCACCGGAATCGGTGCCGGCGATGGTGAGGACGCGGACGGGGGTCTGGCCGTCGGGGGTCAGGGGCAGCAGCTTCACGACAGGGACCTTACCGATTCTCGGAGGTGACGGATTCGACGGGCAGATACACGCGTCCACCTGCGTCGACGAACTCGCTCGACTTCTCGGCCATGCCCGCCTCGATGGCCTCGATCGTATCGAGCCCGTGTTGCTGCGCGTACTCGCGCACATCGGCGGAGATCCGCATCGAGCAGAATTTCGGACCGCACATCGAACAGAAATGCGCGCTCTTCGCCGGCTCCGCGGGCAGGGTTTCGTCGTGGAACTCGCGCGCGGTGTCCGGATCGAGGGACAGCGCGAACTGGTCGTGCCAGCGGAACTCGAACCGGGCCTTGGACAGCGCGTCGTCCCGCTCCTGGGCGCGCGGATGCTGCTTCGCCAGGTCCGCGGCGTGGGCCGCGATCTTGTACGTGATGACGCCGATCTTGACGTCGTCGCGGTTCGGCAGTCCCAGGTGCTCCTTCGGGGTGACGTAACAGAGCATTGCGGTGCCGGCCTGCGCGATCATCGCCGCGCCGATCGCGGACGTGATGTGGTCGTACGCCGGCGCGATGTCGGTGGCGAGCGGTCCGAGCGTGTAGAACGGCGCCTCCTCGCACAGTTCTTCCTCGAGCCGCACGTTCTCGACGATCTTGTGCATCGGCACGTGTCCGGGTCCTTCGATCATCACCTGCACGCCATGTGATTTCGCGATCTTCGTCAGTTCGCCGAGAGTGCGGAGTTCGGCGAACTGAGCGTCGTCGTTGGCGTCGGCGATGGAACCGGGGCGCAGTCCGTCGCCGAGGGAGAACGTGACGTCGTAGCGGTGCAGGATCTCACACAATTCGTCGAAATGGGTGTACAGGAACGATTCCCGATGATGGGCCAGGCACCAGGCCGCCATGATCGAGCCACCGCGCGAGACGATGCCGGTCACGCGTTTCGCGGTGAGCGGGATGTAGCGGAGCAGGACTCCGGCGTGGACCGTCATGTAGTCGACACCCTGCTCGCACTGCTCGATCACGGTGTCGCGGTACATCTCCCACGTGAGCGCGGTGGGGTCTCCGTTCACCTTCTCGAGCGCCTGATAGATCGGCACCGTGCCGACCGGCACGGGCGAGTTGCGCAGGATCCACTCCCGGGTCTCGTGAATGTTCTTGCCGGTGGACAGGTCCATGATCGTGTCGGCGCCCCACCGGGTCGCCCACACCATCTTCTCGACCTCCTCCGCGATCGACGACGTCACCGCGCTGTTGCCGATGTTCGCGTTGATCTTGACCGCGAAGGCCTTCCCGATGACCATCGGCTCGAGTTCGGGGTGCCTGCGGTTGGCCGGGATCACGGCCCTACCCGCGGCCACCTCGGCGCGCACCGTCTCCGGTGAAACACCCTCGCGTGCAGCGCAATACCGCATTTCCGGGGTGACGGTGCCGGCTCGGGCCGCGTCGACCTGAGTGCCCTCCCGGTCGGCGATCCACGGCGCGCGCAGATGCGGCAGTCCCGCCTCCAGGTCGATGGTGGCGTCCGCGTCGGTGTACGGACCCGACGTGTCGTAGACGTCGAGGTGTTCACCGTTGGTGAGGTGCACACGGCGCACCGGCACCCGGACGTCGTCGCCCGACGGCAGGTAGTGCTTGGTGCTGCCCTCGATCGGCCCAGTGGTGACGGACGTGGCTGTAGATACAGTTTTGCTCATCGATGATGCTCCCTACGCCGGCATTACCCGGACAGGTTCGACGGTCGACGGCCCTAGCCGTCCTCTCAGCCCGCTGGTGCGAGCCCCCGTGGATGTGTAGTTGTCCCGGAGACTGTAACCGAGATCTCTGCGGGCACACATTCGGGGGAAACTTGGACAGCGCTTCCGACCATCGGTATAAAGGGTGATGAACATCACATTTCGATTACGACACATACCCCCAGGAGATAGCCATGCTGACGGACGCGCAGGTTGTGGACGTGATCGACAATGCCGATCAGAACCGGTTCGAACTCCGGCTGAGCGGTGATCTGGTCGGGATTCTCGGGTATTTCGACCTCGCGGAGACGCCGCCCGGAGCGGGGGCGGCCGCAGCCCGGCCGCCGGGTTCGAAGGGTAAGGGGCGGCAGGCGCCGGTGGTCTCGTTCATGCACACGGTGATCGTGGAGGATTTCGGTCACCGTGGGCTGGCCGCGCTCATGGTGGGCCGCTCGCTCGATCTCGCCCGGGGGTACGGATGGAAGATTCGGCCCGTGTGCACGTACGTGCAGCGCTTCGTGTCGGCGCATCCCGAATACCGCGACCTCATCGTCCCGGTGGAGCGCTGACCGTGCGCGCGCCGTGAAGCGGCAACCCGACTACAACGAAACGGTTCCGGGACCGGCGATTCGGCTGATGACGACGTCATCTTGCTGATTCCATGAGTGGCATGAATCACATTTCGAACGGTTCCGCGTCGCCGAGTTACGTCGCGGCCACCGACGCCCGCGTGCTCGACAACCCCGCCCACGAACGATTCGATCTGTGGCTGGGTGACGAGTTGGTCGGCATTCTCGGCTACCGGGACGGCGACGACATCCCCGGTTGCACGTCCGAACCGGGCGAGGTGGTCGCGTTCATGCATACCGTCGTCAAAGAAGATTTCGGTGGCCGCGGGCTGGCCGCGATCTTAGTGGCCGAGGCTCTGGGCTGGGCGCGCAATCGTGGCTGGAGAGTGCGTCCCATCTGCACATACGTCCAGCGCTACCTGGCATCGAATCCGGAGCATCTGGACATTCTGGCGGTCGAGTAGAACTTCTGTGAGAGCACTGCTCTTGATTTCTGCGACGTCGCTGTGAATACTGCTCTGTATAGAGAGCAGTGCTCACATTCGAAGGAGTCGTCATGACCGTGTCGGATAGGATCGGAAATCGGACCTCCGGAGTGTTGTTTGCGCTCACCGGTGTCCTGTTCGTCGTCTACCCCGCGGTGCGCCCCTATGCCCCGAACGGGGCCCCGGACGGCCCCGCCGAGTTCGCCTCCCCGTGGTGGCTCGTCGCGCACCTCTCCGCCGTCGGTGGGTTCATCGCGTTCGGGCTTGCGCTCGTCGCGCTCGGCAGCATCCTGAAGCGGACACCCGGCGCGCGGGCCGCGATGGTCGCTGTTGTCGCGTCGTGGGTCGGGATCGGGCTGACGCTGCCGTACTACGGGGCGGAGACGTTCGCGCTGCACGCCCTCGGCGGCAGCGGACTGGACGAGGACGCAGTCGCCACCCTCGCCGAGAGCGTGCGAATGGGCTCGGCGCAGGCGATTCTCTTCGCGGCAGGACTGCTACTTCTCGCGGTCGGCGCGGTCGCGGCAGCCGTGGCCATCGCCCGATCCGGACTGTTCGCCCGATGGACGGGAATCCCGATGGCGCTGGGATTCGCGTTGTTCATTCCGCAGTTCTACGCCGACGCCCCACTGCGCATCGCGCATGGAATGCTCATCGGGATCGGTTGCGCGGTGGTGGCTCTCGGCGTGCTGCGGTCTCAGTCGCCGAGGTCGACGATGACCGGAGCGTGATCGCTGGCACCCTTGCCCTTGCGCTCGTTCCGGTCGATCTCGGCCTTGTCGACCCGGCCCGCGAGGGCAGGCGAGCCGAGCACGAAGTCGATGCGCATGCCCTGCTTCTTCGGGAACCGCAACTGGGTGTAATCCCAGTACGTGTAGACACCGGGACCCGGGGTGTGGGGCCGGACGACGTCGGCGAAACCCGACTCGACGAACGCGTGGAAGGCGTCCCGCTCGGCGGCGGACGTGTGGGTCTTGCCCTCGAACAGCGCGGGATCCCAGACGTCCTCGTCGGTGGGGGCTACGTTCCAGTCGCCGACCAGCGCGATCTGTGCGTCCGGGTTCTGCTCCAGCCACCCGACCGCGTCGGTGTGCAGCTTCGCGAGCCAGTCGAGCTTGTACGTGTAGTGCGGATCGGCGAGCTCGCGGCCGTTGGGAACATACAGGCTCCAGATGCGGACCCCGTTGCAGGTGGCGCCGATGGCGCGGGCTTCCTGCGCGGGCGCGACCTCCGGGTCCTTGTGGAACCCGGGCTGATCTTCGAACCCGATCTGCACATCGTCGAGGCCGACGCGGGACGCGATGGCGACACCGTTCCACTGGCTGAGTCCCACGTGCGCCACCTCGTAACCGAGTTCGCGGAAACGCTCGTACGGGAACTGCTCGTCCTTGCACTTGGTTTCCTGCATCGCGAGAACGTCGACGTCGGTCCGCTGGAGCCAGTCCAGGATCCGGTCGGTACGGGCACGAACAGAGTTCACGTTCCAGGTTGCGATGCGCACGGCAGCCACCCTAGCGGCAGTCGCCGACAGATCCTCAGGCGCCGTATTCCGTGGCGTAGCGGTACCGGTGGTGTGCGGTGAAGCCGAGGTTGCGGTACATCGCCTGCGCGCCCTCGTTCTCGACGGCCACCTGCAGGCACGCGTGGGTCGCGCCGTGCTCGCGCCCCCAGTTGATCATGTCGCCGCAGATGAGACTGCCGATCCCGTGGCGACGGTGGTCGGCAGCCACCTCGACCGCGGTGAGCCCGACCCACCGGCGCTCGTCCGGGGCGGACGTGACGGAGCCTCGTGCAACGGCGAGCAGCGTCGAATCGGCGGCACCGATCCGGCCGAACCCGAGGATGCCGCCGCGGACGGCGTCGAGCACGTCCACCGCGAAGTCGGGCAGCGCGGACCCGCGGTAGCGGTACAGCGCGAGCCAGTCCGGATCCGGGTGATCGGCGACGGTCGTGGTGCGCGGGCCCTCGGGCAGCGCCAGGTTGTCGACGTCGGCCGCCATCACGACCACCTCGTCGCTGACGTTCCAGCCGAGCGGCACTTCGCCGAGGCGGTCGGGGATCAGCAATCGCAACGGGCGGTCGCGCTCGGCGTACCACTCGCGGAGCCGGGCGAGGGTGCTGCCGGGGGAGGAGTCGTTCAGGCTCCCGACGGTCCCGCGATCGCCGAGCGGGGCCGCCGAGTTGGCGCGTCCGGTGAAGCCGTGACCGTACCGGGCGAGCCACCCGTCGATCCACGTGTGTTCGATCCCGGGCCAGCCGTCGGCGGAGGCCAGTTCGAGGGAACGGATCTCGCTCGCGCGTATCGGTCGCGCGGGAACGGCCTTGAGCGCAACCACCCGGTCCGGTTCGACCTCGATCAGGGAGTTGTCGGCCACGCGGACGACGACGAGCGGCTCGACGCTCTCCAGGGTCCCGATGACGTCGGTCATCGGGTGGCTGGAACCGGGTGGCAGCGCGTACCGCAGCACCACCCGGCTTCCGAGCGGAATGTCAGTCGTCATGCCCGAACGGGTCTTCGACCGTGCCCGGCACCCAGCTGAGACCGGGAACGCCCCAGCCGGCACGTTTGATGGTCTTCTTGGCGGCGCGGGCATTGCGGCCGATCAGCATGTCGACGTAGAGGAAACCGTCGAGGTGACCGACCTCGTGCTGCAGCATGCGCGCGAAGAAGCCGTGTCCCTCGACCTCGACGGCGTTGCCGTCGGCGTCGGTGCCGGTGACCTTCGCCCACTCGGCGCGTCCGGTGGGGAACTGCTCGCCCGGCACGGACAGGCAGCCCTCGACGTCGTCGTCCGGGTCCGGCATGGTCTCCGGCCGTTCCGACGTCTCGAGGACCGGGTTGACGACGCATCCCCGGCGGCGCAGCGCCTTGCCGTTCCCGTCGACGTCCGGGCAGTCGTAGACGAACAACCGCAGCGGTATTCCGACCTGGTTCGCGGCGAGACCGACGCCGTTGGCGGCATCCATCGTGTCGTACATGTCCGCTATAAGTTCAGAGAGTTCTGCCGGCGACTCGGTCACCGTCTCGGTCGGTTCGTGCAATACCGGGTCGCCCACGATCCGGATGGGGAGGATGGCCATGGTCGTCAAGGATAGTGCGGCGCGCCTCAGCCGTTCGCACTGCCCACAGCCTTCGGCGTGGTTGAATAGGCGCTGAAGTACAGCTGTGTAATTCGTTGCTCGGTCGGCCACGCGATCGAGGAGCCGGGGGAACGTGGTTTCGCTGAGGTCGAGCGAGAGCTAGTAGTCGAGGAGTGAGATGGACGGCGCAACAGCGCGTAGTCGGAACCAGTCCGAACGCACCGACAGCGACAACTCCGTAGTGGTCGACGACGTAGTGGTCGACGACGTCGGATCCGACGGCCTCTCGCGTCGGGAGCACGACATCCTGTCCTTCGAGCGCCAGTGGTGGAAGTACGCCGGCGCGAAGGAAGAAGCGATCAAAGAACTGTTCGACATGTCCGCCACCAGGTACTACCAGGTTCTCAACGCGCTGGTGGACCGGCCGGAAGCGCTCGCGGCCGACCCGATGCTCGTGAAGCGGCTGCGACGGCTGCGCGCGAGCAGGCAGAAGGCCCGCGCCGCCCGTCGCCTCGGGTTCGACGTCACCTAGCCGGCCGGTGGCTAAGGTCGACACCGTGAGTACTCCGAAACCCGAATCGTCCGGCCCGCCGTTACGAGCCCTCGCGATGGTGCTGATCGCCCTCGCGATCCTCTTCGCGGGTCTCGGGTTCGCCTCCCTCGGGGGCTCGGATTCGGAAGAGACCGCAACCACGGCCACCACCACGGCAGCGGTCACGACCACCGCCGCTGCCCGCACGACGACAGCGGCCGCGGGAGCCACCTCGGCGTCCACGACAAGCACGACGTCCGGCGCGTCGAGCACCTCGAAGTCCGCGGATGCGGCGTCGGTCCCGGTGCGGGTGCTCAACAACAGCAACGTCACGGGTCTGGCCAGTCAGACGGCCACCAAACTGATGTCCTCGGGGTGGACGGTGTCGGAAACCGGCAACTACAGCGACGGCACCATCTCCGAAACCACCGTGTACTACGGGACTTCCGCCGCCGAAAAGGAGGCAGCCACCGAGATCGCCGCGCAACTCGGGGTGTCCGCGCAGCCCCGGTTCCCGGGTATCGCGAACTCGTCCGCCGGGGTGATCGTCATCGTCACCTCGGCCCAATAGACCGGACGGTCGGTGCACCGTCGCCGCGGTTATGATCAGATGCACTTCCTCGCCACCTCAAAGGAGCGGTTTGATGGCCTCGAGTTCTACCCGTCGGATGTCATGGCGCATTGTCACCCCGGTGGTTGCCATTGCAGCACTGGGACTGACCGCCTGCAGTAACAACGAGGGGCCGACCGACGTTCCCGGCACCACTCCTCCCGTGTGGACCGGTGCCGCCGATCCCAGTGCCGCAGGTGTTCCCGGCGACGCCGAGAGCGGCTCGGGTCAGTCCGCCGAGAGCGGCGCGGTGAGCGCGACGTTGAAGAATGCCGAAGGCCAGGACGTGGGCACCGCCACGTTCAAGCAGGCCGGCAGCCACGTCGAGGTCACCGTCTCCGTCAAGGATCAGACGCCCGGATTCCACGGGTTCCACGTACATTCCGTCGGCAAGTGTGAGACGAACTCCGTCGCACCGACCGGGGGTGCGCCCGGAAACTTCCTGTCCGCAGGCGGCCACTTCCAGGCCTCGGGCCACTCGGGACACCCCGCGAGCGGCGACCTCACGTCGCTGCAGGTGCTGGAGGACGGTACAGCCGAATTGGTCACCAGCACCGACGCCTTCACGGTCGAGGACCTGAAGAACGGCGACAGCGGCACCGCGATCATGATCCACTCGGGTCCCGACAACTTCGCCAACATCCCCACCCGGTACGCACCCGCGCCCGATCAGGAAACCCTGAATACCGGGGACGCAGGCTCCCGCGTGGCCTGCGGTGTCATCGGCGCCAGCTGAGTCGCGTGACATCCCGGCTGCGGCCGGGATGTCGGCGCGCTGCCGCACACTCCGGCCTGTGGTTGGATCGGAACCGTGGTAGTTCCATTTCCCGGTTCGCCGCGGCCGACGCTGGGTGTCGAGTGGGAGATCGCGCTGGTCGACAGGGTCACGCGGGATCTCTCCAACACGGCCGCGGAGGTGTTCGACGCGGTCGCGAACCTCGCGGGCCCGGAGGATCCCCGGATCACCAAGGAGTTGCTGCGCAACACCGTCGAACTCGTCACCGGCATCCATTCCACCGTCGGTGAGGCGATGGACGACCTCGGCGAATCGCTCGACCTGTTGCGTCGTGCGGCGAATCCGCTCGGGGTCGATCTCATCTGTGCGGGAACGCACCCGTTTGCGCAGTGGTCCACGCAATTGGTCACGCGCACACCGGATTACGACGAGCTGATCGAGCGCACGCAGTGGTGGGGCCGGCAGATGCTGATCTGGGGTGTGCACGTTCACGTCGGTGTGTCTTCGCCGCAGAAGGTGTTTCCGATCCTCAACGCCCTGCTGCAGCGGTATCCCCATCTGCTCGCGTTGTCCGCGTCGTCGCCGATGTGGGCCGGGGTCAACACAGGGTATGCGAGTAATCGCGCACTGATGTTCCAGCAGCTCCCCACCGCGGGGCTGCCGTACCAGTTCGCGAACTGGGCGCAGTACGAAGATTTCATCAGCGACCAGATGAAGACCGGCGTGATCACCAAGATCGGCGGAATGCACTGGGACATCCGGCCGGCGCCGCGGTGGGGCACCATCGAGGTCCGCGTCTTCGATGGCATCTCCACCCGCGCCGAGCTCAGTTCCCTCGTCGCGCTCGTGCACTGCCTGATCGTCGACCTGGATCGCCGGTTCGAGGCGGGCGAGAACCTGCCCAACCTGCAGCCGTGGCACGTGAAGGAGAACAAGTGGCGGGCGGCGCGGTACGGACTCGACGCCGAGATCATCCTCGACGAGGACAGTAACGAACGGCTCGTCACCGACGACCTGAACGACCTGCTCGAGCGGCTGGCGCCCACCGCGGTGCGTCTCGGCTGTGCGGACGAATTGGCCGCCGTGGCCGAGATACCCCGCCGGGGAGCCTCCTACCAGCGGCAACGTCAGGTCGCGGAAGCGACCGGGGGAGACCTGGTGGCCGTGGTCGATGCGCTGGTGAAGGAACTCGGGACCTGAAAGACGGTCTCGGGCAGGACACTCGTCCACTTCCCGTTCATGTGTTGTTTACACTTGGCGGGTGTCGATCGACGATGTTGCCGTTCTACGGCCGGGTGGGTCCGTCGATCGTTCCCGCATGTTCGTCGCCGGCGGGGCGCTCGGTGTGGCGATCCTGCTGGTGGTGGTCCAGTGCGTGGCGTCCACTCAGGGGTTCCAAGGCCCCCTCGAAAGCCTGTTCCACGACTACGTTCTGACTCCCAAATCGGCGTCCGTTCCGTGGGCGGGCCTTGCACTCGCGATGGTCGGGCTGACCAACCGGCAACGCGTCGTCGCACTGTCCACGGCAGCGGGCATCGATGTGACGGTTGCCGCGGTCCGCTACCTGTCGGGTGGCCAGCTGACCGTCGGAAACGGCGCGACGTGGGTACTCACCGCGGTGGGCGTCTATGCGTCGGTGTGCTGGACCGGTGACCAGCGGCGCAGCGGCCTCAAGGGGGTCGGTCTCGGTGCCCTGCTGATCCTGGCCACGAAGTTCGGCGACGCCTGGCTGCAGGTCACCATCATGGCCGGGCCGATGGTTCTCGACGACTTCGCCCAATTGGCCGATCACGCGCTGGGAAGCCCGTCGTGGCACATGGGTCAGTTCGTCGACGCACTCGGTCCGGTCGGTTACGGCATCCTGCACTGGGTCTACATCGAACTGCCGGTCGCGGCGATCGCGGTGGCCGTCTACCAATTGCGGAACGGCTGGCCGTCGCACTATCTGGTGCGCACGTTCCTGGTGATCGGGCTGATCGGTCCCGTCTTCTACGTGCTCTTCCCGGTGGTCGGTCCGATCTTCGCGTACGGCACCGAGGGGCAGGGGTTCCAGGTCAGCGACTACTGGCCCAACCTCGTCCCGGCGCCCGACTTCGCGCCCGAACCGAGGCCCTTCGATTCGACGACCCCACGCAACTGCATGCCGAGCCTGCACACGGCGTGGGCCCTGGCACTGTTCATCCACTCCCGGCACGGTGCCTGGTGGCTGCGCCTCGGCGGCACGTTCTGGCTGGTGTGCACACTGACCGCCACCCTCGGGTTCGGCTACCACTACGGGGTCGACCTGGTTGCCGGCGCCGTCCTGTGCCTGACCATCGAATCGGCGCTTCGTGACCCCGAACGGGGATGGGGCTGGTTCCGGGTCCGCCTCGTCGGAGGCGGCGCGCTCGTGCTGGCCACACTGCTGCTCAGCTACCGCTATCTGGCGGTTCCCATGGGCCGATTCCCCGAACTGTCCGGACCACTGGTGCTCGGTGCGCTCGCCGCGATGAGCCTCGGGTTCTACGCGACGTTCTTCGCCGCACCCGACAGCGCACTCGCCCGCTGGGGCACCGGCAAGACCGTGGTCACGGACCCTCTGGCGGCTCCAACTCATTGATCATCAGCAGCCCGTCCTGGTCACGCTGCTCGCGGTAGGCCACCCGGCCCACGCTGTGCGCGATGACCGGCGCGGTGAACAGGGTGAAGATGCCGACGAGGATCAGCATCCAGATGTCGACGTTGCCGCGCAGTTCGAGGACGGCGCCGGCGAGCACCATGATCAGCCCGACCACTTGTGGTTTGGTGGCGGCATGCATCCGGCGCAGGGTGTCCGGGAAGCGGACGATGGCGATGGCGGCCGTCAAGGCCAGCAGCGAGCCGCAGAGAATGAGCGCGGCCCCGACGACGTCCAGGACGGTGCTCACGACTTGTCACTCACCCGGAATCGGGCCACCGACACCGAACCGATGAACCCGACCAGTGACAACGCGACGATGGCGGGCACGATCGTCGTGTCGCCGGTGTACGCGGCCCACACGGCGAGCCCACACATTGCGAGGGCGATCAGGGTGTCCAGGGCGACGAGACGGTCCAGCGAGTTGGGGCCGTCGAGTAGCCGAAATGTCGTGAGGACTCCGGCGACGACGAGGATGATCCCGGATATGACCGAGACGACTGTCATGAGCTGCCCTCCTGAGCGGGGTCGTCGTACTGCTGGTCGCGGTTGTGCCAGGGGCTGGGTTTCCAGTCGGAGTCGCGCTCGAACGCCGCGATGAACAACCGTTCCAGCTGTGCGACCGTGCGATAGAACTGGCTGACCGCCTTCTGTGAGCCCATGTCCAGCACGTGGACGTAGACGATCCGCCGCACCTGGTCGATCTCCAGCACCATGGTGCCCGGAATGAGATTCAGGACGTCGATGCACAGGGTCAGCACCAGATCGGACTTGATTCCCAGCTGATAGCGCAGGACGCCGGTGACGGGCGGCGGACCGGGCCGGAGCGCGAGCCACGCAATCTGCAGGCTCGACTGGAGCGAGTAGTACACGAACATCACGGCCAGTCGCAGGAGCGGAAGGAAGTGCACCCGACCTTCGACGGGCACCCGCGGCAGCGGCATGAGCACCATGATCACCGCGCCGACGGCGAGACCGCCGAGAATATTGCCCCAGCTGACGTTGCCCCACAGCAGGATCCACACCGCCATCAGCCACAGCAACGCGCCGAACTGGAGAAGTCTCTCGCGTTTCATCGCGGCGCCTCCTGCGCTTCGCCGCCGGGGTGACCGCCGAGGACGGCGTCGATGTAGATCGACCGGTTCTGCAGATCGCTCGCCGCGCGATCACTGATCTGGATGATCTGGCCGGCGAACACGGTCATGGCCAGGCCCACCGCGACGAGCGCGACGGTCGGAATCAGCATCATCGCGGGCATGCGGCCCACGTCGGCGCGTTCGTCGAACGCGATGTCGGCCTCGGACTCGTCGAGCAGTGCCGACGGGCTGACGTCCGCGAGGTCGCCCTCGGGGGCGTCGGCACGGGCCCGCCAGAACGCCTTGGTCCACACGCGGGCGACGACGTACAGGGTGAGGAGGCTGGTGAGGGTGCCGCCGGCGACGAGGATCCAGGCCAGCACACTGGCGTCCGCCGAACCGGCCTGCAACAGCGCAACCTTGCCGATGAACCCGGAGAACGGGGGAATGCCACCGAGATTGAGCGCCGGGACGAGGAACACGATGGCGAGGACGGGGCTGGCCGCGGCGAGCCCGCCGAGGCGACGCAGCGACGACGACCCCGCCTGGCGTTCGATCAGACCGACCACCAGGAACAGTGTGGTCTGCACCAGGATGTGGTGGGCCACGTAGTAGATGGCGCCGGACAGTCCCGACTGCGTCGACAACGCGATACCGAACACCATGTACCCGATGTGGCTGACCAGAGTGAAGGACAGCAGACGCTTGATATCGCTCTGCGCGATCGCACCGAGGATGCCGACGAGCATAGTCAGGAGACCGCACACCATCAGCACGTTGTCGAGTTCGCCCTCCGGGAAGAGCAGTGTGTGCGCCCGGATGATCGCGTACACACCTACCTTGGTGAGCAGGCCGGCGAACACGGCGGTGACCGGTGCGGGCGCGGTGGGGTAGGAGTCGGGCAGCCAGGTGGACAGCGGGAACACCGCGGCCTTGATGCCGAACGCCACGAGCAGCACACCGAAGATGGCGGTCCGGGTGCCGGACGGGATGCCGTCGAGGCGGGTGGCCATGTCGGCGAGGTTGAGGGTGCCGGTCGCCGCATAGGCGAACGCGATGCCCGCCAGGAAGATCAGCGACGACACCATCGACACCATCACATAGGACACACCCGCGCGGACGCGGTCGGCGCTCGCACCGAGCGTCAGCAGCACGAAGCTGGCGGCGAGAAGTACCTCGAAGCCGACGTACAGATTGAACAGGTCGCCCGCCAGGAATGCGTTGGAGATGCCGGCCGTCAGCGCCAGATACGTCGGCAGGAAGATCGAGACGGGCTGGTCCTCACTGCCGTCCCGGATGCCCTGACCGACGGCGTACGCCATGACGGCGAGCAGCACGATCGACGAGACCACCAGCATCATCGCGGACAGCCGGTCGACCACCAGCGTGATGCCGATGGGGGAATCCCAGCCACCCACCTGAACGGCCGTCGTCCCGTCGCGGTCGGCCAGGAACAGCAGCAGTCCCGACACGACCAGGACGGCGATCAGCGCGACGAGTGTGATGATCCGCTGGGCGCGCGGACGCCGGCCCAGCACCAGAGTGGCGGCGGCGGCGAGCATCGGGACGAGGACGGGCAGCGGCGCGAGGGCCGTGATGATGTGCGGGGAGATGGTCACAATCTCTCCCCGATCCCGGCCCTGTCCGAATCTTCGTCGTCGAAATCACCCTCGTGCAGGTCTTCGTAGCACTCGAGGTCCTCGAGGTTCTTCAGCTCTTCCAGGGGAATGGGGTTTCCGTCCTTGTCGAATGCGTCGCCGCTGAAACTCGGCTCGCCGGTGACCGGGTCGTCGGAGCGGTCGCGGTCGGGGGCCTCGGCGGGGGAGCGGCGCCGCAGGACCTTCGTGTCCTCGGGGTCGTTCTCGACGGCGTCCTGGGTGGTGATCTTGAACGACCGGTACGCGAGCGCGAGCACGAAGCCGGCGATGCCCATCGTGATGACGATCGCCGTCAGGATCATCGCCTGCGCGAGCGGGTCGGCCATCGATTCGTGAATGGATTCGCGGCCGACGATGGGCGGATTGCCGTCCGTGCCGCCGGACGTGAGGATCAGCAGGTTGATGCCGTTGCCGAACAGCAATAACCCGAGCAGCATGCGGGTGATGCTGCGTTCGATGAGCAGGTAGACGCCGGCCGACACCAGGACGCCGATGATGAGGAGAAATCCGAGGTTCGCGCTCATCGCTGGTTCACCTCCACCTGCGCGTCGAGACGCGCCCCGAGACTGCGGAGAACGTCGAGCACGAGACCGACCACGATGAGATACACACCCAGGTCGAAGAACAGGGCGGTGACCATCTTGACGTGACCGAACACCGGCAGCGTCACCTCGAAGACCGCGGAGGACAGTGCCGGGGCGCCGAGGAACAGCGACGTCAGCGCGGTGCCCGCCGCGAGCGTGAGCCCGAGGCCGAGGATCTTGCCCGCGTCGATCGGGACGGTCTCGCCGAGCTCGTACCGTCCGCCCGCGAGGTAACGCAGCACGAGGGCGAGTCCGGCGGTGAGGCCGCCTGCGAATCCGCCGCCCGGTGCGTTGTGCCCGGCGAAGAAGAAGTACACCGACACCACCATGATGGTCGGGAAGATCAGCCGGGTCGTCACCTCGAGCACGAGCGAGCGGTGTTTCGGATCGATGAGGTCGCCGCCGAGCAGCCACGTGGTCTCGGAATGCGAGGCCGCCGACTCGGCGATCACCGCCGGCGCGTCGGACACCCGGGGCGCGCTGCCGAAGCGACGGTTGCGGAACACCAGGCTCGCGACACCGGTGGCGGCCACGAGCAGGACCGAGATCTCGCCGAGTGTGTCCCAGGCGCGGATGTCGACCAGCAGCACGTTGACGACGTTCTTGCCGTTGCCGAGGTAATACGCGGCGTCCGGAAGGCGCTCGTGGATCGGCACCGAGTTACGCGCGTTGATCGCGTACGCGCCGATCGTGGTGATGGTGGCCCCGACCGCGACGGCCAGAAGCGCCCGCGGGATCTTGAACCCGATCGCCCGGCGCTCGTCCACCTCGGCGGGCAGCTTGCGGAACACGAGGACGAAGATGACCAGTGTCAGCGTCTCCACCAGGAACTGGGTCAGCGCGAGGTCGGGGGCGCCGTGCAGCGCGAACAGCACACCGCAGCCGTAACCGCTGAGACCGACGAGGATCACGCTGGCCAGCCGGTTCCGCATCACGGTCGCGGCGAGCGCCGCCGCGACCATCATCAACCCGATCACGAACTGCACCGGCGAATCCCACAGCCGGACCTCGGCGCGGGTGTTGGTGCCGACGACGAGCAGCACCAGCGGGACCACCACGAGGGTGCCGAGGATGGTGGCCTGCGTCAGCGGCAGCGAACCTCGCTGGGTGGCGCCCGTCAGCCGCATCGACAGGGCGTCCATGCCGCGCAGGGTCGCGTCGTAGATGCGGTCGGCATTGCCGAGGGGAGGATGCTCGAACCGCAGCCGGTTGACCCAGCGCTGGGCCACGAAGAGCGCGGTGCCGACCGCGAACACCAGCAGCGTCAGCACCAGCGCGGTGTTGACCCCGTGCCACAGAGCGAGGTGGTAATCGGAGGCGCTCGTGGCGGGAAACGTGCGCGAGTACGGCGTCAGCAGCTTCTCCAGCTGCGGCGACGCGAGTCCCGCGGCCAGGCTCAGAACCGACAGGACGGCGGGCGCGGCGAGGAACAGCGGTCCGGGTGCGTGCATGGTCTGCACGGCCGAACTCGGCCGCGCGAGACGCTTGCGGCCGAACGCGCCCCACATGAAGCGCACGCTGTAGGCGAGTGTCAGGATCGACCCGAGCACGACCACACCGACGGTGACGATCCGTGCCGGGTCGGCGAGGACGGACGTGCTCAGCAGGGAGTCGAATGCGGCCTCCTTGCCGACGAACCCGAGGAACGGGGGGATCCCCGCCATGCTCGCCGCCGCCATCGCGGCGAAGACCGTGAGCGCGGGCGCACGGTCACCGAGATGCGCGAGTTTGCGGATGTCCCGAGTGCCCGTCGTGTGGTCGATGATGCCGACCACCATGAACAGGGCGGCCTTGAACATGGCGTGGGCGACGACCATGGTCATGCCGGCCAGCGCGGCGTCCCGGGTGCCGAGGCCGACGAGCACCATCATGAAACCGAGCTGACTGACCGTGCCGAACGCCAACACCAGTTTGAGGTCGAAGGCGCGCATCGCCCGCCACCCCGCGAGGACCATCGTCAGCAGGCCGAGCGTGATGATCGTGAACCGCCACGGCCCGGAGTCCGCGAAGCCGGGCGACAACCTGGCTACGAGGTAGATGCCGGCCTTCACCATGGCCGCGGCGTGCAGATAACCGCTCACGGGAGTGGGGGCGGCCATCGCGCCGGGCAGCCAGAAATGCAGGGGCACGATCGCGGATTTCGACAGTGCGCCGATGAGGACCAGCACGACGGCGACCCCGGCGAGCCAGCCGCGCGGTGCGACCTCGATCAGTTCGGACAGGTTGTAGGTGCCGCCGACCTGGCCGAGGATGATGATGCCGACCAGCATCGCCAGACCACCCGCGGTGGTGACCAGCAGTGCCTGCGTCGCGGCCCGGCGGCTCGACGCGCGTTCGGCGTAATGACCGACCAGCAGGAACGACAGGACGGTCGTCAATTCCCAGAACGTGTACAGCAGCAGCATGTTGTCGCTGGCGACGAGGCCGAACATGGCGCCGGCGAACGCCACCATCTCGGCCGCGAAGATGCCGAGCCGGGGTTCGTCGTCGGAGAAGTAGCGCGCGCAATAGATCAGGATCAGGGTGCCGATTCCCAGCACCAGCACGGACATGATCGCGGCGAGCGGATCGAACCAGAAGTCGAGGTTCATCGACAGGCCCGGAACCCACTCGATCGAGACCGTCTGGACGGTGCCCCACTTGGCGAGAACCCAGCCGAGCGACGCCAGGGGCACGAGAGCGAGGGGGTAGAAACCGTTGCGGCCGAACTTGCGCACCACAAGCGGAGCCAGAACGGCGGCAACGGCATGGGCGAGCAGAACAGCAAGCAAAAGGCACTCCGTCGGGGTCAGCGGGCGGCGGGGTGTCGGAACGAGACGAACCGAGTCGTGCAGACCGTTCGCTCTGCGGGCGAACCGGGCTACACGTACATCCTACTGGGTCGGTTATTCGGACTCACAATCGCGGCAAATCGGACTAAAGGGGCGGAATGTGTTATGGACGGTCGCCCCGACTCATCTATGTTGTGACCGTGCCCGCCCAGATCCGAACCGCCGCCCTCGCCCACATTCGCGACCGGAAACTCCTCCAGACCCGGTCGGTCGGGAAGTCCGCGTTCTACATGGCGGGCGGCAAGATCGATCCGGGCGAGAACGCCGAACAGGCACTGCACCGCGAGATCCGCGAAGAACTCGACGCCGGGATCGTCGACGGGACCCTCGAGCACCTGGGGGTGTTCGAGGCGCCCGCGTACGGACATCCCGAGGGCACCGACCTGCACATGACCTGCTTTCTCGCCGAACTCGGCAGCGAGCCCCGGCCGACGAGCGAGATCGCCGAACTGCGGTACTTCACCGTGGACGAGTACGCGGCGATGCCCGACGTCGCGCCCGGCTCGATGCTCGTGTTCCGCCGGTTGCAGTCGCTCGGCCTCCTCGACTAGCTGCCGTCCGCAGTCGGGTGTCGCGCACGCACCGAATAGATGCAGAACGCGACGACGAGCAGCATCGCCGCACCGGCGAGATGGTCGGACGCGACAGTCGACGCCGGGGACGACGGCAGGTGGTGTTCGGTGTTCGCACCCGCGTAGACCACGCGGCTGCGGGGAACGGTGGTCGCCGCCACGAACACCAGCGAGGCGAACGGCAGTGCCAGGCCGAGCACCGCGATCGGTGCCGAACCCGGCAGCGCGGCGGCGAGCGCGAACCCCGTCCCGCCGCCCACCACGGCCAGCCGGATCAGGAGTGTGACACCGTCGTTGCCGAAGTCGGGCCAGGCGGTGGCGACCAACGGGACGAGACCGGCGAGGCACAGACCCCATCCCGGCCGTCGCCAGTTGAGCGAAACTCTGACCGCCCCGGCGATCCCCGCGGCCAGTGCGACGATACCGACCGCGAGCAGGGCCGCCGCAGGAACCGTCACTCGTGGGGTCCTGAGGTCGTCGAGCACGAGCACGGCCGCCGCGGTGACCCCGGTGGCGGCGAGCAGAAAATGTCCGTCGATGCCGGGGAATCGGTGTGCGATGAGGTCCGTTCCCGCCACGATCACCGCGAGGGAGAACGCGACGATCAGCCAGACCGTCATCGGCTCGCCGAATTCCTGATCGTCGATCCACGCCCCGAGTAACCGGTTGAGCAGGGCAAGGGCCAGCGCGCCGACCAGCGCCGTCAGCAGGGTCTTCCGCTCGGGTCGTTGCACCCGGAACTGCGCCCGCGCCACGACCGCCGACGCGACGGCGAGCACGAGCACTGCGACCAGCAGCCACAGTGGAGGTTCACCGATCGCGGAGGTGCTCATGCTCGCAGGCTCGACATAGGTGGCGTCACCGCGCGGCAGACGCTGCACGCTCGCGAGGAGAAACGCGCCCGCGACACCGAGAGTCAGGGCTAGCTGCCGAGCCCAGCGGCCCCACACCGCGGCGACCGCCGCGCCCAGCAGGAACCCGGCGGTCGCGGTCTTGGCGAAGTGCAGAGCGATCAGCGTGTCGACACCGCCCGCATCGGGCACCACGGCGCGCGCACCGATCAGGACGAGGGCGCACCCCGCTGCCAGCAGCCACGACAAGCGTCGCGAGCCGGAGCGTTGCAGACCCGCCACGGCGACGACACCGAGGACCAGTGCCACCACCACGCCGGTCGGCTGGCTGCTCAGCCAGCGGTCGATCTCGCGATCGGAGGCGTTGATCGTCCAGGCCCGATTGCGGGGATTGGTGAGGACGAAACCGGCCAGCGCGCCGGACGTGAGAGCAGCCGCGGCCGACAGAGGTTCGCGGAAGTCCATTCGCTCACGGTACTCGAGCGGGTAGGAATGGAAGCGGCGAACCTGGCGTTGGCACCGAAGGCGTGCCCGAGAACCACTCCGATCGAAATAACCCGAGGCGAGGAGCCCACCCATGACGTCGATCAACGAGAAGGCCACCACCCTGCTGGGGCTGCACCGGCCCGGCAACCCCGTCATCCTGCCCACTGTGTGGGATGCCTGGTCCGCGAATCTGGCTGTGTCCGCCGGGTTTCAGGCGCTGACCGTCGGAAGCCACCCGGTCTCCGACTCGATCGGCAAGCCCGACAACGAGGGCATCACGTTCGACGAGCTGCTGCATCGCATCGCGCAGATCACCGCTGCGGTGGATCTGCCGCTGTCCGTGGACATCGAGTCGGGGTACGGGCTCGAACCCACGCGACTGATCGAGGGTCTGATCGGCGCGGGGGCGGTAGGTCTGAACATCGAGGACACCGTCCACAGCGAGGGCGGGCGTCTCCGTGAGCCGCAGGAGCACGCCGACTTCGTCGGCGGATTGCGACAGGCCGCCGACGCCGCCGGCGTGCATGTGGTCGTGAACGCGCGCACCGACCTGTTCGTGAAGCAGGTCGGCGACGAATCCGATCGGGTCGACCGTGCGATCGCACGGCTGAAGCTCGCGGCCGACGCCGGCGCCGACGTGCTCTACCCGGTGGGCCGCCACGACGACGCCACGCAGAAGAGGCTCACGTCGGAGTTGCCGCTGCCCGTCAACGCCATCGGACTGCCCGAGCAGGACGACCCGGCGAGCTTCGGCCCGCTCGGGGTCGCGCGCGTGAGCTTCGGCCCGTTCTTCCAGGCCGCCCTCGGCGCGCACGCGGCCACAATGCTCGCCCGCTGGTCCTGACCCGTACTCACAGGCGCGACAGCGCATAGGCCTTCAGGTGCGCCACTTGCTCGGGATCGAGTGAGGGGCGCACCTTTTCGCGCGCCTCGGCCACGTCGGCCGCGGTGACGTCGGCGGCATCGATGTTCCGGCGCATGGCGGCCAGCGCGGCCTCCCGCAGCAATGCCGAGCAGTCGGCGGCCGAGTAGCCGTCGAGGTCGTGGGCCAGGGCGTCGAGGTCGACGTCGGTCGCGAGGGGGACCGCCTTGCCGGACGTCCGGAGAATCGCGCGGCGGGCGTCGCCGTCCGGCGGCGGCACGAACACCAGCCGCTCCAGGCGGCCGGGGCGCAGCAACGCCGGGTCGATCAGGTCGGGCCGGTTGGTGGCGCCGACGACCACGACGTCGCGGAGCGGCTCCACGCCGTCGAGTTCCGTGAGCAGCGACGCCACCACCCGATCGGACACCCCGGAATCGGAACTCTGGCCGCGCCGCGGGGCCAGCGCGTCCACCTCGTCGAGGAAGATCAGCGACGGCGCCGAATCGCGCGCCCGCTGAAACAATTCGCGAACGGCTTTCTCGGATGCGCCCACCCACTTGTCCATCAGCTCGGCGCCCTTGACGGCGTGCACACTGAGGTGTCCTGAACTGGCCAGTGCACGAACGAGATAGGTCTTGCCGCAACCGGGCGGACCGTAGAGCAGCACGCCGCGCGGGGGATCGACGCCGAGGCGGGCGAACGAATCCGGATGCTGCAGCGGCCACAGGACCGCCTCGGTCAGCGCCTGCTTCGTCTCCACCATGTCGCCGACGTCGTCGAGGGTGACGCTGCCGATCGCGAGTTCCTCGCTGCCCGACCTCGACAGCGGACGGATGACGTCGAGGGCGCCGAGCAGATCGTCCTGCGTCAGCGCCGGGTCGACCGGCTTCCTGGCGGCACGCGAGGCGGCACGGAGCGCGGCTTCGCGGCACAGCGCGGCGAGGTCGGCGACGACGAACCCGGGTGTGCGGGCCGCGATCGCATCGAGGGTGACGCCGTCGGTGGGGACCTTCCTCAGGAGCAGTTCGAGGAGTGCCCTGCGGGTGGAGCCGTCGGGCAGAGTCAGCGCGAGTTCGCGGTCGCAGAGGTCCTGCCCGCGGAGCCGGGCGTCGATCGAGTCGGGGTGCGCCGACGTCGCGACGAACGCGACCCCGACGGTGTCGACCGCGCGGCGGAGTTGTTCGACGACGAGCGCCGCCACCGGTTCGGGGGTGGCCGGCAGCAGAGCGTCGATGTCGGTGATCAGGAGGACGCCACCGCCGCGGATCTCCTCCACCGCGGCCGTGACCCGCTGCAACCGCGAATCAGCCTCCAGCGCTCCTGCACTCGGACCGTCGAGTTCGACGACCGGCCGGGACGCGAGCACCGCACGGGCGAGCGTCGCCTTCCCGACGCCGGCGGGCCCGGTCACCAGGACCCCCAGATGGGGCGAGGCGCCGAGTTTCCGGAGCAGTTCGGGTTCGTCGAGCGCCAGCCCCAGCCACTCGGTGAGTTTGGCCGCCTGGGTTTGCGCTCCGACGAGGTCTTCGACCGGGACCGGGGGAAGGTCCTGGGCGGCCGGGACCGGCGGCGGCGCGGACAGCCGGGACGGCGACACGGACACCGTGGGCCGCACCCCTTCACCCCAGCGGACGGCGGTGTTCGGCTGCACGCTCACCGGACCACCGGCGGGGTCGACCCCGGTCACGGTGAGCAACTCGGAGGTCCAGGCGACGCCGAACGTGCGGGACAGTGCCTGCGTCGCCGGCGCGGTGCTGGTTCCGGGGCCGAGGTCTCGGGGGAGGAGCGATACGGTGTCGCCGACGGTGAGGACCTTCCCGAGCAGGGCATGGCGGAGGGTGACGTCGGAGATGGAATTGACGGCCAGTGCGGAGCCGCTGACCGTCACCGTCTTCCCGCCGTACACCGTCACCGGGGTCACGACGACGGTGCTGTTCTCGGTCAGTCCCGCGTTGGAGAGTGTCACGTCGTCGAGGAGCGCGGTCCCGGTGGGGGTTCCGGCCGGTGCGCGACCGGCGACCGCGGCGGTGCGGCGCGCGCCGACGAGGGCGATCGCGTCCCATTCGCGGAGGCCGAGCGCGGCGAGGGCTTCCGGATGCAGCCGCACCACACCGCGCCGGGTGTCGGCGGCCGAGGTGTTCAGTCGGACTGTGAGCGCGAGTTCCGGTGAGGTCACGCCGTCGAGCCTACGTGCGGGAGCGTCCTACCGGGCCCGGGGACGGCGCAGTCCGAGCCGTGCGGCCGAGCGCTTGCCGCGGGCGTCGGGCTGACGCCGGATGGCGCGTCGTTCGGCGGGTTTGATGTCCCACGTCTCGGGCCGCGCCGCCACCCACCGCTTCGAACGGACCGCGAACGGAATGTGCGCGAGGTACACCGCCACGAGCGCGATCAGCAGGATGTACGGGTAGGTGACCAGGGCCGCCGCCGCGAGCGCGACGAGGACGAGGAGACCGGCCGCCATGTGGGGGGGTACCGACACCGTCTTCAGCGCGAGGGTGGGGATGCGGCTGACGATCAGTGCGGCGGAGAGCACGGTCCATGCCACGACGACGGGATACGACGACCACCAGCCGTCGCCCCACTGCGCGGCGGCGGCCAGCGGCGCCAGCGCGACCAGCGCGCCTGCCGGTGCGGGCACCCCGGTGAAGTACTCGTTGGTGTAGCCCGGCGCGTCGTCCTCGTCGAGGAGGGTGTTGAACCGCGCGAGTCGCAGCACGATGCTGACCGCGTAGATGAGCGCGATGATCCAGCCGAAGCTCTGCCCGTCCAGCAGTGTGACGTAGAGGACGAGGGCCGGGGCGACGCCGAACGAGATGGAATCGGCCAGCGAATCCAGTTCGGCGCCCATCTTGCTGGTGGCGTCGAGCAGACGGGCGATGCGCCCGTCGAGCGAATCGAGCACCGCGGCGGCGCCGATCATCGCCAGTGCCGTCCCCAGGTCTTCGTCGAGCGCGAACTTGACGGCGGACAGTCCCGCACACAGGGCGAGGATCGTGACCACGCTCGGCAGGAGCCGAACAGCTTGCTGGGGTCGTCCTCGCCGCTGCTGCTTCGCGTTGGCGATCACGGCAGTTGTGCGATGACGGTCTCGGCGCCGATCGTCCGCTGGCCCCGCTCGGCGAGCAACGTGGTGCCCGCCGGGAAGTAGGTGTCGACGCGGGAGCCGAACCGGATCAGGCCGTACGTGTCGCCGATCGGGAGGGTGTCGCCGACCTTGGCGTCGCAGACGATCCGGCGGGCGAGCAGCCCGGCGATCTGCACGACGGCGACATCGTGCCCCTCGGCGGTGTGCAGCAGCATGCTGTTGCGCTCGTTGACCTCGCTGGCGTCGGCGAGGTCGGCGGAGAGGAACCGGCCTGCCCGGTGGACGACCTTCTTCACCTCGCCGCCCACGGGGCTGCGCTGGACGTGCACGTCGAGCACGGACAGGAAGATGCTGACCCGGGGGAGCGGTTCGCTGCCCATGTCCAGTTCGGACGGGGGGACCGCGGAGTCGACGAGCGCGACCTCACCGTCGGCGGGTGCAACCGCGACACCGACTCGGTTCGGCGGAACGCGGTGCGGGTGCCGGAAGAACGCGGCGCAGGCGGCGGCCGAGGTCAGCGCCCCGCGCCGGACCCACTTGCGCTTGCGCCCGACGAGCGCCACACCGAGTGGTGCGAGGACGAAGGGCAGCCCGGCCGGATGCAGGGGCGGAACTGCTCCGCGGACCAGGTCGACGATGTGCCCGACGCTCGTGGGTTGCGGGGTTCCGGGGGGTGTGGGCTTGCGTGCCACGGGCTCCTCTAACTGTGTCGGACGAACGTGCTGCTGCGCGCCATCGCACAGCGCACTCACAGATTACGTGAGCGCTACCGGCTGCAACGGCATCAGGAGAGAGTACGCACTCGCGCGGTCCGATGTGTGAACGGATCGTGGCCGGATGGCGAGGGGAGCGATGGGACCGGTCACGTCGAACGTCAGCTGCTCGCCCGGCAGCGCGTCGACGGTCTCGAGCAGAAAACCCGCGTTCACCTGCACATGGAAGCGCGCGTCCGGCGCCTCGCCGCGGTTGCCGACGACCATCTCGTCGGACGTCGAGCAGGTGGTGAATTCTCGTCAGTGGCGCATCGCGGCGACGAGGACGGCCTTGTCGTAGAACCGGAGGGCGCTGACCGACGGGCGGACGCCCGCGCGAGTTCGCCGATGCTGAGCACGTCCCTCACTCTGCCCCGTCCGTCCGACACTCGGACGCGTCGAGGTCGGCGCGGAGCCGGGAGGCATGGTGCTGCCGGGTCCGGTCGTCGGTCAGCGGCGTCGAGGGCTCCCACACCTCCTCGAAGATGCGCCGGGCCCCCCGGTCACCTGCCACTGCCAGTTCCCGACCCTGCGCGATCCTCGCCATGACGGCGTCCGGTGTGTTCATGCCGGGAACGCGGAGGCCTCGACCAGGTTCGGGGTCAAGCTTTGCGCTCGGCCTCCGATTTGATGCGGGCGAGGGTGGTGTTCATGCCGTTCACGAGGTCGACCTCGAAGTCGTCATTGCCGCCGAGGACGGTCTTGACCAGGAACTGCGACACCTTGGACGTTCCGGTCGGCGCTTCGCGGCGTTCGGTGACCTTGGTTCCGTCGGCCGTGGGCTCGAGTTCGTACGACCAGATGGTGCGGTTCTCGAGGATGCGGAATGCGATGGACTTGTTGGGCTGGAACTTCACGACCTTCGACGTGGTCGGCCAGACGAGGAAGCCCTTGCGGTTGATGTTGACGGTCTTCGTGCCCTCCTCGACGACGCCGCCGAGGATGCGCATCTTGCGGCACTGGGGGCTCCATTCGCCCATCCGGTTCAGATCCGACACGACGGCCCACACGTCTTGCGGGGTCGCGGCGATGTCGATGCTTGCTTCGAGGGTGTTTGCCATCGGCTGTCTCCAGTCAGGAACGTGGTACGAACGGTAACAATTACTTTTGCACCATCGTAGGGGTTCAGGAGAGGACGGTGTGCGGTAGGTCACTGAATTTCTCGTCCGACCCCGGTTTTCCAGCGCTTCCGCGCGCCTCACCGAAACCGTGTAACCAAAGGGGCACGATGGGCGATGAGTCAATAGCGCGGCGAAAAGTCGCGGGTGCAATGGCGCAATGGAAAGTTGTCGAGTCGGTGTTCGGAAGTGATCGGTCGTGAATGTTCATTCGATCCTGCGGTGGGACCGCAGCCCTCTCCCTCTACTCGAATCAGCCCGATTGCAAGGACGTCCGTCCTCGTGGCCGAGTGAAAAACTCGAACGTCTCATGACGCCGCGCGAAATCGAGGAAGCTCTCCGCGGCCGTCTCTGAGACGGCGTCGTCGCTCCCGCAATCTCGTCACTCACCCACCGGACTCGGGGGACACTGGGTGATGTGGGAACCGCAGAGTCCGTCGTCGTCGGAACCGGGGCGCTCGCCGCCGAAGACGTGATCCGGGTGGCGCGTCTCGGCGCCCCGGTCCGGATCGCAGCGGACGCGATGTCAGCGATGGCGGAGTCCCGGAAGCGCATCGAGGCGTTGGCGGGGGACCCGAGGCCGGTGTATGGGGTGTCGACGGGTTTCGGGGCGCTCGCGACCCGGCACATTCCCTGGGCGCGGCGGGCGCAGTTGCAGCGCAGCCTGATCCGCTCGCATGCCGCCGGCAGTGGTCCGGAGGTGGAGCGGGAGGTGGTGCGGGCGTTGATGTTGTTGCGGTTGTCGACGCTGGCGACGGGCCGGACCGGGGTGCGGCCGGAGGTGGCGCAGGTGTATGCGTCGTTGTTGTCGTCGGGGATCACGCCGGTGGTGCACGAATACGGCAGCCTCGGGTGCTCCGGCGACCTGGCGCCGCTCGCCCATGTGGCGCTCGCGGTGATCGGCGAGGGCACGGTCCGGGACGCGGACGGCGAACTGGTGCCGGCCGGGGCGGCGTTGTCCGCCGCCGGGATCGCGCCGGTGGTGTTGGCGGAGAAGGAGGGGTTGGCGCTGATCAACGGCACCGACGGCATGCTCGGGATGCTGGTGCTGGCGTGTCACGATCTGCGTCGGTTGCTGTCGCTGGCCGATGTGACGGCGTCGATGAGCGTGGAGGGGTTGCTCGGCACCGACAAGGTGTTCGCCGCGGAGCTGCAGGCGCTGCGGCCCCACCCCGGGCAGGCGGCGGCGGCGGCGAACATGGTCCGGTTGCTGGCGGGCTCGGAGATCGTGCAAAGCCATGCCAACCCGAGTTGCACGGTCGTGCAGGACGCGTACTCGCTGCGGTGTGCCCCGCAGGTCGCGGGCGCGGCGCGGGACACCCTCGCGCACGCGGAGCGGGTGGCGGGCTGGGAGTTGGCGAGTGCGGTCGACAACCCGGTGGTGACGGTGGACGGTCGGGTGGAGTCGAACGGCAACTTTCACGGGGCGCCGGTGGCGTATGTGCTGGATTTTCTGGCGATCGTGGTCGCGGATGTGGCGAGCATGAGTGAGCGTCGCACCGACCGGTTCCTGGATGTGGCGCGCAGTCACGGGTTGCCGCCGTTTCTGGCGGATGATCCGGGGGTGGACAGTGGGCACATGATCGCGCAGTACACGCAGGCGGCGATCGTGTCGGAGCTGAAACGGCTGGCGGCGCCGGCGAGTGTGGATTCGATTCCGTCGTCGGCGATGCAGGAGGATCACGTGTCGATGGGGTGGTCCGCGGCCCGGAAGTTGCGGCGGGCGATCGACGGGCTCACCCGGGTTCTCGCCATCGAGGCGTTGACGGCGGCTCGCGCCCTGGATCTGCGGGCCCCCCTCGCACCGTCACCCGCGACGGGTGCGGTGCGGGCGACGATCCGCGAGCACGTCGGCGGACCGGGGACCGACCGTCACCTTGCGCCGGAGATCGAGGCCGCGGTGGCCCTCGCCTCTTCCGGTGCACTGGTCGCGAGCGCCGAGACGGTGGTGGGAAAGCTGGACTGACCGCTACCGCAGCGGGTCGAAATGCCGCATCACGCCGGAAACCGCTCCGCCGGTCATCGAGTCGGCCAGGATGCGTCCGGTGAGCGGTCCCAGCGCGATGCCCCACATTCCGTGGCCGCCGGCCACGTGCACGCGCGGTGAGCGGGTAGCGCCGACGAGCGGAAGTCCGTCGGTGGTGCACGGCCGGGACCCGACCCATTCCTCCTCACGCGATTCCCAGTCGATGCCGGTGAACATGGGCGTCGCGGCCTCGATGATGGCCTGCACGCGGCGCGGGTCCAGCGGAGCATCGGGACTGCGGAACTCCATCATCCCGGCGACGCGGAAACGGTCGTGGAGCGGCGTGCACGCCACCCGCTGGGTGGGGAAGTAGATCGGGTTCTTCGGCATCAGGCGTGGCTGGACGCTGAAGCTGTACCCGCGGCCGGCCTGCACCAGGGCGCGGACACCGAACGGACGGGCGAGCGCGTTGAGGCGCGCCCCGCTCGCGATGACGACGGCGTCGGCGAACACCGCATCGCCCGCGGCCGGAACCAGCCGGACCCCCGGCTGTCCCCGATCCTGCACCGCCGTCACGTCGAAGCCGGACACGATCTCGCCGCCCCTGGCCCGGACGGCGTCGGCGAGTGAGTGCACGAAGCGCGGCGGGTCGATGAATCGCTGATTGCGCAGCCGCAGGCCGGAGTGCACGCCGTCGCCGAGACTCGGCTCCAGGGAGTGGATCTCGTCCCGGTCGAGGCGGTCGTACTCGACCTCTCCGCCCGCGGCCTCGATGTGGCGGAACTCGTCGACGAGCGCTTCCCGGTCCTCGTCCGACACGAACGCGGTGAGGAACGGGTCGGCGAGATGCGTGTGCTCCCGCACCCCGCCGTCCGCGAGTTCGTCGTAGGCGCCCAGGGAGATCCGGTTGACTTCGGCGTACACCGCCATCGCGTCCGCCCACCGGTTCGGCGTGCAGTGCCGGGCGAAACCGACGAGGAAACGGAGCAGGCGCAGATCGGTGGTGAAGGGGACATAGACCGGCGACGACGGATTCAGCATCGCGCGCAGGCCGTATTTCAGCACGGCGGGTTCGGGCAGCGGCAGCGTCAATGCCGGTGCGAGCCAACCCGCATTGCCCCACGACGCGTCGGCCGCGACACCCTTTCGGTCGACGACCGTCACCTGGACGCCGCGTTCCTGGAGGAACCACGCGGTGGACAATCCTACGACGCCTGCCCCGACGATCGCGACATGGTCCGGGCGCTTCACTCTGCTCATGACTCCATCATCGGTCGGTGACAACGCCGGGGGAGTAGCCGTTCGGCCAGTCCGCGGCAGCGTCCCCTGTGCAATCGGCCAGGGGTCACATGATGCGCAGCCCGGCCAGTCCGCGGCAGCGTCCCCTGTGCAATCGGCCAGGGGTCACATGATGCGCAGCCCGGCCAGCTTCAGGTGCAGCATCAGGATCAGCCGGGTGTCCGCGTCGGCGAGGTCCACGTCGCACGAATCGACGCAGCGCCGCAGCCGATTCCGCAGGGTATTGGGGTGAACGTGCAGGGCGGCGGCCGCGTCGGCGACGTCGCCGCCGTGGGCGAGGAACGCGCGGGCCGTCGCCACGAGGTCGGTTCCGTGCTGTTCGTCGTGCCGGGTGAGCGCGGCGAGGGGTGTCAGGTCACCCAGGCCGTCGAAGATGTCCGCGACCCGCAACGCCAGCACGGACGCGAGACTGTCCCGCATCGTCCCGACGACACCACCGGCTCGGCCGTGCTGGAGCACGGTGAGGACCCGGTCGGCGTCCCCTCGCGACAGGTGAGCCTGACTGGCGGTGGTCACTTCCCGGCCGATGGCGACCACGAACGCGGGACCGCTGCGGGCGCGGCCGAGGAAATCCTCGGCGAGGCGCCGGACATCCTTCGCGGACGCGGCGATGACCACGTAGATGACGTCGTCGAGCTGCGCGGCGACCGAGTCGACCGCCAGGGTGTCGAGGTACAGGCCGAGGGACGCGAGCAACCCCGATGGCAACGGTCGCCCGATCGCGACGGGCGCGGCGGCCGCGACCGTGAGCCGTCCCTCCAACCGGAGGTCGTCGGCGGCCCGGAACGCGGGCTCCCCGCCGTTGATCAGCGCACGCACCCGGTCGACCTGCAGTCTGCGGGTCACGTCCACGCGCTCCCGTTCGGCCGCGATGTGTTCGGCGACGACGGGGACCGCGGACCGCAGGATCGATTCCTGCTCCGGGGTGGGAGGCGCGGACATCGCGGCCCAGATGGAACCGACCGGCCGATCGCCGTCCCGCACTGCGATCGCCGCGCGCGGCAGCACCTCGGGCATCCGGAGGTCGACATAGTGGACATCCGTGTCGCGGTGCAATTGTTCGAACACCCCGGCATCGGCAAGGAGTTGCCGGAATCGCCCCGGCACCTGACGGCCGAGAATGGTGCCGATGCGTGCTTCGTCGACTGCCTGCTCGCCACTCGAATAGGCGAGCACCGTCGAGTTCTCGTCCTCGATCGTGATCGGGGCGCGGAGCAGTTCGGCCAGAGACTCCGCCACCGTGAACAGGTCTTCACCGCGCAGGTCCATGGGTGGAGCCTAGTTGCCGCGGACGGTCCGGCCGGGCCTTCGCCGGGACGCCGTGTCGCCCGGGACACGAGCCCTCAGGTCCTGGCGGTGGGTACTCGTCACGGGCATTGTGGGGGTATGGCGGCGACGGAGGGTGGAACCGGGACGATGGCCGCATGGCGTGTGGTCGCGCCGGGCCCCGTCGCGGGCCGTCCTCTCGTGCTCGGACGTGACGCGATTCCCGAGCCGGCGCCGGGGGAACTTCTCGTGAGGGTCCTGGCGTGCGGAGTGTGCCGCACCGACCTGCACGTGACCGAAGGTGATCTGCCCGTGCACCGGCCCCGTGTGACCCCCGGCCACGAGGTGGTGGGGGAGGTTGCCGCACTGGGTGATTCGGCAGAGGAGTCGTTCGCCGTTGGGATCGGGTGGGCATCGCCTGGCTGCGCTACACCTGCGGGCGCTGCGCCGCGTGCCTGCGGGGCGACGAAAACCTCTGCAGGCAGTCGCGGTACACCGGCTGGGACGCGGACGGCGGGTACGCCGAGTTCGCGACGGTCCCGGCCGGCTACGCGCTGCGCCTGCCCGGCGGGTACACGGACACCGAACTCGCTCCGCTGCTGTGCGCCGGGATCATCGGCTACCGGGCACTCGAGCGTGCCGCGGTCCCGGACGGCGGGGCGCTGGGCATCTACGGGTTCGGCGGCAGTGCCCACCTCACCGCCCAGGTCGCGTTGACGCGGGGTGCCCGGGTGCACGTCATGACCCGAGGGGCGCAGGCCCGCGAACTCGCGGAGCGCCTTGGGGTGACATCCGTGCAGGGGGTGCGTGACGCGCCACCCGAACCGCTCGACTCCGCGATCTTGTTCGCGCCGGTCGGCGATCTGGTGCCCGTCGCGATGGAGGCGCTCGCCGACGGCGGCACCCTCGCCGTGGCGGGGATCCACCTCACCGACATTCCCCCGCTCGACTATCAGCGACACCTGTTCCGGGAAAGGCAGATCCGCAGCGTCACCGCCAATACTCGTTCGGACTCCACCGAATTCCTCCGCATCGCAGCCGAACACCGGCTGAGTATCGACGTCCATCCGTACCCACTCGACCGCGCCGACCGGGCCCTGCGTGACCTGGACGGCGGAATGTTCAGCGGTGCAGCAGTTCTCGAGCCGTAGAGGGAGAGAGATATGAGCGAACACGCAGGGGCGCCGGTGGTCGTCGGTGTCGACGGTTCTCGCGCCGCGCTCGACGCGGCACGCTGGGCGGCGGGGGCGGCGGTCCGGCTGGGTGCCCCACTCCTGCTCGCCCACACCTACCCGGACGAGGCCACGTTCTACAACGGCACCGCCATGATGATCGACGCCCAGTTCATTCAGGAACTGCGCGAGGACGGCAATGCGATGCTGGACGCCGCCACCGCCGCCGCCGCGCAGGACCATCCCGGTCTCGTGGTCGAGCGGGACGTCCGGTCGGGAACGGCGGCGTCCCACCTGATCGAGCTGTCGCGGGCGGCGCGGATGGTGGTGCTCGGCGCGCAGGGGGCGGGTGCCGTCACCGACTACCTCCTCGGGTCCACGGTCCTGCGCACGGCCAACCATGCGCACAGCCCGGTCGCGGTGGTCCGGGGCTCGCCCGAGACCGAGTCCCCCGACAGTCGCCCGATCGTCGTCGGAGTGGACGGCAGTCAGGTCAGCGAGACGGCGGTCGACGAGGCGTTCGCGCTTGCATCGTCGTTCGGGGTCGGGCTGACCGCGGTGCACGCGTGGAGCGGGGAGAAACAGCACGGACTCGCGCATGCGTCGAAATACGTCGACTGGTCCGCCTACGAGGAAGCGGTGAAGGCGGTCGTGTCCGAAAGCCTCGCCGGCGTCCGGGACGAGTACCCGGACGTGCCCGTCGAGGAGCTGTCCACGCAGGGTGTGCCTGCCGACGTGCTGCTGCGGCACGCCGCGACGGCGCAACTGCTGGTGGTCGGCAGCCACGGCCGGGGCAAGGTGATGGGCGCGCTGCTCGGATCGGTGAGCCAGAATCTGGTGCACCACGCTCCCTGCCCGGTCCTCGTCTGCCGGACTCGGCAGTGACGCCGGGATAAGCTCCTGTCATGGCTGGGGTCGAGGGTGTCCTGCTCGATATCGACGGTGTGCTGGTTACGTCGTGGCATCCGATCGACGGTGCCGCTGCCGCGGTGCGGGAGGTGCGGGACCGCGGACTCGCGTGCGCCTACCTCACCAATACGACGTCCCGTACGTGCGACGAGATCGTCGACGCCCTGCGATCGGCGGGCATCGAGGCGGACTCCGACGAGATCGTCACCGCGGCGCGGCTCACGGCGGAGTACGTGCGGTCGACCTACCCGGGGTCGCGAGCCTGGGTCCTCAACAGCGGCGACATCACGGCCGACCTGTCGGGGATCGAACTGGACGACGAGAACCCGGAGGTCGTGATCCTCGGTGGCGCCGGGCCGGAATTCACCCACGAGGCGCTGAGCCGGGTGGTGGAATTGATGCTCGACGGCGTCCCCGTCGTCGCGATGCACCGGGGCACCACGTGGGCCGCCGACGACGGGCTGCGCATCGACACGGGCGCTTATCTCCCGGGCATGGAGGAGGTCGCGGGAACCAACGTCGTCTCGGTGGGTAAGCCGTCGCTCGCGGCGTTCCTCACCGCCACCGATCTGATGGGGACGGGACCGGACGTGACGGTGATGGTCGGTGACGATCTGACCGGCGACGTCCTGGCCGCGCAGCGGGTCGGGCTCACCGGCGTGCTGGTGCGGACGGGCAAGTTCCGGCAGTCGATTCTGGACCTCGCCGCGCAGCGACCTGACCACGTCGTCGACTCGGTCGCACAGCTGCCGAAGCTCCTCGACGAACTCGCCTGACCGCGGTCCGGGACTAAGCGGCCGCGAACGGGTACTGTCGCGGCGAATCCTCCAATTCGACGTTCCCAGAAGGAGCTTCCATGCTCGCTGTCTCCACACCCGTCACCTCGACCGCCTCGGCTTCTCGTACTCGTATCTCTTCTCTGTTCGGCCGTCGGCTGGCACGTGTGGGAGCGGCGATGGCAGTGGGTCTGGGCGTCGCGGCGGGAATCTCGGTGGCCGGCGCAGGCGTCGCCGGTGCCGCCCCCGTCAACTGCGTGTCCCCGCCGTCAGCCAACGACGTCCAGGTGTCGGAGACCGCCAGCTGTGGCGCGAAGGCGACCGAGGCCGGCGTGGCCCACGCGATGGCGGCCGACAGCGGCACCGCGGTGAGCGTCGCCAACGGGCACAGCGGCGCCACCACCTACGCCAACGGATACGGGACGTCGCTCGGTGCGTCGACGGGCTCGGGCCAGGCGTACGCGGTCTCGCTCGGCGGCGGCATCGCCCGTTCCGGCGCGGCCGACGGCACCACCACCGTCGCGATCGCCGGCTGGGGTTCGGGTGCGACGGCGGACGCGAACGGCGTGGACTGCGTCGGCGCACTGTCCCTCGCCTTCAACCTGAACACCGGTCAGGTCTGCGCGATGCGCTGATCGCCCCGGCACATCGGTTCCGTCCCGACCTTGCACTCACCCTGTCCGAGTGCTAAAAATGCACTTGGCACTCACGACGCGTGAGTGCCAGGTCGGGACGGTGAGACCGGGAACCAAAGACACCCCTGGTCGTCCGTCGCGGGCACCGAACTCGGCCGAAGGCGTAAATGAGGCGACCCGACTAGCGGTCGCCTTGTGTGTCACCCCCAATCCGGAGGATCACTTCGCAATGGCCAAGATCATCGCGTTCGACGAAGAGGCCCGTCGCGGCCTCGAGCGGGGACTCAACGCCCTCGCCGACGCAGTCAAGGTGACGTTGGGCCCCAAGGGTCGCAACGTCGTGCTCGAAAAGAAGTGGGGCGCCCCCACGATCACCAACGATGGTGTGTCCATCGCCAAGGAGATCGAGCTCGAGGACCCCTACGAGAAGATCGGTGCCGAGCTGGTCAAGGAGGTCGCCAAGAAGACTGACGACGTCGCCGGCGACGGAACCACCACCGCCACCGTTCTCGCCCAGGCACTCGTCCGCGAGGGTCTCCGCAACGTCGCTGCCGGCGCCAACCCGCTGGGTCTGAAGCGCGGCATCGAGAAGGCCGTCGAGGCCGTCACGGTGCGTCTGCTCGAGACCGCCAAGGAGATCGACACCAAGGAGCAGATCGCTGCTACCGCTGGTATCTCCGCGGGCGACCCGTCCATCGGCGAGCTCATCGCCGAGGCCATGGACAAGGTCGGCAAGGAAGGCGTCATCACGGTCGAGGAGTCCAACACCTTCGGCCTGCAGCTCGAGCTCACCGAGGGCATGCGCTTCGACAAGGGCTACATCTCGGCGTACTTCGCGACCGATCCGGAGCGTCAGGAAGCCGTCCTCGAGGACGCGTACATCCTCCTCGTGAGCTCCAAGATCTCCACGGTCAAGGACCTGCTGCCGCTGCTGGAGAAGGTCATCCAGTCCGGCAAGCCGTTGGTCATCATCGCCGAGGACGTCGAGGGCGAAGCCCTGTCCACCCTGGTGGTCAACAAGATCCGTGGCACCTTCAAGTCCGTGGCCGTCAAGGCTCCCGGCTTCGGTGACCGTCGCAAGGCTCAGCTCGCCGACATCGCCATCCTCACCGGTGGCGAGGTCATCAGTGAAGAGGTCGGCCTCTCCCTGGAGACCGCCGGACTCGAGCTGCTCGGCCAGGCACGCAAGGTCGTCATCACCAAGGACGAGACCACCATCGTCGAGGGCGCGGGAGATCCCGAGGCCATCGCCGGCCGCGTGGCCCAGATCCGCGCCGAGATCGAGAACAGCGACTCGGACTACGACCGCGAGAAGCTGCAGGAGCGCCTGGCCAAGCTGGCCGGTGGCGTTGCAGTCATCAAGGCCGGCGCTGCCACCGAGGTGGAGCTCAAGGAGCGCAAGCACCGCATCGAAGATGCCGTGCGGAACGCCAAGGCTGCCGTTGAAGAGGGCATCGTCGCCGGTGGTGGCGTGGCTCTGCTGCAGTCGGCTCCGGCTCTGGACGACCTGAAGCTCGAAGGTGACGAGGCCACCGGTGCGAACATCGTTCGCGTCGCCCTCGAAGCACCGCTGAAGCAGATCGCATTCAACGCCGGCCTCGAGCCCGGCGTCGTTGCCGAGAAGGTTCGCAACCTGCCCGCAGGTCACGGCCTCAACGCTGCCAACAACGAGTACGGCGACCTGCTCGAAGCCGGCATCAACGACCCGGTCAAGGTCACCCGCTCCGCGCTGCAGAACGCAGCGTCCATCGCGGCTCTGTTCCTGACCACCGAGGCCGTCGTCGCCGACAAGCCGGAGAAGGCCGGAGCGCCCGTGGGCGACCCGACCGGCGGCATGGGCGGTATGGACTTCTAAAGGCGGCTACGCCTCCCGTGAGCGGCTGAGGAGTCCTCGGACTCGCCCGCCACTCACGGGCACGAAGTGCCCGGAAAGGCCCGGAACACCACTCGGTGTTCCGGGCCTTTTCCGTTTCCAGGTGTCGCCGTTTCCCGGTGTCACTGCGATGTCAGTGTCCGGCCGGCATCAGCATCCAGGCGGCGAGGTAGACGAGCGCCGCGGTGCCGCCGGTGACGAACGTCGCGACGACGGTGAGCAGGCGGACGAGGTTGACGTCCACGGAGAAGTATTCGGCGATGCCGCCGCAGACGCCTGCGAGCATCTTCTGATTGTCGGAGCGGATGAACTGGCGGGGAGTGTTGCTGTCGAATGTCATGCCTTCATCCTGGTCGGAGTGGCCGGCCGCGCGCATCGGGATGTACCCCGATCTCGACCCTGGACTTTCACCCTGAGCCTGCGCGCCGTGCCGTCCTGTCGTTCACGTCTGCGACACCGCGACGACGCCTGGGGCGGTTAGATTTCGGCGCATGACTGACCTCGAGGAACATCCGGGTTTCCTCAGCGCCTTCGCGGATCTGTCCACCGCCGTCGATCTGCGGGACACCTCCGCGTTCACCGTCAACGACGAGGACGACGACGATCCGGTTCTGCTCACCGCGCCGGAGTCGAGAGGGTGATGGGCTTCTGCACCGACGAGCAGTACTCCCGATTCCTGCATCAGGCGCCGCTGTTCGAGCAGATGCTGGTCGACGAGGGCACCAGTCTGGTCAAGCTGTGGTTCTCGGTGTCGCCGCTCGAACAACGCACCCGGTTCGCGATCCGTCAGGTCGATCCGGTGCGCCAATGGAAATTGTCGCCGATGGACATTGCCTCGCTGGACAAATGGTCGGCTTATACCGCAGCCAAAGAGGATATGTTTCGTTTCACCGATACCGATATCACACCGTGGACTGTCATCAAGAGCAACGACAAGAAAAGGGCCCGTATCAATGGCACGAAGTATGTTTTGTCGCTGTTCGATTACGAGAACAAGGACCTCGGCGTGGTCGGCACGGTAGATCCGCTGGTAGTAGCACGTGCGAATGAGGTAATTGAGGAATAACCAGGCAATCAAACAGTGGACGCCTGCGTAACAGTTCGAAATGTTATGAAATTTTTCTTTGGCTGATGCTTCACGTCCGGTACAAAGGACGAAGCGTCATGAAGGGCGCGGAGCAAAACCCAACACGACGATCAGGAGTTTTTATGTTCTCTTCGGAAATCATGAGCTTTCTGCAGATCATTCAGACCCTGCTGCCCCTCCTCTCCGGATCAATGGGGGGATAGACCCGAACTTCACTGACACTGGGGCCCACATGCGACACTGTGGGCCCCAGTTCGGTGCTCGGACAGTGTGCGAGCAGCGCCCAGACGGAAGGTGAAGGATGGTCAACCGCACTGCAGCGGGTAGGTACGGGGTCAGGGTGGCGCTCGCGGTCGCGCTGACGGCGGCGATTCCCTGCCTCGGAGTCCAGGCGTCCGCCTCCGCCGATCCCGCGGAGGCCACGGCCGTCGCGGACGGTGGCTCCCACCTGGTGAGCACCGACCGGATCGACGACCGCCAGTTGACCATGCACGTGTACTCGGCGTCGATGGACCGGGACATCCCGTTGCGGGTGATCACTCCCGCGGACACGAGCGCACCGAGGCCCACGCTGTACCTGCTCAACGGTGCGGGCGGCGGGGAGGACTCCGCCACGTGGCAGGCCAAGACCGACGTCGTCGGCTTCTTCGCCGACAAGAACGTCAACGTCGTCACGCCCATGGAGGGCGCGTTCAGTTACTACACGGACTGGGAGAAGACCGACCCGGAACTGGGCAACAACAAGTGGACGACGTTCCTCACGCAGGAACTGCCGCCGATCGTCGACTCGGCGCTCGGAACCGACGGCGTCAATTCGATCGCCGGTATCTCGATGGCGGGTAGCTCCGTGCTGAGTCTGGCGCAGGCGGCTCCCGACCTCTACAAGAGCGTCGGGGCCTACAGCGGCTGCGCGATGACGAGCACCGACCCCGGCCGCACGTACGTACGCATGGTCGTCGAGGGCCGCGGTGGCGGCGACAGCTCCAACATGTGGGGACCGATCGACGGACCGGGCTGGGCGGCCAACGACCCGTACATCAACGCGGAGAAGCTGCGCGGCCTCGACATCTACGTCAGCAACGGCACGGGTCTTCCCGGCCCCGGCGACCAGCTGAACGGACCGGGGATCAACGGGGACGTCGGCACGCTCGCCAACCAGATCCTCCTCGGCGGCGCCATCGAAGCCGCCACCAACCAGTGCACCCACGCCCTGGCCGACAAGCTGAACGAACTGCAGATCCCCGCGACGTTCGACTTCCGGCCCACCGGCACGCACTCGTGGTCGTACTGGGAAGAAGACCTCCACAAGTCGTGGCCGATGCTCGCAGCGTCGATCGGCTTGTAGCGTCCGGTCTCGGAAACGACTCGACCCCCGCAGATCCCGGATCTGCGGGGGTCGAGCCGTCTAGTCTGACGAAGTGGAGACCGTACCGATCCAGATGCCCGACGGAACCACCACTCCGGTCCGCCTGTTTCCCGGACCCGACGAGGCCCCCGTGGTCGTGGTGTTTCCCGGTCTGGGAATTCCCGCCGGCTACTACGAACCGTTCGCCGAGGAACTGGTGTCCCGCGGTTTCAACGCGGCGATCGGCGAGCTCCGCGGGCAGGGCGACAGTCGCCCCCGCCCGAGCAGTTCCAGCACGTACGGCTACCAGGAACTGGTGTCCCTCGACTTTCCCGCGATCTTCGAAGTGGTGCGGGAACGGTTTCCCGCGGCGACGCCGTTCCTGTTGGGCCACAGCATGGGCGGTCAGCTCGGCGTGATGTACGCCGCCCGGATCCGGGGCCGGCTCGGCGGGATCGTGCTCGTCGCGTCGGGGTCGCCGTATCACCGAGGATTTCCCGGGATACACGCCCCGCGGCTGCTGGTGGGTGCTGCGGCGATGTCGATGACGGCCAATCTGGCGGGGTTCTGGCCCGGCGACAAACTCGATATCGGCGGGTTCGGGCGGCAGTCGAAGGTGCTCATCACCGATTGGTCGCGATTCGCCCGCACCGGCAAGATCGAACCCGACGGTGCCGACATCGACTACGAGGAACGCATCGCGCGGCTGAAGCTGCCCGTGCTGTCCGTGACCGTCGAGGGTGACGATCTGGCGCCGGCGTCGTCAGCGAAGAACCTCCTCGCGAAGCTGCCGAACGCCGACGTCACCCTGTGGCACCAGCCGCAGCCCCTGGGCCACAACGGATGGATCCGCGACCCGGCGAGCACCGTCGACCGGATCGCGGAGTGGATCCACGACCACACCTGACCCGTGAGTACTTCTCAACCGCCGGCGGTTGAGAAGTACTCACGGCAGGTACTCACGGGCGGGTGAGCATCTCCCACAAGAACGTGAAGGTCAGGGCTGACTTGAATGCGGCCTGCGCGTTGTCGGCGGCGCCGCCGTGGCCGCCCTCGATGTTCTCGTAATACCAGACCTCGTGGCCCTGCTCCTCGAGCAGTGCGGTCATCTTGCGGGCGTGGCCCGGGTGAACGCGGTCGTCCCGGGTGGACGTGGTGACGAGAATCGGCGGGTAGTCCGCGGTCGCGTCGGTGTTCTGATACGGCGAGTATTCGCTGATGAACTTCCAGTCGTCCGGGTCGTCCGGATCGCCGTATTCGGCCATCCACGACGCCCCGGCGAGGAGCAGGTGGTACCGCTTCATGTCGAGGAGCGGCACCTGGCACACGATCGCCCCGAACAGTTCCGGGTAGCGGGTCAGCATGACGCCCATGAGAAGTCCGCCGTTGCTGCCGCCCTGGATCCCGAGTTGCTTCGACGTGGTGATGCCCCGGGCCACGAGGTCGCGGGCGACCGCGGCGAAGTCCTCGAACGCCTTGTGGCGGCCCTCGCGGATCGCCTGGGTGTGCCACGACGGACCGTATTCGCCGCCGCCGCGGATGTTCGCGACGACGTAGGCGCCGCCCCGTTCGAGCCACGCGAACCCGACCGAACCGCTGTACCCCGGAACCATCGAATTCTCGAAGCCGCCGTACCCGTACAGCATGGTGGGGCAGGGGCCCGTCACGTCGTCGCGGCGCACCACGAAATAGGGGATCTCGGTTCCGTCGTCGGACACCGCGAAATGCTGCGATACCGACATGCCGTCCGCGTCGAAGAACGACGGCGCCTGCTTCACCGCCTCCAACGGACCGCCGACTGTGCCGTACAGCAGGGTCGCCGGAGTCGTGAAGCCGCTGGAGTTGACGAAGAAGCTGTCGCCGGTGCGTGCATCGGTGCTGATGATCCCGCTCGCCGTCAGTTCGGGCACACCGTCGAGCGGCTTCTCCTCCCACCCCGTGTCGTTCGGGGTGAGCACCGACAGCTTGGTCTGAACGTCCGACAGTCGCACGAGGAGGAGGTGGTTCCGGGTCCACGTTCCCTGCTCGAGGGAGGTGTGCTCGTCCGGGGTGAACAGGGGAGTCAGCTCGCGTGACCCGGCGAGGAAGTCGGCGTAGTTCGCGGCGAGCAGCGACCCGGCCGGGTAGACGGTGCCGTCCACGTCCCAATCGGTGCGCGGACGGATGGTCAGCCACTCGCGGTACACGGACGAGCCCGCGTCGTCCGGGGTGTCGATCCGGACCTTCGACCCGTCCGGGAGCAGTTGGTAGCGCTCGGAGTTGTAGAAGTCCATGGACCGGCCGACGAAGTGCCGCTCGTATCCGGGGGTGTCGTCGTACGATGCGCCGACGGACACATCGGTGGTCTCGCCCTCGAAGACGGTGACCGCGTCGGCGAGCGGCGTGCCGCGATGCCAGCGCTTCGCGATCCTCGGGTAGCCGGAGTCGGTCATCGAGCCCTCGCCGAAATCGGTCCCGACGTACACGGTGTCCGTGTCGATCCAGCTGATGCTGGTCTTCGCCTCGGGGACGTCGAATGCGTCCTCGCCGCCGACGAATTCACGCTTCTCGATGTCGAATTCGCGTACCACGGACGCGTCGGCGCCACCCCGCGAGAACGACAGCAGGGCCCGCGTCTGCGCCGGTCGCAGCACGGTGGCGCCGGCCCACACCCAGTTCTCGTCCTCGCGGTCGGCGAGCGCGTCGACGTCGAGCAGAACGTCCCATTCGGGGGTGTCGGTGCGGTACTGCTCCAGCGTGGTGCGGCGCCAGATGCCGCGCTTGTGTTCGCCGTCGCGCCAGAAGTTGTACAGGTACTCGCCCCGCATCCCGGCGTAGGGGATCCGGTCGTCGGTGTCGAGGACGTCCAGGATCCGGCTTTCGAGCGCGGAGAACGCGGCGTTCTCGGTGTACTCGGCGAGGGTGCGGGCATTACGCTCCCGCACCCAGTCGAGTGATCGGTCCGCGGTGACATCTTCGAGCCAGAGGAAGGGATCCGTCATGACGTCATTCTTGCAGGAGGTGTTGTGCCTGGTCGCGGCGGCAAAGGTGTGACGGGTGAGGCTACTCGCGGGTAATACGACCGCGGTGCGACAGAGATTCCGGACGGGACTACCCTGAACAACCGTGACCTCACACTATGACGTCGTTGTCCTCGGAGCCGGTCCCGGTGGGTACGTCGCTGCTATCCGCGCGGCACAACTCGGACTGAGCACTGCCATCATCGAGCAGAAGTACTGGGGTGGTGTGTGCCTGAACGTGGGCTGCATCCCCTCGAAGGCTCTTCTCCGCAATGCCGAACTTGCGCATCTCTTCACAAAAGAGGCCAAGCTGTTCGGTATCTCGGGTGAGGCGTCCTTCGACTTCGGCGCCGCGTTCGATCGCAGCCGCAAGGTTGCCGAGGGCCGCGTCAAGGGCATTCACTTCTTGATGAAGAAGAACAAGATCCCCGAGTACGACGGCAAGGGCACCTTCACCGATGCCAACACCATCGAGGTCGAGCTCACCAAGGGTGGCACCGAGACGATCACGTTCGACAACGCGATCATCTCCACCGGCAGCACCACCAAGCTGCTGCCCGGCACCTCGCTGAGCAAGAACGTCGTCACCTACGAAGAGCAGATCATGACCCGGGAGCTGCCCGGATCGATCCTCATCGTCGGCGCCGGCGCGATCGGCATGGAGTTCGGGTACGTCCTGAAGAACTACGGGGTCGACGTCACCATCGTCGAGTTCCTCGACCGCGCGCTGCCCAACGAAGACGCGGACGTCTCCAAGGAAATCGAGAAGCAGTACAAGAAGCTGGGCGTCAAGGTTGTCACCGGCGCCGCCGTGCAGAGCATCGACGACGACGGCTCCAAGGTCACCGTCGCGATCAAGAACAACAAGTCCGGCGAGATCGAGACCGTCGTGGTCGACAAGGTCATGCAGTCCGTCGGCTTCGCCCCGCGCGTCGAGGGCTTCGGTCTGGAGAAGACCGGGGTGCAGCTCACCGACCGCGGTGCCATCGGCATCACCAACACGATGCAGACCAACGTGCCGCACATCTACGCCATCGGCGACGTGACGGCCAAGCTGCAGCTCGCGCACGTCGCGGAGGCGCAGGCCGTCGTCGCGGCCGAGACCATCGGTGGCGCGGAGACCCTGCCGATCGACGACTACCGGATGATGCCGCGCGCCACGTTCTGCCAGCCGCAGGTCGCGAGCTTCGGTCTGACCGAGCAGCAGGCCCGGGAAGAAGCTGCTGCCCGAGGTTCCGACATCAAGGTTGCGACGTTCCCGTTTGCCGCGAACGGCAAGGCGCACGGCCTCGGTGACGCCACCGGTTTCGTCAAGCTGATCGCTGACACGAAGTACGGCGAGCTGATCGGTGGACACCTCATCGGCCCCGACGTCTCCGAGTTGCTGCCCGAGCTGACCCTCGCGCAGAAGTGGGACCTCACCGTCAACGAGCTGGCCCGCAACGTGCACACGCACCCGACGCTGTCCGAGGCCTTGCAGGAGGCCATCCACGGTCTCGCCGGGCACATGATCAACTTCTGACTCGATCGCACCGAGGGCCCGCACAGTCTTCTGTGCGGGCCCTCGTCGTGTCTCACCGGGTTGCTTCCGTGATCCCATGGCGAAGTGCCCGTTCCGGTGGCATCGTGGGGAAGATGACCATGTCGGACAGCACACCAGAAGGATCCGAGGGCGAGTACAGCCTGGACGAAGAGGACCAGCTGCAGCCGGAGGACACGTTGGTCGACCGAGGCGTGGACGACGTTCTCGACGAGGGGTATTCGCCGCCGGAGAAACCACTCGGGCTCGACGCGTTCGGAACGACGGCGGCCGAACAGCGTGAAGGGGAGACCCTCGATCAGCGGCTCGCGGAGGAAGAACCGGATCCGGCGTTCGACGAGGACGACGACGCGGAGATCCTCGACGACAACGAGGTCGGACGGCAGCGGTCGGGCAGGCTTCTCGCCGAGGACGAAGGTTCCGGGCCGGACGAGGAGAAGGATCTCGTGGCGTCCGATATCGGGATCGACGGGGGAGCGGCGTCGGCCGAGGAAGCCGCGGTCCACATCGTGGACGACGAGTCTGATCTCGACGATCTCAGCTGACGCCGCGACCGGCGTCGTACCTCTCCTGCGCCGCCAGGACGTCGGGTACGCGTGATTCGACCAGCTCGATGAGGCCGATGAGGCGTGAGCCGATCTCGGCGCCGAGCGGCGTGAGGCTGTATTCGACCTTCGGTGGAATCGCTTCGAGCACTTCGCGAATCACCAGGCCGTCTCGTTCGAGTGCCTGCAACGTCTGCGACAGCATGCGCTCGCTGACGCCGTCGACGCGTCGGCGGAGTGCGCTGAAGCGGTAGCTGCCCTCGGTCAGTGCCGCGAGCGCGAGCACTCCCCACCGGCCGGTGACGGTCTGCAGTGTTTCGCGCGAGGCGCAGTCTCGCGCGAAGACGTCGGCTTCGAGGGTGCGGTCTTCGCTTTCCTGTGCTGGGTGCGCGTGCTCGGACATGCGTCCAGACTACCGCACGCAGAAGAAGCACTTACGTAACTGTTTGCACTTACGAAAAATTAGTGCATGATGGAAAGTGAGCTTGATCGTCAACTCGCACCACTACGCGCTAGGAGTTCGTCATGACCATCGCCGTCACAGGAGCAACCGGACACCTCGGACGCCTCGTCGTCGAGGCACTGCTCGACAAAGGCACACCTGCCGCCGACATCGTCGCCGTGGTCCGCACCCCGGCCAAGGCCGCGGACCTGGCCGACAAGGGCGTCGATGTCCGCCAGGCGGAGTACGGCGACCGCGCCGCATTGGAGAAGGCGTTCGCCGGCGTCGACAAGCTGCTGCTCGTCTCGGGCAGTGACATCGGGCAACGGATTGCCCAGCACACCAACGTGATCGACGCCGCGGAGGCCGCCGGGGTCGGATTCCTCGCCTACACCAGCATCCTCGATGCGCAGAACTCTCCGCTCGGACTGGCCGTGGAACACCGTGGCACCGAGGACCGGCTGGCGACATCCGGAATCGACTTCGCCCTGCTCCGCAACGGCTGGTACTGGGAGAACTACCTCGGCAGCATTCCCGCGGCGCGTGAGACCGGTGCCCTGTTCGGCAGTGCCGGAACGGGTGTCGTGGCCGCGGCCGCCCGGAAGGACTACGCCGAGGCCGCCGCCGCGGTCCTGCTCGCCGACGCGCAGGCCGGCAAGGTATACGAACTCGGCGGCGACGAGCGCCTGACGTACAGCGAACTGGCCGACGTCATTTCCGGGGTACTCGGAAAGCCGGTGTCGTACAAGGATCTTCCGCAGTCCGAGTACGCTGCGGTGCTCGAGGGCGCCGGACTGCCCGCGCCGATCGCGAGCATGCTCGCCGACTCCGATGCGGGAGTGGCGGCCGGCGCCCTCGACACCGAGAGCGGTGACCTCCAGAGGCTGATCGGCCGCAAGTCGACCCCGGCCGCCCAAGCCTTCGGCCTGTGAGTACTTATTGACCGCCCGCGGTTTGATAAGTACTCACGGGGCGCGAAGCGGCAGCCGCGAGATATGCGACCCAACTCCCGAACTCGGTGATGTCGGTGGCCCCGTCGACCGCGTCGTGGGTGCAGCTGAAGCCCACCACGACGCGGCCGTCGGACAATTCGACGCTGGTCAGCGCCATCGGGGCGGGCAGGGCCGCCAGGAAGGTGCCCAGGCCTGCGGGTGACACTCGGAACAGTTCGCCGGCGATCTCGGCTCCCGCGCCGGGACCGCGGCGGACGAGACCGGGTTTGGGCGGGGTCGTGGCGAGCGCAGTGAGCCGATACGCGTCCGTGGTGGTGACGGTGCCGAAAAACCGTGCGCCGATGTCCTCGAGCTGGAAATGCAGGGGCTGACCGCGCAGGTGCGCGCCGAACACCGCGAGTTCGACACCGCCCTCGACGAGGGCGGGCGCGGGGACGCCGACGAGCCGGGCCGCCAGATCCACGGCGACCTGATCCGCGAACGCCGGCACCACGACCATGACGCCGAACGGGTCGCCGGCAGCGGTCGGGACGCCGGGGACCGCGACGGCCGCCATGTCGAGCAGGTTGCAGAAGTTCGTGTAGGTGCCCATCCTCCGGTTGATCTGGATCGGATCCGCCTGCACGGCAGCAATGGTCGGGTGTTCGGTGGTGGTGGGCAGGAGGAGGCCGTCGAAACCGGTCAGCAGTTCCCGGGTCCGTGCCTTGACGCGGGCGAGGGTGTCGAGGTCGGCGGCGAATTCATGGCCCGCCGGTTTCCTCGCCGACTCGACGATGGCGGTGACCACCGGGTCTGCCCCTGCAGGCGCGGTGTCGAGGAATTGCCCGACCGCGGTGTACCGCTCGGCGACGACAGCGCCGTCGTACAGCAGCCGCGCCGCCTCGAGCAGCGGGGAGATGTCGACCGCCTCGACGGCGAACCCACGGTCCGTCACCGACGTCACCGTGGCGTCGAACGCCGCCCGGTATTGCGGTGTCAGCAGCGCGAGATCCGCTTTCGTGGGAATCGCGACGCGCGGCTGCGCGGGGGCGGCGAGCCTGACGTCGGAGGGCCACGCGCGGCTGCGCGGGTCCGCGGTCGCCGGACCGGACATGATGCGAGCGGCGGTCACGGCCGTGTCGAGTTCGGTGGCGAAGACGGTGACGCAGTCGTAGTCGACGCACGCGGGAACCACGCCGTCGGCCGGGATGACGCCGAGAGTCGCCTTGATTCCGACGAGACCGTTGAACGCGGCCGGGACCCGGCCGGATCCCGCTGTGTCGGTGCCGATTCCGATGTCGGCGATGCCGAGTGCGACGGCGACCGCCGAACCCGAGCTGGATCCACCCGACACCCGTTCGGGATCCCACGAGCACCGGACGGCGCCGTACGGACTGCGCGTCCCGACCAGCCCGGTCGCGAACTGGTCGAGGTTCGTCTTCCCGAGGACGACGGCGCCCTGTTCGACCAGTCGGCGCACGGCGGTCGCGGTGACGTCCGGAAGGTAGACGAACTCGGGGCACGCCGCGGACGTGGGCAGTCCGGCGACGTCGATGTTGTCCTTGACCGCCACGACCTTCCCGGCCAGGGGGAGACGTTCGCCGGCGTCGAGACGGGCTTGCACGGCAACGGCATCGGCGTGCACGTCCGCGACGGGCCGGAGGGTGATCCACACCTCGGGGCGGTCGACCTCGGCGATGCGCCGGAAGGCGTCCTCGACACGGTCAATGGGGGAGAGGGTGGTCTGTCCGCGGTTCACGGCATCGACAGTCATCAGTTTTCTGCTCCAATCACGACGAGTGGGGTGCCCGGTTCGACGATCGCGCCCGGTGACACGAGGACCTCGAGGACCGTTCCGGAGGACGGGAACGCGACCGGCATCTCGAGTTTCATCGCCTCGAGCACCACCGCGTTCTGTCCGGCTTCGATGCGTTGCCCGGCCTCGACCTCGACACGCCACACGCTTCCGACCATGGGCGCCTCGACGACGGCCGCACCGGACGGAAATTCGCCCCGTGCGGACGGTTCGGGAGCAGGCGTCTGTTCGACGCGGTCGAATTCGCCCGACGCCCGCCACGCCGCCTTCTCGGTGTCGAACGCCGCGGACTGGCGTGCGTCGAATTCGGCGATGGATCGCGCGTTGTCCTGCAGGAACTTCAGGTGGTCGGCGAACGCGAACGTGCCGTCGGAGATCTCCGCGTCGAACCGCCCGACCACCGCCTGCGCGCGGTACTCACGCAACTGCTCAGGGGTGACGGGTTCCCACACGATGCGGTCGAAGAACCGGAACATCCACGGCTTGCCCTCGTCGAACGGGCGGTGCTGCCGGTACCCGGACCAGATCGGGACGGTGCGGCCGATCAACTGATACCCGCCCGGCGACTCCATGCCGTAGACGCACAGGTACTTGCCGCCGATACCGACGGCGTCGGACGGCGTCCAGGTGCGCGCCGGGTTGTACTTGGTGGTGACCAGGCGGTGCCGCGGGTCGAGGGGCACCGCCAGGGGCGCGCCGAGGTAGACGTCGCCGAGCCCGAGCACCAGGTACTCGGCGTCGAACACGGCATCGCGGACGTCGTCGATGCTGTCCAAACCGTTGATGCGCCGGATGAACTCGGTGTTCGACGGCAGCCACGGCGCCTCGTCGCGGACACCGTTGCGGTAGCGGTCGATGGCCTCCGCGATGGACGGGTCGTCGAACGACAGCGGCAACCGGACCGTCCGGCTCGGGACCACCAGATCGTGCGTCGCCGGCAGCAGTTCCTCGATGTCCTGCAGGGTGTCGAGGAGTCGGCGGGCCGGAAGGACGTCGGCGTCGAAGTGCAGGTGCAGCGACCGGACACCCGGCGTGATGTCGATGATGCCGGGGACGCGGCGCCGGACCAGCGCCTCCGACAGCGCATGGACGCGCATGCGGAGCCCGAGATCGAGTTCGCGGGCGCCGTACTCGACGAGGATGTTGTCGTCGCCGCCGCGCAGATACACGACCTCCGGTCGGCCCAGTATCGGGGCGATGCGGTGCAGCACCCCACCATCGCCGATCGTCGCCCGGGTGGCGGCGGGCGGAACATCCAGGCGTCGAGCCGAATCCGATGCCCTCAGCACGTGCGCCCCGTCGTCGGAGACCGCGATGAACCGCACCCGGTCGCCGGGGCGGATCTGCCCCAGCTTCCAGCGGTGCGCCTTCACGACGGTGAGGGGGCACGCGAAGCCGCCGAGGCTGGGACCGTCGGGTCCGAGCAGGATCGGGGTGTCACCGGAGACGTTGAGGGCGCCGATGCTGTACGGGTTGTCGTGCAGATTCGACGGATGCAGCCCGGCGTCGCCGCCGTCGGTCCGGGACCAGACCGGCTTGGGTCCGTCGAGCCGCAGTCCGGTGCGGTTGGCGTGAGCCTGGACCTTCCAGGTGGTGTCGTAGAACTGCGCCATGTCGGCGTCGGTGAAGTAGGTGGGCGCCGGTTGAGGTCCCTCGGTGACGGCGAGATGCCACTCGTGGGTGAGCTCGGGGCGGAAGTCCAGCGGGACGGGCTGGGGCGCAGCGAGTCGCGCGGTGTTCTCGAACAGCGAGTCGTCGAACAGGCCCAGGACGTCGCCGACGGTGACGGCCTTGCCGGTGATGCCGCCGAACCCGCCGAGCGTGAACGTCGATGCGCTTCCGTGATAGAGCGGCGCGTCGATGCCGCCGCGGAACGCGATGTACGTGCGCAGACCCGTGTCGCGCGGAGTGCCGATGTCGAGCACGGCTCCGGCAGGCACTTCCACCGGTTCCCACAGAGGGATCGGCTCGTCGTCGAGGGTGACCGGGGTGTCGGCGCCGCCCACGCAGATCACGGTGGCGTCCGAGAACACGAGGCGCGGCCCCTGCAGGGTGCATTCGAGTCCCGGTGCGCCGGCCGGATTGCCGACGGCGGTGTTGACGAGCTGGAACGACAGGTCGTCCATCGGTCCCGACGGCGGAATCCCGACCTCCCACAGACCGATTCGGCCCGGATGGTCCTGCACCGTGGTCATGGTTCCGGCGCGGAGCACGTCCACGCGGCGGCCGGTGGGTCGCAGATCGGCCAGCGATCGCGTGGTGTGCTCGGCGGCCAGCACCGTGTCCGCGGCGCAGATCCGCCGCAGCTGGGGCAGGTTGGTCTGGACCCCGTAGATGTGCGTGTCCCCGAGCGCCTCGGCGAGGGCGGCGAACGCCGCCGTGCGCCGGTGCCCGCGGGTGATCACCTTCGCCAGCATCGGGTCGTAGTGAGCACTCACCTCGGTGCCCGTGTCGACCCACGTCTCCACCCGTGTGTGAGCCGGGAACTCGACGCCGGTGAGTCGTCCGGCGCAGGGGCGGTAGTCGTGGCCGGGGTCCTCGGCGTAGATGCGCGCCTCCACGGCGGTTCCGGTGATCTCGGGTCCGGAGTCGGGCAGCCCGTCCAGCATGGACCCGTCACCGCGGGCGAGCCGCAGCATCCACTCGACGAGGTCGATTCCGGTGACTTCTTCGGTCACCGGGTGCTCGACCTGCAGTCGGGTGTTCATCTCGAGGAACGACGCCTCACCCCGGTCCACGTCGTAGACGAACTCGACGGTGCCCGCGGACCGGTAGTTCACCGACGACGCAAGGCGGCGCGACGAACTGAGAAGCTGCTCGACCAGGTCGTCGGGGAGTCCGGGTGCCGGGGCCTCCTCGACTACCTTCTGGTTGCGGCGCTGCAGTGAACAGTCGCGGGTGCCGAGGCTGATCGTGCGGCCGAGGCCGTCGCCGAACACCTGCACCTCGATGTGCCGGGCCCGAGCCACGAAACGTTCGAGGAACACCCCGGACGAGGAGAAGTTGGCCTGGGCGAGGCGCTGGACGCGGTCGTAGGCTTCGCGGAGTTCCGCGGCGTCGGCGCAGGCCTGCATCCCGATTCCGCCGCCACCACCGACGGCCTTGATCATCACGGGATAGCCGATGTCCGAGGCCGCGGACAGGGCCGCGTCGGCGGAGTCGAGGAGCCCGCTGCCCGCCACGAGGGGGACGCCGACGGCGCGGGCGGCCTCGCGGGCCGTGTGCTTGTTTCCGAACGTGCACAACTGTTCGGGGGTGGGGCCGACGAACGCGATGCCCGCGGCTTCGGCCGCCGCGGCGAACGTGTCATTCTCCGAGAGGAAACCGTAGCCGGGGTGAATCGCGCCCGCGCCCGTCGCCAGCGCGGCCTCCACGACGGCGTCGGCCCGCAGATACGACTCGTGGGCGGGCGCCGGGCCCAGCCGGACGGCGACGTCGGCCATCTCGACGTGTGCGGCCGCGGAATCGGCGTCGGAGTACACCGCGACCGTCTTCAGTCCGAGGAGATGCGCGGTTCGCATGATGCGGCAGGCGATTTCGCCCCGGTTGGCGACGAGCAGGGTGTCGAAGGAGTACTCGATCGTCGGCGTATTCATCCCTGTGGACATGGTTGTATACGCTAAGGACGGGGTGTTTCACCGAGATTTCTCGAGGTAAAGCGTGGGTAAGTAACACCTCTCACGGTGTCGAGGGCTGCACCGGGGGAACGAAGTCGAAAGTCGTCCCGAGCAACCACACCAGAAGCAGGACCACCGGCAGGTGGAACATGAACTGCAGGAACGTGAATCCCACCAGATCGCGCGCCCGGAGCCCCAGCACCGCCAGCAGGGGCAGCATGAAGAACGGGTTGATCAGGTTCGGCAGCGCCTCGGCGACGTTGTACACCTGGACGGTCCAGCCCAGGTTCATCCCGACGTCGGTGGCCGACTGCATCACATACGGCGCCTCGACCAGCCATTTGCCGCCGCCGGACGGGACGAAGAGGCCCAGTACGACGGTGTAGAGGGCGATGACGACGGTGAAGCCTCCGCCGCTGCCGATGTTCGTGAAGAATTCCGCGAGGTGCTCCGAGATGGTGAGACCGTTTCTGCCCTCGGCCTTCGTGAGGATCGCGGCCATGGCGGCATAGAGCGGAAACTGGACCAGGATGCCGGCCGTGGCGGGGACGGCCAGGGCTACGGCTTGCAGAAATTTACGTGGCGTCCCGTGGAGCACCAGTCCCAGCATGAGAAAGACCAGCAGGTACGCGTTGAGGCTGCTGACGACGGTGAGCAGGGGCTTGGTCAGCAGCTGGGAGACGAGCCAGCCCAACGTCATCAGGCCGGCCAGCGCCGGCAGGATCCGGCTGTACTCGAGCCACTCTCCCGGTCGTGATCGAGGCGGGACCTCTTTCGGACGGTCGTCGAGGTCGACCTCCAGATCCTGGGCGGTCGTGACGGCGGCGCCCCTCGGCGCCGAGAAGTGAGCGATCACCACGGTCAGGGCGATGATGATCGCGCACATGAGCAGCGACTGCCAGGTGAAGATCGTGGTTCCGAAGTCGAGGACGCCCGTGATCTTCAGCAGCGCGGGAGGCAGAGATGCGGCGGTGGCCTGCAGCTGGGCCGCGGAGGACGACATACCCAGTGCCCACACCGCGCCCAGACCCATGAACGCCGCCGCGCCCAGAGCGCGGTAGTCGACCCGCAGGTCGGATCGGCGCGCGATCGCCCGGGCCAGCAGCCCGCCGAACACCAGGCTGAGTCCCCAGTTCAGGAAGGACACCGACATGGCCAGGAAAGCAACGAAACTGACTGCGCTGCGCGCTGTCCGAGGCATCATGGCCAGGCGATCGATCAGCCGAGCGACCGGCGGGGACGTGGCGACGACGTATCCGGTGAGCACCACCATCGCCATCTGCAGGGTGAACGCGGTCAGATCCCAGAAACCGTCGCCGAACGCGTCGACCACGGCCTGCGGCGACGAACCGTTGGCGAGTGCGGCCACCGCGACGACGAAGACACCCACGAGGGCGAACACGTAGGCGTCCGGAAACCATTTCTCCGTCCACCCGGCCAGTGACTGCGCAACCCGTGCCAGTCCCTTTTCGGAGCGGACCTCTTCGGTGGCGGATGTCATGCGGCCGTCCCCTTCTCTGCGCGATGCGGAATCTACGCGGTGTGGAACCTACGCGGTGTGGAACCTACAAATAGTCGCGTTCGATCCTCAGAGTCCCGATCGTGGTGGCCAGCGCGTCGTATTGGGTCACCAGAAAACAGAATTCGATCAGGCGGCGGTCGTCGAAGTACGCAGCGAGCGCCGACCATGTGGCATCGTCGAGGTTGTCGGTGGTGACGAGTTGGTCGACGGCCGTGAGGACGGCGCGGCGACGCGCGTCCCAGCCCGCCGCGTCGGGGCCTTCCAGCACCTGTTCGAGCAGCGCCGGGGTGATGCCCGCCCGGCGTCCGAGACGCACGTGGTGGTCCATCTCGTAGCCGCACTTCCGAAGATGCGCCACCCGGATGATGATCAGTTCGGTCTCGTGCCGGGAGATCTTCCCGCCCGGCATCAGCTTGCCGGAGTAGCGCAGCCACGCACGGAAGAGGCCCCTGGCGCGGCCCACCGTGCTGAACAGGTGCGCGTCCGGGACACCGGCGACGCGGGAGATGATCCGCCACAGCACCCAGTTGACGGGGCCGAGCTCCTTCAGACGTCCGGGTGGAATGCGTGCGGTCACGCGGCCCCCTCTCGTTCCATCCGCCCCTTCGCAGGACCGGTTGCGTGCGCGCGTAGTTCGATCGACCGGGTCATCTCCGTGGCCCGGAGTGCGAGCATACGCACAGAATCCGACCCGGGTATCCGGGATGGTGTGTATATCCGATTCTTGCGCCCGGCGATCGCCCGTTCGAGAGCGTCGACCGCCACCGTGATCGAGGAGGTCCGGGCCCGTGCGCTGCCGCGGGGTGGCGGAACCGCGACACCGTCGAAATCGATCAGCGTCCGGTCCGTGTCGATCTGGCCGAGGCGGGCGATGCCCACCCGCGTCCCCAGTGGTTTCAGCTCCTCCCGCAGGACCTCACCGAGTTCCTCCGCTCCGCCTCGCGTGGCGCCGTGGACGCCGCGCAGCGGGGTGAAGGCCGTCGACGATGCCACGACCAGTGCGTACCCGTTGCGGTGTCCGATGTGCGGTCCCGCGGCACGCAGCGTGTGGTACGTGCCCATCACGTTGACCTCGACGGCATACCGCATCACGTCCGGATCGCCCTCGACTATCTGCGCCGGCGGCGTCACGCCCGCGTTCGCGACCACCACGTCGAGTCCGCCGAGCCGATCGGCGAGATAGTCGAACGCGTCCTCGACGGCCATCCTGTCGCGGATGTCGCATCGACGCCACGGCGCCCGGCCGCAGGCGGTGGCCGTCTGTTCGAGGAGTTCGGGTTCGAGGCCGAGCAACCCGACACGGGCGCCCCGCTCGTGAAGTCGTCTGGCGAGTCCGGCGCCGATACCCCGGGCTGCGCCGGTGATCAGGACGCGGCGTCCGACCAGATTCTCTTCGAGAGTGCGTGACATGAAGCGAGTTCCCAACCTGTGTTACCGAGCGGTAGCAAGACGCTAGCACCCGCTCGGGTCGGGGGAGGGAAAAATGTCACACGGAGTTGGACAACTGTCTCAATCGCGGATCGCCCACGCCATCCGCGCGAGGGAAAGTGCCTGTTCAGCGCGCTCGATGACCACTTCCCGAGACTCGCTGATGTGCGCGAGTAGCGTGTCGTACGCGGAATCGAGTTTGCCGTCGAGGGCAAACTCGGCCACTGAGATGTGCTCGTCGATGGTGGCGCTCATGCGGTCCGGGGTGAGGTAGTCGAACATCCGGACCGGCCGCACCTTCGCGTTCACGCCGACGAGCGCATCGGACAGCGCCCGGTTGCCGGCCGACCGCAGCAGCACCGTGTGGAACTGCTCGTCGAGCGCCACGAACCCGGCGTCCGGGGCGGGGACCTCCTTCCGCAACGCGTACCACCGCTCGAGTTCAGGCCCCAGAACGTCCGGGTCGTGCGACAGCGACGCGTCGGCGCGGACCCGGGCGATTCCCTGAAGCTCGAGCGTGATGCGGAGTTCGTACAGTCCCGCGAGTTCGTCGATGCGTGGACGGTACGGAAACAGCCCGCCCACGTCGCGCTGCACGAGTCCGTCGGCGAGCAGGCGCGCCAGGGCCTCCCGCACCGGCGTCCGCGACACCCCGTAGACATCGGCGAGACGCTCCTCGCCGAGCCGCTGCCCGGGAGGGATCCGTCCGCTCATCAGGTCGGTGCGCAGCGACAGGTACACGTGGTCGCTGAGGGAACCGGCCGGTTCTCGGCGTGCCATCAGATCGCCATCGCCGCGCGGACGTCGGAGACCGCGGTCCCGACGTCGGAGCCGGGGGCGGCGCCACCGGCTCCGGAGGACGTGACCCGCCCGGATTCGAGGACGTGATAGCTCTCGGCCGATTCGAGTGCGAACCCGATGTGCTGTTCCACCAAGAGAACTCCGAGCCCACCGCGGCGGGTGAGCTCCATGATGGTGCGCTCGATCTCCGCGACGACGGACGGCTGGATGCCCTCGGTCGGTTCGTCGAGGATCAGCACCGTCGGTTCCGTGATCAGCGCCCGCGCGATGGCGAGTTGCTGCCGTTGCCCGCCGGAGAGGAGGCCGGCGCGCCGGTCGAGCAGGCTGCGCAGGGCCGGGAACAGGTCCAGTGCCTCGTCGACGAGTTCCTTTCCGCGCCTGCGACCGTCCGCCACCACCTGCAGGTTCTCGGCGGTGGTCAACTGACCGAACGACTGCTGGCCTTGCGGGACGTAGGCGAGGCCGCGGGCGACGCGGGCGCTGGGCCGCAGCGCCGTGACGTCCTCGCCGTCGAGCAGCACCCGACCGGAACCGACCTTGATCAGTCCGACGGCAGCCCGGAGAAGCGTGGTCTTGCCCGCGCCGTTGTGTCCCATCACCGCGGCCACCCCGTCCGACGGGACCGTCAGCGACACTCCGTGGATCACCTCGGTTCGGCCGTACCCGGCGCGGATGTCGTCAAGCTCGAGCATCGCTGTCCTCCTTCGAAACCTCGGGCTGCAACTCGGGGGCGGCACCGGCCGCCGCGGTCCCGAGGTACACCTCCTGCACACGGGGATCGGCCTGTACCTGCTCGACCGTTCCCTCGCTCAGCACCTTCCCGGCGTGCAGCACCGTCACCGACGTCGCGAATGCGCGCATGAAATCCATGTCGTGCTCGACCACCACGACGGTCCGCTCACCGCCGATGCGGCGCAGGAGCTTTCCGGTCTCGTCGCGTTCCTCGTGGCTCATGCCCGCCACCGGTTCGTCGAGCAGCAGGACGGAACAATTCTGCACCAGGAGCATGCCGATCTCGAGCCACTGCTTCTGCCCGTGCGCGAGGATGCCCGCCGGCGTGTCGCGGAGCCTGCCGAGACCCGTGACGTCGAGCGCCTCCTCGATGGCGGAGAGCACCGTCTTTCGGCGGCGCAGCAGCGTGAGCGCGGAGCGGCCGGCGCCCGCCGCGATGTCGAGGTTCTGGAGCACCGTCAATTCCTCGAACACGCTCGCGGTCTGAAACGTGCGGCCCACACCGAGCCGGGCGATGCGGTGCACTTTGCGGCCGATCAACTCGACACCGGACTTCGTGACCGAGCCCGTCGCCGGAACGAGGCCGGTGATCGCGTCGACGAGAGTGGTCTTGCCTGCGCCGTTGGGGCCGATGAGGAACCGCAGATCACCCTGCATCAGGGTGAGGTCGACGCCGTCGACCGCGTTGAAGCCGTCGAAGCTGACCCGAAGGTCCCGGACCTCGAGGTACTCGCTGGACATTCCGGCGTTGCCGCCGAGCACGGGCGCCTTGGCGGTGGTGGGAATCGTCATCGGGCCATCTCCATTCGTTCCGTCGGCTCGGTCTCGTCCGCAGGCCCGGGCGGTGCCGGCCGCTCGGACGAGGCCTTCTTCTTCCGCTTCAGCAGCGCGAACAGCCCCGCGACGCCGGCCGGGAAGAATCCGACTACCACGATGAACAGGAGGCCCTGCGCGTAGATCCAGCCGGAGGGGAACGATTCCGAGAACGCGCTCTGCGCCCACGCCACACCGATGGCGCCGAGGACCGGGCCGAGAAGTGTGGACCGGCCGCCGATGGCCACGCCGATCAGGAACGCGATCGACGGGACGATTCCGACGTCTGCGGGGGAGATGATGCCGACGATCGGCACGAACAGTGCGCCGGCGAGGCCCGCGAAGAACGCGGCCGTCACGTAGGCGACGAGTTTGATGTTCGCCGGGTCGTACCCGAGGAAGCGCACCCGCTCCTCCTGGTCCCGGACGGCGACGAGCAGTTCGCCGTACCGGCTGTTCATCAGCTGGCGGGTGACGGCGACGACGGCCAGCAGCACACCGGCGGCGATGAAGAACAGCATCTGCTTGTTGGCCGGATCATTCAGGTTGAACCCGAAGAACGTGCGGAACCGGTTGAGGCCGTTGCTTCCTCCGGTGCTCTGCTGGCCCACGAGCAGGATGGCGAACGCGGCGGCGAGCGCCTGGCTGAGGATCGCGAAGTAGGCGCCCTTGACGCGGCGCTTGAACACCCCGAGACCGAGGACGAACGCCACCAGTGCCGGGACGAACAGGATGCCCAGGATCGTCACGATCGGCGAAGTGAACGGCACCCAGTAGCCCGGCAGTGCGCGGATGCCCGCGATCTGCATGAAGTCGGGCACCGGGTCGCCGCGGAGTTCGGCGTCGGCGATCTTCAGATGCATCGCCATCATGTACGCACCCAGCCCGAAGAACACACCCTGGCCGAGGGTGAGCATGCCACCGCGGCCCCACGCCAGGCCGATACCGACCGCGACGATCGCGAAGCACAGGAACTTGCCGAGCAGACTCAGCCGGAAGTCGCTGAGGACCGCGGGGGCGACGACGAACAGAAGCAGTGCGGCCAGCGCGAATCCTGCCCACGCGCGGTAGCGGCCACTCGTCGGGATGCTCATACGAGACTCCTCGTCTTGACGGCGAACAGGCCCTGCGGCCGAACCTGGAGGAACACCACGATGACCACGAACACGATGACCTTGGCGATCGATGCCGTGGTCGAGTACTCGACGAACGAATTGAGGATGCCGAGGGCGAACGCGGCGATCACCGCGCCCTTCATCTGGCCCAGGCCACCGACCACGACCACCAGGAACGCGTCGATGAGGTAACTCTGCCCGATGGTCGGGCTCGTCGAGCCGATCAGGGTGAGCGCCACACCCGCGACACCAGCCAGACCGGAACCGATGAAGAACGTCGTCACATCGGTTCGGCGACTCGATATCCCGCTGGTCTCCGCGAGGTCGCGGTTCTGCACGACGGCGCGGATGCGGCGTCCCATCGGCGACTTCTGCATCGCCAGGCTCAGCGCGACGACCGCCATCACCGCGAGCACGAGAATGAACAGGCGTGTCTTCGGGACCACGGCGCCCAGGATCTCCACGCCACCCGAGAGCCATTCCGGCGCGGCGACGTTGACCGCCGGGGCCCCGAAGACGTCCCGTGCCAGCTGCTGCAGGATCAGCCCCACGCCGAACGTCACCAACAGTGTGTCCAACGGCCGGTGGTACATCCGCTTGACGAGGGTGACCTCGAGCAGGACACCCATCGCGCCGCCGATCACGAAGCCGACGAGCAGAGAGATGAACAGAGAACCCGTGGCGCTCGAAATCACCTGCTGCACAACATATGCCGTGTACGAGCCGGCCATGATGAACTCGCCGTGCGCCATGTTGATGACGCCCATCTGACCGAACGTCAACGACAGCCCCAGCGCCGCGAGCAACAGGATCGACCCGATACTCAACCCGGTGAACAGCTGTCCGATCACTACATCCATCGATGTATGTCCTCTCTCTTCCCTCGTGCCCGTCGGACGGTGTTCTAGCTCCCCAGCGCTTCGGCCCACGGGTAGGACTTCAGGTACGGGTCCGGCTGGATCGGGGTGCCCGAATCCCAGACCGTGTAGATCAGGCCGTCGCCCCGGATCTCACCGATGCGCGCGGTCTTGGTGATGTGGTGGTTGGACCCGTCGATGGTGACCAGGCCCTCCGGTGCGGCGAACGTGACGCCGTCCGCGTTGTCCTGGACGTCCTCGGTGGCAAACGACTTCGCCTTCTCGACGGTGTTCTTCCACAGGTACACCGACGTGTACGCGGCTTCCATCGGGTCGGACGTCGGCTTGTTCGCGCCGTACCGGGCCTTGTACGCGTCGACGAACTTCTTGTTCTCCGGCGTGTCGACGGTCTGGTAGTAGTTCCAGGCCGTCAGCTGACCCTCGATGTTCTGGACGCCGATGCCACCGACCTCTTCCTCGGCGATCGACACGGACACGACGGGCATGTCGGCGGGCTTCAGGCCGACGTTCGCGTACTCACGGAAGAACGCGACGTTGGAGTCGCCGTTCAGGGTGTTGAAGACGGCGTCCGCGTCGGCGGAGCGCACCTTGTTGACGATGGTCGAGAAGTCGGTGGAACCGAGCGGCGTGTAGTCCTCGCCCTTGATCTCGATGCCGTTGGCCTCCGCGTACGCCTTGATGATGCGGTTGGCGGTCTGCGGGAACACGTAGTCGCTGCCCACCAGGTACAGCGACTTGACGCCCTTCTCCTTCAGGTAGTCGAGGGCGGGCACGATCTGCTGGTTGGTGGTGGCGCCGGTATAGAAGGTGTTCTTCGAATCCTCGAGTCCCTCGTACTGCACGGGGTAGTAGAGCAGCGAGTTGTTGTCCTCGAAGACCGGCAGCATCGCCTTCCGGCTCGACGACGTCCAGCCGCCGAACACAGCTGCGACGCAGTCACTGCTGATCAGCTTCTCCGCCTTCTCGGCGAACACGGTGGGCTCCGAGGCCCCGTCCTCGGCGACGACCTGGATCTTCTTGCCGAGCACGCCGCCCGAGTTGTTGATCTCGTCGACCGCGAGCGCGATCGAATCGCGGACGGTCACCTCGCTGATGGCCATCGTCCCGGACAACGAGTTCAGCGACCCGACCTTGATCGTGTCGCCGGACGTGTCCACACAGGATGCCGCCGTTGACTCGCCGGCCGTGTCGGACGCTTTGCTGCCACAACCGGTCAGCACGAGCCCGATGGCGGCGAGCACGGTCGGTACGGCGAGGGCGCGCTGGGAGAAGGTGCGCATGTACGGGCCTTTCCGTCGGAGGACTTGGTGACCTCCGCAAACCCGGGACAGGTGTATGCGCCCCACGTATACAGAGGTGTATTCGTGGGGGGAACAGTAAGCGGCCGTTGTTGCGTACGAATGTCTGTCGGTGACGTGTTCGTGACACCGATTACGGTGGTGTGAACAACCGCGCACAGTGCCCCGTCGCGGCCGGGAACCGGTGTGCGCTAACGGATCAGATACGGGGAGACCGAACTCTGGTGCTCGCTGATGTCGAGTTGTTTGCCGAGCGGCGGGAACGCGCGCTGCGGGCAGTTGACGCGCTCGCATACCCGGCAGCCGGCGCCGATGGGGGTCCCGGGGTTGGAATCGTCGAGATCGAGACCGTCGCCGTAGACGAGACGGTGGGCGTGCCGGATCTCGCAACCGAGCCCGATTGCGAAGATCTTCGCGGGCTGACCGTAACGCTGGGCGCGGCGTTCGACGGTGCGGGCGATCCACAGGTACCGCCGGCCGTCCGGCATCTGCGCGATCTGATTCATGATCTTGCCCGGGTACGCGAACGTCTCGTACACGTTCCACAGCGGGCACGTGCCGCCGCTGGTGGAGAAGTGGAACCCGGTGGCGGACTGCCGTTTCGACATGTTGCCCGCTCGGTCGACCCGGACGAACATGAACGGCACCCCGCGCAGCTTCGGACGCTGCAGCGTCGAGAGACGGTGGCAGATCGTCTCGTAGCTCACCGAGTAGAACGCCGACAACCGCTCGATGTCGTACCGGAAGTCCTCAGCCACGTCGTGGAACTGACCGTAGGGGAGGACGGTGGCCGCGGCGAAGTAGTTGGCCAGCCCGAGCCGGGCCAGCGCCACCGACTCGTCGCTCGTGAAGCCGCCCTCCGCCACCAACTTGTCGAGCAGGTCGCCGTACTCGAGGAACGCCAGTTCGGTCGCGAACTTGAACACCTGCTGCCCGCCCGACAGGTGCGGCGAGATCTCCAGCAACCGAGACTCCGGGTCGTACCGGTGCAGGACATTCTCGCCGAGGTCGATGCGGCGGACGATCTGCACGTCGTGCACGGTCTGCAACCTCCGGGCGATCTCACCGCCGACGTCGCCCCGGTGGAACCGCATGCGCGCGGTCAGTTCCTCCGCCGCCGTGTCCAGGTCGTGCAGATAGTTCTGCCGCTGATAGAAGTAGTCGCGGACCTCCTCGTGCGGCATCGTGATCGCGCCGCTGCCGCTGCCGTCGCTGTAGCGGTCCTCCGTCGCGAGCGCCAGCTGGGCGGTGGTGTTGCGGAAGCGGCGGTGCATGTTGACCATCGCCTTCGCCAGTCCGGGATGCGACGCCACCATCTCGGCGATCTCCTGGGCGTCCGCGTCGATGCCCATCTCCTGGTCCAGCGCCACCTCGCGCATTTCCGCGATCAGGCGTGTGTCGTCTTGGGAGGAGAAGAACGTGGTGTCGACGCCGAACACCTCGCTGATCCGCAGCAGCACCGGCACCGTCAGCGGCCGGACGTCGTGCTCGATCTGATTGAGATAGCTCGCGGAGATCTCCAGCGTCTTCGCCAGCGCCGCCTGGCTCAGACCGCGCTCGGTACGGAGCTGACGCAACCGGGTGCCGACGAAGGTCTTGGACATACGGCAATGGTACCGACGCAGGTCAGATGTGCGAACGGAACCTTCGCAAGATTCGCTCGCGTGGTCGGGGTGCGGTGTCGCGGGTGGCTGTGCCTTTCGGCGCATCGGAGACGCCGGACGGTACGTTCACCCCACGCTCGGGCCTTCGAGGGTCGTTCGCAGGCGAGTCGGCCAGTGATTGCAGTCACACCGATCCCGCCGGGTGGTGTGCCGCGGCACGGGCGACGGGTCCCGGAGGGAAGAAATACCTGTGTACGACGAGTTGCGTGCATTGGGTTCACCACCTGCGACTTCTTGCTACTGGCGAGTATTTTTCCTGCCCGGTCGGGCAGGCGAAGGGCTGATCTTTCTTAACAGTCTTTGCAAATGGCTGTGAAAAGCTAGCCAAGATTGGCATTAGCAACAGGTAGACGGCACTTTTTGCTTATGTCATTCTCGGTGAGTACATACGAAGGGCCTGGCAAGGATGTGAAGCAGTACATCCGTACCGGACCAGCAGATCGAAGAGAGTGGAGTCTTGATGTCGACCACCGGCACCCCGAAGACCGCAGCTGAAATCCAGCAGGATTGGGACACCAACCCGCGCTGGAAGGGCGTCACCCGTAACTACACGGCCGATCAGGTCGCCAAGCTCCAGGGCACCGTCGTAGAGGAAGCCACCCTCGCTCGCCGTGGTTCGGAGATCCTGTGGGACCTCGTCAACAACGAGGACTACATCAACTCCCTGGGCGCCCTCACCGGCAACCAGGCTGTTCAGCAGGTCCGCGCCGGCCTGAAGGCCATCTACCTGTCCGGTTGGCAGGTTGCCGGCGACGCGAACCTCTCGGGCCACACCTACCCGGACCAGAGCCTGTACCCCGCCAACTCGGTGCCGCAGGTCGTGCGCCGCATCAACAACGCGCTGCTGCGCGCCGACGAGATCGCCAAGGTCGAGGGCGACACGTCCGTCGACAACTGGCTCGCTCCGATCGTCGCCGACGGTGAAGCCGGCTTCGGTGGCGCGCTCAACGTCTACGAGCTGCAAAAGGCCATGATCGCCGCCGGTGTCGCCGGTTCGCACTGGGAGGACCAGCTCGCGTCGGAGAAGAAGTGTGGCCACCTCGGTGGCAAGGTGCTCATCCCCACGCAGCAGCACATCCGCACCCTGACCTCGGCTCGCCTCGCGGCCGACGTCGCGGACGTTCCCACCGTGGTCATCGCCCGCACCGACGCCGAGGCCGCGACCCTCATCACGTCCGACGTCGACGAGCGCGACCGTGAGTTCCTCGACGGCACCCGCACCGCCGAGGGCTTCTACGGCGTGAAGAACGGCATCGAGCCCTGCATCGCCCGCGCCAAGGCGTACGCGCCGTACTCCGACCTCATCTGGATGGAGACCGGCGTGCCGGACCTCGAGGTCGCGAAGAAGTTCGCCGAGTCCGTTCGCAGCGAGTTCCCGGACCAGCTGCTCGCCTACAACTGCTCGCCGTCCTTCAACTGGAAGGCGCACCTGGACGACTCGACCATCGCGAAGTTCCAGAAGGAGCTCGGCGCGATGGGCTTCAAGTTCCAGTTCATCACCCTCGCCGGCTTCCACTCGCTCAACTACGGCATGTTCGACCTGGCGCACGGCTACGCCCGCGAGGGCATGACTGCCTTCGTCGACCTGCAGGAGCGCGAGTTCAAGGCCGCCGAGGAGCGTGGCTTCACCGCCATCAAGCACCAGCGTGAGGTCGGTGCCGGCTACTTCGACAGCATCGCCACCACGGTCGACCCCAACACCTCGACGGCTGCTCTGAAGGGCTCCACCGAAGAGGGTCAGTTCCACTGAGTCTTGTCCTTCAAGGCTCGACCGATCACGGTTTCACCTGATCTACCCGACCCCGGGGAGGGGCCCGCACCAGGGCCCCTCCCCGGGTGACGACTCCACTAGACGAAAAGGAGCTGACGTGACCAGCGAAAAGATTCAGCGCGTCGGCGTGATCGGCGCCGGGATCATGGGTGCCGGAATCGCAGAGGTGTGCGCTCGCGCGCACGTCGACGTCCTGGTGTTCGAGCAGACCCGCGAGCTTGCGGCGGCGGGACGTTCGCGCATCCTGCGTTCGCTCGACCGTGGGGTGAGCAGCGGCAAGATCACCGAGCGCGAACGTGAGCAGGCTGCCTGGCGGTTGCGGTTCACCTCCGACCTCGGTGATTTTGCGGACCGGCAGTTCGTCGTGGAGGCCGTCGTCGAGGACGAGAAGGTGAAGAGTGAAATCTTCACCGAACTCGATCAGGTCGTGACAGATCCGAATGCTGTGCTGGCGTCCAACACGTCATCGATTCCGATCATGAAGCTGGGCATCGCCACCAAGTCCCCGGACCGGGTCATCGGTATGCACTTCTTCAACCCCGTGCCGGTTCTTCCCCTGGTCGAGCTGGTGACCACGCTGAAGACGAGCAAGTCGGTGTCCGAGCGGGCGGAGGCCTTCGCGAGCGACGTGCTGGGCAAGCAGGTCGTCCGTTCCGCGGACCGCTCCGGATTCGTCGTCAACGCCCTCCTTGTGCCGTACCTGCTCTCCGCGATCCGCATGGTGGAGTCCGGGTTCGCCACCAAGGAAGACATCGACAAGGCAACGGTTCTCGGCCTCGCGCACCCGATGGGTCCGCTCGCGCTGACCGACCTGGTGGGGCTGGACACGGTCAAGTCCATCGCCGACTCCATGTACGAAGAGTTCAAGGAGCCCCTGTATTCGGCGCCGCCGCTGCTGCTTCGCATGGTCGAGGCCGGGTTGGTCGGCAAGAAGTCCGGCGCGGGATTCTACGAGTACGGCGACAACGGCCGTGCGAGCAAGAAGGCCAGCTAGTAGGTAGGTAGGCGACTACGCCTGTGCGCCTTTCACGACCACTGGCGGTTGTGAGAGGCGCACAGGTGCATCGAGCCCAGAGGCATTCGCAGCCACTGGACTGAGCCCAGAAAGGTCGACCGCATGTCCAGCACCGCAGCATACGGATCCAGCATCCTGGGGTATCCCCGCATCGGACCTCACCGCGAACTCAAGCGTGCCCTCGAGTCCTACTGGCACGGCACGAGCACGAAGGAAGCACTCGTCGCCGTCGCCCGGGATCTGCAGGAGGAGACGTGGAGTGAGCTCGCCGCGACCGGTCTGACGCAGGTCCCGGGCAACACGTTCTCCTACTACGACCACGTACTCGACAATGCGTTGCTGTTCGGTGCCGTGCCCGAGCGGTTCACCCCGCTCGAGAGTCAGCTCGACCCGCTGGACTTCTACTTCACGCTCGCGCGGGGTGAGCCGGACTTCCCGCCGCTCGAGTTGGTGCGGTTCTTCGGCACCAACTACCACTACCGTCAGCCCGAACTGGACGAGAACACCGAGTTCTCGCTGCGGTCCGAGACGGTGTTGGACGAATTCGAGAGGGCGAAGGCGCGTGGCATCGAATTGCGTCCCGTCGTGCTGGGTCCCGTCTCTCTGCTTCTGCTGTCGAAGATCGGTCCGACGTCGAAGCGGCACGGCTTCTCGACCCTCGATCTGCTGGACAAGTTGCTGCCGGAGTACGAGCGGTTGTTCGAGCAGCTCGCGAAGGCCGGCGCCACGTGCGTCCAGTTGGACGAGCCGTCGTTCACCGAGGACCGCACGCCGGAGGAACTGGCTGCACTGGCCCGGACGTACGAGAAGTTGTCGCACGCGCCGCTGCGTCCCCGCATCCTGGTGACCGGTCCGTACGGGCACCTCGGGGAGGCTCTCGCGATCCTGGCCTCCACCAAAGTGGAGGCTCTGGGCCTCGACCTCGTCAGTCACCGGCTCACTGCCGACGAGCTGGCGAAGATCCCGGGCATCAAGCGCAAGCGGATCTACGCCGGCGTGGTCGACGGCCGGAACGTGTGGCGGGTCGACCGGTACAACACGCTGACGTACCTCAACACGTTGAAGGACGTGGTGCCGGATCTGGTGGTGTCGACGTCGACGTCGTTGCTGCACGTGCCGTACGACGTGTTGTCCGAGTACGACATTCCGGGCGACGTCGCGGACCGCCTGGCGTTCGCGAAGCAGAAGGTCGGAGAGGTGGTCTCGCTGGCCAAGGCGCTCACCGAGGGGCCGTCCGACAAGTGGCGCAAGCGTCCCACGTCGGTGCACTTCAAGCTCAAGCACGCGGTGCGGGCCCGGGTCAACGCGATCAAGCCGGACGACCGCATCCGGGTTCCGTACGAGGAACGGCGGGTTGCCCAGCAGGAGCGCCTGAACCTGCCGCTGGTTCCGGCGACGACCCTCGGTTCGTTCCCGCAGACGAGCGAGATCCGCCGGGCCCGGTACGAACTGGGTCAGGGACGCCTCGAGTGGGACGAGTACTACAAGCGTATCCAGGCGGAGATCGAAAGCACGATCCGGTTGCAGGAGGACATCGGTCTCGACGTCTTGGTGCACGGCGAGCACGAACGCAACGACATGGTGCAGTACTTCGCGGAGCTTCTCGAGGGGTACGCCTTCACCCACAACGGCTGGGTGCAGGCGTACGGCTCGCGGTGTACGCGTCCGCCGATCCTCTACGGGGACGTGTCGCGGCCGAAGTCGATGACCGTCGAATGGATCGCGTACGCGCAGTCGCTGACGGACAAGCCGGTCAAGGGCATGCTCACCGGCCCGGTGACGATGATCGCGCGCTCGTTCGTCCGGCAGGATCAGCCGCTGTACGAGACGGCCGACCAATTGGCGTTGGTGATTCGCGACGAGATCGCCGATCTGGAGGCGGCGGGCATCGCGATCATCCAGGTCGACGAGCCGGCCATCCGGGAACTGCTGCCGCTGCGGGAGAACGGCCGCGAGGCCTACCTCGAGTGGGCGGTCGACGCGTTCCGTCTCGCGACGGGTGGGGCGAAGCCGGAGACTCAGATCCACACCCATCTCACGTACACGAGCCGGGCGTCGGTGGTCGACGCCATAGAACGGCTCGACGCGGACGTCACTGCGATCGTGGCGACGCGCTCCATCACGTGGGTGCTCGATGCGATCAAGGAGCGGGCGCTGACGCACGGCGTCGGGCCGGGTGTGTACGAAAGCCGGTCTGCCCGGATTCCGGACATCGACGAGTTGGACGAACTGCTCACCGAGGCCGGCGAGTCGGTGTCGCTCGAGCGGTTGTGGGCGAACCCGGACGGTGGCCTGAAGACCCGGCACTACTGGCAGCTCGAGCCCTCACTGCGCAACCTGGTGGCGGCCGCGAAGCGTCTGCGCAGGCGGGCGGAGAAGGAAGATTCCGAGGACTGATTCGTCCGGCGTGTTCGGGGTCACCGCCTGAAGGGTGGCCCCGAACGTGCGTTCGGCGCTGCAGACATGTAGGCATGTAAGCATGGTTACCGCAGCCGCATACGCAGTTACGTCCGCCGAAGGCTCCTTCGAGAAGACCACCATCGATCGCCGCGAGCTCGGACCGCTCGACGTGCTCATCGAGATCAAGTTCGCCGGCATCTGTCACTCCGACATTCACACCGCACGGAACGAGTGGGGCGGCACCCGGTATCCGGTCGTGCCCGGACACGAGATCGCGGGTGTCGTGGCGGCGGTCGGAGCCGACGTCACGAAACACCGGGTCGGCGACCGCGTCGGCGTCGGTTGCTTCGTCGACTCCTGCGGGGAGTGCGACGCCTGCACGGCGGACGAGGAACAGTACTGCGTCCACCGGGCCACCGGAACGTACAACGCCGAGGGGCGTGACGGCGAGCGGACGCAGGGCGGCTATTCGACGCACATCGTCGTGACGGAACGATTCGTCCTGTCCATCCCCGACAGCCTCGAACTGGACGTCGCGGCGCCGCTGCTCTGCGCGGGGATCACGCTCTACTCACCCCTCGCGCACTGGGGAGCAGGGCCGGGGAAGAGGGTCGCCATCATCGGAATGGGCGGACTCGGACACGTCGGTGTGAAGATCGCGCATTCGATGGGCGCCGAGGTCACCGTGCTCAGCCAGTCCCTCGGCAAGAAGGACGACGGGCTGAAGTTCGGCGCCGACCACTACTACGCCACCTCTGATCCGGCCACGTTCACGCAGTTGCGTGGACACTTCGACCTCATCGTCAACACCGTCTCGGTGAACCTCGACATCGACGCGTACCTGTCGATGCTCGCGATCAACGGCACCCTCGTCGAACTGGGTCTACCCGAGAAGCCGATCGAGGTGCGCGCGTTCAGCCTCGCGGCCAACCGGCGCAGCCTGGCCGGTTCGATGGTGGGCGGCATCGCGCAGACCCAGGAGATGCTGAACTTCTGCGCCCAGCACGCCATCGGGGCCGAGATCGAGGTGATCTCCGCGGGCGAGATCGACGAAGCCTACGACCGGGTCGTCGCCAGCGACGTGCGGTACCGATTCGTGATCGACACGGCAACGATCTGACTCACTGATCGCCGAGTTGGTCTCGCAACGATGCCAATGTCTTCGCCAGCAGGCGCGAGACGTGCATCTGCGAGATACCGACCCGGTCGGCGATCTGAGTCTGGGTCATGTTGCCGAAGAAGCGGAGCATGAGAACGGTCCGCTCACGTTCGGGCAGTGATTGAAGCAGCGGGCGCAGAGTCTCGTGGTTCTCGACGTCGTCCATCGCGGCGTCGTAGTCGCCGAGCGTCTCCACCATGGACAGCTCGCCGGCGCGGTCCGAGGACGTGTTGTCGACGGACACGGTCTGATAGGCGTTGCCGGCGAGGAGACCCTGCGCCACCTCCTCCTGTTCGAGGTCGAGATGCTCGGCGAGTTCGCTGACGGTGGGGGCGTGGCCGAGGCTCTGGGACAGTTCCGCGACGGCCTGGCTGAGTGCGAGGTGCAGTTCCTTCATGCGGCGCGGCACCCGGACCGCCCACCCGGTGTCGCGGAAGTGCCGCCGGACCTCACCCATGATGGTCGGGACGGCGAACGACACGAAGTCGGATCCACGCTCGACGTCGAAGCGATCCACCGAGTTGACCAGGCCCAGACGCGCGACCTGGACCAGATCGTCGTGCGCCTCACCGCGGCCGTCGAAACGTCGTGCGATGTGCTCGGCGAGTGGGAGGCAGCGAGTCACGACGGCGTCGCGCAGTCTGCTGCGCCGGGGGTCGTCCTCGTCGAGGGCTGCCATCTGTTCGAACAGTGCTGTGACGTCCTGATACTCGTCCGGCCAACGGGCCGTGTGCCCCCCACCGTGAGTATGGGACGTCACAGAGTCAGGCCGTTCTTCACCTTGGTGAATTCCATGGTGGTGACGAACCCCGCGGTGACGGGATCGCGTTCCTGTCTCAGATCGACCGAATCGGTCAGGGCGTTGAGCACGTGCCAGGCGAACGAACGCTCGCCGAGAGAGTCGACCGACCTGGTGGTGCTCGACACGTCCACTCGCAGGGTGCCGTCCAGATATTGCAGGCGGCACACCAGGACTGCGTCCGGTGTCGCCCGGACGATCAGCTGGGTACAGATCTCGTCCATGGCCAGTTTGATGTCGGCGATGGAGTCGAGGTCGAAATCTTCGTGGATGGCAACGGTAGCTGCCAGGGCGCGCAGTACGGACAGCTGATCAGGCGTTGCTCGCACGCGCAGTTCGACGACGGGATGTCTGTGATCCTGGTCGGGTTCGATTGTCTTGGCGATGGCCATGAGACCTCCGGGTCGGGCGTTCCGGGCTTACGCGGGCGGTGGGGTCGGCTCGCGCTGCTGAGAAATCAGGGTAGCGATCCGGCGACACCGCAGGTGGAATACCGCAGAACAGGGCCGATCAAACCAGTCCGATCAGTACGTTTGCCCGAGTAATGTTGGCGGGACGACCAGCGTTCCTCCGGCCCTGGGCAGGGGCATGGTGGTCACGGGAGACGAGCGGGATGCCTGACGAGATTCACCTGCACACGTTGACGAGTGACGCCGACACCGCGAGCTTCGACGCGGTCTCGGCGTCGCTCGAATCGGTGCTCGCGCTGCTCGAGACCGAGGACGAGGCCGACGACGCGCTGCACACGCTGTGCCTTCAGGTGGTCCAGGCGTTCCCAGGCGCTGCGATGGCCGGGGTCACCGTTCTCCGATCGACGGGTCCCGTGACGGCGGCGGCGACATCGGACGAGGCGGCACGACTGCAGGAGCTGCAACACCGCCTCGGCGAGGGTCCTGCGCTCGACGCCGCACGCTCCGGCGACACCGTGCGGGCCGACCGGGCGGGCGCGCTTGAGAGGTGGCCTGCGTACGCCGCGAATTCCGCACAGGCCGGTGTGCACAGTTATCTGTCGGTTTCGTTACTGCCCGGCACGGAGCGGCCCGGCGCTCTGAACATGTACGGCGTGCTGCCTCACGCCTTCCACCGGATGGACGAGTCCGTACTCGAGCTGTACGTCGAGGCGGCCGCCGTCGCGGTGCGCAATGCGCGGCGGTACGGCGAAGCCCGGCATCTGATCGAGCAGCTTCGGATCGCGCTGCAGTCGCGTGCGGTCATCGACCAGGCGAAGGGAATCGTGATGGCGCTGCGCGGTCTCGACGCCGAGACTGCTTTCGACGTTCTCGTCGCGCGCTCTCAGCGCGAAAACGTGAAACTGCGCGTGGTCGCAGAACGTGTCGTCGCGGCTGTTTCCGGGCGTGCATCCGTGCATAACGGTTTGTAATCGCTCACCTGGGCAAATGAGGGCTCGAGTATCTGTTATTTCCTTGTGACACATCACAGGCGGGAGTAGTCTCGAACCGAGGTTGAACACACAGCCGATGTCGGGAAGCGCTGCCGTAGCAGACAGTGTCATGTGTCCGAGGTCGGGTCTGTCTGCAAGTGCTCCGTTTCCCTACTCAATGTTCGAGATGGGGTGAGCCATGTCTGGTGGTGCAGGGGTCCCAGAACCTGAACTGGCGTGTTCGGGCACGGAGTTCGGTACCGGTTACAAGCCGAGGGTAACGCTCTCGGCCGTCGGTTCCGCTCCGACACGCTGTGGGAGCGCGGAATTCACTTCCGAGCGACTCGGGTCCGGGGTGGTGTTGGTAGGGGTGCGGGGCGA